>CAWIOV010000002.1:0-558738 GCA_963837875.1 uncultured Chloroflexia bacterium
GCTCTGCCTACGTGATCCAGGACCTCGGCTCGACCAATGGGACATTCGTCAACGGCACTCGCATCAGCGGGATGCAGGTGTTGAACCCGGGTGACACGGTCGCCTTCGGTGAAGGGATCGTGCTGGTATATGAGGCGGTCGTGGATATCAATGCCACGATCCTATCGGCCAAGGCCCCGCCGGCAACTCTCCAGAGTCCCATTCCGGTCTCAGTTCCTGCACCGACGCCTACGCCCACCCCTGCTCCTATGCCATCCCAGATCCGGTACGCATGTCTACACCCAACCCCTCACCTATGCCCGCCCCCGCGCCAGTTTATTCAGGCCAGGTGCCAGCCGGCCCGGTAGCAATGCCACAAGAAGTTGTTCCGGCCAAGAAAAAATTCCCGGTGTGGATCATCATTGTAATCATTGTGTTGGTGCTCATCTCCGTCTGTGGGGCCTTCTTTGAAATGATCGATTATTTCAATTTATGGTGCAAGGTGCTTCCTTTCCTGGTGCCCCTGCTCGGAGGTACTTGCGCCTAGGGTGGCTGTTCCTGTAAAATAAAACCTTTGATAAAAAATCAGGCGACCGGGATGGTCGCCTGATTTTTTAATGAGTAAAGATATTCAAAATGTCATTCGTCCATCCCAATGTACGTTGTGCGCCGTTGTAATCCCCGCTGAACCATTCTGCATGGGCACGTTCCAACAGCCATTCGTCCAGCCGGTTCTGCCAGCCTTCCGGGTGGCGCAAGAATCGGCCACAATGGCGCGCTGGCGCATGACCGACCCGTCTGGCAGCCAGGCGTACAGGAAATAGGCGGAAGGGTCAAGCGCCGCCTGGTAGCGACGGACCGTATCGAAGAATTCCACCGTCACCTGGAGGTCGGCACGCTGTTCCTGCGTGAAGGGCTGTTTGCGCAGATAGGCCAGGTAGGCAGTTTCCAGGGTCGCGAATGAGAGTTTGAAGTGGGCTTGCAGGGCGGCATCGATCACGTCAGAATCGGTTTGGCCCCTGGCCGGTGCGGAGATATCCCGGTAGAACGTATTGAAAGCCTCCCATCCATAAGTATCCACCATGTACGTTATCAGCGTGGCAGCTTCCAGATAGCTGATATCATGCTGCTGATTGTAGAAATCATTGGCCACACTCGTCAGGGGGATGTACGAACCCAGGGTCAGCAGGGCGGCTGCCCGTGCGACCAGCGGCTCGGGCTTGAAGTGCCCACCAGACAGGTAGACCGCCAACCCCTCCACAAAAAAGGAAGGCCGGTAATTTCCACCGGCTTTGGCATCGTAGAAATGAACGAATTCGTGGTGGAATAAAATTGGCATGTCATCGCCGGTATAGTTGCTATCAAGGTAGCTGAGATAGACACTGCCGGCGTTGAATCCGCTGCCCAACCACCGCGGCATGAGCGTCACATCAATCGGTTTATCCAGCTTGACGCCCATTTGCTTTGATACAGCAGCCAACTCCTGGTCGCCCTCCCGGCCCAGGGTAGTGATGTCCCGTTCGGCGGCGGTACCGGTAATGTAATGGAGAACGCAGCAGGTGGTGGTGAGGGCAGCCCAGTGCGCCTCGGGCTGCGGCGGCGGGACCTGGCTTTCCGGATGCAATATGAAGGTTTCGGTCCGGCTGAATTTCTCCGGGAGGCGCGTAAAGGTCAGATCATCGCGGCCGGGTTTCAGGGCTTCCGTATCCCAGGCCCACCAGAAGGTGGCTTCGTTGCGACTGCCCATCCCAAAGGGGGCAAAGCCAGCCTAGCCAAGCTGCTGTCCATGGATGGAAATCTGGATACTGCCAGCCGAATTCCCCGGGGCGGCGGGCACCAGCACCTCAAAACTGACCTGGTCACCACCGTCTAACGGCCCATCCGGGTGGGCGATGACCTGCGGATGGATGGCTGGCAAGGCGGGGGAGCAGCCACCCAGCACGCAGGCGATAACCAGGCAAAAGCGAACAAGGGCGCGGTGCATGCCGGCAATGCTACGCCGCTGACTGCATCGGTTGGCGCGTTTCTGTTAATGTTTATAGAGAAACATCCTTTTGAAGCGTACGGTCCCGAAGCATACACGAAGGGTACAAGGCCGCACACTTCAAAAGGTGAACTCTTCCTGAATTTTCGGCAGAATTTTTCTGGGATCGTATTTTATTGGTTTGGAAAGATGCGATGGCGGTCGGCATATCCTCATGGACTCCAAGAACATGTCAAAACCAGCAATTTTCATGTTCCGGCAACCAATTTATTGGCCTTGTACAGCTTCAAATTAGGGGATTTGTATGTACCGCTATTGATCCCTTTATGCAAATCCTCCTCGCTAACACCTTCGGAAAGGGCTCGCAGGCGTTTAAAGACCTCATGAAGGTCCGAAAACCTGCACTGCTCATAAATGGGACCTCACTGAGATCAAACAGGACATGGCGTGTCCCGGCATGGATCTCCTGGAAGACAATCCGTTCGAGTTCTTCATGATTGGATAAATCGATGTCTCCATCTACGCTGAATACAGTTACAGGGACACTGCCCTGATCGTGCGAGATTATAACGTCCATGCAGAAGCTCCTTTCCACCGGGCCAGGTTCCTTATGCCCAGCTCATTATTAGATGAATTATTCGTTGATATAATCTTATTGGAACAAACAATATGCCCCTTGCTGGGGATTTGAAATTCCTGGCGGTCAAAAACACTATTTTATGCGATAGGAGGAGGTGTTCCACCTGGAATTCAGACCAGCTGGAGGATTAAGCGGTAAAAGGATTTGCGATAACGACCGGCAATGTGCTTCAGCGTGGCCACAACGCCCAGTCGGACCATTTCCAACAATTCAGCCCGTGACGCTCGGGGTAGGTCGCGCGCAGTCGGAAACCGTCCCGTTCGATCAGGTCCAGGACGCACTCAAAGCGGGCGCAATACCAAACTCCGGCCAACTTGCAGCGTAAAACGTCCAGGGGAGTCAATGTAGATTTTCCCCTCCTCAAAAAACATGCGGGCCAACACAACCTGTTCGCGCACCCAGGCGCAGAGGTTCGCTAGTTAATTCGATCCTTGAATGCCGTGGGCTTCAAGATATTCCGCCGGTATATTAGCCAACCCTGCCGAAAGATCCTCGCACGTATCCGCAACATGTGCGTAGTGAGCACCGGTGACCGCCAGCAGCCGATTGTGCGTGCGGGGTAGCTCTCGCCGTTGCCGATGAAATACTGCAGGCCATCCATGACCGCGCTTGCCAGGCAGGTGGTATAAGACTGCAATTCCGCCCGGCTGGCCAGGCGGCCCTGGCGGTGGGCGTCAATCTCGATCACAGCCATGAAGTTGCGGATGAAGGAAGCCAGGCCGCTTTCAGGTAGGCGATCATGTGCGATCAGGTCGGCCAGCATGGTCTCTTCGGGGGATAGGTCTCTTGGGCGCTCGCCCCGGTACAGGCTATCGATGAGCCCTTTCTGCCGCTCGATAAATGCAGTCCGGGCAGTCCGATCGGCAGCGAGATGTCGATTCTGTCATCCGCCCAGCGGAAGTAGGCGTAGGCGCGCAGGCAGTCGTCTGCCAGATCACGGTCGGCCAGCAGGCGGGCAGTGAGATAAGATTGTTTGCTGCTGGCCCAGGTGATTCGGCGGGCCAGCCGGGCGGTGGTATTGGTCATGCGTGTGTCTCCTCCCGCCCCAGAGCCGCTGCGTTAGGCAGAGGCTTTCCTTCCGGGGCGAAAAATATCTCAAAACAAAGGGTACGAAGGTTCACGAAGGAAGAATTCGTCTTTTTCTTGATTTCCTTTGTGTCGGTTGTGTTAATGATTCTTAACATTCGGCTACCTGCCAGCATCTTCAAGAATTCGCTCAGCGGCCAGGCCGGCCGAGATAAGCACGGTCGGCACACCCGTACCAGGGTGCGTGCTGGCTCCGACGAAATACAGGTTATGGTAACGGCTGTGGCGGTTGTGCGGGCGCAGGTAGGCCATCTGGGTCAGTTTGTGACTGAGACCGTGCGTAGAGCCGAACGGCAGGTTGAAGCGCGTCTGCCAGTCCTGCGGGATAAAACTCACTTCCGCGCGGATGTGCGCGGCAACGTCAGTGAGACCCAGCCGGGCAAGGCGCTGCAGGATGAAAGCCCGGGCCCGTGCCTGCATACGCGGCCAGTCCTGGGAGACTTTGTCATTGAGATGCCCAACCGGCACGGCAATGTACCAGGTGTCATGCCCGGCCGGGGCCATGGAAGGATCCATCCGGACAGGCGCGTGGATGTAGAAGTTCGGTTCGTCCGACATGCCCATACGCTTGAAAATATCTTCGAAGCTTTGGCGGTAATCTCCGCACAGGAACAGGTTGTGCGGCCCAAGCTGGGGATACTGTTTGTCCAAACCCCAATAGAACATGATGGTCGAACAGCCGTACTCCTTGCGTTCAATCCGCTCAGCGGCAGCAGCATCCGGTAGCAGGCGACGGTAAACATAGCCCAGATCGGCATTAGCGACTATTGAACCGGCCGGCAGCACCTGGCCATCCGCCAGGCGCACGCCAGTGGCAGCCGCGCCATCGACCAGGATCTGCTCAACCGGGGCATTATAGATAAAGTGCACACCCAGTTTTTCGGCAATACCGGTCATCACTTCCACCACGCGGTACATGCCGCCCATTGGGAACCACAATCCATCCGCCAGCTCGGTGTACTGCATCAACGAGTAGGTGGCCGGGCTTTCGTACGGGCTGAGGCCCATGTACATATCCTGGAAGGTAAAGGCCATCTGCAGTCGCGGGTCTTTGAAGAAGTGTTCCACATAATCAGTGTGGCGGGTGAGCGCCTTGACCTGCAGGAACAACTGGAGCATGCGCGGGTTGATAAACTCTGGCAGGCTACGATAATCCCGGCCAAGCACGTTGGGCAGCGACAGGTCATAGATCCGGCCAGCTTCGCCCAAATAATGCAGCATGCGCTCGAAACTGCCCGGCTCAATGGCTTCCAGGCGGGTGCGCATCTGCTGCAGATCGGAGGTCAACTGCAGTTGCGAGAGATCCGGGAAGATCAGGTGATAGGTGGGGTCGATGCGGCGCAGGTCCAGGTGATCCTTCATCCGCTCGCCCAGCGCCGCGAAGGTCTGGGCATACAGATCGGGCATCATGAAGAGGGTCGCCCCAGTGTCGAAGGTATAACCATCCACCGTCATCCGGCCACAGCGCCCGCCGGGTTTTTCACATTTCTCCAGCACCGTTACCTGGCGGCCAGCGCGCGCCAGCCGGGCGGCTGTAGCGATCCCGCCGATGCCGGCGCCGATAACGAGTACCTGGGGTTTATCTATGTGGTTCTGCATGAAATATCCTTGTGGCAATAATCTGTATCAGGGTATATATACGCCGGATGGGCCGGAATGGTGCGAAATTTAAGAGTTCCTTAACAGAATATTTACGGATTTCATCTTTTAGCAAGATGTAGCAACTCAAAGGATATAAAATAGTAGAAGAATGGCTCAAAAGGCAGGGATCAACTTATAGATAAAAATACTCCGCGGCTGGCTGAGGGGGCAGCCAACTGCGGAGCGTTTTTATTATCACATGAGTTTTCCCCATGAGCGAGTGAAATACACAATATTCTGGATCTATTCTACATTTTACAGGAAGCATTGTAATGTGAGTTCTCCGACTGGAATGGGGAGCAACTCTTCATTCTTTTTATGTTCATTCTTTTTATTTACAATTATCCTAATAAGTGATAATATAGATATACGTTATTTTCATTTTCGCTCGAATTTGGAAATAGTTAAGGTATGGATCCTAAAGATTACCAAAACAGTAGCGCCGGCCACCCTGTCCGAACCCCGCAAGGTTATTGGGCATTTGTTCCATCCCCCCTGCCGCCCGTATTGGAATGGCCCGTCGCATTGGTTGGAGTTCTATCCAGCGCGGATCAAGCGATAAGCAGGCTATCTACACTGGCCGGCACATTTCCCTTCCCGCGTGTTCTGATGCAGCCCTTCGTCCGGCGTGAGGCGGTTCAGTCTTCCCACATCGAGGGGACACGTACATCATTGGTCGAGCTATATACCTACGAGTTTGGTCAGTTATCTTTCCTGGAACCCGCATCGGATGCCAGCGAAGTGTACAACTACGTACGGGTTCTTGATTATGGATTGGATCGGCGAAAAGATTTGCCAGTCAGCCTGCGACTTATTCGAGAAATGCACTCCCGTTTGATGGAGAATGTACGCAGCAGCAATCTCACACCCGGCGAATTTCGCCGTTCTCAAAATTGGATTGGACCGTCAGGCAGCACCCTGATGAGTGCTCCGTACGTACCCCCGCCTGTTGACGAGATGAATCAGGCACTGGGAGACCTGGAAACATTCATCCATTCTTCTTCCCCCATTCCCGCTCTGGTGCGCATCGGCCTGATCCATTATCAGTTCGAAGCCATTCACCCATTCCTGGATGGGAATGGCCGGATGGGACGATTGCTCATCCTGCTCTTGATGTGCGAATGGGGCATGCTTTCCCAGCCGATTTTCAACCTGAGTTCCTATATCGATCAACACCGCCAGGTGTATTACGACCGGCTGCTGGCGGTCAGCCAGCATGGGGAATGGGAAGCATGGCTGGAATTCTTTCTCACCGGGGTCCAAGTCCAAGCACAGGACGATACCATCCGCCTGATTGCCCTGAACGATCTCCGTCTGCGATATCACCGGGACGTGCGCTCCGAACGAATGGTCAGGCTGGTTGACCTGCTCTTTGAGAGGCCGATTGTAAGCATCCGCCAAGTGGAAGCTGCATTGGGAGTCCCATACCTGACTGCCCTACGGCAGGTCGAGAAACTTGTGGAAGCCGGGGTTATTCGGGAAGTGACTGGCCGCTCCCGCAACCGTTTCTACCAGGCGGATGAAATCTTGAAAGTGATTGGGACACCGGCAGAAGAACTTGAAAGCCCGAACGATCAACCGGATATTAAAAAATGAAAGTGCTCTGAAAACAACAATTGCTTTCTGCTACGTTCGAGAAAATTATATCCATGCAACCACACAGCAATCTGATAAAACACGAGCGAAAACGAGTGTAAAATTACTTCAAGAAAAGT
This sequence comes from uncultured Chloroflexia bacterium, assembly GCA_963837875.1. Lineage (GTDB taxonomy): Bacteria > Chloroflexota > Anaerolineae > Anaerolineales > Villigracilaceae > UBA877. The sequence goes on from CAWIOV010000002.1 coordinate 7,046, forward strand.
TGTTGACACATGTTCTCTTTGCGGTATAATACCGCCCGCGAAGAGAATATTATTCACAGAACCTTAACGAAAAGGGAGAGCAACTGATTCGCGAGTTGCCTTTCCAAAAAACCGTAAAAACGTTCAAAAAGTAGAGCAACTGACTCGTCAAAAGGCCAGTCAGGCACTACAAAAACGGCCGACTAGCTCAATGGTAGAGCAACTGACTCTTAATAGTCAGTGGGTTCCGAGTTCGAGCCTCGGGTCGGTCACCTAAATATAGCGGTTCGCCGCAACATAGCCCCCATATATGGGGGTTTTTTGTTTAATAATTGTCCAATAAGAACATGTGTTCTAACGTCCGTTGCAGTCAAATTGCAGTCAAAACAATCAACAGAAACAGGGATGTAGATCGGCGTTTGCACTTTAGGTCGCTCGTGAATGGTTCGATACCACCCACCGGCGACCATTTGTATTTTTATAAGGAAAGCACCTATGACTATACTCACGATTGCCAATCAAAAAGGCGGCGTCGGCAAGACTACGACCGCTGTCACCCTCGCGCATGGCTTGGCCATGGCAGGACAGAAAACCCTACTGGTCGATCTCGATCCGCAGGGTCATGTGGCATTTGCGCTGGGAGTCGATAAAGCGCCCGGGCTGTATCGACTGGTCGCAGAAGAAGAACCCCTCTCGAATGTCATTGTAACCACCCGGGAAAATCTCGATATCGTTCCAGGCGACAAGAAGACAGAAAAGGCCAAACGGGCCGTGGTGATCTCCAATTTTCCCACGGAGATCATCGGCCGCCTTTTCAGGAACGTTGGATACGATGTGGTCGTCTTCGACATGGCCCCTTCGTTGGATGTCTTGCACGTCTCGGCGCTTCTGGCCAGCGATTGGGTCCTCATCCCGACCAAGCTGGATGCCATGGCAATAGACGGTGTGAACGAAGTCCTGCGTTCGATGGGGGAAGTAGCGGAGCGCGGACACCGTCTGGGATACAGCATCCTCCCCACCTTTTTCGACCGCACCACGCGGGAAACGATCGTGCAACTTAAAGCCCTGGTGCAAACCTTCAATGGCCATGTCTGGCCGCCCATCCCGCAAGACACGAAAGCCCGTGAAGCCCCGGCATATGGCAAGAGCTTATGGGAGTATTGCCCACGCTCCCCCGCTGTTATCGGCTACACCGGCAGCTACGAGAACGGTTATATCAGCACCTTGCGAAGAATTACGGAGGCTCTCTGTGGACAAGTCGCTTAATCGCCGCACGGTGGTCGATCCGGCCGTAGCCGATATACTCTCGGATATGGAAAAGAAAAGACGGATTGCCAACCTTCCAAAACCCAAGCAGGAGAAGGCCCGTAAGGATGCCTCCCGGCATAGGGTAGGGCTGGACCTGCCACACGAACTGCATGAGTCCCTGCGAGACATTTCAGAACGGGAACAAATCTCCATCTCGGGTTTGGTGGCTTTCTATGTTTACCAGGGAGTGGCTGATCATGAAGCTAGCAGGATTGAACTCTCACAATTAAAACGGCCCTCCCGCTGTGCCCGCTTCGAATACGTTCTCGATCTCACCAAACTGAGGAAATCGTGAACATACGCTACCCTTCTACGGTAGCGTATACGGTAGCGTAGTAATGAGCCTACGGTACCCTATAACGCTACCCTATACGGTAGCCCATCCCTCGCCAGGAAGCCCTGTAAGGCATTTATTGACTGGAGATGGGCAACAGGACCCTCGACTTTCCGCTGGTATTTTGACATGACTCTCAGCCCTGAACAAGCCTGGCAATCCGCCCTCGGACAACTACAGATGGAAATGCCCAAAGCCTCCTTTGACACCTGGGTGCGCGATACGCACCTGGTGTCCTACGAGGATGGCCTTTTCTCCGTAGGCGTCCGAAATGATTACACGCGCGAGTGGCTTGAAAGCCGCCTGACGAGCACGGTCACCCGTCTGCTGATGGGCATCATGAACCGGGGCGTTTCCGTTGCGTTTGTAGTTAACACTCCTGTCATGACGCAAGAAGACGAACACGGTGATGGTGATGATGACGAGAAAGGCAATGAACCGGAAACAGCCGATGTCCAGGTAGTTCACCGGCTCTCTTATGACGAGGTAGTCAATCCCGAGCGGATCGTCGCTCTGCCTGGTTATTTCAGCCGGTTGGTTCCTGAGATTGGGGCACGCAACGCCTGGTTGTATGTTGGCTGGCGTCAGGCTGTCTGGGATGGTCAACGCCAGGACAGCGGATCCAAACACAGGCGCGTGCCAGTCTGGAAGATCATCCGTTTCTCCGGTCTCAGCAGGCGAACCTTTTTCCGGGCGGTGGAAGAGCAAGCAACCTGGGAGGCGCTGAATGGGCTCGTGGAACGGACGGATGAAGAACCGCGCTGGGCCAGAGGGAAAGACCGGCAGGCTCACCGACTGCCCAATCATTACACCGTTCACTTGACCCTGCCTCTTTCACACATAGACGCTTTCCATGTTCAGGATTGGCTGGAGGTTCGGCTGAGAGAGGGGATATCCCTGCTGGATGCTCTTCGTAGAGCCAATGAAATTCAGGAACTGGTCGGGGAACTGCTACCTCCATTGGGAGTAACTGCTCCGGATCCTTCAGCCTCTTTACGGACGGTGATGGAGATTGTTGGGTTGCTGGCAGGCGAAAAAGGGGAACTCCTGCCCGATCTGCGGGAGGCATCCGAAAACCTCCACCAGAAGATCGTTTCTGCTTTTGGAACAATTCTCCTTACGCACTATTTCCTCGAGACCGTCATCCCGAACGCAAAATTGACCGCGCCTCAGGCCTGGCTGGTCGCTCTTCTTCGGGACCGCTGTTATTACAACCGTGACACCGGGGAAGTACGAGAAGAGGTTCTTGTGCGCGGAGGGTACTCAGAACTGGCGGACTGGCTGGGATTGAATTGGCCCAAGACAATCTGGGAATGGATCAGGGATGTCCATGGGCCAGTCAGTGCTTTTCTGTGCATCCTGCCTAGCCAGGATCAAGACGATGTGGATTCCATGCGCCTGCGGGTGCGGATGGAGGAGCCGATCTTCGCTGGCGCGAGTGGCACCATTAGGATGGCGCATTTGGCACCAGTGGGTGGCGCGCATGACACCAATAGGAATGGCGCGAATGGCACTCATACAATGGCGGAAATGGCACCATTGGATGGCGCGGATGGCACATCCGCATGGCGCGAATGGCACGGTTTAAAGCACTTAAACTCCTCACCAAACACACCCAATAGAATCACTTCCACCACCGAAGACGTCCCGGCGGTAGCGGTTCCACCTTCCTGGGTTTTGGGGAAGATCCTTATCCAATCTCGTGTCCACCCGAAGGTCACGAAAGAACTCCTGGAAAAAAACGCCTCCGTGCAGGCGTTTGTATCCTGGCTGCTTTACGCCTGTAGCCCGGCCGGGGAAGGGATTCAAAACCCATTATCTTACGCACTTGCATCGCTCAGAGATAACCCAGATCAAGGCCCAGGGGGTGCGTACGACCGCCTGGCAGCCTTGCCTCCTGCGGAGTTTGTCCACCTCGTCCATTGGTCCATAAAGCGCGTTTCCCGAAAGTACGAACTCCAATCCACTCCCTCTGGAAATGAATTGTGGGAAAAGACGGTGGGAGCCTCGGAGCGCCATGCGATCCTACTGGCAATTCTCCTTGGCGAGCAGGAAACCACCGAAACCTGGGAACGGAAAGAAAACCAGAAATTCATGAATGGTGGGAAGGTTATACAAGATGTTGAACCCCCCCGTACATATCAAAGTTGACAAGGAGCATTTACCCATGAACCGTGTTTTTCTAGTTGGAAATATCTCCAGCGACATCTATTTTGATCACCTTCTTATCAAAGAAACAAGGCGGCCTTTCCTTCGGCTCTTCCTTTTCTGCCATCATCCCAGAGAGGTAAAAGGGCTGAGGGTCAACCTATGGGACGAAAATGCGGAATTGTATTTCCCCTACCTTCAACGCGGGTCGCGTATTGCAGTGGCGGGTAATCTCATTAGCCGGGAGTTCAAAGGCTCACTCAGCCATGAAGTTGAAGCGCTCAACTTGTACTTGCTGCGCAACATCAATTGGGAATATGGGGAAAAGGAACGGACGCGGCAACAACTTCCTAAACCTTCGATCTCGGCCAACAATGTATTTGTCATTGGGACAGTCGAAGAGGATATTTATTTCGATTGGTACAAACATGCTGACCGGGAAGGCAGCTATGCGTTCCTGCGTCTCTTGTTGAAGAATGAACAATACATTGATGGCCTGCGTGTGAATATTATCGGTTCCCTGGCCGAGCTTGTTTATCCCTACATAAAAAAGAATTGCAAAATTGCCGTGGACGGCCATTTCCAAACCCGCGACCAGGAAACCGGCAAGAGGGTTGTGGAGGTCACAGCTGAACACGTCACTTTTTTGGAGGGTGTGGATTGGATGTCTGGGTCAGCAGCCCGGGCAAAATTATTATCCAAACAGGCAGAGGAGTTGGAGAAATGAAATATGATGTTGAAATTCCGAAATCTTCATTGCAGGCAATCTTGCGAGTGCTGTTTATCCTGGCTGGGGTGATCGGATTGATTGCCCTCGGTCGCTTGAATTCTCCGGTTGGTGAGAATGGTTTACCGATCCCACTTTCTCCTCGGCTGGCACAGGTCACGGGCTACCAGCATGACACCCAGCACTGGGCAGGAGAACTGCAGGAAATCCAGGATGGACTGTCAGCGTTGCTTTCAAACCCGGAAACGGATCTGCTGGCCCAGGATGGTCAGGCAAATGCGCTCTATGGACGTTTGGCCACCCTTCAAACTGAATTGGATGGCACAAAGGTTCCTCCCACTTTGGGAATTCTCCATGATGCCATTCAGGATGCGGTAAATCAATCCATGCGAGCTGCTACCGGCACGATTGCCTGGATCAGCGAACCCACCACGGATAACCAGGCCTCTGCTTTGAACGCTTTGGCTGATGCTGCAAACGCCCTGAAACGTGTCCATGAAAATCCGTGGATGCAGAAGCAGCCATGAGCCAGGAACAAATCCGCATCCGTGAACTGGAAACGGCGTTGGAAGCAAACCGGACCTTACTCGTCTTGGAAAGCGAAAAGGTTAGGAGGATCCAACACCAGTTTGTTTGTATTGGTCAGGAACTGGGCGGGGAGCAGTTCGACCAATGGTTGAAAGACCATCTGGAAAACAATTCTTCACCGGAGGAACTGGCAGCTGAAATTGTCAGCATTGTAAAAGCCAGCCTGGGTTTTGTTAGGAGCAATCCGGATGCACAGCAAATTACGAAACTCAACCGCGATGTGGAGGAATTTAGATCACAGTTGGACATTCAGACCAAGCGGGCGATGAATGCCGAAACTCAGACTGCAGAGTTTAAAAATCAGGCGGCCTCCTTCGAGAAAAGCATGGCCGAAGCGCGCCAGAAGATCCAGGAACTGGAAGCTGCCTTGCAAGCCAGCAAGATGCCTTCAGCTCCGGAAAATTATTCTTCGTGGTTTCAGGAATGGATCGAAAATAAAGATTACGAAAGCCCCAGGAATGTTCTTAGATTTATTGGTAAGACAGGACTGGCACGGGTCAAACAGATTGAAGACGCGATGCTGGAACAAGAGAGGATAATTCCTAGGACTACCGCTCGTGGGGTCGATCACCTTTGTGATCAAGGCTTGCTGGGTTCGAAGGGAGGCCAGTCTCTGCGCGGTCGACCGACGAATTATGTCTGGCTAACTGATAAAGGGCAGTGGACATATACCAAATTGACCAATGCCATTCCTGCAATAAGTGAATACGAATCCCTGATCAAGGCCTATCAAACAGATTTACAAGCCAGCCTGGTACTGCGTACAGCAGATTTGTTCACCCATCTCGGGTTTGCAGTGATCACCAAACCCAACAAGATCAAGATCGACGAGAATCGCTACTTCTGGCCGGACTTGATTGCAAGCAAGGATGGCGAAACATTTTATCTTGAGGTTGAGACAGGCCAGGAGGATGACCGTAGCTCCCTTTCACGAAAATGGGAAAACGCGCTGGTGGTCGGCGGAGGTCGGATCTGCTTGGTCACCCGCAAAATTGGCCCGATGAATGCCATTCAGAGCCAAATCATTCATTGGGCAACCGAAGATGGGAAGAAGTGCCGCTTGTATGTTACCAACATCGAAGTCCTGAAACAAGCCAAGCCCGGTGAAAGCCCCTGGGCCAGAATCCGGGAAATTTGAAGTGTCCGAAAACCTATGGGCGAACTGTCTAAAAATCCTCGCGGAACCGTCAGAAAACCCTTTAGGACGTCAAAAAAGAAGGGTGTCCTGTTAAGGGATATTTCGGTCTTGTGTCAGAAACCCTTTTTGGTTTTCTTGTTTTTTTATTGTAGTAAATTCAATCATAGGTTTGTGGTGAGTCTAATACAAAGAGCGCAATAGCAGGTGACTGTCAGCCGTTGATGGCTAACCGATTATGCCAAACGTTTTCTTTTAGTCTTCCGGAAGACCGCCGCATGCCAGCCCACGCCTACCAGGTTCAGGAACAGGACGATCAGGCTAAGGGTTGGAAACAGGCTAAGTAATGAGAACCAAGAGATTCCAAGATATGCAAAAAGAAACAGGATATATACAATGCCAATGATGAACGAAGCGATCCCCATTATGGATTGTTTAGCTTTCCCGCTAGGCGACGGTTGGTTTGCTAGAAAAGCATACCCACAATCACAAGTCAGAGCAGAACCACTATACCACTTTCCACAATGAGGACATTTCTAGTCAGCTAAAGTCATAATTATTTTGCCATAAAATAGTGTGGACTTTCTAATCAGGATACTCTCCTGTACCTAGAATATGTGTACACTGACAGCTATATATTTCTAAGATTAGCATCAGTAATGCCTATACTAATGATCTAATGCTACATTCTAATCGATCTACTCTCGGGCCTGCTTAAAATGAAGTTGTTTTTACACAAAAACTAAGTCGTGATAGACTTTGGATATGAGAAAAATACTTGATGCGAATTATGAAGAGGTTCTGAAGCAGGACAATTCCGTTGGGGGAAGCGCTGCCGCCCAGCCACTTGGCGCGTTTTGTGGTGGATATCATTGCCCAGCTTGATTTGAGGGAGTTCAACAAGCAATATTCGAATCAGGGTGGGGCATTGTTTGCGCCGCAGATTTTGCTGGGGTTGTTGTTTTATGGATATGCCACGGGGGTATTTAGCTCGCGGAAGATCGAGAAAGCCACGTACGAGAGCATTCCATTTCGGTTCATAGCAGGAGGGTTTGCATCCCGACCATGATACGATCGCGCACTTTCGGAAGCGTTTTTTGAAGGAGATCAAAGAATTGTTTGTGCAGATCTTGCTGCTGGCGGAGGGTGCAGGGGTGCTCAAGCTGGGGAATATCAGTATCGACGGGAGTAAGGTGCATGCGGATGCTTCCAAGAGCCATGCGGTCAGTTATGGGCGTTTGACTGAACTGGAGGCACAACTGCAGCAGGAAGTGCAAGAATTGTTCACCTTGGGGGAGCAGGCCGATCAAGGGGAGGTGGAATTGCCGGAAGGGATGGACATGGAAAAGGAACTTGCGATCCGCCAGGAACGCTTGGTGAAGCTGGCGCAGGCCAAGCGGGTGTTGGAGGCGCGTGCCAAAGAGCGCTATGAAGCAGAACAAGCCGAGTATGCAGCCAAACAGCGGGAGCGGGAGGAGAAAGCCCGCCAAAACAAGCGCAAACCACGCGGACCAGAGCCCAAACCACCCGAAGCGGGGCCACACGACAAAGATCAGTACAACTTCACGGATCCCGACTCGCGCATCATGAAGAACAGCACCAATGAAGGGGTGGACCAGCATTACAACGTTCAAGTGGCAGCCGACCAGGCCAGACATGCTGATCATCGCCACCGCGCTCTCTAACCATCCCAATGATAAACAGGAAGCTCTCCCTACCTTGGATGCCATCTCGCCCGAGGTTGGGAAAGCCGGATGCAGCCGCTCTGGATAATGGCTATTTCAGCGCAACCAATGTCACTGCGTTCGAAAAATGCGGCGTTGGTCCCGTACATTGCCACCGGCCGGGAACCGCACCACAAAGATTGGCATACCTTTTTCCAGGAGCAGCCTGAACCACCCGACGAGAAGGCCAGTCCGAAGGTCAAGATGGCTTACAAACTGCAGACCGAGATCGGTCAGGCCATCTACCGCTTGCGTAAGTGTACGGTCGAACCCATCATCGGGATCATCAAGGAGATCTTGGGCTTCCGACAATTCTCTTTGCGCGGCCTGGCAGCGGCCGCAGGCGAATGGTGCCTGGTTTGCCTGGCTTTCAACTTGAAGCGTATGCATATCCTGTACACCCAAGAGGGGCTCTATTAGCGCGCCAGTAGACCGAGAAAAGGAGAGATCAAGAGGATGATTCACGCTCTTTTATGCCCAATTAGCCAGATTAAACAGGCCTTTTTGGCCCTGTACAACCATCTTTCTTGCATTCGCACTTATTTACCGGAAACTGAACCATAGCCAGTAATTCTGCTATTAACATTATCTGATTAAGTGGTAATACTTGCAATTGTTATTAACATGTTTGGCATTAAGTGGTAATATAGGTTTGTCTTATTCACACATAGATAAAGAGAGTTGCTATGAACCCAGAAGAATTCCGCAACAGTAGCTCCGGTAAAGTAATCCATACCCTGAAAGATTATTGGGCGTATGTTCCCAATCCCCTGCCGCCAAATCTCAAGTGGTCCCTGGTAGTTGTATCCGCTTTGTCCGAAGCGGACCGGGACTTGAGTAGACTGAATACGCTTGCCGGCGCGTTCCCCTTCAATCAGACTTTGATCATGCCCTTCATACGGCAGGAGGCAGTGTTGTCGTCCCGAATTGAAGGCACACGGGCTTCTCTAGTAGACTTGTATGCCCATGAAGCTGGCCAGTTATCATTTCTTGAAATGGTCGATGATTCAAGTGAAGTCCTCAACTATGTCCGGGCGTTGGAGTATGGGCTGGAACGTGTGAAGACCCTACCGGTCAGCCTGCGTCTCATCCGGGAGATCCATGCACGGCTGATGGAAAACGTCCGCGGTGGGCAGCTGACGCCCGGGGAATTCAGGCGTAGCCAGAACTGGATTGGGCCGGCTGGCAGTACGCTGGAAAACTCCACCTATGTACCGCCGCCCGTGGATGAGATGCTGGATGCGCTGGACGCGATGGAGAAATTCATCCACGCACCCTCGCAAGTTCCAGCCCTCGTGCGGGCCGCGTTGCTGCATTATCAGTTCGAAGCCATCCACCCATTCCTGGATGGAAACGGTCGAATGGGCCGGGTGCTGATTATCTTGTTGCTGCATGAGTGGCGCGTGCTTTCACAACCACTGCTTAATTTGAGCGTGTACTTTGAAGCCCAGCGTCGAGAATACTATACCCGTCTTCTGGATGTGAGCAAAAACGGAGCATGGGAAGAATGGCTGCTGTTTTTTCTGACGGGTGTCAGCACCCAGGCAGTCAACGATGCAGTGCGGCTGGAAAGCTTGTTGAGCCTGAGAGTGGACTACCTGGAGCGCGTTCGAGTTGGCCGGCGGCAGGAGCGCCTCGAGCAGGTTCTCGATCTGATCTTCCAGCGGCCCATTCTCAATGTTCGCCAGGTGGAGGCCGCAATCGGCATCCCATATATGACTGCCGAGCGCTGCATCGAACGGTTGGAGAAAACAGGGATATTGCGGGAGATCACCGGGAAGGCGCGCAATCGCATTTTCCGAGCAGATGAGATTTTGGCTGTGATTGAGAAATGAATTTCAGGAGAACGCAGTGATGAAGAAGAAAAAGATGTGGACGTTTTGGAAAGGAGTTGGGCTGATGTTTAAAGTCCTTGGGGTGATCGTGATTGTTGCCTTATTGGCTCCAATCGGTTACTTTGCCTGGCGTGCCGGCCAGCCGATGAGTATGCAGGAATACAGGGGCCGCACGTATTACGGATTATTGGCCGAACGCCGGCAGGCGTACGACGACCTTGCCCATTCTTATCAAGCAAGCGATCCGAGTGTGAAAGTAAAAAACGATGCTTGTTTCTTTACTGAAATATTGGTTGAAGCGATGGAAATACCGATGTCTGGACGCTATGCTTTATCGGCGATTTATTCTGGGATGCAGCAATCGATAGATCCCCGAGATATTAGGAATGGATATATCCCGACAAATGTAACTTGGGCAAACATCTTACCATCTTCTTGGAATGTGTTTGAGAGGTTCGTGTGGGGCACTATCAGTCATGCGCCTAATGGCCCTGTACCTTATTGTAGAATATCAGCCCCATGATTGCATTTGATACATTTTCAAAACACCTGTCACAACATAACAGGTGTTTTGAATAAAGGCAACGAAGTGTAGACCTTATTTCACGAATGTATTGAATTGAAATGAGATATAGTCTATACTTCTTATAATTTATAGCCAGCCCTCACAAAATATACAAATCAGTGATTGGCTACATAGTGCCACCTATAATCTAGTAGACCGTTAGACTAACAAACAGTTAGGCACTTGGTCTAGGAATACCATCCATTATGAAAGCGTATGAATACATCACGGCAAAGCAAACACACTGGGCGTTGAATCGCAGCATTTCGCTCGTCGGTAGTAAAGGCGATAAAGGTCGTCCTGCATATACTCTTGAACTCAATCAAAATCTATTTGAACCTTTGAGTTTAAATACTCGCAAAAGTTTCGAACAAGGTGACGGGGGCGAAATCAGTGGAAATCCAGCTAAAATGCAGGCGGTACATTCATCGTCCGCTTTAGGCGTCAATGTTTTTCAATATTGGCAAAATATCGGGCAAGTATCCGTTATTGCGTCTGCTTGTGGCTTTTGTCGAAAAGGAAATACTGTCTCCGAAAAAATTGTGTTTGAAGATAAATATCCAGTTGATGACAATTTAGATAAATTTCCTAAAGCCCCGAACATTGATGTTGTTTTCCACAACGCATACTCGGCTCAATTCAAAAGATTTGCAGTCGAGTGTAAATTTTCAGAAGCATACGGCTCGCAAAAACATAGCGGCTTGAAGCCCGCATATCTTGAGTTAATTCATTTGTGGTCAGACATTCCAAGGTTACATGAATTTGCGAAAACTATCTGCCCAAATGAGAACTTTACCTATCTTCATTCTGCTCAATTGATCAAACACATTCTTGGTCTTAAGAGAAGTTTTGGCAAGAGCGGTTTTAGGCTTCTCTATCTTTGGTATGATGTTTTAGGCAAAGAAGGGGCTGTTCATCGAGACGAAATCGAAAAGTTTTCGGGAATTGCAAAGGCTGATGGAATTTACTTTGACGCCATGTCCTATCAAGAGTTGATTCTTGTAATGTCCAATGAATACAGGCAAGAACACACCAGTTACATCAAGTATTTGAGTGAACGGTATTTGTAATTGGCAAGATTGTTGTAAAAGCAGGTAAGGGACTTTTATAGCCAGCGAGTCTTCAAGTCTTGCCGTGCCTAACAAAGCATGGTGCGGCCTCTTAGAGCGCATTCAACACCCGGGCAGTTTTCTGATTTAGGATTAGTATCCACCCTCGCCCCCCGTCCGCCGCTAACGCAAACCGTTATGCGTCTTTCCTATATAATCAATACCGCGTATGTTAAATCGGCTAAAACTCTTTATCTCCAAAACTCGGCTCCTCCAATCAGGAACACACACCCCTGGGGGAGACTTGGTGTCGCCAATAGGCGGGAAATCCCATCCAGCAGCGGATGAATTAAGATCACTTATTACCAATGCTAAGAATTTGGCATCGGAAGCCCAAATTACACACAGTAATATTGGAGTTCACATCCAAGATGTTATTGATGCAGCAGATGCGGAACTCCCACTTGTTCCCTATATGGACCCTGCAAGTATCGAATCGTTGGCGTTGCAATGGAATCAAATCAGGGAGCAGACTGCCCAAATAAGGTTCGTATTCGAAAACGTACAATCTTCCACAGCTTCGGTTTCAGGAACAGCAACTTTGACTTCAGTTACTACATCTGGCATTTTCTCACAAGGCATTGCCCCTTATGCCTCCGATCCGAACCTTGAAAATTCGTGGGTGCATTTTGTCGAAGTCACATCTCGTTCCGAGAAAAAGCTTGAAGTCATCCGCCTAATGAAAGGGTTTCATCTGGACATTTTGGCAGCCGGTAGAAAAAGCTCATTGGAACTCTTTCAAACGGCTCATCAAGCATTTGAATCTCCAGTATCCCAAAGTAACCCCATAAGCACTTCACTTATTCCAATGCGCGAGGCCATCGAAGCAAGCTTGGATGAACTGCTACGCCTTAGACCGATACAGCAAGCAAGCGGCCATGGGAATAGGAAAAAAATTGCCGCTATTTGTGCCCAACTCAAGAAAGATTCGGTTTCCGATCTTGTGGTTCAAGAATGGGGCGATCAATGGCATGACATTAACGATAACGATTTGTCTTCTTCAAAGAGGCAGAACATCACAAGAGAAGAGTGGAGCCGCAGATTAAACAGAGCAACTCTTTTCTTATATAGCCTCCTAACCGGGCTCAATTCATCAAAACTTCGCCGCTAAGAAATGCTACGCCTAACGCCAGCTCCAGTGGACAGCGGCTTGCCACTCGGCTTCACATATAAATGCTTCAATCTACTTATGGTGAAAAAAAAGACACAAATATCGCTTATCAATTTAATATAAAATCGTAAATATATTAGCGTGAGGGCCTTTTCATGGAAGAAAAACCTAATTATCAGGAAGGTTTTGATAAAGCGTTCCAGAATTTCTTGGAAATTTATATTCGACCTGAAGTTGAAAGAAGACAGGCCAAGGGGGAATTACCAACGCCATTCGAACTAAGAGCAGCTCAAATTATTTTTCCGGTAGATGGTAAAAAAATTGAGATCCGTTTAAATTCGGAATTCATAGCAATCGCCCAATTGAAATTAAAAAAGGGCGTTAATAAAAATGCTGGAGATCCGATATTCGAGAATGAAGTGGATGGGATCTCCGAACTTACACTTTCGGACAAAGATGATCCTAATAACGGACACGTTGAGATGCTTATGCTCAATAATCAATGGTTCTTAATATTCGATTTCCTTTATGATAAAGCCCTCTCGTTAAAGCATATTAATGCGGCTAAACAATTCATTGAAGCTGCCGAAGGTTCTCTTGAAAAGGAAATTTGGTCGCCCTTTATCGATAATCTTTTCAGTGCGACCGAATTATTAGCAAAAGCAAAATTGCTTGGCATATGGTCCGATCCTAAATTTCGAATAAATTCCAATCACAAGGCCGTTCATTCTAGATATAACCAGATGGCTAATATGCGTAATGTTTCATCTGAGTATGCCCAAACATTTAATAAGTTATCTAAATTACGATACCTTGCTCGATACGTGGAAGGTGATATCACTATGTCTGAAGAGGAGGCAATAGGGCATTTAAATGTCATAAAAAGGATGCTGAAAGATACCGAGGAATTTTATATTCGCTACTCACATCCGACGAATATATAAAGGTGAGTTATATCCATCGCGTGAAAGTATTCATAACATTATTAAGATGGCTTATGACATATATTATTCAAAACTCAGTAGGACATTCCACTAACCGTGTGTATGCACGGTCATCACGGTTAAATTTTTAGGATGGCCATGGCAGACGCCCGCTTTGTTCTAATCACTCACCTTACGCAGAAGTAGCGTAAACATTAAAATGAAAAATCAGATGCGCTGTGCTTTGGTGGTCAACCCTGTCACCCGTGACTGGAAGGCGAATCTTTCAAGCGCCATCCAGTTGATCCAGGAGGCAGCAAGCAACGATTCAAATCTGGTTCTTCTCGGCGAGATGGCGATGACTGGGATGGTAAACAATGATGACCCGTGTCATGATTTGCCATTCGGGGATATGATACCAGGTTCTATCACAGACCAGCTTTCTATAACTGCGTCTAGCCTGGGTATATGGCTTGCGTTTGGCCTTCTTGAACTTGAGGGGGGACTTTTGTACGACACAGCATTACTCCTGTCGCCCAATGGAGAAGTGCGTCTAAAATATCGCCGGGTGAACCCGCAATGGCATGGAGTGCGCGCCGATCCTGAGATTTAGCGGCAGGGCACGGAGCTTCAGCAGGTCGATACGGATTTTGGGTCAGTCATATTCTTAATCTGCGGAGATCTGTATGATGAATCCTTGAGAAGACAGGCAAATAACATGCGACCCAACTGGGTTCTTCATCCGCATGCCCGCTCTTTTTACAATCGATCACAAGATCAGGACAAATGGGCGAGGGAAGAGCTGCCGGATTATCAGAGACTTGTGCGAACTATTGGTGCGCCGATGCTTGCCACGAGCTATCTTTGCGTAGAGGCATTCTCCGAGGAAGCGGAAACATACGGTGGCGCCATGGTTTTGGACCGTGATGGAAGGCTTGTCGCGGCCCATCCTTTGGGTCGAACAGGAATCCTGTATTTCTATCCAAAAGAAATGATGTGACAATCTGCAGAACAATCGGATCCAGCGGATGTGTTACCTGGCGCTGCCGATTAATGTGTAACATCAGTTAATCATCTAGAAAACCCCCTCAAAACCTTGACACAACTAGAACACATGTGCTAATATAACGGCAACAATTTAATATTCCGGTTTTATGCACGTCGCACCCTGTCGCTGACACTGGCGCTGGGAGAATTCGTTGTAACCGGTCCTTTATGGACTAAGCCTTTTAAGGGCTTCCTAACGTTTTCTCCCTGCGCCAGTGTTTTGTTTTTAATTCACAGCCACAGAGGTCCACCATGCAAATTACCATGCCAAAAAAAGTTCAAAAAATTCTGATCGTGTTACTTGTTTTTGTACTCCTCGTGATTGGCTTTCTAGCCATTCACCCGCTGCCCTCCCCAACCCTGTCAGCCACCGTCACAGGCATGACACCTGACGCGCAGGCGGCAGTGAACGCAGTAACCGCTTTCTATACCCTAAACTACACCGCTGGTATTGATCTGTGGGTCACGCATGTATGTGCCACAACGACCGAAGCAGGCTGCCAAGCCATCAAGGGTTATTTCGCACCGGCAGTTCAAGCCATGATGAAAAAACACCAAATCCAAACAAGCTGCACTGTTGAACCTATTCACCTGATTTCAGAAACCAATCAAAACCGCGTCTGGCAGGTGCATGTTTCGCTGGAGCATCCCTGGGCTGGCTTGGATGCATCTTCTCAGGATGTTGATGTCGAAGTAGCTGTTGTAGACGGCAAATGGCTTATGAACCGCATCCTTTTCGAACAGGAAGTGCAACGCCTGATCACCCCTACTCATTAACCCTCCTGGAGAAACTCCATGTTCAAGAAACTTCTATTCTTCCTCTCCATCCTTGTTGTCATCGTTTCCATGCTTCCTTTTCCAGTCTCTGCCCAAGATAACCCATGGAGTGAAGTGGTTGATGTAAACGGCAACATCCTTTACGGAAAAATGACCGATCTGGGCGAGGTCCAGGAGGATGCCAGCTGGATGCCAAACATTCCCTTTATCAATGGGCAGGCGACTTATCACCGCTATATGACCCCCAGTGGCAATATTGTGGTCATGCCATCCGCCACCACGTTATTCTTCATGGCTCTCCACCCGGATGCATCGGGGATTAACAATGCCTACTCAGCATTAGGAAATGGCATTGGGGCTCTGGAAACGATGATGGCAGGTTACCTTACACCGGCAGACTTACAACGGATGGGATATACCAACCCGGACGAGTTTTTTCAAGCTGTCATAGATGGTAAAGATAGCATCTGGTCATTTGGTGGACAGAACATGATGAATTTCTTGTCGGACTTGATGTCCGGTTCAATAGCCGATGGAAATCTTTACACCATGCTATTGCTCTATCTTGGTGGCGATTGCAGCAAGATCCCTGGCGGGTGTCCGACAGTTCCTACCCTTCCGCCCTCGCCAAGCGATTGTCCTACCCCCTTCATCACTACCAGCCCCATCCAAATTACGGGCGGCTCCGGTGATGGCGGCAAGATCGCGCCTCCCAACCCGGTTGTCATTGGCCAGGACCCGGATAAGCGCGGCGTGGATGTAAAAGTAAGTGTCTCGATCCCGCCCATCACCTACCATTACTACGAAAAAATCGTTCACCACGATCCGGTTTGCGCCGAGGATCCATCCGGTCTGGGATCAGGCTGCGCAGGTCATCCCAACGATCCAAACTGGAAGACGATCACGCACACATGGTTCGAGTGCATAGGGCATACCAAGGTTTACCCCGACTTCCTTAACTCAGCGCAGGTTTTCATCAACCTTACACAGGCTTCCCGCAACTGGATCCTGACCGATCTGGCCCAGGCGTACCCTGGCGCATCCCTGATCCACCCGGACTTCTCGTTCTCCTTCTCCGGCCCGGGGTCGCTAAATGGCGATAAAAGCATCCTATGGATGAAGGTTATCCCCAGCATCCAGACCGCTGATCCTGGTGATTACGACACCAACGTTTTCGTGCGTACGAGCGGAACTCCGGTTTCCGCCCCGCGCCAGGCGCAAGAGAACCTCGGCCAGTTCACTGTAAAACTGGTGCGCGTGATCCTGACAGGTCAACCATGAGCTTTCTGAATATCTTGCAGGCTCTCCCAATGTGGTTGGTCAACGGAACCCTGTTTCTCCTGTACTGGCTGGCCGGCCACATCGCAGAGGTGCTTTCCCTCACGTTTGGGTTGGCGATCGCCTTCCTTTTCGACCCTCCCGTCCAAAGGCGCGCCACAGGCCAACCCCGGCGATACGAACGGGGAACCGTGCAGACTGCTGCACCCACGGCTACTTATTTCACACTGGTTGTCCTGGGACTTTGGCTGGTGGTCTCGTCGATCTCCCAATACCCCATCCCAGCCATCGGAGCGGCTATGTGGTTTGTCGGGTTGGTGAGCATCCTGGCCGTCTCCGAAGAACGCTTCAACCAGCTGTGGTGGGTCAAGACCGGCATCCTGGTTTATGTGGTACTGGTTTTGCTCCTGCACTTCGGTCTGCAGGCACTGGAGGGCACAAGCCCGGCTGATTGGGCATCTGTCATTGGCAGCAGCGCGGATGCGCAGGTTGTCATCGACCAGACCCGCAGCAATGTAGCCATGATCGGGATGCTGTTCGTCCTGGTGCTCTATCCGGTGGGGTTTGCGGCCATGCTCATGAACCGCTTTATCCGCAACCCCAAGCCCCTGTTCAACGTTTGGCGGGAAGCCGGGGATGTCATCAGGAGAGTACGAACACGATCCTAGAGCACCCTATGGGTACGAGCACCCTTCGGGTACGAGTGCGACGTGCGGAGTACAAGCGTCCAAGCAACCATTCACGAATGCGCACGACTGACATGGCACGCCGCACTGTTTGAGCCTGAAGCCGCTGGCTGGGCAACCGTTATGAAAAACGGTCCATCGCAGGTTCGAATCCTGCCAGGCTCATCTTTGTCTCTCAATCTTTCTTGATTGAGCGACCATACACATGAACTGGACTTCCTCCAGTTATGCACGTTTCCAGTATTTTCACGATGCCCGGTTGGATCATTCCGGCGCGGGCGCAGACACCACCACGTGATTTTCACGCGGGGCAAGAAGGAGGCCTCCTATGTCTGCATCTTTTCCAGAGATGGCCTTTTGGGTCATCTTCCCCCTGGCGGCGCTGATCGTCTTGAGCGGTTGGGTAATGATACTCATCTCAGCTGTCAAGAAACTGCGCGCTGGGAAACGTAAAGAGGAGAACAAATCTACGGATGTTCCTTCCCTGGACGAACCTGTCTTCCACCAGCCTAGCTGGACTCCGGTGGACGGGATTGTCAGTGATGGCGCTCCATATGTTCCCCTCAACTGAATGTGTAGAGGCTGGACTACCAGCCTCTACTTTCCAGCTGCATGGCCAATATTCGAATTCATTCAGGATCTGACCTTTATGCCCATTCTCTTTGTTTTCTTTTTCGTCTCCGGTTTTTCGGTTGGCATGGTGATGGGCTCGCTGGTGATCATCGTCATCCGGGCCAAAGTTTCTATTTGATTTGATGGATTTGGGAACCTGTCATGCCTGAACTCTTCAATTGGATCGACCAGCGCATCTCGGCTGCCGTTCAAGCGGCAGAAACCATCCTGCCGCGCTTGCAGCAGGTTTTTCAAGGGGCGCGCCTGGATATTCCCCAGGATCTCGAAGTTCAGGCCAACAGCCTCGTTTATGCCGCCGGCAAGGATGAGCTGGACTA
Organism: uncultured Chloroflexia bacterium; assembly: GCA_963837875.1. Taxonomy (GTDB): domain Bacteria; phylum Chloroflexota; class Anaerolineae; order Anaerolineales; family Villigracilaceae; genus UBA877. Next base: position 25,270 of record CAWIOV010000002.1, read on the forward strand.
TATGTGGTTCCAGGTTCGGGAGCATGAAGGCGGGAAAGATTATCACGAATACCGCGCCATCCGCCTGATGCACCTGGCATCCATCCCGTTGAATGTACGCAGCGACCAGGGTGCACTCGCCAAGATGCGCACGGTGTTGCGCGGCCTGTACAACGCCAAGGTGGATATTGCCTACCTGGTGGCCGGTATCTACCACCCGCAGCGTCTCGGCATCGTACAGTGCTATGGGGCGGTTGGGCGCGGCACGACAAAGGATGAAGCAGCTGCCCAGGCAGTCCATGGGGCAGCCTCCCTCGAAGCTGCCATGGCGGCCGCCTACCCCCAGATCCGTTTCCATGCGCTGGATACCGGACTCTCCTCCTGGATCAGCAATGCGCTGCTTAAAATGCCGTATGGTGTGCTGGCCATCGGGCACCCGGATCCGCGTGAGAATGCCCGTGGCGGGCAATCGGATCTCAACCCGCTCCTGTCTTCCGGCAAGCACGGGCCCCAGGAATACACCCTCCAGCAGAATGAACTGGTCATGCGCGGCATGGCACAGCTCGAAGAAGATTTCCTGCTGCAGGTGTTGTTGACGCCGGTATCCATGCAAAACGCCAGCCGGATGCTGGCGGGATTGGCGGAGTATACCTCCACCTGGGCGGCCTGGCAGACCGGTAACCGCTCCTTCAACATCGGCACTTCGCTTCCTCTGATGCTCTCCGGGGCACTTGCGCGCAATGCTGGCACCGGCTACACCGCCAGCCAGTCCGCCGGCCAGACGGACGGCGTCTCCCATGTCGCCAGCCAGAGTCATACCGACGGTCAGTCCCAATCCCACACCGAAGGCTTCGCCGTCACGAATGGTATTGCCAACACCCATACCGAAGGAATGGCAACCACCCAAAGCCATTCGGAATCGTCTGGCCATTCCGTGGGCAGCAACCAGTCGCAAAGCCAGGGACAAGGCTGGAACGTGGGTGGGTCGGTTGGGGTGCCGGGCGTGGCAAGCGTCAATGGTGGGTACAACTCTTCCAGCAGCAAGTCGGAAGGCAGCTTCGTTTCAAACACGAATACGGTTACGGACGGTTCGGCCGTCACCCATTCCGCGAGTGATTCGGTCACCCAGTCCCATTCCGAGACACAGAGCCAGTCCGATACCAAAACCGTCTCGCAGGCCGACACGGTTGGGTCGGCGGATGGCACTACCCACGCAGACAGCCGGAGCTCCGGCCAGGCACAATCAAGGAGCATAGGTTCGGGATTTTCCCAGGGAATGGCGTTTGGTCTGGCACCCTCTTTTTCCCTGGGTGATTCCAACCAGTGGCAGTTCGACCCGGCCATCCTGCTTACGGTCATCCTGCGCAAGCAGCAGGAGATCCTGAACACGATCACGCTCGAGGGCGGCTTTTACACGGACGTGTACGCCCTGGCCGGTTCGGAACGCGGCAGGCAGGCGCTCCTGACGCTCATCCCGGAGGCCTTCCACGGCGTGGAAGATGTGGTGATGGGAGTGCAAACCCGCACGCTCACCCCGGCCGAGGATGTATATCTGCGCCTGCATGCCAAAGCCATGGTGCCCTCGACCCGCGAGATCCATATCCCCGAAGCGATGACCGCCTATGCCGATTCGACCCTCCTGACAATGCTCCAGGCCTCCGCTTACATGGCTCCCGGCCTCTTCGAAGAGGGGCTGGCACGCACGGTCCAGGAGGCGACCCCGCCTTTCGCCTTCGATCCTTACATGCAGGGTGACGTGGCGCTGGCGCGGCAATTCTCCACCGAAAGGGGCGAGCTGACCACATCGCTGCTGCGCCTGGCTTCCGAACGGCACTTCCATACCGCCTTCGTGGGCGATACCGGCTATGGCAAGTCGGTGGCTGCCGAACGGCTGGCCTTCGAAACCACCCTGCGCTGGCACTACCGCACGATCGTGCTGGACTTTGGCCAGGGCTGGCGCAAGGGGCTGCACTGGCCGGGCCTGGAAGGACGGGTGGATATCCGCCAGCTTCATCCCGGCGGGGTGCGCCCGATCCGCTGGAACCCTCTGCAGATCCCCAAGCGCGTCGAGGCGGCCCGGTACCGCACGCTGGTCTGCGAATTGTTCGCCAATGCTGGCCGGATGGGGCCCCGGCAGCTGGGCTTCCTGCGCGACCGCCTGACCCGCCTGTACCAACTGAACGGCGTCCTGCCGGCGGATACCCACAGCGATCTGCTCGAAGAAGCGCGCCCAAAGGTGCGTCTCGGGGATGATCTCGCAAAATGGAAAACCGTCCTCGACGATACCGAACAGGATGTTATCAACACGGCCAGGCGCGAGCGCGGTCTGCCGGAACGTAAGACCGTGCTCCTGGAGGTTGCCAGCCTGGAAGCCTTCGAGCGGCAGGCTCTGGCGGTGTACCGCAGCCGGGCAGCCAGCCTGGCGGGCTGGGTCGCGCTGTTGCGTGCGGAGTTTGCCAGCGTCTCCCGCCTCAAGGATCAGGCCAGCCGCTCTTCCCTTCAAGGCGTTCTGCTGCGGCTGGAGCCATTGGCGGAAGGCGAAATGCAGCGCATGTACGGGCCCGGCTATGACACCCTGGCCGTGGAGGATCTTGGATTGCTCGGTCCCCAGCAGGACCCGTGGGGCGTGACAGTCATCGAAGGCGGAGCAGAGATGGACGAGTTCTCAAAGTCGGCGCTCCTGTCCCTGGCTGCCTCCATCCTATACCTGGATTCGGTGGTGCGAAGACGTGAATCGCTGGGTGGGGCGCGTTTTCCGCCCATGCAGATCTTCTTTGAAGAGGCCAACAAGGTGCTCTCGGGCGTGGAGGTCGGCTCCGCCTCGGATCGGGAAGGGACGAGCGCGAGCCAGACCGCCCAGATCTTCCTGGATATGTGGCGGGATGGCCGCAAATACCAGTGCTTCCTGCACGTGCTGGCGCAGACCATCTCCGAGCTCCCGGCCGGCATCCTGTCCTCCTGCAACAACGGTTTCTTTGGCCAGACCAAGAACGACAAGGACCGGCAGGCGGTTCTGGCGCATATCGCCCGTAATACCAAGGGCTTCGTGAATTCCGAGTACGACCGCTTCCTCGCCCGCATGCCGATCGGCATGGCGATTGCCAAGCTCGGTTATACGAGCGAGATGATCCAAACCGAACCCTACCTGGTCCAGCCGCTCATGCTGTCCGTGCACGAGCCGGACGACCGTGAGATCTACCAGTATTTCAACCGCCTGGGCCTGCTGGCCTGAGCGGATCCAAACTCAAGAACGGAGAAAATTTTCATGAAAAAACCTCACAACAAGGCCTATCTCGTTATCGCCGGGCTGGCCCTCCTGGCCTTCGTCCTGACCTATGCCCTCTTTTCCGGGGTGGTTGCCCCGAAGCCGGTCGTCGTGGCGAAAACGGACATGGCGGCCGGTACGCGCCTGACGGCCGACCTGCTTGAACTGCGCACTCTCCCTGGAGCTGCCGTTCCGAAGGGAGCCTATACATCCCTAACAGCGGCCGAAGGCAAGGTGCTCACCACCGCCCGCGTCGCCGGTGACCCGATCACCGCCTATGTAGCCGGGGAGAGCACGGCCGCCAGCGGCATCCCGGCCCAGCTTGATCCAAATACCGTCGCCATCTCGATCAAGGTGGACCAGGCCACCGGCCTGGCGGGAGTGTTGCGCCCGGGGCAGACCGTGACCATCATCGCCGTGGTCGACCCGTCCCACATCCAGCAGAACTCGCTGCAGTCGATCTCCAGTCCCGTTGACGAGACGCAGGCCACTCCGGTAGCCGGGACCACGCCAGCTGCTACCCAGCCGAAGGCCGACCCTACGCCCAGCGCAAGCGCCACCTCCCAGCCGCCGGTTTCGGTGGCCGCCCGCATCGTTATCACAGGCTTGAAAGTCCTGATTGTCCCGCAATCTTTCCGGTACGTGGAGACGGGCTCCACAGGCAACAGCAACTCTTTCCTGCCTGCGACCACCAGCGCTTCCCAACAGCAAAGCAGTGTGATCCTGCTCGAAGCTCCGCTGACGCCGGTCGAAATCGCCCCTGGGGTGGTTGCCAGCCCCGCCGAACTCCTGGCTCTACTGAACCAGACTGCGGTGATCCATCTCGCCCTCGAGCCGGCCAGCGGCCTAACCATCCGTGTCGATGCGGTACCCGCCATCGACCTGGCCAACTTGTACGAAGGTATGACCGGATACCACCTGAACCCGTAGTAACAGAAAGGATTCCATGACAGAAAAATACCCCATCGGTATCGCCGGACCGGACCTGAACCAGATCTCGCGCGACTACACCCACCTGGTGGCAACCCATGAGCGCTTCGCCCTGGCGATGATCGCCAACTCCTGGCGCGCCTTCCAGGACAACATGCATGAAACCGAGCCGGTGCTCCTGATCGTCTTCGCCGACATCGCCCCCAGCCCGGATGCGCTCAAGGAGGTTCTCTCCACCTTGAAACGCGCCATTGTCATCCTGCTGCTGCCCTCCCACTGGGCACAGTTCCAGGGTGTCTTCGAGCAGCTCGACAAGGTACGTAAAGTATTCCTCCTGCCGGCTGCCCCCAAGGAAGTGCTGGCATACGGCCTGACCCTGATCGAGACCGAGATCGCCCGCACGCGCGCCGTCTCCCCGCTTCAGGGCTTGGCGATGGGTCAATCCAGCGCAGCAGTCGGGACGCGCCAGATCGCCTTCGTCTCGGCGCAGGGCGGCACCGGCCGTTCCACCCTGGCGGAGGCGATGGGCTTCGAACTGGCCGCCAGGCGCTCGATCCGTTCGCTGCTCTTCTCCTTCGATCTGCCTACCAATGCGCCTCTCCGGCTGGGTACGCGCTTCGCGCCCAGCGCGGCCGAGTACCTGCAGCGCACCGAAGGCGGCTTCCAGGATGCCATCCAAACCTCCGCGGACGGTCTGGATGTCATCATCGCTCCACCCGAGTCGACTGCCTATGCCGCCGCAACCCGAGACGGCGAACAGGGCAAGCTGCACGATCTTGTAAACGAAGCCTACAAGTATCACTACGCCGCCATCCTGCTCGATCTGCCCTCGGGCGAATCGGCCTGGATGCTCCAACCGCTGCGCGTCGCCAACACCGTCGTCCTGGTGGCCCGGCCCACTACGGAAGGCGTACGTGTCTGCGGGCATGTGATGAAACTGCTGACCGAGATCATCGGCGGGCAGCACCGTTTCGGGCGCGAGGCTTTCTTCCTGGTCCTGAATCAGCGCACGCCCAAATCCATCTACACCGCCCCGGCCTTCGCCTCTGAGCTCGCCAAGTACGCCGGCTGGACGCCGCCCGTGCTGGCAACCGTGGACTACGATCCCGCCATCACACGCGCCCAGGAAGACGGCAGGCCGGCCGCCTCCGCCTCAGAAAGCCTGGGGCGGGCGGCCGCCACCCTGGTCGAAACCTTCTACGGCTCCTCGCACGGCGCAGAACCGCTCCACAAAGGTTTCAAGATCGGGCGGATCAAGATCCATCCGTCAGCGGAGTAAGGTGGCGATATTGATCTTCCATGATTAATACTTTTGCCTATATCTTCGTTAAATAATCACAATAGACCCGGACTTTGGCGCCTTTTTATCTACGAACATCCACATCGGTCGAGCATAAGAGATTCTGGCAAAGCGAGCAGAGATTAAGCAGCGTACGATACAACCCAAATGCCTGCAGAATATGCAGGTAGGTATAGGCTGGATAATAATCTTGGACTGGGAAGGTATCTATTGATTCAAGGGAATTTGGATGATGGCGATTATCCCACACCTTATCACCCACATGCTTACTTCTGCCCCCTGCCTTTGCTCCTCCTCCTTTCTTCTTCTCACTTACCCGCTTTCTAGTACCTCAGCCTCCTTTTCCTTACTATCATCAAAAAAATTCCAATCTTTCATCACCGTCCGCAATTCCGACTCTCCTTGCAAGTTGAGTTTTGCCAGCGCATTGCGTATGTCTGTCTTAACAGTCTTTTGTGTAACTTCCAGCCGCGCCGCGATCTGACGGTCGGTATACCCCAAAACAATGAGCGAAATCACCTTCTGCTCTCTCCATGGCAGTAATTGCCAGCGTTCCTTCACATCCGTATTTATCAGCTGTTTATTAAGGTTCGTCACCAGCTGGGTAAGCCGGTTTCCTTCTCCAATTTCACTTTGAATCATAAGATATTGTTTGCCAAACTCGAACGCCTTGCGGATCTTAAACAGACGAAAGGAGGCTGTCCCCAAGTTATGGATGGCGAGACCTTCTTCTCGCCGATCGCCAATTTCCTGTGCAATCGCCAGTGCTTGTTCGACTAACTTGATCCCCTTGCGGACTTTAAAGGTATTAATGAAGACAACTCCCATGTTATTGAGGGCAAAGCATTCGCCTCGCCGGTCACCAATTTCGCGGGCAATGTCCAGATATTCTTCGAAGTACTTGAAAGCCCTGCGGACCTTGCCCATACGGCTGTAGGCGCCCCCCAAGTTGCAAAGGTTATTCCCTTCGCAATGCCGGTCACCAATTTCACGTGCGATCGCCAGAGCTTGTTCGTCGAACACAATCGCCTTGCGGACCTTGCCCAATCTGAGGTAAGCAACCCCCAGGTTGCTTAAGGCTCCATCTTCTCCTTGTAGGTTGCCAATTTCGCGGGCGATGAACAATGCTTTTTCATATAACTCGATTGCCTTCCGGACCTCGCCCAGTCGGTAGTAAGCAATCCCCAGGTTACCGAGGGCTGTTCCTTCATGACGCCGGTCGCCAATTTCGCTGGTGATTTTCAAATCCCTTTCGTAGAACTCGATCGTCTTGCGGGCGTCGCCTAGGTTACCGTAGGCTATCCCTAGGTTATCGAGGATTGAGCCTTCCGCATGCTTATCCCCTATTTCTTGAGCGATGCCCTGCGCCTGATCGTAAAACTTGACCGCTTTTCGGTCCTCGCTTAGGGCAGAATAAGCGAACCCCAAGTTTATACGAACGTGCTCTTCGCCAACTAAGTTACCAAGTTTGTGGTCTATGGATAATGCTTTTTCAAGAAACTTGATCGCCTTGCGCACCTCGCCTAAGGCAATGTAGGCTTGCCCAAGGTTGTCGAGGGCGGTACTTTCGGATCGCCGGTCACCAATTTCCCGTGCGATCGCCAGAGCTTGTTCGTCGAACACAATCGCCTTGCGGGCTTCACCGAGGGAGCAGTAGGCGCCCCCCAAGCGTTGGAGGGCTGCCCCTTCTTGAATACGGTCTCCAATTTCGCCGGCGATGAACAGTTGTTTTTCGAAGAACTCAATTCCCTTAAGAACTTCACCCAGATCGACGTAGGCTTCACCCAGGATGCCCAGATAAGCGCCTACTCCTCCAATATCTTTCATCTGATGTGCGTTGGTTAAGCCAGGTTCCTGCCAAGCAATTCGTTCCCGCGGTGTCAGGCGCAGGTTCAAGAGAGGCCCCCTGCCATACCGGCGATAAAGAGAGGCGGTTTCGAAACTCAAAAGGATGTTTCCTACCAGCCAAGCCTGCCCTGCCTGGATCTGACTCCATTCCGCATCGAACAGTCTCAAGCCAGCGTGGATATTTTCGCCACCCTTGATATAGAGCTCGCCTGCGGCCTCTAATACGCTACAATAATACTCAGCATGCCGTAGCCGTGCTGTCTGCTCTCTGACACCTTCTTCTCGTAAATTCATTTCAGCGTGCTGTCGGACTAGTTTTGGTTCCACTAAGATAGGCTCCTTAAATAATAACCTCCATATCAGGTTCACTAACCTGGCTTTCATTCTCTCTTATCATATTCTGCTTCTACTACTCTGATTGCTCCTTATACGACATCCAAGGTACTGTCCTTCAGCTTATAAATAACATGCTGGTGTTATGTTACTTGGACCAAACTAGCCGTTCTGTTATTTGGTTGAAGCCTACCCATCATCATTTGTAAGTAAAGTCTTTGCAAGCATGACCAGCAAGGCGTGCATTTGATAACGACCCAATTCGGGCATAAATTCCAACAAACCGCGGTCAACTAGGGTCCGAATGATAGGTTTGGGATCTTCCACTTTAAACTGTTGCCACATATATTTCATGGCATTCAGATCAAAAGTGGCCGGTTTCGGCGCAAAGGCTCCTAAATCCGCATAACAATTCTTTGTATTTTCATCCAACCGGTCTAGACTTTTATAGAGCAACGTTGCAATGGTGGGGGTTGTCTCTGTGACCAGGTCAGCTCGATCAGCAGGAGCATTCGCCTCCAGCAACTTTGCCCCGTCACGGAGTTCTGCTATTAATTCGATTACACCAAATCCAGAATTTACTTCAGCGTTCAGCATTCGTCCAGCAACTAGTAATGCAAGCGGCAATCCTTCGAGGTCCTGCACTAAAACTAGGCACTCTTTTGGATGCCTCTTTACAACAGAGGGAGCCAGTTGTTGTAGAAGTTCCAAGGCATCCTCATCTTTCAAGACCTTCAAACGATAAATGTTGTCTGCCTTAGGTGCGAGCGCACTTGCAACCCCATCCAAGCGAGTGGTGACTAGGGTCGCGCTACCTGTTCCACCAACCTTGAACGGGATGGCGTCTTCAGCCTTCCATACATCATCAATAATGAGCAGCATGCGTTTGTTGCGCAGAAGGCTCGCTAGCATACTTTGGGCCTCTTCTACAGACTTGGCCTTCAGAATTTCATCTGTTCTCATGGCGCGTCCCCAGATAGCCATGTCAGCAATAATATTTGGGTTCTGCCCAAGGGATGCCCACAAAACACCATCGGGAAATTGGCGAGCAATATCGGGATCATGCGCCAGCTCAGAGGCAATGGTTGTCTTGCCAACGCCTGGCCACCCCTTAATTGCAGTAAGTACCTGGAAGGATGTTGTATCGCCTCTCGTAATGCCCAACCGTCTTTTCAGCTCCTTAATGTCGTCATCACGACCAATCATTAGTGTTGGTCGAGGAGGCGCGCTTCCAGGGCGAAAAACCACAGGCCGGGTTGGTTGCATATCCTCTCGGAGGTGCGTGTTTTTTGCTATTTCCTGCAGCAATTTCTCATTGCGCACATCTGCCACGGCCGAGTAATTCTGGCGGAAAGTTTCATCTAACTGTACAAGTTCTTCTGTTAAAACTTCCATGTACCTACTGATGGCTGAGTTAATTTCTTCTTCGGTAAATTCCTGATACTCTCGCAGGATTTCCGACAGCACCCCCGCAAAGCTCGTGTCAGTGGGATGGCCATAAAAGGTCTTCACTGCCTGTTTCAAGTCGGTTAGTAGTTCCTTTTTCTTAGGCAGGTGGTTGAAGATCGCATACCATAGGCGTTTATCCGCCCATCCCTTCCAGAGACGATCTGCCGTAGCCTGCATGGCCCCATCGATTGCGATCTGCTCGTCCGTAGGAGCGCGCAATTCCTTAACAAATTTCTCGCCCAGCTTGCTCGCGACAAAATTCTCAACGATTGCTAAGCCCAGTTTCCCAAATTTGTGACCGGTTCCTTCCATACGATTCCCTACTTGCTTTAGGAGGAATTGTTATTTCTTTTCACATTGTAAGGGAAAATACCGCACCATGCAAGTGACCAGTCCCCGATAACTGATACAACTCTTATGTTTTGAAGTTCGGACATGACTTCAGACACAGCCTGGGAATTTCAAATAAGATCATTTTAAAAGGCAGATTTTGAAAGGAATCACCGTCCAGAACCGCGGCTGGACCCTAATATTGAGTAATTTTGCCTGATGTCCGAACTTATGTCCTAATCAGGATTAATAAATCAGGGGATTGTGCAATAAGTCGGCACAAAAATCCATCCCACTTACGATTTAGAATTAGTATTTATCTGGGAAAATGATATTAAAACAGGCGTATAATCAATAATTCTGTCCCACTTTGGCATATTCCCGGTTTTTCCAAAATTCGCTCAACCCACAACCGACATTTTGCTCCCAAAGAGACAATGGGCTCTCTCCATTATTGGACTTATTGCAGAATCCCATCAGGATTAACTCTTGACATTAATCGAACATATGTGCTAATATTCCAGTAACAATTTACTACTCCGGTTTTATGCACGTCGCACCCATTCGCAGACACTGGCGCTGGGAGAATTCGTTGTAACCGGTCCTTTAAGGACTAAGCCTTTCAAAGGCTTCCTAACGTTTTCTCCCTGCGCCAGTGTTTTTGATTCTTGCCCCTTTCATGACAAGCAGGAGTAACACCAATGGTCATGGATCTGCTCGATCCCACAACTAAAGAAAATGGACTTGATAGGGATCTTCGCCAGTCCCTCCTGGACCAGGTCATCGATGCGGTGAACCGTAAATTCCCGGGAACGCTACTCCGTTCACCGGAAGAAGCCGAACGCCGCCAGGTCATGGAGCGAGTGCGCGCGCTGATCGCAGCTGCCTTCCGAGCCGCCAACCTACCGCCTTACCTCGCAGAACAAACCGCTCTCTCTGAGGAGATAGGCCGCCGGGTGATGGGGCTGGGGTTCCTGGACCTGCTCCTGCCGCCTGCCCGTACCGACCTTTCGGAGATCGTCATCTACTCGAGCGGCTTGATCCAAATTATGAAGAAGGGCAGCGTGCGCTGGGAAGATGCGGGACTGGAAGTGGAGTCCGCCGAAGTCTGGCGGGTGCTGAACCTGGTACTCGGGCCCCAATCAAGGTCGGCGAATGAAGCCACCCCATCGGTGAACGCCAAGCTGCCGGCCACCCGCCATAACCCCGGCGGAGGCCGCATCAAGGTGCTGCATCCGGTCATCGCTCCCGGCAAGGGCTATCCGTCCGTGAACATCCGCCTGTTCGAACAAAAGCCGGTGCGTCCGGATTGGCTGCTGGGACGCAAGCTCATGTCGAGCAATATGATGATCTTCCTGGGCACGGGCATGCAAACAGGTGAGCGCATCCTGATCTGCGGGGCGACCCGCACCGGCAAGACCACCCTGCTTTCGGCGTTATGTAACTTCCTACCGGAGGGCTGGCGGATCGTGAAGATCGAAGATCCGGAGGAGATCTGGATCGACCGCAAGACGGTCCAGACCATCGAGGCCCGTCAGAAGGTGGTTGGCTCGGAAGTACCGGCCTATACCCTGGCGGACGGTGTGGACGATGCCATGCGCATGTCCCCGGATTACCTGATCTTGGGCGAGGTGCGGGATGGCTATGCCGCCATGGCGCTGCTCAGAGCGATGATGACGGGCCATGCCGGGGCCTGCACATTGCATGCCGACAGTCCAGAGGAAGCCGTGCGCCGCCTATCCACCCTGCTCGGCAGCGAGAAGAACGTTTCCCCATCCGATGCAGCCCGCATGATCGCCGCAAGTGTGGATATTCTTGTGCAGATCAACATCGTAGACGAAGTCCGGCGTGTCACCGCCATCGCCAAGGTTGTGAAGAAGTCGCACGGCGATGAAGTCACGGTGATACCGCTCTGGCGATACAACTCAGATTCCACCCCCACCGAGCCGCGCTGGTCACAGGTGCCAGGAACAAAGCCAGAACCAACACAAGAAATGGAGCACTCCTCATGAATGTGACAGTCTTGATTTTTAGTATTGCTTTCCTGGCCGGGTCCGCCATCCTTATCCTGGGCTGGGAGTTGTCCGGTCGCTGGGCGTTCCTGTCCTCGCGGGCGCAGCGGCGGTTGCAGCAGGCAGAGACGCCGGAGCTGCACGAGCAGGCCTTTGACCGCCTGCCGGCCGGGTCATTGGAACGCAAGATCGCCGAGGCCGGCTGGCCGCTCTCCGTCACCCAGTTCTACCTGGGGAGCCTGGGTCTGGGTTTGCTGGCTGCACTGCTTTGCTGGAAGTTCTTTGTTCCGGGATTGCCGGCGCTTGTGCTGGGCGGGATGCTGGGCTACCTGCCCAGCATGACCCTGAATGAGCGGGCGCTCTCGCGCGGTCTGCGCATGGATGAGCACCTGCCCCTGGCGCTTTCCCGCATCGCAGCCGGCCTACAAGCCGGACGCGGGTTGGATGAAGTGCTCGAAACGACCGGCAGCTCCCTGCCGGAGGCAAGCCCTCTGACGGCGGAACTGGTGAAGGCCGCCCAGGATATCCGCACCGGTGACGCCCAGGCGGCCATGCGGAAACTGGCCGAGCGTTCGGCTTCACCGTCCCTCGCCACCGTCGCCATGCTGCTGGAGAGCTACCTGCGTGCAGGCGGCGGGCAGTACGCCACGGTCGTATCAGAAGCCGCCGTGCAGATCCAGCGGGTCGTCTCGGTGCGCAACCATGCGCGTGCCAAGGCTGCCCAGGCCCTGCAGTCCGCCAAGCTCATCCCGCTCATCATGGTCGGAGTGCTGGTGATGATGGCTGCCGACCCAGCCACCTCCAAATCCTTTCACACCGGCGCTGTGCAGATCACGATTGCCATTGCCATGACCGTGATGCTGATGGGCTTTCTCCAGATGCGCAAGGAAATCCGGAGGGTCGTCTAATTATGGAACTTGAGATCCTGCTGATCGCCCTGCTGGTGGCGGGTATCACTGGCATCGCCCTGAACGGTTTCGTGGATGTGATCGACCACCGGGCCGCCCACCGCATCAACGCAGCGGAAGAGCCCGCCCGCAAGCTCTCAGACCGGGCGGAAGAGCGGGTGGGGGGCGCGCTGGAACGGCTGGTGCCCGGCTATGTCCGCCGGATCCGCTCTGACTTGTATTGGGCGACCTTCGCGGACTCGCGCCTGCAAAACCGCTCGGCGGCGGCCGTCTTTGGCCGGCAGGTGCTGCTGACCGCCGGGGTTGGGCTGGCCGGCTATCTCGCCCTGGGTTCCACCATCGCTCTGGCAGGCGGCCTGTTCATCGGCTGGACGCTGGCGAGCACGGACCTGCACGGCAAGGCCGAAACCATCCGCCTGCGCATCGCCCAGGAACTGCCCGAGTTCGTGCAGTTGATGGCGGCTGAATCAGCCAGCGGCGCAGGGCTCGCCGAAGTGCTCCAGCGGGCTGCCGGCGGTGCCAGCACGACCGCCGCCTGGCTGCGCAGCGTACTCAACCTGGGCGCAGGGAAATCGCTTTTTTCGGAGAATGGCCAGACTGGGTTCCTGCTCGCAGCGGCCCAGGAAAGCGGGCACGCCGGTCTGATCAGCCTGGCGATCCAACTGGGATTCGTGGGCCGTGGGGTGCAGGTGCAGTCGCTGCTGAAATCCCTTGCTCAAACCTTCGCGGATGAGTTCATCGCCCAGGCGGAGACACGCGCTGAAAAGCTGGGTTCGAACCTGGGCGTAATGGCGGCGATCTTCTACTTCATGCCGTTCGTGATCACGGTGCTGGTGGTGGTAGGGGTGCCGCTGATCAACACCATCGCCGGAGCGTAGCCGGTATTGCCGGCATTTCGGAAAAAGAAGGAGAACATGCATGCAACACAATATTGCCTTGATCGAATCCACCCGGATGGGCGCGGAGGTGAACAGGTGAAACGAAAATCAATTTTCCTCCTGACTTTGGTGGCTGTCCTGGCCGGTATCGCCGCAGCTACCTATTCATATACCGGTCCACAAAACCGGGTCAGCCCCCCCACAACCACCTGCCGCGTGATCTATAAGTTTGCCAGCGGGCCCAACCAGGGCCAGTTCGCCTGCTCGATGCCGTGCGGGGAACCGGAAAATTACCCGGCGATGTGCGGTTCGGCCTGCAGCTCAACCGGCTGCAGTTCCTCGCAGGAAACCAGCACGACCCCCGGCAAACCGCTGCCCCCGGCCACCGTCTCCGGTTCTGCCATCTGTGCCACCCCGGGAGACAATGGCTGGTGCAAGGGCGGAGCGGCTCTGAACCTGTCTGCCAGTGAACCCCTTTCCGGCTACAGCGTCACCGGCATCGAAAGCACGCTGGGCATGCTATGTAATGTGAGCGGTTCGGATGTGAACTGCAGCTGGCCCTTCCCGCAGGGCAGCACTTCGCTCGACTATTGGGCCGATTCTTCCTATGGAGATACATCCACTATGGCTTCCGCTTCGATGAAGGTGGATAGCGTTGCCCCATCCCTAAACCTGAGCATTCCCGCCCCGAATGGCTCGAATGGCTGGTTCACTTCCGGGCCGGTGAGCGCATCGGTATCGGCCACGGATGCCACCTCCGGCATCGCCTCGTTCGGCATCAACGGCGGCAGCAACACCTTCACAGCTTCGTCAGATGGCACATACGCCCTTTCTGCCAGCGCCACCGATAACGCCGGGAATATTGCCACGACCACGGGACAGATCAAGATCGACTCTGTTCCCCCCTCCCTGAATGTCTCGGCCGCTCCGCCGGATGGAAACGCCGGATGGTATGTCTCGCCGGCCAGCCTGAACGCTTCGGCCAGCGATGCCACCTCCGGCATAGCAGGGCTGCAAGCGCGCCTGGATGGAGGCGCCTGGCAGGATGGCTCCGGGATGACAGTGAGCACGGATGGCAGTCACACGGTGGCGTTCCAGGCCTGGGACCAGGCCGGCAACCACACGGCCAGTTCCCCCGTGACGGTGCAGGTGGACCGCACACCGCCGGTCGCGGCTGCCAGCCTGCCGGCTCCGGATGGTCAGAATGGCTGGTATGTTTCGCCAGTGACCGTTACGGCCGCCTGCTCGGATGTCACTTCCGGCCTGGGCAGCCAGGGTGTTTCGCTGGACGGCACGTCCTGGACATCCTCCCTGCTGCTCTCTTCGGATGGCACATTCACCGTCCAGGTGCACGCCCAGGATAATGCCGGAAACACAGCCGCCTCCACAAAAACCATCCGGGTTGATCGCACCGCCCCGGTCGCCAGTCTTGTACTTCCGCCCCCGGACGGTAAGTCTGGCTGGTATCACGCGCCTGTGGCGATTACGGCCCAGGGAACGGATGCCACCTCCGGCGTGGCCAGCCAGCTGGTTTCATTGGATGGATCCACCTGGACGCCTTCATTAACCCTTTCCGCAGACGGGTCTTACACAGTCCAGACGCGGGTGACGGATAACGCCGGGAACGTTACTACGATAAGCCAGGTGGTGCAGATCGATCACACGCCGCCGGTCGCAGCCTTCTCTTTGCCTGCTCCGGATGGCTTGAACGGCTGGTATGTCTCGCCCGTACAGGTGTCAGCCGCCTCGTCGGATGCCACTTCCGGAATAGCCAGCCAGGGAATTTCATCGGATAACACCACCTGGGTGCCCAGCCTGAACCTGACCACGGACGGGATCTACACCCTGCAGGTGCGCTCTGAGGATAAGGCTGGTAACACGGCCAGTGATACGAAGGTAGTCAAGGTGGACCGGACTGCCCCAACGGCCAGCCTGGTATTGCCTGCCACGGATGGGAACAACGGCTGGTATCGCAGCCCGATCTCGGTTACCGCACAGGGGACAGATGCCACCTCCGGAGTTGCCAGCCGATCCGTTTCAATAGACGGATCAACCTGGTCTTCTTCTGCAGATCTTTCCGCAGACGGAATCTATACCGTGCAGGCACGCGTGATGGACCAGGCCGGGAACACCACCACGATCAGTCAGGCGGTGCAGATCGACCAAACGCCGCCGGCGTTGAGTTCCCCAACCTTGACCGGCACGACCGGCGCGGCCGGGTGGTATACCTCCAGCGTCGGTCTATCGGCCAGCGCCACGGACGCCACTTCGGGCCTTGCCAGCCTGCTGTATTCGGTAGACGGCGGCCCCTGGCAGTCCAGCCCCCCGACCTTGCCGGATGGACACCACATGGTCCAGGTCCAGGCGACCGACCAGGCCGGGAATAGCGCCTCCGAAACGCAACTCGTGAACGTGGACAGCACCCCGCCGCAGTCCGCCTTTATTTCCCCGGCAGAGGGCTCACTGGCTTTTGCGCATGGCCGTGCTTTTACGATGAGCGGTCATTCTTCCGATGCGACCTCCAGCTTGGCCGGCGCACAGATTTCCCTGGACAACGGCTCCTCCTGGCAGCCGCTGGGGCTCAATCCGGATGATACCTGGTCCTACACCTGGGACACCACGCAGGCATCCAACGGAAAGCACACCATCCTGGTGCGCGCAGCCGACCTGGCCGGCAACCTGGAGCAGACTGCCCGGATCACAGTGCTTGTCGCCAACTTCGGTCCATCCATCTCGATCACGAAGTCCTGGTGGCTATACCAAACAGCCGAAGTCAAAATGTCAGGCGGTGTTTTGCCAATCAGTGGTGCACGCATCGTGGTATCGGATGGCGCTACGCACACCCAGACCTACAACTACTCGTCCGGCTCCCTGCCATCCAAATTCCAATGGAATGGGATCTGGGATGATGGTACGAAAGCCAAACCGGGCAAATACCAGGTCGCCGCGGCCGCCTGGGACATGCTGGGTACGGACGCCCATGCGGTCGGAACCGTGCATGTCCCCTACCCGCTCCCCACGCCAACCCCGACTGCCACACCCACATCCACCCCTACGCCCACGGGGACAGTCGCGCCCACGCAGGCTCCCCTGAGAACGCCGCCCCTGCCAACCCCCACTCCCGCCGCCCCGGTGGCACGGCCGGCCCCTCCCAAGGCTCCCAAACCCGCCAGGGAAACCCTGCCGTTCTGGCCGGTTGCCGGTTTGGTAGCACTGCTGGCCGCGCTTGCATCGGCCAGCCTGTCGGATCCACGCCCGCGCGCCCTGGGCGCGCTGGGCAAGACCCTGGAAGATCTCCAGGGTAAGTCAAACTAAGTTGTATTTCGTGAAAGGATAATCCCATGCTTGATTTTGTTTATGTACTCACCGTTCTGGCCGCCGTGATCCTGTTCGGCGGGTTGATTTCGATCGGCAACGAACGCCAGCGCAAGGCCATCGACGGCTTACGCGAGCAGACTGTCCGCTGGGCGGAGGCCGATCTGCGACTGAAGCGCGCCCGTGCCATGCGGGATGTGCAGGTGACCGACCCGCGCGCCTGGCTCGAAGGAGTGGCTTCCCATGTTTTAGGTGTCCCCGCGCAGCTCATTCAGCTGACCCCCTGGGCGGAGAATGGCCTGAACGCCATCCTGGCTCCCTGCGCAGATGGTCGCAACCTGGTTCTGACGCCCAACCTGCCATCCGCCTTTTTGAAGGCCAGCCGGGCGCGCGGCAGCCGCCGCCTGCGAAAGGCGGAGGTAGGGATTCTCGGCCTGCACCCGGGACGCGTCCCGGTCCACGAGATGACCATCATCACCTGCGGAACATTCTTCGACCTGGAAGCCAAGCTGGCCTGGCAGCAGGTTGCGAGTAGCCCCTTGGATAGCGAACGGCTTTACCTGTTCGAAGTCCCGCCGGCCGGAAAGCATTAACAGGAATGCACATGCCCGGGCCGTCCAACAATTTCTTCACCCGGCGCGGCATCCAAGTGCACGGCATCCCGCCCGCAGTGCTCGCCAAGTCCCGCCAGATCATTGCCAGCCTGGAGGCCGGCACACCGTACTGGAAGCTGCACGGCAAGCGTTTGCAGTTCAACCGGTGCGTCATCTCGATCCCAGTCGGGCGCACCTGGCGCATCCTGGCCGAAGACAAGGCCGGGCGAGTGCAAGCCCGCCAGGTGCTCTCACATTCCCGCTATAACCACCGGCTCGCTCAATTCTAGTTCCATCTTTTGGAGGCATCCATGTTCAATAAGCTATTCAAAGCAATCCATTATCTCTTCTACGGTATCCCGTTCCCCCTCTCCCGCAAGTCCGAGAAGGGCCAGGGCTCGGCAGAGTTCGGAACAATTCTGGCAGGTCTGATCGTGGCCGTCCTGATCGTGATCGCCATCTTCCGTGACTCGCTGATCTCCCTGTTCCAGCGCATCGCCAGCCTGATGGGCGGCGGGTAGGCGAACCAGCAGCCGGCGGTCTGGATGGCCGCCGGCTCAGGTTTGAGGAGAATCTCATGTTTAAGAAAAAGGAACGCGGCCAACCGGGCGGCGTCGTGCCGCCCGAGTGCCATCCCGCTTGCAGGAAGCAAGCGGGGCAAAGCGCCGTTGAGTTTGCCCTGGTTGTATCCATCGCCATCATCATGTTCCTCGGAATGATGCAATTTGGGATGTACTTGTTTGGGCTATCCATCGTTGAGAACGCCGCCCGGAATGGGGCCAGGCAGGGATCGGTGAGCCAGTCCTGCCCGGCCTGTGAGGCCAGCGCGGCGGCACAGTCCGCCATCCAGGGGCAGCCGGTGATCCGGGATGCAGCGGTAGCCGTGCTGGCTCCGGGCGGGGTGGTGGGGTCGACCGTACAGATCCGCGTCACGGCCCATATCCCCATGATCGTGCCGGGTGGGAATACATTTGGCCTGGGGCCACTTACAATCATCTCGGCAGAAGCGACATTCCGCCAGGAAGGCTGGAAACCATGAAAAGGGCAAAGCGCGACCAACCATTCAGGCACAACCAGACATCCATTAAGCAAGCCGGGCAGACGACCGTCTTCTTCACCCTGATCCTGACCGGCCTGCTCATCCTGACCGCCGTGGCCATCGAGGTAGGCAGGATCGTGTACGCACGCGGAGAAGTCGGCAAGGCAGCAGACGCAGCCGCCCTGGCAGCCGCCGCCCGCATCAATGTGCCCGAATACCGGGAGACCGGCCAAGTGGTCTTCCTCCCGGATGTATACAGCAACGCCCAGGACATGGCCAGTATGAACGCTTCATACCTGGCGAAGCGCAGCATTCCAGTCACAGTGTCGGATATTTCCATCGACCAGAGCACCCAAATGGTGCGGGTGAGCGTTACGGCTGATCTCTCGTCACTGATCCCGGGCATTCTGCCGTTCCATGGGCAATACACAGTGACCGGCTACGCCAGGGCAAGAATGGATGGATGAAGAAAAAGATCATGAAGGAAGAAATCATTACTAAAACCACCTTACCAATCGGCTTCTATGTTCGCCCGTCCGCCACCCGCATGTACGGCAGCCTGCCACCGGCAGATGCTCCGGACTGGGAGATTTGGCGTCAGGCTCTTCAGGCCTCGGACCTGAAGGAGATCAAGTTGGTCGAGGAAATTCTCGCTACCGGCTTGACTCTGCGCGAAGCAGGAGCCGCCATGGTAGCCATCAGTACTCCCCGGAAAAAGAACCCGGCATGAAGAGAACACATCCTGCTCATTCTCCTAGGCGTGCTCGCGTTTGCTAACTACCTTTTCGGAATAAACTGATGACATGCCAATCCATGAAATCATTGCCCTGATCACCCTATTCATCTTGTTGGCCTTCGAGACCATCTGGAACTTGCGTGCCAAGGATCACAAACTCCCAGTCTGGTTCTCAATCGTGCTGCTCCTGCCGGGACTGGCCTGGTTAGGCTATTTCGTCTCTCCCTGGGCAGCCATTCTGATGGCCGTTTCGATCGCATCCAGCAAAATCTACCCATACTCTCTGGTACTCGGGTCGCTCGGCCTGTTCGCCCCGCCTCCGGTGGTCATATTCATTTCCCCCCAGCTCATGCCTTTGGTAATAGGCTGGGGGGTACTGGTGACTCTGTGGATGCTGCGCATTCTCGGCGGAGCGGATGCCATGGCAGCATTGTCACTGCTGCTTTTCTTCCCCACCTGGCCCATGGCTGCGGCGATCCTGGCTGGCATCCTGTGCTGGAGCATAGCCTTATTGTGGATACTGTATCGCAAGGATACGGGCTTGCGTTTCTGGACGGTGCTGGGCATCGTGGCTGCAGGAACGCAGCAAGCTGGCCTGGGAGCGTATGCCTTGGCGGTTCTGTTTTATGGGGTATTTCGCTTGTGGGTGGGAAGGTTGTAACCGGTGATGGAGAAGTGAAACATAACCATGTTGATCGGCCTGCTTTTTCTATAGTTGTTGGTTTTACGGCCATTGTTTCACTATTTGAACTAGGGCAGGCGAGTAATGTAAGGATCTCCACTGCTACCATGACGAAGGGGGTTCGGCCGGCAGAACCTACAGCGACGATTACCGCCACCAAGCCGCCAACTTCAACGAGCTTCTAGAGAACCTCACCAAGGATCTTGGCCCCGCTGGAACAGAAATCGTCTGGAATAAAACTTTCGAAATGACCATAAATAAATCTAAGGCCAAACTATATCCGGAATATGCAAAATTCCTGGAAGGCGTGCATGCAAGGATCTATGACATGGGGGATATTGTGAACCTTTGGTACTACCTACACCCTGGCCCTAAAGGAAGCTGGTCAATCAAGTATGTTCTCCCGATTAAGGTGAAATAGCTAACCTACGAAGCGAGGAAGATCAATAATGGGGATCAGGCTAGTATGGCCTGGTGGAAAATCACATTCGGAAATCTTAAGAAACGTGAAAAAGAAATTTTGATTGATAATCTAACCAAATATTGCAAGTTAGATACCATGGAGATGGTAGAATTAACCAGGAAACTCAATTCCATAGCTATGAGTAATACTTGAGATCAATAATAATGAATAGGTGCTTGTCACAAATATCCATAATAAACTAAGTAGAGGTAAATATTATGGGAAAAAAGATCGGTACACCTAATCGTGAAAAGAATGTCTTTGATTTAAAACTTCCAGCGAAAGGTGAATATGCACTCATAAATAAATTGATCATGGATGCACCTCAGGGTTCAATCATTAGGTTGACCAAAGGTAATTACGTTATCAACGAAACTATCACATTAGATAAATCGATAAGGCTTGTTGGGGAAGGGATCGATAAAACCGAGCTGGAGGGAAGGGACCTGCCCCTGCTAATCTCTTCCAACAGAGAGCAAATTATCGAGCTGGAGGGGATTTCGTTTCTTCAAAAAGGCAAGACTCTTTCGATAGTTGTAAAAATCACTGCATCCGAATTAAAATATAAAAAATTGTGCTTTTTCTGGCGCAGTAGGGAAAGGAGACGGCAAGTTTGGTGTGGGCTTGTTTGTGGGGGGAGATACAAAATTGGAAGTCAACAACAGTAAATTTATTGAAAACATTGAATCTGGTTTGTGGATCGATGGCAAGGTTAAAGGTTCGATAACAAAATGTGAATTCAGAAAAAACGATTCCGGGCTTGCGGTTACTGGAAATGCTGAAATAGAAGTTAAAGACAATTACTTTACCGAGAACCATATCGGGGTGGCTTACGATCAATCAGCAAAAGGACTTGTTATCGGGAATTCGATTGACACAAACCGGGCTGGTGTATTAGCCAAGGGCAATTCAACGCCTTCAATTCGAAATAACAAAATTATTAATAATGATGGCGGGATAGGCCTTGCTGAAAATTGTGATGTTTGTGTTGAAGGGAATGAAATCACAGGAGGCCAATTTGGATTAATGTTACGACAAAACGCTAAGGCATTGGTCGAAAATAACCAAATCCATAATAAAGAGCAAGGAATTCAATGCCTTGATAATACAAAATCAGAAATCTTAAACAATACGATTTCATTACAATATAATTTTGGTATTCTTGTAACCGGCGAATCCTATGCCCACATCGAGGGTAACACAATCATTGAAAATGGTGCAGCAATGAAGTTTGATGACAATACGAAAATGTTAGTTGAGAATAACAAGATTTACGATAATTCAGTTTATGGGATTTTGGCAACCTCAAATTCCGTAGGAACAATTCGAAACAATATTTTGAGAAATAATGAGAATTGGAATATTAATGTAATAGAGGACGCCAAAATAACTCTTGACGATAAAAAGGAGAAAACCGAAGGCAAGTCGGTCATGTATTTTATGGAAGATAATAAGTTGGTTGTATGCACCCCAGCTGTAGATGAACAAGTTTCATTCAAAGAAGTAATTTCTAAGGCCGGATCTGCTCAAATAATTGTGTTGGAAAAGGGAACATACAATTTATCAGAGATGATTGTCATTGATAAACCACTTCAGCTGACCGCAAAGGATGGTAATGAAGTAAATATCATAGGGGAAGACATTTCTAATCTAGTGGTATTCAAAGGGACTGGAAAGCTAAGCCTCATCGGAATTAATTTTTCCCTTTTGGGCTCAGGGCGAACAAATGTCATTACCATAGAATCCGGCGATTTCCGGATGGAAAAATGTTCTATTGAAGGGGCCAAGGATATTGAATTCACAAAGCGGGAATTCGGGGCCGGATTATTAATACGAAATAAATCTCATGCAGAAGTGTATCAATCTTCTTTCAAAGATAATCTTTTGGGGATCTCCATTCTCGATCAAGCATCAATCACTCTTGACGCGAGTGAGTTTCACAAAAATGGTTATGGGGTCATCTTCAGAGATGAAACCAAAGGTAACATTATCAAGAATATATTTACATCCAACTTTTCATATGGGCTGATGGCTTATGATAATTCTTCAATCACATTATCGGAGAATTCATGTCACGAGAACAAAGCTGGATTTGGATTCATGAATCAGGCGAAATCAACAGCAAAGAAGAACGAATCTTTTGAAAACGAATATCATGGATTCTTTATCGATAACGATGCAGAATGTGTCTTGAAGAATAATCATAGTTACTCCAATCATATGAGCGGAATTGCGGTTTACGGAAAAAATAAATCTATTATTGAAAAAAATGTAATTCATCATAACCAGAAGATGGGAATCGAAATAGGCGAAAGTCCCGCTCCAACAATCAAGAACAATACGATTTACGCCAACCAAAACAGCGGAATTTTCATGGCTGATAGTGGAATGGCAATTATTGAAGGCAATGAGATCTATGAAAATAAGATTGGGATTAGGATTGAAGGTGACGCCTCTGCGACTATCCAGGGAAATAAGGTTTATAAGAATTCGGAAAATGGCATCGACGATTCTAGTAATAGCAAATCTACTATCGGCGATAATAAAATGGATAATAACGGCAGTGATGAGGATGAAGATGAAGTTGAACCAAACCTTGGAAATATATTCGCCCAAATGCTAGGTAGTGAAAACCTGAGTAATGATCCGAATATCGCGGTAATCCCTATTGGCAATATCATAATGGGACAAGGAAATCAAAATACTGAGAATGGCGGTTCTATATCGCAGAAGAAAAAACAGGTGAAGGCTTCAAGTAGAAAAACATCGGCAAAAAAAGCAAAGAAGAAGGCTACACAAGAGGATTTGGAAGCGGATGATCACATCAAATAATCCATTATTAAGAAGGATTAGGTCATACAGATCATATCGATAATCCGTTCTCTGGGTGAGAAAAGCCATGGAAGGTTTGTGTCTGGTTGGCATTTGTCTGCTCTTCATTTTTGCCTGGATCTATGAAAAGGTATCAGGCGGGAATATGGGAAATAAAAATTCATCCTGAACTTCTAATGCAGTTTATAGACCCCCAATATGACAAAATCAAAGCGAGGTCGCTGTCGTGACTGTGGAGCAGAAGTCATTGTGGATGAATTGCCCGATTCTATTTCCAGGGATGCATTTGAGCAATTTGGAGCATGTTTAAACTGTCAATGGGGCATGTATATGCAGAATGGCGGCCATTTCTAATCTGTAATTAGCGTAAAGAGATAATAATTATCAAAGAGTGGTAAACTAGATTATTGGTTTACCTTGTTGCCAAGAGGGTCCAACTGCAAAATGATCTGGGGTTTTGTGCATATTTAGAAGAGTTTGGACGGAGAAGACAGTAGGTAAAATGAAGCTCCAATTCACGAATGGGTATCGTCCTCGTTTCGATCAAATATCACGAATAATGCAATTCCTTCTTTTGCGCGAGGGGCAGAAGAGAATCCCTCGCAAAGACATCATTGCAAATTTAGGAATTCCAGACAAACAGATCGAAAACCTGACCAGCATGATGACAGGTTTTGGGTTGGTACAGCATCGCCCATACACTTCCAAACTTACCCCGCTAGGTAAAATAATCGTTCAATGTGATCCAAATTTTGAAAGAATCGACACTCTTTGGATCATCCATTACATTGTTTCAAGCAATCCTGAATGGGTGGTATGGTATCGGATAGTCAATGAAGTAATTCCTTCTCGTGATCACTACACGGTTGATTCCATCAGTAATAATTTCTTCTCAGATCTTACCATCCACTATACTCCTAGAACCATATCAGAGAAGCTCCCTAAAGAAGTAGGTGCTGTTCTGGCGAGTTATTCCCGATCTGAGCTCTCTCGCTTAGGCATTTTATCCCAAGAAGGCCCTCACGAGTATACCCGGGGCAATCCGGAAATAATCCCAAGCCTCGCCTTCCTTTTTTGTCTTGTCAATTATCGTGATCGTTTCTCTCCCGGATCATCCGCCATCAATATGGAAACGATCTGCTTGGCCGAGTATAGCCCCGGACGAGTGTTCAATATCCCTGAATATCAGACCCGAACTATTCTTGAAGAGTTACACCTTTCTGGACATATTCGCCTGGAAGGATTTGGAAATTTAGACCAGGTCCGTTTTCCAGAGACTTTGACCCAATCCAGTGTGCTGGATAAGTTATTTGGGGCCTAATATGCCACATGATCCATTTGAATATCTAAAGCAAATTGAACAAGAACGCTTCCGAGGGGTGATCCTGCACGCTGCTCCAGAAAAAGGTATCTTTATTTCTCAATTTGCAAAGAAAGTCTCAGAATACAAAAATGGAAAATATCTGGATCTGTTAGACTTATTTATCAAAACCCAAAGCTTGAGTGATCATATCGATCGTTTCAATCCAGTAGAATTTCGTAAACTCCTGATTGAGCAGAGTAAAGACAGTTCTCTCCTCGTGGTTGATAAGGTCGATTTTCTTTTAGACACGTGGAGATTAAAAGAACGCCAGGATTTTTATCTCCTGATCAGAACCCAGTGGGATGGATTTAAAGAGGGAACCAAAGCAATATTAATGATCTGCCTTCAGACTACTCTCGAAATTGAAGCGCTCAATATTCCTGACTCGCTAGGCAATAGTCGCATTTTACGCCTGTCAGACTTCAACGATATCCTCTAGGAGTTATTGACAATATGACCAAAATTCGGGAAATCATTGATATAAGCAGTGGCTATACCAGTTACGTTGATGTATACGAGGAATATTACGATCTGGAAGAAAATCGTGATCGCATGAAGCATTACATGCCGATTGCTTCCCATCGCCAAGCGTTTGAGAAGATCGCCAATGCCCTCAACCCAAAAGACCGGCGCTTTTATTTCTTATCCGGAAGTTATGGCACTGGCAAATCCCATCTTTTGCTTATGCTTGCCAACTACTTTGCCAATCCGACCGATGTTCCTGAACTTGAAGCGTTCTTCAAGAATTATGAGTCTGCTCAAAAAGAAGTCATGCTTAAACCAGGTGAAGAACTTAAAGAGAGAAAAGCCTTTTCATTGAAAGAGGCTAGGAAATCTGGCCGCTATCTCGTCGCAATTTGTCGTTTTGTCCTGAATCTGGATTTTGAGGGAGCGTTACTCCGTGCTTTGGAAGAGGCTTTGGAAAATGAGAAATCTAAAGATCTTGATTGATTCTCATTATAGCGAAGCCCTTCGCCGTATCAATGATTGGCAAACTCGTCGCAATGAAAGTCGCTTTTATAACGATCTGGAATCAGCTTTAAGTCATTCTGGTTGGACCATCGATAATCTTGTTCAAGGGCTGAAAGAGTTTAATGAACAGGCTTTATCCGTTTTCAAGGATTGTTTCAAAAGTGTCACCGATCAGAAATTCGCTTATAGCCAGGATAACTTACGTGACATTATTACTGATTTTCTTAAAGATTCCGATTTTAAAGCCAATTACAAAGGCATCGTGTTCCTATACGATGAATTTGGTGGAGCGATCGACAGCGGTTACGTGAGCTATGGTCCGCTATTGGATTTTGCTCAATTCTGTGCCAGTTCTACTCTTGAAAAAGGCGGATCGGTTATTTTCATCGGTACAGGGCATAAGGGCTTCCGAACCCATGGCAAAATCGGTGACCTGAACGCAGAGACCCTTGAGGCTCGCGTCACCGAAATTCCGCTCCTCACCCAAGGCATGGAGGACATTATTGCCGCCATCGTCCAGCCCAAAAAAGATAGCCAAGAATGGGAACAGCTTATTTTACAAAAAGCAGAGGGCCGCTTCACTTGGTTTGCGACCGAATGCAATCGCCTGCGCCTCTTCAATTGGCTGCCAGCGCCGAAAATCAAGAATAATATTATCAAGAATATTTATCCGATGCATCCTTACGCCACCTATGCTTTATTAAAACTCGCTGGCGAGGCCGGTTCAGATAATCGCTCAGTGTTTAAATTCTTTGCACCAGAATTTGAAACGGGCGAACAAGGTTGGAAAAATGTTCAGGATAGTTCCTATCCATGGTTCATTGAGAATTATGAAATTTCTGAAAATTCCAAGCTTTCTCTTTACACTGCTGATTTACTGGTCGATTACTTCAAGGAAGGGCTAAAAGCAACCAATAACCGCCTGATAGATAAGGTAAAGACCGCCGTGGTTAATTACGAAACAACCAAGCGCGAGTTAAGCACTTATCTCTCGCGAAAATCTGAGGATCAACTCTTTGACGAAATCGATATGTTGATGGAAAAGATCCTTAAAGTAATGCTAATTAATGAAATTGCCAATACCCAAGAAGCCCCTATTGCAAATACCGCCCAGAATATTTATTTCGCCTTGGATGCGGTCTCAGAAGATGAGAAAAAGCAAGTTTTGATCCGTTTGGATCTGCTCGCTAAGGCAGGCATTCTATACAACAATAGTGGCGTCTATGAACTCATGCGCAGTGACCGTAAGGATGTGCATCATTTAGTGGAGCAATTTAAATCTGATCCGGTAAACCGCCCAACGAATTTACTGGACAATCTCCTGAGATTAAGTCCACTTAAAGGCGAAGAAATCTTTCTGGATGCCAAAGGCTACAACGACACATACAGTGAAGATAAGCGCTTGAAAGTCCACTTTGCGACCTCTGCTATGTTGGGAGAGAAACAGATCCTCGATGGGGTGGAGGTCAACTACTTTGCTGCTCTTGAACAAGCGCGCCTGCAGATTGTTAGCGCCGTTAATGGCTATGAAGGGTCGGCGGTCTATGTCTATTGCGAGAATGATGGCGATATCGAAAGTGCTAAAAAGGCTATCGCAAAAAACGATCAGACCCGCGTGGTGATTGCCATCCCCCGAAACCCCATCAGTGTTTTCGATGCCATCTTCACGTTGAAAGCTTTGGAGACCGATTGGTTTAAAAAACAATCCGAGACCTTCAGCCCGTTTGAAAAGGCCGATGAGAAGAAGATCCGCGATGATGCCATCAGGGTTCTTGAAACTGCAAAAAGGGATTACTTTTCAAATACCAAAGTCTTTTGGTTCGGCAGGAAGGCAACCGAGATTCCGGTCAAAGACGATAAACGAAACGATGTAGCTCGTTGGATGATGCTAGAGATCTATGCCGATACGCGCAATACCTTTGGTCATGTTGAATTTAATAAGACTCATCTCAACCTAACTGGGCAGGTTCGCAACATTTTTAAAGAGGCCGGGGATGTTCTCTGCGATCTATCGAAGCCTATTCTAGTCAATTGGACCTGGCCCGAAAACCGCGGGGTGACCAAATATCTGCGCAGATGTTTTGTCGATCACCAGGTGTTAAAAATCATTTCCACGGAAGGTGATATTCGCTATCTGGAAACAGAAAAGGATCTGGCTAAGTTTCGTTCGTTTTTACCCGCCTACGCCAAATTACTTGAGGATCTCAAAGGACTCGAAGGTAAAGGCCCTACTAGCCTAAGGCAATTCTTAAAACCGTATTTTCAGGAATACGGTCAAGGCGATATCGCCGTTACCTTGATGCTCTTGCTCGCGCGTCGTTTCTATGGGGATAGTCTTCGCTTCAAACGTGAATCGATCTCCTTGACGGATATTCAATTTGCTTTCACCGACGACATCCTTTCTTTGGTGCAAAGCACCTCTTCAACTCCAGTTCTTCTTTTTGAACCGGTCAGCCCCGAAGACCAGGCCTATTTTGCAATTGTGACCCAGATCTTTACCAGCCAACCAGCCTCAGCCGGCAAGGTTTATACGGTCAACGAAGCCTATATGGCGATCACGAATTGGTGGAACTCTCTTCCCATAATCGCCCGTTCTCTTGGGTTTTATGAAAATGAGAATAAGTCCATGGCCGAAGCCATTAGTCAGGCCAAGGTCAAAGACCCGTTCCACTACATCAACCATGAATTGTTGGAAGTGCTTGGGCAATCCCCCGATGAGATTCTCATTGCCACGAAATTGACCAACATTGAGCAGCAACTCAAGTCGTTCAAGGCAGATGCAGAAGCAGTTTTAAAAACAGTACAGGACCGGATTCTGAGCGAAATTGCCAGGCTATTTGTTTCACCCACCTCCTTGGATGATGATATCAAGGATGCCATGAAGAACTGGTACACTGGCCTAAATAGCATCCAAAAAGATCCTCTATCTCCTTTCCATAATAATGACAGCAAGCCCCTGATCAAGAATATCGCCTATGCCAATATCCGCGAGTTGCTCTTCAAGAGTTTGCCGGAATCGTATTCGCTTGGTTGTGTCAGCGATTGGACCAGAGATGAAGTAGTCAATTACATTCAGCGCATCCAAAGAGGTGTATTGCATTTCTCCAACGCGCCAAAGATCAGCCAACTAATCGTAGAGTTCAAAAACGCCGATCAACAGCGTGGCAACCAGGTCATATACAAGGGGGAACTATCTGTACAGGTTAATACCGAAGATGGACAAGGCTTGATTTATTACACCCAGGATGGATCTGATCCTACCAGTAGTAAACTGGGGAAAGAGCTCAAGCCCGGCAATCTGGTAACGATCACAGGAACGCATAAACTCAAGTTCGCAGTTGCCGACCAACAGGGCAATTACGGGCCGGTTCAGAGTTTTGATGCCATCGATGATCTCGAGAAATCGATCATCAAACTTCCTGAACAACCTTCAACCTTTGGCGATGTGATCGATTTTGTTTTCCCTAAGTCTCTCGAAGCCGCCCGGGCCACAATTTCATCTTTGGTAAAAGCCCTAAAGGCGTCCGGGGATATTACCGAAGCACAGCTGATCAACTTACTTCAGGAAGCCTTGGATTCTTTGAAGAGATCGAAATAAATGGGTGCAAACACCATGCCGAAATATTATCGCAATGAGGCGCTCTTCTCTGAGATTTATCTGGAAGAGATCACCTGCCAGCCTGAGCAAACCGAGCAACTGGCCTCGCTAAAGGTCCTGCGCGAATATCGGGATTTTGCTGATATCTCTAGCCTGAAGTCCTGGACTAAATCCTATATTCATGAAGTCTTGGCTGCATTGGGGTTCTATGCTCGCTCCGAACGCGAAGGCTTGTCCCTGATTTATCCGATTGGCACTTCCGACCTGCCAGTCTCATTATGCATAATGACCCTGCCAACGGAAAGCCTTGATAATACCCAGACAGGGCGCAACCGGGCCGAAAAGATCATCCGGGCGTTACGCCAGCATGCCATGCAGTGGGGGGTTCTCACCAATGGCAAGAACTGGCGCATCTACCACGTCGATGAATCGACTCCCTATGAGGCCTATCTCGAGATTGACCTGGACCAGATCCTTACCGACCAGGCCAGAGATGCCTATCAGATCTTTCATAAGTTCATGAAGGCCAGTAACTTCGTCATCAGCGAGTCCGGCAAGTGCCAATTTGACCTCTTCAAGCAAGAATCAAAGGACAAGATCGATTACATCGAGAAAGAATTGGCTAATGCCCTGCGTCAACGGGAAGAGGGCGGTAAGGGCGTTCTTTCGGATTTATGCCTCGGCTATGTAGAGCAGCTCCGCCATTCCGGGACAGTCGACTTGGATGATGAAAACGCCCGCCGCAAGATCTATCACGGCGCTATGCTTTATATGTTTCGGCTACTGTTTTTGTTCTATGCCGATGCGCGTGACCTTTTAAGCGATGCGAATCATGCCTTGTTAACCTCAGTGGAAGAAGATGCCCGCAACTTGCATAATGGCAAGCAGGTTGGCGAGTCAACCTATTCGCTATGGGACCGGCTTTCAAGGATATTCGTCGATATCGATCAAACCTACAATGGCGGTCTGTTCAGCCCCCAGGAAAGCGAATTTACCCAGTTCATCGAAGAGACCCATGTCGCAGACCGCTTCCTGGTTGAAATATTCTTCAACCTGACCACCTATCACGAAAAGAACGGCCAGGAATATCCGATCAGCTATCGCGACATGAGTGTCCGTCACCTCGGCACGCTTTACGAAGGGCTACTCGAACACAAGTTGTTCATCACCAAAGAAGATACCGAAGTGCGCCTATCCAAAGGGGTGATTGAGTTTATCCCCGCCTCCCAAGGCGGAAAGCTGGTCACTGGTCATTACCTTCAAGCAGGAGCAGTGTATTTTGGCAGTGACGCCCGCGAGCGCAAAGCCACCGGCTCCTACTACACTCCTGAGTACATCGTGGATTATATTGTTCGCAATACGGTTGGTGAAAAGCTGAAAGCTCTGCAGGCTGATTTCCAGGCCCAGGAGCAAGCCAATCGCAATGCCTTCGTGCATTCGTCGAATTCAGAAGAGCGTGCTTCGCTGACAGGGCTGCTCGAAGAGAATACTCTGGATTTCGTTCGGGAACATATCCTTGCCCTTTCCGTTCTTGATCCTGCCATGGGTAGCGGTCATTTCCTGGTTAATACTGCCAATCTGATCTCGAATTTCATTACTGAATTTCTGAATGACCTGGGGATCGAAACCGACTCACCGAGCGGAACGGCTTACTGGCGCCGCTGGGTCGTGGAAAATTGTATTTATGGTGTAGATATCAATCCTCTGGCGGTTGAGTTGGCCAAGCTTTCGCTCTGGATCCTTTCCATGTTCAAAGACCAGCCGCTTTCCTTCATGAATTATCACCTTAAGTGCGGGAACAGCTTGGTCGGGGTACGATTGGACGAGATTGGGAATTATCCCTTCTCTGTTGTGAAAAAAGAACCGCGTCAACTGAATATGTTCGAGCGCGACCCAAGCTTTCAGGCAGCGGTGGAAGACGCATTAGCTAAATCTAGGCTGATCTCATCACGTGCTTCATTTTCACTTGCTGATGTAGAAGAAAAGAAATCCTGGCTAGTCGAAATTGAAGCTGACTTAAGGGGTTACAAAGCAATATGCAATGTCCATTCTGGTCTGTATTTTGGAGATTTAGTCAATGAATTAGAATATAGTCGTTTAGTGGAAAAATGCGACTTTGATCGCGCTTTTGAGTTAAACAAGCCAAATCAGTATTTTCATTGGGCTTTGGAATATCCTGAAGTATTCTTGGTAACCGGTGGATTTGATGTCGTGATGGGCAATCCTCCGTATGTCGATTCTGAAGGAATGGTAAATAGTGGTCAGCAGGAACTACGAGACTATATTGCAAAACGATATCTGTTTACCAAAGGAAATTGGGATATTTATATTGCTTTCTTTGAAGCAGGTTTCAATCTATTGAACGAAAAGGGACACCTAACTTTCATTACACCTGATAAATGGATTTCAAAATCATTTGGCGCTGAACTTCGGAAGAATACTCTTGCAAATATAACAACTATCTTAATCACAGGTAGAAATGTATTCGCAAGTGCCAAAGTTGACGCGATCGTACCTTTCTTTTCTAAAGTAAAAAGTTCTAAGATAAAAATTTTAAAATAAATGATGGCGAAATCGAAGAATTAAATAATGTCGAAAAGAGTATTTTGAAACCTCCCTATGCTTTTGATGCATTATTCACCAACAAATTAAGTTTCTTGATCAAATTGGATGCTAACTCAAATAGATTATCTGATATGGCAATTTGTGAAAATGCTTGTGCAACATCAGATGCATATAAATTAAAACCTTATATACAGAATTTACAGTTTGGATCTTCTGTTGATAATTATTTTACAATAGTAAATACTGGAACGATAGATAAGTACGTTTCTAAATGGGGTAACCGTCAGATGGTATATCTCGGTGATAAGTATTTACGACCAGTAGTATCAAAAAAGGCATTTCTTAAAGATTTTCCAAATTCATATAGCGTTAAATCATTGCGGCCCAAAATTATCATAAAAGGTCTGACTTTGCTAGATGCCTGTATAGATGAATTTGGAAATGTTATACCTGGAAAATCAACACTTGTAATTTGCAGTGAAAACCTGGATGATCTTAAATTTTTGTTGGGTTTGATAAACAGCAGATTACCTCTTCGCTACATAAAAGAGAAATACTCTGCCTCGAGTTACAACACCGGTATCAATTTCACAAAAGATATGATCAACCTCTTTCCAATACCGGAAATAACATTTGAAATGAGGAATTCAGTAATATCCATTGTTGATCGCATCTTGACAGCTAAACATGTTGATCCATTATCGGATACGTCTGTTCTGGACAAAGAAATAGACCTATTGATGTATGATTTCTATGGTTTGAATAAAGAAGAGATTGATATTGTAGAACCCTTAGAATAGAAGACGTGGTTCGAATCATCGTTGAACTTGAACACCTATTGTCACAGGATAAAAAGTAAACCATTTTAACATTTCCGGGTATTTGTAAAAATGTTATTTGCTTCACTTTTGGTGGATCGTGGGTTGACGATTGATTTGTCAATTTAAATACTTACGAAGTTCAATCGGTGCAAAATGATCAAGATCATTTCAGATTTCACTAATTTGGGAACTTCCGATACGAATATTCATGTATCGAAGATCGGTGAATATCCACACCTGGTCAATTCGATTCTGGCTGTTTTTCAGCACGGTCATGATTTTACCGCCATAATTCATTCCCCGATTGTTGATCAATGGTTGCATTCGATGTCCACACGCTTCCCCCTGGGTACCTTTATCTTCGCAACCTTGGATGCCCGTCAAGTACTGATGGATAAGTGGGGAGTGCCGTTGCCCGATGACGTTCGCAACGAAGACGTCCAAGAAAATAAACTTCTCGATCTTGATCTTCAACCCCAACCCGGCCAAGGCTTTGAAGACCTGATCCTATCCCACTTTTATGCTCCAATATTTGCCAGCAGGAACTTCCCCTTCATGCAACTGACCCAATTGATCGCCTCCGTGGATCAAGACCGCTGGCAAGACAACCGCCTCTACCCTCTTAGAATCCGAACTTACAATCAACGCCTCGAAGCCTGGAAGCACGCTGCTCGTTCTTCAGAACATCGCCAGCTGATCGATTGGTTCATAGCCGATCCAGATGCGCTGCTCAAACAATGTATGGCCTTCCGAGTCCTGCAAGCTTACCCTTCCATCGGAGAATCCATTCTAGGTGATGCATATTCCATTCTTGGAGTCCTCAAATTGCAATTGCAAGATCTGGATATCGTTGAAAGTGACATTCCCAATGTGGTCTCTCAAGTCACCTATTACCTGAATGCTCACGAGCCAGCCTCCCGGGAAGATATTGAGGAGTTGATCAAGAAAGTCAGCGGGTTGCTCTGGGTTGAATTTGAGATCCTGCAAAAGCATCTAAATGCCCATCCCGATTGGATCTCTGCCTCTCTTTTGGACCAAATGGAAGATAAATTTTCCTCCTTCTCGCCTCGCCTGAAGAAACCCTTGTCTCTCTTGCGTGCACAAATTCACCCACCCATGCCTCCCTCACCAGACGCTCAATGGGGGGTAGAACAAATGCTGGACTGGGCAACCAACCTCTACCTGCCCTATCAAGCCTGGTGCAGCCAGCAAGCCAATTTTGATCGTGAGCTCTTTTCCATCGGGGACCAATTCTCAGAATGGCTGATCAGCCATTGGGAAGATATCCAGGCCAATTCAGGCCGCATGATCTTCAATATTCTCCCAAACATCACTCCCCAATTAAAGGATGATAGCCGGGTTCATCTGATCTTGGTGGTCGATAACCTCGGCTGGAGTTTTTCAGAGATTCTCCATGATCTATTCCAGGAAAAAGGCTATTATCTGCTTGACCGTCAACCCTACTTTGCCATGCTCCCTTCTGAAACGGAGATATCCAAGAAATGTCTGCTGTCAGGTTCGATCGGGTATACCAAGATCGATGCTCGCAAGTATACCGATATTCTTGAAAAAGGCTGGCTTCCTTTCTTGGAGCAAGAGAATAGTTTCCGCTATATCAAGAATATCGGCAGCCTGGCGAATGTTGAAGCCATCGAAAAGAAATGTGCTTATGTCGTCAATTACCTGGCAGTCGATAAAGCCTTGCACAAATCAAAAAATGAAATTGGCATGCCCCATAGCAAGCACGTTCGTTATCTTTTGGCCGAATTGATCGAGAATGTTACCGCTTTCATCGAGGCACACGATCTCGCCGAAAAAATCTGCATTCACGTGGTCTCTGACCATGGTTCCACGCAAATCCCCGCCGAAATTCAAAATGATATCGATCTGGATTTCTTTAAACAATCTGGCTTCGAGGCGCTTTCTCATCGCTATCTTGAAGTAACCGAAGAGCGCTTCTGCAACTTGGCAGATAATTTAAGATTTGACAGTTTCTTTTTACCTGCCAATCAATATCTCCTGCCTGCCAATGTACTATGTGCTCGCCGAGCCAATCGCTATCTGCCGGTCGATAAGGATGTTTTTGTTCATGGTGGTGTCCTGCCCGAGGAAGTGATCATTCCCTACATGACGTTTGAGCCAATCACTGTACCACTCAAAGATCTGGAGATCATGTTGAAGAAGAACCAGTTCCGCTATCGCCTAGAGAGCCTTGACCTGGAAGTCGGCAACCCTAACGATGCCTCCGTGGAACAAGTCTTTGTGAGTTGCCTGAATGGTAATATAGAATGGGAATTCGAACCGGTCCTGTTCCTTGCCGGCCACCATAACGAATCGCTTAATGTAAAAGCTCGCTTCAAATCAACTTCTCTGCCTGAGGAGGCTAGTCTCCTGAAATTACGGATCCGGTATCGCTGCCGCGGGGAAATGCATACATTTGATTGTGAATTCCCTATTAAAATGCTTAAGATCGTTGAAGAAAAAAGCACCAGTGTCTTTGATGATTAAGAGGATAACCTATGGAAATATTTGAACAAAAAGCGTTGAACTCATTCAGCGAGATCATTATCAACAAATCCTTTGTCCAAAATGCCGGCTTCGGCAGTCGTGCCATCCCGACCTATGTGCGCGAATGGATCATTTCTCATTATCTCGATGAAAGTGCCGAATTGAGTGATCTTGCCCGTGAAAAGATTGCCAAATTCGTTCAGAAATATGTACCGGATAAAAGTCAGAAAGAGGCCATCAAGAACCAGCTTTTCGAACAAAGCGAAGTAGAACTACTCGATAATTTTTCGGTCTATGTCAATCTAGCCAAAGGGGACCGTTATCTCAATGTCCCTTTCTTGGATGATGACACCGCCTCGATAACACCTCAGATAATCCAGGATAACGATATGCTGTTGAGCAGCGGTTTGTGGGGCGTAGGTACCCTTTACTATATCCCCAAGACTGAAGAGAACCCGCGTGGCCAAGTCTGGATGCGCGAATTCCGGCCTTTCCAGTTAGCCAATCTGGATTTGGGCTATTTCCAAGAAGCCCGTAAATGTTTTACCACCCAGGAATGGATCGATTTCCTGGTTTCCTCCATGGGTTTCAATCCCCAGCTTTATTCGGAACGCCAAAAAGTGCTTCTCCTTTGCAGGCTAGTTCCGATGGTAGAGCCTCGTTTCAACCTGGTTGAATTGGCTCCTAAAGGAACCGGTAAGAGCTTTGTCTTTGAGAACATGTCGCGCTATGTCGCCGTCCGTTCTGGTAATATCACCCCTGCCGTCTTGTTCTTCAATGATGCCCGCAAAACGCCTGGCTTGATCACCCGCTATGATAGTGTGGTGATTGATGAAGCGCAGAAGGTTAAAGGCAATTCATCCGGTGAATTGACCGCTTTACTAAAGTCTTATCTTGAATCTGGACGCTTTGGTCGTGGCAGCGCCGGTTCCATTCCCGCTGAAGCTGGGCTTGTGATCCTTGCCAATATCGATTTGGATACCAGAAAACGCCCGATCAATGAAGGGATTGGTTTATTCCGGGTCTTTCCCAACTTCTTGCGCGAAACCGCCTTTATTGATCGTTTCTCAGGGCTTCTGCCAGGCTGGGATTTGCCTAAGATCAATAAGCAAAGCCCTTCAAAATCCTTGGGGTTGAAAGGTGATATTTTTGGCGAAATATTGCACAAACTGCGAGGTGATATCAGTTATCGCGATTACGTTAAAACCAATATGGAATTGCAGAATTGCGATGATATGCGCGATAGCAAAGGCATCGAAGCCGGTGCCACTGGCCTCCTGAAAATCCTATTTCCCGATAAGACTCCGCAAGAAGAGGAATTTTACAAATATTGCGTCAATCCTGCCCTGGAAATGCGCCAGCGCGTCCGTGACGAATTATGCAAGCTGGATCGCGAGTATCTTGCCGTTACTTTCAAATCCAAATTCCCCGATGATTTCCAGCTCCATCATCAACCTGTTCGCTATGTAACTGAGCAAGAAATAAAGAGCTTTATGGAAGTCAATCAAATCACAAAAGGTGATCAGGCCTCCCAGCCCGTCGACCAAGACGAATTTGATTTGCTTTCCTTTTTTGGAGAAAAGGATATTGAACCTCCATCGGGCGATGGATCTTCATCTCAGCCCGATGTGTCATTCCCCAAAATTGTCTACAATGATATGGATATAGAACAGATCATCAGTTCAGGCGAGAATGCCAGGGTTGAGTTTAAGTCCACTCTTCGTTGGAATATTGAAGGAAAACGGATTGGCAAAGAGATCGAGCACGGAGCTTTGAAAACGATCACAGCCTTCCTGAATACAGATGGAGGCACGTTACTGATCGGTCTCCAAGACGATGGGGTCATCCTTGGGACTGAGCTTGATCAATTTCCAAGCGACGATAAATATTTGCTCCATGTTGGAAATCTCATTAACGAAAAGATTGGCAAGCAGTATCTCGGCTTGATTAAATATGAATTGAAAGCTGTCAATGGTAAGAAGATCCTGCGTGTAGATTGCCAACCCAGTTCAACCCCGGTGTTTCTAAAGAATAACACGGAAGAATTTTATGTTCGTAATGGGCCTTCTTCAGTGCTGCTTTCAACATCCCAATTTCATGAATATGCCAAGAAACACTTTCCATCCTAGTATTAGTAGCATGTTCCTTCCAAAGAGGTCAGAATGAGTGAACGCGAATTGATTCAAGATACCGGTCTGTTCCTTGGTCAGAAGTTTTTCGAATTCTCATTGACCGAATCTTTTGATTCGATCATGAATTTATTAAAAACCATAAAAGAATATCGGGATTATGCCAATCCCGATGAAGCTGCTTGGTTTGGGTATATTCATGATATTTTTCATGTCTTGGGATTCAGTACCAATAAAGTGGCGCAGCGTTTGATCACTCTTCAGGAATTTGGCACTAGCCAGAAATCTAAGGCCCTAGTCTGTATTATTGGCCCGAAAGAAGATTTCGAGCATATTGTCTATGGTTTAGATTGGGAATCCTATCTCTTTTATGCCGCCAAGTTCCATCAAGTGGAGTGGGTGATCTTGACAAACGGCCTCCAGTTTAAGGTACTAAATTATGCAAATGATGAAGACAGACAAAAATATTTTAAATGTGAGCTTGATGAAATTATTAAATCTGGCAAAACGGATAGTTTCCTAACGCTCTATCGGATCTTCTCTGTGATCAATAAAAGCGCACAGGAAAAAGAAGAAGGTCCTAAAAATGTCGCTAAGATAAGCTTGAACGGGAAGCGAGTTCTCAACGAAAGACAATTACTTCAAAAAGAATTTTGGACCCTATTGCTTTCGAAATCAAGAAGCAAAACCCAATTATTCACAAAGAAAACAATTCCTATTAATTGGTATTTTAGTGTTGCTGGCGGTAAGAAAGGTACTTATTATTACAGTTTCACCATTGGAGATTATCAAGTACGGATGCATTTATACATTGATAATGGGGATAGTACTTGGAACAAAAGTGTTTTCGATACCTTATCAAAGAATAAATCCAAGATCGAGGAAGTTTTTGGGGATTCCCTTCTTTGGGAAAGAATGGATAATAATCGCGCTAGTGTGATCAGGTTCATATTCGATCAATCTGGTCTTCAAGATAAAGACAAATGGTCTGAATTGCAAGATCTTATGATTGATTCGATGATCAAATTCCAATTGGCCTTTCGACCTTATCTTCAAAAGATCGGCTAGTTTGTTGTGGCGAAAAGGTTGGGATTGAGATATGGCAACAATGGTAGAAGATGTCATTAAAGCGTTGAAAAACCTTGGCGGTCAAGCCACGCTAAGTGACATATATTCTGAGGTAGAACGTATTAGAACTGCCCCTATGCCGAAATCTTGGCAGGCGAGTATCAGACAGGCTATAGAATCCCACTCTTCTGATTCGCACGTATTCCTTGGGAAAGATGATTTCCGCAAACTTGGCAAGGGGACCTGGGCTTTGAGAGCATATCCAGAGAATTCATCTCCTTT
Source organism: uncultured Chloroflexia bacterium (assembly GCA_963837875.1). Classification (GTDB taxonomy): domain Bacteria; phylum Chloroflexota; class Anaerolineae; order Anaerolineales; family Villigracilaceae; genus UBA877. The sequence continues at coordinate 63,468 of CAWIOV010000002.1, forward strand.
TTCGATTAACCAGAAATCGAAAGGTAAAGTGCAAAAGGCTTCCAGTACCCCCGAATCCTTTGAGACCATATCCAACATGCTCACGACAATCAGACAATATCGTGAATATTACCTTCCAACCTCTTCGTCATGGATTGAATATATCCAAGAGTTTTTTCATGTGCTGGGGTTTAGTACAGAAAACCAAGAATCTCGTTTATTGTTATTAAAGGATCTTGGGGGAGATTCGCACAATAAAGCGATTTGTGCAATTAGTTTACCTGGTGAAAACTTTGAAGAGATCACATCTGGATTGAAATGGGAATTTTATCTTTCCCTTGCGGCCAGCTATTATCACCTGGAGTGGGGTATTCTCATCAACGGATTACAACTCAAAATATATAATTTTGGGGAACAAATAACTCAGTTTCCTGTTTTTTGGCCAGATCTCGATGAGATTGTTGAGAAGCAAATTTTAGTAAGGTTTTTTGAAATATATAAAACATTTTCTTTGATCAAAGCCGGTTTCCAAACCCATCCTACAATAACCCAAAAACTGATCATAAAGAAAATAAAACCAAATAACCCCGTTCTTCCCAAAGCCTTAAGGAATATTTTGGATGTTTACAGAGAAATGTCCAAAAATGGGAATAACTATACCCAGGCTTGTAAAATTATTACAAAACAGAATAACTTATCTTCCCCTCATACAGTTCCCGATGCATGCACGCGCAGATTAGGAATCAATACCGATGGTTTCCGGAAACTTGTACTGAATAGAGAGGAATTGGTTGATCAACTAATTCGTTATTACCCGTCTTTCTCGGACACAATCAGAGAGACTTTATCTGCTGATTAATCGATCAAATAATAAGGCAGCGAGGAATTTTGATGGCAGATCTACTAGAAGATATTGTAAAAGCCCTAAGAAATCTTGGCGGGGCTGCGACGGTTAAGGAGATTTATACTGAGGTGCAACGGATTCAACATTCTCCTACATCGAAGGCTTGGCCAAAACAAGTCCAGCAAACTATAGAAATTAACTCTTCTGACTTTATGGTTTTTAGAGGTATCGATGTGTTTCATCGGATCGCCGCAGGAACATGGGAATTAAGGGACAAGCAAGGCGTCCTTAAGCGTCTTCCGAGCATAGATCAGGCCACATCAAAAATACCATATCCGAATTCAAATTCCGAATCTCAGGAATCTATCCTCAATTATTTGCGAACAATCAAGGAATATCGTGACTATTCCGATCCTACCTCCCTATCATGGCTTCAATATATTCAAGAGATTTTCCATATTCTTGGCTTCAGCACAGAATATATAGATACAGGGCTTCTTTTATTGAAGGATTTAGGGAGTAACACTAGATCGATCGCTCTGGTTAGAGTTCTTCTGCCTGATGAAACTAACATTGAAATAGCCCCTGGGAAAACGTGGGAAAAGGTTCTTCTCGATGCAGCCAATATTCGTCAGATCAAATGGGGCATCCTCACCAATGGATTTATGTTCCAAGTCTTCAATTATCCAAATCCTGAAGAACAACCACCAATGGTTTTGTCAGATTTGGACGCAATAATTAATGATCAAAGAGTAGAAGACTTCAATAAGCTTTACGAAATCATTTCGTTGATAAAAGGGAAGCCTTTTCAAAGAGATCGCATCGTTACACCAGGTTCGTGGGGCAAAAGGATCAATTCACCATCTACTCAAATCCAACCAAATACCAGGCATACTCCTCATTATGACCGTAAGGCATATACACCCGGGAAGGAATATATTATTCCTCTCCTGCAAGCCCTGGTTAATCTGGGTGGATCGGGAAGAAAGGTTGATGTCAGGGATGAAGTGGGAAATTTAATGGCTTCAGTGTTTACCGAAGCGGATAAGCAACCGTTGCCTTTCAATCCTCGGTTGCCCGCCTGGTACGAGATGTTGAACCAAGAAAGAAATAAGTTGATAGATTCTGGCCTGATGGCCAGTGATCTTCCGACCAGTATATGGGGGATAACAGACGCCGGCCGCCAGGAGCTCCTTGAAGGAAAGCATCTAGGAAAATCTATGAAAATGGCTGAGCCTATTACAACAAATATTAATTCGCAGGCTTTACCTAAAATCAATCCCCGAAAAACGCAAGGCGTTTTTAATTTGGTGCGTGAAGTTTTTGATACCATTCAACCACCATATTCTGAAGATATTATTGAAGATGTATTTCTGGCCATTGAAAACCATCCGAATTGGAGAAAGATATATGATGATCTTGTTCTTGAATTGAGCACCATAGTCGTTAATAATCGGATTGGGTTTTATACCAGGCAAACCACAGGGCTGGAAATGACTTCAACAGTAAAGGCCAAGCGCAGCCATATTATCGGTCAATACATGAAATTGCGTTGATAAAATAAATTCCAGTTCGAGAGTGGCTGGAGGTGTGGGTCCCTGCCCGGGCCGGCCTCCAGCCTGCATCGGGCGTTTTGGCAGCTAGAGTCGCCAAAGCTGCCAGTCCTGCGGCGGCTCCTACAAAGAAAAATATTGCCCAAAAGCAAAAGAGAAGGAATTTTAGAGTTTTCTGATAATTTCTTCTTTTTCGCTTTCTAGAAGGACTAGCGATATGTGTGCAGCACGCCTTAATGTAATCGAAATAACAGGTAATGATGAGATCATCACCAGACTTTTATCATTAATGAAATCTGAAGAAAATGATTTTGATTTCTACAATATATTGCCCTATCCTGACGAATTCTCCAAACCAGGGGATAGGAACATTGATCATGATGTTCGTGTTCAGGCTGAAAAGAGCAATTGGGAATGGCGTATGGAAAATTTGGGAACACCGGGTATTCCATGGGTAGAGGATATTCAAGTAGGTGAAGGTAAAGCAACTATTACTTTTGAAACTACAGTGTAGTCATCATTAGTAGTTACCAAGGCTTTAGCAAAAGCGTTTCCTGATCTACATTTCCTACATAAGTATTGGGAATATGTTGATGATGTTAGTGGTTCTATAGTTTTTGAAAATGGGGTAATTATCGAAGTGAAATATAGTGCTGCTTATGATTCTCATTCGTAGGAATACGAAATTCATTAGGATTACGATAGCAATGATCTTCTGAAACGAACAAGAAATCCGGGCAAAGACCTCAACTTGAGTTGGAGTTGAGGTAATTTATTCTTATCTTGAATTTATAATCTCTTCCAGGATCTCGTATTTTCTTCCTGTCATCATATCTTTATAAAGACCTTGCACATTCCAGAGACCACTTTCACGTATCTTTTCTACAGGAGAGTGGTTCCCCAGCCATCCATTAAATGGCTTGCATTCATCGCATAATGATACAATTGATATCATATTCTGCTTCAATTTCATTCGATCGGCTTTATCGATCACCTGAAAAATCACAAATCGAAAATTTTGACGAATATCCAATTCGTTTACCAGACGCCACATTCGTTTCCAGCACTCCTACCGGACGATGTGGCGTTTTGCGTTAATCACAAATCCACAGAAGGAGTAACAGCATGATCAACCAGGTTGACTTCGAAGGCTAACTCACCCGTGCCTGGGAATACCAGGAGCAGCGCTACATGCGCCTGGCCAACCATCGCCCGGGCGATGACGGGCAGACATCCTCGGACTACATAACCATCCTGATCGACTCAGCCCTGGATTTTGATCCGCGGCGCGTCAAGGTTGGCCGGTTGGTGCGGGTGCACGGTCGCATCATCGGCCGCGATATCGTCGAACCGCTGAAATCGGTGGTCAGCAAGTCCAATGACAGCGTCGAGCTACCCGGCGAACTGAACAACCTGATCATCCGCCGGCCCACGATCCAGATCTTTGCCACGCTCGTAAGAGTCCAGTGGAATGACAAGAAGGCGCTCCAAAAGAAAAAGGTGAAAAGCCCATTGAAGGGAACACCGAATCCTACTTCGCTGCCCGATACTCCCATTGAGCTCGGGCAGGACCTGGCGGAACTTATTCCGGCCAAGTAACCAAATCCGGCCTCCGGGCCTACATCCTATCTCCCGCTTTATGCGGGAACCTTGCACGCGACCAGCATTTCGTGCCCCCTCGAGGCGGGCAGCTGTTCGCGTGCTTTTTTGTACCTTGAAAAACCGGCATTCCTGTGAGAACGGGTTTGCTCCATATCAGTTACAGACCCTCCTCACGGGGTTTCCTCCACCCCAATAATAGAATCCGGCAGGGGAACCTGCCGGTTTGCAATTATCCCATTTATTTGTTAATCACGCTCCCTGTGAGCGTTGATTTACGCCTTTCCCATTTCGGGACTATTCGTTTCCGGCAATTACCCTTTTAGGAGAAGGAGGAATGAAAGAAACCGAACTACTCACAGAACAAAGTAAGCGTCAACGGTCGGCTGACATCGCCATGGAACACAGCCAGTGGTCTGTCTTGGATGTGCACGGCGGGTGGAAGGTGAAAACCCATACGGACACCTATTCCATCTTCCCGCTTCCGGATGGCCGGCTGGTCTGCTCGTGCCCTGATTTCGGGCGCTATGGCTTTTTCGGCCTTGACTGCAAACACATCTGCGGTCTACGCATCTTTCTCAAAGAAAGAAGCGCGCTGCAACCTCAGGAACCAATTCAAAAAGGAGATTTACGAATGAACACAGATTTTCTCAAAGAAACCGGCTGGGTGAAGCTCTTTCATCCCTCCAGCGCCCAGGTCACCATCCCCCTGCGGCTGGACAAGCCCCTCTTGGTCGCCGAAGCCCAGGCCTTGATGGCCTCGGTCACGAGCCTGCTGCAAGCTGGCTTTTCGGTGGACGCGCCCGGATTGGAAGATGGCGAACATATCGAAGAGATCGGCTTCGCCGTCCGCCGCTCGAAGATCAACACCGATGAAACGGAAACCCCGGTTGTGGATCTATACCCGGCCCGCGGCAACTTCCGCCTGCTGGCAAAGTACCTGAATGCCGAAGCTGATGTGCGCGAGTTCGAATCCGCCTGCGGCGTTGCACTGGGCAGCCTGCCCTTGTATGAGGGCGACAACTCCATCGAACGGGGCAAGAACCCCAAGATGGACAAGTACGTGATAGCTCTTAAGCATCCCATCAAGGTGGTCTGGAAGCTGAATCCCAAATACGATGGCGAGAACGACAAGAAAAACTCCAAACGCCTGTTCGTACGTTGGGGCAGTGCCGCGCTTGGCGCAGATGCCAACATTGTTCTCTCACCGGACGAGATGAGCCTGGAGGATGCCAAGACCTTGCTTTGCCCGTTGGGCTCCAAGAGCCATCCGGAGTTCAAGGGCATGACTCTCGAACATGTCGCTCAGACGGAAGATGGCCGTAAGGTGCTCGGATTCCTGGCCGGTGATCAGTACCAGCCAAACGGTGACCAGAATGGCCGCAAGGCCAAGACTGCCGCCAAGTTGTTGCTGGAAAAGCTATGTCCGGCGTAAAGTCCAATCGCCAGATCTGGGGAAAAGACTTCCCCATCGGCGGCGAGTGGGATGCCGGTGCGACCCCGCCTCTCTTGCCTACCTGCCCATCCGGTCGCTGGACGGTGCGTCGGGGAACAGAGAACTTTATCGTCGTCTTCCACCGCTTCATGGATGGGCAGGAAACCCTTTTAGAAACCTTCCCGTCTACTGAGCAGGGTGAGATTGACGCAAAAAACTGCGCACTTGATGCGCACAATACCCTTCGATTTTCATAACAGAAAAAGGAGATTTATCCATGTCACATCAAAAGTCCGAAATCATCGGCCGCCTGGGTGCGGACCCGGAGATGCGCTACACCCCCTCCGGACAGCCGGTTGCCAACTTTCCGGTGGCAACCAACCGCAAGTACAAGAATGCGGCCGGCGAGACGGTAAAAGAAACGACCTGGTTCAAGGTCAGCGCCTGGGGCAAGTTGGCCGAAGCCTGCAACAGCTACCTGCACAAGGGCAGCCAGGTGTACGTCGAAGGCCGCCTCGTTGCCGACCCCGCCACCGGCAACCCCCGTATCTGGAGCCATCAGGATGGCAGCCCGGCTGCATCCTTCGAGATCCATGCTGATACGGTGGATTTCCTGGACAGCAAGAACGGCGAGGGCAATGGGAATGGCTCACCGGCCGAAGGCGCGCCTGCTGATGAAGGCGAAATTCCCTTCTAGTCCCACCATACTTTTCATTCCCCCTCTCAAACAAATTGTGCCGTCCCTTGTGGGCGGCACGCCCGGGCTCTGGAAAACATTCCAGAATCTGGGCGTGCTTCCCTACGAACAAGACTATATATGTGAACTCACACTAATTAAACAAACCAGATATCCGCACTTTGCAATTTGTGAGCCAAGCTAAACAGTTTATTTGTTGGCTTAGTGTGTTTCTCACCTTCTTTGTGTTTCACGCCTGGACATGGTTCCGGGTGATGAATCCACGTCTCCCTGGCAAGGCTAGGTGATTCGTAGCTTGCATTTCACTTATGGAGGAGATGCCTATGCATTCACAAAGGAAGGAGGATCGAAATGGTGCTCACCACACCGAAACAGATCAAAGAATCTGACTTGCAGGCATTATGCCAGCAGGCCACGGTCTCGGTTTCCGGCTATTTCTATGTCGTGAACCTGGGGCCGGATGTTCACCCCCAATACCACCACGTCGGCAAGGATCGGCGCTGTACCTGCGGGTTGGGCGTGAACTGCCTGGCCGTCCTGGCTGTGGCAGATTACCTGCGATCCGGGGGCGAACGCGCTCCGGATGTGCCATCCGGATATTACCCGGTCGCCCCACAGGCCTGCCCGATTTGCGGCGAGGAAACGTACTACGCCCCCGACCTGAGCAGCAAGCGGCGCGGTGCCGGTTGGGCATGCGTCAAGGGCAGCGAAGCGCACTATTGGCTCGCTCATGTTAATGCCCTGCGCAAGACGCTCGCCGGCAATCCATGGATTTACCCACCGGTGGTTGCGGTGGATGGCCGGGTGCTTTATCCCGGCCTGAAACGCGACGAGATCATCACCGAGTTCGCGGCCATGGCCGGATGGGTATGACCCGGACCAGTAACAGAAATTACTTTTCCCCCAAAACCGGGGACGGATGAAACCGCTCCCCTGTGGGAGTCGTGTCGTCCGTCCCCACCATTCTACAGAAAGGATTGACGCACGATGGAACCCCTACTGATTCCTCCCCCTTCTTATTCAATCACTAAACTGAAAACGCTGCCTCTTCGAGACCAGCCCGCCTACCGGGTCACCTCGAATGTCACCGCCTGCAGCCTGGCTGAACTCCTGGCCGCTGTTGTCGGCGGGGCACAGCAAATTGAAGTCGCTGAAGGCATCCTCGCCCGCTTTGGTGGCGATGTCCAACGCATCTACAAGGCCCACGTAGCTGAGCTCGCTTCGGTGCGCGGCGTCGGCCAGCAGACTGCGGTGCGCATCAAGGCTGCCCTGGCGCTCGGAGTAAGGCTCTATGAACCGGTTGGCGATAGACCAACGATTAACTCACCTGCTGATGCAGCGGCTCTCGTTCAATACGAGATGTCGCTTTTCGAGCAGGAGTACCTCAAGGTGATGCTTCTCGATACCCGTAACCGGGTGTTGGAGATTGTGGAAATATATCATGGCAGTGTGAACTCCAGCCAGGTACGGGTGGGCGAGCTGTTCAAGCCGGCCCTGCAACGCATGGCTCCCGCAATCATAGCCCTGCACAACCATCCCAGCCAGGATCCAACGCCTTCGCCCGATGATGTCATGGTAACGCGTGCCATTGTGCAGGCCGGCAAGCTTTTGGATACTGACGTACTGGACCATATCATCATCGGTGGCAGCCGCTTTGTCTCGCTCAAAGAGCGCGGCCTAGGGTTCTCGTGAGGTGCGGCTATGGGCGAACAACTTAACCTCCCTGAACCAGAAGATCCCTTCTTCGGCCCGGTTATTTACTCGTATACCCGCGCCCAGGCCATCGCCGACGTCGTGCTGGTGGATGTGACCGAGATGGCCAAAGAAGCCGGCTTCCAGCTGCCGGTGGCCATCACCGAAGCGCTCGAGAACCGCCTGACCCCGAACAGGGCCGATCAAGGCCTCGGTCAGGACTACGACGGGCGCCTCTGGGATGTGCTCTGGCTGGCAGCCTTCACGATCAAGCTGGCCGACCGCAGCACGGACACCGTGACCTTCACAATAGCCCTGCAGGAAGCGGACGCCCAAAGCGGCCGGCTACAGAATATTGATCTCCGCCTGCGGGCTGTATGCAGCTCCAGCGACGAGGATGAACCGGTCGTGACGATCGGTTTTCCGGAAGATTTTTAAAGGAGCGGAGACCATGGCTTGCTACGATTTCGATTACGCAATCCTGTTGCTTCGCCAGGCGGTGGACCTCGCCGAGCTCGAACGCGACTTCGTTCCCCTGCGTAAATGGGTGAACGAAGTGGAACTGTCAGGTCACGACGCACAGGCCATCGAGGCCTGGCTGAATGCGCCTGCCAGCCAGGAATTCCTGCTGGCCACCCTGCAGACGGTTGCGATGGGGTCGCTTTCTTCTGAGGAAGCCCTCTCACGCTTGCGTGTCTGTCTTAAGAGCGGTAAAAAGCAGAAAGGTGAGGCCGAACTCGTGACCCAATACCAGTATGCATAGGTCAAAGGGGCGGAGCAATCCGCCCCTAATCTCTTAACCCCGTTATTCAATTTTTTCGGTGTGGTTACATCCAGTTTTATCAGGCTCCCAACTTCATAACAAGAGCAGCGCCTTTATCCCGCTGAATGACCATCCATACCATCATTTATGCACTTTTCTGTTGTCCCATTTTCGGTTTAATACTACACTGGGCATGACATCTCAGAGGGTGAGAAAAGCCCACATGAGGAAAACAGAGACATGAAAAGGAGGTTTACCGAAATGAATCCCAGTCGCCCAGGGAACGACACGTTCCCCAACCATTCGTTCGATCTTTTTAATGAAGGAGCCATCCGGCAGCGTACGGATCGCGTCGGCAAACAAGTCGGAGAAGCGGTTTCAAGCCTGTTGGCTGAGATCATCCTCTCGATCGTTATGTCCAGATCGCAAATGGTGTTCCAGCCATCCTCCAATGCTCGTTCTCAGAGCGTTCCCATTCCGCCCTCGAGACCGGATAGTATATTAACGGCCGGCGAAGTGGCCCAGATCCTGAGACTTAGCAAAGCAAAGGCATACCGGCTGATGCAGACGGGCGAAATCCGTTCGATCCAGTTTGACCGAACAACGCGGGTGCGCCGGCAGGACCTGGATGAATTCATCAAGACCCACATGAAATAGATCCAACACTGCTACGTGATGCTTAATAAGGCCGAGTGATCCACCGGGCCGGCTCGCTGGTGGGCGGCTTCCGTATCCTGGTAGGTTTGCTTGAGATACCGTTGCAGGATGGTAATTCCCTCGTGCCCCATCAGCTTCGCCAGGGTAAACACATCGGTCCCGTTGCGCAGCATGGCCAGAGCGAAGGCGCGCCGGAAATCATGCAGGGAAGGCTCTGCAATTTCAGCCTCTAGGGCACGGCGGTGAACGATCCCCCGCAGACCATCATATCCCAACCGCTCGGAACCGAAGCGGGGATGAGAAACCCATAGTGCCGGGCTATCGTCCACCCGGTACTTCAAATATCTCCGGACAAAGTGCCTGGACCGCCTGCCAAGAAAAACTGCCCTGGGCTTGCTGCCCTTCCCCTGCCGGATGAGGATACTTCCTCTAGCCTGATCGAGGTCCGCGAGATCCATCCCAAGAAATTCCCCTGCACGCGCTCCGGTGTCCAATAAGCATAGCAAGATGGCGATATCCCGGTCGCCGGTAAAGGTGCCTCGCTCGCATGTCTTTATCATGCTAGCAATTGCGTCGTTGGATACCGGCTTCAGCGGCTCGATCGGAACTTTGGGAGCCTTTACCTTTCGCATCGGATTGCCCCAGCCTTCAGGTTCCGCCTCGATTTCATACCAGTTCAGGAAAGCGCGCAGGCTGCGAAAGGCTGCGTGTTTTCCGCCCGGGTTGTGGCCGCCTTCCAGGAAGAGTAGATACTCGCGCAGGAAAGGCGCAGTCATTTGACCAATGGTTTGAATGGAATGCGCCTGGCAGTAGTCTGTGAGAAGCTTGAGCTTCTGTTCGTAAAACCGCAGGGTGCCATCTGCCGCTCCTCCAGCATTGCGATCTGCCAGGAACGCTGCAATCCAAAAAGATAAGGAATCATTATTCATATAAGTACCTTTCTGAGGGGAAGAATTTGGTTGTCGATAAAGCCGGCGCTTTTATCGCGACCATAGATAAATTGTAAATGCTGTTGTGAACTAAAAATTACCCTCTCCGCATAATGCAGAGGGTTGAAGTGGGGATGCATGTTAATACGCCACACCTGACACCTGTATTCCAGATCTGATCCCATCGTTCCGGGGGAAATCGTGAAAGGTTCCTCGACTCTCTGTCGGAATAAGCACGCCAGCGACTTCAACATGATTGCTGGTGTGTTTTTCTCTGCCTATCGGGCAGAACACGTTTTCTGGCGTCCGCCAGCCATGCACGTAACCTGCATTTTCACGCGCAAGAGAGATACATCTACAGAATCCCAAACAAGGAGGAACTATGCATTTACAGATTCTTATCAACTGCCTGCCAATCAATGGCAAGGCTTCCCCGATCAGGGTAGGAGACAGCTATGCCTTACTACCTGGGTAAACGTCCACAGGGAGATTGGGTGCTATTCTCATCCCCCTGCCCCCCGACGCAAGAGACGTACGGCCATCTCTACACCTGCGCGCAAGGCCCGTTCCGTACCCGCCTGGCTGCCCGCTGGTTCAACCGCTATGGCTGGGGCAACCCCCACGTACACACGGTGGCAGATGCCGAACGGCTTGCCCGGGAAGCAGCCCGCGAGAACCTGATCGTCGAGCAATGGCTGCTCGAAGAAGACTTGACCGCTCGAGAGCGGGAGGAAATGTACGCTTTCGAAGCCTATGAAAGGGCTGTCGATGAAGGCGTGGGCAAGCCCTTTCCCGCACTCGAACCGGCTCTACAGGCTGAAACAGAACTTGTCCCAGCCTGATCTACAGAAAGGAGACTGCAACCATGAATCCGAAACCAAAGAAGTGGTCTGAAATGACCGAGGAAGAACGGCAGGCAGCGGTCGCCCTCCGGCAGGAAAGGCTGGATGAGGCGCGGCTGAAACTGGAGAACGGCATCACCCAGCTGGTTGCCAGTGGTCGCTGGACCGAATACCTGAAATTCCTTGCCCATTTCCACCACTACAGCTTCAACAACCTGATCCTAATCATTTTCCAGTTCCCGCAGGCCACGCTGTGCGCCTCGTATGGGACCTGGAAGCAGCTGGGGCGGTATGTCCGGAAGGGAGAAAAGGGGATCGAGATCCTCGTCCCGGTTCTTGCGAGGGTGTCGGCTGATCCCGAGTTCGCGCAAGAGTGTTGAAAAGGACAGGCAGAGCGAAGCTCTTGGACGAGAACCTGGAGGGGATCGTAGGGGTACAACTCCACTCGACTACAAGGTGGTCGGTTTTAAGATCGGCCATACTTTCGATGTCAGCCAGACGGATGGCGCCCCCATCCCCAATCCTATCAACATGGCCCTGTCCGGCGACGATCAGGGAGTATACGCAGCCCTGGTCGCCTTTGCGAAAGAAACCCTGCATATCGACGTGGAGCTGGTCCAGTCGGACAACCCGAACTGGGGCGGCGCCTGTAGCTATGACGAGGATGGTCATGCGAAGAGGATCGTGGTGGCTAGCAACCGGTCACCGCTCTTCCGAGCCCAGACCCTGGCACATGAACTGGGCCACGCCTTGTTGCACTCAGACAAGGACTACCGGGCGCACAACCCGCGTTCTCGCATCGAATGCGAAGCCGAGTCGGTGTCTTTTTGCATCATGCACCACTTCGGACTGGATGTGGGCGAGGTCGCCTTTGGTTACCTGGCCCACTGGGGTGATGGGGAGAATGCCCTGGCGGAACTGATGGAATGCGGAGCGCGCATCCGGGATACAGCTCACCAAGTCATCGCCTGGATTGATGAACAATACGTTGAGACAGTCCCGGTCGATGGTGTGAGTAAACTCATCCTTCAAGCCGAGACGGAGCTCGTCCCGGTTTGACCTACAGAAAGGAACATCCCATGAACGAAGAACAAAGACAGAAAGCCATCCTAACCCGTCTGATGGAAATGGGTATTCAAGTTGACAAACCCATATTTACTCTGATCTGGCAAGATGTTGCCCGGGTCATGGTTGAGACGGAAGGTTTTGAGACGGCTGCTGATTTCCCGACCGACGTGTTGGTAAATATATTGAACACCATCGAGGACGGGCTGGAGTATCTGGACTGGTATAGTAATATCCAGAACAGCATACACCTGGCAGACCGGACGCCACTAGCTTCGAATCCAGCAAACTCCGAAGACGGACACCTAGAGTCGAATTACGAAGACCGTGTCTCTGGGATCACTGATTAGGAGGAGAGCAACTTCTATATCCGGTAACCAAAAGTCCGGAAGCCGGAAAAGGAAAGCCGTTTCACAATCACAGGCTCAACCCGATTAACTTGAATGGCCCCATTTTTTGGGGCCATTTTTCTATTCCGATCCTATAATCAGCGAGAAAACTCTCATCAAAACGGAGGAAGGAATTTATGAAAAGCACAAACCCAACCAATGTATCTGACCTACACCATGAACTTCAAAGTGGTGCACTTGGTGAAACATCTATCAAATCGTTCTCTAAAGAACTGGGGAGCAGGCAGGACATTTAATAACCGATTTTTTAGCTGGAATCCTGTTCCTGTTTCTGGTTGATAGATTACCAAGGTCCGCACAATTACCGGCGGTTACTCCTAATTCGAATAAACTAATGACTGCTCATGAAATCGCAGTCATTTTAAATATCAGCAAGGCAAAAGCATACTAGTTGATACAGAAGGGTGAAATCACGGCAGTTAAATTTGGCAAAACAACTCGGGTAAGAGCACAAGATTTGGAACAGTTTTTGAAAGACCACATCGTTCATGCAACGTAAATTATTCTTCACTACTTCTAAATTTCGATCCATACAAAACCAATTCTTTACTTCTTTCTCAAGATGCGAGGAGGTGGTCTTAACCCAGATACTGACGACAGATTGGATTAGCCTAATCCACCTCAGTGTGACTGTTATAATGAAAGACGAAAAGGTGAGTGAAAAATGAAAAAAGAAAATGACCTTGAAAAAAACCTAAGTGTTTTGACAGAACGAGTTAAATTAATAGAAGATTATTACAACCCAGATGAACTGAATCTTCATTTTGAAAATCTCAAATATGCAGATTCCGCCTTGTTTGAAGCCCTCTTATCCATCGGTCAAGATGCTTGGAAAATCATTCAGAATAATCCATCATGGGAAACTTCATATTGGTTCTATGATTTTTTCCAATTGGTTAGCAGGGGATCTGGAAAAATCTTAACTGACCATTATCAGGAATATATTTCTGAAGATGTAGTCGTACGATTAGCGTTACTTCTCAGCGAAATATCACAACTCACAAACACACCCGATTATGGGGGAGACATTACAAGTCGTAATTGGGAAGCCCTTGTGAATATATTACTTGCCTTTGGCAATATAAGAAAGATTTTTCTTACAAGGGTTAAAGAACTGAATAATCAAGAGGTGATTAATCGCGCCAAAAGTGCGATTAAAGATGTTAAACAGTTTGAAAAAAAAGATGAAACGGCGGGAGAGTATTCATCATAAGTCTTTTGAGGCAGAGTAAATCGGGCATCCATGGTATGAGTAAATATGATCCGCTTCGTGATATGCTTTTACAGATTCCATCTAACATCTCAGAGAAAACATTGACGTTTAGTGAAATCGAAATCATTTTGGGGTTCAAGTTACCCGGCAGTGCCTACAATCATCGACCCTGGTGGGCCAACCCTTCATCCACCAATGATCATCCCTACGCTCAATCATGGTTATCGGCGGGCTGGAAAGTTGAGACTGTCAACCAGAGCCAAGAATGGGTTCGATTTTTAAGAGTGTCTGGGACAAATAGAAATATTAAGACTACAGATAAGATTCTAGACAGTATTCATATAAATCCCATACCGCAAACAAATAGAGGATCCATTAAGGTAGTAATTCAATGCGCTGGCAGTAAATTTGAGAATGCAGGCAGGCTCACAACCCTTTCTGGAGAAAAAGTACTTTTTGTGGCACAACCTGAAAGATACAATCTGCAAGGTAAATGCTATAGACCGGATGACATTAGGGAGGGCACGGTTTCCACATGGAGAGCATATCTGGATTCATATAATCAACAAGGCTCGAACCCCAATCATCTCTTCCCGGCAGGTGAACTGTATAAGGCACCAATATACAAAGCATTAATCAGAAAACTTGGTGCTACGAATGTTTTTATTCTATCTGCTGGATGGGGCTTGGTTCGGTCAGATTATCTATTACCTTATTACGATATCACTTTTTCAAATCAGGGCTCGCCCTATAGCAAACGACGTCCGAGCGACCGATTTGAAGATTTCAACCAATTATCCGATGTCGGCATTCAGCCGGATGAAACGATATATTTCTTTGGCGGACAATCTTATTTACCACTTTATCTCAGATTGACACGAAATATCACAGCCAGAAAAGTCATCTATCATTCACAAAGTGAGAGCTTTCAAATTCAAGGGTATGTTTGCATTCCTTATCCAGGTTTCACCAACTGGCACTATAAATGCGCACAAGATTTCATAGACGGTAGGATTTAATATGATTGGCAAGGATCTTCTCGTTTTGGGCAGAAAACCATGAGCCGGATTTGCCAGCAACTTCATCAACTTATTAATCTTCAGCCAATTTTTCGCTTTCCCTTTGATACCAATAATATTCCCCGTAACGGGATCTATATCCTTTTCGAGGTTGGGGAAATTGGGCACGGAACGAATCGGATCGTGCGCATTGGTACACATACCGGCGTCGATCAATTGCGGTCAAGGCTGAAGCAGCACTTTATCCAGGAAAACAAAGACCGGAGTATTTTTCGCAAAAATATTGGCAGGGCAATCCTAAATCAAAATCATGACCCCTTTCTTAAACTATGGGATATTTGACTTAACCACCCACGAAGCCAGGCAGACGTATAAATATATCGTCGATTTTTCAAAGCAGAAACAGGTAGAACAGCAAGTAACTCAATACATTCAAAATAATTTCCGGTTCATCGTTTTCCGGGTGGATGAAAAAGAGAAGCGCATGGATTGGGAATCAAAGATTATTTCGACAGTATCCTTATGTACAGAATGTCAACCATCAAGTAGGTGGTTGGGTATATACTCGCCGAAAGAGAAAATCCGGCAAAGTGGGCTTTGGTTAGTCAATGAGTTAAAGAAAGAACCCTTATCAGAAAGGGAGTATATTGAGTTAGAGAAAGCGATATTAATCCGACCATAGTCCCCTGTTCAGGAAAGTTCCAATGACGACCAAAACATATCCTTATCCCGTAAATGAATTTGCATCACCTGCCGAGGAACTGATTTATTGGAAATTGAAGGAGAAACTAGGCGAAGACTATACTGTCTTATATGGTCGTCGATGGAAAAACAAGACGGCTGGAAGTAATCCAGACCCGGAATGCGATTTTATAATTGCAAAACTCGATGGAGGTATCCTCGACCTCGAGGTTAAAGGGGGTAGATGGGAAAAACGAGGTGGGACATGGTATGCCAATGGGGAATCCGTTCCCGAAAAGGATAATCCTTTTACCCAAGGAAGACAAAACAAATATGATTTATTGAAAGTGCTAAAAGGGAATGCGCGTTGGCAAAATACATGGTTTCCAATTGATTACGTAGTTGCGATGCCGGATACTCCATCAATTCAACAAACTGGAAATGGTGAAGAAGAAATACTGGCCCAAGGAGATTTAGACTACATCCAAGAATGGGTGGAATCCGCAATGCAATCATGCCAGCAAAGAAATTCCCCCAACAAATGTTCCAGACAAATGATTGACTATGTGATAGAGACCTTATTAAACGATTATGTATTCAAATTGAATGACATTCTGGTAACGGATGATAAACGTCTATTGGTTTTCACCCAACAACAACTGGATTATTACCACAGTCTTGACAAGCAGAGAAGATTAACCATCCAAGGATGTGCTGGCTCTGGAAAGACATTATTGGCCATTCAGCAAGTAAAACGCCTTGCCAAACAATCTGATGTCAAAAATATATTGTTTACATGCTTCAACCTGGAATTGGGCGAATGGTTGAAAAGTAATACCAAAGATTTTTCTGACAAGTGCACGACAGTTCCAATTCAGGAATACTTTAAACAAGAAGCACAAAAAGCAGGAAGGCTAACAGGCACGGAAAAGGAAGACACCCTTTTTTACAATGAGCTCCCCGGCATTTTTCTGGACGTACTTTCTAAAACAGATTTGAAATATGATGCAATTGTTGTCGATGAGGGGCAATCTTTTCAGAATGACTGGTGGGCATTACTCGAAATGATGCTGAGAGATAAAGAGAAGGGATATGTATATATCTTTTTTGACCATCTTCAAAGGATTTATGGGGAAACAGAGAATCGCGTACCTGGCGAGGAACAGCCGATCGACTTAAATTACAATTTAAGAAACACTGCACGAATCCATCGATACGCGACGAAATATTTACCCAAGGACCGTTTACCCAAGTGCAATAATATAGAAGGGGAACCTATTTGGATTAGTTACTACGATGATGAAAGATCGATGAAGAAACTTCTTCGACGGTATTTACAGAAATTAATTGTCAAAGAAGGAATATCTTCAAAAGATATCATTATTTTGACCCCAAAAAGAATTGAAAAAACTGCGTTTAAAGTAGACGAACAACTAGGGGGCTTTAGGTTAACTTCTGTTGAAAAAAACGAACCAGAAAGAATCCGATTTACTTCTATCCCGAAATTTCGAGGAATGGAACGGCAAGTCGTAATACTGGTCGAACTTGATGAATCTGTTCGAGAAATAGAAAGCAATTTTTATCTTGGCGCATCCAGAGCAAAAACTAAGTTGATAATCCTTGCATCCAATAATTTGAGTGATCCTATCAAAACAAGTTTGAGCGATGGTTGTGAAGAATTCCTGGGTATTGAAAAGTCGTTTAAATAATGATTTATGAATGGAGGCCAATATTGCCTGCCCAACGCTTGTAGCCGATACTATTGCTCCGAAGCTCGCTTCTTGATAGAAAAAGAACTAAGAGAGTGTTTGAACCTACCTGGAATTGAAAAGGTAAAAAAAATTATGAAAGTTAATCTAGTGAAGTGCAGTATGTGTGGGGTAAATATACCGGACTCAACATTTGCATGCAATTATCCAAACTTTGTCTGCAAGGATTGCGGAGCGCGTGCTGTCAACAGTCGGCATGAACCACCAAAGCATTACAGCCAGGCTGATAGCGGAGATAATCCAGTCTTTATCGATGGCAAGAAGTGCTGGCGGCGTTATCGTTATGGAGGCTTTATCACCATGCTGGATGATATGGATTGCCGCGATATCGGCGAGTTTTATGATAAGCATGGCTGGATAGGGTAAGAAATAACAGGAGAACTACTGGCCTATTCGTCAGGTAGTTAAAAACAGAGTGATACCCCCAATGTCGCGTCATTCCCACGCGGTTAGCTGTATTGAGGAATTGGAACAGGAGTTCATGATGGAACATCATTTCCACAAAGCTGTTGCAAAAGAAATTGAGAATATGCTTTCTGGCCATGGAAAGTTGATAAAGGATTCAGCCTGTGGTGGCAATCAGCTCATATCGTTGTATGTTAAAAAGAAAAAGGGCTCGATACCCGGATGTGCGATGTCGATCTTATCATCGAAATTAATGGGAAAGTGAAGGTCATTATAGAGGTCGAAGAGTCTGGTTTCATCCCTACAAAGATCTTTGGAAAGTTTTTGCAATCTGCCATCGCAAAGTACTACATCTATGGTCAGCGTCCCGAAACTAAGGTTCCCTATGACGATCACGTGTCATTTGTTCAAGTGCTCGATGGATCCAAGTGCCTTCCCAAAGGTACCAAAAAGAAAGAGCAAGCCAAGATAATCGAACAAGAGATACGCGAACTGTTTCCCCTCAATGGAAGCAACATTAATGACTATCATCTCAACTTTGTGGAAAGTGAAAACTATCGCGAGGATCTTAAGAATGTCTGTGCAATAGTATTAGAGAATTTGAAATAAATGTCCTTCGTTGAAGTCATCATTTTTCAGTGAGCAACAGATAAGATAAAAGAATAATGACCATTCATCTTCTTGTTTCACCCCCAGCGACCGGAAAGACCCAGACCTGTTTGGATGTTATTAACAAGACGGTTCAACGGAATCCTCTGACGCAGGTCTGGATCCTGGTGCCAGATCAGATCCAGGCAAATGAAATGCGTAGCAGACTTATTCAGATGAGCTTGACCCTTCCGGCGCGGGTGGAGACTTTCAGCGATCTTAACCAGGAAATACTCGAACGAAAAGGATGCAGTATTCCGGGTGCAGGCACCAGCATGCTCCGACGGATGCTTCAACAAGTCATCCGCGACCTGTATGCGGCAGGGCAGCTCACTTATTACGGACAGATATGCAGTACGCCCGGTTTCCAGTTGGAGATACGCGATCGCATTGCCGAGCTAAAGCAAGCCCTGATCATGCCGGATCGATTAGCTGAGATTGCGCAAGCGCATCAAGATCCAGGTTTGATTGATTTAGCGCACATTTATACAGCCTATCAATCCAATTTACAGAACCTGAATTGGGCTGACTCGGAAGGCTTGAGCTGGCTGGCCTACGATGCCCTTTCCGTTGAACCGAAGCTAATGGCAAATCTATCCATGCTAATGGTGGACGGGTTTGATGATTTCAATCCAGCCCAATTGCGCACGCTGCATATGCTTGCCAGCCGGGTACCAGAAACCTGGATCACCCTGCCCGGGACCCCGGACATGAATAGGATTGCACATCGGCGTTTTGTACGTGGCTTGACAAACCTGAGCACCGAATGGCTTGTTGAAGTACAGACCATCCCTACATTAACCCATTTACCTCCCACGCTCGTTCAACTCGAAGCGGGTATATTTGAAACATCAGGTTCCCTGTTTGGAGCGGGACCGGATCTAATTCGCCTGGAAGCACGCTCTCCAACGGAAGAAGCTAGGGAAGCATTACGTTGGCTGAAAGCCCGCATCCTGCGAGATGGACTCCCTATATCGTCCTGTGCCATCGCAGTGCCTCAATTGGATTCATACCGCACTCGGCTGGGAGTTGCCGCACAGGAATTCGGCTTGCCAATTCGCTTCTCCCAGGGACCTTTGCTGATAACCACGCCGGCTGCCACGGCAGTTTCAGATATGCTTGGCTTGGCGCTTAATGACTATCCTCTCCGTCCACTCCTAGATACCATCCGTTCTCCCTATTTTGATCTCTCCACCATGGGACTTCCCCGCCTGGCTGCCAAGCCGCTCGAAATCGCCAGCCGATATGGGCAGGTCGTCCAAGGGCTGGAACAATGGGAAGAAGCATTGAACGATCTGACGACCCAGGCTGGCGAGGAAGAAAACCCGGAGGAATTAGGCGAAGAAGGCAACCCTCTGCCGCAATTGCCGAAAGGCGAACCGGCAAAACAACTCATGGAAGGATTGCGCACTCTAGCAAGCCGGCTGGCACCACCGAGCGGGGAGATCCCTTACAAGGAATGGGCATTGTGGCTGGAGAATCTCCTGGAAGAATTGGGGTTTTTTGAAAGCCTCATCCAAGCAGACGAAGAGGAGATCGGTCAAACCTTCGAACGCCTCTTGCTGGACCTGGCACACAGTGAAGCCCTTACTGGTCCATGCCCAGTCGACTACTCAACCTTTATTAGTGAATGGAAGAGTATAGTCTCCTCGACCACTTTTCAAGCAGAGCAGAGCCAAGAAACGCAGCCTGCCATCCGGGTACTGTCATTATTTGAAGCACGAGGCGTGCGCGTTCAAGGTTTAGCTGTGTTGGGACTGGCAGAGGGATCCTTTCCAACCGTTGAGCGACCTGATCCTTTTATCAGTGAGGCGATTCGTGACGAACTGAACCTTGAGCACCGCCTTGGACAGGAACAGGCTGGATTGTTCTACCAGATGCTCACACGGGCAGACCGTATTCTGCTATTGACTCGGCCCTATCTGGCCAAGGATGGGGAATCCTGGGAATCTTCCCCGTATTGGAATGCCATGCAGGAACTGCTGCAGGACAAGCCAATTCGCATCCGTCCGGACGATGCCCGCCTGCTGATTGAGGCGGCTTCGAGCAACGAGCTGCTCTTCTGGGCAGCGCGCCGTCATTCTCAAGCCGGCCTCGATCTGCCAGACTTTCTGAAAGAGAAATATGCCGCGCGCTGGCATTACCTGGACGAGGCGGAGCCAGCCCTGGCTGCCCGTTTGCAGAAGGAAGCCAGCGGACCATATGATGGAGGTCTGCAGGCGCTCGGCAAGGATCTGGATAAACGCTATGGTGAGCGAGCCGGGTGGAGTGCTTCCCGCCTGGAGGCATACGCCTCCTGCCCATTCCAATTTTTCTCTTCAAGCGCTTTGGGGTTGGAAGTGCTGGAAGCACCCCAGATCGGCTACCAGGCCAACCAGCTCGGTACCATTTTGCACGCAGTCCTGGAGAAGGTTTACCGGGAGGTTCCGGACCCTTCCAACACCACCGAGGTGCTTGCCCTCCTGCCATCCATAGCAGAACGGGTCTTTGCAAATGCTCCTCAGACCTACCAGTTCCGCCCGTCTTTACTTTGGGAGACGCAGCAGGAAGAACTGCTGGTGGTGCTGGAGGCTGCTGTGCAGGGCATCGCTGATCTTGATCCAGAGGGTGGCTGGCGACCACTGGCCTTCGAGTGCAAATTCGGACTGGAAGATCAACCGCCTTTGCGCCTTCCGAGTCAGGGAGGCGAGATCCGCTTGCATGGGATCGTGGACCGGGTCGATGTCAACTCGCAGGGAGAGCTGCGTGTGATCGACTATAAATCAGGCGGTTCTCATCTGACCCCCAGGGAACTGATTGAGGGGCAGCGTCTACAACTCTCGATTTATGCAATGGCGGCCAGCCAGGCGCTTGGCCTGGGCCAGCCGGTAGAAGGGTTCTATTGGAAGCTGTTCCAGGCGGCGCCTAGTAGCCTCAAGCTGAGCTCTTTTGAATATGAGGGCGGCGTAGGACCGCAGGCAGCTCTTCGCCTGGCAGCCAGTTATATCGAAGCGACTGTTACGGCGATCCGACAGGGCGCATTTTCGCCTCACGCCCCGCGAGATGGCTGCCCAGATTGGTGTACAGCCGCAGCCTGGTGCTGGCATTACCAGGCGGGGGGGTATTAATGGATACACCCTTGAACGATATGCTCGACCTGTTTGGCCTTACCGGTGGACAGCGCCAGGCAGCTTCAGAACGCGCCAGGAACACGATTGTCACGGCCGGAGCAGGTAGTGGAAAGACCCGCACCCTGGTTGCGCGCTACCTGGGGCTACTGAGCGAAGGCTTGCTGCCACGCCAAGTCGTGGCAGTGACCTTTACCGAAAAAGCGGCCCGCGAGATGCGCAGCCGGACGCGCAAAGAACTTCATAAGCTGCTTCTGCAAGCAAAATCCCCTGAAGAACGGCTGAGCTGGGTGGGGCTGGATGCCCAGATGGACAGCGCTCGCATTGGCACGATTCACAGTTTATGTGCTGAGATCCTGCGCAGTCATCCGGCTGCCGCCGGCCTCGATCCGCGGTTCATTGTTGTGGAGGAGAATAAAACTGCTGCATTTCGTGCACAAGCCGTCCAGGAGGCACTGGTATGGGGTGTCCAGCAGCCAGAGATGACGGGCCTCTTCAGTGTCTTCAGCATCAGGAGATTGGAAGAGCTACTTGGTACTTTTCTGTCCAAACGCTTGGATGTCTCTCCCAACTCCTTTGATCCAATTCATTTGGCAGCGGTAATCTCTCCGGTGCTACTGCGCTTTCTGCAGGATAATGCCACCGTCAGCGTGCGCACAGAATTGCACCAGGCAAAGGCAAGTCATACACTCCTTGAGGATGCTGGAGATAAGCTTTCTGCCCAGGTGGAGGAATTGCTGACCCAGCTGGATGCGGCTGAGGCAGCGCTTGAAAAGGGCGATACCACCGGAGCTGCTCTTTCCCTTTTCCAGGCACGGCGAGAAAATATGAAATTGAATGTGGGGAGGAAAGCTCGCACGAAGGAAGCACTCCAGGAACTGCGGGATCGCTATGACCTCCTGCTTGGGTTCTGGCTGGGCGGGTCTGGTGCAAAAGATGCGCCCCCCGACCCCCAGGTTGAGGCATCCATCCTGGAGGCCATGCCACAGCTGGCCCAACTTTTCGAAAAAACATTGGCCTTTTACCGGAAATCTTTGGCCGAACAGAGCGGCCTGGACTTTGATGACTTGGAAGCCGGGACAGTGACCCTTCTGCGAGATCCCACCATCCGTGCCTACTGGCAAGCGGAAATTGCAGCTGTCCTGGTGGATGAATTCCAGGATACCAATGCACGCCAGCGCGAGATCATCCTGGGCTTATGTGGGGAGCAGCCGGGGCGATTGTTCGTGGTTGGAGATGCTCGGCAGAGTATCTACCGGTTTCGCGGCGCGGATGTGACCGTTTTTACCGGCCTGCAGGCCCAGATCAAGCAGCAGGGTGGACAGACAATTGACCTGGATCGCACCTTTCGTGCGCATCCAATATTGTTGGAAGGGCTGGAGGCGTTGCTATCTCCGATCATGGGCAACCAGAACAATCCGGAACGCCCGTTCCTAATCCCCTATGCCCCCTTACGATCCGAACGAAGCGAAGCACGAGAAAAAATACAGGCACCATTCATTGAGTGCATTTTAGGAGCCGGTGAAGATGCCGTCAGTGCCCGCCCGGCGGCTGCTCAGGCCCTGGCACGGCGCTTATCGGAATTATTTTCTACGGGCGAGATTCGATCTTGGGATGAAGTTGCCCTGCTGTTCCGCGCCTCAACACCCTTTTCAATCTACGAACAAGCTCTGGAAGAGGCTGGCATTCCATTTGTGACCGTGGCAGGCAGTGGCTTTTACAACCGGCCCGAAGTACGCGATGTGCTCAACCTGCTGCGTGCCCTGGCGGACCCATGGGATGACCAGGCTCTGGCTGGCCTGCTCCGGTCCCCAGCGTTTGGAGTATCGGATGTGGGCATTTACCAATTGCGATGCCCGCTGGGAAAACTCCGGCCCATCCAAGAGGCGCTGCACAGCGATCTTTCAATCCTCTCCACGATGGATCAGGAACATGTTCGGCGTGCCCAGACGCTTCTTGATGAACTGGTGCCTCTGGTGGACCATTTGCCTGTTTCTGAGCTGCTCAAGCGTCTTCTGGACCGCTGTGATTACCGGGCGACCCTGGCCACCATCGCCAATGCGGGGGATAGTTCACGCCTTTGGAGAAATGTGGATAAATTGATCGGGGACGCGCAAGAGTCCGGGCTGGTGGGAGTGCGCGAATTTCTTGAATACATTGCCACGATGCGGGATGTCGGCGCACGGGAGGGAGAAGCAGCATCCGAAGCCGAAGGGTCCGTTCGCTTAATGACGATCCACAAGGCTAAAGGATTGGAATTTCCCATTGTCGTTCTGGCAGATGCAGCCCGCCGGCCAAATCCAGGCCGAGAGGTCGCCTTCCGATTGGGAGAAGCATGGACAGTCTCGCCGGACAAGCTGGAAGGAACTTCCCTGGCATTCCGATTGGCGCGCGCCCAAGATGCACTCCAGAACGAGGCCGAAGATAAGCGTTTGCTGTATGTCTGTTTGAGTCGTGCCCAGGAGAAATTGATCATCAATGGTCATATCCGGTTAAAGAGGGGCAGGCCTATACGGATGGCTGGCTGGATGCGTTGCTCGAAGCGGGCGGGATCTTGCTCAATGCGATCTCTGGAGAAACTGGAAAGTGGCAGGAATTTCCACTTACCAAGGAGGCCAAGTGGAGGTTATGGTTTGCACCGGTTGAAAGCGAAACTATAAAAAAGGAGCCGAAACCCACTCCAACCTGGCCCGAGTCTGATGCAGAATATCTATTCCTTGCACTTCCGGGCATGCCAGGGCTTCCTGCCATTAAAAAAGAGCATCAACGAATTTCTCTGGATCCAGTAACACCGCCTGCCCGTGTGGTCGGGGAGATGGTGCACAAAGCCTTACAGCGTTGGCGCTTTCCAGAGGATCCTTTGCTTGAGCAGCTGCTGTGGACTCAAGCGCAAATGAGTGGGTTGTTGGACGAACGCCTTCTTCGTCAGGCAATCCACGAGGCGGAGGCTTTGTTGAAGCGTTTCCAGCAGCACCCGCTTTATACAGAGATGGATATCTCTCTGGAACGCCAGCACGAAGTTCCCTTCTTAAGCGCTTCCTTAAAAGGGATTGTCGAGTGGGGATTCATAGATTGTCTCTACCGCACACAAGCTGGCTGGACACTTGTGGATTTTAAAACAGATGAATTGCGGAACCGCCAAGCATTGACAGCTGCCCAAGAAATGTACCGTCCACAGATTCTGCGATACCGGCAGGCAGTTAATGAATGGATGGGGACTGCTCCCAAAACATTGTTATGCTTTCTTAATGTAGATAAAGCGATTGAAGTGGTTGAAGTTGTGTGAACCTCTTGGAGAAGGTCAATGATGATAGATCACAAAGGATATTCGACCCATGAAGACCTTATTTGAAGGCAGCACATATTTCGACCTGGTCTCCCTGTGGGATTTAGGATCCCGTTACCTTTCCCATGGTCCCGAGCAAATAAGGGTGATCGGCTTTCAACGCAATGCGGTATGGAAAGAGGAAAAAGTAGAAGCGCTTTGGGATTCCTTCCTAAGCGGATTCCCAGTTGGTTCAATCATTCTGGCAAGGCAAATTGATTATTGGCAGGGAGGAACACGGAAAGCCCAGCTTTTCCGCACAAACCACTCGGAAGATACCATCATTGACCAACAAGGAGAAGGATTTGTCATTGTCGATGGGCAGCAACGTTTGAATGGGATTGCACAAGGGTTTATGAGTTTTGATAAATCCTTGTCGCATGCGCGCTTGTGGATTGACCTGGCCAGGCCTGCCAATCCCGACCAATGCCAGTATGAATTTTTTCTCTGCACATCCAATAACCCATTTGGTGTAAATGGCCCCATTGCTCTGACAAGAGATGAATGGCGCAACGCTCTAGCTTCTGTGAATGCAGAAAACTTGGATGAGTCAGAATTGAACCTGATGGATACATACCCATATCGTGCCAAATTGCCGGTGCCATTTTATGAATTCTGGCAATTCATTGAATCACAATTGGTCAATAAGGGTAAATCGAAGAGTTTCAACGAATTTGCGACTTTCTTTGACAAGGTGGATTGGCATTTATCAGATGATGTTTTGAAGCTTCTCCATAATCAATTTAGTCGTTTTAAGATTAGAGATATCGATCACGATTTGCTCGAGCCATTGAAAAAGACGGTCTTCAACAGGGATGATGATGATAATTACCGGATCCCGGTGATCCTGGTTCCAAAAATCGACCCCAAACGATTGGGAAAATTGTTCGAAAGGGTCAATATCAGTGGCGAAGTGCCTTCTCAGGCAGAACTTTTCTTTTCCGCGTTGAAGCTGCGCTTTCCCTTGATAAATAACTATGTTGCGGATGTTAGTAATGACAGTGAGTTAAACGGTTTGCTCACTCCAACCGAAATTGTATTAATGGCAATCCGCTTGATCGATCCAGATATTACCAGTCTTGAACTAAGCCGTTTTGAGCGATTAGTAAAAAAATACGGTCCCAGACTGATCCGGTTGATGGAATCTGGCTCTGGAAAACAATCTCATTTCATGCAATGTTTTAAATTGATCTATCAGGCTCTCCATTACGATGAAAAAAACAATCCAAAAGGATTGCCTCGACTGTTGCTAGAATCCCTTCGCCCCCGGGTCTGGCATACGGTGGCAATTTGGGTGAATACCAACTATGAAGAAATAAATAAAGGATGTATTCATCCAGGTGATCGTCTAAATATGATCCGCTTCGCGCTATTGGACGCCCTGAATTACTTGATTGATTGGGATCGTGGATTAGCGACCTATATTCAAAGCTCTTCCTTTATCAATTTACCCATAAAGCCAGTTTTGACTAAAAAAAGGTTCCCGTCGCTTGAAATATATAAGTCTATAAAAGAAAAAGTTGAACAAGACAGATACTTCCTTCGGTTTTCAAAACCTCTCTCTTATTACTCATGGCTTAGGCAAGACACATCCCCCACTTTCACATACGAGAACGAACTTAGCAATGAAAAGATCATCTTGATGTATTGTCAACGACATTACCTTTCCATTTGGGAGAGATCATATCTTCATCTGGACATAGACCATATCGTCCCATCCGATTGGATGGTATTAAGAGCTGGATCACGACCTGCGACTGATCTATGGAAAGTTAAAGGAGTTCCAATTTATACGCGGTATGATGTTCTGCATCGAACCGGTAATTACCGATACTGGCCAAACTCGTTGAACAGGGCATACCATGATAAAGCCCCCAATGATAAATATATATATTCGCAATTGGACGACGAAACAGATCCAGAGCATGAGCGATTGGGCTTGCCAACGGTGGAAGATGTTTTGGCTGCCAGCCTCATAAGTCCAGAAGATGCAAAGGGGTGGGAAGAACTCTGCACGGAAAACCCAAAATATTGGACGGGGAAACGTTTTTTTCGTTTCAAGCAGCTGGTCACCAAGCGGCGATATCAAATGTATAAGCAATTATTTGAAGCCATGAAATGGGATGATTGGATTGAGAAAATGAATGCTTGAAGGTAATCAAAACGAAAGACGAATAACAAAGCGTGACCACTTATTACTGCGAGGAAGAATATTAACCATGTTGGCCAAAGTTTTTGAACACTTTTAGTCATGTTTATTGGAAAAACCCGAATTCTGATCTCCTGAGACATAGTTCATGATTAGAAATTACAGTTTAGAATCAGATATCGTGTTTACGAATCCTCTTTAGGAGGTAGAAAAGTGAAAATTGCGATCACAGCTGACGTGCATTTGACAAGTCAAAAGAAAAATCCAGAAAGATATCGCGCGCTCATCAACATTCTAGATCAAATGGTCACCCTGAAGATTGATACTTTGATTATTGCAGGGGACTTGTTTGATGCTAGTTGTAAGGATCCGGGCGTATTGGAAGAGACGATTAAAAAGCCAAAATACGAGAATATCCGGTTATTTATCATTCCCGGAAACCATGACCCCGTCCTTTCTCAAGGTGCATTTACCCTGTCCAATATCGAATACATTACCAAGCCCTCCTTGGTGGAAGTATTCAAAGATACCCCTTTCCTGTTCCTGCCTTATGAACCAAACACATCCATCGGTGAAACTCTTGCAACTTGCCAGTTCCAACTAAAGCAGAACGCTTGGATACTTATAGCCCATGGAGACAATCTGGCAAGTACCCGTTTAAGAAACAATTACGAAGATGGTTTTTATATGCCATTATCTGGCAGGGATCTACAGATTTATCAACCCCAAAAAGTGTTCCTAGGTCACATCCATGCCCCCTACAATTCGTCAATTGTCCATTATCCGGGTTCTCCATGTGGGTTGGATATATCGGAAATCGGTACAAGATCATTCCTCATTTACAACTCCGCAAAAGGGACGGTGGAACGCAAATCCGTCGAGACTGATGTTATTTATTTTCAGGAGTCACTCATCGTTCTACCGCTGGATGACGAAAAGGAATATGTAAACAAGATTTTGGTTGAAAGAATATCAGGTTGGAACTTGAATCCGGAACAAAAAAAGAAAGTTCGTGTTCGCATCAATCTTCAAGGGTATTCCACCAATCGCGAGAGTCTTTTGGAAACGATTGAAGGTTTTCTAAGTCGGAATGAAATTGTCTCGGAAGAACAACCAAATCTCACTAAAGTCAAACTCTCCAATGATGTGATGCGCGCGGACATCGCTGCTGAGGTACAGAAACGAATTATGGAGTTGGATCTTCCGGAGAATCAAGACGAGCCAACAACCGATGAGTACATCCTGGCCGCGATGAACCAAATATATAAGGTGTAATCATGAATATTCGTATCGAAAGTCTTTCTGTTAACGGACTTGGTCCGATTGCATCCATCAAATGGCAGCTAAAAGATGTGAACCTCATATACGGCAAGAACGAGCAAGGGAAAACCTACCTTGTGGAGTTTTTATTACGTTCTCTTTTCAAGAATGCACAAAGCACTCGTGATTTGACGGATTCTGGACAGGTGAACATATCTGGTCTTGATAATGAAACAACCAGTTTTAAACCGAAATCAAAAAAGAAGATTGATGATTTTATATTTTCGAGTGATTGCGAAAAACCTGTCGACCTATCCAGATTGTGCGTCGTCAAGGGTGGTGAATTAAGCTTCCTTCCATATAACAGAGATTCGATATCCAAAGCAGTCCTCAAAGAATATTTATCCGATCAACGCACCTTAGATGGAATTTTGAAAGATATTCCCGTTACCATCCAGGAAAGCACCTGGGAAAACGGCCAAATAATTTTAAAGAAGCAGATGGGAACAACTATTAAAGAATGGAATGCCATCAAGCAAGAGTTGAGTGATATCGACGAACGATTGAACGATGTGGATGAATCTTACTCGTTGGGTGAAGTAAAGAAAATGCGGGGCGAATTAGGTATTGTCTTGAAGACAATCTCCGATCAGAATCTTGCTCGAAGAGCATACGCTTCATCAATTGCTGAACAGATCAGAGAAAGAGAAAAGGCGCTCGAGCAAATCCCTGCAGATAGGTTAGAAGAAGTGAAAAGCATGCATAATAAACTAGTGGATAAATGTGACGCGATCGAAAAAGGTCAAAGAGAGATAAAAAACCTTGAACCCGAGTGTGAGAATTTCCCTTGGTTGAAAACCGCAATTGAAGAATGCGAGAGAAGACCAGCCGCGTTTACTGGTCAGCTGGGAACATTGTTCGTGATCCTCTCAATTCTCGGGATAACAGTCTCAACAATCTTTGCTTTTTTGGGGATGCCGATTGTATCCTTGAGCGCAGGTGTTCTCTCGGTTTTATTTGTAATCCTTTTTGTCATCCAATATCGTTCCAAGTTGCGAGGAATTGGAGATAACGTCGAGGTGACAAGGATATTCCAGGAATACGAAACCAAATTTGGCGAGAAAGGGCGATCCATTGCTGCTCTAAAAAGCAAATCTGAAAACCTTTCTCGGAAATATTATGGTTTACAAACGCTAAAAGATCAGATTAAGGATCATAAAAAAGAACTATCAGATTTGGAAAATTCGATTAAGGAAAAACTTGCCCAATTAAATCAAGTGATTAAAAACCCTAAAGACTTTGCACAAAAGATTTCTTCCCTTCAAAAAAAGTTCGATCAGCTTACATCTGAGATAGGCAAGTTAGGCAAGGTTCTTGCTGCAACACAGGTGCAGCCGGATGAGTACATCTCGGAAAGTACAGAAACCCCTTACGATCCAGAAATTCTAAAAAAGAACCAGGAATTGAAGCTAAGCCTTGATGAATCGATCACGGAAAAACAAGGCAAGCTCGATACCTTAAAACAACGTATTTGCGATATCACGAAGGACCCCATTTCTTCAGAGTGGGATGAACTCATCAATCACTTGCGAGAAAAGAGAGATGAAGCCTGTCTTTATTCGAAAGCGCTGAAAGCTCAAATTGGTTCAGGAATACTCATTAGTCAAGTGATCACCAATATGCGTGAGCGCGAAGATGAAAGCATCACTCGTGCGCTGGCATCTCCATTGATGCGAGTGCCCATCCAGGCGATCACTCATAATTATGACGGTGTTGAGTTGGATGGAAGTGACCTGATAGCTTATAACCAGACTCAGCGGTACCCGGTCTCAGATCTCAGCACCGGTGCGCAAGAGCAGGTCTTATTGGCACTAAGAATAGGAATTGCTTCTCATGTCTTATGTGAACAAAAGATGTTCTTGATTCTCGATGATGCGTTTCAGCATTCTGATTGGGAACGGAGGGCGTGGTTGGTGGATGAAATGATGGATCTTTCGAGAATTGGTTGGCAGATTATATATTTCTCGATGGACGATCATATCAAACAGCTATTCGAGGAACGGATTAAACCGAAGTTGAAGAACAATTATCAAACCTTTATATTACAATCCTAGGCTTAAGTTTGCTAACAGACTGAGGGGATAAAAAAACCGGATAAGCCAAATTAATTCGATGGATCAGTGATAAAAGGAGAATCGAAAAAAGGTAAAGTATCTGCCCAACCAAGAAAGACTGACGATACATAACTTAGGCGACCTTGAGGAAAACGCCATTTGCCAACAAGCAAACATTATCGGAGGCCGCCTTAGGGATTTAGCTGCCGATCTACTCTCGGAACTCTTGCTTGCCATATTATCGGCAAAAACACCCAGGACACGTCTTGCCAGAACACAGGATTAAAGGCTAGCGAGGTTGCTGATCTCCCAAGAATCAGCAAATCCAAGGCTTATAGGATGATACCACAGGGAGAAATTTCAGTAGTTCAATTTGATAGAACAACGAGGGTGAGAAGGCAAGATTTAGACGAATTCATCGCGGGAAATGAAAAATGAAAAGTTGAGAATAAGCACAACAATTTTGTCATATTGAGAAGGCTATAAAGTACTGTCGTCCGAATGCCATTGAGAAGGAGCAAACAACGGAAAAACGGGATGAGATGTTGATACCCTAGAATGTAGGTTTTTATTGACCAACCCCGGAAATAACCATATACTATGTTCAAATGCATAAGATACAAATTTTACTCACAAAATAATAATTAGCCATTTCGTTTTGAATGCCGTGACCAGCCCGGCAGGTCAATAATGCATGAGGAATTATGGAGAGCAATATGGAATTCCCTTCCCAGATAATTGACGAAATTCGCGAACTGCACGGCTCAGTCAAGGTAGAGGCCCAACGGCTCAAAACAGAAGCTGAGGAGGCCGCACGAACGGAGAGGGTTTGGGCTGACCTTGAGAAATTCCTGGCGAGTGGTTGGGTTCTTCACGTTCTAGAACTTCTGGATAGAGAGGCACCACGGCTGAAAAGAATGAGAGCGGAGAACAATCCAGCCATTCCTATAATCGAGAAATCGTATCATCTGGCAAAGGACGAGTCGGAACGATTACTTCGCCGCTATCCCACCTTCCTCGAAGAGGCTTGTCACGCTGCCAACCTTTGCCTTGATTCAACAAGTCGTCATCCAAAGTACAGCTTGGAGCATGGCTTTTTCTTGTTAGAAATAGATGAAAAGAAACGCATGGCGCGCCTATCTGATTATGAAGGACGATTGGCTGAACATCCCGCCGATGTGCAAGCGGTTGTGGAGACTGTTCAAAGAGAGCATCAACGAATCTTCGCCAAATCTTTCAATGGTCCAAAGTTCCTCACGTCTCTGAGGGCACAGTATAAGGCTGTGCTGGAGAAAGAGAAGCTAGTGGATGGTGCGCCAGTGCCAATTCGTCACATTACAACGCGTATGGGGAAGAACATCGAAGGCTTCCGTACAGATAAGTTTCTTATCGATCTTTCGAGACTGGCTGAGGAAGGTCCTTTCGAAATTGATGGTCGTCGGCTTGATCTGCAGCAAACAAAGGATACGAATCAAGGGATGCTCCTCTATGGAGCTTCGGCACGCGGGTACATTGGTTTCGTTATATTCAAGGAGGTGTGATTGTGGATCAGCGTCTCATTGCGATAGAAGTAGTTGAATCATTGCGCAAAGGAATACCCCCTCAACGCGGAGTGGACCTCTATTCCGTGGGCAACGAGAAACTCATTGAGGGAGTGAAAAAGTACCACCTTAGTGGAATTGCTGACCGCGGCATCATTCGTTTTGTAAGTGGGTCCTGGGGCGCGGGCAAGACTCACTTGTTTCGCCTGCTGCGGGAGGTTGCTTTCCAGAATGATTGTCTTGTCTCCAACGTCGAACTCGATGTCAGCAGTGCCGCGCTGAACAAGTTTCAAAGCGTTTTCGCGGCCATTGTTCGTCAAATCGCTACGCCCTCCTATTATTCAGGAAACACTTTGCTTGAAGCTGCTCCTTTCGGAACGGTAGTTCGCGAATCCCTCGCTTGGTTGGCCACAGGAAAGCGTGAAATCGGCGATGAAATTTCCTACGAGCAATATACCAAAGCGAAAGAGATGCTAATGAGTGACCCCGGGATCGACATCGATTTTAAGAAAATGATCCAGAAGTACTGGGAAACCTTTCTGCCGGAGGCACCTGATCCGGCCATAGTCGAACAAACCCGCGGCGAGATTCTTCAATGGTTTACCGGTGAAGGAACCATAAGCACCTACCGTAAACGGTTCGAGGTATCCAAAATCGTATCGAAACAAAACGCTAAGTTGATGCTTCAATCACTTGCCAGGTTCATCCGTCTATCAGGATACAAGGGTCTTCTCATTCTTTTCGATGAAGCGGAACAGGCTTTCTCTGTGATGCGAAAATCAGCACTGAAAGATGCACATAACAACCTACTTTCACTCATTAATAATATTGAGAATCTGCCAGGGCTTTTTTTGATCTATGCCACTACACCAGACTTCTATACCGACTCACAACATGGCATTGTCATCTATGGTGCATTATCCGGTAGAATCGGGAAACCTGAGGAACGCTATCCTCGCGCACTGGATACGATCTGGAATCTGGACGCGGTCGAAACAACGCTTGAGGACTACCAGGAAGCTGCCAGAAAAATTCGAGCCGTTTACGCCCTCGCTTATCCGGAGGCTGAATCCGCCTTATCCGATGAAACCTCCCTCGCCCAGAAAGTTGATGAGTTATTCCACCTGCATCCTTCCCTTGCTGCCGTCCGATTCTGGAGGCTTCTTGTAACAGCCCTCATCAGTGACTTCGATGACCGACAGGAAGGAGAAATTCGCACAACTGAGCAGCTATATGACGATGTTATGGATCGTCTTCGGGAGGAATAGGCCATGGATGGCGCTCAGGCGCAGCGTGTAATCGAATCTCTGAGGATGGGCATTCCACCAAATGGATTCGTGCGGTATTTCACAGTTGGGCGCACAACGGAAATTGATGGGCTTACTCAACAGCTACAAGACAAAGATGGCACTGTTCTCTTACTCAAGGCGAACTATGGCTCCGGTAAAACTCATCTTCTCAGGTACATACGTGAAGAAGCGTTAGACCAGAATTATGCCGTAAGTAGCGTGACACTTGATGCCAAAGGTGCGGTTCGTTTCAACCGTATGGATCAGGTCTTTGGTGCGGTTTGTCGTGGGCTTGAAGTACCTAGCGCACCCGGCGAAAAGGGGCTTAGGCCATTTTTTGATCTTCTCGTCAAAGACATAAACAACCGAGACGACACATCGATATGGCATAAGATCTCGAACAATTGGAAATGGGATTATTCAGAAGAGCTAGATTCTCGAGCAGTGTTCATTGCGCTACGAGCGTGGGCGACTGCCGGGGCTGAAACCCAAGATCTTGTCGAAGATTGGTTTTCTCAACCATGGGAATATAGGGTGCAGCGAAGGAGGCTATTCTTGGAGCTTGTGGAAGATTTCCGTGAATACTTCCGAGACCCAAGATCAGAATATAAGTTTTACAATGATGACCTTTTTATGTTTCACACACAAGGTCATGAGCAAAGTTGGTCAGCTCTTCGTGATTTTGACCTCCTTGCTCGTGCTTCTGGTTTAAAAGGGTTGATTATTCTCTTTGATGAGTTTGAAGATATTATTACCAACCTCTCAAACATCGCCTACCAACAGGATGCATTCTGGAACCTCTTTCAATTCTATAGCGGCAAAAGTTTCCCAGGGAAAACCTTCTATGCAGTGACCCCTGAATTCGTCGAGAAATGTAAGATCCGCTTACAACTAAAGGGTAAATGGGATTACGACTTTTCGCGATTCGAAGAACTGCCAACCTTCGAAATGAGTCCTCTTACTACAAAGGAACTTGAGGAACTGGCGATAAAAATACTTGTAGCCCACGCTGTTGCTTATGACTGGGAACCCGATCTTAAGTTGAAAGGTTCTCAACTCCAAAGAATTGTTCGCAAGGCAGCCTCTTCCCAGATCCAAGACCGTGCTCGCTACACCATAGTTTCTGTGGTGAAATTCTTGGACGAATTAATTTAGGATATTATATGAGTTTTTTACAACTACTTGACGCTCCTGTGGCAACTGCCTTTTTTGGTCGCTTCCCGCAACTAAGAGAGGCCCAGCTGGCATGCATTGAGCCGCTTTTGTCGGGACGTAATGTAGTTCTGACCTCCGGAACGGGTACCGGTAAGACAGAGGCCGTAATGGCGCCTCTTGTCAGCAAATATTGGCGGCAGGCTGTAACAACTGGCAGCCTCTTTATGTTGTACATTGCACCAACGAAGGCGCTTGTTAACGACTTAGAGAAACGTTTGCATCCGCCCCTTTTAACGCTGGGGCTTCGTGTCGGGGTGCGTCATGGTGACAGAGATGACCTGAAAACTGGGCCTTTGCCACATGTCCTCATCACAACCCCGGAGTCGCTTGATGTGCTTCTTTTTCGGAAAGAGCCCAAACTGGTATCCGTTAGGGCAGTAGTGATTGATGAGGTGCACCTACTCTATAATACGCAGCGTGGTCTCCAGCTTTCAATCCTTCTTCGGCGATTGCGCCAGATGCTGCCTGATAAATTTCAATGGGCTGCGCTCTCTGCTACTGTTGGAGACCTCTCCCATATCCGAGATTTTCTAATGGGGCCAAGTGAAGATGCTGTCTTCCTATCGTTTTCCACAAATCGCACCATCGATGCTCATATTCGGCATATGAGATCCACAAGAGACTTTGTCTCTCTTGTCCATAAATTAACTCAAGGGAGGAACACGAAACTTCTTGTATTCGTTAACTCGAGACGGGAATGCGAGAAACTTACTGGAGCTTTGCAAGGAGATCCAAGGCTACGGGATTTCGTCTTCGCACATTATTCTTCCTTGTCACCTGAAGTTCGTGTCTCTACTGAGCGGAAATTCTCTTCAATGAGTACAGCGATATGTGTAGCAACGAGTACTTTGGAATTGGGTATAGATATTGGAGATATTGACGCCATTCTGCTCTGGGGTGTTCCAGGTGGAGTGGATTCCCTTCTGCAAAGAATAGGACGCGGTAATCGCCGCTCTAATAAGTCGAATGTTGTCTGTATGGTGCCCGACGATAGTGACGAGATCGAGATGGATGCCCTGCGGTTTGCGGCGTTACTGGATGCCGCAAAAAAGGGTGAACTTCCTATTCGAAGGCCTTATGATCTTTTTGGGGCAGTCGGCCAGCAATGCTTAAGTGTAATCGCCTCAGATGAAGGGCATTACACTCGCATTGCCGATCTCTGTAATTTGGTAGAACACAAACCCTATCTTTCTCGAGACATCGTTGAGGCAATTCTAGCAGACCTGGCTGCCAACGATTATCTTCAGCGGCATGGATTTCAGAACCGATATGGTGCCGATGAAGAATTATGGCCTCTTGTGGATTTGCGACTCATCTATGGAAATTTTGGAATTAGCTCCCAGATGGTAGATCTATTCCATGGAGCAAAGAGGATGGGGGAAGTTCCTAGTATTAATTTACTTCGAATTCGAGTGGGCAAAAGCGTACGATTCGCAGGTAAATGCTGGCGAATAAAGAAAGCATCTCCAGATGGCATTCAACTTGAATCTTCAGGATCAACCGCAGATGTGATTGATTTCGCCTATGGTGGTAGCGGCGTCCCATCCGATCCATATAATAGTGAACGCATCTGGCGCTTGATTCATACTACGGACATAGCAATGGATATCTTTGCTAAAGACCTGCAACCGAGGATATTGTCATTTCTGGAAAAAATCCGCCACGCGTGCTCCGAAGATCAAATACCCTTTATGCGCTCCTCAGAAGGTATTCGTTATTACACTTTTGCTGGATATATAGTGAATAGGGCTATTGGTCTATTTTCAGGGAAGCCGAGTTTCATCGCCGACGATCTATCATTGCTTGTTCCCTCTCCAATCGATTGGGCTTCGGTTCCCAATGATCCTTCGGAATTCGAGCAGGTTTCTGATAGGCTTTTTGAAGGATCGGCCAAGCAATCCATCTATCAGCAGCAACTTCCACTTGATTTGCAGGAACGGGAATACCTTCAGGATTGGCTGAAAGACGAAGTGATTCCGATGATTCTCTGCAGACTTTCAAGGGCTACTGCAGTTCAGATAACGAGTTTCAATGAGCTTGAAGGTAAGTTTAGTTGACCTTGGCCAGGAAACTCTCCCCGAAGAGAACTCAGGAGGTAATGGTCAACAAGACTCTTCACCTGTATGAGATATTTGAAATCCTAGGGGCTTGCATATTAAGACCTGATAGAACCCGATCCCCTTCTCACTTCCCAAATTTCCTTCCAAATTCTTCAACTATTGCCCACAATTCACCTGGCACGCGGTGACGGACTTCGTTTACTATTTCGGCCGGCACGCCGCCATAAAAAGCTTCCGCGATTGATCCGGTGATGGCAGCCAGGGTATCGGCATCGCCTCCAAGGGAAATTGCATTACGGATAGCAGCCTCGAAATCCTTTGATTCCAGGAATGCAACAATGGCAGGGGGAACGGTTTTCTGACAGGTCTCATCGAACTGGTAAGTAGGGCGGACTTCGTCTAGTCTAAAGGATAGATCATATCCAAACCGCTTTGTGATCTCGCTGCGAATTTGCTCTTTGTTCGCACCATTTCGTGCATTAAAAATGGCCAGAGCCACCGCCTGTGCGCCCTTTATTCCTTCGGGATGATTGTGGGTTATCGCTGCACTTACCTCGGCCTGGTGCAAGGTTTCTTCAGGGGAATCGAATGCCCAACCAACCGGACTGACCCTCATCGCTGAGCCATTACCGAAACTGTTATAAGGTTGTGGATTTGCAGAGTACATCCATTGATGGAACATCCCACCGAAACCGCTTCTGGGGTATTTTAAGGAGTATTCACGAACGCACTCCAGATAACTGCGCTGACTGATGATCGCGTCTGCGATTGCTATAGTCAGTATACTGTCATCTGTTAACTGACTGTACGGCGTGAACAGCTTGAACTCGGTGCTCTTTGGGCAATTATATTCATATACAGAACCAATTACATCACCTGTCACAGCCCCTAGCAGGCAAATGGGTGCCGATTTTCTTCCAATCTTTGTTTCCTCAGACATGATCCTCACCCTTTTCATTCCGTTTTACTGTGATCCGCTTATTCTATTGCGTACTTCAGCGACTGCCTTTACTGCCTCCTGGCACCTTTTAATTTGAGCATCTATATCTGGGATCTCACCTGCAATTTCCGGGTGCTCTGCAAAGAGCTGCTCCAGCAGCTTCAGGGCTCGCGGATCTGCAACATTTGCCCGTAATGACTTAATGAAGTTTCGGGAAGCTTCCGCATATTTCCCCTGGCCGGCCAAGGCTATTCCAAGATTTCTTGTATGCATTATGGCGGTCTGGATCAATATCGATGGCATGTCGGCAATAGCTCTCAGCTTCCGCGGACCTGCCCAAAATGTTCAAGCAGTACCCCAGGTTGTTGTTGATCAGATACCAAGTAGGGGTGTTCTCTGGTTCGAGGGAGAACGCCTGCGAGTAAAAGGATATCGCAGCCTTATAGTTTTCTAACTGTTCCATGAGTTGTCCCAAACCCAAATAGGCTCCGGCGCGTTTCTCGGGATCATCGGTGATCGTGATGAAACGTTCAACATATTCTTGGGCCACCAGTTGTTGGCCCGTCCTGCTATAAAAGTTTGCCAGATTCCAAAGTGCATCCTGGAATTCGCCCTCACATTTTTCCAGTTTCTCGAGTAACAAGCGTTCTGCCTCTTCGGCAGATATTGGTTTACCTGGAGGCTGTTTGGGTATCGTGAAATTGAACGTCTCATCATCGGTCATTATTGGGACTCCTCAGCGAAAATGGCTCGATATTTGATTTGAGCGTATTGAAATTTAAAATAAACCGCCAGAACCCGTAGTCAAGCCAAGGCGATATGGTATACACAATCTTGTTATCCAAGGTTTTTCCTGCGAAAATTTCTGTGAGATAACTATTCCACTGTACTCAATTGCTTTGTCCCATTACCCGGACACGATCTGAAGTCATCATCACAACAAGACCTTTGTAATTTGCCATAAACCCCCCATGACGGATTGGAAGCCGACTGTCAGCATCATTTGTTACGGGTGATTTATCGGGAAAATCTGTACAAATAAGACCTACGCTGGCAAAGAAGGCTGTTGCTCGATGGGAATCTGCCCAACCTAGGCCATGTATAAACTGTGCCTCGGTCAACGACCCCATACTTGGAAGCATAGCTGTTCGAACATAGATATAGGCGAGCGAACCCCATCTCTGGCCGATAATTTGCGGGGTAAGTTTTGGATCGCGATTTACTGTCTCGACAGTCACACCCTCCTTCTTAAGGAAAGGAAGAATGATATCAATCCCGAAAGCGTGCAGCTCTTCATCGCTCATTAATGGCCATTTCATGCTGGCATCCTCCATGATTCTATCGCTTTTTATTTCGCCAACTGATAAATTTATCAGCAAAAAAATTTGGTAGTTCAAAAGTATTTGAACTTCCCAAAGAGTATAGATAATATGAGAAGAAAGGTCAAGCGGTTTTTTGAAAACAGGTCGTTTCACTCCGCGGAATGTGGTACTCTCGCATTTGACGGTTTGAGAATGCACACAAAGGAGGAGCAAATGGAACCAGAAACGACCTGCGAGAGTAATGATACTACGGAAAAGAGGCGGCTCTACATGGCAATGGAGTTGAGCCAGAAGGAATGGAAACTGGGGTTCAGCGTGGGACCTGGACAGGCGCCGCGACTGCGGAGTGTACCTGGGCGTGGGTTGGTAGTTTTGATGGAAGAGATCCGGCTGGCCTGCGAGCGGTTCGGACTGGGGAAGGATGTGGAGGTGGAGAGCTGTTATGAAGCGGGACGGGATGGGTTTTGGCTGGATCGCTACCTCGAAGCACAGGGGGTGAAGAATCTGGTAGTGGACTCGGCGAGCATCGAGGTAAGTCGCCGATTTCGGCGGGTGAAGACGGATCGGATGGATGTTGGGAGGTTGTTGGGGATGCTGATGAGATACCACTTGGGGGAGAAAAAGGTGTGGAGTGTGGTGCACGTACCGAGCGCAGGAGCAGAGGATGAACGGCAGTTGCACCGGGAGATGATGGCATTGAAGAGGGAGCGAACGCGGCATATCAACCGTGTGAAAGGGTTGCTGGCAGGTCAGGGGGTGGTAATGGATGTAGGGGCTGGTTTCATGGAAGAGCTTGGGGATGTTCGGTTATGGGATGGATCAGCATTGCCTGGCAGGCTGCTAAAGCGGCTGGAACGGGAGGACAAGCGAATGCAGTTGTTGAAGGAGCAGATTGGAGAATTGGAGCAAGAGCGTGAGAAAGTGTTGCGCACATCCCAGGAGGAGTCGGTGGAACAGGTGCGGCGATTGTTGCAACTGAAAGGGATCGGGGTGAACTCGGCCTGGCTGTACGTGATGGAGTTCTTTGCCTGGCGAGGGTTCCACAACCGGCGGGAAGTGGGCTCGCTGGCGGGGCTGACACCAACGCCGTACCAGAGCGGAGAGAGTTCGAAGGAAAGTGGGATCAGCAAGGCAGGCAACCGGCCGGTGCGCGGGATGGCGATCGAGATCGCCTGGGCGTGGCTGCGCTACCAGCCGGAGAGCGCATTGAGCCTCTGGTATAACCGGCGCTTTGCGGAAGGCAGCAGTCGGGTGAGGCGGATCGGGATCGTTGCCTTGGCCAGGAAATTGCTGATCGAATTGTGGAAGTATTTGGAGACCGGCGCCGTGCCGGAAGGAGCGTGTCTAAAGAGCGACTGATCTGTTTCCAGTTGTGGTGTACTTTCCCGCTGGTGTGAGCTGTCCGTTGCAAAATGCGGGTTTTCCTAACGGAGACCGAAGTATAGATGGGACAGCTCCTCAAAAGCTTTTCTCGCCTCAGGCGAATAGATTATTGGGTGCCTGGCGTTGACCAGCACGGATAGAAGACACGTTTTGTCAAGAGGCCAATCCCCGACAAGGTAAATCAATCTAACGGAGTCAAGCATCGTTTTTGACCCGAGTTGGACTGCGTCAGCAGGAAGTTTGCTTGGCGATCTTAGGGTTGAATAAATGCTGAGGTGGTTCTCGACTGAACCGCTTCTCGCAGAGCAATTCTCTTCCCTCCGGCCACCCCGTCAAGGGATCGCTTCGCTCGGCTCCCTATCGGTCGCCGCCCTTGACTGGGCCCCGGCCTCCGGGAAGGCGCTCTGCTTATGAAGCGGTTCAGTCAAAGAATGTTCAGCCTAAAATGGCGGATCGCCTCAAACCTTTCAATGCTGATGTGTCTTGTCCGTTAATGGGGAACCAACCACAGATCTACACATCCAGAATGCTCAGAACAAAATTGAAGTTTATTTAGGTTTTACGCGTAAAGCATGTTGGCGTAAGTGACGGCCTTCATCATAAGGGACCCGATCCTGCCAAAGTCTCCAGGCGATCTCCAGCCAGCGATGGGCCAGACGACGATAAGCATGACTGAGTGAGTCACAATGCGGTCGAATGGTTTGAAAGTACGTGTTCGCCCAAACCGAGTAGCCGATCGAGCTTTTGGCCCATTGTTGAACGATCAGACGAAACTCATGATCACAGGCATAGCGGAAGGCGACATATGTATGTTTGCCGCTGGCTTTGGTGACCGGGCAGGTTCCGGCCACACATTGCATCACCTGTGCAGTCGGATAGCGCTGGCGGTCATCTCCGAACTTGGCCAACAGAGCTGGGGCCAGGATTGCCCCAGCTCCTGGCAAGGATGAAAAGATCGGATAATCCGGATGATCCACGAACAGCTCCTGGATCTCTTTTAGCGTGGCGGCTTTGTCTTGCACTGCCTGCAGAGCTAAATGCGCCAACCGGGCGGCTTCGGATTGGTAGGTGAGAACAGTTTGTTGCCTCGCCTCCGGCTGGGGTCTCTGCAAACGGGCGAAACAGGCAGGCAATTTGGAAGGTCGAGGGTAGTGATGGAGTTTGGCAAAGCTCTTGAACTGCTCAATGGTCAAGCCGGCAGCTGTTTCGGGAGTTGGATAAGCACAGATAAACTCCAATGCAATCTGCTGATCCAGGCTGCTGAACACCCTGGCCGCATTCGGATAGTAGCGCCACAGCACATTTCGTAAACGATTAGTGGTCTGGGTGATCGTACGAGTGAGAAAAATCTCCAGACTGACCAGAGCTGCAATCTGCTGGGTCAGCAGACTATCGCTATGCCAGGCATGCAACCGGGCTCGATCCGTGCGCAGCATATCCGCGATCAGATGGGCATCGCTGCGATCCGTCTTGGCCTTGCTGACCCCAAACCTGCCTCGAGAATCTCTGATCATGCTTGGTGGAATAACATAGATCTGCTGATACTGATGGGATGTCAAAAAGTCGATCAACAGATTATGCTCCGTTTCTATGCCCACCAGACAGTCCTCAACATTGACCCCCAATTCCATGCGCTGCTCATCGAATGCCTCAAATCCTGCGGGTGAATGCGGAATGGTCTGATATAAAATGATCCCTCCTTCCTCGTTCAAATATATGATATCGTGCTTTTGAGTGCTCCAGTCGATTCCGATGTATACTTTCATGAGAACCTCCTTGAGCATTCCTGGAGGGGCACTGGCCGGTGGATGTTCTCTAGTTATGGCGCTCCTGGCGCAACACGTTTTTGACACTCTGCCGGTTCTACCTGGGGAGCAGTCTTCTATTGGCGCTCACAGCGCTGTTGTTGGAGGGCCCTTATTCCCAGGTTAGTGCCAATGGGGTAGACAGATCTTGGTTAGTTCCCATCTCTGTTCTACCCCATTTTCGCACATATGCCGATTGTACGGTAACTAGCTTGTTGGAGGGAGACTCCCCAACGCTTCACAAGCTGCCAGATTGTCTTGGAAAGTACTCCTTTGAAAGAAGAACAGTTTGTGTTTTGTTTTGCAACTGTTTTCCAATTTCATGTGCTTGTTCAGAAAGAAACGACCTGCCACAGACCGTCCTCAGAATGCGCCTATCAACAAACCTATTGACAAATTCACAATCATAGAAGCATTTCGAGAGAATAGAGGCAATGATCCTATATGAAGAACTGGATGGCAGCCAATGCAGCCCCCCGCGCGGTTTACTCGCCTGGGCGCTGGAAGAACAGAAGAAGCCGGGCAAGACCGGCAAGGGTCCTATCAGTGTCTGGTGGAATACCATCTTCAATCGCCCGGATGCCATGTTCAGTGACGAGGAAGTCACCTTCAACCGCCGGCTTTCCGGCAAGGGCCGTTTTGCGGTTTGCCGGCCCGAGGTAGTGACCTTCGCCCCGGCGGTGAGGGATGCGCTCCTGCCCAAGGAAGCCTGGCTGGTGAATACCTGCCGGGCGCAGCGAGCTGCCGGATGGAAGTGCCTGGTGTACGTTCGCCAGACCGGTGGGCGTGACATCTAGGAGAGGCTGGCAGAGCTCCTTCAAGACGCCGGACTGCGGGTGGAAATCCTGCGCCCGACGATCGCTCCTGACAGGCGCTTCGACTGGATGAAAAAGCATGCCGCAAAGATTGACGTGCTGATCACCAATGCAAGACTGGTCGAGGTTGGCTTAAATCTTGTGATGTTTCCCACGGCTGTCTTTTTCGAGCTTGAAGCCTGTTTTTATGTGCTTTACCAGGCCATGCGCCGCATCTGGCGTCCATTTGCTCCGCTGCCGGTCGAGATCTACTTCCCCGTCTACAGTGGGACCGCCGAAGAAATGACCCTCGACCTGGTCGGCGAGAAGAAGCTGAGCAACCAGTTACTGACCGGTCAGGAAGTCAGCGGGGCGTTCGTGCCCGATGACGCAGGAAACATCCTCCAGGTGGCCGTGAACCGGCTACTCAAGGGAGTCAAGCCCAAGCAGGTGCAGGGAATCTTTGCAGGACAGAACACCATCACGGCTTCGCCTCTGGGTTCACCGACCGCGGCAAGTCAAGGAATCACTAGTATTATAACTATGGGGGAGTGG
Organism: uncultured Chloroflexia bacterium; assembly: GCA_963837875.1. Classification (GTDB taxonomy): domain Bacteria; phylum Chloroflexota; class Anaerolineae; order Anaerolineales; family Villigracilaceae; genus UBA877. Next base: position 106,527 of record CAWIOV010000002.1, read on the forward strand.
CTGGCTCGGAACTCACAAGGTATTCCAAAGAGAGCAAGACGTAGTATATTAATCTCATCCTCCCAAATAGCACTACCTCTTTAGATAACTGGCCCCGCTTGGACGGGGCCAGTTTTTTTATACTAAAAATAGATCGGCAGACACAAGCAAAGCGATATTGGTGAACATCCTACCCGGCAAATCGCTAAAGATACCCATTGACAGAGGCATTATCCTAAAAATTATTATTCGTCCCTTTATTCGAATACAAAACCTGTTCGGGTTATTGATAAATTTGGCAGATCCTCTTAAATAATTCACAATATATGAATTATAATATTTGAGTAATTAGGATATGTTATCTATCGTTTATTGAAAATGGGACAATCCTATATAAATTATTAGGAGGAATTAATATGAGCAATTTGGAGAAACCATGAGCGAGGAAAATCCCACTAGTTTTCATCTCCCAGAAAGTTTTATCAAATTAATATTGCAATCTTTTAGTTTATCTCGAAAAGATAGGATATTAGAGTTGGGATCTGGGGAAGGTGAATTAGCTGTTGATTTAGCGTCTTTTACAGATGTAAATACTACTCCTGAATCTATAAACAACTTAATATTTCCTAAAGAACAATATAAGTTGATCATTTCTTTTGAATATTTTCATCTGATTCCGGATCAAAAGGCAATAGTGAGCCGATGTTTGGATGCTTTGGTCACAAACGGTTACCTTTGTATTTCATGGATACGATTTGAATGGGAATCAGCACTTAAGTCAGTTATAGAGGATGCTTACCGACCTTACGGGATTAAGTGGGATGATTGGGGGTATTGGACATGTCCAAATTTGCCATTAATAATCCAAGCTTTCGAAGGTAAATTATCGCCAATTGAAATAAGAACTATAGAAATTCCATCTCGAACACGTTTGGATGATATTGTCGCGCATATGTTATCTACGCAAAAAACTGCACATTTAGCTATCGCAGATAAAGATGAATTAGGTAGAACTCTTGGAAACAATTTTAAAAAGAGATATCCAACTGGTTGGACAGATGGTAATGCAATATATACTTTAGCTTATAGCACAAAACTTAATTTTTGATAAGTTTACTTGTCTGCCCAGCTAATAAACAAATAAAATCTATCAATTTTCGAAAGGAAAAGGGAAATGAGAACCGACTCTTTTGATACAGTATTCCAAGACAAAAAACGTGTTATGTCCATTATGCCTCACCCGGACGACAATGAACTTTATTGCGGGGGAACTATTTGTAGGCTGCTAGATAAGGGGATAGATGTTATGACAGTTAAATTAACAAATGGGGGTAAGGGAACCAAACAAAGCGATATAGGTGAAAGCGCTCTTGCTGCAATAAGATCTAGAGAAGATCATGCAGCAGCGGAAGCATTGGGTATCAAGCCAGGCATGAATATTCAACTTGGTATTCCAGATGGCGAGGTTGAAAATTCTTTGGAAACTATAGGGCAAGTTGCATATTTTAATCAGAGAGTTTCGACCAGACTTAATTATTACTACAAATCCAGAAGATTTTATTATTACTTTTGATAAAAACCAAAACTGGGTTAATCATCGTGATCACAGACATACTGCTCAAGTTGCCCTTGATGCTGCTTATCCATATAGTAGAGATAAAGCTTTTTTCCCTTTGCAGTTACGGGCAATTAATGAGGCATACAAACCAACTACCACTTTTTTGTTGACGGATTACTATCATCACCCCGATACCATTTATATTGATATTACCGATTTTTTCAGTATTAAAATTAAAGCATGGCGGTGTCATGAAAGTGCCTACACTTCGGATAGCGCCCTTTTTACTGCCGATTATCTTAATAAGGTTGATGATAAATATTTTGAAACTTTTCGTTTAGTTATCGCAGATTAAATATAACTTAAGTATTTCCAAATAGATGCCATTTTCTAGCACCCATAATTTATTAGGAGACTTTGGGTGCTTGTGATGTGGCATCTTTTCATTCAAGGGGCAGACTAATTTGCTTTATCAGGTAATATGACAAGATAACTAAAGTGAAATCAATTTTAGGTGCAAGATAAGCAATGTTTTGCATGCTCAATAAAGTTTAGTGAAAAGTCGTAAGTAGGTTAGCATTGTTGTTACTTCAGCGGGTTGTGTGCTCTGCCACTAGGCATAGTGGAGAGCAGAAGTTTTATATAAACACTTTCAGCGACTTACTTAATGCTGGCATATTGTTTTTCATGAGTTCAAAACGTGAGCATAGTTTTTAGGTTACAATGTAGTTTAAGGTTGTAAGGTATGGATGATACCGATAAACTTCGAATGATAAGAGGCACATTCCCCTCGATAGGAGAAAAAGCCTTGCTTAATACCGGAGCGGCTGGGATATTGTCGAAAATCACCTTCGATACCTTACATGAAGGAATCATAAGGGATTTGAACCAAGGCCGTTCAAGTGAAGCAAGTTTTGTAGACTTGATAAATCAAAAAAATCATCTTCGGGAAGAAATGGCTAGTCTTATTCATGCATTCGAAGATGAGGTGGCACTTACTCATAACACTACGGATGGACTTAATATAGTTTGTCAAGGCCTAGACTGGCGTCGTGGAGATGAGGTGATTACTACCACTTGGGAACATGAGAGTGGATTATTACCAATTTATACATTGAGACAAAATTTCGGCATCAAAGTGAATCTTATTGATAATAAAAGTGGGGATTTTGTAACTGAATTAAGCAAATTAATTACATCGCGTACTCGTTTGATTGTTTTTTCTCATGTGGCTTGGAATACAGGAGCCAAACTACCTTTAGATGAGATGGTGCAAACTGCTCACAAGCAAGGTATTTTATGTTTGATTGATGGCGCCCAATCAGTAGGAGCTATACCAGTTGATGTTCATACCACAGGAGTTGATTTTTACAGTTTCCCTGCACATAAATGGCTCTGCGGGCCAGAAGGAATTGGCGCATTATATATACAAAAGGATAGAATAGGATATCTAAATCTAACAAACGCGGGGTGGGCTACGGCAAAAGAATATGACTTTACAGGTTTTTTCATGCCTCACAATGGCGCTAGACGTTTCGATGTAGGTACAGTTTTTAAGCCTTCTATTTATGCAATGATAGCCAATTTAGATTGGCTAAGGAATGTTGCAAGCTGGAACTGGATATATGGACGAATTGATGCGCTGCACAATTATGCAAGAAGAAGATTGAGTGAATTATCCAAAATAAATATAATCACACCAATCGAATCACATGCCGGCATTCTCAGTTTTGTTATTGACGGTTACGATATGAACAGGGTTTTAACAAAATTGTTTTTTGAGGATAAAATAGAACTGCGGGTCACATCTCATCCTAAAACATTGAGAATTTCTACCCACTTCTACAACTCCGAGGAAGAAATTGACCGGTTAGTTGAATCTTTAGATGCGATCTTAAGGTCCTCCCCAGAACTCTTTACCAAGAGCAGTTTGGTAACACTCCAAATGCCATTTTCGATAGGAGAGATAATGTCGGAAATTAATCCCGATACATATTTGTCCAGAGTTGATCTGGATATCCCATTGCAATCCTTGATCGATTTTGTTGCAAGGGATTTCAATTTAGGTAAAGTAATTTCCTTTGATATTATTGGAATAGGATTCGAGGACTTAAATATTAAGTTAGTATCTACTAATGGAAGATATTTAGTAAAGGTTTTTGCCAAAAGAAAAGCTTACTTTTCGTCTGTTTCAGATTATGTTAAAGCTCTAAGAAAATTTCGCGAGAATGGTGTTCCAGTTCCTTTGGTTCACAAGCATAACAAAGGATTTCTTTATGAAGTTCCAGGTAATCGAGAAGCGACATATTTATGCGTTATGGATTATTTTGATGGCTCTGATTTTTCCCTTTTGACCCCATCCAAAATTGATATAAAGGCTTTGATAATTTATATTTCAAGAATTCATAAAGTTTCCATAAAAATCCAAACAAATTACGATTCTTGGGGAACTTGGCATCTGATAAACGAATTCGAGAAAAAAAAGGGTTTTTTAAGTGCTGAAGATCTTGAACTCATAACTCCTATAATTAAGAGATTCCAATCCTTGGATTTTCAGGGATTTACTAAATGTGTGATTCATGGCGACCTCCAACCATATAATATTCTGAAAAATAAATCTAACGAATATTGCATTTTAGATTTAGGCTGCATAGATTTTGCCCCTGCCGTTTTGGATCTTTCAATCTTTATAATGCATTTTTGTCATGATCCAAATACAGCTAGACTTAATAAGGATTTGTATTATCTGGCTGTAGAGGAATATCAGAAAATGAATCCTCTTAGCCAACAAGAATTAGAAGCTATTCCTATATTGGTCAGCGCAACATTCGCAATATTTGCTATTGCATCAAATTTTGCCCTTAATGTATTGAATAATCATGATAAGCAAATATATAAATGGTTTGGTTATTCTCACAACGGATTAAAAGAATTGTATGTTAACCCTATGCCAACATTACAATATTTGCGTGAATGATCTTGGGAGTTAAATCGTGCCAATACAATTAGCATCTAGAGAAGAAATAGAGGAAATGGTATTGGAAGTTGTCAGCGGGCAAATAGGCCTACCGGCATCTGCTTTGAGCATTTCTAATCACCTTATGCAAGATCTAGGTGCTGACTCCCTAGATCGAATAGAATTAATTATGACAATAGAAGAGTTATTTGGAACAAAGTTCTCGGATGATATTGTCTCATCTTTGGTAAAAATAGAAGATGTTGTTGATGCAATTGATAAAACAGCACTAACATCAGAACACTTTAAAATGGCGCGCGCTACATGGCGAATGATATCAAATCTTCCGACAACAGAGTAAATTTGAAAGCTGTGCTCTACAGAAATTCAATATGAAGGAGAAAAGTGGTGTGGATAATTATTTTCTCGAAGGAAGTTCACAAAAATAGTGTAAAAAACAATTGTAGGATGGAAATCCTACGTTGATCTGCAAAATCGCACTTTCGCCAGACTTCGGTTCTGAAAATTCGCAATTCCCATCTTTTAGCTTGGGTTTTATGGATAAACATGAATAGTCAAAAAGCTAGCGAAATCGCTAAAACGCTGTATAACGATTTCGGACAAAGAAAATATATGGGCAATACTGCCCCAAGCAACCGACACCCTCTTTTTTTCTTACTGCGTTCTTTTTTGGGGGACAACGATTTAGCAATTCTTTTTAACACAAAGAGGTGCCAATATCAATGTAGTTTTTGTCAATTGCCCGCGAAAAGTTCAAAAGTATGGATCCCTTCAGACGATATAATCGTGCAGTTTGAATATATCATGCACGAAGTTAAACATGCGTTGAGTATCCTCGATAGAATCTCAATTAGCAATGAGGGATCAGTACTTGATCAATCCACATTTCCTACAAGCGCTTTGTTGGAAATAACAGATTGTATAAACGAACTCCGAAGGGTTAGGACCTTCGTTATAGAAACCAGGGTCGAATTTGTTGACATTGATATTCTTTCCGATATTAAAAAAGAGCTCCGAGGATTACCATCGACATTGTTACAGGATTTGAAACGCAAGATGTATATGTGAGAGATAAAATATTAACAAAGAACGAACCGATTGCAACATTTTTGACAGGGCTGGATAAAATTGCTTCACTGGGTGGAAGATTAACTTCGTATGTATTGTATAAGCCTGACCCAAGAATGACAGACGAGGATGCATTTGTAGAGGCAGAAAAAACGATTGATTTCCTCATTCTAGAATGTGGTAAAAGGAAAATTCCTCTTACAATCAGATTGAATCCAATGTATCCTGCAACAGGGTCTCGCTGGAGTAAGCTCGCTGCACAAGAAAAAAGCTACTTACCCCCAAAATTATCCGATATTATGTTGCTTGCAGAAAAAAAAACCAATGAGGGAATTCCTGTTTATATAGGTTTATCTACTGAAGGCTTAACTAACAATTTACTAACGTATATGTCCAGAGAAGATTTTAGCCAAGAGCTTGTGAAACAAGCAATATTGTTCAATAATAAAAAAATAGCTAAGTTCAATTTGCCTTAGTTCATAAATTGAAAATATTTATTACAGATAAAGTATCTATCATACTACCTAGAAAATTTACTTTATGGACCCAACCACTTTAGAATCGCTTCTTATGGAGGATGATTGCGAACTTTTCGATAAAGGAATGATTGTCATGGCGAGGCCTAATTGGATTGTTCCAGGCGAAACTCATTTATCTTATACAACCATAATACGCTTATCAGAGTGCTGTAGAGAATATCATTGGAAAAAGGATATTTTACCAAGAGTACCAGGAAAAGAAATAGACACAATTGCCAAATCAATTTCGGGAGATTTTGTAAAACCCATCCTAGTTAACAAACGCATTTTAATAACCTACTCTATTAGTCATGTACGCACAAAAGGGTACTGCGTCAGAATTCTATTCAAGGATTTGGAGACAAAATTATTATTCGCAACAACTGAATTGATCTGCATATTTTATAATCCGAATTTAGGTACTATCGTTTATCCACCTGATAATGTTCAGAGTTTCTTGCTTGATCAATATCAGGCATATATTAATTCAAAAGGAGATTAAAAATGACTCTATCCTCTTCAAATCTTGATTCTCAACTGAAAACGCTTGAAGAAAAAAGCACGGATGAATTACTTGATATTATCGGCGCTTTTGCTCTAAGCCAGACCCCTGAAGCTCTTAGGTCATCATTAGCAATAAACCGAACAATAACTGCGGAGACGATAAAGAAGGCCGCTAAAAAATTATTGCTAGAGATAGAGCCAACTGTTAAGGAAGCTATTTGTGGTCAGGATGGAATTGCAGCATTGCTAGAAAAACCAACTGTGCAAGATGTACTGGCTGTTCTATTGCCGATTCTGGGCTATTCAGCTGGTGCTGTTGTTCCAACAGCGATCATTGCCGTGTCATTTATTCTCCTTAGAGTTGGGCTCCGAGATTACTGTCGGAAAGGATTTAGTATCCAAGAAGAAATTTAAGAAAGGGCCCTCATTTTTTTTGCGCTTCGAGCATCTAGCTCCTAGTCATTGGGTAAATTTTTTATAGAGATACCCGAGTTGGTGATTAAAGTAGTCAGTCTTGTCAGTTTATTGTTTATAACAAATCCGTTTCATAATCTTTTGTAACCTTATGCTTTTACTCATGATTCGGTCATTTTTTATGCCAATAAATAAAAGTTCGACCCAATTTCAAGTGATAAAACGCCGATTTCTGATACTTTCATTCCACTTTCGAATGGGTCTTAAGGTAAATTTTCCAAAAGTAAGTTGTTAATACCAATTTTAGGTTATTTTGTCATTCGTTTGCCATTCGAATGAAGCAAAACCAGGTTGAATTTTGAAAACCGCTTTTAAAATGACCGAACCGACAGCTTTTAAGTTTAGGAAAGATTAATTCGTGCTATGAATAAATCAAAAATGCTCATTGATATGGCGGAAAGTTATAAAGATGCACTTGCGGGTACCGATGTTATAAGCGCCCTAAAAATTCATTGTGAAAAAGCCGGGATTAGCACTCAATATCTTAGTTTTTCTGGGCCAGAAATTTATATAATCTTTAATGTCTTTAAAGCTGCCAATGGCCAGAAAAAACTTGACAACTTGCTGGATGTTTTAGCGAAAGATGGCATAAACCTTACTGACGCCCCCGATAAAGCCAGTGAATTACCAAGACTCAATATCACACGATGTACCAGCTACATCCCTACAACAGGAATTATTGATGACAACCGTCTTAAGCTATTAGAGGGGATTATAGAAAATAGAACAAATTCCATTCAACATGTAATTCTTGAAGCATCGGTACAAAACACATCTGATGTTATTCGTAAATCCTTGGATGTGCCTGTTGGAGGTATAGCAATTCCTTACCTACGATTGCCTAAGATTAGTATTCGCGACGCAGAATTACTAAACCAGACAATCACCTCATCGACCTTAAATATAGATCTGTTTTTATCAAACACACAAGCTCGAATCGATAATTACCAAAAAGAGGTATGGCTTACACAGCCAGATATTATCCTTTTAGCGAGATCGGGAAGCGATAATCGGTTTGAAGATTTTTCATATGTTATTGCTATGGTAGTTAATTCAGGAGCTGATGGTTTATCGAATTTTATTTCTGAAACAATTCCAATCGATTGGCTACCGCGAATAGGGTATTATCGGACTCCTACGTTCACTACAGAAATTGTTAATCCTATCGATGACCAAATCCGTGTAGTATATGAATCGCTAAGAAAGAAATCATTTGCGTTTCTGCATGCTGAATTTATTTTCCTTGATGTTGATAAAAAAAATATTTTGGCTCAAAGGATTAGAAACCCTGTCTCTATTATTCGTGACCCACTGAAAATATCTAACTGTCTAGACGGGTCTATTTTCTTTTCAAGTATTCTAATGCGGCTAGGGATTTCTCCTGTTATTTTCCTGGTTCCACAACATGCATTTGTGGGTTGGAAACGTGATCCCAACTCTCCGGAACTCACTACATCTACGGATGCATGGGATAATTGTGGAATGCTGGATATCACTATGTTAAGTTCCGATATGGGATTTGATGTTGCGGTAAGTGCTGCACAAGGATATTTCTTACAATGGAAAGAAAAATTCGACCAACATCCAAGTAATTTAACAGAATTTGCCAAAATTATTGACATTATCTCTGTCCAAAGCTCCCTCATATCTGGGAAATTCTCTAATTCATAAATGACTGGTATTTGATTCAATGGTAAATAAATACTTTATGAAATTTTGGAGATGAGTTTTATGGAACCAAATCTGATAGAGTTATCTAAAGCCTATCGAAGAGCCTTAGCAGGTAATCAGATAATACAAGCGCTTCAGATGCATGCAGCTGAAGCATTGGTGAATATTAAATTTGTAAATTTAAACGATCCCGAGCCAATAATTATTACTAAAGTTTTTGAAGCGGCATATGGCCAAGGGAAACTTGCACAATTGATTGGTGTCATTCAAAAAGATGGTTTTGATGTATCGTATACTGATTCGTCAGAGAAAACATTTAATTCTCCGATAAATTATGAAAACGAAGTAAAAAGGTTTGACTTGAAAGAGTATCTTCAATGGATTAAAAGTGAAACAGAATATGTAGACATACGTGGTATTGGGGAAACCAAGGCCAGCCAAGCTGTAGTATTTCCTATTTTGAAGCTTTATACTGAGTTATATGTACAAACAGGCCTGAGAAATGTCGATTTGGAAAGGGGGAGAATGCGTGGCAGTATGAGGATTCCACTGACAAAAATGGTTAGTACAAATCGCTGCTTAGTCGTGATGGGCGATCCTGGCTCTGGGAAAACTACCTTTCTAAAGTTCATAGCTAGAAAAATTATCGAAGACAGGTTTGAGAACTCAGAAACTGCCTTGCCGTTTTATCTACGATTGGCAGAGGCTTATGAATTTGCTATAGAAAATAAAGCCGAATTTGCCCCGCAAATTTTTATTGATTACTTCGTCGCCCTTGGAAAGAAAGAAGGATTTGAATTATCAGGCGAATTTATACAACAATATATAGACTCAGGAGATTGTATATGGCTATTGGATAGCCTGGACGAGTTGCCATCAGTCGAAGCGCGGGAAATAATGGTTTCTGTAGTAGAACGTGCTGCTCGACGATGGGGGAAATGCAAATTCGTTCTAACAAGTAGACCTTTACCTGTTACTGCAAAAGCAATTCCTGTTGATTTTGAAAAAGTTGGTATCGACTCTTGGACGCAAAAGGAAATAAAATCTTTTGTAAAAGTTTGGACTTCTTTACTTTACCCTAATGTTTCCAAAGATATTTATCAAAAACATTGGACGAATCTTTTGTCTGCGATCATGGAACGCCCCGATCTTAGGAGTTTATCAAGAAATGCAGTTATGGTTACTGCTATGGCAGTGGTACATTACAACGAGAAAAGACTTCCTGAAGGGCGTGCAGACTTATTAGAAGCTCTAATATACTGGCTAATCAGGGCAAGAACACGTTATTTGGGCTCTAAAGAAATGTCTCCCAAATTTATTGAGTTGAGGTTTAGAGAGCTTGCATTAGCCATGATGGAAGCCGAGGGAGGTCGCAAGCGTCGAGTGGGTAGACTCTGGGCAGCGCAACAGATCGTCTCGAATTTTGATAATAGCATTGATTTGGCTTTAGAGTTTATTGGAATGGCTGAAACCGAAACAGGCGTTTTGGTTCGTAGGGGGGAGGGCGATATCGAATTCTGGCATTTGTCCTTTCAAGAATATTTAGCTGCTTTAGCAATAGCTGGATTAACTGACAGCGAAGAACATGGTTGGTGGTCTAAAATTTGCAACCAATTGGATTCACTTGAATGGAGAGAGGTATTGGTCTTTGTTCCTGCATGCCTAAACCGACTGGGAGGAGCCCGAGTGGATCTGTTTTTTGATAGGTTGGGAAAATCTTGCGAGGAAAGCTCTCTTGATGTAAAGGTAAAAAGAGTCGCACTTGGAGGTTGTATCTTGCAGGCATTGCAGATTACCGAACAGCATGGCCTGAAAAAATCTCCAACATGGTTTAAAGTTGTTGCTCAAGTAAAACCATTACTATTTGGCCCCGAATTGATAGAAATATCTTTACAAACCAGATATGAAGCAGCAATTGCTTATGGGCTAGGAGGTGACGATCGATTAAGAGATATTGATTCTACATGGGTGGCTCTTCCTGGCGGAAATTTTTATTTTGGCGCTCAAGCGATGGACAAAAAATTGCCTAGCTATGATCCTTCTGCTTCAGCTTGGGAAGGTCCAGTAATAAAATTGCGAGTAAAGCCTTTTGAAATCAGAAAGTATCCCATTACTGTCCAAGAGTATCTAGAATTTGTAATTGATGGCGGTTACGGCACAAAAAGCTATTGGACTGACAAAGGATGGAATTGGAAAAACGAAAACAATATTGGGTTGCCGATCGATTGGCAGGAACAACTATTCATTCCCAATACGCCTGTCACAGGAGTTTCATGGTATGAGGCTAATGCATATTGCAAATGGCTCACCGAAAACGAATTACGCAATTATGAATATCGATTACCAAGCGAGGCTGAATGGGAATATGCAGCAAGACATGGTTTGCCAAAAGGTTTTCGTTTTCCTTGGGGCAATGAAATAACCCCTGGCGATAAAGTGGAGGCGAATTTTGCGTGGTCAGGATTTAGAAAGAAAACGCCTATTGGTATGTTTCCTAAATGTGTTACTCTAGATGGAATTTTTGATATGTTTGGAAACGTGGAGGAATGGTGTCTTGATAGTTGGACTGATGATCACCGGCATCAGAATAAAGATGGTGCGCCCACAATTTCGGAGAATGTTCGCCAACATATTACTCGAGGCGGTTCAACAGTAAGATTTACAAGACTCTGCCGTGCTACCTATCGAAGCAGAATATCCATGGATAAACAGTTCCATCCAGTAGGATTTCGACCTATTAGAATTGTTGATGATTCAAATCCACTAATAGATCAAAGGTAACAAATCGGGTTAGCTATTGAGAAAAAATAATTTGGTAATGACAGAATACTATGAATTTCTTCGCAAGAGTATTATTAGACCGCTTAAACCAATTGGGTTTTCTGGTGTATGTATTGCATATCCTGAAAAGCAAGATGTTTCCAGTTTCATTTTAGTACAAGACCTGATAGGAAAAGAGGAATTGCACGAAATAATGAAAAAAGCTGTAATCGGTATCTTACGTTCCGACGGTTCCACCTTAAAAGGAAATTTTCATGAGCTTATTAGTGATATTACAATAAATCCACAGCTTTACCAAAAAAAGAATGATAAAAAACCTAAAATTTTGAATATAGCTATAGAGGAATCAATTTTAAAAGAACTGGCATCTAAGCATAATATCCGCGATTATAGGTTTCTTGTTTTTGGATATGATCCATATAAAAATTTAAGGGCTAACAATATTTCTGTTTACTCAATGATGGAATTATTGGCAGGATATCCCCCAGACAATATTCCTGAAAATTATTATCCTAAGAATTTAGTAGAATTTGCAAGCATTTCATTTGGGACAAAATATCTGTATTTTTCGCCATTGAACCAAAATATTACGGATTTAATGATTTCTGCTTGTAATTTACTTATTTCTAGTCTGGATTTGGAGTTCGTCGAATCACATTTAGCGGCCATGATAGTATCAACTATTAGTTCAAGTGATATTTATGCTGGTGTAGAAGGCAAATTACTAAATAAACTTGGTTTATTACCAATCCCGACATTAGAGATTCATGATGCTTGCGCAGGGTTCATAAACATATGCCGATTAATAATATTATTCTCCACTACTCTTAATGATAACGGACTATTAGCAGTTACTGGTGATCAAATGACAGTTAAGGCGGGAAGCGATGTAAAAAATAGATTATTAATGAGCGATGGGGCGGCAGCTTTATGGGCTTCTCAATGTGAAGCAGGATATGGTTTGCTTGGGAGTGTATACCTCAATATCCCAGAATTGCAATATGTTCTTACCGAGGATAATGATACTAGAAACTTGGATATGTACGGAGGCATGGTCAAGGCGGCAGTAATTAAGTTTTATCCCATTTTAATTGACCTAATTCAGCGAGAATTTAATTTCGATATCAATAAATCTAAGATCATTTCTCATCAAATGAATGGGATTATTTTGGAAAAACTTCCAAGTTTATTAGGGGTGCGGAAAGATCAAGTGATAAATATTATGCCATTATACGGAAACACAGCATCATCAACTATACCTACTGCACTTTATCAATGCTTGATTGATGGGGTTTTATTTGAAGGCGATCAAATAATATTTATAGGAATAGGAGCTGGTTTTAAAATAGGGGCTGCAGCATATGTTATAAATAAAGAATTAATAGCTTTTGGGAAAAGCCTTGTAAATAAAGTATAAGAATTTACTGTTCAAGAGTACCAATTGATTATAATCAGAACCATATTATCACTTTGTATTTTGAAATGACTGTATTTTACAAGTCAAAAATGACAAGCATCTTTTCATTTATAACTTACATCAAGGTGAATACTCGCAAGATCGAGGCCGATCGTATGGTTTTTTATCCACAAAATGTTGATGTTATTTGCATAAAAAACCGAGACGCTGGCTGAGGAAGCAAGCCAACATCTCGGTAAACATAATATTTTACAAATCACTAAATCGGGCAATGTTATGCAATGCTGCTGCACTATCCTGACAATATATTGGCAAATGGGCATCTATAACATTGATCAGACGGCAAGGCCCCCACTTGTTACTCGCATATGCACCCGGCTTGGCCTCTCCAATTCGATTAGAAGCGCGACGGTCTTTTGAACATAATGTCTAATGATGTGGCTACTCGGCACCGGCAAGACCATGCTGGCGCATTTGGGTGAGGACTACCGGTACATTGTAGTCCGAGGATTGACAAGATGTCGATCGAGTCGCTGGATGTGTCCCGCATCTACTCGGTGGCCGACCAGCTCCCCCCCGAAACATCATTATTGCGCAACCGGCCTTTCCGCTCCCTGCATCACACTATCAGTCACGCCGGGCTGGTCAGCAGCGGGCAACTGGCCGCGTCCGGGCGAGATCTCACTGGCGCATCACGGCGCACTCTTCCTGGACAAGCTGCCCAAATTTGGCATGTGCGTGCTGGAAGTGCTGCGCCTGCCGATTGAAGATAGATTAGTACCAATCTGCCAGATGCTGCTAGAATCTGGTTTTACTTGGGAGGATTACCAGTCAAAAAGCGTTTTATTGCTATTCCTTGCATGATTGCCATGAATCAAGGGGATTGACACAAGAACGTATGTTCTATATAATCCATACTCGTATGAAACTATGGGATCGCCTGCTTGAGCTTTTACAAATGAAACGACCACCCGGGCCGCGGTATTTTGAGTTGGATGAAGAGCTGCACACGGCGCTGGTAGACCGGGCGGGGCGCGAAAGCCGGCCGGTGGAGGATATCCAGAGGGAATTCGTAGAGGCGGGACTGGCACATTTACAAACATTGGATGAGTTAAAGAAACGCTGGGAGACACTATCGCATCGCGAAAGAGATGTGACTGCTCTCACCTGCTTGAAATACACCAACCGACAGATGGCAGCAAAGATGAAAGTTTCGCCGGATACGGTCAAGGGCTATATACGACAAGCGCTAGTCAAATTCAATGTGCACAGCAAAGATGAGCTGAGGATCCTTTTAGAACTATGGGATTTCAGTGATTGGGGTCCGCGTGCACAGGGGTAGGTCATCCCCTCTTCTCACCCCCCCAACTGTAGCACCTCCTTAAGACCGGTCTCTCTTCCCCCCATAAGGGGGTATTTTTTTATCGGGGAAAATGCTACTCTGTGAGCATGATCACTTCTATCGAACCCAAAACTGGAAGCTGGATCCTGCTGGTCGGGCCACGGAACCTGAACGGTACCTTGCTCGAGGCAATCGCCAAGCTGGGCAGCATTGGGCCGGTGCGCGTCCTGGATGGCGGGAACCGGTTCGCGGCTTATAAGGTGGCTCGGGCGGTACGCGGGCAAGCGGAGATCCTGGAAAGAATCACGGTGGCGCGGGCATTCAACTGCTACCAGGTGCTATCCCTGCTGGAAGATACAACATCCATTCCCAGCCCCTTTGTAGTGCTGGATATGCTCAGCACGTTTTACGACGAGTCGGTCAAGGCCAGGGAACGAAAGCGGCTGTTGTATTCCTGTATCGTCAATCTCAAGCGATTGGTGCGTAACGCCGGCGGAGTAGTGAGCATTCATCCACCGGCCGTACCCAGCCAGACCGCAACCGATTTGCTCAAAATGGTACAGGACTACACATTTGATTCATACTATGTGGTGCCCAAGCCATCGCCTTATGAACCAATGAGGTTATTCTGATATGGGTAGAACACTTCCATCCGCCACGATCGTATTCATGCAAGAGGAAGCAGCCTTTGGGCGCTTCCGGCGGGCGCTACGCCGATCCGACCAGTTGGCGCTGGATGACCTATTCGTCAGCGCGCGGCAGCACCTGGCGGCGACACAGTACGCGGCGCACGCGCTGCCTTTCGAAGTGATGCTACTAGCGATGCTGCTCGAAGAGCACAAAGAAGTGATGAAGTTAAGGGAACGGGTGGAGGCGATGTCAAGTCATTCCGTTGACAACCTATCGCTGCCCGGCTTTTCGGAAAAAGATGCGCTTCCTGAAGAGACTTCCTCGCCTGAGACAGAAGACAAGAATGATTGAGACAATTTCCGGTTGGCTATTTGATGTGTATCCGGATGATGCCGGTGTATCTGTCTGGTTGATCGGCGAGGATGGGAAGCGATATCACTTCCAGCAGAACTTTACAGCCACGCTCTACGCGGCGGGGTCTGCAGCCAGCCTTCGCAGCCTATGGAGATGGCTAAAGGAACAACCTATTCCGGTACGGCTTTCACGCGCGGAGCGGAAGGATGTATTCTCCGGTAATGTGGTAGTTCTGGCGGTTGAAATCCTTCAGCCGGTCACGCTAGATGAGTTATTTCGGAATATGGCAGCTGCCTATCCCGATCTGACATACTACGACGCGGATATTTCCGTCGCCTTGCGACACGCGGCGAAATATGACACCTTCCCATTGGCGCGCTGCCGGCTCGAAGTGTGCGGTGAAAAGATTGTCAAAATCACATCTCTGGATACACCCTGGGATCTGGAACCAGAAGCGGCACCCTTGCGCATTATGAGCCTCGAACCGGATTGCGACCCGGCGCGCAAGGACCCCAAGGCAATCCTGGTATCGTACCCATTACGTGGGCAAGTTGGGCGCGTCAATTATGCCCTGCCCTTTGATAAACCGGTGCCCTTCCTAGTGGGCCTGCGCGCCGATATCCGGAGGTATGACCCGGACGTGATCCTGACCAGTTGGGGTGATACCTGGCTGCTGCCCTTCCTGGCGAAACTCTCGCAGGAAAATGGGGTGGCGCTACCTTTGAACCGGGATGAATCTCAATTATTGGTAGAAAAGAAAGAGCGCACCTATTTCTCATATGGCCAGATCGTGTACCGCGGCCGGCAAGTGCTCTTGCGCGGGCGCTGGCACCTGGATAAACATAACGCCATGATGTGGGGGGATTACGGTCTGGTCGGCGTGCTGGAAATGGCACGGGTCACCCGGCAGCCGGCGCAGGAAGCAGCGCGCTTATCTCCAGGTACTGGCATTTCCTCCATGCAATTCGTGACCGCCATGCAGAAAGGAATTCTCATTCCCTGGCATAAAGGCCAGTCGGAAAGGCCAAAGACTGCCATGGACTTAATCCGGTCAGACATGGGCGGGATGGTCTACCAGCCAACTGTGGGACTGCATCGGGATGTGGGCGGGATTGACTTTGTCTCGATGTATCCTGGAATCATGGTGCGATTCAATATTTCGCCGGAAGTACCACGCGCTGGGAATGACCTCGAACCAGGCCCGGGCGAACCGGGCATCATCCCCATGACACTGGCACCGATCCTGAACAAACGCCTGGCGCTCAAGTCGGCGCTGCTGAATTTGAACAAGTACGACTGCCGGCGACCAGTCTACTCGGCGCTGGCCAGCGCGGAGAAGTGGCTGCTGGTGACCTGCTTCGGCTACCTGGGCTACAAGAATGCCCGCTTTGGCCGGATTGAAGCGCATGAGGCGGTGACGGCCTTCGGGCGCGAGGCGCTGATGCGAGCCAAGGAAGCTGCAGAGGATATGGATTACGAAATTCTGCATATGTACGTGGATGGGTTGTGGGTGCATAAAGAGGGTTGCAAAACCCCGAAGGATTTCGAAGCCCTGCTGGAAGAAGTCACCGACAGGACCGGATTGCCGATTTCCATGGATGGAGTCTACCGCTGGGTGGTGTTCCTTCCCTCGAGGGTGGATGAACGCGTGCCGGTGGCCAACCGTTATTTCGGCGTGTTCCAAAGCGGCGAGATCAAAGTTCGCGGCATCGAAGCACGGCGAAGGGATACGGCTCCGTTCATCAGTGAAACGCAGATGGCCATCATGGAGATCCTGGCCAAGGCGGAAGATGCGGACGGTCTGAAGGATGTGCTGCCGAAAGCACAGGCGTTTGTCCAAAAGCAAACGAGCGCGCTGAGGCTGATGAAAGTACCGGTGGAGAAGTTGCTGGTATCGCAAAAACTGAGCCGGGAATTGGGTGAATATTCCACACCCTCGCCGGCGGCGCGTGCGGTACGTCAACTGGAAGCGGCCGGTAAAGTGGTGCGGCCTGGTCAGCGGGTGCGGTTTCTCTTCACGCTGGGCCGGCCTGGGGTAAGCGCCTGGGATGTGCCTGAACAACCGGATACGCGCTGCATCGATATAGCGCGCTACCGGACCCTGCTTCAGCGAGCGGTGGATACGGTGCTGGCTCCGATCGAGCAAAGCGTCAATGGTGGCAAGGACAGTGAATGCCTGTATCTGTTCCCCATTAAAAAGGCCGAGACTCTGGCTGAGGGGGGCAGCCAAAATCTCGGTGAGCACAATGTACCATCAAATCATATTCCCTACAATGGCATGCATGGAGGTGAACGATGAAAAACACCCGTTTTCTGAAAACTAAATAACTTATAGACTCAGTGGATAATATCAAACTTGACACAAGAACATTAGTTCTATATAATAAATTCAAACCAACGGAGCCAATCATGGAAGAAAGATTATTGAAACCCGCCGAAGTGGCCGACATCCTGCAAGTAAGCCGGGCGATGGCTTATAAATTATTAAACCAAGGAGAGATCCCATCTGTGCAAATCGGTAAATCGGTGCGCGTCAGGCGTGCAGATTTGGAGAGTTATATCAATGAAAGAGGAGAGCATACCACCTCCCTCATGTTGCCCAAAGCCTGATGTCAACTGGATACCTGTTCTCAACCATACCCCAATCGATTACAATCTAGTTAGCAAGCTGAACCTTAACAGTCGAATAGTGCAACGCCAGATCTACTTCCCAAAAATCCTATTCATAGGAAGGAGAAGTAGAGATGGCTAGTAAAAGAGCAAATAACGAAGGCACACTTTACTTTCGGGAGGACCGGAAGAGATGGTGCGCGCAGCTAAGCTTGAACGGGCAGCGGCTGACCAAGTACGGCAAGACGCAAAGGGAATGCCGAGATTGGATGAAGGAGATGCTCAGCAAAATCGATGGCGGACTTACCTTCGAAGGAACGCAGGTGACGCTCGAACGCTTCGTTGCGACTTGGCTAGATGGGAAAGCAATCTCCCGAAGGCCCAGGACGGTCTTTCAATACAGAAAGATTGCACAGGATCATATCCTGCCATTGATGGGAAAAATGCGACTGCAGGAGATCCAGCCGGCGCATGTCAAGCAACTGTATGCCCGCAAGAAAGAAGAAGGTCGAGGTCCCCGAACGTTGCAATATATCCATTCTGTGCTCCACTGTGCAATGAAGCAAGCGGTACGCGAAGGCATCCTGGGACGCAATCCTGTGGATGCAGTCGAGCGACCGAAGGTGGAGCAGTCGGAGTTTAGAATCTGGACAGAAGAACAGTGCCGTCAATTCCTGATCGCAGCGGCGGAGTCGCCCTATGATACGCTGTTCTGCCTGGCACTTACCACCGGTATGCGACAAGGGGAGCTGCTTGGCTTGAAATGGGCAGACCTGGATTGGGAAAAAGGTACTCTGCTGATTCAGCGCCAACTGCAACGGGTGGAACATCAAGGGCTCGCGCTCGTTCCACCGAAAACGAAAGCTGGACGCCGGTCGATAAAACTTGGTCAAGGAATGCTGGATAAGCTAATCTCTCATCGCAACCAGCAGGAGTTGATTAAGGCTGCAATTGGTGAGCGGTGGAAGGAAAACGGCCTGATCTTCCCGAGCACACTTGGTACACCGCTGGACAGTTACAGGGTCAGCCACCAATTCAAGAAGCTGCTCAAGAAGCACGGGCTGCCGGATATCCGGTTCCATGACCTGAGGCATACATCGATCTCATTCCTACTGGATATGGGGATTCCGGTCAATACAGTGCAGCAGCGGTCAGGGCATTCAAAGGCGAGCGTAACGACTGACACCTACGGTCATTCTATGACGCATACCCAGGACGAGGCGGCTCAAAAGATCGAGGCATTGATTTTGCCAATTGCAGTCAAGTTGCAGTCAAAAGAGAATTAAGAGCCTTCGAATTAACGTATACCGCCATATATAGTGTAATGTCAACCAATAATGCACTATATATGGCGGTAGCTGAACTATATGGATGCTGTGTAATTTATTAGGTGCAACTCTTTAATGGTCTGGTTCTCCCACTCTTTGGCCGCGGCTGTGCCAGATTGAAGCAACCCACCCATCATCAGGGCAATGACCAGGATCGAGACGCCAAGATAAGGAATGTAATCGGTGTCGTGGGCATATAGGTCATGTTCCTGCACGCTGACACTGACCAGGTTGGGAAAGGCTTTGGCATAAAAACTGGTGATGGAGAGCGGAATGGCACGCCGGATGTCGTTGGTGAAGTCCGTGTTAAGATTGTTGATCTTGACCCCCACCTGCACGGGCTGGTTTTGTTGCACTTTGGCATCAAAGTTGGCGGGGATGGTGACGACCGCCACGATCTGCCCGGCGGTGATCAGGCGTTCCGCTTCGGCCGACGAGGCTATTTGCAATCTGAAGGAATGCGCCTGGCTCATGGCTTGGTAAAAAGCCTGTGCGTAGGGACCTTGATCTTCCATTACCACTGCGGTCGGGGCATTGGCACCCGCCAGGACAAACAGGCTCATCAGGATCAACACATTGACCGGCACAAATAGGCTGAGTATGGTGAACAACCGGTCGGTCAGCGCCGCCCGGAAATCTTTTTTCGCGCAGGCCCACACCACGCGTAATTGGTAATCAATCTCCTGGAACATCTCTTCTCTCCTTAATCGCGCAAGGCGGTTCCGGTCAGGTGCAGGAAAACTTCATCCAGGTTCGGCTCGCGCATGCTGATCTCTCGGATCTCGCAGCACAGGGCCACCATGTTAATGATCTGCGGGATCACATTTTCCCCCGCCCGGGTGGTGATTTTCAGGGATTTGCCCGCCTGTTCGGCCTCCTGTACCCCGGGCATCGCTCGCAACTGAGCAAGATCCTCGAAGGTGCGGATGGTTTCGATTTCCACCACACTTCCCCCGAAATGTTGCTTCAGTTCAGTTGGGGTATCCAATGCCACCATCTTTCCATGGTCTATGATGGCGATGCGGCTGCATAGTTCCTGCGCCTCTTCCATGTAATTTGTGGTGATCAAGACTGTCTTGCCCTGCTGCCGCAATGCCAGGATGTAATCCCAGATAGCCCTTCTGGACTGTACATCCACTCCCAAGGTAGGCTCATCCAGGTAGACCAATTGGGGATCATGCAACAAGGCGCGCGCCAGAGCCAGGCGGCGTTTCATCCCGCCCGAATAATCGCTGACGCGCGAGTCTTTACGGTCAGTCAATCCAACCAAGTCGAGCATGGCCTCAATACGGGCTTTCTTCTCCCGGCGCGGAATGCCAAAAAGATCAGCGTGGAAATCCAGGTTGGTCCAGGCGGATAGCTCTTCATACAGGGCGGTCTCCTGGGGTACCGAGCCAAGCAGCTGGCGCACCTGGCGGGTGTGCGTGCCCAGACCGTAACCCATTACACGCACCTCGCCGCTGGTCGGGGCAGACAGTCCGCTGATCATGTTGACCGTGGTGGTTTTACCCGATCCATTGGGACCCAGCAGGCCAAAGATCTCGCCCGGTTCCACAGTCAGGGATAGGTCGTCCACCGCAGTGAAATTTCCAAAACGCTTCACCAGGTGAACCATTTCAATCGAAGCAACATTTGTTCCCATTATTATTCTCCAACAACCAGAATGAAAGAAATTACCTGCTTATCTTCGGGAGGCATAAAGGCCCCATCCATAAGATAGGAACGCGAGGATGGTTGCCAATGCCATGACCAGCGAATAAGCGTTAAGCTGGGAAGTGACGAATTGCGTTCCTCCAAAAATGGCGGCGAGGATGCTGACCAAGCCGGCCACCGAGCTTACGATCCAGAGCCGGTCCTTCTGCCTGGCAGCGCGGACCGCCAGGAGAATCGCGCCGGCCAGCAGGATAGTGCCGACTACGATATGCGCCAAAGTAGGGAACTGGGTACGGGCAAATGCCCAAAGTAGGTCGGCCCTGGTGGTATTGGGGAACTGCACAAATAAGTTCGCCAGCATGCCCAGTGCATACTGAATAACAAGGCCGCCAATCATGAAGATGGCGTTTCCGTGCAAGCCATTTTGTGCTTTGGTTGTATCTGAAGTAGTTTTCATTTAAGTTTTCCTTTCTTGATGTTATTAGGTTAATAATTCATATTTTGCCAAAAGATTGTGAACTGCTTATTAAGCTTTCATGGAGATAGAGTGAAAGCTTTTTGGCGGCGATTGCGAGGATAATCAGGGCGGTAGGGAATTGCTCATTTTTTCCTTATCTTTAATTAGTATTGATTAATCAACCAATTAATTACTGGATAAAAAAATTAACCCGGCAATAGCGCATTTAAGGCGAGGGTGACCACACCCTCAATGATCTGCTCCTGGGAATACTGCAGCGCGAGCGGATCTTGCAATATATTACGGAGAAGAGCGATATTCATGACACTCCCCATCACCAAGCGCGTTACCAGGTCTGGATCCATTTTCCGAATTTCGCCGTTTTCCATTTTTGCCGCCAGGTATCCCTGCATAAACCGGGTTCCTTCTTCGAAGTTGGCAATTCCTATTGGCACTGTTTCGGGATGATAGATGATTTCGGGGAGATATATTCGCAACAGCTGCTGATACTTGGCATCTTCCACCACGGTCAGCATTTGCCTGACCACAAAGCGCAAGAATTGCTCGGGGGGCAGGGCAAGGATTTGCTCCGGGTTCGAGCGGATGATACGCTGGGGAGAGCTATCATCCATGATTGTTTTCAGCAGCGCCTCTTTGCTCTCGAAATAATGATAGATCAGGCCAGGGGTAATGCCAGCCTCGCGGGCAATATCTTTATTGCTCGCATTGGCAAAGCCTTTTTTGGCAAAGACTCGGAGTGCAGCTTCCATGATCTGCTCACGCCGGTCTTCAATGGTTTTTACCGTTCTAGCCATAGATAAATGATCCTAGAAAATATTGATTGGTCAGTTAATTAATTATACATCTTATGTCGAATTTGTCAAGTAGAAATTCAGCCAGAATGTATTGGAAAATATATAAAAGTGGAAGGGGACTACAGCGTCATATGTCGTGGGTGCAATCTCAACCGTGGGTTTCGCTAACTGAGCACATTCTCGAAAGATGCGAATTATATTAAAGAGCCGGGCTTATTGCTCCCGGCTCTTTTCTCTTTATCAGCCCATTAACTCTTCTCTTCTCCCGACCCAATCCCCAGCGGCTTCCATTTGGCATCGTCCTTCAGGCGATGCTGGCTGCCGTGCCGGTCGTGCGTCTCATCGAAGCCTTCCGGCTTGAGGAACATCTCTTCCCCGTCCAACAGGGCGGTCAGGCCGGCCTGGCCGGGTTCAGGACGTTTGACACCTTTGTACTTGGCCGCCATGGCCGGGGTGTAATCGGTCGGCTCCTCGTAGGTGGTGATGTACCCCTCGAAGTTGCGCAGGATGATCTTGTGGTCCGACATGCTCAGCAGGTAATTCGGCATGACCGGGATCTTGCCACCGCCCCCAGGCGCGTCCACGATGAACTGCGGCACGGCGAAGCCGGAGGTGTGCCCGCGCAGGCCCTCGATGATCTCGATGCCCTTGGCGACCGGCGTCCGGAAGTGACCCGCGCCGTGCACCAGGTCGCACTGGTACAGGTAGTACGGGCGCACCCGGATGCGGACCAAGTCCTGCACCAGCTTGCGCTGGATGTGCACATTGTCGTTGACGCCCGCCAGCAGGACGGTCTGGTTGCCGAGCGGGATGCCGGCCCGGCTCAGTTTGTCACAGGCCTCGGCCAGTTCCTTGGTGATCTCGTTCGAATGGTTGACGTGGATATTCAACCACAAGGGATGGAATTTCTGCAGCATATCGCACAGATCGTCGGTAATGCGCTGGGGCATGAAAACCGGCACGCGCGAGCCGATCCGCACGATCTCGATGTGCGGGATCTCGCGCAGGCGCGTCAGGATTTCCTCCAGGATCTTCGGCGCCAGCACCAGTGGATCGCCGCCCGAGATCAGTACGTCCCGCACCTGCGGCGTGCGCTTCAGGTAATCTATCTGCATGTCGAACTCGTGTCGCGAGAACTGGGCGGACGGGTCGCCCACGATGCGGGCGCGTGTGCAGTAGCGGCAGTAGGAGGCGCATTGGGTGGTGACAAGCATCAGCACCCGGTCGGGGTAGCGGTGCACCAGACCCGGCACGGGCGAGTGCTTGTCCTCCGCCAGTGAGTTTTCCATCTCGGCGGTAAAGGTAACCATTTCGCAGTCGGTCGGGATGACCTGTTTGCGGATGGGGTCGTCCGGATCGTCCGGGTCAATCAGCGAGATAAAGTAAGGGGTGATATCCACCCGGAAAAGCCGGTCGGCGTTGAGCGCTTTGCGCTCCAATTCGGTCAACGGGATGACCTTCTCGATTTCTTCCGCCGTGTTTAGGCGATGACTCAACTGCCAGCGCCAGTCGTTCCACTTTTCATCGGGAACGTCGGCAAAAGCAGGGGAACGTTTGGATGGGAAAGGCAAATTCATTTTTTCTCCAGGATAAGCAGCACAGGGTATTGCAGACTGGTTTTGTCCACAAAGGTATTGTAAAGAAAAGGGGGATGAGAGTCAATGCTAAAAAGCAATCTTCTTATAAAAGGAATAGCCTCCGGTTTGGTTGCTGGAGGCTATTCCGCACACTTTCCAGGATCAGGCCTGGGCCGGTTTTGGGGATCTTTCCATGTCATTCAATGCCCTCATACCCACTGTCCTGGCATCCCGGCCAAGCTGGTCCGCTAGGATAGAACCGGCCATAAAGGAAGCTGCCCTGAAGGCGGACCAGACTACCAATAGAGTTGCATACTGCGAAGGCATGTCTCTTAATAGCCAACCAGCAAATTCCCCACCGTCAAGGGCAAGCAGGGCAAGGAAAGCCAGCAGGGCCGGTATGATAATTCCTCAACTCCTGCTCCGCGCCGAAGCAGCCCGCACAGCCCATATTGGTAATAGTACGGTCAATAATAGCCTGTAAGCCAATACCAACGGGTAAACACTGCCCGCAGTGGCTGAAGGAACCCGAAATGAAAAATAATTTACAAAGAAATAGCCGAGCAGGAAAAGGACGGATAGGGAACCATATCTCCTGGTAAATAGGGTAGTGCAGATGATGAATAATAACAAGCCGGTCGTTTCCTCCACCACAAACCAGACGGAGGGATAGAAATCCTTCATCAATTCCGAGAACACTGCGCTCCAACTCCAGTTTGAAGCTTGCGGGTGGTAAAAAAGCATCAATGCCACTTGGCCCAGGTTGGCAAACAGGCAGACCCCAAACCATCCATAAACCTTTCTGGAGGGATGCCGGAGCCGGGCATAGCGCCAGGACAATGAAACGATCAGGATGAAAAACAGCACCGTGAGCAGAAGCCAGCTGCCCGTATAAATACCCCTCAGTTGACGAGAAGGGATATCGTAAATTATTTCGAAGACCAGGTACAGAATCATTCCGGCCGGTAGCAGGCCCCAGACTGGAAATACTTTGGTGCGCCACCAAACCCACAGGATTGGAATAGCGGAAAGAATAACGGACCATCGCATCATTGCGTAAATAGAGGCATTATCATTCCAAATAATGCAAGCCGTATAGAAGATTAAAAATGCCAGACCCGGAATAAGTACCAGCCATGTATCCTTCCAATCTACCGGGACAATTTCGGGCAATCCAATTCCGGCGTGCTGGGCCTGAATACGCTCATATACAGCCGTTTTGCCCAGGTCGATCATTGTTCGCAGCCATAGAAGCAGCATCCCCATAACGCCTTGTTCCTGAAAGATTTCCCGGCACTGGTCTGTAAAAACCTGCAGCATGGCTGCTCCATATTCTGCCAGGTATTCTTTTGGGTAAACGTTAATAAGCCAGGCATACAACCGCCGCGAACCTGCGACCCAACGCTCATTTTTCATAGGAGCCTCCCTTCTGCGTAAACCAGTACTTTTTTCTGTTGAGCAACCCTGACGAGCCGCACCAGCCTCTGGCTCTCGGCCGCGACCGCCGCCTGCCCCTTGGCCGTCAGGCGGTAATAACGCCGGCGTTCATCGTCCAACGCAGGGTCAGGGCGTTCGTCCGTCTCTTCGATGAGGTCGGAAGCCAGCATGCGCTTGATCGAGCCATACAACGTCCCCGGCCCCATTTTGACCTGGCTGGAAGTCTGCTCTTCCACATCTTTCATGATGGCGTAGCCGTGCTTTTCGCCATCCGCCAGCGCCAACAGAATGTGAAAAACTGCCGGGGTCAGGGGCTGGTTTGGAATATTTTCTGAATGATCTGGCATATTCGCCTTCCGTACATATATATCCGCTATGGATGTATCTATTACAGATATAGTACTCCTTTCCATGCTGCCTGTCAATACCCTTTAATACTGGCTCGCAGGATGCGGAGCTTTATGAAGCTTTCAACGTGGCCCTGGTGGTCGGCGGGAGCAGCGTCATCCCGCATTTACGTCACGCCGTTGAAACCCTGGACCTGGCGCGAGGCCGGACCCTACCTAGCCTAGCCACAGAACAATAAAAAAAATCTTTTCCACATTCGCTGGAAAAGAGTACAATGGAAACAGACAACTCGTCTGGTTCTGCACAACCAAGGGAAAAGCCCATGATCAAACAGGTGGCGATACTGACCGACAGCACTGCCAGCATTCCGGAAGAGATGCTGGCAGAGTTGCACATTCATACCGTGGCGTACTACATTCATCGCGGCCAGGAAGTCCTGCGCGACCTGGTCACAATCCAGCGGGATGAGTTTTTACGCTGGCTGGCCACCGCCAGCGTCCTGCCGACCACCGCCAGCCCGGGGCCGGGGGATTATATCGAAGCGTATAAAGATCTGGCGGGATCAGGGGCGGACGAGATTGTCAGCATCCACATGACCTCCAAGGCCAGCGGAGCCTACCAGGCCGCCTGTATCGCCCAATCCATGCTGGAGGAGCAAATGCCGGATCTGCATATCCAGGTGATCGACACGCGCAATGCCGCCCTCTGCCAGGGCTGGATGGCCATCGAAGCCGCGCGCGCCGCCCTATCCGGGCTCAGGCTGGAGCAGGTGGCGGCCAAAGTGCGCGCCATGGTTCCGGTTACCCACATGATCCAGACCGCCGATACGCTCAAGTATCTCTACATGGGTGGGCGGATCGGCAAAGCCAAAAACCTGGTCGGCAGCCTGCTTAATATCAAGCCCCTGATCGGTGTGGAAGACGGCGAGATCGTTCCGCTCGGGATTGCCCGCAGCCGCGCCCAAGCATATCAGGCGATGGTGGACAAGATCGAAGCACGGCTCGGGGAATCCAAAGTAAAAATTGCTTACATGCACGCCGGAGCCAGGCAGGAAGTGGAGAAAATTAAAGCCCTCGTCGAAGGCCGGCTGAACACGGTCGAGTCATTCGTAGGCGAGCTTTCGCCGGCGCTGGCGGTCCACACCGGACCGGGAACGGCCGGGTTATGCTATTTTCCGGTTGTCTAACTTCGCAAAACTGCGCCGAGTTCCTGTTCCAACCGGCGTAGGATGTGCGTCCGAATGCCGGCGACATCCTTATCGCTCAGGGTCCTGTCGGAGGCCTGATAAGTCAGGCTGTACGCCAGGCTCTTTTTACCAGCGCCTATTTTCCCGCCGCGATACACATCGAACAGGCGCACCTCCCGGACAACCTTCCCGCCGGTCTGGCGGATAAGTCCGGCGACACGTTC
This sequence comes from uncultured Chloroflexia bacterium, assembly GCA_963837875.1. GTDB lineage: Bacteria > Chloroflexota > Anaerolineae > Anaerolineales > Villigracilaceae > UBA877. Next base: position 133,435 of record CAWIOV010000002.1, read on the forward strand.
CGCCGGCAGGCCTTCGTCCACCACCAAGGCCAGATCTTCGAGCACGGGAGGAAATTCCGGCACGGGTGCAATTTCGTACAGGGATGGGATGAGCGCCAGGATGGCATCCATATCCATATCCGCGGCCAGGATCGGCGTCCCGGCAAAAGCGGCCGGCCAGTCATAGCGCTCCCGCACCTGCGGGTGCAATTCGCCAAAAACACCCAACTGTTTATCACCGCAGAGGCTGCGGGCGCATTTCCCCGGGTGGAAGGTCGGGTTGGTGCCCGGCTCATAGTGCACGTCCGGGATATGCAGGCTGTCGAATAGATTTGCGAGCAATCCTTTCAGGTCGTAAAAATCCATCCGGCTGGCGTCGGCCCCCTGCCAGGACGGCAGGCCGCGCGGCCCGGCCAGCAGGATGGAGAGGCGCTGGGATTCCTCGGGCAAATCCCCTGACTCGGAGACAAAGAATACCGGGCCAATCTCGAACAGGGCCAGGCGTTCCCGGATGCGGGCGTTGTGCTCGGCAGTTTCCAACACACTCGCCAGCACACTGTGGCGCATGACGGCCTTATCGGCCGAGATTGGGTTTACCAGCCGCACGTATGGCCGGTCATCCGCGCGGCTGTCTGCCGGTACACGCCGGGCTTCACGCTCGGGAGTGGTGAAGCGATAACTGATGATTTCCTGTAAACCCTGCACTACCAGCAGGTCGCGCACGCGCTCTTCTTTTTCAAGCAACGGGTTGCCGATTTGCGGCGGCAGGTGGTCGGCCATACGTGTTTCGGGAATGCGGTCGTATCCGTAGATACGCGCGATCTCCTCAATAACATCCGCCTTGCCGGTAATGCCCTCGCCGATATCCAGGCGGTGATCGGGAGCAACCGCGCTGACGCTATCTCCGCTCAATGTCACTTTGAATTCCAGGCGGCGCAGCAGGCCGGCAATCTCTTCAGCCGGCAGGTCAATTCCCAGCCAGCGCTTCACATCGGCTCGTGTAACCTGCACCTCCGGTTGCACGGGCCGCAGCGGATAAACATCCACCAGCTCCGCTTCTACTTTGCCATCCGCCCAGGCTTGCATCAGTTCCAGGCCGCGCCGGACGCCGCGTTCTGCCATGGCCGGGTGGACGCCGCGCGAGAAGCGGTAGGAGGCTTCGGATGGCAGGTTCTGTGCGTTGGCAGTCTTGCGGATGTTGATAAAATTCCAGGCCGCGCCTTCGAGCAGTATATTTACCGTGCTCTTGCCGCGCATGCTGATCTTGCCTTTCGGCATTTCGCCTTCCTGCACTTCGAGGCCTTTTGCATCCAGAATTTCCACGGAAGCATCATACACCTCAGACTCAACTCCGCCCATGATGCCGGCAATGGAGAGCGGTCCAACGCTGTCACAGACCAGCACAGTGCTCGCGTCCAGTGTACGTTCCACGCCATCCAGGGTGGTCAACTTTTCGCCGGGATTGGCAGTGCGGGTGGTGATATGGACTCTCTTACCTTTGGCGCGTTCAACCAGAACATCATAATCGAAGGCGTGTAACGGCTCGCCGATATCGAGCATGGCATAGTTGGTCGCGTCCACGATATTGTTGATTGGGCGCATACCGGCCAGTTTCAGGCGCAGTTGTATCTTGTAAGGGCTGGGGAGGATTTCGATATTCCTGATCAAGCCCAGCACGAAACGCGGGTTCAATGCGGGGTTGGTAATCTCAATCTCGGCAAACTCAGCTCTGCTGATCGCTGGCTGTTGATCACTGACCGCTTTCTGCTTGAGGGGTTTTCCGGTAATGGCAGCGATCTCGCGCGCCAAGCCCAACATGTTGGCGCAGCGGGCTGTGCTGGGCAGGATGGACACTTCCATCACCGCGTCGCCCAGATAATCAACCAGGGGCATGCCGGCCGGGGCCGCTTCATCCAGGATGACGATGCCCTCATGTTCATCCGAGATGCCCAACTCTTTTTCCGAGCAAACCATCGAATAGGATTCCACCCCGCGGATCTTAGCACGCTTGAGCGTAATCAGCACCTGGCCATCTGCATGGCCATCGTAGATCTGGGCGCCTTCCTTGGCATAGGCCACTTTCAAAGGCTTGGGTAGCGGGCCCTGCCCTTTGTACGTGAACAGATTCGGCGCGCCGGTCAGCACCACGTGTTCCTGCCGGCCGTCGAAGAGCTTGCACAGCACCAGCCGGTCCGCATTGGGATGCGGCATCACTTCCGAAATGGACGCCACCACCAGCTTCTCAGGATCCCATTCGATGCCGGTCAGACTGGCATCGCGTGAGCCTTCCTTCGGGATAGGCAGGCCGATAAAGCGGATTTCCTCCACTTCCAGCCCGGCCATTGTCATCTGGTGGGCCAGGTCGGGGATGGGAATATCAATGTCAACGAAATCTTTTAGCCAGGAAATAGGGACTTTCATGGATAGCTCCTAGAACTGCTCAAGAAACCGCAAATCATTTTGCCAGAAATAGCGGATATCATCAATATGGTGGCGCAGCATGGCCATGCGCTGCGGGCCGAGGCCGAAGGCAAAGCCACTATAGCGTTCCGGATCATAGCCGCCGTTACGCAACACTACCGGGTGTACCATCCCGCAGCCGCCGATTTCCAGCCAGCCGGAACCCTTACACACGCCGCAGCCTGCCCCGCCGCACAGGAAACATTCCACGTCGAACTCAGCCGAAGGTTCGGTGAACGGGAAATACGAAGCCCGGAAGCGCGTCCGCGTGTCCTGCCCAAACATGCGCCGGGCAAAATCGGCCAGCGTCCCCTTCAAGTCGCTGAAGGTGATACCCAACCCCACTGCCAGGCCTTCCAACTGGTCAAACTGCGTTTCGTGCCGGTCGGTGACCTGCTCGTACCGGTAGCACATACCTGGCAGCACGATCCGCACGGGCGCGGGATTGTCCGGATTCATGGCAGTAATCCAGCGCATGGCGTGAATTTGCCCCGGGGAGGTATGCGTGCGTAAGACAATCGGGTTTTCCCCACGTCCTTCCGCCTCCACGAAATAGGTATCCTGCATATCCCGGGCGGGATGCCCAATTTGGAAGTTGAGCAACTGGAAGTTGTACTCATCGCTCTCGATCTCGCGCGAGCGGAAGACCTGGAAACCCATTTCACCAAAGATGTGATACAGTTCGCGCATAGTCTGTGTATCGGGATGCAGGCGGCCCAGCGGAACGCACCTTCCCGGCAGGGTCACGTCCAGTTGCTCCTGTTCGAGGGAACGTTTTAACGCCGCCTGCCGCATCTCTTCGGACTTTGCCGCGAAGGCGGTCTCAAGGGCTCTTTTCACTTCGTTGGCGCGCTGGCCAATCACCGGCTTCTCTTCCTTCGAGAGCTGCCCAAAGCGGCCGAAGACCTGCATCAGCCCCGAACTGCGCCCCAAGTGTGCCACGCGCCAGGCTTCCAGCGCGGTTTCATCCTGTACCGTTTGCAGGGCATCCAACCCGGCGCGTTCCACCTCGTTCAATTCGTCAAGCATAACCACCTCCGATAAACAAAACTCCCGTCCGATCAAGGGACGGGAGGGGATTCCCGCGGTACCACCCAATTTAGCCGTTTGCACGGCTCACTTGCAAGGACCGGGTAACCGAGGCATGGGTAATTCGGAAAACGTGCTTCCTGATCGCCTGATTTCCAAGCCCTTTCCCGTGTAACGCCGGAACTGCGGTTCGGACTACTGAACGTATCACGTGATACATGAATACGCAGCATTGTGACACGTTTTCACCCGAACGGCTCAAGAGGGAACTTCGGCCGGTTTCCACCGGATGCGGGTCTCAGTCTGTGCCCACATCTCCCTGTCGGCTTCCGCTGGCCTACTTTCCTCCGTCTTTGCTTTTAATAATAGGCTCGCCTGTTGGCTTTTATTATCTGCAGAAAAAGCCGGTTGTCAAGGGCGCATCAGCCAAATTACCTATCTAAAGAAACAGGCCAGTTTTGCATCGAATTGCACAAATGGGCTCGAATTTCAGGACAATTCCCGGAAAAGGAACCAGTGACCGAGACGGTCATCCACATCTTTAATGGCACGATCATAATACAGGTCGAACACCTGGCCGGTATCCACGCGGACCCGGAAGTGGAAACGACCCACGCCGAGTGAACCGTGTTCCGCCGCGATGGCTGCGTGGGCCGGGCGCATATTCCGGCTCATGCGCCCGCGCCGGGTAAAGTCCGTCCATTCCGAAAGTTTCTCGATGACGTGGTAGGTTTTCCCATTCCAAGTGAATCCATCCGGGCAAGACGGGGTCTTTTGGCGGGCAGGGGGAGTATTGAAGCCAACTTCAATGGGCTGGCCGATAAAATGGAGCAGCGTGAACTCCATAGGAGATTTTATTTTTCTTCCCTGGCTTCCCCAAACACAACCACGACCATATGCTGGTTCAGGAACAGCGGCGAGGCATCCTTACGCGGGGCGATCTGACCGAGCGTGTAGCCTCCTGCCACAGGTATACCTGCCCCGAGTGTGGCCTGTACGGCCGCTACATCCGCCCCAGGCTGAGCCTCAAAGAGCATTTGCCAGGCGATATCAGCCATAACCAGCGCCAGCACCGGGCGTGCCCCTCCCAGCGCCGCCAGGGCCTGTCCGGTTGCGGCCGCTGCCGCCTGCTGGCAGGCGGAGAGACTGCCCACCAACAGGTAGGCCTCGGTTCCGTCGCTGACGGCAGCATTCATCCGGAAAGATCCATCCGCCTCGACGCGCAAAGGCGAACGCAGCAGGATACTTTTATCCATCTGCTCCAGGCCAAGTGGATAAAGGCGCGCCAAGTGGTTGAGAGGCGGAAAAGCCCAATCGCGGGCCGGATAACCAAACAGGTGGGCATACGCCTCGGAGGCCGGACGCCCGTCCAGCGTGCGCACCCAAAAACCGCGTGAACGGGTGACCCGGAAATGCGTCCCCACCGGCTGCCAGCCGGACCCGTACCCAACCCCAACCCGGATATCCCCCTCCAGGCGAGCCAGAGCCAGCCCACCCGCCCCGAACTGCGCTCCGCCAATTTGATAGGCATTGCCGGTATTCAAGTCGCCGCTGGAGAGCGCGCCGACGAGATTCGTCCCGGCCAGTAACCCGGAACAAATCTGCTCGGCGTCCGCATTAAAGCCATCTGCAAAAAGCAAGGCGGGTTGTTGGGGTTTGCGTCGCAACAAGTCGGCCAGTTGCTGGGAAACTTCACGGCTGCCCTGGGTATAGCCTGCCAGCCAGGTAACGTCCGCGCGCATATCCGTGGCAGCTATTAGAGCCATAACCACAGAATGAGGCTGCAATCCATCTGAAGTCAGCCCGGCCGGGGCGCTGAAACCGATAACGGGCGTATTGCCGATCAAACCGGCAATACCGTTGACAACCTGCTGAGCATCATATTGGTAGGAAGAGATCACGATACCAAAGGTCGGCGGAGTATTACCCAGGTGATTCAGCGCCTGGTGGGTGGCTTGCAAACCAGCTTCGCGCCCATCCAGGGCGCGTGCATGTCCGACTGCAGCGAGGATGCTCATAGTTTAACCTTGTGCCACCGGGACCGTGAAATGAAAGGTTGTCCCCTGGCGGAATTCGGACTCAAACCAGACGCGCCCGCCCATCATTTCGATCAGGCTCTTGGTGATGTTCAGGCCCAGGCCAGTGCCAGGGGCCTCGCGGGCTTTTGAGTCATCCGAACGGAAGAACTTCTGGAAGACTTTCTTCTGGTCTTCCAGGCTGATGCCAATGCCGTTGTCCTTAATCCAGATATGGATAACTTCTGCGGCGCCGCCTGCGTCCCATTGATTGGCACTCTGTTCGGCACCGACGGTAATAACACCATTATCGGGTGTGTATTTATTGGCATTACTGACAAAGTTGGTGATTATCTGCGCCAGGCGGGTTGAGTTTGCCCAAATCTTTGGGAGTTTGGATGGAATATTCAAGTTGGCAGACTGTTTCTTATCTTCCAACTGGCGTTTGGTGGAGCGCATCACCTCGTCCACCACGCTAGCTACATCGATGGCTTTGAAGTCTAGGCGCAAACGCCCCGCCTCGATCTTGGAATTGTCGTTCAGGTCAGAAACCAAGGTGGACATGCGTTCGACATTTGAGTGGATGGTGCTCAAGAAGTTGGCCTGCATGTCGGTAATGGAACCAACCGCACCCTTGGCAAGCAGTTCGGTATAGCCCTTGATGGAAGTCATCGGGTTCTTGAGTTCATGCGCCACAAAAGAAACAAACTCGCTCTTGGCTTCGTTGGCGGCCTGCACTTCGTGATAGAGCTGGGCATTTGCAATAGCGATGGCAGCATGGTCGCTCAAGCGGGTCAGGAAGGCCAACGATTCGCTCGATTGGTCTTCGGCCAGGCGACTCTCCATCACAATTAAACCGATCACCCTGGCTTCACGGTGGATCGGAACCACTGTCTGGGTATGAGCGCCTGCAAGCAAGCCGGGTGCGCGCTCATCCAGGGCAATCCGTTGCAGCTGGCTGGTTTCGACGGCGGTACGCATGGCCAATTGTTCCAGCGGTATGAGAGTCTCTTTGTACGTCTGCTCGATCTCTTCATAGCCCTGCTGGGCCATCAAGCGGATGCCCTTCTCTTCCAGGATACCAATCAATCCCGCATCCGCGTTGGATTGGCGCATGGCCCACTCCAGGGTCAGTCGCATGGCGCGGGCCACATCCAGGCTGGCATTGAGTTCCCGGTCAATTCGCTGCATGACCGAGAGTTCTTCCACACGGGCACTGAGTTCCTGGTCGGTTAAAGTATACAAACGAGCGTTATCAATGGCGACGGCGGCTTGTCCGCCAAAGGCCGAGAGCAGATTCTGGTCATCCTCGCCAAACGGCAGGCCATCCTTACGATTGATAACCTCCAGGACGCCAATAACGCTTTCCTTCACCTGCATCGGAACAGCCAGGATGGAATGCGTGATGAACCCGGTGTTCTTATCAGTGGATGCGAACCAGGTGGAAGCCCGCTGGACATTATTGCTGATGATCGCTTTCCGAGACTGTACAGCTTCACCGACAATTCCTGTACCGGCAGCCAGGCGTTGCCCGGCCAGGTTTTGCGCCACCGGGCCAGCCGTGGCCTTGAAAATCAGTTCGTCGGTGGCTGCATCCACCAGGAAGAGACTGCCGGCTTCGCAGTTCAGGATACTCACGGCGCTGTCGAGGATATTCTGGAGCAGTGGCTCGGTCTCGAGGGTCCCGGTCAACTGGCGGGTGATGTCATTCAGAATGGATAACTGGTGGGCACGCTGCTCGGCCTCCTGGAACAGGCGGGCTTTGACAATGGCGCCGGCGGCCTGTTCTGCAATGGATTGCAAGAGATCCTGCTGACCAGCAGTATAGACGATACTGGCACTGCGGCTACCAACCGAGAGTGCGCCGATCGTTTCTGCGCCAGTGTTGAGCGGCACCCCTGTCCAAGAATAAACGCCCTCGGAGTAGGGTTTAACGCCGCGCGCCTGGCATTCACGGGTGTAGTCCGGAGTCAGAATACCCCGGCGAGAACGGATCACCTCCGGGCTGAGGCCCATGTCAGGAGGCATGGGCAGGTTTTCATGCGAACCAACCCGGTCGTCTTTTTCAACGCAGAAAGCAAAATAGTAATAATTATTCTCTTTTTCATAGAGCGTGATATGGAAATCATCCACCGGCAGGGCCTGATCGGTCTGCGCGTAAATGAGTTCCAGAATGTCATCGAATGCAACCGTCACGTTGACGCCTTGCGCCACGCGTGCCAGGATGTTCATTTCGCGCACTCGCCGTTCCAATTTGTCGATCACCTGGGCGCGTTCAATCGCCACCGCCGCAGCAATGCTGATCTGTTCCAGAAAGCCCAGATCCCGGGTGCTGTAGACATCCCCCGAACGACGCGGCCCCAGCGCCAGGAAACCAATCGGACGTTCACTGCCCGGCAGGGGTACAAAGAGCAGCACATTTAGCAGGGCCAGGCGAGTTTGTTCCGGTATAAGCTCCGTTCGCATGGCACCTTCATCAAATGAAACAGGCATGCTGGAGCGTTGGAGCAATTTGATCAACGGGCTGGCAGCATTGAAAAGGATATCGCTGGTGGGATGTTCATCCTCGCCGGCTGCCGCAGCGTACTGGTCATTGACCGGATCATAGATGTAAATATGCAGTTGTTCCGGGAGCAAGCTGCTGGCAATATGCTCACGCAGGGTACGGACTATGACCGTCAAATTCACCGTATTGGTCATTTCGTAGCTGAAAGCACGCACGCGTTGTTCGTAGGCCTGCACGCCCCGAAAGAATACATCATCAACAAAGCGCTGCAGCCAGTTTCGGAGCGGGTTCAACCCCAGCGCCAGGAGGAACACCAATACACCGAGAAAGATGGGGTTGGTCATCTTGAAGGCCTGGCCGAAAATGAGCGTCAGGCCGCTCACCAGCAAAGCGTACCCGCTCAAGGCTAAAACCGTCAGCAGGGCGTACTGTACGCCCCGACGGACCAGCCAGTCCGTTCGCAACAGGCGGTAGCGTAGGATGGTGTACCCCATCACTAATGGGAACAGGATTGTCGGGAGCAGCAAATAGGGTGAAAAATTTTCCGAGAAAGGACCCGATACATGCAGCAACCCTTGCAGGGCTGATCCCAAGAACCAGGCGGCTAACAGTCCGAACGAGATGAGCATCCCAACCAGGATGACACCGGCCTGATGGCGTACAACCGGTGACCTGGCAGCAATGCGACGATAAAGCATCATGCCAATAAAAAAGATGACGGAGAGACCCACCATAATGTAGATGATGCGCCAATTGAGGAAATAAGCAGTTGGATGGTTGAAGTTGTATAGGTTAATGGCTGCCAAGATGAACAGCACCAAGCCAACCGCATACCCAATCCAGCTCAAGTACCGGCGCTTCTGCACCCAGCGTGTCTCCTGCGGGAAGACCAGCGCCAGATCAATCAATGCGCCGCCCCCACAGGCCAAGGAAAATGTCCACAGCAGGGACAACACATGGGTAGTATACAGGTCGAACACCCCGGCACTGGCGATGGCCATTGAAGTTGCGAATAGCGCAAAGGCGCGCCCGGACGATTCTGTGCGCCGTAAGCCGAAAATCCATAGGCTGATACCCAGGAAGATCAAACCGATGACGAAGGGGATAATAAAATAAACCGTCCGATCCGAATCGGGAAAAGCATGCAAGATGACGGCGCGGGTCTCCATCTGGCCGTCTGCGATGCGGCGGAGAACCACTGGTACGGATTGGCCGGGCAGGTCATGTGCGAGGGCAGTCCGTACCTGCGTCTCGCTCTGCACATCCATACCATTAACTTTTACAAGCTGGTAAGTGAGATGGAGTGAATTATCCTGAAACAAGCCCCAGGCCGCCGGCGGATTCGCCGGCCCAACACCATTGAAGACCATGGTTTGCTCTACAAATGCCCCTAGGAAGGGCGTCTGCAGCCAGCCGATGGCCAGGAAGAAGATCACCAGAAAGGTTATCAATGCAATGCCTTGATACACCAGCACTACAACCTGGAGCACTCGGTCAACAATAGGGTTAAGACGTTCGGATGGCAACATGGTGAGATCAACTCAACTGGGAATGCAAAAATTCTAATCATTTTACACTACATTCACCCGGAGAAAACAACTTTTTCATAACATTTTTGGAATCAGCTTACACTAAGCTAGACTTTATCCATTTGCACATTAACAAAATGCAAGGTAAGCTGTGTCTTTACTCGGCCAAGAGAAAGGACCAAACCTACCTTGCGAAGCGAATATACCACGATCCTGACGGCCTTTGCCGGACTTTTTTCCAAACGTGTTTGGCAGCATGTACAAATCCTGTTGATGGGAGCCATCTTGGCTCCTGGACAGCGAACGGTGACCGCCATTCTGCGCATTATGGGATTGAGCAGCGAAAAGCACTTTCAGAATTTTCATCGGGTGCTCAATCGTGCGATCTGGTCCAGCCGTGAAGCCAGTCGCGTGCTTCTGGATTTGTTGGTGGCTGCCTTTGCCGTATTTGGGCCGGTGGTGATGGGTTTGGATGATACCATTGAGCGCCGCCGGGGAGCCAAGATCAATGCCAAGGGCATCTACCGGGATCCGGTTCGATCCAGCCACAGTCATTTCGTCAAAGCCAGTGGCTTGCGCTGGTTGAGCTTGATGCTGCTGACACCCATCCCATGGGCGAAGCGGATTTGGGCGCTGCCTTTCCTGACAGTTCTTGCGCCTTCCGAGCGCTACTACGAAAAGCGTAAACGGGCTCACAAGAAGCTGACTGACTGGGGCAGGCAAGTGCTTTTCCAGGCGAGACGCTGGTTGCCGGGTCGAAAACTGGTAGTTGTGATGGATGCGAGCTTTGCGGCCATTGATTTCTTGTGGCAAGTGGCGAAACTTGCTCATCCAATCACCCTGATCGCTCGTTTTCGGCTGGATGCGGCTCTGTATGAGCCTGCTCCCGAGCGCAAGCCAGGACAAAATGGACGACCTCGCAAGAAGGGCAAACGCTTGCCTACGCTTGAACAGACCTTGGAAGATACTCGGACCAGTTGGAAGAAAGTCATCATTCCAAACTGGTATGGTGAAGGAAGACGAGAAGTCGAAATTGCTTCCAGTACAGCGGTCTGGTTTCACAGTGGTATGCCACCTTTGCCAATTCGCTGGGTGCTGATCCGTGATCCACTGGGCAAGTTCAAATCGCAAGCCTTGCTGTGCACCGACCTGAACGAAGAACCGGAGCAAATCTTGAAATGGTTCGTTATGCGTTGGCAGTTGGAAGTCACCTTTCACGAAGTCAGGGATCATCTTGGCGTAGAGACCCAACGCCAGTGGTCGGATTGGGCTATTGCTCGCACTACACCAGCCTTGTTGGGCCTGTTCTCGCTGGTGACTTTGCTGGCCAATTCGCATGCCCAGAACGATAATATCCCGGTTAGGCAGGCTGCCTGGTACTGCAAGCCCTTGCCAACTTTTTCGGACGCATTGGCGCTCGTGAGACAGGAAGTGTGGCACCATCGCTATTTTCAGCTATCGCATAAACGGTATGATGTTCGAAAAATCCGGCCGGAAGTGCTCAATTACCTCAATAGTGCCGCTTTTTACACGCCTTGAACCATCAAGATTGGATAAAGTCTAGCTAAGAACCTATCCAAAAATTCGGAGGAGGTCGTATTTTGAGAGTGTGCGGCTTCGCCGCACACTCTCAAAATGCATTCTTTCAATAATTTCCGGATAGGTTCTTATTGAAAATAACGGCACCGATTTGATGATCCATTTCTCTAGAGGAAAGTGAGAAGGGGATGGGATTGGAGGAATTAAAGCACCTTTTTTAAAGTTTTCCGCGGAACCAATGCCTGATGGGGCTGGATGGAAGCGGAATGAGGATGAGCATGATATAACGATGTTCGTTCCTCCTAAGAAACTTTCTGTAAGGGAGCAGGGAAAGCTGGCTCCAAGCGGAAACCCAATCTAATTGCTTGGCGATTCAAATTCCTTAGGGCTCGAGTTCGATGTTGCTCTTCAAAGTAGTCAGCACCAAGATCGTGGTAGGGCTTTCTTTCCTTCAACATAAAGTAGATGATGCCAGCCAACTTGTGGGCGGTGGCCGTGACAGCACTCGGTGCTCCATGGCGGGCACGTATCCGGCGGTAGTAAGCACCCAAAGCGCTGTTGCTGCGTGTCAGGCTAGAGGCAGCTACTCGCAAGGCGGTACTGGCTCGATTCTGAGTTGGCTGCACCCCGGCATGGATAACCTTGCCGCCGGTGATCTTGTTATTGGGGCATAAGTGCAGCCAGGAAGCGAAATGTTTTTCGGTCGGCCACTTATGCATGTCTGTTCCAATCTCGCTTAATACTTTCTGGGCCGTCAAAGCATCCAGACCATCAATCTGGGTCAAGTCTACACCTGTCATCCGATACAGGGCCGAGGCCAGGTCAAAGTGAGCTTGATTCTTGCGTGGCTTGTTATGGCGGGAAGTAGGAGGCGGTGTTCCGGGATCTTTGGGTTGATCAAAAGATTGGTACAAAGCTTCCAATTCGGCATCGCATTCCCGCAATTGGCGATCATAGAAGTCATACAATTCCAGGGCCTGCTTCAACGCAAACAAGTGCTCGCGTTTGTAGTGTCCTTCCAGTGACTTGGTGATTTCGGCTTCACTCTTTTTGCAACCTGGCTCACGAAAGCTGGCCAACACCTTGGGATCGTGCTCTCCGGCTACAATGGCTCGGATAATCTTCAAGCCGGTAACCCCAGTGATATCACTGAGCACATTAGTCAAACGCAGGTTCATCTGGGTCAGCGCTTTTTGCATGTGCTGGATATGGGCCGAGCGGTAATGCACCAGCATCTCGCGATGACGAACCACGCTGCGGATGGCGACGATCTGATCGGGCGGACGGAAGGAGGGGCTCAACAAACCATAGGTATGCAACTGTTGGATCCATTGGCAATCCAAAACATCTGTCTTGCGCCCAGAAACGTTCTTCAAATGCCGGGCATTCACCAGACAGACCTGAAAGCCCCGTTCTTCCAGTATTTCATACAACGGGATCCAGTATACGCCGGTCGACTCCATCGCGACTGTCTCAATCCGGCAGGCCTTCAGCCAGTCGGCCAGACTCTTTAAATCTGCTGTAAATGTCGGAAACGTGCGCACACTGTCTTCATCCCGATCTGGAGGTACTGCCACATAGACTTCTTCACCACCAATGTCGATCCCGGCTGCATTCCGGTTGATCTGTGCCATCGCATCCACCCTGCTTTGCTTGACCTTCTGCTCCTCATTGTGCTTGCTCATCGCTCAAACCTCTAGATAATGGATTGTCCAGACCCGATCAGCCTGTGATTGTGTACGCTCCTAAACGGGGTCCCTTTCGGGCCACCAATGAATAAACCACGCTTGATCGGTACCTTACTCGGAAACGGGTCCGTAAACACCAGTGGATCATCGGTCTTGACTGTCTGGACTAAACCCAATTCTACCAACCGCCCCAGGTTTCTTCCAGAATGAGGGGCGCTGCCGCCGTGGGTTTACTCGGAACAACGGAGAAACGAATATGGAGGGGTGAGGAATTGGGAGTTGGGGATTGAGGAGGAATGGAAACAAGAGTTTCCTGGATCGTTGCCAGGCCGGAAGGGATTTTGTGCACTTTTTTTGGGGTTCCATAAAAAACGAATCGAGGCGTTTTTCTGACATGTTATTTTTCATCACAACAATCCTAAAACATTTGTACTAATTAATCAAGGGCAGAAGGGCGGGGCTGAGGAGGAGGCGGCTTTTGTGTATTCGCCCGGCGGCAAAGACAGAGGGGGAAGGTTCCGAGATAATCGGCTGCAATTTGGCAGCGTTTGGCAAGTGATAAGCATTAACCCCAAAATGGGCAAAAATCCATATATTTTATACATATTTCTTTCATACTGCATTCATGATTGTCCGCTAGAATTCAGCATGGTAATAAATATTTCTTTCTTTACGTGAGGTGTGAGCATGCCAACAAATGTATCTCAAAATGCAGAAAAAACAGGCCGTTCCAAGATCGCCGGGATGCCCAAGCCAGTATTTTGGATCGTACTGGTTATATTGGTAGTTATCATTGCAGGCGGCGCTTATTACTATTACAACATGCAGCAGACCAATGCCGCGGCAGCCGCGGCGCAGGGACCCGCCCTGCAAACCGCAACTGCCCGCACAGGCAACATTGTCCTGCGCACCAGCGGGACCGGCACCCTGATCGCTTCCACGGAAAGCAATCTGGCATTCAAGACCAGCGGAACCCTGGCCACGCTGAACGTCAAAGTGGGAAGTGTGGTCAAAGCGGGTGACCTGCTGGCGCAACTGGACGGCTCGAACCAACAGGTGGCATTGACCGAGGCGCAAGAGATCTTGAACGAACTAACTTCTCCCAGCGCCATTGCGCAGGCCAAACTGGCCGTCACCACCGACGAGGCGAAAGTGATCAATGACCAGAACACCTTGGCCAGCTTTGAGAATTCCACAAACAATGCTCTGGCTCAAAATGAGTACGCCGCGGTAGTGCTGGCCCAGTACAATTTGAATCAAGCTCAAGCGGACTGGAATAATCTGAAAGCGGGCGGGTATATCAGCAATACAAGGGAGGCGTCTACCTATGAAAAGCTCTATAACGCCCAGCAAGCCTACAACAATGCCGAATACTATTACAATCTCTACTCGCAAGCGCCGGCTGCGCCACAGGTGGCTGCAGACCAAGCAACCCTGGAGCTGGACAATGCCAAGGTGGTGGAAGACCAAAACCTGGTGACCGCGCTGACGGGCGGGACTGTCCCGGCGAACGCATCCGGGAGCGGGCTGAACCAGCTCAACCAGGCCAAACTGGCCGTCCAGAACGCCCAGACCGAGCTGGATAACACGAAATTGTACGCACCCTTTTCTGGCACCATCGTGACTGTAAGCCACTCGGTTGGGGATACGGTCTTTGCAGGCAGCACTTTCATCACGATCGCCGACCTGTCCCAGACCGAACTGAACTTCTATATGAATTCGCTTAACTACGCCAACATCAAAGTTGGCTACACGACCAATGTGACCTTCGACGCGCTGCCGAACACAGTCTATACCGGCAAAGTGATCCAGATCTCACCACAACTGGTCACCATCTCGGGCAACTCAGTGGTGCAAGGCGATCTTGTGCTGGATGCACAGCAGGCTGCCGGAACTTTGCCGACACTTCCGCTGGGTGTGACCGCTGCGGTGGATATCATTGCGGCCCAGGCGAACAATGTTGTCCTGGTGCCGGTGCAGGCGCTGCACCAGTTATCCCCGACTACTTATGCGGTCTTCGTCATGGTTGCCGGGAAGCCGAACTTGAGAATAGTAACAGTTGGCTTGCAAGACGGAACCTCCGCTGAAATCAAAACCGGCCTGAAGGCCGGGGATGTGGTCACCACGGGCATCCAGGCCACCAACAATACCGTCACAGGAACGGCCACGCCATGAACGCTCCTCACCCTGTCAGTGAATCCAGGGAATTGACCAAATGAAATAGAAACATTTGAACTTACGCGAGCCACCGGGTTCTTAGAGAACCCGGTGGCTTTTGGTACGGAAGGCACGGGCGCGGACTGGCTTGAATTTGCCAAACGCCACCATAGAGGAAGAGCCTTGACAAATCCACAAGATGATATACAATTAGTACATTGATACAATGATACAATATTAATCATGAACATCGAAATAGACTTCCGTTCCGGTATTCCCATTTACCTCCAGGTGGTGGAGCGAATCAAAGAGCAGCTCGCTTCCGGGAGGTTGAAACCTGGCGACCAGTTGCCCACCGTGCGCTCTCTGGCCCTGGATCTACGCGTGAACTTCAACACCATCGCACGGGCTTACCGGATCATGGATGAATCCGGTATTATTTCCACGCAACAAGGCCGAGGCACCTATATCGTGGAAATGCCCAACCCGGAAGTGTCTGCAAGCATCCGCCGGAAAGCCCTGGAGGATCTAGCCCAACGCACCATCGCAGATGCAGAGCGGCTGGGAGTCTCGCCGGAAGAATTCAATCAAGTTTTGAACGAACAGGTCACCCGCTGGATAGAAAACCGGCAGGCTGTTGCAGACAAAAATTCAAACCAAGGAGAGTAAGGATATGAAATCAAGGATCAAGTTTTTCTCCCTTTTGGGGCTGGCGCTGATGCTGCTGCCGGGGTTAAGCGGGTGTTCCAGCGCCAAGCCGGCCGGGCTTTCCAATCAGCAGGTGGCTGGCATAACGGAGAACATCCTGAAAGCCATTGACGCAAATGATTATCAACAATTCAGCCGGGACTTCAGCGACAGCATGAAATCCGGATTTACGGAGGATCAGTTCAACGTATTGCGGGCAACGCTTCAAAGCGCCAGCGGCGGCTTTGTCTCTCTTGACACCACACCCAGCATCTCGAACAATCAGGGCTACGCGGTGTATATTTTTTCGTCCAAGTACACCAAGGAAACCGTCTATGTCACCATCACTTTTCTGATCGGCGCGCAAAAGGTGGAAGGGTTGTTCTTTGACTCGGCCAACCTGCGCAAGGCCCCCAAATAACCTCAGGGCATCCTGGGCCATTTCCCTGAATACATAAGGAGAATACCATGTCCCCCATTTCTACTTCGAAAGATTCAAGTTCGCGACCATTGGGCCGCCCGCGGCCCAATCTGCACATCTCCGGGATAGCCATCTTCATCTTCGGGATCTGCCTGCTGGCCGGCATTTACGGCGCCAAAATCTGGCCGACGGCCTGGGTGCTGGGCTGGTTTTTAGTTGGCGTATTCATCCTGTTTTCGCTGAAGGTGGCCTCGCAGTGGGAAAAGGCCGTGATCCTGCGCCTGGGCAAGTTCCATAAACTGGCCGGGCCGGGGGCTTTCTGGGTGCTGCCGATCATTGATACGCTGGCCAACTGGATAGATCATCGCGTCATGGTCACGCCCTTCTCGGCCGAGAAAACGCTAACCAAGGATACCGTCCCCGTGGATGTGGATGCGGTCCTGTTTTGGGTGGTTTGGGATGCCGAAAAGGCCGCCCTGGAAGTGGCCGACTACAAGGCGGCCATTGCCTGGGCCGCCCAGACCGCGTTGCGCGAGATCATCGGGCAAAGCGTCCTGGCCGATATCCTGGTCGGGCGCGATAAGATGGATGCCGAACTGCAGAAGATCATTGACGAGCGTACCACGCCCTGGGGTATCACTGTACAGTCCGTGGAGATCCGCGACGTGATCATCCCGCCCGACCTGGAAGATGCCATGTCACGCCAGGCGCAGGCCGAACGCGAGCGCCAGGCGCGCGTCATCCTGGGCGAGTCCGAGAAGCAGATCGCGGCATCCTTCGCAGAAGCATCCCAAGTCTATATCAACAACCCGACCGCCCTGCACCTGCGCGGCATGAACATGCTCTTCGAGGGTCTGAAAGAGAAGGGTGCGCTGGTTATCGTTCCCAGCAGCGCCGTGGATACGATGAACCTGGGCGGGCTGAGCGGCATGGTTTCCCTGGCACAGCAAACCCTGCCAAAGGACGAAAAGAAATAGCCAATTGAGGCTCTCATGAATAAAAGCCGCTCCATATCTACTCTGCTTTCGAGTGATATTGGGATTCTGATCCTGTTGGCGCTGGCGCGCATTCTTTTGCAGGTCTTCACCAATGGACAGTACGGCTTTCACCAGGATGAACTGGTCACATTGGATGCCGCTGCGCATCACCTGGCCTGGGGGTATGTTGCCTGGCCGCCCGTCACGCCCTTCCTGGCGCGTGTGTCACTGACATTGTTTGGACCATCGCTTATTGGCCTGCGTTTCTTTGCCGTCCTGGCGGAAGGCATTGTAATGCTGCTGACAGGTTTAATGATCCGCGATTTGAGCGGCAAACGCTGGGCGCAGATACTCGGCGCGGTCGCCGTTGCCACTTCGCCTCTTTCCATCGTCCAAGGTGGCCTGTTCCAGTATGAAACTCTGGACTATTTAGGCTGGGTGTTGTTAGCCTTTGCGGTCATTCGCCTATTGAAGTCCGAAAATCCGCGCTGGTGGTTGGGGATTGGCGCGGCTATCGGCCTGGGGATGATGACCAAATACACCATCGCCTACTCGGTTGCAGGGGTTATCGTGGGCGTTTTGGTAACCTGCAACCGGCGCTATCTGAAAAGCCGCTGGCTGTGGGGCGGGGCTTTATTGGCGCTGGTGATCTGGCTGCCCAACCTAGTCTGGCAAGCTCAGAACCACTGGGTTTCGCTGTATTTCCTGGCCAGCATCCACACCCGAGATATACAATCTGGCTTAACCAGTGGCTTCCTGACCGACCAGTTTCTATTCAATTTCAACCCGGTAATGGCTTTTTTGGTGATTACCGGGCTTTATTATTTCTTCTTTGCACCCGCTGGACAGCGCTACCGGATGCTGGGCTGCATGTACATGGTACCTTTTATTCTGCTTATTCTCACTCAAGGGAAAGGCTATTACCTGGCCGCGACCTACCCAATGCTCGCGGCAGGCGGAGCGGTGTGGTGGGAAGGACGCCTTACCAGAATAACCAGCCAGCGCTGGGCAAACGCCTGGCGGTGGACGACTTGGATCGTTCTGTGCGCCTTTGCGGCGCTTTTGATAGCCACAGAGCTGCCAGTTGCCCCGCTAGGCTCTGGTTGGTGGGATATTGTCAGTAGGAGTAACGATCAACTGAAATCGGAGGTCGGCTGGCCGGAGCTCGTGCAACAGGTGGCAAAAGCCTACAATGCAGTGCCGGCTTCTGAAAAAGCCCATACCGCCATCCTGGCGGCCAGTTCTGGCGAGATCGGCTCGATTGACCTGTACGGCCCGACCTATGATCTGCCCAGGGTCATCAGCGGATTCGATTCGTATTGGCAGTATGGTTATGGAAATCCGCCTCCAACCACCTTGCTTGTGATCGGTTTCGATGGCAGCTTTTTGGCGAATTTCCAGGAATGCACATTGATCGCACCGCTTACCACGCCTTTCAATATTCAGAACGATGAAACCATGAATCACAATTCCATTTACCTGTGTCACAATCTGCGCAAGCCCTGGCCCCAGTTCTGGAAAACCTTCCAGTATTTTGGGTAACCCTGCCTGCCAGTCAAATTGTTGGCAGCCTCTGTAGAGACCCGGGCTAAAAATAGCTTGCGTTTCCGGCACATTTTGTCGATATTAATTTACCAAAAACCACACAGAAGGAGAAGCGTTATGGCGACCATTAAACTATATCTGCCGCAGTTGATCCCGGTTGTTTTAATCGAAACTCACCCTGTTTCACGTGAAACATTTTTACCGGCAAAGTTTGCTACTCAGCCTGTCACCTTTATTTACCTGACCAGCTTATAAGTACGCCTGGCATTGTATTGTTTCACGTGAAACAATTGGAAAGGACTCAAATGGACACTCACCCTGATCTAAAACTGGACATGCGCCAACTCGTAATATTCCTGGGCTTTGCGTTTGGCATTGCCTGGATAACCGGGCTGGTTATTTACCTGACTGGCGGATTGGCCAACAGCCCACAAATCGTACCGGGCTTGTCCCTGGCGCTCGTGCTCATGGCCAGTGCTTATATGTGGGCGCCGGCCCTGGGGAACATCCTGACCCGGCTGGTTACACGCGAAGGTTGGAAGGAGGTGGGCTTGCGCCCGCACTTCAAGAAAGGTTGGCCTTACTGGCTGGCCGCCTGGTTCCTGCCGGCAGTACTGACCCTGTTCGGGGCAGCCGTGTTTTTCGGGCTTTTCCCGCAATACTTCGATGCAAGCCTGTCGCTTGTGCACAAGCAAATCGCGGCTGTCCCCGCCTTGTCTGTTCTATCGCCCTGGCTGTTCGTTGCCATCCAGCTTGTTGGAGGGGTGCTGATCGCGCCGGTCTTGAATTCCCTGGCCACATTCGGTGAAGAATTCGGCTGGCGAGGTTACCTGCTGCCCAAATTGATGCCGCTGGGCGGGCGTAAGGCCATGTTGCTGATCGGTGTAATCTGGGGCATCTGGCACTGGCCGCTCATCGCCATGGGTTATGAATACGGCTTCCAGTATCCGGGCCATCCCTGGGCTGGTCCGCTGTTATTTATCTGGTTCACATTTGGAGCAGGAGTCTTCCTGGGCTGGTTAACCCTGCGCAGCCAGAGCATCTGGCCAGCCGTCATAGGACATGCAGCCATCAATGGGATTGCCGGGGCAGCCGCCCTTGCAATGACCGGCCAACCCAACCCGCTGCTGGGGCCATTACCGGTGGGGATCATCGGTTCGCTTGGATTTGCCCTGGTGGCAATCACACTTTTCATTTCCCGACAGGCGTTGAAAGATCAATAGGCCATTCAAAAAACAGAACAAATGTTCTTTAAAAAATGGGTATTGCCTCCGTACTATTTTCAGGCTACACTTATAGGGCAGGCAGATATGTCCTATCCCAAACCCGATCTCCGCTATATGGCAGAGCAACTGGCTCGTTTAATCGAGGTGAGCGTCACGCTCAACTCGACTCTCAACCTGGATGAACTACTCCAGTTTATCATCCGCAGTGCAACAGAAATCCTGGATTGTGAGTCGGTTTCAATCTTATTGTATGATGAGAAACGTACGTGCCTGGTTTTTACCGCCGCCAGCGGATCAAACTCAAAGCAACTGGCAGAAACCATCGTGCCGCTGGATGGCAGTCTGGCCGGGACAATCTTCCGAGAAAACAAAGTAATCAGCCTATCTGATGTTCAGCACGATATGCGGCATTACCTGGTGGTTTCCAAACTTGTGAATGTCGACGTGAAGAACCTGCTAGGCGTACCGATGCGGATCAAAGATCAGCCAACCGGGGTGCTGGAGGCACTTAATAAACGCGATGGGGAGTTTGATGAAAGCGATGCCGATATCCTGGCGGTAATCGCCTCGCAGGCAGCCGTCGCCATCCATAACGCCCGGCTGGTCAAGGCTTTGCAGGATGCGAACGAAGACCTGCAGACAGCCGACCAATTGAAAACCAATTTCCTGGCGCTGGCTTCGCACGAACTGCGGACACCCTTGGGGATCATCATTGGCTATGCCACTTTTCTCCAGCAGGAAAGCCCGGGTGAGATTTCAGATCATGCCAAACAAGTGCTCAACGCCGCCATGCAGATGCGCGCCCTGGTGGACGCCATGACCAACATGGATATGCTGCGCTCGAGCGAGATGGTCATACACCGGCTGGTTGTACCTGTACAACAGGTATTGATGGCTGCATACAACGAAGTCAAGAATCTGGCAGAGGCGAAAAACCAGCAGGTTATATTTGAATTACCGGAAACTCCTTGCCCGGTCAAGTGTGATCCGGAAAAGTTAAAATCGGCCTTCGTCAACCTGCTGGATAACGCAGTGCGCTTTACTCCAGAAGATGGCAAAATTACCCTGGGTGCAACCCCCCAGGCCGGCGGCGAAGTATTGAGCTGGGTGAAGGATAATGGCATTGGCATCCCCCAAAGCGAGTTAAAGAAAATCTTTAAAGAATTCTACCAAATCGAGCCACACACCACCCGGAAGCATGGCGGGATGGGGATTGGACTCTCCATCGCCAAGGGGCTGGTGGAGGCGCACGGAGGCAAAATCTGGGCAGAGAGCGCCGGGCTGGGCAAAGGAGCCACATTCAAAGTGCAGTTACCCTTCATTGGCACTAGTATGTTGCAGACAATGAAGCGCTAACGCTGCCCGCAGTTGATCCATATGACGGCGATTGTCTACCTGCTTTTGGGGATCATACCGCCTCTGATAGCCGGGCCAGTGGCGGGACTCGCTTATATGAAAATTCTCAAGCGCGGGAAGGGCTGGTATCTGATCCCGTTTTGGGTACTGCTGGTGGTAGTGAATCTTCTGGTTATGTTCTGGGTGATCAGTTCATCGGGGGTATGGCTGCCGGTCGCAAGTTCTTCGACCTGTTTTTTCACACCCGTGGCACCCATCTTAACGGTGCTCGTCATGCGCATGGCATGGCGCAGGCTGGAAGCCAGCGGTGGAATTGCGCAGGCGCCCAAACACTGGTTACCCATCGGAATGGTGTTGATACCGGTGCTGCAGATCGGGATGTTCGCGGCGTTAATCATCTTTGCACCGGAAGCATGTAAAGTGGGACTGGCGGTCTGCCAGGGTTCGTAGGCTGTCATACCCAAAAACAGGCTATGGCAGATTAAGTCCCGCAGCGCCCCTATTCTTGCTGTAAAAACGCCAGGGCTTTGCCCACTTCGTCATTCATCACCAGTGTCATGGAACGACCCGCGTAGAAATCTTCCACCTTGATCAGGCGCAAAGCGTTCAGCAAGCCTTCATCTGAACGAATGAAATCAGAAAGATGATTGGGCGTTTTATAGAAGAAACCCTGGTTAAAAACAGCATCGTGATCATCCAGATTGATATTCAGCGGGTAGATGTTTGATTCGACCAAATCCTGGAAGAAATGCGTGCCGAAAGACGGCTCGAGGTCCGGACCGACGCCCTTGCCGGTCAGTTCGATCAAGGCACGTGTGCAATAGATATCCCCGTAATCGATACCAACTCCCAGGTCGGGGGTTGAGGTGCCCCACCGACCCGGCCCAATGCAGATAAAAGTTTCATCCTTCAGGGCTGCATTAACAGTTCCAATAGTGCGCTCCAGCCGGCTGCGGTCGACAGTGGAAGTCAGTGCGAAGTATCCTTCCGGTGGGACAAACAACACCCAGCGGATGGCCCTGACAACGCCGCGCGGCACCATGCGCCGGGTGGAAAAAATGACATCCGCCGGATCGAGTTTGGTGGGCAGTTCCACATCACGTGCGTCGCGCAGGTGACTCTGCGGGCGGCACTGGAGTAACGTAATCTTGATCTCCGGGTGGGCGGTATTTGGGGCGATCACTTCAGCAGTGAACTCGGTATCCACCGGGGCATCGTAGTATTTTTCAAGGGTGGTAAGCAAGCCTTTCATCCGTTTGGCAAAAGAGGTTCTGCTCAGCAGGCCGTCGAAGGTGACAACCAGCCGGTTAATATCCACCATGCTGCTATTCAGGGAACTCAGGTAGCCTTCCGCTTCCACCTGGGCAACGTAACGCAAGATCGGGTACTGCTCTTCCAATACTTCCCGCACAGGGAAAGTTCGCAAAGCATTTTTTTCGAGATCGATCAAATCCACGCATTGTTGGGAATGCTGGCGAATCTCTTCGACGGAATCGGCCGGCTGCAACAAAGGATGGCTGAGTGCCACCAGGCGCGGGTGCTCATCGCCGAAAGACTCCACCGCGCGCGTGCCCAGCCCCCAAACCAGGCGCAGGAAACCATCCTCCTTGCGGATCTGTGGCGACCAACGGTACAGGTTGCGGCTGAAGGCCACGCCGGAGGCTTGCGGCATGAAATAGTGTCCAAACTGCTCCCCTTCCACAAACTGGAGCAGCACGGCAATGCGTTCATCGTACTCCACCAGGCCCTTGGCATGGCGGTAAAGCAGGGCGTTCGGGTTTACACAGGAGGCATATACACGTGCGATCGCTTCCACCACGGCAACCAGGTTTTCTTCGGACGTACCCTGGTTGGGACAGAAATAACTGTTGTACTTTCCTGCAAAGGAAGTACCGAAATTGTCTTCCAGCAAACTGGATGAGCGCACTATCAGAGGTCGTTGTGCAGCTTCACCCAGAATTTCCTGCAACCGTTCAAGAATGTCCTCCGGGAATTTCCCTTTGACAAAATCTTGCACAATCTGGGGATATTCGGAGCGCATTTGCGCTTCGGGCTTGTATTTCTGATCGGACCAGTGCACCAGGCCATTATTCGCAATAAAAACATAATACAGGTCAGACGCCAGGAAGTATGAAACGGGGATGCGGACGGATTCCCGGACATCCGCCGGAGCGGCCTCTTTCAGGATCCGGTATGCCAGCATCATCCCGGCCGCCTTCCCGCCAATCTTTCCGTAGCCGATCTTGCGCAGGTAGATGTCTTTTAAATCGGCCACCGTGAACCATTTGCGGGCAATATTCAAGTAGGATAACTGGTCACTGATCATGGTGCGGATGAGGACCGCCTTGATCTCCTCGATACGCGCCTCGAAATTCTTGCGCATTTCAGCCGGCATGCGCTCGATTTCCTCCGCCTGCTGGAAGAGCATGTCCTGGGGGGCAAGTTCGGGGTTAAGAGTTATTAAATCAGAGGATTCGCCCTGCTCACTGATCGCCAGGCGGACTATCTTCTCGAAATCCTCGTACGGCAGGTTGTAAGCGAAATAGAAGTCGGTCATATGGTCGCGTACAATCCTAAGCCGTTCTTCCCAAGTATCTGCGGCCTCCTCGCCATACGGGTCTTGCAGTCCCTCCCGCAATTGGGACTCGATGGCTTTCTGGCGCACCTCGGCATCGAAAGCTTCACGCGAGAGGATGCCGCGCTCAAAGAGCTGCTTGCGCATAATATAACGGATGCGGGTGCTCAAGATGGGGTATTCGGTCAGCGTTAAATAAATGCTGAGAACGCGGTCGGAGGGGGGGGTGTAGATAGGCATGGCTCTGGTTGTGTTTTAATGAAAAGGGCAGGTTTGAAACCTGCCCAGTGTTTGGTTAACCCAAGTGCATCGGCATGATAACATGCAAGAAATTATCGTCCCCCACCGGGCGAACAACGCCGGGGGCGTTGGAAGCGGATGTCTCCAGCGCCACATTTGGCGACTTGATCACTTCCAGCACTTCCCGCATATACTTGACATTGAAGGCGATCAGCAGGCCCACCCCTTCTATCGTGGCAGCTACAATCGTTTCGTTGGAACCGGTCTCTTCAGATACGGCTGAAATTTCCACTGCCCCCGGCTCCAAGTCACCGGCAGACTTGATGTCGAGCCTGGCCACGTTCGAACCTTCGCGAGCAAAAATCTCAGCCTGTTTACAAGCCTTGAGCAAGGCCGGAGTAGAGAGGATGGTACGGGATTTATAAGAGCGCGGGATGATCTGCTGGTAATCCGGGAAGGTCCCGTCAATCAACTGCGACACCACCTCCACTTCCTTCATCCGGAAGACAACCTGGCCGCGGCCCTTTGGCATGACCATCGATATGGTCTCATTCCCATCGGCGGCAACGCGCGCCAGTTCACCCAGGGCACGCGCCGGGATGATAGCTGTCACTGGCTGGGGAACCGGCTGGGAGAGCGTGCCCTTGCGCACCGACAGGCGAAAACCGTCTGCCGCAGCCATGGTGATGGTATCGTTTTCCACCGTCACCAGCACTCCCATCAGCACCGGGCGGGCCTCATCCACCGAGGCGGCAAAAATCACTTGTGCGATCATTTCCTTGAAGTCGGCTACATTCAGCAGGATGGCCCCTTCCATATCCGGGACGGGCAAGGGCGGGAACTCCTGGGCGTCAATGCACTTGATATCAGTATTGGAGGCACCACAACGCACGTTCAGGGTTTGGGTGGCAGTGGCCAGGTTCAAGCTGACCTGCTCCTGCGGCAACGTCGCCACCAAGTCCACAAAAGTGCGCGCCGGGACGGTGGTCGAGCCTTCCTCCTCGATCTTGGCGCCGATCCAGCAGGTGATCCCAAGTTCGAGATTGGTGGCAGAAAGGCGCAGACGGCCCTCATCGCTCGCCACCAACACGTTGGATAGTACCGGCAGGGTGCTGCGCGGCGAAACGGCGCGGGAAACAATGCTCAGTCCACGGGCCAGGCTTTCTTGCAAGACGGTTACTTTCATGGCTTATTCCTCTCCATAACATGTAGCAACGGCTTCAGTCATTACTACAGAATCCACGAATCGTGCCCAAGCAAAGTATATACCGAGAACCCAAAAGTGAAAAGGCGCTTTAAAGAAATGAACGGCTATTCCCGCTTGAAGGACGGGGCCAGGAAAGCTTTCACCACCTCCGGGTCGAAGTGCCGTCCGGCCTGCTCCTGGATGTACTGGTTAGCTCTTTCCTCCGGCCAAGCCTTCCGGTAGGGCCGATCGGATGTGAGCGCATCCCATACGTCTGTTACCGCAAAGATGCGCGCCACCATGGGTATCTGCCCGCCCCTCAACCCGCGCGGGTAGCCCGTGCCATCCCATTTTTCATGGTGACAATAGGGGATATCGAGCGCCAACTGCAGATAAGTGATCGGAGAAAGCATATCGTGAGCATATTGTGGGTGCTTGCGCATGATGGCCCACTCGTCTTCCGTCAACGGAGCGGGCTTGAGCACGATGCTATCCGGCACACCCATTTTCCCAATATCGTGCAGCAAAGCTCCCCGGTAAATCTGCAGCAGATCATTCTCTTTAACACCCATGCTCTGTGCGAGCCGCGTTGCCAATTCAGCCACACGCCGGGTGTGGCCTTCCGTTTCTTTATCGCGCAACTCCAGCGCATTCGCCCAACCCTCCAGGGTGCTATCATACGCCAACCCCAGATCGGCGTTTGAACTTTGCAGGTGATCGAATAACTCGGAATTGTCTATTGCGATGGCGGCCTGCCCGGCCAGCATTTCCAGAAAGGCATGCCATTCCGGTTCAAGAACAAGCGGTTCACGCTGGAAAACTTCCAGAACACCCTTGACCTGGCCCTTGGCTAACAGTGGTATCCCCACATAGGTAATGAATTGTTCAATGGATAAATCAGGGGTCCTCTGCAGGCCATCCGCTTCCGCCTGGATATCCGGGACAACCAGCATCTGCCTCTCCCGGACCACATGCCAGGCATAGCCCACGCCAAATTTGATCTGTGTATGCTGCAGCGACTGCGTGCGAAAACCACGTTCGCAAGAGAACTTAAATGTCTGTGTGGCAGCGTTGAAAACCAGGATATCGAGGGCATGGAAACCGCACAGCCTAGCTATCTGGTCCAGCAGGATACCCAAGGTCAGAGTGAGGTCGAAGCTGCTGCTGATCGCCCTATCAACGGTGCGCAGAACCAGCAACTGCTGCATGCGCGCCTCGGTCTGTGTATTCAAACGGACATGTTCGAACATCAGAGCAGCCCGTTCGGCGAATATGGACATCAGGCGTTCGTCATCCGGGCCAAAGGCATCCGGTTCCGAACTTTGCACGTCAATGGCCCCAATTGCATTCTTCCCAAGCATGAGCGGGATGGTAAGCTCGGATCGGGCTGCTTCCCAATTTGCAAGATAGCCGGGCATGGAGAGAACGTTACCCACATTGAGCGTCGCACCCGTGCGGATGGCTTGCGAAACCAGGCCCGGCCCATCCAGGGTTAACCGTTTGTTCTTTATCTCGCCGGTATACGCACCGGTCGCGGCCAGGCGCTGCAACTCATTCGAATCCCTGTCAACAACCAGCAGGCTGCAATTCGCCTGACCGAACTCCTGTTGGACAACCGTAACAATGGCTCGGGAAAGTTCCTGAAGACTCAAAGAGGCTCCAGAGATAAGGCTACCGGAGGCCCGGTAGAGGCGGGCTAATTCATCATTCCTTTTGCGCAGTTCTTCGGCCTGCTGCGCGAGAACATCTTCCGCCCGTTTCCGTTCGGTTATATCGCGGGTTATGCTGATGATATGCGGGACATTGTTCAGTTCCAGCACCGAGGCGGACATCAGGCCATATTTGATATCCCCATTCCTGGAAAGAAAACGCGCCTCAAGGTTGACAACCTCTCCATTTTCTAGCAGGCCGTCCACCAACACCTTCCGGTCTTCCGGATTGGCCCAAATGTTCATTTCAAGGGAGGTTTTGCCAATACAATCCGCCTCGGTATAGCCCATGATCTGGGTAAAACCCTTGTTGATGGCAATATACATTCCATCTTGTAGGCGGTTAATATTGACCGCGTCAGGACTGATAATAAACGCCTTGCGGAATTTTTCCTCGCTTTGGCGTAAATAATCTTCCGCCAGCTTACGCTCGGTGATATCCTGGACTGTGCCGTGCATTTTCGCAGGCTGCCCTTGGGTATCGAATCCCAGCCTACCCAGGCCATGCACCCAGCGTTCGGCCTGGTCAGCATGGCGGATGATGCGGTATTCCTTATCGAATGGCTTGCCCTGGCCAAGAACCTCGTTGGTAAAGTAATCAACCATCATTTTTCGGTCGTCTGGATGGGTCAGTGCGGCCCACCCACCCACAGAACGTTCGTAGGTTTCGTCAATCCCGAATACCTTATCAAGCATGTCGGAGCTCTTCCACAACCCGCTGGCGATATCCAGGATATAACTACCCAATCCCGCACTGATCTGTGATTCTCTCAGCAGGCTTTCGCTTTCACGCAGCAAATCTTCGGCCTGCCTGCGTTCAGTGATGTCCCGGATATTACACTGAATAACCTTCTGGCGGCCCACCTGGTAAACATTGCTGACAAATTCCACATTGCGAGGCTGGCCGTCTTTAGTTTTAAGCGGCAAATCGCTGTAATGGAAATAGCCCTTTTTTTGGATCTTCAAAAAAGCATCCCGGCTGGCCGATACCCCCTGGAACGGATCGCTTTCCCAGAGTTTTTTACCGATCAGTTCAGCCGGCGAGTAGCCGAGGATTATTTCAATAAATGGGTTGGCATCGCTGATAACCCCCGTACCGGCATCCAACAACAATATCCCGTCCTGCGCCATCTCAAACAGCCGCCTGTATTTCTCCTCGGAGGCTTGCACCAGCCTCTCTGACAATTGTTTTTCCTTTAAAGGCTTCTTCTGCACAGGTTGATCCTTCTGCTTCCCTTGGGCTTGCTTTGGTTGAGATGGATCCGTATTTTTCATGGCACTGCCTCATGAAATTAAAAGTATCTTCTCAATAAGTTGGGGGGGTGGGGATGCACCCTCATTCCACTTATATTGAGACATTAAAATTAAAACACACAAACCGCCGGTGGTTGTGTAAACTTGCCACTTATAATACACCACTTGATGGAAAAAACAATCACACAAAGTTCCCCCCATCATTACAAATTTCTCTCAATATACCTAAAGAGTGGCGGTACTTGCCCGCCACTCTTTAGGTATTATTTTACAACTGTGCACGCAGTTTTGCGGCTGTCTCCTGGAAGGCTGCCAGTCGAATCTGTTCCTTCTGGACTACTGCCGCAGGCGCTTTGTTGGCAAAGTCCGAGCCGAGCAGTTTCTCCAGCCGGTCTATCTGCACCTGGATATCGAAAAGTTCCTTCTCCAGTCGTTTGCGCTCCTCTTCCATATCCAGCATACCCGCAAGTGGGATGTAAATTTCCACCGGACCGGCCACCAGAGCAATGCTGTTCTCCGGCTTGGTGTCCAGAGAGGCAAGGATGGTGAGTAAAGACGGATCAAGGCCGGAGAGCACTGCAATGACTGCGGATTGTTCCATGAGCAACCCTTCCTTCGCTCCACCGATCAGGGTGGCCGGGAGTCTTCTGGCCGGGCTGACCTTCTTCTCGGCGCGCAGGTTACGGATGGTGCGGATGACTTCCTGCACCAGTGTAAAATCGGCCATCTTGCCGGTCTCCCAGCCCTCTTCGGCATGTGCTTCCGGCCAGGTAGCCACAATAAGCGCCTCCGGCCAGCCGGCCGCGAGCTCTGCGAGTGGGGAGCGCAGGACAGCCTTGCGAAGATGCCCCCATAATTCCTCGGTGACGAATGGCGTGAAGGGATGCAGCAGGCGCAGACACATATCCAGGACCCGTATCAGAGTTACCACCGTCTGTTCCCGGGTTTCTGCTTTCTGCATTTGCAGCTTGGCCACTTCCACGTACCAATCAGCAAAATCGTTCCAGAAGAACTCATAGATCTGCCGCCCGGCCTCACCGTACTGGTAAGCCTGAAACAGCCGTTCCACGTCCCGGACGAGCGCATACAGGCGGGCCCATATCCAGGAATCAGCCAGAGTCCACTCGGCTTTTTCACTGAGGGCTGATTGCTGACCGCCGATGGCCGATATCACGAACCTGCCCGCGTTCCAGATCTTGTTGGCAAAATTGCGGTTGCCTTCCACCTTTTTCAGACTCAGGTTGGTATCGTTTCCGGGCGTGGAGCCTACCAGCAGGGTGAAGCGTAAGGCATCCGTGCCAAACTCTTCCATGACCGGCAGCGGATCAATCCCGGTGCCCTTACTCTTGGACATTTTCTGCCCGGCCTCGTTGCGCACCAGTCCGTGCAGGTAGACCGTGCTGAACGGCACCTGGCCGGTGAATTCCAGTCCGTCCATGATCATGCGCGCCACCCAGAAGAACAGGATATCGTAGCCGGTCTCCATCATACTGGTTGGGTAAAAATATTTGTAATCAGGCGTTTCCTCGGGCCAGCCCAGCGTGGAGAAGGGCCACAGGCCGGAGGAGAACCAGGTATCCAGCACATCCGGATCCTGGTGAATGTTCTTCGAGCCGCAATGGGCGCACAGCAGCGGATCGGTGCGGGCGCACGTCTTGCCTTTGCAATCGTCACAATACCAGACCGGGATGCGGTGACCCCACCACAACTGGCGCGAGATGCACCAGTCTTTGATGTTTTCCATCCAGTTGTGATAGATCTTCGCAAAGTGTTCCGGGATGATCTGGATGCGACCATCCTGGACGGCTTCTTCGGCGGCCTCAGCCAGCGGGGCAATCTTGACAAACCATTGCTCCGAGACCATCGGCTCAACGATCTCGCCGCCGCGTTGGGAACGCGGCACGTTGAGCGTGTAAGGTTCTTCCTTTATAACCAAGCCGGCGGCCCGCATATCGGCCCATAATTTCTTGCGGCATTCGAAACGGTCCAGTCCGGCATACGGCCCGCCAATTTCGGTCACTTTGGCCTCCCGGTCCAGCATCGAAAGGACCGGCAACCCATGCCGCTGGCCGATCTCGTAGTCGTTGGGATCATGGCCGGGGGTGATCTTGAGCGCCCCAGTGCCGAAGTCACGCGTCACGTAATCATCTGCGATGACCGGGATTTCCCGCCCGAGCATCGGCACAAGCACTTTCCTGCCAACAAATTTCTGGTAACGCTCGTCTTCCGGGTGGACGGCCACGGCGGTATCACCCAGGATGGTTTCCGGGCGGGTGGTGGCAACGGGAATATAGATTTCCGAGGTCTCCGGACCATCCGAGGTCTCTGGCTTTAACATATATTTAAAATAATACAATGTGCCGGGTTCCTCGGAATATTCCACTTCCAGATCCGAGACGGCCGTCTTGAGTCCCGGCGACCAGTTGATCAGGCGCGGGCCGCGGTAGATCAGGCCCTTATCGTACAAGCGCACAAAAGCCTCGCGCACTGCCTTCGACAGGCCATTGTCCAAAGTGAAGCGTTCGCGTTCCCAATCGCAGGAAGCGCCGATCTTACGGATCTGGCTGGTAATAATGCTATGATATTTGACCTTCCAGGACCAGACCCTTTCGACGAATTGCTCACGGCCCAATTCTTCACGCGTCACTTCCTCGGTGCGCAGCAAGTCCTTTTCCACCTGGAGCTGGGTGGCGATGCCGGCATGGTCGGTGCCGGGCACCCACAGGGTTGGGATGCCCTTCATGCGGTGGTAGCGGATCATCAGGTCTTCCATGGCCACAAACATGACGTGCCCCAGGTGCAATTCGCCGGTCACGTTCGGCGGAGGAATGGAAATGACAAAGGGCTTTCGGGTCGGGTCGAAACCGGGTTTATTCGGGTCGTTGGACGGTTTGAAGTAACCGTTTTTCTCCCACATCGCGTAGATGCGCTCTTCGGTGGTTTTAAAATCATAAGCTTTTGGTAACTGGTATTCGGTCATTTTATTCTCCGTCAGTTAAAGCAATACGCCCGCATCCTGTTGAGGACGGCGGGCGCCGCGGTACCACCTCACTTCGTTTTCATCCAGTCTGTGCCTTTTCGTCTGCCTTCGTGGAAAAAACGCGCTCTGTCCGGACAATCATCCGGCTCCGTGTGTAACGGGCGGAACCCGTGCCGGTCTACTCTCTCAAGGATTTCTTCGGCAGTATTCCGGGCGACTTCAGTGGTGGGATTCTGTGGAGGCTTTCAGCCAGCGGCCATCCTTCTCTATCAGTATTCCAACCACCTCCTCCCGGAGGAGTTAGTAGCGTAATTATACATTTGCGGGCAAAGCGAGTCAAGCGCAACATTCTGCAATTTTTTATGGTATCCTTAACCCACACTTTCACCTGCGGGAGAGACCATGTATATTGCCATTGAAGGAGTCATCGGGGTCGGCAAGACTACCCTGGCGCGCCTGCTCCAGCCGGCTTTTGAGGCAGACCTGCTGCTGGAAGTCTTCGAGGAGAACCCGTTCCTCTCGGATTTTTACAGCGACCGTGAGCGCTACGCCTTCCAGACCCAGATTTTCTTCCTGCTCAGCCGGTATTACCAGCAACGACGCGGGGTCAGAACCATTCTGGAAGCTGGCAAATCACTGCTTTCCGACTATACCTTCGCCAAAGACAGCCTGTTCGCCCGCATCAATCTGAAAGGGGACGAACTCGAAATGTATAAGCGCGTCCACGAAGCGCTGGCCGAGAAGATTGTCATGCCCAACCTGCTGGTCTACTTATGCGCCGATACGGATGTGCTCATGCAGCGCATTGCCTTGCGCGACCGCTCCTACGAGCGCAACATAGAGCGCAGTTATATCGATGAACTCAACCAGGCTTATGCAGAATTCTTTTCCAGGCCGTATGATGACACGCCCGTGCTGACCATCGATACCAACCCGCTCGATTTCGTTCACTCCCCCGAGCACCTCAGGCTGATCGAGAATCGCATCCGGGAAACCCTTAACCTCTCGCCCTACCAGGCGGAACTCCCGCTCAACCAGTGAGTCTCGAATGTACCTATCACGTGAAAGCCTGATCCGCATTGCCAAAGAAACCGCAGAAAAGAGCGCCCTCTCAGACCCCGAGCTGGTGGCGGCCTACCTGACCGGCTCCTTGCGCACCGACAACCCGTTCCTGGGGACCGCCACCGACATTGACATTGTTTTCGTCCACGCCAGGGAGCCGAAAATTCGCCGCGAGATCGTCGCCTTGACGCCTGAGATCCACCTGGATATTATCCATGCCCCGCGCAGTGCTTACGACAAACCCAGGGAACTGCGCATCCACCCCTGGCTGGGGCCGGAACTGTACGACCCGCTGCCATTGTACGTTACCCGGCACTTCTTTGAATTCATCCAGGCGGGGGTACGCGATCGTTACCACGAACCGGTCAACGTGCAGGCCCGCTCGCTCCGCCTGGCAGAACAGGCACGCCAGGGCTGGAGCAGCCTGCAGTCCAAACAATCCCATGGCCCTGAGCAGGTCCTGGGCTATTTTAAATCCATCCGCCTGGCAGCCAATGCGGTCGCCCTGCTGGCGGGCGAGCCGCTGGCCGAACGGCGTTTCCTACTCCAGTTCCCTGCCCACGTCCAAGCTATCGGCCAGCCGGGTCTGGCTGCTGTTCTTTTGGATTTATTGGGTGCCAACCAGGTGGATGCAACCACACTGGCCGGTTTTCTGCCAGAGTGGGAGCAAGCCTTCCTCGAAGCGGCTGGCAAGGTCGGTGTGGATGAACGCATTGCCGCTCCCCGTCTGGGCTACTACAAGCTGGCCTTTGAATCCATGCTGGCAAGCGAAACTCCACAGGCCAGCCTCTGGCCACTGATGGTCACCTGGACGCTGGCCGTAGCGGGGCTCCCGCCTGCAGGACAAGTCCGCTGGAGATCGGCCTGTGGCAAGCTGGGGCTGGATGAAGCCTCCTTCGGCGAACGGCTTGAGGGGCTGGACCATTTCCTGGACAACGTCGAGGCGTTGCAGGAAAACGGGACCGTCCACTAAAACCGATAAAAATTCGGAGTAATACAATAAAAAATAGCATTCTCAACCACCATATATGGTGCTACTGTTTAGGCAGCAAAGCTACCAAGCTGTGGATAACTGCCTGAAAACTGTGGATAAACCCTGCGGACTGTGGAAAAGCCGCTCAATTGTTCGGTTTTGAGACCCCCATATCTGGCTGGCATTTTACTGACTGCCCAAAATCTAGTTTTGCCAAAAATCAGCAAAATTTTCCCGACCAGGTTTCCTGAAAGCCTCTTTTTTTCTCCCAAAGTTTTACACAGGCTGTGGATATCTCTCTTTACAAAATGCCCCACGCATTGGCACGGAACCGCCCGCCCGGTCACAGGTAGGGGGCTTGGTCGGTTTTCCACTTATCCACAAGGCCTACTACCACTACTAATATACATACTTTCAAATATATATGTGGATTTATACATGTCTGCCGACGTGGTAGGCATTCACATCTATATACTTGGCGTCTATCATACTTATGAGATCGCCTCAATAGCGAAGGATGATGTAGGATAAAAGATGGATATCCGGGGAATTTTATACCACGATTGGTACGCCAGCTTGGATCTTCTGTTTTTCCTGGCCCTTGCGCAGTATCCAGGCATCCCCTTGCATAAGGCGTGTTTTCCGGCCTTCCACCTGGATATATGCCCCATCCTCTAGCAGGACGACGGGGTTATCGTGAAAGACATGGTAATCACTGAGCCAGTCATCTTTAAGGAGGCGGGCAATCTCGTCCTGCGGGTAATGGCAGTTGAAGTTGAACGGCGTTAAATTCAAGCCGCTGAAATGGGGAGTTTCCACCGTGTTGATATCATTGCTGGTCAGGATGTTGGGCCCGCATAGAACTGTCCCGGCGCTGTAGGCCACCAGCGGCAGTCCGGCGACCACTTTTCTGCGCAGATATTCCTGGATTGTGCTGATATGCAGGCGATGCTTGAGAAGGAAAGTATTCCCACCGGGAATATACACCAGGGCGGCGCTGCGCAGGAGCGCTTCCATCTCCGCCAAAGGCATTAACTCAGGGTCGATGGTCCGGATATGCGCCAAGCCATGGAAGGCTTTTTCGGTGTATTCCTGGTACGTGCCGCCCAGCGAAGCGGCTGGAAGATAGGCGACAACCGGATTATCTTTTCCTTCGAGGTAAGGGCGGCTGGCATCCAGAATATAGCGGATATCGTCAACGCCGGCGCTGGAGAACAAGTGTAGGTGCATGCACGTTCAACCGCCCAGGACGATGTTCAGGCGATATGCCAACGGGTCGAGCCGTTCGTGCAGGCAGGCATCGATGTCCTCGGACGGATTGGCAAATTGTCTTACCCAAATGTTGTTTATTTCCCGGTTTAATTTTTCCTCGATCGAACCCCACAACCTCACGGTAGGAAAACTGCGGCCGGATTGAAGGGTTTGTAAATAAATCTGGTGGAAAACATCCTGCTCGACCGAGGGCATATGCACCGCATCGCGGCGGGTGGGCAACATGTGTTCATGCGGGCTGCCCGGAATGCGGGTCGGCTGGGTGGCGAGGAAACGGATCAACTCAAAGGATTCACGCTCGCGCAGTGAGTATTTCCAGATGACAAAACTGCTCCCGCCTACGTAAGCCACCCCAGGCAGCGGGGCAATTCCCAGGTTATCTTCCCACTCCGGGTGTTCCGAGCGTCCCCATACCCCGTGATAGGGCCCAGCCACTGCCACGATGGCATCGCCGCTGTTGAATAAATCCGTAGATAAGGGAATTTCCAGGGAGGCCGGGGATATAAAGGGCACCAAGCTGAAATATTTCCGCAGGCCTCGCAGGGCAGCTTCTTCCTGGAAGAGCACCCGCCGGCGATCCGCACTGAGAATATCCCCGCCCTCATTCCATATCCACATAGAAGCTTCGTGCAGGTTCCTGTTCTGGTTGGTGGTGGTCAATGCCAGGGGGTACGGGTGACCGCTCTCCTGAAGTTTTTTGAGGGTTTCCACCAGTGCATCATGAGATGAAAAAGCTGCTTTTGCATCGTCGATGCCGGCTTTTTTAAAGGCATCCTTCCAATAGTAAAACACAAGCGCATCGCCAAGCCATGGAATGGCCCAAGGGTTGGGGTCGTCGGGTAAAAAGCCGGTGCGCCATATATTCTCGAAAAAGGCCTCCTGGCCGCCCAGGGAACGTACTTCCTGCGGGGTGAATGGGCGCAGGGCCTGCATGGCGGCCATGCTGCCGGTCCAGGTGGTGCCTATCTCTGATACATCCGGGCCGTGCCCAAAAATTCCATACTTGGAGATCTCCGTCCAGCCTTTGTCCCAGGGGATCGCTTCCAGGTTAACATGGACGTGATATTGCATCTCGAAGGCTTGCAGGAGCGGACGCAGTCTCTCGGCCGTACCCGAAAAGTTTTCCATGACCGAAAATTCGATTTCAACCATACTACACGCTCCTACTTATGGAATGGGATCTCTGGCCTGATTTTAGCACAGGTGATACAAGCTGCCATGCAGAACTTAGGGCAGCCCGGATTACCTTATTCGATCCTTTTCAAAATAATCCTGCGAAGGGTCTCCTGGACCTGTTCCTGAGGCTGGCTGGCATCCACCACGATCCAGCGCCCAGGCTCCTGCCTGGCCAGTTCCAGATAGCCCGCCCGCACACGCCGGTGGAAATCCAACTGGTAGGCGTCCAGGCGGTTCCATTCGCCGCCGCTCTTCTGCCGGCGGCGCAAGCCGGTTTCCACATCCACATCCAGCAGAAATGTCAAGTCGGGGAGCAGTCCGCCGGTGGCATACTGCACCAGCAGGCGCACTTCATCCAGGTTTTGCCGGTGACCATAGCCCTGATAAGCCAGGGTCGAATCGGCGTAGCGGTCGCACAACACGATCCAGCCTTCCGCCAGTTTGGGACGGAGCACCTGTTCTACGATCTGGGCCCGGGCAGCCTGGTAAAGCAGGGTTTCGGTATGTGGGTGCATCTCGGTATTCTTTAGATCATGGATAACCTTGCGGATTTGCTCGCTGATGGGCGTCCCGCCGGGCTCGCGCGCCGTGTGGACGCGGTAGCCCAATCCATCCAGCCATTCGGCCAGCGGCTGCATGTGCGAGGTCTTACCGGAACCATCGGGACCTTCGAGGGTAATGAACATAGGAGACAGCTATTAGCTTAGCAGTCGGCAATCGACCCTAAATACTGATAGCCGACAGATCAACGCTACTCCCTGAATATTCTGACATGCCTTCTGGGTTCTTTGCCGTAGGAATGCGAAACCAACTCCGCCTCCCGGGCCAACTCGTGTTGGATGCGCCGCTCGGTGGCGGGGCCGGGCGGCAGGTCAACCCAGCGTTCGCCGTTCAACACGGCCGCTATGGCCGCCTGGGTCTGCAGCTTGACGGCGTCCATCTCGGCTGCCCCCGGCATCGTCTCCGACAGGTTGAAAAGATCGCTCAGGAATTGCTCCATCTGGCCGACAGTATTGGCGCGCAGCACAAAAATTGGCATGCCGCGGTGTTCTGCCTGCATGACGGCTTGCTGGCGATCACGGTAATAGGAACGCAGGGTCACCATCACATCCGCTTCCCCGGCATCCTTGGCGATCAAAGCCGGGACGCCCAGCCGCTTGGCAGCCTGGATCAAGCGGTCGCGCGCCACGCCATAGGGATAGACACGCACTGCCTGGAGCGGGTTGCGGCGGGATTCAACAGGAGGAACTGGTTCTGTGCGCAGCGGTGGAGTCGTTGAAGGCTCAAGGGTGGGCTGGATTTCCTGGCTTCGACGTGGGCCGGTGGTATTGCCATTTTCAATGCGGAATTCCGAATCGGGCCTGGCCTTTGGATTGGCTTTGACTTTCTCGATCTGGATCTTTCCCAGTGCATCGCGCGAGCGGATTTCCGGCGGAAGCGGGTAACCGCGCAGGAGCGAATCGACTGAGGCGGCGATGTCCATGTGGACGGCAAAGCGGTCGCGCTGCTGGATCTCGACCAGTACATCGAAGGTAGGCGGGGAGCGTCGTTCGAGGACCGTCTTCTGGGTGCCGCGCCGGCGCGCTTCCTCATCCGACAAGGTGACGGCTTCAATGCCGCCGATCAGATCGGACAGGGTCGGGTTAAGCAGCAGATTGTCAATGGTCTGACCGTGGGCAGTGCCTATAAGCTGGACACCGCGCTCGGCAATGGTGCGGGCGGCGGCAGCTTCCAGTTCACGCCCGATTTCGTCGATCACGATGACTTCGGGGTTATGGTTCTCGACTGCTTCGATCATCACCTCGTGCTGGAGCATGGGCTCACGCACTTGCATGCGGCGTGCCTTGCCCACGGCGGGGTGAGGCACATCCCCATCGCCGCCGATTTCATTGGAAGTATCCACCACAATGACGCGCCTGGTCTCGGCCAGAATGCGGGCAGCTTCACGCAGCAAAGTGGTTTTGCCCACACCCGGGCGGCCCAGGATGAGCAGGGATTTGCCCGACTCGGCAATATCCTGGATGATATCCACCGTCCCGTAGACGGCCCGCCCAACGCGGCAGGTGAGGCCGACGATATGCCCTCGTCGGTTGCGCAGGCAGGAGATGCGGTGCAAGGTACGTTCGAGACCGGCACGGTTATCGGCATCAAACTCGCCGATACGCTCCACCACGTGGTCAAGCTCTGCGCGCGTGATTTCCTTGTTAATCAGGACCGTCTCGCCCTGAACATAGCGGGCGGTTGGTACACGCCCCAGGTCGAGGATGATCTCGAGCAGGTTATCGTAATCGTTGGCTTTATGGACGGCTTCTACAATACTGCCGGGCAATACCCCCAGAAGGGCATCCAAATCGTCAGTTATTCTCAGTTGAGTCATACCTGATTTATATCACTCTTTCGGTGGAATATCCTGGTTGGTTACCACGCGCACCACCGGTGCAGCGGGTTTGACCAGGACTTGATCCATGGCTGAAACTTTTTCATCAACCTTCTGAAGTTTTGCCAGCCGCCTGACCATTACTGCTTGGCGTGGCCCGGCTTGCGCACCCAGATCCTCCAGAACGGACTCAAGCCAGGCCTGATAAGAACGCACACACACGTAAATGGGCCGTTCACGCCCGTCTGACATGGCATACGTCAGCCCGGTCAACTGCTCGGAGACACAATCGGAATCGGGCGGAACGATGGGTTGGACCCAGATGCCTTTTGAACCGCTATCCACTGCCACGTAGGCTTGGAGGTTGCCCCCCGGACGGCAGACCATGCCCATGACCTGCTTTGGTAACATTTCCACCGGGTGCAGCAATGCCGGGACAATCTGCCCATAAAGGGATTGGACGGCCGGCCAATCTGTCTCACCTGCCGGCCGCCAGATTTCTTCTTTGCCACCCGGCTCAGAGACAGGCAGCTTCCAGACACGCTGCCAGGCGTACATGGCAAAGCCGGCCTGCCGGAGCAAGCGGAATGCCGGAGAATCCTCATTCACCTCGGCGAGCAGGTGGAAAGCGCCCCATTCCCCAACCTGGGTTACCAAATGATCCAACAGGGGCAAGGTCAGCCCATTGATGTTTTCCGCTGGAGCCAGGAAAGTCAGGCGGGCAGAGGTTTCTTCTTCCCGTAAAGTGACCTGCCCCATCAATGAATTGCCATCCTCGGCAGCAACGGCCGTGTAAATGTGGCGACGCAGATCCAGGTATGAAAGCAGTGCCACCGCACCCAATGGGTTACTGTGCGCCAGGATGCGGGCAGTATCCAAGGCAAGCATATCCCTGCGGTAATGGGAAAGTTGGGGTAAATCAAGTACATCAAGAGAGCGGACTATCATACTTTGAACATTCGATCGTCTCAAATTACCAGAGAAAGAAAAAACTCATGGAAACGTGTATCGTCTGTCAATTCGGGATGAAAGGATGTGGCAAGTATATGCCCTTGTTGCGCAGCCACAATCCTGCCATCGGATAACGTGGAGATTATTTTTGCATCTCCGTGAACAGATTCGATAATAGGGGCGCGGATGAAGATGGCGTGGTAAGGCCCGCCTGCAGCCAGTTCAGGGATGACAAGATCTTCTTCGAACGAGTCGACCTGGCGGCCAAACGCATTGCGCTGGACGATGATATCCATGATGCCCAGCAATGGCTGGTTGCGGCGGGCATCCTTCGAGAGGAAAATCGCTCCGGCGCAGGTGCCCCAGATGGCGTGACTCTTCCCAAATTCACGCAACGGTTCCAGCAGGCCAAAATCAACGGCCAGTTTTCCGATGGTGGTGGATTCGCCGCCGGGCATGATCAGGCCATCCAACCCGGCCAGGTGTGCGGGCAGGCGTACTTCGGCAGTCTGCACACCTATGCGCTTGAGCATGACGATATGTTCGGCGAAGTCGCCCTGAATAGCCAATATTCCTATTTTCATAGTGATGTCTCACAAGTCGGGCGGCCTAACACGTCCAACATGTCTTACATTTCTCACTTTTGAGATATGTCAGACCTGTTAGACCTGTCAGACATATCTATCTACCAGCCCCTACCGGCAATCTTCTCGCCCTCGGGCATCTGGGAAATATTGCGCCCCACCATCGGCTCGCCCAGGTTCTTGCTGACCTCGGCCAGGATGGATGCATCTGTATAATGGGTCACGGCTTTGACAATGGCAGCCGCGCGTTTGGCCGGGTCGCCAGATTTGAAAATGCCCGATCCAACGAAAACCCCATCCACACCCAACTGCATCATCAGGGCTGCGTCCGCAGGAGTGGCCACGCCACCGGCGGCAAAGTTGACCACCGGCATACGACCTAATTGCTTGGTTTCCTTGACCAGTTCGTAGGGCGCACCAATCTCTTTAGCGTAGTGCATCAGTTCTTCCTCGGCCATACCGGTCAGGCGGCGGATCTCGCCCAGGACGGTGCGGGCATGCCTGACAGCCTCAACCACATCGCCGGTGCCGGCTTCGCCCTTAGTGCGGATCATGGCTGCCCCTTCGCCGATGCGGCGCAGCGCCTCGCCCAGGTTGCGGCAGCCGCACACAAATGGAACCTTGAAATTGTGCTTCAAGATGTGGTTTTCCTCATCCGCCGGCGTCAGCACCTCGGATTCGTCAATATAATCAACCCCGATAGCTTCCAGGATTTGTGCTTCAACGAAGTGTCCGATGCGGCATTTGGCCATGACCGGGATGGTGACCGTGTCCATAATTCTGAGGATCAAGTCCGGATCCGACATACGCGCCACGCCACCCTGGGCGCGGATATCGGCCGGTACACGTTCCAGCGCCATTACGGCACAAGCACCCGCATCCTCCGCAATCTTGGCGTGTTCAGGGGTGACGACATCCATTATGACACCGCCTTTAAGCATCTGCGCCAGTCCTTTTTTAACGGTAAAAGTACCAGTTTGTTCTTCCATAATTCTCTCCTAATCTTAATCGGTCGTGATTCTACCACGCTGCCATCCTGCCAACCAACGCGGTTCACTGGGAATCGCCGGGATGGGGGAAGATGATGAAATCGTTTCTGATTCTAGGAGAAAATTGGTATATGTTAAGAGCCAATAATTGTAAATAAATACCAGTCCAATTAAATGGATTAGGGGCATTGGGCTAAAATTGGCTCTATTCGGGGCGGAATAATAATGATATATTCACCGTACCAATATATTGGAGCGAAACATGCGTATTCCACTGGACCGCCAGAGCACCGAACCGCTTTACCGGCAAATCAAAACCTATTTGCGCCAGGGAATACTTTCTGGCAACCTGGTTCCCGATACCCGCCTGCCGGCCAGTCGCCAGCTTGCGCGTGATTTGGGGGTCAACCGCATCACTGTGGAGAACGCCTACTCCGAGTTGGAAGCGGACGGGCTGGTTTTCTCCCGGGTGGGCAGCGGCACCTATGTTTTGCCACCCAACCCGCTCCCGCCGGTTCCCCAAAGCGGCGTTGAGATCTCCTGGCCCTTGTGGCAGCAGAACGCACAAGCCAGGAACACAGCCTCCCAATCCGGCACAGCCGAGGCGATGCTCAAGGCCGCCGGGCATCCCAATCCGATCAGCTTTGCCAGCGGGATCAGCGATACTCGCCAGTTCCCGGCCGAAGAATTTCGCAAAACTATCCAGGCGGTCATGCGCCGCGATGGCATTGCTGCCATGGATTACGGCGAGCGGAACGGATATGCGCCTCTGCGTGAGAGTATCGCCCATATCCTGGCCAGCCAAGGCTTGCAAACCCGTCCCGGGAATATTTTGATTACTGCAGGATCGCAACAGGCAATTGCGCTGGTAAGCCAGGTAATCCTGAGACCGGAGGATGTCATCCTGGTGGAAAGCCCCACGTATTCCATCGCGATTGAGTTATTCCGCTCCCTCGGGTTCCAGATCGTAGGCATCCCCATGGATGCCCAAGGGATGCAGGTGGAAAAGTTGGAGAAAATTCTCCAGCAGCACCACCCTAAACTGATTTACAGCATTCCCAATTTCCACAACCCAACCGGCACCTGCCTGAACAGCGCTCGCCGCCGCCAATTGCTCATTCTGGCAGAGCGCTACAATGTCCCCATCTTGGAAGATGACTTTGTGGGCGACCTGCGCTACGAGGGGTATACCCAGCCATCTCTCAAGGCACTGGATCCGGGCGGACAGGTGATCCATATCAGCACTTTTTCCAAGCTGCTTATGCCGGGCCTGCGGGTAGGTTTCCTGGTGGCAGATGGGCCTATCTATGACAGCCTGCTCAATTTCAAACGCCTGAGCGACCTGGCAACCTCCTCTTTGATCCAGCGCGCCCTGGAATCCTATATGACCGTTGGGCGCTACCAGGCCTACCTGCGCCGCTCGTGCCAGAATTTTCGCAAACGCCGGGATACCATGCTGGCGGCCATCGTGCGCTATTTGCCGGAGGGTGTTTCCTTTGACCCGCCACAGGGCGGCTTGTTCGTTTGGCTGCGCCTGCCCCAAGCCCTTTCAGCAGAGGAGTTGCTGCCGATGGCTTGTGAAGAGGGTGTGGCCTTTGCCCCCGGCAATATTTTTTTCCCGGAAGGCTCCGGAGGGCAGGATTGGATGCGGCTCAATTTTGTCGCCCAGCCAGTAGAGGAGATCGAGGAAGGCATCCGGCGGTTGGGGAGAGCCATCCAGCGATTGCAGGGCAGATAGCCAGGATAGGTATTGATACCTTTTGATAGTGCCGTGGCAGCTTCTGCCAGGCTTGCGGCTTATACTGTAGGGGAATTCTTGAGGAGGTGTCAACATGAAACGCACAAAAATTCTTTGGATCACGGCCCTGGTACTCGGTTGGTGCTTTGATTTCCTTTTCTGGGGACAAAAGCAGGGGATCAACTTTGCTCTCTACGTGGTACTTTGCCTGGTAGGCGGATTCCTGGTGCTGGCACGGAATGGCATCCGGCCGGCCTGGAGATCCCTACTTCTGCTCCTTCCCATCCTATTCTTTGCGACCATCACCTTTATCCGCCAGGAACCACTGACCCTGTTCCTGTCATTTGCATTTGCGCTTGGGCTGATGGGCGTGCTGGCGATTTCTTTTCTCGGTGGGCGCTGGCCCTGGTATGGCTTCTTGGATTACGTGTTTAATTATGCCAAATTAATTGGCAGCATGGTTGCCCGTCCGCTGATCTTCCTTTCCGAAAGTAGGAA
Source organism: uncultured Chloroflexia bacterium (assembly GCA_963837875.1). Classification (GTDB taxonomy): domain Bacteria; phylum Chloroflexota; class Anaerolineae; order Anaerolineales; family Villigracilaceae; genus UBA877. Next base: position 176,113 of record CAWIOV010000002.1, read on the forward strand.
AACAGCTGCGGCGGATGGAAGGGCTGAGGAGTCTACGGACAATTCCCGAGCAGGGCGGAAACGCTTCTGGGCCATCTTGCGGGGTGTTTTGATCGCCCTGCCGGTTGTGGTTGTTTTTACTGCGCTGCTTAGTTCTGCTGACCTGGTCTTCGCCCAGCGCCTGCATGGCCTTACCAATTTGTTCCGGCTGGAGAACCTCCCGGAGTATCTCTTCCGCGCTTTTTATATTTTGGTCGGCGCGTATGTGCTGGCGGGCACGCTCCTGCATGCCGCCCAAAAGAGTAGTGACGAGAAATTGCTGAGTGAAAAGCCGCTGGTGCCGCACTTCCTGGGTTTCACCGAGGCGGCCGTCGTGCTGGGTGCTGTGGTGGCGCTGTTCGCCGCCTTCGTGATCATCCAGTTCCATTATTTTTTCGGCGGAGGGGCCAATATCGGCGTGCAAGGTTACACTTATTCCGAATATGCCCGGCGCGGTTTCGGCGAGCTGGTTGCGGTGGCTTTATGCACCTTGCTGCTCTTCCTGGGCCTGAGCGCCATTGTCAAGCGCCAAAACCGGGCACAGCGACAGGCCTTCTCCGGGCTGGGGATTGGCATGGTGGCATTGGTGGGCGTGATACTGGTCTCGGCTTTTCAGCGGCTGCTGCTCTATGAGACGGCATATGGTTTTTCGCGCCTGCGCATGTATACGCACATTTTTATGATCTGGCTGGGTGTGTTGCTGGCAGCCGTAGTGGCGCTGGAGCTCCTGCGCCGGGAGCGCCTCTTTCCGCTGGCCGCCTTGCTGGCGTCCATAGGCTTTGCCGCGACGTTGTCGCTTGTCAATGTGGATGGAAGCATCGTCCGGCTGAATGTGGCGCGTGCCAGCGCCGGCGAACCAATGGATGTGGCAAATCTGGCTTCCCTCTCAAGCGACTCGATCCCTGCGCTGGTGCAGACCTTCCAGGCGGCCTCCCTGCCTGCAAGCACACGTGAGGCAGCCGGCGCGGCCTTGGCATGTTGGGCTTATAAAAACCCGGACCTTCCATCTGCGGATTGGCGCTCGTTCAACCTGACGGGTTTCCAGGCCGAGGCGGCCTTGAGAGGAGCCCAGGCCAGCCTGAAACAGTACAAGCTTCAGGCCGATGATTGGCCGGTGGCAGTGAGATCTCCCGGAGGAAACGATTTTAATTGTTTTAGCTTATACTAAATCACATTTTTGCCAATATGTGGCGGTTATGTAAATTCTAGACCACCGTATATGGTACAAAAATCAAATTAGTATAAAGTCTAATAATTGTGACGTTAGCTATATCGGGGGTTTGTAATAAGGTGATGTAGATTGAAAAACTTAAGCCGCTTACGGAGTCGGCGAGCTGCCAGCCGGAGGGGTCTCTGCCAGTTGCTGCCGGAGAAAATCCAGCATTTTCAAGGCGGTCAGGTTATGCACCTGCACGCCGTATTGCAAACTATTTGGGATGGAGAAATCGGTAAAATTGGCATACGAGACGGAATTGAGATGTTCCGGATCAATCATGCCATGTTTTGGCAAAGGCTGCACCGCCAGCCAGAAATTCCAAAGCGGCACTTGGTACTCCAGGGCCAGCCGGGCAATCGTGGCGTTTATGGATTGGTCGCCCTCCACGTTATCTGCCTTGGTGCTCAGGATGGGAACGATCCCTTTGGCAATCGTATCATCGAGGATAATACGCATATTGCGCTCGAAGGAGCCGGGGTTCTGGTGGACGTAATAGGCTTCATTGGTGCCAATGGCGATAAAGGCAAAGCTGGGATGGTCAAGGCGATACTGGCAATCCAGCAGGGTTTCGTTTTTCAAGCATTGCGGGCCGGTCCAGAGCGTGGTCAGCAGGCCGGCGCTGTTCAAGCCAGCTTTGGCGGCCAGGCTGGGGCGTTCGAAGGAGCCCTTGAAATAATCTATGGTCGGTTGAAGGAATGTATACTCACCCAAATTGTAATTACGGTCAAAATCGACCAGGAAGGCTGGAGCGGCGCTGGCGCAGTCGCCGACGCGGGAAAAAATATGCGCCTGGTTGCCCATGGTCAGGCCGCGCTGGTAAATTTCACGAGTGCGCTCACTGATTTGCACAGGGATGACCGGCAATTTTTGCCAGAAATCCGGGGGAAGCGGTGTAGGCGTGGTGGGGACAAGAGAGGGCGGAATTTCGGACAGGCCCGGTGGCGTGACGGTTAAAGGCAAAGCGGTGGGAGCCGGCCTGGTTGTGGTTGCAACAGGTGTCGCGCTGGCCGGGCTGGCCGATGGAGATGGGGTCGCGCTGCAGGCTGCCAGGAGGAAAAGCAATAGACAGGCCGGGCGCATTACCGCCTGAAGGTAGGCATGTTCCCGCTGCGGGATGGCGAAACGCATTTTTTACTTGACCGCTTTTGCAATCGCAGCGATATGATCGGGCATGCTGCCGCAACAGCCACCCACCACACGTGCACCCAGGGCCACATACTTCTCGGCATATTCGGCCATCTGCCTGGGCGTGATATCGAAGACGGTCACCCCATCCACCAGGTGCGGCAGGCCGGCGTTCGGCTTGGCCCACAATGGGAAACCTGGTTCCGTTGCGCCATAGTCCTGTTGTATCTTTTCCATATTTTCCAGGGTGATCCCGCAGTTGGCACCGATCATGGCCGCGCCCAATTCCCTGTAATGCCTTAACATATCAACCGGTTTGACACCCATCATAGTGCGCACGCCCCGGTCATAGCTAAAGGAAACCACAATTGGCAGGTCGGTAACCGAACGCGCTCCCTTGAAGGCCGCATCCGCTTCCTCGAAGGCAAACATGGTCTCGATTACCAGTAAATCCACACCGCCTTCGGCCAGGGCCTTGGCTTGTTCGGCAAAGCTGGCGGTGGCTTCGTCCGCAGTGAGGGGGCCGTAAGGTTTCATCAGCAAGCCGGTCGGGCCAATTGAACCGGCCACCAGGACCTCATCCCGGGTCGAAGCGGCCTGGCGGGCCAGTTCAACCGCACGTATATTAACCTCGTGGGCTCGCTCCACGTATTTCGATTCCTTCATGCGCAGGCGCGTCCCGCCAAAGGTATCGGTCAGGATGATATCCGAGCCGGCTGCAACGAAAGCCGCTTCGAGCTGGAGAACCATCTCTGGTGCGTCGAACACCAGATCCTCTGGAGGAGTGCCGGGTTTGAGACCCATCTTCTGCAGGCTCGCCCCGGTTGATCCATCTGCGACCAGGATTTCGCCGGATTGGAGACGTTCAAGGAACTTATTCATGCCATTGCTCCGCAGGACAAGATTGACTGATTATAACGGAGAATGCGTCATTGAAATTCGCCGCAACAGGATTCATTGGGAATCGCCGGGAAATAGGGGAAGATATGGGGGTGTTGGGCGGGCGAAGCCCGCCCAACACTCCCTATTTCTCCCATCACTCCGGCGATTCCCAGAGAGCCCGCAACAGAGCAGAAAATATCACGGGGTAGTCAATTATAATGGGGGGACGATTGGAGCGGACAGATGGTCTTTCCTTCGATTTATTATTTCCTCTTCTACGGCGCATTTTCCATCCTGTTACCCTTCCTGGCACTTTTCTACAAAAGCCTGGGTATGACCGGAGGGCAGATTGGCCTGCTGGCAGCGATTTCTCCGATCATTTCCTTTTTCGGAGCGCCACTTTGGACGGGTGCTGCAGATGCCACCCACAGCCACAAGCTCGTCACAATGCTTTCCACCGTCGGCGTGGTGATTGTCGCCTTCATATTTCCGAACGTCGCCACATTTGGAGGCCTGCTCCTGATAGTCAGCCTGTATGCTTTTTTCGGCGCTCCGGCCAGTTCCCTGGTCGACAGCGCCGTGCTGACCATGCTGGGCGATCGCAAGGAACGGTATGGACGCATCCGCTTGTGGGGCACGATCGGTTACGGCGTGGTGGCACCCTTCGCCGGCAACCTGATCGGCCGGTTGGGACTTAAATGGGCATTCTGGGGCTATGCCATCCTGATGCTGGGAGGACTGCTGGTCATCACCCAGATCCCCTTCCGCCAGAGTCGCTCGAGCAGCTCTTTCCGGGGCGGGCTGCGCGTGCTTTTCGCCAACCAACCCTGGATGCTCTTCCTGGTCATGGTCTTCATCGCCGGGGTTGGCATAGCTACCATTAACTATTATCTCTTCGTGTATATGCAAAGCTTGGGGGCCAGCAATACCTTGATGGGTTTAGCGCTGACCGTCTCCACCATCTCCGAAATCCCCGCTATGTTCTTCAGCGACCGCATGTTGCGGCGATTCGGGCGCGCGGCATGCTGGTTATTGCCATGACGACCATCGGCCTGCGCCTGATCTGTTATTCGTTGACTACGCAAGTTTGGGTTGTCCTGGTGATCCAGCTCTGTCACGGTTTGACCTTCGCTGCCATCTATACTGCCGGCGTTCACTATGCCGACCAGGTTGCCCCACCCGGCATGAAAGCCACCACCCAGGGCATGTTCAGCGGTACTCTGATGGGCTTCAGCTCGGCCGCGGGTGGTCTCCTGGGTGGCGTTCTGTTGGATTATTTTTCACCGGGGGGCATGTATGCCTTTACCGGAACGCTCGTGCTAATCGGCTTGATCCTCTTCCTGCTGGTCGAACGGAGGTTTTTCCCCGGGAACGGTGCGCAGGCATCCCTACAGAGTGAGAAAAAAATATGATATCTACTCCTGAACTTGTTCTGGATGCACGCGCTGACCTGGGAGAGGGTCCTGCCTGGGAAGCACGCAGCGGCTGCCTCTATTGGGTGGATATCCATGCCGGTCACCTGCACATTTTCAATCCTGAATACGGATTGGACCGGTTTATCAACCTCGGAGAGTACCTGGGCTGCGCAGCCCCGCGCCGTTCGGGAGGGCTGGTGCTCGGGAGGCGGAGCGGGTTTGCGATCCTCGAAGAGCCTTTACAGTCACACGCTCAACCAGGAGAGGCGGAGGTGCTGACTATTGTCAACCCTGAACCGCATTTACCCGGCAACCGGTTTAATGATGGCAAATGCGATCCGGCCGGTCGTTTCCTGGCCGGCAGCATGGATGACACCGAGATCGAGGCTTCCGGTTCACTATATTCGCTCTCCCCGGATGGAGCGGTAAAAAGGCTGCTCACCGGGACGCGCATCTCCAATGGCCTGGCCTGGAGCCCGGATTTTCGTAGCTTCTATTTCATTGACACACCCACCCGAACCGTGATGGCTTACGATTACGATCTGGGATCCGGCGCGATTGCCCACCCGCGTACGGTCATCCTCGTTCCACCTGACCTGGGAGCGCCGGACGGGATGACGGCGGATGAAGTCGGAATGCTCTGGGTGGCAATGTGGGGTGGGGCAAAACTGACGCGCTGGAACCCGGCTACCGGTCAATTGATGGCAGAAATTCCCTTTCCGGCTTTGAATGTTTCCTCCTGCACCTTTGGTGGCCCACATCTGACCGATCTATATGTCACAACTGCGCGTAAGGGGATGAGCACGGAAGAACTGGCAAAGTATCCTCTCTCCGGCGGTCTCTTCCGCCTCCGGACGAATATCCAGGGTATGCCAACGTTTCAATTCGGTGGTTAGCAAGTTATCTGGCTCTTTGGGAGTCGCTGGAGTGATGGGAGAATCCAGTTATCTGGCAGGCCATTAGTTGTGCTAAAATAACCATACTTTACTGGAGCCCCTATGTCCGACATGGTAGAAGTAGTCATTGATAGTGTACGGGTTAGTCTAATGTCCACGCAACGGGTGGTGGTCCTGCGCCAGACAGAGATGGAACGCTACCTGGCCATCTGGGTCGGGCCGTACGAGGCTGAACACATCACCGTAGCGCTGCAGGAAGTGGAAATGAGCCGCCCGTTGACTCACGATCTGCTCAAGAATCTTTTCACTTATTTCAACGCCAAAATCCTGCGTGTTGAAATTGTTGCCCTGAAAGGCGATATTTTCTACGGCAACATCGTCGCGAAAACGGATGAGAAGATCCTCGATATCGATGCGCGTCCTTCGGATGCAATCGCACTGGCAGTCCGCGCACATGTCCCCATCCTGGTCAGCCAGGAAGTAATGGATGCAGCTGGGATCGTTCCAGAGCGCGATATACAGGCCGAAGGGCCGGTTACGCCTGCCGATGCCCCACACCCAGCCGAGGATAGCGATGAAGGCCTGGATGTATTTGAGGATTTCCTGAAGAAACTCAAAGACGATCCTGGCGATGAAGAAGAGAAACCAAAACCCTAATGGTTGATCCGCCACCTCCCGAAGAGCGCCGCCCCGAGATTGACGAAGGAACATCCGTCCCGTCTACGTCTGTCATCCCCCACAACCGTGAAGCCGAAGAAGCCGTTGTGGGGGCTGTGCTCATTAACCCCGAAGCCTATTATGATCTGGCCCAATTCCTGCGGGCGGATGATTTTTACATCCACCGTCACCGTTGGATCTGGGAGGCTTTCACCCGCCTGCACGAAAAACGCATCCCGCTGGACTTTTTGACAGTTACCGAAGAACTCCAAAGCGCCGGCCAATTGGCAGAAATCGGCGGCCCGGCCTATTTGACGGCGCTACTCAACCAGGTACCGACCTCGTTGCATGCCGAGGCCTACGGGCGGATGGTTGAGGCAACTGCCATCCGCCGCCGCCTATTAACCTCTGCCAACCAGATTGCCACCCTGGCATACAACGAGCAGGAAACGGTCGAGAACGTTATCGAGGAGTCGGAGAAGGCCATTTTCAATGTCAGCGAGCGGCGACTTAAAAAGGACCTCCAGCCGATCTCCGCCGTCCTTAGCGATTACTACGACCGGATTGACGAGCTCGCCAAACGCCCTGAGGAGATTTTCGGCGTACCGACCGGTTTCGTAGATTTGGACCGGACGCTGACCGGGCTACAACCATCCGACTTGCTGATCATCGCCGGGCGCCCCGGACAAGGGAAATCCGGTTTCCTGCTCTCGGTGGCCAAAAATGCCGCTCTTTTGCATAAAAAGCATGTTGCCATTTTCTCGCTGGAAATGTCCAACGAGCAGGTGGTGCAACGCTTGCTGTCGCAGGAGACTGGCATCGACTCGCAGCGCCTGCGCAATGGCAAACTCAATGAAAATGAGTGGCCGCTGCTTACTCATGCAATTGAAGTTTTAGGTGATACGCATATCTTCCTGGATGACACGCCCGCCATCACCCCACTGGCGCTGCGTACCAAGTGCCGCCGCCTGCATATGGAGTTCGGCCTTGACCTGGTCATCCTCGACTACATCCAGTTGATGGGTGGGGATAACCGCACTGAGAACCGCGTCCAGGAGGTTTCGTACATCTCGCGCAACCTGAAGGTGCTGGCGCGCGAACTGAATGTTCCGGTACTGGCAGCGGCGCAACTCAGCCGGGCCGTTGAGCAGCGTACCGATAAGCGTCCGGTGCTCTCCGATCTGCGTGAATCCGGCTCAATCGAGCAGGATGCCGATATCGTCATGTTCATCTATCGTCCCGACCAGTACGAGAAGGACACCACCAAGCAGAACGTGGCCGAGATCATCATCGCCAAGCACCGCAATGGTCCCACCGGCAGCGTTGAACTGGTCTTCATGAGCCATCTGGCCAAGTTCGTGGATGCAGCCACGCGCAATATTGATTTGAGCCAGGCGTAATTCGAGGCTTGGTATTTGTAATTTATCCTCCGTTCCCTTGTGGTGAAAAATGTTTTCCGGCTTCAGCGACACCGAAACTTTTGCCCAAATTCCCGACGCGTTCTTCCGTCATCTCCTCACCGAGATTGAGGATGTGGACGAGTTGAAGGTGACTCTGTATGCCCTCTGGCGGATCGGGAAAATGGAGGGCCGTATCCATTTTTTGCGGGAGCAGGATTTTGCCGAGTGTCTGCCGGAACGCCCGGCTGCACAGCCCCGGCAAAACGTACTGGCGGCTCTCGAAAAAACCGTCAAACGCGGCAGCCTGTTACAGGTGAAAAAAGGCCCGCAGGTGTTTTACTTTCTCAATTCCCCACGCGGACGGGCGGCTGCCACAGCCTTTGCCCAGGGGCAGTGGCAGGCAGATTCCACAGATTCCATGCCAGTGCCGCCGGAACGCCCGAATATATTCAAGTTGTACGAAGAAAATATCGGACCCCTGACGCCGTTGGTTGCAGATGCCCTGAAAGACACCGAAAAAATCTACCCGGCCGAGTGGGTGGCGGAGGCACTGGAGATTGCCGTACTAAAAAATAAGCGCAACTGGAAATACGTGGAAGCGATCTTGAAGCGCTGGAAGGAAGATGGTCATGCCAAAAAGCAAGATAAACTCAACGCTCAAGAAGATGGCCGCCGGTACGCCGAAGGCGAGTACGCCGACTTCATCGAACATTGAGAGCCTCGGCGACCCGAACTGCCCGTACTGTCATGGTCTCGGCTACGTGCGTCGTGACGTTGAGCCTGGTTCCCCCGATTTCGGAAAACTGGAGATCTGCACATGCCGCCAGGGGGCGGTGATGCGCCAGGTGCGCGACCGTCTCTTCTCGCTCAGTCACCTGGATGAACTTACCGGACTGACTTTCGATTCTTTTCAGCCGCGCGGCCAAATTGGCTTGGGGGAGCGGCAGGCGCGTTCGCTGGAAATTGCCCATAATACCTCCCGCCAGTATGCCACCAGCCTGAAAGGGTGGTTGCTGTTGCAGGGAGGCTACGGCTGCGGCAAAACTCATCTGGCCGCTGCCATCGCTAACTTTGCCGTTGGCATGGGGGTGCCGACACTTTTCCTGACCGTCCCCGATTTACTCGATCTGCTGCGCTTTGCTTTCGACGCCGAGGATGTCACTTTCGAGCAGCGATTCGAGCAGATCCGCACAGCCGCGCTGCTGGTGCTGGATGACTTCGGTACCCAGTCTGCCACCCCTTGGGCGCAGGAAAAACTCTTTCAAATCGTAAATTACCGCTACATCAACCGCCTGCCGCTGGTGGTGACTACCAACATCCCACTGGATGAGATTGAGCCGCGCATCCGTTCGCGTCTGACGGATCCGGAATTGGTGAGCAAGATCACCATCCTTGCCCCGGATTACCGCCATCCCACGGATGACAGGGGCCACCACGAACTCTCTTCGCTTGACTTGCTTTCGAAATGCACGTTTGCCAGTTTTTCCCTGCGTGAGGAAGAAGGGCTGGAACCCGACAAGCTCGCATCGTTGGAAAAAACTCTCAAGGCCGCCACGACTTTTGCCGAAAAACCGAAAGGCTGGCTGGTGCTGACCGGCCCCTATGGTTGTGGCAAAACTCACTTGGCAGCCGCCATTGCCAATTCCCGCACTGATTTGGGTGATCCTCCGCTATTCGTTATGCTGCCCGATCTGCTTGATCACCTGCGCGCAACTTTCAGCCCCAGCAGCAACACCAGTTATGACCGCCGGTTCGACGAAATCCGCACAGCCGCCTTGCTGATCCTGGATGATCTGGGCACGCAGTCCATGACCCCCTGGGTGCGCGAAAAGCTTTACCAGTTATTCAATTACCGCTACAATGCCGAATTGCCTACCGTAATTACGACCGCGGATACTTTGGATGAAATGGATGCGCGCATCCGCTCGCGCATGCTGGATTCACGTTTGTGCAGCATTTATGCCATCACGGCCCCGGCCTATCACGGGGGCAAGAGCAGAAGAACAAGAAAATAGCTCAGAAGCAAGCCGTTTACCGTGGAAAAAAAGGAAAGAATATAAATTACTCTGTATACAAGTCAGCGCCCTGATACGTGACCACTTTCCAGTACTGTTTGGGGGAGAAATTACTATAAAGGACACACTTTCCAAACAGAAATTTAAGGGTTTCTTCATAATACCTGCTTACAATTAATATAATCAGTAAGCAGAGCAAAAGAATGGGCAATTCCTTTGTAAACAGGGGTGGCCAAACAAACAGATCCTGTTCCACTCCAAATTGAATCTTGCGAATATGAGGGTGTTCTGTTATGAAGAAAGCCTATTTAGTTGTTTTTCTTATCGTAATAAACATCTTGGTTATCGGTGCATTCATCATCTGGTATTGCAACCGTACCTATCCCATAATAGGGCATGACTACCGGCTATTCATGCCCTATATGCTTAATTCATATCTTCACCAAAAGATCAACGGGCTAACCGTCCAATGGTACACGCCCAGTTTTGCCGGGGGCCGGCCAGTATATCCCAACCCACAGGACCTCCAATTTTCTTTACCCCAATTTCTTCTTTGGGTAGTAAATCCATGGATAGCAATCCTCGCTTCCATCATGGTTTTCATTAGCATCGGCTTCATTGCCACCTATTATTTTTTAAAGAAGCTCGTGGGGCTCGGTTCCTTCGCCAGTATCTTGGGAGCCGTGTTTTTCATTGCAAATGGTTTCTACTTTAACCATATGGCAGCCGGCCATGTCACCTACCAGGAATTTCCCTTGCTGGCTGTGATCGTGATCATCCTTACTCATCCCAAACTCCCGCACTGGTTGGGAGGGGTTTTCCTTTCGCTGGTAATGACCATTCTCATCTATTCCGGGATTCATAACATTCCTTTTTTTCTCCTGACAAGCATTCTATTATTCCCCATCCTGTATCTAATCAAGCCATCCCTGCTGAACTGGAAACGAATATTATCAACCGTTCTTTGGGGAGGAATTCTGACCCTTTTGGTCTGCGGTTCGAAAATATCTGCCATCATTTATTTTATGCGTTTTTTCCCCCGCTTGGCCCAGGATAATTACACAACCAATTTGCTGACCGGGACGGTTGGCATCATCCGCCAATTGCTTGGTACCATGACTCTGGCGCCCATTTATAGAGTGCTAGGTTTAGCAGTGCCGGGGGCATCTGCATACCAGGCTGCGGTTGACCTTACAAGGACCACAGGAACGAGCTATGGAATCTGGGAACTGGATGCGAGTTTGTCGCCGGCCTTGCTTCTGCTTTTGGCTGGCGGGGCGATCGCCTTTTTATCCCATAAACCCAACTTAAAAGCCTCGATCAACAAAAAACGCCTGATCGCCGAAGTGTGCCTGATCCTGGCCACCTGGCTGGTGATTGAATTCACGCTGGCAAAAGGGATCATTTATCCACACATCCGGGACTTGCCAATCCTCAGATCCTTGCAAGTTAATATTCGTTATGTTTGCGCCTTTATTTTTCCTCTGGCTGTTGTCGGGGCGGTCATATTCAATAATTGGACCAAGAATTGGAAGTCACAAGCACGGCTCCTGCGAGTTTTCCTCGTGCTGGATGCTATTGCCCTGATCTCTTTGGGCGCACTTTATTATGTCCCCACGGAATATGAGTTGGGGCCAATGACTGCGGCTTTTCGATTGTATCAATGTGATTTTCGTCCCATCCTGGCTACTTATAATGCAATCCGTTACGAAGGGGAAACTTTTCCGGTCGAGAACGTTGTTCCTGATGCCGATCCATGGGCGGTCTTCCAGGATAATGCGACCAATTTGATCGATCCATACAACACCTACTTTAAGGCGCTAAATGGATACCGTGACGCCCTGCATGCCGGTTCGGTGTACGATGTCAACAATGGGTACTACAACATTATCAACCCAACCGGCTATCTCTTCCCGGAAGCGGACCATTCAAGCATGTACGAACGGATCCCGGTGACAGAGAAAGCGCAATTCCTCGATTTTATCAATCGTCGTCAACCGCAATGGAAACTCCCGCTTATCCAACAGGTGCTCGGTTGGGTCTCTTTGATTGCATTCATCGCCGCTTTGGGCGTTCTGCCGGTTTACCTGGCGAGAAAATGGATTCGATCCCCTAAAAAATAAATCCAAACGCCGATCCTGAAAGAGAATCGGCGTTCACAAGGATGATTTCAATCTCTTTATTTTCGCCAGCAATACCTATGGCTGGGCAACCTTATTCACGATAAAATTGTCGAACTGAACTTCCGCAATCCCCTCTAGGTTGCCGGTTCTCAGCGCAAGGCCGGCCTGGCCTCCGGTCAGGCTATGGTCATAAGCCAGAGAGACCTGTTTCCCGTTGGCGTAGAGAGTCAACTTTTCTCCAACGCAATCCGCACGGATGTGGTTGGTTGTATTGCCGGTTTTGATCCCTTGCATTTTTAAGAAATTAAGGCCGGGGGAGATCAACGTATCCTGCCCATCTTTCCGCATGGCAATCCCCGAATACCCATCACTGGTTATGATGAGCATGTAGTAATTATCCGGGTTTTGATAGTGACAGAGAACGCCAATATAATTATCGTCAGAGCCGCCAATCTTGCTGGCATCCACTTCGATACTGACATCCCCCGGAAAGGATTTCCCCGGGGTGGCAAGCAGCAAAGTGCTTGGCTTGTTTACTAATATGATGTAGTGATTATTAGCATATTCGATGCTGCCGCTGTCATTTTTTAGCTGGGTCCAGCCGCTGCTGCTTTGAGAAAAATCATCGAAGAACAAGGCATTCTTCGTATCCGGCGTGGCTGGTCTGCTGGTGCAGGCACACAAGCCGGTTACCACCATCAATAGGAGCGGAACAAGTACAAAGAACTTTCTCACTGCTATTTTTCTCCTTTATGGGAACTTTGAACAACCAAGATTCAAGCTGCCAAAGGAATTTTAGTTCACTTCTTCGCGCAACCTGTGATTATAGCCTATGGAACACCAACATCAGCCCGGCGATGACCAATGCCAGCAGGATCAAACCGGCCAGTCCCCACAATGCCCACAGCCAGTATTTTCTTTCCGGCTCTTTCTTGTGCCTGTGCACAGCTTGTTTTGTCAGCAGGTCCTGCCATGGAACGAGCATCATCACAACGGTGATGTTATCCTTTCCATTGCGCGCACAAGCCAGATCCACCAGGGCCTGTGCGGCCAACTGAATTTCCAGCCCGCGCACCGCCGGTTCGATTTCGCCATCATTAACCATATCGGTCAATCCATCCGTGCACAACAGGAGCAGGTCGCCGGGGAGAAGGTGTAATCCCTGATTGGACCGCGATTGGGTATCGCTCTCGTCAGTGGCCAACCGCATGCGGATATCGGCTTGAGGCGGTTGTGGGGAACCTAGATAGCGCCGGATGACATGTACGTTGGGGTGATTGCGTACATCCTGCGGGTCCAGGATGCCTTTTTCCACGGCCTCTTGCACCCAGGTATGGTCAACCGTCAACTGCATCAAACCGCGGTTGCGCAGGAGATAAATGCGCGAGTCCCCTACCGAGGCGGTAAACAACTGGTTGCCAATGATCCAGGCGCAGGCACAGGTGGTACCCATGCCCAAGCGCTGGGTGTCGTCTTTGGCTTTGGCTGCAATCGCGTCGCTGGTGACCTGGATAGCATTGTCGAGGATATCCAATGGCCGGCGGGCGTCGGACTGGGCAACCATATGGCTGATGGTTTCCACCGCCATTTCGGCGGCCACCTCGCCGGCGCGGTGTCCGCCAATCCCATCCGAAACAATCGCAAAGACCGAGAGGGTGGAATCCTTGCCACCGACTTCGTAGGATGAAACGGCAAAACGGTCCTCGTTCTGTTTCCCGGCCATGCCTGGGTGGGTTACTGCGGCGATGTGCAAATGAGCACGAGTTGTGCGGATCATTTCTTGGTGGGGGTGATTTTAGGGAGGGGATGCTCAGGCGGCTTGCGCAGCATGAAACGGTATGATAGTCTTCCGATATGCAGCACGTCACCATGCTGCAAGCGGCGGGGAGCCGTCAGCGCTTCGTAGTTGACCCACGTTCCGGCAACGGACTTTTCATCGGAAAGGATATATTCTCCATTCTCCTCCCGGAGCCGCGCATGCAGGGGTGAAACAGAGGGGTCGTCCAGAATACGCGTAACCTGCAGGGGGTCGGAACCGAAAGTCATTTCAGGAGCGCTGATCGGGATGGCCGGGGCAGATACTGGCTGGCCATCATCCTTCAGTCGCTCCAGGTAGGCATCCGATGGTTTAGCCGGAAGCTTCCACGGCAAGCGCATGTTATGCCTGCCTGTTTCCCCCTCCACCGGCTGAGTAACCGGGTCAATGGAGTCCCGCTCTACTGAGTGTGAGCGCCGTCCGATCCGCCCCCCGGCCAGAACGCCGCCCAACACTACCCCGGCTAACAGGATTGCAGCCAGCGCCACCCAGGCACTATGGCGCGACAGGAAGGGTAATAACCCGAAGTGCGGCCGGATAACCATGACTGTCACCGGCACACCCAGGCTGGTTTTGCTCAACCCGAGGCTATCCACAGCTTCCACGCTCAAGACATGCTGTCCGCTGGTAGCATATCCACTTAGATCCCAGCTAAAATGGGTGAACGGCTCGCTAGTATTCTCGGCTACTTTTTGGTTATCCACAAATAATGTGGTACTGACCAGCGGGCGCGTGCGTCCATCTGGAAATTCGATGATGATATCAATTGCCTGATGGGTTGGAACAAAAGCGGATGTAGCAGTCGTACGCTCATCCGGCGACTGGCGCACGATCTCCATCGGCGGTGCAACCAGGATGGGGTTCGGCGGCTCGACGTTCAGATCAAAAGTCAAGGGCGCGGATGTGACTGGCACGCCGTCCAGGGTGGCCTGAGCCGACAGGGCATGCCCGCCGGAGGTAACAATACTGGAAGTATAGCTCAGACGATAGGTGGAGCGGAGTGGAGCAAGATACGTCTCCAAGCCGGGTAGCGGCTCCTGGCCGGAAAACAGGATGTACTGTCCGCCGGTCTGGATGGCGAGATCTTTGAGCGCCGTTGCTCCGGAAGATGAGAAGAAATCCGTTGAAGACACTATCCAGACATTAACGCGCACTTGTTGGCCGACCGCGCGCCCGGTCAGACTTTGCAGGGTCGCGATGGCATCCGATGCCGTGGGGGATGTAACGTACAGAACCGCTCGTTTCATGCCGGGTTGCGGCGTTGGTTCAGAGACTGCATCCAGGGCGCGTGACAGGGTATCCAAGCTGGGCGAGATGGATTGCAGGTCAGGCTGGTAGGCTGCCAGAGCATTTAAAAATGCTGCGGTGGTTGCCATGTGCGTGTATACCGTCCCATACGTTGGTACCAAACTCAAGTCATCGCCCAGTGTGTCGGAGTGGTTGGCAGCCCAGGCTTTTAGAATTTGAACGATCTTATCATAGCGGGTGACGGCGTTGGCGTCCCGGTAAGCAAAAGCGGGACTAGGATCAAGCGCCAAGGCAAATTGCACGCCCACCGGGACTTCGTCAAATGTTTTGAGGGGGCGCGGCTGGTTGTCTTCAAGCAGGGTGATCGCATCCGGTTTCAGGCCGGTGACGACATTGCCGGCCGAATCGAACACATCCAGCCCGGCAGTGATGGTTGGAAAATTTCCGGTCTGCAGGGCATACAGGCTGATGTGCGCCGTGCTCTGGCTCTGGGCGCGCATGGGAATTGCCCCCGTTGCGACTACCAAGAAGAACAACAACAAAAAAACGAATGGGTATTTACGCATTCAGGCTTTTACCAAAACTTCCCCGTAATTCATCCTGTTCTTCTACTTTACGTCTTTAACTTCCGCATCCACGATTTCATCTGGTGCAGGAAGATGCTCCGGCCCGCTCTTTGGGGGCGGGGGAAGCTTGACCCATTCGTGCAGGCCGGCCCAGGCCAGCAGTGGGATGCCGATCGCGGTGCTGGTCACCGGGAAAGGCACACCCGCAATGATACCCATCACCAGCCCTTTTGCGACCGACGCTCCCCAACTATCCTTTGCCAGGTAACGCTGCACCATGGTTGTGGTAAGAAAGCAAATTCCACCAACCAATGGTATGATGATTGGCCACAACTCTGGGGCGGCCAGTTCGGGTAAAGCAAAAACACTGTCTAGTACTATGGTTGCTAGGGCTGCCAGCGGGTGGATCGGGGCAGGCGGGATGGGGTGGCGGGGTTCGGGCAGCATTGGCATTTGAGAATTGGTCTGATCGGTCATCTCGAGATTCTCCAATCACAGATCAAGAATGGTCTCATTCCCATTCAATCGTGGCAGGCGGTTTACTGGTAATATCATACACCACTCTGTTGATTCCGTGCACCTCGTTGACGATCCTGTTCGCCACCCTGGCCAGCATATCATACGGCAGGCGCACCCAGTCCGCGGTCATGAAATCATCGGTCACCACTGCCCGGATGGCGCAGGCTTCCTGGTAGGTGCGCTCGTCGCCCATCACGCCGACGGAACGCACCGGCAGCAAGGCTGCAAAAGCCTGGCTGGTGCCAGCGCCCTTGCCCAGCAGCCCGGCCGCGGATAATTCCTCGGTGAAGATCGCATCCGCGGCCCGCAAACGGGCCACGCGCTCCGGCGTCACCTCGCCCAGGCAACGCACGCTCAGGCCTGGACCCGGGAAAGGCTGTCGCCAAACCAGCGCTTCCGGTAATCCGAGTGCTTCGCCAACTGCCCGTACCTCATCCTTGAATAGATAGCGCAGCGGTTCGACCAGCGCCATATCCATATCTTCAGGCAGTCCGCCCACGTTGTGGTGGGATTTGATCCTGGCGGCTTTATTGCGGTCGGGCGCGGCTGATTCAACCACGTCCGGGTAGATCGTGCCCTGCACCAGGAATTTCGCGGCAGTCCCGGTTCCAGGACGGGACATTGCGCCGAGTTTTTTGGCCTCCCATTCGAAGATGCGGATAAATTTCTCGCCGACGACCTTGCGTTTCTGCTCCGGATCGGTCAAGCCCTTTAGTGCCGCAAAGAACTCCTCTCCAGCCTCCACCGCCACCAATTCAGCACCCATCTGCTCGCGGAAGGTTTTCACCACCTGTTCTGGTTCGCCCTGGCGCAGCAGGCCGGTATCCACGAAGACCGCCACCTGCTGGTCCCCGATGGCTTTATGCACCAGCGCGGCTGCCACGGACGAATCCACCCCGCCCGAGACCGCCGCCAGGACGCGCTCCCGGCCTACCTGGGCCTGGATGCGATTCACGCTTTCCTCAATAATGGAATCCGGTGTCCAATCGGGTGCACAGCCGCAGATATCCACGGCAAAGTGCTCCAGCAGCGCCGCCCCATTGGGGGTATGTTTGACTTCCGGATGGAACTGTACGGCAAAATACTTGCGGGCGAAATCGCCCATCGCGGCAATGGGACTGTTGCCCGATTTCGCCAGGGCCACGAATCCGTCCGGCATGCGGGTGATCCGGTCGCCGTGCGACATCCAAACATCGGATATGGCATCCAGCATGGTGCCGGGGACCAGCGGTTGTATGGTGGCAAGCCCATACTCGCGTTCCGTGGCATGGGCTACTTCGCCTCCCAGGGTATGGGCAAGCAATTGCATGCCGTAGCACAATCCGAGGATGGGTAGTCCGGAGGCAAGTACATACGGCAGTAAAGCCGGGGCGCCCTCGGCATAGACGGAGGCCGGTCCGCCGGAGAGGATGAAGCCTTTGGGCCGGAGTGCCAGCACCTTGTCAGCCGGGGCATCCCAGGGAAAGAGTTCGCAGTAAACATGCGCCTCGCGTACGCGCCGGGCGATCAGTTGGGCATACTGGGAACCGAAATCGAGGATGGCGATGGATGAATGCATAGTGATTAGGGGTTCGGGGAAGGGTGTTCAGAGATCAGGTGAAAATGAAGATGCGGGAATTCCTGATATTCACCGCCGTTTACGATTAGCCGGTACGCAGGCAGGTGAAATTCTGTCACCAGGCTTTGTGTGGTGGCAATAAGTTCCGCCAGGAAAGGGTCAGCCGGTTCCAGGTTTGCGAAAGAACGGATATCCTTTTTGGGGAGAATGATTACGTGAAAAGGGTAAGACGGTTGCGGGTGATAAAAAGCCAGCAATGTGTCGGTTTCACGCAAGCGTTGGACAGGGATGACAAAGCTCATATGTGCAAAAATCCAACCGGTCAGGAACTGTCCTTCAGGGGTATTTGCCAACCGGTAGAGAAAGTTCATCAGCAATCGCCCACGATAACTTTTCCATCCTCCATTGATGTGATACACGCTAGAGATTCGACCGGTATGTTGAGAGGCCGCAGCAATGCACGCCCTCCCTCGAAAGTCTTTTCTATCAAGGTGCCCACGCCGACCACGCTTGCACCGGCCGTCTGCGCCAGGCGCACAAGGCCCATGATGGTGGCTCCGGAGGCGAGGAAATCATCAATGATGAGAATTTTCTCATGGCCGGCCAGGTACTCGGGCGAAATGATCAACTCGACCATGCGGCCCTTGGTGTGGGATGGGGCCAGCGTCAGGAAGACCTGGTCGGGCATGGTGATGGGCTTGGTCTTGCGGGCATACACCACCGGTAAATCCAGGTAGCGCGCCGTCATCAGGGCCGGGGCAATGCCGGAAATCTCCGCCGTCAATACCTTGGTGGCGCCAATATGCGCAAAACGGGCAGCCAGTTCCTTCCCGCAGGCATCCATCAGGGCCGGGTCAACCTGGTGGTTGATAAAACCATCCACTTTTAAATTGCCGTTGCCGAGGTTCCGGCCATCCCGGCGAATACGTTCGAGCAGTTCTTCCACCAAAGCCTCCTTTTTTATAATAGTGTAGACCTGAAATTATTTCCCGATAGGATAAGTGGGTATCCCATCATATCGGTCAGCCGTAGAGATTGTGCTAACGCCATAGTATTTTGCGGCACATATATTGACCCAATTATTAGGCTCATAATGAAGCTCTGTAATGCCATAAACGCTGTCAAAAGCCGGAACGGTAATATTCAGTTCGCCTTCCGCTTTAGCTTTCAAGATCATGCCCTGGCGGACATCCCATGCAGCCGCGCGCGCCTGATAGGCCGGCAATTTGTCATAAACACGCGGAGCTGTCCGCGCAACATATCCAAAAAGCGCCAGCCCAAGGATGATTAATAGAACCTGTGAAAGGCGAAAAGAATATATCGTGGGCTTGAAAGCCAAGATCAATTGAGCGGATTCCCACCCGATCAGGAATACACATAGGACCAGGGTAAAGTTGGCTGGAAATAGGGCCCGGTCCCCCGGATAATGGGCTGTGACTAACATTGAAGGGAACATTACTGCAACCGAAAGGATATATAAGACCAGCAGCATGGCCAATATCTCGGCAAAATAATCGCGCAGCCTGCGCCGGTCATGCCCCAGTATCATAAGGCTGAGAAAGAAGCCAAATGCCGCTATAACCAGGTAAGGTACTGGTGTGGCTTTGAGCGTTCCCCAGATGAGTTGTGCCCCGTAAATGAACGGTTGAATGATCAGGGACTTCAGATTAGGGGGGGTATAGGAAGCGGATTTAAAGATTCCAGGGCAGATTGCCAGGATCACCAGGGCAAGCGCGGCGGAGAGAACCGTTACCAGTGCAGGCCCAAATGCGCTCTTTGCCAACGCCGATCTCCTCCTGAAGAGGATAGCCCAGCCCAGAAGCATGACCCAACATACAAATTGCCACAGAGCGGTGGTTTCGGAAAAACCGCCCACGAACAGGCATAGAATGCCCAATTCGATGGCATGACGTATTTTAAACTTTGGTGATCTAATGATCGCTATATAACGACCAAAGAGGAATGTTCCCAAAACCATGGGGGTCAGGTAGGTTTGCATGCCTGAAAGCCAGAAAAGGATTTGATACAGGTTGGGCGCCAAATAGAGAGTAAAGAAGAGGATAACGAGCGCGGCCGTGCCAGTGATCAATAAATTCTTTCCGGAGAATTTCAAGGCGTGCAATTGGAAAAAAACATAGACCAGGCTGGCCGCCCAGGCGAACATTTCCAGGGATGGCAGGATGGGAACGAATTTTGGACCACCCAATAGTTCGGCCAGGCTATGTGCAATGGTAAGCGAGTAGCGGTCCGAGTTGAACTCTGCCCGGTGGAAATAGGATTGGATTTGCATATCCCAGAAGCCCTCAGCCCTGACACGGTATCCGTAGCAGTAATCATCCTGGCTATAACGGGAATAGCTTCCCTTGACCGCGTAGATCGCCAACAACCCTGAAAACAAGAAAATAAATCCCACCAAGTATATTTTTTTCTGGCCGATATAGGTAATGATGGAATTGATTCTATTCATGATCCATTCAGGCTCCCGGGAAACTTCAAATTACGAACACAAAAAACGACTCTGACAAAAAAGCGCTCTACCCGATCCGAATTTATTATACTTCTGTAAGCCGCACTGTTGGGCGAAACCTGGCCGAAGGGCCGGCACTGTCCTGGTTCAGGTGTGTTAGAATCCCGAATGTGAATAAACCCTTGTTGGTCCTGGCATCGAATTCCCCCCGGCGGCGTGAACTGCTGGCGTTGGGCGGTTGGATGTTCCATACCCTACCTGCCAATGTGGATGAGAGCCAGCGATCCGGCGAAGCGCCCGATATCTACGTGCTGCGCCTCGCCGAGAGCAAAGCGCGCGCCTGCGCTGGGACCGCCCACGCTGACCTGGTCATCCTGGCCGCCGATACTGCTGTAGCGGATGAAAAAACCATCCTGGGCAAGCCAAAAGATATGGCTGAGGCGGTGCAGATGCTGCACAAACTGCGCGGGCACACGCACCAGGTCTATACCGGTATTGCTGTGCTGCGGCTATCAGATAAGGTCCTGGTAACCGACCTGTGTGTTACGGATGTGCCCATGCGGGACTATACCGACAGCGAAATTGCTGCGTATGTTGCCACCGGCGATCCGCTCGATAAAGCCGGGGCGTATGCCATCCAAAACACTGGGTTTCATCCGGTCGAAAGCCTGCATGGCTGTTATGCAAGCGTGATGGGACTCCCGCTGTGTCACCTGACCCGCAGCCTGCGCAAACTTGGCATCGCCCCACGTACCGAGATTGTTGAGGCGTGCCAGTCCTCGCTAAAGTATGCCTGTCCCATTTCTTCCGCCGTTCTGCGCGGGGAAATGGTCGGTTGATGGAGAAAAGGATTTTGAATGAAATACACCCGATGGATGATTCTGAGCCTGGTACTTGTCTGCCTGGCCGCCTGCGGAGGGAAAGGAACCAACCTGCCAGGGACAACGCCAACATCTTCCCTGCCAGCTCCACAAGTTACCATCGTCCACATGATGCAGAACCCCGATCTGGTCATACGCGTTTACCTGGATGATCTAATGGCGGAAAACTATGCCGGCATGTATCCCCTATTGAGCCAGGCCGGCCAGGCTGCCATCAGCCAGGCTGATTTTGCGGCTCGTTATACCAATGCCCTGGATAGCATGAGTGTCAGCAAGATGGAATACAGCACCCTGTCCTCCTTGACCACCCTGCCAACCGCGCAGGAGGCTTTTCACATCATATATCATACTGTCCTGTTCGGGGATATTTCGCGTAACATTACCGCAAACCTTCTCCTGGAAAATGGCGATTGGAAGATCAAGTGGGACGACGGCCTGATCCTGCCCGAACTGGCCGGCGGCAAACACCTGGTGGCTGCCCATACCACCCTGCCGGCGCGCGGTGATATCTACGATCGCAACGGCGATGCCATCGTCACGCAGACGGATGTGGATGCGCTCGGCCTGATCGCCGGAGGGGTTTCTTCGGATAGTGAAAGCGCGGTCATCAACACCCTGGCGCGCCTGACGGGCATCCGCTCGGAAATTATCCGAAATAATTATGAGAATTACAAACCGGGAGAGTACGTTCCGGTTGGGGAGGCTAGTGCGGATGCGGTCAAGCAAACCGGCATTGCCAGTTATTCTGGCGTGAAAGTGAATCCCTATACATCCCGTTTTTACGCACCGGATGTCGCCCCTCATGCCGTCGGTTACACGTTGTACATTTCGCCGGAAGATTTAAGCGCTTACAAGCGGCTCGGCTATAACGGCTCGGAACGGGTTGGGTTTGAAGGGATCGAGAAATGGGGCGAACAATACCTGCATGGCCGGGACGCGGCCAGCCTGTATGTTGACGGAGATCCCAGCAACGTGCTCGCCCAGGTGGATTCCCAGCCGGCCGATTCCATCACCCTGACGATTGACAGTGATCTGCAGAAACAGGCCCAGGATGCCTTGGATGGTTTGCCGGGTGCGATTGTTGTGATGGATGTGCATACCGGAAAAGTGCTGGCGATGGTTTCCTCGCCGAGCTACGACCCCAACCTGTATGACTTGAATAACTACAATAAAATGGCTCTCCAGGATATGTTGAATGATCCTAACCAGCCGACCTTCAACCGGGCCACGCAGGGACAGTATCCGCTCGGCTCGGTGTTTAAAATTATCACGATGTCGGCTGCATTGGAGAGCGGCGTGTTCACGCCTGCCAGCACGTACGATTGTGAGTATGCGTTTACCGAGATTCCGAATGTCACCCTCTACGATTGGACCTGGGAGGACTGCCAGAATGAAAAAGCGGCCACCGGCAAAGATACTTGCACCGAACCGATTAGCCAGCCCAGCGGCATGCTGACTCTGCCAGAGGGCTTGATGCGCTCATGCGATCCGTGGTTTTACCATATCGGTTTGACCCTGTATGACCAGGCTGGTGGCAAATTCCAGGATGCCATCTCGAATATGGCCAGGGCCTTTGGCTTGGGCAAGGCCACCGGGATCGGACAGGTTGCCGAAGCCACAGGCTCCATCCCGGATCCCACCGACGGCCTGGACGCAACCAGCATCGCCATCGGCCAGGGCAAGGTATTGGTAACACCGCTACAGGTGGCAGCCTACATTGCTGCAGTCGCCAACGGCGGCACACTCTACCGTCCGCAACTCGTGGAGAAGGTTCAACCGGTCAGCGGGAATCCGATCAGCGTATTCAGCCCGCAAATCAATGCTACCCTGCCGGTCACACCGGCAAATTTGCAAGTCATCCAGGCTGCCATGCGCCAGGTGGTTGAAAATCCACGCGGCACGGCGAACTACGAATTGGTGGGACTCCCCATTATCACTGCCGCCAAGACCGGCACCGCCGAGAGTGGCTTTACCAATCCGGATGCCTGGTTCGGCGGATATAGCATGGAAAACAATCCCGACAAGCCGGATATTGCCGTGGTCGTGCTTGTCAGCAATGAAGGGGAAGGCGCCATCTGGGCTGCTCCGATCTTCCGGCGCATAATGGAAATCTACTTCTTCGGCCACCCGCAGACGGTCTACTCGTGGGAAACCTCCTTCGGCGTCATCAATCCGGATTATGGCGCCGTGACAACGCCCACGCCTACACCCAAGCCCAAGCATTAAGCAAGCGATCTCTACAGAACCGTGCAACCATGCTGACAGAGCAAATTCCCGGACTTATCATCCGTTCCCAATCGGGATTTTTTGCCGTCCAGACCGAAAACAGCCTGTTGACCTGTCACCTGCGCGGGAGGCTCAAGCAGGGGAAACACGTGGGCGATATTGCCGCAGTGGGTGACCGGGTACTGGTAACTCGGCAGGCAGATGGGTTGGGAAGCATCGAGTTTGTTGAAGAGCGCAGCCGTGCCTTGGTGCGGCTTGACCCGCGCCCACAAGGCGTGTACCAGCAGGTCATCCTGGCCAACCCCGACCAGGCTGTGTTCGTTTTCGCCTGCGCCCACCCCGCTCCACACTTGCGTATGCTTGACCGCTTCCTGGTCATCGCCGGGCGACAAAGCCTGCCTGCCATCATCGTTGCCAACAAGATTGATCTGGTGGGCCGTGAGCAGGCCGAAGCGACGTTCGGCTTCTACCCGGCGATCGGGTATCCGGTCATCTATGCCTGCGCCAAGACTGGCGCAGGAGTGGATGAACTGCGTGAACGATTAAAAGGGAAAATATCCGCGCTGGCCGGGCCGAGCGGGGTGGGAAAGTCCAGCCTGCTGAACGCGGTCCAGCCGGGGCTGGGGCTGGCGGTGCGCGAGATCAGCGAGGCCTTCCAGAAGGGCCGCCATACCACCACGGTGCGGCAGTTGTTCCCGCTGGAGGCGGGCGGCTACGTGGCCGACACGCCCGGCATGCGTTCCCTGGCGCTGTGGGATACCGAGCCGGAAGAACTGGATGGCTACTTTCCTGAACTGGCCCCTTTGGTGGCGCACTGCCAGTTCAGCGACTGCCACCATAAAACTGAACCAGGCTGTGCGGTGCGGGCGGCTGTGGAAGCCGGCACGGTGCGCCCGGAACGGTATGATTCATATTTACGGTTGAGAGCCGGAGAAGAAAGTTGATGGATAATTGGGGTCTGCTCGGACATGAATGGGCGGTGCAGATGCTCAAGCAGCATCTCACGCACGATTCCATCCGGCATGCCTATCTTTTCAGCGGACCGCCCGGGTTGGGTCGCCGCAGCCTGGCATTGCGCCTGGCCCAGGCATTGAACTGCCCACAGCCGGTCGCAGTGGGGGAACCCTGTGGCAAGTGCAAGACCTGCCAGCAGATCGAACGGATGCAGTATGCCGACCTGGCCGTCATCCAGGCCGAGAAGGAAGGCGGCACCCTGAAGGTGGAACAGATCCGCACCCTGCGCCAAAGCCTGGTGCTCAAGCCCTACCAGGGCAGCTATCGCGTGGCGCTCTTTCTGCGCTTCCAGGAGGCCAATGCCAACGCCGCCAACGCTTTGCTGAAAACGCTCGAGGAAGCCCCCGCCCACGTTGTGCTCATCCTGACCGCGGATACACCCGAACAGCTCCTGCCCACCATCGTTTCGCGCTGTGAAGTGCTGCGCCTGCGCCCATTGCCGGCCGGGAGAGTGGAAGACTACTTGAAAGAACGTGGTGCGGATGAGACCACCGCCCACCTCCTGGCACACATATCTGGTGGACGTCCCGGCTATGCCTTGCGCCTGATGCAGGATTCTGAAACCCTGGCCTTCCGCGCACAACGGCTGGAGGATCTTCACAAATTACTCGGATCTACACGGCGTGGGCGTTTCGCCTATGCTGAAAAGCTGACTGACCGGAAATTTGAGGCAAAGGAACGCCTGCGCGAGACACTGCTGGTGTGGCTCTCATTTTGGCGGGATGTATTGTTGTGTGTATCCGGAGCGGATATTCCGCTCGCCAACGTGGACCAGATTGCACAGATAGAGTCGCTGGCAGGGAAACTGTTGCTGTCCGAGGTGCGCGGGTTGGTGCAGGCGACAGAAGGCGCGCTGGACAAGCTGGAGCGCAACGTCAATCCACGCCTGCTGGTGGAAGTTTTGCTGCTGGATTGGCCGCATGGATAAAAAGCTTTTCGCTTTGCTTGCTCTCGTACTTCTTCTAACAGCCTGCCAGGCCGCCGCACCGGTTGTTACGCCTGTGCCGGCCATCTTGGCCTCGCCCATCCCTACCGTAACGACAACCAGCACTGCTACCCCGACTGATATTCCGACGGCCACGCCCACCCCCGAACCGGCCTGGTACCAGACGCTCGACCCGGCTTTGGGCGTGCTGAAATACCAGTATGCCGAAGTGACCAATACCAAGGCAAAGGTCTATGCCAGCTTCCAGGATGCCGTGAAGAAGACCGGCAATTACGGTTACCTGCCGGATTATCCCGCCTACGTGGCTTACACCACCAGCCGGACCGGCGATGATGGAGAGACTTATTTTCTGGTTAACCTCGGCTGGATGGATGGGCAGGATTTACAGCCGTTGACGCCCTCCACCTTCACCGGCTTGCTGCTGACGCGGGATGTGAGCTTCCGCTTCGGCTGGGTGCTGGCCGATACGCAGAGCGTCAATACTGCTGGTGCACCGGTGCAGGCCTATAAACGCTACCATGTGGTGCACGAAGTCCCATCCGCTGCACAGAAACCGGGCTACATCGCCATCGGCGCGGACGAGTGGCTGCCGGAAAGTGCGGTCGCCCTGGTCAACCCGGCGCTCCCGGCGGAAGCCGGGCCGGACACCTGCCGCTTTATTTATGCCAACCTGGCCACCCAGACGCTGTCCGTCTATGACAAATGCAAGCTGGTCTTCGCCACCCTGATCTCGTCCGGTAAGAATTCCTGGACGTTCGAAGGAAGGTTTGCCATCCTATATAAGGTGGAATACAGTTCGATCACCCCGCCGCCCGAATCGACCAGTGAGTATTATATCGAGGGTGTGCCCTACTTCATGACCTACTCGGGCAATTTTGGTTTCCATGCCGCCTACTGGCATAACAGCTTCGGCGCCCCGGCTTCGCACGGTTGCATCAACCTGTCCCCGGCGGATGCAAAATGGCTGTACGATTGGGCCGGGCTGGGGGAGCGGGTGATTATCAGCGCCGGAACATAGCTGATCCTATAAAGGTGATCGTTCTGTGCAGTCTCCCTTGCGTTTCCTGGAAATTAAGAGATAATTGAGATAATTCATATAATAATAAGGAGAAATGCTATGCGAAAAACTCGTTTGCTCGTTATCCCGCTCTTTTTACTCTTCACCCTGGGCTGTGGCCTGGTTTCTGGCGTCCAGAATATTCAGAAAATTAAAAACGAAGCTTCTACCCAACTGCCGTCCATGCTGACCAGTGCTCCGACTGCCCAAGTTATGCTCGAAACAATGGCAGCGGTGCAATCAGCCGGCACCTGTACAGGCACCCCCACTGCCGGCGGACTGGGTATCTCGATGAGTACTGCCAAAACAGTCCTGCAGATGTCCCAGGAGTTTACGCTTGCGAATGGAACGGCGGACGGTCAGCCGGTGGTAACGGCTACGTTGACCTCAACCGGAGCCGCCACCTTCCCTGCGATTTCGCAGGGATTTTCCGCCCAGTTCATTGGGGATGCGTGTAATCTGAGCCGGATCACGGTCACGATCCCGCGCTCGGACCAGCAGGCTAGCGTTGACCAGGGCATCAGCGCATTGAATTTGGTTCTCACCGGTACTTTGCCGGCGGTTGATGAATTGACATTCGTTACCTGGTTGACGCAAAACTATTCGAACCTCGCCGTGTCGGGCCAAAAGCAGACCACCATCACTACCTTGCAGTTTACCCTGCAAAGGACCCAGACCAGCATGATATTTAACGTCCTTCCGGCGCAATAGGTTTAATCAGGAAACAGCCGGGGACTGCCCTGTTTTGGGGCGTGTTCTGGCAGTCAGTGCTTGCGTGCCTTGCCAGCTTCCTCCCGGCTCGAGATACACAGCTTGCCCAATGGACGCCGATTCGATACAAACGAATTCCAAAAAGCCTG
Organism: uncultured Chloroflexia bacterium; assembly: GCA_963837875.1. Taxonomy (GTDB): domain Bacteria; phylum Chloroflexota; class Anaerolineae; order Anaerolineales; family Villigracilaceae; genus UBA877. The sequence goes on from CAWIOV010000002.1 coordinate 203,018, forward strand.
CGGGATGCAGATCAGCCAGCGCGGTACCCTTCTCGGAACCAGGGTTCCAGAGCACGGTGTCAACGAAACCGTCTGCTTGCACGGTCAGGCGGCGATCTTTTTGGATCAAATGGACAGGTTGCTGTGTTCCGAAGTAGATTCGATCCACTTCGCCTGAAAACACCACTTGTTCGTTTTCCTCGATCGATTCTGCCTCTCCAAAGATTGAATCGGCATAGCGTAAACCTTTCAGCCCTTCAACAGCCGCCAGGCGCACATCCTCGACGCGCAGGTAGGTATGCAGCGCGGCAGTGAAGGAAAAGGCATCCGTGCCGGTATTGATCACCCGTAGCGTCATCATAAGAGCCTGTCCACCCACCTCAACCCGGTACTCGGCGTAGAAGGCATATGGCCAGATAGTCCGGGTGCCTTGGCTGTCTCTCAATGTTAGCACGGCCACTCCGCCTTCCGTCGAGAGCAGTTCCCAGGGCAAAGTACGCGCAAAGCCATGCTTCGGTAGGGTTCCCCGTCCGGCAAACTGTGGGAAGATCACCGGTATCCCGCCGCGGATGGCAACACCCGGCCGGTATTCGCTTTTGCGGCTGAGGAACAACTGCTCTCCGCCCTGCACCGGAACCCAGGATATTACTTGGGCGCCGTGCAGGGTCAAGCCGGCGCGCGAACCATCCGGGGCAGATAAAAGCACTTTGGGCAGAGACAGGTTTTCGGGAGGAGGTGTCATGCTATCTCCATTTATTTTACCTTCGTTTAATAAGGGTGAGCATTGAACATCTCGCGCAGTTCCCAAGGTCGAGCGCCAATATGCGCAATGGTTTCCGGTTAAAGGGCCGGTCGTGGGCAGGAAACCCAGGCCGAAAACGAAAAGACTCCACCGTAGTGGAGTCTTTCGTGCCAGGGCGCCGGGAATTGAATTAGGAGAGAAAAACGGACAACAATGTATATCCTGGTTCGCGAGATAGCAAAAACCCTGCGCCCCATGGTTCGGCCACCCCGGATGGCTTGAATCAAGATGTAGGCGAATGACCGCTTCGGTTTTTACTATCACAACGTAGCCAGGAAATCCACCGGCTGCAGAACAGGCAGAAGGGCAGGCTGGTAATCTTTCTCGTTTCGAGTGATCAAATAATCAACTTTGCATTGCACCGCGGATATCATTTGAACCGCGTCTTCAAAATCGCGATAGTCGAGATTAAGCGCCTGCTCGATCGTGCTGTGGTCTAAAGGTGCAATTTCAATAAACTGTAATAGGTTGGTAATGGTTGCCCGGGCTTCTGCCGCCGATTGGTCTTTTCTAATCAAGTAAAACAGGGTGGTGATGCTGTGAGCGGCGACCAGCCCTCTTACCTTCCCAAGCTCAACTGCAGCTAGCAAACGGGCCGATGGCTCATAGAACTGCTCGCGCTTTTGCAGAACATCCAAGATGATATTTAGGTCGATCAATACAACAGGTTTATCGGGCATATTTCTCTTCCAGATGCTTCTTATAGTCTTCTACTGAGACATCCAGGGATAATGTGCCGCTTAGCCGCTGCACAATAGGGGCATGGTCAAAGGGCTCTTGTGCAGGAATATGACGAAGATATGCTTCAATAAGATCGGTGAGGGTGGTGTTATTTTTTGCGGCATAACGCTTGACGTTTTCCAGTAAATCACGCGGTACGCGTACGGTCAATTTTGTTTCTGACATGGTGGCTCTCCTGCCGTACATAATAGCATTGTCCTGTACGGCTGTCAAGCGATCCTTTTTTGCTCAAAAACAGTGAGTTTTGACCGGTATTTTTGGTATTCGCCTCCCCAGAGGTAAAACCATGGGTCCCGTAGCAGTTTGACCTTAAAAAAACCAACCACAGGACCCCGGGCAAAGGACTTTTAAGTACCTTTGCGCCCTATGGTTGGATTTGTCGGGGCGCCGGGAATTGCGACAGTCCCCAAATGGGGGAACCCGGACCTAAAACGAAAAGACTCCAATTTCTTGGAGTTTTCCAGTCGGGGCGCCGGGAATTGCGACAGTCCCCCCAATGGGGGAACCCGGACCTAAAACGAAAAGACTCCAATTTCTTGGAGTCTTTCCAGTCGGGGCGCCGAGAATTGCGACAGTCCCCCAATGGGGAAACCCGGACCTAAAACGAAAAGACTCCAATTTCTTGGAGTCTTTCCAGTCGGGGCGCCGAGAATTGCGACAGTCCCCCAATGGGGAAACCCGGACCTAAAACGAAAAAACTCCAATTTCTTGGAGTCTTCCAGTCGGGGCGCCGAGAATTGCGACAGTCCCCCAATGGGGAAACCCGGACCTAAAACGAAAAGACTCCAATTTCTTGGAGTTTTCCAGTCGGGGCGCCGAGAATTGCGACAGTCCCCCAATGGGGAAACCCGGACCTAAAACGAAAAGACTCCAATTTCTTGGAGTTTTCCAGTCGGGGCGCCGAGAATTGCGACAGTCCCCCAATGGGGAAACCCGGACCTAAAACGAAAAGACTCCAATTTCTTGGAGTTTTCCAGTCGGGGCGCCGGGAATTGCGACAGTCCCCCAATGGGGAAACCCGGACCTAAAACGAAAAGACTCCAATTTCTTGGAGTCTTCCAGTCGGGGCGCCGGGAATTGAACCCGGGACCTCTTGCACCCCATGCAAGCGCGCTAGCCGGACTGCGCCACGCCCCGTCAGGCAAGGCGCTATTATAGCCGCAATCGGGGAATCTGGCAAATCAAAGTGAAAGTGTACATAAGGTCTCTATATGGAAAATATTCATGCCGAGAAGTACTATCATTTTCTTGACAAAATAGAACACATATTCTATAATCCCAGATATGGCTCTTCCTGTCACCTTTGTTCGCATTCACCCATTTCCTCGTTATGGCTTCCTTCTCGCTTCATGCCTCTACCTTTTTCTTTCCCATTCCTTATTCGTTTTATTCCGTTGCCCCAATTTCTCATTTCTGCTCTGCTCTTCCTTCATTGTTAATTCTTTTATTTCCTGGCATCCTATTCGTTTTTTTTTTTTCGATACGCGGAACGAATACCCGCTTCCTCGCATGACCCCGTTTTTATAAAATCCGCCGAAGGCATAGAAAGAAATCCTCAGTCTTACTCAAATTGAGGATTGCTGGAAAGTGTATAATGGATTGAATTTCAACCTCGCTTGGGAAGATTTATGCGTTCCCGGCCCGGCTCGAGCCTTTTTCAACGCGAATTGCACGAAATAGCAAATCCCGCGGATGGTTTTAAAGGTTCATTTGCAATATTCCCCTATTCGTGGCATTCGCGTTAAAACACCTCTGATAGCTTGAGCATCACTAAGAAGGAATCGCCCGAAATGAACAATCCAACTCCTGAACGCATTCCCCTGGGTGCCAGCGATTTACGTATCAGCCCGCTCGGCATGGGCACTAACGCCTGGGGCTTCAGCCGCCGGGCCGACCCCGCCAAGCAGCCGACCCTGGCGGCCGCGCTGGAGGGCGGGATCAACTTTATAGATACAGCCGAGATCTATAACCTCGGCGGTTCTGAGAAGACCATCGGCCGGCTGCTGCCTTCCTACCAGGCGCAGGTGGTGTTGGCCACCAAGTTCTTCCCATATCCTGGGCGTTTCTCCAAATCCAGCCTCACGGCGGCCTTGCATGCCAGCCTGCGGCGGCTGGGGGTACCGAATGTGGACCTTTACCTGTTACATTTTCCAGTCCCGCCGGTGCCGCTCGAAACCTGGGTCGAGGCGCTGGCGGATGTACAGCAGGCCGGGCTGGCGCGTGCCGTCGGCGTCTCCAACTGCAATGCGCAGCAGACGCGCCGGGCGCAGGCCGTCCTGTCCAGGCGGGGCTTCCCGTTGGCCAGTAACCAGGTCGAGTACAGCCTGCTGAACCGCAAGGCCGAGCGCAGCGGCCTGTTGCAAACCTGCCGGGAACTGGGTATAAGCTTGGTGGCTTACCGCCCGCTGGGATACGGCATGTTGACCGGGAAATACAAGCCTGAGGATCTGCCGGCCATCCTGCACGGGCGCCTCATCAGGCGTTCCGATCTCCAGCGGGTCAGTCCCTTGATTGGATTGCTGCGGGAGATCGCCCAGGGTCATGCCAAAACCCCTTCGCAGGTGGCGTTGAACTGGATCGTCTGCAAGGGTGCTGTGCCCATCCCGGGTGCCAAGAATCCGCGCCAAGCTACTGAGAATGCCGGGGCAGTGGGCTGGCGGCTGGAGCCTGCCGAAGTGGATGCGCTCGACCAGGCCAGCGAGTCTTTATCTTAAAAGCTGAATGAGGATCTTCCCGTTGATGCCGGGAGAGCCTATCCAGTGTGATAGTCATGTGAGGCCGTATTATCGGTACGCATATTGCGCAAGGTGAACGCGCCCAGGGCGGTCGCGGCCAGGGCAGCCAATCCGCCCAATGCCAGCCCCCAGCGCGCTCCGGCTGCTTCGGCAAACCAGCCGACGATGGGCCCACCGATGGTTGTGGAGCCCAGAAAAGCCACTGACCAGAATGACATAACCCGGCCGCGCATTTGCGGTGAACTCTCCAGTTGCAGGATACTGTTGCCGAGCGAAGAGAAATTAATTGAGCAGATCCCCACCAAAACCATGGCCAAGCCAGCCAGGTGCAAGCTCGGCATAAATGCCGCCGCCAGAACCGCCAGCCCGAACAGCAGGGAAGCGCCGACCAGTTTATAAGGTTGGATGCCTTTGCGACTGGCAAATAGAATTCCTCCGATGGCTGCCCCAACCCCCATGGAAGCGGTCAGAAAAGCGTAACTGCTGGCATCTCCCTTGAATGTGAACTGTGCGATTAGCGGCAGGCTGACCTGGAATTCGTACGTGAGCGTGCCGATGATGGCCATCATCAAGAGAGTCGAGCCGAGCACGGGCATGGAAATCACATACTTGAAGCCCTCCTGGAGCTGGCCTTTTGCGGGTGGCACCGGCGGGGTGACCAGTAATTCATTCGTGTGCATCAGGCCGAGCATGATTACCACAGCGCCGTAGGAAATCCCATTCAGGATGAAACAAGGCGCCAGCCCAAAGGCAGCGATCAACCCCGCCGCGATGGCCGGTCCGATGATGCGGGCCAGGTTGACCAGGGTCGAATACAATGTAACGGCGTTTCTGATGTGCTCCGGTCCAACCAATTCCATGTAAAAGGTTTGGCGGGTGGGATTGTCGAAAACGTTGACCATGCCCAGGCAGGAGGCCAGGATATAAACCATCCAGACCTTTACCAGGCCAGTCACTACCAACGCACCCAGGATCAACGCCAGCAGGCCGGATATGGATTGGGTGAGGTAAAGGATTTTTCGCTTGGGAAAGCGGTCAGCGATGACGCCGCCGTACGGGCCCAGGAACAGGATGGGCAGGTATTGCAAGGCAGTGGCGATCCCCAGGGCGGTGCCTGAATTGGTCAGCTTGAGCACCAGCCAGGACTGGGCGATCGTCTGCATGAAAGTGCCGGAGGTCGAAATGATCTGCCCGATGTAATATAAGCGGTAATTGCGAACATGCAGGGACGAGAAGGTTTCCCGGCTAAACTGGCGCAGGTATTTGGATAAATGTTCCATGCTCCCGCCTTATCTTGCCAGCAACATTCCAACCAGGAAGAGCAGGTTGAAGACCAGCGCGAGCTGGCCCGTACCACCCAGGGCCGCGTTTAGCGCCCGCCCCGTTTGTGTGGAAACGACCTGGGCCAGCTTCCAGGCCAGGGGGAGCGACAGCCAGGCGATCAGCACCGGCCAGGGCAGCAGCCCGCACAGGCATAACACGGGCAGGCATGCGAATGCCACTAACAGGCAGGCGAGGTACTCCCCTTTTGTAAAGCGCCTGCCCAGTATTACTGCCAGAGTATGTTTGCCGGCTAGGCGATCCGACTCCAGGTCGCGCAGGTTGTTCACCACCAGGATGCCAACGATGAGCAGGCCGACCGGCAGCGACATCCACCAGGCGGCCAGGCTGACCTTCCCGGCTTGCACAAAGTAGGTTCCCGCCACGCACGCAAGCCCAAAGAACAGGAATACGAACAAATCGCCCAGACCGTAATAACCGATCGGGAATGGGCCGCCCGTATAAGCGATTGCCGAGAGGATTGCCGCCAGGCCAACGATGATCACCACCCAGCCGGATTCGTATGCCAGGTACAGTCCGATCAGTCCCGCCAGAACGAAAACCGTGCCCATGCCGGCCTTGACCTGGCCGGGGGCGAGCAGCCCGGACTGGGTAACCCGCAGCGGTCCGTGCCGCCGGGCGGAATCCGCCCCGCGCTCGTAATCGAAAACGTCGTTCGCCAGGTTGCTGCCGATCTGGAGCAACAATGCGACCAGCAGGGCCGCCAGAGCTGGGAGCAGGCGAAAGGTTCGATCGTGCAACGCAAGGGCGCTTCCGGCAACGACCCCGGCTGCCGCAGCCGGCAGGGTGCGCGGGCGGATGGCTAGCCACCAGATTTGGAACTGATTGGGGAGTCTTGTTTCAGGAGTCATATCCAGAGCGATTAAAGAGAATATCGCCATTATAATCCGGGCAGGATCTTCTCAAAAAAAGGAATAGGATGAGTCAATTAACCGGCGATGAACGCGCCAAGTACGTTCATACCGTTTTCAACCGGATTGCCAGACGCTACGACTTGATGAACCGGCTGATGACCGGCGGACAGGATATCCAATGGCGCAGGGAGACCATCCAGTGTGCCAAGCTGACCCCTGGCGACTGCCTACTTGACCTTGGGAGCGGCACCGGCGACCTGGGACGGGAAGCCCTGCGCCAGCAACCGGCCATCCGCTTGGTGGCGGCGGATTTCAACCTTGCCATGCTGCTCGCCGGGCGCACTTCCGGTTCCCTGCCCTGGGTAACTGCGGATGCCCTGCACCTGCCATTCCCGGACAAATCCTTCGATGCAGTGGTCTCCGGGTTCCTGATGCGCAATGTGGGCAACCTGAGCACTGCATTGGTCGAGCAAGCACGCATTCTTAAGCCAGGCGGGCACATTGCCATCTTGGAAACCACCCGCCCACGCTCCGGCATCTTCAGCCCTTTCGTCTGGGTGCACATGCACTTCATCATCCCGCTGATTGGCGGCTTGGTCTCCGGCGATCGGGAAGCCTATCGCTACCTGCCCGCCTCGAGCGAATCATTTCTGTCTGCCGAAGAACTGGCCGTCCGGATGGCCTCGGCCGGGTTCAAGCAAGTCGGCTACCGCTATCGCATGTTTGGAACGATTGCGATCCACTGGGGGGAGAAAATCGCTTCAAATTCTTATTCCTGAAATCCGGTCCGGTACAAGTTGTAATACATGCCCTGCTTCTCCAGCAGTTCGGCGTGTGTGCCCTGCTCGATGATCTTGCCATCGTGGACGACGACGATGCGGTCGGCGTTCGTGATGGTGGACAGGCGGTGGGCAATGACAAAGGAAGTACGTCCTTTCAGCAGCCGGCGCAGGGCAGCCTGGATGATTTGTTCAGTCTGCGTATCCACCGATGAGGTGGCCTCATCCAAAATGAGGATGCGTGGGTCAGCTAGCAGGGCCCGCGCAAACGAAAGCAACTGGCGCTGTCCCACCGAAAGCATCACGCCGCCTTCCTCGACTGAAGTTTCGTAGCCATTGCGCAGATGGATGATGAAATCGTGCGCCCCAACCGCCTGTGCGGCGGCTTCCACCTCGGCATCCGTGGCATCCAGCCGCCCGAAGCGGATATTCTCCCGCACGGTCCCATTGAATAGAAACGGGTCCTGTAATACCACGCCCATCTGTTTGCGCAGGGAAGCCTGCGTAACCGTGCGCAGGTCATACCCGTCAGCACGGATGCAGCCGCTGGTTGGGTCATGAAAGCGCGAGAGCAGTTTGACCAGGGTTGTCTTGCCGGCCCCGGTCTCGCCCACCAGGGCCACGGTCTCGCCGGGGCGGATGTGCAGGTCAATATCCGTCAGGATGGGTGCCGGGTCATCCGAGTAATGGAACGAGACATGCTCCAAGCGCACTTCACCCTGCAGGCTGGGCAACTCCCCGGCGTTTTGGGCATCCTGCACCTCAACCGGTATATCTAAAAGCCCCATAATGCGTTCCCATCCGATCATGGTGGATTGGAGGGCATCGTAGCGGCGGCTCAGGTCGCGGATGGGATCAAAGAAGCGATCAATGTATAGGATGAAAGCCACCAGCACGCCCGCCGTGATTCTCTCACCGAGCACGGCGGTTCCGCCCAGCCAGATCACCAGGCCGGTGGCAATTGCCCCGAGGAGATCCACGCTGGGGCTGAAGACGGAAGAGATGCGCGCCGTGACCATGGCGCGTTCAAGATGGTAGCGGTTAACATAGTCCCTGAAATGTTCGTAGTTCTGCTTCTGCCGGGAGAAAGCCTGGACGACGCGCACGCCGTTGACGTTCTCGGCCAGTACCGAGTTTACCCACGAGATGGCGGCACGTACTTTGCGATAAGCCGCACGGGATAGGCTCCGGAAGAGGAAGGTGATGAGTACCATGACCGGCAGGACGCTGAAAGTGAGCAGTGCCAGGCGTACATCCATGGATAGCATCACCACAATGATCAAAGCCAGGGTGAAAACATCCCGGGCGATGGCCAGCAACGCCCAGGTCATGAAGTCCCGCAGGGTCTCCACATCGTTGATAGCCCGCGTGATGACGCGCCCAACCGAGTAGCGGCTGTAAAACCCCAGCGATAGGTCCTGGAGATGGGCAAAAAGCATCTTGCGCAGGTCATAGATGACGGACTGCCCGATCCAGGACATCAAGTTGACTCGATAATAGGTACCTACCCATTGGATGACCGAGACGCCCAGGAAGGCCAGGAGGGTGTAGCGCAAAAGCACGGCATTGCCGGCATCCAGGCCACTATCAATGGCAATCTTGACAAAGTAGGGCCCTGCCACAGAGGCGGCCGAGGCAATCAGCATCAGGGCGGCGGAGAGGATCAGCCGACCAATATAAGGCCGGATGAAGGCAACCAGCCGTTTGGTGTTCTGCGGGTTGACGCTTTGGTCGTAGAGTTCTTCCGACTCGGTCACGTAGGCAGGCGGGATGATGGTGGTCATTCGGATACCTGCTCTTCCGAGGCGCGGCGATCATCAAAGGCGGCGGGTTCCGGTACGCTCGAAAAGAGCTGCTCATCCACTCCGGTCTCTTCGGTGAAATGGCCTTGCTGGCTCAACTGCAGGTCATAGATCTCCTTATACAGCCCGCCTTGCTTGAGCAACTCATCATGCCGTCCACGCTGGACGATGCGCCCGTTTGCCATAACTACGATCAGGTCCGCCCGACGGACGGTGGCAAGGCGGTGGGCGATTACGAAAGTGGTGCGACCTTCCATCAGCCGGTCAAGCGCCTCCTGGATGAGCTTCTCGGTTTGGGTATCCACGCTGGAGGTCGAGTCATCCAGGATCAGGATGCGCGGGTTCATCAACAGGGCGCGCGCGATCGCGATGCGCTGGCGCTGCCCGCCGGAGACTGTCACGCCACGCTCGCCGACCAGCGTATCGTAGCCTTCGGCAAAGTTGACGATGAAATCGTGTGCCTGGGCAGCGCGCGCCGCGGCGGTGATCTCTTCATCCGTGGCAGCCGGGCGGCCATAGCGAATATTCTCGCGGATACTGTCAGAGAAGAGCAGCGAGGTCTGCAGGACAATGCCGATCTGTTTGCGCAGCGACACCAGGTCGGCTTGGCGCACATCCAGGCCATCCACCAATACCGCCCCCTCGCTGATATCATAGAAGCGCGGAATAAGATTGACCAGCGAGGTCTTGCCCGAGCCAGTCTGCCCGATCAGGGCAATCAACTGGTTCGGCTCAACAGCCAGGTTGATATCAGAGAGGGCATCCACCTTCTCATCTTGGTAGCGCAGGCAAACATCCCGGAATTCCACCCGGCCGCTTAGCGTTCCGAGCACCACCGCCTCCGCCGGGGACTGGATTTCCGGCTCGTGCTCCAGGATTTCCAGGAGGCGTTGCGCCCCGGCCTCCGATTCGCCAATGGCATTCACCAGCCAGGCCAATTGCTGCACCGGCGCCGAAAGCATCAGCAGGTAGGCGTTGAAGGCCACCAGTTCGCCCACTGTCATTTTCCCCTGCAGTACCAGCGGGCCGCCCACCATCAGGATCAGGATGGTTCCCAGGGTGGTGAGCAAGGCGCTGGTGGGCATGAGCTTGGCCATTTCGTGATTGACCTTGACGCGCGCCTTGAAATACAAGCGGTTGATCTGGTCGAAGCGTTCAATTTCATGCGGTTCGCGGGCAAAAGCGCGCACCACCTGGGCCCCCGAAACGTTCTCCTGCAGTTGGGCTGATAGGTCGCCGAGGGTATTATCCACAGCGTAAAAGAGGCGGGTGATACGCACGCCGAAGTCGGTTGTCATCATGACCATTGGGACAAGCGGCAGGAGGGCAATGAACGCAAGCCAGGGGTTGCGAAGTACCAGCACTAGCACCACCCCGATCGAGAGCACGCCCAACTGGACAACCTGAGTCATGCTATCCCCGGCAAAGGTCTGGACAGAGCGCACGTCTTCGATACAGCGGTTGATCAACTGGCCGGTGGTGGTGTGGTCGTGATAGGTGAAGGGCAGGTATTGGATGCGGTCGTACATGGCGTTACGCAGGTCGTAGCCTACCTTCGCCCCGATCCATTGGGTCAGATAGCTCTGACACAAGTCAAGCACAGCCGTGCCTGCGCCAATGCCGACCAGGATGAGCGCCGAATGTTCCAGGAATACGGTGGCCCCGGCTTGCAAGCCCTGGTCAATCACGTTCTGGATGATCTGCGGCACTACCAGCGAGAGGCCGGTCACGCCCAAGAGGCAGGCTATGTTGAGCAGAACCTGCCAGGTGTAGGGTTTGAGGTAGAGGCGGAGTTTGAAGAGATGATTCATGAGGAAAGTTAGAAGAAAGAAAAATTATTATACCCCGCAATTTAAAGGTTTTGAAAACCTTTGGGGCCTTGTTCAGACGTGGTAAACTTCCTGCCAGGATTTCAGCGATATCCTTTATTTAGTCCATCCTGATCAATGGAGAAAATAAAATGAAAACGAACAGGTTCGAAGTGCTCAGCCCGGAGGAAATCCGGCAGATCCATGCCGCCTCCATGGAGGTGCTGGCAAATGTGGGCGTTAAATGTGATTACGCCCTGGCCCGCCAAGTTTTTGCCAAGGCTGGCGCAAGCGTGGATGAAACCACCGGGGAGGTGCGCATCCCCGAAACGCTGGTGATGCAGGCCATCGAAAAGGCGCCCAAAAGCTTCCACCTGTACGGCGCAGATGGCAAGTTTAGCGTCAAAATCGGCGGAGGCGAAGAACCGGTTTTTGCTGCCCTCGGCACTCCCACCTTCAATCTGGACCTGGAGACGGGCGAACATCGCCCATCCACTTTGCAGGACCTGGTCAATCACATCCAGTTGATCGACAGCTGCCAGAACATCCACTGCATGCAGATGGATGTCTGGCCGACGGATGTCCCGATGACCACGATCCATACCGAGGCCATCTGGGCTTGGGCTCACAACAGCCACAAACCGTTCGGGATGGGCTGCTATGCTTACCGTCCCACCCTCGACATGATGGAGATGATGTCCATCGCCTCGGGCGGGCGCGAGGCGTTCCGGCAGCATCCGAGCTTCTTCGGCATTTGCAATACCGTCAGCCCGCTGCAGATGACCCAGATCCAACTGGAAGGAATGTTCCTTTGCACCGAATACGGGCAGCCTGTCACCATGTCGCCAGAAGGCATCGCCGGGACAACCGCTCCGGTCACGCTGGCCGGGCTGCTGGTCCAGGAGAACGCCAACATCCTGGCGCACATTACCCTGGCCCAGCTTTTCCACCCGGGCACGCCGGTGGTCTATGGCACCGTCTCCACCATCGCCAATCTGCGCAACGGCACCGTGGCGCTGGGTGCGGTTGAGACAGGCCTCATCACGGCGGCCTCGGTGCAGTTGGCCCGATCCTACGGTCTGCCTTGCCGTAGCGTCGGCGCGGTCACCGAAGCCAAGCGCGAAGATTACCAGGCCGGTTTCGAGCGCTTTGCCACGCTCCTGCCGGCCGTGTTGGGCGGCGTGGATTACATCACCTGCGCTGGAACGCTGGACAGCTCCATGATCGAGTCAGACGCCTTGCTCGTGTTGGACGATGAAGTCTGCGGTGCCGCTCTGCGCATTGCGCGCGGCATCTTGGTCAATGAGAAGACCCTGGCCATGGATATCATCCGCAAGGTGGGTTACTCTGGCAACTACATCACCGAGAAACATACCATGCAGAACTATCGCAGCGAACATTTCCTGCCGCAGTTGATGGTGCGCGAGCCGTACGAGGGCTGGGAGAGCGCCGGATCGAAATCGGCCCTCGACCTGGCGCGTGCCAAGGCCCGCCAATTGCTGGCTGACCACAAACCTGTCGAACTCGATCCATCCATCGAAAAGGAACTGTCAGCTTATCGCAATATGGTGACGGAACGGCCTATGGAAGATTTCTATAAATACGAGGCGGCCGAACTCCAGGACCTGTTCCTGGGACGGTAGCAGAAACGAGATTTCAGATGAAACTCTCCCTGCGCCTTAAACTGTTCTTCAGCACCGGCGACCTGTCCACCAGCATCCCGTTGGCCATCCTGATGTTCTTCCAACTCTACTTCATGACCGATGTGGCCGGGCTGCGCCCCGACTTGGCCGGCTGGGCGGTCGGCATTGGCAAGATATGGGATGCAGTTAACGATCCTGTGATCGGCCTGCTCTCTGACCGCATCCGCAGCCGCTTTGGCCGTCGCCGGGTGATGTTGCTCTTTGCCGCGGTACCGCTCGGCTTGAGTTTCATGCTGATGTGGCTGGTGCCGCACTTTACTCCGGTGGGCTTGGCGGTCTACTATGCCGCCACCTATATGGTCTTCGGCACGCTCTTCACCCTGATCCACGTCAGTTACAACTCCCTAACTCCCGAACTGACCAGCGACTATGATGAACGCAGCAACCTCAACGGCTACCGTATGGTTTTCTCCATTGCCGGCACCCTTGGAGCCATCATCCTGGCTACAGTATTGGGCTGGTACATCAGCGACAAGCGCGTGCTTTTCGCCACCTTGGGCATCGGGCTGGGGCTGGTCACTATCATCCCTCCGCTGGTGGTTTTCAGGGTGACCAAGGAGTATGACCGGCAACAGCCGGCGGTTTCCCTTTCCCTCAGACAGGCCATCACCGAGACGCTTACCAACCGGCCCTTCTGGATGGTGATGGGGCTCTACCTGCTCAGTTGGACGACCGCCAGCATCATGTCGGCGGTCCTGATCTACTTTGCCAATTACTATCTGCGTGTGCCCGGGCAGGCCAACTACTTTATCTTGGTGGCCGAAGGGGCAGCCATATTGTTCATCCCGTTCTGGGTGTGGGTGTCTACCAAGCTGGATAAGCGCCGGGCTTACATAATCGGCAGTCTCACCTGGGTGGTTGTCCTGCTGGCCATCTCGGCCATCCATCCCGACCAGGTCGCACTGGCTTACGTACTGGCGGCGTTATCCGGCTCGGGCATAGCCACTGCCTACGTGTTGCCCTGGGCCATGATCCCCGATATCATCGAAATAGACCAGGCCAAGACCGGCGAACGACGGGAAGGCTCCTATTATGCCTTTGCTTCCTTCTTCCAGAAACTGGCAACGGCATTAGCGGTCTGGGGTATGGGGCAGGCCCTGGCTTATGCGAAGTACATCACCCCTGCGGCCGGGCAAGCTTTGCCGGTGCAGCCTCCCGCGGCGGTGAACGCCATCCGCATCTTCATGGGCCCCGTGCCGGCGATACTGTTGTTCCTGTCGCTCCTGTTTGCCTGGCGTTTCAATGTGACGCGCGAAGGCCACCAGGCGCTGGTTGAGAAACTGCAAAAACGGGTTTGATCATGGATGAATTTGATTTTTCCACCCTGGCCGTCCACGCCGGCGAGCAGCCCGATCCCGAAAATGGGGCGATGCGTCTGCCGATTGACATGGCCACTACCTTCCAACTTCCGCCATTCGGTCCCAAGCTGATGGATGCCCTGATGCTGGACTCGCCTCACCCCCCGCATGCCTATACGCGCTGGTCCAATCCCACGCTGCGGGCGCTGGAAGAGCGTCTGAAGGCGCTGGAAACTGCCTGCCTGCCGGTTGTGAAAAGGAAGAAGTTCGATGCGATCGTCACGGCCAGCGGGATGGCGGCCGTTTCCGCCCTGCTACTTACCCTGCTAAGCCAGGGCGATCACGTGGTTGCCAGTGAGGTCTGTTATGCCGGTTCGGTGGAACTCTTCGGCCAGTACTTGCCGCGTCTTGGCATTCAGGTTAGCCTGGTGGATACCAGCGACCCGGAGCAGGTGCGCACAGCCATGCGCCCGAATACACGCCTGGTTTACGCCGAGACACCCGCCAATCCGATCCTGCGCATCTCCGATATTGCCACCCTGGCGGAGATTGCCCACGCGGCCGGCGTGCCACTGGCGGTCGATTCTACCTGGGCCAGCCCGGCGCTCCAGCAGCCGCTTGCCCTGGGCGCGGATTTCGTGCTCCACAGCCTGACCAAGTACATCAATGGTCATGGCGATGCTTTGGGCGGTGCTGTCATCGGCCCGCAGAAGCAGATCCAGCGCATCCGCAAGGAGATGCTGGTGCACCTTGGTGGGGTTTTGAGTCCCTTCAATGCCTGGCTTATTCTGCGCGGCGCTGTGACCTTGCCGCTACGCATGCAGCAGCACTCACGCGGCGCCTTGCAGGTGGCGGAATTTTTGGAGACCCATCCAAAGGTGAGCCGGGTGGTCTATCCGGGCCTGGAAAGTCATCCGCACCATGCCCTTTCGCAGCGACAAATGTCTGCTTTCGGTGGAATGCTGACCTTCCAATTAAAGGGTGGCTTGGGAGCTGCCATCACGCTTTCGGAGAAGATCAAGGTCTTCCACTATGCCACCTCGCTGGGCCATGCCCACAGCCTGCTCTTCTATTACCCGACCGACATGTACATCGACTCGGCTGCCTATCTTACACAGGCACAAAAAACCTCCATCCGGGAATGGACCGGCGACGGGATCGTGCGCGCCAGCATCGGGTTGGAAAGCCCCGAAGACCTGATGGTCGACCTGGATCAGGCCCTGCGTGGCCGCTCTGTTCGCGGCTTGGTGGGCCCGTTGGCGTATACGTTGCTCAAAGGGAAAACGTAACAGAGAAAAAAAGTGGGTATGATACCGATCGCCCCTAAAAAAAACAGACTGGCCCAAAGCGACCGGCTGCTCATCCTGGCTATCCTTCTGATGCTCTGTCTTTGCATCATCGTGATAACTAGCTTCCTGGGGCTTTCCGCATGGCAGGCGAACCGCACCCATGCCCCGGCGACCGCCACCTGGCAGGCCTTGCTATCCCAGGCAACTGCCACCCATGTTGCCCGTGTGAATGACTTGAATGGTTACGAGTTTATCGATCACTTTAACGATAACAGCAACGGCTGGGACACCTATAATGTGGATAACGAATATATGACCGCAGATGTCCAGGTTGCGAATGGGGTCTATGATTGGACCATCAATAATGCCAAAAAGAGTTTTTCAACCTGGGGAACAAAAAGCAGCGGCAAGCATACCCTGGGCGATTTTGATGTCTATGTGGATGCTAGGCTGAACCCGGATAGCGCTGATAATCTTTGTTACGGCCTCCGATTCAGATCGGAACAGGTCTTTTCTGGGGCGAATTTTTATGCTTTTGATGTTTGCAATGAAGAAAATTTTCAAGTCTACTACTATGATGGGGTAACAAGCAATTGGATAACTCTACACACTTCTACAAAAAGCGATGCCATCCATCCCAATGAATGGAATACGCTGGGGGTCTCTGCGCGCGGCACGCACTTCACCTTCACCATCAACGATTGGACGGTAGCGCAGCTCGATGATAGCCGCTTGAAAGCCGGAGATGTGGGTGTGTTTGTGGAGGTATTTCAGGGCCAATCGGGAACCATCTTGTTTGATAACTTCGCCCTCCAGCCCAGGTAACGGCTTCAAAATGCCAGCCCACCCGGACCTGTTCCTGGCGTTGGGAAGCCTGGGGCAGGAACCCGGCAGGGTGTACAATGGATGCAATAGAAATTCCAACCAGACCCGTTTTTAAGAAGGAAACCAAGATGAGCCCAGAACCAAAAACACAACAGGATGAGCAGGAGCAGGAACGTAAACAACGCCAGCAGGAACGGCAGCAGGTGGAGCAGCAGCAGGAACAGGGGCGTAAACAGCACCAGGAGGAGCAAAAGCGGTTGGACCAGGATTTGGAAAAGAAGCGAAAAGAGCGCCAGAAGGAACAGCAGGAACAGGAAAAGCAGTTAAAACACAACCAGTAAAAGGGGTAAGCGCAATGGACGCAAGCAACCAAAGCCATCGTGCCATTCTACAGAGAATCGCCCACCGGGTCATGCTCGAGCGCGGGCTGCTGCCTGATTTTTCCGCCGCGTCCCTGGCCGAACTTGCCAGGCTCCAGGCGGCTACGAAAACAGTCGCCGGGCCGGCCAGGGTGCGCGACCTGCGGAACCTGCTGTGGGCTTCCATTGACAACGACGATTCGCGTGACCTGGATCAACTTACAGTTGCCGAGGCCATGCCCGGGGACAAAATAAAAGTTTTGGTTGCGATTGCAGATGTGGATTCATCCATTGTCAACGGTTGTGCGCTGGACGAACATGCCTGCCATAACACCACCTCGGTCTATACCGCCGCCGAAATATTCCCGATGCTGCCGGAGAAGGTTTCCACCGGCATCACTTCCTTGAATTTCAACGAGGAACGCCTTTCCATTGTGGTTGAGATGCTGGTCGGCGTGGATGGGTCGGTGGAAGGATCCTATATCTACCGGGCCTGGGTGGTTAACCGGGCCAAGCTTGCTTATAACAGCGTGGCAGCCTGGCTGGAAAAGCAGGCTGCCATCCCCGAATTCGTTGCGGCGGTGACAGGGCTGGCCGAAAACCTGCAATTGCAGGATCGGGCCGCCCAACGGATGAAGAATTTCCGGCACACCCACGGGGCGCTCAGCCTGGAAACACTGGAATCCCGGCCAGTATTCGAAGGCGATCAGATTAGCGCCCTTGAAGTGGATGAAAAGAACCGCGCCAAGGAGATCATCGAAGATTTCATGATCGCAGCCAACGGCGTGACCGCTCGCTTTCTCTCGGCCAGCCGATCACCCTCGATCCGCCGGGTGGTGCGCACCCCAAAACGCTGGGACCGGATTGTCGCGATCGCGGCAGACTACAAATTCAACCTCCCGGGGAACCCGGATTCAAAGGCGCTGGAGGAGTTCCTGGTCAAGGAGAAAGCCGCCGACCCGCTGCGCTTCCCGGACCTCTCCCTGGCGGTGATCAAACTGCTGGGTTCCGGCGAGTACGTGGCTGAACTTCCGGATGGGAACGTGCCTGGACACTTTGGCCTGGCGGTCAAAGATTATACCCATTCCACCGCTCCCAACCGGCGTTACCCCGATCTGCTTACACAGCGTCTGGTGAAAGCTGCCCTGGCTGGGAAACCTGCGCCTTACAGTAAACAGGATTTGGATCTCCTGGCTGCCCACTGCACGGCGGCAGAGGATGCCGCCAACAAGGTCGAACGGCAAGTTGGCAAATCTGCGGCGGCGCTGTTGCTTGAAGCGCGCATTGGAGAGCAGTTCGATGCATTTGTCACAGGCGCTTCTACGAAAGGCACCTGGGTACGCCTGCTCAACCTGCCGGTGGAAGGCAAGCTGGTGCTTGGATTTGCAGGAGTGGATGTGGGTGACCGGGTGCGGGTGCAGTTGATCGAGACGAATGTGGAGCAGGGATTTATTGATTTTAAGAAAGTGAAGGGGGAAAAGTAATCAGGGAGGAGGAAGAGCAAGAAGAATAAAACGGCCTGTCCGGGAGGATGGGCCGTTTGGATTTAAGCGCTTGGTCAAAAGAGCCAATTACTCCGTTGGCGTGGGTGTCGAAGTGAGTGTTGTGGTTGGGGCTGGTGTGATTGTCGAGATGAAGGTTATGGTTGAATTCGAAGTAGGTGCCCAGGTGGGTATCAGAGTCGGGTACAAGGTAGGTGTGGGGGTGATGTTCAGGTATTGAAAAGCCTGCGTGCGCCAGTCTGCGGGCATTGCATTTGTGGGCAAACTGATTAGCAGGTTCCAACTATCCAGCGCATCGGCCTTTTTGTTTAACTCTTCCAGGAAAGTCCCTTCCCAGTAATAGACTTGCGCCTTGTCGGAATCGGTCTTTGCCAATGGATAAGCGTTATTCTGTACCTGGACGTAAGCATCGCCGGGTTTCTGCTCAGTATCCAAGGCGCGCCCCAGGCCGAGTTGAGCGCCAAAATCAGATGGATTATAGAGGACGGCCGATTTGAAGTCCGTTACTGCCAGGTTCGCATTATGCATGCCCATGTAGGCGGTAGCGCGTTGAATATAAGCTTCGGCATTGTGCTGGTCGGCATCAATGGCTTCGGTGAGGATGTTCACTGCCAATTGGTATTCTCCAGCCGCGTTGTAGGCTGTCCCAATTGCGAGATAGGCGCCGGGGTCATTTGGTTCATAGATCGTATACGTCTGCAGTACGCTTAAGGCTTGTTTGCCCTGACCGGTGGCAATATAAGCCTGGGCCAGAGTCAGGTAGACCGGGATAAGGGTTATATCGATCTGGTTGGCACGCTGGGCCGATACAAGCGCGGCCTGGTTCTCTCCCTGGATCAATTGCACCTGTGCCAGATAAAGATAGGCCAGGGCGGAATCCGGGGCGACCCCAACGGCAGACTCAAAATCCGCTTCTGCCGCGGATGGGTTGCTGGAAAGCTGGTATTTGCCGCGTTCGATGTACGCTTCGGCAAAGTTTGGATCAAGTTGGATGGCTGCGTTCAGGTCGTTGAGCACTTTCGCGCCCGGCTTCAGTCCGAGATTGGCGAGTGCGCGTCCCAGAAAAGCAGGGGCAAAGTTGGGGTCTTTATCAATGGCTTTCTGATACTCCTCCAGAGCCAACTGGAATTCATTCTGGGCACGGTAAACCTCGCCAATGTAGTAATCAATATCTGGAGCATTCGGCTCCAATTCCTCGGCCTGTTGGAACAGAACCAATGCGTCCGTGTAATCTCCTGAAGCCAGTCCGCGTAACGCCGATTGAAAGGCAATGCGGCTAATGATAGGGTGCTGGGTATCCACGTAGAGCGGAGTGGGAGTATAGGTTTTGTCCAGGAACATCCAGAGCGGCGTAGGCCCAAGGAAAGTTGCCGTGGGAGTGAGAAAGCTGGGAGTTGGCGTGGTGGTTGGGATAGGAGTGATGGTCGGCAATAAAAGAACGGTGGGATAGCCGGAATAAAGGTGAGGTTTCGCACCCCTCGGCCAGAACATATAACCGCCTACGAACAGACCCAGCACGACTATGGCAACCCCCACGATGATGAACGCGCGTGCGACCGGATTAGCCCAGCCAATGCTCTTCTCCTCCGGCTGCTTGGGAATATTTGTCTTTTCCTCCCACAGGCGCGGCCGGTTAACCGGGAAGGGCGGCACCGAGTCATCCGGCGGGAGTGCACCAAGCAGGATCAGGCCGCGTTTGGCGGCGGCATTTTGCGGATCGACCTGAATGGCGGTCTGCAAACAATACAGCCGTTCCTTCTGTGAATCCACCGATGCGCTGAGCCAGACCCAATACTGGGCATTTTTCTGATCGGTCTTGAGCAGGCGCGTGAGTAGATCTCGTGCGCGGGTCCGCTCGCCTCTGCGGAGAGCTTCGATGGCTTCCCGCAGCATGGTGTTTTCCCCAGATTCGGAAGGTGACAGCTCCTCATCATCAGCCATGAATTGAGTTTAGCACAGCCTGGGAGATGGGGCAAGTGGAACGGGTATAATTTGCTTATGCAAAGGTGCCTGGCTTGCCTACTTTTGATCCTGACTTTAACCGCCTGCGGACAGAAGATTGGAGCAGCCCCGGTCCTGCCAACGGCCGCGCCATACCAAACTCTCCTCCCAACCCAAATGCCCACCCTGATCCCCTCCCTGACGGAGATCTACCTGCCCACCCCGACGACTTTCACATACACGGTTGTGAAAGGGGATACCTTGAGCAGCATCGCCCAACAAACCGGGGTCTCGCTGGATGCGTTGCTGGCGGCCAATCCGGGTGTTTCGCCAACGGCCCTTTCGGTCGGGACAAAGCTGGTCATTCCATCCGGAAACCAAATTCCAGGCCTGCCGACGCCTACCCCTGTCCCGCTCCCGGTCCGGCAGGCACACTGCTGGCCGGAGATAACCGGCGGACTGTGGTGCTTCGCCCTGGTGCAAAACGACTACGCTGAAACGCTTGAAAATCTTTCGGCGCAATTCGCCTTGTTGGATCAGGGCGGGCAGCAATTTGCCAGCCAGGTCGTTTATGGATTGCTCGACATTCTTCCACCGGGTGTAGCCATGCCGCTGGCGGCCCATTTTGCCGCGCCAGTGCAAGCCGATGCGGCAGTGCGCGTCCAGGTGTTGACGGCCACCCGTCTCCGGCCGGGAGATCTGCGCTACCTGCCGGTGATGCTGGAGAACACGCTGGCCAGTGTGGGGGCTACCGGGCGAACGGCGGAGGTGAGTGGCCGGGTTGTGCTAACCGGTACAGGCACGGCGGACACGCTGTGGGTGCTGGCGAGCGCCTTCGACTCGGCCGGGAACGTGGTCGGAGTACGGCGCTGGGAGTCCGGGGGGGCGCTTACGGCGGATGCGCCGGTCTCTTTCGAATTCCCGGTCTACAGTGTGGGGCCAGGAATTGCGAGGGTGGAATTCCTGGCCGAGGCGCGGCCCTAAAAGCCGGGCGGGACACTTTGATTTTGCTCGACGTTTTTAATGCTGCAACGACAAATAGCGTTCGAATGGAATGTCGATCGGCGTCAGCACAAAGCCTTTCACGTACGGTTTGACCAGCATGTACGAAATGTCATGCGAGATGAAGAGCACCGGGGCATCCTGCACGATGATTTGCTCGGCTTGCTGGTAAAGCTGGATGCGCTTGCTGACATTCTGCTCAGTGCGTGCCTGATCAAGGATGGCATCCAGGGCCGGGTTGCTGTAATTACCAATATTTTGCTGCGCGCCGGTATGGAATAGAACATCGGCAAAGTCTTCCGGGTCGGGGTAATCGGCGCACCAGCCGCCTGAGAAGATCTGTCCGTGCTGGCCGGAGTAAAGCAGGTCATAATATTTGTCCGGTTCGACATTCTCGATGGTGATCTTCACGCCGAGGTTCTGCTGCCACATCTGGGCCAGGGCAGCCACATCTGCCCCGGCGGTATTGCCAATTCCGCTGGCGGTGTAGACGATGGCTGGCAATCCCTGCGGACCGCCATACTTGGACTGTGACAGGAGCTGGCGCGCCTGCTGGGGATCGTAAGGCAGGCCTTGCAGGTTCAGGTTGTAGCCAGGCAAGGCCGGCGGGTAGAGCCCTTCGGCCGGAATGCCGACGCCGTTTTCAACCACGCCAATAAATTTTTGGCGGTCGAAAGCCATGCTGAAGGCCTGGCGAACCTTTACGTCATCAAAGGGTGGCTTGCTGATATCGAATATAACGTAGTCGGTGCACAGGCTCACGCCGCTGCGAACATCCGGGTGCAGAGGGTCGGATGGATCGAGAACACGCGATACGTCGGTAGGGGACACGCCGGTCATGTCTATCTCACCCGATTCGTACAGATCAATGCCAACGCCCGTATCCAACTCTATAACGACATGCGGGATGGAAGGCGCTCCGAAGTAGTAGTAGGGATTGGCATCGTAGACCATCAACTTAAAGCTATCCCAGCGGGCCAGTTTGTAGGGGCCGGTGCCATTGGGCGTGCGGTACCAGTTCGGGCCGGATTCAACGTTTTTCTTATCCAGCACAAAAGCGACCGGCATGGTCAATTTGAACAGGAAGTAGGGCTTGGCGGCGTCAATGCTAACCTGGAGGGTATGCTCATCGAGCGCCTTCAATCCCGAGATGTGGTCAGCCTTGCCGCTGTGCATATCCGTCACACCGAGGATGTCACCCAGGTAGGTGAGGACGGTGTCAGACTGGGTGGCCGGGGCGGCGGCGCGTTCCCAGGAATAGATCACATCCTGGGCCACCACGGGCCGGCCATCCTGGAATTTGGCATTCGGGCGCAGATGGAATGTGTAGACCGTGCCATCTGCCGAGATGTCCCAGGACTCTGCCAGGTCGGGGATGAGCTTCAGGTTGGGATCAAATGCGACCAACCCGCTGAAAACGCGTTTATCGCCGGAATCGTGTTCGGTGGCCGGGTCATAATCGCGCGGATTGGTACTTTCCCCGCTGGCCAGGAAAAGCGCCTGGTTGCGGTCCACCCCACTGACAGGCATGGCAGTGGCGGTTCCGGAAACCTGGCAGGCCAGCAGAAGGAATAGGATGACCAGCAGGCAGGCTGCAAATCTCTTGGTCGGTCTCATTTTCGACTCCTGTTTTGGCCTCGGACAATGAGGAAGATTACCAGGCCGGCCAGGAGCATGGCAATTACCAGGCAAGCCAGAGCGTATTTGAGCAGGGTGGTGAAAGTGCCCAGGTTGAGGCCAGTCTGTTGGGCGGGCGGGAGGGCAGTCGTGGTTGGAGAGGCTGCTGGCGTTGCCGCGACCGGCGTAGATGCGAGCGCGGCTGCAAGAGGCGCAGCACCGACCGGAACAAACGTCGGCACTTCGGTCGGCGTGGAGAGCGGGGTCGGGTTGGCGCTGCCGGCATGGGTTTTGGCCCCGATGGCGAGTCGCCAGGTGTTTTCCAGGCCGTCCGTGTCAAAACCATAGACGGCTTGCAGGGCCTGGTCCATCGTCTGGCCATCGCGCAGGTCCAGCAGCAGGGCGATCATTTTATCGTGCCCATAGGTTTTGATCATGAAATCTACCACGCTATACGCCTCGGTATAGGAGAGGTTAGCGCGGTTGGCCTCGTCTGAAAAAGCGCCGGTGAGCGAACGCAGGGATGGTAATTGGTCAGCCGCCTTGGCCTGGTCGAACTGGGCTTGCTGCTCAGGTTGGACGCCGCCCTCGCCGTACATCGCCAGGCCTTCATTTAGCCAGGTGGGGATAAAGCCCAGGCAGGAGAATGTGAGATGTCCGACGAGCACGTGGGTCAACTCGTGGGCTTCGGTGGCCTTACCCCAGTCCAACTGGTCAGGCGAGATGCCGATGATGACGATGTCGCTCTCTGGAAAAGCCTGTCCACCGACCCAGGCGGGTGCATATAGGATGGAAGACTGCAAATCATCGGAATTGGCATAAATATAGACATCCACTGGGCTATCCGTGCCCACGCCGACATCCTGCGAAAGCCGCGCCAGGGCCTGTGCGGCGGCATCGTGCAATTGTTGCCCAAAGGAAGCTCCGCCATTGTAATAATGCAGGTTGATTTTTCCGCCCTGGATGACCTGCCAGGGGTGGATATTATCCAGCCACAAGACGGTTTTGGTGGGGCTGGTGAACTGCGTCCCGCCGGAATCAACCACCTGCCAGTTCCACCAAACGGTTGCACCGGGCGGCAGGGATCCTGACTCGCGCATTTGCCAGGCCCAATTCACTTTCACATCCCTGCCAGGCGTAAGCGGCGGGAAGGCTTTCGCCTCCACCGTCCCGCAGGTCAACTGGTTCACACCATATTCGAGCACGACGGAGGTGATGTTGCTGCCGGCTTGGAACTCAGCATTGAATAGGATGCTCTCCGGGAAGGTGAGACTGGCCGAGTCGCTGACGACCTGGATGTCCGACTGGGCGTGCGCGGGCGTGACCAACCCGACCACGAGCAGGAGCAGCAGGAGAAAAACGAAAGAACGGGAGCGTGTCATGGAGCCCCTTTCTATAAACGGCGAATAGGGGAAGTATAGCCTTTTTTTCCTGGTCTGCGGCCGGCTTCTCATGCAGGATTTATTTTCAGGGCAGGGGGATGGGTAACTGGTGATGGGTGATTGGGAAGAGGATATTCGTTCCGCGGAATGATGGGGAAACGAATATGGAAGGGTGATGAATTGGGTGTCGGTGATTGGAGGTGGGGATTGAGGAGGATTGGAGAAGAGAGCTTCCCCGATCGTTTCCAGGCCGGAAGGGATTTTGTGCACTTTTTCTTGGTTCCATAAAAAACGAATAAAAGGAGTGAGGAAGGATAGCGGATGGAGGCTGAACAGCGGGTGAAGGATGTGAAGCGTTTTCACATTGTTATTTTAGAATAAATATTCTATTTTTTGCAAGAGGAGACCTGGCACAAATCATCTTTTTCTTGACTTTTACCCCTCATTTGTGCTAGATTAAGGTATCTTTTTCCTTGAGGTTTGTATGCATCACGAACGTGTTTCCGAGAATGTTTATTGGTTTCAAAGTGAAATCTATGCGCAAGTTACGGCCGGAGTGGTAGCCGGACCACAATGGGCCATCGTCATTGATACACTGGCCCTGCCCGAAGAGACCCTGGCCATCCGCGATTTTGTGGAGCACGAAATTGGCATCCAGGTACGCTACGTTATCAATACCCACTATCACGCCGACCACACCTGGGGCAACTGTTTCTTCCCGGGTGCCACCGTCATATCCCATCGCCTGTGTCGCGAGTTCCTGGCTGAACGCGCCATCCCGGCGCTAGAAAATGCCCGCAAGCAGAACCCGGCTTTTCGCCAGGTAAAAATTATTCTGCCGCACCTGACATTTGACCAGGGCGTGTTGACCCTACGGGTCGGTAAAAAGAACCTGACCATCATGCCGGCCCCCGGCCACAGTGCGGATGGGATCGCCGTGTTGATTGAGGAGGATCGTGTCCTGTTTGCTGGGGATGCCTTCATGCCCCTGCCCTATGTAGTGGATGGCGACGCCGATGAAATAGCCGTTACCATCAAGAAGATCGGGCGGATGGGCTTGGAAAACATCATCCAGGGACACGGCGACATTATCTTGCGCGGCGAGATCGAAGCGGCTGTCAGGGAGAACCTGAATTACCTGGCCAATATCCGCAAGGTGGCCAAAACCGCCGCCCGGCGCAAGGCTCCCCAGGAATACCTGGACGAAAATAATGTCGAGAGTAGTGGCAAAAGCCGCGTTAACTTGAGCGGCCTGGCAGAAGAGTTGCATCGTCGCAACTTAAGGGCGCTTCTCCGCCAGGAACTGGCGGAAGCAGAAGCAGCTAAAAAGAAGTAAAACAAATTTCGATGCAAGGAGTTCCCTGTGAACGCTCAAGAACTACTGGATGCTCTCAACAAAGTGCAGAATGAAACTGACCTGGACCAGGTCGCGGTTTGGGCATTGTCCAAGTATTTACAGGGGGCCTGGAAAGAATACTCGGTAAAAACATCCGGCCTTTTGATCTGGGTAAAGTTTTGAGTAATTTTTACGTTGATCTTTCCCAGCGCCGGCTGCCTGAAAAAATAACAAAACAAACTCCACAGACAGAATCAATCCTCATGGATTTTTTTGGCGCTTCCGATGGCAGCCTGTTCCGGTTTTGGACAAAATGCGCTGAAATATGGACCGTTGCCCTGGAACCACACCCCACTTTTGCCGGGGAAATGAAGAGATATTTTGGCATGCTCACGCAATCAAGTTTGGAAGGGAAACGTTCCAACGTCCCGGCTGTTTCAGGTGGGCCATCTGCACCTATTGCCATCGAATTGCCGAAAAAAACAGAGAAAGTACATGTTTCCGCTCCTACCGGGAACGAAGGTGTGCCCGAGATGCATCCATTAACCTCTGCACCGGCTGCCATCGAAACGCCCAATAAGCCAGAGGAGATGTATGTTCCCGCTCCTGCCGGGATCGAAAGTGTGCCTGAGATGCCCCCATTACGGCCCACACCGGCTGCCGCGAAACCACCTAATCAACCAGAGAAGGCGTATGTTCCCGCTCCTGCCGGGAACGAAAGTGTACCTGAGATACCTCCATTACCTTCCGCACCGGCTGCCGCCGAACCGCCTGATAAGCCAGAGGATATGTATGTTCCCGCTCCTGCCGGGAACGAAAGTGTTCCCGAGACACCCCCACTACCGCCCACATCGGCTGCTGCCGGACTGCCTGATAAGCCGGAGCAGAAACAAGCCTCGGCTTCCTCTGGCAATGAGAATGTGCCCGCGACTCCTGTCTTGCCGCCCGTACCTAAAGTTGGACCGGAACCGCAGGTTCTCCCCAAGAATGCTTATCTCGTCTTGCAAGGCACCCGAGTCATCCCGCTCAACCAGCCCTTTATTAAGATTGGGCGCCAGTTGGATAACCATGTTATCTTGGAAGACCCGCGCGTTTCCCGCTCACATGCACAAATAAAACTGATCAATGAACGCTTCGTGATATTTGATATGAACTCGACCGGCGGAACATTCGTCAATGGCAAACAGACTAGCCAATCAGTTCTTTATCCTGGCGATGTAATTTCGCTTGCAGGGGTTATCTTCATATACTCCCAGGAGGTGCCAGCCAAGCCAGGAGATGTGAAAATCATTGAATTGGGGTCGCCCTTCGCCGCCGACCGGCCCACGGCAATCATGCACAAGGAAGAAATCAAGCTACCCAAGAAGACCGACAAGAAGGATATGCCTGATTTGCCGCAGACAGGGCCATTGGGAAGATAGATCCATTTATATATATAAACCGGACGTTGCAGGGCCTCGCTTGAGGCATGAAGTAATCGCGTTAGTGGAACCAAATCATCAGCCCACACAGCAGGATGAACATGACGGTTGGTTCAAGGATTGCCTGGCGGACGGGATGTCCGTTGGCCAGGCTGACCGCGAAAATTGTCAGCGCATATAGCGGGGCGAGCAATGCCAGCCCGAAGCGGACAGGCGTCAATGGCATGTAATACAGGGCCGCGCCCAATTGAACAATAACCACGGCAATGCCGATCGCCCAGCTTAATTCCCAGCGTTCATTCAGGCGCAGGTGCAAGGTCCGCAAGGCCACCAGTCCGCTTCCCACGAACAGCGCCGGGCCTACCAGGTAGAGGCGGGCATTGGAGGCTTTTAGTGCGACTGCCAGGATCAAAAAGATGACAAAGGCCAGCACTGTCAAAATAGCAGTTGCAAATGGGTAACGCAAGTCAGCCGCATCCACGGCGACGAATTCGGCAAAGAAGACCACCACGAGTAGAACTGCACCCAGCCCAAACCCCAGCCACCAGACGAGTGTAGGCGGCAGGGTATAGAGGGCCACACCCAGCACCAGCACTGTCAGCGTGGGAAGCAGCCAGTGTTCACGGATTTCCCCTTTTTCCAAGGATGGATGCGTGCGCAGCAGCCAGTCCACACCTGCAGCGGTCAGTCCAGCAGCCAGGAGCACGATCAGGGTATTCAAATTGAACGATACGTTTATATATAATCCAGCCAACGAGATGGTCAGGCTGTAATGAGGTACGTTAAGGATATGCGTCAATGCAAAAGCCAGTAATATAGCTGCAGTTAAAATGCTGACGCGTGTTGGGTCTGGTAAATAGCGTTTTTCAGTCATTCGCTGGATTGTACCTCAAATTCCTTGACCGGCCTTCCACCCCATGATACACTTTTCTCGATAAAAAATACTGCAACGATAAAATTTCAAGAGAAAGGAGGCGCACTTCATGCTTATACCATTCATTCAAGCTCTACAAATTCGCACCGCGGATGCCAGCGGTAAGAATTTGCTTTCGTGGAGTGCGCCAGTTCCCCGTCAGGATTGATCATGTTTGTCCCGGCCACGGTGCGCTCTCGCCCGTGGCCTTTTTTATTTTCTGACCTGCCATGGGCAAATCCCGTGGCATTTTTATTTTTCCTCACATCAGACTTATTCCCAAGCGGGGAAGCCGGGTGAGGACAACAGAATAAGGAGGATTATGGACAACACCAATTCATTGTACGATGGTGGTCTGGTCCGCCTGGGGCCGCTTGACCACGAAAAAGATCCGCCGGTGGTGGCCCGCTGGACCAACGATCCGCTCTTGCGTTCTGTGCTGGGCGGATACGCCCGTCCTTTGTCGCCGGAGGCCGTTCGCAGGATGCTGGAAAGGGTTGAGAAACAGATGGATGAGACAAAGAATCTCTTCCATTTCACCTTGCGTGCCCGCGCAGATAACCGGTTGGTGGGGCTGGCCAGGCTCTTCTGGATTGATTTCCATAATGGCACGGGGGTGCTTAACCTGGGAATTGGTGACGCATCCGACCGCCGGCATGGATATGGTTCCGACGCGCTGAACCTGCTCCTGCGCTTTGCCTTTGACGAGCTTAATCTGCACCGATTGTCCGTCTGGCCGAGTGCAGATAACATCCCATTCATCCAGATGGTTGAGAAAGCCGGTTTCGAAGAGGAAGCCCGCCGCCGGGAAGCTGCCTTCCATGACCGCAGCTACTGGGATGTGATTTACATGGGATTGCTGCGGACGAAATGGGAGAGGAAGCTATGACCACCGCATTGTTCCAAGGCCAGCTCGTCCGCCTGTGCAGTGAGGATCCACAGGTCATGGCCGAGGCTTTCACGCGCTGGGATCAAAACTCCGAATACTACTGCCTGTTGAATAGCGACCCGGCCCACCTGTGGTCGGCCAAAAAATTCAAGGAGTGGTTCGAAAAGGAACTCGACTCTGCTTTGCCGAACAACCTGCTCTTCGCTATCCGGACGCTGGACGGCGACAAACTGATCGGCTTCATTGGTTTTGAAGGCATCAACTGGACCGACCGTGACAGTTATGTGGCCATAGGCATCGGCGAGCAGGATTTCTGGGGCAAGGGCTATGGCTCGGATGCCATGCGTCTGATGCTGCGCTATGGTTTCACCGGGTTGAACCTGCACCGGATATCGCTGACCGTTTACGCATACAACCCACGTGGAATCCGTTCCTATGAAAAATGCGGGTTCAAACACGAGGGCCGTATCCGCGAGTTCATCCTGCGGGATGGCCAACGCTCGGATATGCTCCACATGGGTATCCTGCGCAGCGACTGGGAAGCCTCGTTAAATGGCTAAATCAGTGTAAAATAAAGTTATCTTGCTTGGCAAGACATTCGCCGTATCTTCTCCATAAATGGGGAAGAGTGGGGGTGTGCGGGCGGCGGAGCCGCCCGCACACCCCCGTTCCCCCTTATATTGAGATGTTACCATTCGCCCTTGATCAATAAGGAGACTTTATGCAACTACGCTGCTCTTACTGCCAGAACATGTTCTCCATCAGCCAGGATGATATGCTTGCCGGGCTGGAGCACATGGAAGAACAAAAACAGACCTATTACGATGCCCATTGCCCCAAATGCCGCCGTGCCAACCGCGTGGAACGTTCCCGCATGGAACGTTTCTTCCCGGATTGGAAAAAAGCCATTAAGAGCATGACAAAGGAATCCACCCAGGCCGAAGCTGGAGCTGAAAAGACCGACGAGGCAAAGAAGGAATGACTCTCCGGGCGGTCTATTTCGACATGGGTGGCGTGATCGCCCGCACCGAGTTCCAGGCACCGCGCCAGCGTTTGGCGGAACGCCTTGGAATGGAGTATGAGGACCTGGTAAAACTGGTCTTCGATAGCGAGACTGCCATCCAGGCCAGCGTTGGCATCATTAGCGAAGAAGAACAATGGGCCGCAGTCACACGCCGGTTGGGCCTGCCGGGATCGGAAATTCAGGCCTTCCGGGATGAATTTTTCGCCGGCGACGTTATCGACCTCGCCCTGCTCAATTTCATGCGTGGCCTGCGCAAGCAATACAAAGTGGGCCTCATCAGCAATGCCTGGTCGGGGCTGCGCGCCTGGATCAGCAATAAGAAATTCGAGGACGTTTTCGATGCCATGATCATCTCCGCTGAAGCCGGGGCGATGAAACCAGATGCCCGCATTTACCAGATTGCGCTTGAGAAGCTGGGGGTTGCCCCGGCCGAGTTTGTTTTTCTGGATGATTTCCAGGCGAATGTGGAAGGCGCCCGGGCGGTTGGCATGGCAGCCATCCATTTTACTCAGGTTGACAAGGCGCTGGATGAGTTGAAACAAATTATGCTTGATCACCAATAACCATCTTCCTGCCAGAGGAATGGTCGCCGGCGGAAATCTCGTTCGCCAAAATCAGGCCAGTCTACAGCCGCCACCCGGTCTCCGGGTGGCGGGTTGGTGTTCTATCATTTATTATTAATTCGTGCCATGAAATCTTTTTTACGCTCCATCCTGAATTCTTTGCGCTTATTAAACCGCCCGGCCAGGTTGTTCCTGTTGGCGCTCTTCCTGGATGGGCTGCTATTCAGCGGCTGGAGCCTTTTTTTCAACCTCTACATCATTGATGCCGGTTATAGCCGGGATTTTCTTGGGCTGATCAATGCCGCGCCGTCGCTTTCTGCGCTCCTGCTGGCCGTCCCGATGGCCCTGCTGTCAGACCGAATGGGCCGCAAGCTCGCCATGATCATCGGTTTTGTTTTATCCAATTTTGCGATCATCGGCATGATCCTGATCCATGCGGAAAGTTGGATGCTGGTGCTGGCGCTGATTTGGGGCGCAGTAGGGCAGTTATACTTCTTGAGCCAGGCGCCCTTCATGATGAAAACTTCCAATGAGAAGTCCCGCGACATGCTTTTCAGCCTGAGTTACGGTATGTTCCCGCTGGCCAGTACGCTCGGCAATTTCCTGGCGGGTTATCTCCCGGGGGTGCTCGGGCACTGGTTCAACTTTACAACCAGCGCCTCCGCCTATCAGGCGGTGCTGCTGTTCAGCACAATTATCAGTTTTCTTGTCCTGGTACCGATTGCCTTTATCCGGGAACCGAAGTTGGCTGGCATGGAGCCGCCGGTCAAATCGAAGGAACCCAAACCGTCCGTTTGGAAGATCCTGCTGCGCCCTTTGACCCTTAGATTAGCATTGCCGAACCTGGCTATCGGCTTTGGTGCGGGCACACTCATCCCCTACCTGAACGTTTTCTTCTCTGAACGGTTCCATTTTAGCGATTCAGCCCTGGGAATCCTCTTCAGTGTTGGCTCATTGGCGATCGGCATAGGTTGTTTTATCGGGCCGCGCTTGGTCGGCAACCTGGGCGGAAAGGTGCGCACCATTATCCTGGGGCAGGCAGCCAGCCTGGTATTTCTGCTGATGGTCGGGTTTTCCCCCTGGCCCTGGCTGGCGGTCCTTGGTTTTATCGTGCGCGGCGCTTTGATGAATATGGTCTCCCCGCTCTTCGATGCCTTTGCCCTGGAGAAATTCCACGAAAGCGAGCATGGAGCCGTCAACAGCGTCCGCAACCTGGCCTGGAACATCGGTCAGACGGCCGGCCCGTATGTTTCGGGCCTGGTCCAGCAGCGCTGGGGATTCACACCCTTGTTTATTAACACGGGGATCATGTACGGTCTCGCGATTACGCTGACTTGGCTATTCTTCCGCCCGAAGGCCGCGCCGGAGCGGCTGATCGCAACCGTTTAAGGCCAGGAAAAAGATTTATAGATTACAAATTATCAATCTTCTATCACCGCGTACTCACACACATCCACCTTTGTCCCGGCTTTGATGGCCTTCTCCGCCTGGTATAACAAATTCGCGGCAACGGCTTCCTCCACATAGGCCTCGCCGCAGATGGGGCAGAGGCGTGCCGGAACGTTACGGATGGTCAGGCTCAAAGCAGCCCGTTCAAGCAGCATGGAGGTTCTACCAGGGATCGCCTCGGCCTGGTTGCAAACGAAACATTTCATTCTTTTCTGTTCCTGAAGCCTGGCTTCCACTGGGCCGGATTGGGTTCATACACAGTGATCACCACCAGTTCGTTCTCTGGTACGTTTTCTGCCATAACCACGTGCAAAGGGCGCTGGCCGCGTTTGCCCATCATTAAACCGCCCGGAGCCGGCATCTCCTGGGAATAATCCTCGATCATCTCTCCGGATTGCAGCACCTCCCGCACGTTTTCCACAGAGACCCGCCGCTCGAACATGCGCTGGATGGCGTGGATGCGGAAGATGATTGGGCGGGAAACCATATGGGGGATTATAGCACCCACGAACCGGCAGGGATGATAAAATATCTGCATGGGCACCCTCTATCTCGTCGCAACCCCGATCGGCAACCTGGAGGACTTAAGCCCGCGGGCCGTGCGGACCTTGCGGGAGGCCCATCTCATCGCAGCCGAAGATACACGCGTGACACGCAAATTGCTTACGCATTTTGATCTACACACCCCCCTGACCAGCTATTTCGAACATAACAAACTGACCAAGCTCGACGCCGTCCTGGCCGCCCTGACGCAGGGCGATGTGGCGCTCGTCTCGGATGCCGGGACACCTGCCATCAACGATCCCGGCTACGAGTTGGTACGCGCCGCTCTGGCGGCGGGGCATGACATCTGCCCCATCCCCGGTCCATCCGCTCCGCTGGCAGCCCTGGCGGCCTCCGGTCTGCCCACCGACGCGTTTCTCTATTTGGGCTATCTGCCGCGTAAAGCTTCCGAACGGCTGGAAATGTTGGAGCAAATAGCAGGCATGCCTTACACGCTGATCTTCCTGGAAGCCCCCCACCGCTTGCTGGCAGGGCTGTCTAGCCTCGAGACCAGCCTGGGTGACCGGCAGATCGCAGTTGTGCGCGAGCTGACCAAGCTGCATGAGGAAATTTGGCGCGGTACGGTCAGCGCGGCGCACGAATACTTTACCCAAAATGAGCCGCGCGGTGAGTTTACGCTGGTGGTGGCGGGGAAGATAAAATCCGAAAAACAAAGGTGGACGGAAGATAAGGTAAAGATTGCCATCAAGTTCGGGCTGAAGCTCGGAGAATCCCCCTCCGTACTGGCGAAGCGGGTGGCAGAAGAGAGCGGATGGGAGCGGCGCGAGATCTACAAAATGGCAGCCAATCCTCAACTGATGTAAAAAATGCTCCGGCGGAGATCAATCCCGCCGGAGCATTTTTATTTCGCTCAAGCGCCTACCTGATCAGTAAAACAATCCCTCCGGCAACTCCCCCCAGCACTGCACCCGCTGCCACATCTGACAGGTAGTGCAGGCCCATTGCCACACGAGCCAATGAAACCAAAGGCGCCCAAACGCACAGCAGGATGGCCAGCCAACCGGGCCCCATTCCAATGGCAAGAATGGCGATCAGGATCGCCCGCGCGGCGTGCCCGGAAGGGAAAGAATGCGGATCCGTGCTGCGATAAACGGCCCCCCATTCACCCTCCGGCCGGCGGCGACGGATGATGAATTTGATCGCCAGCACGATGACTGCCAGAACAATGATGGATAAAAGCACCGTCAGCGCCCATGACCGCCAAAACGGATTGCCGAGCCACCACATTAAGGCCAGCCCGGCCCACCAGAACCACAAATCGCCTGAATGAGCCAGCACCGCCGCCACTGTTCGTAATAAACCTGGGCGCTCGGCCACCCGCATCCGGGCAGACAAACGAGCGTCCAGTGCAAGCACGACAGGAATAATCATTGTGCTAATTGTTAAGAGCATTAGGGAGCAAATTCTAAAACACCAAAAACAGCACGGTGGTCATTACCGGATCCGCCATCCATCCGGTAAGTTCCAGGAGTTTGGCCTAAAACAATGCAAGTTCCCTTGGCAAAATTACTGGCGACGATATCAAATGTTCTGTGGATGATGTAAACCCAGGTGTAGCGGGGAGGCTCGATTTCGGCAATTCCGCTGTGATAATGGTAAGGTTTCCCGGCTTGCCCCTGCTTTAAGATTGTATTCCAAGTCTTAGAGCTCTTATCCTTGGATCTCCAAGGGTCCATATTGAAATCTCCCATAATCAAGACATTTTCCTGTTGGAGCAAAGATGGCACTCCATCATCTCCCACTAGAGCCTGTCGGAGCATAGTCGCTCGGCAAGTGTCAGAAAAACTCTGAGGATGGGCATTAACTAGATCGAAGACAGCTCCATTATTCAAATGAACAGTGATCGCCGAAATTGAAAATCCGGCATCACAATCGATAGGTGGTAGGGTATTCCGAAATGTATAACACAGGTTTCCTACAGCACAGTCATCAATCTGGCCAATATCTTTTCTGACACCAAAGCACTCATACTGGTTGCGCGGTTCGCATACAATTGTGTAATCGTCCCCAAGCAGTCTCCGGACTTGAGGAGTATCTTGGGAATCTGAGCATACTTTATTTGGGTCAGTCTCATTCACGCGATCGCATTGCCAGGGAGCCAAGACTTCCTGCAAAGTAATAATGTCTGGCTTAACAAGTTGGATGTTCTTGGTCAGCCGCTGTTCCACGGATTTTTTGCATAATTTCCATTTATAGAAAGTACAATCTAAGTCCGAGTTACCAACGTTGATTGTCATCACCGAATATTGATTTTTGGCATGGTCAATTTCCGGTGGTATCCATTTAAAGTGATTCATATTACCGTCCTTTCCACGAGAAGTCAAAATAAATGCAATAATCGTTAGGATTAGTGCAATGCCCAAAACCCCAAACAGAGTTTTCTTTTTCATCCCCTTTCCTTGTCAGCCCTATCAATAGTGATAAGCAAACGCTCCGCCTTGGTACGCCATTGGCCATCCTTGTCGAGTATTAGCACATTCTGCAGACTTTCTCGCGCGGCTGGAAGCATACCAAGCTGATACTGTGCATAACCCAAAGCCCAATTTGCTTGGGCCTGTTCTGGCTTGAGCAGCATTGCGGATCTTGCCTCCTTGAGCGCTAGTTCATATTTTCCCTGCCTGGAGAGGCAAAGCGATAGTATCGTTCGTCGATGCCACAGCCGACTTTGATCTTTTTCGGTTTGTACCGAGCGTCTGGCGGCAATTTCAGCCTCAGTCAAAAGATCATCCTGCTCAAGTTCCAAGATCGTCCAAGCAACATTCTCCCAAGCATCCGACAGATGGCTATTTAGTGTCGTAGCCGCCCGGAACTCTCCCAATGCTTCCCAAAAGGCACCGTCTTCCTGGAGAATTTTACCCAAAACAAGGCGTGCTAGAGGCAGATTGGGCGCTTTCCGGAACAATTCCACCGCCCGCTCTGTTTCTTTCATCTGCCGGTAGAGATCTCCAAGCCGATAATGTACATAACCTTCAGCTGGCGCTAAACGCGCGGCTTGCTGCAAGGTACTCAACGCATCCTCACGACGGTCAAGACGATAATAAGTTTCTCCCAAACCAATTAGAGAGGTGATATTGTTTTGGTTATACTTCACAGCTTGTTCGAATGAGGACTGTGCATCCTGGAATTGCTTTAAAGCTAGGAATGCGTATCCCTTTGCTAAAAACAAATCCGATTTGACATCTTCGGGGATTGTTTTGTCGAGGATGGAATTTGCCTCTAATAAAACCTGGGATGTTAATTCTTTTAGGTGCTTTGGATCCCGACCTGCCATTTTAGCGAGAGCAGTGATCCTAGAACTTCTTGCGAGGAGAACAATGTCTGAAGGTGTTTGTCTTGAATTAATCAAAGTTTGAAAAACTTCTACTGCATGTTTATAGGCCCAATCTTGTCCATGTTGAAAAAATGCCACCCCATAATTATAAGTTGCCGAATATTCCAAGAGAGTGCCTTTTGATAATCTCAATGCTTCTGCAAAATGCTCGCGGGCCTGATCATATTCCCCAGTAGCCAAGTGGATCAAACCCAAATCATAATGAGCAAGCGCATACCGCGGGTCGAGGCTTAAGGCTTGGTTAATGTAATTCACCGCTGCTGTAAGGTGATATTTTCGTTCCTCATGGTTACTAAAATACTGGAACTCCTCAAGGCCAGTATGGAGCGCAAGCAACGCCTCCCAGTTTTCTGTCCCCAACCCCCTGGAAAAATAAAATAATATAGGATACAAGATGTAGTCAATGACACAGGAAGAACGTTTCTGCTCAAACTCAAGTTCGCAATTCCACACTTTTTCCGTTTTTTTATTCTTTCGATCAATCAGTTGAAAGTTGAGTTGGATATGCTCCTCTGCCCTATCGGCACTGCCATGTACCAAATAGCGAGGCTGCTCCATCCAGATTTGCAACGAATGCACAGACTTTTCCAAAGGGAGATTGCCGATACCAGTAGATAACATCAACGCGGTCTCAAGCAGTTCAAGTGTATCAAGCGAGTCGCCCTCGCTGACTAAGCCGATATTTGGGATATCCAAATTTTCTGCAATGATCTTTTGGGTGGCTTTTAAATCTGTCTTTTGCCAAGATATTGCCCGCATTCGATCCAGTATGATGGCCGGAAGATCAGCACCAAGATTTAACCCAGCTCGATCAATAAATGGAACAACTACGAAAAGAGGACGCCGGCCAAACAATCTAGTAAAAAGGAATACTAAAAAGATTCCTAACGAGGCAAGAGAAGCAATCAGGAATCTTGGCGGCCAATACCAAGAAGCTCTTATCAACATAAAGGCTACTTGGCCAAGAGGCTTTTCTTGGAGTTGAAATAACTTTACTAAATCTGCACGAGCTGTGGCTGTTTCTGAAACTGGCAGAGTTGGCAAAATGTTACGGAGTTCTTGAACAGTTTCATCTGGATAACCGATTTTGTAAAAGTACAGAGGCAGGGCAACATCATTAGAAGACAAATCCGGAAGTGGGCCGGAAGCACGAAGTAATGCGAATCCAGAGAGTTTTCCAATCACTTGAAAAAACAATGCTATTCCAAAGCAGATGACTGCCAAAAGGAAAAATGCCCGCAGAGGAGATTTCATATTATTCGTTTTCTGGCCCATTGGCGAATTGCCGTGATATCAAGGAAGGTAGGATGTGTTGGGCAGACAAAGTCTGCCCCATATCCCCTACTTACCTATCTACATGATCACCACAGCGATTTCCAGCGAGCCCGTTTTTTGTTATAACTGGTTAAGTATTATAATACAGTAAGGTGATTAGATAGTTTTTTGGAGATGGAGGGCTTTATTTAATGGAAAATCATAACGACTCCAAGGTTGACGAGGAAATCCAAGATTTAGTTTTAAATACATTCCCGACCCCTCTGGCTTTTATTTACAATCAATTGATTTCTGAAAACAACTGGTCAGCCAAAACCGACCTTGCACTCAATTTTTTTGAAATGTTGATGTGGGCACTAGATTTGGAATTGTTGCGTAGATATCTTGATCCAGAAACCAAGGTCACAAATGATGAAGACCTAGACAAACAATTGAAAGAAAAGTTTTATGAGCCTAACTTAGGCAATCTGGTTAATTATTTTTTCTCTGT
Organism: uncultured Chloroflexia bacterium; assembly: GCA_963837875.1. GTDB lineage: Bacteria > Chloroflexota > Anaerolineae > Anaerolineales > Villigracilaceae > UBA877. Next base: position 240,032 of record CAWIOV010000002.1, read on the forward strand.
TCTCAAGGCCCATAAAGATTTCCCTGATTGGTTTTTTATAGTTGAAGAATATGACCTTTATTGGATTGCACCCTTACAGAAGAAGAAAAAGGATGTTGATAACTCTTTTCGAATTCTGGTTGGTTGGCGCAATGAACTATCGCATGGCGTCAGGCCTGTATCAGAACAGCAATGGCATGATACTTATAATTCTATAGAACCTCATCTCAATCATGTACTTGACCAATTAAAATTCTTACAGTTTTATGAAATCATTTACTTACTAACCAAAGAAGGTAAACAAACTCGCTGCCTTTCACTTCGTGGAGTAGATGCAACTTTTCGTCGACTGGAGGTTCCTGAAGAGCTAGAAATCAATTCATTCTATTTACGCGATACTCGAAATGATCGCCTTACTGCCATCGCTCCATTATTCCTTCCATGGCCTTCCCATTATTTTACCCGACCTTCGGAATATAAGCAGCAACATTTATTGGCGATGTATTCAAAGTATTTATATCAAGATACCCGAAAGACGAAGTATAAAGTCCTCTATCAAGTAGTAAGAGAAGCAACCAAGGATCTGGAATTGGTAGATCAAGGTGCTCTAAATGAATTTATGGAGAAGGTCGTACAACAAATCGAGACGATTTGTCGAAAGCTTCTTGAGGCCAATAAACTTAGCTGGAACCTTCTGTCCACCATCGCTAGCGTTATCAATAAAATAGAAATGGAAGGGGTGCGAGAAAAATTCGTTCCAGAGTTGAATTATGAGCGTAGTGATTTAAGAGAAGTTTTTGAGGATTTCCTTTGTTCCGAGAAAACAGCTTTCGTATTGCTAGGCGCTTCTGGGGTAGGAAAAAGCAACTTCTTACTTTCGCTTTCACGTACCCTACAGGAAGAAGGTGCGGTCCAATACGTCTTTATCAACAGCGTCAATCTCCCAGACTGTGAGTTGGTTCCATTCCTTACTGACATGTTCTCTCAACAAATCAGGCTTATGAAAGGAAAGAGCGAGCGAAAAATCGAGGATTTGTTCGATGAAATTGATGCAATCCCTGGAATCAAAGACAAGAAGTTTGTTTTTGCTTTCGATGCGATCAACGAAAACCCTGTTCCTGAACATCTGCTTAGACAGATCGACCGTTTAGTCAGCTACCGAAATTACCCATGGTTTAAAATAGTAGTTACTTCGCGGCCTGAAGCTTGGAATAATATACTGAAACGAGGAGGAACTCTTACTGAATCGCGTTATTATCGCCAGATGGATACAAAATCTATTGAGTTCGAACTCAAGGGGTTTGACATGGCTTCCGCTGGGCGGCAGGAATGGCTAAAGTTGGAACGCTTCGAGTCGCTTGAATTACCTGAAGTCTACAAACTTTATCAAGAAAAATACAAACTGAAGACATCATTCTGCGACTTGTCTCCCGAAATGAAGATCTTTTTACGAGACCCGCTTGCATTACGGTTGGTTTCGGAAGCATATTTAGAGAAGCCGCTGCCTCTACGGATTCGAACCAGCCGAATATATGATGATTTTGTCAATGGACTGATTGACCGTAAAAAGTTGGACTATTCGGATATTGATATATTCATCAAGCGAATGTTTCTACCGCTCTTATTCGAATCTGGTGCATATCTAAATAAACTTGATGCAGCAAAATTGTCGACTTCGATAGACCCTGTCAGCAAACAATCTCTTTCGCAAATAATAACAAATGATGGCATCGTTCCGTCTACTCGACAGGCTGTAAATCAGCCATTTATCAATTTGACTGATGCTGGTATTTTGGTGAAATACGGATCTCCCAGTTTTTATGAAATTAGCTTCAAATACGAAAGATTTTACGACTATTTTGGCGGCAACTATCTTTGGGAGCTTTCTCAAAAAGAATTCCCCGCTAGTCGTCCACAATGGTATCGAAAGATGATCGCGACTATACGTGATTGGCCTTTCCTGTGGGGGCCAGTCAATCAGGCGCTCCTAAAAGAAATAGTCGAAAATGGGGAAGAGATCGTATTTCAAATGATTGCAAAAGGAGACAATGCCACACATGATTTGATTGAAAATGTTCTTACATTGTATGTAGAAGACGACCAGAAGGTCGGTTTCGGACTGCTAGCAAAACTATATAAAAAGCGCGGTGCAGATTACAAACGAATGGCTTTGCGGGTTGCAGGTCTTTCAGGCTATCGAGAACTCTTAGAACTAGGGGGGGCCAACAAGGGAAAAACCGTTCGTCTCACGGCTGTACAATCTTCATACTACCATTGGCAACAGAATCCACAATCTGGCTGGAAGATTCTGGATGGTTGGGCGCAGCGAATACGTGGTCGTTTCCTTTGGCCAAACTTGGCAGTAGCCGAAGCCGCAATCGGCTTATCAATTCTAATTTTAACAGATCGGAGGAATTCCTCTGGCCAAGGCGTACAAGATTATAAAAACCCAATAATCTACGCTAATCTTCAACCAATTTGGAGAAAGATAATTTCGGATCTACTCCTAGTTTCCGAATCTGAATCTACGCAATCCACTCTTCGAACAGCTTCAAGAGGGTTAGTTCTTACTTTCCTAGTGCGTTTCTTGTTTTGGATGATTGAGGGTCGCTCTAGACTTTTACGAACTGATCAACTATCACCGGTACAAGTATTGCAAGAGATTTTTGTTCGTGACACTGCAAAACGTAGAATTACAATGGAAATATTGCAACCTTACTGGAACGCATCAACGGAGGGGATTAAGTTGATTGAGAATATCCTTGTATCGAACTTTAGCCTTGAAGATCCGATCGTGCTGGCTATAGTACTATTAATCATTCAGCTACGAGCCAAACGAGATGGGGATCAGGATTTATCCGTGATTGAAACAATATACCGTACTTATTTTGACTCCAAAAGTCCCACGATGGCACCAGCACAACTTGTCTACGGCGCTGGCCACATGTTGTCTCGAACAATAAATCGACCTTCCGACCAAGCCTGGGAGTTATACACACAGTTACAGCGTTCCCATTTAGACGTCGGTGGTGCATATACCTATATAAATACTCATCACGAATTTACCTATTTGTCGTTATATACTGCATTGGACTTTGAACTTAATGGGCGATCCACCCCCGATTTGCTCTTGGAATACACTAATAAATCCATTGCGGCGGCATGTAACAACAGTGATGTACTGGCTCCCAGTCTACCAGCCATGGTAGCTACAATCGTTGACCTCGCCATTGTTCTTGGACAACCCTATTTGGCTTTACAATCAGTTGAACTCATTGTGAGAATGCTTAAGGAAAAGAAAGCGGGAGATGAAATCCATACCAAGATTACTAATCTGCTTGGGGCAAATTTGGCACGCATTCGACTTTATCATCGCGAACAAGTTGATAATTTTCTCGAAGACAACAGCGCGCCTGAAGATCTAGTACATGTAATTCATACAACAATTATTCAAGAAGATATGTGGGGGGATTTCCTAGTTGCAAGATATGGAAGTTTCGGGCTTAGGGCTATCCATATTCCGCAAGTACGGAAAGAGTTATGGAAATTATTTGAATACTCCTTGATGTCGAAAAACCTACAAGAGTGGCTAAATCTCTGTTTGCGGGAACTTATTAATTTCGTTTATGGTGGAACAGTCTTTCCAATGTAGCAAAATCTATTGTTCCGAAAACTGAGGACGGTTATAAATGATAATTTGGTCGATTTCCACCCAGATTCTGGTCAAACTCACCGCCGAATGGATAATATAACGATAAGATAATTGGGCCATACTTGAGACTTCGTGACTCGGTTAATATTGTTTTGAATATTATCTTACTTTGAGGATTTTACCCCGACCTTCCCCCTTTGGGGATGATGTTCCTGTGTTGTTTTGGCGGTTGCTTCATTGGCAATAACTGCCTCTTTTTCGCCTTTTCCCTTCAAGGACATAGTAGCATGGGTGCGTAAAGCCTTCTTCAGCTGCTTCTTGAATTTCACATTAAAACATTCCAGCATCTGAAGACCATCAACGCGCATGCCCACCTCGATATAGGGGCAGCCCAAAATGCGAATGCGAAGACCAAGGTGCTCATCGACTCGCCTAACGACCTGCTCCATGCCCAGCCGACCAAAAATGTACTGGAAGTAAGTGGCTAGGCCAAGCTTTCCTGCTAGGATGGCTGGATTATTGCGGCCTTGTACGAATTTTACCCAATCCTTGTTTTCTAGGTCGAGTAGCAAATCCAGACAGCAGGTGTTCAGCGCACCGCTCAAGAAGTCGCCATCAAGAAGGCGGATCCAAGAGAATTTTCTTTCTGGTAACTGATTCTTTACATCCACACGCGAAATCAGCGTGGTGACTACATCATCGTCCCGCGGTTTACCTTCCCTGATAACCCAATCAACCATTTCACCGGTAATGCCCGGAATGTCCGACGAGACCAACAGCACATGACTGGCTTGCGGGTTGATCTCCTGCACTTTCCTGGCGCCGGCTTGCAGGTTAGCCACCATCTTGCCCTGGTTGGAGACAAAGTACATTTTTTTCGTACATTCCAATCCGCTCTTCCCGGTTAGGCCCACAATAACAACGGCATCAACAGTTTTGGCCGCGCTCAGGGCATTTAAAACCCACTGGATCATGGGCTTGCCGGCTATATCAAGCATGGCTTTGGATTGGCCTTGTGTGGCAGGATAAAGAGGATCTTGCGGAAGCGGGATTCCGCCGGCAGTAACGATTGCATCCATAATTTTGACTCCTTGTAGAAAAACAAATAGAACTCCACACTCTGCAGCTTGCAGTGCGTTTTTTCAGGGGTTCCTTAATTCAATTCCTGCAGCGATGGCTCAAAACCGAGTTTTTTCAGCAATTCCTCGTACTCGTTATGCGTAAGGGCGCGTTTTTTGCCTGACAAGGCAATCAAGGCCGATTCCATCATATTCGTGCCAAAGGAGCGCCCATCCAGGACTGGTGTCGTGGTAACCAGGTACTTCACACCACATTTGCGGAAGAGTTCCACATCCTGAGGGGTGGTGGTGTTCGTGACCACCACTTTGCCTAGCATATCTTCCGGCATATAGCGTTTGATGTAATGACAGTCACCCGCAATGACCGTGCCCCAATGGAACCATTTTGGGTACTTGGGTTTACGCTCTTCCTGCTTCTCGCCGGTTGGGTAGACCCATGCGAATGGCAGGCGTCCCACCAGAGGCATGAGAACCCCGGCCAGAGATTTCACCTGCTTTTCAGTGTGCAAAGGAATATTCATTCCCAGGGAGAACATAAAATCGCCGAAGGTACACGCATAACCAGCTTCGACGAAACCGTGTGACAGGCCCCAGCGATCCACTGCGGTCATGACAAAGATTTTTTTCCCGCCCATCTTCTGGATGTAGTCACCCAGTTTGGCTCCCACAAAAGGTGCCGCTTGCTTTTCTAGCGTGGTCTTCAGTCCGATTCCATCCACCACGGGCGTTTCTTTGATGAAACGGATCATCTTCTCGACCGAATAGAGCCGGTACCATTTGTCGTCCACCATCAGCCCCAAATCCGCGCCGCCCACGCCGAAAGCATCCACCTTGCCATCCAATTCCTTGTACTTAAGCGCAGCGGCTTCCATATCCCCGTCGGTGCCAATGCGTTCAATGCTGATATCCTCACCCAACAAATTAACAGTGACAGCCTTGTTGCGCTTGGATGAGCCGATGCTGATGCTGACTGCGCGTTTCATGATGGCATACTCCTGATGGGAATCTTCGAAGAAAGTATACACCTAACTTTAAGCTACTGCGTAGAGATTCTATGTATAAATACATTCTACCCTGTCAACAGGTTCCTCCTAAGCAAAGGCATTATAATGCTCAGGAAAACCCGTGAGGTTAGGATAGGGAATTACCATCCGGAGGAACCATGACGTTGCGCCGTGTTACTCTTGCCCTGCTGATCCTGTATGCCCTGGCGACAATTTACTCCATCGCCGGCAGGCCTTTGGGGATTGCGCCAGCCCGTTTCATTACCCCGCTTGTCACCCTGGCCGGTTTCGCCTTTGCCCTTTTGCATGCCGGGCAGCGCGAAGGCTGGTGGCGGGCCTTGCGCCTGCTGGCACTGGTCTTCATCGTCAGCTTGCTGTTCGAGAGTGTTGGCGTGGCGACAGGATGGGTGTACGGACCATATCATTACACCGCTGCCCTTGGTCCGAAGTTCCTCGGCTTGGTGCCATACCTCATCCCGGTAGCATGGTTCATGATGAGCTATCCATCCTTCGTTATCGCCGATCGGCTGGTGCCATCTGATTGGAGACACTGGCAAAGGATACTGGCCGTGGCGGCGCTGATCGGGCTGATGATGACCGCTTGGGACCTGGTCATGGATCCGATCATGGTGGCGGGAGGCTACTGGGTCTGGGATAAAGGCGGGGCGTATTTCGGCATCCCCCTGCAGAACTTCTGGGGCTGGTGGCTGACGATCTTCACCACCTTTGCCCTGTACATGTGGCTGTTCAGAAAGAACGCAAAACCTGCCGAAGCCCGGTTCGACCGGCTGGCGCTGGCAGGCTACCTGATAACCGCTTTTGGGATCATCCTCGCATCCCTCCTTAGCGGGGCGGGTGCGCTGGCGCTGATCGGATTTTTCGCCATGCTGCCGTGGGTGGTGACGGGATGGCTGAAAATGGCGTAACGTTCAGCTATGCTTCGGAAGAGAAGAAGCCATCCAGTCATTTCCTTATCAATTGACTCATCCTAACCCATCAGGTATGATTGTTGCAGCCGAATCCATGCGGTTCTGGCCGGATTCCAGCCCATTTCATGCATAAGCCTAGCCTCAACCTCATCCCCAACGGAAAGATCCGCATACACTCGTGGTCCTGGGTGGCCGTATCGGGCCTTCTGGTTGGGCTGCAATTGTTCTGGCCAAGCCGTGCCTGGACCACCCTGCTCACCATCCTGGGTGGGACCTGGCTGGTAGCTTTCATATGGACCCTGAGCCTGGGCCGCAGGCTGTCCATCAAACGGGAAATGCGTTACGGCTGGGCACAAGTAGGCGATGCCTTACAAGAACGCTACACCTTATACAACGATAGCCGCCTGCCGGCACTCTGGCTGGAAGTGCAGGATCATTCCAACATACCGGATTACCGGACCGGGCGCGTAACCGGCATTAAAGGCAGGGAGATATTAGGCTGGCGGACCGAGGGCATCTGCACCCGCCGAGGGCTTTATAACCTAGGCCCAACCAGCCTGCGCTCCGGGGACCCGCTCGGATTGTGCAGCGTTGAGATCCACCAGCCTGATACGTCCATCCTGCTGGTCCTGCCTCCGGTGCTGCCATTGCCGGCCATTGAGATCGCCGCGGGGGGATTGGCCGGGGAGGGGCGTCTCCAGCGCCGCACCGCGCTGGAAACCACCGTCAGCGTAGAGACTGTCCGCGAGTATGTGCCTGGAGATCCCCTGCGAGCGATCCATTGGCCTACTTCAGCCCGCCAGGCTGCGCTGTTCGTGCGCCAGTTCGAGCACATGCCTTCGGCGGATTGGTGGATATTCCTGGACCTGGAAGGCCGAGTTCAGGCTGGTAATGGTGCCGAGTCGACCGAGGAGCACGGCATTATCCTGGCTGCCTCCCTGGCCGACCGGGGCATCCGCAAAGGCATACAAGTGGGGTTGGTGACCCAGGGTGAACAACTGGCCTGGCTGCAGCCGCAGCGTTCCGCCGAACATTTGATGGATATCATGCGTGCGCTGGCGGTCGCCCACACCGGGGAGCGTTCCCTGGCGGACCTGTTAGCGGAGGCCAGACATACGATCCGGCGCGGCGCCAGCCTCATCGTCATCACATCCAGCGTGGAGGCTGGCTGGATCGCCCCCTTATTGCAGTTGGTTGAGAATGGGACCATCCCCACGGTGCTCTTGCTCGATCCGGCTTCCTTTGGAAGCACTGCTTCAATTAAGGAGGTGGACAGAATTTTGGCCGATCGCGGCATTTCCCATACTTTAATCCCGCCTGAATTGTTCGACAGGCCGGAAGCTCATCCAGGTCAGCAAGGCAGGTGGGAATGGCAGGTTGTCGGACCTGGAAAGGTGGTTGCGGTTCATCGCCCTGCCAAGGCCGGTTGGAGGCGGCTGGAATGATCAGTGAATGGTCGGATGGGGCGTTTGAATGGCTGATCAACCGGTTCGGCGGTCTGGAACTGCTCCAACTTGTGTTGGTGTGGTTCACGCTGGAAAGCGTCGGCCTGGGTTTGAGCGTGATGATAGCAAGACTCTCGTCTGGTTTCATGTTGATGCTGGTTGCCGTCAGCGTCCTGACTGCCTGGGCACTGACCCGCACGCGCTTGACAAATTGGGCCTTCGGTCTAACCGGAACCTTGTTGGGCCCGCTCTGGCTGGGGCTGACGATCGGGGGGATTGGCTATCCCCTGGCCGGACTGCTGGTCAGCTTCTTTCCGGTTTTGGGCCAATTGCTTGAGAAGAAACCGCTTGATCTCGTCGCATTGGCGGCTGCCTGGCAGGCATTGGGAGAATCGCTGGCGACGCTGGCGGCACGCTTCAGCAATTGGTTCCGCGGGGTGGATGCCCACACATTGGTCAGCGACCCGCTGATCATCTCTATCCTGTGGGGGATGGTACTCTGGCTGGTAACACTTTGGGCGCTCTGGTGGGTGCGGCGGCGCGCCACGGTCCTGGTTGGCCTGCTCCCGGCTGCGGCCCTGTTGGGATACAACGTATACTACACCCACTCCACGGTAGGGATCACCTGGCTGGTGCTGACCGCCGGGGGCATTCTGATGCTCCAAGCCTGCGCCGGTTATGGCAAAGCGCGCCAACGCTGGGCGAAAGAGCATATGGATCAGGGGGAAATCGAACCGATGATGATTTTCTTAGTGATCCTGTTGGCCGGGGGGATGATGCTGGCTGGCGGTATCCTGCCATCCTTCCCAATCCGGGCGGTTGCCGATGTCATAAACAGCGCCTTCCATCCGGTCGCCGATCAGAGTCTGGCCAAATCACTTGGCCTTGAGCAAACCCCGGTCGGCGGTTTTCCTCCTACGCCCCCCAGAGTCAGCAGCGGCATTAAACCGACTGAGATCCACCCCATCGGCCCCGGCCCGGTCCTGGGTCAAAACGGTATCATGTCGGTGGCAGTGGATGGGTATAGCCCGCCTCCTACCAACGAATACTTCAGCCGCTTTGCCGAGCAATCTGTCTACTATTACTGGCGTGCCGAGGGCTACGATACATATGACGGTCACAGCTGGAGCGCGGACATATCCAGCGTAGACGAATTGACTGCGGGCCAACCCTTCCGTCCGGACGTGAATATTGCACGCTTGCCAGCAAATTACCAACTGGTTACCCAACACGTGGCCCGCTTCCAGGCAGGTGTTACAACTATCTTTGTGGCCGGGGAGCTGCTTAGCCTCGACCAACCCTCGACGGTATTGCGGCGCGACACTGGCGAAATCGTCTCTGCCACCACCGAACCCAACCACTATACGGCCATCTCGCGCATCCAAACCCCGAGCGTGAAACAATTGCGCGCGGCTGGGTCGAATTACCCGCCCTCGATGCGCCCGTACCTGGAATTGCCAAACGAGGTGCCAGAGCGAGTGCTCGACCTGGCGATCAATCTTACCGCCGACCAGCCCACACCCTACGACCGGGCCGCGGTGTTGGAAGCCTACCTGCGCCAGTTCCCCTATTCGTTGAAAGTCCCTGCTCCCCCCTCGGACCGCGACGCGGTTGATTACTTCCTCTTCGACCTGAAGAGAGGCTACTGCGATTACTATGCCTCTGCCATGGTAGTGATGGCGCGCGCAGCTGGTTTGCCCGCCCGGCTGGTCGAGGGATATTCCGAGGGGACATACGACCAGGTGAAAAGACAATTCTTGGTGCGCGCTTCCGATGCACACGCCTGGGCTGAAATCTACTTTCCAAACATCGGTTGGGTGGAATTCGAGCCGACCCCAACTCAACCCCTGCCCTTCCGCCCAGGGCAAAGCACAGAAAGCGGTCAGACGGTTCCCCTACCGCCCCCAGGCCAGGAGGCCGCGTTGAGTATCCACCTTGAGCGCACCTGGCTGGGGCGCCTCATCCGGACGCTGTTGATAGCTGCTGCTAGCATTCTTTGCATCCTTTATCTAACCCTATACCTGCCGCTTGAAACCTGGTGGCTGAGCCTGCTGCCGGCCGACTGGACGCTCGATATCATTTTCCGCCGCCTTTACCGGCGCGGGCGTTCCTTCGGTATCCTGCCGGACCCCTCTCGTACGCCAAATGGATTTGTCCTGGCCCTCTCCTCAAGCATGGAACGCTTTGCCATAAACGAGAAACAGGCGACTCTCATCGACAGCTTGCATACCAACCTGGATATTCTCACCAGCCTGTATACCCGCCTGCTTTTCAGCGAACACACGCTGCAAGAAGAAGAAAAGCAAAAGGCGATCCAAGCCTGGGCATACATTCGCCGCGGCACCAGCCAGATCCGCCGGCTAAAAAAGATGAAATAGTTCCAGACCTAGAACTTAATTGAGTATTGCGGGGCAAAAACTTGCCTGACGAACATTTAAGCGCTATACTGGCCCAAGCAACCATTGGGAAGTGTAGATATTGGGCAACTTAATATATTAGGTGGCAGATCAATTCCATTTCAGAGAAAGAGAGGTAACATGCTAGCACAACCAGTCAGCCCCAGCAATGTTCTTGGTGACAAGTCTCAAAGCTTGCAGACCTTTGACTTGCTCGATCTGCAGCAATATACCCAGGAAAAATCGTATGCGACAACGGCCAGCAAGGATTTCCATCTTTTTTATGTTGGCCGGGATGATGTCCATGATATCCTCAAGCACGTTCTCTCCCGGGTGAGTATATCTTTATATCTGAATATGTTTGGGTTCGATGATGACGAACTCAACGATATTTTGATGGCAAAAGCATTGGACCCGGGGGTTACCATGCTGATCACTCTGGATCAGAGCCAAGCTGGCGGTGTACACGAGAAACAATTGCTCGATTCTGATATTGCAAAAAATCCCAGCGCGTTTAACACCCACTTTGTGATTGGCCAATCTGCGACTCACCAGATCAGCCATACAAAAGGGTTCGTTGCGGATGGGAAAGTGGGTGGAGAAGGATCCACCAACTGGTCAATTTCCGGGGAGGGCACCTTCATCGTCACTGGGAGCGCCGGCGGCCCAGGGTATAAGGCTCAAAACAATACCCAGTCCATTTTCACTGACACGGATACGATCAGCCGTTTTACAGCAGAATTAATCGCAGAGCATATGGCCGCGCAGGATCAGCAGAAAACGGCGACTGCCTCAACGTGATCTATCGCTCTGCTTGGCCGGATTCTGGAGAAAAAGGGAACCTGGCTGATTTTGCTCTGCCAGAAAGAAAACGCGCCCGCAAGGACGCGTTTCTTCATCAGCCGCGGGTTTAAATGGGATGGGCGGCCATCTCCAGGCAAAACGTTCGTTATGGTAAAACAGTGGTTCATTAATTATTTTTTCAGATATACTACCGTATATTACATAAAAAAGGTAAACTTGGATAGATTTAGATAGGCACAGTTGAATCGTTCAAGGTTCAAATATTTATTCAAGAAGATGAGTCATTCGATCGGTTAAGAATCCATGGATCTATCGCAAACCATCCATCTGCTTGGCGATTTGCTCGGCCAAGTGCTCAGTGAACTGGAATCGCCAGGCATCTTCGACACCGAAGAGCGCATCCGGGCCGAGGCCAAGGCCCGGCGCAGTGGGGACCATAAAGCCGCCGGACAGTTGCAGGAAGAAGTCTCGACACTCAGGCTCGACGATGCCCGTGCAGTGGCAGCTGCCTTCGCTACCTATTTCGACTTGGTCAACCTGGCTGAGGAAAATCATCGCGTCCGGATGTTGCGCCAGGAAATTGACGAAAAGTATCCCGAACCCGTCGCCGAATCGATTGGCGACGCGATTGCTACCCTGAAGGCGCGTGGAGTGACACCTGCTCAGATGGCCACTCTGCTTGAGAACCTGTCCATCGAAATGGTACTGACTGCCCATCCCACGGAGGCCCGGCGGCGTACCGTGCTTTCGAAGCTCAAACACATTTCCGATCTGCTTTGGCGGGCGAGCATGGAAGGAACTTCTCAGCGGGAACGCGATGAGATACAGGTGGCATTGCATACCGAGATCTCGACTTTGTGGCTAACCGAACGCGCCCGCACCGTTAAGCCGGCTGCCACTGACGAAGTGCGCACCGGCCTATATTTCGTTAACGCGGTCTTCTGGGATACCTTGCCGGTTTTGTATGAGGATCTTGAGAAGGCTCTGCAAAGACACTACCCGGGCCTCAGCGTGGGGCATAACTGGCTGCGCCTGGCCTCCTGGATGGGCGGCGATCGGGACGGTAATCCCAGCGTCACTTGCGATGTGACTGCCGAGACCCTGCACCTGCATCGCGGTCTGGCCGTGGAAAACCACCGCCGAACACTGCAGGAACTGTCCCGTCGATTGAGCATCAGCAGCCGCCGTTTTCCACCCCCATCAGAACTGACGGATTGGATCGATAGCCGCCGCCCCTTCCCAGCCCATGCTGCTTATATCGAGGGGCGTTACGCCAACGAGCCCTACCGCTTGGTGCTTTCCTTGTTGGCTGCTGACCTGGCGGATGCATCCCGTGATAATATGAAAGCGCATCTGCTCAAACAAGAACCCCACCAAGCGCGTGTTAATTTGGACAATTTGCTGCGCCCGGTTGAGATAATCTCGCGAGCCATGCCCCCTGCTATTGCGCAAACAGAGCTTGAGATCGCCCGCCGGCAATTGCATATTTTTGGTCTGCATGCCGCCCGGTTGGATCTTCGTCAGGACTCGGGCCGCCTGAATGCATCTCTGGGAGAAATTCTCCGCGCCTTGGATTTGTTTCCGGATTTCGAGCACTTGCCGGGGGACGAGCGCATTAACTTGCTCCTGCGTTTGCTTGACGAACCCGACCCGGAGCTTTCCGATCACCCGGGTGTCACCGCTGCCACCGCTGAAAACTGGGCTATGTTCCAACTTATCGGGCGTGTCTGCAAAGTATACGGGCCAGAGTTGCTCGGTCCGGTGGTCATCTCAATGACGCATTCCGCGGCGGACGTGTTGACCGTTCTATTGCTGGCACGCTGGGCGAACTGTGATAAAGGTTTGCATATCACGCCTCTTTTTGAATCGATTGCGGACCTGAAATCCGCTGCACAGATGTTGGATAGGCTCTTCGCCTCCGATGCTTATTGCGAGCACTTAGCCACCTGCAACAATGAGCAAATTGTCATGATCGGCTACTCTGACAGCAATAAGGATGGTGGTTTCCTGATGGCCAATTGGTCGCTCTATCAGGCCCAGGAACAGATTGCCCAGACTGCCAAAGCACACGGCGTTACGTTGACCATCTTTCACGGGCGCGGTGGGACGGTGGCACGCGGCGGAGGTCCGGCCAACCATGCCATCCGGGCCCAGCCGCACGGCAGCATCAATGGCCGTTTCCGCCTGACCGAACAGGGCGAGGTGATAGCCTCGCGTTATTCAAACCCCGAGTTGGCCCATCGCCACCTGGAACAGATCGTGCACGCCATCCTGTTGGCCTCCGCACCGGACAACCGCGATCAGGCCAGCATCCCGGCCGAATGGCGCCAGGCGCTGGATGTTATGGCCACAGCCGCTCAACAGGCCTATCGCAGCCTGGTATATGAGACGCCGGGATTCGTCCAATTCTGGCAGGAAGTAACCCCAATAGACGAGATCAAACGCCTGCATATCGGCTCCCGCCCGGCGGCGCGTTCTAAGATCGGCGCAATAGAGCAGATCCGTGTTATCCCGTGGGTTTTCTCCTGGATGCAAAGCCGCTTCAACCTGCCAGGTTGGTATAGCTTGGGAAGCGGCCTGGAGGCTTTTCCAGACCAGGCCGTGCTGCGTGAGATGTATGTAGGTTGGCCATTCTTCAAAACCCTGCTCGATAACACCGAAGCCTCCCTGCTCAAGGCGGATATGGATATTGCGTCCTTGTATGTTGATCTGGTCACGAACCAGGAACTGGGAAATCGCATTTTTGCCATCATCCGCGAGGAATATGAACGCACCCGCCAGATGGTTCTATCCATCAGCGGACACCAGTCTTTGATGGAACTCGAACCGGTTACTAAGAACGCCGTCCAGCTACGCAATCCTTATATTGATCCATTGAATTACATCCAGATCGAGATGCTGTGCCGCCTGCGCAACCTGCCTGACCCGGATGGTTCCGATGCACAAGCCTTGCGCGAAGTGATCATCCTTACCATCAACGGCATTGCCGCCGGGCTCAAAAATACAGGTTGATAAGCGTACATCCTCCGGCCAACCCGTCACCCCCGCTTCTACTCAATCGTTTTTTTCAATTGCCTTGCCAGTCTGCCAAAGTGTGCTGTATAACGAATCTCGTCCGGGCGAGGCCGGGGCAGATCCACCCCCAGATCAAGCTTGATCCTGCCGGGACGTTGCGTCAGAACCAAGACGCGATCAGCCAGGAAGAGCGCCTCGTTAATGGAATGGGTTACCATCAGGACAGTTTTTTGGCGTGCCTGCCAGATGCGTGAGAGCTCGATCCACATGTGCTCGCGCGTAAGAGCATCCAATGATCCAAATGGCTCATCCAACAAGAGGATATCCGGATCATGCACCAAGGCACGCGCAAGTGCGACCCGTTGGGCCATTCCCCCCGAAAGGTCGCGTGGCCACGCCAACTCAAAACCCTGTAAGCCAACCAGGTTAATCAGATCCTGGGCACGTGCGCAAGCCTCGTTCGCCGGGACACCCTGCAATTCAAGTGGCAGGGTGACATTTTCGAGCGCTGTCCGCCATGGCATCAGGTTGGCTTCCTGGAAGACCATACCAATACGGGGCCGGCCGGCCGAATAAGTAAATGTGCCTGAAGTAGGTTGAAGCAAGCCGGCAAGGACCCGCAGCAAGGTGGATTTGCCGCTGCCGGAAGGTCCGAGTACACAGACAAATTCCTGTGGATGGATCGTGAAGGAAGCCGAAGCGAGAGCATCCAGGCCTCCCTGTGTGGAAGCAGGCCCGTTATCGTCGGAGAACGTGACACTTAAATCACGGACGGTCAAAATGGGGTCACTCATTTAGCATCCTGAAGGACCTTCACAAAATTGGCTGCCTGCGGGCGTTCTTCCCAGCCATGCTTGGAATAGAACTCACGCTGGTAAGACTCGCGCTGGCGCATGTTAAGCAATGCCAGGCGTGTGCAGCCGCGCCGTATGGCCTCCGACTCGACTGTTTCCAGCAGGCGGGAGCCGATCCCTTGCCCGCGCGAACTGTTATTGATAAACAACTCCGAAACATACCCTTCCGGTCCGGTATGGATCAAGTAGGGCAGCCAGTGTACCGAAACGTATCCGACCACTTCCCCATTCGCAGCCTCTGCCACAAACACCAGATGGCTGTCATCGGTCTGACACAACACCAACTGGCGGGCGATGTGCGCCTGGGTCTCGGCGGGCGTCTCAGTTGTTATATGGGCAAACCAGCCAAGTTCCCGTAGAATTTTGGCAATGGCGGGTACGTCGCTTTGTTCAGCTTTGCGGATTTCGATTTCCATATTCGCTCCGGAACCAGTACCAAATTTTATGGCAGAAAACTGTTCGTATAAGCTTTTGATAAATCCAGCGGATTGGATAACAGGCCCATATCCAGCAGAACTGTCTGCATGCTTTCCCAGGATTTGGGTTCTGAATACCCAAGCCGGTCAGCTTTCCATAATTCGATGGAGGTGGCCAGTTTTTGCTTTTGTAAGTTCGGGTCAAGCTGGGCCAGGTTTTCAACGTAAGACTTGGAAATTTGATAGGCAGCCGCCGGATCCGCAATGGTATCTGCCAGGCCATGCAGGAAGGCCTTGACCATGCGGCGGACCAGGTCGGGGTTTTCAGAAATCGTTTTCTCATTCGTGATCAATCCGTTGGAAGCCAATTGAACATAGTCGGCCACACGCAACTCGGTCAGGTTATAACCTTCGGCGCGTAACTGCACCGGTTCATTGTTGGTATAGACCGACACAACCTGATCGCGATTGGTTGCCAGCGCTTCCACCTGGGTATAATTGATTGAATCAAGCTTTACATCTCCATCACTTAGGCCTCCGGCATGCAGCAGCGCGCGCAGGCCGATATAATTCGCCCCATACAGCCCTGGCAAACCGATGGTCTTGCCGCGCAAATCGGACGGGGTGTGGATGTTCTGGTCGGACTTTGCGACCAGCGAGACTGGATATTGCTGGTACCACGCCGCTACATAAACGATCGGTAGGCCTTGGGCGCGTGCAAGCAGCACTTGTTCTCCGGAGACCACACCGAACTGGATCTGGTCTGCCCCCACCAGGGCAGTAATGTCGGTCTCCAATGAATAATCGAAAGTCACCTGGATGCCGGCATCCCTGAAATAGCCTTTCTGAACTGCCACGTAAAGTGGGGCAAACTGGATGTCAGGAATATACCCAAGCGGCAGGTGAACTTGGGTCAATGGCTGGGCAGGAGGTTCCCCGCCACAGGCTGTTAAGAAAAGTGAAATAAAAACCAGAAAATGCAAAGCCTTTTTCATTGGAACTCCATCAGCGCTGCAACGTTTCTTGCCAGACCAACAGTTTACTTTCAGCAAATGCAACAATGCCATACAATGCCAATGCCAGAAGGATTAGCATAAACACTGCCACAAAGACCAGGGCGGTATCGTATTGTCCGCGGGCTACATTAACCAGGAATCCCAAGCCGCGATCTGCCCCGACAAATTCGCCAACCACCGCCCCGATGACGGAAAGTGTCGCCCCAATCCGCAGACCTCCCAGTAAAATCGGCAAGGCAGCGGGTAGTTCGAGATAGCGTAACGTCTGGACTGGCGAAGCGTATAGGGAACCCATCAGGTCATGCAGTGGCCTGGGGACGGCCCTTACGCCAACCACCGTGTTAACCAATACCGGGAAGAAAACGATCAGCGCACAGATCAGCACTTTTGAAAAAATACCCGGCCCGAACCAAATAACCAACAGCGGCGCAATGGCAACAACCGGAATAGCCTGCGTGGCGACCAGGTAAGGCGCTATCAGTCGTTCGAACAGGCGACTCTTGGCGATGGCATAACCAAGCACGACCGCAGTAGCTGTTCCAAACAGCAAGCCAAGCAACACCTCTGTCAGGGTAATTGCAGTGTTAGCGAGCAGGCTGCCATCCACCAGTGCCTTCCAAAATCGGACAGCCACCTGCTCTGGAGAAGGCAGAATAAAAGCCGGTAGGCCGGCGAGACGCGCAACAAGCCACCAAAGCAAGAGTGCTGCAATAATCGAGATCGGTGCCGTCCAATACAGGGAATAGCGTGAAGTCCGGAAAGGTTTGCGGAAAGATTTCAAATCCATCTTTATCTGGCTCCAGGAGGCCGGAACAAATAGAAGCGCCTCGCAGAGATAAACCTGCGGGGCAAAGGGACAGACTCGCCGCTCTTCCTAACCAAAGGGAAGAACCGGGCAGGTCTGCCAAAAAAAATCCCGAAAACGTAAGGGTTTTCGGGGCAACTATAGCAGACCAAACTTGTGCAGGTCTCGTCATCACCTTCTTTCATCCGGACTGTAACCGTCGGCCCCGGAATTACACCGGGTCATGCGCTTGCGCGCTCGTGGGCTGTACCACCGGTAGGGAATTACACCCTGCCCCGAAGGTTGGATATGCAACTGCCAGGATTATACCGTCATCAGGTGGCATAGTCAAATTGGTTGATTGGGAATGGCGGGAAATGGGGAAGATATGGGGAGTTGCCGGGAGGATGCGTGACATCAGATATTAAATCAAGAAACCCCTTATGCAGGGGTTTCTTGATTTAGTGTCTTGCAATTGTTATGCCTTCATGATGGCAGTATCGGCCACCGGGCAAACAGAGACGCATTGTGGGGAATCAAAGTGACCTTCGCATTCCACGCAAGTGGCAGGGTCAATCACGTAGGGAGACCCCTCGGTAATCGATTCGGTCGGGCACTCCGGCACGCACGCGCCACAAGCAATGCACTCATCAGTAATCTTCATTGCCATAGGTTTTCACTCCTCGAGTAAAGATTGTAAAAAAATCGTGCTAAAAATACTTTATCGTCGGACTTGTGTCAAATGACAAACGTCTCCGGTTTGGATGATTTTGTCACTGAGTCAAACAGGCCCGGAACCATTAAAAGAACCACAGAACTGGATTTGGCTATTTTTAATGCCTAACCACCATATTTAGGGTAGTGATTAAGAATTGATTCGCCATATTTGGCGTCCTTCTTTCTTATCCCGCCATATATGGTGGTATCAAATTTCACAAAGACTTGCTTCCCAGCGCAGCCCGTGATACACTTTATGAGAATGATAACTCTACTGGTGGTCACCTCTGATTTTCCTTTTGGTGAACTCATCCGCCAGAACATCGAGGAGATGGGGCGGTTTACTGTTCGCGTTGCCCCGGATATAAAATCAGCGGTTTCCTGTGCCAAAGAAACAAATTGTCCGCTTGTTTTTCTGGATACCCGTCTGGCCGAGAAGGATTTACTCGATATCGGCATAAAATTACGCCAGGTCAATTATAACGTGCGTTTTGTTGTCATCTCGGAAGCCGGATGGCATTCGGCGCTCGAAGAGCTTTCTCCTGAAGATTACCTTTCCAAACCATTCTACCTGCCCGATCTCATGGAGATGATGGATAATCTCTTTCCCCCTCCACACGCAGCCGATACTCTGCCCGTATCTGGCGAATCGGGTAACGAACCTCCGTGGCTCTCAGATGTCACCCGTGCTGCCCAACATCTCACCCGCCTGACACTTGGTTCTTCCGCCCAGGCAGCTCTCATCACACGCGATGACCAGTTGTGGGCGTATGCTGGGCAATTGCCTCAATCTGCCACTCGTGAGTTGACTGACGTTGTTTCACGTTACTGGGACCGCCAGGAAGAGAATGACTTGGTACGTTTTATCCGTTTGGCATCCACTCATGCCGAGCACATGCTTTATGCCACACGGTTGACCAAAAATATGGTTCTCGCGATGATTTTCGATGCCGAGACTCCATTTAGTACCATCCGTACCCAAGCCACTCAATTGGTGCATTCGCTCTCAACTTCACCAGTCGATAAACAAAATACTGTGGAGTTGAGTGATGATGAAGTGCCGACCGCTTCCATTTCATCCATCCTCTACGATATCCCTTCGCCAAATCCGAAAATGGATCTAAAGGCCGCCGCACCAAAATCATTAAAAGAATCTGATCCGGACATCTCATTACCATCCGCTGTGCCTCTGTATTTCAGCCGCGAGTCTTCTCCGGCCACTCCCATCAACCAGGTACCACCAAACAGGCCAACCGAGTTTTCCATTGACTTGGAAAATGACCTGGAAAAAACGGTTGAATCTCCGGCAGTCACCCGGAAGAGTAAAATCAACAGAAGCGTACCTGTTGCTGGGGAAGATTTGGACGAGACGCGTCCCAGTTCCATACCTGGGGCAACCCGCAAGATCGTCCTTGAGCCGGTATCGCCTTCTGTCTACAACTTGGATTATGCCTGTTTGCTAGTGCCGCGCATTGCCTACCATCACCTGATTGGCGATCTCTCTGACTGCCTGTCGGAGTGGGTGCCCGAAATTTGTATCGCGTTCGGCTGGCGGCTCGAATACATCTCGGTGCGACCTGACCATCTGTTGTGGATTGTCAACGTGGCACCGGCCACTTCGCCTGGTTATCTGATGCGAATCCTGCGCCAGCACACTTCCGAAAAAATATTTACTGACTTTTCGCGTTTCAAAAAAGAGATCCTTCGGGCGATTTCTGGGCACCCGGCTATCTGATCATGGGTGGATCGCAGCCGCCTCCGGCCCAATTGATCAGAGACTTCATTGCCCAGACGCGCCGGCGACAGGGAATCACCCAACAGCTCCGCTAACCCTTCCGAGCGGTTTTAACATGCCCCCTACTTTATATCTGATTGATGGCCATGCCTTGGCGTATCGTATGTATTTCGCCTTGACATCGGGTGGCCCCAGCCAGCGCTGGCAAACCTCCAGCGGCGAACCAACCGCGGGTACTTATGGCTTTGCGCGTGAGTTGCTGCGCATTTTCGAACAGGAAAAGCCCGATTACCTGGCGGTTGCCTTTGATACCGGGAA
Source organism: uncultured Chloroflexia bacterium (assembly GCA_963837875.1). Classification (GTDB taxonomy): domain Bacteria; phylum Chloroflexota; class Anaerolineae; order Anaerolineales; family Villigracilaceae; genus UBA877. The sequence goes on from CAWIOV010000002.1 coordinate 260,175, forward strand.
GACCTTCCGCGATGAAATTTTCCCGGAATATAAAGCCACACGGGCCAAAATGCCGGATGATCTGCGCCTGCAGATTGAGCGCATCCGCCAGGTGGTGGATGCTTTCAACATTCCACGCTTGGAAATGGAAGGTTTTGAAGCTGATGATGTGCTTGGTTCAGCCGCACAATGGGCCGCTAGACAGGGCTTGGGCGTCAAAATCATCACCGGTGACCGCGACCTGCTCCAACTGGTGGGCCAACGGATCATAGTCTACCTGGCCGGCGATGACCAAAACTACATTACCCCCGAGGATGTGCTCGGCAAGCTGCATGTTCGCCCGGAGCAGGTGGTGGATTACAAAGCCCTGGTAGGCGATAAGTCCGATAATATCCCTGGCGTAGCGGGCGTGGGAGAAAAAACCACTGAAATCCTCCTGGCTAAATATGGGACGCTGGATGCCATTTACGCCCATTTGGATGAGATCGAACTGCGTTGGCGTACCAAGCTTGTAGCCGGTAAAGATTCTGCCTATATGAGCTACCGATTGGCTGCCATTCGAACCGACCTGCCGGTCTCGCTCGACTTGGAGCAGGCCCGCACCGATGCCTTCGAACCGGCCAAAGTGGAAGCTATTTTTCGCGAGCTGGAATTCCGCTCACTGATCGAAAAGCTAAAAAAGATTACCGCTGAACCTGCACCTAACGGAACGGAGCAATTGAGTCTCTTTAGGGAGACCCCCACCCCGGTCAGTCTGGCAGTTCCAATATCAACTGCGAAGGCCAATTTAAAAGTTACTGTGGTGGATTCCTCCGCAGAACTGACTGCATTAACCGGGTTGCTGTCAGCTGCATCCATCGTCTCCTTTGACACCGAGACCACTTCCACCGACGAGATGACTGCCAGCCTGGTCGGCATTTCGCTGGCTGTTCAGGCTGGCGAGGCATACTACATCCCAGTTGGGCACAGGGTTGGCACACAGTTACCCCTTGAACAGGTGCTTTCGGCTTTAAGGGCCCCGCTGACCGATCCTGGCATACCGAAAATCGGGCATAACCTGAAATATGATTTCATCATGCTGGCGCGCCAGGGCGTACGCGTGATCCCACTGGCTTTCGATACGATGGTGGCCGAATGGGTACTCGACCCTGGCTCGCGTAACCTCGGTCTGAAAAATATGGCCACTATCCGCTTGGGCGAAAGCATGACTCACATCGAGGATTTGATTGGCAAGGGCAAGAACCAGCGCACCATGGCCGAAGTTGCCATTTCCGATGCAGCCCCATATGCTGCTGCGGATGCCGAAACTACCTTGCGTTTGAAACCGTTGTTGGAGACTGAGCTCAAACGCATCCCGAAACTCTACGATCTTTTTGTCAATATCGAATTGCCTCTCATCAGCGTCCTGGCAGATATGGAAATGGCTGGCGTAGCCCTCGATAAAAGCTTTTTTGCTGCTTTCTCAGTGCAGTTGAAGGAACGGATGGATGCTCTTGAAAAGCAGATCTTTGAGACAGCCGGCAAAACCTTTAACATCAACTCCACCCAACAACTTTCGTCAGTACTGTTCGAGGCTCTAAAACTGACTCCACCTGATCGAGGCAGAAAGACTGCTTCGGGGCATTACTCAACCGCCGCAGGCGTTTTGGATGAAATGAGCGGACAGCATCCTGTGGTGGATATGATTCTGGAGTACCGTGAATACTCCAAGCTCAAATCCACTTATGTGGATGCGCTCCCGGCCGAGATCCATCCGGAAACCGGGCGCGTGCACACTTCCTTCAGCCAGACTACTACTGTAACCGGGCGGCTTTCTTCATCGGACCCGAACCTGCAAAACATCCCCACCCGCACCGACCTGGGCCGGCGTGTCCGGCGCGGCTTTGTCGCCGACCCTGGCAATGTGCTCGTCTCGCTGGACTATTCACAGATCGAACTGCGCATTGTGGCTCACATGGCGAATGATGAAGCCATGTTGAACGCCTTTCGCGCCGGGCAGGATATCCATGCCACTACCGCAGCAGCCATCTACGCAATCCCTCTGGCAGCAGTAAACAAGGAACAACGCCGCCATGCCAAGGCCATCAACTTTGGTTTGATCTATGGCATGTCGGCTTTTGGCCTGACACGTTCTACTGAATTGACACTGGCTGAATCGCAGGATTTCGTTGAAGCATACTTCAAGCAATTCCCCGGTGTTAAGAAATACCTGGATGGCATCCGCCGCTTGGCCCGTGAGACCGGCTACGTGGAGACCCTGCTGGGCCGGCGACGCTACTTCCCGGCACTTAAAGGTACGCTGAATCAGACCTTGCGGAATCGTGAGGAACGTGAGGCCATCAATGCCCCCATCCAGGGCACGGCTGCTGATATAATGAAAATTGCCATGATCAAAATTCCACCGGCGCTTTCACAGGCCGGCCTGCATGGCAGGATGCTCCTTCAAGTGCACGATGAATTGGTGATTGAATGCCCCCGTGACGAGCTAAACGAGACAGTCCGTGTGGCAAGGAATGTAATGGAGAACGCCTACCCTATGTCCATACCTTTGACCACTGATGCGCGCTGGGGCATGAATTGGGACGAACTGCAACCCATTGCATAACCTTATTGAGAGAGAATATGGCAGGAAGCAACGAAGTTTTCCGAGAAGCAATGAGCAAAGGCCATTCGGCGGCCTGGGATCAACGCTGGGACAAAGCTGCGTTGGCTTACCAGCAAGCTCTTGAAGAAATTCCCAACGACCCCAAGGCACTTACCAGCCTGGGTCTGGCTTTATATGAGTTACAACGCTACGATGAATCCCTTCTGGCCTATCAACAAGCGGCCCAGGTTGCTCCGAACGACCCAATTCCGCAGGAGAAGGTGGGACAACTTTTGGAACGGCTGGGAAAGAACAAGGAGGCCATTCAGGCATTCCTGCGCGCAGCGGAATTTTACATCAAGAATCAGGATTCGGATAAAGCCCTTGAAAATTGGGGGAACGTCACACGATTGGATCCGGAACATATTACCGCACGCCTGTACATGGCGATGGTTCACGAACGAGTTGGTCATACCTCACCGGCTACCAACGAATATTTGGCGGCTGCCAGCCTTTACCAACGTTCCGGGAATGCAACAAAAGCGGCTGAAATGATTGGACGCGCTCTGCGCCTATCCCCCCGCAGCCCGGAAGCCCGCCAGGCAGAGAGCATGCTGAAGAATGGACAACTGTTGCCAAAACCGATGCACCGCCAAGGGGGCACCAGCGCCTTGCGGACAGCGCTAGTTGTGAAACAACTGGAGCCTTCCAAATCTGCCGATTCGGGGCTGGATCCAATTGCAGAGGCACGTAAACAGGCTATCACACGACTGGCGGAGGTCTTGTTTGACTTGTCCGAAGAAGCAGGCAGCAACCCCGTGGTATCCAAGCGGGGTATGCAAGCCATTGTCCGCGGCACTGGGCAGTTGAATATTCAACAAAGTGAACGCTCCAAAATCATGCAACACATTGGCCAGGCTATTGATGCCCAGACGAAAGAACAGGGAGACCAGGCCGCTGAGGAACTGGAGAAGGCGCTGGCAGCCGGTTTCACAGACCCGTCGCTCTACTTCGATCTTGGGCTCTTGCGCTCCAAAACCGAACCCCTGGATAGCGCCATGCAGAACCTGCAAATTGCGGTCAAGCATAAGGATTACGCGATTGGGTCACGCCTGCTGATGGCACAAATACAGCAACAGTTGGGGCATGTTCCTGAAGCCGCCGTAGAGTATTTGGAAGCACTCAAGCTCGCCGATGCGCTGGTTGTTCCACCTGAACAATCCGCCGAAATTCGCCAGTTATATGAGCCGCTCATCGAGGCAGAGAGTCATCAGACCGATACCGATAAACTGGATCAGCTCTGCAATAATGTTAAGCAACTGCTCCTGCGTCCCAATTGGCGCGCTGAAGTGCTCCAGGCGCGCGAACAGCTTCCGAAATTTGCCGATGGGATCATGCCACTGGCTGAAATTCTGACACAAGCCCAGAGCAGCCAGGTTATCGACGCGGTTGGCAAAGTCCGCCAATTGGCGCGCGCCGGACACCTGCGCTCGGCGATGGACGAAGCCTTTGAGTCGTTCAAATTTGCCCCAACATATTTGCCTTTGCATACACTGGTGGGTGATTTGCTGCTTCAGGAAGGGCATACGGAAGACGCCATCGCCAAGTACACGGTTGTAGCCCAGGCCTACAGCGTGCGAGGGGAAGCTGTCCAGGCAGTTAACCTGCTCAAGCGGATCGTCCAGGTTGCGCCAATGGATCTATCCGCCCGCTCCCGCCTGATTGACCAGTTGGCTGCCCGAGGCCAGGTGGATGAAGCCATCGGTGAATATCTTGATCTGGCAGATATTTATTACCGCCTGGCCGAACTTGATATGGCCCGCAAGACGTATACGACCGCCCTGCGCTTGGCCCAGCAAGGTGGCGCCAACCGTAGCTGGAGCGTCAAGCTGCTCCAGCGTATGGCTGATATTGATATGCAGCATCTCGATTGGCGTCAGGCCCTGCGCGTCTTTGAACAACTGCGTACGCTCGAGCCGGATGATATTTCCGTCCGTAAAAACCTAGTTGAACTGAATATCCGTTTGAGTCAACAACCACAGGCTACCGCGGAACTGGAAAATCTTGTCACTTACCTGGATAGCGTAAGCCGGCGCAATGAAGCTATTCCTTTCCTGGAAGAACTGGTCGATGAAAACCCACAACCGGCTTTTCTGCAGCGTGCCTTGGCAGATGAATACCGTCAGGCGAACCGAATACCGGATGCGGTAGCGCAATTGGACGCGCTGGGCGAAAGCCTGCTCAATGCAGGCGATCGGGATGGTGCAATCCAGGCTATTGAAACTATCATTGCAATGAACCCGCCCAATCAAGCCAGTTATCAGATTCTGCTTGAAAAGATAAAATCAGGCTCCTAACATAAAGAAAATTCAAGGAAGAAGCTAACTAGACCGTCATCAGGATAATCGCTCCCAATGCAGCGAAAATTCCCAGCCATTGCGAACGGTTAAGCCGTTCATGCAGGAGCACCCCCGCCAGCAGGACAGTGATACCAGGATAGAGGGAACCCAGCACAGCCGCCACATCCAGGCGTCCAAACTGTCCTGACAGGATAAAAAACGTATTCCCAGCAATATCCCCGGCTGCGTTCAAGAACACCAGTGGTAGGGCATGCCTATCCGGCCAATGTAATTGATGATTGCCAAATGCAAAAAAGAACAGGACGACCGACCCGGCACTACGCGAGGCCAGCATTGGCCAAATGGTCGCGGCATGGCTGCCCTGATGCATCAGGATGAAAAAGGCTCCAAAACAACACCCTGCTATCAACGGAATCTGTAGATCTGCCAGGTGCAGGTGCAGTTTTTCCTGGTGACCGTCGCCTCGCGAGATCAGCCAGATCGCCACCAACGCCAGGGCAAATCCAAAATACTTTGTCACGCCAGGCAGGCCTTCGGTCAGCGCGCTGGCGACGACCGGCAGGATCGTTGTCATCAGGGCAGAGACGGGGGAAGCGACACTCATCTGACCATCTGCCAAGGAACGGAAAAGCAGCAATAATCCCACTGACCCGATCACCCCTGCGCTTGCGCTCCAGCCCCAGACGGGCCAGGCCGGAAGCGGTTCCCGGACAATAGCCAGCATTATTATAAGGAAGATTAGCCCGCTGGCTTCTCCATAAAACGCGGCGCGATACACTCCGGCTCGACGGCTGAGGATCCCGCCGGTGAAATCAGCTGCACCCCACGTCAGGGCAGATAGGAAACCAAAGAGACTGGATGCCATGTTCCAATTTCCTGCGTTTTTCTAGGATGTTTTTCTTCCAAGGCTAGATACTTTTGGATGGAATGGGAGGCTCAACGCGTAACCGGTTTTTCGTAAAAGCGGTACCGTTTGTAGATTTTTGCACCCATGCGATGCGCCAGCGGCCAAGTGTCCTTATTGTACTCACCGGTCAGGGAAAGGTCCGCCCAGGTGTAGCCTTTGGCAACCGCGCGGCGGACCATCTCATCGAAGAGTAGAACACCCACTCCCGTATCCCAATACTCCGGAGGGACAACCACGCTTTTGATGGCAATGCTCTTTGTCTTATAGTGCGAATACTTGACCGCACGCAGGTAGTCCCAGGGATAACGCAGCCCGTTGAGATGGATAATGATTTCGTTCAGGTTAGGAACGGCCGGGAACCAGCCAGCCGGTTTCCCATCCACTTCGGCGAAGAGTACCAGCTCGGGGTCAACCACATCCAACATGGGTAGAACCATGGCTTCGATAGCCGCACGCGTGTAAGGCGTGAAGTTGGCAAAGTGAGCCAGGCCGCGGTTCTGCAAGTCGACGATGCGGTCAATCTCGTTGTCCATATCCTTCAGATTGGCGCCCCGCACTATCATATTCTCCTTGCGCTGGCGGATTCTTTTGGCCAACTGTATCAGGTGCTGGAGCTCAGGTCGCTCTAGGTTAAGGTCGACGGCATAGGCCAACCCGTCTTCATCAAATTTTGTGAAGCCATATTGTTCGATAAAGGTCTGGTAATAGGGCGGGTTGTAGCCACAATAAACCGCCGCCGGGCGGTCTCGTCCCTCGATAAGAATGCCGCGCAACTCTTCACGATCCAGGTTATAGGTTCCGACCATGCGCACAAGCGAGTTCTCACGCGCCCAGACGTTCGCCCGGTCAAAAAGCGCTTCGGCCACAGCATAATCGTTGATGCATTCAAAAAAACCAATACTACATTCCCCAAAGCTCCGGCTGCGCGTGGCCGACTGATCCTCACCGCATGATAGGGTGCCCACCGGCTGCCCATTTCTCCAGGCAATGAACAAATCGGCGTAGCCGTCCTCAAAGAACTTCCCTTTCTGTGGGTCAATCACTTTTTTTCGTTCCGGCAACAACGGCGGCACCCAGAGCGGGTCACTCCGGTAAATGTGCCAGGGAAAGGTTATGAAAATATTTTTCTCGCGGCGTGTTTGTACTTTGCGGACTTCGATGGCATTCACAAGATCATCCTTTCATAAAAAGTGTTAGTTTACTTCTCCGGCTGCACGGGCACGTTCCAGCAGGCGTTCAGCGGCTTTGATGATCGGCATGTCAATCATCCGCCCGTCCAGCGCAAACGCGCCTGACCCTTTGGCCTGGTGCACCTCAAAAGCCTCCACAAGCCGCCGGGCGGACTCGATGGCGGCTCCATCCGGTGTGAAAGCCGCCTGCACCACTGCGACCTGGTTCGGGTGGATAACCTGCTTGCCGGCATATCCCAACTGCGCCCCGAAAAGGGCCTCCTTGTGCAGAGCCTCCAAATCCTTGAAGTTGGTCGAAACCATGTCAACAGCCTGCAAGCCATAGGCCGCACTGGCTGCCACCACCGCTGAACGGGCGTAGAACAGCTCCAGCGCTTCAGGGGTGCGAGTTGCCCCAACGCTGGCAGCATAATCTTCGCCCCCAAAGATAAGTGCGTCCAGGCGTGGATGAGATGCAATTTCTTTCATATCCAAAATGGCCTTGGGAGTCTCCATCACTACCAGCAAACGGATCGAATGAACCGGCCAGCCATAATCTAGCTCCGCCGCTTCGATCTTTTCACTTACCCACTGGATTTGTTCCACGGCCTCGACTTTCGGGAGGACAATTCCATCCGGATGGAAGGGCAGCACCGCCTGGATATCCTCAGCCTCAAGCCTGGAGCCAACTGCGTTGATGCGGACCAGCTTCTCGGATCGTCCGAAGTCCAGTTCACGTAGTGCCGCCGCGATTGTCCGGCGGGCTTCGGCTTTGTGGTTTAGCGCCACCCCGTCTTCCATATCCATGCAGATACAGTCCACGTTCAGGGTCAGGGCTTTTTCGATTTTATGCCGGTCTTCGCCGGGCATATACAGCAGGGCACGTCGCGCACGCATGCAGCCTCCGTTCCTTATTATCGCATAAAATGGTTTCGTTAAAATAAGGCTGTTGCACTTTTCCCTACGCCTGGCCATCCACCACACTGGCACCGCTCACACTGATATTCAGGGGAAAGATGCGCGCCGCCAGCCCGGCCTGCTCGAAAGCTTGCTGCATGGCCAGGCCGATGCCGGGATTGGCCGGTTGGCGTGAGAAGGCAATCAGGCTGGGACCGGCGCCCGAAAGCGCCACCGCGCTGGCGCCGGCTTGCCGGGCGGCCTGCATGGCAGCCAGCGCCCCAGGGATAAGTGGCAAGCGGTAAGGCTGGTGCAGGGCATCCTCCATCACCTCGCCGAGCAGCGCAAGGTCGCCGGTTTCGAGCGATTTGATCACCAGCACTGCCCGGCTGACGTTAAAGACTGCATCCTGCCGCAAGACATATTCCGGTAGGATCTCGCGGGCGGCTTTGGTTGGGAAATAGAAATCGGGCAGCACCACGGTAATGGTCATGGGACTGACCACCAACTTGCGCGAGACGATCCGGTCACCGCTGAGCACCGAGGCCACCAGCCCGCCCAGCATGGCCGGGACTACGTTATCAGGATGGCCTTCATTCTCGGTGGCCATGCTGAGGATATCTTCCCGTGATAATGGCTCGCCCAAAAGCGCGTTTGCACCCAACATACCCGTCAACAAGGCTGCGGAGCTTGATCCCAGCCCTGAGATGAGCGGAATGCGGTTGGTGCAGCGGATGGTCAGGCCGGCGGGATCTTTCCCGACCAGGGTATATAACTGCAAAGCCGCTGCAGCAATTGCATTCTTTTCATCTCGTGGAAGCGTTTTCTCGCCCTCGCCGGAGATGCTCATTGCGAGTTTTCCAGCGCCCGTCTGTGTGAATTCTGTTTCATTCCATAGATCCAGCGCCAGCCCGAGGGTATCGAAGCCCGGCCCCAGGTTGGCGGTGGTGGCCGGGACATGCACGGTAACGCTTTTCATTTCAGGATCGCCTCTTCGAGTGCATCCAGGCGCGGTGGCACCACCGGCGGTTTGGCCATCTCCCTGGTGATGATATCCGGATCTTTCAACCCGTGCCCGGTGCAGACGGCCACAATGCGCCTGGCTTTGGCATCGAAGCGCCCCCCGGCGATTTCGTGCGCTAGCCCGGCCAGCCCGGCCGCGGAAGCCGGTTCCACCCAGATGCCTTCGAGGCGCGCCAGCGCCCGCTGCATCGCCAGGATCTCATCGTCACTGACAGCGATGATGCGGCCTTTGGATTCTTCGGCAGCCTGTAAAGCCTGTTCACCGCGCGCCGGGCGCCCGATCCGGATGGCCGTTGCGACGGTCTCAGGCTTCTCCACCGGGTATCCCAGCACCAGCGGGGCGGACCCGGCGGCCTGCACACCCAGCACCTGTGGCAGCCCGCTGGATTTCAGGCGGTCATATTGCTTGAAACCGGCCCAGTAGGCGGTGATATTCCCCGCATTGCCGACCGGCAGGCACAGCCAATCCGGGGCAGTTCCCAACACGTCACAGATCTCAAAGGCGGCGCTTTTCTGGCCCTCGATGCGGTACGGGTTGAGCGAGTTGACCAGGCAGATGGGTTGCTTTTGGGTGATCTGCACCACCATGCTGAGGGCATCGTCGAACGAACCATCCACCTGGATAACCTGCGCACCGTAGGCCAGCGCCCCGGCCAACTTCCCGGCCGCCACCTTGCCCTGCGGAATGAGCACCACTGATCGCATCCCGGCACGCGCCGCGTAGGCGGCCGCTGAAGCCGCCGTATTCCCGGTGGAGGCGCAGATAACGGCCTTCGCATCCCGCCCGGCGGCCTCACTGACAGCCGCGGTCATGCCGCGGTCCTTGAAGGAACCAGTTGGGTTCAGCCCCTCGAACTTGACGAACAGCTCGAACCCGCCGCCCAATTGTTCTGCCAGGCGCCTGGCCGGGATAAGCGGCGTATCGCCTTCCAGCAGGGTGATCGGGCGGGTATGGGCTGGCAGGTCGAGCAAGCCTTGATAACGGTGCAGAACGCCTTGATAGGATGGCATGGGTCACCTCGGATGAAAAATACACAAAAAAAGCTTCCGAAGTGAGCAGACTTCGGAAGCCGGGAAAAGACCAGGTACGACCATCCGTCCGCTCAAGCGGGGGGCGGGGTGGCAGTCGTGGTAGTGGTAAAAATTCGGTCTGGCCTAACCATAGCTGGTGCTCTCAAGCGGGGGATTATATCCTTTTTTCGGTGGGTTTGAAGAGTGAGTTTCTGAAAATTCGTTGTACAATAAAGATATCCAATCCTGTTTCGAAAAACGCTACATCAACTGCTCAAAAAATTAAAAGTGTCAATGAAAGAACCCCATTCTTTTCGAGTTGAAGCCGTCGTCCTCCGCCACGCGGACTGGGGTGAGGCCGACCGCATCCTGACACTGTATACGCGCGAACGCGGCAAGGTGCGCGCCATCGCCAAGGGCGCCCGCAAGATCCGCTCGCGCAAAGCCGGGCATCTCGAACCCTTCACACGCGTGACCTTGCAACTGGCCAAGGGGCATGACCTGCTCATCGTGACCCAGGCCGATACCCTGGATGCCAACCTCGCGCTGGGGGCAGACCTGGTCAAGACCGGCTATGCCTCCTATGTGGTTGAACTGCTCGATCGTTTCACCTACGAAGACGAAACAGAAAATTACGCCATCTTTCGCCTGCTGACCGAGGTGCTCGGCCGGATTGCCACCGAAACGCAGCCCTGGCTGGCCATCCGCTATTACGAGGTACACCTGCTGGACTTGCTCGGCTATCGTCCGCACCTGTTCGAGTGCGCCAACTGCGGCGAGCAGATCCAGGCGGTTGACCAGTTCTTTTCCCCCGCTGCGGGCGGCGTGTTGTGCCCGAAATGCGGTGCGGGGTTGCCGGGGGCCTGGAATGTATCCGTGGATGCGCTCAAGTATTTCCGCCACTTCCAGCGCAGTCCCTATTCCGAAGCGCAGCGGGCGCGCCGGCCCAGCCTCGCCGTTCAGAACGAACTCGAGACGTTGCTCCAGAAATATCTCACCTACCTGCTGGAACGCGGTTTAAATTCCCCCAGATTCATTCAACAGATCAAGAAGTAGAACGGGATCCCATCCCGCCATCCTTTTTTTCCTGCCTGCGCGCCCAGCCGATCATGAAGGTTTGCATGACCCATTCGACCAGCCAGCCCAGCTTTCTCCAGACCAATGCCTGGAAGGCGCGGCAGCGCAGCCTGTAGAAGAACCTGGCCATCCAGGTGCGCCGCCATAAGACCCGCCCCAGTTCGGAGCGAAGGATGGTTTTCTTGTAATCCCGGAAGCTGAAATCCTGCCTGGCAAAAGCCTCCTGAATCGCCTTGGCAGCGTACCGGCCATAGCCGAGCGCAATGCTGATCCCTTCGCCAAAAAGAGCGTCTGCACCGGCGGCGTCCCCCACCAGAAGGATATGCGGAATGGAAAAGGCGCTTTTTGCCTCGAACCAGCGCAGCGGATGCCCTTCCAGTTTATACTCATCCAGGCGGTAACCGTGGCGCTCGAACTCTTCTGCCAGCGCGGCGCGCAGGGAAATATCCGTTTTAACCGGATATACATTGCTATCGTAAATGCCGCGCACCCGCACCGGTTGCCCATTTTCGAAGGCGGGGAAATCCCAGGTATACCCCTGGATTCCCCGCGGAACATAAAGAAAGTCGAAATAGGAGTTGGCCTGGGCGTGGAAGGAGCTTTCTGGCCTGGGTTCGGTCACAATTTCCAGCAGGCGGGCGGTATGGGTGCCTTCGTGTGGAACAACCAGGCGGCGGACGATGCTGTTCGACCCGTCTGCGCCAACGACGACGCAGGCGCGGTACTCGCCTTGATCGGTCTCGAGTACTATTTCTGATCCGCTGGCAGAAATGCGCCTAACGGCCGTATTCTCCTGGATCAGGAAACCGCGCTCGCGCGCCTTTCCGGCCAACCATGCATCGAACTCGTACCGGCGGATGGTGCGGAACGCGTAGGTGCCTTTCTTTTCAGCGCGCATGCGCATGCCCTGGCCGTTATAATCGAAATGCGCCCAATCCACGTCGCAATGCGGCACCTCCCGGCTGTCCAGCCCCAGGGAATGCAGTATCACTTCAGCATCCGGCAACAAGCCGCCGCCGCACAGTTTCGGGCGCGGGTGGTGTGCTTTTTCCAGGATGAGAGTACGCGATACCATCTCCGGCTCGATTTGCGCCAAGTGGAGCGCAGTGGAAATCCCGGCCGGCCCTGCGCCTGCAATGATCAGGTCAAAGGTTCTTGTATCGGCCATTATTATGTATGGGGGGATTGGCTGACCGGATCGAACTGGCCTAGTATTGCGACAGGGTCAGGTTCAACCGGTGGGTCAGGGGAGAAATGTGCTCATCGTAGAGCGCTTCCAGGTCCGGGTGTGGGTTGGCAAGGATGTCATCCCATAACTTGGGGAGGGCGTGCGCAAGACGATCTTCGATCAGCCCCCAAAAGCCCATGTTGGGTAATGAACGGCCTGTTTTCAGCGCCTGGAGTACCACCGGGTAGAGCGACGCATCCGGCAGCGGGAAAGATTTGAGCGAGTCCAATCGCCCGGGTAACAGGCCGTATGCCTTTGGAAAAACAGTCTGGAATTCGCGGCTGGTCAGGTGCTCAATTAATTCCAGTGCAGTCTCGGACTGGTTGGTCCGTTCCCAGACGATCAGGCTGGCGCCCCCGATATTGGAACAACCCAGTGGGATTGCTAGGCCCAGATTGGCAGCCACTTCGGGTGTCCTTAAACTGTAGACGATATTCCAGGGACCGCTGATGGTGACTGCAGCTTTCCCGTCAATGAACATCTGGTCGGCATCTCTCTCGCTCAGGTGCTGCATTTCTTTGGGGATGAACCGGTATAGGCTGAAAAACGAGAGAATGGCAGAGCGAACTGCAGGCTGGTCGAATAGGACAATTTTCTTTTCCATATCCACCAAGTCTTGTCCGGCCTGCCATACCCACATGGCCAGGTTATGAACGTTGATATAAGAGCGTTGGGTTGTTATCACCCACGGAGCCGGGATGCCGGCCTCCTGGAGCTGCTGCAGGGTCTGTTCAAACCGTACAGCGGACTCAAAAGCGTTTTGTTCCGGGATGCCGGCTTTTTCCAGCAGGTCACGCCGGTAGCATACCATGGTGAGGTCCGTCATCCACGGAATTGCCCAGACTGCTCCTCCAGACATACCGCTCTGCCATACGCCCGGGACAAAAGCTTCCACGCCCCCAAAACTGCGTACCTCGCTGGCAGAAAAGGGACGCAGAACGTTCATCGCAGCAAAATCATAGATCCAGGTGGTGCCGATTTCCGAGACATCCGGACTGCCTCCGTAGATGGACATGCGCATGAAATCGGACCAACCTGTAACGTAATCAAGCTCCTGGTTGGTGATATCCATCCCATTCATTTTTCCAAACTGATTCATGTCAGCCTGGATTCTGCTGGTAACTTCTGCAGAATGAGACATCGTGGATAACATTAATTTTCGGGTCATGGATTTCCTATGGTAAATTATTCTATCATGAAGGCTGGGTAGTTTCCATTGCAGCTTAAGGCCAGGTGACTTCCGAAGATGGGTAGAAATGCACACCCAATGCTTCCAGGCGCGGGCCTTGTGCTGCCAGGCGGATCATGTAATCGCTCCAATTTCTTTCGGCTTGCGGAGTCCAACCTATCTCTGCATAGCCAAGCATGCGCGGGAAAGCCATGTATTCGAGATCGTCCAGGCTGTTCAACGTTTCAGACCAAAGCGGGGCTTCCACACCCAGGATGTCCTTTTCGGTTACGCCGTTGATCAACGTAGCCGGATCCCAGGAGTAAGCTGTCTCGAGGTTGATATAACCGGCCCAATCCTGCCCGAGTGTGGTGGAAGGCTGGTACTTCATATCCAGGTAGGCTTTATTCGCCGGAGACATGATAACCTTGGCGCCCTGGTGTACCGCCTGCACTGCCAGGCCCGGATCGATATTCCAGTGTTGTGCAATGGAACTGGGCAGGAGCGGAGCCTGGGCAATTTCTTCCCAGCCGACCACCTGTTTGCCATCGGCCGCGACGATGGATTGCACACGTTTAACGAAATTGATGTAGTCGGGTAGGTTGGTACCTTGGGCTTCATCGCCGCCGATGTGGATGTACGGGCCCGGCGTCAGCCCGGCCAGTTCACCGATAACATCCTCCACGAAAGTGTTTGTGCTATCCTTGTTGACACAGATCGAACTGAAGCCGACATCGGTGCCGGTGAAGAGATCCGGCGCGACCCCGTTACAATTGAGGTCGGAATAGGAAGCCAGGGCGGCACGGATGTGTCCCGGCATATCAATTTCCGGGATGATGGTGATATAGCGGCTTTGGGCGTAGCTTACGATGTAGGAATAATCGTCCTGGCTGTAATATCCACCAGGAGTGCCCCCCACTTCCAGGCTGCCTCCATAAAGAGCCAGGTTTGGCCAGGATTTGATCTGGATGCGCCAGCCCTGGTCGTCGGTGAGATGCAAGTGAAGCCGGTTGATCTTGTAATAAGCCAGCAGGTCAATATAACTGGTAACATCCTTCACACTGAAAAAGTGCCTGGCCACATCCAGCATGGCCCCGCGCCAGGCAAAGCGCGGGGTATCCGTAATCGTTCCCGTAGCCATGCTCCACGGCCCAGGCTGGACAGATGAGCTGTCAATGGCCGGAGGCAACAATTGGCGGATGGTCTGGATGCCGTAAAAGAGACCGGCCGGCCGGTTTGCCGCCACCTTGACCAGATCCGGCGTGATGGTCAACTGGTAGCCTTCGTCGCCAAGACTCGCATCTGCTCCGCTCAGAGTCAGGAATATAGCCCCTTTTTGGGGACCACCGTTGGCCGCCTGGACCTTGATCGCATAACTGGTGGACGGGTTGATATGGTCCGCCAGGTACTGGCCGATTGCTTTCACCTCATCCGTGACAGGTTCGACGTAGATGCCGGTATTGGCGGTCAGGACAAAGGTTCCGCCTGTTGGGAGCACTGATACCGGCCTGGGGATGACATTGCTCATGCCGGGCGCTGGGGCTGGTGAAACAGCCGCGGTGGGGGTGACTGCTCCGTTTGTCGGAACCACGGCAGGAGCGGGGCTCCCGCAGGAGACCAGCATGATCGTGCCCAGGAAAAGGGCGGCTAATTGCCGCAGGTGGGGATGAAAGTGCCCTAAACGCAACACGCTTACTCCTTATCTCGGATCAAGCAGGGATTCTCCGCCGGAAAGGAAGTTCATTTTAACCGATTTTCGGCGGATAAATTTGCCGAGGGTATAAGTTCATTGGGAATTGCCGGGAAATGGGAGAAGATATGGGGTGTTGGGCGGGCGAAGCCCGCCCAACACCCCCAATTTACTTCCTCGTCCAGGTAATTCCCAAATAGCCCGGTTATAATGGGCCCGTTCCAATCCCCGGAGGTAATGTGATTAAAGCGCTCATTTTTGATTTCGATGGCCTGATCATGGATACCGAGTCGCCCGAAGTGGATGGCTGGAAGGCAATTTATGCCGAATATGGGCATGAATTTCCACTCCAGGCCTGGATCCGGGATGTGGTCGGTTCCAGCGCCGCCAACTTTGATCCGGCCGCGCACCTGGCTGCCCTGACGGGCGAGAGCCTTGACCTGCCCGCCTTACATGACCGGGCGCGCACCTATCGTCTCCAAAAACAAAGCCTCCTTCCGGCCCGGCCCGGAGTGAAAGAGTATGTAAAAACTGCCAAACGCCTTGGCCTGCGCCTGGCAGTGGCCTCCAGTTCGAAACATGCCTGGGTGGAAGGTTACCTTCACCAGCTTGGTCTGTTTGACGATTTCGAAGTGATCACTTGCTGGGAAGATGTCCAGCACATCAAGCCGGATCCGGAATTATTCCTGAAAACCCTGGCCGAGCTCAAGCTCCCGGCGGATGCAGCCCTCGTTTTCGAAGACTCCCCGAACGGCGTTCTGGCTGCCAGGCGCGCCGGCCTGCGCGTGGTGGCGGTTCCCAATCCCATCACGGCCCATGCTGCTTTTGATGGGGCCAGCTTGCTGCTCGCATCCATGGCGGAACTGCCATTGGAAAATTTACTGGACCGGATCGATCTCGATATCCGCCCGGAAGACCCCGCCGATGTTTTAGGCATTCGCCTCGTTGAGGAACAGGCCTTCGAACGTTCTGCCGAAGCCGATTTGGTGGATGTATGCCGCCAGCGCGGCCTGGTCAGGTTGTCGCTGGTGGCGGTTTGCGCCGGGCGTATTACCGGGCATATCTTGTTTACCCCGGTGAGCCTGGAGCCGCGGCGCGACGGCCTGCGCGGGCTGGGGCTGGGACCGGTGGCGGTTCTGCCCGAATGCCAGCGGACTGGCATCGGTTCACGGCTTATACAGGCCGGGCTGGAAACTTGCCGCAAGCAGGGCTACGATTTTATTGCATTACTGGGTGATCCGCACTTCTATGCGCGTTTTGGGTTCACGTCCGCTCACGGTTTGGGCCTTTCCAGCGATTATGGTGACGGTGATGAATTCCAGATACTGGATTTGAAACCCGGCCTTCTGAAAGGTGTATCTGGGAAAGTAAAATATATCCCGGAATTCAAAGAGATGGGTTGCTGAGCAAAGGGATTATCCTAAAAGGAGGATTGCCTCACTTGCTTTTCAAGATCGCTTCCAGCGCCGCCACGTGTTCAGCGAAGATCTTGCGCCCTTCGGCAGTGATGGAAACATATGTATGCGGCTTGCGGTCAACGAAAGTCTTGTTGACGGCGATGTAGCCGGCCTCTTCCAATTTGCGCAGGTGAGCCCCTAGGTTGCCGTCGGTCACGCCCAGCAAGCCGCGCAAGGTTGTGAAATCCACTTCATCGCCGGGGGTGAGTGTTACCAGAGCCGCCATGACACGCAGGCGCACCGGCTGGTGTATGGTCTCGTTTAATTCAGCCATGGGCTTACCACCTTGAGCGGATATATAGGCCGAGGGCGATCATCCCGCCGCCCCCCAGCACTGCCATCCATACATAAAAGATGCCCGGCAGCAGGAAGTAGCCAATCAAGGCCAGGACAGTCAGGATCAGCCCGGGCCAGACCGAGGTTAAGGAAAGCAGCATACCCACGGCAGCCCAGCCGAGCATAACGAACAGGACGATATACATGGCTATTTGCTTGCCATCCGCTGGCCAGGAGATCGCCGCGGCGGCAATGCAATAGAAGAACACCAGCAGCCAGAAGAAGCCGATGCGCTTGCCGGAAATCTCGGGAGAGGAATTGCGTACGCTCCGACCCATGCGGATGCCGATGATAACCGAGAGTATCCCGCCAAGTGTATCCAGGCCCATCCAGGTGTATCTGACCACGTCTGCCCGCAGGAACTGCGAACCCAGGAACCCCAGCAGCCAGACGACGCCCCAGACGATTAGGAACAGATAGGTGCCGCTGCTGGAAATGATCCGACGGGTTTTCTTCATCATGGTCTGGATGGCGGCCAGAGCTTCTTCGGCTTCAGAAGGGGAAACATCCATAGTTTTGCTCCTTGGAAATGTTTTTAGAGTTCTCTATAATGCAGAGTATTCTACGGCAATAAAGCAAAGCTGTCAAGGTTTTGGGCAATTTAGGTTGCTTTCTGAATGAGCGGAATGGTTCCGGAAGCCAGCTAACAAATACCTATCAATTCGCTATCCAATTGGGGTGGAACATTCAGCGGGGTGTATACTGCCATAAAGGACAAATAAGATGAATAAAGTATCTATTAACCCATCCCCCATTGACCAGTCACGCTGGCATGAAGTCGTAACCCGCTATGCCCACTCTGATCTGAAGCGCAGCTTGTGGCAAATGGCTAACACGCTCATCCCCTACTTTGCACTCTGGTACCTGATGATTTACAGCGTACATATCTCTTACTGGCTGACCCTGCTCCTGGCGATCCCGACTGCCGGATTCATGGTGCGCACTTTCATCATCTTTCACGACTGCGGGCATGGATCGTTTTTTAAATCTCAAAAAGCAAATGATGCTCTGGGCATCTTTACCGGTATCCTGAATTTCACTCCCTATTTCGAGTGGCGCCACTCCCATGCCATTCACCACGCCACCGCCAGCGATCTCGACCGGCGGGGAGTTGGCGATGTTATGACGCTGACAGTCAAGGAATACCTGGAAGCGCCCTGGTGGAAGAAAGCCGCCTACCGCATCTTCCGCAGCCCGATCGTCATGTTCACCATCGGGTCGTTCCTGGCCTTCTCGGTTTTTGCACGCATTCCTGGGCCGAACGGCGGCAAGCGCGAACGCGCCAGTGTTTGGTGGACGGACCTGACCCTGGTCATCCTGATCGGCCTCCTGGTCTGGCTGATCGGCTGGAAAACCTACCTGCTGGTGCAGTTGCCGGTGTTTATGCTGGGCACGTCCGCGGGGGTCTGGTTGTTCTACGTGCAGCATAACTTCGATCCCACCTATTGGGAGCGTCACGGCAAATGGGAATTCGTCAAAGCCGGGTTCGAAGGCAGTTCGTACTATAAATTACCGCCCATCCTGCAATGGTTTACCGGCAATATCGGTTTTCACCATATCCATCACTTAAGCCCGAAGATCCCCAATTACAAGCTGCCAAAGTGCTATGACGAAAACCCCATCTTCCATGTCCGCCCGATGACGATCCTGGCCAGCCTGAGTTCTTTGCGCATGCGCCTGTACGATGAAGACCAGGGCATCATGGTGGGATGGAATAGCTTGAGGCAATACCAGCGGAAATCGGTATCGGCCTGAAAATGAAATTTCCCCAGCCTCACGGTCTGACGTGGTATTCCCCGACCACCACCCATTTATAGGTGGTCAGTTCCCGTAGCCCCATCGGGCCGCGTGCGTGCAGCCGCTGGGTGGAGATGGCTACTTCGGCACCCAGTCCGAACTGGTTGCCATCCGTGAAACGTGTACTGGCATTGACATAGACCGCGGCCGAGTCGACTTCGTTGACCCAGGTTAGGGCATTTCCAGGATCTGCGGTCAGGATCGAATCGGAATGGCCCAGGCTGTGCGCATTGGTATGCCGGATGGCTTCTTCCAGGCTGGCGACCACTTTCAGGCCCAGCACCAGCGACATCCATTCCGTGTCGAAATCCTCCGACCCGGCTGGCTGGACGGATGCCGGTAGTTTCCCATCTGCCCCCGCCCGCAGGCATTCCAGTGCGGCTGGATCGGCCCGGAAGGTGACGCCGTCTTTGCCCAGGTACTCCACCACGCGCGGCAAAAAGTCTGCCGCAATGGCGTAATGCACCAGCAGCGTGTCCAGCGCATTGCAGACGGATGGGC
Organism: uncultured Chloroflexia bacterium; assembly: GCA_963837875.1. Taxonomy (GTDB): domain Bacteria; phylum Chloroflexota; class Anaerolineae; order Anaerolineales; family Villigracilaceae; genus UBA877. The sequence continues at coordinate 279,359 of CAWIOV010000002.1, forward strand.
GCTGGGTCTTGGCGTTATGGATGACCGGCAGGGCTGCCTGCAGATCGGCGCTGGCATCCACGAAGATGTGGCAGATGCCAACCCCGCCGGTGATGACCGGGATGCGGCTGTTTTCCCGGCAGAAGCTATGCAAACCGGCTCCGCCCCTTGGGATGATGATATCCACGTACTCGTGTAGTTTCAGGAGTTCGAGCACCAGCGCCCGGTCGGGACTGTCAATAAACTGCACGGCATCCGCAGGAAGCGCGTGTTCTTCCAGAGTTGAGCGGATCACCGTCACCAGCGCCTGGTTGGTGCGCAGGGTCTCACTCCCGCCGCGCAGGATCACAGCATTGCCGGATTTCAGGGCCAGCCCGGCCACGTCCACCGTCACGTTGGGGCGCGCCTCATAGATCACGCCGATCACCCCCAGCGGCACGCGCTGTTTATGGATTTTCAAGCCATTCGGCAAGGTTGTTTGCTCGAAGGTCTCTCGCACCGGGTCCGGCAGCGCGATCGTCTGCCGCAATTCGGAGACGATCCCTTGCAGGCGGGCCGGGTTCAGCGTGAGCCGGTCCAATATGGCCGGGGCCAGCCTGGCTTTCTGGCTATCGGCCACATCCCGGGCGTTGGCGGCCAGGATCATGTCAGACTGCGCCAGGAGGTGTTCCGCCAGGGCAGTCAGGGCGGCATTCTTTTGTTCCGTTCCGGCGCGGGCCAGGCTTTGAGCGGCCTGCCGGGCTTTTTTTCCCATATCTGTTAACATAACTTAAACTCCAAATACTACAGCAAGACCAGATTGTTGCGATGGATGACTTCGTCAGCATAATCGCTGCCGAGGATGACTTCGATCTCTTTGGATTGCTTTCCGGCGATCCGGGCCAAGTCCGCGGCGCTGTAATTCACGAGGCCGCGGGCAATTTCGCTGCCGGAAGAATCCACCACCTTGACGGTATCGCCGCAGTCGAACGCCCCTGACACGCTTTTCACTCCCACCGGCAACAGGCTGCTGCCCTTGCGCAGCGCGCGTGCCGCGCCAACATCTACAACCAGCACACCCGGGAGATGGTTCCCACCTGCCAGGATATACCGTTTGCGGCCCTCCAGGGTGGTCGCCAGCGCCGAAAAGCGCGTCCCCAGTTTTTCACCCGCCGCCAGCCGTATCAGTACGTTCTCTTCATCCCCGGCAGCGATTACAACCGTTGTTCCGGAGCGCCGGGCCAGGTCCGCCGCCTGGAGCTTGGTGAACATGCCGCCTGTTCCTAGTTTCCCGGCCGCCCCTCCAACTGCATCCCATACGGTTTGCGGGATGGAGGGGAATCGATATCGCTGATCAGTTCCGCCGCAGGGTCCGCGCGCGGGTCGGAGGTGAACAGTCCAGGTTGGTCGGTCAGCATTACCAGAAGGTCAGCTTCGATCAGGTTCGCCACCAAGGCGGACAAGTTATCGTTATCGCCCACCCGGATCTCTTCGGTGGCAACGGTATCATTTTCGTTGATAATTGGGATAATGCTCTGGGATAGCAGGGCAGACAGGGTGTTGCGTGAATTAAGATAACGCGGCCGGTCGGCCAGGTCGCTCCGGGTGAGCAGTACCTGCGCAACCGTCAATTTGTAGATGTCGAACAATTGTTCGTATAAAGCCATGATGCGCGGCTGGCCCACGGCTGACAGCATTTGCTTGGCAGGGATCTGCTTGGGAAGCCGTGGAAATGCCAGGCGCTCCCGCCCGGCGGCGATGGCGCCCGAAGAGACGAGTACCACTTTGCAACCCTGCTTGTGTAATAGGGCCACCTGGCGCACCAGTTCGACCATGCGTTCAGGCGAGATGGTAGCGGTTCCCGCCGTGAGCGTGGAAGTGCCCAGTTTGACCACGATACTGCTGTAGGCAGTCGAATCCATAATGGGGCAAAGTTTATCACAGCTCTGCGAGCTCAACCGAACACTTGCAGCATTTCCGTGCGAGCGTGTGGGGAGAACAAGTGCACATATCCTTCAATATCCTGAAAGCCGGTTTCCAGGCTTCAGACCTTTCGAACGTGCCTGGCCTCTTAAAGTTTTTTATCTGCAGGCAAACCTTATACTGTCACATACCCGGCAGCCACGTAACCTGTCATTCCGCCCGGTTCTCTGACGTTCAACCATTGGTTGTTAACGCCGATCTTGGTCCGGATGTCGCCGGCCTCCTCCAGCACGGTCAGGGAAGTGCCTGGCTTCAATATCTTGAGGATGCTGGCATCCGTACTTGGCCCATCCCGCAAACGCAGACCGGCGCTGGCTTGGCTGGAGACGGTCACCACTGCCGTAGCCGCGGCGGGCGGCGGTACGGATGGCCCGGTATTCTTCATTTCCACATACCAGGCCGCCGCGTAACCGGTGTAGCCACGCCCATCCTGGACATTGAGCCACTGGTTCATCTGCCCGATTTTCGGGAGGGCCTGGCTGGACGGTTCGAGGACTGCCAACTCTGCCCCGGCCGACAAGGTTGCCAGGGTATTCCCGTTCGTATCCGGACGGTCGCGCAAGCGCAAGCCAGCCGGGCCAATGCTTTGCGAGACAAGCACAATCAGGCCTGCCGGCCCCAGGGCTGGCTGCGGCAGTGGAGTAGGCGGCGGAGCAGGAGGTGCAACCGGCTGCGGAGTGAGCGGGAGAACCGGAGTTGGCGTATATCCTTCCGCTTTCTCCACGTACCAGGCGGCCACGTAGCCATCCAATCCCTGCGGGTCGCTGACATGCAGCCACTGGTCCATGACGCCAATCTTTGCCAGGGCGGCGGAGTCCGGTTCGAGGCAGCGTAACAACGTCCCGGGCGGTTCCGTGGCCTGGTTGGCGCCTGCGATTGCCGGGGTGGAATACAGGCTTAGCCCGGCTGTCACGGCTCCCTTGACGCACACGGGCAGGCCCGTACCTGGTATATCTGAAACGGGAGCCGGAGCGGGCGGTGGTGCACTGACCGCATCGTACCAGGCCACGGTGGTGATGAATTCAGCGGGCGGGCGCCCAAAACCATAGCAGTTGGACAACAAGGCGGGGGCGCTATCCGGAGGCTGAGGCCAGGGATCGAGCATCAGGTAATCTTCCCCTTGGCGGGAATAAATGATCACCCAATGGTTCTGCAGGCCGGCGGAGGGCGACTTATCTATTTCGATCAGGAGAGGCTGTCCTGCATCCATGCAGGCGTTGATGATATCCATCGGGGCCGGCTGGTCGCGGCAGATGATGATGCGGCGAAAGGTGACTCTTGGGAAGGCATGCGTCAACCCGGGCCAAACAATCAAGCTGCCAAGAAAGCCGATCCCGCTGCCCAGGTCCTTGAGTTTGTGGTTCAGGCTGGAGGGCGTCTCGTTATAGCCATACCCATTCACGAGCATGGCCAGGCAGGTCAGGGTGGCCCCATCCGTACCAATGGTGACAGCAGTATCGAAGCCAAGATTCTCGTTGATCCATTGCGGATCGCGTTGGGAAAGAGCATTTGGGCTGAAGGACATGCAAGGCCTCCATTCGTGCCAGGGGAACCAAAGAGGATAGCATGATTATAGTACAAGTGGGAGGTGAATACCCAACAGTTCGGCCAACTATTACAGGTGCTGGTGGGCTCCCGAGTTGATCGAGCGGCTTAATTGGACGCTCGTGGACACCAATCGCTGAAATTACACTGCTCCAGGCACACCTGCAGCTCATCTTAGCTATGCGTATTGAATATGACCAGCGCCTGCTGCGCAAAAGGTGGCTGAAAACCGGCCTCATGCAGTTTTCAGAGCCCCAGCTTGGCGGATTTATTCCCTGGCGAAGGTCGTGGAGCGAGTTACCGAACGCTCTCAGGTATAAGGTACGGAAGGGGTCCAATCAGGAGATATGGGGGTAAAATAATTGCATGGACCGAGCATGAGCGAGAAACCATCTCTCAGCCATACCAAAATCACCATTCCAGGCAGCCGCCCGGAAATCTTGTTCCGGGCGCGTTTAATGACGTATTTCGACGACATCCTCGACCGGAAACTGATCCTCGTTACCGCACCGGCCGGATACGGGAAGACTTCCCTGTTGGTGGATTTTGCCCACAAGTCGGCCATGCCGGTCTGTTGGCTCTCCCTGGATGCGCTCGATAAAGATCCACAGCGTTTTGTCGCTTACCTGATCGCGGCTCTGGCAGAGCGCTTCCCCCATTTCGGGAAACGGTCCAACGTGGTTCTCAGGGCGATGACCAGTTTCGAACAAGATTCCGAACGGTTGCTTGCCAGCCTGGTCAACGAAATAGAAGAACAGATCAACGAGCATTTTGTCTTGGTGGTGGATGATTATCACTTTGTGGATTTCATCCCCCCCATCCGTGACCTTTTCAGCCGCTTTGTTTCCCTGGCCGGTGAGAACTGTCACGTCATCCTGTCGTCGCGCCGTCTGCCTACCCTGCCGGATATCACGCTCATGGTGGCACGCCAGCAAGTCAGTGGGTTTGACCTGGAAGAACTGGCTTTCCGCCCGGATGAAATACGCACTCTTTTTGAGAAAAATTATGGCTTCACTCTTTCCGAAGAGGCCGCCAAAGAATTGACCGGCCAGACGGAAGGGTGGATCACCGGGATACATATTTTGGCGAGCGAAGTGGCGCGCGGCGCACCAGACACTGCACCAGCCGCGCTGCGGGCAAGCCAGAGTCGCACCGCCCGCGCCTCTGGCGTGGACCTGGCTGTTTATTTGGACCAGCAAGTGCTCTCCCAACAACCGCCGGCAATACGCCAGTTCCTGCTCCAAACATCCCTGCTCGAAGAATTCGATGCCGAGCTGTGTGCGGCGGTCTTGGGCGCAGGGGATTGGAAGAACCTGTTCAAAACGGTCAAGCGTAGCAGCCTTTTCGTGCTGCCGGTTGGCCCGCAGGGGAAATGGTTGCGCTATCACCATCTCTTTGCCGAGTTTCTCCAGGGCCGCATCTTTCAGGAGGCGCCGGAGACGGCCACTGCCATTCTTGCGCGTTTGGCCGAGGTCTACGAAGAGCGAGGCGAATTGGAAAAAGCCTATGCCCTGGTCCGTCAGCTTGGCGACCCGCAGGCCTTGGCCGGGCTGGTTGAGCGTGTTGGGGCGCTCGTGCTGTTCAGTGAACATTACATTACTCTCCAGGCCTGGCTGGATGACCTACCGGCCACGGTGCTTGAAAAGCGACCGGCCTTGCTCTCATTGAAAGGCGCACTTCTGTGCACGCTGGGCGATGGGCGCGCGGCCTTGCCGTTCCTCGACCGCGCCGTTGGGATGTTCCAAAACGCAAGTGATCTGCCTGGCTTGCCGCTGGCCCTCGTACGGCGTGCGGCTGCCCGCCGTTGGATCGGAGATTATTCCGGGGCCATTCAGGACGCGGATGGAGCTTTGCAGCTTGGCAAAGACTCACCCGCACTGAAACCAGAAATTGCGGAAGCGGCGCGCTACAAAGGCCTTTGCCTCTTCCGGCTCGGCCAGTTGGAGGAGGCAACCGGGTTCCTGGAAGATTCCTTGCAACGCTACGAATTGCTGGGCGAGCCAGAAAGCATTGCCCGCCTGCAGGTGGAAATGGGATTGGCCTGCCGGGCCGCAGGCAAATACCTTGCGGCGTCGCAGTTCTACCGGAGAGCCCTGGCGGAATGGAAACGGGAAAACAAACTTTTTTCCCAGGCGAACACGCTGAATAACCTGGCCGTCCTATATCACACACAGGGGGATTATGAATCGGCTGCCAGGACCCTGGAAGAGGGGCTGGTCTGCGCCCGCCAAGGCGGCTTTCGCTGGCAGGAAGCCTTGCTGCTGGCCAGTCTGGGCGACGTTCTTTCCGACCTGGATGAATACGAGTCGGCCCATCTCACTTATGCCACGGCCACAAGGTTTGCGCAACAGGCCTGTTACCAATTCCTGGTGAACTACCTCCTGCTGGTGCAGGCGCGCCTGGCGCGTTTGCGCGGCAGATTCCAGGAAGCCCACACCCACTTGCAGAAAGCCCGCATGTTGATCCAACCCACCGATTCAAAATATGAGTTGGGTTTGCTGTATTTGGAAAGTGGTTGCCTGTCCCTGGCGGAGGGTGATCTCCAGCCGGCCCGGTCTGCTTTGCAGAATGCCCTGGATCAATTCCAGCTTGGGAACCAGATGACGGAGGTGGAGTGGACGCATACCTGGCTGGCGGCGGCCGCCGCCGCGTGCGGGAATGCTGCCGTCGCACAGATGCACCTGCGGATAGTTTGGGCAACCCTTTCCCAAGCTACGGAGGACCCACCTCTGGTACATATGCTGCGTCATGCCGCGGCCTGGTTGGCGGAGATGCAGCCCGATCCCGAAATTGACCCGCTCTGGAGACGCGTTACCCAGGCCGGTGAGCAGCTTCCGACCTTGCGTAAACGCCTGCGGCGGATCCTGAAGACGGCCACCCTGCAGACTCCCCGGCTGACCATCCAGGCTTTGGGTAAACCGCAGGTGCGGGTTAACGGGAAATTGGTGCCTTTGTCGCAATGGCAGACAGTCTCTGTCCGCAACCTGTTTTTCTTTTTTTTGGCGAACCCGCGCCCCGTTACCAAGGAGGAAATTGGCGCAGTCTTCTGGCCGGAGATTGACCCCACCCAGTTGAAACTGCGTTTCAAGAATACCCTTTACCGGTTGCGGCATGCCCTGGGACAGGATATCATCCTGTTTGAAGAGGATAGGTATTTTTTCAATCGTGGCCTGGACTTTGAATACGATGTGGATGAATTCCATGCCCAGATTGCACAAGTGAAAACAAGCGGGCAGGTTAAAGAAAAGATCGCCCATCTGCGTGCGGCGGTCAATCTTTGGCACGGTGCATTCTTACAAGAAATGGATGATATCTGGGCCTGGCCCGAACGCCAGCGCCTGGAGGAGGCTTACCTGGAGGCATTGTGGCAACTTGCCGAACTCCATCGTCAGGCCGGGGACCGGGAATCTGCCTTGCAAGCCTGCCGGCGCGCCTTGGAAGTGAACGATTGTCTCGAAGGCTTCCACCGCCTGGCAATGCAGCTCCATGCCGACCGGGGGGACCGGCTGGCGGTCATTTGGCAATACCAGGCTTGCCGGGATGCTTTGCAAACCGAATTGGATATTACCCCTTCCGAAGAGATAAAGGCGCTCTACCAGCGCCTGATTGCCTGAACTGCACTAATTTTCCATCCAAAAATTATTGAAGAACCGTATTTTGAGAGTGTGCGGCGAAGTCGAACACTCTCAAAATGCGAACTCCTCTGATTTTCCGGGGGGGCTATCTTCCCCTTCTTATTGAGAAGACACCAACAACGGCCCCTGCGGGGGCTGTTTTAATCTTTCCAGCCTGTTTTGGAGCCACCTTTGGAGCCTGCCTTGGCGTACCATTAGCACATAATCCTATGGAAAGAGGTGCCGCATGAAAACCCAAATCGCAAAGCTTTTCCTATTCACCCAGAAGATCAATCGCCAACACATCCAGATCGCTTTTGCGGTCCTGACGTTGGTCCTGCTTGTAGTAAGCGCGGGCGCGCCGGATGATGGCGGGTGGGCTCCCCGCTAGAACATGATCCTCCTGGTTGCCATCCTGGCCGGACTGGCAGTTGGGCTATTCATCGCCCATTTGCAGAAACGGCCATGGACGATTCCGCCCTTGCGCAAACCCTGGCTGGTCATCATCGCTTTTTTGCCACAGCTTTTTTACATGTACCTGCCGGCGACGCGGACCCGGGGATCAAATGGCTTGGCGGCGGCCGGGCTGATCATCTCCTTGGTCCTGCTCCTGGTTTTTTGTTGGTTCAATATGCGATTACCTGGAGTATGGCTGCTTACCTTGGGTCTGGTTATTAATCTGCTGGTCATTGCCGCCAACGGCGGATTCATGCCGATTAGCCGGCAGACGGCCAGCCGCCTTGTCCCGCCTGAAACTCTGGCGGCGCTTGGGAACGGAGACAGATTTGGCTACAAGGATGTTTTGCTCCTGCCTGAGCAGACGCGCCTGGCCTGGTTCTCCGACCATTTTTTACCGCCGGAAGGTTCCCCTTACCAGGTTGCTTTCAGCCCGGGAGATGTGCTCATCGCCGCGGGCGCCTTCTGGTTGGTGGCAAAGCAGGGGAAGCCTGTGGTAACCGAAAAAAATAAGATTGCTGAGGAAACTGGATGATACCTACCAAAGAACTTCAACGCCCCGTCTCTCTAGTGGTTGCTCCATTATTGGACGATCACTTGGAACTATCTCGCCTGGTGGCTGCGGCGAGCGTCAATCCATCGTTCTGCCGCCTGCTGCTGATCAACCCAAAACTGGCCATCGAAAATGGCTACCAGGGAGAAACTTTCCTGCTTGGCGAGGCAGAACGTACTTTGATCTTGTCCATTCGCGCCAATTCGCTGGTTGAATTGGCACAGCACCTTGTCCAGGCCCTTGGGATGGGCCTGCATACACAATCGCCATCTTTTGCCAAGGCGCCGGACTTCACCGGCATCTGAGCAGAAAACCCCGGATGGCGCGGAGGAACGGGGCAGGATGGTTCATGGGAACCATCCATCGTGCTCCGCGGGCGCGTTTCTGTGACCGTTGCAGCTTGCATAGATGATGGAAATCGATTCTGAAAATAACGCAAGGAATGAATCGCCAGCCGAAGCAGTCATCGAACTGGAGGCCATTTTTCGCGCCCTGCCTGACCTGCTTTTTTATATGGACTCGAGCGGGCGGATCTTGCGTTACAAGGCCGGCAAACTATCTTCCTTATATTTGCCGCCGGAACAATTTTTGGGCCGGCCAATGCAGGCCGTCCTGCCTCCGGATGTGGGTCATAAATTATTCCAGGCTTTACAAGCGGCGCTTAAGACCGGCAAAGTAATCTCCGTAAACTACCAGTTGGAAGTTCCGGATGGGCATCGCTGGTTCGAAGCCAGCCTGGTCAAAACGGCGGAATCACGGGTGATCGCCATTGTCCGCGATGTTACGGAGCGCGTCACCGCCGCGGAACAGGGCCAGCTTCAATTGCAGCGGTTATCGGCTTTGCATTCCATTGACGCGGCAATCGCTTCCAGTTTTGACCTGAAGGTCACTTTGTCGGCTATTCTACGACAAATCACTGGCCAACTTGGCGTGGATGCTGCCGAAATTCTGCTGCTTAACCAGCAGACCGGCATGTTGGAATTTGCAGCCGCACATGGATTCCGCACGTTAAACAGGCAGCATATTGCCATGGTGGTCGGTCAAGGCTATGCTGGAACCGCTGCGCTTGACAGGCGCACGGTAAGCGTCCCCATTTTGGATGAACAACAGGCCGGCTTCCTGTTTTTGCAGGGGCTTGCGCGCGAAAAATTTGCCAGCTACTATGCAATCCCCTTGATCGCCAAAAACCAGGTCGAAGGCGTTTTGGAAATCTACCATCGCTCGATCCTAAGACCGACGGAGGATTGGTTCGAATTCCTCGCAACCCTGGCCGGGCAAATGGCCCTCGCAATCGACAATGCGTCTCTCGTTCACGAGCTCCAGCAAACCAATATCGAATTGTCCTCGGCTTATGATGCCACCATCCAGGGCTGGTCACAGGCCCTGGAGTTGCGGGATGCCGAAACGGAAGGCCATACCCGGCGCGTCACAGACCTGATCGTGCGCCTGATCCAGGCCATGGGGGTCGAAGAAGTCAAAATAGAGCATGCCCGGCGCGGTGCCATTTTGCATGACATTGGCAAGATCGCCATTCCCGATAGCATCCTGCTCAAGCCTGGTCCACTCGATGAACACGAATGGAGCGTGATGCGCCAGCACCCGCAACATGCCTATGATTTGCTTTCCCCGATACCATACCTGCATCCAGCGCTTCCTATTCCTTACTGTCATCATGAAAAATGGGATGGCAGTGGATACCCGCGTGGCCTGAAAGGCGAGGAAATCCCCATGGTGGCGCGTATCTTCAGCATCCTGGATGTGTATGATGCCCTGACATCCAACCGCCCCTATCGCCAGGCATGGAAGCGTGAAAAGGCGCTGGAATACATCCAAGAGCAATCCGGGAAGTATTTCGACCCAAGGGTGGTGAAAGCCTTTATGGCTTTGATAGCCGGTGAAAAGTAGCTGGCAGGCAGGAACTAGGCAAGACGCACACCCGCATAACAAATATCTCTTGTATGCTGCTATAAACCGGGCTACAATAGCCCCATATGAATATACCTTTTGGTCCCATCCTGGTGGTTGAAGACGTTCCGAACGTCCTCGAACTGCTCGATGTCACCCTGCAATTCAAAGGCTACCCGGTCATTACCGCCCGGAACGGCCAGGAAGCCTTGGAGCAAGTTAGCAAGGAACGCCCCGCCCTGGTCATCACCGACATCCTGATGCCCAAAATGGACGGATATGCCTTGGCGCACCGCCTGCGCTCTGACGCAACGACGCGCCAGATCCCGCTCATCTTTCTTTCCGCCACATACGTCACGCCCGAGGACAAACAATTCGCCATCAGCCTGGGGGCCGTACGTTTCATGGAAAAACCGATCGATACGGAAGAATTCCTGCTGACCGTTGCCGAACTGCTCACCCAAGGCCCCGAACCGCCTCCTGAACCGATGGGCGAGCACGAGTTCTACACCGGTTACCGGGAGCGGCTGGAATACAAACTGCGCCACAAGAACACCCAGATTTCCCGCACCGAGCGATTGCTCACCACCCTGCCCGCCAATCAGCAGCCGGCGTTCGAATCCCTGCTCAAACAGACCCAGAACGACCGGGACGAAATCCAGGCGGAACTCAACCAGATTTACCAAATTCTGGACGAATACAAGCGCAATTAGCCATGCTGCCTGTGCTTTCGGACGTAGAACGGCTGGCCCGCCAGGCCGGCGAAATCTTGCGGCGCGGTTACGAGCACGAGCACCAGGTGGATTACAAGGGGGCGATTGACTTGGTGACCGAAGTGGACCACCAATCGGAGGATCTTCTACTCGGCGAAATCCAACGGCTCTTTCCGGGGCACCAGATCGTCTCCGAGGAGGCCGGCCTGGTGCCTGGACGGGCAGGGGACGAGTGGTATGTGGACCCGTTGGACGGCACGGTCAACTATGCACACGGCGTTCCTTTTTTCTCTGTCTCAATCGCCTATACCCATAACGGTATCCTTACACTGGGAGTGGTCTACGACCCCATGCGGGACGAACTGTTCGCGGCTGAACGCGGCCAGGGGGCGCGCTTGAACGGGCGCATCCTGTATGCCTCGAATGTAACGGAACTCCAGCGCAGCTTGCTTGTGACCGGATTCCCTTACGACGCCTGGTCCACTCCCCACAACAATCTCGAGAATTACGGCCGTTTCGCCAAATTGACCCAGGGCGTCCGCCGCCTGGGTTCGGCTGCTCTCGATCTGTCCTACGTGGCGGCCGGCCGCCTGGAGGGATACTGGGAGTTGAGCGTAAAACCCTGGGATGTGGCAGCCGGGGGCCTGGTTGCCTTGGAAGCCGGTGCAACTGTGACCAATATCGATGGCCAGGCAAACATCATTACTCCACCCTGCTCCGTGCTGGCGGCTCCGCCCATCCTGCACGCCAAGATGAAGGCTGTCCTGGATCAAGAGGAGACAAAGTAGCTTGACTGGGTAAAAAGCGTCTTACTGCCGCTGGCTGCACGGGGGAAGGTGGAGGACTCGCAGGTCCGGTTTTTATTGTACAATAAGGTATCGTTAAAATGGAGATAAACAAAATGGATAATCCTTCCACTCCAATTGGCTGGCACCGTTTGGTCGCCGGCTATCCCTGGTATAACCACCCCGGTTCCTACCCACTCCCCGCTTATTCCGAATTCATGCCCGCCCCGCAACTGGGCCAATTGCCGGCCGGTGCTGTGGATGAGAGCATTTTTTCCGAGGCAGATCCCTTTGGCTGGGCCATCTCCGAATTGGAGCAGGAATACCAGTTGAAACCGGGCCTGGAACGGATCGCCCGCCACATCTTGGCCCATATCCTCAAGCTGGGCCAGGGCGTGCCGGATGGTTTCATTGGCGAGCATAAAAACCAAAACCTCAACGGAAACCCGTATTGGCCACCCGAGCTGGCTGCACATGCCGGCAGCCTGGCACACGAGCGCTACGTTTCCATCCTGCCGTTGGCGCTCTCGCCCACCCAGGACGATAAAGGCCGGATGCTCTGGACCTTTTTCGGCGGCAGCGAACAGGGGCCGGAGACCGTCTTCTGGAAAAGTTTCTTTTCTGCACCGGGGGTGGAATTGCCAGTGGAAGCCTTTACCGGTTTCATTACCACGCTTCTGTCGGAAGTGTACCAGCAGAAAATCAGTTCCCCTTCTATGTTGATGGATGTGGGCTTTCGGATTTTGCCATCCGAAGCAGCCGGCACAGACCTCCGCCTGCCTGCCTGGGCGGGGGAATTCCTGGTGGATGACGGCGCAGCCTGGGATAAAGTACGCTACCTGCTGACCTTCCGCCCGTTCGGCCTGCTTCCGGCGCAGGTAATGGCCAATTACCTGGCCGGCCAACTCAACCTGTTGCCCTTCCCTGGAAGCCTGGTCTTCTGGGGTATGCCTACCTACGCCCGTTTGCAAAAGCAGCTCCCACTGGCCGGGCAGATTCCCCTGCTGCGCCTGGTGCCCCGGCATGCCGGAGCGGAGGGCGTACGTGTCCCCCAGAGCGGCTGGTTGCACGAGCCCCACCCGGATGTGGAACCCGCCGATATTCAGAAGGATGTGTTGCTTCCCCATTACACACGCACCCATCGCTGGGACCACAACGGGCGCTCCGAGGATGAACTGGCGCTCAACCCGCGTCTCGAAAAGATCGCCAAGGTGCTTTTCAGCACCGACCTGGATGCAATGGGACTGTACGATAAACCCATGGCCAGGAACTGTCAGTTGTGGACCAGGAATTTCGAACTGCTCCTGGATGGGCCGAATGCCAGCGCCGAAGAATTGAAGAAAGCCGAAGCGACCATCCTGGCGGGAGGGCTGTTCGGGTATCGCTTCCAATTCCCGGCCGCCCAGGTGGGGCGGTATGAGGTCTATTGGCACCGCCCGGTGTGCGCCTATCTCTCCGTCTCCGGCGAAATAAGCCTGCTTCCGGATGCGCCCCTGGGGGTGTTAAGTGCGTATGAAAAAGGCCACCCGGATATCCAGTCGCCGGTGGAACTATGGCCGCGCCTGCAGAACCGCCCGCTGTATGCTTCTGCGCTGGTCGGTTTCCACAATCCGCATGACCATTACCTTCGCCAAACCCCGCTCAACCTGGTTTCCTTACTGGATGCCTGGCAGGCCCTGGGAGAACAGCCTCTGCCGGCCAGCTTTGCCCGCCATCTCTTGCGGATCTCCAAGGAGATCAGCCTGGATGAGTGGCTAGCAACGGTACATGCGTGCGCTGGCGATGAAGCCCAGGGAAACCGGATGCAGGCTGCCCTGCAGTCGTTGTTGCAAGGTCCCGAGCCAGCCACGCCATTGCCCGAACCGCTCACCTTCTCTCACACCGCCACCCGCCCGTTTGAGACGGCTTATTGGAATGACATTAAAACACTGGCCGAGGGCGAATATCGCAACAAAGACAACGCCGATTGTGTCCAGGATCCTGCCGCGTTGAGCCCGGCACCCTGTACGCTGCGGGATTTGGATCGGCTGGGAGATTACTTGATGCTCCGCCACAGGGAAGCGATCCACAATGCCGCCATGGACGGCCAGGCAGTGTGCGGGGAACTGCCTTTCCATTGGAAAACGGACTTTGCTTTCCCGTTCTTCGGCGGCTGGAAAAGCAACCAGGATAACCAGTTACATGAGCGCGATATTCTGGTTGTCATCCCCGGGAAGGACCGCTCACAAGCCGTGGTGCTGGCGGACCATTACGATACTGCCTACATGGAAGACGTTTACGATAAAGCGCGTGGTGGCAGCGGGGCGCGCTCTTCGGCGGCCGGGGCGGACGACAATTACTCGGCCACTGCGGTGCTCCTGCAGGCCGCGCCCATTTACCTGAAACTTGCCCGGGAGGGACGGCTCGAAAAGGATATCTGGCTGCTGCACCTTACCGGGGAAGAGTTCCCGGCGGACTGCCTGGGAGCCCGGCATTTCTGCCAGGCGGTCATCGAAAAACAGTTGAAACTGCACCTGGACGGAACCGTCGTTGACCTGTCTGCGACACGGGTCGTTGGCGTTTTCGTGATGGATATGATCGCCCACAACCGGGATAACGACCGGAATATTTTCCAGATCTCGCCCGGGCGCACCCCGCAATCCCTGCAACTGGCCATGCAAGCGCACCTGGCAAATATGGCCTGGAATGCCGCCGTCCCGGGTTGGAATAGCAGCCCCGATAGGAAGAACTGCGGCCCCGGACAACGCAGCCCGGATGGGATGCAGATCCCGGGGATGGCCGCCCACCCGCATCTGTTCGGGGAGATCCGCACGAAAGACGATCCGCAAAGCTCCCTTTTTAACACCGACGGCCAGATTTTCTCGGATGTGGGCATACCGGTGGTGTTGTTTATGGAAAATTACGATATTAACCGCAGCGGCTATCACGATACCAAGGATACCCTCGAGAACATTGACCTGGACTATGGCTCTGCACTGGCAGCCATTGCGATCGAGACCTGCGCCCAGGCGGCGCACAGTCGTTCGTAATTATTTACGCCCCGCCAGGAACAAGGACTAATACATTGACAGAACCGGCCGTCCATCTGCACGAATTGTGTAAAACCTACCGGGTGCCGGAGCGCGAGGCCGGGATGGGCGCGGCCTTGCAGTCCCTGTTCCACCGCCGGATGCAGAATGTGCAGGCAGTCGATGGTCTGACCTTCGACCTGGCCCCTGGCGAGGTGGTGGGCTTCCTGGGCCCAAACGGGGCCGGCAAAACCACCACCCTGAAGATGCTTTCCGGGCTGCTGCATCCCAGTGGAGGCGAAGGGCGCGTGCTTGGGTATGTGCCCTGGAAACGCGAGCGGCTGTTCTTGCGCCAGATCACCCTGGTGATGGGCCAGCGCAACCAACTGGTCTGGGATATCCCGGCGGCTGATTCGTTCGAGTTGAACCGGGTGATCTACCGCCTGCCCTCGGCGGATTACCGCCATACGCTGAACGAGCTGACCGAGATGCTCGAGCTTGGGCCGCTGCTCAAAAAACCGGTCCGCAACCTGTCGCTGGGGGAGCGCATGAAGTGCGAGATCGCCGCGGCCCTGCTGCACCGCCCCCAGGTGGTCTTCCTGGATGAACCCACCATTGGCCTGGATGTGACCATGCAGCGGCGCATCCGGGCCTTCATCGCCGATTACAACTACCGCTACGGGGCAACCGTCCTGCTGACCAGCCATTACATGGCAGATGTGGAAGCCCTTTGCAAGCGCGTCATCGTCATCCATCACGGGCGGCTGCTTTTCGACGGCGACCTGTCGGCCCTGGTCCAGCAGTTCACCGCCCATAAGACCATTGTCGTCACGCTGGAGGATTGCCATGCCAGTCTGCACGGCTATGGGGAGGTGCTTAACTGCGAAGATGGGCGCTACACGCTGCGGGTGCCGAAAGCCAGGACTGCGCATGTGACCGAGCGCCTGCTGGCCGATCTGCCGGTGATTGACCTGCTGGTTGAGGATCCGCCGATCGAGGAGGTGATCGACCAGGTCTTCACCCAGGAGGCGGCATGAACTTCCTGGAGGAGTTGCGCGCCCTGGCGCGCCTGTATGACCAGCAGTTCAAAACCACCTTTGCAACGATGGTACAGTACCGGGCCTCCTTGTTCATCTGGATGATCGCCCAGGTGCTCGAGCCGCTGGTCTATCTGATCGTCTGGTCAACAGTTTCCAACGGCAGCGGGGGCAGTGTGGGCGGGTACACTGCGCAAGGTTTTGCGGCATATTACCTGACCCTGATGCTGGTGAACCAAGTCACCTATACCTGGGTCATGTACGAATATGAGTACCGCGTCCGCCAGGGCTTGCTTTCATTCGCCCTGCTCAAACCGGTCCACCCGATCCACTCGGATATTTCCGACAACCTGTCCTCCAAGCTGGTCACCATGCCGATCCTGTTGGTCGTGGCGGGCGCCCTGGCGCTGATCTTCCGCCCGGTGGCAGAATTGCACCTGTGGGCCGTGCTGGCGTTCATCCCGGCCTTGTTGCTGGCTTTCCTGGTGCGTTTCCTGCTGGAATGGAGCCTGGCGCTGGCGGCTTTCTGGACCACGCGCGTGAACGCCATCAACCAGGTTTACTTCATCCTGCTCCTCTTCCTGGCTGGGCAGATCGCCCCGCTGACACTTTTTCCTCAATGGATACAAATCCTGGCGGATATCCTGCCCTTCCGCTGGATGCTGGGCTTCCCGGTGGAACTGGTGCTCGGCCGCCTGACGCCCACGCAGGCGCTGGAAGGGCTGGGGGTCCAGGCCGCCTGGCTGATCATCAGCCTGGTGGTGATGCGCCTGGTCTGGCGGGCAGGGGTGCGGGTCTACTCGGCGGTGGGAGCCTGAAGCGAGCATGAATACCCTGCGCCTGCTGTATGTTTTTTTCCGGGTGAGCGTGCTCAACGAGACAGCCTACCGGGTTAACTTCTTCTTGCAGTTGCTCCAATCTCTGCTCGAGCTGGGCACTGCCCTGGCCGGGCTGGCGGTGATCTTCTCATATACGCAGGCGCTGGGCGGCTGGAATCCGAACGAGATGCTGGCGCTGGTGGGGGTTTACTTCCTGGTGGGGGGGATCATCAGCCTGGTGATCCAGCCTGGCATGTCGGCCTTGATCAATTCGGTGCGGGACGGGACGCTGGATTTCACACTGACCAAGCCGGAAGATGCGCAGTTGCTGGTCAGCATCCAGCGCGTGGCCATCTGGAGCCTGCTGGACTTGTTGATGGGCACGGGCGTGCTGGCGGCGGCATTGATCCGCCTGGGGAAAACCATCGGGGCAGGCGAGGCGGCTGCATTCATCGGCATGTTGTTGGCCGGGGCCGTGATCGTCTATAGTTTCTGGCTGATCCTGGCCAGCCTGTCGTTCTGGCTGGTGCGGGTTGAAAACCTGCTTGAGATCTTCCAGAGCATGTACCAGGCCGGGCGTTGGCCGGTCAGCTTGTATCCGGGCTGGCTTCGCTTCGGCCTGACCTTTATCGTCCCGGTGGCTTTTGCCACCAGCATCCCGGCCGAAGCCCTCACCGGACGGTTGGGCGGAACGACCCTGCTGGAGGCGGTTGGGCTGGCAATCCTGCTGGCGGTGGTTGCCCGTCTGGTCTGGCGGCTGGGGCTGCGGCACTATTCGGGCGCTTCGGCATGAGAACCTGCCCGGAAATTATTGAAAGACCTCATTTTGAGAGTGTATGGCGAAGCCGCACACTCTCAAAATGCGAACTCCTCCGAATTTTCGGATAGGCAATAAGCATGATTAAAGGTAACGGGTGAAGAAAATGAAAAAATCCCTGCGCAAACGCAATCCGGCCGTGTTGTGGAGCCTGATCATCTTGGCACTGGCATTCGCCCTGCTGGTGCGTTTCCGGCCGGCCCTGACCGGCAGTGACAGTGTGAATGGCTTGAGCGGGGTCTTCCTGGGGTTGTTTATCGCGGCTTTCCCGGCCGCCAATTTCCTGGATATGCTCTTATCCGAGCTGGGGTCGCTGCGCTGGCGCTCCATCAAGCAGGCGGACCTGCCATGGGTGGCTCTGAATCTCCTGGTCTTGCTGACCGGCATGGTTATCGTGGTGGTTGGGACGAAGTTGTTCTACCAGCACTGGCAGCCGGGGTAAACGCGCCTCTATCGAAAAAAACTCTTTTATGGGTGACGCTTAGGCTGTCGCATTGTCTGGCTCCTCAATTGATTCTGGTGGGCAAGGCAGCCGCAGTCGGATAGTCGTACCCATGGCCGGATCGGAGGAAATTTGCAACTCGCCGTGGAAAAGCCGGGCGCGTTCGTACATGCCTGCCAGACCGAGGTGGCCATTGCGAACCAGGGAGCGGACATCCGGTCTGGGAAAGACAGGCCCGTCATTGCATACCACAGCCCTGATTTCAGATTCGCAAAATTCCATCTGCACATCCACCCGCGTGGCCGAACGGACGTGCTTGCGGATGTTTCCGAGGGCCTCCTGGACGACCCGAAAGACTGCCAACTCGAGGTCGGGAGCCAGCCGCCTTTCCATACCGGTCACCACGCACTGGCAATGGATGGACGGCATTTGCTGTTCGAGGTCGCTGCAGAGCGCCTGGAGGGCAGCCGAAAGGCCCAGATCTTCCAGGATGGAAGGCCGCAAGGCATTGCTGATCCGGCGCACGTCCGCCAGAGTTTGCTCGAGTAGCCCTTGCAGTTCATCCAGGCGACGGCGCGCCAGCAGCGGGTTATGCTCCATCTCGGACCGGCAAAGCTCGACGCGCTGCACCAACCCGACCAGGTCCTGCATGGTTCCATCGTGAAGCTCGTGCGAAAGACGTTGGCGTTCCTCCTCCTGGCTGAGCAAGGCCTTGTGGGCATATTGGCGCAGGCTGTTCTGTTGCTCGGCCAGCTGGACAACCATCTGGTTAAAGCTTTGATCAAAAGGCGTAATTCAGACGGACCCTGCTCGGCCATGGGCCGAAAGAGGCTCCCGGGAACTGCGCGGGTGGCATTGTCCGCCAACTTTGCAATGGAAGCGGTCACCCGGCTGGCGCTCAAAGAAAGCATGTAGAGGGAAAAGATCGTCCCGAGGATCAACAATCCGATCAGGATCAATTGGTAATAAACCGCCGGAGCCATGACCGCGCTCCAGGGCTCTTCCATGACCAGGCCCATCTGGCTGCCCGGAAGTGGGGCATAGGAAGCAATGATTTCGTTCCCGTTAGGAATGGTCTGAGTCAAATGACTGGCCGGCTTTTGACCCTGGAGGAAGGCCCCAAGCTCCTGGCTGTCCAGTGCAAGCTGGCCATCCCCCGGCCCGGAATGCGCTATGACCTGCCCGTTTGCAGCGATCAGGAACAGGGAAATACCCGCATCTGATTGATCCGCTTTCAGGGATGCAGATAAGCTTGGTTCAACGGAACTCTGTATGGGGGATGCCGCTAATGCAAGGCCGCCGGCGGTTGCCTGGACTCTGGCGGTATCGCGTTGCAGCGCCAGGGCTTGAGTCAACTGGCGAAATGTGACCGTGGCCACCAATACGGATAACAGAACAAACGTTGCCAGCGGAAAAAGGGCAGCCCAGACCAATTGGGCGCGCAGCGTGGCGGCTCGAACCGGGAGACCATGCCGCTCCATTCGGGCAGGTTGTCCATCAGTCAATTCACTCATCGTTTTCCTCGAGGCTGATCAGGCCATGCCGGATGGCGTAAGCCACCGCTTCGGAACGGTTGCCCACTCCCAGCTTGGAAAAGATATTGCGCAAATGAACCTGGACGGTCTGGGGGCTGATGGACAGGGCGCTGGCGATGGTTTTGTTGGGTTGTCCGAAGGCGGCGGCCCGCAGGACTTCCATTTCACGCCCGGTCAAGCCCTCCGGCATCTCGGCTGCCCGGTGGGTGCCGCGCTTGCCCAGGTGATCCACAAGCTTGGAAGTGATCCGCGGCGCCAGGACGGTTTCCCCGGCGATCACCCGGCGGATGGCCTCGGCCAGCTCGGCCCCGCTGGCAGTTTTGAGCAGGTATCCGCTGGCCCCGGCTTCCAGGAGGGGAAATACGTAACTGTCGTCGTCATAGGCGGAAAGGATCACAATGCGGATATCGGGAAAACGCGCCGCGATGGTCCGGGTCGCCTCGATCCCGTTCAATTTTGGCATACGTACATCCATCACAACCACATCCGGGTGCAGTTCAGTCGCCAACCGGACCGCCTCCAGCCCATCTGCGGCTTCCCCGACGATGTGCATATCCGGGGCTTGTTCCAGGAGCTGGCGTGTGCCCTCCCGGACGATCTTATGATCCTCGGCCAGTAGTATTTTTATCTTCATGGGAGACCATCTTAGCACAGAGGCAGGAAACCGGGTAGCCGGTGATACCAGGAATCAGGTAGACCGGATACGCCAATTGAGAGATGCGTTCTTAATTTCACAAACGTAGAATGAATTTACCATTCCAACGTATTTTCTTAATAAGAGGGGATGGGGGGTGTGCGGGCGGCGGAGCCGCCCGCACACCCCCCGGCTCCCCAAGTTATTGAGATGATACATTCCAACCTTTGATAAGGAGAAAAAGATGCAAACCATTGATCCCGCTTCAACTGCACTGGTGCTGATTAGCGCAGCCCTGGTATTTATCATGACGCCCGGGCTGGCGTTCTTTTATGGCGGCCTGGTGCGACGCAAGAATGTGCTGACCATCATGATGCAAAGCTTCGTCTCGATGGGTATCGTCACGGCCATCTGGGTGTTTGGGGGGTTCAGCCTAGCCTTCGGAAAATCGCTGGGGGGCATCATCGGTAATTTGCAATATTTCGGATTGAACGGCGTTGGGTTTGCTCCCGGCGTGGTGGCCGGGGAACAACAAGTCATTCCTTTCCTGGCTTATTTTGTTTTCCAGGAGATGTTCGCGGTCATAACACCCGCTTTGATTACCGGCGCGTTTGCCGACCGGGTGACATTTAAAAGCTATTTGATTTTCCTGGTGTTCTGGAGCATCCTGGTTTACCTGCCTCTCGCTCACTGGACTTGGGGAGGCGGTTTCCTGGCAAAAATGGGCGTCGTGGATTTCGCCGGCGGTATTGTCGTTCACATGAGCGCCGGGTTTGCCGCTTTGGCATCCGTCTTTATCGTAGGGAAACGTAAAATCCTGCCCGGTGAAAAAACAGCCCCGCATAATATCACCTATGTGGCTCTGGGTGCCGGCCTGCTCTGGTTCGGGTGGTTTGGCTTCAACGGCGGCAGCGCCCTGGCGGCCAATGGCCTGGCAGCCAATGCCTTTGTGACCACCGACATCTCGGCTTCGGTGGCGATGATCGTCTGGTTGTTCATCTCTTGGATCCATGAAGGCAAACCGAGTATCACCGGCGCCATGACAGGCGCGGTGGCCGGATTGGTGGCTATCACACCCGCGGCCGGATATGTGCAGCCCTGGGCCGCAGCGGTCATCGGCATCATCACGGCCTTCGTATGTTACGGAGCCATCCAACTGCGTGCCCGGTGGGGCTGGGATGACGCGCTGGATGTGTGGGCTTGCCATGGGGTGGGCGGAACCCTGGGGACGATCCTGGTGGGTGTGTTTGCGGTGAGTTCTGTCAACGGTGTGAGCGGATTGATCGAGGGCAACGTGCACCAGTTCGGTGTCCAGACCCTGGCAGCCGTGATTGCCATCGTTTATTCATTCGGAGTCACTTGGCTGATCCTGAAGATCCAAAATCATTTCATCCCTGTGCGTGTCCCTGACGAAGTGGAAATCAAAGGGCTGGACGAAGGGGAATTCGGGGAAGAAGCCTATACGCTGTAATTCCGGCCTGTAAAAATTGTAAATGAAAAAGGGCTGCCTTTTGGGCAGCCCTTTTATTTTCCGGTATGGCTAGATAATATCCTCAATCACTTGTTTGAGCGCAGGTAGATCGAGATCTTTTTTATCCAGGAAGGCGATCGCTCCGGATTCCAACCCCAGTCTATGAAACTCGCGGTCTGGATAAGCGCTGATCAATACGATCCTCGAATGCGGCGAGATTGCTTTAACTCTGCGGGCGCAGCGAAGACCATCTTCATCACCCAGGACAACATCTATAAAGGCCAACTGTGGTGCAAGCCGGCCTGCCATTTGCACTGCGTTCTCAATGTTCTCTGCTTCAAAAATGGTGGCTTGAGGGCAAACTTTTCCAATCATGCGCAGCAAATTACCGCGGTAACGAACGTTATCGTCAATTACCATTATGGAGATATCGTGAATTTTTTTCGTTGGAATAGTGGATGGTGAATTGGCCGCTTGTTGGCCCGATAGTCCCAACAAAGCCGGCTGTTGCATCAAGGTATTTACAGCTTCCAGGCGGCTTTGTACGTTTAATTGGCGATAAAGGCGGGTGAGATGGTTTTCCACCGTCTTAATGCTCAGCCCCATTTCTTTCGCTATGGATTGATTATCCTTTCCCTCCCGCAAGAGCCGGAGCAATTCACGCTGGCGGTCTGTCAATTGCTCTGAGGATACACTCCGGTGAGATTTTCCCAGTAATTTATTGATGATGGGGGTTGATAACCATAGTTCGCCGGCAAGAACCCGTTCGAGCGCAAGTTTTAAATCATTGAGAGGCTGGTCTTTTAGATGATAACCATTAACACCCACATTCAACAAGCCCTGTACATAGATGTCATCATCATAGGCGCTGACGATCAGGATCTTCATCGCGGGGTAAGTTACATGGATCTGGCGAATGGCTGAAATTGGTTCAAATTCAGGCATGGTGACATCTATGACCAGGCAATCAATGCTTTCTTTTTCCAGAATGGAAAAAACCTGGGGGCCATTTTCCGCCTCAGAGATTACCTGCAACCCCGGCATCTCCTCAACCACTTTGCGGAGTCCCGTCCGTACAACCGCGTGATCATCTGCCAGCAGGATACGTGTGCTTCCCAGATTTAATTATTTTATACCATAAAGGGTCATTCGCGTAATCCTGCAACCCACCGTCCTGTCAGGGGAAATCCCCTAACGTAGATAAGGGTTAGGCGAAGAATAAGTGATCTTATGTGGAAAACGCTCTGTGACCGCATTCACTCATATATGCTAGAATAATAATTACATGCCATAAATTAATCGAGCCTTTGATACTCTTCCAAGGTAACAATGGTGCCTGCATTGCATAAGCGTCAGTGGTTCAAATGGATTAATCGCCAGGAGGTTATTGTTTTTATTCTCCTGTTGGTTGCAATTGTATTTTTTAGCCTGTCTACCAGCACATTCCTTAGCGTGAACAACCTGCAAGATGTAACAAGAAATTTTGCCTGGATCACCATTCCGGCCTTCGGCGAGAGTTCTGGTTATCATTATTGGCGGTATAGATCTTTCCGTGGGTTCAGTGATGGCTTTATCGGGGCTGATTACCGCGCTCGCGTTACGGTTTGGCCTCCCAATTCCTCTGGCATTGATCGTGGGTTTGTTGGCCGGCAGTGCCGTTGGATGGGTAAATGGTATGTTGGTCGGACGTGTTCGCTTTCCCGCTTTCATCGTTACCCTGGGCACTGGCAGTATTGTTCGCGGAATCATTTTCGGTCTGGCTGAAGGCTGGCCAATCACGGACCTTTCATCGGACTTCCGATACCTTGGTCAGGCGGATGTCCATGTAGGATCTTTTACGATTCCGGTCCCACTCATAATAACGATCCTGTTGGCTGTTCTTGTTTATATCATTTTGAGTAAGACCGTACTGGGCCGTTACATCTACTCGCTCGGAGACAATGAACAATCTTTGATTGTCGCAGGTGTCGGATTGCCAAGGTTGAAAACGATCGTATACACACTCTGCGGCGCTCTGACAGCAGTTGGTGGAATTTTGATGACCGCCCGCTTGGGCGTTGCTGCCCCAACGGCTGCAACCGGCTATGAACTGAACATCATTGCAGCCGTTATCATTGGTGGAATCAGCCTGTTCGGCGGCGAGGGAAGCACGCTTGGCGTACTCCTGGGGGCAGCGTTTATGCAGATATTACTCAACGGGCTCGTGCTGTTGGGATTACCGGCTTACTGGCAATCCGCGGCGCTGGGTTCAATGATTTTCCTCGGCCTGGTCCTGGATCTATGGAGACAGAATAGGACGGCTTCATGAAAATTGTTCGGGTTTTCTCAATAATTTTCTTGTGTATACTGGTTGCCTGTCAAACCGCTCCCGGGCAGCCTTCACAAAAACCGACTCCTTCCGGAACTGCGCGCCGTAAGATCATCATCGCATGGATACCCAAAGGACTTAACAATCCTGTTTTCGAAGTTGGGAGGTCGGGCGCTATTGCAAAAGCCGCCGAACTATCCGCAGCCGGGCCTGTGGATGTAGAGGTATTGTATTTAGGCTCTGTTGATTTAGATGGGTCAGAACAGGTACGTGTGATTGACGATGCCGTCGCCCGGGGAGTAAATGCCATTGCGATTTCCTGTGATGACCCGACCGCGTGTATTGATCCAATTAATCGGGCAGTCAATGCCGGGATACCGGTTATGACCTGGGATGCGGATTCCCCTCAAAGCAAACGCTTCACTTATATGGGACTTGATAATATCGAGGCCGGCCATGCTGGAGCAAATATGTTAGTACAGGCAATGGGCACCGAGGGGAAAGTGGCTATATTGACCGGTGTTCCAGGAGCAGATAACCTGGAGGAACGTATTCGCGGCTTCCGGGAAGGTCTGGCGGCCTACCCCAACATTCAGGTTATCGCTACAGTTGTTACCAACGACGATATTAATCTGGGTGTCCAGGCTGTTGAGGATACCATGCAGGCACATCCTGATATCAAGGGTTGGTATTTCGCGGGGATGTGGCCGTTATTCGCTGGCCGTGGCGCCATGCCCCTCTGGGAAGATGCCGCCTTGCACCGCGGCATGAAAACAGTTGCTTTTGATGCGCTCCCGGTGGAATTGGAGCTTCTGCGGGACGGCTATCTCTCCGGTTTGATCGATCAGAAGAATTGGTTCTGGGGCTATGAATCCGTACAGATACTTTACGACCACGTAGTCAACCAGAAGAATTTTCCGTCATTTGTGGACCTGGGTTATAACATCATCACCAAGAACAACGTGGATGCCATGTTACAGGCCTGGGATACAAACGATTTTACCAAACCGCTGCCCCCTCCTTAAAAAATGGAACCTCTTTTACGTGTAATTAATCTTACAAAACAATTCGGTAAACTGCCGGCGGTTAGACAGGTGAGCTTTGACATCCAGCCGGGTGAAGTGGTTGGTCTGGCGGGCAGCATTGGTTCAGGCAAATCCGTGCTGGTAATGCTCCTGGCCGGGTTATATGTTCCGAACGAGGGGAGCATCTATTTTGAAAATAAACGTCTCAAATGGCCGTTCAACGCCCAACGTTTCGGAATTGGCGTAATCCATCAGAAACCCGACCTGGCGGACTGTATGGACGTGGTCGCCAACATGTTTCTTGGAAATGAGGTTGGTTGGCCGGCCGGATCCCGCTGGCTGAAATTCCCTGACCAACATAAAATGGAAAAAGAGGCGGGACGCATCCTGACCGAACTGGGTATTCCGATTTCCTCGTTACGGGAAAAAGTATCGAACCTGTCTAGCGAGGAACGGCAGATGATCGCCATTGCGCGTGTCCTGACCCAGAACGTCAGGCTGGTGATCATTGATGAACCGACCATTTCCCTAACCTATCCTTATCAGCAAAAGCTTCTCCACCTGATCGATGCATGGCGCCAAAAAGGTGTGGCAGTTCTCTTCAGCAGCAACAATCTGGAGCACCTTTTTGCAATCACAGATCGAATTATCACACTGCACCAGGGCCTCAAGGTCGCTGATTTGAAGACGGATGAAACCAACCGGGAGACGATGGTTGCCTATCTGGTTGGCACCGATGCACAGCAAAATGGAAGTGCGACAATTCTGGATTTCGATAGCTACGACCGCATCCGGAAACAGGCGGAACAACTTCATTATCATCAAATGCTTTTGGAAAAAGACTTGGCTGCACAGGATTCATTAAACCACCAACTCATCGACGAGCTGGCAGGGCACGTTCAGGCCCTTGATCGGGCCAATGTTGCCCTTCAGGAAGCCCAACGCCGTTTACTCTCTGAAGGGGAGCAAGAGCGAAAGCACTTGGCGCGCGAATTGCACGATCAGGTCATTCAAGATCTTTTGGGCGTCAACTATCAGATCGAAAGTATCGAGACGGAACACGAATTTCCTGAACCCCTGGTCAGCGAGTTGAACGAAATTCGTCAGGGAATCCGGGAACTTGTCATCGACTTGCGTCAGATCTGCGGGAGTTTGCGCCCTCCAACCATCGATAGCCTCGGATTGGGCGCCGCAATTCAATCGTTCACACGGGAATGGGCGGAACGAACCGGGATCAAGGTTGCACTGGATCTGGATTCAAAGCTGGGCAGATTACCCGAGGCGACAGAACTTTCCATCTTTCGCATCGTCCAGGAAGGTTTGAACAACGTTTGGCACCATGCCAAGGCTTCCTCTGTTCAAATCCAGGTTCAACATACTTCTCCGTGTGCACTAATGGTTTCCATCCAGGATGACGGTCTGGGATTTCCAAACAATTTCGATCTCAACAATCTTTCAGAAAGCGGCCATTTTGGTTTGTTAGGAATCAGTGAGCGGGTCACGCTGCTGGGTGGGCGTATGCGATTACAAAGGCAGCCTCAGGGCGGTTCGCTCTTGCAGGTGGAGATTCCTCATCCCAGGGTACCGGCGGAAGTTGATCAGGCCAATTGATCAACAAATAGGGGAAAACCCCTGCTATGGCGAGGGTAAACTCTCGGGTTAACCAGGGGGAATCCTCGTGGGGAATCCCTTAGGGGACACAAGGGGAAACGCAGAGAAAAACCATCCCAATTTTGCTAAACTGTAGCTGTTCTCCTCATCTGGAAGGGAAGGTCGGGTTTTATGCGGACGGCTTCGTACCCTTCGGGTATCCATGGAGGATACTTCGCAATGCTTCGCGGCTGTCCGCATAACTCCGCCTGTCCTGGTTTATTGAGGTGATCCCTGCACTTGTTTTGACAGATCTAAACATATTTTAAATATTCCATAGTAGGAGGTTTCCCTGTGGCCGAGTCCTTAGTCGAGCGCAGCGCACTGCGCATGGTGAATATCGAGAAATATTTTGGTCTCGTATGTGCGCTAAGGAAGATAAATCTCGAGGTGGGCGCGAATGAGATCGTTGGGCTCATTGGCGATAATGGAGCCGGTAAATCAACCATGGTGAAAATCCTTACCGGCGTATTTCCTCCGACCAGCGGCGAACTCTATATCGCTGGCCGCAAGGTGGACCTGCGCAACTATAACGTCAAGCAGGCGCACGCGCATGGCATCGAAACCGTCTACCAGGATAAATCTCTCGGTGACAAGCAGGTTCTCTGGCGGAATTTCTTTATTGGACGGGAGATCACCCTGCCATTCGGTTTTATTGACGTCAAGAGGGAAAAGGAAATTGCCAACGAGATCATGGTGAACACGATCGGATTCCGGGGCCAGGGGATCACGGTTGATTCGAAGGTGAGTAAACTATCCGGCGGCGAGCGCCAGGGGGTGGCGATCGGCCGGGCCATGTACTTCAAGGCCGAGCTGATCATCCTCGATGAGCCCACCGTAGCGCTTTCCCTGAAAGAAGTGGCAAAGGTGCTCAACTTTGTCCGCAAGATCAAGGAAGCCGGCAAGGCCTGTGTTTACATCTCCCACGATATTTCGGATGTATACGAAATTTCCGATCGTTTCGTTATCATGGACCGCGGGGAGATCGTAGCAAGCATCGCCAAGAAAGAGATTTCCTTGAAGGCACTCGACGAATTCCTGCTCGAATACTCGCATGGGTTGAAGGACAAGGTTGATCTATGAAGCAAAAAACATCCTTCTTTGCATTTCTGGGGAAAATCGAAGGACTCCCCGTCGCTGCAGTACTGGTGGTCCTGTATGGCGCGTTTATCATCACGGCGCCACTGGTCTTCAAAGGCTATCGGATTTACATGTCCTTTCTGCAAACAGTTCCGCCATTGCTGGTTGCCGGCCTGGGACTTACCTTTGTCATTACCGCGGGGGAGATTGACCTGAGTTTCTCTGCGGTGATGGCCTTTTCCGGATTCGTTTTTGCCTGGTTTTACAAAGCCTTACCCGGCCCGTTGGGACCATGGCTCGCCGTGGTTTTTGCGTTGGCATCTGGCGCTCTTGTCGGATATATCAATGGCCTGCTGGTGGCGAAACTCCATGTGCCTTCGATTATGGCTACGCTTGCCGCCCAGTTTTTTTGGTCCGGAGTATCGGTTCTGCTGGCAGGCGGTAAATCCTGGGACATTGGTGGCATCGAGACGAATATCGTTCACACGATTTTTGTTGGACGGCTCTTCGGGATCGTGCCGGCCCAGGCGTTCTGGGCACTGGGGCTTGCCATCTTGCTCTGGTTCATCCTGAACCGGCACAAGTTTGGCGAGGAGATCATGTTCATCGGCGACAACGCGGATGTAGCGCGGGTTATGGGAATAAATGTGGATGCCGCCAGGATCAAGCTCTTTGTGATGAACGGCGTGATTGCAGCCTTTGGAGCGCTGTTGCTTACCATTGAAATGAATACCTATTTTGATACGCAGGGAGAAGGCTTCCTGTTGCCGACCATGGCGGCAGTCTTCATCGGCGGAACCTCGATTGCCGGCGGTTACGGTACCATCGTTGGCACATTTTTTGGTTCCTACATTATCGGTTCGCTGGATGCCGGAGTTGTTGCAACCGGAATCGGAGGTTATTGGACCCAACTTGTCAGCGGGCTGGTCATGGCAGGCTCCGTGGTACTTAATATCATCCTTGGAGAAGGACGCTTCAGCCAGGCTGGTTCACGGGTGCGTGGCTGGTTTACACCAGCCCGCTCGAATACCGGGGAGGAAAAGGATTGAATCTATAGCAGGAGAGGAGGCTGATGATAGAGAAATATATATAGATAAGATATTCGATGTACCAACTATCCAAACCAATGCCTATTCATCAGAAAAGGAGAAGAACAAATGAAACGCACTTTTAACCTGTTGGCGATTGTGTTGGTTGCCACTCTCGTACTTACCGCATGCAGTTCAGCGGCTACACCCGCTCCCGCAATGCCAGCTTCCACCCAGAAGGTGGTTACTCAAGTTGTTACCGCTCCTCCGGTAATGCAGACAGTGGAAGTGCCCGTAACCGTTGCTGCGCCAACCCCTACTGGCAAGCAACTCGTTATCTATATGCAGATGGGTGGCAATCAAGGCGACCCATCGACTCTGGCACGCACGAACGGTGCTGAGGCGGCCGCAAAGGCACTTAATATCAAGCTGATTGAGCAATACTCCGGCTGGGATCCAAATAAAATGATCGATCAGTTCAAGCAAGCCATGGCTGCAAGCCCGGATGGCATTATCATCATGGGTCACCCTGGCGACGCTGCCTTTGACCCGCTGATTGACCAGGCTGAAGCCCAGGGCATTATCGTTACCAGCGGCAACAACCCGCTCCCGACGGCCGAAGCGAAATATAAGGGCAATGGCTTCGGATATGCTGGAGCCAATCTGCACGATGGTGGTTTCCTGACCGGTCAGGCAATGATCGCGGCTGGGCTGAAGTCTGGCGATGAGGCGGTAGTCTATGACATCTGGCACAATGCCAGCCGAAGTGTCAGCTCCCAAGGTATCGTTGATGCCCTCACGGCTGCCGGAGTCAAGGTGGACAAACTTGACGTGACCGACGCGGTGGACGCCGATGCCTCCCTGGCCATCCCGATCCTGACTGCCTATATTGCGGCCCATCCCAACCTGAAAGCCATTGGCACCCAGCACGGCAACGTTACCGCCGTCCTGGAGAAAGTTCTCCAGGCCGCTGGCAAGAAACCCGGCGATATCATTTGTGGCGGTATTGACCTTTCACCGGCCACGATCCAGGGGATCAAGGATGGCTACATCAGTGTCAGCTTCGACCAGGTGCTCTACCTGCAGGGCTTTTACCCGATCGAGCAGGTCTGGATAACCAAGAATTACCTGATCCCGGGCCTCGACATCAATACCGGCGTTGGCACCGTTACCCCGAAGAACATCGCTACTCTCGCTCCCTTAATTGCAGCGGGTTACCGCTAAACCGATTTCAATACAGCGCCCCCGCCTGATCAGGCGGGGGCTTTTTTTCTGGTTTGTATACAGAAAAAAACGCTTAATTTAATAGCAGGGGTTCCTAAATATCCAAATTCCTGACTGCCTTGGCGTGGGTCTGGATGAAGCGTTTGCGCGGATCCACTGCGTCGCCCATGAGCATGTCGAAGGTGCGGTCGGCTTCGGCGGCATCGTCCACCGTCACCAGCAGCAGGGTGCGGTTGACCGGGTTCATGGTGGTATCCCAGAGTTGCTGCGGGTTCATTTCGCCCAACCCTTTATAGCGGCTCAAGCTGACCTTGTCGGGGCTGACGCCCAGGCTCTTGAGCAGCTTATCCTTGTCGGCATCGTTGTAGGCGTAATGCACCTGGTTCTTGTAGGCCAGGCGATAAAGGGGCGGCTGGGCGATGTAAAGATGTCCGTCGTCGATCAGCGTGGGCATGTAGCGGAAGAAGAAGGTCAGCAGGAGTGTGCGGATATGGCTGCCATCCACATCCGCATCCGTCATGATAATGATACGCCCGTAGCGCAGGCCGGCCAGGTCGAAGTTGTCGCCCACGCCGGTGCCGAGCGCCGAGATAAGCGCCCGCACTTCGTTGTTGCCCAGGATCTTATCCAGCCGGGCGCGCTCCGTATTCAAGATCTTGCCGCGCAGCGGCAGGATGGCTTGGAAGTGTCGGTCGCGGCCCTGTTTGGCCGAGCCGCCGGCCGAGTCGCCTTCGACGATATAGAGTTCGGTCTTGGTGGCATCCCGCCCGGAGCAATCCGCCAGTTTGCCCGGCAGGGTGAGACTCTCCAGGGCGGATTTGCGGATGACCAGGTCGCGTGCCTTGCGGGCGGCATCCCGGGCGCGTGCGGAGGTGAGACACTTGGCGATGATGGCCTTGGCGGCTTGTGGGTTCTCGTCCAGGAAGGTCCCAAAGGCTTCCCCCAGTACCTGGGTGACGTAAGTCTGAACCTCGGGGTTCATCAATTTCACTTTGGTCTGGCTCTCGAACTGCGGGTCCGGGTGTTTGATGCTGATGATGGCGGTCAGGCCCTCGCGCGTATCATCGCCGGCGAAGTTTGGATCGGCTTCCTTGAGTAGCCCGCTCTTTCGGGCATAGTCGTTGACCACGCGCGTCAGGGCCGTGCGCATCCCGGTCAGGTGCGTTCCGCCATCCACCGTGTTGATGGTGTTCGCAAAGGAATAGACCGACTCGGTATAAGCATCCGTATACTGCACGGCGCACTCGATCCCTATGCCTTCCATTTCCTTCTCGACATAGACCACCGGGTGCAGGAGTTCGCGGTTGCGGTTCAAGTAGCGCACGAAAGAGGTGATCCCGCCCTCGAAGTAGAAGGTCAACTCGCGGTTGCTGCGTTCATCCAGGAAGTAAATGGTGATGCCGCGCGTGACGAAGGCCATCTCGCGGAAACGCTGGACGAGTGTATCGAATCGAAATTCAAGCGCTTCGGTGAAGATCAACGGGTCGTACTTGAAGGTGGTCTTGGTGCCGGTATCGCCGGGCTTTTTGACCTTCCCGATTACCTTGACCGGTTCCTGCGGGTGGCCGCGCACAAAACGTTGGAAGTGGATCAAACCATCCCGTTTGACTTCCACCTCGCACCATTCGGAAAGCGCATTCACTGCCGAAACACCCACCCCGTGCAACCCGCCCGAGACCTTGTAGCCGCCGCCGCCAAATTTTCCCCCGGCGTGCAGCTTGGTCATGACCACTTCCAAAGCGGATTTCTTCTCGGTCGGGTGCATATCCACCGGGATGCCGCGCCCGTTGTCGGTGACGGTGACGGACGAATCCGGGTGGATGACGATTTCGATGCGCGTGCATACCCCGGCCAAGGCCTCGTCGATCGAGTTGTCCACTACTTCATAAACGAGGTGGTGCAGGGCCTTGATATCCGTACCGCCCACATACATGCCCGGGCGGCGGCGGACGGCCTCCAGTCCTTCCAGGACCTGGATATCCTTTGCGTTATAACTTCCGTTGGTTGCCATAATTTCCCTTATTCTCTATCCGAAAATTCGGTGGAGTTCGCATTTTGAGAGTGTGCGACGAAGCCGCACACTCTCAAAATGGCTTCTTTCAATGATTTTCAGACAGGTCTTAGTTCACCTTTGCTGAAGTCGTCTGTTTTTGGATCTGATCGAAGACAACTGCCAGCCAGGCGTTAATATCACGATAGTAAATAAAGCTGGCCGCCAGCAGCGCGGTCGAGACGAAGGCATGCCCGATGATGCCCACCAATGTCCACCAGGAATTGAGCGGCGGAGTATTCCATAAAAAGTTCAACCCGGTGTTAATGATCACGAATATCAGCAGGAGCAAGCCGGTATTGGGCATGGTAAAGCGCACCATGCGCAGGCTGCCCAGGATGGAGCGGAAAGCATCCAGTTGCAGGGTGAAAATGCCATGCACCGAGAAAAAGACCGGCATTGCCAACCATATCAGCAGCAAAGCCGCTAACAAAAATAAGATCTGGCCCAGAAACAGGCTGAATAATCCGATGAGGTCTGTCAATATGAGCACCGGCAGACCCAAAACGAAGAGGATGCCTAACCAGATAAGCGATAGGAGCATGGTCTGTTTTATGGATCTCCCGAACGGGCGCATCGTTGTTTTGAGCGCCGCACCGGAAACCCAGAAGTAGTATAGCGCGCCAACCAACCAACCCAGCAGTATCAGGAGAAAAATCCAGCCAATGACCCCGAAAAATGAACCGGCATCCAGGGTTGCAGGAATCCCCAGGGGGGATTGCCCGGGCATCTCAAGACTCAATAAACTCGTTACTCCAACCGGGAAAGTGCGCAGGACCATGAACAGGTTGAACCGGTCAGAGAAACTGATCATGCTTTGTTGAATACTGGCTACATCTGTAGCACTGGCAGATGTAAAAAACGTCTTTGCAAAGGCAGGAATTTGGCCAATGGAAGGCTGTAGAAAGCTTTTTAAGCTCAAACGCGGACCGAGCCACAGGAATAGATCTAGCAGTACCGGAGGCAGGATGACCAGGATGTGATTGGCGACCGAATCGAAGCCCCGCATTAGCGAGGCGATCAATCCGGGAGGTGGAGGAATTTTAACTTGTTGAGTTTCCATAGGTAGTTGATTCTACCACACGGGTGAGTCGGTACAAATGTTCTGATATTTTGCTAACACAAGCCAATTCCCATCCATAAAATGGATGATCAAATCTGAACCAAGTCAGCGCGTTCTGCGTATATACCAGAGAAATAACACACCATGTATAATCAGGTGAGCCGTTCTCCTGACAAATGAAACCTTGGCTCTCTGAGAGTCGCCGGAGTGATGGGAAAAATAGGGGGTGTTACGCCCCATATCTTCCCCTGCTTCCCGCCGATTCCCAATGGATCAAAACCTTTGAAACAAGGATGATGATGGAAATTAATACCAGCAAATCAAAAGTCCTGATCGTGGGCGCCGGAATCGGCGGGATTGCGACTGCCGCCCGTCTGGCACGCCACGGCTGCCAGGTAACGGTGGTGGAGAAATGTGAAAAACCGGGTGGGCGCTGTGGACAGATGAACGTCAAGGGATATACATTCGACACCGGGCCGACCATGTTTCTGATGCCGGAAGTGTTTGCCGAGACGTTTGCCGCCTTGGGAGAGCGCATGGAAGACCAGCTTGACCTGCGCCGGGTTGACCCCACCTACCGGCTTACCTTCCCGGACGATTCGCAAATGCAACTGACCGCCGATCTGCAGCCCATGCTGGTACAGATGGAAGCCATCGAGCCCGGCAGCTTTGCGCGCATGTTGCACTACCTGGCGGAAGGACGCCGCATTTATGCGCTCTCTGTTGAAAAATTGCTGGGCCGGGATTTCCGCAGCCTGCCCGAGTTCATCAACCCGCGCATGCTTATGCTTTTCATGCAGTTGAAGGCGCTTACCCGGCACACCAATTATGTGAGGCGTTTCTTCAAGGATCCGCGCCTGCAGATGGCCTTCACTTTCCAGGATATGTACATGGGACTCAGCCCGTACAACTCACCCGCCACATATTCGCTCATGCAATACACTGAACTGGGCGACGGGCTGTGGTATCCCATGGGAGGTATGTACCGTGTTACCGAGAGGCTGACCGGCATCGCTGAAAAGCTGGGGGTGCGCTTCCTGTACAACGCTCCGGTCGAAAAGATCCTGGTCGAGGGCGCAGCCGCCACCGGCGTCCAACTGGAAGATGGGCGGGTCCTTTCAGCCGATACAATCGTAGCGAACGCGGACCTGGGCTATGTCTACCGGCGCCTGCTTCCGGATGCCCGGGCAGCCGACCGGATTGATTGCAAAGAGTACGGCTGCTCGACGATCATGTTCTACTGGGGCCTGGACAGGCAATATTCCCAGATCGGGCCGCACAACCTGTTCCTGAACGGGGATTACCGCCAGAGTTTCGAGGATATCTTTAAAAAAATGCGCATGTCGGACGAACCAAACTTCTACATCCATGCGCCCGTCCGGATGGACCCCGGCATGGCTCCCGCCGGTCATGACACATGGTATATCGCCGTTCCGGTCGGCCGTATCAACGATAAAATATCCCAGGATTGGCCGGCCATGCAGGCTCGGGCGCGTGCATTCATACTCCAGCGCCTGGCTGGTCTGGGGTTGGCCGATGTTGAAGCGCATATCCAGGTTGAGGTAAGCTTCGTCCCCGGCAACTGGCAAAAGCGTCTTAATCTTCCGTATGGCTCTACGCACGGCCTCAGTCACAAGCTTACCCAGATGGCCTACCTGCGCCCTCACAACCGGCACAGCCGCTATCACAATCTCTATTTTGTCGGCGCCAGCACTCACCCCGGCACCGGGGTGCCCACCGTACTCATCTCGGCCCGCCTGGCTGCCAGGCGTGTACTGGAGGAGATGCCAAAATGACCAATGCCAGCGCGACTCTGGCCCGTTCGATCACCTGGGCCAGCAGCAAACAATCCTATTTCACCGCCCGCCTCCTGGCCGACCGCGACCTGGCAGACGACTGCCTGCGCGCCTACGCCTACTTCCGCTGGGCCGATGATATGATCGATATCTCCCTTTCCGGCTGTGAGGAACGGACCATTTTCATCGCAAGGCAGAAAAACCTGATCGACCGGTTATACCGGGGGGAACGCCCCGACGGCCTTTCGCCGGAAGAGGCCATGCTGGCTGATTTGATCGCACACGACTGCGGGCCAGACAGCGGGCTGTGCTCGTTCATCCACAACTTCCTGTCCGTGATCGAATTTGACGCCCACCGGCATGGACGCCTTGCCACCCGCCAGGAGTTATCCGGATATACCACCTGCCTGGCGACCGCAGTGATGGATGGGATTCAATACTTCATTGGCAATGGCCAGCCTTATCCCAAAACTCGTGACCGCAACCTGGCAGTTACTGGTGCACACATCACCCACATGCTCCGGGATACACTGGAGGATTTCTCCACCGGGCTGGTGAACATACCTGCAGAATATATACAAGCACACGATATCAACCTGGAAGACTTTAACAACGAGCAGTTACGCTTGTGGGTGCGGGAGCAGGTCGAACTGGCCAGGGTCTGTTTCCGGGAGGGCAAGACGTATATCGACTCCCTGGATGTATTGCGCTGCAAATTGGCCGGGGTCTGGTATTGCGCCCGTTTTGAGTGCATCCTGAACGCCATCGAGCGCGACGATTACCGGCTGCGTGCAGACTATCATGAGCGTCACGCGCTGAAAGCCTGGATGGAGATGGCCCGCTTGGGTGTCGTTACCGCATCGAAACACTTGGCCGGCCGGATATGGTCATTTTTCTTTCTTCTTAACCTTCCAGCCGAGCTGGGTTCCAAGTAAATACCCCCTCGTATTACAACCATGTAGGCCAGACAGCTTATAATAGCTGGCATGCGCCGCGGCTTTCTTTCTTTTTGCCTGATTCTCGTCTGCTTCCTGGGTGCCTGCTCTCCGGCCCAACCCGCCAACAAGATGGAGGTCATCACCCACCCGGATGGGCCGTTATACGTGGGCGACCAGGTCAGTTTCGAGGTGCTCACCCCGGCAGCACCGGAGATCCAGGGCGGCAGTGTCCAGATCACTTTCCAGGGAAAAGATCTTGGCAATGCCGCCTTTGCGCCTTTTGGGATTGGGAAGCGCAGCGAAGCCACCCTGTGGTGGGCCTGGGATACGCACGGCCTGAAACCCGGGCCTTACACTTTAACCTTTACCCGCCTTCCGGATAACTTCAGTTGGAACGAGACTTTTTCCCTGCGTCCGGAGAGCCAGGTTCCGCCGCCGGAACCAGGGGCGCACTGGGCTTCCATCACCAGCGTTTGCTGCACCATCCATTACATCACTGGCAGCGCCGCCGAACGTGATATTGCCAGCCTCAGCCAGGTGGCCGACCAGGAGTCGGCGGTGGTGGCAAAACAGCTCGGCACCAAACTGGATGCTCCCATTGACTTGATCTTTATGTCACGCGTCGTTGGGCAGGGTGGTTTTACGGCGGGCAGCGTTTATGTTTCCTACCTGGACGGCAATTATATGAGCAGCAATATGGCGATCCTGTTCCATCACGAATTTGTCCACTATTACGATGCCACATTGGGCGGCACCTATCGCCCAACCATTTTCGTAGAGGGACTGGCCGTTTACCTGGCTGGCGGACATTACAAGCCGGAGCCGCTGCCAGCCCGCGCAGCCGCCTTGTTGGACCTGGGCAGGTACATTCCCTTAAATACCTTGGCAGACGATTTCTACAACCAGCAGCACGAAATCGGCTACCTGGAAGCCGCCACACTGGTGAAATATATGGTGGATACCTATGGGTGGGAAGCCTTCAATGCGTTCTACCGGGATATTCCTGCGCCGAAAAATCAATCCGATTCCAGCGTGATTGACGCCGCCCTGCGCAGCCATTTCAACGTCTCGTTTGCGGATCTGGAAACTGCTTACCTGGCCTCCCTGCGTGCCCAGCTCTTTACCGACAGCCAGCGCACCGACTTGCGCTTGACCTTGGAATACTTCAATACGGTCCGTCGCTACCAGGCGGCTTTCGACCCATCCGCCTATTTCCTGACAGCTTGGTTGCCAGATGGAGCAGCCATGCGCCAGCGCAATATCGTGGCCGATTACCTGCGCCATCCCGGCGGTTGGGAGAACCGCCTGGTCGAGGCCATGCTCAACCGTGCCCATGCTGAATTATTCAGCGGCGATTATACAGACACGGAACGCACATTGCTTTGGACGGACTGGATTCTGGATAGGCTTATCCCTTGAAAAAATCTCCCGCAGGTCGATCCTGCGGGAGATGCTGATCATTTTCAAAGGATATTTACGGGCATACGCCAAATCCGCCCAATGGCCCAACGATATTGAAGAACCATTTGAAGGGGACCACGCAATCTAGTTTTAATGCATCAGCAATTAATGGGAGGCCAACACAAAGGCATAGGATGAGAATGACAACAACAACCACGATAATAATTACCGTCCTGCTGCCGCCTTTCTTTGCCGGAACAGCCGCGGCTGGTGCAGGCACCGGACCAGCCGGCACCTTCCCGGAGTAAGCCGGCGCGGCTGGGACTGGCGCGGGTGCGGGAGCAGAAGCCGGTATTTGAACTGCTGTCTGGGAAGGCTTGACGGAAAGTATAGTCGCATCCACATCTATCGCAAATTCATATGCCAGGACAATCCCCTCGCCGAAAGAAATCGTATCGCCCGGGTTCAACACCTGCGCCCCGCTGATACGGACGCCATTAACGAAAGTTCCGTTCGTTGAGCCGAGATCCTGGATTACGTATGCAGAGCCGTGCAACTCCATCTTGGCGTGCCGGCGCGAAACCTCTGCATCATTGATCATTACAACACTGGTGGCATCCCGCCCGATGGAAATCTCTTGCGCCTCGAGAGGATACACCTTGCCAATGGTCGGCCCGGAGCGCATGACGAACTGAAATTGAGCAGCCATAGATCCTCCTGATCATCCTTTCCAAATTTTATGATAGTGTACAGAGTTTCGTATAAAATGTCAAATTAAAATCAAAAGCTCAAACGTCGAAAGATGATGGATGGGATATTCCGCACCACAAACATCACTGACCACCAAATGGGGGCCGTATAGAGCACCTGTTTGCGCCTGCGAATGGCTTTGCAAATGTCGGCTGCGGCGCGCTCGGCCGGGATGGCAAAGTATGGCTTTTTTATCCCCACTATCATGCCGGTCATGACATAGCCCGGCTTGACCGTCAGCACGTGCACTCCGCGGCGCGTTAGTCGGTTCCGCAGGGATTCCAGGTAACTGGTCAGGGCAGCCTTCGACGCATTATAGGCTGGGTTGCCAGCGCGGCCGCGTTCCCCGGCGACTGATGAAATGCCGACAATTTGACCGGCCTTGCGGGTATGGAATATGACTGCCACCGGATTCAGCCAGGCCAGCGCGCCCAGGTAATTGACTTCCGTCACGCGGCGGTCCTTATCGAACTCGTAATGGTTCATCCCGGATGGGAGCAAGATGCCGGAATTATAGATAAACAGATCCAACCCGCCCAGAGCAGTGGTAATTTTCTGGAGCAAGCCGGGAACAGAATCGTAATCGGTTACATCGTGAACGTAGGAAACGGCACGGATTTCTCCGGCAGCAGAATTGATTTCATCGCAAAGAGCGGTCAACAAGTCCGCCCGACGGGCAAGCAGGGCCAGGGTGTACCCTTCAGCCGCCAGTTGGCGGGCCAGTGCTGCGCCAATTCCGCTGGATGCGCCAACAATGATCGCCCGTTTATGGTATGGAAGGGATGGAACGCGCGACGGCAGTACATCGTTAGATTGAACCATGCTATCTCCTCAGGTGAAGAATTACGGCATTATACTGCCTTGACAGGCTATTAAAGGAATTTGAAATCCCGGCGTTCCCAATTATTTCCTTCCTATGGGATGGCTTTGTTTTTCCGGCTATAATGCACTCACGGAGAAACCCAGTATGTCTGTCAAAATTAAACTCATCCTGAACCCAACTGCCAACCACGGACGCTCCGGGCAGAAAGCCGCAGATTTACGTTCCCTCATATCCAGCTATCACGCCGATTGGAGCGAGACGGAATACCCCGGCCACGCCATCGAATTGGCCCACCAGGCGGGTGAACAGGGCTACGACCTGATTGTGGCTGCCGGCGGCGACGGTACGGTCCACGAGGTCGTCAACGGCCTGATGCAAGTCCCGGAAGATACCCGCCCGGCGTTGGGCATTGTTCCACTGGGGTCAGGCAACGATTTTGCCCATATCATCGGCCTGCCGGCCGACCCGGCTGACGCGCTGTTATCCGCTGTGAACGGCCAGCCGCATTCTCTGGATATCGGTTCGCTGCGTATCGGTAACGACCGGCTGGAATATTTTAATAACACGCTGGGCATGGGCTTTGATGCGGTTGTAACAATACATACGAAGAATATCACCGCCGTCCACGGCTTTATGATGTACTTTGTCGCTTTGATGATAACCATATTCCGCAACTTTGATATGATCGATATGCATGTCGAGACCGACCAGGAAACCTGGGATCTTAAAAGCCTGATGCTGGCGCTTGGCAACGCTCCGCGTGAGGGCGGCGGCTTCATCATTACGCCGGAGGCCAAGTGGGATGACGGCCTCCTGAACTACGCCACCATTGATAAGATCTCCCGTCTGATGTTGCTCCGGCTTATCCCGGCGGTTATGCAAGGCACGCATGGGCGCTTCAAACAGGTGCGTCTGGGAACCTGCCGCAGGATGACCGTCACCAGCCAACAACCGCTCTACATCCACCTGGATGGGGAGATTTACGCCGGCTTCGGAACGAATGTGCGCGAACTTAGCATCCAGATCCATCCAAACTCGATCCATTTCCTGAAAGCTTAATGCCCAACCTTCTCCAATCCTTGCAAGCACGCGACCTAGGCCATCTGCGTATCGTGGCCGGATTATGGGGCGTGGAACTCGTATCGGCTGAAAATGATGCGGCGCTCAAGGAACTCAGCGCAGCGCTCCTGAACCCCGAACTGGTGGAGGAGATGGCCGATGCGCTTTCCGCGGATACCCGCTTGGCCCTGGATGGGCTGCTGGAGGCAGGCGGCAGGATGCCCTGGGCGGCCTTCGTCCGGCAATTTGGCGAGCTCCGGGAAGCCGGCCCCGGCCGGCGTGACCGGGAGCAGATCTACCTTGACCCCATTTCTGCCGCTGAGACGCTTTTCTACCGGGCCTTTCTGGCACGCGCCTTTTTCGATACGCCCAACGGCGCGCAGGAATTCGCGTATATTCCGGAAGATTTAGCAAAATTGATCAAACCCGCAGGGCATAAAGCACACCAGGGGAATGTTTTGGAGCCTGGTAATTCTCCCGGGCGGGATACACCCGCGGCGGTAAAAAACTATGAGCCGCTCGGCCGGCTGGCCATGCCCAAAGAACGGGAACATCCGCTCCCGGCCACGGATCGCCTGCTTGACGATGCCACCACCTTCCTGGCTGCCCTGCGCCTGGGGATTGAACCGCCTGAGATGCAGACGCCGGCCGGGGTGGTTAAAGAATTCCTGCAAGCCGCCGGGATAATGAGCGGGGATACAGCCCGGCCTGAGCAGGTCAAATCCTTCCTGGAGATGTCGCGCTTGCAGGCGCTCGACCGGCTTACCAAGGCCTGGCAGGAGAGCGATACCTTCAACGAATTACGCCTTGTCCCCGGCCTGGCCTGCGAAGGTGAATGGACCAACCAGCCGCACGCCACGCGCGCATTCCTGTTCCGCCTGCTGGAAGCCTTGCCGGAGGGGAAGTGGTGGAGTTTGCCGGCTTTCATCCGCGCCATCAAGGACAAATATCCCGATTTCCAGCGCCCGGCCGGCGATTACGATGCGTGGTTCATCAAACGCCTCACGGATGGAACCTACCTGCGCGGCTTCGAACGTTGGGATGAAGTGGATGGCGCGCTTATCCGCTATCTCATCACCGGGCCAATGTTCTGGCTTGGGGTGGTGGAACTGGCCACAGCGGAGGAGAATGGGAGCGTGACGGCCTTCCGGGTGAACGAAAAACCCGTCACGGGGAACGAAAAAGGCAAGCTGGTGGTTTCTTCCAATGGCCGCATCAGCGTACCCAGGCTGGTCCCGCGCGTTACCCGGTACCTCCTTTCGCGTTTTTGCGAATGGGATGAACCCAAGCCCGAGGAATACCGTTACCGCGTCACGACCGGATCGCTGAAAAAAGCCGGTAAACAGGGGCTGAAAGTGGGACAACTGCTCAGCCTTCTGGCAAAGAATACCGCCTCCGAGCTTCCGCCCGCGTTTATCCGGGCGCTCAAGCGCTGGGAACTGAACGGGACGGAGGCGCGCGTGGAAACGCAGACCATACTAAGGGTTAGCCGGCCGGAGGTGCTGGAAGAACTGCGCAGATCCAAGGCGGGGCGCTTCCTGGGGGAGCCGCTTGGCCCGGTGACGGTCATTGTCAAGCCCGGGGCGCAGGCCAAGGTGCTGGCTGCGCTGGCAGAGCTGGGCTTGCTGGCAGAATCATCCACGGACTCTGAAACGGTTAAGCGGATTTATACGGATGTCATCGCTAAAACATGACAGCCGTATTTTTAATAAATCGCTATAATAAACCTGCAACTCTTCACCTTTCTTCATTTTCTTCTCACGGAGTCAACTATGTCCACAACTGACTGGATCGCGCAGGAACTCGACGGCCTGAAATCACAGGGCCTGTACAACTATATCCGCACCATCGGCTCACCGCAGGGCGCTTGGCTTGTGGTGGATGGGAAAAAGGTGCTCAACTTCTGCTCGAACAACTACCTGGGGCTGGCCAACCACCCGCAGATCGTTGCGGCCGCCAAAAAGGCCGCCGATGAGATGGGCGTCGGTCCGGCGGCGGTGCGTACCATTGCCGGGACGACCAGCCTGCATCTCGAACTGGAGAAGCGCTTGGCGGCTTTCAAAGGGGTGGAGGCAGCCATCACCTTCCAGAGCGGCTTCACTGCTAACCTGGCAACCATCCCGGCGCTGGTCGGCAAGGAAGATGTCATTTTCTCGGACCGCCTGAACCACGCTAGTATCATTGACGGCTGCCGGCTCTCGGGTGGGAAGATCATCCCGTATGAGCACTGCGATGTGGCCTCGCTTGAATCGGTCATCAAGGAAAACCTGTCGCACTACCGGCGCGCCATCATCATCACGGACGGGGTCTTCAGCATGGACGGCGACGTGGCCCCGCTTGACAGGATCTACGCGGTGGCCAGTATGTACGACATCCTGCTGATGGTCGACGATGCCCACGGGGAGGGCGTGCTCGGCAAGGGCGGGCGCGGCATCGTGGACCATTTCGGCTTGCACGGCAAGGTGGATGTGGAGATCGGTACGCTGTCCAAGGCTTTCGGCGTGGTGGGCGGTGTGGTAGCCGGGAATGCGGTCATCGTCGAATGGCTGCGCCAGCGCGGCCGCCCGTTCCTGTTCTCCTCCGCCGTGACCGCGCCGGACGCGGCCGCCTGTCTGGCTGCGCTCGACCTGCTGGAAGGTTCGACCGAGCTGGTGGACCGTCTGTGGGCAAATGCCAGCTATTTCAAGGCCGAAATGAAGAAACTTGGTTTCAATACCGGCCTCAGCACTACGCCCATCACCCCGGTCATGCTCGGGGAAGCGCCGCTGGCCCAGCAGTTCAGCCGCGCATTGTTCGAGGAAGGCGTCTTTGCCATGGCGCTGGGCTTTCCGACCGTGCCGCAGGGCAAGGCGCGCATCCGCGTCATGATCTCCGCTGCCCATGCGCAGGCTGACCTGGATAAGGGGTTGGAAGCATTTGCAAAGGTGGGAAAGAAGCTGGGCGTGATCAATTAGTTTGAAATTTGATGTAGAATTACAGGGACACAGGTTGCTGTGTCCCTGTGTGTTTTTTGGAGGCAGCCATGTTTGTCTTTGTCCCGCAAGATCTGGTTAAGATCCTGGTCGCCATTTTAATTGGCGGGATGATCGGTTTGGAGCGCGAGCTGCACAGCAAGGCCGCTGGCCTGCGGACGATCACCCTCATCACAGTTGGCGCCACCATGTTCACCATCCTTTCTTACAGGTTCACAGACACAGCCACCTCCCGGGTGGCATCGAATATCGTCACGGGCGTGGGCTTCCTGGGCGCAGGAGCCATCCTGTTCGCAGAGGGAAAGGTCCAGGGGCTGACCACCGCTACATCCGTTTGGGTGGCGGCTGCCTTGGGAATGGCAGTCGGCCTGGGTCAGTACATTCTGGGCGTGGGGACCGCCCTTCTGGTCATTATCGTACTCGATCTTTTTACCCGCTTTGATCGCTGGTTGGATATCAAAGGGCGGGAATTGCGTATCTATGAAATTACCTTTACGGACCGCCCTGGAAAAGACCGGGAATTCGAAACGCTTTTTAGGGAATACCGCATGAGCATCCGCACACACCGTCCCATGCGAGAGGAGCATTTGCGCCGGGACACGTGGGAATTGGATGGGCGCGCCAGCGACCAGCTTGCCTTGACGGAAAAGCTATTGGCCGACAAGGAAATCAGCGCTTTGCGCTATTGATCGGGAGCAGAGCATGGAAATGGAATGGCGGGCAGCCCCCGCCATTTTTTATTCCCTTGACAAAAATAAATAAACACTGTATATTTACAGTGTTTAGTAAATAAAGGAGCAATTATGTCACCTCGTCCGCGTCGGAACCAACAGCATACCAACTTGCCGGAAGCCATCAAGGACACCGCCTGGGAACAGATCGCCAAATTTGGGGCGCCTGCGCTCAGCCTGCGCGCCATTGGCCGTTCCTTGCGCATCACCGCCCCGGCCATCTACAACTATTTTCCCGACCGGGATGCCCTGATGAGCGCCTTGATCGTGGATGCCTTCACTTCCTTCGGCCAGGCCCTGGAAGCTGCCCGGGATGCCCTGCCGAAAGAGGACTTGGCCGGCAGGTTCACTGCCGCGGGCCTTGCCTATCGCACCTGGGCGGTTGCCCATCCTCAGCACTTCCTGCTTATCTTCGGGTCGGCTGTGCCGGGGGAGACTTTTTCCATGGACAAGCTGGGCCCGGCTCCGCTCAACAGTTTCCTGGTCCTGGTGGGAATATTGGACGAAGCCCAACAGGCCGGGGCGTTACATCTTCCGGAAGGCTATGTACACTGGACGCCCGCCCTGCAGGCGCAGGCGGACGCCCTCTGTGACATGCACATCGCCAACGATCCGTTGACGATCTATCTGGCCATCGAAGCCTGGACCAGGGTGCACGGATTGGCTGCCCTGGAACTGTTTGGCTACCTGCCGGCCTTCCTTGGGCAAAGCCTGGAAGACTTCATGCGGTCTGAGTTCGATGCTTACACCGATCTGCTGTTTGGTAAATTAAAAAAATAAATAAAAAAAAGAGGAGATCATTCCATGAAAGCCATCCTTCTGAACGGTTCTTCCGAAAACGATACAGACGGCGAGCGCATCCGGGCCGCCCTGACAGCCGAACTGTGTGCGCGCGGCTGGGAGGTGAAAGACATCCGGCTGTGCGACGAGAAAATCGGCAACTGCGCCGGCGACTTCTTCTGCTGGATCCGCAATCCCGGCATCTGCAATGTGGCCGATGTTAACCGCACGCTTGCGCAAGATATCATCAATAGCGACCTGATGATCTATCTGACCCCGGTCACCTTCGGCGGTTACTCCTACCAGCTCAAGAAAATGGTTGACCACCAGATCCAGAATGTCACGCCGTTCTTTGCAAAAGTGGCTGGCGAGACTCACCACCAGAAACGCTACCGGCACTATCCGGATGTTCTTATTGTCGGGTGGATGGAACAGCCCGACCCACAGGCGGAAGCCGTTTTCCGGCACCTGGCCCAGCGTAATGCGATCAATTTTTATGCGCGCAGAGCCGTGACGGGTATTGTCCTGGCGGGGCAGCCGGAGGA
This sequence comes from uncultured Chloroflexia bacterium, assembly GCA_963837875.1. Taxonomy (GTDB): domain Bacteria; phylum Chloroflexota; class Anaerolineae; order Anaerolineales; family Villigracilaceae; genus UBA877. The sequence continues at coordinate 323,856 of CAWIOV010000002.1, forward strand.
TGCGCTCCGTACGGCGGCGCGTGGCTGGTTGGATGACCTGGAAAAGGGCAGCCCCTCCCGGGCGGAAAATTTGCCCGAGCCCGGCGCGACCGTCGCCGGGACTGGGCCGCTGCAGCGTGCCGTCCTCCTGGTTGGCAGCCCGCGCACGCGCAAAAGCACCTCCCAATCCCTGGGCGGCTACCTGTTCGACCGGCTGGCGGAACACCAGGTGCAGACCGAGACGTTCTATATCCATACCAGCCTGTACTCACCCGAGCGGATGCAAGCTCTCATGGACGCGGTGGACGCGGCCGACCTGGTGCTGCTGGCTTTCCCTCTCTACGTTGACAGCCTGCCCGCTCCGGTCATGGCTACCCTGGAGCGGATCGCCGCCCGGCGGCACGCTCAAACTGGAACCCGGCCGCGCTTTGCTGCCCTGTGTAACTGTGGCTTCCCGGAGGCCGCCCATAATCGCACTGCTCTGGCGATCTGTGAGACGTTCGCCCGGCAGGCCGGTTTCGGTTGGGCCGGAGCGCTTTCCCTGGGAGCCGGCGAGGGGCTGGTGCATGGGGTTCCGCTGGAGCAAGCCGGTGGGCAGGCCGTTCCGATCAAGAAAGCCCTCGACCTGGCCGCCGCCGCGCTGGCGCAGGGACAGGCCGTTCCGCAAAGCGCGGTGAACCTGTTGGCCAAGCCGGTCATCCCGGGTTGGCTGTATCGCTGGATGGGTGTGTACGGTTGGTGGCAGCAGGCCAGGCCATACGGCGTTCAGAACAAGCTCCTTCGGCGGGCGTATACGGAAAAGAAGCTGCAGGAAGTTTGAAAAACTGCCCCTGAAGTTCCCGGTATATTTATAGGTAATGATGGTATGATTTGTGAATAAAAGGAGTAAAAAATATGTCTGAACGCAATGTTATCTTCGGTACTGGCCCGCTGGCGCAGTCTGTGATGCGGGCTCTGCTCAAGCGTGGCAAACTGATCAAAATGGTCAACCGCTCCGGCAAGCGCCCGGCGGAAGTGCCGGCGCAGGTGGAGATCGCCGGCGGGGATGCCTACAGCGCGGACTTCACCCGCTCCGTGACCAAAGATGCGGCAGTCGTTTACCAGTGCGCTATGCCGGCGTACCAAGAATGGGTGACGAAGTTCCCGCCCCTGCAAGCCGCCATTTTGGAGGGTGCAGCCGCCAACAATGCCAAATTGATCGTCGGGGAAAACCTGTACATGTACGGCGATACGGGTGGCCAGCTCATCCGTGAAGGCTTGCCCTTTGCTGCCCAGACCCGCAAAGGTAAGGTGCGCGGCGAAATGGCGAATGCCCTGCTGGAAGCCCACCGCGCCGGCAAGCTGCGCGTGGCGATGGGGCGCGGCGCAGACTTCTACGGGCCGGGGGTGCTGAGCTCTTCCCTGGGTGAGAGGACCATAGTGCCGCTGCTGCAAGGCAAACCCGCCGAAGTGACCGGTTCGCTCGACCAGCCGCACACCTATACCTATGTTAGCGATTTTGGCGAGGCTCTGGCGATTCTGGGGGAACGCGAAGAAGCGCTTGGCCGGGCCTGGCACGTGCCCAACCCGCCCACCCTGACCCAGCGCGAACTGGTGACGCTCTTTTTCAAGGAAGCCGGGCTGGAGCCGAAATTTACGGTGATGGGCAGGTTCATGATGATGATGGGAGGATTGTTCATCCCGGCCGCGCGCGAATCGGTGGAGATGCTCTACGAATTTGAGAAACCCTTCCAGGTGGACGCGAGCGAGTTTATCCAGGCCTTTGGCGATATTGCCACCCCGCACGAGCGTGCGGTTAAAGAGACGGTGGCCTGGTACCGGGAATTCCTCAAAACGCGATCGAGTTAATTTCTTATATTTTTGTCTGCAGGAAGATCTCCGTCCAGGCCCGGGCGGATTCACCCCCGGAGCCATCCTCGGCCATATCCCAGAACGAGGACAGGACGCTGTGGCAGATGGCCCAGGCGCGCAGGCGTTGCGGGTCAAAGCCCAGCCGCTCGGATAGGATTCTGATGCGCCGTTCCGTCCGGCGGATGGCCTGGGATTCTTCTGGCATGACGTTGTAGGGGTTGATAAGCAGTGGCCCAACCTCGTATTCTGCCGGCCCGGCCACGCCCTTGGGGTCGATCGCCAGCCAGCCACGCGCGGAAAGCAGGATATTAAAATGGTGGAAATCGCCGTGCAGCAGCACCTGCGGACGTTCCTCGGCGAACAGGTCGTGGATCAGGCCCTCGGCGGTCGAGAAACTCTTTTCCGGGAACGGGCCCGTCCCGCCGCCGAAGAGCGGGCGCACTTCCTTCAATCCATCGAACCAGCCGCGCAGGCTGAGAAAGCCTTCCTGCTGCGGCGCCGGGCGATGGATCTTTTTCATCACATCCGCGGCAATTTCGGTGGCCTCGTCATCCTCCGGTAGCGTGGCAAGCATCCTCCCGGGCTGGAGCCGCTCCACCAGGAGCATGCCTCTCCCGGCATCCGCTTCCAGGAGCTGGCAGGCGCCCTGCCCATCGTAAAGGCGCAGGGTATTGATCTCGCTGGTGAGTTCTCGGTTGGGGACTCCGATCTTTAACACAGCCGGGGTGCCATCTTTGCGCGTGGCCGCACAGACGTAGTTGACCGAGAGTTCAAATGGATCGTCCGGGGTCAGCTCCCAGCGGCGGGAGGCTTCTGCAAGCAGGTCGGGGAGTTGCTCCAGCCAGCCTTCGCCATCCGAGGCAAAGTAAAGGCGGATGTTCTTGATAAAAGCAGCCGGGAGGTCGGTGCGGGAAATGGGTGGGAGGTTCATAGGTTCCGCAGGAACGCCTGCGGGTTTTGCAGGAAATCGCGCATCAGCCGGATCTGTTCCAGTTCTTCGTAGCGCGCCGGGTGAATCGTGCCGCCGTCGAAGTCCAGGATGGTGGCCTCCGGGTAAGCCATCAGGATGGGCGAATGGGTGGCGATGATGAACTGGCTGTCTTGCGCGACCATGTCCTTGATGGCGGCAATGAGCGCCAGCTGGCGGATGGGCGAGAGCGGGGCTTCGGGCTCATCCAGCAGGTAAAGGCCATCCGGCACAAAGCGGGCCTGGAACAGGGCCAGAAAACTTTCCCCATGCGAACGGGTATCCAGGCCGTCGCCATAGCGCTGCCGCAGGGCGCCCAGTTCATGGGCGGTGCTCATCCTGGCCAGCTCGCGGGCGTAATCGCTGCGGCCTTTGTATTCCTCATCGATCTCGCGCAGGTCGGCTTCCATGCCCGTATGCATCTGGCCGAGGCGTTTGGCATACCCAAAGAAGTCCTCGGCGCGCAGGAAAAAGCCCCGGTGGGTGCGCTTTGTCCAGGAGAGTTTGAAATATTTAGCCAGCGCCCGCGCCTGGGTGAGACTCGGATCGCTGCGGGTGCTCTCGCTGCCCACTACGATCATTTCGACCGCGCAAGCCAGCCCTTCCAACAGGGTGGACTTGCCTGTCCCGTTCTCGCCCACCAGCAGGGTGACCGGCGCTTCGAAGCGCAGTTCTTTCAGCGTCTGCAGCACCGGCAGGGAAAAGGGGAAGTCCGGCGTAGCGGGCAGCGGGCGCAGTTCGACGGTTTGTAAATGGATCATGGCGAGGCTTTGCAGTTCCTCATAAAGATGCGGAAAACGCCCGGAACGGGCCGGAAAGGCTTACTTATCCCCATATTTCTGCCGGTGAACGCGCTGCGCATCGTACTGGGTACGGGCCGGTTTTTCATCCAGCGGATAACCGACATAGATGATGCATAGCGGGGTGACCTTTTTGGGGATGGAGACGATCTCGCGCACCGTTTTAACGAAGGCTGCCACCGGATGAACGCCGATCCAGACCGTCCCGAGTCCCAGGCCGACCGCCGCGATCAGGATGTTTTCGGCGGCGGCAGAGCAATCCTGCACCCAGAACAACTTGGCGGCCGGGTTGGTGGAAAGGCCGGGGTTGCCGCAGACCACGATGGCGGCCGGGGCGTTGCGGTTTCCAAAGATCAGCCGCTGGTGGAACTGGGCCAGTTTTTCCGGGTCGGTGACAACGATGAACTCCCAGGGCTTGCAGTTCATGGCCGTGGGCGCAGCCATGCCGGCCTGTAACAACAGGTCGAGCTTTTCCGGTTCCACCGGCTGGTCGGTGTATTTGCGGATGCTGCGGCGGTGGAAGATGGTTTCGAGGCTGGGGTTCATAAATATTTTTGTTAAGGGTTCCTGCGCTTCTATCCAGGGAACAACTCGGCGAAGATCTCTGGGCAATAGCTTTGCACCATTTCGGAGCTGAGGCCGTTCTCTTTGCAGATGGCCGCATACAGGTCCGCCGAGGGGCGCTTGCGGCGCGCCTGGGTTTCCACGTCCAGCTCCCACAGGCCGAAGCGCTGGGTCCAGCCGCGTTCCCATTCGAAGTTATCCACCAGCGACCACCAGAAATAGCCGCGCACCGGCCAGTTGAAGTTGACCGCCCGCCAGACCTGGTGGATATGCCCGGCCATGTAACGCGGCCGCAGGCTGTCTTTGGCATCCTCGACGCCGTTCTCGGTGATCAGGATGGGCAGATTGAATTGCAAGGCCCATTGGATCGAGCGGAAAAGCCCTTCCGGAATATTGGCGTTCATGCCGCCCTCGGCAATGTCACTGCCCTTGGGGTAGTAACGCCGGCCGAAAAGTTCGCCGGGCCGGCGCAGGTCAAAGGCGACGGTATCCTGCGAGTAATAGTTCAATCCGAAGAAATCCTGTGTCCCCTTGGCTTCGGGGATCTTGAAGTTGCCCAGCGGGGTGTGCATGACGCCCGTGCGGATGCCGCTGGGGAAGGCCATGTTAATGGTGTTGAAGTGGAGCGTCCGCTCCAGCACATCCAGCGGGAACCAGGGGTAGCGCGGCACCATCGGGCGGTGATGGTGGGCAAAGCCGACGCGTGCTTCGGGCTGGATGGCATGGATGGCCCGGTACGCGGCGGCGTGGCCGCGCAACAGGTTCGCTTCCACGCGCGTAGCCAGTTTGAGGTCTGCCAGGCCGGGCGGGAACTTCTTGTCGGCGTAAGCCTCCAGGGCATACACGTTGGGCTCGTTGATGGTGCACCACAGCGTACAATACTCTTTTAGCGCCTCGACCGTCTTGCGGACGAACTTCTCGAAAAGCGGCACAGTTGCCGGGTTTGTCCAGGCGCCCATTTCGCTCAGCCAGAGCGGGTCGGTAAAATGGTGCAGGGTGACCATGGCGGTCATGTTGCGGTCGCGCAAGCCGCGCAGGATGGTGCGGTAGTGATCCAGGGCCAACTCGTCCCAGCGGTCCGGGGCAGGCTGGATGCGGCTCCACTCCACCGACAGGCGGTGCGCGCTTTGGCCAGCCTCGGCGGCGCGGTCGAGATCTTCCTTCCAGCGCCCGCCCCACCAGTCACAGGCCAGGCCGGATTTGCCGGCGGTGTGTCCCTCCTGCTCCCACTTCCACCAGTTGTTGTTGGTATTATTGCCTTCCACTTGATGAGCGGCGGTGGCCGTCCCCCATAAAAAACCTTTTGGAAAATGGAAACATCCGGTCGGCATGTTTTCCTCCAGTGTCGGGGTGACCTTCACCCCTGCATTTTATGACGCGCCAGGTACGCCAGGTAGAGCGCCACGGACCCGGCGACGGCCGCGTTGAGCGACTCGATCTGTCCCTGCATGGGTAAACGCAGCAGGAAATCGCATTTGGATTTGACCAGCGGGCGAAGGCCTTCGCCTTCGCTCCCCACCACCACGACCAGGTCGCCCTCCAGCCGGATCTCGGACGGGCCGGCGGATTCCGGGCCTTCATCCAGGCCGACCACCCAGGCCCCCGCCTCCTTCAACGCCTCCAAGGCCTGCGCCAGGTTGGCTTGCGCCACCAGCATGTGCTCGCAGGCTCCGGCGGAAGCGGCAACGACGGCCGGGGTGATCTCCGCCGCCCGGTGGCTCGGGATCAAGACCCCGTGTACGCCGACTGCTTCCGCCGTGCGGATGAGCGTGCCCAGGTTTTGCGGGTTTTGCAGGGTATCCAGGACAAGCACGAAAAGGGGCTCGCGCGGCGTGCGGACCTGCCGGGCATTTTCGAGGATATCGTCCAATCCGACATACGGGTAGCCGCTGACTTCCAGCGCCACGCCCTGATGACTATCGCTGAGTTTATCCAGCCGGGCGCGCGCCACGCGTTCCACCGGGATCTTGCGCTGCGCGGCCAGTTCCAGGATCGCGGCCAGGCGGCCCTTATCCTGGACGCCCTCGGCAACCAGAAGACGAAAGGCCTCCCGCCGTTCGGCGCGCAGGCTCTCATGGACAGGGTTTCGGCCGTAGATGGTTTCGCGCATGGCTTAGGGGGTGGACGTATTGGTTATGCTGGGTGTGGGTGAATAATACGGCCAGCGGGTATCCGTCGGGATGGGCGTCCAGGTTGGGAACAGCGTGTCGCTGGCCGTGGGGAGCGGGGTAATCGTGACCGGCGTAATGGTCGGCGTTCGGCTGGGAGTCCAGGTGGGCCAAAGGGTATCGGAAGGGCGGGGGGTCCAGCTTGGCATCAGCGTGCTGGTGGGCGTTCGCACAGGCGTGGAGGTCCGGGTGGGAGAAGGCGGCAGGGGCTGGGTCGCGGTCGCGGGGTTCGTCGGAGTGGGAGTGCTTGTGGAGGCGGCCTGGATCGTCCGGGTTGGAGAAGGAAGAGCCGTGGCAGTCCGCACAGGCGCGGCGGTCAGAGAGACCGGAAGGATCCGGGGGAGGCCCTTTCCGGAAAAGGCAAGGACAATACCGGCCACGACCAATACTGCCAGGAAAAATGCCAGCCCAAAATAGCGTTGGCCGGCAGCCCCCTGCCGGCGGCGCTCCGGCCAACTGGCCTGGCGGCGGCTCCCCTGGGTGGATTGGATGCCGGCGCGCAAGCAAAAAAATATCCCCAGCAAGCCGAGGAGGATGGCGACGATGAGGCCGATCTGAATGCCCATGGGAGGCATTATAGCATGGGCCGGGCCGGAAGCGCGGATAGAATTGCCAAGTTATTCCACCGGGCTGAGGAAATTGATCGGCTTGAGCGGAAAACGTCCCCGGGCCGCCGGGGTGAGCCTGTCATAGTGCTCCACCCACAGGTCGAAAAAGGCTTCCAGGTCGATCAGGGCCAGCCTGGGAGATCTTTGCGCCTCTTCCAGCACACTGCCGGTGAAGCCACCCGATGAAACAAATATGCCCGCATCCTCGTCCCCGAGAATGGACATGAACGTCTTCAGGCCCTCGAACAGCACCGGCTGGCCGCTATGCAGGATGTGCACCTTGATACGCGGCGAGCTTATCCCCAAAGGATCGGCATGCACCACGAAATTGATAAAGCCGCGCTCCTTCTCCGGAGGGGCCGCCCAGGCCATGCGATACCCCATGGCGGTGAGAAGGTCGCCGACCAGCGTTTGGAACTCATACGACCGCATTTCCTGCAAATAGCTGCGGATCTGCTCCCAGGCCGTTTCCTCGGCCGCTTCGGTGATCAGCGCCAGCAGGGAACGGCTCTCCTGCCAATCGTCGAAAAGGAGTGTGGCTTCCTCGTAAAATGCTTCCACGCTGGGGAAATTTTTACAGGCGCGCTTGCCGTCATCCGTAAGCAGCCAGCGGCCCTTGCTCTTCACGAGCCAGCCGGCTTTTGCATAGGGAATGGTGGCGAGCCGGATGGCTATTTCGTACCTGGGCGTACGGGTGGAGGGGGAGATCCCGCTTTCGTACTCGCTTAAATGGGTGGCTTCGGGAATATGCGCCAGAATATCCCCGACCGGTAGACCGGCGCTTTCCTGCCACAGTTGGACGAAAACGATCCGTAAGAATTCGCCTATTCGTCGTGGAGCGATTTCACTCATGCTGGGTTCCCGGAGCCTCAATTGAAAGCGAATTCAGAATTTGAACGATGCCTCAAATATACCCGCAGGAGGAATATTCGTCCAGAGAGAAAAGCTAGACTCCATCCAAAAATGATGGAAGGTGCGCATTTTGAGCATAACCGGCTTCGCCCCTCATGCTCAAAATGGGCCCCCCTCCTGAATTTTTCGGATCGGGCCTCAAGGCAGGTTCTCCACCGTCAGGACGTAATTTACCAGGCGCAGGCCGGCGCCCGGAGCGGGCAGCAGGTGTACCTCGTACGGCTGGGCGGCTGGCAGCGTGATCAGGGTATCCGTATCGCCGCACGCCAGGGCGCCCCAGCCGGAGAGCGGGGCGCCGCCCTGCCACAGCTCCACGGTCAATGTACCGTTGCCGGTGCAGGCCAGGCTGAAAAGCAGGCGGGCGGTGGCGCCCAGGCTGGTAAAGGGTGTGAAGGCCACCCAGTCCTCCGGGTCGCCCTGCGGCGCGGAGACCTGGCTGGAGTAGGTGAACCGGCGCGTCCCGGAGGCCGAGAAGGTGACGGACGCGCCCGGGTTGGCGGCAGAATCGCCGTCGGCATAGGCCGGGCCGAGGCTGGGCGTGACAGGCGCAGGGCTGGGCGCTATGCCGGGCGTGCCGCTGGGGATGGGCGTGCCGTACTCATCCAGCACCGGCAGGTCGCCGGCGGAGTCGGTCTGGATATATTGGGAGGTGACCCAGGCGCGGCCACCGGGGGCGGGCGGATAGGCGATCTGGAACCAGGCCGCCGTGGCGTCCTTGCCGGTCAGGGAGACCGGCGTGTCCGGCGCGAGCATGCCCAGCGAGGGGAAGCTCAGTCCCGGCCCGGAGCGCACGTTGAGCTGCTGCAAGGCGCGCCCGGCCGGGCCTTCCGGCGTGGGCGTGGCTTCCGGCGGGACCTGCGCGCCGGTTGGGAGCTGGACATATTGGGCGGCCACCCAGGCGACTCCCCCCGGGGCGGAAGGATAGAGCACCTGGTACCATTTGCCGGTGGCATCCTGAAGTAGCACCTGCATTTTTTGCCCGGCGTTCGCCTGGGCGAGCGCAGCGTACCCCATGCCGGGCCCGCTGCGCACATTGACCTGGACCGTCAGGGTGCCCTGGATGGAGGCGAGGGTGACGGTTGCGGCGGGAAGCGTGGGCGCCCCGGTGGGCGGTTGCGTCAGGACCGGCGTGGGTGGAGGCAGGCTGGGCGCGGCGCTCGGCGACGGGAGCGGCGGCGGGGCCGCGCAGGCGCTGAGAAGGAGCGGCAGGCATGCCAGCAGGAATATCAGGCGCTTCATGGGGTTATTCTACTGCGTGTTGGGGGGGAATAAGAAGGAATAAGGGAGAAGGAAAAAGCTGGAAGGGATGTGGGGAAACGGTGCATGTCTTTTATCTGTGTGGATACTCTAAAAGGACTGGGGCAGGCGGGGAGGATATCCCCTTCGGGTACAAGGTTCGTTCCTCGGAACGACGGAGAAACGAATATTCCTCTCCAAGGTGAATGATGAATGTTGAATGATGAAGGATGAATCGGATTTGTTCCTGAGGAACAAAAGAGGAACAAATCGAGGGGAGTAAAACGTAAGGCGTAAGACGCAAGAAGCCAGCCGGATCCAGCCGGCTTGCCTGGAGAAAGCCAGCCATGCGGGACAGGGGAAGCGGCGCAAACCGGTCAGCGGCCTGATAGAGCATGGATTAAACCTAAAACATTTGTTCTGTTTTGTCAAGAGGGTTTTGTTCTTGTGTTAGCGTTTAATAGTAATGTCCCCATTGCGCACGAGGTAAATTGTCCCGCCATCGGCTGCTTCCACGACTAATCCGGTGGGTCCTTGCTTTAGATGGATTCTTACGCTTTGAGCCACTTCACCTTGATCAGGTCTGGGACCGTTTCGAATTCCGGGTCGCCCGTAAGCAGTTTCCAAAACTTCGGAAGGCTTTCGCCACGCAGCCGGCGCGGGTGGAGCGGCAACGCATGTCAAATAGATAAATGGGTGGAAAAACTTTCAGGTTCTAAAATATACGCGTCCGTTGGTGTAAGAAGTAGCAGGACTGGCTTTCCTTCCTTCCCCTCGCTTGTGCAAGCACTCTTGTCGATCAATCAATTTTCGGATAGGCTCTTTGTCAAATAGGAGGGTGCAGAAGGAACGGCGACCCATAAACCCATACATAACTGACCAGGTTAGCGATGACTACGCATCGGATCAAAGCCAAATTGGTAGTTGGCGGTTTGAACATTAACTTTTAATATGACAAACTCTATGATGACCGACAGAAGATAGGCCAAGACGATCTTCAAAATGAATCCCAATAAGAAGTATTGGAATGGAACAAATAGTAGCACGATTGGAAGCCAAATTCCAAGAATTGAGGAAGTTAAATTCATGGCGAATGAGTACCAGAGGCTTTTAAGCCATGTACTTTTCAGGAGAAACTTCATAATCACCGCTTCAATTATGACAACAACGATGAAATTCATTATTGCCCAGAGGACACCATATTCCAGACCCGTAAAGTCTATACCGACATCTTGCAGGGGCATATGGTACATAAAAAGACCTCCTTGTTTATAAGCGGAACCCATAACTGTGTATGGGCAGTCTGTATATGGTGTTAAGCGCGTTTTATGGTAGATTTACCTCGTTTGGTACTCTTCCCCTTTTCTTCCGAGGCCAAAAGGTACGCAACAAAATAACAACGATCCCGATGACAAATCCAAGGGCTGCGCCGAGAAAGGGGGAAATGACGATTTCAAGGGTATTGCCTTCCCCAAATTCATTACTCCAAACGTATATATACCCATCCATTCCAAGACCATAAACAGCGGTAGATGAACCCGGCCCCCAAAGGTCACAAAGAATTACCGTTTGTTTGAAAAAAACCAAATAGGGTATGGCGCAGTTGTTATCGGCTGGTATGGCTTCAGGGTCTTCGTAGGTTTGTACTTTTTCCACTTTATCCCAACAACCAGTCGAGCAATTCTTGGTGGCATTATATTCATAAATAGCACCGGTATCCATCAGGGCATAGTCAGGTGCAACAATCCGGACCACTTTCCCCGGTGGTTTGCCAAGATATTTCCAGGGCGTAAAGAGCCCATTTGCGTCTTCTATCGTAATAATGGCAACGACAATTGCGCCAACAACGGTCATTAAAAGCAAAAAACCAATAGACCGGATTATTTTCATCTCAAGTTCCCATGGTCACAGAAGATGCATTGCTGCTTGGCCGCCAGAAAGTACCCCGGTGGGGTATGGTGAACCCAACCCCAGTAATCAATAGTTCACAAAACCTGAACGATCGTATTATAGCAAACTATCCATCCGAAAATTAGGGAAGGAGCGCATTTTGCGTGCTTGCGCTCAAAATGCACACTCCTCCGAATTTTCGGATAGGTTTTATACACAAAAAAGTATAAGATCAAACCCACCCCGGATTAAGATTCCCGCCCGGGCTGTTTCCGCCTGAGTTTTTTCACCTGCAGGGCAGGGAACGCGCAGCACCCGCCGCAGGCAGAGCGGGCCATCTGCCCCCGCCTCCAGCCCGGTTTAGATGTACAATAAAGCATCCCCGTTTCTTGGGAGTTGCGTGTACGGGGGTTTTTCCGGTATGCTTATCCCGTAAGCATCCAGGAGGTTGAGAGTGCCGCGCATCTTTGACAATATAAACCAGCATCTTCTCCCCGCGCTCCAACAGACCATGCAGGTCTCTTATCGGGCGGATTTCTGTGTGGGCTATTTCAACCTGCGCGGCTGGAAAAACCTGCAAGACCAGATCGATCGCTGGACCGGCGGTGAGGATAGTTGCTGCCGGCTGCTGGTGGGGATGCAGAAACTTCCTCAGGAAGAATTACGCCAGTTAATGAGCATAGCGCCGGATACGGCGGAGATCAGCAATGAAGTCGCTGACCGCATCCGCAAACGTCTGGCCGCCGAATTTCGGGAACAACTGACCATCGGTATCCCTACGAATGCCGATGAAATTGCCCTGCGGCGGTTGGCCGACCAGATCAAGGCCGGCAAGGTGGTTGTCAAGCTGTTCCTGCGTCACCAACTGCACGCCAAACTCTATCTGTTATTCAAAAACGACCAGGATGCGCCCCGGGTGGGATATTTGGGCAGCAGTAATTTAACCCTGGCAGGTCTCTCGGCCCAGGGGGAATTGAACGTGGACGTGGTCAACTCGGATGCCAGTACCAAGCTGGCAAATTGGTTCAATGACCGCTGGGATGACCGTTTCTGCGTGGATATTTCCAAAGAATTGGTCCAGATCATTGGCGAGAGCTGGGCGCGTGAGGATTTGATCCCGCCTTATTATATTTACCTGAAGATGGCCTACCATCTCTCCCAGGAGGCCCGCACAGGCCTTTCCGAATTCCGCATTCCCGGCGATTTGAACAACAAGTTGCTGGATTTCCAGGCCGCCGCGGTCAAGATCGCCGCCCATCACATCCACAAGCGCAACGGGGTTCTGATAGGAGATGTGGTCGGGCTGGGCAAGACGCTGGTGGGCACGGCGGTGGCGCGCGTCTTCGATGACGATCTGGGCTTCGACACGCTTATCATCTGCCCGAAGAACCTGGTCAAGATGTGGGAGGATTACAAGGACAGGTTCCGCCTGCGCGGGAAAGTGCTCTCCATCAGCCGCGTGATCCGGGAGCTGCCGGCTCTCCGGCGCTACCGCTTGGTATTAATTGACGAAAGCCATAACCTGCGCAACCGGGAAGGCAAACGCTATGGGGCCATCCGGGATTACATCGAAAAGAACGAGAGCAAGGTGGTTATGTTGACGGCCACCCCCTACAACAAGACCTACCTGGATCTCTCCAGCCAGTTGCGCCTGTTCGTGGCGGAAGATGAACAATTGCCGACCAAGCCGGATGCCCTGTTACGGGAGATTGGTGAAGTCGAATTCATCCGGCGGTACCAGGCGCCCCTGCGCTCCATCGCTGCTTTTGAAAAGAGCGACCATCCCGAAGACTGGCAGGAACTGATGCGCCTGTATATGGTCCGGCGCACACGCAGCTTCATCAAGGCCAATTACACGCACACGGACGAGCACGACCGCAAGTATCTGCTCTTCCCGGACGGCGCACATTCCTACTTCCCGGATCGGGTCCCGAAGACGGTCAAGTATAAACTGGATGAAAAAGACCCGCATGACCAGTACGTGCGCATGTTCGCCCCGGATGTGGTAGATACGATCGGCCATCTCCATCTGCCGCGCTATGGCCTGGGCCAGGATATGTATGTCAAGCAAAAGAAAGACGAGCTCACCCCAAAAGAACAAAGGACTCTGCAAAACCTCTCCCGGGCCGGCAAGCGCCTGATCGGCTTTTCGCGCACGAACCTTTTCAAACGCCTGGAGAGCAGCGGTTATGTCTTCCTGCTTTCCCTCGAACGGCACATTCTGCGCAATTATGTCTTCCTGTATGCCCTGAAGAATAACCTGCCCCTGCCCATTGGTACACAGGAACCGGCCCTGCTGGATGCCCGCCTGAACGATGAGGATAAGGATGGCGATCTGGCGGACCTGTTCGATATTGAAAGCGCGGACTTGGATGAGGAAGAAAGCGTAGAAGATACCGGGGCGGCTGCACAGGGCTTGCGCAGCGAAGAGGCTTTCTGGCGGGAGGCCGAAAAGGTTTATAAACTCTATACCGGTCCGTTCCGCAAGCGCTTTAATTGGATCCGCTCGGATGTGTTCAACCCGGCCCTTTCCAAGCATCTGCGCCAGGATGCCGATGCGCTGATGAACATCTTGCAGTGCTGCGGCGTTTGGGATCCGGCCAAAGATGCCAAACTGAATGACCTGTGCGATCTGGTGACAAGGCAATATCCGCATTCCAAAGTCCTGGTCTTTACCCAGTACGCCGATACGGTGCGTTACCTGCAAGAGCAGCTTGTCCGCCGCAAGGTGAAAGCCCTGGCGGGCGCAACCGGCGAGTCGGCCGATCCGACCGGCCTGGCCTGGCGCTTCAGCCCGGTCAGCAATGAAAAGCGCGACCGGGTAAAGGCCGAGGATGAACTGCGCGTTCTGCTTGCCACGGATGTGCTCAGCGAAGGCCAGAACCTGCAAGACTGCAACGTGGTGGTGAACTTCGACCTGCCCTGGGCCATCATCCGCCTGATCCAGCGCGTCGGGCGCGTCGACCGCATAGGCCAGCAGGCGGAAAAAATTTACTCCTATACTTTCCTGCCGGCCGAAGGCGTGGAGCGCATCATCCGCCTGCGCGCCCGACTGCGCCAGCGCTTGGCCGAAAACGCCGAAGTGGTCGGTTCGGATGAGATGTTCTTCGAGGACGATCAAAACAACCAGGCCATCCTGGATTTGTATAATGAGAAATCCGGCATTCTGGATGGGGAGGAGGACGAAAGCGAAGTGGACCTGGCTTCCTATGCCTACCAGATCTGGAAGAATGCCACTGACGCCAACCCGAAATTGCTCAAGCTCATCCCGGATCTGTCTCCGGTGGTCTATTCCGCCAAGGCGCACGACCCCGCAGCCGGCCAACCGGAGGGCGTTTTGGTTTATATCAAAACCGCCGAAGGCAATGATGCCCTCGGCTGGATGGATACTGACGGTAAAAGCGTAACCGAATCCCAGTATGCCATCCTGCGGGCCGCCGCCTGCCCGATCGACACACCCGCCCTGCCGCGCGCCGAAAACCATCACGAACTGGTCCAGGCGGGTGTGCAGTATCTTGGACAAGTGGAAAAGAGCGTCGGCGGGCAGTTGGGCCGGCCATCCGGGGCCAAGTTCCGCACGTATGAACGCTTGAAGAATTACGCTGATCAGGTCAAGGGCCAGTTGTGGGATACCCAGGAATTGCGTCAGGCCGTCGATGATATCTATCATTATCCTCTCCGTACGGTTGCCGTCGATACCCTCAACCGCCAGTTGCGCAGCGGCATCTCGGACGAGTCTCTGGCAAGCCTGGTCATCACCCTGAACGGCGAAGGCCGGCTGTGCCTCCGTACGGAGGATGAAGAGAAGCCCCAGGAACCGGGCATCATTTGCTCGCTTGGATTGAGGAATGTTGCCGGAGAGGCCAAAGCATGAAGATCAATTTTTCCCACGCCCAAGCGCTGCTGAAAGCCTTTGATTTCCCGACCCTGTTCCGCGAGGAGTTGGGTTGGGAGCCGATGCGCTATGCCCTGGATGTAAGCATCGGTGAGGATTGCTATCATCTCGATGCGCTGGCGCACAAGCGCGGCTTTACCGTTTTTCGCTGCCAGGGACCAATCCCAATCTATGCCATCCGGCGTAAGATCGATGCACAGGTGGCAAAATCGTACCACGAGCATCTTATCATTTATACCGATACCGACCAGACCACCCAGGTCTGGCAGTGGGTCAAACGCCAGATCGGAAAACCGGCCGCATCCAAAAGCCATACTTTCCGCCGGGAACAGAGCGGCCTGGCTTTGCTGCAAAAGTTGGATTATCTGGCCGTCACATTGGAGGATGAAGAGGGCCTGACCATCCTGGATGTGGCGGAGAAGGTCCGCCAGGGTTTTGATGTAGAGCATGTCACCAAACGCTTCTACGATCGTTTCAAGGAGGAACACACGGCCTTCCTGAAGTTCGTGGCCGGCATCCCGGAAGAAGGTATGCAGCGCTGGTATGTCTCGGTGACGCTCAACCGCCTGATGTTCGTGTATTTCATCCAGAAGAAGGGTTTCCTGGATGGCGATCTGGATTACCTGCCCCATAAACTGGCCCAGAGCCCGAAGGGTAAAAACCGCTTTTACCGCGATTTCCTTTGCCCGCTGTTCTTCCAAGGTTTCGCCTGCAAGGAACACGATGCCACCACAGTGCGCTTGCTGGGGAAAGTGCCCTACCTGAACGGCGGCATTTTCGCCAGGCACCAGATCGAAGAATTATATGGCGCGAAACTGGATATCCCGGACGCGGCGTTCGAGCGCCTATTCGTTTTCTTCGATGCCTACCAGTGGCACCTGGATGAGCGCCCGTTGCGGATGACGACGAGATCAACCCGGATGTGCTTGGTTACATTTTCGAGAAATACATCAACCAGAAACAGATGGGGGCCTATTACACCAAGGAAGATATTACTGAATACAACAGCAAGAACACCATCATCCCGCATATCTTTGACGTGGTGCAAAGGGAATGCAAAGTTGCTTTTGAAGGAGCCGGTTCGCTCTGGCGTCACTTGCAGAATGATCCCGATCGGTATATTTATGACGCTGTAAAAAAAGGAGTGGAAATACCCTTGCCGGACGAAATCGCGGTTGGTGCGGATGACCCCCACCAGCGCCAGGGGTGGAACAAAGCCGCCCCAGATGAATTCGCCCTGCCCACCGAGATCTGGCGCGAAGTGATCGCCCGACGCCGGCATTACCAGGAAGTGCACGAAAAACTTGCCGCCAGCCTGGTTACCTCCATCAACGATTTGATCACGCTCAATCTGGATATCCGCCAGTTCGCCCAGGATGTCATCGAAGACAGCGATGCCGATCTGCTGACGGCTTTCTGGCACGCCCTGACGCAGATCAAAGTACTCGATCCCACCGTGGGTTCGGGCGCATTCCTGTTCGCGGCTTTAAACGTGCTTGAACCCATGTACGCCGCCTGCATCGAACGCATGCGCGTCCTGGTGCAGGAATTGGATGATTTGGGTACGCCGCACAGCCCGAAAAAGTACGCCCATTTCCGCCAGGTGCTGGAGCAAATTGACAATCACCCGAATGAAGATTACTTTATCTTCAAGTCCATCATCGTCAATAACCTTTATGGCGTGGACATCATGGAGGAAGCCGTCGAGATCTGCAAGCTGCGCCTGTTCCTGAAACTGGTGGCGCAGGTGGAGCGCTGGCCCATCCAAAGAAAATTGGGGATCGAGCCTCTGCCGGATATTGACTTCAACATCCGCGCCGGCAATACTCTGGTGGGTTTCGCCACCCGTGAGGATGTCAAACGCTCAGTGCAGTTTGGTACCGTGAACGGAGTGCAGGCTGAAAAACTCTTCGCCATGCCCGAAGAGGCGGACCAGCTCAACCGCATCGAAGATAAAGCCGGAGAAATTGATCGGTTGTATACGGCCTTCCGCCTCCAACAGACCACTTACGGCGGTGAAGTGACTGCTGCCGATAAAAAAGTCCTGGAAAAGAAACTGGAAGCGCTGGATGATGAATTGAACCTCCTGCTGGCGCATCAGTATGGCATCATTAATTCCAAAGGTGAGAAATATCAGGCCTGGCTCAAATCGCACCAACCATTCCACTGGTTCGTAGAGTTTTATGGCATTATGTGCGAAGGCGGTTTTGATGTCATTATTGGCAATCCGCCTTATGTGGAGTACAGCAAAGTAAAAAATGAATACCGAATTTCAAATTATGTTACAGAAGAGTGCGGAAATTTATATGCTTATGTTTTGGAAAGATCAGTCCAGTTGCTGAACTCAAAAGGCCGATTGGGAATAATTGTTCCAATAAGTATTACCTCCAGTTCGCGCATGGCAGAACTTTCTGGTTTGTTAAGAAATAAATCATCAATGATTTGGGCATCCAGTTATGGGATACGTCCATCGAAGCTATTTGAGGGTGCTGAACAAAGACTATCGATTGTTATTGCATATTTATCAACCGCTTCTAAAAACGCAGACTTGTTTACAACAAAATACCATAGGTGGTATTCAGAAGAAAGAGCAAGTTTATTTAGCACCTTTGAATATGCAGTGCTTCCCAGTGATTTTTATCTTTGGGGAAAGGCTGGGTCTCAATCAGCAATTTCAGTCTTGTCCAAACTTCAATCTTCAAATTCGAAAATTGATAAGGTTACGTCAACAAGAGCGACTGAGAATTTTATTTTCTATCAAGAAGCAACTGGCTACTGGATTAAGTCCTTGGATGGCTTGCCATATTACAACAAGAATGGCAAGGTATCTTCCCCTGCTCATGGTAGATATATATACTTTCGCAAAGGTTCTGATGCAGATGTAATTAACAGTGTGATAAATAGCTCAATCCTTTTCTTTTATTTCTGCGTTCTTTCGGATGGTTATCATTTGGGTGACTGGTTGGTGAAAAATTTTCCCATACAAGAAGAAATATTAAATGACAAAAACTTTATTGATATTGCCAAAAGGCTAAGCAAAGATCTGGTAAAAAACGCTTCGAGGAAAAGTCTGAGCACAAAAGATGGAGACCAGATAACTTACGATGAATTGGATGGCGTCTCTTCTAAGCCAATCATAGACGAGGTCGACCGTATCCTAGCCCGTTACTATGGGCTGACGGAGGAGGAGCTGGATTTCATCATCAATTATGATGTCAAGTACCGCATGGGGGCTGAGTTGGAGGAAGAAGAATGAGCGACAATCATTTAACCATCTCGTACCATCCTGTTTCGACGGTAGGGTTGAGTGATTCGGATGCGCGGGAATTGGTGGATCTGCTCGAGAAAAGTAATATTGAAGCAAATGCCCAACCTTATCAATCTAAATCCGAAGGATTGCCTCTCGCCTCAATTTTTCGAGAGCCCAACAAGTTGATTATCACCCTGGACGGGGTACTTGCCAGCCAACCTGTGTTGGCCGATATGGCGCGAAATATATTTGTCTACTTTGAAAATAATTGGAAGCGCCTGCAAAAAGAAAAAAACGTCGGGCACTTTGCCGTTATTTTAAATGTTACCGTGGATGGGAATCGACAATATGTGGGGATCGACTTCAGAGATGAACAATCCCTGGCCATCAACTGCTACCGTCTCTCTCAATATCTGGCCACCTCCCCCCTGGACAAACCCAACAACGAGCTGCTTGAACTTGAATATCCAAAAGATGATAATTCAATTTGGTTATATTTACTGATCTTGTCGATAGGAATGTTTGTGATTTCCTGTCTGGTAATAACGGTTATGCCATGGTTAAAATTGGAAAATACGCCGGCATTTTATACTTTCGAGGTTGTAACCGTGATTGGGTTGGTTGCCATGGGCGTGACAGGGTTTATTTTTCAATCCAGGGGGAGTATCAGCGTAAAGAAGCCGATCAAGCCGAATAATAAATTTATCGTTGCATACAAAGACCAAGCCTATGCATGGGCCAGTACTATAAATCCGCAATTTTCCACATTACCAGCGCATCAAATCAATGTTCAAATTGTAAACAACCCTGCGCAACCGGAAGTAACAAAGCTAAAACCCATCAAAATCCTCTTTCTGGCTTCCAATCCCAAAGATACCAATCGCATCCGCCTGGATGAAGAAATCCGCACGATTGATGAGGTCCTTCAAAAATCAGAATACCGGGATCGCTTCCAACTTGAAAAGCATTTTGCCGTTCGTGTGTCAGATCTGCAAAATCATCTTTTGCGCTACAAGCCAGATATTGTGCATTTCAGCGGGCATGGAACAAGTAAAAGCGAGATCGTTCTGGAAGATGAACAAGGGCGCAGCCAGGCAGTATCTCAGCGTGCCCTGAGTAAGCTATTCAGCTTATTGAAGGACAACATTCGCTGCGTAGTTTTAAATGCCTGCTATTCAGAGCCACAAGCCAAAGCGATTGCAGAACACATCGAATGTGTAGTTGGAATGTCCATTGCGATCGGTGATGACGCCGCGATTCGCTTTGCGGAGGCATTTTATCAAGCCCTCGGATATGGACGCGACATCAAGACTGCTTTTGATTTAGGATGCTTAGAAATCGATATGGAAGGCCTTGGCGAAGAAGATACTCCAAAGCTATTGGCTGATCAGAAAGACCCCCGTACCATTTTTCTGTTATAAGGAATTCCATAACGCTTTTATCATCACGTGATTATAGGCTATGCGGCGCGAA
Organism: uncultured Chloroflexia bacterium; assembly: GCA_963837875.1. Taxonomy (GTDB): domain Bacteria; phylum Chloroflexota; class Anaerolineae; order Anaerolineales; family Villigracilaceae; genus UBA877. Next base: position 343,449 of record CAWIOV010000002.1, read on the forward strand.
GACTGATCTCGTTATCATTTATGATGTCAAGCACCCGTTGGGTGCTGAGTTGGAGGAGGAAGAGATATGATGGAAACCAGAATCACGCTTACCAACGTAAGAGATGGAAATCCTGATGATTTAGTGTCATTCTTCGGAGATTTTGGCGATGTTCAGGTAGAAAATGTAGCCCTCGCCGTAAGGGGTGAATTAGATATTGTACAGATTTTCATCACGATTATTGGGACTTGGGCGGCGGAAAGATACATCCTTGATCCTCTGGCCGACAGAATCGATGCCTGGAAAAAGACGGTAACTTCTTTGGCAGGTAAAAGATTTAAAATTATGGTTCATTTCCGGAACGGTCAGGTGACATCCTTTGAAACAATAGAGATGTCCAACCCATTAATCCTTGGGAAGATATTGCAAATTTTAAAATCCGTCAGCGATCTATTGGCAAATAAATCAGCAGAAGTAACACTTGATAAGGTGCTGATTGTCCCTAGTGGTTCAAATGACCCTTTGATAATCGGTCATCATGGGAATCGCCCCACTCATATTATCAATGTAATAGGCAAAACAATTTCGCCAATTAAAGATCGAGGTAAAGAAGATCCTGAAGTAGCATTCTGGGAGATTGAGCAGCTCGGATCGCGACTAGATTATTTGCAAAAACTGTCCGGTGATCATTCGGGGGAGATAAAAGCTTTAGCAGATGAAATCAAGGAGAAGGTAGCAATTTGGCTGCAATAGTGAAATTCCCCAGCCGGCTTTTCTAACCCATTAAAAACAGAAAGGATGCATAACTGATGGATGCTAAACCGCGCAGTCTCAAAGATGTTTTTGAAGTGCAGTGTCGCTATATGGTTCCACTTTACCAACGTCCGTATGTATGGAAACGGGAAGAACAATGGGAGCCGCTCTGGGAGGATATCCAGGCGCTGGCCGAGCGCTATTTGCGGAAAGATTCTTTTCGTCCGCACTTCATGGGCGCAGTGGTACTGGAACAACTCAGTAATGCCACTGGTACGCTCGATATTCGCCAGATCATTGACGGCCAACAACGATTTACCACGCTGCAAATTATTATCGAGGCGGCCTGCGATGTGTGTGAGGCACTTGGGGCAATTGCCGTCAGTAATGCACGCGACCTGCGCCTTCTTACCCGAAACGTTCCGCGTGAAGGCAATCACGATGAAATCTACAAGGTTTGGCCCACGAATTTAGACCGTAAGCATTTTCGGCAGGTAATGGAGGCTGGAACGCCGGCCGAATTACATCAATATTATGATGGCCAACCGACGGATGGGGTGGGGTACGCAATAGCTGATGGATATCTTTTCTTCTATGAAAAGATCATGGCGTGGTTGAAATCTGATGACGAAGCACAATTGAAGAGCAAACTTGATGCATTTCAAAATGCTCTTTATCGCGGCCTGATCGTAGTTGTAATTGACCTGGATGAAAAAGATGATGCGCAAATGATTTTCGAAACCCTTAACGCACGCGGCACTCCGCTACTGGCATCTGATCTGGTGAAGAATTATCTATTTCATGAAGCAGAAGAGCGTGGATACGATCTCGATATTCTTTACAGCCAGTATTGGGAATTTTTTAAATCAACCCATTTCTGGCGGGAGGATATACGCACTGGTCGTTTTAACCGTCCCCACATTGAGGTTTTCCTTCAACACTATATTACATTGCTTACCCGGGATGAAGTTCTCATTACGAATTTGTTCAATACATATCGACAATACATCAAAGATCATAAAAATATCGACCCGGCCACTTATCTTACTGAAATGAACCATTATGGCAAGATTTACTATCAGTTTTACCATTATCCCCCGGAAACCCCAGAAGGCTTGTTTTTTTGGCGTGTCCAGGCATTGGATACAACCACCATTTTCCCGCTTCTGCTGGCGATATTTGATAAGTTGGGCGGACCTGAATTTGCCCAGCAGCGCCAATCCATCCTGACTGACCTTGAATCCTTCCTCGTGCGCAGAATGATCTGTGAATTAAGCACCAAGAATTACAATAAGTTTTTCCTGGAAGCGGTCAAACTACTCAAGGATGCCGAACCCGGCCAATTCTATTCAATTCTCCACACCCATCTGTTATCCCAAACCATTGATATCAGCCGCTGGCCTGACGACAATGAATTTAAGGCAGCTTGGCAGAAACTCGAAGCCTATAAACGCCTCAAGCCCCAGCTACGTCTGCGAATGGTGTTGGAAGCCCTTGAATTGCAACGGCGCACCGATAACCGGACTGAAGATCTCCGTCTCCCCAAGAAAAAACTTTCCATCGAACATATTCTGCCGCGCGGTTGGACAAAGGAGAGCTGGCCATTGGCCGAAGATACACCGGAAGCTATCGATGCCCGAAATACGCTTCTCCATACCCTGGGTAATCTTACGTTGGTTACCGGATCGCTCAATTCCACTTTATCCAATGATCCCTGGAGCAAGAAAAGCAGGACCCTCCAACAATATTCCATTCTGCTTCTTAATGCCGACCTGCAAGTTGTAAGAGAATGGAATGAGGCTGCCATCAAGGGCCGAAGCAAGGAACTGTTTACATTAGCCAAAAAGATTTGGCCTTTCCCTTCAGAGTAGGATATTTTGAGTAAATCGAGGAAAGGAATTCGCCTCTGTATGTCCGAAAATATTTTCAAGGTTTGGAGAGAAAGGTTGAAGGTTTCCGAAGTCTCTGAGACTTCGGAAACCTCGGGCATTGGAGACCCTGACATACTCGATCAACCCTTGCTGGGTATATTTGCATCGGTCAAATGCCCGGCGCGCCTCATTCTTGCTGCGCACGAGGCCGCCAAAGAAATTGCAGCGCAAGGGCAAGCTGCCATAAGCGGCTTTCAATCTCCCACCGAAAAGGAAATGCTGGAAGTATTATTGCGCGGGGTTAGCCCCATTGTTATTTGTCCCGCCCGCGGGCTGGAAGGAATGCGCATTCCGGTCGCCTGGCGGCCAAAGATCGAGGCGGGGCAATTACTGGTCATTTCCCCCTTCCCGGCATACATCAAGCGTCCTACCACAGAAACAATCTCGAAGCGCAACCACTTTGTAGTGGACCTGGCAAGCGAGTTGTTGATCGTGCATGCCGAGCCGGGGGGGAAGGTGGAAGTCTTGGCGGAAGAGGCGCGTACCGCCGGCAAGCAGGTGCGCAGCTTATCAGGCAATGGTTTCTAGGGAAGCAGATGAAATAGGAGGATCGCATGTCAACCTGGTTGTATCAATTGAGTGCGGATAACTGGTCTCCCGAACGCTACCGGGTGGAAATATGGGAGGGCGAACGCTGGAACTGGAACGCGGGAGCCATGTCCAGCGATGGGCAGCAGCCGGCGCCGGGGGATATCGTCGTTTTCTTTTACGCTCCCACGAAGGCAAAGGATCCCGGTTTTTATGGTTGGGCCGTCATCCTGGAGTGGGTGGCTCAAGTCCCGGAACTGCATTTCCGGCCCACCGCTCCTAGCGACCATCTGAAAATGCACCCCTGGTGGGACGATCAAGCCAGGCAGCTTGCAGATGTCATCAGAGGTAAGATGAAACAGAGAACCTTATGGCTGATGAGCGATGAACTGGCAAAGAAGCTGCGATCGGGCATCTCCGGTTGGCTGTCTTCTCCCTGCGATGAAGATTCTGTGAAATAGGCATAGGTATCTCATTATGACCCTGGAAGTTGAGTTCACGCAAGCCCTGGAAGGCACGCTGGAAGCCGCCCGGCGGCGCGGCTACATCCCCACGTACTTCATGCAAATGTTTGCCGAACACAGCGGCGTGGAAACCGCAAAGAGACTATTGGCGAAATCCGAGCTGCAGGAGTTACAAAAATGAAAAAAGCGCAAACCGACCAGCACTGGTTCTTCGTGGACGAATCCGGCGACCCCACTTTTTACGATGATTCCGGAAATATGATCGTTGGCATGGCCGGCTGCTCCCCCATCCTGCTGCTCGGCTTTGTGGAAATGTCCGATCCGCAGCCGGTCCGTCAGGCTGTTCTTGCCTTGCAAAGCGAGATCGTGAATGACCCCTATTTCCAGGGCTTCCATTCCATCCAACGCACCGCGGTTGCCTTCCATGCCAAGGATGACCTGCCCGAGGTCCGTTACCGGTTTTACAAACTGATCGCCACGCTGGATATCAAGGCCCAGTTCGTGGTTGCCCGCAAGATCGAACGGGTGTTCCGCAACAGTTTCCATGCCCGTGAGCCTGAGTTCTACGACCACCTCGTGACGATCCTGTTCGAGAATGCGCTGCACCGGCACGCCGAGAACCACATCTATTTTGCCAAGCGCGGCTCGCGCGAGCGCCAGGCTCCGCTTTCAGAAGCCATCCGCCTGGGGTTACAGCGCTTCGAAGATAAATGGGGGCAGCCCGTGATCACAGCCTTCGAAGTCCAGGCCCAAACCCCCAAGGGCGAACCATGCTTAAGCGTGATTGATTACATGAACTGGGCCGTCTACCGGGCCTTCACCCGTGGCGATATGGGGTATTACCAAACCATTGAAGATAAAGTGAGTTTTTTGGTTGATCTTTACGATACGCAAAAATACCCCAAGAACTGGTACAGCCGGCGCAATAAATTCGACTTAAAAAGATCACCCCTTGTAGCTAGTCCCGGGTTACCGGGAGCACGGCATGCAAAGCCGACTTTCGCACACAGAGGAGTGAATTTGTTAATATTATTATACAAACATTGACAGTCATTGTCAAATACGATTTTTCCAGAATCTGTGCCTATTCTTATAAATAAACCATCCGGCGGCTATCCCACCCTGGTAGCGATCCACCAGGTGGTGCCGCCTGCGTCTTTCACGCCTCCGCGCTTGTCCTCATCTTGCCCTTTGACTGGTTCGCTAACCGATGTTGCACCCGCATCCAGTGCCTTGCGATAGGTCGCATCCACATCCCTGACATAAACATGCACGTATGAGGGGTAGGAAGGGTGACTTGGGGTGCCGTCCGCCAGCATCGCCACCGTATCATCGATGCGGACCTCCGCATGCATGATGAGTCCCTCACCTTTTGGAAAGCGGTAGAGTTCGACCGCGCCAAAGACTTGCTAGAGGAACTGGATGGTCGCGTTCGCCCCATCCACAACGAGATAGGGCGAAACGCTGTTGTAGTTGTCCGGTTTATAGGTTAGATCCAAATGCGCACCTTTGGTCGGCCTTTACATCGGACTGAGCAATTGAAAATAATTGCCATCCGGGTCTGCAAACGTTGCGATCCAACCTCCCGCTATTTGATACGGTTCCTGGATCACCTTTCCGCCCACGGCCTTGATTCTTTCAAACTCTTCTTTGACCTGCGTGGTTTCAAAATTAAACATCACACGCCCGGGGTCCTTGGTCTGCCCGTCCATTTTGGAATGGTCGAGGACCAATAATGTGGCGCTGCCAGTCTGCCATCGAAAGAAACCATTGTCAGTATCGACCCGGTCGGCCGGCTTTCCAAGGACTTTCTCATAGAAGGCGGCCAATGCCTTGGGTTGTTTTGTGCTAACCATGACGGTATTCAAGTTTAACATACGCTGCATATCCTTTCTGGATTGATGGAATATCACCTGGTATTTATTGGATATATAGGATAATAATTGTCATTTTATCATAAAATGGAATATCCTACACCCGGAACCCCGTGTTCCGACATTTCGCACCTTGATCCGGCCGGTAGATACCCGGGTCAAGGCCAGCGAACGCAAGGTCAACTGCGGCCAGGTGGCTGCCCATCGAGGCGCAGCCTTCCCTATTTTCCATCGTTTTTTATCGTTTCGCCCAATTCACGCACGCAAAGCGCCTTTTTATCCCGCCCGCAGGGAGGCGGGCAGCCGCTGGCGGAGGCAGTAGTAAACCTCCGAGTTTCCCCCTACGGGGACGATGCCCAAAAACTCGGAGGTCTGTGGCGGGGCGGTTGCGCATCGTGGCGCAGCCTTCCCTATTTTCCATCGTTTTTTATCGTTTCGCCCAATTCGGGCGCGCCGCCGGCCCCCTCCCGCCTCCCCATCCGGATTGCACGGATGGGGGAGGCGAACTGACAGCCAGGGGGGAGGGCTTATGGTGCTACAATAAAGGATGACGCCTGGCTGCATGAAATGCCAGTACGCTCTCAATGCCTTGGGGAGTGGGGGTGTCCCCCAGTTTCCCCTGCTTATTAAGAACCAAAATAGAGGCAGCCCATGGAAGAAGCGATCTCACAGCCCATCCCAAGCCAGGAACAGAAGATCAGTTTCGGTGAGAATTTGGCGTATGGTTGCGGGGATGCTGCGTGTAATTTGGTCTGGTCGTCCATCGCGGCGTTCATGCTCTTTTTCTACACGGATGTCGCCGGCATCCCGGCCGCGATCGCCGGCCTCATCCTGCTGGTAGCGCGCATCATCGATGGCTTTGTGGATCTGGTGGTGGGCGCGCTGGTCGATCGGACCAAGACACGGTTCGGCAAGGCCCGCCCCTGGATACTGTGGATGGTGTTGCCTTTTGGCGTCCTGACGGTCCTGTTATACAGCGTGCCGAATTTCAGCGTACCGGGCAAGATCGCCTACGCGGCGGTCGTGTACACCTTGATCAACATCGTTTATTCGTGCATTAACATTCCCTACGGGACGCTCAACGCGATGATCACCCAGGACCAGTACCAACGCTCCATTTTGAATATTTTCAGGATGATCATGGCAATGTCTGCGGCGGTCTTTGTCAGCGCCGGAACGACCGGGTTTGTAAAGGCGCTGGGCGGCGGCGCAGGTGCCTGGCAAAAGATCTTTGGCATTTATGCCGTGGCAGCGGTGATCTTGTTCATGATCACGTTCCTCTTCACCCGGGAACGGGTCAAGTCGCCGGATATCCATAAACCGAAATCAAGCGTACCGTTAAATATGGAAGTTAAAGCCCTGTTGAAGAACAGTTATCTGTGGGTGATCGTTTTCACGATGATCGCGATGTTCATCAGCTCGGGCCTGGGCAGCGCCACGATCTATTTTGCCCGGTATATCCTGGGGAATGTCCAACTCATGGCCGGGATGCAGTTGGCGAGTTATATCCCCATGTTGATCGGACTATTCACCATAGCGCCGTTGATCAAGAAATATGGCAAGCGGAAGTGCATTCTGGCAGGCGCGGGCCTTATGGCGGTTGGCAGCCTCGTCATTATCGCCAACCCTGCCAGTCTGCCCGTGGTGATGACCGGCCTCGTGATCAAGTCCATTGGAATGGCGCCGTGGCTTGCGACCATCTATCCAATGGTGCTTGACACGATCGAATATGGAGATTGGAAAACCGGCGTCCGCTCGGAAGGCCTGATCGTCAGCACGACCAGCGTTGCATCGAAATTTGGGACGGGGATCGGCGCCGCGCTGGTCGGATGGATCCTGGCAGCGGGAAGTTATGTCGCCGGCGCCGCCATCCAGACCCATGCTGCGGCCGAAGCGATCCAAATATGCTTCATGTACCTGCCGGCCATCCTTGCGATCACCTGTGTCGTGCTGCTCTCGTTCTATAAACTGGATGCCATCTATCCGCAGATCGCGCAAGAGTTGCATGAACGAGACCAGAGCAAGCTGGATGCGGAATAAATATATCTTACGAGGACTTAAGATGACCCTGGATGACTGAGGCGAGGTTTTATGGTGCTACAATAAGACAAATATTGTCTTCGATGATGCATCCCGTAACCAGGGGAGTGGGGAGTGTGCGGGCGGCGGAGCCGCCCGCACACTCCCTATCTTCCCCTTCTTTTTGAGAAGGTACATAATAAAATAGGAGCAGAAATGGAAAACGCAAAAAACCCAGACTGGCTGGATGAAAACGAATACCCCTTCCAGGCGCATTTCTTTTCAACCCCACATGGCGCCATGCATTATGTGGATGAAGGCGCCGGGGATCCCATCGTGCTTGTGCATGGGAACCCTTCCTGGTCATTCGAATCAAGGAACATAATCAAGGCTCTTTCGGGGCAGTATCGTTGCATTGCCATGGACCATCTCGGCTTTGGGTTATCGGATAAACCATGGGATTATTCCTACCTGCCCCAGGAGCAGGCCAAGAACCTGGAGGCCCTGTTGGAATCGCTCCACCTGGAACGGATCACGCTGATTGTCAACGACTGGGGCGGTCCGATCGGCTTATCCTACGCCATCCGCCATCCCGAAAAGATACGCTCCATTATCATCACAAACACCTGGATGTGGTCGGTGCGGAATGATTTTCACTTTATCAGTTTCAGCGCATTTTTGGGAGGCCCGATCGGCCACTGGCTGATCCGCAGGCGGAACTTTTTTGCAAAGAACCTTCTTCTGATGTCATTTGGGGATCCAGCCAAACTGCCGCCGCACATTCACCAGCAATTCCTTGAACCGTTATCCAAGCCGGATGAACGAAAAGGGAACTGGACCCTTCCGGGGCAGATCATCGGCGCTTCCAATTGGCTGGGATCGCTCTGGGATCAACGGCAGGTCCTGAAAGACAAAATTGCCGTGATCGCCTGGGGCGGAAAAGATGACGCGTTCCGGGAGCAGGAACTGCAGACCTGGATCAAGGCCTTCCCGGAGGCGCGCGTATTGCGCCTGCCCAATTCTGGACATTTCATAATCGAAGAAAATTCCGCCGAGCTGGTGGAGGCGATTAAAAGTCTGACTCTCCGGGAGTCGCTGGAATGATGGGAGAAATAGGGGTGTTGGGCGGGCTTCGCCCGCCCAACACCCCCATATCTTCCCCTAAATCCGGCGATCCCATGAACCAAAAGCCTGGAAACGAAAAACAAAAAGTCGTGATGTATAATTCCTGCCGGACCTAATTCAGCCTGAGGAGTTCTGCATGGCAGACCGCTATACCAATACCGCCCTTCACGGGGTTTCCCTTCCCCCGGCCCAGATGAAGATCCTGGACCAGGCGTACGACCTGCATATCGCCGGCCATTCGGCCCAGGCTGCTCCCATGTTTGCCAAGCTGGCGGCGCAATTGGAGAGCGAGAACGCCCCGCGCCGGGCTGCCAGCGTGCACGCCCAGGCGGCGCATGTCTATGCGGATATCAAGGATGAGCAAAATGCGCTTGCCCAGGCACGGGCGGCCCTCAACCTGTTCCTGCAGTACAAGCTGACCCATCACATTTCGGCCTTCTTCCCGAACATCACCCATAAAATGAATAAATTCGGCCTGAAAAATGCCGCCGCCAGCCTCGAAAAGGAATACGGCGCAAAGGTGGCCGCGGCCCTGACGCCGGCTGCCGCGCCGGCCCACCACGGCACTCTCCCCACCAACTGCGCCAAGTGCGGCGCGCCGGTCCATGGCGATGTAGCTCATTGGGTGGACAACCAGACCGTCGAGTGCGAATACTGCGGTTCCCTTATCAGGGCAGAATAAGGATGGGCGTCAACTTGCAAGAGACCAAAACACAAGGGGCACATCCGGGCGCGCACAGGGGCATCGATTACAAGTGGATCGTGCTGAGCGTGACAACCATCGGTTCCTTGATGGCGGCGATCGACAGCACCATTGTGACGCTGGCGTTACCGGATATGATGGTAAAACTGCACGCCGACCTGATCGAGATGACCTGGGTCATCATGGCGTACATCCTGATCAGTACGGTCTTATTGCTGACCTTCGGGCGCGTGGCCGACATGTTCGGGCGTGTGCGGATGTACAACCTGGGTTTTATCGTCTTCACGGTCGGCTCGGCCTTGTGCGGCCTCTCGCAGAACGCAGACCAGTTGATCCTGTTCCGCCTGGTGCAGGGTTCGGGAGCCGCCTTGATGATGGTGAACAGCCCGGCCATCATCACCGAGGTCTTTCCGGTGAACGAGCGCGGGCGGGCGCTCGGCATCAACGGCATCACCTGGGCTTTGGGGGGAATTGCCGGCCCGATCCTGGGCGGTTTCATCCTGGCGGCGGCCAGTTGGCGCTGGATATTCTATATCAACGTGCCGATCGGGATCATCGGTACGCTGTGGGGGTACCGCGCGTTACACGAAACGTCCATATCGAAGAAAGGCGAACGCTTCGACCCGGTCGGCGCGGCGACATTCAGCGCCGGCCTGGTGGCGCTGTTGGTGGCGCTGACCCTCGGCATCCAATATAGCTGGACTTCGCTGCCGATCGTGTCGCTCTTTGCGCTGTTCATAGTGATGTCCATCGCCTTCTTCGCCTGGGAGCGGCGGGCAGCCCACCCGGTGCTGGACCTCTCGCTCTTCCAAAACCGGGTCTATAACTTCTCGGTGCTGTCGGCAATGCTCCAGTCGCTGGCCATGTTCGCGGTGGACTTTTTGATCATTTACTATCTCCAGGCGGTGCGCGGCTACAGCCCGCTGACGGCCGCATTGCTGCTCATTCCGCTCCCGCTGGTGAGCGCCATCGTGGGGCCGTTGAGCGGCATCCTGGCCGACCATATCGGCGCGAGGATCCCTGCCACGCTGGGGGTGCTGCTGCAGGCGGCTGCGCTGGGGTGGTTCATCACCTGGCTTTCTCCGGTGACGCCGTATTGGCAGCTCGCCGTGGGCCTGGCGTTAATGGGCCTGGGCGGAGGGCTGTTCTGGTCACCGAATACCAGCGCGGCGATGAACGGTGCGCCCAGGGCGCGGCTTGGCATTGCCTCGGCCACGCTGGCCACCCTGCGGCAAACGGGCATGGTAACCAGTTTTGCCGTGGCGCTGGCAGTGGCGGCGGGGAGCCTGCCGGGGAGCGTGGTCGTGGCGCTGTTCGTCGGTACCAACATCTCGCTCGGCTCACAGATGGAGCAGGCCTTTGTCACCGGAATCCGGAGCGCCTTCGTGGTTTCCGCCATGCTGTGCCTGGTGGCGGCGGGCTTTTCGCTGGTGCGCGGCAAAGAGGACCGGCAGGGGCAAGCGCAGTTGTAACCGATCAAGTCCGCCCTTCTGTTCAAAACGCAAACCAGCCAGAATTTCTGGCTGGTTTTGTCTAATTACTGTGCCCCTGGGCAAACTCGGATACCATCCCCTTCCGGGGGCTGACCTTCGGCAATAAAAAAACCCGCCTGGATTGGCGGGTATTGTGCCCCTGGGCAGACTCGGATACCATCCCCTTCCGGGGGCTGACCTTCGGCAATAAAAAAACCCGCCTGGATTGGCGGGTATTGTGCCCCTGGGCAGACTCGGATACCATCCCCTTCCGGGGGCTGACCTTCGGCAATAAAAAAACCCGCCTGGATTGGCGGGTATTGTGCCCCTGGGCAGACTCGGATATCATCCCCTTCCGGGGGCTGACCTTCGGCAATAAAAAAACCCGCCTGGATTGGCGGGTATTGTGCCCCTGGGCAAACTCGAACTGCCCTTTTTAGCTCCGGAGGCTAACGCTCTATCCACTGAGCTACAGGGGCGCGTAGGCCCATTCTACCACGATACAATTAGACTTGTACATCCGGCGCAAGGCGGCCGAGTTCGGCGCGCAGCTTCTGGAGGGTGGCCGAATTCCCGCCTTCTTCCCCCAGACTGGCGTATTGCCGGCTCTTGAGGGCGTATTCGCCGCAGGCCTGGTAAAAGCGGGCGGTCTGGCTGTAGCGTCCCCTGAAGAAGGCGTTGAAGCGGGCGGCCATTTGCAACCGGGCGGAGCAGGCCGTATGGAAGTGGGCCGGGCTGATCGTGCCGGCCTGGAGCTCGGCGGCCAGGTATTTTTTCAAGTCTTGCTGTTCCCGCCAGGTGGCCCACAGGATAACGCCAAACATGAAGAGCCAGCCGGACCAGTCGAAAAAGGCGCCCACCAGCAAGCCAGGCAGCCCGCCCAGCAAGGTAGCCACGGTATTATGAAAAGCGTGCGTGAACATCGCCAGGGCCAACCCCACCAGCGGGGCACCGATCCGGACAAACCAATTGCGGTTCAGGCGCGCCACGGCCAGGCCAATCCCGAAGAAAGCGGTATAGAATGGGTGCTGCCAGCCGACTATGATAACTCGGATGAAGGAAAGCACGAACAGACCACCCCAGCCGCCCGCCTGAAAACCATAGGTATAAATATAGTAAGTATTCTCGGTGGCGGCAAACCCCAGGGCAGCCACCCCGGCGTAAATAATTCCGTCGAGAATGGAATCGAATTCGTTGCGAAAAATCAGGAAGACGCCCAGCACGGCCAGCCCTTTAAGGGTCTCTTCGACCAGCGGGGCAACCACTGAACCGGTGGCCAGGTCGGTGGCAAAATCCGAGCCGGTGAACATGTAAATTCCCAGGCCGAGCATGGAATTGATGAGAAACGCGCTGGCGGCAGCCACCACAGCGCCCCACAGGAAGACACCCCCTAAGAGCAAGATGGGCTCTTTCTCGTAGCGGTCAAGCCAGTACAGGATATAAGCGAACAGCAGGGCGGATACAAAACCGATGGCAGCGGAAATGATGAGACCCACAATAGCTCTCCTGCGGCTATTCTATTCCACTTTTTAAGATCAGGCGAGTGCGTTCAATGTGGGTGGTCTCAAATGGAATGCCAAGCACATCCAGCACTTCCTCGGGGCGACCGGTGGCAGCCTCACGGGCGGCCAGGCGCATGAAGAGCCCCGCCCCACCCCCGGCCTCTTCGGGGAATATGGAAAGGGATTCGATCAAAGGCCGCAAATCGTAAGGTTTGCCGCGGCGTTGGCGTGGCAGGGAGCCGGCTGCCAGGAGCGCCCGCACACGCTCCTGCAGGTCGGAACCGGAACCAGGTTCCAGGAGCGTGACCGCGTACTCCGCCGAAGTGACCTGGGTCTGCAAGGCCGGGCCGTGTTCATCCACTGCTTCGACATGGAGAATGGTCAGGCCAGGGGGAGAGCCGGCCTGCAGGCGTTTTTGGACTTCCACGGCATCGCCCGGGTCGGTATCCAGCCATAGATCCACAATTTCGGCGCGGCCGGCAATGCCCAGCGGCAAGGCCGAGGCAATCTGGATCTTTGGGCCGGGGTGGAAGCCGTGCGTGTAGGCCAGCGACAGGGCGGCGCGCCGGGCGGTACGCTCCCAGACGGTTTGCAGGTCGAGGTGGCCGGTGTAGCGCAAGGAACCGGTTTTGGAAAAGGTGATCCGCAATCTCATAATTATTTTATTGGCGGAATGCGCTCAGTGTTTCCAGGTATTCATCGGGGCGGCCAATGTCGAAGCGTGTGCCATCCATAACCAGCCCGAGGAAGCCATCCTCCTGGCGCAAACGATCCAGGGTGGAGGTTAGCTGGAACTCACCGTGTTCACGGACATTATTCTCGATGTGTTCCTTCAGATAGTCGAACAGCTTGGGCTTGATGATATATTGCCCAAAGAGCGTAAGGTATTCCCCTTCCGGCAAACCGGGCACGCGCAGGTTGGTGCGGGCATAGTCGGGAGTAGGTTTCTCGGCAAACGCGCTGACATTGAGCAGGCTGGCTTCTTCCAGCCAGACGCCGGTAACGGCGCCGAAGCTGCCAATCTGGTGCTCGGGGGTGCGGCGTATGCCCACCAGGCTTTGGCCGGTGCGCTGGTATGCATCCAGTAATTGACGAGCACAGGGCATCGCATTGCCCGACCTGTAAATATGGTCGCCGAGCATCAGCAGGAATGGTTCGTCTCCCACGGCTGCGCGGGTGCAGTAGACGGCGTGACCAAAGCCTTCCTGTGCGTTCTGAACAACAAAGGTGACATGCCGTCCGATCTCCAGGAGGCGGCGGGAATATTCCTGGAATTGGGGTGGCAGCTTATTGTAATTTTCGATGGATATTTGCTCGTTGAACAGGAAGCGAAACTCTTCCAGGTCGTTTTTCTGAACAACAATGATCACTTCCTCAATCCCGGCCTCCAGGGCTTCCTCGACTATGATGAGGATGGCCGGTTTGGCAATGCCATCCCGGTCAATGATAGGGAATAATTCCTTCTTGGTGGCTTTGGAAGCCGGGAAGAGACGCGTCCCATACCCGGCTGCCGGGATGACGGCCTTGCGGACTTTTTGCTGAGGCGTGATGGTCAGCTTAAGAGCAAGCAGGTGCAGGTCGCGCTCCAGGATTTGAATAACGGCCTGTTGGTCAGCTTCCGTACGGCAAATGAATTGCGCCGTCCCATCGCCCTGCGAGCCGACACCTTTGCCGCCCAGGATGTGTGGCTTGAGCGGTTCATACTCCAAAACGCGGTGGAGCACCGGTGAGGTCAATTCCTCCGGGCAAGCAGGCGTGGCATAGCGGTCGAAGAAACCCTGCGCTTCGGTCATCAGCGCGCCGAGACGTTGGGGGTCTGAATCGCACAGGGCCTGCATGGCTTGTTGGACGAGACGTTTGTTGATCGGTCCGAGGAGTTCCTGCACGCCTCGCTCCACCTCGTTTTCGGCGAAGGGGAAACAACGGTTCAGCCGGTTGAGGATTTCCATGGTGTCTTTCCGGGCTTGTAAATCCACAACGACAAAATATAAGGGCTGGTTGACCTGCAGTTCAGTTGTTTCCAGCCGGTCGCCATCAAAGGTCATCAACACCGGGCGGTTACCGAAAGCGCAACCCTGGTCCATGCGGCCGCAGCGGGAAGGAGTGGTGATCTCGCCCAAATATGCCAATTCCATCTCGCCGCGCGTGGTCATTTTTAGATCGTAAACCCGGTTGAATGCACGCGCCGCCAGCACGCTAATGGCCGCGCTGGAAGAAAGTCCCTTTTTTATCGGCAGGTCGGTCTTGTAGTTATCTATCACCAATCCGTGCACATGGTAGTTGGTTAATACCTGGTAGGCAACCCCGGCAATGTAACTCCAGTACCCACCGTTCTGGGCTTCTTCAAGCAGCGCCTTCGGCTCCATCGGAATTTCGCGCGGCCCCATGCGCGTCCCATCCGGCGCGGTGGAAGTGAGCACCAGGGAAGTAGGGTGCATTGAAACCTCGGCATAAATACCCTGGTCAGTTCCAGTGATGAGGGTATAGCCCTTCTCGATCTGCGCATTGATGCGACGGTATCCCCCGGCCCAGTCGGAATGTTCCCCAACCAGGCAAATACGACCCGGAACGAAGATTTTCATATTTCTCACCTCGCGTTACTTTGGAGATTTTACTTCGGGACACTTCCAATACAGGCCGGGATAGGCGCGGCGTGTGTCTGCGAAGGTGGGCAGAATGCCGCAGGCATCGCAGTCCTCCCGGCAATCCGGGCGTGTTTCGCCCTCGAGCGAACGCTGGTAATCCCGGTACAGGTATTTCTTGCGCACGGCGTCCGCAATGTGCTCCCAGGGGAAAACCTCATCAGCGCGACGTGTGCGGTGGGTGTAGAAGGCCGGGTCGAGGGCCTGGGCAGCAAAGGCCGAGCTCCAAGCCCCCAACCGGCGCTGGTCCTGCCAGGCATCGAACTTCGTCCCATTCTTCCAGGCTGCCTGGATCACCTCGGCCATGCGCCGATCGCCGCGGCTGAGCCAGCCTTCCAGCAGCGTATCCTCAGGCGGCGTCCAGGAAACTTTGAAGGCCGGGCCAGGCAGTGCGCGTTTGAGCAGTTCGAGCTTGGCCTGGATCTGTTCCTGCGTGTCCATGGCCACCCATTGGAAGGGGGTATGCGGCTTGGGGATGAACGTGCTCACCCCGGCATGCACTTTGGCCTTGCCGCCCAGCACCTGGCGCCCTTCGGCGAGCACGCGTTTGCACAGATCGACGATGGCCTGCACATCTTCGATGGTCTCGGATGGGTGGCCGATCATGAAATAGAGCTTGATGTTCGTCCAGCCACGCGTGTAGATGGCGCGGGCCGTCTCAAGCAGTTGTTCATCCGTGATGAACTTGTTGATAATACGGCGCATCCGTTCGGTGGCCGCCTCGGGAGCCAGCGTGAACCCGCCGGAACGGCGGTCTTTCAGCTTTTCCATCAGATCAACCGAAACCGACTCGATCCGCAGGGATGGCAGGGAAACGGTCAGGTGCTTGCCACTGAATTTTTCGCTGATCCGATCAACCAGATCGAGAATGTTGGTGTAATCGGAGGATGACAGGGATAGCAGCGCCAGTTCCTCGGCCCCGGTGGCATCCACGGCGGCTTCGGCAGCCCGGACGATTTCGTCCACGCTGCGTTCGCGGACGGGACGCGTAATCATGCCCGCCTGGCAGAAGCGGCAGCCGCGCGTACAGCCGCGCATTACCTCCACCGAGACGCGGTCGTGCACCACTTCAATATTCGGGACGATGAAACGCGTGGGCGGGGGTGGGAGCTGCGCGAGCATGCGCTTAAGGATGATCCTGGGGATTCCCGGAACGTTGGGCGTGGTCGCCGCAACACGACCATCTTCAAGATAGGCTACATCATAGAAGCGCGGCACGTACACGCCGGGAATTTTGGCAAGTTGGAAGAGCATATCCGAGCGTTTTCCATTTTGCGATTTGCAAGCTTGCACTGTGTCCAGAATTTCCAGGATCACTTCCTCCCCATCACCGATGACAAACGCGTCGATGAAAGTGTACATCGGCTCCGGGTTAAAGCAAGCGTGGCCCCCGGCGATGATCAGCGGGTCCGCCGGGCCGCGTTCCACGGCGCGCAACGGGATTCCGGCCAGGTCGAGGATGTTCAGGGTATTGGTATAGAGCGTCTCGTACGGCAGGGAAAAGCCGAGGATGTCAAAACCGGCCAGGGCATGTTTTGTCTCCAATGAGTAGAGAGGAATGGCATTAGCGCGCATCTGTTCTTCCATATCCACCCAGGGGGCATAGGCGCGTTCGGCCAGCGCGTCGGGACGCTGGTTGACCAGGTCATACAAGATCTGCATGCCCAAGTTGGAGATGCCGATATCGTAAATGTCGGGAAAGACGAAGGCGACTTTGGTAATAACGCTGTCCCAGTCTTTGACAACCGTGTTTAATTCCCCCCCCACGTAACGACCGGGTTTTTGCACCTTTAAGAGAATTCGTTCGAGGCGGGCTTCGATTTGTTCAGGGGTAAGCATGGGCGAAATTATACCTGAACGGGTCTGATAAAACAAAAGACAGCAAAAGACCGGGGCTGCCGATCCAGCCCCGGTCTCCGGTGCCTTTCACCATGCATGTCAATCATGCGTTGCGGAGAGCCTCCAAATTGGCCTGCGCCGGCGGAACCATCTGGAGAAAAGCCGTCAGTTGCTCACAGGCATAATCCGGGCAGGCGGCGCAGTTCACGAGGCCGCGCTGGATGACGCACAGGCGGATATTGCACTCGCTGCAATGCCCCACCTTGCGCCCGGCCGCCATGCAGCCGTCACATTGTATGCTTTCAACCGTCAGACTGGGAGCGTTATATTCCTTGCTCCACTTTTCAGCGATCGCTTCCAACGCCAGCAGGTCGTTGGATCGCGTGGCCTGGTAGGCTTCGCACTGGGTACAGTCCAACCCACAGGCGGCAATCAGGGTTGCCATGGTATCACCTCCTCTTAAAAGAAAGAAAAGTATTTGCCCCATCCATTGGGGTATGTGGATTTTAGTACATATGTTCTATTAATGCAAGGGCCCAAGAAAACAAATCGATTCTGATATAATGAAAGTACCAATGGGTGGGTTCTTCCCATTTAACCAAATATATTGAAATGGAGATTTAGAATGAACCGTAAAATAGCCTGGCTCTTGATGGCCGTCTCCCTGCTGGCCCTGTCGGCCTGCGGCGGTGCGGGCGCGACTGCCACTCCTACGGTTGATACCGCTCCCATTTATACGGAGATTGCGTCAACCGCCCTGGCCTTGCAAACGCAGACCGTGCTGGCCATGCCACCAACCCAGGCCCCCCCCACCCTGGCAGCAATAACCAATACACCGACTTCCTCCCTGATCACGGGTACGCCCTTATCTGGTACGCCAGCGGATACACCCCTTCCCGGCACACCCTCAGATACACCGATTGCCTTGGACACGCCGACCTTTTCTCAATCGAGCTGTGACAACATGACATTTATTTCCGATGCGACCATTCCGGATGGCTACGTGGCTGCACCCGGTGAAGTGATGGATAAAACCTGGCAAATCGAGAACCCGGGCCCATGTACCTGGACTACGGGCTATAAGCTGGCTTTTGGATGGGGCGGCGTCGGGACAAATTGGAACACCGTCAAGCCTGTCAGCATAACCAATAGTGTCGTGCCGGGTGGAACTTACGAAATCACAATTCCCTTGACGGCTCCCACCGCCAAAGGTGTCTACGGGGCCTTCTTCCGTTTAGAGAATGACAAAGGCGCCTTTTTTGGCCCGACACTTACAATCGACATTTCGGTGAATTAAACACTGCCGTGTTCACCAGCCAGGTTGTCAAGAACGAAGCGCGCCGCCTGGGATTTACGCTGGCGGGCGTCACCACTCCCGACCCTCCGCTCCATATGCCTGCCTACGAAAACTGGCTGTCGCTGGGGCGGCATGGCACCATGAACTATCTGGCAGGGGAACGGGCCCGGGCATGCCGGCGTGACCCGCGGCTGATCCTGCCCGATTGCCGATCCATCCTTGTACTCGCTGCGCGCTATCCGGACCCAGAGACCGGCAAAGCTGGTGGATGGAGCGGCCCGGCTGGGCGAGTGGCTGCCTATGCCTGGGGGCGGGATTACCACCTGGTTTTGCCACAACGATTACAGGCACTTGTTACGTTCATTGAACAACAAGTTGGAAATAAGGTAGCGCAGCGCTGGTACACCGATTCGGGACCCATCCTGGAACGCGACCTGGCCCAGCGCGCAGGCCTGGGGTGGATCGGCAAAAACACCTGTCTCATCAACCCGAAAATCGGCTCCTATTTCCTGCTGGCTGAAATCCTGCTTGGGATTGCCCTGGAACCCGATCCACCTTTCACGGCCGACCGCTGCGGGACCTGCAAGCGTTGCATCGCAGCCTGTCCCACCGGCTGCATCCTGCCGGACCGGACGATTGACGCCCGGCGTTGCCTCGCCTACCTGACCATCGAAAACAAGGATGAAATCCCGCCGGACCTGCGCCCACAAATGGGCGACTGGGTTTTCGGCTGTGACGTGTGCCAGATGGTCTGTCCATGGAATCGGTTTGCGACGAAAGAGTATGACCAGGGCTTGGCGTTTCCTCCTGACAGGACGGCTCCGGATTTGCGGGCCGACCTGAGGCTTACGCCACAAGAATTCAACCGCAAGTTTAAAGACAGCCCAGTCCAGCGCGCCCGACGACGCGGTTATCTCCGCAATGTGGCCGTGGCGTTAGGAAACCTAGGAAATATGGAAGATATCCCAGCCCTGGAAGAGGCCTTGCAAGATGCTGAGCCGCTTGTGCGCCAACATGCCGGTTGGGCACTGAAACAAATTCGTAATAGCTGAGGATACCTTAAAGGATGGAACCCCATGCAAAAAATCCTACTCGCCACCACCAACAAAGGGAAAATTGTTGAGATTAAAGCGCTGTTGGATGGAGTTGGCCTTACCCTGGTGACACCGGCTGAGCTTGGCCTAACGCTTGAAGTAGTCGAAGATGGCCAGACGTATGCCGAGAATGCGACCAAAAAAGCTGCGACCTTTTCGCAGGCCAGCGGCTTGATTGCCTTGGGCGATGACTCAGGCCTTGAGGTGGAAGCACTGGGTGGCCAGCCCGGTTTGCATTCCCACCGTTTCTGCCCCATACCGGATGCCACAGACGCGGACCGCCGGAAGTATTTACTTGAGAAACTTCATGGGGCGCCGCGTCCGTGGAGAGCGCGTTTCCGCGCCTGCGTGGCCGTGGTTTCCCAAGCGGGCGAGGCACAGCTTGCAAGCGGTCAATGTGAGGGAGAAATTATTCCAGAGGAGCGTGGTACGAACGGGTTTGGATATGATCCGATCTTTTTTATCCCGGAACTTGGCCGAACCATGGCCGAACTGGGAATGGATGAAAAAAACCGTTTAAGCCACCGGGCGCGGGCAGTACAAAATGCCATGCCCATTCTTAGAGAAATTTTTGGATTATAAATACACAGGCGCCAGATTGGCACGGCCACTTTGGCTGCAGATGAACCTAAGGGCTTACAATCCCGGCAAATACGGGATGGTGTCCAGAAAAACGCTGATCAGCTTTGCAAGACGGGGCGGCTGCTCAAGGATAAGCATATGACCCGCCCCTTCCACTGTCTGTAGAGCTGCGCCGGGGATGTGGCTGGAGAGGGTCTGGGAAAATTGCAGGGGGGTGAGTTTATCCTGCGTGCCACAGATAACCAGGGTTGGCGTCCGGATAGTCTTAAGACAACCAACCATGCTGAACCGGTCACAAGCCAGCAAGTCATCCAGTAGGAGGGTCTGCCTTGTTTCGGCCAGGCGTTTGCAGACAAGCTCTTTCAAGCTTGCCGGAGACTGGGGACCGAACGATAGTTCCTGCAAACTCTTAATGGCGAGAGAGAGGGTAGATTGATTGGCAGCATTTTCGATAATCGAAGATGGGATAGGCAGGCTGGGGCCTGTTGAGATCAATCCAATCCCACCAACGCGATCAGGGTAATTGTGAGCAAGGGATAGAGCAATGGCGCCACCCATTGCATGACCGAAAAACACAGCCCGTGAAAATCCCAGAAAATCTACAAATTCTGCGACACTGCGAGCATACTCTTCGACAGATTGACACCCCGGCCCATCCGTTTTGCCATGACCAGGCAAATCAAGCGTAATAACGCGAAAGCCTGGCAAACGCCGCACTTCGGGTGGCCAGGATAAATGGTTACCGCCGGCACCGTGAATAAGTACCAAGGGAAATTTCTGTCCGCTACCCCCTTCATGCAAGAAGTAATGTAATCCGGCAGCGGTTGGCATTTGTTTCGGGTCAGGCCTTCTGCCTCCCGGAGGCGTGATGCAACCGATCGGCAGCTTCGTCGCTCAGAGGAATATAAACCTGTACCTGGGTTCCCTTTCCAAGTGCGGATTGAATATTCAGCACACCATTGACAAGCTCTGTCCGCTCGCGGAGATTGACCATACCGAGACTACCGCGCTGATCATAGGTGCGGTTTACGGAGGCTACATCGAAACCGACCCCATCGTCGCGTATCTCGAGCAGGGCCATCTCCTTTTGAAATGCGCGCAGGTTTACCCAGATGTGTTCCGCCCGGGCATGTTTGCGGGCATTGTTAACGGCCTCTTCCACAATGAAAAAAACTACACCTTGTTTGCCCACTTCAAAATCCTGAAGGATATTCTCCTCCACGGCGATGATGACATTCTGTGCGTAGGTTTCTTTCATCTTATCCGCCATTGATTTCAAGGCAGCAACGAGGCCTTGGGATTCAAGCACCAGCGGACGCAAAGTGAAGAGCATGTGGCGGATTTCCTTTGTGGTACGGCGAGCCAAATCCTCGATTCGAGCCAACTCTTCTCCGGCTGCCTTTGGGTCTTTCTGCAAGATACGCTGAGCCATGTTCACACGCATGGCGATGGCAGAAACAGATTGGGTGGGACCATCGTGCAGGTCACGGGCCAACTTCTTGCGAGCCTCTTCCTGTGCATCAATCATGCGTTCGCGCTCATCCACAATATCCTGATAGAGGCGCGCATTCTGGATGGCAATCACTGCCTGGCTGCCAAGGATGTCCAGGATTTCACTCCGGTCCCGGGTAAAAAATCCTGGTTGAGAATGACCGAAGAGCAAAATTCCATAAGCGCTGAAGCCACTGCGCAAAGGGAAACAATAAATCTCTTTACATCTCTGGAAGGCAACAAAGTGGGTCAATTCCGGGTCGCTTTTGATATCGGTAAGCAGGACAGGTTTATTTTGTTCAATTGCCTGGGCCACAGCCCCCTCCTGTCCGTGGATGATAACTCGCATGTCGGCAGTAGTCAGGCGACGCGCAGAACCAACTTCGAGGTTCTCGTTTTTGGAAAACAAGAGCACCGCACACACGAGACTTTCGTCAGCAGCAGCATTAGCATCCGCATTAAGGGCGCTCAAGCTGAGATCCAGAACGGATTCGAGGACACGCTGGTAGTTCAGGGTTGCCAGCAAGGTGGAGGTCAAACTGTAAACGGCACGCAGGCGTTCATTCTCCATACCCAATTTTCTTTTTTGGATTTCCTGTTGGGCCTGGCGATTACGGCGGATGGTTTGGATAAGCTGAACACTGATGTACCCGAACATTCCCGCAACAATGAATGTGAAAAGAGAAGAAACACCCAGGATAGTTAAAGCGACAGGAGAAAGGCTTTGATAAACTGTCAAGGCAACTTGCGTAACAGTCATCAAGGCGGCGGAAATCAATGCGCCACTCATTTCAAAATAGATGGCGGAGGTTATAAGCGGTAAGAACACAATCCAGAAAGCGGGACTGGCATAACCGCCCGCCATGATGAAGTAAGCGCCTGCAATCAAAACATCAACGCCCACGCTGATCTGGCGATGGAATCCCAGACGACTATTAAGGCCGGTCAGCAGAGTCAGGATAATATTCCAACAGACCAAGGCAATCAAGAGAATGTTCGGCAATTGGAGTAAATTTCCTCCGATTGACAAGGAAATTATCAACCCCAACAGGAACATCCAGCGTATGGAAACAGCAAACCAGTCGGTGACAAAAGGCGAATCAGATGTATGCATTTTGGCTACAGGATAAGTTTAAAAATATTTGAATCTCAAAATATAAAAGGATTGGTTACTTATTTTGGTCGGTCATACCAATAAGTATACCTAATGGAAGCCAAATAACCGGCATAGCCAGGGAATCTTGCGTGAAGCCAAGCATGGCAATCGATAGCAAGGCAAGGAGGCTTGCCGTCGCCAGAAAAGTGACCTCTTTTTGTTTTGAACGAAGCAGGCTTAATATTTTACCAAACAAAAGCAAATATAACGAAATAAATGACCAGAATCCGAGTATACCCGTTTCAGACAAAAGGCGAATATACAAATTGTTTACATTTGGATAAGACTGATTAGTTGGTGAAAGAAGCTGCGCTATTTCGCCAATATTAAAATGCGCCCAGTCGGGCAAGGCATTGATAATATATAAACCCGCCGCGCCTAACCCGACTCCCGTCCAGGGGTGTTGCTCAAAAATGGTCCACCCGGCCCACGCGTAAGCCAGGCGAGGTCCCGCATAGATACTTACCAAATAATTCACCAGGTTGCCTTGTTTTGCATGCCATAAACTGGCGAAATATCAATTCCGAGACAAAATATAGGCTCCGCCTGCCAAACCAGCCAAAATTACCACGATGACCGTAATCCTCAGGGCAACCTCCAGAAACTTGTTTGGTAAAACACTTTTCAACCGTAAGGGGGATGCAAACCATCTCCAGGCTTGCTGTATCCGGTCCCAGCCTGCAATGAAAGAGGTCAAGATAATCGTGGCGATAGCAATCAGGATGCCACCACGAGAAAAAGTAAAGACCAAAAGAAAGACACAGGATGTTAAAATGATGACCATCGATCTACGACGGCTGCCCCAAGTATAGTTCTTCAGCAAGGCGGCAAAAGCCCACGGCAGGTAGATGGTCATTACTTGAGCAGCCAACCAGGAGGGTTCCAATGCCAGCCCGGAAATTCGATTATTGGGTGGCAGCCCAGCCATCATCACGCTCTTTTGAATCTGATCCAGTAGAGCGACATGATGAATACCATAGATCCAAATGACCTGTACAAGAGACCAAGCCATTTCTGCAATCAAACCAACATAGCTCCATTTAATAGTGAATTTTAAATCCTGTTCGTCCCAATTCATGCACATGGGAGTGACCAGGAAAACCAAGCCAACCCCTAAAGAGACCCAGGCTCGCAAGACACGGCTTGCATACGTGTTGGAGTACAAATTTACAGGTGCAAAAAAAAAGCCTGCCGCGCTGGCTACAACCGCAACCAGAATGAACACCAATAAAGGCTGGAATGACTTGCTCCACAAGATCAAGCGGCGTTCCCTGACGCAATGTAGCGCGAGCGCAAGCAGGAGCGGAACGGCCGGAATGAGCGAAAGCGGTCGAACCTGAGCATCGGATCCCATGAAGGGCAAATATCGGAAGCTGGTCACTGGCAATGCCACTAACACAGCCGCCCAAAGAAATCGCTCAACCTGCTGAAGACGTTCCCGGGTGACCCATTCCATGTTAGACATTCTTCCAGTCAAAGAAAAGCAGGCCAAGTGCCAGCAAGGTAATACCCAACAACGCTCCGCAGAATATATATACACCGACTGACACCGTCCGCGTGATCGGTAAATCTTTTTGCTGGGTTAGATTGACTTCCAGCAAAGTGCTGATACCGGCCGGTTTGGATTGAACCTCATCTACGAAAGCTTTTGCCCAAGCCAAGGCAAGGAGAGAAGCGGTAGCGGGATCCGATGCGTCGGCCAGGAAATGCCAGCCTCCATCACCTGGCTGGCTCAACTGCAGGCGGCCGTCCCGTAATTGAGTAAGCGGTATGCCAGTTTGAGCAGTAACGCGCGCGAGAGTCTGGTCTGCCCCGGCAAGTTCTTTTAATTTATCTGTCTCACGCTGGAGATAATTAAACTTACGCAAATCGGTTTCTTCATGTGGAATTACTTGTTCAACATGCTGGTCCACAAGGACGGTTGCCTGGGCTCGATATGGAGGCGGAGCGATCAGGTACAGGATACCTGCTATAGCTGCTCCCAAGATAGCGCCGCCTATCCAAACCCGCCAAGCAGCCAGGAGGTGCAATAAATCATCATACGCAGGTGGTCTCAAAATCAACTTCTTCATTCGCTTTCCTTCTATCGCGCAGCAGTGGGTGTTCGATCAAGATATGATGAAGTTCGGTTGGAATTTCATGATCTGCATGCCGCCAGTCATTTTATTCCCCTTAGGGAAATTAGAAAAGGCCTATTGCCTCCGGCGTGAAAGATTCCTTTTGTAACTTATCCACCTTAACGGCGGGTATAGTTTTCGTCCAGCCAATCTGTATATCCTTTGCGTTGGCGGATCGTAGACACCCACTCAGGATGAGCCAAATACCATATAACTGTTTCGCGCAATCCCTGCTCCATGCTGTGACGCGGCTGCCAGTCCAGGTCCCGCCTGATCTTTTGGATATCCATTGCATAACGACGGTCGTGGCCGGGCCGATCTTTGACAAAATGGATCAGTTGTTTGTGAGGAATATTCGTTGAATCCGGTTGCAGGCCTGCGCTGAGCAGAGTTGCAGGGTCGTCCAGAATGTCACAGATGGTCTCGACAATGGTGAGATTGGCAGGCTGGTTCCCGCCGCCGATATTATAACTGGTGCCAGGCAAGCCCCGCTTCAAGACCAGCCAGATGGCCTCACAATGATCTTCGACATGCAACCAGTCTCGAACCTGCTGTCCATCCCCATAGATCGGTAACGGTTTGCCATCCAGGGCGTTCAGGATCACTAGGGGGATCAATTTCTCCGGAAACTGGTATGGACCATAATTATTTGTGCAGTTGGTCAGCGTGTAAGGCAAACCAAAGGTATGTCCATAGGAACGCACCAAGTGATCGCTGGCCGCTTTCGAAGCGGCATAAGGGGAATTGGGCGCATAAGGCCTTTCTTCGTTCCACGCCGGATCGCCTGGCGCGAGAGAGCCATAGACTTCATCCGTTGATATATGGTGAAAGCGGATTTGTTCTCTGGCCGTCGTTGGGCCGTCCAGCCAAACCCGGCGGGCCGCTTCCAGCAGTGTGAAGGTTCCGAGAATATTGGTCTTGATAAATTGTTCCGGTTCCAGGATGGAACGGTCCACATGTGTTTCAGCGGCAAAATGGACGATGGTATCAATTGCATGTTCACGCAACAAGCGCTGTGCCAGTTCCGCATCGCAAATATCGCCTTTTACGAAGGTGTAATGATCTGCGTTTGGAAGATCCTCCAGATTCTCGAGGCTGCCCGAGTAGGTTAAAGCATCCAGATTGGTTACCCGTACATCCGGCTCTGTGCGCAGGATGTAGCGCACAAAGTTCGATCCAATAAACCCAGCTCCGCCGGTAATCAGCACATTTTGCATTCTGTTCCTCCAGATCTAATATTGGCTCTTTGAAAATTGCAGGGGTGAGGAAGTAATTTGGGGCATTGAGCCGGCTTTGCACCCTTCGAGTAGGCTGCGCGGCATGCCCAACACCCCAGATCTCTTATATAAAAAATCAGGAACTGCCTTTTCGGGCGTCCCTGATTTTTTATACACTATAGCCCAGCAGCTTCGCGAAGCGCCTGGGCTTTGTCGGTATTTTCCCATGGGAACTGCACATCGTCCCGGCCGAAGTGACCATAGGAGGCTGTTTTACGGTAGATTGGACGGCGCAGGTCCAGGTCGCGGATGATGGCGCCCGGGCGGAGGTCAAAGTGTTCGAGGATGAGCTGTCCAATCTTTTCATCGGCAATTTTCCCCGTTCCGAAGGTTTCAACGTTGACCGAGAGCGGATGGGCTACACCGATGGCGTAGGCTACCTGGATTTCGCAGCGATCAGCCAATCCGGCAGCAACCACGTTCTTGGCGGCCCAGCGAGCGGCGTACGCGGCGGAGCGGTCAACTTTGGTCGGGTCCTTCCCTGAGAACGCCCCGCCACCGTGGCGGCCCATGCCACCGTAGGTATCCACGATAATCTTGCGACCAGTCACCCCCGCGTCGCCCATCGGGCCGCCGATGACGAAACGCCCGGTTGGGTTTACATAGACTTTCAAGGTGCTGTCTGCCATGCCTTCCGGCAGAGTCGGCATGATGACGTGTTCCATGATGCCTTCCTCGATATCTGCGTGGGAAACATCCGGAGAGTGCTGGGTAGAAATCAGGACAGTGTCAATGCGCTTGGGCTTGCCAAAGGCGTATTCGACCGTAACCTGGGACTTGCCATCTGGACGTAACCAAGGCAATGCCCCGCTCTTGCGCACCTCGGCCAGCTTGCGGGTCAGCTTGTGGGCCAAGTAGATCGGCATCGGCATGAGTTGCGCGGTTTCGTTGCAGGCGTAGCCAAACATCATGCCCTGGTCACCCGCACCAATCAAGTCGATCTGATCCCGGTCGCCTTCCTTGGCTTCAAAGGACTTGCTTACGCCCATGTCGATATCCGGGCTTTGGCTGGCAATGGCCGAGAGCACGCCGCAGGTATTGCCATCGAAACCTTTGTCGCTGCTGTCGTAGCCGATCTCTTTGACAACTTTACGGACGAGGGTGTCAAAATTGACGAAAGCGTTGGTGGTAATCTCACCCAGCAGCATCACGAAGCCAGTCTTAGTGGCCACTTCGCAGGCCACCCGGCTCATTGGATCCTGCTCGAAGCAGGCGTCCAGAACGGAATCGGCGATCTGGTCGCACAGCTTGTCTGGATGGCCTTCGGTGACCGATTCTGATGTGAACAGCAATTTGGGAGAAGACATAAAAGTGGTAGTCATTGGTACCCTTTCTAAAAAAAGAGATTGCCCTTTCTGGCGAAAGGGCAATTGCATAAAATACGCGGCTGCCCTCTCATCTTCCAGAATGTGGACGACCATACAGGTCGCTCGTACTGCCGGATTTGGCACCGTGTTCGGCTTTTCGCCGACCGGTTGTCGAGGCATCGTCGGGCCGGTCCCTCCGCCTCTCTGGATAAGAGTGCCGATTGGGGCTATTTAATTGTTTTGGGATGATACCACAGGTGGTAATGCGAATCAAGAGCTTAAAGCAGTGCTACAATTGGAGAGAGAGGAGATGTCATGAAAACGAACCCTTATCCCCGAAAATCCTTTAGGATATTTGGCATTGCATTTTTGCTCGTTTTTACTGTCGTCGCCTGTGATCTGCCGCTGATCGCATCGCCTGCGCCTGCGGGTACGCCCATCATCCAGACGGTTGTAGTGACACAGGAAGTGACACAGGTGGTTACCCAGATTGTCGATGTTCCCGTGACCGTCACGCCGACTCTGACGCCTGTGGACACCGACACCCCGACCCCTACTCCGACCAACGCTGATTCACCCACCATCACGCCAACCCCCGAGCCAGCCGCAATCACGGTGCTTATTCATACCCAATGTCTCTATGGCCCAGATCCCGCTTATATCAGCAAATATGAAATCCTGGCAGGCAGCCAGCAGATTGTTATCGGGCGCAACCAGGATAGCAGTTGGCTCTATGTGCAGGGGATTGATCACAAGAATCCCTGCTGGGTGAATGCAGGAATTGTAAAAGTGAATTTGGGCAGTACCGATGATGCACCGGTCACCGTGCCGGATTTGTCACCCTATTCCAATCTTTATCCCCCACCGCCAGCCGTCAGTGCAAACCGTGTAGGAAACGATGTGACGGTCTTCTGGCTGCCTGTTCCAATGGATGAGGCGGACTATAACGGCTACCTTATCGAGGCCTGGGTTTGCCAGGGAGGGCAACTGGTTTTCAAGCCCCAGAGCTACGTGACATCTTTCGACAAGAATATCTCCATGATGGCCGTTAAATTCACGGATGAGCCCGGTTGCCTTGAGCCTTCCAGCGCCCGCATTTACACGGTTAATAAGCAAGGCTACTCGCCCTGGAAGCTGGTACTTCCCTGGCCAGCTTGGCCTACTCCCACCCCTACACTAACATCGACCCCATAATTAGGAAGGAAGTATCCATGCCTGAGTACGCCGAATTCGTTCAGAAATACCCATCTTACGACCAGACCCACAACATCGATGAGTTGCGTGAGCGGGATTACGCCCGCCTCGACCGGCTGAGCCAGATTTATCTGGATTACACTGGCGGCAGTTTGTATGCTGAGTCGCAGTTGCGTGCCCACCAGAAAGTCCTGGCCGAAAATGTATTCGGCAACCCGCATTCATCCAATCCCACTTCGCAAGCTGCCACGCGCCTGATTGAAAGCGCCCGCGAGACTATACTGCAATTCTTTAACGCGGATCCCGCCGAGTATACTGTCATCTTTACATTGAATGCAAGCGGGGCGCTAAAGCTGGTTGGAGAATCCTATCCCTTCGGAGCAGGTTCCCATTACCTGCTGACCTTCGATAACCATAATTCGGTCAACGGCATCCGGGAATTCGCCCATGCCAAGGGTGCAGAGGTGACCTACGTCCCCGTGGCGTTGCCAGATATGCGTGTGGACGCGGAATTTCTGGAAGCATCGCTGGATTTGGGAACCGCCGGCAAAAACAATCTATTTGCTTACCCGGCCCAATCCAATTTCTCTTCCGTTATGCATCCCTTGGAGTGGATTGAGCGCGCCCATGCCAAAGGCTGGGATGTGTTGCTGGATGCGGCTGCCTTTGCACCCACCAGCCAGTTGAACCTCTCCAAATACAAGGCAGATTTCATCCCGCTCTCGTTCTATAAAATTTTTGGTTATCCGACCGGCGTTGGGGCCTTGTTGGCCCGGCGTGAAGTTCTAAAGAAGCTGCACCGCCCCTGGTTTTCCGGAGGAACGATCACCGTTGCTTCTGTCCAGGGAGATAAGTATTACCTGGCTGAGGCTCCGGCTGCCTTCGAAGATGGCACACTGGATTACCTCAACATCCCGGCGGTGGAGATTGGACTGAAGCATATCCAATCCATTGGATACGAGACCATACACGAGCGGATCCAATGCCTGACCGGTTGGCTATTGGACAACTTATCGGCCTT
The DNA here is from genome assembly GCA_963837875.1 of uncultured Chloroflexia bacterium. Lineage (GTDB taxonomy): Bacteria > Chloroflexota > Anaerolineae > Anaerolineales > Villigracilaceae > UBA877. The sequence continues at coordinate 372,816 of CAWIOV010000002.1, forward strand.
GCAGCACAGTAGCGGAGTTCCGTTGGCACGCATCTATGGGCCGATTGACACGGTCAAGCGTGGGGGAGCGGTGACCGCCAATTTTTTTGATAAGGATGGCGAGCCAATTGACCACCGTTTCATTGAACTGAAGGCCAACCAATCCAATATCTCCCTACGGACAGGCTGCTTCTGCAATCCTGGGGCGGGCGAGGTTGCCCTGGGCATATCCAGAATGGAACTGGCCGCTTGTTTCACGAGTCCTGGCCACGACCAGCGTTTGAGCCTGGATGATTTCCGCCTGTGTATTGACGGCAAATCATCCGGTGCAGTGCGTCTCTCGGTCGGGTTGGTCAGCAATTTCGAAGATGTGCAGGGATTCTTGAAGTTTGCGGAAGGTCTGCTGAAATAGGTTGAATGCGGAGTTCAAATGATGCCTGTTCCCACGCGTGCCCAACTCAAGCCCGGCTTGCGGGTAAGGATTGTCCTGAAACAAGATCAGCCCACCGGTAAACTAACCGAGGGAATTGTGAAAGATATTCTCACCAGTTCGACCATGCATCCGCATGGTATCAAAGTTCGCCTGACGAGCGGGGCAGTCGGGCGGGTGAAAGAGATTGTAATATGAAGATTCGCGCGATTACTTACTTTTGTAATCCTGGCTGGCCGGTGGACGAGTCGAAAATCGAGCAGGCAGGGAAATTTCTGGCCGAGGCAAAATCCGCATATGAGGCGGCCGGCTACGAAACCCAAACGACCCGGCTAGCAACAATACCATTCCTGCAAATAATCGGAGCGGATAAAATCGCCGAAACTCCCAGGCTGGCCGAACAAATGTCAGCGGCCATCCAGTCTGCTGGAATTGTCTACGCGGCCCTTGGGCCGGCCCAGCCGGAAATACTGGATAGTTTTGCTGTCATTCCCGAGGCCATTGCTACTGCCAAGGACATTTTTTTCTCCGGTGTAATGGCAGATGCCAGGTTTGGTATTTCCTTTCCCGCCGTGCAAGCTTGTGCGAAAGTTATCACTCGCTGTGGCCCGATAACGCCAGACGGTTTCGCCAACCTACGTTTTGCGGCATTGGCGAATGTCAAGCCGGGTTCTCCTTTCTTCCCGGCTGCCTACCATGACCGCGACGAGCCGGCGTTTTCCATCGCGACGGAAGCAGCGGACCTGGCTGTGGAGGCTTTTACCAGTGCCCGGTCGGTAAGCGACGGCCAATGGGCGATGGCTTCGGAAATCGAAAGGCGCGCCAAGCAATTGGGAATGGTTGCGGATGCTCTTAGCCATCGTTTTTCGATTGTATTTGGTGGGATTGACTTCTCCCTGGCGCCTTTTCCATCTGAGACTATCTCTATTGGTGCGGCCATGGAACGGATGGGCGTGCCGAGAGCCGGATTGCATGGTTCGCTGGCTGCAGCAGCAATCCTGACGGAAATTATCGAGCGTGCCCGCTTCCCTGGCACCGGATTCAGCGGATTGATGTTGCCGGTGCTGGAGGATTCGATTCTGGCTCGGCGCGCAGCCGAGGGAACTTTGACTGTCAAAGACTTGTTACTTTATTCTGCCGTGTGTGGTACTGGGTTAGATACGCTCCCGTTACCGGGAGATACCAGCGCGGACCAAATTACAGCGCTGTTGCTTGACCTCTCTGCGCTGGCGCTGCGCCTTAACAAACCTCTCACGGCGCGGCTGATGCCAATCCCCGGCAAAAAGGCCGGTGACCCTGCCAACTTTGATTTTGGTTATTTTGCCAGTGGCCGGGTTATGGCTCTGGAGGCAGAGGCGCTGAAACCGCCTTTCTCGGAGACGAGGCGATTCGTGTTGGCTTCCCGGCGCGGTTCCTGAGTACGACTGGTTGGCAGTATAATCAGTCTGTATGACTATCTTATCCAACAAGCATATCCTCCTAGGCATTACCGGTTCTATTGCGAGTTACAAAGCCGTTGAACTGGCCTCCCAATTGACTCAGGCCGGCGCCCAAGTGGATGTGATTCTGACCTCTGCGGCAGAGAAATTTATCACGCCGCTCACTTTCCGATCCATAACTGGTCGCAAGGCTTTCACCGATGCCGATCTGTGGGGTGATCAGGCGCACATCCTGCACGTTGGTCTTGGTAATAGCGCCGATTTGCTGGTTATTGCCCCATGCACTGCCAACACACTTGGTAAATTAGCCCACGGCATTGCCGATAGCCTGCTTACCATTACTGCGTTGGCGGCGCGCTGTCCGCTGCTAGTTGCCCCAGCCATGGATGTAGGCATTTATACTCACCCTGCTACACAGGATAATGTCCGGATACTATCAGAGCGCGGCATCTGTTTTGCTGGACCCGCCGAAGGACGCATGGCCTCCGGGCTGGTGGGCAAGGGCCGCTTAGTAGAACCTGCGGAGCTTCTTGGCTATATCCGTCTTATCCTGGGCAGGCATGGGCCGCTCGCTGGGAAAAAAATTGTTGTTACGGCAGGTGGAACGCAGGAGCCGCTCGACCCGGTGCGTGTGCTAACGAACAAATCCTCCGGCAAGCAGGGCTACGCTCTAGCACAAGCCGCGATTGACGCAGGCGGAACAGTCACCCTGGTCAGCGCGCCAACGGCTATCCTCCCACCGGTTGGCGCACGGTTCATCCTGGTCAATACTGCACAAGAGATGCTGGAGACCAGCTTGGCCGAATCTGCCGGGACGGATGCCATCATCATGGCGGCAGCCGTGGCTGATTTCCGTCCGAAGAAGGTCGCAGAAAACAAACTCAAGACACGGGATGGGATTCCGCAGATTGCGTTGGATGCCACACCGGATATCCTTGCGACGGTGGCAGGCCTGGAATCCGGCAGGCCGCAGGTGGTCATTGGTTTTGCTGCCGAGAGTCGGGACCTGCTGGAGAACGCCGTGGCCAAGTTAAAGTCAAAAAAACTGGATATGATCGTTGCCAACGATATTTCCGCAGCGGATTCCGGTTTTGGCGTGGATATGAATCGCGTTATTCTTCTATTCTCCGATGCAAAAGTAGAATCGTTACCACTGATGAGCAAGCATGAAGTTGCAGAGATCATCATGACTCGCTTAGCAATGCTCCTGGAGACTAAATGACAAAAGTGCTGGTAATTTCTGATGTGCATGCCAATATCACTGCGCTGGAGGCGGTTCTGGCCGACGCCGGGAAAGTGAATGAGATTTGGTGCCTGGGTGATATTGCTGGTTATGGCCCGGACCCAAATGAGTGTATTGAGCGTATACAGGCTTTGCCTAAACTGACTTGCATGATGGGCAACCACGATTATGCTGCCATCGGTGATATGGCGTTGGAAACTTTCAATTTGGATGCCAAAAAGGCTCTGCTATGGCAACGCGAGAAGTTAACGGATGCCAGCAAGGATTTTCTGCGCACGCTTTCACAAAAACCGAGGGTATGCGGAAGCGTTACGCTAGCACACGGAAGCCCGCGTGACCCGATCTGGGAGTATATTATGAATACGTTGGTGGCACGCATCAATATGGATTTTTTTGAAACGCTGTGGTGTTTCGTCGGGCATAGTCATTTCCAAGCGGTTTTCCAGTACCACGCTGAAAGTGATGAAGTAACCATCGAGGTACCCAGGCCAGCAGAACATTATGAACTTAAGGAACGTGCCATCCTGAACCCTGGTTCCGTTGGCCAGCCGCGTGACCGGGATCCACGGGCAGCCTATGCCCTCTTCCACCCCAAAACCAAAACCTGGGAGCCGCGCCGGGTGGAATATGATATTAAATCTGTGCAGAAGCGTATCCTGGATGCCGGCCTTCCGCCGCGGCACGCTGAGCGGCTGGCAGTAGGTTGGTGAGGTTAATGTAGGGAAAGTAAGTATCTGCAGTTTTGTTTATTAACGGGAGGAACTTATATTGGCAGCCGGGCGTCTATGAAACAAACCAATCCGTTAGCCAATGTGAGGAGAAGAATCCATGAAAACGAAATTTGCTCTTATTTTTGTCGCTTTCGCCATGCTGCTTTCCGCGTGCGCCTCTGCCGCTCCCGTTTCCACCGCAGCGCCAGCCATGCCATTCGCATCAGTGGGCAGCAGTATGACGAACGAACAAGCGGGTGTTGCACCAGCGCCGGATGCCGGAGCGCCTGGTAGTGTTGTGAACGGCTTAAGCACGGCCAAGAATATTGCCAGCGGCGCAGGTAGTACGGAAGCAGCAGCTCAGAACCGGCTGGTTAGCATGACCGTGAATTTGAGTATTGTTGTCACCGACCCACAGAAAAAGATAGATGCCATCAATCAGATGGCAGAAGACTTGGGCGGATACCTTATTTCAATGAATATGTCCCAGGTTGATACCCCGGATGGCAATACTGTTCCCCAGGGAACTATTTCGATCCGCGTTCCGGCGGAAAAGCTGGATACCGCTCTAAGCCAGATCAAAACGGGTGTGGTAAGCGTGCAAAGCGAAGATCGCACCGGCCAGGATGTCACCTCGCAATACGTTGATTTGCAGAGTCAATTAACCAACCTGGAAAAAGCCGAGCAAGATCTCCAGGCTATCATGGATGACGCGCAAAATAACCCTGGCAACGATAGCACCACCAAGACCCAGGATGTGCTGAACGTTTACAACCAAATCGTGACTATCCGAGGGCAGATTGAGCAGATCGAGGGCCAGATAAAATATATTGATGAAACCACCTCGACATCCGCGATCACTGTGAACCTGATCGCCGAAGAAACCATCAAGCCGATTGAAATTGGCGGTTGGAAACCTGTGGGTGTGGCACGGGACGCCGTCCAGGCGTTGGTCAAATTCCTGCAAGGATTCGTGAACTTCATCATCTACCTCGTATTGCTTGTGCTCCCGATCCTGATCGTTGTCTTTGGCCCGATCGCCCTGATCATCTGGGGCATCCTTTCCCTGGTCAAAAGGCGCAAGGCAAAAAAAGCTGCCCAAGCGAAATAAATAATATCAGCCCAGAATAGTATCCAGTACCGGGCGCAGACTCACTGTCTGCGCCCGGTTTCGATAAACTGACGTCTCAAACCGGATGTTATAATCTTGTGATATGGAAGACCTTGTTTATGCCGCGCAGCAACTCTTCGGAATCCGTCTATCTGCATGGCAGGTGGCGGCTCTGGTGACTTTCGAGAATGAGCTCCTGGCCTGGAACGAGAAGTTCAATCTGACCGCGATTCGCAATTCGGAAGGAATCCGCACCAAACACTTTCTGGATTCTTTTTCCTGTGTCCTGGCCTGGAAAGATAACCCGCCTAAACACTTGGTGGATGTCGGCACCGGCGCAGGTTTTCCGGGTATCCCCTTGAAGATTCTCTATCCATCCATGCAATTAACGCTCGTGGAATCGGTCGGCAAGAAGGCCAGTTTTTGCCGCCACGTGGTTGAGACCTTGAAACTGGAGGCTGCCGTAATCACTGCGCGTGCCGAGGAGATAGGACAAATGCCTACACAGCGCGAGTCTTATGACTGGGCAGTCGCACGCGCTGTAGCAAACCTGCCCACCCTGGCAGAGTACCTCCTTCCGCTTGTGCAAGTGGGTGGAAAGATGCTGGCCCAGAAAGGCCCCAGCGGACCAGCGGAGGCGCACAACGCAGGACTTGCTTTGAAGCTTCTCGGCGGGCAGATAAGGCAACTGCTCCCGGTAACGTTGCCGGGAGTGGCCGAAGAACGCTTTTTAGTTGTGGTAGACAAGGTTGCGGCCACACCTCCCCTATACCCGCGCAAGCCAGGCATCCCAGGAAAAATGCCGTTGTAAAGCGGGGCGGCGAGGGCCTGCGCTTTATGTAATATCTTCAACCCAGTAATCGCCTGCTCCAGCCTCCCTTTTCATTAAGCCATAGCCCACTAACTCCCGCCGCAGGGTAGCCGTATCCTCATGGAAGCAGGCCAGGGTTTGGTTGACTTGCTTCTCGGCATATTTTACACTAGGCTCGAAGGCTTTTACCACATATCGCAGCACAACCTCCAGTTTCTTACGCTGGACCGGAATTTCTTTTAAATGCCCATCCGGTAACCTAAAATCGGCCAGCACTTTGAGGTCATATGCATCCAGGTCCACAGCCTCGGCAGCGACAACCATTTGTTCATTGGAGAACAGGCTGCGGGCGGCGGCTTCGAGGGCCTCTTTATCCAGCCGGTAAATGGAGTAATAGCCTTCCGCCCGGGCGGTCACCAATCCTGCGTCTGCCAGTTTGGATAAGTGGTGTGAGATTGTGGGAGGTTTCAGGTTCAACAGGGCAGCCAGTTCCTCCACACTGTAATCACGCTGAGCCAGCAGGCCAACAATTTTCAGCCGGTTGGCATCAGCCAGCGCTTTGAGAAAGTTAAGCACATCTTGTTCGTTCATAAATTCACCATTGTTGAATTAATTAGATATAAATCTAAACAGATTATATCGAAACATATCCAGGCGTCAAGCATTTGTACCGGGAATCAGTTTGGGGCGCTGCGGTATAATGGCGGGACGGCCTTAGGTTCCATCGAATTTTATAATGGAGGTGTGTCTGTGGATTTGCCCAAGCACGCATATTTTCAAGGTAAGATAGTTCCCTATTCGGACGCTAAGATTGGGGTTGCTACGCACGCGCTCAATTACGGTACGGCAGTTTTTGGAGGTCTGCGGGGGTACTGGAATGAAGATAAGGGAAAACTCTTCGTTTTTCGCCCAATGGATCATTATCGTCGCTTTCTGAATTCGTGCCGAGTTATGTGCATGGAGTTCGATCACACTCCTGAAAGTTTGACGGACCTGACACTGGAACTTCTCCGCCATGATGCATACCGGCAGAATATTTATATCCGTCCGCTGGCCTACAAAGCCGATGAGGGGATAGGTGTCCGCCTGCATGACTTGAAAGATGATTTAACCATCTTTGCCATGCCCATGGAGGCATATGTTAAAAATGGAATGGATGCTCATGTGACCATCTCATCCTGGAGACGCATTGAGGATAATACGATCCCGGCACGCGGAAAAATCAGCGGCGCGTATGCCAGTTCTGCATTGGCAAAAACGGATGCAGTCCGGGCTGGTTTTGACGAAGCACTTGTCCTGACGCAGGATGGTCACTTGGCTGAGGGCAGTGCCATGAATATCTTTATGGTTCGAGATGGAGTCTTGGTTACTCCGCCGGTTACAGATAATATTCTGGAAGGGATTACCCGCAGCTCTGTGATGGAACTGGCAAAAAAAGAATTGGGATTGGATGTGGTGGAACGTCAGATTGACCGCTCGGAAATATACGTCTGCGATGAATTCTTCCTGACCGGCACGGCTGTCCAGATCACAGTGGTGACGAAAGTGGATCATCGCCCGATTGGCAAGGGCGTGATGGGGCCCTTGACCAGCTCGATCCTCAAGATGTTCGATGATGTTGTGCATGGAAATAACCCGGGCTATGTACACTGGAATGTTGCGGTGTAAGGTTGCCTTGTAAGGCTACCTTGCCCCTTGCAAAAATTTAATGGAAAGAGAGACAAACGTAAATTGAAGATCAAGGCTACGTTTAAGTTCTTACCGGTTTATGTACTGATTCTGGTGTTGCTTGTGGGATTGAGCGGTTGTTTACCAGCCCAAAAAGCCGGGCTTTCTGACCAGCAGGTTGCCAGCGTGACGGAGAGCATCCTGAAAGCAATTGACGCGAATAATTACCGGGAATTTACGCAGGATTTCAGCGAACAAATGAAATCCGTATTTACACAAGATAAGTTTACCCAACTGCGAACGCTGTTATACAACGCCAGTGGTAACTTTATCTATATGGATATACCCAGCATCTCAAACAATCAGGGCTATGCAATCTATCGTTTTCCTTCCAAATACGCCAACGAAACCGTCTACGTCACGGTCACTTTTCTGATTGGCGGGGAAGAAGTCGAAGGGCTGTTTTTTGACTCGGCCAACCTACGCAAAGTTTCCCACTAATATTGCGGGGCTTATGAGCTTTCCACAAGAATAGGAATTTTGTATTTGGTTGTTTCTAGCGCGTTACAGTGAATACAACCATCACCAAATTCTTTGTGCAATCTTCGAAGGTATCAAAGTAGGTTTTCCCGGTCAGTGGCTTGCCATTGTTATCAAAAAGTTGGATCCACAGAGTCTGCTTCGAGGCAATGGGACTGTCAGCCAGTTTAGCAAATTCGAATCCAGATGTTCCATACGCCGGACTGTTCCCGCTTAATACTGTGCCACTGATGGCTTGGCCATTTAGAGTGCCGCCCAACTGGACGGTCTGTAATGTAAGCGGTTTATTGTTCGCGTCCAGCACTTTTCCACCCACTCCCATCCAGCTACAAGCCAAATTCGAGTGTATCGTGGTAACAGACTGGTAGGTAATGACTATTGAGGCTGGCATGGCTGTGGGGGTAATCGTTTTCGTACCAAGGGTGGTTGTAGCAATAGGCGTTATGGTAATAGGCGTTATGCTAATAGATGGAGTGAGCAATGCCGGAACCAATGTCCAGGTTGGGGCTTTTGTACGGGTTGGGGAGGGTTGAATAGTCAGTGTAGGCGTCCAAGTAGGAGGCTGGAGAATAATGGTGGGTGTGGGAGTGGGAGACTGGTAGAGAGTGGGGAGTGGTGCCGGCCGCAAGCTGCTGGGGAGCATGCTGGTGGGGTTCGTAAAGATGTTGAAGAATAGGCCCAGCAAGCCGCATGTTCCCAACAGTACAATTACTGTCAGGATATTCCAAATTATGGGTTTCCGTTCGACTTTTGGTTCAGGTTTTAGCTCAAAATTGTCCATGGTTCCATCTCCCGGAACACACATCAAGGTGCAAAAAGAATTGTACTTCCATTTCTTTGTTTGGTCAGCCAAGCCTGCACGGCGCGTTCCTGAAGAGTAAGCAGAACATCTGGCGAAAGCGGGTGATCTGGATCGCGCTCTACCACAAACAGGATATCATAGCCAGCCCGAGTCTGAATAATATCACTGTATTGGCCAGGTTGGAGGGCAAAAGTGGCAGCCTCTATAGCCTGGTCGGATAGATAACCTCGAGGAAACCATCCCAACTCACCTTTTGTAACCGGATCATACTGGGCGGCCAGGTCATTGAAATTCCAACCAGCCTTCAAATAGCCAAGCGCTTGCTGGGCTGCAGTTGTATTATAGAGCAAAATCTGTTTTACGTGTACCTGTTCGGCCGTGGCAGGGACGGTTGCGGCAATTTTATCACGCATATATGCGGCGGCAATCTGGCGGCGCAAATCGGACCTGAAGGTGACGTCAGTATATCCGTGGGAAGTTTGCCAAGCTTTCAGTGCGTCAACTCCCCCCACCTGAGCGGCCAGATTATCAATACGGCTCTGTACCGCGGCATCATCCACTCGATAGCCATTGGCGGCAGCGCCCTGCACCAGCAGCAGAATGTTTATGAATTCATCAGTGATGGCTTTCTTAGCTGTTTCCAGGTTAACGGTGTTACCCAAAGCAGTCTGGGCTTGCTGGTAGCGCCCCAATTCTGCCTCGAATTCAGGCATGGGAATGCCCTCACCGTTGACGGAAACCGCCAGTGGAACAGGAGTGGCGGTCGCGGTCGGGGAAGGTGTGGAAATAAGGGTAGCAGTTGCCAGATTTAAACTGCTTGGGGCTGCGCAGGCAGCCAGAGTTAAAAGAATAAAGAAGCTTAAGAAAGCCGGATTGTGTGGTAGTGTAGGCCGGACCATTTAACAGAATTATACCAATTATTAAAAGATACAGGGGCGACCAACTGGTCGCCCCTGCTGGGATGCGTTGTCTAGTAATCCATCCCGCCGCCAGGGGGCATGGCAGGAGCGGGTTTTTCTTTTTCAGGCACATCGGTGATCAGACACTCGGTGGTCAGGATCATAGCGGCGATGGAAGCGGCATTTTCGAGGGCGCCACGTACCACCTTGAGCGGATCAATGACACCGGCCTTGAGCATGTCAACATATTCTCCGGTGATAACATTGTAGCCGAGGTGTTTATTACTCTGTTCCTTGGCAAGCCGGCGGACGTTCTCAATGATTACTGCGCCATCCTGGCCGGCATTTTCAGCCAGTTTGCGAATGGGGGCTTCAAGAGCCTTGCGGACAATGGCGACGCCGATAGTTTCATCTTCGCCATCCATTTTGACCTTGTCGAGGGCGGAAACAGCATTGATGAAGACGATTTCGCCGCCTGGGACGATGCCTTCTTCAATAGCAGCCCGTGTGGCAGAGAGGGCATCTTCAACGCGATGCTTCTTCTCTTTGAGTTCGGTCTCAGTGGCTGCGCCAACGCGGATGATGGCAACACCGCCGGAGAGCTTGGCCAGACGCTCCTGAAGTTTTTCCTTATCGTAGTCGCTGGTGCTCTTGTCAATCTCAACGCGGATCTGCTCGACGCGACCCTTGATCTCGGCGGCATCACCCTTGCCGCCAACGATGGTGGTGTTATCTTTATCGGCAACAACTTTTTCGGCTTTGCCGAGGTCCTGCAAGGTAGTGGTTTCGAGCTTGCGGCCGGTCTCTTCGGAGATGAGCTGACCACCAGTCAGGGTAGCAATATCCTGCATCATGGCCTTGCGGCGATCACCGAAGCCGGGGGCCTTGACGGCCAGCACATTCAACATGCCGCGCAGTTTGTTCAAAACGAGCGTGGCAAGGGCTTCGCCGTCGATATCCTCAGCGATGATAACCAAATCTCGTTTGCCAATCTGGACAAGTTTTTCCAGTACCGGGACAATATCCTGCGCTGCGGAAATTTTCTTATCGTAGATAAGGATATATGGTTCGGAGATGACCGCTTCCATGTGTTCCGAGTCGGTGATGAAATAAGCCGAGATGTAACCGCGGTCGAACTGCATACCTTCAACATATTCTGTCTCAAATTGCAGTGATTTAGATTCTTCCACGGTGATGACGCCGTCTTTGCCGACTTTGTCCATCACGTCTGCAATCAGTTTGCCAATTTCAGGGTCAGCGGCAGAGTTGGTAGCGACCGAGGCGATTTCTTCTTTTGTCTCAATTTTCTGAGCCATCTTGCGTAGGGAAGCGACAACAGTCTCCACGCCCCGGCTGATTCCGACTTTCAGGCGCATCGGGTTGGCCCCCGCGGCGAGGTTCTTCAAGCCTTCAGACACAATGGCGTGCGCGAGAACAGTAGATGTAGTGGTACCATCACCGGCAATATCATTGGTTTTGGTGGCGGCTTCCTTGAGAAGCTGCGCACCCATATTGGCAAAAGGATCTTCCAGTTCAATTTCCTTGGCAACCGTCACGCCATCGTGGGTGATGGTGGGGGAGCCGAACTTCCGGTCAATAGCCACGTTGCGGCCTTTGGGACCAAGGGTGGTACCAACTGCATTGGCGACCACATCAATGCCTTGCTGTAGCCGGCGACGGGCATCTTCAGAAAAGACGAGTTGTTTTGCAGCCATAATTCATGCCTCCAATTTGATTATTTACTTAACAATGGCGAGGATGTCACTCTCGCGCAGGATGAGCAATTTCTTGCCATCCACTTTGATTTCAGTGCCGGAATATTTGGCGTACAAGACTTTGTCGCCTACGGCTACATCCATGGCGATGCGCTTTCCGTCTTCGTCACGATCGCCAGGGCCAATTGCCAAGATATTGCCCTGTTGGGGTTTCTCTTTAGCCGTTTCGGGGAGCACAATGCCGCCCGCGGTGATGTCCTCTTGCTCGATGGGATCAATCACCACACGACTTCCGAGGGGTTTGAGATTAAGTGCCATATTCGCCTCCTGTAAAGGGTTTCGTAGTATTTTAGCACTCGTATGTATCGAGTGCTAATAATATGATACATGGCTTCCAGGAGAACGTCAAGAGGAAAAAGAGAGGATTAACAAAATTCTGATATTACCTGTCCACCGCTTATCTTCCCCCATTTCCCGGCAATTCCCAATAAACCGCTCTTATGGTAATGGTGTGTAATTGGGTGTGGGAGTAGGGGTTACAGTGATGGTAGGGGCGCCCAACGTAGCACCCGGCGTAGCGCCTGGTGTTGTTGTCGTAATCTCAGCGCAGATTTCCAGACCCACATTTGCATTCCGGGTAATGATGGTGTTGTTGGGATAGGCGACCTCAACCTGAGTCAACAACTTTACCACCTCCGGGCAGTATGTGGGCTGGTTGGGGGCGAATGCCGATAAAACAGAGCCAAGATCCAGGTAATATGTGGCACTGTTGATGTTTAGTACCAAAGGCTGTACTTCGGCGCCAACACAATCACTTCCAGCGAGAACGGCCTGGCAAGATGTGGCTGCATCGCAACCTTCCACGGCGCAGCGTAGGGCAATGATGGATGTTTCAAAATTGCGTCCTCTTTTGTAGATGTCCCCCAGTTGACCATACAGGTCAGCATTGCTTGGATCCAATGCAATAGCTTCCTGGGCATTCAGAGCAGCCGCGAAGAACTGGCCTTGCTGAGCATACGTTTTTGCGATGGCTATGTAAGGCGAAGGATCATTGATCGAGGGATCAGTGTTCTTGAGTTGATTGTCAATGGCAATTGCCTTGGCATAATTTGCTCGGGCATCATTATAAAGGGCGCTCTGTTGGGCAGGGCTGGTGCTTAAGAAAGCCAGGGTGCGGTAATTATGTCCGATAGTAACGTAAAGAAAAGTCAGGTTGGGGTCAATCGCGAGTGCCTTCTGGTATTCTTCGATTGCCTGTGTATAATTGGCAGTTGATTCAAGGTAATAGCCATAGACGCGATGGACATCCATTATCTGTGGGCCAAGCTGGAGGGCCGGCTGGATGTATAGAGCAGCCTGGTCCAATTTCTGTTCATCAATCAGGATTTCAGCGTAATAAGCCAGCGCGAGAGGGTTTTGGCTGTTCAGGCTGAGTGCCTGAACAGCATCCTGCTGGGCCTCAAAGATGAAATCGGCAGCTTTTTTGTTGCCTGTGCGCAGGGGATCCAAGGCAGTGTCGGCATTCCAGTCCAAGACAAAGGCACGGATGGCATAGGCATCGCTATTGCCAGGGGCAATGGCAACGGCCTGATTGGCGGATTGCAGCGCTTCTGTAAGACGTGCCAAGCGGTCGGCATCGTTGGAAAGCAGTTCGGATGAGTATGCCTCGATGCGGGCCAATTCGGTCCAGACCTGCGGGTCGCCTGTGCTGTCCTGGGCAGTCGCTTGCTGGTAAGCATTGATAGCGAGATCCAATGCGCCAGCTTGAAATTGTGCATCCCCTTCGAGCGCCAGGGAATTAATGGTGCGCGTAGATGTGGGGGTGGGTTCAAAGGGATTGTGGATAGTGCCCGTATCCAATTGTAAAGTAAACCAGCCCCCGGCGAGAATGAGAATCATCAGGCCGAACAGGCGATACAGGTTTGATGGGCGACGCCAAATGGGGAGTCGGTAGAACAGCCTCCGGCGGCGGTTAACTTTCATGGGGTTGAGGTTGCTCCAGGGGTAGCTGAAGTCTGTGGAGAAGGAGTGCCGATGTTCTTCCCACAAAGATTCTGAGCAAATTGGGCATTATACACAGCGTATTCGTTTGCCCGGAAAGCATCCAGGATGGTTTGCGTCAGAGGCAAAGCATCGCTGCAACGGCCACTTTGGGCTAAAGCAATAGCATAGGTGTAATAGTATATGGGGATCCAGGTATCATTACCAGTTGGGGGCAATGGTTGGATGGTTTGTCCATCAGCCGTCTTGCCGCCGTTGATGGTCAATGAAAGCTGTTCTATGGCAGCGGGCCATTCGTTATTCTTGTAAAGCATATAGCCCCAGTTGCCACGCACATAAGGATCGGTAGGCGCGTCTTGGACGGCTGCATCCGCATACTGTTCGGCTTGAACATACTCGCCGATGGTGGCCATGGCACGCGAGCTGTAGAGTGACGGCAGGTAATTAGTCGGATCTAAGGTATTAGCGAGGGTATATTGCTGGATGGCCTGGTCAATTACTCCCGTAGCCTTATATGTTACGCCAAGCTCCAAGTGGATTTCAGAGATATTCTTGTTGATATTGATGGCGGCCAGATATTCCTGAATAGCCAGTTCTTGGTTGCCGGTGAGTTGGTAAACATATGCACGCGCCCAGTGCGCCTCCAGGCTATTGGGCGCGAGGGTAGTGGCAGTTCTAGATTCGTCAATGGCCGTTTGGAGTGGGTTAACATATGGGCCGGCGCTATTATCGTACATCTCGCCATATAAAAAAGCATTATAAGCATGCGCCTGACCGTTGTTTGGATCCAATCGCAGTGCATTTTGCAGGGAGTCGTCCGCGGCAGTGTAATTCCCTTGCTCAGTGAGCGCCCAACCGCGCACAGCTTGCGCCATTGAACTGTTTGGATCGAGCAACAAAGCATTTTCGGCATTAACCAGGGCGTCGTTGTAATTTCCGGCAAAAATCTGGACGCGTGCCAAGGCAATGTAGAGAGTGGGATCCTTGGGTGTAACGCGGATGGCTTCCAGGTACGTATTTATCGCATCGGGTAATTTACCTTCCTGAAATAACCCTTGTGCCTCGGTGACGTAAGACTCGGGGTCACGCGTAACCGTTGGAGTCGGCATAAAAGGTGATTGCGCCTTTGGCAGGACAAACCGGTCCACGTAAGTGACGCCTGCAATTAAAATAACCACCAAGATAACCAGGAACCAATTGGTTCTTGGTCGCTGGTGGCGCATATTCCATTTTGAACCTCTCAGATACATACAGTCATCTTACCATCTGATGCAAATGGGCGTCAATCCCCACCAACCCTCTTGTCAGACATCCTGCTTGCGGCTAGAATGGATATATGGAGTTCGACATCTTTACGCTCCTACCTGAGGTCTTTCCCCCTTATCTTGAAAGCAGTATTCTTCAACGCGCCCGCCAACGCGGGCTGATTGATGTGCGAGTCCACAATATCCGCGACTGGGCCACAGACAAGCATCATGTCACTGACGATGAACCTTATGGTGGCGGTGGTGGAATGGTTATGAAAGTGGAACCGGTCTTTGCAGCGGTTGAAAGTGTCCTTGGAGTGGAACCTGGTTGTCCAATCATTTTGTTGACTCCCCAAGGACGTGTTTTTAACCAGACCATGGCAATGGAATTGGTCCAGCATCCACACTTGGCCTTGATCTGTGGGCGTTATGAAGGCGTGGATGAACGCATCCGCATACATCTAGCCACCGACCAAATCTCAATTGGCGATTATGTGTTGACTGGTGGTGAACTCCCAGCGTTGATTCTTGTTGATGCGCTTTCCCGCCTCCTTCCCGGCGTGCTGGGCGATCCGGATGGCGCTTTCGATGATTCTCATGCTTCTGGATTGCTTGAATATCCACATTACACCCGCCCGCCGGAATTCCGCGGCTGGGGCGTCCCCGATACCTTGGTTTCTGGTGATCATGCCAGGATCGCACATTGGCGGCGCGAGCAATCCTTGCGACGGACATTAAAACATCGCCCAGATTTGCTGGAAAAAGCGAATCTGGATGAGGCAAACTCTAAACTGCTGGGGGAAATCATCAAAGAGGAGAACCCGGAGAAAACGAATCCATGAAAAAATTGCACATCTTTACAGCATTTCTGGTAACGGCCATACTATTTGTATCGGCTGGATGTGCGCCAAAATCGGCTGATTGTAAACAGCCGGATGTGTTTTGTGTTGGTCTGGTCACAGATGTGGGCCAACGAGATGATCACGCCTATAATCAGGCTGTTTGGGAAGGCATCCAGCAGGCCAAAGGGAGTGGCGTGGCTGACTGGATTGCATCCATCGAAACAGTTGATGCCAGGGATTATGCAGAAAATATAAGTGTTTTCGCACAGGCTGGTTACGATGTGGTTGTGACTGTGGGAAGTGCAATGGGCGACGCCACCCGCGCGGCAGCCAAAGCTTATCCAGATACCTATTTTATTGGTGTGGACCAGGATCAATCTGCCAATCAGGAATTCAGCCCGAACCTAGCCGGGCTTGTTTTTGCAGAGGACCAGATCGGTTATATGGCCGGTGCGCTGGCAGCCTTGATGTCCAAGACGGGCCAGGTTGGCGCGATATGCGCCAGTGATGCGTTGCCGTCCATGAAACGGTACGGGGATGGATTTCTGGCTGGTGCGGCTTATATTAATCCCCAAGTCAAGGCAACGGTTATTTATCATAACGATGTTGGTCTTGATAAGACTCTGGTAGATCCGGAATGGGGCGCAGCAAAAGCCAATTCGCTGGTTGATTCAGGAGCAGATATCATTTTTGGAGTCGGCGGTGACACCGGAAACAATGCGATTGTTGCAGCGGTGACCCGGGGCGCTTATGGAATTGGCGCGGATACCGACCAATACTACGCTTTACCGGTGGCTGCTCCGCACTTGTACGGAAGCGTTTTGAAGTTGATTGCTCCAGGAGTGGCACAGCTAATTAATGCAGCCAGAGATGCTCAAGCCGGGATGTCCGCTTTCCCAACCGGTAATTTTATGGGGCAGGTTGGTCTGTCACCGTATCATGATTTGGATTCGTCCATACCTAATGAAGTTAAATTGCGAATGACCGATTTGAAACAAGCTTTACTTTCAGGCGATATTCAGACAGGAGTATCTGTAACGAACCCGTGACAGCCGGAATGAATATCACATGTCAAACTTCATCTTGTTTTAATAGTTAAATCCCTGTATACTAAATTATAGAATTATGCAAGATAGCCTATTAATCATCGCTCAAAAAAGGAGGTGCAACCCTTAAGCTCAAAAAAACAATTTGTTTGTTTGAATATCCCTGTTTATCCACTTTCGAAATAAAAAGGAGAAGGAAGAGTATGAAGAAACTAAGTGTTGTTTTCACCATTTTGGCAGCAACTGCCCTGTTGCTGGCCGCTTGCGGCCCCGCTGCCACCACCGCAGCGCCTGCTCCCTCCACTGGCACAAAGATCAGTGCCGGCATCGTAACCGATACCGGTGGCATTGATGACAAGTCTTTCAACGCTCTTGCATGGAAAGGTGTACAGGAAGGCATTACCCAACTGGGTATCTCGGGCAAATATCTGGAATCCCACCAGCAGTCCGATTATGACAAGAATATCCAGCAATTTATCAATGAGAAGGCTGATCTCATCGTCACGGTAGGCTTCCTGATGGGTGTCAATACTGCTACGGCTGCAAAAGCCAACCCGAACTCGAAGTTCCTCATCATTGACTACACCTATCCCGACTGCTCTGGTACTCAGGTAGAAGGCAAGGACTGCGGCTCCAAGACCGACATCTCCAACGTTCGCGGTACATTTTTTGAAACCGATCAGGCGGCCTTCCTGGCAGGTTACCTGGCTGCCGGCATGACCAAGACCGGCACGATTGGCACCTTCGGTGGCGTCAACATCCCGCCTGTTACTATTTACATGAAGGGTTTCCAGGCAGGCGCCATGTATTACAACCAGAAGCACTCCACCAGCGTGAAGGTGTTGGGTTGGGACGATGTCTCACAGAAAGGCCTCTTCACGGGCAACTTCACTTCCACTGATGACGGCAATTCATTCGCCCAGCAGTTGGTGCAGGAAGGTGCCGATATTGTCATGCCAGTGGCTGGCGGTGTAGGTGTTGGTTCCGCTGCCTATTGCAGAACTAGCGGTAAATGCCTGTTCATTGGTGTAGACCAGGACTGGTTCGTCTCGGATAATGCAGATGCGAGCGTTGAGCTTGTCAGCGTCCTGAAAAATGTTGATACAGCAGTATTCGACGGCATACAGGATGTTCAAAACGGAAAATTCACCGGCGGTACGGCGAACCTCACTCTCGCAAATGGTGGCGTGGGTTTCTCTTCCTACCACAACTTTGACAGCCAGGTTCCGGCTTCCCTGAAGGCGGAAATCGACCAGGTCAAGGCGGATTTGATCAGCGGCAAGATCACTGTGAATGGCGTCCTGGGAGAGAAGTAAATATTTCGTAATACCATCAAGAGGGGCCGGGTAACCCTGGCCCCTCTTACTTTAGCAATTTTGCAACATCGAATGGTCAGGAGATAATTGCATGCCACCCGTCCTGGAATTGCGCGGCATTACCAAATCTTTTCCCGGTGTACTAGCAAATGATGGGATTGATTTCATGGTCGAAAAGGGGGAGATCCATGCCCTCTTGGGTGAAAACGGGGCAGGGAAGACGACCTTGATGAATATCCTTTACGGTCTGTATAAGCCGGATGCGGGCCAGATTTTAATCCAGGGTCAAGAAGTAAGCATCCATGGCCCAAGCGACGCCATTGCCCACGGTATCGGGATGGTCCACCAACACTTTATGCTCATCCCGGTCATGACGGCGACTGAAAATGTAATGCTTGGGGTCGAACCGACCCGGAATGGGATCTTTCTGGACAAAGCCAGAGTGGCAAAACGAATCCGCCAGATCTCTGAACAATATAACCTGACGGTGGACCCGCAAGCTTATATCGGCAACCTGCCGGTAGGTTCACAGCAACGTGTAGAAATTATTAAAGTCTTATATCGGGAAGCAGATATCCTCATTCTGGATGAACCAACGGCCGTTCTGACACCTCAAGAGGTGGAAGGTCTGTTTAAAGTATTGCGTTCTCTGATTGCCAATGGCAAATCAGTCATCTTTATCACTCACAAGCTTAAAGAGGTCATGGCGGTGGCGGATCATATCACGGTGTTGCGTGGTGGCCGGGTTGTAGGAACGGTTACCCCGGCCGAGTCAACTCCGGAAAAACTAGCAGCCATGATGGTGGGACGGGATGTCAACCTGGTGGTCAAGAAAAAACCTGCACAACCAAAAGAGGTGGTGCTGGATGTCAAGAATCTGTGCGTTCAGGATGAACGCAAGAACCTGGCAGTCAGCGGGGTATCTTTTGATGTACGTGCCGGTGAAGTGCTGGGAGTGGCTGGCGTGCAAGGAAATGGGCAAACCGAACTAGTCTATGCGCTGACTGGTTTACTTCCCTTGGCAAGCGGTGAAATCCGTATCGTTGACAAACTGCTGCGCCATACCTCGCCGCGGACTATTTTGGAACGAGGGGTAGCCCATATTCCGGAAGACCGTCAACGGCACGGCCTCATTCTTTCTTTCCCTATTCACGATAATATGGTTTTGTGCACTTATTATCAACCTCCTTTTGCTAAAGGAGTTTCCTTGCAGCAAAAGGTGATCATTGAAAACGCGGAGAAACTGGTAAAGCAGTTTGACGTACGCACTCCGAACGTATTTGTGCCGGTTTCCACCTTATCCGGGGGAAATCAGCAAAAAGTGATCGTGGCACGCGAATTCTCCCGCCCAATCAAGCTACTGATCGCCTCCCAGCCGACGCGTGGCCTGGATGTTGGTTCAATTGAATATATTCACAACCGTATCATTGAAAAACGAGATGCAGGGACGGCCGTGCTTTTAGTATCTCCGGAACTCGACGAAATAATTGCCCTGTCAGATCGTATCGCGGTGATGTACAAAGGCCAGATCATAGAAATCGTTGCTTCTGCCGAGGTCAGCAAGGAATATATTGGCTTGCTCATGGCAGGCGTCAAGCCTTCTGAGGCACACAAAATTTCCCCAACAACCGCAAAAGAGACCGAAGTGGAACGGGTCTTTTAGGAGGAGTTTACCTTGGACCGCAATGTAACTAAAATTCAAGCGGCTCAGACGCCGGACCCAAAAGATGCTTCAAAAAGAGGAAACGGGCGCGGATCGGGGAGTAAGGCCCTCCAAACTTTACTCATTCCTGTCCTGTCCATTTTCACTGGCCTGGTTTTTGGCGCAATTGTGATCGCTGCGACCGACACTAGCGTGATCGCGGCGTATAGCAGTTTCTTCCAGGCACCCGGGACAGCCCTTCTGGCTACCTGGAACGCGATTGCCCTGGCATACGGGTCATTGTTTGTGGGCGCATTCGGGAGTCCGGCCGCGATTGTTCAGGCTATCCAAGTGTACTTCACCACCGGGGATACAAAAGCTCTGCTGGCAGCCATCTATCCAATCACGGAGAGCTTGGCCGCAGTTACCCCCTACATCCTGGCCGGGCTGGCAGTTGCAGTAGGTTTCAAGTGCGGTTTGTTTAATATCGGCGCAGAAGGGCAATTCGGTATTGGGGCCCTGTGCTCTGCCTTTGTGGGTTATAGCATAAAAGGCTTGCCATGGTTTATTCATTTGCCTCTGGCTTTGCTTGCAGGAGCGCTCGGAGGTGCCATCTGGGGAGCAATCCCAGGCTACCTTAAGGCTGCTACGGGAGCGCACGAGGTGGTGAACACGATCATGATGAACTATATCTCTTTCAGCTTGGGAGATTGGTTGTTGAATGGCCCGATGAAGGCACCCGGATACCGGCCCCTAACGCCCGTGATCCAAGACTCGGCCATGTTACCGCGTTTCTTTCCTCCACCCTTGCGCTTCAACTGGGGATTTATCCTAGCCTTGGTGATTGCTGTTCTGGTGTATTGGTTCTTATATAAAACGACCCTGGGGATGGAAATCCGTGCCGTGGGTGCCAACCCGGATGGCGCCCGCTACGCCGGGATGAACATCGTTCGCAATGTTATGCTTGCCATGACCCTGAGCGGCGCGCTGGCGGGACTTGCCGGAGCAACCCAGGTGCTCGGGATTGACCATTGGGTAGGGCAGAACTTTTCTGCTGGTTATGGCTTCGATTCAATCGCCATTGCTTTGCTGGGCCAGAGCCATCCTTTAGGTGTTGTTCTGGCGGCTGGCCTGTGGGGATTCCTGCGCAGCGGCGCAACCAACATGCAATCCATGGCAGGTGTCCCCTTGGATATCATTTCGATCATCCAGGGGCTGGTGGTGATTTTTGTGGCCGCACCAGCCGTCATCCGATGGATTTACCATATTCGCCTCGCTCGCACGGAAGCGACTGTGCTTACCCGCGGTTGGGGTAAATAAGCTATGTTCGTCATTTTCTTACTCTGTCATTTCATGAGGACTGCATGGCAACCAACTTAGTCCAAGAAAAAGAAAAAAAGCCATATTCCCGCAACCGCCTGGTGATCGGTCTCATCTTGGTTGGAACTGGATTATTGATTCTGCTTCTTTTTGGTCTTCACTTTACAGCAGGTCAGCAGGCTACATACGAGTTGACCCCCAGCGGGGATACGAATGTGATCCCGATCCCGAAACTGATTTTGCCTGTTCAGCCATCCATCTATATTCTGGCCTTAATCGCTATTTTCATGGGCGCATGGCAGTTGGCGCGTGGAATTCGCTCTACGGGCGTACTGTTGGGAATTGTTGCATTTTGTTTTGTGGCCGCATTTTTGATCTGGGCGACTGCAGGCAAGTCAATGGACTTGGTGGGAATGTTGAACATCTCGGTTGTGCGGGCCACGCCCATCGCATTGGCTGCCATGTGCGGGGTGATCAGCGAGCGCTCGGCGGTGATCAATATTGGCCTTGAAGGCATCATGCTCACGGCAGCCATGACCGCTGTAATTTCCGCCACCTTGACGCATAATCTCTATGTAGGTTTAATGATCGCCATCCTGACGGGTGGTATCCTGGGTGCCATCCACGCAGTATTGGTGATCCGGTTCAAAGTGGATCAAATTGTAAGCGGTACCGCAGTGAATATCATTGGGACTGGCGCCACCAATTTCCTGGCTGCCCGTTTTTTGGAGACAAATATTGACACGCTGAATAACTCCGGTACTTTTCCTAATATAACGATCCCGCTCTTGGTCAAAATCCCGATCCTGGGACCAGTGCTTTTTGAAAATAATCTAATCTTTTATTTGACGATTCTTCTTGTTGTGGTTCTGTATGTAGTTTTGTTTTTTACCCCGTGGGGGCTGCGCACCCGGGCGGTGGGCGAGCATCCCAAGGCGGCCGATACGTTGGGTATTAACGTTTATTTGATGCGCTATGTAAATGTTATTCTGGGCGGCATGATTGCAGGAATCGGCGGCGCGTATTTTACGATTGGTACCGTGGGACGCTTCGACCGGGAGATGACGAACGGAAAGGGCTTTATAGGCCTGGCGGCTATGATCTTTGGTAATTGGAATCCGATTGGAGCATATGCCGCATCGTTGATCTTTGGCTTTGCTGATTCGCTCCAGGTCAAAATGCAGATCTTGAACATAGCTATTCCAACCGAGTTTCTGCAAATGGCTCCATATATAGTGACCATGATCGTACTAGCCGGGGTGGTTGGTCGGGCTCACCCGCCTGCGGCCGATGGCGCCGCCTACGAAAAACAGTAGACATTCTGAAGCGTCCAATATTCATGCAGGGACGACAAGCTGATGCCGCCCCTGCACGTTTTTAAAGACGAAATGCAATCCCGTATCTGGCTTACTCTATTGGAAAATTCAGGGTTGGGAGGGTTGGATAGACATCTGCAACGTGCGTTCAAACATATTCGTATGTTATGATGGTGCATCTGAGCACAGAGAAGGAGTAAGAACTATGATTGGATTTCTGGTAGTTATAGGGGTCATCATCCTGTTGATCCTGTTTTTTGTTGCGCTTTCCGGGATTCGTTTTATCCCCAACAACCGGATTGGCATGATCGAAAAACGCTGGAGTGGCAAAGGTTCCGTTAAAGGCGGACTAATCGCCTTGGAAGGCGAGGCGGGTTACCAGCCGCAGATCCTGCGCGGCGGCCTGCACTACTTGATGCCGATCCAATATGTTGTTCACATGGCGCCGTTGGTAACCATCTCACAGGGCAAAATTGGCTATATCTTCGCCCGGGATGGCAAACAACTGAGCCCAGCCCAGGTATTGGCTTCCAACGCCACCGTTCAGGATTTTCAGGATGTGACGGGGTTCCTAAAAAATGGCGGGCAGCGCGGACCGCAGCGCCGCATCCTGCGTGAAGGTACGTATGCCTTCAACCTGGTGCAGTTCATTGTTATTACTGAAGAGCGCGTTTATGCCCTATCCCTCAGCAAGGAAGAAGCGGATACCATCCGAGGCATGGCCGAAGTTATCGGTCAACGGAACGGCTTCCGTCCGGTGGTCATTAAAGATACCGATGACATGGTCGGAATTGTCACTGTTCATGATGGTCCATCTCTGGTACAAGGTGAAATTATCGCCCCGATTGTCGGCGACGCCTCGGCGCAGGCCGGCACCTATCACAATAGTTTCCAGGATGCCGATAACTTCCTGACTGCAGGCGGTATGCGCGGCCGCCAATTGCAAGTGCTGGTGGAAGGCACATATTACATCAACCGCCTGTTTGCCACCGTCGAAATGATCCAGAAAACGATCGTTGAAGTAGGTAACGTGGGTGTGGTAGTTTCATACACCGGTGCGATGGGCGCGGATCTTTCGGGTAAGGA
This sequence comes from uncultured Chloroflexia bacterium, assembly GCA_963837875.1. Classification (GTDB taxonomy): domain Bacteria; phylum Chloroflexota; class Anaerolineae; order Anaerolineales; family Villigracilaceae; genus UBA877. The sequence continues at coordinate 395,979 of CAWIOV010000002.1, forward strand.
TTACCGCCATGGTGAATTGGCTTCCAAAGGCAACCGTGGCGTATGGAACGAACCGCTTTTGCCCGGCAAGTATGCATTCAATACCTATGCCGGTAAAGTGATCGTTGTCCCGACAACCAACTTCATCCTGAAATGGATCCGCAGCGAATCGGGCGCCCATCATTACGATGAAAATTTGTCCGAAGTCTCTCTCATCACTAAAGACGCCTTTGAGCCATCCCTGCCGCTCTCGGTGGTGGTTCATATTGATTATCAGAAGGCCCCACTTGTCATTCAGCGATTTGGCGATATCAAAAAACTGGTGGAGCAAACTCTCGATCCGATGGTGTCGGCTTATTTCAAGAATGTTGGACAGACCCGCACACTCATCCAGCTTTTACAGGAGCGCAGTGCCATCCAGCAACAGGCCAGCACGGAGATGAAGGAAAAGTTTGCTCATTACAACCTGGAACTGGAAGAAGTGTTGATCGGTACGCCATCCTCGCCGGAGAATGATAAGCAGATCGAAACCATCTTGATCCAATTGCGCTCGAGGCAAATTGCCACCGAACAGGTGGAAACCTATGGGCGGCAGGAACAGGCCGCTGTTAAGGAACGCGAACTGCGTGAGGCTAAGTCACGCGCCCAAATGCAGACCAAGATGACTGAAGCCGAGCTAAGCATCAATATCCAAACCAACCAGGGCAAGGCTGAATACCAGCGCTCCATCCAGCAGGCTGCCCAGATCCGTGCCCTGGCCGAAGCAGAATCTGAGAAAATAGCCCGCATCGGTATCGCCCAGGCCCTGGCCACCGAGGAACAAGTTCGTGCATATGGTGGACCGCAGTTCCAGGTGACACAGCAGGTACTTAATCGCTTTTCCGAGGCAATCCAGCAATCCGGTGTGGATGTGGTACCCCGTGTGGTGGTCAGCGGTGGCAGAGGCGAGGAGGACCAGAGTAGCACTTCCAGTAGTATCATGGAAGCCTTGCTGACCATGTTGCTCTCTGACCGGTTCGGCGCTCTGGCGAAGGAAACGCAGCCGGCTCAGCGTTCCCCGGAAGCTGAGGCCCTACGCGACCAAATCCGCAAGGATATGCAAAATAAAACAGCCCAGCCTGAAGAAAATAATAAGTAAAAAAGGAGAAATAGTATGTCTAACGAGACCTGTGATTGTAAAAACGAAGCCTGCGAGTGTGGTTGCGAATGTTGTGGCGGCGATGGCCGCTTCGAGCGCCGCTACCTGACCAAAGCCGAACAAACTGCTGAACTGGAAGCTTACTTGGCCGATCTCAAGCTCGAAGTTCAGGCAGTGGAGGAACGGCTGGCAGACTTAAGAAAGTGAAATGCCTAAGAAGAACAACGTCAAGGCGCAAGCCCTGACGTTGTTCTTTATGAAGGAAATCCATTATTTGACTGCCAGACGATTTCGCCCTGTGCTCTTGGCAAGATACAATGCCTGGTCGGCACGCACAATCAGGGAATGCAAAGTGGGAGTCTCTTTACTCATCCCTGCTATGCCAATGCTCACTTGGATGGTAAGTTTTCCCGCTTCCGTTTCAATTGGCACGTTCGCAACTTGCGAGATTAATCGTTCGGCTACGTAAATGGCAGCGCTGTTGTTCGTTTCAGGTAAAATGATTGAAAATTCCTCCCCACCATAGCGTCCGATGATATCACTCTCGCGCAATGCAGAGCACATCATTTGGGCAGATGATCGTAAGACCTGGTCACCAACCACATGTCCGTAGCTGTCGTTGAATTTTTTAAAATGGTCAATATCCACAATCAATGCCGAGAGATGGGTTTTGTCTTTCTGCGCCCGCACAAATTTTTCTTCAGCCAGTTTAAAGAAGTGCCGCCGGTTAAATAAGCCGGTTAGATCATCAGTGATAGCCAGCCTTCCGACTTCGGTCAGCAGATTGGCATTTTGGAGCGCGGCGGCCAACTGGCTGGCAAACAGCGATATTGTAGGCAAGTCACTTTCGTGAAGGCCTTCGCCCCACATCCATAGAACTCCCATCGGTTTTCCATCCGTTATCAATGGCAAATAGCAAACTGAAGTGGTTGCTCCCACACCAATTAATTTTAAGATTTTCAGTGCATTACGCTCAGGAAAGTCGGGTGCCCAACTCCTCAACATTGTAAGAGGATCTTTGACAAGACTCGCATCCTGGGATAAACCGGAATTTGGCGAAAGCTTTGTGTTGGGAAGGGCATAATTTCTTATTTTGATATTGCTGATGTGCTCCAACGCCCGTATAAGCCGGTTGGTAAGGGAAATATATCGGAGAATGGCATGCTGGTTTCCGCTATCTGAGAGCGCAATCGCGCAGCGCAACCCAAGTTTAGCCAACTCGTTTCCAAGTGTCTGCAACACGCCGTCCGAATCAGCAGCCACTGCAGCACGTGTATTTATTTGAGCAAGTGCCCGAATTAAGGAATTGGAACGTTCCAGTTGCTGCGTCTGGTAACGCTCTGCTTTAACAGTGCGCAGGCGTTGGATGGCGGTTGCCAGTTGACCGGCAATAATAGTTAGTAACTCCTCATCTTCGATAGTAAATCCATTAATATTCGTACTTTCCGCATTGACAACGCCAAGCATTTTTGTTTCGACTTTAAGCGGTACGCACAATTCTGAACGCGTTAGGGGATAAAGACTTAAATATTCTAGAGAACCAGAAACATCATCTACCCGAAGCGGTTTTCCCGAACTGGCAACTATTCCCGTGACCCCAATTCCTAGAGGTACTCGCGCCAGCCCTTCGTGTGACGCGATCCGGTAAGAGGGATGCAAATAAAGCTCGCGGGTTGTTTCGTCCAGCAGCAGAATCCCGAAGCTGTCTGAATAGAGTCGTTGCCCAATGATCTGGGAGACGTGTTCAATTAATTGGTCTTCGTTGTCTGCCTGTGTGGCGGCTACGGCGATGGAGTATAACACCCCCATCTGTTCAGCAAGCGTACGCTCTGTATGGAACAGACGGATATTCTGGACGACAATAGCTACTTGCCCGGCTAGAACATCCAGTAAATGAGCTTCGCTTTCTGAGAATCCGCCTGGTTTATTGGCAGTGAAGATCGTCCCAAGCAGATGGTTATCTGTATCCCACATGGCAGTTGCCAAGACGGAATTTACGCCTATCGAACGTACCATTGGCAGGAGTTTTTCGGGTATCTCAGCTTGGGAATTGGCCTGGATCATGCGGGGGTGCGAGATGTCCCAAACATTCTCCACCAGCGCCAATGACCAATGGAAAACGATGGCAGCTTTTTCATCCAGGCCATAAGCTGGCGTCTGCGCACGTAGTTCATTATTGGCAGGATCGTAAGTGCAGATTAAGCAGATTCCCACCCCTATTAGGCTGGCCAAGGTCTCGGTCAGCAATTTGAAGGTTAGGCGAGCATCGCCGTGCAAGGAAAAAGCCTGGGAGATAACATTGAGACTGGAGAGTTCGTGGATACGCTGGTGGGCTTCTTCCAGCAGTAGGGCTTTAGTCACGGCCGGGGAAATCTGACGGGCGGTTAGTTCAGCATGCTCTATTTCCTCGTTCGTGAAACTATGAGAATCGTTAAAACCCAGGATAACCGTACCAAATTTACGGTTTCTGGAGATAAGTGGAAGTCCCAGCACCGCACCGACGTTGAGTTTATTGGCCACATTCTGGGATATGGCCGGGAAATTCCTGATATCTTCAACGGCAAAAGGATGACCTGAAGCCAAGATATCTTCAATCAGAGTACGTTCGTTATTGTCAAATAGTTGCACCGTATTGAAAAACGCTGTGCTGTGCGGGCCATAGGATGCCATGAGGGTGGCTTTCCCAAGTTCTTCATTCCAAAAGGCAATAAAGCAATTATCTGTATTGAAGAGTTCGCCTGTACGATTCGCCAGCACGTTCAACATGGCTATCATGTCATCGGTTTCCATGGCAGCCGATAAAATATCATTAAGTAGAGTTAAAAAGCAGAAGATGTTAGCATGTTCTTCCAACGATAATGTACTCTGGAGTAACTTTTTCTGATTCTTTCGGCTCAGTTCCCCCTGCCACCCTATGATTAAGCTGACTGCTATGCCAGTTGCCAAGCCCAGCAATCCATTTGGAAAAATGGGTATTTGGAAAATTCGCCCATTCATTAAAGCGACGATCAAGGGATCAATAGCTAAAACCGCAAAGGTGAGCAAAATACCTGTCCATATGCCGTAAACCCATGCCCCGATCAAGATGGGAATGATACCAATTGAGGTAATTGGCAGACCAAAGAGGGGATATAGGAGGGCGAAAACCCCAAAGAAAACAACAAAAGACGCCGCAACAGTGCCGAGCCTGCCATGCGGAGTTTGGAGGATTGTTGCGAGGCGCTTAAGCTGAAAAAAATTGCGCATTTCATATTACAAATTAAGGAGACACCAGGAAAGCCCCCGAAGGAAGCTATTTCACATGGGTCTCCTCATAAAAGTAATTTGATTTTATCTTCCATCAGCTTGTTGGAAGGTTACAATTCCTTTACAGGTTAACCAGGTTCGGATCCATTGTATATTGCCACCAATTGTTGACCACACCACTTGTCCGACCGGCGACTTTGGGCAGGTGATTAAGCCACCATTTGTGCAGGATGCGCATATCCCCATTACCCCATTCATCAGCATTAACTTCGCGAATGTCGTTCATCAAGAGTGGAAAGTTGTACCAATCGTAACAATTACTTAAAACTTTACGTGGATTGTTGTAATCGTAATCAATGTCAGCGTTGGGGGGAAAATGGATGGTTCCAAGCTGGGCTTTTCCCGGCGCTACCTTGTCATACTGTGAAAATTGTGCGTAGAGGTTGGCACTCCCTTGTGTTTGGGCAAACGTCTGGATCAGAATGGATTCGGTGCGGTGGCCGAACGAGTGAAGCATCTCACCCACGCCTCGCTCCGAGGAGAAGCCCATCACGACGAACCGGCGGCTGCAACCGGCTGACCAACTCTGGGGTTGGGAATTGCACCAGAAAGCACCTGAACCACACATGCTTGATTCATAGAAACCGGCTTGCGGGAACCCCATCAGCCAGACCTCATCAATTTGGCGGCTGGTGATAAGCGGTAGTGCATTCAGGCCGGTCAGAATGGCCTGGTAATTGGCATATTCAGGCTGGTGCGCCGGTTGGGTTTTATTCATTACTGCCATGAACGTCTGGGAGTCGTAGCGATATCCATCGGTTAATGCTGGGAATTCATTCAGTTCCACGCGTTGGACAATCTGGTAACGCGCCAAGCCAGCGCTGGTTTCCAAAATATCCTGGATAAAAGTGTTCACCAAGTCATCCGGGTTATTCCAGTCCATGGTTTGGATGAGCGTCTTGCCGGAGGCAACATCCATAATGGGGTTGTAGATTACCAGCAGGACGCGCACAATTGTGATACGAGCCGGCTCGGTGTTATTGTCAGGTGGAACGGCTGGCTGAGACGGCGGCGTGATTACCCCACTGGATGGCTTCATCAGGCCGCTGAACAGGCTGAGCAGATAATCTAAAAAAGATTGTTTTTGATTTCCTGACGAGGCATTCATATTTCCTCCTATGGCACATCAGTGGCAAAATAGACCTGATCGCCAACGCTTAAGAAGGCATAGCGGTTGGGGCCTATGGTCATGGCTGTTGCCGGGCCATCGAACAGCGTGTTGTTTTCTTCTATGGTCGCCCGGAACTGACCGCGCAGTTCCAGCGAATCGGGCCTTGGGCTGAAGCGGTAGATTGCGCGGGTCAGCGGTTCGAGCATATAGATGCTTGGGTCAGGGGCCGAGGCAAAGGTAACCTGCGTGAAGACAGCATCGGTAATTTTGGGGCCGGGCTGCCGTTCCGGGCGCGTATCCACGTAAGTAGCCGGGTCGGCGCAATGCATCAGGGCTACAGCGTAATGTGCCAGAGGACAGGATGTAACGTGGCCATCCTGGAAAAGCATGTATAAATCTGCATCATTGGCGGCCAAGTCGATGGCGGTATTCATGCCTTGCGGGACTTGTTCGCCAAAAAACATAACAGGCAAATTCGTAAACTGGCCAAGACTCCCGCTATATTGCCAGACGGTATTGGCGGCCGGGTCAAGCACGTAAAGATTATTTCCATCCGCATCCAATGAAAATGCGGCGATACTCCGCCAGCCAAGCTGCGGGGGAGCAAGCGAAGCGGCAACTGGGGCGGACAGCCCACAGTAGAGCAGATTTCCCTTGCTATCCATCGCCAGGATGCGCGCATTGTTAATATTGTTCATGGGCAAAGCTTCCAAATCCACCAGGGCGCCCACAGTAACCGTACCGTATTGCCCCGAACCGCATTGGAAGGAAGGATCCACTTCGTAGCTTTGGTTGGTCAGGATAGCCCGAATGACATCGCCGTGCAAGGAGTCCAGCAGGTACAGGTCGGTATCGGTAGCGGCTATATGGCTGATTTGCACACCAGTGCTTAGCATGATCGCCTGGCGAAAGTCCAGGCGCAGGATACCGTCCAGGTTGTCGAGAGCGGTCTGCGCTTCCTGGCGCAAGTTTTCCGAATCCTGTGTCTTCTGTTTTTCCTCGGCTTGATCGAGATAGTAAATAGTGCTTTCCCAAGAGCGCCGTACATCAGTCGGGTTAGTCTGGCTGCGCGCCTGGGCTGCCTGCGACAGTGCCATATTGTAATCCTGCTGGTATTGTGCAGTACGTCCATATTCAATATACATTGTCGCTGCAATTGCTACAATAATTACTGGAATAACAATTGCGAAGATTGCCATACTTGATCCCGCAATTTCAGAGTCGTCATTACCATTAGGAAGAAGGTTAGGCAGAAACTTTGTGATAACCCGGGATATTTTTTGCGTTATTTCTCGCACGCCTCGGATGATCCTTGCCAGTCCGCCGAATATTTCTCGACGATGACGGGAATCTGGCCGTTTGATTTTTAAGACACCGGCGGTTGTGGGGGAAGATACAAAACGGCCGGTGAGCCTTATTGAATGTGCAATTGGCGTAGCAGGGATGGGCGCTGGGTGGCGGACGGGTTGCGCCGGCTGTCTTATCGACGCTGTAGATGCCCCATCGCTTTGCAAAGGAGCTTCAGAATCAGCATGGCTAGTCGGAGGCACCGACGTGGTTCCGCCTGCCAAGAGCTTGGTAAAACGACTGGCAGGGTGTTCGCTAACGACTTGTGATGTGGGCCTGGCAGGCACGACTGGATTGATGCCAAGTGTACCGGGCGTGCTGGGGGCCGGAGCAGGGTGAGCAGTTTGTACCGGGACAGCCGCCGGACCTGCCTGTGCCGGGTTTGCAGAGGAAACCGGAGCCGCGACAGGAGGCGGCTGGACAGGCTTTCCTGCGGGTGGTTGCACCCCTTTTAGAATGTTCAAAATCCCTTTCCCGGCTTGTGCCTGGGCCAAGACCACATTCAAATCGTTGCCGGGCATGCTTAAAAGGCTACATTGCAATGTCTCAAAAGAGATATTTCTTTCCCCAAGCAATGTGGCCTCCCAACCAGTGGGCAGATTAGGACACAGGACAAGCAAATCGCCGGCGTGCAAATCAACCTGTGCAAAATAGAGCGGCGTGGTCTGCCCGATTCCCAGGCCGCGCCCTGCAATCTGCTCATCATGGATTTGCTGATTTTCAGCCATGGCCAAGTGGAAAACGTGTGTTGGGCCACATTGGGCAAAAACGAACTGTGCGCCGCGTAACACACCTAGGATCAATCGCCCAATAATATATTCACCCTTGCCGGTGGTATGCAGGTTACGGTTGAGCAGGAACTGGTTCAGTTCCCCGGCCGCGTTGCGTATCCCGGAAGTCAGCGACCCGGAGGTTTGGTAGAAGCGCTGGGTCGCCTGGGTCATAATATGGTTGTATTCGGCAGATGAGAAACGAGTATTGCCTGAAAGGGTCAGGTAAACCAGCAAGGCCTCGTCGCCACGACCACACGCGGCGCGCTTGGGAGGCAGTATGACCTGCAGGCCGGGTAATTGAGGCATTTCCTGGCCCTGAAGCCGGTAGAAAGAGAACAAATTGAGATCAAACTCAGCAGTCACACCCCCATTATAACTATAACTGGTAAAATCGTCGTATGGACTTCACTCTTTACCAAAACTTTTCTGACATTGCGCCGCTGGCTGCAGATTGGAATGCCCTCCTGGCCGAAAGCGTCACCCATATCCCATTTTTGCGTTACGAGTACCTTTCAGCATGGTGGCTGACACGAGGTGGAGGCGAGTGGCCCGCATCTGAATTGGCCATCGTAACGGCGCAACAGAACGGATGTCTGGCCGGTATCGCACCTCTGTTTTCTGCCCACAACCGGGATGGAGACCCGGCATTGCTATTGCTCGGTAGCATCGAAATTTCAGATTACCTGGATATCATAACCCGCCCTGGGGATTTGCCTGCTTTCCTGGCTGGATTGCTGGAGTTTATTGCCCGGCCCGGCCCCTTGGATTGGCGTTTGCTCGATTGGCATAACTTGCCCGAAACATCTCCCACACTCCCGGCCTTGCAGGCGGAAGCTGAAAAGCACGGCTGGATTTTTAGCCAGGAACGAACATACCACGTTCCATCCATCCCATTGACAGGTGATTTTGAGACCTATCTAGCCGGTATTGATAAAAAACAGCGTCACGAAATCCGGCGTAAAATGCGCCGCGCCGAGGAAAGTGGGCGTAACGTCCGCTGGTACATTGTCAAAGATGGTTCTTTGCTCGATGTCGAAGTGGAAGCTTTCCTTGAACTAATGGCACAGGATCCCGAAAAAGCCGTATTCCTAACCTCTTCGATGCGTACGCAGATGCACTTGGCTTGCCGGGCGGCATTTGAAAACGGCTGGCTGCAACTTGCCTTCCTTGAAGCCGATGGACAAAAGGCGGCCGGGTATTTCAATTTTGATTACTTGAACCGTATCTGGGTCTATAACTCCGGAATTGACCGGCGTTTCATGGATCTTTCCGCCGGCTGGGTGCTGCTGGGTTATCTTTTGCAGTGGGCTAACGAAAACAAACGCAGCGAATTCGATTTCATGCGCGGTGATGAGGAATACAAGTACCGTTTCGGCGGGGTGGATGGATTTGTGGTCAGGGCCAAGCTGGCGCGATAATCAACCGGGGGAGGGCCCTCTATTAGCTTAGGATGGTTACAACTTGTGCGATGCCTCATCCAGCCGGGCTAATTCATTATCGGAAAGCCGGAATTTCATTGCGCCGGCGCTTTCCTCGGCCTGGCGGACCTTGGTCGCACCCGGGATGGTAACTACGATATCTCCGTTGAAATTGATCAGCCAATTCAATGCCACCTGGGCGATGGTAACTTCGTATTTGGATGCCATCTCATCCATGACGTTGATGAGTGGGCGGGAGCTCTCGAGGTCGCGCTTCATCATGTTTTTGCGCATGCCTGACATCCGGTTAAGGAGTTCTGGATTTTTGTGGTATTTCCCGCTTAAAAGGCCGCGCGCCAGGGGGGTATAAGCGGTAATGGTCACACCCAGTTCTTTGGCGGTTTCCAGCACACCATTCGTCTCGATCTCACGGCTTAATAAACTATAGCGGACCTGGTTTACGGCCAGTGGCAGGCCCCTCTTTGCCAATGCAGCATGCGCCCGCCGCATGCGGGACGGGTTGAAGTTGCTGACACCCACAGAGCGGATCTTGCCGGCTTCCACCAGGTCGGCCATGGCATTCATCTCGGCCTCCGGGGAGGAAAAACTGTATGGTTGGTGAACCATATAATTGGCTATGCTGAACCCATCCAGGAAGCGCAGGCGATCTTCGATGCTGATGGGGATATTCCTGGCTGTGCGTAAAATGGGCTGCCATTTCGTTGCCACGATGACATCCTTGTCTGACTTCCTGGCCGCTTTCAAGCCGGCTGCCAGAGAGCACTCGGATACACCTGCGCCATACATCTCGGCTGTATCGAACCAATTGATGCCGCCATCCAAGGCAGCTTTGATAATGGCATTCTTTTCCTTCTGGGGAATGACAGGGAACATACGCCCGATCAGCCCACCTCCACCGGCCATCTCCATCACGCCCAGGCCAACCGGCGAAACCATGATATCTGTCTTTCCCAGATGCCGCAGTTGAATATTCTGATTTGTTTCCATTGCGATGTTCCTCCAAAAAAACTTGATTAATATAATACATCGTTCCGAAGGTATCATCCAATAACTTGGGAAGTGGGAGGGCTGGCTGGCGGAGCCGCCCGCACACTCCCTATCTTCCCCTTCTTTTTGAGAAGATACTCCCGAAGGGTTGTTTAATTCAGCGCGATCAGGCAATAAAACCTTCAGGGCGTTTTCCGCAAAAAGAGAACCAGCCTCTCCCTACATTTCTTCAGGAAGATGGGAGAGGCTGGATTTGAGGTGATCGGTATATCCTTTTTTAGGTTATATTTCTTTACCTTCGAACTGGCTGTTGTAAAGTTCGGCATAGAAGCCTTTCTTTTCCAACAGTTTCGCATGCTTACCCTGCTCCACAATATCGCCGTCCTTCATTACCAGGATCCAGTCCGCCTCGCGAATGGTGGAAAGGCGATGAGCGATGACAAAGCTGGTGCGGCCTACCATCAGGGTATCCATGGCCTTTTGGATCAGCACCTCGGTATGGGTATCCACCGAACTGGTGGCCTCGTCCAGGATCAAGATACGCGGGTCGGCCAGGATGGCCCGGGCAATTGTCAGCAACTGCATCTGGCCTTGGGAGATGTTGGTCGTCTCCTCGTTCAGCACTGTATTATACCCTTCAGGCATGGTGCGGACGAAGTGGTCCACGTGAGCAGCTTTGGCCGCCTCGATGACTTCTTTGTCGGTGGCGTTTGAGCGACCGTAGCGGATGTTTTCCATGATCGTGCCATTGTAAAGCCAGGTATCCTGCAAAACCATGCCAAACATGCAACGCAGGTCGGCGCGGGTGTAATCCTTAATATTGTGGCCATCCACCAGGATTGCACCGCTGTTGACATCATAGAAGCGCATGAGTAGCTTGACCATGGTGGTTTTGCCGGCACCGGTGGGGCCGACGATGGCTATCTTCTGGCCAGGCTCGGCGTAGAAGGAGAAATCATTAATGATGATTTTATCCGGGCTGTAGCCGAAGTGAACATCCTTGAAGTCCACGCGCGCAGCCCCGCTGCCGGGATGAACCGGTTCGGTCGTATCGGGCTCTTCATCAGGTTCAGCCAAGAACTGGAAGACGCGCTCTGCCGCAGCGGCGGTTTGCTGGAAGATGTTGGAGATGTTGGCGATCTGCGTGATCGGCTGAGTGAAGGAGCGCACATATTGGATGAAGGCCTGGATGTCGCCGATGGTAATGGAGCCTTTGATAACCAGGTAGCCTCCCAGGATGCAGATGGCCACATAACCCAGGTTTCCGACAAAATTGATGATTGGATAAAGAAGCCCGGTCAGGAATTGGGAAATCCAGGCAGAACTGAACAGAGTGCTGTTGAGCTCATCGAATACCGCAACGCTTTCGGCTTCCCCATTGAAGGCCTTCATGACCACGTGGCCGCCATACATTTCCTCGACATGACCGTTGACGTGGCCCAGGTAATCCTGCTGCTGCTTGAAGTATTTTTGGGATAGGTTAACCACCAGGCTGATGATGCCAAATGAGAGCGGGACTACTATCAGTGCCACCAGAGTCATTTGCCAATTGATAGTGAACATCATGATCAGCACGCCGACCACCGTGGTTACGGATGTGATGATCTGGGAAAGGCTCTGGTTGAGAGTCTGGCTGACCGTATCCACATCATTCGTAACCCGAGAAAGTATCTCGCCGTGATTAGTACCGTCGAAGTAGCGCAGCGGCATGTGATTAATCTTTTCGGAAATATCCTTGCGGAACCGGTAGGTGATGTTCATAGAAATACCGGACATGATCCAGCCCTGGATATAGGCAAACAGGGAAGACAGCAGGTACAGGAACAGTACCTCGAGAACAATATGGCCGATGGCGCCAAAATCAATCGTACCGGTGCCAGCTATCTTCGCCATAACGCCCGTGAATAAGTCGGTGGTGGCGTTGCCAAGCATTTTGGGACCGAAGATGGAAAAAATGGTCGAAGCAAAGGCAAAGATCATCGTAACCAGGATCAATAGCCGGTAGGATCCCAGATATTGGATCAATTTCTTCATTGTCCCATTGAAGTCGTTCGGTTTTTCGCCGCGCATCATCATGGATCTTGGGTTGGTCCCGCCCATCGGGTTGGGGCCGCGTACCGCACCGGGTCCGCCCATGGGACCCTGGTTGGCTTGTGGTCTGTTTTGCATGCTCATGCCAACTCCTCCTTGCTAAGCTGCGATAAGGCAATGCCACGGTACACTTCGCAGGTTTCCATCAACTCTTCATGGTTACCTTTTCCAGCAATTTTGCCTTCATCCAGAACGATGATCTGTTCGGCATTTTTGACGGTGGCAATACGCTGGGTCACGATCAACAACGTGCTGGAACCGGTATGTTCCTTGAGAGCCTTACGCAGGGCCGCGTCGGTTTTAAAATCCAGGGCAGAGAAACTGTCATCGAAGATATTGACAGGGGCTTTCTTGACTAGGGCACGCGCGATCGAGAGGCGTTGTTTCTGCCCGCCTGAGACGTTCTGACCGCCCTGGGCAATCTCGGTCTGCATCCCTTCCGGTTTGGCAGAAATGAACTCCGTCGACTGGGAAATATCTGCCGCCAGTTTCAGCTCCGCATCGGTGGCATTCTCATCCGCATATAGAAGGTTACTTTGGATGGTACCGGAGAAAAGGGTGCTCTTCTGGGGAACGAAGCCGATTTTCTCGCGCAGATCATGCTGAGTAACTTCCCGGATATCTATACCATCCAGATAAATGGAGCCTTCGGTCACTTCGTAGAAACGCGGGATCAGGTTGACGATGGTGGATTTGCCGGAGCCGGTGGTGCCAATGAAGGCAGTGGTCTGACCCGGTTGGGCGGTAAAGGTGATATCGTGGAGCACATCCGCCTCGGCGCCCGGGTAGCGGAATGAAACATGGCGGAACTCAACCACGCCATTAAAAGGCTCAGGGAATTGCTCAGGGCTGTCCGGATCCTTGATGAAGGGCTTGGTTTCCAATACATCTGCAATACGGTCAGCCGAGACAGAGGCCCTCGGCAGGATAATGAACATGATCGAGAGCATCAGGAAAGCAAAGACGATTTGCAAAGCATATTGCATAAAGGCGATCATGTCGCCGACTTGCATTTGAGCATTGGCCACTTGGTGCGCCCCGACCCAGATGATCAGGACAGTCACGCCGTTCATGATTAACATCATGGCTGGCATCATCACGACCATGATGCGGTTAATGAATAAACTGACCGAGGTGAGGTCCACATTCGCCCTATCGAAGCGCTTCTCTTCGAATTCCTGCATATTGAAGGAGCGGATAACCATCATGCCCGACAGGTTCTCACGCGTCACCAGGTTGAGCCGGTCAATCAGGTTCTGGATAACCTTGAACCTGGGAAGGGCAATCGAGAATATAGCCAAGATCATGCTGAGCAGAACAATGACTGCTAGGGCAATGATCCACCACATCGAGGCGGATTTTGCCAGGGCACGGATGATGCCGCCCACCCCGATAATAGGTGCGTAGATGACCATACGCATCATCATGACAACCACCGTCTGTATCTGGGTGATATCGTTGGTGGAACGCGTGATCAGCGAGGCGGTTGAGAATTTATTGAACTCGGTGCTGGAGAAACTTTCCACTCTTTGGAAAACGTTGCGACGCAGGTCGCGGGCCAGCCCGGCGGCGATGCGGGCCGAAAGGAAGCCGACCGAGATGACACAGGCTACGGAGAGTAATGTCACCAGAAGCATAAGCAGGCCGATATGCCAGATATAATCCATCTGGATTTTGCTGGTATCCATGCCCAGGGCGGTATATTCGGTTTTGACGGTGACCGCGGACATCTGGACAATCATGGTGTCACCCAAGGTGGAAAATTTCTGATCAATTGTGCTGGTGATCTTAGCGAGGGTAGCTGGCGGGAGCTTCTGCAGCATGGCAAAAACATCAACGCCCGGCGGGATCTTTGATAGATCAAATCCGAAACTCTGGCCCATGGCTTTTGCGGTAGCTGGGTTGGCCAGGGCCTGTTCGATGCCCGAGACAACCAACAGCGCCTTGCCCATGACCGGGTTCAGCTTGGTAATCTCGGCCTGGCTGACAGTATTGTTGAGCACATAGATTGGCGTGGTAGCCAGGGCGGGGTACAGTTTTACATCAGCGGCATAATTGGCCGAGCTTTTATCTACAAGTGTGTAGTCGGCCAAGACAGCCGTCTTATTATCTGCGCTCATGAACGCCACCAACCGGTTCATCTCACTCTGGCGGATGGCTACCGGAACGGCATTGACCACGCCGCCTTGCTGGATGCCATAGTCAACGATATTCGACATATAGTCCGGCAGAGCCAGGTCGGCATTGGCCTGCACGAATAGCAGGGCGATGGCGAGCAGGAGCAAAAGCAGATATGGTTTTAGATATTTTGCCAGTCGTAGCATGGGTTTAGGTACTCCTTATCAAAATAAAATCCAAATTACAATGTATCAACAAATTATAAATTTATAGTGAACGCAGTATGAAGAGGCAGTAATACGTGGCTTATTCCTCGGTCGCCTGCGCCGCGGTAGTCAGCAGGGTCAGCGCTGAGATGATCAGGCTTTGCTGTTCTGGGGTGAGGGCATCCGTGAGGCCCTCGACCCATTGGCTGCGGGCTTCGATGCCCTTCTCGATGAGTATGCGGCCTTCCGGGGTCAGCGCCAGCTTTTTGGCGCGCCGATCATCAGGATCTTCCGTGCGTTCGATCAGGCCCATATGCACCAGCCGGTCAACGGCCTGGCTGGCGGCGGCGTTCGTCACCCCCAGTTGGCCGCCGATTTCGGAAACGCCTCGGTTGCCTCCATGCATCAAACGCATCAGGACCGAGATCTGCGAAAACGATAGGTCGGTTTCATCCATGAACCGCTTGAAGTCGCGCCCCGATCGGCGCATAAAGATTTCGGACCAGGCATGGATCACTTGCGTTAATTCTTTAGTAGGCGACATAATTAACATCCTTAATTAGTTAAGCGGGCTGAACTATATCCATTTCATGCCTATTTGTCAAGTCAAAAACTCCCCTGAGAGCATTAACGTTTCATAATAAATCATTACCTTAAAAGACCGTCTTCGGGTATGATATTTGTTCCTAAGAACGATGGAACGAATACCCCATCTGAAACCCGGCAATTCCCAGACAGCCGCGATTTAGGATGCGAACATTTCTGAGATCATCAGCAACGCAACTTCAGTGTTCTGTTTTTATCGAATTGGGGCAATTCAGTACAAGTGCTTTAATCTTCTTTGGGCGGCGCAGCTTGGCCATAATCCAACACTTCCCGTACCCCCGTGCCGGCGGCAGGCGGACCGACAATACCTTTCTCTTCCATCGAATCCACAAGGCGGGCGGCGCGCGTGTAGCCGATGCGCATCCGGCGTTGCAACATCGAGACGGAGGCACGCCCCTCACGCCGGACGGTATCTATGGCGTCGTTCAACAGCGGGTCCCCCTGGACGGCTGTGATATCCTCAAACATTGGGACTTGCTTTAGTGGTACCCCCTGTGGCAGCGTATCGGCTGGACCAGCCGGAGTCACGGACCCAGCGGCGGCTGCATATGGGCTGGCTGCTCCGGCCTGCTGGCGCCAATAGTCCACCAGGCGGGTGATTTCCACATCCGAGACAAAAACGCCCTGTAGACGCACCGGGGCAGGCGCATCCGGGGCCTGGAAGAGCATGTCGCCGCGTCCAAGCAGGCGTTCCGCGCCGGGCTGGTCGAGGATGACCCGACTGTCAGTATTCGATGCCACGGCAAAAGCGATCCGGGCTGGGAAGTTAGCCTTGATTAGGCCAGTCACCACATCCACCGAGGGACGCTGAGTGGCCAGAACCATGTGGATGCCGGTGGCGCGGGCCAACTGTGCCAGGCGAGTGATGGTACGTTCGGTCTCATCCGGGGCAATCATCATCAGATCGGCCAGTTCGTCAATTACGACCAAAAGATAAGGCAGTTTCTTGCCACCCTGATTGACCATGCGGGTGTTGTAATCGGCGATGTTGCGCGCCCCGATCTCGGCAAATTTGTGGTAACGGGTATCCATCTCACGAGTCATCCATTGCAAAGCGCCGATCACCCGTTCGATCTCCACCACTACCGGTGCCAGCAGGTGAGGAATGCCGTTATAGCCGGTTAGTTCGACGCGCTTGGGGTCCACCAGGATCAGGCGCAAATCGTCCGGCGTATTATTCAGCAGCAGGCAACTCAGGATGGCATTCACGCAGACAGACTTGCCCGAGCCGGTTGTCCCTGCAATGAGCATGTGCGGCATGGACTCCAGGTTGGCAGCTTTGGGGTGCCCGGCCACATCCTTACCGAGCGCAAAGCGCAGCGGGGATTTGTTGCGTGAGAATATCTCACTTTCCACCACTTCACGCAGAGCCACCAACGCCATCTCATCATTGGGAACTTCGATGCCGACATAGCCGCGTCCCGGCACCGGTGCTTGGATGCGGATGCGCGGCGCAGCCAATGCCAGTGCCAGGTCATCGGCCAGGGAAGCAATCTTGCCCACCCGCACACGTGTCTGCCCGGTGCGCGATTCGATAAAGAGCGGCTCGACCCCAAACATGGTGACCGTGGGGCCGCGGCTGATCTCAACAACCTGGCTGGGTGCACCAAAGGAGGCTAGTGTCTCTTCGATCAGGCGAGCACGCTTTTCCACGAACTCATCGTTCACAATAGGAGCCTGCGGCGGCTCCAGGATTTCGCTTACCTTGGGCAGCACCCAGATATGCGCAGGAGCGGCAGGAACATTTGTTTTGATCGTCACGCCGGGTGGCTGCGCCGGAACCTGTGGTGTAGCGAGTGGACGTTTAATCGAAGTGAAATTATCCGGCGGTCCTTCTGGTTCAAGTGGTTTCTCTCCACCTTGGCCATCTGGCTGGCCGTTCGCGGTGGAATGCCTGTTCCATTTTTTGATCATCTGACTCAACCGATCTTTGAGTTTGGCCGCCAGCGGGCCGGCCCATTGGAACATTTCCTGTAACGAAAGATCGAGTGTCATTGCCAAGGCAACCACCAGCCAGGCAAGCACCAGTATAGCCGTTCCGGCATCGCCCAGAGCACCCACCAGACCTTGCTGGAGCAGCGCACCGATGTAACCGCCGCCAGTCCCGTTTGCAGCCCGCGGAATGGCATCTGCAACTGTACCGCTTACCCAGTGAAAGGTTACCAACAGGCCCACAAAGAGAAGGATCATGCCGACAATGCGTTCGAGCGAAAGTTCCGGCAGACGATCTACATTACGGGCCACCAGCCAGGCCCCCAGCACAATCAACCCGATGGGGAGAATGTAAACGCCCCAGCCGAAA
The DNA here is from genome assembly GCA_963837875.1 of uncultured Chloroflexia bacterium. Classification (GTDB taxonomy): domain Bacteria; phylum Chloroflexota; class Anaerolineae; order Anaerolineales; family Villigracilaceae; genus UBA877. The sequence goes on from CAWIOV010000002.1 coordinate 413,382, forward strand.
ATGAATTCTAAGGCCCTGATCCAATAACTGGTCAGCTCGCCGTTCCTGGCCGAAAAGAGGCTGAGCAAGGTTATCAGGCCAACCAAGGCCATAACCACGCCAACAATATCCATTTTACGTTCAGGAGAGATATTTCCCAGGATGGAAGTCGGTGGCTGGTAGCCTTGCCTGGAAGCGGAGCGGGACTGTTTTTGTGGGCGTTGGGACGATGCACGTACCGGCTGTGCGGGGCGTGATGAACTGCTGAGGCCAGACAGAGGATTGGATTTCTTGCGGGATGAAGTTTTTGTGCGGGTAATCGGCATGGCAGAATCATTATACTGCTTCCTGCCAAAACTGATTACAGTTGCCCTGTGGTTTTGCGGAGTACTCGTACTGCTTCCTGCTTGAAATGATCACATCTGCTTTAAGCTTCTGCGCAGTACCTGTTTTCCTTAATTACGACAATTTCAGATAACAGGTTGCCTTAGGACAGTCGGGGTGAGAAAGTAAAATCCCGGCTATTCCCATTGATATATATAATAAATGCAAATTCTCGTGCTATAAGAGTTGTATAATGCATGTATTCCAAAAATGTAGATGACATCTATTACCTGCTTAATGCCGGCCAGTTAAGGTGAACCTCCCCCAGAACAAGAAATGGCTGGAAGGAGTATGAGTTATGGCAAAGAAGAATCTAATCATTATCGTGGAAGACAATGAGGATTTCCAAAATTTATACGGCATGGTTGCGGATATGGCCGGTTATGAAGTAGAACGGATTTACAATGGGGAAGATGCATTACAAAGACTGGAGCGGGAACCTATTCCGAGCATACTCCTTCTTGATTCCCGTTTGCCGCAGGTAGGAGGAGATGAAATTCTCCTGGCTGCTCGGTCGCAAGGCAAGTGGTCCCAAGTGCCGATTTACATGATTACAGCCGATCTTCGAGGGGCGCAAAGGTACAAAAATATTTCACCCGGCATGCCCCACGCGGATGGAGTGATCGAGAAAGGCGCCGATTCGATTCACAAGCTGCGGGAATTGTTTGAGAAGTATCGGGAAAAGGTAACAGACTGACAAAGGGCTTCAACTATTTCTTTCTGAGCATTCTCCAGGTATATGTCCCCAGCCCAATCCCGCCCAGCAGAAAGGCCGCACCGATAATGCCCAGCAGTGGCAAAGGGCCTTTACTGGATGTATTGCTTGGCACACTTGCAGCCTTGGGCTGTGCACCGAAATCAACATAAGCCACATCGCCTGGGATAATATCCACACTGGTAGTCAAGTTACTCGTCGGATTGTAACTGTCTGGGACAGCTACACTGACACTGTATTTTCCTGGCGGAACGTTTGCAAAGCACATTCCCTGATAAGCGGTTGCATCGGGGTTAATCGTGCTTGTCTGTGTTTGTGAATATGTACCGTTCAGACTGGTCAGGCTGATGGCTGCTCCGGCAATGGCGCCCTCAGTTGCCTGGCGCAGGGCATCGCCGTTGACATCGTCATAGACAAGCACGCAGACCTGTGCAGTGCCGCTTACTCCAGGAATCGGAGTAGAAGATACAAAGGCTGTTGCCGTTGGAGAAGGGTTGGGGGTTGGGGAAACGCTCGAAGGCGCTCCCACGCCTATCATGAGTCGCTGTCCAGCCGCCAGGGTGCAGTTCTGATCCAGAAGGTTGGTTGTCCGGAGGTACTCCAACGATACACCATATAACAGCGAAATCTCGGTACAGGTATCGCCGGCTTTGACGATATAAATGATTCGCCCATCCGGCCCAGGGGTCGGTGATGGATATGCTGCCTGTTGGACCGGAGAAGCCGCTACCGGCATCTGCGACCAAAGCAACAGGATCCCAGCTAAAAACAGGAAAATAGCGAGAACAGGTTTGGTTTTCATCGCTTCACACACTAGGATTATATCATCCTGGCTTTTCATCTAAAATGGGAATTTCCGCATGGCAACTCCCAATGAACCGGGATGTGGTCCATTGGAATTCACGGGAAATGGGGAAAGATATGAGGTGTTGTTTAGACTGCCAAACGCTGGCTCTGATATAATGCACTTGTTTTTCTGGAGGATCCATTTATGCCGCTACAAATTATTGTTGGTGCACAATGGGGGGATGAGGGAAAGGGTCGTATCGTAGATTGGTTCGCTGCCGGAGCTGATTTCAGTGCCCGCTATAATGGCGGCGATAATGCCGGCCACACCGTCACAGTGGGCGACCGCATTTTTAAATTGCATCTCATTCCATCAGGTATTATCCATCCGCATGTGAAAGCGATGCTTGGCAATGGCATGGTAATCAACCCGCGCACATTGTTTGATGAAATGGATAAACTGAACCAATTGGGAGTCTCAAGTTCGCCGGACCGTCTGCGTGTCTCTTATGCTGCGCATCTTATTACACCAGCTCACCAGGCGCTGGATAGAGCCCTTGAAACCGCGCGCGGCAAGGATAATATTGGCACCACCGGGCGCGGTATCGGCCCGGCTTATACTGACAAGGCTACCCGCCGTGGCCTGCGTGTGGTTGATATGCTCTCGCCCGATTTCTGCGAGCGGGTTGGGGAACATGTTATCGAAACAAATCTGACCCTGGGCCTGTACGGCGCACCCGCACTTGACCCGGCCTTGGTGTGTGAGCAGTATCAGGAACATGCCGAACGGCTCAAACCTTATATAACGGATATATCCATCGAACTGGACTTGGCAATGCAAGCCGGGAAGACCATCCTTGTGGAATCTGCACAAGGGACGTTGCTGGATGTGGATTTTGGCACCTATCCTTTCGTCACTTCATCTTCAACGACAGCGTCCGGTGCACTGACCGGCTTGGGTTTGGGCTTGGGTGCCGCACGAAATGCCAATGTGACCGGTGTAGTAAAAGCTTTCCAAACGCGCGTCGGGGCCGGACCGTTTCCCACCGAGCTTTCCGGTGATCTGGCAATGCGGCTGCGCGGCAGCGGCAATAACCCGTGGGATGAATATGGCACGACCACTGGCCGGCCACGGCGTGTTGGCTGGCTGGATGGCGTCTTGTTGCGTTATGCTGTCCGTATTAACGGCATCAACGAACTGACTGTCACCAAGCTGGATATCCTGAGTGGGTTGGAAAAAATCAAGCTATGTACCTCCTACCTCCGAAATGGGAAAACCTTCAGCGATCTGCCACTTGGACCAGCAGACTTGAGTCCGTACGAACCGGTCTACGAAGAGTTTTCCGGGTGGAAAGAAGATGTGGGTGCAGTACGAAAGTGGGATGAGTTACCGCCAGCCGCGCAGACTTACCTGGAACACATTGCAAGCCTGGCAGGGGTTCCAATCCGAATGGTTTCAGTGGGACCGGAACGGGAGCAGGTGGTGGAAAAAATCTAATCTTTTCCCTCCGGGCGGGCAAAGATCATCCGCCCGGCCGCAGTCTGCAGTACCTTGGTTACGGTAACGTGTATGTGCTGGTTTAAGTACTTATTACCATTCTCTACCACTACCATGGTGCCATCTTCCATGTAACCGACACCCTGATTGATTTCCTTGCCCTCCTGGATGACATTCACATCCATGAGTTCACCGGGCAGCACAACGGATTTGATTGCATTGGCGAGTTCGTTGATATTGAGAATAATCACACCCTGTAACTCAGCAATGCGGTTCAAATTATAGTCGTTCGTTAGGATGGGACATTTCATCTGGCGCGCCAGGATGACAAGTTTATCATCCACCTCGCGCACACCATCCACGTCAATATCGCTGATACGAACGAGCACTGACGTGGCTTTCTGCAATTCGGAGAGCACTTCCATGCCCCGCCGGCCGCGTGCCCGGCGCAACCCATCTGGAGAATCGGCAATATATTGCAGTTCGTTCAGCACAAAGCGCGGGATGAGCAGGGTACCAGGCAAGAAACCGGTCTTGGCAATGTCGGCCACACGCCCGTCAATGATGACGCTGGTATCCAGCAGGATGGTCCGGTTTGTCTGTCCCCACGTTGCCGGGGCGCTGTCCTCATGATGGCTGGTAATACCGCCCATGATGTTGGCAATATCCGTCTGGCGGGTGATAAAGATTGCTACACCAAAATAACCAAAGAGCAGTACGCCGAGGAAAGGCAGGATTTTTCCGAAGGGGGACGGGAGCAGAGAGAGCGGAAAAGACAGCAGGGCTGCGATCAACAAGCCAAAGATCAGACCGATCAGCGCGGAGAAGAGTGCCTCCGCCGACAAACGTGCCAGCATAGAGCGAAGGGCACGGATGGGACGAATGGTTAGATATGGAGTCATTACCAGCCCGAAGAGAGCCCCCACTAGGGTGAATGTGACCGTGTAAAACAATTGTTGGTCCGGACTGTAGTATGACAATCCGTTTCCTAAGTATCCCCCCGCAATTGAAAAGACAGCCAAGCCAATGATGCGAAAAATAAAATCAGAACTCATTTGGATAACTCCTCTGTAATAAATCAGATAACAATGTAAGCATAATAGCACGCTTGATATTCGCCGTCAAATGGCAAAAAGTGGGAAAGGGGTATAATGCTTCCTCTGTTTATCATTTACCAGTATTCGTGAGGAACTATGGCTCTGGATCGTTTTGGAAGAAAAATCCACTACTTGCGTATCAGCCTGACCGACCACTGCAACCTGCGCTGTGTTTATTGCATGCCGGAAGATATGACCTTCAGGCCAAATGCTGAGATGTTGCAGGATGAAGAGATCCTGTTGCTTACCCGCTTGTTTGCGGACCTGGGGTTCGACAAAATTCGCCTGACGGGAGGTGAACCGACTGTACGGGCAAATATCGTTGATATCGTGCGTGGTATAGCTGCTACGCCGGGGATCAACTCTCTCTCCATGACAACCAACGGCGTGCTGCTTTCGAAGCTAGCTGGACCGCTGGCTGCCGCCGGGCTGGAGCGTGTCAACATCAGCCTCGACACACTCGACCCAGCCAAGTTCAAGCGCCTGACCCGCTGGGGCAAGTTGGAGGATGTCTGGAAAGGCATCCTGTCCGCCGAAAAGGCTGGACTGACACCGCTCAAGCTTAACGCCGTGGTAGTACGCGGCTACAACGAAGAAGATGTAGTGGATCTGGCCCGCCTGACCATTGACCGCCCCTGGCAGGTTCGCTTTATCGAAATGATGCCTTTTGCCGGAGCAACGGATTTACAGATTGGGCAGAGGGTCACCGGGGCAGAGGTCCAGGCGCGCATTGAGCAGGCTCTGGGTGCGATGGAGATCGCCAACGGCGGTGAATTGGATGGAGAAGCGCGCATATATAGCCTGTCGGGAGCAAAAGGGCAGGTCGGTTTTATTTCATCTGTTAGTGTACCATTCTGCGCATCTTGCAGCCGGGCGCGTCTTACCGCAGATGGTCTTTTGCGCACTTGTTTGTTGCGTGAACATGAGATCAATCTGCTCAAACCCTTGCGTGCCGGGGCCACGCAGGAGCAGTTGCGGAGATTGCTGCTGGATGCACTATGGGAAAAACCATGGGGACACGGACTTGCCGAAGGAGTGATCCCGATGAACCGGGTGATGAGCGAAATTGGAGGCTAGTTTACTAGCACCAAGGTCACCAATATTGAACAGGATGGCTTCTGGCTGCTTACGCCAGAAGAGGAATACTTTGTAGCCTTTGAAGATTATACAGATCTTTATCATGCCACTGTTGCCCGGATTCACCATTTTCGGGGCACGTTGGATGGCTGTCACTGGCTGGATCTGGATATCGACATCGATCTGGATGTCCTGAAACACCCCGAATGCAACCCGCGCAAGTTTATACCCTAACCTTTGGCCACGCAGGATCATTATCAAAGATGATTTGGCTAATTGTCTGGATGAGCTCTGAGCTATTCGACAATCCAATCTGCCCGTGATACACTTTCAGCCGAAAGCTATCAGTAGCAGGGAACGATACTTATTTTTATTGACTTCTTTATAGAAATAAGATAAAACTTAGAAAGATTAGATAGATTCCAAAGGTTAAATCATGATCCGTTATTACACCAACCGCCGTTACCTGGATGCCCTCGAAAAGAAAGTGCTTGTTTTCGACGGCGCGATGGGCACCAATCTGCAAAAGCTGAACCTCACTGCCAAAGAGTTCGGCGGCGAACGCTATAATGGCTGCAACGACTATCTTGTCATCTCATATCCAGAGGCGGTCGAAAAGGTCCACCGCTCCTTCCTGGAAGTGGGTGTGGATGTGATCGAGACGGATACTTTCCGCGCCAACCGCCTAACGCTCAGCGAATATGGTCTGGGGGAGCGCGTTGTTGAGATCAATACCGCCGCTGCAGCGCTGGCGCGTAGACTTGCCGACAAATATACTTATAGCGATGTAAACAGTAACTCGTCATCCGGCAACGGATATTCGTCCCCTCGTTTCGTGGCTGGTTCCATCGGTCCGTCTGGGAAGCTTCCCTCCGCCGATGATCCTGAACTTTCCAACATTACTTTCGATGAACTGGCGGATATTTTCCGCGAACAGGCAATCGGGCTCATCCAGGGAGGCGTTGACCTGCTGCTGATAGAAACCTCGCAGGATATTCTTGAGGTCAAGGCTGCCATAACCGGCATCCAGAAGGCTTTCGACGAGACCAGCATTTGCCTGCCAATCCAAGCTCAAGTAACGCTGGATACTACCGGGCGTATGTTGCTTGGCACCGACATAAGCGCCGCGTTGACGATCCTTGAGGGGTTGCCTATCGCCGTAATTGGCCTGAACTGCTCCACTGGCCCCGAACATATGCGTGAGCCCATCCGTATCCTGGGTGAGCAGTCCAGCCTGCCGGTTTCCTGCATTCCCAATGCCGGCCTGCCGCTTAATGTGGATGGGCAGGCTGTCTATCCGCTCGAACCTGAACCTTTTGCCAATTCGTTGTTGGAATTCGTTGAGAAAAATAATATTTCGGTGGTGGGCGGGTGCTGTGGAACAACCCCGGCCCATTTGAAACTCCTGGTCGAGAAACTGGGTACCCACCCCCAGTCTGCCCGCCCGGGTCAGCCGGCCGCGCGCTTGTCTTCTGCCATATCATCGATTGCCATGCATCAGGACCCGCCGCCCCTGCTGATCGGGGAACGCTGCAATGCCCAAGGCAGTAAGAAGTTCAAGCGCCTGTTGCTCGAAGAAGATTACGACTCGATCCTCGAGGTTGCTCGTGAGCAGGTTAATTTTGGTGCGCATGCCCTGGATGTCTCCACCGCTGTCACTGAGCGCCCCGACGAGGTCGATCTGATGCGCAAAGTGGTTAAGAAACTGGAGATGGGCGTTGAAGTACCGCTGGTGATTGACACTACCGAAATTGATGTACTCGCCGCGGCTCTCAAAACTGCTCCCGGTCGTTGTCTGATCAATTCCACGCACCTGGAAGCTGGGCGTGCCAAGGCCGATATGGTTTTTGATCTAGCCAAAGCACATAACGCAGCTGTCATCGTGCTCACCATTGACGAAAATGGCATGGCGAAAACGGCTGCGCACAAACTGGAGGTGGCCAGGCGCATTTATGATATTGCCGTCAATGAACATGGCCTGCGCCCTGATGCGCTGGTTTTCGATGCCCTTACTTTTACCCTGGCCACCGGCGACCCCGAATTCGCCAACTCGGCCATCGAGACTATCGCAGGCATCCGGCTAATCAAACAGAACCTGCCGGGCGTGCTGGCTTCGCTGGGTGTGTCTAATTTATCCTTTGGGCTCGCGCCGCAGGCCCGTCCCACGCTGAATTCCATCATGCTTTATCACTGCGTGCAGGCCGGTCTGGATATGGCCATCATCAATCCGGCGCACGTTACGCCTTATGCCGATATTCCTGCCAACGAGAAAGAACTCGCCGAGGATTTGATTTTCAACCGTCACCCGGAAGCTTTGCAGCGTTTCATCGAACATTTTGAAAATGTTTTGCCTGAATCGGCAGAGAATGCCGCAGTTGACCCGACAGAGGCTATGACTCCCGAACAGCGCCTGCACTGGCGCATTGTCCACCGCCACAAGGAAGGTGTTGAGACGGATATTGATGAGATCATTATCCGCGAGACTTCCGTAGCCTCCATGACTTCGGAAGTCTTAAGAGGTAGGCACGCGGTTGCTGTCTACACACTCAACACCGTTCTGCTGCCTGCCATGAAAGAAGTCGGAGACAAGTTCGGCGCGGGCGAGTTAATCCTGCCCTTCGTACTTCAGTCCGCCGAGGTAATGAAAAAAGCTGTTGCACACCTGGAGACCTATCTCGAAAAAATGGAAGGTGTAACAAAGGGGACGGTTGTGATTGCCACTGTCTACGGCGATGTGCACGATATCGGTAAAAACCTGGTCAAGACCATCCTTGCCAATAATGGGTATACAGTTATTGACCTTGGCAAGCAGGTCCCCGCCGAGACTATTATCACCAAAGCCATCGAAGTCAATGCCACTGCCATCGGTCTTTCGGCACTGTTGGTGAGCACCTCCAGGCAGATGCCTCTCATTGTCAATGAATTGCAACGGCGTGGGTTGAAGTTCCCAGTGCTGATTGGGGGTGCCGCCATAAACCGCCGTTTTGGTCGCCGTATTCTTTTCACCGAGGCTGGCAGCCCTTACGAACCCGGCGTATTTTATTGCAAGGATGCCTTTGAAGGGTTGGAGAGGATGGGCCAACTGGTTGATCCACAGCGCAAACCGGCCCTGATGGAACAAATCCGTGCAGAAGCAGATTTGGAAATGGGACGGGCTGCCCAACCGCGCGAAAACCGGACAGATGGACAACGCTCCGGCGTCGTTCCTCAACCCATTGCTTTGCCTTCAGGCGTGACATTTGGTTCGAAGGTTGTCCGCTCGATGCCGCTTGAAATCATATTCCAGCACCTTAATGTCAATGAACTCTATCGCCTCTCGTGGGGCGCTAAGAATACCCACGGCAACGAATGGGATAAACTTAAGTCCGAATTTGATGCCCGCCTCGATCAAATGAAGCACGCAGCCTTAAGGGAAGGTTGGCTCCAACCACAGGCTGTTTACGGACTTTTCCCCTGCCAGGCGGAAGGAAATGACTTAATTATCTATCTGGGAGATGGGACAGGGGTGAAAGGTGAATGGATGCGCTTTACTTTTCCGCGCCAACCCCATGATGACCACTTGTGCCTAGCTGACTACTTCGCCCCGATTAACTCTGGCAAGATGGATGTGGTTGCTTTCCAGATTGTGACGGTTGGACAGGCTGCCAGCGAGAAATTCGATACCCTTCAGATGGCTGGCGACTATGCCGAAGGATATTTCCTGCATGGGCTGGCGGTCCAGACCGCCGAAGCCACCGCAGAGTATCTGCATCAGCATATCCGGCGTGAACTGGGTATCCCGGATGGTCAGGGGAAACGATATTCGTGGGGCTATCCGGCTGTCCCGGATTTGGAGGGCCACCGCAAAGTCTTCGATTTGCTGCCCGCCGAAAAGGAACTGGGTATGTCTCTGACGGCAGCATACCAGATGGTGCCGGAGCAATCCACTGCAGCGATCATCATCCATCACCATCAGGCGAAGTATTACTCCACTGGTGAGAGCCGTGTGGAACAATTAACAAGGTAACCGCGTGTATCGAACCCTGCTGAAATCCAAAATCCACCGGGCTGTTGTGACCAGTGCAGACCTCAACTATGAAGGCAGTCTCACTGTGGATGCAATCCTGATTAACGTTGCCGGGATGTGCGCGTTCGAACAGGTTCAAGTAGTGGATATTGAAAACGGTGCGCGCCTCGAGACATATTTGATCCCCGGGGAGCCCGGCTCGGGTGTGATTCAACCAAATGGCGCGGCCGCGCGCCTGCTTTATCCTGGCGATCACGTTATCATCATGACTTTTGTCCAGATGGCTGAACCACTGCCAGAAAAATGGATCCCCACCATTGTGCTGGTGGATGAAAAGAATCGCATCCAGGAAATCAAATGACCGGTAATTTTCTTTCTCTGCTTCAAACTTCCCGCATACCGCTCTTGGCCGATGGGGCCATGGGCACGCTCTTGTATTCGCGTGGCACCCCATTTTCCCAGTGCTTCGATGAACTCAACCTGAGTAACCCATCTGCGGTAACAGGCATCCACGTTGAGTATGTGGAGGCCGGGGCGCAGATATTGCTAACCAACACCTTTGGCGCCAACCAGTTCAAACTTGCCAAACACGGACTGCAGAACAAAGTGGATGCCATCAACCATGCTGGGGTTGAACTGGCCCGCAAAGCTGCAACTGGTTTAACGCTTGTGGCGGGTGATATCGGCCCTTTGGGAGTGCGCATCGCGCCGTTTGGGCGTGTTCAGATCGAGGAGGCACGCACAGCCTTCGCCGGGCAGGTGGCCGCGTTGACCGAGGCGGGCGTTGATCTGATTGTCATTGAGACGATGAGTGACCTGTACGAGATACAGGTGGCTGTTCAGTCTGTACGTGAAGCCGCTGCGGGATTGCCTATCATTGCTTCAATCACTTTCACAAGCGATGACCGCACCATTCTGGGCGACTCTCCCGAAAAGGTGGCCCGCACCCTGGTGGAATCCGGGGCGGATGTGATCGGTGTAAACTGTTCAGGAGGCCCGGCGCAATTGTTGCGACTGCTTAAAGCGATGCGTGCAGCCGTACCGTATGCGAAAATCTGGGTCAAGCCTAACGCCGGCTGGCCCGAACAAGTTGGGGGGCGCATCATGTACCCGGCCGACCCGGAATACTTTGGCGATTACGCACTGGCTTTTTGCGAGGCCGGTGCCAACATTATTGGCGGTTGTTGTGGCACCACTCCGCGCCATATAGCCGCGATGCGCAAAGCCATGGACTCCAATCTGCAGGGCTGCGGGATGCAAGTTTTCCACACCTCAGAAATCTCTGAAATTTCCGAAGCCCCCATTGCACTTGAACCGCCTTCCAGACTGGCTCAAAAAATGGTTGAAGGCAAATTTGTCATTTCCGCCGAAATGGATCCGCCGCGCGGCCTCTCCACACATAAGCTCATCGCCGGGGCTTCCCTGCTCCAGGAGGCTGGCGCAGATGTGATTAATGTGGCTGATAGTCCGATGGCGCGCATGCGTATGTCTGCCTGGGCTGTGTGTGACATTATCCAGCATCAGGTGGGGATCGAAACCACGCTGCACTTCCCGACGCGTGGGCGCAACCTGCTGCGTGTGCAGGGCGACCTGCTGGCTGCCCATGCCCTTGGCCTGCGTAACATTTTTGTTGTCATGGGTGACCCGACTTCGGTGGGGGATTACCCCGAAGCCATGGACAACTATGACTTGGTACCTTCCGGCCTGATCAAACTCATCAAACATGGCTTCAATGCCGGTGTGGACCATTCTGGCGTATCCATTGGACAGCCGACAACCTTTTTTGTTGGGGCAGCGCTAAATCTCAACCCGCCCGAACCTGACCAGGAGATCCGCAACGTACGCCGAAAGATCCAAGCCGGGGCAGATTTCTTTCTCACCCAGCCTACCTATCGATCGGAAGAAGGCCCGGCTTTCCTCGAGAAATACGCTGCCAAATACGGCCCGCTCGGCCGGCCGGTGTTGGTGGGCATCCTGCCGCTGGTCAGTGCCCGGCATGCCAGTTTCCTGCACAACGAAGTGCCGGGAATTTCCATTCCGGAGGAAACACGCAGGCGAATGGAGAGGGCCGGGGAGGATGGTGCAAAAGTCGGCGTAGAATTGGCTGTGGCTTTGATTGAAGCAGTCAAGCTGTGGGCGCAGGGTGTTTACTTGATGCCACAACTCAGCCGCTACGATCTGGTGGCGGAAATCATAGAAGCGGTACAATAAGACCATGCTTCTGGCGATTGACCTTGGGAATACCAACTTGACCATCGGTATGTACGATGGCGAAACGCTCTCCCATCATTGGCGGCTGGCGACTGATCAGGCGCGCATGCCGGATGAATACGGCTTGCAATTACTCGGTCTGTTGACCAATGCCGGGTGTACCCTTTCCGACCTGACGGGTGTATGTATCTCCTCAGTCGTCCCGCCGCTGACTGGGCGCGTGATCCAAGCCTGTCGAGAATATCTCAAGCAGGAAGCCTTGGTGGTGGATACCAGTATCAAGACCGGTATCCGCCTCTGCTATGAGGATCCTAAAGCGGTCGGTGGGGATCGAGTCTGTGACGCCGTGGCAGTGATGCATCTGTATGGCGGCCCGGCTTGCATCATTGACTTTGGCACGGCCACTACTTTCAATGCCTTGACCAGAGAAGGCGATTATCTCGGCGGGGCGATTGCTGCCGGGATCAACCTAGCAGCTGAGGCGCTCTTTGCTCATGCTGCCAAGTTGCAACGCATTGACTTGCAAAAACCGCCCTCTGTCATAGGACACAATACTACCCATGCTATGCAGTCGGGATTGATCTATGGATATGTTGCCATGGCCGAAGGGATGGTGGCCCGTTTTCGCACAGAACTTGGACCCGAAATGAAGGTTATCGCCACCGGCGGGTTGGCTGGGTTGATCGCAAAAGAGACACCCATCATCCAGTTCCATGCGCCTTGGTTAACGTTGGATGGCCTGCGGATTATTTGGGAGCTAAATCAATAAGTAACTAAGTCAACGCGGGAATTCACAGGTTTTGGATTTTTATCCATTCAAAAAAGGCCTTTACTACTTCAGGATCAAAATCCTTTCCCGATTGTGATGCAATAAATTCAAGAGCTTTCTCTTTTGGCCAGGCTTTTCGATAGGGACGATCAAACATTAAAGCATCCCAGGCGTCCAACACACTGAACATGCGCACTGACATGGGTATTTGGGTTTTGACCAGACCGCGTGGATATCCCGAGCCATCCCATTTTTCGTGGTGGCAATAGGGAATATCCAAGGCTTTCTGCAAGAAGGGAATTTTTCGCAGCATCACATAGGCATAGATTGGATGCTGCCGTATAGTCTCCCATTCCTGATCCGAAAGCGGGCCGGTTTTCCGCAGGACAGCATCTGGCACAGCCATTTTGCCAACATCATGGAGCAGGGCGCCCCGGCGATAATGTACAATTTCTTCTTCGGGGATTCCCATATAGCGTGCCAGGCTTACCAAATGTTCCGTCACGCGGGAGGTGTGTTTTTCCGTATCATGGTCGCGTAATTCCAGCGCACCTGACCAGCCCTGTAATGCGGAATCGTAGGCAACGCTTAATTCTTGGTTGGCTTGCCGCAGGTTATAGACCAAACCATGATAAATGTGGCTCAATTCATTTGACATATATGTAAATGAGTCAGCTAACTGCCCAATCTCATCATCTTTCCCAATCCAAAACGGTTTCCCAAAATCAATGAGTGTGATGGTATCGGGAGACGTGTTTTCGAAATCCGCCTGGGCCAATTTCTGGGCAGCTACTGCTAACTGTCGGATCGGACGGACGATACCATCCAAAACCAATGTCATCATCCCGATCAGGAGTAAGGTGACGACTACAGTTGTCAACATGATCAAATTAAGACCAGAGTCTGCAATGGCATTGAGCTGTGAAATAGTCCGGCTCTGGATAAGAGTGATAGAATGAGTGCCGACCAGGAATGGCGTGGAAAGAACATAATTTCCATTAATAAATTTGGTTTGTTTGGCGGTTTGATTGCTCTGCTCGAAAGATATGTTGTCACTTAATCCCAGCTGAGAGGCGATTCGATTAAGTTCTGACGAAAGATCGATGCCAACAATGATTACCCCACCGTCTGCAATATTCTCGCGTGAAAGATAAACGAGCTTTCCGCCCATATCGAAAAGATTGGCGCCTGGGTTTGGCAGGTAACTAATACCTGAAGGAACTTTGTCAAGGCTGGACTGTGCCAGGTTCGTTCGCTCTAGTCCGCTGGCATCGTAAATTTGTACCAGATCGAGTTCATAGCGGTCACGTGCATCCAGGGCACTATTGTTGAGAATTGGAAGAGAACCGGCAGTTGATTCCTGCAGGGCTTGCTTGATACTGTTATTTTTTGCCAAAACTGCCGAAGCAGAAAGAACCGTTTGTAACCGGTTGTTCAGACTCAGGATGACTTTTTGATTATCAGATTGAACTTCTTGCTCCAGAATCCGGAGTGAAGTGGCCCGGATCCCATAATTGAATATCAGCCCGGTTACCACCATGGAGAGTAGCATAAAACCAACCACAGGAAGCAGCAATTTTCCAAATAGAGAATTGGACCTGAGAAAGTTGAATTGCGCCTTCTGATTTCTTTTTAGGCTGGTTTTCAGCACTATCGGCATTTGGGACATTTGTTCGACTTTAGGGATTGGATTGATGTAAATGACGGGGATATTGTAAGAATATTACCATCTGGCGATGAACAGGCTGTTAACAAAAAGTTATGATTGTTTTAGCATAAACCACAACAAAACCTGCTACAGGTTGTAGGATGCAGATTTTGCGTTTGGGCTGGTCATTCCTGATGGCTCTAAATGAAAGAAACGTATATAAGAAATCCTTTTGACCAAGTCTTTACACAACTTTAACGTCGCCTTAAAGATACAACAATCAAGCGGGTTTATCATAATAGTGGAACAATATCCTACTCTTAGAAAGGTAGAGATTATGGTAACCACAACAATGACAAAAATGGAAAATGTTTGGAATACCTTCCAGGAACCGCGCTGTTCAGCCTATCTTCCAAACAGTTACATGCTTTTGCTTTCCGCTTTGGATCAGGGCTGGAAGGTGATTAAAGTTGAATTGGCACCCTCATGGGATCAGTATGGCTTTATCTATCTTGTCACCCTTAAACGACAATCCCATCAGCATACCCAACAATTGATTTTGCCCCATAACACCCTAGTTGCCACCCTTCTTCAGGAGTATGGCATCTCGATTGCATCTATTTCCTCTAAAACGCATCAGCCGGTATAACCGGGATATTTATTGGTTGCTATAGGGCGGAATAATTGGATAGGGTGAGAGCTTGCTCATCCAGTTTTCTTCATCTTCCTTCTCCTAAGTATTTTGCCCCGCCAAAGGCGGGGCAAAATACTTTCCGGGGAGGACCCCTCATAATAAATACCGGTAATAAGGCCGAGTATATGGCGGTCCGTGTTAAACGACCGTTAACGAAGCAAATTTGGGTTCCATGATATTATAAATTTAAAAACCTGATCCAAAATCCTGAATTGTCGGGCCTTAGCGTCTATGTATATTCCTCGCACCAACTGGTTCTTATTAGCGCTTTTTATCTTGCTCTCTGGTGGTGTATTCACTGTTTCATTGATCTCTCCTCCTTTCAGGTCAATGGCTTATGCCCCTTTTAGAGAACTCATCCTCCCTCCACCCCAACCAGTTACCGTTAGCCTGATTTACTCTACTGAGAAGGATGCTTGGTTACAGGATATGGTTCAGAAGTATGTCACTACCCACCCAATGGTGGATGGTCACCCGGTTCAGATTAAACTTGAAGCAATGGGATCCTGGGAGATTAACGCGGCGATTCTCGATGGTAGCCGCAAACCGGACCTGATAAGCCCGGCCAGTTCAATGCAGATTGCCGCGCTGGTAGATTCATCCACGAGTCAGTTTGGCCATTCGCTCGTTACCCCCTCCGATCAAGCAAACTGTCGGTCGGTCCTAAAGACCCCTCTGGTAATCGTTGCCTGGCAGGAGAGGGCGAATGCCTTATGGGGCAATACCCAGCCGGGACCGCAGATGTGGCGCAACCTGCATGATGCGCTGGTTGATCCGAAAGGTTGGGCCACCTACGGTCACCCCGATTGGGGGTACATTAAATTCGGCCATACTAATGTATTGACATCCAACAGCGGTTTCATGACCATCGTGCTCATGACGTATGGTTATTTTGATAAAACCAGCGGCTTGACCGCCAATGACATTCTGACGAACTCTGATTACCAAACCTGGTTCTTGCAAACTGAGGGCTCGATCTCCCAGTTCGAAACCAGCACTGGACCGTTGATGCAAAAGATGATTAGCTTTGGGCCAAGTACCTACGATATGGTGGCTGTTTATGAAGCCAATGCCATTGAACAGGCGGACAATGCGGTTGGCCGGTATGGAGCCTTGCGGGTTTACTATCCGCCAGCTACATTATGGAGCGACCATCCTTTTTGTCTATTAAATGCAGATTGGGTTTCTGATAATCAGGCCTCCGCAGCCCGGTCGTTTTTGGCTTACCTGACATCCAAGCCTGCCCAGGAAGCTGCCTTGCAATATGGTTTCCGGCCGGTCGATCCGACCATCTCTCTAAATCAAGCGAATTCACCTTTTGTTCGCTATGCTCAAGACGGTTTTATTACGGACCTTTCCGGCCTCCCCACGGTCGAGGTTCCAGCAGGTAATGTATTGAACATACTGCGGGATTTTTGGTCCCGCAATGTTCAGCGGTAAAGGAGTGATCCCATGAAATTCTATTTTTATCGGATATCGATTGCTTTTCTCATCCTTTCCATGACCCTGAGTTCTTGTGACATTTCGCTGGTGACCAAACAGGTTAATGTCAGTATTGTCTATGGTTCCGAAAAGCAAGCCTGGCTCGATCCCTTAGTTGCCCAATATAATGCTGAAAAACATACGACTAGCGATGGCTCTGAGATTGTGGTCTCGGCAACTCCTTTGGGCTCGATTGAGTCGATCAACGGAATCTTGGATGGGTCACTCCAGCCGGTCGTATGGAGCCCGGCTTCTTCCATTTATATTCCGGTAGCCAATGAGGATTGGCGGAAAAACCACAATTCTGACTTGATAAATGGAACGCCCAAGGATCTGTTGCTCAGCCCGGTTGTGATTGCCATGTGGAAGCCGATGGCGGAAGCTTTGGGCTGGCCGGGTAAACCGTTGGGCTGGGCGGATATTGCCAAGTTAGCCACTTCGGATCAGGGTTGGGCCGCTTACGGACATCCGGAATGGGGCCAGTTCAAGTTCGGCCACACACATCCGGATTTTAGCAACAGCGGGATCGTTTCAATCATTGCCGAAGCGTATGCGGGTGCCGGTAAACAGCGCGGTCTAACCTTAGGCGACCTGCAATCTCCCGATCTTCAGAATTTCATGGCCAATGTGGAGAGCAGTGTCATTCACTACGGGTCGAGTACTGGCTTCTTTGCCGATAGGATGTTTTCGCGCGGGCCATCCTACTTGAGTGCGGCTGTTATGTATGAGAACCTGGTTGTTAACCAGGAAAGCCAGCGCCTCAGCGGCCAATCTCAGCAAGTGCCGGTGGTGGCAATTTATCCCAGTGAAGGTACGTTCTGGGCCGATCACCCTTATATCATCTTGGATGCCCCCTGGGTGACCGATATCCAGAAGGCTGCTGCTCAAGATTTTGAGTCTTTCCTGCTCGACAAGCCGCAGCAGCAAAAGGCGCTTGAACTTGGTTTCCGTCCTTCTGACCCATCCATTGCCTTGTCATCCCCCCTCGATGCGCAACATGGCGCGGATATAAGCCAGCCCAAGACTGTGCTGGAAATCCCTTCCCCACAAGTGCTTGAAGGTATTCGCACGCTCTGGCAGAAGGTTAAGAAACCGGTTGATATAGTGGTCGTGATGGATATCTCAGGCAGTATGCAGGGAGACAAGATTAATTCAGCGCGTGCCAGCCTAATCCAGTTCATCGGAAAATTGGATGACCGCGACCGATTGAAGATCGTTACTTTTAGTGATGATATCACGACCATCACCCCGCTTACTCCTGTAGGAGGAAAACGCCAAGCAGTGATTGATAGTGTTTCGGGAATCTTCGAAAATGGCAACACCCGCTTGTATGATGCAGTCGACTCCAACTACCAAAATTTGCTCCAGGAAGGGGATCCCAAGCACATTCGGGCCATGGTTGTGCTGACAGATGGTCTCGACACCGAATCAAAATTGACTCTGGATCAGGTCCTGGCTGATATTAACAGCAGTAGCCAGGAGGGTGGCAACGCCATCAAATTGTTTACGATTGCCTTTGGCTCGGATGCAGATAAGGTCACCCTCCAAAAGATCGCGGATGCGAGCGGGGGAGAGGAATACGATAGTTCACCTACAACGATCCAGCAGATCTATGATGATATTGCGACATTTTTCTAGGCGAAGGATAGAAATTGAAACGTTCCGCTTTCTTTTACGCTCTATTCCACCCGGTTAATCTGGCTATCCTTGCTCTGGCGGTAGCTGCAGGAGCCTGCGCGGCTTGGTGGTTGCTCCCGGTTGGGGTGGCCTTTTGGTTGGTGATGTTTGTGATTACCCTCCGTGATCCACGGCTTCGTATGATCCTTCTCCCAAAGTCACGCGAACCGCTGGCACAGCGGTTTCAGGAACTATTCAATCGTATCGAACAGGCCCGCATCTCTGTGTTCAATTCTATGGCGACGGCCAAAGCCCCGGTTCGGCGTACGCTGGCGCCTGCTCAAAATAAGATGGATCAACTGGTCAACCAGTCCTACCAAGTTTTTCGACAAATGTCCGCTCTTGAAAATCACCGTCTGGTTAATCGGATGAATTCAAAATCTGACGACACTCTCGCTCAAACCGAGCAAAAACTTGCCTCAGCCACAGATTCCAGTGTCAAACGCGATCTTGAAGAAGCACGCCAGGTATTGGAGAAACGCCAGGCGCAAGTTTCCTCTATTTCGGCGGTTCTCGATCGTGCAGATGCTCAGTTTGCCAGCCTGGCTGCCAGTGTAGATGGTATCGTCACCCGTTTTATAAGCTTGCAGGCAGCCGATACTGGCCAGGCAAAACAAGAGCTTCCCAAGCTTCTGGAGATAATCCAAGCCGAAATGGACGCTTTGACAAAATTTTCCCAGGAAGTAAATAACGAAGCGGCCCTCTCTTGAAACCTGGTTAAGCCTGCTTGGAGTGATAGTAACGTAGATTGTGATAAGATAAAGCCATGGCAGAAACGATTTTAGTTGTCGAAGATGAACCCTCCCTGCAGGAGACCCTGGTCTATAACCTGGTAAAGCAGGGCTATAACGTGGAAGCGGCCGGGGATGGCCGCGCCGCGGTTGACGCCGCCCGGAGAATGAATCCCGATATGATCATTCTCGACATCATGCTCCCCGAACTGGATGGCTTCGAAGTCTGCAAGATTTTGCGCAAAGAGATGACCGTTCCTATCCTGATGCTGACCGCTCGTGATGATGAGATAGATCGGGTGGTTGGGTTGGAAGTGGGGGCAGACGATTACCTGACCAAGCCATTTTCCATGCGCGAATTGATGGCGCGTGTCAAAGCACAATTGCGGCGGACAGGAATGCTGCGGGATGAAATGGCGAAGCTTAAAATATCCGAGGCAAACACCCCGCAGGAAATACTTACTTTCAATAATCTTGGGATCAACCTGACCCGCCGAGAAGTCTTGCTGGATGACCAGGTGCTGGCGCTTAAGCCCCAGGAATATGACCTGTTGCTTTTCTTTGCCCAGCATAAAGGCCAGATGCTCTCCCGTGAATTCATCTTGGAGCGTGTCTGGGGCTGGGATTATATCGGTGACAGTCGAACGGTAGATGTGCACGTGCGCTGGTTGCGCCAGAAGATTGAGAAGGATGCAGCCGAACCCAGCCGCATTGTTACGGTACGCGGCGGTGGCTACCGGTTCGAAGGGTAAGGGACGCGCTTACCTGCCTTATTCTTGCAATAAATAATATGCATTGGTATTACCTCGCCCTAATAATTGTATTGGCAATTGCATTGGTCTGGCTAAGCTGGCGCTATATCTTTCTGCGCGGCAGCTTGGATCGGTATGCTGCCTTGCTTCATTCCGTTGCCAATGGGGAAAAAACGGTCAGCGACCTGCCGGAAAATCTGCCAGCACTGGAGGATTTCTCCAATGCTGTCAAAACCATGGCGTTAGCCCTGCGCGTGCGTGTCTCCGTGGTGGATGCCGAACGAGCCAGGCTTGCGGCAGTCCTGGACCGAATGACGGACGGCGTGCTGATTGCAGATAGCGATGGACATATCCAGTTTGCCAACCCGGCTGTCGAGCGACTCTTTGAAACCAAAAAAGCCACTGGGCGCAGTGTGGTGGAAGTGTTGCGGCAGCACCAATTGGTGGAAGCTTGGCAACGTAGCCGGGAAACTGGTGAAGCGCAGGAAGAATCCGTTGAGCTTCCCGCCCGCCGGCGTTTCCTGCAACTAGTTGTACTGCCCGATCGCCAGACCGGCGGCAGCCTGCTGCTGGTGCAGGATCTGACGCGCGTCCGCCGGTTGGAAACCGTCCGCCGCGACTTTATCTCCAACGTCTCGCACGAATTGCGCACTCCGCTGGCATCTCTCAAGGCTCTCACGGAGACCCTGCGTGACGGCGCGTTGGAGGATCCAAAAGCCGCGCCGCGCTTCCTTGGCCGTATAGAGACCGAGGTGGATGCCCTGACCCAGATGGCTACCGAACTCCTGGAGCTTTCACGCATCGAATCAGGCCAGGTTCCGCTGGAACTGAAAGCGGTACCGGCTGCCGTTTTGTTGCTTTCGGCGGCCGAGCGTATGCGTGCCCAAGCTGAACGCGCCGGGCTGGTTCTGCGGCTTGACTCTGCGCAGGATATGACCGAAGTCCGGGCGGATCCGCCCCGTTTGGAGCAGGTGTTGGTCAACCTGATCCATAACGCGGTTAAGTTCACCCGCCCCGGGGGGAGGTGGTTTTGGCAGCGCAAACTGAAGCGGATTTTGTCCGCTTTAGTGTCCGCGATACCGGCGTCGGCATCCCAACTGACGATCTGGAACGCATCTTCGAACGCTTCTACAAAGCCGACCGGGCCCGCTCTGGCGGAGGAACGGGGTTGGGGTTATCCATTTCGCGCCACCTGGTTGAGGCGCACGGGGGCAGGATCTGGGCGGAGAGTATGGAAGGACAGGGGAGCACATTTTACTTTACCATCCCGGTTAACAAACGGCCTTGATTTGTCTGGATAAGATTCAGACAACCACGATCTCTCAATCATAAGCTATCCCTTACCGTTAAACAAACCATAACAATGCTATAACCTGTTTTTCGCGGGCGATTAAGACCGGTATGGTATCCTTTATCTAAATAGGATAAATCGTCGTTCTTTTACTTGGAGAATCTATGTTATCAATTGCCTTATTCTGGATCTTCTTCACGATTACATTGGTTGTTTTTGGAGTTGATATCATCCAGAAACGCAGAGGTGGCATCCGGTAACCGTTTACAGAAAGATGGAATGGAAAAACATATTTTAGTTACAAATGATGATGGTGTCACCGCTCCGGGGCTGCATGCCCTGGTCAACGAAATGCGTTTTCTAGGAAAAGTCAGCGTGCTGGCTCCGGATCATAATTGGTCGGGCAGCGGACACGTTAAAACGTTGGATCGCGCCTTGCGTGTGCGGGAAGTCCGCCTTGTGGATGGGACCGTTGCCTATGCCAGTGATGGCGCGCCCTCGGACTGCGTTGCGTTGGCCACCCTTGGGTATTTCAAGGAACCTATTGATTTGGTGGTTTCGGGGATAAACATGGGAGCCAACCTGGGCCATGATGTAACCTACTCTGGGACTGTGACTGCCGCGATGGAAGCTGGGATTGCCGGTGTGCCTGGTATTGCCGTATCACTGGAAATCCCGGACGGGCATTTCGGTGAAATAGACTTTGCTCCTGCCGCGCGGGCTGCCCGGCTGATTGTCCAGCGCGTGATTGAGAACGGCCTGCCTCCGGAGATTCTGCTCAATGTCAACGTTCCCTTCCTGCGGGATGAACAGATCCAGGGATTCCGCCTCACCCGCCAGGGACTGCGTGTTTATCACAGTCGCCTGGATGAGCGTATTGACCCGCGCGGCCGCCCGTATTACTGGATCGGTGGGGATGCTCCCACCGGTGTTCCAGAGCGGGGCACGGATATTGGAGCGCTCTCCGAAGGATTCATTTCGGTCACGCCTTTGCAGTTGGATTTGACAGCATATCACGTTCTCAGCGATCTCTCCGCTTGGCAATGGCAGGAACAATCCAAGAAACACTTTTTCCACCTGCCGGCTTTTACGGTGTCCAAACCGGCCACGTTAACAAAACGTTAATCTAGTGTTTTTCAAGCCTTAAACAAGGCTTGATAAAATGAATTGTCATATATTTGATATGATGGTTACACAATTCGAAAGGAGAAAAGAAATGCGTAAAAATTTGTATGTTTCCATGTTCGTCCTGCTTGTTGCAGTCATGGTGTTGAGCGCCTGCGGCTCTGCACCCACCACACCTGCCTCCACCATGGCGCCTGTGGTCCAAACCCAGATCGTGCCAGTAGTCGTAACGGCCACCCCTGGCCCCGCCACCCAGACGCCCCTCCCGGCCGGCTCCATCCAGGTCACCGCAGCCGGTGGTACCTTCCCGCTGCCCCTCTATCAGCAGTGGACATATGCTTACCAGTATGTCAACCCCGCTGTGGTCATCAACTACAACGGTGTCGGCTCTGGCGCTGGTAAGACCGCCATCATCAACAATACCGTTGATTTTGCAGCTTCCGATTCGGCCTTGACCGACCAGAACTACACGGATGGCAAGGATCTGCAGATGTACCCGACGGTTGCTGGCGCAGTCGTACTCGCGTACAACATCGCCTTCAAGGTTCCGACCCCCGCCGCTGGCGCGACCGCCGTCGCCCTGCCCAAGCTCATCCTGAATGGACAGACCCTGGTGGACATTTATAACGGCAAGGTCTCGATGTGGAACGATCCCGAGATCGTCGCCCTCAACCCCGGCCTGAGCACTAACCTGCCGGCCGCTGCGATCACCACCGTCCACCGGTCGGATGCTTCCGGTACCACGGATATCTTCACGCATGCACTGGCCGCCTTCAGTGCCGATTGGAAAGCTGGCGCTGATCAGTCCGTCCAGTGGCCCGGTACAACCGACCTGGGTGGCAAGGGCAACGCCGGCGTTGCCGCGGCTGTCCTCAATACACCCAACTCCATCGGTTATGTGGAACTTGCTTACGCCCTCTCCAACAGCATGAATTTCGCCCAGATGGTGAACAAGGCCGGCAAGACCGTTACCGCCAATGGCGCCAGCGTCAACGCTGACATGGCTGATTTTGCCACCATTTTCGATAATAATCCCAAGCTGTTCGCCTATATTCCGAACGGTGGTGGTGATGGTTCCTGGCCGATCACCGGCTACACCTATTTCATTCTGCACACCACCTCTATGACGGACTGCACCAAGGCCCAGGCAATCGTAGACTTCATCAAATGGGCCCAGACTGACCCGTCTGCCCAAGCCGCGGCTGTCAAACTCGGTTACTCCGTCCTGCCGGATGCCATTCGCGCAAAGGTCCTCGCCGCACTCGGCCAGGTCACTTGCAACGGTAAGCCTTTGCAATAACTTAAACATTCCCGTTTAGTTTCATGGAGGGCCCTCCGGTATACCGGAGGGCCCTCCGACCTGTGCCCCATTCAATCTCGCAGGCCAAGGGTTCCTTTCCACGTGAGGAATCTCATATTGAAGGAAATGCTTTCTCCTGCGATAATGTCAATTTAAAGCTGGAAAAGAAGAACGTTCTTTTCGTTTGTATTGAAAATTCCTGTCGAAGCCAGTTGGCCGAGGCATTTTCACATTTATATGCACAGGATATAATCCAAGCCAGCAGCGCCGGTTCCAAATCATCCGGGCGTTAGACCCGTAAGCGCTTGCCGTTATGACAGAACTGAGCTACGACCTGCGCAGCCTTTTTTTTCATTCCGGCCGGTATCCACGAAGACTGGGATTTGCCCGACCCAAAGCTGTTGCCGCTGGAACAATTTGACCGAATCGGAGAATGCGTCAAGGAACTGGCGGCACGAATCGAGGTGAATAACCATGCAAAAAGGTAAATCGTCTTCTCGCTCCCCGCTCGGAGCCCTGCGGCGGCTTTTCCAGCACGGCGACCGCCCCTGGCAGGGCTTGCTCATTGTCATATCGGCTCTTGTGGCCGTCCTGATGCTGGCCATCGGCGGAATGCTATGGGTTAATTCCGCTGGATCCCGGGCCGCATTTGGCTGGTCCTTCCTTGCGCCGACCGCTCACCCAAACTGGGACCCTGTTAATAGTCGTTTCCAGGCCTGGCCGTTTCTGTACGGTACCCTGCTCACGTCATTATTTGCCATTATTTTTGCCTTGCCGATCGGTCTGGGGATTGCCATCTTCCTGGCCGAACTCTGCCCGCAATGGCTGCGCACCCCGCTTGCCTGGATGGTGGAACTCCTGGCGGCCATCCCCAGCGTGGTTTACGGCCTGTGGGGCATTTTTGTCTTTTTACCCAAAGTGGTTACGCCCATCGGGGTCTTTTTGGGAGATACGCTTGGGCAGGTCCCTGTATTGGGTGCACTATTTACCGGTCCGATCCCCGCCAGCGGGGTTTCACGGCTGGCCGCCAGCCTGGTACTGACCATCATGATCATTCCTACTATAGCAGCGGTGAGCCGGGATGTCTTCCGGGCCATCCCGGTTGCGCAGCGGGAGGCTTCCAAAGCGCTCGGCGCGACCGAGTGGGAAACCATCTGGCAGGTGCTCATTCCCTATGGTAGTTCCGGCATCCTGGGTGCGGTCATCCTGGGGCTGGGACGTGCCCTGGGGGAGACCATGGCCGTTACCTTGGTCATCGGCGATAGTATTAGTGGGGGCATCTCCTTGCTGGCCCCCGGCTATACCATGGCCAGCATTATAGCCAACGAATTTGCTGAGGCAGTCTCGCAGCTCCATACAGATGCAATGATTGAAATTGCTTTGGTCTTGTTCATTATTACCCTGCTCTTGAATATATTGGCCCGTTTCCTGGTCTGGCGGGTGGCCCGCCAGACGCCCCAAGAGGTACGCGTATGAGCACCTTTGCTGAATTAATCGAGCGAAATCGCGTCACGCGCAGCCGCCAGCGTAAGGCCGTTAATGCAGTCATGCTCTCGCTGACCGGCTTGTTGACGCTCCTGGCGCTCGTCCCGCTCTTTTGGATCATTGGCTACGTGCTTATCAAGGGGGGAAGCAACATCAACTTGGACTTCTTCATCCACGATCCTCGCCCTGTGGGGATCGCTGGCGGAGGCGTATTATCTGCCATCGAAGGCACAATCGTGGTAACAATCCTGGCGGCGATATTTGCCATACCGCCTGGGGTCGTGGCAGCCTTCTACGCAGCCCGCTACCCCAATACGCCGCTGGGCGTGGTTCTGCGCTTCAGTACGGATGTCTTGTCCGGAGTTCCGTCCATCGTGATTGGGATGTTCGCCTATACCGTTATCGTGGTGCCGATGGGCCATTATTCCGGGCTGGCCGGCGGCGCGGCGCTGGCCGTGATCATGCTGCCAATCATCATCCGCACCACCGAGGAGATGCTTAAACTGGTGCCGGCTACGCTGCGCGAAGCCTCGCTCGGCTTGGGCGCTGCCGAATGGAAAACCATGTTGAGCGTGGTCTTCCCGGCCGCCTCCAGCGGCATCCTGACCGGATTCCTGCTGGGTATAGCCCGCGCCAGTGGGGAGACTGCCCCCCTGCTGATGACCACCCTGGGCAATGAACGCTTTGATTTCGGGCAGATTGTCCGGAGCGGCATCCAGGGCCACAAGCCGGTCTTCGTCATTCTCTGGAGCATTATCAACCAGCCGGTCAATTCGCTGCCGCTGGCCCTGTGGAAATATGCCCAGCAACCTAATCCACAGACGGTTGCCCAGGCCTGGGCGGTGGCACTGGTGCTGATGCTTTTCGTCCTGATCCTCAATGTCACGGCACGCGTGTGGATCGAAAGCCACAGCCGCCGCATGAAAGGGTAACTACTATGGAAACGAAAATGGAAATTTCCGGTTCGGTTTTTAAAGCCACTGTTGAGGGAGAAAGCTCTGCCAAAGTGGAGGTTAAAAACTTGTCGGTATTTTACGGCAAGTTCCGCGCCCTGGCGGAAATCAACCTGTCGGTGCATGAAAAAAGGATCACCGCCATCATCGGCCCCTCCGGCTGCGGCAAATCCACCTTGCTGCGCTCCTTCAACCGCATGAATGATCTGACGCCCACCTGCCGGGTCGAGGGCGAGATCGGGTTGGATAAGGAAAATATCTATGCCACTGGTGTGGATGTGGTGGATATCCGCCGGCGGGTAGGGATGGTCTTCCAACGCCCGAATCCGTTTCCCAAGAGCATCTACGATAACGTGGCCTTTGGCCCACGCCTGTACGGCATCCGCCGCAAAGCCGATCTGGATGAGATTGTGGTAAAAGCCATCAAGCAGGCCGCCCTGTGGGAGGAAGCCAAAGACAAGCTGAACCAGTCCGGCTTGAGCCTCTCGGGCGGGCAGCAGCAGCGCCTGTGCATTGCCCGTGCCCTGGCGGTCGAACCGGAAGTCATTTTAATGGATGAACCCGCCTCGGCGCTCGATCCCATTTCCACGCTGAAAATCGAAGAGCTGATGCAAACGCTGAAGGAAAACTATACCATCGTCATTGTTACCCATAATATGCAGCAGGCCGCGCGTGTCTCGGATTACACCGCCATGATGATGATAGATGAGCAGCGCGCCGGGCGGATGATCGAATATGACCAGACCAACATTATCTTTACCCGCCCGAAGGACAAGCGCACCGAAGATTACGTCACCGGCCGCTTCGGTTAGTGCATATAAAACCAAAAAGGATTATAATCACCCCTTAATTTGGAATCGAGGCAATCATGCGGACGACTTTTGAAGCTGAAATTCAACAACTAAAAGATGAACTGCTCGTGATGGGTAGCATGGTCGAAGAGCAGATCCTGGCCTCCGTGGAGGCCCTCAAGAAGCGTGACCGGGAGACTTCCCAGCACATTTTCGAGGCCGATGTGAAGATCAATTCCAAGCGCTATGGCATCGAGGAACAGGTTATGGTGTTGATTGCTACCCAGCAGCCCATGGCGCATGATCTGCGCTTGCTGGCCTCCATCTTGGAGGTGAGCGCCGAACTGGAACGCATGGGCGATTATGCCAAGGGCATCGCCACCATTAACCTCCGCATGGTGGAGGATGGGCAACTCAAGCTGTTGAGCGGCATCCCGCAAATGGCCCAGAAAGACTCAGACATGCTTCACCGGGCCCTGACCGCTTTCATTAACGAGGATGTGGAAACCGCCCGGGCCATTCCAACCGAGGACGATGTAGTGGATGCCCTTTACACGCAGGTGTATCGCGAACTGATGAAATTAGTCATTGCGGATCCGACTATTGTCGAACAATCCAATTTCATCCTTTGGACGGCCCACAACCTGGAACGCTTCGCCGACCGCGTCACCAACATTTGCGAGCGGACGGTCTTCATCGCCACCGGTGAGGTGAAAGAAATTGGCTCATCCGGCGACGGGAGCGCATAAACCAGGGCTATCTGGGAATCGCTGCAATAATGAGAGAAATTTAGAGTGGTGGACGGGTGAAGCCGTTCACCACTTTTATATTTTTCCTTTATGCCGGCGCCTCCCAATGAACTTAAACAAATACAACTTTCGCCGGGATAATACGTAAACTCCTTTGGAGGCAAAATGACTGAGACGCATAAAAAGCATATCCCCTGGCTGCTCTGGCCGTTCTGGGCCATTGGTAAACTGGTGCTTGGCATCCTGGCTGCCACCGGGCGGCTGGTGGCCGTCATCCTTGGCTTGGTCTTCCTGATCGTGGGTGTGGTGCTGACTGCCACAGTAGTCGGGGCCATCGTTGGGATCCCGTTCATTATCTTCGGATTATTGCTGCTCGTGCGGGGACTATTCTAAGGCTACCTTCACTTCCTCTTTCGGGTAAAGAGATCCATCCACTCATCCACTTCCTCCGGGGCAAGCGGAGCGGGTTGTTTTGGCGCGCCTGTCCCCGGCAGCCGCGCTTTGGCCTGTGCTTGGGTTAGTAAGCGGGCAAACTCTTCTGAGGCCAGCACACTTGCCTGGGCAGCACGCGCCGCCCGCTGGACGCGCCCATCCGAACTTACCACCGTCCAATTCCTGGCAGCCTTCCCCAGCCGGGTCAGCCGGATCTCAATGGCTGCGTCCGCACTCAATTCCTGACGGACGAAGTGCGCTGTCAGGGTGCCGGCCTTGCGTGTGGAAGCCTGTCCCGGCGGCGCACCGTCGAAGAAAACCTCCAACTGGACCCGCTGCAGCCGGCAAAATTCCTGCAAGCGGGCGATGAGTTGCTCCTCATCGTTTATAGAATCCAGCCGCAGGCCGAGTTTGGGGATCAGGTTATGGCCGTCAATAAGGTAAGGCATGGGGCAACCCTCAGGTTGCTATTCTATCATCCCTACGGGCATTGGGCAAAAAACGTGCCGAAGGTTCGTAAAAGCGGCATAATCCTTTTGGGCGAAACGATAAAAAACGATGGAAAACTTTATAAATAGCCGGGCGTCAACAAAACCATAAACAAACATTAAAGAATCCTTAACAAACGGGGCTTATACTTTAAAAGCTTTGGATGCACTGCGCTGATCCAGACAGCCTGCCGTGGATGGGCGCATGGATCCAGCAAACTAACCTGACCAAATGGAGATAAGAGGACCATTAACCGGAACGCGTCCATTTCCCGTCTCCCGCTTGCAAACCCTGGGGGTGTATTAAGCGTACCCAACCATTTTTTTCTCCAGTCCTCCGAGCTTCCGCCGGGGCATGCGAGTTCTTTGCGTGTACCTGCGGGCAGGATCGAGGCGGGGACGGAGTCTCCTGCGCGTGTGCTGTTGGTTGATTCCGACCCGACTTTCCGGGCCGGGCTGGCACGTGCCATCCAGGCTGCGAAAACGCTGGCGGTAGTGGGCCAGGTGGGGAGTGCGGAGGAGCTATTTAATTTTAATAATGAAGGGATTCCCGGCGCAGAGATCGCCTTGGTGGAGATTGACCTGCCCGACCAGAGCGGGTTCGAGGTGTGCCAGCGTTTGCTGGTTGCCAACCCGAAATGGAAAGTGGTCCTGCTGGCCTATGCGGATTGGGACATCCACCTTTTAGCAGCGCACACTTTGCACGCCGGGGGCCTGCTTTTACGCAGCCAGGCCACCCCGGCATTGATCACGGCCCTCGAGCAGGCCGCCAGCGGCCCCATTTTCTCGGCGGAGCAGATGCGGCGCATCCAGACCTGGAAGGAAACCACCGGGACCAGGCTCAAAGGACTTCGGCGCCGGGAATGGCAGGTGCTGCAACTGCTGGCGCTCGGGAAAAACAACCGGGAAATTGCCGGGCAGTTGGAGATCTCGGAAAGCATGGTCGAGAAGCACGTCAGCAGCCTGCTGCAAAAACTGGAACTGGTATCCCGTGTCGCGATGATCAACTTTATCCATGCGAATCACCTGGAAGAACTCGGCAAGCTGCCGCATGGCGAGCAATTTTTAATGATGCTGGCGAATTAAGCAGCCTCTGGCTAACATTAACAGAACATTAATTGATCATTAAGAATTAATTATTCTTCCGTTAAAGACTTGTTTACAAGAATCTCATCCCGCCAATTTATAATTTTAGTATCCATTCGAAAATTCGGTCTTTCAATAATTTTCGGATAGTTCTTAGGGATATTTTACCGTGCGGAAACAAAAGAACATAGGCTGAAAGAAGTCATCCTGGAAATTTCGTTACGCAGAAGGAGGTGCCAGTCTGATCATACTCCCGAAGAAACCCACCCGGCCCATCCGGGTCATCCTGCTCGACCATCTGCCTACTTTTCGGGACAGTCTGCGGGAAAGCCTGGAGACGGAAAATGTGCGGGTGGTGGCAGCCGCTGGGGAAGTTCCCGGGGCAGATGTCCCGCAAGCGGACGTGGCTGTGGTGGACGTGGACCTGCCGGATGGCAGCGGTTTCGAGTTGTGCCAGGCGTTGGCCACCCGAGCACCGCGCATGACGGTGCTGGCCCTGGTCAACTGGGACTGGGATTCCTACCTGGTGGGCGCGCGCGCAGCGGGTGCATGCGGTATATTGCTGCGCAGCCGCCCGACCCGGGCCCTGGTGGAAGGGATCGTTAAAGCCGCCGCCGGGCCGATCTTCACCCGGGAGCAAGTCAAGCGCATGCAAAAATGGGATGAAGATTTTGGGTTACCCTTCCGGGCCTTCCGGCCGCGGGAGTGGCAGGTCTTTTGGCTGGCGGCGGATGGCTTGAATAACCGTTCCATCGCGGCCGGGCTGGACCTGAGCGAGAATATGGTCGAGAAGCACATGACCGGCATCCTGGATAAATTTGGCTTAAGCTCGCGTTCGCTCCTCCTGACGCTGGTCTATAACCAGCACCTGGATGTGCTGCGCGGCGTGGATAATAACCGTTTGTTAACCTTTCCATAATCATGCCTTTACCGAAAACTCCGGTTTTCCGTGCTGACACAACCGCCCGGAAAGAGTATCCTGTATTAGGCTGACCAGCAATTCCAAGTTCTTTCCTATTCTCTATTCCTTAAGGAGGTTCTAGATGTTCCAGAAATACGGTAAGAAAGCCCTTATGGTGGTGGCCGTGCTCGCCCTGGTTGGCGGCACCGTGCTGCCTTCCCTGATTGCGGCTGCAACTGGTGTTACCCTTAATTTCGACGGCTCCACCACGGTCTACCCGATCGTGCAGGAAAGCCAGGCTCAATTCCCGATCGTCCCCGCCGATAACGGGACCAACATGGTCGTCAACCAGGATAGCTCCGGCGTAGGCCGCCAGGAACTGCTCGACAACGACCAGAGTGTCAATGGCTACCCGATCGATATCGCGGATGCCTCCAGCGCGTGCGGTAGCAGCGATTACGTCACCACCTACGGTTCGCTGGCCTACTCCTGCCCAGGCGACTCCACCGGTACCGGCCGGCCGCAACTGGTGCAGACCAGCGTCGCCAAGGATGCCATCACGGTCATCGTCAATAAGAACTTCATTATGAGCACCTGCAGCGGCGTCCCCACCATTACCGCCGGCAGTATTACCTACCCCACCATGACCCTCGAGCAGCTCCAGGGCATTTATGAAGGCCAGATCACGGATTGGCACACCCTTTACTCGGGCTGCCCCTCCACCGTGATCGTCCCGCGCGACCGTGTGACCACTTCCGGCACGCACCAATCCTTCCTCAAGCTGGGAAAAATTTACTGCAACCCGGCAGTTGATAGCGATACCAACGACACCGGCAACTGCTCGACCACTGCCCAGAGCTATTGGCCCAGTGCTGTCTCGGAAAATGTTGTCATCTCCAACACCGGTCTGCCCCGCTTGAACGGCAACCCGGACATGGAAGGCGCCATTGATAACAATACCGGCGCTCCGACCGGCAGCCAGGAGATCGGTTTCATCGGCCTGGCCTTCACCGATGCCAATAACGTCCAGTTCGCAATCGACGCCAGCAATGGTGGCGCTGGTGGTGGTACCGGTGGCGTAGTTCCTCCGGACCAGGCGACCGCCCTGTCAGGCAGCTATGCGATGAGCCGCACCCTGTATATGTATTCCGCCCCCACCTCCTCCAACCCCAAGCAGGTCATCCAGGACTACCTGAACTGGATCATCGGACCCGAGGGCCAGGCGGATGTCAATGACCAGGGCTTCGTGCCTCTGTTCACCGCTGCGCCGGCCTGGGACGTCAATTTGAACCATAGCGCCGACCTTGCGGACCTGATCTCCATCGGCGGCCACTGGGGCCAAAATGGCCCTGCCACCGGCAACCCGGAAAAGCCCATCCTGGGTGGCTGGATCCGCCAGGATGTCAACCTGGACGGCACGATCAACGTGCTCGACCTGGTCACCGTCGGCAACCACTGGGGCCAGACCTGGTAAGCCGGGCCAGTTGTCCCAACCTACCCGCTGGATCAGCCTCCTTCCGAGTCTAGCCTTTTTTGCATGATGAGCGACTCAGACTAAATGGTTTCATAAAGACCATACCATGCCGAACAGGAGAAATTCGAATTGAATCGTACGTCTCTTGTTGCCATGGTTGCCATGCTGACCCTGCTGGCGGGTCTCTTCGGGATCGCCGCAGCCGCGGCTGCCAAAGGCTGCTCGCTGAGGATCCCAATCGTTAGCGCTCGAATTACGACCGGCGTCAGCTTCTAAGTGAGCTGCATGCTCATACGCTACCAAATTCCAACCCGAAAGCTTAGGGGCGGCCGTCCCATTGACCGCCCCTAAGCCATGTAATAATGAAGCTATTATTTTTTATTCAAAAAACGGTCCTTCTCAAAAAGAAGGGGAAGGCGGGGGCACGCCCCACTCCCCAAGGTATTGAGAGGATACCGGAAGACCCTGCACGCTGGTACCATAAATTACGCTGAAAGGAAGCAGACGATCAAGAGGATGAGAAAGATGACAAGGTCAAGCGACCGTAAGGGCCGGTCTGTTATGGTTGCCCTGCTCATCCTGGCCCTGCTCTTTTCCATCAGCCAGTTGGCCCGCAGGGCCGTATTGGCGGATTCGTACGATGGGACGCTCGGCCTGCCTACCAAACTGCAACAGATAGGCGATAATTTCAGTGTGCCTGTTTCCATTTTTCTCAATGCCGGTGCGCCTTCGCGCGGCATCCAGGTTTCACTGACGTTCGATCAAACCATCTTGAAGTGCACCAGCGTTACCTACCCTCCCACCACTCCCAATTTCTACAGCACCTGGGCAGCCAGCCACTCTCCGGCCGCAAATCAAGTGTTTTACAGCCCTTCCTGTGACAACACCCATGGCGTGGTCAAGGTCATGGATGATCTTATCGCCGGTGGCACGGGCGGCCCAACCGGCGCCGGTACGATCGAGACCATCAACTTCACTGCCCTGGCGAACGGCGTCTCCGGCTTGAATTTCGTTACCACCGGCATTACTACTGAAACGTATGTAGACAATGCAAATGTGGACGATGTCCTGCCCTTGAACGTACAACTGGTGAACGGCCAGGTCTTCGTCGGCGTCACCCCGACCATCACTCCCACCCCGACCACCACCCCCACCCCCACGCTGACCATCACTCCCACACTTACCCCGACCGACACTCCCACCGACACGCCGACCAGCACTCCCACCGACACACCGACCAGCACTCCCACCGACACGCCGACCAATACTCCCACCGACACGCCGACCAGCACCCCCACCTTCACGCCGACCCCATCCGACACGCCGACCAGCACCCCCACCTTCACGCCGACCAGCACCCCCACACAGACCAACACTCCTACACAGACCCCCTCGCCGACATTGAGCCCTACACCCGGCACGCCGACCCCATCCGCCACAGCCACCTTCACACCCACCCTGCCACCGGCTCCCTTAAATGATGCTTTTGCCAGCGCACTTAAAATCCTCAGCGTGCCCTACACCAACAGCGAGGATACGACTGGCGCCACCACGGCGCCCGACGATCCCGTTCTCCCATGCGGTTATGGACAGGAAAATAACTCGGTCTGGTATCGCTATACCGCCGCAAATTCCGGCGTGCTCACAGTGGATACGTTTGGTAGCAACTACGATACCCTGCTGGGCATCTGGACCGGCAATGCCCCCAGCAGCCTGACATCCGCAGGCTGCAACGACGATGCCAGTGGCACCCTCCAGTCCCAATTGCAAATCGCCATCCTAGCCGGACAAACTTATCAGATTGAAATTGCAAGTTATTATCCTGGCGGAGGACAATTGACTCTCCATGCAGCGGTCTCTACGCTGGCAGCCACCTCCACGCCAACCGATACGCCCACACCCACCAATACACCGACATTGACACTGACCTATTCGCCAACCTTCCCGCCGACCAGCACCCCCACGCTCACGCCGACCAGAAGCCCCACGCCGACTCCCACGCCCACCTTGAGCCCCACACGTACGTTAAGTCCCACGCCCAGCGCGACCCCCCAGCCGGTGGCCTTTGTTAGCGTCGTTACTTCCCCCCAACTGGTGGCGGTTAACCATACCTTCACCGTCACCGTCATGCTCAATACCAGCCAGCCCTCGCTTGGGGCGGATGCCGACCTGGACTTTGACCCAAGCCTGATCCAGTGCAATTCGGCTGACCAGGGTACCTTTTATACTTCCTGGGCGACTGCCCAGGGTCTTGCCACCTTCGGTAATCAGCCTACCTGCGATAATACGAACGGCGTCGTCAGCGGCGGGTTTATGTCGATCATCGGTGCGCCGGCCGGGACCGGCCCGACCGGCTCGGGCAGTATCTTTACCATGCAGTTCACCGCCTTGAAAGCCGGCAATTCCCAGCTCAGCTTTGGCAAAGTAGATATATCTGACGACGAGGCCACGGCCCACGACCTGCCAACCTCGGCCACCCCCGGGCAGATCACGGTATGCTCCGGGACCTGCCCGACGCCTACCAAGACGCCCACGCTGACGCGCACCCCCAAAGGGGGGGCCACGGCCACCCGGACACCCACGCCCACCTATACACCCGTTACCTATACGCCCACTTTCACCCCGACTGCCGGGTCTCCGACTGCCACGCCTTTTCCAACTCAAACCAACCAGCCACCCACAGCCACGCCGGGAACGACCCCCTCCGCCACCCTGCTTCCCGCCAATGCCTCCATCAGCGTTGACCCTGCCTCTGAATCAGTGGCCGCGGGCGCCAGCTTCGACCTGACCATCAACATCAACACCGATACGGCCACGCGCGGCGCCCAGGTGGACGTGCAGTTCGACCCGGGCGTCCTGCAGTGCAGCGGCGTGGACCAGGGCTCTTTTTATTCAACCTGGGCCAGCGCCAACAACGCTTCCTCCTCGCTCTTCCCATCCCCGGGGATAAATAACACCACCGGCGCTATATCGGATACCGGCATCATCATTATTGGCACACAGTCCGGCGGCCCCACCGGCAGCGGCACTTTCCTGACGCTGCACTTCACCGCCAAGAGCACCGGCACGTCTGCCATCACGCTCGGGGATGTCAAGCTTGGTAACGATGATATCGATAATCCGGGCTATCTGCAGGTCACGGTCAATAACGGCCAGGTCCTGGTCGGCGTCACAGCCACTCCCGGCGGCGCTACTCCTACACAGGCGGTCGGCACGGTTACACCGGGCAGCCTGACACCCCAGACCACCGGCAGCCTGACCCCGGCCGTAACGGACACCGGGACGCTGACAACCGCCACGTTCACGGGTACGGGCGCTGGTACGCCCACCCCCACTTACGTCGGCGTCGCAGCGACCACCGGCAAGAACGGCTTCACCTTCGATATTTCCGATAAAATCGATTCGAGCGGGATCAACGCCCAGGATATCGCCCTGGCGGCTCAGGGCTATCCCTGCCAATTGCATATCCCGCACAACACCCAACTGCTCACGGCCGATAACCATCCCCTGAAAAGTATCACATTCACGGTGGTGACCCCGGTACCGCCGGTTGGGAAGGATCAAACCCTGCTGGCGGCCTGCGAATTGGATCCGGCCGGGGCGAACTTTAACCCCCCGATCACCCTGCTGGCCTCCTATGACCCGAAGAGCCTGCCGAAGGGCATGGGGCCGGCCAACCTGGTGCTGGCAAACTACAACAGCCAGACCGGGAAATGGGCCGACCTGAAAACGACCGTCGACTCGAAGGCCCTGACGGCCTCGGCCGGCCTGGACCATTTCAGCGTATATGGCCTGCTGGCGCAGCCGGTCAGGGTGAACTGGCTCCTGATCGGGCTGATGCTGCTGATCTTTGTTTTGCTCCTGGTGGGGCTGGGCCTGTTCTTTTTCCTGTACTCGCGCAAGCGCCCGCCGGCCGAGCCTGGGATGGAGCCGACTTTGCCGGCGGGCGAGGCTTAAGCAAGTAATAAATCGTCCCGAAGGGTTGCGGAAGAACCGGAAGGCTGTGGGGAACCTTCCCCGCAAAGTACGGCGGGCGGGACGTTATTAGATACGATGAGCAAGTAAATTTATAAAAGGAGAAACAAAACAAATGAAATACACTTTGAAAATGCAAGCCTTACCGTTCAAGGCCCTGGCGGCCCTGCTGTTCCTGCTGGTCCCGGCCAGCCTGCTGCTGGTGCCGCTGGCCGCCGTCAGCGCCCAGGCCCCCACCCCCATCCAGGCAAAAATGAGCAATACTCTCATCAGCCTGAGCCTGGCCAACCCGTCCGTCAACCCGGGCGACAGCTTCGATATCACCATGAACATCAGCACCGATACCCCCACGCGCGGCATGCAGGCCGCCCTCCACTTCAATCCCAAATTGGTCGAAATAGATGGCTTTACGGAGGGCACTTTTTATAAGACCTGGGCCCAGGCCAATAATGCCTCCACAGCCGTCATCCCGAATCCCACCCCGGATAACCAGAACGGCATCATCCCCCAGTTCGCCATCACTGTTCTCGGCGGTACCAACGGCACCGGCCCGACCGGCAGCGGGACGCTCTTTACCTTCCACGCCAAGGCCAAAGCCGGCGCCAGCGGCCTGGCGGACTTCAGCCTGGACCAGGTCATCGTATCCAATGCCGGCGACGCACAGGGTAACGCTTCGCCTCTCGCCGGCGTGAAAATCCAGGAGGCCGTGCTGGGGGTGGGGGTTACCACGGGCATCGTCCAGCCGACCGCCTACCCGCTGTCGCAGGTGGCTACGCCCACCGTGGGCGTGGAACCCACCGTCGTCCGGCGCTCCACTGAGCAGGGCAGCGGTTCGCCCCTAGGCATCTGGGTGATCGTCATCCCGATCGTCGTGGCTGCGCTGCTGATCGGCGTGTTCGTGCTCTTGAACTCCCGGAAGAAATCATAGAGAGGGGCGGATGCGCTCTGTTTTGAAAAACAAATTCGAAGCCCTGGCCGGGAAGGTCCTGCTCATCCTGAGCCTGGGAATGCTTTTCCTGGCCGGCTGCGGCCCGCGGCCGGCTGCGCCGGCGCAGGTGCGCGTGGCGGGCGCCTGCGATGTGCTCAGCCTGACCGGGGCCGCCTGCGATCCCTTACCGATGCTGGCTTTCGTGGAAAAGGGCATCCAGCAGGGCACCGGCCTTGCGCTGACGCGCCTGTCTTCCACCGACAGCCTGGCAGACCTGCGGGCCGGGCGGGCGGACGTGGCCCTGCTGGGGCGGGAACCCTCCGCCGCCGACCTGCAGGGACTCCAGGACCATGTCATCGCGTATGATGCCGTCTGCATCATGCTCAGTTCGCGCGTTTATTCAGGCGCCCTGCAGCAGGGCGAGCTTACCGGCGGCATCCTACAGCCGATGTTCAAATACAATGGCCTGCAGGATCTCAGTTGGGAAGAACTGCGCGGCTTTTACAGCAACCTCTTACAGAAAAACATGACCTGGCAGTTACAAGGCCCGCAGGCGGCCCTTTTAACGTTCCAGGACTATACGGACGATAATGGCGTTTCGCTGACCGACCCGAATAATCCGAACGTGTTCATCGGGCAGTGGGTCTGGACCCAGGTCCAGCTCTCCGGGGAAATGCTCCCGCCCGGCAAGTTCGACACCCAGGCGGTCCTGCTGCACGACCTGGGCTTCCAGGAATCCGACCTGGCCAGGCCGGGCATCAGCTTCGTCCCGGCCTTGTTCGACTCGGAGGCGGAACTGGTGTCTTCGCGCTTCAGCGTGGATCCTTTGGATGGACAAAAGGTCTCCAGCCTGGGTCTGAATTTCTTTCTGCTGATCGCCTCCCGCCAGGTGACCGAGCTGGCCATCCAGCACGGCTTCCAGGTGCGGGCGGTCTCGATCGCCGGGATCGACCCGCTTGGCGACCCGCATTTCATCTACACAGGCCTCTACCCGCTCAGCCGCCGGATCCACCTGGTCACACGCGCCTCCGCCTCGCCGGCCGCCCAGGCCCTGCTGCGCTACCTGCTTTCCCCGGCCGGCCAGGCCTTGATCGCCAAAGCCGGCTACCTGCCCCTGCCCAAGCCGTGAACTTCCGCTCCGGGCAGCTTGGAACCTATCCGAAAATGATTTAAAGAACCGCATTTTGAGAGTGTGCGGCGAAGCCACACACTCTCAAAATGCGAACTCCTCTGAATTTTCGGAAAGATACTTAGATCTTTTGGAGGATTCTTGATCCATGAAAAATCGAAGGGTGCGTAGGAGCGCGGCCGCAACCGTGGCCTTGATCCTGACGATCATCCCGGTCGGGCTGTTCCTGGCCGTGGTAATTAACGTGGTCTGGCAAAGCCTGCCGGCCTTCACGCAGGTCGGCTTGAAGGTGCTCTTCTCGACCGAGTTTTCGAATACATTTTCGGGCATCTTCACCCCCGGCCAATACGGGCTGCTGCCGGCCATGTGGGGCACGCTGCTGGTGGCGTGCGTGGCGCAGATCCTGGCCTTCCCGGTGGCGCTGGCCATGGCCATTTTTGCCTCGGAGTTCTCGATCGGCCGCCTGGGCGGGGTCATGGAGGCCTTGCTGGCGCTCTTCTCCGGTATCCCTCCGATCATTTATGCCCTGCTGAGCGTCTTCGTGCTGTCGGTCTTCATCCAGCCGGAGATCGCCGGGCAGGGCCTCATGCCGGCGTTCATCAAAACCCTGCCGGGCCTGCCGCCTTGGAGCCCGGGCATGTTGCCGAATGACTTGAGTACTCTGTTGGGCGGCATCATGCTGGCTCTGCTTATCGTCCCCTTCATGGCCCCGATCATGCTGGATGCCATCCGCAACGTGCCGGGTGGGCTGAAGGAAGCTTCCCTGGCGCTGGGCGCCAACCGCTGGTTTACGCTGCGGCATGTGACCCTGCCGGCGGCGCTCTCCGGCCTGGTGGCGGCCTTCAGCCTGGGCATCCTCAAGACCATCGGGGATGTGGTCATCTCCGCCTGGACCATCGGGTATATCAAGAACGGCCTGGCTTCCCCGCTCTTTAATATATTCCAGCCGAACGCGCCGCTGACTTCCACCGCCGCCGGCATCTTGAGCGGGCTCCTGCCCGGGCATATCACCACCAATGTTCTCGATGTCTCCGTGGCCTACTTTACCGCGCTGTTGCTGCTGGTGGTGGCCTTTGTCCTTTTGGGAGCCGTCGACATGCTACAGCGGGCCCTGCAGAGGAGCTTTAAGGCATGAGCACACTCCCCGCTGAAAAAACAATGCCACGCAAGACGGGATCTTCCACCAGCGCTCTTCTGGCCGGGAAGGCCATCCCGGGCCTCAGTTTTCTGGTTGGCCTGGCAGCGGTGCTGGCCGGCTGCGTCATGTTGGTGGACAACCCCATCCAGGTGGCTTCATTGCCGATCCTGGCCGGCCTGAGCGTCATGCTGATGCTGCTCTTCATGGATGTTTACCGCCAGTATAATTCCTGGGACTTTAAAATAGCCGGGCTGGCCCTGCTGGTTTTTGCCGGGCTGGGCGGCCTGTATGCCCTGCCGCAGTATATTACCGGCTGGCAGCTCAACGCGGTGTTTGACCGTTCCCTCTTCGACAGCCTGGTCCTGGTGGTGACCGGCCTGCTGGCCCTCAGTATTTGTCTGTACTATCTGTGGGGCGCGACGCCGGCCGCCGATGACATCGCCCATTACCCGCTCATCCTGCTGCCGGTGCTGTTCGTCCTGGTCGTCTACCTGGCTTTGATCGGCCAGTTGCTGGTGCAAGGCCTGCCCACTTTGAGCTGGTCCGTCTTGAGCAAACCGTTTCTTGACCTGACGTGGCCATCCAAAACCACCATCGATAACGGGTGGCCGGCCTGGACCACCATCAGGATCACCCAGCCCGGTCTCCTGAACCACCTGGAAGGCACCGGCTGGCTGATGTTGTTGACCACCCTGTTCGCCCTGCCCTTTGGAGCCGGCGCGGGGGTCTACCTGAGTGAATATGCCAGCGGCGCTTTCGCAGGTATTGCCCGCTTTACCATTACCGCCCTGCGGGCCATCTCGACCTTCGTGCTCGGCCTGACGGCGCTCAGCCTGGCCCGCTCCATGGATAATACGCTTCTGGCCGGTATTTTCCGGGGCACGTATTTTGATGGCTACGGCACCATGCTGAGCA
The DNA here is from genome assembly GCA_963837875.1 of uncultured Chloroflexia bacterium. Classification (GTDB taxonomy): domain Bacteria; phylum Chloroflexota; class Anaerolineae; order Anaerolineales; family Villigracilaceae; genus UBA877. The sequence goes on from CAWIOV010000002.1 coordinate 453,048, forward strand.
ACGGTGGCTCGTTCCTGGTGGCCAGCTTTGTGCTGGCGCTGCTGGTCATCCCGATCATCGCCCGTTCGACCGAGGAAGGCTGCCGTTCCCTACCGCCGGAGCTGCGCGAGGGTTCGCTGGCCCTGGGTGCTTCCGACCAGACCACCCTTTTCCGGATCGTCCTGCCGTGGGCCTTCCCCAATATCCTGACGGCCGTGATCCTGGGTTGCGCTGAGGCCGCCGGCAGCGTGGCCGTCCTGATGTTCATCGCCGGGCGCGGCGTCTACGGCGTGGGGCCGCTCAGACAGGTCACTTCGCTGGCCTATCTGGTGTTCGACATCTGGTTTGGCGACCGGCCTTTCAAAGGCAACATGGGCGCCTACCAATTCTCGGCCGGCGTCCTGTTGCTGCTCATCACCATGACCATGGGGATCATCGCCATGTTCCTGAAACGCAGGTTGGTCAAGCGCCATCGCGGTGGAGCCTGAGGCTGCCGGGGCTGTTTGGATCAAGAAAATTAAAAATATGTAGGAGGCAGGTATGCCGAGTGGATTGGAAGTACGTGACCTGAATGTAGGCTATAATGAGAAGACCGTATTAAAGAATATCAGCCTGGAGGCCCGGCCCGGGAAAGTGACCGCCCTGATCGGCCCTTCTGGCTGCGGCAAGACCACCCTGCTGCGCTGCATCAACCGCATGAGCGAGCTGACCAAGGCCTGCCACGTGCAAGGACAGATCCTCCTGGATGGGCAGAACGTCCTGGAGATGGACCCGATGCTGCTGCGCCGCAAGGTCGGCATGGTCTTCCAGAAGCCCAATCCTTTTCCCATGTCGGTGCGCGAGAATATCCTGTATGGCATCAAGGCCGGCAAGATGAAAGTGGATCAAAACGCAATCGTCGAGTCCAGCCTGCGCAAAGCGGCCATCTGGGACGAACTCAAAGACCGCCTGGATGACAACGCTTTCGGGCTGTCGGTGGGGCAGCAGCAGCGTGTCTGCATTGCGCGCTGCCTGGCCATCTCGCCCGAGATGATCCTGATGGATGAGCCGGCCGCTTCGCTGGACCCATCCTCTTCCGCCAAGGTCGAGGACAGCATCCTGGCGCTCAAGGAAGAATACACAGTCGTGATCGTCACCCACAATATGCAACAAGCCAAGCGCATCTCCGATACGACCGTATTCCTGTTCCAGGGGGATATCATCGAGGCGGGTGATACCGAACAGATCTTCAACCATCCGCAGCGCCCGGCCACGCGTGACTATATTGACGGGAGGTTCGGTTAAGCATGCTGGCTGCCATCTTCATCTGGACGCTACTCACCCAACCCAAGGACCGCTTGATCTGCTCCATGTGGGTCAGTAACCCACCCACATTGGACACCATGGCGGCGGCCGGCTGCAACTGGCCGCCCGATATGACGCATTTCTACGTCTGGCGGGCTTTCGACTGGCGCACTGGCAATGTGGTTTGCCAGCGCCCGGCCTCCGAACTGCCGGGGATCACCTGCAGCCTGATACCGCTGGATGACTACCTGCTACAGGTCTACCAACCCGGCTTCCAGGACCTGCTCTGCAATTTAACCATCACGCACGCCGGCCCACCCACGAAGGACGAGATAAAGGCCGGCTGCCCCGGGCACATCCCGGCACATTTTGACGAAACCCTGGCCTACAGCGGGCCGCCGCTCCCCACGCCGACGCCTGCGCCGCCGGTCTGCCCCATGCCTCAGCTTACCACCGACCAGCTCCCGGCCAACGCGACTGCCCTGGCCACGAACAACAACTACCAGTTACTGGCGGGGCAACTGCAGGAGCATTATGGCAACAATTACGACCTGAGCGCCTGGCAGAACCAATACGACCCGGATATTTACCAGGCCGCCCTGACCTACCAGGTGCCGCCGCGCCTGCTTAAGGGCCTCTTTGCCCAGGAGAGCCAGTTCTGGCCGATCTGGAATACCACGCCGGCCGACATTAAGGAAGACGAGGTGGGGCTGGGCCGATTAACCGACGCTGGAGCCGACCTGGTGCTGCGCTACTCCCCGGACCTGTTCCAGCAGTTCTGCCCGCAAGCCATGTCGAACAATTTTTGCCAGATGGGCTACTACTTCCTGACGGACGACCAACGATATGCCGTCCGCAGCCTGTTCCGGCACAGTTTGAACTTATATGGTTCCCCCACCCAGGCGGCTTCGGACGCGCATGCGCAGATCCCGGTGTGGGCACAGGTCTTGAAGGCCTATTACTGCGCGGCCGGGGAGGCGGTCCGCCCGGCAGGCCTGGCGCCCTCCTGGGAGTTCGCGCTGGCGGCTTATAATGCCGGTCCGGAATGCGTGCAGGGAGGAACCATTTGCAGCCAAGGGCAAACGTATATTAACGCAGTGGAAGGCAAAACACCCTGATGCGTGCGGGCGGCTCACGCCCGCCCGTGAACGGGACGGGCTCAGCGCTAAAGCCCCTGCGGGGCTGCAGGCTCGTAATGACACAAATTAGTTAATTTAATACCCTCCCCATCCCGGCGATTCTCAGACAGCCTATCTTGACATTCCTGAGTGAGTTGGGCTATAATCCAGCATATCCCCCCCCAGGGGGGTGGGGTAGGAAAGGAAGCGCTGGAATGAAAAATGAAGAAGCATTGAAAAGATTGAAGATCATCGCGGGCCACATGGGCGGCGTGATCCGCATGGTGGAGGAAGACGCCTATTGTATAGACGTCATCCGCCAGATCCAGGCGGTGCAGGCGGCGCTCAACAAGGTCAGCGCGGCTATCCTGGAAAACCACCTGAATTCCTGCGTGACCACCGCCGTGCGTGGGGATGATCCGGCCGAACGGGAGCGTGTGCTGAGAGAAATAACCGATGTATTCGAAACCGCAACGAAGGTATGAAGAAAAAATATCTTCTCAAAAAGAAGGGGAAGATAGGGGGTTTGCGGGCGGCGAAGCCGCCCGCAAACCCCCACTCCCCAAGTTATTGAAATGATACAAGAAAAAGGAGTAAAGCAATGAAAACCGTAACCTATTCTGTTCCCAATATTTCCTGCACGCATTGCGTGCATACCATCCAAACCGAAGTGGCGGAGGTGCCGGGCGTCCAGTCCGTCAAGGCGGACGAGGCCACCAAGCTGGTCGAGATCGTCTTCGATGCCCCGGCGAGCGAGGCAACCATCCAGGCTTTGCTGGCGGAGATCAATTATCCGGTCGCGGCGTAAGACGCCCCGGGTGACGCCGGGCATGCTTTAATCCCCAAAAAACGATCTGCACCCTTGACAATTTAGAACAATTGTTCTAAAATAAATGCAGGCAAGGCGAGCCCCACAGCTTGTCGTGCACCTGGGGCAAAAAAAGCAAAAAAATATTCGTTTCTCCGTCGTTCAGAGGTTCGAATATTGTGCCTGACCGGTTATTGGATAGCCAATCCCATGCTTTAAAAAACGTATCTTCTCAAATGGTTAACACAAAACAACTCACCCTTCCCATTACCGGTATGACCTGCGCCAACTGCGTGGCAACCGTGGAACGCGGCCTCAAGAAACAACCGGGTGTGCAGACAGCGGTGGTCAACCTTGCCTCCGAGCGCGCGACCGTGACGTTCGACCCGGACGCGGCAGGCCTGCCGGATCTGGTGGCGCGCGTCGAACACGCCGGCTATGGTATCGCCAGCGGGGTAGCGGACCTGGTCATCCAGCGGCTGGCCGACGATGCCGATGCCCGCCGGCTCGAAAAGGCGCTGGCAAGCTTGGAGGGTGTGCTGGCAGCCTCCGTCAGCCTGGCGACCGAACGGGCGCGCGTGAAGTATGTGCCGACCGTGGTGAGCCAGGCAGAGATGCGTGCAGCCATTTCCAGGTGCGGGTTCGAAGCAGTGGAGTTGGGCGCGGATGCGGAAGATGGAGAGGCAAAAGCGCGCCAGGCCGAGCAGGCTGAACAGCGGCGATTGCTTATTATCGGTTTGATCTTTACCATTCCCCTGTTCCTGTTCTCGATGGCGCGCAACCTGGGCATCCTGGGAATGGGAGCGCAGGGCACCTGGGGGAACGTGATCATGTGGGCAATCGCCACGCCGGTCCAGTTCTACGTGGGATGGCAGTATTACGTGGGCGCTTATACATCCCTGCGCAATCGCTCGGCCAACATGGACGTGCTGATCGCAATGGGTTCCTCGGTGGCTTATTTCTACTCGATCTTTGTTACGCTGGGTTTCCTGCCCGGGCCGGTTTATTTTGAGACGGCTGCGGTGATCATCACGCTGATCCGCCTGGGGAAGTACCTGGAGGCAGGCGCCAAGGGCCGCACCAGTGAAGCCATTAAGAAACTGATGGGGCTGCGCGCCAGGACGGCGCGCATCCTGCGCGCCGATGCGGAACTGGAAGTGCCGGTGGATGAAGTCCGGGTGGGGGACTTGGTGCTGGTCCGGCCCGGGGAAAAGATCGCGGTGGACGGTGTGGTCCTGGATGGACATTCAGCGGTGGATGAATCGATGCTGACCGGCGAATCGCTGCCGGTGGAGAAAGGGCCTGGCGACCCGCTCATCGGCGCGACCCTCAACAAGCTGGGCTTGCTCAAGTTCGAGGCCACCAAGGTCGGCCGGGAAACTGCCCTGGCGCAGATCATCCGGCTGGTGGATGATGCCCAAGGCAGTAAAGCTCCCATCCAGAAACTGGCGGATCAGGTTTCGGCCATCTTTGTCCCGGCCGTGCTCGGTATTGCAGCCATCACCTTCCTGGCATGGTTCTTTATCGTTCCGGCCAATCCGGTTGTTCCCCAGTTCACGCGCGCACTGATCAATATGGTGGCTGTGCTGGTGATCGCCTGCCCGTGCGCAATGGGCCTGGCCACGCCAACCGCCGTGATGGTCGGGACGGGCAAGGGAGCGGAGCTGGGCATCCTGTTCCGGACCAGCGAAGCGTTGGAACGGGCCGGAAAGGTTTCGATGGTGGTCCTGGATAAAACCGGGACAATCACCAAGGGGCAGCCGGCAGTGACGGATATCGATGTCCGCCAGGCAGCCTCCGCCATCAGCGTGAATGAATTATTGCACCTGGCGGCTTCCGTGGAAAAAGGTTCCGAGCATCCGCTCGGCGAAGCCATTTGGGCCGAAGCCACCACACGCGGCCTGTCCCTATCCGAACCGGTCGGGTTCAAAGCCGAGGCCGGAGCCGGTGTGGAGGCCGAAGTGGATGGCCACGCAGTGGCGGTCGGCAATTTGCGCATGGTGGCTGCCCATGCCTATTCCCTGTCAAGTGAAATGAAAGCCAGCGCGGAACAGCTCCAGTCCGAAGCCAAGACGGCCATGCTGGTGGCTGTGGATGGGGTCGTGCAGGGCGTGATCGCTGTGGCGGATACCCTCAAGGAAGGCTCGAAGGATGCGGTTGCCAAATTGCATGGCATGGGCCTGAAAGTTGCCATGCTGACGGGCGATAATCGAAAAACTGCCGAAGCCATCGCCCGACAGGTCGGGATCGACCGGGTACTGGCTGAAGTGCTGCCAGAAGGAAAGTCTGAAGAAGTCAAGAAACTGCAAGCAGCCCGGGCTGGCTGTTCAGCCCGGACCCTGGTCGCAATGGTTGGGGACGGCGTGAACGATGCGCCGGCCCTGGCACAGGCAGATGTCGGTATTGCCATTGGCACCGGCACGGATATAGCCATGGCAGCCGCAACTGTCACATTGATCAGCGGCGATCTGCAAGGCGTGGCGCGGGCCATTGCGCTTTCGAACAAGACGCTCGACACCATCAAACAGAACCTGTTCTGGGCGTTTTTCTATAACCTGATCCTGATCCCGGCAGCGGCGATGGGTTTCCTGAACCCCATGCTGGCAGCCGGCGCGATGGCTTTCAGCAGTGTCTTTGTCGTCTCCAACAGTCTGCGTTTGCGGAAAGCCCGAATTGAATAGCTTGACCGGTATGGCTTTCTCGATTAGAATCCTCCCGCTTAAAATAGATGCCCCTTTAGCTCAGCGGATTAGAGCGTTTGGTTGCGGACCAAAAGGCCGCGCGTTCGAATCGCGCAAGGGGCGCCATGGAAGCGGGATTTCCCGCTTCTTTCATTGTCAGGAGGTGCCATGGGGAAGCCCCAGATATTGCTGACCAATGACGACGGAATCCGATCGCCGGGCCTATGGGCCGCAGCAGAGGCGCTCTCTGCCGTTGGGTTCGTGACCGTGGCTGCGCCGCGTGAACAATCCTCCGGGATGGGCCGCAGCCTGCCCGGCAACTCGGACGGGATCATCAAGACCGAGGTCATGCGCATCCAGGATAAGGAATGGAGCGTCTACGCGGTGGGCGGCACCCCGGCACAAGCCGTGCTGCACGGGATCCTGGAGATCATGCCGCAGCCACCCGACCTGGTAGTCTCGGGGATCAATTATGGCGAAAACGTGGGAACCGGCGTCACCATCTCCGGGACGGTCGGCGCAGCGCTGGAGGCGGCTTCGCATGGCATCCCGGCCCTGGCAATGTCGCTTGAGACCGATCGTGGGTTGCACCGGTCGTATTCCACGGAGACCGACTTTTCGGCCGCAGCCTGGTTCGCGGCAACCTTTGCCCGCCTGATGCTTGGGAAGCATTTTCCAGCGGATGTGGATGTGCTCAAAGTGGATGTCCCGGCCACTGCCACCAGGGAGACACCCTGGCAGATAACCCGGATCGCCCGCCAACGCTACTATGTGGCGGTCCCTCCGAAACGAAGGAACTGGGCCGAACCGGGAGAGGTTGATTACGCGGAGTCTGCCCGCCTGGGTGATGAGTACAAAGGCAGCGATGTCTATGCCCTGCGCGTCCAACACGAGGTATCTGTGACGCCCCTCAGCCTGGACCTGACCAGCCGGGTGGATTTTCATGCGCTTGAGGATTTATTGCGCAATGGTGTTGTTATGTAAGAATAAGATTAACATGCCCATTCCCCTCTTGTTATTTTCGGATATTATCGTATACTTTACAACCGAAAACCATTCTAATTCGAGGTAAACAAAATGACCATACCCATGCAAGAGCAAGAAAAGGACAACGAAAAGCCTCCCAGTTATCAACCGCGCCCGGCGCGTCCGTGGCGGGTGGCTGTGCTCGCAAACATCAAGGAGCACGATAAACCTCTTCCGCCGGATGTTCCGCCAGATGCCGGCGCGGACTACGATTATATAGAAACCATAGATTTCATCCGGGCAGCCATTGAAACCGATGGCCACGAGACCTTTTTCATTCAGGCCGACGCGAACCTGCCCTACGCACTCAAGGAAGTCAATCCTGATATCTGCTTCAACATCGCTGAAGGACTAGGGGGGGATGCCCGGGAAGCCCAAACCCCAGCTCTGCTGGAAATGTTCAAAATTCCCTATACCGGTTCGCGTGTTCTGACCAATGCCATTTCGCTGGACAAGACGTTGACAAAGCGCCTCTGGCGTGACCGCAATCTGCCCGTCTCGCCATTTCAGGAATTCCAATTTGGTGACGAACCCCTGCGCCCTGAACTGCGTTTCCCGCTCTTCGTAAAGCCGTCCCGTGAGGGTACCGGCATGGGCGTGGATGCCAAGGCGATTGTGAACAATGAAGCCGAACTGCGCGAGCGCGCCGAATATGTGATCCGCATGTATAACCAACCAGCACTGGTCGAGACCTTTTTGCCGGGCCGCGAGTTTACGGTCGGGATCTTGGGCCGCCACGACACCGTCCTGTATTCACGCCATCCGGAATGGTACGATAAAGACGGATTCCACCGCCTGCCAGTGCTCGAACTGGATAGCTCACGCTCAGTCACGCCCGGCGTTTATGGCATTGCTGCCAAGGCCCAATCGGTGGGTTCCGAGGGCGCGCCCGGTTATCTGTGCCCTGCCCCGATCGATCCAGACTTGACCAGGAAGCTTCAGCACCTGGCCTACCGGGCGCATGTGGTTCTGGGCGCACTGGATGTTTCCCGTACGGATATCCGTCTGGATGCAGAGGGCCAGCCACGCTTGATCGAAATCAACACCCTGCCGGGCCTGACACCCAACTACAGCGACCTGTGCATCCAGGCTGCCTCCGAAGGTATTTCTCATGAGGACCTGATCCTTGAGATATTGTACCTGGGCGCCAGCCGCTGGGGACTCCTGCCCGCGCGGGATATTTCTCCCTTCCAGAAAAAGAAAACCGGACCCTTGAATTGCAAAACCAATGGCAACGGTAAACCAGCCAATGGGAAACAATTTGTTCTGGATGGGCGCTTCGCGAAACGGACTGAAGATTCTCTGGTATAATTCGCCCCGCCCAAACGGAGAGGTCGCGTAGCTGGCTTAGCGCGCACGCTTGGAAAGCGTGTAACCCACAAAGGTTCGCGGGTTCGAATCCCGCCCTCTCCGCCAGGAAACGCCTCTGCATAAGAGGCGTTTTTTTATTTAGTGCGTGGACGTGGCAAACCAGGCGTCTGTAACCTCGTACCAAACAAAAATGTAAGGGTTGCCAACTTCATCATTCACCTGTATAATTCAATAATCTTATCCGTCGGAGTTTCTCATATATGGATCAAAACGATGCCCTACTCGGGCAGGGGGCTGTGCCCGAGAGTAATCAGCCCGCCGAACACAATAATAACAATGTCAACATGGAAACCTTGCTGAATGAAAGTAAGGCTTTGGATTTTCCTCAGTCAGGTGAAATTCGCACCGGCGTGGTTGCCAGTATCAGCCTGACGCAGATCCTGGTCAGCGTTGGGGCTAAATCAGAAGGTGTGATCAATGGCCGTGAACTGGAATCCATTCCAGCAGATGAACTCGCCGCTCTAAAAGTGGGCCAGGAAATCCTGGTGTACGTGCTGAATCCAGAAGACGAAAATGGCACTGTGGTTCTCTCGTATACGCGCGCCCAGGAGCAAAAAGGCTGGGCCGAAGTAGAGAAAATGCTTGAAGACAATGCGACATACGAGGGCAAGGTGGATGGCTTTAACAAGGGCGGCATTATTGTGCCCGTATATGGGTTGCGAGGTTTTATCCCGGCCAGCCAACTGAGCATTTCCCGCCGTATGACGGTTACCGGCGATACGCCTGACCAGCGCTATGCCAAAATGATCGGTGAGCCGATCAGTGTGCGCGTCATCGAGGTGGACCGTAAGCGCCGTCGCCTGATCCTTTCCGAACGGGCTGCTTCCAGTGAGACACGCCAGTCCATCAAGGAACGCGTGATCGAATCGCTGAAAGAGGGCGAAACCTATACCGGCAAGGTTACCAGCCTGGCCGATTTTGGCGCGTTCGTCAATATCAACGGTGCGGATGGTTTGGTGCACCTCTCTGAAATCTCCTGGGACCGCGTTCAGCACCCCTCCGAGGTGCTCGAGGTGGGACAGGAAGTGAAAGTCAAGGTTATCAACATCGACCGCGAGAAGAAGCGGATCGGCCTGTCCATCCGTGCATTGCAGAGCGATCCCTGGCAAAGCAAGGTGGATAAGTTCAAGGTTGGCCAGCTTGTTGAAGGCACCATCACCCGTCTCACCAAGTTTGGCGCGTTCGCCCGCCTGGAAGGTGACCTGGAAGGCCTGATCCACATCTCGGAGATCAGCGAGAACCGCATCGAGCACCCCAAGGAAGCCGGCCTGCACGAAGGCGACGTGGTTACCCTGCGTGTCATTCGCATTGATCCGGACCAGCGTAGGATTGGCTTGAGCCTGCGTAAAGTGGATTCGGGCGCATTCAAGGACCTTGATCTGAAACAGATCAGCCTGGATGGCGTCAGCCTGGAAATGGCCAATAATGTGGCACCAGAAACGGCCCCTGCAGAAGAAGCACCTTCCACCGGGGAAGCCCCCGAAGAATAATCCCAAACCCGGTTTCTCATGAAGCCGGGTTTTTCAATTGCCCATGTTACCTCCGCTGATCGTTGACGCCCACGAAGATATTGCCTACAACATGCTGACCTTCGGACGGGATTACACCCGCTCCGCGGCTGAAACGCGCCAGATTGAGATCGCCTCCGGCTCGCAGGCGCCCGAACACGCCGGGCAGACTCTGTTGGGCTGGCCCGATTACCAGCGTGGGCGAGTAGCTGTTATCTTCAGCACCTTGTTTGCCACGCCGCTCCGACGCAAGATTGGCGACTGGGACAGCCAAGTCTACTCAGATTATGACCAGGCCCGGCGACTGTACCGCAGCCAGTTGGATGCGTACCGCGCTTTAAGTGATCGAACCCCTGATCATTTCCAGCTTATCTCCACACACGCACACCTGGAAAGTATCCTGGCGGATTGGGCTGATCCTGGCCGTAGCTCGCACCCGGTCGGCCTTGTCCCTTTGATGGAAGGCGCCGAAGGTGTACGCAATCCGTCTGAACTCGATGAATGGTGGGAAGCTGGCCTGCGGATGATCGGTCCGGCATGGGCTGGCACACGCTTCTGTGGCGGTACGCGCGATCCGGGCCCGCTGACCGATGACGGGCGCGCTCTGCTCAGGGCGATGGCAGAAATTGGGTTCACACTTGACCTGAGTCACATGGATGAATTATCGGCGCGCCAGTCTCTCGACTTGTATGAGGGACCCATTATCGCCAGCCATGCCAATGCAGCCGCGCTCCTGCCGGGTTATGATGGCAACCGCCTGCCACCGGATGATGTACTCAAGGGGTTGGTTGCCCGGGATGGCATCATCGGTGTTGTCCCATTTTGCCTGTTCCTGAAAGCTGATTGGAAAAATGGGGATGCCCGGGATGACATTACGCTTGCAACCCTGGCAGCCCACGTGGACCACATCTGCCAGATGGCCGGGGATGCCCGGCATGTGGGCCTGGGGACCGATTTTGATGGTGGGTTTGGCCTGGAGGCTGTCCCGGTGGGGATTGATACGATCGCTGACCTGCAAAAGCTTGGCCCCATCCTGGAAGCTAAAGGATATAATGAAACAGATGTTACTGCCATCCTTGGGGAGAACTGGTTGCGCCATCTGCGGACATATTTGCCGATATGAACAATACTACAAACGATCCTGTCCCCCCTGAAACTCCCCTGGAAGTCATCCCGCATTTCCGCGTCCGCACCGGGTTGTTCCTGACGTTATGCGGTTTGATAGTTTTCCTGGTAGGCGCCAAGCCGGCTATTTTTGGCTTGGACCGCAGTCCAGTGGTTGGGTTTGTGCAAATATCGGTATTCCTGGTGGGCCTGGCGGTTATATGCATGGGCGGATATATTGCCATGATGGCCTTCTGGCGGAATGGCGAACGCACCATCCCGGCCGATATCGGCGCCCGCCTGGTAACAACCGGGTATGTGGTAGCCGTCTTCTCCGGCATGGCAGATGTGTTCGGTTTCGGCTCGCAGGCGCCGCCGCTCGTCCCGTACTTTGGCCCCTGGCAGGCGGCCGGCGTGGAAATCGGCGAGGCGGTGATCGCCATCGGGTTCCTGTTGTTGATCCCTTACCGGTGGCCCCGGAAAGGGTAGGAAAATAGCAAACGCCCCCGAAAAGGGGCGTTTTTAGGCGGCTTGTACTTGCTTCAAAGGGTTTAAAGCTTGCCAACACCAGCCTTGGTGATATAAACAACGCCGGCTGAACGTTGGATGGACCCCTCCGCAAGCAAGTATTTTGTAATTTCATCAAATAACTGATCCTCGATCTTGAGCGCCCTCTCTACATCTTCGATCTTGACGGCTGTTTTCCGGGTGGTTGCGCCGCTCTTGTTAAGATATTTGAGATAGGCATGTATTTTTGCTTCTTTGGCCTCGAAAATATTCATAGCTGCTCCTCTCGCATGAATCATACATCTCATAGCCCCAAGCGTCAATCGCGCCAGGGCAAATGGGGTAGATTATCCACTTTCGGGGGATTAATTCCAGCGCCCCAATAAAGCCCATAAGCAGTCAGAAGCAAGGTCTGGTAAGAAAACTCTTCCGGGGTAAGAGGCATATCGTTTTCCAGCCACCAGGTAATTAAACCAATCAGGGACCCGGCAGCATATTGGGCCACAATCTCCATGGGAATTCGCCACTGGCTTTTTTCGGGTGATACCAACCGAAACCGTTGCATTGTCAGCTCGGCCAAATATTTTCGGAGCCGATCCACCAGGAAAGGGACGCCATTTTCACCCAAGAGGATACGGTAGAGCTTTGCATTTTTTGCGATATATTGATACGCCAGCGTCATTCCTTCGGGAGCAACATCAAGGCGGAATTTTTCCCCGATCATGGGTTCGACTTTCGAAGTCAGATCATCCAAGATCACGTCCGCGCTTTTTGCCAGCAGGTCTTGCTTGTCCCGATAATGCAGATAAAAGGTGACCCGGTTTACGTTCGCCCGGTCGGCAATATCTTGAATGGTGATCTCGGAATACTCTTTTTCTTCCAAAAGGGCAATCAGGGCCTCCCAGAGCATCTTCTGGGTGCGTAAGCTTCGGCGGTCATTTTTGGGAAGGGGCAGAGCGCCCGGCTCAGGAATACTCATAATTTACACCTGTAGTATATACTACTATCTGGATAATCTCGATATTGACTTATGCTACATTGAGTATTATAACATACATTATGTAAATAAATTATCACGACCGGAGGTTTGTTATGAAACTTGATTTTAGTAAACGCAATATGGATGTAGCAACGTTCCCGTTCAGGTTTATGCGGGCTTTGACGGTCGTAGGGGCGGGAGGGGCTGAAGAAAACGAATGTTTCTTGGCTCTCGAGAAGACAAAGAACAATAACGACCAGAGCTGGATCCGCGAATGGGCCGCTCTGGCGGAAAGAGTAGCGCAGCTAGCTGAGAAAGCCATGCAGGCCGGGCAGACGATAACGGCCCGCCAGGCTTATATGCGGGCATGCACTTATTACCAGGTCGCCATGTTCTCCCTGTCACCTACGGATAAGCGGCTCTTTGAATACCTGGGGGTAAGCCGCGAGCTTTTTCATAAGGCGGCAAAGCTGTTTTCTCCTCAGATTGAGGTAGTGGATATACCTTTTGGCAATTATCGTTTACCGGCATATTTCGTGTCCGGCGGCAAGGCAAAACAGCCCACTTTGCTGGTGATCAACGGCGGCGACTCCACCAATGAAGAGATGTTTAATTGGCTGGGAGCGGCAGCGACAGAAAGGGGATGGAATCTATTAGTGTTTGAAGGACCGGGGCAATGGAGCGCGCTTCAACTGAATCCGGGAATGACCCTGCGGGTTGAATATGAAGAACCGGTCAAGGCGGTGATAGATTATCTATTAAAACGCGATGACGTGGACCCTTCCAAAATAGCTCTATATGGTCTCTCCATGTCATCTTTGCTGGCTGCGCGTGTGGCGGCGTTCGAAAAGAGAATATGCGCCTGTGTCATTAACGGCGGCCCAGTAGTAGATATAAATCAAGCATGGGAAGCTGTCCGGCCTGCGTGGGTCAGGAAGACCATTCCGGGCATCTGGGATTTCCTTTTTGGCATCCTGGCGAAAGTGAACAGCCAATTTGGCGGGTTCGTCAACCATTTCTATTGGTCGTTCGGGGTCTCCACACTGAGAGAGCTTGTGAATGCCTGGAAGCCTTTTAACATTACCGGCTTGGCACCCAGGATCCATTGCCCAATCCTGATATTGGAGGGAGAGGCGGAATATGCGCAAACTGATGCAAAAACTACTTGGCTGGCTTTACAATTTATCAGTGAACTTACCTGTCCCACCACGATCTACGAGTTTGAAATCGAAAAAGACGGCTGGGCGGCCAGCCATTGCCAGGTGGGTGGCGCCAGCCAGGCCAATATTGTTTTATTTGACTGGCTAGACAAGACGGTGAATAAAAAGAATAGTATGCTAATTGAAAGTTCAAAATTAGATTGGAGCGTACTGAAGAGGCATCACCATGATAAAGAATTGGAAGTAATATTGCATAATATGCCTCGTAATGTAACTTCAAGCAAAAGAATTGCATAGTTTTGATATGGCTGAGGCTTGGCTTTACTATCTTTTAAACAACCGATATAGTTTTCCAGGAAGAACTTAATCTTGCTTGACAGGTAGAAGAAGATTGATTACAATTTCTTAGTAAGTTTATTAACGCTAACTAACAAGGAGCAGATCCTGAACGGTATTGGGCAAGGGGTGCATGAACAGCATCCACGGATGCGAGGGGAGGATCGCAAAGCTCTCATCCTGGAACAGGCAAAAGGAGTCTTTGCCCGGAAAGGCTATCGTGAAGCCAGCACGGGAGAACTCGCCCGCGCCAGCGGGATCACCGAGCCCATTCTCTATAAACACTTTGGCAGCAAGAGGAAGCTCTATCTGGCAGTAATCAAGAAGCTGAGTGATGAATTCCTGGAACGCTTGCGCGACATGGTCGAACGAAGGGCAGGGAAGGATTTGTTGGACAGCCTTAACAGCCTTCTCCTGGATTACCGCAATGCTGCCATGGCAGACCATGATAATATCCACCTTCTGCTGAATGCCACGCTTGAGTCAAACGACCCGGAGGTTATGCAACTCACCCAGGCCCATAACCGCGCAATGTTCGCGCTGGTTCATGGTCTCCTGGAACGGGCGCAAAAACAGGACCTAGTATCCAGGCAACTCGATCTTTCCGCCGCCACCTGGGGGTACCTGAGTTTTTTAATTGCACTCCAATACCGGGCAAGGGAGAACAATTTCGGTGAATTTAACGAGAAAACCATCCGTGAGATCAACCGGCTCTGGCTCCAGGCTTTACGAATCGGATAGTGTCTTTTTTTTAATTCGATATATTAGCTAGCGTTAACTAGCTTATAAAATAAATTTAGAAAAAGGAGCGTGTACCATGAAAATAGCGTTTCAGGACCAAAATTTTTCGTTCGAGTTTTTGCGTGTGCTGGGGGAAGCGATCCATGGGGGATCGGACATAAATGAATGTTTCGCCACCGCGATGCGGATCCAGGAAGGAGATTTGGAAAGCTGGTATCAGGAATGGAACCGGACCGCCGAACGGATCTGCGCGATCGCAGAAAATTGCCTGGCACACGGCCATACGGTGAGCGCCAGGGAAGCTTTTTTACGGGCTTCCAACTATTATCGCTGCGCCGAGTTTTTCATGCACATGCAGATCGGGAAAGTGGATGCGCGTGCGCTGAACACCTATGAAAAGAGCGTCGCCTGCTTCCAAAAGGCGATACACCTTTTCCCGTTCGTTTGCGAGCAGGTAAAAATCCCTTATGAAGGCACAAGCCTGCCTGGGTATTTCTACCGGAGCGATCACTCCATAACCCCCCGCCCGACCCTGATAATCCACGGCGGTTATGACTCGACCGGGGAAGAGCAATACTACGAAACCGTCCCAGATGCGCTGGAGCGAGGTTATGCCTGTCTTGTCTTTGAAGGTCCCGGACAGGGCAGTGTCATTCGCTGCCAAAACCTGCCTTTCCGCCCGGATTGGGAACAGGTGGTCACCCCGGTGGTGGATTATGCCATGACGAGAGCGGAGATCGATCCGGAACGCATCATCCTGGTCGGGAAAAGCCTGGGCGGCTTGCTGGCGCCGCGGGCGGCGGCTTTCGAGCATCGCCTGGCGGCCTGCATTGCCGTGGATGGGATGTATGCCTTGATACCAACCCAGTATGGACAGCTCAACCAAAAAGGCGGACCGGCTCTTTCAGAAGAGCAAATTGAGCCGTTCCTCGCACAGGAGATGCAAAAGAACAGTAACGTGCAATGGGCGATCAGCCAGGGCATGTGGATCCTGCAGGCCAGCTCGCTCTTCGATTGCGCCCAAAAGATGGGACAGTTCAGCCTGAACGGGGTGGCAGAGAAGATCACCTGCCCCACGTTGGTATGCGACGCGGAAGACGATCATGCCTTCGCGGGGCAGCCCAGGAGGCTTTTTGACGAACTGCGCTGCCCAAAAACATATCTGCTCTTTACGGCCGAAGATGCGGCCGAGGAGCACTGTCACGCCGGGGCGACCCTGCTGCTCAACCAGCGCATGTTCGACTGGCTGGATGAGACGATAAAGAATACTTTCGTATCCTCTCAATAAGTGGGGGGTGGGGGTGTGCGGGCGGCTCTGCCGCCCGCACACCCCCGTTCCTCCTTATTTTGAGATGTTACATACTTTCTTTTCAAAAAGAAAGAGAAAGTAGTGGCACGCTCATCCTGACATCAACTTTACATAAATTTCTTCCAGAGCCAATTCCTTCATGGAAAGGTCCACCAGCGCCCATTTATTCACGGAAATCGTTTCAAGCATGGCTGCAATGTCTTCAATTTGATCGGTGTGGAAGACGTAGTTGCCATCCAAGCGCTCGTAAGTGAGGCTTTCCTCCGATCTGAAGATGACCTGGTAGGCGCGTTTCCCCAACCTGGCGCGGATGGCATCCATCCGGTCGAACACCAACATGCGCCCATTCCGGATAATCGCCACCCGGTCGCAGATGATTTCGACATGGAAAAGATTGTGCGCACTCAGGAGGATGGTCTTGCCTTGGCTCTTGAGGGTTTTCAGGTAATTAAGGATAAAGAGGGCGGTGAGCGGATCTAGGCCCGAGTTTGGCTCATCGAGGATAAGCAGCGCCGGGTCGTGCAGAAGGGTACGGGCGATGGCGGTCTTGCGTTTCATACCCTTGGAGAACTCCCCGGTCAGCTTGTCTTTCTGGGCCAGGTCCAAAGAATCAAGCAACTGGTCAATACGCTCAAGCGCCTTTTTGCGGGGCATCTGGTAGAGCTCGGAGAAAAATAGCAAGTACTGCCGGGCGGTCATGGCTTCATAAAGCGGGCTTTCCTCCGGCAGGTATCCGATCTGTCGTTTGACCTTTACGGCTTCTTTTTGGATATCCCGCCCCAGCACCTGGATAGACCCGGAAGTCGGCTCGATCAGCCCGGCGATCATTTTAAGCAGGGTGCTTTTCCCCGCGCCGTTGTGCCCGATGACGCCGACGATCTCACCAGCCTGGATCTGCAGGGAGAGATCATCCACGGCTGTAGTATTATTGTAGCGTTTGGTGACATCCGTGAGTTGGATCATGTGGTGATTTTATCGCTAAAAAATGATGGAGAGATAAGGAAAACCCGATGGGCCAAATCCTGACAATCGCCTGGCGAGAAGTGACCCGCCTACGCAAGCGTTTCGGCGGCGGCGCGAGCCCGGTGGCGGTCATCCTGATGCTGGCCGTGCTGGGCTTCTCCGCATTTGCCTTGCGCAATAGCGCGGCGCTTGGAAGCGGCCTGTACCGGGTGGGTGTTTCCGGGGATGCGCCGCCCATCCAGGATAGCCGTTTTAGCGTAGTCATGGTTAATGCCACCCAGGGCATGACGCTGCTCAACCAGCACGCCATTGACGTATACATTGATGGCAGGCAGGTACATTACCGGGCTGACGACAAATCCCTGTATGCGCTGAGCGCGCTCAAGCAAACCCTGGAGAAACAGGAGCTGGCGCGCGTCGGGGCAACGTATGCCTATGCCCTGGCCTTTCCCCTGCGGCTTGGCATCAATTATCTTGTTCCCACCCAGGCAGCGCTGGGGCAGGCTCCTGGGGGCAGCAGCACGCCCGCTCCCAAAGCCGAGCAAATCATCATCCCCTCGCTCACGCCACCCCCCGCGCCGTTCACCCAGGTGATCATCGCCCTGCTCTACATCCTGCCCATCACGTTCATCAGCATTTTCTTTACGAGCAGTTTTATGGATGAAAAGATCAACCGGCGCCTGGTGATCTTATTATCCGCACCGGTCACGCCTTTCCAGATCATCCTCGGCAAAATGCTGCCCTACGCCGCCTTTGCGCTGGCGACCACGCTGCTGATCGCCATGCTCACGCATGCCAATGTGCTGCTGGCCCTGGCCATCTATGCACCCACCACATTGTTCATCTTTGCCATCTACCTGATGGTGCCCCTGTTCTATCGCACTTTCAAGGATACGACCTTCATCGCCATGCTGGTCACCACATTAACCACCGCCTACCTGGTCTTTCCAGCCATGTTCACCAATATCAGTGAATTTGCGTATATGTCGCCGCTGACCCTGGCTGTGAAAATGTATCGCGGCGAGCCGTTCGGCTGGCGGGAGTACCTGTTCCCCTGCCTGCCCATGCTGGCCATCTTTGGCCTGGCCATGTTCGCAGGCACGCGTTTGCTCAACGAAGAATTCCTGATGGGGTACCGGCCGATCGCGCGCAAGCTCACCGACGCCATCTACCTGATGATGAAGCGTACCCGGCCGGCCCTGGCAGTGACGCTCTGGAGCCTGCTGGTTATCCCGGGAGTGTACCTGGTGCAGTTGGTCATCCTGGCTATCGCGACGAATCTGCCGGTGGGTGCGATGCTTGCCAGCACGCTGGTTGCCGCAGCGTTGGTCGAAGAAACCGCCAAAACCATCGGCATCGCTGTCCTAGCGGAACACGGCCTGGTACGATCCACCTGGCACCTACTCGGCCTGGCAGGCCTCTCGGCGCTGGGATTCCTGGCCGGCGAGAAGCTGCTGCTCTTTCTCTCGATCCGGAGCGTGTCGCAGGCTTCCATTTCCGACATCCTGTTCAGCACGGGCGGCTTCCTGCTCGTGCCGTTGATCGCCCATTTCGTGTTTACCGCCAGCGTGCTCCTGCTGCATACCAAGGCAAAATTCCGTTATGTGCTGGCGTTGCTGGTAGGGACACTGCTGCATGCGCTGTATAACTGGTACCTGGTGGGAGGGCTGCATTGAGCGCTTTTCTGGCAGTGGTAAAGAAAGAGCTGAATTCCGTCGTGCGGGACCGCACGATCGTGATCGCCATCCTGATCCAGCTCTTCATCGCTTCTTTTTCGTCGGCCCTGCTGCTGGGGATGCTCTCCTTGTATGATCCGGATACAGTCATGCAGTCTGAGGGTGGGGCAGTGAATATCGGCATGGTCAGCGCAGGGAACAACAGCCTGGAGACCTTTTTACGCGCAGACGGTGTGCACACCCTGCCGTATGCCACGCTGGCCGGGGCGGAAAACGCGTTCTACCGGGGCCAATTGGATGCCATCCTGGTGGCGCCTGCGGATACCGGCAACACGCTGGAAGTCAAGTTATATCTGGCGGATTCCAATTTCGCCTCGATCATCCGCATGGTCATCCAGGAGCCGCTCAAGCAATATGAAAATTATTTAAGGGCCCAGCGCGGCATCGCGGTGCGGTATACGGACCTGCCCGGAAAACCGGCCACGGCTTTTGAGTTCATTTACTCCGTCCTGCTGCCCATGTTGATGTTTTTCCCGGCTTTCGTGGCCGGCAGCATGGTGATCAACTCGCTGACGGAGGAAGTGGAAAACAATACCCTGCAAACGCTTTTATCGGCGCCCCTGTCGCTCAATGAGATGGTGAGCGCAAAGATCAGCGCGGCGCTGCTCCTGGCGGTGATGCAGTGCCTGGCATGGCTGGGATTGCTCCGGTTGAACGGGATCGCCGTGCAGAACCCGGGCTGGGTGATCTGCCTGGCGGTGATCGTGGCAGGGATCACCAGCGGCGGCGCGGCCGTGCTGGCGGCCCTGTTCAGGGACCGCGAGCGCTCGCAGTTCATCTACAGCCTGGCTCTGCTGGCCGGGGCGGCCGGCAGCACCCTGCTGGGGTTCTCGCCGATCCAGACCCTGGCGCGCTTGGCAGTTGGGGATTTTTACGCCGGCGGTTGGAACGTGGCGATTTTTGCGGCTTTCCTGGCCCTACTGTGGCTGCTTTTATGGAAGGTGGCTCACCGTATCATGGAGTAGGGGCAAGGAGATCGGAAAACAAAAACCCTGATGGGGGTGTGGACAAAATTCCTATTGACTTTTCCATAAGGTACTTCTTCCCGGCCGGAACGTACGGATTCACCCAGGGCAGCCTGCCCTTTACCGTGACCGGTGCCTACACCAGGCTGGTGGTCAACCTGGAATACACAGGCGCAAAAGGCATGGCCTGGTTCGATGATGCCTCGCTGCTGTGGGCACCGTAAGCTTTTCCAAAATTGGGACAGTCACCTTTACGGTGACCGTCCCAAGCTCAACTATCCAACAAAAAAAGGACGGGCAATTCTGCCCGTCCTTTTGGCTATCCATCAGGATTACATTCCCGCCCCGCGCAGCAGATCCAGCAACCCGCCACGCTTTTCAGGCGGGTTTTCTTCACCCACGGGGCGTTCCGCACGCGCCCTGGCCAGCAAGGCGGCCAGTTCCTCCTCGGGGTTGCGGAACTGCATCGAGTACAGGCGCGCGTACAGCCCATCCAGCGCCATCAGTTCTTCATGCGTACCCAGTTCAATGATACGCCCGCTATCGAGCACGGCGATCCGGTGGGCCACTTTGATGGTGCTCAGGCGATGGGCGATGATCACCGTGGTGCGGCGCTTGGCGAGCATCAGGCGGTTCAGGGCCTCCTGGACCAGTTCCTCGGATTCGTTATCCAGCGAACTGGTGGCCTCGTCGAGCAGCAGGATGCGCGGGTCTTTCAGGATGGCGCGGGCAATCGAAATGCGCTGGCGCTGCCCGCCGCTCAGGTTGGCGCCACGCTCGCCCACCAGCGTCTCATATTGCCTGGGGAAAGCCAGGATAAAATCATGGGCGTTGGCGGCCTGGGCAGCCGCAACCATCTGCTCTTCCGTAGCTTCCAGCCGCCCATACAGGATGTTCTCACGGATCGTCCCGCCGAACAGGATCGTCTCCTGCGGGACAATGGCCATCTGGGCGCGCAGGCTGGCCTGCGTGACCGAGCGCAGGTCATGCCCATCGATCCGGATCACGCCTTCGACCGGGTCATAAAAGCGCGGGATCAGGTTGAAGATGGTGCTCTTGCCGGCCCCGCTCGGACCCACCAGAGCCAGGATCTCGCCGGGCGGAATATCCAGCGATATGTCTTGAATGACATGGACACCGTCTTCGTAGCGGAAACAAACCCCCTCAAAAGTGATGCGTCCTTCGCTGGCCGGCAAGGCCACCGCACCGGCGGCATCCTGCACGGATGGACGCGTATCCATGATCTCGAAGACGCGCTTGACGCCGCCGAGCGCAGCGCGCAACTGCCCGTACAAGCCGGCCAGCCCGCCCAAGCTGGCGGCGATGGTAATGAAGTAGATCAGGAAGCCGGTGATCATGGCCAGGCTCAGCCGGCCGGCAATCACTTCGCGCCCGCCATACCACATGACGGCTGCGATCGAGCCGAAGCCCAGGAAAAGCATGAGCGAACCGAAGGCCGAGTTGTATACTGCCATCTGCAGGGCGGCGCGGAACGTTTTTTGCATGGCGGAATCAAAGCGCTGCGCCTCGTAGTCTTCGCGCCCAAAACTCTTCACCACGCGCACGCCTTGCAAGCCTTCCTCGGCCACCACCGTGGAAGCCGCCAGTTGGTCCTGGACGCGTATGCTGCCCTTCTCGATCCGGCTGCCAAAATAGAACCCGACCAGCAGGAGCGCCGGGATGACTGCCAGGATGAACAACGTCAGGCGGGCATTCAACGTCAGGACGATCACAAAGGCGCCCACCAGCGTGACCGCCTGGCTGAGCAGCGTGGTGAAATTGTTGGTCAACATGGTGCGCATCAGGGTCACATCGCTGGAAATGCGCGAGACAATATCCCCGACCCGCCGGTTGGCGTAAAAATCGAGCGACAGCCTTTGCAGGTGGTCATATAAGGAAGTGCGCAGGTCATAAACGATGTGTTCCCCGATGTAGGCCAGCAGGTACGATTGCAGGAACGAAAAAGCCGCCTGGAGCAGGAACATCCCACCCAACAGAAGCGCCAGCTCATTCAGCGGGGCAAGGCTTTTGGCCTGGGTGACGGAAGTAAGCAGGCGCACGATCACCAGCGGGAAGGCCAGGCCGAACCCGCTCGAGATCAATAGGGCCAGGATCGCCAGCGTCATCCGACCCCAATACGGCTTCAGGTAAGCAAACAGGCGTCCCCAGTTAACCGATCTGAAGGATGGAGCAGTTTCCTTCGGGAGCGGGGCAGGTTGGCCGGGATCGATCCCGGGTTCCTGGGCAGGGTTGTTCGAACGATTATCCAAATGGACCATCCTTTTTGAAACGATCAGGGTATTGGAATGGAATGGTGAAGGGATTATAACCTTCTGTAAAGAGATATTTCCAACGAATTCGCGGTAAACTTAATTGTATGAAATTAGAAAAGCACACCGTAAACCTGCCTGTAGCGATGATCTAAGGAGAATATCTGCCATGCCAACAAGCCGTTTAACCACCGTAAGGAGCGCGGTAATTGTCAGTCTGGTCCTGCTTGCTGTGCAATACGAATTCGGGATGACCGTCAATATCGCCAACCCGCCCTCCCTTTCCCCTTTCAGCCTTTCCTTTAGTGGGATCTCGATTGCACTCCAAAAGGCGGGCGGCGTGGCCCCCATCCACGCCTGCCTGGGAGCCGGGCTGGTGCTGGTTGCCTTGATCAGCCTGGTTTTATCCCTCAGGTCCGGCCTGCGGAGCGCCCAGGTCTTTGGCAGCCTGGCTTTCCTGGCCACCTGGCTGGCTGCCATCACCGGGCTGCTCTTCACCCTGTCCGGCTTTCAAAACAATGGCGACACGCACGGGATGGCCACCAACTTCCTGCTTTCGTTCATTTTCTATTTTCTGGAACTGTACTTCCTGAGGCCCGTTCGGGCGGGACACCCGCAGCCATAGAAGGGAAATGCCGGCCCTGCCCCTGCTCGTCAATGTTGTGCCGTTCAGCCTGCGCGAGGATAAGCTGCAGGTCCTGCTGGCTGCACACTCCTCAACCTGGGAACTGGCCGGCCAGCCGGTCGAAACAAGCGATTCGCTGGAAGAAGCGGCTGCAGACCTGATCGCCACATTAATAGATCGGCACGAGACCTATCTTGACCAGCTTTATACCTACGGCAACCCGCAACGCCAGGCGGTCAGCGTGGTGTATTTTGCCCTGGTCCCGGCCGAGGCGCACCGGTTGCCCGGGCGGACCCTGCGCTGGTTCCCGGTGGCGACATTGCCGGAGCTGGCAGGTGACCATTCCGAAATCCTGGCTTATGCCCTGCGGCGCCTGCGTTACAAGCTGGAATACAGCGTGGTCGGCTTCCAATTACTGCCGCCCGAATTCAGCCTGTCCGAACTCCAGCACACCTACGAGATCATCCTGGGCGAAACCCTGGACAAGCGCAACTTCCGGCGGCGCATCTTGCAGTCAAGCATTATTGAGGTGACCGCACGCTTCCATACCGGCGAAGGACGCCCGGCCCGCCTGTATCGCTACCGGACGGACGCGGTGGCCGAGGTCAAGGCGAGAAGATTATTTCCGTAGTAAAATCCATTCAGCCCACTCATCCAAGGAGAATGCCATATGGCCACCGTGAATATAGCGCAAGAAGGCCTACCTTCCCAGGAAGCCAAGGAACGGCTAAAAAAATACGGACCCAACGAGATCTACAAGCCGGAACCGATCCGGTTTTTCGATATCGTCCTTGAAGAGATCCAAGAACCGATGATGCTGCTCCTCATTGGCACAGGCATTCTGTATGGCATTTTCGGCAAGCTAAGCGATGCGATCACGATCTTTGTTGTGATCATCCTGTTGGTCCTCTCGGAAGTGGTGACCGAGTTCCGCGCCAAAAAGGCCATCTCAGCCCTTAAGGATATCGCGGCGTTAAAGTCCATGGTCAAAAGAGATGGCAAGCTGGAAGAAATCAATAGCCTCGAGATCGTCCCTGGGGATGTGCTTATCCTCACCACCGGCACAAAAATTGCCGCGGATGGCAAAGTGATGCACGCCATCAACATGGAAGCGGACGAATCGACGCTGACGGGCGAATCGGCTGCGGTCGAGAAGGGGACCGGTACGGAGATCTTTGCCGGGACGAGCGTGACCGGTGGAGAAGGTCAGGCCGTGGTGACAGTCACAGGCCAGGCGACCCGGCTTGGAAAGATCGCAGCGCAGGCCAGGGATGTCAAAATTCCGAGGACGCCTTTGCAATTGGCCATGAAATCCCTGGCGGGCAAACTGGCCTATGTGGCCTTGTTCTTTGCGATCGCCATCCCGCTGGTGGGGGTCATTGAAGGCCAGCCCTGGAGGATCATGCTTCTGACCGGCCTGGCCCTGGCTTTTGCAGTCATCCCGGAAGAACTGCCGATCGTGATCACCATGGTGCTTGGGTTGGGATCGTACAACCTCTCCAAAAACAATTTATTGATCAAAAAACTGCGGGCCACCGAGAGCATGGCCAACGCGACGGTGATCGTTACCGATAAAACCGGTACGATCACGGATGGGAAGATGAAAATCGTGGCGGTCTACCCGGACCAACAAGAGGAGGTGGTCCGCAAAGCCGCTCTGTGTATGTCGGAATTCGCCCTGACGCCGCTTGATCTTGAGATCGCCCAAAAAGCCAGGGAAAACAACCCAGCTCCCTGGCCTGAAATCGTCCACGAAAGAGGTTTGGGGGGCGGTCGCAAAACCAAAGCCAGCCTCCGCAAGCAGGGTAATGTCTATTGCCTTTATAAGAGCGGGGCGCCTGAAGAGATCTTTGCTTCCTGCCAGCAAATCCCCGGGCAAGCGCAGGCGGAGTTGGAGCAACAAACCCGGCTCGGCCGGCGGGTGATCGGGGTGGCAAGCAAAGAAATATCCGCCCAGGAGCTCCAGCAATCTTTGACCAGCCTGGAAACCGGCATGGATTTTGTCGGGCTGATCAGTTTTGAAGATTCACCGCGGCCGGGCGTGAAAGAAACGATCGCCAAAGCGGCCGCGGCCGGCATCCGCACGATCATGGTGACCGGGGACCACCCGGCTACGGCTGCTTCGATCGCGGACCAAGTCGGAATACCTTCCCTGAAAGTGCTGACCAGCATAGAAATTGACCGTTTATCCGATCAAGAGTTGATGGAAATCGTCAAAACGGTTTCGGTCTTTGCCCGCACCACGCCGGAAAATAAATACCGCATCGTGAAAGCACTGCAGGAAAACCATGAAATCGTAGCGGTGACCGGGGATGGCATCAATGACGTGATTGCCCTGAAAGGAGCCGATATCGGCATCGCCATGGGGAAGCGCGGCACCGACGTTGCCAGGGAAGCCGCCGATGTGATCCTGGCGGATGATAACTATAACACCATCACGCAGGGCATATTCGAAGGCAGAGGCTTATTCGATAATTTGCAAAAAGGCATGAAGTATTATCTGAGCATCAAGCTGGCCCTGATCCTGATCTTCCTGGTGCCCATCATTCTTCATCTTCCAATGCCGTTTTCTCCGATCCAAATCATCCTGCTCGAACTCTTCATGGACCTGGCTGCATCGGCGGGTTTTGTGGCCGAACCCAAAGAGAAAAATATCTATACCCGCAAGCCGCGTGATCCTAAACAGAATATTTTCAATGCAGGCGTGATCGCCGACATGGTGATCAAGAGTGTGTTCTTATTTGCGGTGGTGACCGGTATCTTCCTGTATAGCTACAGCCGTTCCGCAAATTTGGTCGAGGCGCAAACGTTTGCTTTCACCGCCTGGATCATCGGACATGTGGTCATGGCGTATGTCTCCCGGTCGGAAAATGAAAGCATTCTTTCGGTGGGCCTTTTTTCGAACCGGGTGATGAACCTGTGGGCTTTGGCTGCCGTAGTCTTCCTGCTGCTGGGAATCTATGTTCCCTATGTGAATAACCTGATCAAGCTGGCGCCCATTTCCTGGTTAAGGCTGTTGGAGATCTTCGTACTGGTGACCGTAGTGGTGCTGCTCCTGGAGATCAAAAAGCTGCCGGTCTTCAACCGGCGTTAATGGCGCTGGTAAGCTCTTAACCCCCTTGCACTGTGAGCGAAGATATGCCGGCCAACCAGCCCATGAAAAGAGATTTCTGGTCCATCCTGCGCGAAAACGCCCTGCAAATCCTCATGTACATCCTGGGGACGGTCCTGATCGGCCTGATCGGGTGGCCGTTGGGATTGGTTTACCTGGCCTACAGCCTGTTTTCCAATTATTTATATATGATGTGGATCTGCCCTTATTGCGGGCATTACCTGCTTGGCACCTGTGCGGCCGGGTTTGATATTCTTTCCAATAAACGTTTCAGGCCGCAGCCGGGCCGCACTTTTGGGAGCGAGTTCCGGCGCAGATCCTGGGTGCTTTATCCGGGCTGGTTCCTGCCGCCGGTTGCCGGACTGTACCTACTGATCTTCCATTTCTCCTGGTTCCCCCTGGCATTGCTGGTGGTTTTCTGTTTGGTGGCCTTCTGGCTCCTACCGGAGGCCTCGAAAAAGCACTGCGAGAACTGTGAGACGGTGGACTGCCCCAGGCACCCCAAGAACAAAAAGGCCCAGGGGAGTATTAGCGATCAGGCGGCGTAACGCATCGTCCCGAAGGTTCGCGTGACTCAAACCGGTTGAGCCATACGCCCTTCGGGACGTTTTCTGCCAGTTTGGCCGGGCGGTCAGACCAATTCCAATTCAACCACCGTATCCAACTCATCCGGCAGGCGGGCAGATGGGAAATCAATGAACGCATCGGCCGGATATTCCGTTGTCATCCAGGGCCGTTCCAGTTTGATCTCGGAGCCGTCTGCCAGGCGGCGGGCTCGCTTGATCTGACCAGCCAGTCCGAGTAAGTTGATCGGGCCAATGCCCCTATCATAGATGTGAGCATACAGAGTATTGCCGCGTTGGGTGTAGCGGCCCCAATCGGGTTTCGGGAATCCTGACCGGCCACACGCGTAGAGGCTGGGGCTGTTCCTGCGCATCCATGCGCCCACCGCACCCAGGATCTCCACGCATTCC
Organism: uncultured Chloroflexia bacterium; assembly: GCA_963837875.1. Taxonomy (GTDB): domain Bacteria; phylum Chloroflexota; class Anaerolineae; order Anaerolineales; family Villigracilaceae; genus UBA877. The sequence goes on from CAWIOV010000002.1 coordinate 479,604, forward strand.
GCCGGGATCTCGCCCCTGGCATCCGGACCGACGTTGAGCAGCATATTGCCATTCTTGCTGACGCATTCCACCAACGCCCGGACCACTTGCTGTGGCGATTTGAAATCCTTATCGGCAGCGGCGTAGCCCCAGTTCTTGTTCAGGGTCATACAGGCTTCCCACGGCACAGGCTGGCCATCCTCATCCACAAACCCCTCCGGCGGGATGGTCTGCTCCGGACAGGCAAAATCCCCGGCGTAGAGGGGAGGATCTTTTGTACCAAAAGCGCGGTTGCTTTCCCCTGAACCGCCCAGGCGGTTGTCTATCAGGATGCTAGGCTGGAGCACGCGCGCCATCTGGACCAACTCGGTCGCCTGCCAGGTTTCCCCGCTCATCCTGTCATAGGAAAAGTCGAACCAGATGATGTCGATCCGGCCATAGTTCGTGAGCAATTCCCTGACCTGGCCGTGCAGGTATGCAACATACCTGGAAAAATCCTGCGGGCGGTCCTGATAGGCTGCGTTATCCCGCATGGGGTGGTGGCGATCCCCGTAGGCCGGGTAGTCGGGATGGTGCCAGTCCAGCAGGGAATAATACAGGCCCACTTTCAGCCCTTCGTCCCGGAAGGCCTGCACGTATTCCTGCACCAGGTCCCGGCCGCAGGGTGTGCGGGTGGATTTGTAATCGGTCAACCGGCTGTCGAAGAGGCAGAAGCCATCGTGATGCTTGGCGGTGAGGACGGCATATTTCATCCCGGCCTGCCTGGCCAGCTTGGCCCAACTCTTTGGGTCAAACTTAGTCGGGTTGAATTCATTAAAGTAGGGTTGGTATTCTTCGTTGCTAATGCGTTCCACGCTGCGCACCCATTCGCCCCTGGCGGGGATGGCGTACAATCCCCAGTGGATGAACATGCCGAAACGCGCCTCCAGGAACCAGCGCGTCCGTTCCGTGCGTGCGGCGATGAGCGGGTTTTGTTCTTTTGGGTCCATGCCTGCCTCTTTTATTTTAGTCCAAACACCTCGTAAACATCCACCGGATCGCTTTTCCCCTTGACATGCAACGGCGCATAAGGCCTCGCATCCACCTGTTCCTTGACGCGCTGGTAAACTTCCTGGCTGATCAGGATTTGGCCCTTGGCGGCATTTTCCTGGATGCGCTTGGCGGTATTAACGCTGTCGCCGATGGCGGTATATTCCAGGCGTTTCTCGGTCCCGATCCAGCCCAGTACAGCTTCGCCGTAATGGATACCCACCCCGAAGGATAGGTGCGCTGCGGGCGGGAGTTCGGCATGCAGCTTTTCGACGGCAGACTTCAGGGTCAGCGCGGCCCGCACCGCCCGCAGGCTGTGGTCCACCTGAGGCAGGGGTGCGTTGAACCAGGCCATGACCGCGTCGCCGAGGAATTTGTCCACGGTACCTTCCTGGGCGAGCACGGCATCCGCTCCAGCCGCCAGGTAGCGGTTCAGCACCGTCACCAGGTCCGCGGCGGATTGTTTTTCGCTGTAGCTGGTAAAGCCGCGGATATCCGCAAACAGCACGGTAATATCGCGCAATTGGCCGCCAATCTGCAGGGAGTTGGGGTTGATCTGGGCGAGCACTGCCGGGGAAACCATCCGCTCCAGCAGGCTGCGTTGGGCTTCCAACTTATTGTGTTCGGTCATATCGTCGAGCACGATGGCTACGCCCTGCGTGGTCTGTTCGGCATCCTTGAGCGGTGACAAATTGAGCCGCCAGTCCTGGGCGCCGAGCTGCGGGTGGAGGTGGGTAATTTCGAGCCCCACCACCGGCTTATCGGTATTACGCACGGAGGCCAGGTGTGCCTGAACCTCTACCGGCAGGGCCACGTCCAGGCGTTGGCCAACCAGTTGAGCGATACTTTGCCCGAGGATCAATTCGGCCGCCCGGTTACACAGGGTGATCAGGTTCTGCTCGTCCGCGGTCAACACGCCGCTGGCAATGGAGGCAAAAACGTTATCCATCAGGTTCTTGAGCTCGGTTACTTCGGCCAAGGTGTGCCGGACAGACGCAAACAAGCGCGCATTTTCGATGGCAATGGCTGCCTGGTTGGCAAAGACGGTCAACAGGTCCTTCTCGGCTTCTTTGAAGATCCCGGAGCGGATGCGGTTATCGGCGTAGATGACCCCGATCAGCTCAATCTTGGCCTTGAGTGGCACACACAGGATCGAGCGCAGGTTATACGCTACAATGCTTTCTTGACCGCCGAAGCGCGGATCCTCCTGGGCATTGGTGGTTAGCACCGGTTCGCCCGAATCGATCACGCGCTGGATGATGGTGCGGCTAATGGCGAATTCATTCGGGTTGATGGATTCCTGTTCCCAATTGCGGGCTACGCGCGTGACCATCTTACCCTGCGCATCCCGCAACATCAGGAAGCCACGCTCGGCCTCCGTCAGGCGGATGATGGTATCCATGACCAGTTGCAGTACCTCGTCAAGTTCGAGCGATGAGTTGACCGCCTGGGTGGTACTGGCCAGGGCCAGCAATTTACTGCGCTCTTCCTCAACCGCATTCACCTGCCGGCTGACCTGGAAGAGCAAGCTCTCCAAGTTGGACAACCCTTCCAGGGTATCCGGCGGGAGGCTGGCGCGCGCAGTCTGCAAAGAGGTGCGCAGTTGACTGGCCAATTTGCTGATTGCCAGAATTTGTTCGTTCAATGGTCCAGGATTTTGGTTTGTCATCTCTGTTTCCTCGTGAATTCCAAGGATGGTTGAAAACTCAAGTATACCTTTAAGCTTGCGATTAAGGGCCGGGCTTAAATATACCTCTGAATGCTCTCCAGCGTTGCTGGATCGCAACACGGGCGGCCTCATTCCGGATGCTTTTTACAGCCCGACCGGCAAGGACATGTCCGGGTCTCCGGCTGTAAAGATGCCACTGGTATTCGCGCAGAAGGGAATAAATCTCCTTCGAGACATCCGGCAAGCGTCCGGCCAGCGCAGCCGCAGCCTCGGCCGGAGTTTGCGCAGGGGCCGGTTTCCCACCCAACCAATGCAGGCTCCTATAAACGGTCGTGAAAGACCGCTCGATGGGATCCAATTCGGCCAGGGTGGCCCAGCGTAGCAGCCAGCCTGGCGGCGTCAGCGCCCGATCCTCGCAAAAGCGTTTCAAGAGGACAGGCAATGGTTTCAGCGTAACGCGCCTTCTGGTCTTGAAGGCATTGTTAAACATAAAAGAAAATGCTTGAAGAATAGCGGCGAATAGGGCGCAGATAAAAACCAAACGCAAAAACCAGTCTGCCAAATTCCCGAACCCGGAGCCTGGTCTTCTTTCTTCATCCGGCGGCGGGATTTCCTGGCTTGGGATCTTCCGCACTGCAGTTTCTGTAGGGGTTTCAGTGCCGGCCGGCCCAGTAGCAGTGGACGATAGGCTCTCACCCGAAGGCCGGACGAGTGGCGCCTGGCTGCCGGTCGGTTCAAATTCTACCCAGCCAAGGCTGGGAAAATAAACTTCCGGCCAGGCGTGCGCATCCTGCTGCCTGACCACGTAATGATCCAGGAAGTCAGATTCACCCTGCGCGAACCCGACCACCAGCCTGGCTGGGATTCCCACGCTGCGCAACAAAATCACTTCGGCAGTGGCATAATAATTACAGAATCCCCGCTTGGAATCGAAGAGGAACCAATCCAAGATATCTTGCCCGGCCGGCGGAGTCTCGACCGTACTTGAATAGGTAATATTATTGCGCAGGTATTCTGTAATGGCATCTGCCTTATCATAAGGCGTCCCGGCACGCGCAGTAACCTGTTGGGCCAGGGTAACGATCTCCGGCGAGAGGTCACCGGGCAATTGCAGGTAATGAGCAGTGACCCACGCAGGATAAGCCTCTCCGGCATTGCGTAGTTGGAGGATGGTTGGTTCGTATAAATTGGCCTGAACGACATACTGCTGCCCGGCTAAAATAGGCGGATCGGGCAGGAATTGGACCGGATCCATTTCCCCTTGGGGTACTGGCAGGAAAAATAGTTCCGAGGGCGTACTGACCCAAACCGGGCGCGCAGGTGTAACCAGAACGGCCAGGTTTACCGCCGAAACGCTGAACGTAAACTCACCCGACAACCCTTCCGAGTCCGCCAGGGAAAGGGGAGTCTGGCCCGGATTAAAAGGCGTGGTGGAAAAATTCTCGTCAATCCATTGATCATGCAGGAATGTATCATAGGAACGGACCCTCCAATAATAGCGCTCGGGATTATTTACCGAGGGCGCCTGGATGCGCAAGTATACGCCCTTACCCGTCGCGGCCTGACTACCAAGCGGCAACACATCGCCGTAGAATTTGACCGTTTGTATTATAGATTGGCTTCCCTGGATTCCGGCTACTGCATGGCCCAGGTTCTCCTGCACATGCTGGAACGGGCGGTTAAGCTTATCCCAAGTGGCCTTGAGGTTGGAAAATGATTTTGTCGAAGTCGGCACCAACCAGACCAGCACTACCAAGACAATGGGAACTACTACCAGAGTAATATTCAGGTGCGTCCTTGATTCGGACAACACAGTTACGCGCTGCTCCTTCCAGAACAGCCACTTTTGTATTTGGGCCAGACGTCCGAGCAGCAGCAGGCATAAGAACAAGAAAACTGCCAAAAATGCATCACTAATCCTGTTTCCCGGATCATAAGTTTGAATAATCACCCAGATAACCCCGGCAGGTAGCACCGCACCGGTAAAATTACCGAAGCGTGTTAATGCAAAACCCGCTGTCAGGCCGGTGACCCAGAACACCAGCGCCATAAAAACCACAAACAGGAGGGTATCTTCCACCTTCTGGCCGGTCAGGAGCAGGCCAAACGAATATGCCAAACGATCGCCCATATCGGCGAGACGTTCCCACCAGGCCACTCCATTATATAAAATCCAGCCCAGCACCAAAAAGACAATCGCGAGGCTGTCGCCGAACAATAACCAGAAAACCATTCCGCGCTTGAATTGGCTGATGCCGAGGGCCAACCCCAGCGCAACGCCGCCGCTGACAAGGATGATCGCGGTCCCAAGACCCGGAGCCCAATGCGTGATATACAGGCGTGCGCTGGCTATCAGCAGAACAAGAAAGAGGATGGCTGCGGATGGAAAATCCCATAAACGAGCCGGGGTGCGTTTCATACATTGAGTGTACAATAAACCTAACCAAACCGTCAATTCCCAAGGAGGAGGCATGCACACTACTCTGGATCTCGGCATCCGGCTCATTGTTGCCTTGCAGGGGCTGGGCACTTGGCCGACTGTGCCTATGAAATTTTTCTCCTTTTTAGGGACAGAAGACTTTTTCATGTTGGCACTGCCCATTCTCTATTGGTGTGTGGATAGCGCGTTGGGCATCCGCGTGGGCGTCATCTTGATGTTCACCACCAATGTTAATGGGGCTTTAAAGTTAGCTTTTCATGGCCCACGCCCATACTGGTACAGTTCCACTGTGCACGGTCTGGCCACCGAGACCTCCTTCGGCGTCCCGTCCGGCCATGCGCAAAGCGCTGCAGTGGTGTGGGGTCTCCTGGCGGCAGCCTTGCGAAAGTGGTGGGGCTGGCTGGTTGCCATCCTGCTCATTTTCTTGATCGGTCTTTCGCGCCTATACCTGGGTGTCCACTTTCCACACGATGTATTGCTCGGTTGGCTGATCGGTGGTTTGATTCTCTGGCTGACGCTGCGCTTCTGGGACCCGCTAGCTGCATGGGCAAAAAAGCAAAGCATTGGAAGGCAGGTAGCGGCTGCCTTTCTAGCCTCGCTGGTGGTGTTCCTGCTGCCCCTAATCCCCTTTATCTGGCTGAAAGCCATAAACTGGCAGCCGCCGCTGGCTTGGGCAAGCTATGCAACGCAGGCTTTTTCATTGCAGGATACGGCCACCTCCGCCGGGACATTCTTCGGGATGCTGGCAGGTGTGGCCTGGCTGGCCCGGCAGGGTGATTTCCAGACTAAAAGCGCATGGTGGAAACTCGTCTTGCGTTACCTGCTAGGCATGGCCGGTGTTCTAATCATTAGATTCGGACTGAAATTTATCTTTCCCGAAGGCGAGACTGCTCTAGCTTATTTCTATCTCTATCTACGCTACAGCCTGATTGGCTTCTGGGTCACCGGTGGAGCGCCTTGGGTATTTATCCGTGTGAAACTGGCCGAAAAGCTTAATTGACTACCCTGTAAAAAGCTTATTTTTTACTGCAATCCCATAATTGGCTCCTCACCGTAGCAAGTTTTAACAATTTTATATAGTCCGGACATTCGTGTTAAGTTTCCCGTCTGTTATAATTGGGTCATTATGGCTCCACCCCTCGATCGTGGTGCAATGTTACGTAAACGCTACAGGATTGTCGAAATCCTTGGCCAGGGAGGCATGGGTTCCGTTTATCGTGCCGTGGATGAGAATCTGGGCATGGATGTGGCGGTCAAAGAGAACCTTTTCACCAGCGACGAATATGCCCGCCAATTCCGCCTGGAAGCAGTTATCCTGGCAAATCTGCGCCATCCCAACCTGCCGCGTGTCACCGATCACTTTGTCATCGGTGACCAGGGTCAGTATCTGATCATGGACTACATCGAGGGGGAGGATCTGCGCCAACGCATGGAGCGCGCCGGCTCTGTCTCTGAGGAAGAGGCGATCCTGATTGGTGCAGCCATGTGCGACGCCCTGCAATATTTGCATACCCGCAAGCCGTCTGTCATCCACCGCGATGTAAAACCCGGCAACGTTCGTATAACGCCAGATGGCCACATTTATCTGGTGGATTTTGGTTTGGCAAAACTGGTCAAAGGCAGCCAGGCAACCACCACCGGTGCACGCGCCATGACGCCGGGGTATTCTCCACCTGAACAGTATGGTACGGCGCGTACAGACCCGCGCACGGATGTCTATTCTCTTGGCGCCACTCTCTACGCTGCCCTGACGGGCGTTATTCCCGAAGATGGGCTGGCGCGTGCCATGGATAATGTCGAGTTAACCCCGCTGCGCAAGCGCAACCCAAAGGTTTCGCGCAAGCTGGCCAGTGCCATTGAGAAGGCCATGGCTGTCCGCCCCGATGAACGTTTCCAGTCGGCGGAGGAATTCAAACAAGCCTTGGTCACGTCCAATGTCAAGACGCAGCGCCTGGATGGAGAGATTACCATCCCGCCGCCTCCACAGGCCAGCGGGGGGAATGAAAACGGGCAACTTGCACAAGAAGTGCCGCCAGCCGAAAATCCTCCGCCACCTCCGCCTTCGTCTGAAAGACCCCGTAAAAAGCCCAGGAAAGGCCCCAGTTTTTGGGTTTTCCTTTCTTTTTTCTTGCTGACAATTCTGGCGGCCCTGCTTGCGGTCATTATCCTCTGGTCGCCTATTTCCAAAGGATTCATGGCCTTATTGGCCACCCCGACACTTGCTCCGACATCGGCTACTGCGACAACCGTGGATACCGTCACGTTTCCGCCCACTCAGGAAAACACAGTTATTCCGTCCCCGGTGGATACCTCGACACCCACCCAAACGCTGGTGCCGATTCTCCTGCCATCCATTACCTTTACTCCCACTTACACATTGGCGCCAACAGGTACCCCGCTTGGAGGAGGTTATGGCCAGATAGCCTTCGCATCCAACCGGAATGGCGCGCCCCAAATTTATGTTATGGATTCAGATGGCAGCAACGTGCAACAGATAACGACTATAACCAATGTACCTGGTGGTGCCTGCCAACCGGACTGGTCTCCAGATGGGTTGCACATTGTCTTCATCTCACCCTGCCCGGCTCGGCAGAACGATTATCCGGATGCAAAGTTGTATATTATCAATGTTGATGGCAGTGGGTTCGAACCACTGCCCGTGAATGACGGTAGTTTTGACCCGGCATGGTCACCAGACGGAACGCGGATCGCGTTTGCATCCTTGCAAAACGGTCTTTCTCAAATTTATGTCATAAACCTGAAAGATTATGTTGTGACCCCCCTTACCGGAACCACCAACAATACGCTCCTGCCGGATTGGGCACGCCAGCCAGCCTGGTCACCGGATAGTAAACAAATTATCTACACTGGTCACAGCCTGCTGACAAATACTCTCCAAATCTGGATCATGAGTGATATGGGGCAGAACCAAACATTTTTGGTACATAGAGGTTCCACCTATTGGGATTTCCTGCCAAATTGGTCGCCAGACGGCAAGACGATCCTTTTCAGCGAAACAAGCGGCAGCCAAGCGCTTGGCTGGTTGATGACTTTTGATTACACGAATTCCCAAACTGCTGAGGCTGTTCATTTACGCAGCGGCACTTATGGCAACCAAGGAAGCTACTCACCGGATGGACAGTGGGTGGTCTATGAAAGTCTCGATGCCACCAAATCAAATAGCACCAACTACCATGTTTACCTCGTAAGTAGTAATGGGAGCAGCGGTCCGCCCGTCAAATTGCCCGGGAGTTCTGGAATGGACTTCGATCCGGTTTGGCGTCCGATTGGCTCACCATAAAATCCAATCACCAATGAACTAACAAAAAAACATCCCGAATTCCATTTCAGGATGCTTTGATTTTACTGGGATCGCAGGGTTGTGTAGTTAAGGCGTGGGTGTATCCGTCGGAACCGGCGCGGAAGTTGGTGACGCAGGTGGTGTAGAGGTCGGCGCGGGTTGCGTCGAGGTTGGCATTGGGGGCAGGGTAGGTATCAGGGTGAAAGTCGGGGTCGGGGTGGGGGCTGGCAAGTCCAGATTCAGAAGGATATCCTTCTCCGCATAACCACCCCCCTTAGCCTGCATATACAGACGCAGGTTAATCGGGCCGTTGGGCATTTCGCTCAGGTCCCATGTGTAAACGTCGGTCGCTGTTACGATGGGTGTGTCTGTATCGCCTACCAGTATCTTCTTGTTTCCAGGGTTCGCTTTCGTGTTCCAATCCAACTGCCAGGAACGGAATCCGCCAGTGGCGTTGGCAATAATGCTGATATCCAGCGAAGGTTGTGTGATGGTCTGCCCAGACTGCAGTCCAACAAACTCCAGGTCCGGGCGCCCGTCGCTGGCCTTGCATTTCCGGTCAGGGATAAAGTGAACCGGATTAAACCCCATTGCACGTGCCCACTTTTGCCCATCGTCATCCTGGCTGATCCAATTGCGCGCTGACTGGTCGGTGACATTCAGGAACAGGTTTACGTCAGTGTAATCGCTGGTACATTCCGGGGACGCCAGCAAGCCCGTCCAAGTATCGTACGTCGCGACCTGCCACAGATCATCATCAGCCGATAGCGGCGGCTGGTCGGAGGCGAAATACTCTTGGCGCTGGCTGGGGCACATCGAGGATGGCATTGTTCCGGAGACGGTGCAAATGGTGTGTTGCTCGATCCCGGCCGGTATAACGAAAGGCGTTGGGTTACCACTGGTCAGGTGTTGGATGGCAAATGTCATGAATTGTGCCCAAATGGGCCCGGCGCCGGTTACGCCGGTTGTATTTTCCATTGGAGTGTAGTCTGCATTACCCACCCAGACCCCCACTGCCAAATCCGGAGTGTAGCCAATCGTCCAGTTATCGCGCGAGTCATTCGAAGTGCCGGTCTTGACTGCCACCTGGAACGGCAGGTTCAGAACCGAGTGCGTCCCATAGACTGGGACGCGTGCGACGTTATCCGACAGGATGGAGGACATCAGAAAAGCATGCTCGGGGCGCAGTACCCGTTCACCACTTGGCGGCTGGTATTGGTAAACCACATTTCCCTGATAATCCACAATCTTTAAAATTGCCACTGGCGGAACCTTGATCCCGCCATTGGCGATAACAGCATAACCACCGGTCATTTCCAGCAGGCTCACTTCACCACCGCCCAGCGTGAGCGACAGACCGTAGTCATCCCGGGTCAGGGTGGTGATACCCACGCGTTGGGCCATGGCGATCAATCCGGTATCCCCATATACGCCCACGAATTGTAGCGTCTTGACTGCTGGGATATTGTAAGAGTTCGACAGCGCCGTACGTACGGTCACCGGGCCATGGAATAAGTGGTCGAAATTGTTTGGTATATACTTCGGGTTTGGGTCGTCGGGCAGGCCGGAAGGCGGAAATTCTGAAGGTACATCCCAGATAAGGGTGGCGGGAGTCCAGCCTTTTTCGAAAGCGGCCAGGTAGGTAAAAGGTTTGATGGACGAACCTGGCTGCCGCGTGGGACTGACTGCCATGTTGATCTGTCCGGCATTGGCAACATTATTAAAATCGGGAGAACCGACCATTGCCAGGATTTCCCCCGTGGACGGTTTGATGGCCACCAGTGCTCCATCGGTCACATGGAGAGCAGCCAGCCCGTTAACCTGGTTTGTAACGTCTTGTTGGGCAGCATTCTGCAGATCTGGATCAAGCGTGGTGGTGACGGTAAAGCCGGAGCGATAGATCGTCTGTGGGTCGTAGCGCGCTTCAAGTTGGCTGCGGATGTACTCCACCCAGTGCGGGTAAAGCATGTTGGCTGTTGGCGGGTTAAAAGTGTAGTTCTGGATCTCCTGAATGGCATTTGCCGCCGCGTTCCCATCCATGCAAACTTTCTGAGGAGAATTGCTCACGTAAATACACTGCTGATCCATGCTTACTGTGAGCAAACTCAATATCACACTCTGGAAGCGGGCCAGTGTGGCATCCCGGTTGGTGTAAATATCATACACAGATGGGGCCTGTGGCAGGCCCGCCAGGAAAGCCGCCTCAGCCAGGGTTAATTGGCTGGCGCTTTTATTGAAATATGTTTCGGAAGCCGCCTCCACACCATAGGCCAGGTTGCCATAATAGATTTCGTTCAGATAAAGTTCCAGGATCTCATCCTTGCTGTAACGGCGTTCAATTTCGGTCGCCAGCAAGGCCTCGCGTACTTTACGCAAGTAAGTCCGCTGGTCGCGTTCTTCGGGCGAAAAAAGCAGGGCCCGCACCAATTGCTGGGTGATGGTTGAAGCGCCCGAGACAGTCTCGCCGCTGGTTAGATTTTGCCAGAAGGCCCGCACGATGGCCAGGGGGTCGAACCCACCGTGCGTGTAGAAATCCTTGTCCTCGGTGGCAATGGTAGCCGCCACCAGATTGGGGGAGATGTTGTTTAATGGGACATAAGTCCGCCGCCCGGCTTGTGGGTCGTTAATTTCATATAGAATATCCCCATCGCGGTCTAGGATGCGGGTTGTCTCGAATTGGGAAGCGCTCTGCTGCAAATCACTCACGCTTGGCAAGCCGGCCGCGATCGAGTAATACTCGTAAACGCCTACCGCGGTTATAACCAACCCCAGTGCGACCATGAGGAAAATAAAAACGATCAGTATCCGCAGGAAACAGCCGCCTGCTTTCGACCAGTTGAAAGGCTGGCGATGGGACCGGCTTGGGGTCGGGCGGTGCATGCGTGTTACCGGTGCATGCTCGTATGCAGAGGCTGTGACGCGCGTAGCGCCCACGTCTATCTCTTCCACGCGCCTCGGCAAAGGCATACCATTCCCGTCTATTGCCGGGTGACGCGTAACCGGCGTGCTGCTTGCCCCTGCAGCATGTTCGACAGGCGGATCGGCCTGTGTATCAGCTTCGGAATTCACCAGCCGGCGAAATTTTTCACGTGCATCTTCGGGAATAGACATAATTTATCATGGATTTTAACACAAAACCTTTGACCTCCAGCCAAAACCCCCGTATACTGTATCCATGCGCGATTGGACTCTCGCTCCCGGCGACCCGATGACCCTCACCCTGGCCGCCGATTTCCGTCTGTGTACCCCCGATTACGTCAACGACCAGATTTGGGAACTCGAAACCGGTGCAGGCGACCCGCCTGCCGTGGCCCTGCACACCACTTACGGCCTGCGTGCCCGCCTCATGCGCATCTTCCCACGTTTCAGCCAAGGCAAACGAGCGGTTACCGACCCGGCTCTCTTTCTCCGCCCGCTGTGCCTGCACTGTTTTTATCCCAACTTCCTCCTGCTCGATTTTTCCCCTCTCCCTGACCTGGATGTTCTTGCCGAATATTGGGCTCCCGATTCGCATAGCACCACCGGGCGATTTACGCTTACCAACCATGGCAGCCAGCCGCTCACACTGCTCCTGGAACTGTGCGCACAGCTTTCCCCACTGGATGGGCAGAACCTTGCCCCCATCCCCATGCATTCGGTCAATGTCCTCTCCGGGCGCACATCGAACCTTTCGCCGCTGATCTTTCTGACCGGCGGACCGCAACCCGGCGCTGGGCCGTACCCCTCCCTGGCTGTTGACGTGGCCCTTGCTCCCGGCGGTTCGCGCAGCCTCACCTGGGCTCAGGCGGCCCTCGCAGATTCCTCCGCCTCCTTCGATCTGGCCCGTCGCACGGCTGCCCGCCCCTGGGAAGCCGAACGGACCCGGATTGAACGGATCAATGCCGCCCAGACAATTGATGTTCACACCGGCGACCCGGACTGGGATGCCGCGCTTGCCCTCAGCCAGAAGGCCGCGTTCAGCCTGTTCTTCAGCTCTAGCCAACACCTTCCTTGCCCAAGTTTCGTGCTCACGCGCCAGCCGGACCAGGGATTTTCGCCGCGTGGGGATGGGCATGATTATTCTCCGCTCTGGAACGGAGCACCGCCCCTGGAGGCCGGTTACATTGCCAGTCTCCTACCCGGTTCACCGGATCTGGCTGCCGGCCTAGTACGCAACTTCCTCGTCACGCAGGCCGGGGATGGCGGCGTGGATTGGAAACCCGGCCTGGCTGGCCAGCGCGGGCGTTGGTTGGCGGCTCCGCTTCTCGCCAGTCTGGCTTGGTGGATCTATCAGCATACCCTCGATACCGATTTCCTGCGGGAAATCCAACCAGGATTGCATGCTTTTGCCCAATGCTGGTTTACCGCAGAGCACGACCGTGACTTGGATGGCTTTCCGGAGTGGGATCACCCTATGCAGACTGGCCTAGAAGATAGCCCCGCCTTCACTGTCTGGCAGGCTGGCGGACAAGGGGCGGAAATCTCCGCAAACGAAAGCCCGGCTCTTTCGGCGCTGTTATGTCGTGAAACCCTTTCCCTGGCATACATCGCCGGGGTGCTGGAGGACTCCCAGGAACGCCAACGCCTGGAATGGAAATCCGGGGAATTGCGCCTCCTGACAGAAGAATGTTGGGATGCCTCGGCCGTTCTCTATCACAATCGTGATCGTGTCACCCACCGCTGCCAGGAAGGAAAAACCCTTGGCAAACTGCGCGGCGTTGGGAAACTCCCAGTTGGCCAATCTTTCCAGCAGCCCGTGCGACTGCTTGTGCGGATTAAATTGATCGGCGAAGCCACACGCCATCCGGAGATCAGCCTACATGGCTCGGATGGCGGAACCCCTTACTCCGAACGCTTGGAACGGATGAATTTCCAGTGGGGAACCGGCCTGGCAGTTGCAACCAGCCGCCAGCTTTATACCCGCCTGGAGGAAGTTGAAGTCTCCGGCCTGGAGGGACGCGACCAGGTTTCCGTACAAATCCTGGACTTCTCGGGAGAAGACATCAGCCTTTTCCTGCCGCTCTGGGCCGGTATTCCTGCCCTGCCGCGCGCCCAGGCTCTCATCAGTCGGACGCTGTTTGCCGCCGAGCGGTTTGGCCGGCCCTTTGGCATTCCGGCCTGCCCCTCTGCCGACCGCCAAAAGGAGGCGAATCGAGCAATGGACTCGACCTGCCAGTCCGTCCATCTCCCTTGGAATGTGCTCATTGGCGAGGGGCTGCTGGCCTATGGCTTGCGCACAGAAGCCGCTCAACTGACCGCGCGTCTCATGGCAGCCGTCATCAAAAACCTCAAAGAAAAGCACGCCTTCTTCCGGGCTTACCATGCAGAAACGGGTGCGGGCCTTGGGGAACGTAATGCGCTACAGGGTCTTGCGCCACTCGGTTTGTTCCTGGATGTGCTGGGTGTTACCATCCATTCCCCACGGCGGCTTACTTTGAGCGGAAAGAACCCCTTTCCCTGGCCAGTTACGGTAAAATATAGAGGCCTGACGGTCACTCGTCAGGCGGAACAGACCCTGGTCGTCTTCCCAGGTGGGCAGGTGCTCAGCTTGGATGACCCGACCGATGCGGTTGTGTCTGCTGATTGATGGATAGGCGGACCCTATGTCTGCCAAACGGAGGCGTCATGGAACATGCTCCCATTCGCTACTTGATGACGGCCATCGTCCAGGAACAGGATGTGGATGTGGCCGAGCGCGCTTTGGCTTTGCTGGGTATACCGGTGATTCATCTGGCCAGCACGGGCGGATTCCTGGGCCGCCGCAATGCCACCCTGTTCATTGGCCTCCCGGAGGGGCAGGAGGAACAAGCCCTGGCTACCTTGCGGAACTCTTGCCGCCAGCGGGTTGAATACCTGGCCATCCCGATGGAAGGGGCACCCCTGCCAATCCCGACCCCGATATCGGTTACCGTGGGCGGAGCCACCGTTTTTGCCCTGCCGGTGGAACGCTACGAGGAGATATAACATGAAACTTATCTTTGCGATTGTCCGCGATTCCAACTCTGATTCCGTCACCCAGGGGCTGACCTCAGCGAGTTTCCGCGTCACGCGTGTCGCTTCCACCGGCGGTCTGCTGCGGCGCGGCCTGACCACCCTCTTGATCGGCCTGGAGGCCGACCAGGTGGAGTCTGCCATCCAGGTCCTGCGCCAAACCTGCACCCTGGCTGCCCAGGGCGAAAAGCGCGCCACCATCTTCGTCGTCCCGGTGGATCGGTTTGAGCAGATATAAGCGGTTATAAAATATACCAACGATCAACTACACATAGAAAAGCGCTCTGATCAAGGCTGCAAAGGAGCAAGCAAACATGCAGATCGCATTCATCGGTTATGGCCAGGTTGGTGCCCCGTTGGCGGACCATTTGCAGCACCTCGGGCATGCGGTCGCCCTGGCTGTAGCTGACCCGAGTTCAACGAGTGTCCAGAAGGCGCTTGCCAGGAACGCCGGCCTTAAAGTACTTGCGCCCAAAGACGCCGTAAGCGCTGCCGAGGTCGTTTTCCTCGCCATCCCGTTCCAGAGCATCCAGTCCGCCCTCGCACCCGTGTCGGAAGAGATCCGGGGCAAAATCCTGGTAGATTGCACCAATCCGGTTGGCCCGAACCTGACCCACGGCCTGAATAACACCCAGTCTGGTTCGGAAATGGTACAGGCACTTGTACCGGAGACACGGGTAGTTAAAGCCTTTAACATCTACGGCTTTGAGAATTTCGAAAACAGCATATATCCCGATTACAACGTCAAGCCGGTTATGATGTATTGCGGACAGGATGCAGCCGCAAAAGAAACCGTGGGTACCTTGATCCGGCAGTTGGGCTGGCAGCCGCTGGATGTCGGCGGCCTGGAACAAGCCATTCATCTGGAACATATGACCCTGCTTTGGGCGCGCATGGTTCGTTTCAACGGTCATTCGCCAGACATGGTATGGGCCATGTTGACCAGGTGAAAACCGCCTGAAATTGGGAGTAAAATTCCCATTGGAGTGTGTTTTTTTTAGAGGTAATGATGGAAGCATTAGAAGCTATTCAGAAGCGCAGGAGCGTCCGGAAGTTCACCGGGGATATCGTTCCACGTGCGGATTTGGAAAAGATTGTGGATGCCGGCCGGCTGGCTGCCACGGGCAGTAACCGCCAGCCCTGGGATTTTATCGTGGTCACGGACCGGGAAATGATCGATCGTCTCAGCGTGGCTGGAGAATGGATGAGGACCGCCGGTGCGATCATTGCCGTGGTGCTCGATCCATACTCGCACTGGTGGCTGGAGGACGGCCCCGCTGCCATAGAGAACATGCTGGTCGCCAGCACTGCCTTGGGATACGGGGCCTGTTGGATGGAAGGGAATATCCATTCTCATGAAAGCAAGTTTAAAAC
The DNA here is from genome assembly GCA_963837875.1 of uncultured Chloroflexia bacterium. Classification (GTDB taxonomy): domain Bacteria; phylum Chloroflexota; class Anaerolineae; order Anaerolineales; family Villigracilaceae; genus UBA877. The sequence goes on from CAWIOV010000002.1 coordinate 495,366, forward strand.
CCTCCTGTACGTTCCCAAAGGCAAACGGCTGCTGGCCCTGATCCCGGTCGGGGTTCCCGCTGACTGGTCGGCAGTCGAGAAGCGCCCGCTCGAAAGCGTTCTACATTGGCAGGTTTATTAATTCACCTGAGGTAAACTGCCCTATAGATGCACGCAACTGTAGCTTTCATGCAAATCTTTGGGACGTATCAGGTAACCTTTGGATTGCTGGATCGCCCGCCATGCGCACCGTTGCCAATCTGCTGGTGTTATAAAATCCCATTATAGGAGAAGGATTCATGGACACTCTTAAGCTGGATCAATCCATCCAAGCGCTTCAAGAGCACAAGAACGAGTGGGCCTCGCTGCCGATCCCGGAAAAGCTGGCATTGCTCGATGCCATCCGTCAGCGGCTGGCAGAAAAGAGCCTGGCCTGGGTGGAGGCCTCCGTACGTGGCAAGCAAATGAAGCTTCACTCCCCCGAAGAGGGCGAGGAATGGACCGGTGGACCATGGACGCTGGCAGAGGGGATTAATGGCTATATGGATAGCCTGCGCTCGCTGGCACAGGGTCAAGTCCTTATGCCGAAGAGGATCCATACCCGCTCCAATGGCCAGGTGGCAGCCCGGATCTTCCCCAATACCCTGCTTGACAGATTAATGCTGAATGGCATTACTGCCGAAGTCTGGATGCAGCCCGGTGTAACCGAGGTGACCCTGGAAGAAAAAATGGCAGCCTTTTACCGGCAGAAAAATGTCGAGGGAAAGGTCTGCCTGGTCCTTGGAGCCGGCAATGTTGCCGGCATCCCGCCACGCGACGTGCTCTATCGCTTGTATGGCTTGGGGCACGTGGTTATCTTAAAAATGAGCCCGATCAACGATTACCTCGGGCCAATCTTCGAATACATTTTTGCGCCTTTTGTTCAGGCTGGTTACCTGCGCTTCGCCTATGGCGGTGGGGATGTGGGGAATTACCTGGTCCATCACGCTGGCGTGCAAGAGATCCACATGACTGGAAGTGTCCACACCTACCAGGCCATCCTTTTCGGCAATGGCCCGGAAGGGGAGCAGCGCAAACGCCAGAACCGGCCGCTTCTCGATAAACCCTTCACCGGCGAATTGGGCGGTGTCACCCCCACTATCATCGTCCCGGGCAAATGGAGCCGGGCCGATATCCGTTACCAGGCCGAGAATGTGTTGACCATGAAGCTGCAGAATGCCGGGCATAACTGCGTGGCTACCCAGGTGCTGGTACTCTCGGAGACATGGGGGCAGCGCGACGAGTTCCTCGATGCCGTTCGAAAGCTGATGCGCGAGTTGCCGCCGCGAAAGTGTTATTACCCCGGCGCGGCGGAACATCAAAAGGAAGCCGTGGCGCTTCACCCCGATGCCGAAATCCTGGGCGGCGAGATCCCGCGCACGCTGATCACCGGCCTGGATCCGAATGCTGAGGACGAAGCTTGCTTCCAAGAGGAATTCTTCTGTCCGGTCTTTGCCCAGACGAGTCTGCCGGGCAAGGACGCGGCCGATTTCCTGCGCAATGCAGTCCGGTTCTGTAACGAGAAACTGTATGGCACACTTGGCGTCAGCGTCATCATCCACCCCGGGACGCGGAAACAACTCGGCCCGGATTTCGAGGCCGCCTTGACGGATTTGCACTATGGCTCGATCGGAGTCAACATCTGGAATGCGGCCGCCTTCCTGCTGGTCCAGGCTACCTGGGGCGCTTTCCCCGGGCACACAACCGACAATATCCAGAGTGGATTCGGGATCGTCGGCAATTCCTTCTTGTTCGAAAAGCCCGAGCGGACAGTGGTACGCGGCTCCTTCTATCCCTTCCCGCGCACCTGGCTGCATGGCGATCCGGCTTTCCTGCCCAAGCCGCCCTGGTTCATCACCAACAAGACAGCCCACATCACGACGCGCGAGGTCGCGAGGATCACCCTGGACCCCAAGTTCCGCTATCTGCCGGCCATTCTTTGGTATGCATACAGGGGATGAAAAAAGGCCCGGTTCCTTTGTTGGACCGGGCCATTGATTTATCCAAGTACAAAATTATCGATTAGCCGCGTTTTCCCCAAGTAAATCGCCATGGATAGCAGGGCCTTTCCTGTCACTTTCTCCAATTCCTCCAGCGTATCGTAGTCTGCGCAGGAGACGTACTGCAGGCGCGCCAATGGCTCGCCAGCGACGATTGCGCGGACGCGGGCACGCAGGCTTTCGGCCTGGCGTTCGCCGGAATCATAGGCGGATTGGGCCGCACACAGGGAACGGAACAGCACCGTCGCGGCCTGACGTTCCTCCGGGTTAAGATAAACGTTCCGGCTGGACATCGCCAGTCCGTCCGGCTCGCGCACGATCGGGCAGACAACAATATCAATTGGAAAATCCAGATCCTTCACCATCTGCCGGATGACAGCCGCCTGCTGGGCATCCTTCTGGCCAAAATAGGCCTTAGATGGCTCAACCGCATTGAATAACTTGGCAACCACGGTGGTAACACCCCGGAAATGCCCAGGGCGGATTTCTCCCTCCAGGGGACGCGTCAGACCATCCACTGTAACCCATGTCTGGAATCCTGGTGGATACATGATTTCCGGCGTGGGCGTCCAGACCAGGTCCACACCGGCAGCTTCCAGCAGGGCCAGGTCACGCGGCAGGTCACGCGGATATTTAGCCAGGTCTTCATTCGGGCCGAACTGGGTCGGATTGACAAAGATGCTGGCGACCACACTGGTGCATTCGTCCCGCGCACGTTTGGCGAGGGAAATATGACCGGCATGCAGGTAGCCCATGGTGGGTATAAAGCCGACCGTACTGGGGAGAGTGCCTCGCGCTGTCCGTAATTCAGAAAGAGTCATTACCGTTCGCATGATATTACCTCTGTAGGCCTATTGACTTTTATTGTTTTTCAGCTACACTACTATTAACTGATTCTTCTGGTAATTGGGAATTTCCATACCAGGGCAAATTCCAAGCAACCAACATTTAAGGTAAAAAAAGGAGAATAAGAATGCCCGCTCTAAACCGTGTTCAACTGATTGGCAACCTCGGCAAAGATCCCGAATCCCGCTTCACACCCACCGGGAAGAAAGTGTCCCATTTCAGCCTGGCAGTCAACAACCGCTGGAAATCCACGGAAGGCGGAACCAAGGAATACACTGAATGGGTTAACATTGAAGCCTGGGGGCAGTTGGGTGAGATCTGCCAGCAGTACCTGCATAAAGGCAGCCTGGTCTTCATCGAAGGGCACTTGAGGACCGACAAGGTAGATGACAAGAGCGGTGGGACTAAATATTACACCAAGGTGGTGGCCGTGTCCATGCAGATGCTGGATCGCAAGCCGGAGGATGAGCTTGTGGCAACGATTGGGGAAGAAGCCGGAGAGTACGAAGCGTAGAACCCATAATAATAACGAGCAAAAAGAAAAAAGGCGTACACGGGACAATCCCCGTGCACGCCTTTGCTAGTTCCTTTTTTTATCTCAACTTTTCCAACTCATCCACCAACCCGGACAGCACGTTGAATCCGCCTTGCCAGAATTCCTCCGAGTGGATATCAATGCCCGCATCTGCGCAGATCTTGGCCGGGGCTTGCGAGCCGCCAGTGGAAAGGATCTTGATATAGCGTGGCTTGAACTGCTCGCCTTCGGCCTTGTATTGCTGGTAAAGCGACAGAACGAGCAACTGCCCGAACGCATAAGCATAGACATAGAACGGGGTATGGAATATGTGAGGGATGGAGATCCACTCCCATTTGAATTCTTCGCTGAGTTCCACTGCATCACCGAATTGCTCTTTCAGGTTTTTGAGATAAGCGCTCGCAATTTCATCAACAGAAGCGTTGTTCAACACCATCGCATGCGCCTGTTTCTCAAACTGGGCAAAGAAGGCCTGGCGCATGATGGTGCCATATGCATCATCCACCTGGCGGAAGAGTAGGTCGCGCCGCACTGCTTCATCGGCCTCTGTTGCAAGCAGCTTATCCACAAGCATCATTTCGCCGAAGGTGGAGGCCGTTTCTGCCAGCGGCAGGGATGAATGGAAAGTGAAAATGCTGTGGTTCCCGGCCAGCATGGAATGGATGGCATGGCCCAACTCGTGGGCCAGGGTGGCTACATCATCGGCATGCCCCTGGTAGTTCAATTTCACCCAGGGCGTCATCTCCGGGGTAACACTGGCGCAGAAGGCGCCGCTCTGTTTGCCCTTGCGGACTTCGCTGTCGAGATGGTTCTGGTCAAAAACGCGCCGGGCCAGTTTAGCGAAATCGGGATGGAAGGATGAGAATGATTCCAGCACCATGTCAGCGGCTTGATCAAAGGCGTAGGTCTTGTCTGATTTAACCACCGGAGCATAGATGTCATAGCGGCGTAGTTTATCCACGCCCAGCCGGCGCGCCTTGAGCCGGAAAAAGCGCTGAAAGATCGCGACATTGCGCTTGCAGACCTTCAACAAAGCTTCCACGGCTTCATCAGGGATGTTGTTACCCAGGTTGCGAGCCGCGATTGGATTGGCGAACTTGCGCAGGGTCAGGTTTTCGTTATGCCAGTCGCGTACCCTGGTCTGGTATATCTGGCCGAGGATGGAGCCGTCCGCGCCGTAGACGCGCAGAAGTTCCTGGTAGGCTTTGGCACGCTGGTCCGGGTCCGCGCCGCGCACGTGGACCGTTAATTCGCCGCGCGTCAGTTCTTTGGTTTCACCGTTCAACTCCAGCTTGAAAACGTAGCGGTTGGTGATGGCATCATAGAGCGTCAACAGCGCGTGTGAGCCGGTCACATTCTTCAGGTTGATGATTTTCTCTTCCGGTTCGCTCAAGGTGTGTGGCCTGAATTGGCGCAACTCTTCAAGGTAGTAGCGATAATCGCCGGAAGCTTTCATCAGGCGTTGGGCATGGGCATCCTCCAGGTTTTTCCACCACAAGTCGAAGAACAGGCTGCGGTTCTCGACTTCAGCCAGGAACTGCTGGATGCGTCCCAACAGGGCCTGGACAGATTGGTTCTGCGTATCGGCGGCGAAAGCCAGATCGGCAAAGGAATAAAGTTTATGGGCGATGCGCGTGCTTTCTTCGCTGTTTTTCATGATCTCGAGGAAGCTGCTCACCGGTAAATCAGGTTTGAGCTGTGGGCGCAGTTTTTCGAAATCGGTCACTTGCTGCTCGAGATTCCTAAAGGCGGCTTCCAGATTCGGGCTGTCGAGACCGGAGAACAAATCCTTCAGATTCCAGGGGGATGGTTGATATGTCATGGTGATCATCCTTGAAAAGCCATAAAGATTACAGGCTTGAACGGATATGCACGATATCGCCGTCTTTGACGATATATTCTTTGCCTTCCAGCCGCAGCTTGCCTTTGGCTTTGGCTTCGGTCATCCCGCCCAACTCGATCAGGTCTTGATAAGCCACCACCTCGGCCCGCACGAAACCGTGCGCCAGGTCCGTATGAATTTCACCGGCTGCTGCGACCGCTGTGGCATGCCGGCGGGTTGTCCAAGCACGCACCTCGTCTTCCCCAACGGTGAAGAAGGACTGCTGGTCGAGCAGATCGTACGAAACGCTGATCATGCGGTTGAGGCTCAATTCAGTCAGGCCATACTCGGACATGAAGACAGCCGCGTCATCCGGCGGAAGCTGGGCAATTTCCATTTCCAATTTACCCTGCAAGGCGATCACCGGTGTTTCACCCTTGATATCCGGCGCTACCTGGCCCTCCCCCAGGTTCAATAGCACCAGAATAGGTTTGCGTGTTAATAGCCCGAATCCGGAGAGAAATTTCTCTTCCTCCTCCGAAATTTCCACCCCGCGCAGGGGTTTCTCCGCCGAAAGGACTTCGTGCAGGCGGGTGAACAGCACCGTTTGACGCTCATTCAACACTTTGTCCGTGCCACCTTTTTTGCGTTCCTCCACCAGTCGTTCCAGTTTGCGCTCGACGGCAATCAGATCGTTGAGCAGGAGTTCACCGTTCATCGAGGCAATGTCGCGTGCCGGATCCACGCTGCCGGAAGGAGATGGCACATTTTCGTCTGCGAAACAGCGCACTACGTGGATCAGGCCCTCCATCTGTGCCAACTGGTTCAGCAGCGCGCCGGCGAGCCCGGTCTTGGCCACGCCGCTATCCAGACCGGCGATGTCGGCGTAGGTCACTTTTGCATAGATGGTTTTCCTCGGTTTGAACATGGCCGAGAGTTTGTCCACGCGCAGGTCGGGCACATCCACTACCGCGGTGTGGATTTCAATGCGCCCAGCCGAGGCAGTGGTTGGAGCGTTGCCGCGCGTCAGGGCGTTGAAGATGGTTGTCTTGCCGGATTGGGGAAAGCCGATAATTCCTAATTTCATCATGAACCTTTTTAGTTGTGGTAAAATCTGGACGCTAGCCGGAGTGGCGGAACTGGCAGACGCGCACGACTCAAACTCGTGTTCCCTTGCGGGATTGTGGGTTCAAGTCCCACCTTCGGCATTGTAACATATTTTGTTTAGCGGTTAGTGCGCTCGTACGTGAGCGCACTGGGAATCGCTGGGAAATGGGGGAAGATTTGGAGATATTGGACGCAGATGAGATAAAATAGAGGGGAACCTGTTTCAGCCATCTCGCTTAACTGGAGGTATAGCTATGCCTGGTATGAATGACATCCTGGCCCTCATCCTTGCGGGTGGACGCGGTTCGCGCCTCTATCCGCTCAATAAACTCCGCTCGAAACCAGCCGTGCCAATCGCCGGAAAATACCGCCTCATTGACATTCCCATCAGCAATTGTATCAATTCCGGCCTCTACCGGATTGATGTGCTGACCCAATTCAACTCGCATTCCCTACATCGTCACATCACTCAGACCTACAACTTCGATTCTTTCCATATCGGCTTCGTTGAGATCCTGGCTGCCGAGCAAACCCCCGATTCCAACGACTGGTACCAGGGTAACGCCGATGCTGTGCGCAAGCAGTTATTTCAACTGCGTTCTTCGCATGCCAAGTATGTGCTTATCCTGAGCGGTGATCATCTCTATCGCATGGATTATGGCCCGATGGCTGAATTTCACTGGCAACATGACGCCGACATCACGGTTGCAGTCCAACCGGTCAGGCGCGAAGACGCTTCCAGCCTGGGCATCCTCAAACGCGGCCAGGATCACCGCATCACCGATTTCTTTGAGAAACCCAAGGACCCCGACACCCTGTCCAAATTTGTCAGCCGCGCTGATGAGCAGCGGCCCTTTATCTGTTCCATGGGTATCTATCTCTTTAAAACAGAAGCTTTAATTAACCTATTGACCGATAATCCCGGTTTTGATGATTTTGGTGGAGATGTTATCCCAAATGCCATCAAAAGTTGCTCCGTCTATGGCTATGATTTTGACGGTTACTGGCGTGACATTGGGACCATACGCTCCTTCTACGAAACCAACCTGGACTTGGCAACTGCCACCCCTGCCTTCAATTTTTACGATACGGAAAACCCCATCTACACACACTCCCGCATCCTGCCAGGGTCCCTCGTGGAAGACAGCCGTTTGAAAGATGTGCTCCTGGCCGAAGGCTGCCGCATCCAGAAATCCGAGATCACCCACTCGGTCATCGGCCTGCGCAGTGTCATCTCCACCGGAACGGTTATTCAAGACAGCATCATTATGGGCGCAGATTACTACTCCACCGAACAGCCGGCGGATCCGCCGATCGGTATTGGCGCGAACTGCCATATTGAAGGCGCTATTATTGACAAGAATGCCCATATCGGCTCAAATGTGGTCATCCGCCCGTTTCCGCGTGGCACAGATATCAATACCCCAAACTGGACCGTCCAGGATGGCATCGTTGTTGTTCCGAAGGATGCTGTCATCCCATCTGGTACACGCATTGAGACCGAGAAAGCTTGAGCAGCTCAGGCAAAACCAACCATTGGAGAAACATGCCTGATGAAGAAAGCCATTAGCGATGTGCCTGCCCAGCAGCAAAACGAAAACTGGCATTCCCTTTCAGCAGAAGAGGTACTCGATCATCTTAAAGTTCGCGAAAATGGGCTGACCAGCGCAGAAATTGCCGAGCGACAGGCGCAGTACGGCTATAACGAGTTGGCTGAGGCAGCCCGCCCGGGTTTCCTGAAACTGCTCTGGGAACAGTTTGACAATTTCATTGTTATCCTTCTTATTGTGGCTTCCGTGATCTCCGCCTTGCTGGGCCAGTGGGTGGATGCATCTGCCATCATTGCCATCGTCCTGCTGAATGCCATGCTGGGCATTCTCCAGGAACGGCGCGCTGAAGAGGCCCTGGCAGCCTTGAAAAAACTTGCTGCACCCGAGGCGCGTGTCCTGCGCGATGGGCATCGCGTTACGGTCTCTTCGCGTGACCTGGTACCGGGTGATATCGTTTTTCTCGAAGCTGGTAACCATGTTCCGGCGGATGTGCGTCTGCTTGAGGCGGTCAATTTGCAGGTTGACGAGGCCGCGCTGACCGGCGAATCGCACCCGGTCCAGAAGAACGCCGCCATGAAATTGGAAAAAAACATCCCATTGGGCGATCGCAAGAATACCACTTTCATGGGAACAATGGTCACGTACGGGCGGGGACATGGGGTGGTCATCGATACGGGTATGCGTTCACAGCTCGGCCTGATCGCCAGGATGCTTGAGGACGTGGACGAGGAGGAAACTCCACTCCAGAAACGCCTGGATCAGCTTGGCAGGACCCTTGGTTGGGGGGCGTTGATAGTCTGCGCGATTGTGTTCATTGTGGCAGTGATCGAAAATACCAACCTGAGCCTGTTGACGGCTGCTGACGGCGGTATTCTGGTTTATCTCATATCCGCTAAAAGCGAACTGGTTAATTTCTTTATTGTGGCAATCAGCCTGGCCATCGCGGCAGTGCCGGAAGGACTGCCCGCCGTGGTTACCATCAGCCTAGCACTGGGTATGCGCGAGATGATCCGCCGGCATGCCCTGATCCGCCGTCTTTCGTCGGTGGAGACGCTCGGTTCAGCCACTGTCATTTGCTCCGATAAGACCGGCACCCTGACCCAGAACGAGATGACCGTCACGCGCATCTGGGTGGATGGGCAGTTCGTCACGGTGACCGGTTCGGGGTATTCCCGGCGGGGCGAGTTCCAGGTTGGGGGCCAGCCGGTCAACCTGCATGAATATCCTGGCGTAGAGACCGCTCTCTGGGTGGGCGCGCTCAACAACGACTCCCAGCTCGAGGCGCTTGAAGGCGATGATCAATCCTATCGGATTGTGGGCGACCCCACCGAAGGTTCGCTGCTGATCGCGGCCGCCAAGGCGGATGCTTACGATATGGAATTGGATAAAGCCTATCCGCGTCAAGACGAGGTGCCTTTCGACTCGGAACGCAAGCGAATGGTCACTATCCACGATATCCGGGAACCTGACCCGCTGGATGTTTCCCCGTTCAAGAACAAAAAATGGCTTGGCTGGGATGTGATTGCTGTTAAAGGCGCGCCTGATCTGGTGCTCGGTCTGTGTACCTCCTATCAGACGGTGGATGATAAAAAAAAGAAACTAACTAACGCTCTTCGCCAGCGTATTCAAGATGCCAATGACAGCATGACCAGGGATGCCCTGCGCGTGTTGGGACTGGCCTACCGGGTGGTCGCAGAGGCCCCAAAGGCCGAGTCTGTTTCGGTGGATGAACTGGAGAAGGAGCTGGTTTTCATCGGCTTGATTGGGATGATTGACCCGCCACGTGGGGAAGTTAAACACGCCATGGAAAAAGCCGCCCATGCCTGCATTCGTACCATCATGATCACTGGCGACTATCCGAATACTGCCCGGGCGGTTGCCCAGGAAATCGGCCTTCTGCAACCCGGCCACGCGGTCCTAACCGGCGCAGATTTAGACCGGATGAGCGACGATATCCTGAAGAATGAAATCAAGCTGATGGACGTATTTGCGCGGGTCTCCCCCGAGCACAAGATGCGCATTGTGGATGCACTCCAGGCTAACGGTGAAGTGGTCGCCATGACTGGTGATGGCGTCAACGATGCTCCAGCCATCAAGCGCGCCAACATCGGCGTGGCCATGGGTATCACTGGCACGGATGTGGCCAAGGAAACCGCCGATATGGTATTGACCGATGACAACTATACCAGTATCGTGGACGCGGTCGAACAAGGGCGCGTGATCTACAGCAACATCCGCAAGTTTGTCTACTACCTGCTCTCTTGCAATATTGCTGAGATCCTTTCGATTTTTCTGGGGACGCTCATAACGAAAAATTCCCCTCTGACGGCCATCCAATTGCTCTGGCTGAACCTGATCACTGACGGCGCACCCGCCCTGGCGCTTGGCACCGAGAAAGGCGCCCCGGATATCATGTCCCGCCCGCCGCGCCCCCCAGGGAACCCATTATCAACCGGTTCATGCAGGTTGGCATCCTCATCCAAACCATTGCAATCACTTCCGTGACCCTGGCGGCGTATTTCATCGGCTTGAAATGGTATCCCGCTCACATGGAAGCCGCCCAGACGATGGCTTTCATGACCCTGTCAGCTTCCGAACTTTTCCGGGCCTACACCTCCCGTTCGGAGCGCTACCCCCTGGTCAAGATTGGCATCTTCAACAATCGTAATATGAACCTGGCCTGCCTATCCTCCATGGCGCTGCTGCTGGGCGTGGTGTATATACCCGGATTGAACACCGTCTTCAATACCGTGCCGCTCGGCTGGCGGCAATGGGAAATCATGTTGCCACTGGTGTTGATCCCTTCCGTTATTGCGGAAATCGTCAAGATGTTTGCATCTTAAAAGAAATATTCCCAACCTGTTTTAAAAACGCGCGAGGCGGTGCACTTCCGGGAAGCCTAGAAAGCACAGTGGGGCAAACGTTTTTTTATGTCAGCCGCGGACCCAGTATGGGAGGTGAGCTCCTGCAGTGCGTCCGCCTCCACAATCCGCCAAAGTTGATAGTGGTGGAGTTGGGGAAATAAGATTCGTTACACCGTCAATGTTTCGTAAATCAAGGCCGGAGCACATTTCTGGCAGGCCACGCTGTAGAAAAAAAGGCCGGGGTAAGCCCGGTCAATTGCCTAAACTGGTGGCAGATTGCGCTTTAGCACCGCATACATACCCAGTGCCTTGACGGCCCCCTCCACCACGCAGGTTGCCGGGTTATCCACCAAGTAAGCCGGGATGCCGAGGGCTTTCGTGAGCAGTTTATCGGTACCCCGCAGCAACGCCCCACCGCCGCATAACGCCACACCCCGGTCAATAATATCCGAGACCAGTTCGGGCGGGGTTTTCTCGAGCACACGCCGGCAGGTCTCGATCACGTGCTTAAGCGGGTCCTGGAGCGCTTCCACGATTTCGCCGGTGGTCAGGGTGACCGGACGCGGCAGCCCACTGACTTGGTTCTGACCTTGCACTTCCAGGCTTTCCTCTTTATCCTGCGGAACGGCCGCACCGATGCGAATCTTCAACTGTTCTGCCGTAGCCGGACCGATGATAACCCCATATTTTCTTCGCACGTACGTTACGATGGCATCGTCCAGCAAGAGGCCACCAGAGCGCATCGTTTCGGCGGCGACGATACCGTACATCGAGATGACGGCAGCCTGCGTGGCTCCGCCGCCCATGCAAATGACCATGTTCCCGGAAGGCGAACTGATTGGCAGGTCCACGCCAAGTGCCGCAGCCAGGGGCTGTTGGATCAGATAGGCATCGCGGCTACCCGCCTGGAGCACGGCCTCGTGGACAGCGCGCGCTTCAACGCTGGTGACGCCATAGGGGACAGTGATCATTACACGTGGGCGGAAGAAACGCAGCGGCCCGCTGACATGTTGGAGCAGGTAGTGCAATAATGCTTCCGTGATCTCGTAATCTGCCACCACACCGTTCTGCAAAGGATGCGCCACCTCGATCGTTTCTGACTGCACACGACCAGCCATGTCGCCGGCGGCTTTGCCAAACTCGACCATTTTTTGCTCTTCGATGACAATGGCAACCACCGTTGGCTCATCCACCAGAACGCCGGTGGAATCGGCAATGCGGGTCTGGATGGTACCAAGGTCAATTCCCAAATCTTTGGAAAAGGAAGGGGGCATATTATCTCGATTCGTCGGGCATGTTGTGGGGTGGCCTGGCAGGTCCGTGCCGGTATCGCCTGACCGCGTCCAGACGTAGATTGGATTTACGCAGGGCGGCCTCTAAAGTCAAGTAATGGTCCGAGTCAGCCGGAATACCCTTAGCAAGGCTTGCTTCGGCTCGCTTGCGGGCTGCTTCGGCACGCGCAATATCAATTTCTTCAACGTTCTCGGCCGCATCTGCCAGGATGGTGACGAGATCGGGTTGAACTTCGGCAATTCCACCGGCTACGGTGAAAACCGTTTCCTGTCCGCGCGAACGCACCTTAATAATGCCGTATTTCAGTGTTGTCAGAAGGGGCGCGTGATGCGGCAGAATACCCATCTCACCATCCGTACCGGGGAGCAGCACCGAATCCACATCACCCTGGAAAACGGTACGGTCTTGAGAAACAATTTCACAGCGGATGGGCATGGCAATTCTCCGGCGTCACGTGATACTCAACCATTCCTGGCGAGTTTTTCGGCCTTTTCACGAACGTCATCAATCGTCCCGACCATCATAAAGGCCTGTTCGGGCAAGTTGTCGCATTTTCCGTCCAGAATTTCGCGGAAGCCGCGCACACTCTCTTTGATCGGCACGTACTTTCCGCTCGTACCGGTGAAGGCCTCCGCCACAAAGAACGGCTGGGAGAAGAAGCGCTCAATCTTGCGGGCCCGGGAAACCACTTGCTTGTCATCCTCGCTCAGTTCGTCAATGCCGAGAATGGCGATAATATCCTGTAAATCCTTATAACGCTGGATGATACGCTGGCATTCGCGGGCGGTGTCGTAGTGCTCTGCACCGACGATATTTGGGTCGAGGATGCGGCTGGTGGAGGTCAACGGATCAACGGCCGGATAAATCCCTTTTTCGGCAATGGAACGTTCCAGTGCGATGGTGGCATCCAGGTGCGTAAACGTGGCCACAGGCGCGGGGTCCGAATAGTCATCCGCCGGAACGTAAACGGCTTGCATCGAAGTGATCGAGCCATGCCGGGTGGAGGTGATGCGTTCCTGTAATTCACCCATCTCTGTCGCAAGCGTGGGCTGGTAGCCCACTGCAGAGGGCATACGCCCCAGCAGCGCCGACACTTCCGAACCAGACATGGTAAAACGGAAGATGTTATCAATAAAGAGCAGAACGTCGCGGCCCTGGTCGCGGAAGTACTCGGCCATCGAGAGCGCCGTAAGCGCCACACGCAGGCGCACACCCGGCGGCTCGTTCATCTGGCCAAAGACCATGACCGTATCCTTCATGACGCCCGATTCGAGCATTTCGCGATAAAGCTGCGTACCTTCACGGCTGCGCTCGCCCACCCCGGCAAAGACCGAATTACCCTGGTGCACGGTAGCAACGGAACGGATTAATTCCTGAATGACAATGGTCTTGCCAACACCAGCTCCACCGAAGATGCCGGTCTTGCCGCCTTTGGTAAAGGGCGCGATCAAATCAATCACCTTGATGCCGGTCTCGAAAATCTCGGTGCGGGTGGATTGCTCTGAGAAAAGCGGCGCCGGGCGGTGAATGGGGTAACACTGGTCAACAGCAACCGCGCCCTTTTGATCCACCGGCAAACCCAGAACGTTGAAGATGCGTCCCAAAGTGGCTGGTCCCACCGGCACCATGATCGGAGAACCGGTAGCCGTGGCGGGCAGGCCACGCTGCAAACCGTCGGTTGTATCCATCGAGACACACCGTACGCGGTCATGGCCCAAGTGCTTTTCCACTTCCAATATCAGCGGTTGACCACCCGCCCGCGGAATTTCGAGAGCCTCAAACACATTCGGGAGTTCGCCTGTTGGGAATTCCACATCTACTACACTGCCTTGAATCTGGATTACACGGCCAATTGCTTTCGCCATTCACTACCTCCAAAATTTATTCCTGCGCCATCGTTTTTGCCAATGCTTCGGCGCCGCCAGCTATGTCCAGAAGATCATTAGTGATCGTCTGCTGGCGGGCCTTGTTATATTCCAATTGCAATTGAGAGACCAGTTCAATGGCGTTTTCGGTGGCATTGCTCATGGCAACCATCCGGGCGGCATGCTCGGAAGCCAGCGATTCCAGAATAGCCTGGTAGACCTGCAACGCCGTAAAGCGCGGGATGATCTCATCAAGAAGCTCTTGTTCGCTCGGTTCATAAATATACGCAGCCGTCGCACGCGCTTGGGCATAATCCTGCACCCGTCCAGCCTCATTGCCGATTTCCAGTGGGAGCAATTTTTTAATGACCGGCTGCTGCCTGACCATGTTAACAAAGTCGGTATAAACCAGGTAAACCTCGTCCACTCTGCCTTTGAGAAATTCATCCACTGCCATGCGGCCAATTGCCGAAACATCTGCAAAAGAAGGCGCGGCCGGGAGGTCTGCGAACTCGGCGATAACCTGCTTGCGCCGCCGCAGGAGCAGATCGCGGCCTTTTCGCCCCACGGCAATATAGCGCACCGGCACCTTGGAATGTTCAAAATGCTGGATCACAAAACGGATCACGTTGGTATTGTACGCGCCGGCCAGTCCCCGGTCCCCGGTGACGACCACTACGAGCGTGTTATTTACCTCAGGCCTGTTCGCCAAAAGGGGATGCAGGACGGCCCGCCCTGGCTGTCTGGCAACATGTGTAAGCACCTGCCAGGCCTTGGTGGCATAGGGGCGCGTGGCAGTCACTGCTGCAACTGCCTTGCGGACTTTGCTGGCACTGACGGCCTCCAAGGCACGCGTCACCTGCGAGATATTTTTAATACTGCGGATTCGCAACCGCATTTCACGGGCTGAAGACATTTGTTTCCTCGTTTAGACGTTCGCCCATTGGAGCATTCCAACGGGCTAGCGTTCAAACTCTATATCCAGGTTGCCTTAAAGGTTTCCAACGCTTCGCGTAGCTTTGGTTCGATCTCGGGGGCGATCAGCTTCTTTTCGGCGATATCCTTGCCGAGTTCCGGGTGGGAGCTCATCAAAAACCGGATCAGGTCACTCTCCCATTTTTTCATGCTTTCCACCGGGACAGTATCAGCATACCCATTCGTCCCGGCGAATATGACCATGACCTGGTTCTCAAGCGGCATGGGTTCATACTGCGGCTGCTTCAGCAGTTCCTGCATGCGTTGGCCGCGCGTCAGTTGTGCCTGGGTGGATTTATCCAGGTCGGAACTCATCAAGGCAAAGGCGGCCAGTTCGCGGTAGGTGGCCATATCAATGCGCAATTTTCCAGCCACCTGTTTCATGGCCTTGGTCTGCGCCGCGCCGCCCACGCGCGAAACAGAGATACCCACATCCACGGCCGGGCGGATACCTGCGTTGAAGAGATTGTTAACAAGGTAAATCTGACCATCGGTGATGGAAATAACATTGGTCGGGATATAGGCTGAAACATCCCCAAGCAGGGTTTCGATGATCGGCAGAGCCGTCAGCGAGCCACCCGAACCGGTCAGTTTAACCACTTTGCAATCCGCCGGATACTCCAACGACCTGCAGGCTTCTTCCGCATCGTGCCTGGCCATCGGCCCGGAGAAGATCTGGCCGTTCAAGGCATCTTTTTCCACAGCCAACGGATTCTCAAAACCCTTTCCGACGATAGCATACCTATTGGCCAGGCGGGCGGCGCGTTCCAACAGGCGGGAGTGCAGGTAGAAGATATCGCCCGGATAGGCTTCCCGTCCTGGTGGGCGACGCAGGAGCAAGGAAACCTGGCGATAGGCCCAGGCATGCTTGGAAAGGTCATCATAAATAACCAGCGCATCCCGCCCGGTCTCCATGAACTCTTCGCCGATGGCGCACCCGGCGTAAGGAGCAATATACTGCAACGCGGCGGACTCATCCGCAGCGGCAACCACTACTATCGTATGTGCCATGGCGCCATGCTGTTCCAGGATACCGACGGTTCGGGCGACCGCGGCCTTTTTCTGCCCAATGGCAACGTAAATACAGACCAGATCCTTGCCTTTCTGGTTAATGATGGTATCAATGGCAATGGCTGTTTTTCCGGTCTGACGGTCACCGATAATGAGCTCGCGCTGGCCGCGCCCGATCGGAATCATCAAATCAATGGCCTTGATGCCGGTCTGCACCGGGGTATCCACATCCTGGCGTTCGACCACGCCTGCAGCGATGCGCTCGATCGGACGGTAATCCGTGAACGAGACCGGACCCTTGCCATCTATTGGATCGCCCAGTGCATTAACCACGCGACCGATCAGCCCATCGCCAACCGGGACGGAAGCAATCCGGCCGGTGGCGCGCACGCCCATTCCTTCGGCGATCTCAGAATATTCGCCCATGATGATGATGCCAACGGCATCCTTCTCAAGGTTGAAGGCGATTCCCATGACACCATTGGCAAATTGCACCAGTTCCTGTGACTTAACATTGGCCAGGCCGGTGGCGCGCGCGATCCCATCGCCCGCCTCCAGTACCGTGCCAACGTCGGCAATCCCTACCTTTGGCTCGAAGGATTCGATTTTCTGTTGCAGATCGTCCGTAATCTGTTTAACCAGGTCTGTCATTTCATCTCCAAAAGGAACAAAAACCCATCCACGAATGATACTTAATACCCTAGGCAGTTAATTCTTCCACTTGTTTCTTATCCAGGCGGGCAACCAATTCAACCAGCAGTTTCACCGCATCATCATAATCTTTGCGGTGGATGATCGAGCTATGGGAATGAATATGGCGGGCGGGGACGCACAGCACTACTGTTGGTACGCCGGTCCCATAAAGATGGATCGCGCCGCCATCGGTGGCTCCGCCCTCTATGGAGGATAATTGTATGTTTATACCGGCTGCCTTGGCACTCTCCAACGCCAGATCGCGCAGTTTCAGATTGGGGATCATACGGGCGTCATAGACAACGACCGTCGGCCCGCCACCCAACTGGATGGATGACTCTTCGGGCTTTATCCCCGGCACATCCCCGGCAATATCTGCTTCAAGAATGATCGCCACATCTGGCCGGACGGCTTCCACGCTGGTGGTAGCCCCGCGTATCCCGACCTCCTCCATCACGGTTGCAGTCGCGAAGAGGGTATTCGGATGTGTATGGTCCCTCAGGGCCTGCAATGTTGAAATCATCAACGCCACGCCAACCCGGTCATCAAAGGCTTTAGACAGGTAGGCTTTGCCGTTCGCCAGGATCTGAAAATCGGCGCGCGGCACGATCGGGTCTCCCAACCGCACGCCGGCCTCACGTACCTCGGTCTCGCCGGTTGCGCCAATGTCAATATACATATCTTTTCGCGTCACGACCTTCTGGCGTTCCTCGGCAGACAGCAAATGAGGCGGCTTGGCTCCAATGACCCCGGTCACGTCGCCTTTGGATGTT
The DNA here is from genome assembly GCA_963837875.1 of uncultured Chloroflexia bacterium. GTDB lineage: Bacteria > Chloroflexota > Anaerolineae > Anaerolineales > Villigracilaceae > UBA877. The sequence goes on from CAWIOV010000002.1 coordinate 512,718, forward strand.
TTGATTAGCACGCGCTGACCGAGCAGCACCTGGTCAAACCATCCACCCAGAGGTAAAAATTTGATGAAACCTTCCTTGGTAATTTGTTTCACCATGAAACCGATTTCATCCATGTGACCGGCTAACATTACACGCGGCGTTTCAGATGAGCCTCTTTTCTCGCAGATGACGCTGCCGATCTTGTCCTGCGATAACTCTCCTAATGTTCCCATGTAATTACGCACGACTGCCCGGATGGGTGATTCGTATCCGGGCACGCCATGGGTTTCGGTCAGTTCTTTGAGAAGTTGTTCAATCGAGTCCATATTTTAAATACCTCCACAGCAAAAGTTAAAACTTTTCCAGGGATTATTTACCAAGAGAGAGAAGATATGGGGATGCAGGCAGACAGCCGCGTGCCTGCATCCCCATCTTCCCATGCTTTCATATTATGAACTGAACGCAGGGTAATAATACCTGAAAGGATTTATCTTGTCCAGTTGAGGAAAACACAGGTTCGTCGGATATAATTGTCTGACAATATTTGTCAGACAATTGACATCCATCCCATTCTTTGCTACACTAGGGCTAGTCTTGTCAGACAGCCAGCCTTTTCCTTATGCCTACCCTTTTGATAAAAAATGCCACTATACTGGTCAGCATGGATAACCGCCGCCGGGAAATCCCGGACGGTGGTCTTTTTGTTCGGGATGGCTTCATCGAAAAAGTTGGCCCGACGGGCGAATTGCCCTCCACCGCCGATGAAGTACTTGACCTGTCCGGCCATCTCGTCCTGCCTGGGCTGGTCAACACACACCATCATTTCTACCAAACCCTGACGCGTGCCGTTCCGGCCGCCCAGAATGCCAACCTGTTCAACTGGCTCAAAACGCTCTATCCCATCTGGGCGCGAATGACGCCGGAAGATATTTTCATTTCCACGCAGACTGCCCTGGCCGAAATGGCCCTCTCCGGCTGTACCACCGCCTCCGATCATTTGTACTTGTTCCCCAACGGCTCCAGGCTTGATGATGAGATTGCCGCCGCGAGGGAGATAGGCGTCCGCATCCAGGCCTCGCGCGGCTCCATGTCGCTGGGTGAATCAAAAGGCGGGCTGCCGCCTGATTCGGTGGTGGATACGGAAGCGAACATCCTGCGCGACAGCCAGCGGTTGATTGAAACCTACCATGATCCCAAACCGGGCGCTTTTGTGCAAATTGTGCTGGCGCCCTGCTCACCGTTCAGCGTGACCGGGGAACTCATGAAACAATCCGCCAAGCTGGCGCGTGAATACGGTGTTCATTTGCATACGCACCTGGCCGAGACTGAGGATGAGCAGGCTTTCTGCCTGCAAAAATTTGGCTACCGTCCTGTTCCGTATATGCAGTCGGTTGACTGGTTGGGGGCGGATGTCTGGTTTGCCCATGCAGTTTATGTGGATAATTCCGAAGTAAAAACGTTTGCCACGTATGGCTGTGGTGTGGCGCATTGTCCCAGCTCGAACATGCGCCTAGCCTCCGGCATAGCACCGGTAAAAGAATACCTGGCCGCAGGCGTGAAAGTGGGCCTGGGCTTGGATGGCTCCGCCAGCAACGATGGCTCCCATATGCTGGCCGAGGTCAGACAGGCCATGCTGGTATCCCGCCTGAAAGAAGGAGTTACCGGGTTTTCCCTTTCCAACGATCCCAAGCGAAAATTAATGACCGCCCGCACTGCCCTGGAACTGGCCACGCTCGGCGGAGCTGCTGTATTGGGACGCTCCGACATTGGCTCGCTTGAAGCCGGCAAGTGTGCGGATTTTTTTGCTGTCAACCTGAACCGTCTGGAATATGCCGGAGCGCTGCATGACCCGGTTTCCGCAGTTGTTTTCTGCCAGCCAGTGCGGGCAGATTATACGGTGGTCGGTGGCCAGTTCGTAGTCAAAGATGGCCGGCTGGTCACGCTGGAGGAATCCAATTTGGTCGAGAAGCATAACCGGGCGGCCAAACGCCTGCTGGAGTCCCGATGAGCGAAATGCACACTGATATAAAGTCAACCCGCACCCTGATTGACGTTGCCATGGGCCGCCAGCCGGCTGACCTGGTACTATGCAAAGGCACCTGGGTCTGCGTGCAATCCGGCGAGTTCGTCCCGGGGACCGATATTGCCGTCAAGGATGGACGCATTGCCTACGTTGGGCCGGATGCTTCGCATACCATTGGCGATCAGACTCGCGTTATCGAAGTGGAAGGCCGGTATTTGGTGCCGGGGTTGTTGGATGGACATATGCACGTTGAATCAGGCATGTTGACGGTTACCGAGTTCGTCCGGGCTGTCCTGCCACATGGTACCACCGGCATGTTCATTGACCCGCACGAGATCGCCAATGTTTTTGGGTTAAAGGGTGTCAAATTGATGGCAGAAGAAGCCGCCCGCCAACCCGTGCACGTTTGGGTGCAGGTACCCTCCTGTGTGCCGTCTGCCACCGGTTTTGAGACCCCTGGCGCAGAACTCAGCGCCGGCGATGTGGCCGAGGCGCTCACTTGGCCGGGTGTTATCGGCCTGGGTGAGATGATGAATTTTCCCGGTGTGGCAAATGGGGATGAGAAGATGCTGGCTGAACTGAATGCCACACGCCAGGCCGGGAAGGTTATTGGTGGGCACTACCCTTCCCCTGATCTCGGGCCAGCCTTCCACGCTTACGTGGCTGGTGGCGCCGAAGACGACCACGAGGGCACCCGCCCGGAAGATGCCGTGGAGCGCGTTCGCCAGGGCATGCGAGCTATGTTACGTTACGGCTCCGCCTGGCAAGATGTGGCCGAAGGGATAAAGGCTGTTACTGAATTGCACCTTGACTCGCGCCATTTCATCCTATGCACGGATGATTGTCACGCTGCTACGCTGGTGAACGAAGGCCACATGGATCGCGTTCTGCGTCATGCCATCCAGCAGGGTCTTGCACCGATGACTGCTCTGCAGATGGCTACCATCAATACCGCCGAGCATTTTAGCGCTAGTCGTGAGGTGGGGATGATCGCCCCGGGTCGTTGGGCCGATATCGTGGTGGTGGATGACCTGAACGACTTTCATGCCGGATTGGTAATCCTGCGTGGGGAGGTTGCAGTTGAAAATGGGAAAATGTTGCTTGAACTGCCCAAAGTGGAATATCCTGATTGGGCCACCCATTCGATGCATCTGAAAAGGCCGCTGGTCGCGGAAGACTTCCGGATTTTAGTTGAAGGCAAAACCTCCAAGGTCAGGGCTAACGTCATCGGTATCATCGAGAATCAAGCGCCTAACCGGCACCTGCGACTGGAAGTATTCGTCAGGGATGGCGAAGTTCATGCCGATATGGCACGTGATCTGGCGAAAGCCGCCGTTGTGGAACGCCATCATAACAGCGGGACAGTCCAGGTGGGGCTGGTTTCCGGCTTCGGGTTTAACCTCCCGTGTGCCATTGCCTCCACCGTAGCCCACGATTGCCACCAAATGATCGTCGTCGGCACGGATGATAAGGATATGGCCCTGGCCGCTAACCGGCTGGCCGAAGTCGGCGGCGGGCAGGTGGTTGTGAAAAACGGTCAGGTCATTGGAATGGTCGAGTTGGTCATGGGTGGCCTGATGTCCATTGAGCCGGCCGAAACTGTTGCCAGGAAGGCGACTACCATCATAAATGGTTTTCGCGCTTGCGGCTGCGACCTTAACAACCCCAACATGCAGTTATCCCTGTTGGCACTGGTGGTTATTCCGGAACTGCGTCTCACGGATAAGGGCCTGGTGGATTGTACGAACTTCACGTTCTTGCCAGTTATTGAAGGATTGGTACAATAGGGTAAGGAGGAGAATTATGGGACAATATCCATTCCGACGTTTGCAGGCAGACTTGGCGAAACTGATTGGTTCACTGCCTGCGGAAAGCCGCCTGCCGTCTGAGCCGGAACTGGCGCGGCGGATGGGAGTTTCGCGCGCCACTCTGCGCGAAGCCATGCGTTCTTTTGAAGGACAGGGATTGATCCGTCGTCGCCAGGGCGTAGGCACATTCGTGGTTGCTACAGTACCGGTGCTTGATTCTGGATTGGAAGTTTTGGAGAGCATAGAGACCCTGGCCCAGCGCACCAACATGTCCGTTAATATGGGCGAGTTGCAGGTTCAGCAAGTGGAAGCAGGCGAAGATGAAGCGGCGGCCATAAACCTTCCGGTCGGTACGTGTCTGACCCGTGTCACCCGCGTTATCTATATGGAATACCGCCCGATTGCCTATCTGGTGGACACTCTGCCGGCGGACATCCTGACCTCTGCGGAGATCGAATCTGGGTTCACCGGTTCGGTGCTGGACTTGCTGCTGCGACGTGGCGACCCAAAGCTTATCCTATCCCGAACGGATATCCGGGCCGTTGGGGCTACCCAGGAAGTTGCGCGTGCCCTGCAGGTTCAGCGTGACGATGTACTGCTCCACTTTGTGGCCAATCTCTATTCGAATGATGGCCGCGTGGTGGATTATTCGTTTAGTTATTTTCTGCCTGGCTATTTCCGCTTCCACGTTGTCCGGAAGGTCGGTTAATAGATAAAATTTGTTCTCAATAATCTGATTTCAATCTCGGAGGTAAAAATGCGTAGTTTTGCTGGTCGGGACATCTTGTCCCTCAAGGATTTTGAACGACAGGAATTTTTCCACGTTTTCGACGTGGCTGCGGAGCTGGAACCGATTGCGGTCAGCCGCCGTAATAGCGACCTGCTTGCGGAAAAGACTCTGGTGACGGCCTTCTATCAACCCTCCACCCGCACACGCTTGGCTCATGAGGCTGCCATGCACCGCCTAGGTGGCCATGTGACTGGCTTTGCAGATGCCAAGATGACACGTGCCGGCGACTTCTATCAAGAGTCGATCAAGGACACCGTCAAAATGCTGGAGTTCTATGGCGACGTGATCGTGATGCGGCATTTCCAGCAGGGCGCCCCTCACGAAGCGGCCAAATGGGCCTCCGTTCCCATCATTAACGGTGGGGATGGTTGGGGCGAGCACCCCACCCAGATCCTGACCGATCTATACACCGTGCTCAAGGAAAAAGGCAGAATTGACGGGTTGACCTGGCTGGCGGTGGGCGATATGCGTATGCGCACCATGCACTCGCTTGGCTATGCTCTCAGCCAGTTCGATTGTCCTGTCACCTTTGTCTCCCCGCCGGATATGTCGCCGACCGAGGAGTTTAAGGCCGAGCTCAGGCAATACAGCGTCAACTTCCGCGAAGCAGAGCATGTGGAACAGGCAATTGCCGACGCGGATGTCATCCTGGTTGAGCCGGTTGTCCAGCCGGATTACACCAAGAGCCGCGATGAGCGCGCTGGTAAAGACGTGGGTCTAACTCCCGCCAACTATAAAATCACGCGCGAACTGTTGGAAACGAAAGCCAAATCGGATGCGATCCTCTTGCACTCCCTTCCGCGTATGGATGAGGTTCCGACCGATGTAGATATCACCCGCTGGTCGCGCTATTGGCAGGAAGCCTTTAATGGCGTGGTCATGCGCATGGCGCTCCTTGCCTTAGTGCTAGGCGCGATGGAATAGATAAGTCTGATCCGTCTTACAGGTCTAACCGTTCTGATAGGTCAATCTGTAAGACTTGTAGGACTTGTAAGACTAGGAGACTTTACTATGCAAACTTTTTTACATGGCCGTGACCTGATTGGCGATCTGGATTTCACCAAGGAAGAGGTTGAAACGGTCCTCGATGTAGCCTTTGATTTGAAGCGCAAGCGAGCTCTGAATGAACCGCATCCTTACCTGCGTGATAAGGTGCTTGCAATGTTGTTCTTTTTTTCATCCACACGCACGCGCGGCTCATTTGAAGCCGGCATGGCGCAACTTGGCGGTCACGGGGCTTTCATTGAGAGCAAAACCACCCAGATCAGCCACGGCGATACACCCAAGGAAATTGGTGAAATCTTTGGCCGCTATTACGATGGCATTGCCATCCGCCACGTGGATTGGGGTATCGGTAACGGCTACCTGAATGCGGTAGCCAAGGCTTCGCGCGTGCCGGTGCTGAATATGCAGTGCGATATTTACCATCCCTTCCAATGCCTGGCTGACCTGATGACCATTGTCGAGAAAAAGGGCCGCGACCTGCGCCGCAAGAAAATGGTTGTCTCATGGGCCTATGCAGCCTCTTACCAGAAACCCATGTCTGTGCCGCAATCGCTTGTTCTGCAAATGCCGCGCTTCGGCATGGATGTGGTGCTGGCTCATCCGCCGGAGTTTAGGTTGATGCCGGAGATTATGGCGCAAGCTGAGGAACAGGCCAGAAAATGGGGCGCCGGTTTCGAGGTGATGGATGATATGGAAGCCGCTTTTAAGGATGCCGATATTGTCTATGCCAAGTCCTGGGGTGCCATGGTTCACACCCCGGATCCGGATGAGGGTGCCAAAATCATCCAGAAGTACGCACATTGGATTACCGATGAGCGCAAGATGAAACTTGCCAAGCCGGATGCCATCTATATGCACCCGCTGCCGGCCGACCGAAACATCGAGGTGACCGATGGTGTGATGGATGGCCCGCAATCGGTCGTCTATGACCAAGCCGAGAATCGCTTGCATGCCCAGAAGGCCGTTATGGCCCTGACAATGGGTTAGGAGAAAGAAACCATGAGTAAAAAGGTCGCTGTCATTGCCGTGGGAGGCAACTCGTTGATCAAAGATCCCAAACGGGTTACCGTCGAAGACCAGGAACAGGCGCTGCGCGAGACGTCACGCCATATTGTGGATATGATTGAAGCAGGCTGGGATGTTGCCATCGGACACGGCAATGGACCTCAGGTTGGCTATATTCTGAGACGTTCGGAAATTGCCGCAAAAGTGGAAGGTATGCATGAGGTTCCGCTCGACGTGTGTGGCGCCGACAGCCAGGGCGCGATTGGCTATGAATTCCAGCAGGCATTGCAGAATGAGCTGTTCCGCCGCGGCATCAAAAAGAACGCCTGCACCATCATCACCCAAACCTTGGTGGATCAGAATGATGCGGCCTTCAAGAACCCCAGCAAGCCGATCGGTGGTTTTATGGAAGAGGCCGAGGCCAAGCGTCGTGAAAAGGATATGGGCTGGTCGGTTGTGGAAGATGCCGGGCGTGGCTGGCGGCGGGTGGTCCCTTCGCCTCTGCCAAAAGAGATCGTTGAACTTGTTTCGGTCAGGGCCCTGATTGACGCAGGCGTGATTGTCATCACGGTTGGCGGTGGTGGCATCCCGGTCATTGATGTAGGGCATGGGGAGTATCGTGGAACTGCCGCCGTTATCGACAAGGATTTTGCCAGCAGCTTGCTCGCCAGCCAGATCAAGGCTGACCTGTTCCTGATCGCCACGGCCGTTGAAAAGGTTGCCATCAATTTCGGCAAGCCAGAACAGAAATGGCTCGATAAAATCACCCTGGCTGAAGCCAAACAATACCTGGCCGAAGGAATACACTTCGCCAAAGGTTCGATGGCTCCCAAGATCCAGGCGGTCATCCGCTACCTGGAAGCTGGCGGCAAGCAGGCTCTTATCACCAACCCGGAGAACATCGGCCGGGCGCTAAATGGCGAAACCGGTACATGGATTGTGCCTTAGCTTTTAAGATTGGTGCTCATGATAAAATCAACAATGTTTAGACATTTACTTCATGAGGATCATTTGAAAAGGAGGTGGTTACAGGGGAATGTTGTTCGGCATGGTTCGCGTCAGTGTTTTGTAAATCTAATCTCACCTATTTACTCTTGGAGGAGTACCTATGCGTAAAAACTTAATGACCATTGCCTTACTGGCTGCGGCTTTTGTGCTGGTATTATCGGCATGCGGCACGGCGACCACCCCTGCTCCCACACAGGCTCCGGCAACAGCAGTTCCCGCGACGGCGGTTCCTGCTGCAACAGCCGTTCCTGCAACGGCTGCCCCGGCAACAGCAGCTGCCACCGTTGCTGCCACAGCCGCCCCGACGACCGCTCCGACTATGGCTCCGATTGGAACTGCGTTCCCATCCGGTCAGACTTTCACCATTGGCATGATCCTGGTCGGCCCCTACAACAACTCGGGCTGGAGCCAGGCGACCTATGAAGGCGGTCAGTACGCCGCCGCTAATATTCCCAATACCAAGCTGATCTATATTGATAACGGTTTCAGCCATCAGGGCGCTACCCCGGCCCAACTGGCCGAGCAACTGCTCTCGAAGGGTGCCAACCTGATCATCTTCAACTCGGATGATTTCAAGGATGACTCCAATACCTTCGCCAAGAACCATCCGACCGTCCCCACCATCATGCTCTCGGGCGATCAATCCTGGGCGCAAGGTCAGGCCTATTTGAACATCCCCAACATGGCTAATGTTATGGGCCAGATGGAGTACATGAAGATGCTCGCAGGATGCGCGGCTGCCATGACCACCCAGACCGGGAAGATCGGCTACCTGGGTCCACTGATCAATGATGAGACTCGCCGCCTGTCTTCATCAGCTTACTTGGGCGCCAAGTATTGCTGGACTAATGTTCTGAAGAAGGATGCTTCGGCTCTGCAATTCCAGGTTACCTGGATTGGATACTGGTTCAATGAACCTGGTACTACACTGGATCCATCCAAAGTTGCCGATGCCTTCTACAACACCGGTTTTGATGTGGTCATGTCGGGTATCGACACTTCGGAGGCCGTGACCGAGGCCAAGAAGATGACCGACGCTGGCGAGAAGGTTTATGCCGTTGGTTACGACTACAAGAATAACTGCAGCGCGGGTCCGACGGTCTGCCTGGGCGTTCCCTACTTCAACTGGGGCCCGGGTATTGAGACCCAGGTTAAGAAGGCCATAGCCGGTACCTTCACCCAGGACTGGCAATGGTTGGGCCCGGATTGGAAGAATATCAACAATGTTGATACCAGCAATGTTGGTTTCGTGAAGGGCCAGGCTCTCAGCCCGGCTGCCTCCGCTGCGGTCGATCAGTTGGCCACTGCACTGGCGGGCGGCTTGGATTTGTGGACCGGCCCGTTGAGCCTGCAGGATGGGAGCCAGTATCTGGCCTCCGGCGTGGCCGCCACCCCGCAACAGCTCTGGTACCTGCCACAACTTCTTTTGGGCATGGCCGGCAGCAGTAAGTAACTATTCCTGATAATAGGGGGAAGGTATCTGCCTTCCCCCTATCTTCTCCTTCTTTTTGAGAAGATACCAATCGTTCGCCATTCAGGGAAAGAACCATGAACGTTGAACTCAAGGACATCCATAAGACATTTGGTGCAGTGCACGCCAATGTGGGCATAAGCATGGTCATCCCGTCCGGGACAATTCAAGGCATTCTCGGGGAAAATGGTGCGGGTAAGAGCACCCTGATGAAGGTCTTATCCGGATTTATTCGGGCGGACCAAGGCGAAATCCTGCTTGATGGTCACCAGGTTTCTATTCATTCGCCAGCGGATGCCATTCGCAAGGGGGTGGGCATGCTCCACCAGGATCCGCTCGATTTTCCCCCCTACGGGTCATTGATAACTTCATCCTGGGCCGGGCCGGCGGTCTGCTGCCCGGCGAGAACACAGCACTACGAGACTTCAAGAAGCTGGCTGAGCAGTTCGGCTTCTCCCTGGACCCCCAGGCCTACGTCGATTCGCTGACCGTCGGGGAACGCCAGCAACTGGAGATCCTGCGTTTGATCTGGCTGGGAGCCAGGGTGTTGATCTTTGATGAACCCACCACAGGCATCAGTGCGCAGCAGAAGGTGAAACTTTTCGCTGCCCTGCGTCTGCTGGCCAAGCAGGGCATGACTGTGTTGTTCGTTTCCCACAAGTTGGAGGATGTCGAGGGACTCTGCGATAACGTGGTGGTTCTGCGCCAGGGTTACTTGGTCGGCGCTGCCAACCCACCCTACGATACCCACCAGTTGGTCGAGATGATGTTCGGCAAGGAGGTTGCCTTGGAGGCACGCGGCCCCGGCTGCGCGGGCGAGGTTGCCTTCTCCCTGCGTAACCTGGCTGTCGAGGATTACCGTATGCATATTGGCCAGGTTAACTTGGACATTTGCCATGGCGAGGTGATCGGCCTGGCTGGCATGGAAGGGAGCGGCCAAGCCCTTTTCCTGCGTGCGGTCGCGGGTTTGGTGCGGATGGTCGGAGGGCAGATCCTGATGGGCGAACGGGATCTGACCGGCCGGAATTATCATGCCTATAAGCAGAACGGCGTGGCTTTCTTACCGGCCGCTCGCCTGGAGGAAGGCCTGGTGGTTGGACTGGACCTGACCGAGCATGTTACTTTGGCGGAAGAAGCCCAAGGTTTTTTCATTAACTGGGAAAAGGGCCGCCAGTTGGCACAGAGCCGCATCACCGAGTTCAATATTCGTGGAACGCCTGCCAATACCGTCGAATCGCTTTCGGGAGGAAACCAGCAGCGCGCCTTACTGGCACTGATGCGGGTGCCGCTTACCTTGCTGCTCTTGGAGCACCCGACGCGCGGGCTCGACATCGAATCGACCATATACATCTGGAACAAGCTCAAGGAACGCTGCCGGCAGGGAACATCCATCTTGTTCGTTTCTTCTGACTTGGATGAGATCCTCCAATACAGTGACCGGGTGATGGTCTTCTTCAGCGGCCGGGTGACCCCTCCATTGGATGTCTCGACATTAACTACCGAGAAACTCGGCGAGTTGATCGGTGGTATGGGCTGGCCGGAATCAAAGAATGAGGCAAGCGTCCATGAATAAAAACCAGTGGCTTAAAATCGGTTTTCAACTGGCAGCGATCGTTCTGGCGCTGCTCTTCACTACCCTGGTCCTGTTGATGGCCGGCGCGTCGCCGCTGGAGGCCTACCTTAACGTGCTCCAGGGCATTTTTAGTTCCACCGCAGACATCACCAATGTCCTGGCCGCCTGGGTTCCTTTGCTGCTGACCACCTCTGGGGTGCTGATCACCTTCGCGGCCGGTCTGTGGAATATCGGCATCGAGGGTCAGATTGTGCTTGGGGCAGTCTTCACGACAGGAATGTTGCGCCTGCTGCAGAACAGTTCTCTGGCCGGGGGATGGATCCTCTTGCTGGGTTTCCTGGCCGGCCTGCTGGGCGGAGCATTATGGGGGGCACTGGCAGGTGTGCTGAAGACCTTCGGCGGGGTAAATGAGATCTTCGGTGGGCTGGGGTTGAATTTTGTGGCAACGGCCTTCGCCCTCTACCTGATCATTGGCCCCTGGGGGCGGCCAGGGATCGCTTCGACGAGTGGAACTTTGATGTTTCCGAGTAAGCTCTGGCTGCCGACCCTGCCCAACCTGGAGCTCAGTCCTTGGGCATTGGCGCTGGGCCTCCTGGCGGCCGTGCTGGTTTACTTCCTGCTGCGCGGAACCTACTTTGGCCTGCGCCTGAAAGCGGTCGGCAAGAACATGCGGGCAGCCTTCCTGCTGGGGGTCCCAACTTGGCAATACAGCATGTACGCGTTCCTGCTGTGCGGCGCCTTTGCTGGCTTGGCGGGTGCGGTTCAGGTCACCGCTGTTTATCACCGCCTCATTCCGGCCATTTCAAGCGGGTATGGCTTCCTGGGTCTGCTGGTGGCCATGTTGATTAACTACCAGGCGCTCTGGGCTGCACCCATTGCACTATTCTATGCAGCTTTGAATATTGGCGGCATTCAGTTGCCGATCATGATGAAAATGGACTCATCCCTTTCGGGCGTCCTGCAGGGCATCCTTGTCCTGTTCGTCTTAATGGTCGAGGGCGCTCGCCAGCGACTCTTTGAGAAACGATAGGTAGAAACTATGACTTCCATCGGTCTTCTGATTAGTATTGCAGGGATCCTGTCCGCTGCGGCACCGATCATGTTCGCAGTGATCGGCGAGACGATCACCGAACGAGCCGGCGTCATCAACCTTTCCATGAACGGGACCATCCTACTCTCTGCCATGGTCGGCTTTGCCGTAGCGTTCGGTACCAGCAGTCTTCCCCTTGGCTTCCTGGCGGGCGCATTAATCGGCGGTCTTGTGGCGCTGGTTGTTGCATTCAGCAGTATCGCCCTCAAGCAGTCCCAGGTAGCGGTGGGTTTCGTGCTGGCCGTGCTCTGTCTTAATCTTTCATATTTCCTGGGCCATGCTTTTATCAGCAAGAGCGGCCCAAGCCTGAACGTCCTCCCCATTCCAGGACTGGATAAGATTCCCATCCTGGGCATTTTATTCTTCAGGCAGGATATTATGACCTACCTGAGTTTTGTGATCATTTTCCTGGCCTGGTTTTGGATCTACCGAACCCGTCCCGGGTTAATGCTGCGCGGAATTGGGGAACGCCCGGCCGCGGCCTACGTGCGCGGGGCGGATGTTAATCGCCTGCGCTACATCTACACGTTCCTGGGTGGGGCGCTCGCAGGATTGGCGGGCCCAACCTTTTCCTTGGATGTTAAAGCCGGGTGGGCGGGACAGCTTTCCGGCCTGGATGGCTACGGTTGGATCGTCCTTTCGATCGTCATCTTTGGCGGTTGGAATCCATTCCGGGCAGCCTTCGGAGTGTACCTGTTCTCTTTTCTGCAATGGCTCGGTTTGGTACTCCAACCCTACCTGCCCAACATTCCCACCCAGGTGCTGCAAGTGGCGCCTTTCCCGCTAATGATCCTGACCCTGCTCCTGGTCAACATCGGCAACGCCGAATGGATGGAGCGATCTCTGGCTGCTATGCCACCAAGAACACGCCGGGTGGTGATGCGCCTGTTGAGGGCGCTGCGAGCCTCGCCGCCCGCCTCCCTTGGCGTGCCATTTGAATCTGAATAATCTACGCATGGGCGGCTAAGCAGCCGCCCATCCGTTATAATGAGGCTATGACCAAATCTAAATTTGTTGGATACCGCTGTTCGTTGTGCAATGCTGAATACCTCCCTGGCCAGGTAACCTACACCTGCCCAAAGGATGGTGGCAACTTGGATGTGATCCTGGATTACGCTGCCATCCGCCAGAAATTCCAGCCTGAGGACCTGACGTACCGCTCCGAGTCTTCGCTCTGGCGCTATTTGCCGCTCCTGCCCGTTTCGGACCCGGGCGGGGAAGGTACCCCGCTCCGCGCCGCCGGCTGGACACCCGTCTATCGCCTGGATCGCCTGGCCCATGAATTGGGGCTCGAGCATCTCTGGCTCAAGGATGAAAGCCGAAACCCAACTGCCTCTTTTAAAGACCGTGCCAGCGCGGTGGTTGTGGCACGCGCCCGCGAGATTGGTGCCGATGTGATCGTTACGGCCTCCACCGGCAATGCCGGGGCGGCTCTGGCCGGGATGTCGGCCGCAGTTGGGCAAAAAGCGGTTATTTTTGCTCCCAAGTCTGCTCCCCCTGCCAAAGTAGCCCAGTTGCTTGTCTTCGGTGCAAAAGTCATCCTGGTGGATGGTACTTATGACGAAGCCTTCGACCTGACCATCCAGGCCGCCCAAGAATTTGGTTGGTACTGCCGCAATACGGGCTACAACCCCTTTACCGCTGAAGGAAAAAAGACAGCAGCCTTGGAGATCTGGGAATGGTGGGGGGAGGAACACCTCACTTGGCATCAACCTGGCAACCCGCTCAATCACCACTCGCCGCTGACTGTCTTTGTCTCGGTGGGAGATGGAAATATCATCTCCGGCATTCACAAGGGTTTCAAAGACCTGCAAGCGTTGGGCTGGTTGGAACAAATTCCGCGCCTGATTGGTGTGCAGGCTGCCGGCTCTGCAGCGATTGCCAATGCCTTCCACGCCGGAACGGAGCAGATCAGTCCCATTTCTGCCGAAACCATTGCCGACAGCATTTCGGTTGACTTGCCTAGGGATGGTGTGCGCGCCATCCGCGCGGCCAGCGCGACCGGCGGTACGTATATCCTGGTAAGCGATGATGAAATTCTACAGGCCATCGCCGCCCTCGGCCCACAGGGCATATTCGCCGAGCCTGCCGGTGCAACTGCTTACGCCGGCCTGGTTAAGGCGCTCGAGCAGGGAGTGATCCAGCCCGCCGACCCTGTCCTGGTGTTAAACACTGGTTCCGGCTTGAAGGATGTGCACTCTGCCATGCAGGCAGTTAAGGCAGCCCCGGTGATTAAGCCAACTTTGGATGAGGTTAAGAGATTGCTATGAACAAGGATGATCAGTGGAGTTTACCCATTCGATACATAGTCCTTGGGTTGGTAGTGCTGTTGTTCGCAGTAGCGCTCTACCTCATCCGCCGTGGTATCGAGCCATTGATCCTTGCAGCCTTTATCGCCTACCTCATTACCCCCGCGGTTAATTTCCTTACCAGGCGGACGCGCTTATCGCGCTCCGGTGCGGTCAACTTGGTTTACATTGCCATGTTGGTGTTGCTCATAGGCACTCCGATCTCCCTGATGCCGCTCTTCTTCAATGAGTCTACTGAAGTTTTTGCGGATTTGCTCAAGCTTTTCAACCAGTTGATTGCCTGGTTGCAAACGCCGCAAGTGTTTGCTGGTTTTCCCATTGATTTTAGTCAATGGGCGAACCAATTGATCCAACTCCGCGCAACCTTCTTGTCTTCTTTATCCAGGGAAGCGATCCTGATACTGGGACGAACCTCCTCAGGCGCAGCCTGGGTATTGGTTGTTCTGGTGGCAGTTTATTATTTCCTGGCGGAGTGGCCCTTCCTTCGCCAGGCATTTATTGGCGCATTTCCGGAGGAATATGCGCCAGAACTCGACGAACTCTATCAGCGGATACGCAGAATCTGGGCGAGCTATTTGCGCGGCCAGCTTTTGTTGATGTTGATAATTTGCGTGGCATTTACCATCGCCTGGACGGTAATTGGCATCCCCGGAGCGCTGGTGCTGGGCATTCTGGGTGGGTTGCTTACCGTGGTCCCGGATGTTGGTCCCTTCCTGGCGGCTGCCTTGGCGATTGGCGTGGTTTTGCTTGAAGGTTCGAATTGGAGGTGGATGCCAGCCTCCCACTTTATTGTTGCATTGATCGTTCTGGTAGTCTATCTGATTCTGGCTGGTATCAAAAGTTTCTGGCTACGCCCGCTCATCATGGGTCGCAGCGTCCAGATGCACGAGGCATTGGTTTTCGTATCCGTCCTCCTGGCAACGATACTGTGGGGTATTCTGGGCGCGTTGATTATTGTGCCGGTTCTGGCATCGCTTGTGGTGATCGTTGATTATCTGCGCCGGCGTATCTTGGGTATGTCCCCCTTTCCTACCGCTGAACAGTTTATCTTGCAGGAACCCCCTTCGTCCAAGCCAGTAAAGGATACGGCCGTAACAACCGAAAATTCTCAAAAGAAGGAGGGATAATATGTCCGTGACTTTTTCGATCGTCGCTCCGATTTTCAACGAGTTGGAGAACCTCCCGGAACTTTACCGGCGTGTCCGGGATGTAATGTCTGCCACGCAGGCAACCTGGGAATTGGTCCTGGTGGATGATGGCTCGTCTGACGGTTCGACGGAAGCCATTCGTGCACTCGCCCGGCAGGATAAACACGTCCGCCCGGTGATTTTTGCGCGCAACTTTGGTCATCAGGTAGCCATCACTGCCGGTTGGGATTATGCGCGCGGTGATGCGGTGGTGATCATGGACGCAGATCTGCAGGACCCGCCCGAAGTTATCCCCGACCTGATCGCAAAATGGCGTGAAGGTTACGAAGTGGTCTATGCCGTGCGAGCCGAACGCGAGGGTGAGACCTGGTTCAAAAAATTTACCGCTTCGTTGTTCTACCGGATTGTCTACCGTATTACCGATGTAAAAATTCCGGTGGATACCGGTGATTTCCGCCTGATGGATCGCAAGGTGGTGGATGTGCTTAAAACCATGCGCGAGAAGGATCGTTTTCCGCGCGGCATGTCGGCCTGGGTGGGCTTCCGGCAGATCGGTGTGCCCTATAAGCGTGCAACGCGCTTCGCCGGCGTCACCAAATACCCATTCAACAAGATGCTCAAACTGGCCTTGAACGCCATCACCGGTTTCTCATACTTTCCGCTGCAACTGGCCACCTATTTTGGCTTTGTCTCCGCCGGCCTGGCGATCGTTGCTATTCCGGTAGTGATCGTCATGCGCCTGGTAGGGCATGGCGCTTTCCTTGGTCAGGCTACCACGCTCATTGCCGTGTTATTCCTGGGCGGGGTTCAGTTGATTTTCCTGGGTGTGCTGGGCGAATACCTGGGGCGGATTTACGATGAGGTTAAGGGAAGGCCATTGTATATCGTGCGGGAAGCCCCTGAGAATTAACCTTATCGGAATGCTTCCTTACCGCTGGCAGGCTGGGCTTGATAATACCTTGCTCGTTTAATGGAGGCTTGATTGGCAAACCAATTTGATCTTATTATAGATCGCCTGGGGACAAATTCCGTCAAGTGGCGCAAATACCCGCCGGACGTTTTGCCATTGTGGGTGGCGGACATGGATTTTGCCGCCCCCGGGCCGATCCGGGCGGCTTTACAACAAGTTGTGGAGCACGGTATCCTGGGTTATGAATCCCCAACCCGGGAATTGCGTGAAACCGTGGCAGCCCGTATGCAAACGCTGTATGGCTGGCAGGTTTCTCCGGATGCAGTGGTTGCCACGCCCGGGGTGGTGGCGGGGTTTAACATGGCCGCGCGCACGCTCTGTAGCGCGGGGCAGGGGATTATAGTCCAGCCACCGGTCTATCCGCCCTTCCTGGGAGTTCATAAGGCAGCCGGGTTGGTGCGCCAGGATGCTCCACTGGCGCTGGAAACTAACGGTTCATCTTTACGCTATGAGCTGGATTTTGATATTTTCCAGAAAGCGGTTCATTCCGGTGGAGCGAAGACCGGCATGTTCCTGTTGTGCAATCCTCACAACCCGACCGGACAGATTTATCCAAAGGACGACTTGGCGCGCCTGGCGGAGATTTGTCTCAAGAACGACATATTTATTTGTTCGGACGAAATCCATAGTGAACTCCTGCTGGATGGGGCAAAGCACATCCCCATTGCCGCCCTGGCTCCGGAAATTGCTGACCGTACGATTACACTTGTCGCGCCGAGCAAGACTTTCAATGTCCCTGGCCTGTTGTGCGGGTTCGCGATCATTCCGGACAAAGACCTGCTCGAACGTTACAAGAAGACGATGGAAGAAATGGTGATGCATGTCAGCGGCCCCGGGCTGGTGGCTGCGCAGGTTGCTTTTTCCGGTGCGTGCGATGAGTGGTTGGTGGCCCTGCGGGCTTACTTGACCGGCAACCGGGATTTCGTGGTTGAGTTTGTCCAGGAAGAATTGGATGGGATCCGGACGACGCTCCCGGAAGCCACCTACCTGGCCTGGCTGGATTGCACACAGCTAATGAAGTCCGGCAAAATAAGCGGCACACCCTACGAGTTTTTCCTGGACCACGCCAAAGTTGCCCTTAACGAAGGAAGGGAGTTTGGCTCCGGCGGGGAAGGCTTCGTCCGGCTGAATTTTGGTTGCCCGCGCGCCACCCTGGTTGAGGCGCTTGGAAGAATGAAAACGGAACTTGGCGTATAATCAAAGCGTTAATCCGCCCGCATTTGTTTATGGAGGAAAAATGGCTGCCCTGTCTCCTGATGAAAAAAGTACTGTGGTGATGACCTATACCCAAAATATGCTTGTGCGTGGGGAAGTTGTGACAAGACAAGCAGTCCGCGTTAGTACCTGGCTGCGCACGCAGGGGGTGCCCGAGTATGTCCGCTTGTACAAGCCCACAGTGCTCATTTTTGGAAGTGCCATCAAAGCGCTTACTTATAAGGAAGTTTTCGTGCCGGTTTCCACCGTGATTGCTTTTCACCTGACCCCGCCAGCCACTGAACCGTTGGACTACGATGAAAAAGAAGAGAATCGTGTGTTGGTGCCGGTCACTGCCATGCCCGGCGCCTTCATATTCAAAGGATTTGTGCGCATCGCCGCAAAAGCGGAACTCAGCAGCAGCATTGAACTGGCGCATTCTGCCTGGTTTTCGATTTACAATGTGGATGTGACCAGTCCTTCCATGCCCAAAATGCAGCCGATCCATGTCCCGATGATCCTGATAAACCCCAAGCAGGTCACTCTTGCAGTGGAAGGATAGCCAATGAAAGTTTTATTTATCGGCGGTACCGGCCTGATCAGCTCGGCCTGTTCTGAACTGGCCCTCGAACGCGGCCTCGAACTTTTTATTCTCAATCGAAGCCAGTCTGACAAATATCCTCTGCCGCAAGGCGCTCACCTGCTGGTTGGCGATGTGCATGGCGATGAAGGCACCCTTACTGGAATGCTCGCACCGTATCAATTCGATGCTGTGGTGGACTGGATCGCCTTTACTCCGCAGGATATCGAACGGGATTTGCGGCTGTTTGGCGGTCGCACTGCTCAGTTCATTTTTATTAGTTCCGCCAGCGCATACCAGAAGCCGCCCCGGCATTATCTCATCACCGAAGAAACGCCGCTGGAAAACCCCTTCTGGGAGTATTCCCGGGCGAAGATCGCCTGCGAAGAACGCTTGATGCGTGCCTATCGGGAGCAGGCCTTCCCGGTTACCATTGTCCGCCCGTCGCTGACCTATGGCCCATCGCAGATCCCGCTATGTGTCGGCAGTTGGCAGCACCCCTATACCGTAATTGACCGGATGAAGCGTGGCAAAAAAATCATCCTCCCGGGCGATGGCACCTCGCTCTGGGTGCTCACCTGGAACGGGGATTTTGCCAAAGGCTTTCTTGGTCTCCTGGGTAATCCCAAAGCTATCGGGGAGGCCTATCATATTACATCCGATGAAGTACTCACCTGGAACCAGATCTATACCGAAGTCGGTCGAGCCCTCGGCGTGGACCTAAAAATTGTCCATGTACCCTCCGATTTGATTGCAGCCTATGACCCGGATGCGCTCGGCAGCCTGACCGGTGACAAGGTTAATAGCTCGGTCTTCGATAACCGTAAGATCAAGGACTTGGTGCCGGATTTCATCTGCACGGTTCCCTGGTCCGAAGGCGCGCGCCGTGCGATCGCCTGGTATGAGGCTGATCCAGCCCGCCAGACGATTGATGAGAAATTGAACAATGTTTGGGATCGAATCCTGTTGGAATATGCAAAAGCCTTTCCGATTGACTAAGGAAAAAGGATTTGCCAATGAAATACGGTTATTTCGATGATGCTGCCAGGGAATATGTGATAACCCGGCCGGATACGCCCCAATCCTGGAGCAACTATCTCGGTTCCACAGAGTATGGAGCTATTATCACCAACAACGCCGGCGGCTATGGCTTCTACCAGTCCGGGGCGCGCGGGCGTTTCATGCGCCTGCTCTTCAACCGCGTCCCAATGGATCAGCCTGGCCGCTACTGGTATTTGCGTGACCGCCAGAGTGGCGATTATTGGTCGGCTTCCTGGCAGCCGGTTGGCAAACCACTCGATCAATATCAGAGCACCTGCCGTCACGGCACGGCCTATACGGTCATCCAGTCTCGCTACGCCGGGATCGCCAGCGAAACCACCTACTTCGTCCCGTTGGGCCAGAAGTTCGAATACTGGCGCACGAAGATCACCAATGAATCTGACCAGCCGCGCCAGATTTCCGCCTTCACGTTCTGCGAATTCACCAACCAGTGGGCCACTGTCCAGGATCAGGTCAATTTGCAGTATTCGCTTTTCATCGTGCGCGGCGAAATATGGGATGGCGTGCTGCGTATCGCCATCCATGATAACCTGTCATCCCGGGATGATGGAACAAACCTCGACGATATTCCTTTCAAATGCTGGATGACTTTGATCGGCGCGCCTCTGGCCGGTTATGATACAAGCCGGGAGGCTTTCCTCGGTCCCTACCGGGCTTACCACAATCCATTGGTGGTGGAAAAGGGACAGTGCACCAATAGCAGCGCTTATGGCGACAACGCATGTGGCAGCCTGCAAACCGACCTGACCTTGCAGCCAGGCGAAAGCCGCGAACTGCTCGTTATGCTGGGCATTGGCGATGCCCGCACGGTCGGTAAAACGACCGTAAAGGAATTCGGCTCGCTCGAGCGTGCCGGGGCCGAATTCCAAAAGCTAAAAGACAGTTGGCATGCCAGGCTCGGCAGCCTGATGGTGGAGACGCCCGACGAAGACTTTAACCACACTATCAATGTTTGGGGGCTTTATAACTGCCTGGTCACCTTTGCCTGGTCGCGCGCTGCCAGCCTGGTCTACAATGGCGAGCGGGATGGCCTGGGTTTCCGTGACTCGGTCCAGGATCTGCTCGGGGTGACAGCCGCCATTCCTCAGGAAACCCGCCAGCGCCTGGAACTTTTGCTGACCGGCCAGGTTTCCAACGGCGGAGCCATGCCAATCATCCAACCTTTCAACCATCATCCCGGCCAGGAAAAAGCCCCGCGTCCCGAAGAATACCGTTCTGACGATTGTTTGTGGTTCTTCAATGCCGTCCCGGCCTATGTGAATGAAACCGGCGATATGGATTTCTATAACAAGGTTCTGCCCTACGCCGACCAGGGCGAAGCCACCGTCTTACGCCACTTGCGGCAGGCGCTGGAGTTCAACCTGGATCGCATGGGCAAGCACGGCCTGCCCTGCGGCCTGGCTGCCGACTGGAACGATTGTTTGAAGCTCGGTTATTACGGCGAAAGTCTGTTTGTGGCGTTCCAGGTGCGTATGGGCCTGACGGTATATGCTGAAATTGCCAGGCGGCTGCGCCAGCCGCGCGAAGCCACCTGGGCGATGGAGCAGCGCGGAAATCTCGACGCCAGCATCCAGGCCTGCGCTTGGGATGGGAACTGGTTCATCTGGGCCATAGGCGAGGATGGCACGGTCTATGGTACGCATGAGTATGAAGAAGGCCAGGTTTACCTGAACACCCAGCTTTGGGCGGTCCTCAGCGGAACGGCCACAGCAGAAGAATCCGCCCGCTGTATGCAGACTGTCCATGACCGGCTGGCCACGCCTTACGGGTTGATGCTTTCTGCTCCACCTTTTGTAAAGACCAAAGTGGATGTGATGCGGGCCGTGGTCTTCAATCCGGGTGTCAAGGAAAACGCCGGCATCTTCAACCATACCCAGGGCTGGGGTGTCATGGCTGAGTGCCTGCTTGGCGATGGCGACCAGGCTTATGAATATTACCGGGCTTCCATGCCGGCTGCTTACAATGAGCGCGCCGAACTGCGCCAGATCGAGCCTTACGTGCAGGGCCAGACCACCTATTCTGTCTATTCTCCGCGGGCCGGAAACGCCCGCACTTCCTGGCTGACCGGTGCGGCCGCCTGGGCCTATTGGAGCGCCACGCAGTCCATCCTGGGTATCCGGCCTGAGCCGGATGGCCTGCGTATTGCCCCGTGCATTCCGCGCACCTGGGCCGGATTCAAGGCCACCCGGCGCTTCCGCGGCAAGAGCATCGAGATCGAGGTCAAAAACCCGCACGGCCTCTGCCACGGCGTGCAGTCTCTCACCTTGAACGGCGAAACGATAGATGGGAATCTTATTCCTGCCAACCGGCTGGCGGAGCAGAATGTGGTCCTTGTGGTCATGGAAGAGAAATTGATTGAAGAATAAAGCCGGGACCTATCGCCAAACGCTGGGCACTCTTGCAGATTGGGAGCCCTATCTCCTGCAGGAATCCGGCCTGCCCGGCCCGCGCGGCAACCTCGAATTGGCCCAGGTTGTTGCAGACGCCGGTGACCGCCCCCTCTTTGAACATTTCCTGGCGTATACTCCGGAGATCGCCCCCACGAACGATCCGCACGAATTCCTGGCCTTTTGCGGGGTGCTGGGACTGGGACGCCTGCTGGCCGAGGGCGACGAGAGAACCCTCGCCCAGATCCGTCCCTATGCCTCCGACCCACGCTGGCGGCTGCGTGAAGCGGTCGCCATGGCGCTCCAGCGCCTGGGCAAGCGGGATATGTCCCGTCTCCTGGCTGCCATGCAGGGCTGGAGCACCGGGAATTGGCTTGAAAAACGCGCTGTCGCGGCCGCCCTGGCCGAACCGGTTTTGTTGCATAATGAAAAAGATGTTCTGGAGGCGCTGCAGATCCTGGATCGCATCACCGCCTCCATGCAAAATTCTACCGAAGCCGGGTCGGTCGAATACAAGGTCTTGCAGCAGGGACTGGGCTACTGCTGGAGCGTGCTGGTCGCCGCCGCGCCGCAAGCCGGCAAACCCCTGATGGAAAAATGGCTTGCCTGCCCCGATGCGGCCATCCGCCGCCTCATGCAGGCCAACCTCACCAAGAACCGCCTCGTTCGCCTGGATCCCGCCTGGATCGAAAAGTGGCGCAATAAAAAATGATCAGCGTGTCCCTTTGCCTGCACTGTGCCGCAGGCACATGGGTGCCCACCTGCGCCCGGTACTCCGCGGGTGTCGTGATGAATGCTTTTTCTTACTGCAAGGGTTAAAATAAAGGCGGATGGGGAGCACCCATCCGCCAAATTACATTATTTATAAGCAGAGGAAAGAGTTGGTAACGCCACTCTTCGTCGTGGGAGACGTCCGGCCCGGACAAAAACACCTGTCCTCGGCCATGATCGGGCTACCCTGTCTTTCCTCCTGGTGGTATCCCTGCAAGTTCTTCGATCGGAACCTCCTTTCTGGATCATTGTGATCCTGCATATTCATCATACAACGAAATTGTTCAGGATACATTAGAAATTACCATCAATTCTGTAAAGGCTTGTCCAGACAGAAAAAGGTTCATTGGGAATCGCCGGAAACAAGGAAAGATATAGGGGTGTTAACACCCCCAATTACCTTCTCCATCCCTGCGATTCTCAGACAGTCCAGAAAAATATAAATACGAAAAGTGCTACAATATAATTTGCAAAAGCCGGATGATGCCTTTCGTAATTTCCGAACAACGCAGGAGAATGGCAAATGAAAACAAGTAATGAAGACGACCTCCGTGATGTTCTCGATAAGACCGCCCAGGAAATATCACGGATGTATAGCAACCCGAGTACATGGCAAACATGGATGGTTTATTTGTTGGAGCGCCTGGAGGCGCAGGCGATCGCAAATTCTGCGCACATGGATTCATTCAAGGAAATGTTATCTTCCTTGCAGGAAGAATTAAAGAATTGCTTGAAAACAGGCGGCTGGTAGTACTTTACTGCTCTTCCATTTAAGAGTGTCGCCATATTTGACGGAATGCATTTGGAAGTTCGGTTGACGCAACGGGAGCGGCATGATAGAATGTTCCGCGCTGGGCGTGTAGCTCAATGGTAGAGCAGCGGCCTTTTAAGCCGTTGGTTAAGAGTTCGAGCCTCTTCACGCTCACTATATAATAGCTCACACAATCAAATTTTGTGTGAGCTATTGCTTTAAAGGTGCCATTTTTTCCAACAGGTCTATGTATGCCCCTTCCAGCAGATCCTCTTTCCGGATTCCCAGCCGGGCCATCAATCCTTCGGCAATGGCCTGGCCCTCCGCCTCCGTCTGGTTCCCCCGCAGGACCACTTCCAGTTCCATGAACTGTCCCAGCCCTTCCACGTCATCCAGGTGGATGCGTGTCTGCCCGGCCAGGTAGAGATAGCGCGTTTTGCGGACAACTCCGCGTACGCCCAGGGCCAGGCGCAGGGCGGTCTTCAGGCCTTCGGGATCGTTGGTTTCGGAAATTTGGTAGTTGGAGAGTTTGGGGCCTTCCTGGTCGGGGCGTTCGTAATAGACCAGTTGGCCCAGGTCCGGCTTGAGCCGGCGTAGTTTCAGGCGGCCTTGGGACGTGTGAAAAAAGGTGTCTTCCTGCGGGATGACCTGGACGGGCGTATCGCTCAGTCCTTCCGCACGCCTGCGCAGGCCCTCCAGGTCACGTATACGCGCTTTGATTTCGATATTGGTAGGCATGCTACAATTTTACACTGGTTGGATGAAAAACACCCAGCCAGTGTAAATTGGATCCTAAGCAGGATATGCTGAACTTTGAACTTCTGCCAATACCATCTATTTCTCCATCACTCCAGCGCAGCCAGGGTAGTGGCGCCGGACGGGTTGTCGGTGACATACGTGCCGGGGGCTGACCAGGCGCTGGGACCATTCAAGCCGTTGGCGCGCACGCGCCAGTAGAGAGTTCTTGTTGCTTGGCAGGTTAATGCTGGGAATATAGCTCATGCTGGTGGCTGTGCCGGTCTGTACGAGCGGAGCGAAGCTGGTTCGGTTTGTTGAGAATTCCACGGTATATCTGGTTGCCGCCGGGGCTGGGTAGGCTGGCATGCTCCAGGTAAGGCTGGGCCGCAGGTCGTGGACGCTGCCATTTGCTTGCAAGCTGGTTGGCGCAGGTAACGCAACCCGGAATGTATGCGCTTTCGCCCAGGCGCTGCACTGCCCGGTGTTATTGCAAGTTTGGACGCGCCAGTAGTACTTGGTGTTGGGAGTGAGAGCCGGCTCAACCACCCAGGAGTGGTCTGTTGGGCTGGTAATGCTGGCGCTTCCGGCCAGGCTGGTGAAACCGGCGTTTGTGGTAACTTCAACCTGATAGGAACCGAAAGCGCTGCTTGTCAGGCTGGATTTGCTCCAGCTCAAGCTGGGAGTGGCGGAGGTCTCCAGGGCATTGTTTGCCGGGGATGTCAGGCTCGGCGCACTCGGCGCTTTCGGCGCTTTGGGAGCGGGTTGGACCTCATAAGCGCCCATATCCACCGCCGGGCCGTAAATGCGCAGATTATCATCCAGGTCGGTGGTCAGCCAGTCTGGGAGGTACGCGTTGTTCCCGGCGTTGATGACCGGGGAGCCCGCTTGCGGGATAAGGTTGCCATCTGCGGCATCCGTGAAGAGCGGATCAGCATAGATATTATGGCTCGCGCCACCGATATAACCGCTTTCCTCCACATCGCTGTAACTGATGGATGGGGTGCTGTAAGTGTCGTTGTAAATTTCCTGCGCGGCGGATCCATCCCCCCACAGGATGGTGTTCTCTGCTGTTAGGTTGCTGTAGGCGTTATATATCCCGCTGCCGTAAGAAGCCGAATTGCTGTCGAAAGTAACGTTTATCAACAAGGGATTGCTGTTGTAGTTGTACATCCCGCCGCCGTATTCGCCGCCATTGTTACCAAAGAAAACCACGTTGGTCAGCTCCGGGAGGCCGGTATCGGTAAGTATGCCCCCACCGCCGTCGGCCGCAAAGTTACCGCTCAAGATCACGTTCGATATCTCTGGAACGCAGCCCCTGATAAATATCCCGCCGCCGTGAAAAACGCCTTGGCCGGCGGTGATGACGAATCCATCCAGTACAACCGAAGCGACCGTATCAATGGTCACCACGTGGTCGGAGTTGGTCCCTTTGATATTATTCACGTTGAGCACAATGCCATTGCCATCCGTGATGTCGTTGTTATCAATGTCGCCGCTCAACACGGTAACGTGTGTATGCCAGTCGCGCTCGTCCAGGTCGGTCTCGGTGCCGGCGAATCCGCCAAACACTTCCACACTGTCTTTCATGGTAAAGCTATCCGTACTGCTCGCGCCGGGTTTGTACAAGCCCTCCTTTACCCAGATCTCATCTCCGCCGGTGGCGTTGGCTAAGGCGGCTTGCAGGGTGCAGGCGTTTGCCCAACTGGAACAGGTGCCATTGCCCGCCGTAGCCGGGGCCGCGTAGAGCACAGCTGGATCGGCGTGCGCCTGCGTAGCAGGCATACCTGCTACCCAACCCATAACGAGCACAAGTGCAATTAAGAGATGAAAAAATTTGGTTTTCATGGCATATTCTCCTTTATTTATGATCAGCGTGGCTGGCCGGATGAATGGTCAGGGGGGCCAGCCGGAAGGACTTCGAACGGATGCGGACCGGTTCGCGCAGGGTGGGTAAGGGCAGTCGAAGGGTCGGATGCTTGCATTGCAAGCGAGTTTATCAGCTTGAGTAGTTCAGCCGCGTCCCGGAAGGAGTAATGAGCGATCCCGTCGGCATCATCCAGAGCACCGCGCAATCCATCTAAGTGGTCATTATCCACGAAAATGCGCATGACAAAGGTTCGGATAGTATGCGTCATAACGAACAGCTTATTCGCTTTTATACCAAAGAGGATTGACAAATGGTTGACAAACTGGCTAGAGGGAACGATAAAAATCCTGCAATTCGGCTTGCGGTGTCACCCCCAGTTCCTCGCGCAGGCATTTTTCGAGCGCCTGGTATAGGCGATAAGCCGCAGTACGATCGCCGAGCGCAAGAGCGGCGCGCATACCCCAAAGCACTGCCTGTTCCTGCCATGGTTCGATTGCCAACAACCGGTAACACAGTTCCAGCGCAGCCAGGGCTTGCCCCTCCTGGTAATACTTGCGGGCGGTCTCAAGCAAGGCACGCTGGTAGAGCAACAGAAGACGCTGACGGGTGGGCTCACTCCAATCCGCCTGCGTAAATTCGGAGAGAAAATCTCCCCGATACAGGCTTAATGCCTTTTCCCAATCCTGGCGCTGGCAGGCTTGTTCGAAAGCGCTGAAATCCACCCATTCCGCCAGGGCATCGGGAAGAGGGACGGATAGGATCAAGATTTGCCCTTCCACCCGCAGGTAGCGTGATGGGAAGCGGCCAGGCAGATCGGGTTCCAAGGCGCGCCGCAACGCCGAAGTGGCCTGGTGGAGCAGGTCAAATGCGGTCGAAGGCGGGTGGGTGGGAAAGAGCGCTTCAACAGCTTGTGCCAGTCCCAGGCGCTGGTTCGGGCTGAGCAGCAGCAGGATCAGCAATTCGCCAGCACGGCGCTTCTGAAGCATCTTACGCGGGATGGGCTGCCGTCCCTGCCAGACCTGCAAACCGCCCAGTGTTTCGACGCGCAAGGACGGCCGCGGGCTGTTTTGCAGGTTCTCCAACATATACTTTGCCATCTCTCTCAGGGCAGCGTCGCGGCTGGCGATGGCAGAAGCAATGACGGGGTATGCGCGCGGGCGCTCCTGGTCGAGTAAAAACATGAAGCCATTGGCATGGATGAGCGTGAGCGCCTGGCAGGTTGCCGGGCGGGCATCGCTGCGTTTTTGTGCCAGGAGCGAAGCCGCCAATCCCAGCCAGGCGTGCGCCATATCCAGGTTCGCCTTCAAGGGAGTTAGCATTTCCAGGGCCGCCTGGAAGTGCGCTTCTGCTTGGGAGAAATTGTCAGACTGCCAGGCAATCTTGCCTGCCTGCACCAACGCTATGCCTCTCAGATGGTTGTAACCGATGCGGCCGGCAACATTGGATGCATCTTCTACCCAACCGCGCGCCGTGGGCAGATCACCTTGCTCTAGCGTCAGGCAGGACATGCCCAGACGGGCATAGAAGTTCAGTTCAGGAGAACCAAGCAATTCACCCAACGAACGGGTCATACTGAACTCACTGAAAGCCTCCGCAAAATTTTCTGCAGCCAGGGCTAGAAAAGCGGCAATGCAATGCGCCCAGCCTTCGCCCAGCGAACCGGGCTGAGCCACATGAAGCAGTTCCGCCTGGCGCGCCGCGGATCGTTGCAATTGGCCACTTAATAAGTGTACCCAACTCATGGTGACAAGCGGTCCCCAAAACAGTTCACTCATTCCCCGGTTTTGTGCCAGCCGCAGTACTTCTTCATCGGTGGAAATGGAAAGAGCAAATTGCCCGCGCGGCATATACACTTCCGCCGAAAGATTATGGAGAGCCCGCACTAAAATCACATCTGCACCGCACACGCGGCTAAGTAAAATCGCCCGGTGCAGGCAGGTCTCACTGGCATCCAGGTCATCGGTTTCCCCGGCGCACTGGCCCAAAGTCAGGTAAGCGCTGGCGCGCAAGACATTGGCGGTATGCTGGTCCTCCGCCGGTCCCAATTCGGTTTCGATTAGTTCAAGAGCATGCCGGGCAAGAGCTGAGGCATCGCCATACTGTCCAAGACGAAACAACCCTTCCGCCTGCGCCAGCAAAGCATCCACGACCCAGCGTGGCTGGCGATCTGCCTGCGCGCTGCGCAATGCTTCTTCTGCCTTTTGCAAACCAAGGCTGATTTGTCCGGAGCGAAGATATTGCCGGCTTTGCGTCAGCAGATCTATGGGAAGTTCAGCGTCTATATTTGCCTCTTTCCAACTCGTTTAATTTTTTTTATCCCAACAATTATACTTATCCCTGGCTTTGGTGCATGAATAGTTAACGAAGAGACGTAATCGCCCGTTGGTCATGGCTGTCTCCTTTTTCCATCGAGAAGATATCACTGTGTAATTGGGGCGAATTATAGGCGGTTTTTCCAGCGTTGGTAGAAGCGGGAATACCAGCGTTAGCTGCTCTTTCGCGGGCTGCAGGTAGGTTTTGCAAAAAAACCTGCGTGATTCGCTGAAAATGTGCGATAATGAGGGCAGAAAAAAAAGGAGGCACCATGCAGATATTAGGCATTGACATCGGTGGAACGGGGATCAAGGGTGCCCCGGTGGACACAGAGACAGGCAAGCTGCTTGCCCCTCGTTTTCGTATCCCTACTCCCAGCCCTTCCAAGCCGATCGCGGTAGCCGGGGTCGTGGGGAAGATCGTCAAGCATTTCGACTGGCACGCGCCAATGGGATGCGGCTTCCCTGGGGTAGTGCGGGAGGGTGTGGCTCTGACGGCAGCCAATATCCATCGGAGCTGGATCGAGACGAATGTTGCCGACCTTTTCGCCAGGCAAACCAATTGCCCGGTGCGAGTCCTCAACGATGCAGACGCGGCCGGGCTGGCTGAGATGACCTTTGGGGCGGGCAAGGGGCGCAGCGGCACGGTGCTGGTGGTTACGTTGGGCACCGGCATCGGTTCAGCGCTGTTTAGCGGCGGACTCCTGCTGCCCAATACCGAGTTCGGCCACCTGCGGATCAGGGGTAAGGATGCCGAGCGGCGCGCTTCCGATTCGGTGCGCAAGCTCGAAGATCTTTCCTGGAAAGACTGGGCCAAACGGTTGGACGAATACCTGGGTGCCATGCAAGCCCTCGTCTGGCCCGATTTGATCATCCTGGGGGGCGGGGCCGTCAAGTATTACGAGCGCTTCGCTCACCGGCTGACCGTGCGCGCTGAGGTCGCTCCTGCTCTATTGGGAAACGAGGCTGGTATTGTCGGCGCAGCGCTGGCGGCGTTGGCTGTTCTTTGAAAATTGATCCCCTTGACAAATGAGAACATTAGTTCTATAATTACCCCATGTTGCAGACAAATGGAAACTCGAATTGGCCTGTGTACAGCCCTGCCGGGGAACCCCACCTTTTCCCCTGTCTATCCATTCGTTCCGCATGTCAAATCCCGTCTCCCGGCCGCCCTCTTCTCCGGTTGCAAAGTTTATGCCCCTGCGCATTCGCCCGCAGGGGCTATTCGTTTCTCCGTCGTTCCGAGGAACGAATATTGTACCCGTAGGGTATACCCTCCCCACAGGCGCCACCCTGCCCGCCCAATCTCCGCCGGGCGAAGGCTACTCCCCTGGTCTCATCCTCTTTTCTTCCTTCTTCCACATCCCCGAAATCCTCACATATTCGGATATAATATATCCAAGTATCAACGTTTCCCATTTCTTGTATCTTGTATCTTTTTTTTATCTCACCCCTTCTGCCTTCTTCTGGATGAAATCCCATGGAACCTGCCGAAACCACCCTTGGAGACTACCTGATCCAAAAGCTATTTGAGCACGGAGTGCGCCATGCCTTCGGTATCCCCGGCGATTACGTGCTGGCCTTCTATAAAAAACTCTACGAAAGCAAAATAAAGGTCATCAACACCTGCGACGAGCAGTCCGCCGGCTATGCCGCCAACGCCTATGCGCGTGTGCGCGGCCTGGGTGTGGTCTGCATCACCTACGGCGTGGGTGCCTTGAAGGTGGTCAACACCACCGCCCAGGCCTACGCCGAAGAATCCCCGGTCCTCATCATCAGCGGTGCGCCCGGCCTCAAGGAACAAAGCGGCGATCCCCTGCTGCACCACAAGTCCAAAGCCTTCAACACCCAGCTCAAAGTCTTCGAGCAGCTCACCGTTGCCCAGGCGGTCCTGGATAACCCCGAAACCGCCTGCAGTGAGATCAACCGCGTCCTGGCGGCTGTCATCTGCTATCGCCGCCCGGGCTATATCGAGATCCCGCGTGACATGGTTTCCGTGAAAGTCACCCCGATCGAAGAAAAGTTTGTGCCGCCGGATGTGGATAAAGGTCCCTTCAAGGAAGCCCTCTCCGAAGCAGTCGCGATGATCAACAGCGCCAAACAGCCCGTGCTGGTTGCCGGCGTGGAACTGTTGCGCTACGGCATGCATACCGCCTTCCGGCAATTGGTAGAGAAGACCCATATCCCGGTCACCTCCACCATCCTGGGCAAGTCCGCCTTCGGTGAGCGCGACCCGCTCTATATCGGCATGTACGAAGGTGGACTGAGCCAGGAGCCGGTCCGCCAGTACGTGGAGGGCAGCGATTGTCTCATCCTCCTGGGTGTGCTCCTGACCGATCTTGACCTGGGTATCTTTACCGCTCACCTGGACCAGGGCAACTCCATCTATTCCACCAGCGAGAAAACCTCCATCCGCTTTCACACCTACAACGCCGTCTACCTGAACGGTTTCCTGCAGGGCCTCCTGAAGGCCGATATCCAGCCCCGCCCGGGCCAACCCATCCCGCATGTCGCCCCGCTGGGCGTATTCCAGCCCGTTCCGGGCGCGAAAATGACCGTGCAGCGCCTCTTCCAGCGCCTGGAAACGTACTTCGACGATGACACCTTTGTCATTGCGGATACCGGCGATGCCTTGTTTGCCTCTGGCGACATCTCGATCCCGCGCGCCACCGAATTCATGTCCTCGGCCTATTACGCCACGCTCGGCTTTGCCCTGCCAGCCAGTATCGGCGTCCAGTTGGCGCTCCCCAAGCTGCGACCGCTCGTGCTGGTCGGCGATGGGGCCTTCCAAATGACCGGCATGGAACTGTCCACCTCCGTCCGCTACGGCCTTAACCCGATCGTCATCGTGCTCAATAATTACGGCTACGGCACCGAACGCCCCCTGCTGGACGGTGGCTTCAACGACGTTGCCCCCTGGCAGTTTGCCCGCCTCCCCGAAGTGTTCGGCGCCGGCAAAGGCTTTGTGGTCGAGACCGAAGAGGAGTTCGAAGCAGCCCTGGCCGCCGCCCGCGCCTACACCGAAGGTTTCTGCATCCTGGATGTCCATCTCGGCCAGCACGATTTTTCCCCCGCTCTGCAGCGCATGACAAACGCCCTCGGAAAAAGGGTCAGGTAAGCCAGCCATTATTGTCTTTCACTATCTTTCCACGTCTTTATCCTGACGGGCATGCCTCCCGCTCGTCCGCGTCCTAAGTCTGATTCATTGGGAATCGCCGGGATATAGGGGAAGATATGGGGGTGTTGGGCGGGCAAAACCCGCCCAACACCCCCTATTTCTCCCATCACTCCGGCGATTCCCAGAGAGCCCCAAGTCTTGAAACTGTCAGGAAGCTTGGAAATTCTCTAGCAAGAAACGGGTTGCAGCCCGCCCAGGCTTCGGTATAATGGGGGCTTCGCATCTCAAAGAAGAGGCTGCCAATGTCAATGAAGCTCAAAATCTGGATTGCCCTGCTGATAGTTTATATCGTCTGGGGTGGCACGTACCTCGGCATACGCTATGCCGTCGAGACCATCCCGCCCTTCCTCATGGCCGGGACGCGTTTCCTGCTCTCAGGAGCCATCCTGTACGTCTGGCGGCGTCTTGCCGGCGATCCTGCGCCGACGCGCAGCCAGTGGTTGCAGGCCGCAGTGGTAGGCCTGCTGCTCCTGCTCTGCGGCAATGGTCTTGTTTCGCTGGCAGAACAGAGTGTCGCCTCCGGGATCGCCGCACTGCTGGTCGGCTCCGCGCCCCTCTGGATGACCATCTTCGAAGCCCTTCGCCCGGGCGGGGTGCGCCCGAATGCCCTCGGGATCGTTGGCCTGGTCATTGGCTTCGGCGGCATCGCCCTGCTGGTAGTCCCCGACCTGATGAGCAGGAATGCCGGCAACTCCCACCCGCTCGGGATTGTCACCCTGTTGGTCGGCGCACTTTTCTGGTCGCTTGGCTCCATCTACAGCCGCACTGCCCACCTCCCGGCTTCCTCCCTGCTCTCCACCGGCATGGAGATGTTGGCCGGGGGCGTCGGCTTGTATCTGGCCGGGACTCTTACCGGCGAATGGCACCAACTCGTACTGGTCAATATAACCACCCGGTCCTGGCTCGGCTTAGCCTACCTGGTTGTGTTTGGATCCATGGCCGGCTTCACGGCCTATGCCTGGCTGCTGCGCTCCGCCCCGGTCTCCCTGGTGGCCACCTATGCCTACGTCAATCCAGTGGTGGCGATCCTGCTCGGCAGCCTGTTCGCCCAGGAAACTCTCACGGTATACGTACTGCTTTCGGCCCTGGTCATTATCGGCTCGGTTATCCTCATCAACGTCTCCCGCCGTTCCGCCCCGCCCGCTCCTCCCATCGTGGCCGGGGAATAAGCACTGTAAAGACAAAAAAGTTTCCCCTTCGGGTACCTTTGTGCCAGAATGCATCCGGTACTCCACGGGTGTTGCGTTTAATCTTTTTTCCTCTTCACTTTCAGGACTGCGATCTTCGTCGAGTGGTTGAACGGCGCCGGGTCTGTGACCGGCGCGCCGCTGCGGGTTGCCAGAGTTCCGCTGCAATCCTCCGGCACCGGGATCAACTCGGCGATCTGCAAATACCCGTCCGCGCATAACCTCTCCAGCGTTTGCAGATAGGCCTCCCCGCTGACGTATAAGGCGTTATTGATGGATACCAGCCAGCCGCCATCGTTGATCAGCGGACGCACCTTGTTGATCAGGCGGGCGCTGTCCATGTTCAGGTCCAGCCTGCCTTTGGAGGTTGCCGAGAAGAAGGGTGGGTCAAGCAGCACGCAGTCGAAGCGTTCGCCTATCCGCTTGAGCCGCCCGGCTTCGGACCAGAAATCCCCGCTTATGAAATCTTCCTTGTAAATGGGGAAGCCGTTCAGGGTGTAGGATGTCTTCGCCAGGTTGAGGAACTGCCGGTTCAGGTCCATCTGAATCACCCGATTTGCCCCGCCTGCCAGGGCTGCCACGCCCAAGCTGCCGGTGTACGCAAAGGTATTCAGCACACTCTGGTCGCGCAGGTGGTTTTTGGCCCACAAGCGCAGGTTGCGCGTGTCCAGGTACAGGCTGGCGTCCCGGTTCATGCACAGGTCCAGCGCATACCAGACCCCGTGCTCCTGCACCTTCCGGTCGGGTTCTCCCCCGAACAGCCGCCGGCCGCGCTTTTCCTCCATAGAGGCGCTGTTGCGGGTTTTGAGTATCCCGGATTCCAGCCAAGGCAGGCGGCTCTGGAAAAAAGCCTGCGCCTGCTGGACCGCCGGCCAGCCCTCTTCCGGCGCTTCGGCATAGTTGTGCAGCACCAGTGTACGCCCATATACATCCACCACCAGTTCAGGCCAGCCCTCCAGGAAGCCGTTGAACAACCGCACGGCGCTCTTGTGCCCGGCATCCAACAACGCTTCCCGCGCCGTCAGGGCTTTCTCCAACAAGGCAGGTATTGCTTCCGCCATCATCAAAACTCTCCTCCACCTTTCTTTACCAGACAGATTTCCTTTTCCTCGTAACCGCCTGCACCCGGTGCTCCATGGGTGTCGTGGTTAAAATCTCAAATGGTACATAGTCAAGATAAAGACTTCCATCATTTGAAAAAGCACCCGCTCCGCTTGACTTCCTCTCAAAAACTGCTATATTATATCTAACGCAAGCTCAAGTTAGCCGTGCTGTTGGGTAAACCAGGAGGAATATGGGACACACAAAAATATATGGTTTGCTCGTAGCCGTTGCTTTTCTGCTGGCCGGTTGTAGCACGCCGGAAAGCGCGCCCAAAATTGCCCCAACCCGGGCCCCTGTTACGCCAAGCTCGTCTCCTTCCCTGCCACAAACCCTGACACCAACTTTATATCCAATGGCCAGCATGACACCTACGCCAACCTTATCTCCAACGGCCAGCCTGCCCCTCTCGCCAACCCTATCTCCAATGGCGAGCCTGACTCCGACACCGACTGCCTCGGCAACAGTGACCGTCCCGCTCTCAGCGACCGGGCCCTGGCTGGCTATATTCTCCAATGGCTTATCCTCCGATGGCTTATGGGTGGCCAATGCAGACGGCACGGCGCTCATGCAACTTGCCAATAACGAACAGACCGGGGGAAATCCCGAGGTGGCCATTGCGCCCCATGGAGGCCGTATTGCATTCGTCTTACCCCCAGACATGCCCCAGGACACGCAGGGTTATAACCCTCAACTCATGTTGGTTACCCTCCCATCCCTATCTATCCGCCCCCTGGCCTATTTGCTCCCCGCCAAGCCATTGGAAAGTACATCCTCCGATGAGGTTGATCCCAACGGCGAAATATTCGATGCGGTTTTTAACGATCACAGCCTGGCCTGGTCACCCACCAGCATGTACCTGGCATTTGCGAGCGCCTACCCCGGCCCTTCCTCGGATCTGGATGTCTATTCGACCATCGACCACAGCGTCAACCGCTTAACGAGTGGTCCGACCCAAACCATTGACCTGAGTTGGTCGCTGAATGGACATTATGTTGTTTCCGTCGGGGCGACAAAAATGAATTCGATGAGTGGCGGAAGTAGTGGCCCAATCCTCGGTTCAGTCTGGGCGGTCCGTCCGGATGGAAGCGACCTTCATATCAGTTATACCTACCCGGATGACTTCGACGCATGGCCCATCTCGCTGGGCTGGTTGAACAATAACGCTTATCTCGAATACTATGACCGGTTGGGCTGCGGAGTCCAGGGCCTGACCTTTATAGATGCTATCGCATCCCAGCATTACCAGCCCATTCCGGGGGCTTTTGGATCAACGGCCATTGATCCGGCAACGGGCACCTTGCTTACCATGGTGCCTCCTGCTCCTGATCCCGCCATGGATTGTGGACTCGCTCCAGCCACTGGCCTTTATTTGATGTCCGCTTTTGGCAATCCGCCTCCCAGGCAGATCGCATACGAAGGGATCGTCGGTAGCGGGAACGTGCCTCAGGTTCTGGGCTGGTCCGCAACCGCGCATGTGTTCTTTATGAGTGCAGGGAATGGGATTTTCACGGTCAACCTCGAAGGGCAAATCACGCCTGTTGACATTCCCAATATATACTCCAGTAATACACTCTATTCTAATGTAAATGGTCAGGCGACAGTATTCAAGGTTTCCCCCAATGGCCGGGAGTGGGCGTTGTTCAGTTCCGAAGGTTTGTGGATCGCCTCCCCCGATCACCCTTCCAAACAAATATCACTGGATTCTATTGACGATGTTCTCTGGTCGCCGGATGGCTCGGCGCTTTTATTTATCGCGAATGCCACGCTCTACCGGGTTAACCTGCCTGATTATCAGGTGCAGACCCTGGCTGGTCCATTCTCCACAGGGGATTCTGGAAACACGGGCTCATTCAAGCTGGCCTGGGTCATGCCATAATATATCTTTTACCAACAAAACTGCCCGGCACGTCTCGCACGTGCCGGGCAGTATTTTCTTTCCTTAGGCTGGCGCTGCCACCTGCGGCAGGTACTGCATGGCTTCCTGGACCGCTTCGGCAGGATATTCGTAATCCTGCAGTTCGCCGTTCAGGTAGGCCTGGTAGGCCAGCATGTCGAAGTGCCCATGGCCGGACAAGTTGAAGAGGATGACGCGCTTCTCGCCCTTGGCCTTGGCATCCAGGGCCTCGTCAATTGCCACACGCACGGCGTGGGCGGATTCGGGCGCCGGGAGGATGCCCTCGGCCTTGGTGAACATCACAGCCGCCTGGAAGGTACCGATCTGCGGGACTGCCAGCGCTTC
The DNA here is from genome assembly GCA_963837875.1 of uncultured Chloroflexia bacterium. Taxonomy (GTDB): domain Bacteria; phylum Chloroflexota; class Anaerolineae; order Anaerolineales; family Villigracilaceae; genus UBA877. The sequence continues at coordinate 548,267 of CAWIOV010000002.1, forward strand.
GATATACCCGGCATCATATAACGCCGAAAGCGACGGGGCCATGCCGTGGTAGCGCAGCCCACCAGCGTGGATGCCGGCCGGCATGAAGGTATGCCCGAGCGTGCACATCTTGACGATGGGGGCCATCTGGGCCGTATCGCCGTAATCGAAGGCGTAGACGCCCTTGGTCAGCGAAGGGGTAGCCGTCGGTTCGACCGCCACCAGGCGGGTACGCTGCCCGTCTTTCAGGTTCTGGCGCAGAAACGGGTAGGCGATGCCCGCAAAATTCGAGCCGCCGCCCACGCAGCCGACGACAACATCCGGATATTCTCCGGCCAGGTCCATCTGCTTGAGAGCCTCTTCGCCGATGACGGTCTGGTGCAGCAGCACGTGGTTCAGCACCGAGCCGAGACTGTACTTCTTGGCCCCGCCGGATGTGGCGGCCACTTCGACCGCTTCCGAGATGGCGATGCCCAGTGAACCGTTGTTATCGGGGTCCTTGGCCAGCAGAGCGCGGCCGTATTCCGTGCGGTCGGTCGGGCTGGCGAAGACCTGCGCTCCGAAGGTCTGCATATAAATGCGACGGTAAGGTTTCTGGTTGTAGGAGACCTTGACCATGTAAACTTCCAGGGCCATACCGAAGAAGTTACAGGCCATGGCCAGTGCGGTGCCCCACTGACCGGCTCCGGTCTCGGTGGTGATGGCTTTTGTCCCGGCGGCTTTGTTGTAAAAGGCCTGTGGGATAGCGGTATTGGGTTTGTGGCTGCCCACAGGGGAAACGGACTCGTTCTTGAAATAAATGTGGGCGGGGGTGTCGAGCATCTTCTCCAGGCGGCGCGCCCGCACCAACGGGGTGGGGCGGTAGAGCTTGTAGATCTCGCGCACCTCCTCCGGAATGTCAATAAAGCGCTCTGTGCTGACTTCCTGCATGATCAGTTCCATCGGGAAGAGCACGGAGAGGAAATCTGGCGTGACCGGTTCCTTTGTCACCGGGTTCAGCACGGGGGCCGGGGGGACCGGGCTATCGGCATTGATGTTGTACCAAGCTTTCGGCAGATCGGTTTCTTTCAGGATAAAACGGGTTTGGTCAGACATGGGTTGGCTCCTTTGGGTATGAGTAAAATAGAGTTTTGAGAATTAAGAAGGAAGAAGTTTACGGACAGCAAGGCGGGAACCTTCAGGGTGGATGGAAGCTGATCAGGCACATGGCATTGGCTCCGCTTTAGGGAATGAACACTGGGGTGGGGCTGGACGAACCAGCCTCGGCCCGGCGTTCCCGCAGCAGTTCGGCCACCGGGCGTTCGCTGCGCAGGGGGAGCGGGCCGGTGAACTGCTCCTGCAAGCAAGCCGCCGCCACTCGCTCAGGCAATGCCTGTGCGGAAGGCTTCGTCCGGGTTCCAAAAACAAGCTCAGGGAAAGTTTGACCGTTCATCTATTCTCTCCTTCGTTAAATAAAAATACGCGTTCATCCGCAAACGGGACGAACGCGTAGTCCGTGGTGCCACCCGAATTAGGCCACTGATAATAAAAAATCCCTGCCGTGATGTGCAGGGAACCAAGCCAGCCTCACTCGTTTCAGGTACGGCCCAATCACTGACAGCGGATTGGATTTATACCCTAACCCTGTAACGGGAGTATCCCGGCTTGCGCTATTCCTTTCACCACTTTCTGGTGATCGTTTCGCTAAGCGACTCCGAGGTCCATTCGGCTCCATCGTGCGGACAGGACTTCCACCGGTACCATCCTGTTCTCTGACCGCCGTACGAGGCGTACTCGTCCTCTTCAAAGTCTTTCAATCTATTGGGCGGTATTATACGCACGCTGGGTATTTTGTCAATGGCCAAACCGGTATTGGTGATCGGCTACCTGAAATGGTTGGCAGCGATCTAAAACTTTAATTTCCCTGCTGCGTCCATCACAACAGGGCCATGACCCGAGCAGACGATGCGCACATCAAGTGCGGCTTGTTTTTTCTCGGCAGCTCGCGCCTGCGCCTCGTTCCAGGTCAAGCCGCTGCGCGAGCCGTGTATGCCATCTTCGCCGGTGACCATGGAATCGCCGCAGAACAGGATCCCAGCCGCGGGTGCGAAGAAAGAGATGTGCCCAGGCGTATGTCCGGCCGTATCCAGCACACGCAGACCTCCTAGCACGGGCAGTACCTGGCCATCGGTCAGAATCTCATCCACCTGAAACGGGGTGGCCTTGAAGAAAGGCCCCATCAAGGATAAGGCAAGCCGCCGCAGCGAAAATCCGGAAGAGGCGATTTGCCGGGAGGGCTTACCCGCGGCGATATATTCAGCCTCGATCTGGCTGGCGAAGGTGCGCGCACCCGTCGCTTTTTTCAGGGCGGCAAGACTGCCCACATGATCCAGGTCCGAATGGGTGAGCAGGATGCGCTTTATATCCTGTGAGGATTTTCCCAAGCTTTCTACAAAGGTAAGAATTTTCTTCTCGCTGTGCGGGATGCCTGTATCGATCAGAGTCAGGCCGTCATTATCAACGAGGATATACGGATTTGCTATTACACCGGGTACGAGGAATACATTGTCAATGATCTTCATTTCAGCAGCCTCCTTGATTTGATTCTAGCACACTTGCTTTCTTTCTCTTATAAGTTCAATTGCGGTAATTTCATCCGTGGCTTTCAAACGCCGACTTCTATGGAAGTTGACCAAACGTACTTGATAGGCATATCTTCAGGCTGGCCTATAAGCCGCATTACAGGCAAAGCTAGAGCAAGTGATCTTCTAATTCATCAGGGGGAACGATGTTGAAATTCTTCCTAAATGTTCTTTCATGGAAAGTCGAAGAAACCCAATGACCGAATTACTTAAGGGTCTGATCAAGCCGTCATACTGCCCAAGGAGAACCCAATGGGTATCATCATTCTTGTAGTCTTGTTCGCAATCATCGCAATCGTTTGGGGTCTGCCGTCCATCTCGCAGTCCTTTGCCGCTGCTAAACAAGCCCAGGCCACCATCGATGTTGCTCATGTGCCACAGATCTTTGCCACTGGCTACCTGGTCACAATCCTGGTCATCATCCTGGTGATCCTTGCTGGCTTGGTTACCGTGATCGGTACTTTGTGGTTGTTATACCGTCTGGGTATCAGGCCCACCTTCATGCGTGCTGGAACGTTGCACGGCAGATCCAACCAACTATGGCAGTTCGACGACCAGCAAACTACTCCGCCTCTTTCCCAACAAGCCTCGCTCAATCAGCTAAATCAGATGATGGCTAACCAGATACACATGCAAATGCAGTCCGATATGCAGCGGCAGAATCAGGAGCAGCTTAATTTCCCCAAGGACGATAACAATCGATGGCCCTTGCCAATGCAATAAGACAAACGGTATGAACCCACGACGCGGTTTGGCGGTTCTGCTCCTTCTTATCCTAACCACCAAACCCGGCAGAAAATTGACAAACCGGCTATCAAACCGCCTACAAACTTTAGAACCGGAGAATGTATGCCAAAAACCGACAACCCAACTCCTAATCGCTTCGAGGACTTACTGCTGTGTGCTCCCGAAGGTGACAAGCCCGTGGTAGCCATTCCCACCATCAAATGGATGGAAACCGTCCTGATCCCTGCCAAAGATGCCCAGGTCCAGGAGGTGTATATCCTGGCCGGCTTCCTCGTGATCATCCCGCCTCATCATTCCTTGAAGGTCTACTCGCACATCTGCCGAAATGTCCAGGCGCATGCGAAGATATTGGCCATCCTGGAAGCAGATAAAAAGGACCGGCTAACCGGAAACCTGCCGTCAGTCTGGAACGGGTCATATAGCAGTTGTCCGCTGTGTGCCTTACTCGCTACACCAGAGGCAAAATGACCACTGTATTCGCTTTTGTCAATCAAAAGGGCGGTGTAGGAAAGACCACTTCCGCCGTCACCCTTGGGCATGGCCTGGCTTTGCGTGGGTATCGCACCTTGCTCGTGGACGGCGATCCGCAAGGCCATGTAGCTACCCAGCTTTCCATCCCAAAGGCTCCGGGCTTACGCCGTTGGTACTATGACGAACAGCCTCTGGCCGAAGTGATCATCCAGGCACGCGATCACCTGCTGGTTCTGGCCGGCGATAAAAGCACCGACCGCGTTCTGGGAAAGCTGAGGGAAGAACAGTGGGGAGCAGCAGAATTTGCCGAGCGCCTGCGTTCGGAAAGCGAAGCGCTGGAGATCCAGGCTATCTTGCTTGACCTGGCGCCCAGCCTGAACCATCTGCAGATCGCAGCCATGCTGGCATCCGATTATGTCATCATTCCCACCCGCCTGCGTTTCACCGATATGGACGGTGTGAGCGAGATCACCCGTTCGATCGTTGAAACTTCCCGCAGGTCCAGCATGCCCAAGCGTTTTTTTCTACTGCCCACCTTTTTCGACCGGGTCACGCGGGAAACCGCCCAACGGTTGAAGGAACTTGCTGCGGCGTTCGGTCGGCAGGTCTGGCTGCCCATTCCCCAGGATGTGAAACTGGCGGAGGCGCCGGGTCGCGGCATGACGATCTGGGAATACAGCCCGCAGTGTGCCGGCGTGCAGGGATACGTGAATGGCGAAGGCAAGCACATCGGTGGTTATGAGACGATCCTGAGCGAAATGATCCGTCTGATGGAAGGAGTGTGAAATGCCCGATAAAACGAAAGGCCAGTATGTTCCCGCCATCCGCCCGATCGAACCAGCGGATGAGCGTGTGGCGGAGATCCTGCAGGACCGCCAGCAGCATTTCGATGAACTGAGGCTGAGTACTAATGAACGCAAGCTTCTGTTGAAATCACGCCAGAAAGCGGATGCACGCAAGGAGCGGGAGAGACAGAAAGCCGCTGAGAGGGAAGGAAACCGCCGCACGGTCTACCTGCCGACCGGGTTGATCGCTTCCATCCGTTCCATTGCGGATAAAGAAAGCGTGAGTATGTCGCAGGTGATCACCTATCTCCTATTCGAGGCGGTGGAACATCTTGAACGCCAGGAGTTCGACTTTCGAGACCACAAGCATCCTTCTGATTCTCCCCGCCAGGAGTGGAATCTGATCCACCCAAAGGATGGGGAACGGATGAAGAAAGCGGCTGCGCGGAAAAATGAAAATTCAGGCTGGGGAGCATGAACAAGGAACATTCCTGGATTTTTCAAAGAACGTTCTTCAATGACGTTCTTGCAGAATGTAAGGAACGCTGTACAGGAACGTTCCTTACATTTCTCTGGAATGTTCCTTGCCTGAACAGGAAGCTTCAGGAGCCGCGTTCCAGATATATTTCGACCTACGGGCTCGGATGAAAAGGGTCCCTCATTCTGAGCCTTCCTGTGAGTTTTTATCAATTTTTCCAAAGAAATTATTTTCAACCTTTTATACCGTTTGAAACCATCACTGGAGACGCACATGAACGCTGAACTACCGCTTCACGCGGCACACGAAGCCTGGCAATCTGCCCTCGGACAACTCCAACTGGAGATGTCCAAGGCATCCTTCGACACCTGGGTGCGAGAGACGCGTGTCATTTCCCTGCAAGGCGGGGAATTCGTGATCGGCGCATTCAATGCCTACGCCCGTGACTGGCTGGAGAACCGTCTGACCAGCACGGTCTCCCGCCTGCTGACCGGGATCCTTAACGAGCCCGTGAAAGTACAGTTCGTGGTAGCGCCTGATTTATTACCGAAAGACGAGACAGACGATGCTGAAGGCAGTGAGGATGATCTGACTCCCGACCAGGTGGAGATTGCACCTGTATACGACTTGCTCTATGACGAGATCGTTCAACCCGAGCACGTTACCCTCGTCTCCCGCTATTTCCTGCGTCACTTGCGCGTGATAGGACCCGAGCTCGGTTGGCTATACCTGGGTTTCCGCCAGGCGGCCTTCAACGCTGGAGGACGTCAGGGCAGCAAGCACGCCCGTTTTAGCGGCCAGGCCATCGCTGCACTGAGTGGGATCACGGAGCGCACTTTCTGGAACCGGATCGGCAATCCCGAAACCTGGCAACGGTTACATGGCCTGGTCGACACAGAGCTCGGTTCTCCGGGATGGAATACCGCAAGTGGCACACCTCGCCGGCTGCCCCGACGCTACACGGTGGCGATGAGCCTGCCCCTGACGGCCGCGGATGCCCATTCCCTGCGGGCCTGGTTATCCCGAAATGTGGAGCGCTTCGGCGGGCCGGAACAGGTGATCGAGGCGGCATCCAGGATGCCGCTCAACGAATTGCTGCCACTTGATGGTGAGGTACGGGAAGGCGACCGAGTGGAGAGCGTGTCGGCCATCCTGGCTGATTTGTTCGGTGAGCAGATCCCACCGGAGCGCATGGCCGGGCTGGCCACCCGCCTGCATAAGGCCATCATGCCGGACAACGACCGGCTGGGTGTGACCCATTTCTTCGTCGAACACATCCTGCCCCACCTGGGGATTGGTCCGGGCTGGATGCTCACCATCCTGCGGGACCGCTGCTATTACAACTTGGAAACCAGAGAAGTTCGCACTCAGGTGAGGGTGTCCGGTGGATACGCCGAGATCGCAGGATGGCTGGGCCTGCTCAGGCCGAAAACGGTCTGGGAGTGGCTGCGGAACCCGATCGTGCAAGTATATCTTCGATGCGAGTCGGGCGAATTGACCGGGGACAAATGGACCGCTCCGCGTTTGTTCGAAGTCTTGCTGAACGAAGTACCAGATGAGATCTTGCAGGCGGTCATCGGCCAGACCGAGTGGCGCGATTTTCAGTATCGTGGTGGCGCGAATTTCAGTATCGGAGTGGCGCGATTTTCAGAATCCAGTGGCGCGAATTTCAGTATCGCAGTGGCGCGAATTTCACAATTCGGTGGCGCGATTTTCAGAAGTCTTTAAATCTCTTAATCGCTTAAACCCAATTCCCAATGACTCTACCCCCCAACCCCCCGCAAACACCACCGAAGGTAATCCCATCCAAAAACTCCAACCCGCACGGGGGGTGGGGGGAGATCTGCCCTGCTGGGATTTTGACTCTCTGGCCAGGAATAACCATCTCGCCCGAGCTGGTGCGCTTCGCCGCAAGCATGCAGAGACCGGCGCTACTTCCATGCAGCTTGCGCAGCAGTTCGTCTCCTGGCTGCTGTATGCTTTCTCCCCTGCCGGCACGCGCATCACAGATCCGGTATCGCTGGCAGCCAGGAGACTGATGGAAAATATCTCCGCCAGTGCCGGAGGCGACTTCGACCTGCTGGCCCAACTCCGTCCTTTCGAGCTGAAAGCGCTCTTTGACCAGGACCTTGCCGGCGAACTCTGGCAGGCAGATGAGTCCACCATCAAGGAGATCTATACGCTCAACTTCCACAACCTGGAAGCCCCCCGCAAACGGGAACTGTACCGCCATCTTTTTGGAAATCAAAGGAGCATACCATGAACGATTTACTTTACGGAGATCTGACATCGACTATCCTGGGTTGTTACCATCGCGTGTTCTTCAAGTGCTCCAGCCATGGTCTTTCGGAAGAGAGCTTGACCAAGGCTTTGATGATCGAGTTGAAGAAGGCCGGGCTACGCTACCGCGAGCAGGTGCCGGTCAATCATCGCTACGAGGAGCACAAGATCGGCACCGGCCGGATCGACCTGCTGGTGGAAAGCAAGGTGGTGTTGGAGCTCAAGACGCTGGATACCTTGCGAAGGAAAGACCAGGCCCGGCTGCAAGCCTACCTGCGGGATGGCGGCTATGCGGTGGGATTGCTGCTCAATTTCGGCAGTGAAGGTCCACAGTTCAAACGGATCTTCGATCCCACCCACGCTCCCAAACCCGGTGAACCGGCCGGGTGATGGCATAACCGGTCCAATCCACTGAGGCAGTTCACCGGGTTTGGGTATGAGGGCGAGGGCTAAAACGGCCCGGTTTGCAGCACTCGTTAAGTCCGCTTTGTTTGAACGGCGTAATTGGCCCGCTTTACAGCGGCGTTATAGGAGAGAAAAATGCAGATTCCAAAACAACCAGCCTGGCTGCACTTCCGCAGTGATCACTGGCCGGTGGTCGTGCAGGCCCTGAACATGATGGCCACCACCGGTATTTCGATACGTTTTGAGCTACAGGAGAGACTGGCCAGCCCGCGCGGGATCAAGCCTCGCTCGGGTTCCATGCGGCGCATATTTGAGCACGATCTGCCCGAGGCTGGATTGATCGAGAGCGATACCCTGCCCACCTTCGGCAGGCATAAGCTTTCTGTGGTCCAGCTCACGGAACGGGGGAAGGAGCTTTGCCGCAACTTTGATTGGACGGTTGTCCATGGGGAGTTGGAGAGGTTGCAAACTCTACACTCTGCCGACAGCCAGCCCAAACACACGGGGGCAGTGCTGACTTTTGCCTACCATGCCCGCCTGCGTGAATGGAATGTCGTTATCCTTCCGGATATCGACAGCCGGATCTTTTTCCCGGATGTGTTTGTGCAGGATGAGTTCCAGCAGATGTACGTGGAAGTGGAACTGGGCTCGCGCAAGGGGCGGAAATGGAGCAATATGCAGAAGGAGCAGGGCTTTGTGGCGCTTTGCGCCAAAACACCTGCCTCTCGTAGTTCTTTGATTGCTGAATGCAAGAATGTAAAAGCGGTAGGCTTTGCCACCGATCTGGTCACTCTGTACCAGGAATTTAAAGGTTCAGAACCCGGTCCACTATGGGCCGAAGAATGGAGTTGATGATGGAGAATTTTATTGTAAAGGAATTTGAAGAGTACCTGCTCGAAAATGACAAAGCTGTCCTGACCGTGAAAGGCTATCTTTCGGACCTGCGCTGCTTTGTGCGCTGGTTCGAGCAGACCAACGGTGAGGTTTTCACCCTGCAAGCTGTAACTCCCACAGATGTACGGGAATACCGCCAGTTCCTGCTGGTGGTGGAGATCCATAAGGCCAACACGGTCAACCGGCGGCTGGCCTCCCTGGCCACCCTGATGAAGTGGGCCAAAGAGAGTGGAAAGATCGAGCACGATCCGACCGGGAACGTACATGCTGTTCCACAGACCAACCCTGGCCCGCGCTACCTGGACAAGAAAGAACAGTATGCTTTGCAGCGAGCCATCGAGAAGGACATGCAACTGGCCCGGATGCGTTACCCCAAGCGCTGGGTTTCCCGCCAGCGGGATGCGGCCATGGTTGTTTTCCTGCTGCACACCGGCCTGCGCCTGAGCGAAGCGCTGACCCTGCAACTGGGTGATGTGCAATTGGCTGAGCGTAAGGGGCAGGTGTTGGTGCGGCAGGGCAAGGGCGGCAGGGTGCGTACGGTACCGTTGAACGTGCAGGCCCGCAAGGCCATGCAGGAATGGCTGGCGGTACGTCCTGGGAATGGCAGCCACGTTTGGGTACAGGTGGAGGGGGAGCCGTCTGACGGATTGAGCAACCGCTCGGTGCAGCGGGTGCTGGTGCGTATCGGGCAGGATGCCGGTTTGGAGCATCTTACCCCGCATGTTCTCAGACATACGTTCGCCAAGAATCTGGTGGACAGTGGGGTGGGGTTGGAAAAAGTAGCCGCCCTGCTAGGACATTCCAACCTGAACACCACCCGGATCTATATCACCCCGAATCAGAAAGACTTGGAGCAGGCTGTGGAGAGGCTGGACGGATGTGACTGACTTGTGCGCTCGAAATTTTACGCCCGTGATATACTTTTGACATGGCTTATCGCTTTAGTTTCACCCCCGAAATCGTGCGTGCTCTGCAGACTATTGAAAGGGCGCGAACAGAAGTAACCCTGACTGTACTTCCGCCTGCGGTGGCAGAAGGCCTGCGCCTGCAGGCGCGAGTGAAATCCACGCATTTTTCCACACGCATCGAGGGCAACCGCCTGACCCTGGCCGAAGCGGAGCAGGTGGTTATTGAGGGCAGACAGTTCCCGGGCCGGGAAAGGGACACACTCGAGGTGCAGCATTATTTCCAGGCGCTGGCGTTGATCGAAGAATGGGTAGAACAGGGACTGCTAGTTACCGAGGAACGCATCCGGAAGCTCCATGCCATGATCTATGCCGGGAAACGCACCCGGGCCACTCCTTATCGAGACGGACAGAATGTTATTCGAGATGGGGCGGGTGGGATCGTGTATCTACCCCCGGAAGCAAAAGATGTTCCCGTGCTTATGTCGGATTTGGTGACCTGGATCAGCAAAGCGGAAGCGGACCAACCCGTACCGGTTATCGCCGGGATGGCTCATTACCAGTTTGTGACGATCCACCCGTATTTTGACGGAAACGGGCGCACAGCGCGCGCCCTGGCCACATGGATCCTGTTTCGGGGTGGCTATGATCTGGGCCGGTTTTACAGCCTGGAAGAGTTTTACACGCAGGATCTGCAGGGGTATTATGATGCCCTGGTAACGCACCCTCATCACAACTATTACGAAGGCCGGGCGGAGGCAGACATTACTCCCTGGCTGGCTTATTTCCTGAGAGGCATGGCGACAGTCTTTGAGAGCGTGGCAGGGGAAGTGCGTTCGAATGCAGTTCCCGGCATTGAAAAAGTGGATGCTCTCCTGCGCCACCTGGACCGGCGGGGAAGGATAGT
>CAWIOV010000003.1:0-801017 GCA_963837875.1 uncultured Chloroflexia bacterium
CTTATGATAATAGGTCATTAAGTTAAAAAGGCTCCGTGATCTTTTCTGCCTTGTTTCGAGAGTGGAAATGGTTCTTGCCTTTTGACCAGGCACGATTTACGCCGCAACAAGTAACGAGACGCCCCCGCAGGGGCGTTTTTCATTTTGCGGCAGAGCTGGTGTTGGCTTATCCTCCCTCTTACTCATTCGAATAAGTTCTGGGCGAGTCATATTTTCATAACCAACTGCCCAGTACTAATTTCCTACACAAACCTGTTAACTCAACCCTAAAAAAGGGTTATACTTGGTTTATATGGTCTGACCACCATACCAGAGAATTGACATGAGAATTCAACCGATTACCCATAATACACTCGCTGAAACCGTTGCCGGCAAAATAACTGCCTCATTATTGGATGGTAGCTTGGCACCTGGCTCCCAACTACCATCCGAACGGGAGCTGATGAACCAGCTTGGCGTCAGCCGCGCTACCCTGCGGGAAGCACTTAAGGCACTGGAAGAATCCAGGCTGGTCGAAGTTCAACCGAATGTCGGCTGGTTTGCGCGCGTCATCGACGAGTCAAATGTGGCCAAAGCGCGCGAACTGGCGCGCATGGATGGAGCCGCTTTGCCTCGTTCCGCTGCGAACGAGCCTCCCACAGGTCCGCTGCGGGTGCCCATCGCCCTCGAAAAGCCACTCCATATACCCAATCTGCACACCGACCGGCTGGGAACGTTCGAGTTCATCTCATGGTGGGAGCGTGAAAAGGTCCAAAACGCCCACATCTTGGTGGTCGGCGCCGGAGCGCTGGGGAACGATGTCATCAAGAACTTGGCGCTGATGGGTGTTGGCTATATTTATATTGTCGACTTCGATACGATCGAGGCCGCTAACTTGAGCCGGTCGGTGCTCTTCCGCGAAACGGATAACCGTCGTAGCAAAGCCGAAGTGGCAGCGGCGCGCGCCCGGGCGCTCAACCCGCAGATCCATGTCCAGTACCTGAACGGCGATGTGATGACCCAGCTTGGCCTGGGCGTCTTCCGCCGTATGGATGTGGTGATCGGATGCTTGGACAACCGGGAAGCCCGCCTGGCAATCAATCGGTTTTGTTATTGGATGAACAAGCCCTGGGTGGATGGGGCTATCCAGGAGTTGCTCGGCCTGGTTCGTGTCTTTGTGCCCGGTCAAGGGGCTTGCTATGAGTGTACCCTGACCGAGGCGTCCATTCGGGACCTCTCGCTGCGATACTCCTGCCCATTGCTGGCCCGCCAGAATATTCTGCTTGGAAAGGTCCCCACCACACCTACCATAGCTTCCATTATCGGTGGAATGCAGTCCCAGGAAGCCCTTAAGCTGATCAATGGGATGCCGGTGGAGCCTGGCAAGGTCATCCATTACAACGGCATGGTCAACGAAATGCATACCACTGCCTACGTGCCACGCGAGGATTGCGAAAGCCATTGGATCTATGGCGAGATCACCGAACTGCCCGCCCGAGCCGAACGCACCACTTTGGAAGATCTGTTGCGTATCGCTCGCGCTGACCTGGGAGCGGAGGCGCTCATCGAACTCGACCAGGAATTGATCACCTCCCTGTCTTGTCCCGTTTGCCATACCATCGAACAGGTTTTGAAACCGCTGAGTATGGTCAGTTTCGAAGCCGGGCACTGTCCTACCTGCGGGACTCTCCGGGAAACTGAACTGACCCATGTGATCACTGGCGAAGAGAATTACTTGCACCGCACGCTCGCCAATGTCGGCGTGCCTCCATTACATATTCTGCGTGCACATAATGGACAGGAATACCGTTTCTACGAACTGACCGGCGACCTGCCTGAAGCGCTGCATTTCCACGACTTTGAACAAACCGGGCAACCTAAATCTGCCCGCGCCCGGGTCCGCATTAAAGAGGAATTGGTTGCCGAGGCCCCTGAGGGTCCGGCGGGTAGACGCGTGAAACTGCATGATTAAGGCAAACCTCGGCAACTTGTTTTCATAAACCATGAGCACTCCAAAACCATCTCTGTCTGATCCTATCTACATCGCCCTGGCACGTAAGCTGGTGCTGTTGTTCTTGCTGATGGTTGTCACCGCTATGGGATTGGTCGCTCTGCTCCTGCAGAGACGGCTGTCAACCTTTGTACTGGCTTCCCTGCTGACTGACGCGGTCATGGGGTTGATTGCCGGTTTCTCCGCCCGCTGGATCATTCCCGCGAAGGCTCCCTTACTGCGCATTGGCTCTATTTTGCTTTTCATCATCGGCGGTCTGGCGCTATTGGGCTGGTTCACTGGCTGGGGCTTCGGCATTGATCTCTTGAGAGCAGGGCGCGCCCGGGTGGACTGGTGGGAAATCGGTCAGATCTTGATAGCGACCGGCTGCGCATTCCTGGCTCTGTTACCTTGGCGGCATCCCGCCCGAACGGCGCCACAGATAAATACCGTACAGGAGTTATCACCGACCCGGCGAAAGCCGCAAAAACGGCCAAACCCTGCACATAAAAAACAGCCTGCCTCGCCGGCTGCAAACCAGACAGAACAGCCGGCTTTACAGATGGTTTCCATCCAACCCGTTAGACCAAAGCGGAAGCGCACCAATCGTTCCAGGCCCAAGCTGGTGTTGTCCAGGGAAGAGGAGCACCGCTGCCCCTATTGCCTGGAATTGGTCGAACCGGATGACCCGCGCGGTGTAGTGGAATGCGAGATTTGCCATACCCTGCACCATGCAGACTGTTGGGCTATCACCGGCGCTTGCCAGGTGCCCCACTTTACTGCCTGAATCAATTCATTTGTAGGAGACTGCCATGCCAGATATGAACGTGACCATTGTTTTACCGAGCGGTGGAGCGCGGACTGCCGATGTTCCCGATGATATCACCATCCACGATCTGCTAACCGAACTGACCTCTCTGCTAAAACTACCCACTGTTGGCCCGGATGGACGTCCGATGTATTACCGGCTGGACAGTAAAGCCCTCGGACGTGAGCTCAAAGATGATGAAACGCTCTCCTCTGCCTCGATCCCGGAGAACGACCGGCTGATGTTGACTGCCGACATCACTGCTGGAGCCATCGGCCTGGATCAGAGTCCACGCATGCGCCGTCTGCGCGCCGACTACGAGTTGATGCAGGAACTGGCTGCCCGCAGCGACCTGATTAGTTTCGAAGCCAAACGTCCACACGCCAACCTGCCTCCCGAAACTTATATCGTCACATTCAAATGTAAAGGCATCTTCAATGTAGATCATCAGGGCAATCCCAAATTCGGTACACGCCACCAGGTGGAGATCTACCTGCACAACCAGTATCCACAGCGCTGGCCTGGTATGAAATGGCTAACCCCTATCTGGCATCCCAACATCAACCATCTGAACGGCAGTGTCTGTATCGATGCAGCCTGGTGGACCGCCAGCCGTTCGCTCGATCGGCTGGTAGTGATGCTCGGTGAAATGCTTCAGTATAAAAACTTCCACGATGACCCGACCAAGCCGCCCTTTCCATGGGATCCCGAAGCGGCGCGCTGGTGCCGCGAATATCGCAAAGATCACCCCGATGCGTTCCCGGTGGACGAACGGGAACTCCTACGCCCCGAGCGTGTCAAGCTCAAGGCCGCAGAAGTCAAACCAAAACCCAAGATCCACCTCAAATGATCGTTCCAACCGGCTGGTATCCAGCCACATTCCAAAAGGAGTAAAACCATGTCTGACCTACCTGTTACCGTAATCCTTCCCTCCGGAGGCAGCCGTACTGCCGAACTCCCTGATGATGTCATTGTCAAGGAACTGATTCCCGAGTTGACTACCTCGTTGGAACTTCCGGTTACCGGTCCGGATGGACGCCCGATGTCCTACCGGCTTGACAGCAAAGCCCTCGGCCGTGAGCTTAAGGAAGATGAGACCCTCGGCCAGGCTGGTGTTCTCAAAGATGACCGGTTGATGATGACTGCTGACGTTACCGCCGGGTAACCATTCCTCCATCCGGACTGCTCTACTGTGTCCCAGAGCAGTCCGGACCTTGGACCAAGCAACCGACTTCGATGACTCAATTGCGCATCCACATACTGCCGCCCGAAAATCCGGCCCCCCAGATGGCAAGTTTGCCATTGGAAAAGGCCCGGTGCTGGATATCCACTTATGAAGAGGCTGGGCTCTGCGCACCGATTTTAGTCTTCCTCACCCGCTGCGCCTACGATCAGGCAACTGTGCATGCATCCAGCGACTTGAAGAACGAAGTCGGCGGAATCCTGGTGGGAAAGTGGTGTGCCGATCCTGAAACCGCCCGGCAATATATCCTCATCACGGCGACGCTCCCAGCTCGCTTTACCCAACAGGGCAGCGTTTTCCTGACCTTTACGCAGGATAGCTTGGTGGATATCCACGCCAAAATAGATGAAAAGTACCCAAACGACGTAATTGTCGGCTGGTACCATACGCATCCGCGCATGGGAGTTTTTCTCTCCCATTACGATACGTGGCTGCATAACCATTTCTTCCCCGAACCGTGGCAGGTGGCGCTGGTGATCGAACCGCATGCCGGAATAGGTGGATTTTTCGTCCGGCAGGCGGATGGAGTGCTCGATCCCAGCCGATATTTCGGGTTCTATGAACTGGAAGATGATACCGGGCAGAATATTGTACGTTGGACCAACCTGCAACAGAGACCGCCAGAACCCGATAACGAAGGAGTCGATCGCAATGAATAGACGCATGCGTACGTATTATTACACAGTGTTTGGCGCAATCGGTGGGCTGCTTGGCTGGCAGATCAGCAACATGCTTGGCCTGTCCTTCATCACGAATATTTATCTCAGCGAGATGATCGTCGGTGCGATGGTGGGGTTATGCATTGGCCTGTTGATCGGGATCGTGGAAGGCGTGCTGACGCGCAACTTGTTCCAGGCGGGCAAATCCGGCCTGTTCAGCGGGCTGCTCGGCCTGGTTGCTGGAGCGATTGGCCTGCCGCTGAGCGAATGGCTGTTCCAGATGGTCGGTGCGGGGATCGTTGGCCGCGCCCTCGGCTGGGGCGTTTTCGGACTGTTGATCGGGGTTGCTGAAGGCGTATCCGGTCGGAGTCAGGTCTGGAAAGGGTTGCTTGGCGGGTTGCTGGGTGGAGCAATTGGCGGCGTTTTGCTAGAAGTCAGCCGTAATTTGATAAAAGATCCTCTGGTTGGTAAAGCCCTCGGCCTGATGCTACTTGGTGCCGCGGTCGGCGCGTTCATTTCTTTGATCGTGGTGTTGTTGGCCCGGGCCTGGCTGGAAGTGACGAGCGGGAAACTCAAAGGCGCCGAATTTATCCTGGATAAGTTCATGCGCGCCAAAGGCCCCGCAATTGCCATTGGCAGCAGTGCCCTGAAATCCGAGATTGTCCTGCCTGACCCTGACATTGCCCCGCAACATGCCATGCTGACCGGCGACGGATCGCATTTTACACTCAAGGATATGAGTTTATCCGGCACTTTCGTCAACAAGCGCAGGATAGAGCGGGCGCAGTTGACCAACAATTGCTCCATTCGTTTGGGCAATACTGACCTGGTCTATCACGAAAAGAGGTAGATGATGAAATATTCCCTGCGCGTTATCCTGTTTTTATTGAGCCTGCTCCTGGCGCTTGCCCCTATTCAGATTGCCACGGCGCAAGCTACCGGAGCACTGATCCGCATCACACAAGTGGATAATTCCAAATTTCCGCAGGTCACCTTGTATGTTTCAGTAACGGATGCCAGCGGAAAGCCGTTGGCAGTGGATCCTGATCAGATTCTGGTTTCTGAGAACGGCGCAGTGATGAAGCCAAACCAGATCAGCGGATTCGGCGGTATCGGCATCTTAACCACTCTGCTCGTGATGGATGTATCGGGTAGCATGAACAACGCAGGCAAGCTCTCAGCTGCCAAGGCGGCTGCACAGGCTTATATCGATCAAATGCGGCCCGGGGATCAGGCCGGCCTGCTGGTCTTCAATACAAAAGTAACCTACGTCCAGCCCATCACAACCGACCACGCTGCTTTGAGTCAGGCCATCAAAAGCCTGAGCGCCAAGGACGATACTGCCATGTTCGATGCCTTGGCTCAGGCGAGCCAGATCCTGCAGAATTATCCGGGCCGGAAAGCCATTATCGTCCTGACGGACGGACTGGACAACCAGAGCAAGAAGAACTTGGGCCAGGTTATCCAATCCATCGGCACAAGCGGTTTATCCATCTCTACCATTGGCCTTGGCAATCCGGATAACGCCGGGCCTTATTTCGGCTTGGATGAATCAGCCCTGAAATCGCTGGCTGAACAGGCGGGCGGCGTGTATAGCTTGGCAGACAACCAGGCCGACCTTTCCAAGTTGTTCGAGTTATATGGCCGGGCTTTGCAAAGCGAATACCGCATCACATACACGTCCCCGTTAACCTTGCGGGATGGGCTGGGCCGCACATTGACTGTATCTCTGGGCGGGACGGCCTCTGCCAAGACCAAATACAATCCCGGCGGCGTGCTGCCGGAAGTTGCCAATCCGGCCGCATCGTGGGGCATCTTCCTCGTATTCCTGACAATTTTGATCATCCTGTTGTTCATTCCGGGATTGGTCAGCCATTTTCCGGTTCGCAAAACGGTCAAAGCGAGTCCGGGTGCTTCTCAGAAGTCAAAATCGCGTGTCAGGCTGAAATAGCCAGCGATCGATCATAATATTTCATGATACGACCTACTTTTGCGTCATCCGATCGTGATCTCACGCAGCCTACCCAATTGAATGAGTTGGTCAATTAAACGTTGAGCGATTGCGAAAGGGATGCCCCATTCCATTTTCTTGCGGAGTTGCTCCAATCCAACTACCCAGGCCGGGCTGGATGTGCAGGCGCAGCGCCGGGCCATGAGTCGTTTTATGCTGGTCACGGTTGGTCGGCGGGCGTGGCAATGATTCTCCTTGAATCTTTTTTGTTCAGGCCAGGTTGCTGGAAGCCTTTTTAATAAACGGGACCATATTCCCTTTTTTGTGTTTGTCAAGGTTCCGTCGCAACGCTTCGATGCCAAATGGTTTTCCATGGCTTGGAAAAATGCGGCGTGCCCTCCCGGAGATCAAGGCTTCCCAACTGGCATAGTATTGTTCCAGATTTTCAACGGAAATGACGCAATACTTTGCCCCGGCCCATTGAAGAAAATTGGCGGCCGCGTCCCCGGCGAGACAATCGCCATCCTCGAATAAAACAGAAATATGGCCCGGGCAGTGGCCGGGTGTTTCGAGTATCCTGCCTTCCAGGGGCAGGCCGAGTTCCTCGAAGCGGGTCATGTTGCTGATCAGGAGATCGCTTTCCCTGACATAATAAGGCGGGAAGGTGTGGGTCCATTGTTTGTCGAACCTGCCTTTTAGGGAGAGCAGGAAGCCGATCCGCCGGTTGATATAGCCGGCTTCAGGTGAGTGGAGGTGTTTCCCGCTTGCCAAAAGCCCTTTCGCCTTTGCAGAGAGGATGACTCTTATATCCGGATTGGTATCCACGATTTGGTGGAGCAGGCCGGCATGATCGTCGTGAGGATGGGTGATCAACACATAGCCGATCTCATCCAAACGAACTCCAACTTCTGCCAGCCTTTTGCGGAACAACTCCCACTCGTATTCATACCCCGTATCCACGAGCAGGTATTTTTCGCCGGCCCGCACCAGGTAACAGTTGGTTACTTTGAGCTTCAAAACCTTGATTTCCATTTCGAAAAACTCCTTTTTCATATATGCTTCGGATGGAACTGTTGAATATCTGCTTCGAATCCGCGCATGGAAGGCATATCCACTCCCAACTGGCGGCCTGTATTGAGCAGGTCGTAGTAAAACGCCTTCACTTCCTGCGCATCCTCCAGGCCGTGCGCCGAACTGCGCTGGGAGAGTTTGTTGAAGCGAAACATGAATTTGATCATCATCCCGGCAATCCACATGCCGGCGGGTGACATTGCGTTCATATACATTTTCGCTTGGGGATATTTTTTTAATCCACCCCGCGCCGGGTGACAACTTCAAGACATTCACGCGTGGCGTTGATAGCCTGCAAGCCAACCTGCTGGTTATCCAGCACAGCTGTGATACTGCCGGCTTTGACCAGTCCCGGCCACAGTCCCCCAGTAATGGCATACTGCACCCACAGATAGTGCAGGATATTCTCTTGGACCGTAACGCCTATCTGCGCCGAGCGGCACAGGGCAATGACCTTGTCCAGGCAGGCGTCGTGCCGTCCCTCCACTTGCCCAATAGCCACGCTGTCGATGGTGGCGATCAGCCGATTCCCCTCGAATTTGCCGCCGGCCCTGGCATCGCCGTAGATATAGCGTGAGGGTGGGAGCAGGGCATCCACATCGGCGGTTCCATCCCAGTTCTGGGTTAACAGAAAAAAATCGGCTTTCCCGGCTTGGGGAACGAGTTGCTTCATGGTCTCGATCAGGTGGTAGTGCTTGGTCGGAACGATGATCAGTTCATAGCCATCCGATGGCTGAACAGTCTCGGTGAGGCGGATGGGATAGTGGCCGAGGTAGTTCTTTTTATGGCCTTTCCGCACATCGTACATGTCAATTTCAATGCCTGTGGCAAATTGTGTGGCCCTGCCAGGGCGTACCAGGTGTGTGACCTCGTGACCGGCTTCGGAAAATGCCCAGCCGTAGATGCTGCCAATGATCCCTGCGCCAACCATAAGTATTTTCATTTTTTTCTCCTTGTCCATTGATTTGGGATATCCCTGCTGCAAATACAATCAAAACATGGTTACCGATCTCAGAGGATATACGGCACCAATGCCGCCACACGTCGGGAATAGGCTTCATACGGCTCGCCGAATTGCGCCAGCATACATTTCTCCTCGAGCCGGAGTTTGCGCCATAATACGACGAAAACAAGCGCTACAGCCAGCAGCCCGCGCCACTGGCCGAGGGCTACTGCCGTCCCAACAAACCCCAGCAGGAGCCCGGTATAGATCGGGTGTCGAACCAGGGCGTAGGGACCACTGGTAATTAGTTCGTGGCTTTCTTTGATAGTGACCGCCTGGCTCCAGTTTCTTCCCAGGTGGCGGCGTGCCCAGGCGGAAAAGAGCAGACCTGCTGCTGTGACAGCCGAGCCGGTCCAGAAGCACAATATGCCAGCCGGTAGGAAACGGCTGTCCAGCAAAGGAAGTGGGATGGCTGGGAGCCAGAGAAGCGCCACCGCGCAAACCATCGCAACAAGGCGTACCAGCCGCGATAGGGCGGACTCGCCGCGCTCGGTATCCTTGACGTTTATCGCCATCGCCCACCAATAGGCCAAATAAACAAGCCACATGGCCGGGAATAGAAAGCTATATACGAGTGACATATATCACTAAGCCCATGATTATTTTCATGGGCGGATGATAGCTGGGGAAGGGGAGGCGTGCATCCCTCTTAAGAGGGAATGGACGGGGGGATTTAAAGCAGCTTTAATGCGCGCGCATGGGCGACGGCCTGGGTGCGGTTTTCTGCGTCCAGCTTCATCAGGATGCTCTTGACATGGCTCTTGACCGTTGAAAGCGCCACTACCAGCCGGTCGGCGATCTCCTGGTTCGACAGGCCGGCGTCCATCAGGCGCAGTACGTCCACTTCACGCGCACTCAGCAGTGTGGTCTGCGGCTGGAGCGCAGACGCCCGGCGCTCAAAGGCCTGCAGCAAGCCCATGGCAAAACGATCCTCAGGCTGCCGGGATAGATGGATTTGCAGTAATGGCCGCAGGTCCGGCTCATCCACAAAAACACGCCGTTGGTTTTGCGGCTCTCCCAGCCGCAGCGCTTCTTCCAGGGCGGCCTGGGCTGACTCGGCTTGTCCAAGAGCCAAGTCGGCCAATGCTTGGAGCAACAAAACTTCGATCAGGCCGCTGGTGCGCTGTCCGGCGCGTGCATTTTGTTCGAGCTTTTCGAGCAACCGCAGCGCTTGGCCGGCTTTCTGCTCAGCCAGCAGCAGGCGCACCAGTACCAGTTGTTGGTATTCCTCAGCATAGATTGCCGGCCTGCTCTCGTCCAGATCGCAAGTCTGCGCCCAGGCCTCCGCCCGTGCTAGCTGCCCTTGCGCCAGCCAGACGTGGGCTTTCACGGCCTGGATATGATCGCGTTCCTGCAGGGGACTGAAATTCAGGAACTCAGCTTCAAGTTTGTCCAGGATTTCCAGCGCATTGTCCAGGTGCCCCTGGGTATAGCGCAGGCGCGCCAGGCTGAAATAGCCGCCGATCTGGATCTCGGGACTGCCCCAGAGTCTGCCGATGGACAGGCCTTTTTCCAAAGTGGCTTCAGCCTCATCAAATTGGAGCCTCTCATGCAGGATACCCCCCAGCCCTACATAACCCATTCCAATTAAGGGTAAGTTCCCCACGACCGGGTCGGCTTCCAGGGAGATCACTTGGCGGTGCATCCGGGCAGCCCGGTCAAGCTGACCGAGTGCTTCGTAAGCCTGGGCCAGGGTACTGGATGCCACCATCTGGATGACCGGCTGGTGGCTGCGCTGGCTTTCCAGGATGGCCTGCTCAAGCAGGTCAACTGCCTGGAGCGCCTGCCCGGACAGGACCGCCGCCATACCTAGGCTGAGGGCCATAACGGAGCGGAGCAGCATGTCTTCGGCCGGCAGACTTTGCAGGGCCAATCCAGCCTGTTGCTGGATGGCGGGAATATCCTGGTGGACCGTGGCGACCATGGCACGGACGGCAGCAATCTCCCCCTGGATGGCAGGAGCCAGCCCGTGGAAGTTGCCCAGCTTTTCCAGCAGGGGTTCCACTTTCTCCAACTGGCCGTCCGTAACCCAAGCCCAGGCTTTCGAGACGATTAATTCCGGATGGTGGTTGATGGTTTCAGAGGGCAATCTATCCAGCCAGTTCAACAGGGCGCTGCTCTCGCCGCGTAGTACCATTGCCTCGGCGACCGGTTCGAGCAGCCCTGCCGCCCTTTCCCCCTGGCCGGCCTGCAAAGCGTGTGCGATTGCTTCAGCCGGAAACCCGTGTCGTTCGAACCAGGCTGAAGCGCGCCGGTGCAGCCGTTGGACCAGTTCCGGGTAATCTCTTTGCAGGCGGGTTTGCAGCACTTCCGCCCATAGTGCGTGATAGCGGTACCACGTTCGTTGAGTATCCAGAGGCACAAGGAACAGGTTGGCCTGTTCCAGGTATTCGAGCGTGGCCTGGGAAGCGGCATACTCCAGTACTTCATCGCACAGGGAAGCCGACAGCCTTTCCAGGGGAGCTGTCTGAAGCAGGAAGGTCTGGATATCCGCGGGCTGTCGTTGCAGTACTTCGCCGCTCAGGTAATCCAACACATGCCGGTGGCTGCCTCCAAAAGCCTGGATGAAACCGTCCAGTTCCGGGCGGCTAGATCCGGAGGGGGAGGTTCCTTTCAGGATGGACTGCATGGCAATGGCTGCCAGTTGCAGTCCGGCGACCCAGCCTTCGGTGCGCCGTTCCAGGGTCAGCACTTCCTCCGGCGACAGATCCAGTTGCATGGCCGAATTCAGGAACGCGGCTGCTTCATCTCCGGTAAAGCTCAATGCCTCCAGATGCAGTTCCGTCAACCGCCCGCGCGCCCGTAGGAGCGCCAGGTCTAGCGGCGGCTCACTGCGGCTGGCAAGCACCAGGTGCAATTGTGGTGGAAGATGCTCCAGCAGGAAATGCAAGGCGCCATGGATGCGTTTATCCTGGATGACATGGTAATCATCCAACACCAGGATGACCGGCGAATGTTCCTGCGCCAGGGCATTGATCAGGAGGGTCAAGACTTGCTCGACCGGGGCTGGACGGAGCGGATCCGCCTGTAAGAGAGCTTTGGCCGTCTCGCCCAGGCCGGGGCATTGCGTTTCCAGTGCGGCCAGGCAGTAGCTCCAAAACCGGACCGGGTCATTATCCTGTTCATCCAAAGCCAGCCAGCAAAAACGTCTCTCCGGTGCGTTAGTGCTGCGAGCCCACTCGCCCAGGAGGGTTGTTTTCCCGGAACCGGTCGGGGCCGTCACCAGGGATAGCCTATGCCCGGCCCGGAGCCCTGCATCCAACTGATCAACAAGTTGCGGGCGGGGCAGCCGCGTCGGGGAGGCGAAGGGGAGCGAGAGCTTGGTTTGGACCAGCAAGGCAACCATACAGCCTGCATTCTAGCCCCAACCCTTTGGGAAAGCAATCTTAATAGTGATACAATCAATAAATAGAATAATTTACCATATTTCATAAAAAGGAAGGAGATTTTCCCATGAAAGGCAATCCAAAAATCATTGAGACTTTGAATGCGCTGCTTGCCGATGAACTGACCGCCGTCAGCCAGTACATGGTCCACTCTGAGATGTGTGACGATTGGGGCTATGCCCGCCTGCATAAAGCGGTGGAGGGCCGCGCCAAGGATGAAATGCGCCATGCCGAAATGTTGATCGGCCGTATCCTCTTCCTGGAGGGCATGTCCACTGTCAGCAAGATCAACCCCATGCATATCGGCAACACGGTCGAAGATCAGTTGAATTCTGATCACGAATCCGAAGCCGGGGCAATCGCAAACTACAATGTTGCCATTGGGCAAGCTGGGGAACTCGGCGACCATGGCACGCGTGATATGCTCACTTCCATCCTGAAGGACGAGGAAGGTCACATTGACTGGCTCGAAGCCCAGAAGGATCAGGTTGCCCAGATGGGTATCCAGATCTACCTTTCGCTGCAGGTGAAGGAATAGCGCTCAAATAAGCTCAGATCGCTTGGACGAACCAGGGGCGCAAGATTTGCAAAGTTATTTGATTGGCGCTCAATAAACGACCTCTCCGGTAACACGCAGGAGAGGTCGTTTGCACATCTTTTTTCGGTATAGGCATCTTCGTTATCCCTTGACAAGGATATGAATCGTGCTAGAATATACAAGCTTGTATATATTTTGGATTTCATCAGGATAAAATGTCAACCCGATTGGTTATTCTCGGCCTCCTGCGCGATCAGCCCCTGCACGGCTACGAAATCAAGCAAATCATCGAAGAGCACATGGGCGACTGGACTTCGATCGCTTTTGGTTCGATCTACTTTGCCCTGGGGAAGCTATCCGAGGAAGGCTTGATCGAGATGGTGGCAACGGAGAAGCAGGGCAACCGTCCATCCCGCAGTATCTATCAAATTACCGATGCGGGCAGGATGGAATTCCTGCGTCTTTTAAGGGAAGTGTGGAGCGGAGTGGAGCGGGAATATTTTGCCATTGATGTGGGGTTGGCTTTTATGAATGCGTTGCCCCCCGAGGAAATCCAGGGCTATTTGCGCCAGCGCGTGGCGCAGTTGGAAGGCATACTGCAATTCCTGGGTTCGCATGAGCAGGAACAAATGACGCAGCCGGATGTTCCCGCCAGTGCCGTGGCGATCTTCGAACATTCGCGCGCACATTTTACTGCCGAGCTAGCTTGGACAAAGGAGTTGCTGGAAAAGATGCAGTCAGGGGAACTCGTTTAGTTTTTCTTTTTTTTACCAAAATATACAAGATTGTATATTCTAACTTATAAAGGAGAAAATACGATGACAAAACCAAGAGTGAAAGAGACCGACCAGGGTATCCAGGGGGATCTTGTGGTGGAGATCTACGATCAGTTCCAAAGGGGTATGCGCGATAAGGGCTGGATCGAAACCAATGCGATCATCAAAAGTGGCATCCGCGCCGGACATGCGCTGGAGGTTGGTCCCGGGCCGGGCTATGTGGGCCTGGAATGGCTGAAGAAGACGCAAGATACCTGCCTGACCGGCCTGGATATCAGTCCCGATATGATCAGTTTGGCGGAGCGCAATGCGCGTGAATATGGC
Organism: uncultured Chloroflexia bacterium; assembly: GCA_963837875.1. Classification (GTDB taxonomy): domain Bacteria; phylum Chloroflexota; class Anaerolineae; order Anaerolineales; family Villigracilaceae; genus UBA877. Next base: position 13,729 of record CAWIOV010000003.1, read on the forward strand.
CTGTCTGCGCGCACGGAATATATCCATAGCAATGGCAGCAAGATGCCGTTCGAAGACGCTAAATTCGATGCAGTTTTTACCAATGGCTCCATGCACGAGTGGGAACAGCCCCGCAGCATTTTTAATGAAATGATCAGGGTGCTCAAGCCGGGCGGGCGCATCTTCATCTCGGACCTGAAAAGGGATATGTCTGTGTTCATGTACTGGTTCTTATGGGTTTCCACCAGACCCAAGCAGATCCGTCCCGGGCTGACCACCTCGATCAATGCAGCCTATACATCCAAAGAACTCGCTGAACTGATTGAGGGAACCGGCGTAGCCGGATGCAAGATCAGCTCGGATCCGATCGGGCTGACGCTGACCGGGACAAAATAAAGGCCTGGCGGCTGCGCCATGTTGTCCAAAAGAAGTTCGAATTCGTTTACAATTCTCTAATATATTTTTTGTCATGCGCTGACGGACATGGATTAAAATAGACTTGAAGAGATTAAGGGTTGCCCATAACCCAGGATTTCAACTGTTGTTATCCTGGAAGTACCCATGTAGTTGCTGGTGCTCCGGGAGAACCGGAGCACTTTTAATCCATACAGGAGGCTCACATGACCGAACCAATTCCCACCACCAGCCAAAATGAGGCCGAAAGTTTTTCTTTCAAAGCAGAAACCAAGCAGCTCCTCAATATCCTGATCCACTCGCTGTATAAAGACCGGGAGGTCTTTTTGCGGGAACTGCTCTCGAATGCTTCGGACGCCCTCAACCGCATCCGCTTTGAAATGCTTACTGAACACCAAATCTTGGACCCGGGCGCCGAACTACAGATCCACATCACTATGGATAAGGAACAGCGCCTGCTCACCATCCAGGATAGCGGCATCGGCATGACCCGCGACGAGATCATCGAGGATTTGGGAACGATTGCCCAATCCGGTGCACGCAAATTCATGGAAGCCACCCAGGATAAAAAGACGGATTTTACCCAGGTGATCGGCCAGTTTGGGGTGGGTTTCTACTCGGTCTTCATGGTCGCCGAATGGGTCCGGGTGACATCCCGTTCCTACAAACTGCGCGCCAAGCCGGTCAGTTGGTATGCCACCGGCGAGGACAATTTCGAGGTCGGCGCAGCGGAAATGAACGTGCGCGGCACGAAAGTCGAGATCAAGCTCAAGGAAGATGCCGCCGAGTTTGCCGAGGAATATCGCCTGAAGGAGATCATCCACAAGCACTCCGATTACATCGGTTTTCCGATCTACCTGGGGGATGGGAAGGAGCCGGTCAATAAACAGACCTCGCTCTGGAGGACGCCTAAACAGGCTGTCAGCGAAGAACAATACAAGGATTTTTATCGCCAGGTGACCTTGGATTTTGAAGAGCCGCTGATGCACATCCACATGATCACGGATGTGCCCGTGCAGTTGTATGCCTTGCTTTACATCCCGCGCAAGGGCGAACGCGCCGTCTTCTCCTTGCGCAAGGAGGACGGGCTGAAGTTGTATTCCCGCAACATCCTGATTGATGAGTACAACAAGGACTTGCTGCCTGAATACCTGCGCTTTATACAGGGCGTGGTGGATTCAGAAGATTTGCCTCTCAACGTCTCGCGCGAGACGATCCAGTCCACCGGCTTGATGGCCCGCTTGAAGAAAGTGCTCACCAATCAGGTTATCAAGGAATTGGAAGCCCTGGCCGGAAAGGAGCCTGAAAAATATCAGGACTTCTGGAAGGAATTCGGAGGCTATCTCAAGCAGGGCGTGGCCGTGGCTCCGGCGGAAGCCGATCCGCTTTATGTTTTGCTGCGTTTCAAGACCACCTTGCACCCCGAAACCTGGTCTTCCCTGGAGGAGTATGTTGGGCGGATGCAGCCGGACCAGAAAGATATCTATTACATCGTGGGAGAAGATGCAAAGTCGATTCTACGCAGCCCGCATCTGGAAAGCTTTCAGGCACAGGGGCTGGAAGTGCTGCTTTTGACCGAGCCGATGGATTCGTTCATGCTGATGGGGCTGCATAAATATAAGGATTTCGAGCTAAAGAATGTCGCCCAGGCGGACCTGCCCGAAAAGCCCAAAGAGGCTGATGCTGCGAAAGATGTGGAAAAGATCCCCGACGATGATTTCAAAGCCCTCGTGGAACGCTTCAAACAAGTGCTGGGTGACCGCGTCGTGGATGTGCGCGCCAGCCACCGGCTCTCGCAATCAGTGGCTCGCCTGGTTGACCCGGAGGGGGCGCTCAACCCGGAAATGCAACGTGTCTATAAGTATCTTGGCCGGGAAGTTGAGCTTCCCAAAAAGGTCCTGGAGTTGAACCCGGCCCACTCCATCCTGAAGAACCTGCTGAAGTTGGAAGCCGGCTCTGCCCTGCAGAACCTCATCATCGAGCAGATTTATGATAGCGCCTTGCTGGTGGAAGGCTTGCATCCGGATCCGTCCAGCATGGTTCCGCACGTGCAGCAGATTATTGAGGCGGCCCTGGAGCATGCGGAACAACCCCCGCAGAAGGAAGGCTGAAAAGCAGGGAAAGCCGGGGCGAATCCCCCGGGTTTATGCCAGGTTCACTGAAAAGCAGGGCCTGGCTTATTCCTCGCTCACTGAAAATTCCAGGTGGTACTCCACCGTTTCACCAGGTGCCAGGAGTACCAGGGTGCCGCGCTCACGCTCTGCGGAGCGTCCTTCCACGTGGCAGTTGGCTGGCTCAATCCCCAGCACGTGCGTTCCTTCACCGGGCATTTTCCACTGCACCAATACCGGCAGGCTGCCTGTCTCCCAGGCCAGGCGAACAGTAAGCGGTTTGTCCGCCAGTGGAAAATGGGGGTTGCGCAGCGTGACTACTGCCAGCCCATCTTCTCCGGTGGACAGATTCTCATGGTAATAAACACGCTCGCGGTAATTTGGTTGGGGTATCTGCCAAGTCTCCAGACCCTCGAGAGGTAGATCCGTTTCACGCGGGGACACACTGCCCGCCGGGAAGTGAATCTCTGTCTTTGTATCCATCAGGGGAAAACCAAAGTTGAAATGATAAAGGATCATGTGCGGAGCTGGCTCAAAACCGGCGTTCTCAACAACATCTCGGATGACGATTTGGTTTTTGCCCAGCCGGCTTTGGATGGAGCGGGTCAACCGCAGGTTCCAGCCAAATAGGCATGTTTCCTCCACTTTGCCGCGCACGACGGTAAGGTATTCGTCCCCTTCCCAATATCCTTCGGCGCAGACCTGCCGCGCCGGGGTATGGTGAGCGCGCCCGTGCAGTCCCAGTTGCTCGCCGGCATCCGTTCCGGGCGAACCCACTTGCGTGAGTCCGCAAGTCATCAGCAGGCCGCCCGCGGCGGTCCGCAACCAGCCGGTATCCTGATCGTTGAAATAAGCCGGATGAACCTCACCGTTCGGCGAAAGCCAGCTCAACGGTATGCCGCCAAACTCGGCCAACCCGATATCCAGGCCGCGGGAAGGCAGGACAGAGTACGTCAATCCGGCGCCGGTGCGTATCTGGATCTGTTCGACGCCGGACTCTTTTCCCTCGGTGGATTGCATACGCCGCAAGCCCCCAATTTGTTCCACGCGTCCCACACGTGCTTCCAGGGCGCGCCGGCTCCATTCCTTCCCATAGAGGTTCATTTTAGATTACCTCCGGGATGCGGCGGATGCGCGGGTCACTGAACACATCGCTCTCATCGTGGCTGGGGCTGGAGAATTCGGAAACGATCGCGCCTGAATCCCCGGCTTGAAACCAGTGCAGGCTATCGGGTGGGATGGTGTACTGCTCACCGGGATTTAGACATATCTCGTGGGAGGCGCTATAAAAGGCTTCACTCCCCCTGGGCGGGCGGCCGTGCAGCCCTGGAGTGGCTTCCCCGGCCACATACAACCAGACCTGGCCCCACCGGCAGCGAAAGGTTTCCATCTTGCCGGGAGTACCTGCAATGCCCGGGTGGCGATGTTCCGGGCAGGTCTGGCGGGGGAAAAGAATTAATTCCTTGGCGCAGTAACGGTCGGTATTGACATATACCACCAGTTCGAGGCCGGTCTTTTCCAGTTCCCCCAGGCCGAATTCGGCCACTTCGATATTCCGCTGTTCCTCCGGCGTGATGCTGATCCCGGCCAGCGCCAGCATCTGCGCCGCGCGTTCCTGCGCTGATAGAACTTGACTACGCGTGATCATTGTCCAAACTCCTTTCCCAGCTTTGGATAAAATGCAGCCGGCAACTCTTTGCATTTTATCATCGACCGAACGGTGGTCCGGCTCAGCTTGAGTTGCTCGCCTGTCCCTTCCCGTCAGACCGTCCACTCGCGCCAGTTCACTTGCGTGGCGGGCTGCTCTTTTCGCAGAGCAAGCTGATTGGCATGGCGATAAGCGCGGCTATTCCTCCGGCCCCAGGTCGCTTGCCGGGCCTTCGAACTGCTCCAGTGCGGATTTCAGGTCTTCGACGATCTCGGCCGCCAGGATATCCGGAGCGGGCAGGTTGGCGGAATCTTCCAGTGATTCATCCCGTAGGACGTTACAGTAGTTCCACAGGCGCTGGACGATGGTGGAGGAGGTTGTGTTAATTTATTTACTCTTTTCCCAACCACTCCAGCTTGACCAGTCCTTGCACGCTTTCAAATTCCGGGTCGCCGGTCAGCACGACCGCCTGTTCGTGTACGGCAGCCGCAACCGAAAAAGCGTCCGCATAGGAAAGCGCATGGGTAGCCTTGATATGGGCGGCAGAAAAGACCGCCTGCTGATCAGCCGGCAGGATTTCGATCGGGAGTTGTTGAATGAGCGCCAAGGCTTCCTGCGCTTTGGATATTCCGCCCCGGCGTTCTGTGATGTAAAGCAGCTCTCCGAGATTTATAATCGAAGCAAAAAGCCGGCACCCCTTCTTTCCAGCCAACTCCAAAACCTGCTCGACCCGTGCGGCAGCGGGCTCATCCTTCAAATAAGCGAGCAAAGCAAACGTACCCAACACGAAGGCGGGGTTTTCAGCCATTGATCCGCTTGGTCCTGGATTCTTCCCGGGCAAGTTCTGCAGCATGATCTTTCAGCAGATTCTCCGTCAGGGACGGCAGGTCTTTTAGCAGGCCGCGGCCTTGTTTGATGGGGTCCTGCATGGCCGGGACGATCGACAGCACATCGCCATAATCCACCATGATTACTTGCGTGCCCGGTTTGAGGTGATATTTTTTTCGCAATTCAGCCGGGATCACCACCCAACCTTTCTGGGAAATGGTCAGATTCATTTTGCCATCCTTTCGTTATACTTAATACTCATAAAGTATAACGCTATTTGCCGTCTTTGCACAACCTGCTCTCAAACGCCGCCCGCAAAAGGGTCTCCCCTGACGGGGACACGTGCCGCTCCAAGCCTGCGCAGGCAGGTGAACTGCTCGACCTAATCGCCGTATGACATGCCATCATCGCGCAGGACGTTGCGATAGTTCCAAAGGCGCTGGACGATGGTGGAAGATGGATTGGTCATGGAGTTTTCTGGTTGAATGGATTGGGCAGCGCGGCCGGTTGCAATTGATCTTCCTGCCAGCGTAGTGGGTTGGTATCGATGTAATTCCAGATATTCTCTAATTCATTTTCGTTGCGGATGATGTGTTCGTAATAATTGCGTTGCCATATAATTGCGGCCTGCAATTCCCGTCCGGCCCGGCTGGTCACCGCCGCCTTGAACCCGGCAATGAACGCCCCCAACGACCTCGGCGCCATCCGCCGTTGTAGGGGCACGCGGCGCGTGCCCCCATCGTGGCGCGTGCCCCCATCGCGGCGCGTGCCCCCATCGTGGCGCGTGCCCCCATCGCGGCGCGTGCCCTTTTCGTTGGACATGCCCTCTTCGCCGTCGATCGGGCGAACACCATCTGGGCGAACATTAACCGGGCGAACACCTTTCTGGCATATGCCGTCAAACGGGTGAACGCCATTAGGACGAACGCCGTTCGCCCCTACGATTTGGGGTTCGACGATCCAAACGATGCCGTGAACGTGGTTGGGCATCACCACAAATTCATCTTCGAACAGGCGGATCTCCTTGCGGATGGCTGCGGAACGGAACCATTCGGTCTGGATGATCTGCCCAATGGGCGCTAATTGCATTTCGCCTCCAACCACCTCTCCAAAGATCGCCTCGCGCTGGTACGCGCAGATGGTTACAAAATACGCTCCGTTCTGGGTGTAATCGTATCCCTTCAGGCGGATGGACCTGCGATGATGGTAGGCGGGGTTATATTGCATGATTTTCATACACCACATCGGCCGCCCGCATCGCCTCCTGCCGCAGCCGCCCGGTCCGGGCGAACTTCGGCGGGATGGCGCCGGGCTTGCCGGGCATGCTGCTGTTTGCGTGGTTCCTTTTGATGCACAGAAGGAAGGGCAATGGCCCGAAATAGTCGCTGTCCGACATGCTGCCATCCCGCAGGACGTTACAGTAGTTCCACAGGCGCTGGACGATGGCGGAGGAAGTGTTATTCATTTGTTTTCATCATTTTGGTTTTGATAGCCTTTAATCGTTGTATATATGGTTTTGCCTGATTAGGATGTAAACGATTAAGTAAGTTTACCCTGCCTGTTACTTGCCTATACTTTCCTTCAATACTATCCCATGATTTTTCTGGATCAGTTAAATTTTCAAGTTCTTTGACTGCCGCTCGTATGTTGTTTCTTCTATTTTGAGGAATTGTAGGTCTTCCAGAATTAATATTTAGCTTATGTACTGTCATCGACTGCTTTTTTGTTTGGAACTTCCTTTTTCCCCGATTGGGCTTTAACCCAGCATGTAAGAACATTCCATAAATCTTTGTTGTAATTTCCTCTTGAACTGATTTAGTAACATGATTTGTAAATGATACTGTTATGTCATCAATATAACGAGAATAGATATAGCCTTGTTGACGAAATTCCAGTACCAACGCCGGTTCAAAATCCCAAAATACAAGATTTGCTATCGCTGGGCTTGTGGAGGCGCCTTCCGGAATACAATTGTTGTAAGTAGTAAGCTTGGTAAGAAGTTCAGATATTTCGGGGGGAAAGTGAAAAAAATATTTCCAAGTTCGGTAAACTACAGCATATCGAGTTGAAGAGAAGAATTTCGAGATATCGAATTTAAGGAGAGCTACCGCATCTGAGTGTAAATTTGCATCACGCACGTAATCTCTAGGCGACTCCGCATCTTTGACCGCCCCTTGTAAGTATTCTGGGAAATCTACTCCATCAATAATTTTATGACATATACTTTCTTGAATACTATACAATGGTTCCCGAATTGAATATGTTTGCCTCTTCCCACCATTAGGTTTATCTTTTGGTTTATTGGGAAAATAGAATTCTCCTGATGAATTAGCCGTTTCTAAAAGAACATCAATTGGAAAGCCTAATCTTTTAGATAAAGATGTTATGCTCGCTATTGAACGATGCCTATATTTTAGAGCTTTCATTACCAGCGGCCTTTACTAAACTTAATGCAGTTATTGATAACTTTTCAAATAGTTCGGTACTCAATGATTGCATTTCGCTGTTGTCTGTAGCAAGAAATACTAAAATGCTTAAAGGCACATCGAGGCCTTTTGAGATATCCTTGAGTACTAAAAAATTTGGATCGCGTTTACCCTGCTCTATAAGTGACAGATAAGCTATTGAAATATGTGCTAAAGCAGCAAGTTCAGATTGCCGCATCCCTTTTTGTGTGCGACACATTTTTATGGCTTTACCGATATTCATGTCAATGCCTCGTGGAAAATTCTATAACCGCATGGGAAAAATTATGGTCTGGTGTGTTACTTCAGCAAGGTAGTCAATAGATGGATTAGCTCTACAATCACTGGGACATTTTCCAGGATCGCGCCCAAGATATAGAGCACATCATGTGCACTAATTTCATCTGGGTGCTGCTGGAGAGCTTTGAGGTTATTAACAACCTCATCCAGCTTCTCAATGACACTGTCCTCCACGCTACCTTGCAGCTCTGATCGAAGCATAATAAGTGCATCGACAGAGTTCCTTAACAGTTCTGCGTTCATAGACGTTACCTTTCTTTATGGGATTTGGTGCCAGAGGCACCAGTCGCCAAACTCTCCGGCACGAAAAGGGCAGCATGGGGACCCAAACCATTATTTTCCCGAAACACCAGTCGCAATCGTCTTGCATCGCAAAACTTATTCTGCACTATTGCTGCGATGCAGCTGTTGCTGCGCCACATAAGAGCAGAAGAGGTGTGTAGAGATCACCAATGTTTTAGGTGATCGACATCAAATTGATGTCAATTACACATGCCAGAGCAGAAGGTAAACTGTCAAGGTGCATCTGAATGGTTACATTCAGCTTGTCCCCATTGTATACCAGAACTGAAGTTCTGTCAAATGGTTTAACTACCAGTAAATTAATTCAGAAAACTTTTAACCTTTCATCAAACGCTGCCCGCAGCACCGCATGTCGCAGCCGAGCTGTGCACTTCAACCCTGCATCCACAGCCGCATCGACCGCCTTAGCCGCCCCCTAGCCGCCGCTCGTAGCACAGAACATTGCAGTAGCTAGGGAGATGTTGAACAATGGTGGAAGTTTGGTTGGACATCTAAATAGTCTCCAATATTCGGCTTTGTAAGCTCTCAAATTCTTTATACCCATCAAGCTTGACCTCGAATGCACCCTGAACGCTTTCACCTTCCAAAGTGTTCGCAGCTTTTTTTCGTTGCTTGAAGAAGCACAAATGATTTTCGTTCCGAGTTTCATCAGATGCTAATAATTGATAAAGTGGATGTAAACATAGATACTGATCTTCTTCATTTATTAGCACCACATGATTTCTGTCAACTGGGATTAATCCACCATCTGCTTGAACTATTTGCTCATCAATTTCTGGAACAACGCCATGGTAAATTTCCATTCTTCTTTTCCATTGCTCATTCTGAAAATGAAACATAGGAACCCTTACCAGACGATACTTGGTTATGAACTCCAATTCGGAAAGAATATTCATAACGACCGGCTCAAAATCTACCAATACCTTTTGTTGCTGACTTTCAGTGGCAGTAGCAGAATGAGATAATCGATTTCGGTAGTTGTCCTGAAAATCTTTAGCTTGCGCTATAAAAGTTGTATTAACTAACTCGGGTATAAAAAGATCGTTTGGGCTTTGTCTCTTTGCAGTTCCAATAATTTCATCGATAAAATCCAGGCGAGCTGTCATTGAATATCCGTTATAAGCCCTTCGAGCCCCTTTATCTTGAACAAAGTAAATTCTGGGATCTAATCTGTGAAAGGTATCAGCTAGCACAATATTGTAAACATAAAAGCCTGTTGCTTCGAATACATCTCTTAATCTAAGCACCTGTTCATAGACATTAAACCTAGAATCTTTGTACTTCCGTAATGCCAGGGCTATTGGGGTAGGGTAACTTTTAAGTATCCTAGCTGGCAAAGGTAACGGGGCAAGTAAGTCGGCAATCTGATGAAACTGTTCAGAAAGTTTTTCTAATCTTGCTGAATCTTCGGGTTCTTTTTCGGCTTTGTCCAAACCGGGTAATATATTTTCTTGAAGGTTTAGTTTTATCTGCTTAAATGTACTCAGCTTCTCTTGCACCTTCTTGGTGGCTTGATCTAACGGCAGCAATATTGGTATTTGTGACAAGCTACTGGAATTTATTCTTGGAATTGATGTTCCAAAGCGTGTCGCTAAAAGCTTAACCGCTGATTGACCTGCATCAGATTTCAGATAAGCATACACATCTTTGGGATTTGCTAAATTTGGTCGAACTCTGATTCTAATGATTGATGATGCGAAAACGACATTCTCGGGTATTTTCCCCGATAGGAGAATAACAGAATACACCCCCTTGATTGGAAGTGCAGATATCAATATATCATTCTTAATAAGATTGAATCTTTCTGGGGGACTTTCCTTGCTAAGTTTTCTAGATTCAATAGTTAATTGGTCAAAGTCAATGCCGTCAGATGCATTCAAATCTCTTCCTTTAATTACCTTCACTTGTACCAAAGTGCTATCGCTAACATCCTTAATTGGATCAATATATCTCCCCATTCGAATTTCAGCTATTTCATCGAGCGTTCTTGAAACAAAGCCTTCGGGGATAATCGGAAAATTATCAGCTATTGCTTCCCGAAAAGAGTACATATATGCCAAAGTTGGGAATTGCTTTGCAACTTCCCAAGAAACGTCTCTAGATGACAACAAAAGAATGATTGACTCTTGTGAAATGGATTCCAATTGTAAATTCCAGTTTGTATCCGATTCCATCACGATCAATGTATCCCTGCTTATTATTTTGTCTATGTCCCTATGACTTAATGCATTTTGGATTGTTGAAAAGTATATGTCACCAATAGGTATTTCTCCATTTTTTATTGGAAGCGTTTCAACAACCCAGTTATATTTTGAGAATAACATTCGCGTTTGCTCAGAGATGATCGTCCTGTCTGACAGAAACACTACCCTTTTTACAAAAGCTGATTTGACCAACTTCCAACATATCTGCAATGCCACATATGATTTCCCGCTTCCTGGCGCCATTTGAATCCTCACACGTTTATTCCCATTAATTATTGAGTAAATGGCATTGTTAATGGCTTCGATTTGGTAATATCGTGGAGGCTGTGACGAAACTATTAGAGGTGGAACCGCATATGGAGATGCATGCTGTACTTTGTTCCCAAATTTATCTATCACGTCTTCTGGGGCCGGGAAAGTTGCTATTTCTTCAAATTCATGTTTTGAGAAAATTATTTGATAAATCTGGCTCCCATTCGTAATAAATCCTAATGGAACCTTTAATGCTTCGATATATCCTAAAACTTGGCTTCTGACTTCTAAATCAGCGATATCAATATTTGCGGCTTTCACTTCAACAACAGCAACGGGATTCAGATTATTTACCAATATCATATCGGGGCGATATACACTATCGTCGTAGGAAATTGATTGTTCTTCCAAAATGTCGTTTCCAGCCCATCCTGCGGCAAGCAAAAGAGATTTAACTTTCTCTCTAATTCTGATTTCCATATTATTTACTCTCCTTTCACTGCCTATGCATTCCAACCTTCAAATCTGCAACCATCCTACAGTCTAATCTCAAACGCCGCCCGCAGCACCGCCTCCCCTGACGGGGACACGTGCCGCAGCCTCCCCGCCCGCTTCACCCCGGCCTCCACCGCCGCCTCGACCGCCCGGGCCGACTCCAGCCGCCGCTCCACTTCCGCCACGATGCGCCGCTGTTCTTCCAGCGGGGGTAGGGCTACAAGAACTTTTTGCAAAACACCTGGAATTATGTTCTTCTCGAAGAGCAGATAATCCGCACAGCTGGTTTCGAGCGGGAACTCGCCCAAGGCCACGCCACGCGCCGCGTACAGGTTCATCCCGGCGCGGTCCTGCACCGTCCAGCCGGTGGCGGCCAGTTGGGCGTCAATATTCTCGCGGGCAAGGGCTTCGGGTGCGGGCATGGGATGATTGACCCACTAAAAGTGAATGGGAACCTCGTGAATAGTGTATAGCAAAAAGGCTGCAAAGTCAAAGGGAATGACAAAAATAACCGGTGTTCCACTCTCGGCGGGGACCACCGGGCAGAATCCAAGGTGCCCATCCTTCCGGACGTCATTTTCATCTCGTCAGCCCCATATTATTTGAAATATTTTGCCCAAAAACGCCTTAAAAATGCCATTTTTTACCCCAATTCCCGCGTATCAATTCCAGAAAACAATTCGCATAACTTATTTAATCCGGGCTTCCGTCCCACTTTGGCTCCAAAAACTGCCAAAAACCCTCAAAATATTGCCGTTTTTCGCCTTCTCCTCCCATTTTGGCCCGAAATTTCGTCTCTCCCGGGAATTGTTCCTCGTTGTTTTGAACCAACGCGCGCGCGCAACCCGAAAAAACGCCTTTTCCTGCCCGCCTCACCCCTCCGCACTGCCATGGAATCCGATCACAAATCACAGATCACGAGGCACGTTTGGATAGGATTGCCCCGTGATCCGGAGTAAATCGTTCCCCTGCGATTCTCAAAGTGGGTATAATTCAGCGAAATTAATCGCCAACCAAAGCATTTCTGAGGAGGTACGCAGCATGAACATTATTCTGGGTGTTATTGTCGGCGTTATTGTTATTGCAGTTATATTGTTCGCTTTATTGGAATATCGCATCCGCCAGCCGGATTTCCTGGTGCTCTATGAGTCCAATGGTCGCATCAACCTGCGGAAAGGCCTGGTCTACCCACGCCACTTCAGCCTGCCGCTCCAACGCACCACCTGCCCGATCCAGTTGACCGTCGAGGCAACCGCCGCAGGGAATCTGGGGGTGCGTGTCAAGCTGGTTGGCTCGGTTGCGCCGAGCCTCGAATACATCCAGTCCCTGATCCGGGTCGGCGGATGGAATCGTGATGCAGTGGTGCGCGCCACCGACGAAGTCCAGGTTTTGCTCCAGGGACTGGTGAAAGAATATACAGAACGCTCCGGCATCAACGCGCTTTCATCCGCCAATATCCTGAACTACTTGAATGAACATTCGGCAGTTGTCAAGGAAAGATTTGGCGTTGAACTGATCTCCCTGGCCATCCAATCCTTGGATCCAACCGACCCTGAGATCGCAGATGCCCTGCGCCAGCAGGAACAGGCGCGCCTGCTCGAACAGACCGAGCACCTGAACCAGCAGGCCCGCGTAGCCACAGCCAAAGCCAAATACCAGGCCGACGAAGAGATCGCAGAAATGGAGCATACGCTGGATTTAAAAAAGGCCGAACTCAAGAAGCTCCTGCTCGAAAAGGAATCGGCGCTGACCCAGCAAAGCCTGGCAGACGAGTTGGCCCGCAATCGCATGCGCCTCGCCTTTGAAATAGAAGAATTGGATGTGCTCAAGAGCAGTCCGGAATTGCTGATGCTGACGCCCCAGGCTGCCCGCCTGGCCGAAGCCAGCCAAAACTTGAAGAACGCCCGCACGGTCATCTCTTTAACCCCTCAGGAAGCCGCCCGCGGCTCGGAACTTCTCAACCTGTTCCAGGAGCTTTTGCAAAAAGCCTTGGAGGACAAGAAGGATGCCAAGTGAATCTGGGCGATCCGGCAGTTCATCGCTTCCCCTGACGCGGTTTGAGTGCGCAACCAATGCCTCCCCAGCCTGATCCCTTAAGCTTCTTTCGCCTGAAACCGATTCGGGCTGCCCGGGTTTCCGAGATCAGCGAAACAACCGCCGCAGCGCCGGTCCCGCTGGAAGACCATGTTGATTTCCACATTGGGAACCCGCTGCAGGATGCACGTCTCTCTTCGGCCTTTCTGCGCATTGCGCTTGGCATAGATGTCCACCGGGAAGATTTGTGGGATACGGAACCCGATGCGATCCTGGAATACCTGGGCTGGGAGCCCGCCGATAAGCCGAAACTCGAGCTTATCATCCGCACGATTCAAAAGAGCTCTCCCTACATGCCACGCGGCGGCTATTCCCGGAAGAACCCACATGCGCTGATCACGGCGTTTTGCGCGTGGCTGGAGCACCAGCAGGAACCGTTACACTATGATACCGGAGAACACTCCGGCCGCCGGGAGATCATACTCGCCTCGGGTGGGATAAGCGAAACATTGCGGATATTGTTTTTTGCCCTGTCATCCTATCTGGAAATCACACCAGCCCGCATCCTGTGCTATCGTTGCGAAGTACTGCCATCCCTGCGGACCATCCCCAATCTGCTTTTTGAAGACCTGGCTGCTGATGAACGGGTTGCCCGGGAACAGATCGAGCAATTCCTGCTCAACACGCCTAAAGTTCCAACCTTTTTGCTGATTGGCGGCCCGCTGGGGGAAGAAACACGCCGCAAACTGCGTAGCCTGAGTATCGAGCGCCCGCTCTACTTCATCGAGGCGAATAACGCTCCCAACCACCTTTCGCTGGCGCGCGAGGCCAAGCTGGTGCAACGTGTCATGCGCTTGCTAACCCCTGCGATTTTCGCGTCCCGCTTGGATAGCCTCTCCACGGTATTCATTGCCGGTAATGCTGATTTTCTGAATGTTATGGAGAATGTTCATTTCAGCATGAAAGGAACGCCCTCCGCCTCAGAAGTCGAGTTCCTGATCTATCTGCTGGAACAGAAATTGGCCCATCTTCCAACCGAAACTTCCGCGGATGTCCCCCAGGTCAGCCCCACGTTCGATGGCTTGGGAACAGGCATTAGCGCCGAGAGCATCCTGCCGCAATTGGCCGAACGAACAGAGCGGCATCTCGAGCGCTTGTTGGATGAGCGTGCCCAAAAGTTGGCAATTTCCATAACTGCTTTTGAAGAAAAAACCGCCATGCTTGCCCGGCGCATGCAGAATGCATGGAAAAACGGCATGATGGATGAATTTTCTGCTGTTGATGCAAAGGAACTTCTCGATGACCTGGTGCAAAACATCCACCTACCTGCCTGGTCCCAGGCGCTTCAACGCAGTTTTCTGAGTGTTTTTTGTAAGCACCAGCCACAGTACCGGCCCGAGGCTTGTCTGGTGGTAAGTGGTTCCTCCCGCACGGCATTGGGAATCTTGGGCTTTCATTGCGGAATTACCGATGTGGTGATTCCCGACCTGAGTTGGTCATACGAGCAATGTTTTCCCAATGTCCATGCTGTGCCATTGATGGCTTCATTGGGCCTCGACGTTAATGCCATTATTGAGAAAGTGGAGCAACTCTGCCGGCAGGATCCATCCTGGCAGACGCGTGGGGCCGTGGCGCTTAATAATCCCCATAACGCCACAGGCAGGATACTCGATGAAGCAGCCATGCGCAAGCTGATCAAGTATTGCTTGCAGCATGATCTTTATGTCATTGACGATTTGGCCTACCAGAACGTGGCGCCGGTTGACGATCTCCCGGAAATAAAAACGGTCCGCCAGGTTGCAGCAGAACTGGTCCGGCTTGGCGAATTGGATGAAGAACAGGCTGATCGGGTTATCACAGTCCACTCCATGTCCAAAACGGATTGCCTGGCTGGAGCCCGGCTTGCAGTGACCGAAATACGCGCCAAGCCATTACGGCAACGCTTTGAGGCCTTGAATTCCATCATTCAACCCAACCTGGCAGCCATATACATCTGTTATTTGTTCTATCGGGGCGCGACCCAGGAGACACGCACCTACTGGCGTTTGCGAAATTCCATTTTCCGCGATCGCACACAAGCTTTGCTGACCGCCGTGGAGAATCTTCCCTCGGACCGCAATCCGTTTGGGCTGGTCATTCTTCCTCCCACGGGCAGCATGTATCCCTTGTTACAGATCAAACGCCTGCCGGCTGGCCTATCCCTGGATTGGCTGGCATCCTCCCTGGCACGGCGCGGGATTGGCCTGCTGCCGCTGGCCACTTTTGCGCGTACAGAAAAGGGGTTTGAAACCGGGAGGACAACGTTCAGGCTGACGCTTGGCGGTGTGGATGATGCGGAAATTCTCCTGGCAAAAACCCGGCGGCTGCTGATTGATTTGAACCGTCTGATAGCAGAGGAGGAGGCGCGTTACAACCGCAAACCTTTGCCATTTCGGACTTTGGCCAGCCGGAGCAGCCGGTCAATCGAACTCTCGCGTGGGTGGGACCTCATTGCGAAACAAATCCTGCAATATGGCGGGGAAAGCGCCTCCATGCCCCAGCGGATGCCCTTGCCCCCTCTGGATGCTCAACGATTGAAAAATGAATTCTTGCAACACTATGGGCCGGAGCGGCTGGGATCTTCCGAACCCGCCTGCTTGATCGGGCCTTCATCAGCGACGAACTGATGCAGCGGGCAATGAACGATACCGGCAATTGGCTGGATGAACGTTTGGATAGGGAATTCATGAAAGATTCTCTGCCACGTCGCCAGGAACTGTTCAGATTGCGTTCCTATGACCGGACTGTCCACCCTACACAGATGTACTCGCTGCAAGCTGAGCTGGCGCTCGACGCAATCGGGACGGCGTTGGTATCTTCCCGGCCGATCGGGGCATTGTTAATAAAGAAAGCGGCACAGGAATTGTGGCAGGAATATCTTGGCCGGAATGTGAGCATCAACTCACAACAGGAAGCAGATGAAATTCTGTTGGACCTA
The DNA here is from genome assembly GCA_963837875.1 of uncultured Chloroflexia bacterium. Taxonomy (GTDB): domain Bacteria; phylum Chloroflexota; class Anaerolineae; order Anaerolineales; family Villigracilaceae; genus UBA877. The sequence continues at coordinate 29,739 of CAWIOV010000003.1, forward strand.
GCCACGCTCGTCACGGGCGAGGAATATGCAGAACAATTGACAGACACGACATTGACCTCATTCCTATCATTTTGGAGCGACTGGGATGGGAGCAACCGGCCGTCCGGCCAGGGACACCGGTTGGTTGCAGCGGTTGTGATGGAAAACGTGCAGCGGATGACCCGCATCCTCGATCTCCTGCGCCAGGCTGACCCGCGTATTCCAGTGAGTCCTGAACTAATCTCAGAACTTGACCGCTTGCCGCAGCGGAACCAGCGCTTTACCAGTCTCCTGAATGACATCACACTCTTAACGCACCAATTGGAACAGCGTTACCGGGGCATCCTGCCATTTTCCATAGATGCCACCTCCTTGCAGCGGCTGGCAACCCGCTGGCACTTGCGCCGTGATCCGGCGCGTATCCTGTGGCAGCATAACGACCGTTATGAGCAGAAAATGTTCGAACTCCGGCAACAACGGCGCAGGATGTTGGAGTATTACTACGGTCTGAACAAACAACTCCGCAAGCAATTGCACGCCTTGATACCGGCCATACAAACGAACCGTACGTCGGAATACCTGTTGCGAGAAGTGGTTGGATACCGGGACATCCTGCAACGGACTGTGATCACACCGCGTATTCATGAAGGAATGGTTACCGCCCGTGACCAATTCGCTATTGATACCACCGTATACAACATGTATGAGATTAACACCATTGCCGGGACATACGGGAACCCGGGCATGGCTTTGGCGCTGCAGGTCAGCTTTTCGTCAAAACCGGAGGCGTTGGTTTCGCTTGACCGGAAGATGCATAACCAGGCAGAGCAAACACGCCGGGAACATCCGTCGATGGAACTCCCTTCGATCTGGCTGATCCCCTTGCTGGAAGAGATCGAACTCGGTGGGAGCCATCCGATCCTATCTCGACCGCGTGTGGGACTATGCCACACAAAGCCGCCAAACGGCGCAATCGCCACAGAATCGTTTTGCAGAAATGATCCCGGAAGTTTTCATCGCCGGTTCCGATTTGAGTCAACAGGCCAGCCAGGCGGCCGGCGCTTACCTTTATCTTAAAGCAAAGTATGATATGCAAGCCTGGTCGGCCGAACACGGTGTGGCAGAAACCCTGCGTATTAAATTAGGCAGCGGTGAACCGATGCAGCGCCAGGGCGGATATTATTCTGACGTGGCTGGTTGCCCGGCTTTCCTGCATTCTGAAGATAGCCGGCGCCGCTTTGCGGCCCATCTTCCGGCCGCGGCCCGCAAAAGTACGGCCTACGCGGTTACACCGTTGCAGGGTGTTTTCCTGGGCGGCGATTTAAGAACATTCCAGAGCAACCTATCCGAACAGCTCCGTTATCTACCGGTGCATGATTTTGTCAGCCTTTTATATCACGTGCGCGAATCACAACGGGAGCACCGTAGCGACCTGATCCGGGCTGCCGAAACCATCGCCGAGAGCCGCCTGAGCGCGCAACGCCGGAATGTCCAGGAACTGGAGCGCTTGACGATTGGGACAAATGAAGCGCTCTACGAGGGTTTCCTGACAGAACTGACCGATAATTTCCGCCAAATCCTGTATGGTCGCGAAGAAGATGTGATAGGTATTCACATCATTTCTTATTTTATCGGGAGATCCATTCCTCAACTGCGTGACCGTCCCACTTCCCGGAGGACGCCTGACACAGGTACCGACCGGGGCCAGCAGATCTTGGCAAATATTGCCAAGATCATCCCGCTTGCCAAACAAGGCAGTCTGTTACGCGCCATTGCCCATAATCAAGCCCAGACGGTGGTACTCGGCATAAACCAACTCACCACCGGCCTGTTCCGCGCCCTGGAGCGCTTTGTCCAAAAAGCCAGTGTGGAGGCCGAACAAGAGCGTGTCATCGCAGAAAACCTGTTACCGCACCTGCCCGTTTATGAAATCCTCAGCAGCTTGCGCATTTATCAGGACTGGCAGGGGGAATTCCTCAAGCGCATCGAGAACGCCTTTCCGGCCGGTAATTCAGCCTTTGTGGCCCTGCGGGAAGACAGTAGCGCCCTGCAGCGCTATTTGCCTTTATTCCAGCAGGAACTTCTGCGGCGGCATGGCCTCAATGTCAGCGATTTCTTCGCCAGCGGCGTCTTTATTCCGGAACTTCTTCCCACACTGCGTCCCGATCTGGCGGTATTGTTACAGAAAGACCTGTTCAATACGGATATTGATACTCTCTTGGAACATGTCACCGGAAGAATGGATGATGATTGGCGAACGCAAGTGGCACAAAACCTGCAACTGCCGGAGCAGGTTCGCGGCTGGCGCTCGATCATCTGGGATGTGATGGGCGAATCGATCTACCAACGCGTGCAGAGCTTTTCTGAACTCGCTACGGCGCTATATTCCTTCTCAACCGCCCGATCCTATGGAGGCGCGCCCGCTGCCGCACGCGCGGCCAGACTTTCTCCGGCCCTGACAGGTTTCTTTCGGACTGCGCGTGCAGATGATGAAATGCGCAATTTTCTGATCGATGCCATAGAATACCTGAGTTCGTTCACCGATGGGAATATTGAGGTGCCGGTCAGTATCATCCGGGCGATGAACGATGTGGAACGCATTGCGCAGATCGAAGAGAGCTCCCTGCCTCCTGAGAAGCAGGATGTGATCCGCACATGTCTCCTGCAGATCGCCCGCTTGGCAGGGGAGAATGGATAGGTATCTCCCGTGACCATCCTCCAAGAGGGGACTTAAAGCATGCTTACACCCCAATCTGTTTTAAAAGATACTTTCGGTTACGATACCTTCCGCCCGCTCCAGCGCGAGGTCATCGAGAATATTATCTCACACCGTGACACGCTGGCGGTCATGCCCACCGGCGGGGGCAAATCCCTCTGCTACCAGATCCCAGCGCTCCTTTTCGATGGCCTCACGGTGGTTGTCTCGCCACTTATTGCATTGATGAAGGATCAGGTGGAGCAGTTGCGCGCCGCGGGTGTGCCGGCTCTGTTCCTGAACAGTTCGCTCCAGCCGGAGGAATACCAGGCGAACATGGCCCGCGTGCGGAATGGGAGCGTGCGCCTGCTCTATGTTGCCCCAGAGACGCTGCTTACCCCGCGCCTGTTCGACCTTCTTTCCAGTGTGAAAGTTGATCTATTGACAATAGATGAAGCCCACTGCATTTCCGAGTGGGGCCACGACTTCCGTCCCGAGTACCGCCAGTTGGTTGAGGTGCGCAAGCGCTTCCCTTCCGCTGTCTGCTTGGCGCTTACGGCCACTGCCACCCCGCGTGTCCGAGCCGATATCAAATCCAGCTTGGGATTTGCGCAGTCGAACGAGTTCGTAGCCAGCTTCAACCGGGAAAACCTATATATCGAAGTACAGCCCAAGCGGGATGCCGCCCTGCAGACTGTGCGCTTCCTTGAGCGCTTCAAGGATCAGTCCGGCATCATCTACTGCTTCTCGCGTCGGCAGGTGGATGAATTGGCAGCTTATCTGGAGCGCCACGGTCACAAAGCTCGCCCATACCACGCCGGGCTGGAGGATGACGAGCGCCGCCGCAACCAGGAAGCCTTCATTCGCGACGATGCCCAGATCATCGTAGCAACCATCGCCTTCGGGATGGGCATCAATAAACCGGACGTGCGTTTCGTCCTGCACTACGATCTGCCCAAGAGCATCGAAGGCTATTACCAGGAGATTGGTCGCGCCGGGCGGGATGGTCTGCCGGCCCACTGCCTGCTTCTATATGGCTATTCCGATGCGGCCAAGCTAAAATACTTTATTGATCAGAAGGAAGGCACCGAGCGCCAAGTGGCGATGCAGCACCTGGATGCGATGGTGCGCTTCGCCGAGGATGAGATCAACTGTCGCCGAAAGCCGTTGCTGAATTACTTTGGCGAATCCTATACCATCCAGAACTGCAAGAACTGCGATAACTGTAACGCCGAATCCCCAATCCTGAGCGATATTACCATCCCGGCGCAGAAATTTCTCTCCTGCGTCAAGCGCACCGGTGAGCGCTTCGGTGCGGCGCACGTGACCGAGGTGTTGCTTGGCTCAAAGGGTGAACGCATCTTGCGTCTGGGACACGACCGTCTCTCCACGTACGGCATTGGCAGCGAGTTGAATAAGAAGCAGTGGATGCACCTGGCGCGCCAACTGGTGCAGATGGGCTACCTCATCCAGGAAAGCGAATACCGCACCCTTAGCCTGTCCCCCAAAGCCAGTGCAGCCCTCAAGGATCGCACGCCTATCCTGGGACAGTTGCAGGAAGTGGAAGAACGCGCCCTCCAAAAAGCCAACAAGATGGAATTGGAATATAACCATGCCCTGTTCGCCCTCCTGCGGGCCAAACGTAAAGACTTGGCCGATGAAGCCGGAGTACCGCCTTACGTCATCTTCGCCGACCGGACTCTGGTGGAGATGGCTGCCTATGCCCCTCAGTCGCCCGAACGCCTGCTCGATATCTCAGGCGTAGGCCAGGTTAAGGCGCGCCAGTACGGGGTGGCTTTTCTGGAAGTTCTGCGGGTTTATTGCCGGAAGCACAACCTGCGTGAGAAAACCAAAGAGGCCCGCCGCCCAAAAGATGACTCTGGGCGGCGCTATATGATGGTGGCAGAAGCGTTCAATGATGGGGAAAGTGTGACTGCCTTGATGGAACGCTATCAGGTCACGGCTGGCACGATCCTGGATCATCTTTCCCGCTACATCGAAGCCGGGCACAAGATCCGTCCGGCTGAAGACCTGCTGGCGCTTTCGGCGGCCTCCCCCGACCAGCAGGCTGCTGCCTTTGCCGCTTTCCGCGAGTTGGGGACTGCCCTCCTCAGACCCGTCTTCGATAAGCTCAATGGGAGTCTTAGCTATGATGAATTGAAGGTCCTGAGGTTATGCTTTTTAAGCCAGAGCGAGTAAACAACCGATAAAAGCCAGCCTATTTAACCAGAAAGGCCAACTCAGTCCGGTATTTCTTGGTATTTGGTTCGTAATCCGGATTGGTGAGGTAGTATTCAGTCCGCCCATTCCACCACTCGACCCCATCTTTTATGGATATATTCCAGACGATCTTATTTTCTTTTGCCCAATCCAAAAGAGCAACCGTTGCTTTATAAATGCCTTTCCCTTTGTAAGGCCCGGTGTACAAGAGGGTGGCATATTGACCGGCTGGCAGAACACCTGCCCTGATGCGACCACTGCTAGGTACGGCTCCCTCCAAGATAAAACCCACATCAAGATCGAGTTTTTCGGACATATTCGTGGTGAGATAACGAATAATGGCCGGTCCGGGAGAGGCTACGCTCTGATCCTTCTTCAACCAGGCATTCACTTCATCCCATAATGACGGGAGAAATTTGCCGAATGGGATCGGCAGCGCAACGCGAATGGCTGCATAATGCTGTTCCTTGCGATATTCTAATTTGGGCTCGGCGATCATGGAAAGAATAATCTCCTTATCTATCCTCGTTGGCTACCCGCCTGCCATTGCGCCCACGATCCGAAAAGGTTGTGCCCCGATCACCACCGCCTCCGGTAACAGGCAGTCGGGCGGTTCGAGCGACAGGTCCTCTCCGCAGGCGAAGAAGCGGATATACGGCCTGCGCTGCCCATTCACTTGATCCAGGATCGTCCCTCGCAGCATCGGATACGCAATTATCAAGGCTTCCAGGACGGTCTGGATCGTTTGGGCGCCTTCCACGCTAAGTTCAATTTCTTGGCCAACTTGCGCCAGTGTCCGCAAGTGTTGCGGTAGTGCTACGCGTATCATAGCAGGGTTTGCACTTCAACGGACAGGACTTTCGGCAGGTCCCGCACGATCGGTGTCCAACTGTCGCCCGAATCGATCGAGGCATACACCTGACCGCCCGTAGTGCCGAAATAAATTCCGCACGAGTCGAGCGTATCGACTGCCAGCGCGCTGCGCAAGATGTTTACATAGCAATCTTTTTGCGGCAGCCCATTTGTCAACGCTTCCCACTCATCCCCGCCGCTCCGGCTGCGGTATACGCGCAATCTGCCGTCCGGTGGATAATGCTCCGAGTCGCTCTTAATTGGAATGACATAGACGGTGTTCGGTTCGTGGGCATGCACGGCAATCGGGAACCCGAAGTCGCTGGGCAGGTTCCCGCTGACCTCGTGCCAGGAATCGCCCGCGTCGTCGCTGCGCATCACGTCCCAATGTTTCTGCATGAACAGTATGCCCGGTCGGGAAGGGTGCGCAGCCAGGTTATGCACACAGTGGCCCACCTCAGCTGTCTTATCCGGTAGTTCGCCTGGCGAGACCAGACCGTTGTTGATCGGCCGCCAAGTCTGGCCGCCATCCTCGGTGCGGAACGCGCCCGCCGCCGAAATCGCCACAAAAATCCGTAGTGGATTGCCCGGATCAAAAAGGATCGTGTGAAGACACATCCCACCTGCACCGGGCTGCCAGAGATGCCCCTTGGCGGCGCGCAGCCCGGGTAGTTCCTGCCAGTTTTGCCCTCCGTCCGTCGAGCGGAATAAGCCGGCATCTTCCACGCCCGCATAGACCGTTTCCGGGTCGGTCAGCGACGGTTGAAGTTGCCAGACACGCAGGAACTCCCAAGGATGCTGCGTGCCGTCGTACCATTGGTGTGTTCCGGGTACGCCCTCATAAGCGAATTTATTGCCTACCACTTCCCAGGTCTGGCCGCCGTTGTTGGAGCGCTGGATCACCTGCCCGGACCAACCATTGGATTGGGACGCGTACAGCCTCTGGGGGTCGGCCGGCGAGCCGTTCATATGGTATATTTCCCAGCCCGCAAAAAGTGGGCCGCTGATATCCCAGCTTGTGCGCTTTGCATCCGATGTCAGGATAAATGCACCCTTATGAGTGCCTACTAAAACCCGTACTCTGCTCATCATCAAATCCTTTCCGTTGGTTAAATATTCATTCTAATTGGAATTACTCTACCTGCTCATATGCCTGCTTTAAACCGTTGATATCGATCTTTGTCATTTTTAGCATGGCCTGCATGACACTTTTGCTTTTCTCAGCATCCTTGTCGTTCATCAATTCACCTAGAGCAATTGGAACGATTTGCCAGGACAGGCCATACTTGTCCTTTAGCCAGCCGCACTGGCTCTTTTCTCCGCCTTCCGATAGCTTTTCCCAAAATTCATCCACTTCCGCCTGCGTTTCACAGTTCACAAACATTGAAATGGCTTCCGTGAATTTGAATTCCGGGCCTGCATTCAATGCCATCACTTCCTGCCCGTCCAGTTCGAATGTTATTAGGAATGCCATTCCCTCCGGGTAGGGCGCATCCTTTCCATAACGCGAAATATTCAAAACCCTTGAATTCTTGAAAATGGAGGTGTAAAAATTCACGGCTTCTTCGGCCTTATCATCGAACCATAAGAACGGGGTGATTTTATTCATATTGGGCTCCTTTTTCTTTTTGCGATATTTTAGAACTTATATGTTCATTTGTCAAATATTTATCTGAATTATCATAATTCTTATAATGAGGGCTCAAGTCTAAAACGGCCTGCCTGCACGCAGTGCAGGCAGGCCGTTCTTTTCAATAAATTGTCAACGTTGAAAGAGTATAGGTATTCGCAAATACGTTGTGCAAAACATGCGTGGTTCTATACGAACTTAAATCCCGACATTGCTGAGCGATTCGAGCAGCTTGGCGAGCAACGTCGTCAATGCCGGGTGGGTCACCTCGAAATGCTCAAGCCCTTCTTCCATACGTTGGATGGTGGATGGGTGAACGGGAATGCCATACCCGCCGGTCCGGTCAAGAAGCTCACGGATATCCGCATCGAGGTGGAGCAGTAGTTCCTGGCCTTTTTCGTCAACGGTGGTGGTGTTTTGGATTTCAGAGTGCAGTTGTTCAATGAGCTTGCGCAATTCCTGGTCGTCCATGCAGAAGCGCCTCCTTGGAAAAATAATCCTACCACTTCCATTTTACACCCATATTGGAAAGTGTTTTTACATAATGAAGGTCATCTTCCACGCCTGCGGGTTTAGTTGTTACCATAACCCATCAGACGATCATCCATTCTTCACGTTTAGGGTAAGTTGAAGGATCCTCTGGCGCAGGGCCGTCTCTGCCTCCTGGCTATACGGCCCCCGAGCGCGAAAAAATTCATTCCCCTGGCGGTCTATTATGAGAACATAAATGTGCGCCTCATCTGGCATTCCCAAGGCGGCCCTGAAATCCTCCTTATTGAGATATAACGTGATCGTACGTTCACGCGTTTTGGGGTCGGGAATGCTGGCCCGCATACCCTCATTCAGGAATGTCTTGTAGAAAGGATTCCTGCTCTGGATGGTTGGCAGCTCGTAATAAAACAATCCCTCGTACTGCCTCTCCAATTCGCCGGCCAAGGTGCTCCAAGAATCCACTTCCATCTGATGCCACCGTTCGAAGGGGATGAAAACCAGGTTGAGACTGCCTTGGAAATCCTGGGGCAGGGTCAGTTTATGCCTGAGCAAATTGGAACCATTTACTGTTGGGAAGACCATTCCTGCTTCTCTCAATTTATCTATGTGAACGGGTTATACACCCGAAAAGCCAATAGTCATAGGGTGAAGGCTTGGCTGCCAAAGCCCAACCAGCCTCCACCCCTATAGCCACATTGGTATGCGAGCAGAAACATCTATGTGCGGCGGGTGCGCACGCTCAAAGCAAAGGCTGCCAAAGCGTACATGGCAATTGCCAGAACCAGGCAGGCCAGGATACTGGTCCAGATGGCCTGGCCGTCCCATCCGGTGTTAAGTAAAGCGCGCATAGCCTCCAGTACGTAGGTGATGGGGTTGATCTTGGCAGCCACCTCCAGCCAGCCCGATAGCAATGCCAGCGGGACAAAAGTGGGGGCGAGGAAGGTCAGAGGAAAAAACAGGAAACTGGCTCCCTGTGTGGCGGCTGCGCTTCCACTCCCCAACGCAGCCGAGACTGTGAAACCGGAGAAGCCGATCCCGAGCAACACTCCCAGGCCAATCACTGCCAGCAATCCCAGGAAACCCGTTGCCGGTTTGAGGCCCAGGATAAGCCCCACGATTACTACAATGGCTGCCTGGATTCCCAGGATGACCGCGCCGGCCAGGATCGGGGCGAGCAACAATGCCGCCCGGCGGACCGGAGTGAGAAGCAGTTTGTCAAAATAGCCGCGTTCAATGTCGCGCACCAGGTTTTGGGCAGCGATGCCGGAACCGGACAAGGAGCCACTTACGATGGAGAGGGGCAGGATAAATCCCAGATAGCTGCCGCCAATTCCAGGGATGGAACCGGCTGCTTTCCCCAGGGTAGATTGGTAAATTACCAAAAAGAAAATACTGATGGCCACCGGTGGTAGGAGTGCTTCTGGTGTGCGTAACAGCGTCGTCAGGGAACGCACGACCAACAAGAAAATATGAACTGGCAGGGAAAAGGGTTTATTATCTGTGGTCGGGCGCGGAGCGCTAAGAGCAATCGTTTTTGCATTCATGTTAATTTACCTCCTCCCGTCGCGTGGAACGGGAGCTTTTGGATTTGGTCTCCTCGCTGGCAATCAGGCGCTGTCCGGTAACTTGCAGGAAAACGTCGTCGAGGGTTGGTTGGGTTAAGGTCAAGGATATGGGAGACAGCCCGGCCATTTGGAGTTGGTTGATCACAGTCGGTATGGATTCGGCGGCTTTGCTCAAATAAAGCCGGACCATATCCCGATCAAGCTGGATGCGCTCGCCAACGTGCTCAAGGGTGAAGCGGCCTTTTTCGGCAATTTCAGGTGTCTCAAATGTCAGGTTGATTGATTCCTCTCCCATGGCCGCTTTCAATTTGGCAGGGGATCCTTCGGTGACAATCTTTCCGGCCACGATGATTGCCACCGTGTCGGCAAGTTCATCGGCTTCTTCCAGGTATTGAGTTGTCAGAAAGATGGTAATCCCAATCTCACGGTTCAGCCGGCGGACCTCCCGCCAGACATCCCGGCGGCTGACCGGATCTAGCCCGGTGGTGGGTTCGTCCAGGAAAAGCACCTTGGGCTGGTGCACCAGCGCCATGGCCAGATCCAACCGACGACGCATACCGCCGCTGTACGTGCCGGCCCGGCGATTGACTGCCTCGGAAAGCTGGACCAGTTCCAATAATTCTTTGGCACGCGCTGTTGCATCGGCCCTTGAAGCGCCGAAAAGCCGTCCCTGGAGGACCAGCAGTTCCATGGATTTCATCAGTGGGTCTATGCCTACATCTTGGAGGGCCACCCCCGCCACCCGTCGGACGTCGGTGGCCTGGCTGACCACATCGAAACCTCCGACCGTGGCATGTCCGGCTGTGGGGAGTGCCAGGGTGGTCAGAATTTTAATGGTGGTACTCTTCCCAGCGCCGTTCGGGCCAAGAAAACCAAAAATCTTACCTTCGTCCACCCGGAAGTTAACCCCATCCACGGCGGTTACTTTGCTCGGATAGGATTTAACCAGGTTTTCAACAACTATCTCGCGATCATTCATCATTATTTTCCTTTCTCAAATATTAGTTCCATTGTCTGGCGATTTATCTTATGTATAAGACTATTATACCCATAACTGTCTAAAAAGTCAATACAAAATCTATGCAATATATGTACCAAAATGAATATTTAGCCTGTAAACGAGTTCTTTTGTTTGATGGAATGCATAGTTTGCAGGCGGCCGAAGAAGTAGTCGGCAAACCAGGACTTGCGGTTATCTTGGGGAAAAATGCCTGGAACGCTTTGTAGATAACTACCCGCCTGAGGAATTGCGATTCCGCGGGCAAACTCCGGCTGGCGAATATGCCACTCTCTGCACCGGCTGCTGCAATTTTACGGGCGAGCCGGAAGGATAAGTATTTTTGGGACGATAACGATCCTTTGTTTCGTTAACGACTTTTAAACCAACTCATAAATAAACCATAACATGCATCTAATCCAGGAGTGATACGATAGCCATATTGTCATCCATTTGTTCCCGATAAAGGAGCCATCCAATGATTAAATATGAGTGCAAAAACTTGGTGATCGACTGCGATTATGTTGCAATGTCCACAACCAGTGAAGAAGTCATGGATATGGTTATGGCGCATATTGTGGATGCCCATGCGGATATGCTCAAGGAGCTTACGCCGGAACAGGCAGATGATTTGAACACTAAGCTCGAGTTCCTCACAAAAAATAGTGAGGTGGAGGAAATTGTTTCAGATGCTGATGAAGGGGATGATGAGATTTTCGGTTTTGATGATGAGGACGATGACGATGAATTTGAAGATCTTGAAGATGAAGACGAAAACGAAGATGAATTTGACAATGAAGACGAGTTTGCGTATGAAGATGACGAAGAAGAACTCGTTGAGTTGATATAAACTTTTGCGGAGATTAACGAGTAAAATGGTGCCAGAGTGTCAAGGAACGGGGGAAGATTGAAAAGAATTGGAATGGACCGGAACACCGACTGCCAGCATAATGGCACTAGAAATCAGTTTGCGCAATTCGATGATATTTTCTCCGCTGACGTTTGAAACCTCCATGGAAGTTAAATAGCCTTTCCAGGTGGGTCGAAATATCTTTATCAGGTTCTTCACATACTCTTTCCCAGCAATTATCATGTCTTCGGTTACTTCCCGCTGATCAGACCTATCCAGATGAGTCCCAACCAATATTAAATTGGTTGAATTGTTCATGATCTCATTTACCTTTTCCACCCAATATTCAATATCGTGATAAGAATCAAGATCCGTTATCCGGTAGGAAAGAAGGACTACATCCACTCGACGGATCAGGGAACGGTAAATTTCGATTATATTTTCAAAACTACGCCCACTTTCAGATAGATCAAGCGCTTTTTGGCCGGGGGGAACTAGGTATTGGTGCAAAACCTGGTACTGAGTTTCATTCACAAGAATCTTATCCAAAACATACCTGAACTCCAGGTTTTGGCTTTTAGGAACACTGTTTAGAAAAGCCGCCCAATCCATTGGAAGTGTATGCTTTTCCAAGGTAAGCGCCAGGCTGGTTTTTCCCACTGCGCCACTCCCGATTGGCATGACAAAACCGGTAACTTTGTGTCCGCTGAGGTCAAACATAACTTTCGACTGCCCTGGCTTGACGTTGTGACCGGTATTCCAAACGCTCATCCAGAAGTAAAGGAATCTCCCAAACCTCCCTGTTTTTGCAAACGTGCCTGACATGCAAACGGTAGGTACGCGTCCCCATTTTTTCCTCAACGATAATGCCGCGGTTCAATTGTGGGAAAGATCGGACAATATCAACAATGGAATAATTCACCATCCTGAAACAATTATCGCAGCGGACTACCTGGCGTTTGACCAACTTGGCAGGATCAAACCCGGACTGGTTGGCAATATACTGATTGAATTCCTTAATGGCATCCTCATCAGACAAATTCCTGCCTGAATCGACGGTAAATAAACGCTGGTTGTGCAATTCCAGCAATTGCTGGCTCTGCGCCAGAAATAGGATTAAAGCGCTTATCAACCGATAATTCTTATCGGGCTGTTCCACCACAATCGGTTGGTAAATGGATTTCAAGTCCCTGCTTAACGCTTTTTGGGTTGCCAGGGTTATCAACATCGAATCAGGCAATATGAGCATCTTATGGTCAACCGTTTTCATCATTACGCTGATTGGACGGCCCAGATAAATCTCCGTGCCGAACTTCTTTCCGGCCCTTTCATAAAACACATCTCTTGAGATCACCCCGGTCAATTTTGCATCTTGCATTACAAGCATTCCTGGCAGATGGTCATTCCCTTCCAGAATATCGGCCACCTCCCTGCCAGTGGTTTTGGGCGTTATCACTTCATAATATGATGGCAAATCTCTTAATACAGAGTCCATGGTCAAGTCATGGATTCGTTCGATGAAATACTGGATTGGGGAAGGTTTGTCCTCTGAAGGGTCACTCATGATTTATTCCCGAAGGTATGCGCCGATGCATGAATTTTGTTAGAATAATAACGTGATTTAATATTCACAACCATCTTTTTTTGTTAAGGTTTAGTTATCTGATTATTAAGAACAATAAAGAGGGTCAATTCAAGCGGTATGATAAAATCCAAATATGCCAAAAGCTCCGCGAAGCGGGAGGAATGCACCATCATTCAGGCAGCCTCGTTATTATTGCGGCTGATTGGCAATACTGCTTCTACTTCCGAAAACTTTTCTTGGCGAAATTTGAAAACTGTTAACCGAATGGTAACCGTTGTTTAATAATCAGGGTGTTAGACAAAGTATAATGAATACGGTGATTCACATGCTCTCATTAGGAATTGCTGATTTTAGTATGAAAGAAAATATAAGACCTAGCGGAAAGTCCGTTATTGACACTGTTGGGGATTTGTCATATTGGGATATAAGTATTGAGTTTTCTCGAACGGTAAGAGAGCTATTGAATTTGCTCGATAAAAATATGCATATTCCCGGAGTATTGGCGCTTGAAAAGGGTGACTTGGTCGGCCTAATCCCCAGGGAGAAAGTGTACGAAAAATTAGGGCGTCCATTTGGAGTGGAGTTATATCTCAAGAACAATCTTAATCAATTTTATAAAATATTGGGGATAATGACTTTGGTCTTGCATTCAGACACACTTATTAATGATGCTGTCAAAATTGCATTGAAGCGGGACAGACATATTTTGTACGAGCCGATTGTTGTTGCACATCCAACTGGTTACCGGGTCATTTCAATGTACAGCTTGCTTATGGCACAGCAGGATAAACTTCAGGACTTGTATTCAGAGGTTCACGCCCTGTCAACAAAAGATCCGCTAAGCCTTGTCAATAACCGGCGCGGTTTCTTTGATGCGGTCAACCAACATTTGGCGACAGTTCGTAATCTCGATCTCGAATATGCGGTTCTGATGATAGACATAGATAACTTCAAGAGTGTGAATGACCGTTATGGGCATTTGGTCGGCGATGAAGTCCTAAAGTCAGTTGCGCAAAAAATAAATAACCAACTCAGGGAAAATGATGTCTCTGGACGCTTTGGCGGAGATGAATTCGTTGTCTTCTTAATGAATATTCCAAAAGCATCCGCTTTCGACCTGGCAGAACAATTGCGCAAAGATATTGCAAGTGTCTTCCACACTATTAACGGGTTCCAGATCCGGGTGTCCATCAGCATTGGCATCAGCCATTCAAGAGGCGCGAGCAATACACTCGACAGAATGTTATCGGAAGCGGACCAGGCAATCTATGTTTCAAAAAACGTGGGCCGCAATAAAGTGACGATGTGGACAGAAAAGTTAGGCCCACCATTGAAAAAGCCCAGGAACCTTAGGACGGTCAGAAGCGAAACTGCCCACGAGGCAGAACAGACCCAGGAACAAACCCTGCAGGGGCTGTTACGCATGTTATATTTGCGCGATTATGAGACTGAAGCACATACCATACGTGTTTCCGAATTGGCATTGAATCTGGCAAAAAAAGTGGGGGTTCCTGAGGAAGAACAAGAAGGAATTCGTATAGGGTCATTATTACACGACATAGGGAAAATTGCCATCCCGGATAATATTTTGTTCAAAAAGGGGAAATTCACCGATGCCGAATGGATGATCATGCAAAAGCATCCGCAATATGCGTATGATTTAATGAGCCCCATCTCGTATTTTCAAAAAGCATTGGTCATTCCTTACTGTCATCATGAACACTGGGATGGGACAGGTTATCCGAGGGGATTATCGGGAGAAGAAATTCCTCTGGCTGCACGTATTTTTACAATTGTAGATGTTTGGGATGCGCTTTCTTCTGATAGGCCTTATCGTGCAGCCTGGAAAGAAGAATCCGTCATGGATTTTTTAGGCACGCAAGCGGGCAGCTTGTTTGATCCTGCCCTGACCCCGATTTTTTTTGATAGCTTGAAAACAGCCTCTGGCCGGTATTAGGCCATGTGGACGGGGCTGTGATCGGCCACGCCTTTTATCAAACACGATCCATTGTTGATAATGATCTTTCCCGAAATTCTCTCGGTGTAACCCCCGACCATTTCTTAAAGGCTTTTCTGAACACACTCGGCTCGGAAAAACCAAGCAGGTACGTGATCTGTTCCACCGAATAGTCCTCGTGCAAGTATTTCCTGGCCAGCCTCTCACGGATGTCTTTGAGCAGGTCACTGAAAGCCACTCCCTCATCCCCCAGGTGGTTCTGTAAAGTCCTGACACTCACCGACATCTCTTGGGCGACTTTATCTATGGATAGCTTTTCATCGTCCAGATGCGCCAGGATGATCTTTGTCACGGCCCGGGTGTGTTCGTCCTTGCGATCCATTTCAGCTAGGAAATCCCGAGCATATTTTTCGAAATACTCCAACAACCCCGGGTTTGCCATCAAAATCGGTGTATTTCCGACGCGTATATCCATCGTCATGGAATTTTCCTTCTGCCCGAACAGCACCGGACAGCAGAAAATCCGCTCATATTCAACCTTGGATTCGGGTTCAGGGTAGATAAAAGCTACTTCAAGCGGGTTGAGCTTCTCCCCGGTAAGGGTCCGCATCATGCGCACACTGCTGGAGAAGGTCGCCTCGAAGCAGTGCCGAGACATTTTCGGCGCGTGCGGCGGTGTAAAGAAGATGGCTTTGATTTTGTTTAAGCGGAATTGGGCTTTGGTTTCGATCAAGTTGCCAATAATACGCGAGTACCGGCCCGATTTTTCAATGGCCTCCCCCAGTGTTTTGCAGTTCATCATCATGTAACCGAGTATGGACCAACTACCCGCTTCGACAAATTCCCCCATGTGCAGGCCCAAATACGGGTCATGCACGTATTCTGCCGCTTTATCTTGGATAAGCAGGTAGGTTTCGACCGGGACGCGCGCATCCGGCGATTTTACGCTGGCCGGCTCGATCCCCAGGGAGCGCACGAATTCATCTGTATCCACTTTCAGCGAAGACAGATAAAGGAACAACTGCGATAGGATGGTTACGGAAACACTAATGGGGGCGGGTGATATATCTTTATCCATGCGGCAATGATAATCGAATTTGCATCAAATGGCACATTTCGTACAGGAAAGGTCATAGGCGGTTGCGGATGGTTGGGCTATGATTAAGATAGCAAAACCCATGTTTTCGAAAGGATGATTCCTGTGAATATCTCAAAAGTATTTCGTTGGACTGGTGTATTCGGTTTGGCGGCTTGCATCTTGACCGTTATTGAATTCCCGCTTTGGATGATTGGTGGTATGCCGCCTTCCTTTGGGAACATCACAGCATTTAGTGCGTATGTAACAAGGGTAAACGTATTCTACCTTCACCGAACGCTGCTGGATATGTTCATTCTCACCTTTTTGGCGGTATTCCTGGCAGGCTTTCGCCATGGCATCATTCAAGAAGATCGTGAACAAGAGTGGCTGGCTACGTTATTTTTTGGAATCGCCATGGTTTATATCGCAGTCACATTTATAGGCAACTCAATCACAGGCGGAGTTGGGCTGGATACTTTCGGCGGCAATCCGGACCCTACCGCCATTCGGGCGCTGACAAAATCTACCATTTTGATGTTCGGCTCCGTTGGGCTTTTCTTGATCGGATCCATGTTGGCCCTGGCGGGTTATCTGACCTTTGCCACCGATGCGTTGCCAAAATGGATAGGTTGGTTGGCTCTCGGTACTTCCATCCTCAACTTTGCATTTGTTCCTTCCATGTATTTTGGCACCAACCCGCAAGGTTTTTATACATCTTCTGGGTGGGGCTCGTCGGTCGGGGCAACCTTCCCGTTCCTGATCTGGATCCTGGGTACGAGTATTGCAATGATTAGGAAGCGCTAGCAAAGTATTTTATCGGAGACTTCTTCAATGGTTTTTGCGTAGCGTGATGCTATTTGACCTGCTATAGATCCTGCTTATGCTGCCGCTTTCGATCTATCTATCTGGTTATGCCTATGATACAGCCGGACAATTCCGGCAAGGAGCTTTCAATGGATATGCTTTCGAAATTAACAACCTCTGGAATCCTTTTCATCCTGACACTGGTATTTGGTGTCTGGGTAAGCCTGACTGGCAAACCGTACAATGGCATCCTCTTCACCATTCATAAACTGATTGCCTTGAGTGCGGTGGTTGTTACTGTCATACAGCTCTATCAATTGCTCAAGGGAACACAAATCCAGGTTCCTCCGCTCGCTTTTATCATTGCTGCCGGGTTGTGCGTGCTGGTATTGTTCTTCACCGGGGCGATGATGAGTGCAGGAAAGCTGGACTACAAGATCATGCTGATCATTCATCGAATTGCGTTTATCCTGACTCCTATGGCGCTTGTGGTAGCAATTAATTTTTTGGCCGGAGGAAAAGCATGAAATACAAAAGCGTGCTGGTGACCAAACGGGGCGGCCCGGATGTTCTGCAAATTGCCGAGAATGATCTGCGCGCGCCGGCTGCCGGAGAGGTGCGCATTAACGTGCTTGCTACGGGTGTCGGTCGGACTGACGTCAACTATCGCTACGGCTACTCCTCGTTTTCACCCAAAGTGCCTTTTGTGCCCGGCTATGAGATCATGGGCGTGGTGGATGCGCTTGGCGAAGGCGTTACAAGGGTTGCCATAGGCGATCGGGTGGCTGCTTTAACGGGGCATGGCGGTTACACCGAAATGATCTATCTTAGGCTGGAACATCTCGTTCCAGTACCGCAAGCCCTGGCTCCGGCGGATGTTGCCACGCTGATCCTGAATTACGTATCGGCCTGGCAAATGCTGCACCGGGTAGCCAAAGTCCAGGCTGGCGATAAAGTCCTGCTGATTGGCGCCAGCGGCGGCGTTGGGACGGCATTAGTGCAGCTCGGCAAACTGGCAGGCCTCAAAATGTATGCGATAGCTTCCCCTGTTAAACACAGCCTCTTATCTGATTTAGGCGCGTTCCCGATTGATTACCATACCCAGGATTTTGTTGAGGTGCTTCGCTATATGGAACCGAATGGCCTTGATTTTGTCTTTGATGGAATGGGGGGCGAATATACAGAGCGCGGTCTGGCAGTGCTGCGGCGTGGTAGCAAGCTGGTAGCCTACGCTCCTCCCACCGGGCTTCGGATGCTCTTGTTGGGTGCGCTAAAGCTGATCTACATCAACATGGCACCAAATGGTGCGAAGATTGAATTTTATGGCATCTCCGCGCTGTATGCGCGTGACAAAAAACCGTTCATGCAAGATTTGCCGTTGCTCTTCAAGCTGCTTGAAGAAGGTAAAATCAAGCCGGTGATTGCGCAGAAGTTCCCCATCCTGGAAGCCGCCCAAGCCAATCAACTGCTCGAAAGCGGGCGGGTTGCCGGAAATATTGTCTTGCTGGCGCCGGAACTGCTCCAAGGAGAATAATATGAACGAAAAGATTTTGGTAACCTATGCTACCTGCACCGGTTCTACTGTTGATGTGGCCGAAGCGATTGGTAAAACCCTGACCGAGGGCGGCGCACAAGTGGATGTGCTGCCCATGCAGGCGGTCAAAGACCTTTCTCCTTATCAAGCGGTTGTGGCTGGTAGTGCCATCCAAAACAAACAATGGTTGCCGGAGGCCATGCAGTTTCTCCGGGCGCACCGGGCGGAATTGGCACAAAAACCCTTTGCGGCTTTCTTAGTATGCCTGACTTTGGCCATGCGTAACGGTGAGAGCTATCGCCCATTCGTGGTCGATTTCATGGCGCCCGTGCGGACGCTGGTGAATCCGGTCAGTGAGGGCTTTTTTGCCGGAGCGCTGGACATCCGCAAGATACCCTCGGCCAGCGACCGGTTCAAATTCCAGCTGAGTGTGCTCTTTGGCATTTGGAAGGAAGGCGATCACCGTGACTGGAACGCCATCCGAGCCTGGGCCAAAAACCTGTGCCCACGCTTGACTGGATAGGTCTGAAGAAAAGAGGCCCGGAAATGGTTCTTTTGGCTATTCTATCCCCATTTTTGCTGATCGCCTTGATCGTTGTGGCTGCTTGGCTGGTTTTGCGGCGCAGAAATCCATCCACCATCTTGGCAAGGGTGGCAGCCTCAGCCATCGGCGTATATGCTGGCGTTTTGGGCGTGGAACATGGTTTTTTTGAAACCCTGCAAGGCAGCCATCGTCCAGGCGGGATCATGATCTACGCCATTGGCGTTCCTCCCTGTCAGCCGGCTGCCGTATGGCATGGCTGCGAGCCTGCCATGACCTTGATCCCCAATTTTTTACTGACGGGCATTCTGGCAATCCTGGCCGCCCTGGTTGTACTCGCTTGGGCAGCCTGGCGGGTGCAAAGGAAAAATGGTGGCTTGATCCTGATCCTGCTCTCCATTGTCATGCTTCTGGTAGGTGGAGGTTTCTTCCCGCCTTTGTTTGGGATCATCGCCGGGGTCATCGGCACGCGCCTGAAACCCGTCACCATCCCATGATTGCCAGACCCAAAACACCCAAACTGGCCGGCACGCTCTGGGGATTGGGATAATTGGTTTTCGGCGCACAAATTCTCCTGTTGCTCAAATACCAATTTTCCTTGAGCCTGGATACGGCCTTTATTTTTCTGGGCTTTAGTGCCTGGGCCATATTCGTGGGAACTATTGCCGAAAAAAGGGATAAGCGGGTATAAAGAATTTATAAAGTTCCTTTATACATACCGCCATCCACAGCCAGCATGACGCCCGTGATGTAGGAGGCAACCGGCGAGACCAGGAACACGGCTGCATTGGCGAACTCTTCCGGGCGGCCCATTCGCCCCAGCGGGCTGTCCTTGGATTGTTTTTCTATCTCTTCCTCGAGTGTGGTGTGGTTTTGTGCGGCGCGCGCTTTCATCAAATCGAAGACGCGTTCCGTCTCGGTCCAGGCGGGCAGGATGGAGTTGAAACGGATTCCAGCCATGCCCAACTCCAGCGCCAGGGATTTGGTCAGACCCACAGTGGCCGCCCGGATGCTGTTGGATAGTACAAGGTTGGGAATGGGTTGCTTGACGGAATAGGATGTCACGGTCAGCACGCTGGCAGCTTTGGATTGCTTGAGATATGGCAGGGCTGCCTGGATCAGGCGAACATGGCTCATCAGCGAGAGGTCAATCGCCTTCTGCCAGTCAGCCTCGCTGAATGACTCGAATGGCCCGGCCGGCGGACCACCCGCATTAGTAATGAGGATATCCAGCCCACCGAAAGCCCGGGCGGACTCGCTCACCAGCCGCTCCGGCACATCCGGGTCGGCCACGTCGCCTGCCATGCCGATAACCTGCGCTCCGGTTTCTCCGGCGATGTTTTTGGCTGCTGCAGAGACTTTTGCCTCGTCGCGGCTGTTGATTGCGACCCGGCAGCCTTCTCTTGCCAGGGCGAGTGCGGTTACGTAGCCCAGTCCGCGGCTGGAACCGGTGATAAGGACGGTTTTGTTCTTAAGTTGTAGATCCATGTTGCCTCCAGAAAAGTTTATAAGATTTTTGAAGATTGGAGGAAAGAAGGTTTCCTTTACCTTCAGAAACCTCGGGATTATCAGAATATTTAAATTAATTCGATCTTTTCATCCATCACTTGCAGATCCAACCAGTTGCTTTCCATCCAACGCCCGATAGCCTGTAATGATTGCTCCAAATGAACCCTGTCATTCCCAACCATCCCGCAGGCAATAACCGTCTCCTGCCATTTGTCTTGCAAGTCCATCTCAGCCGCCGAGATATTGAACTGGCGGTGCAGGCGCGCCAACAGCGGCTTGATCCGCCCGCGCTTTTCCTTCAAGGAAGCGCAACCAGGGATGAGCAGATGGATGGTGAGTATTCCAATCATAATTGGTAAACAATTACCGATTTACGAATTACTGATTACGCTTTACAATGCTTCACAATGAACACCGAAACTGCATATAACCAGGCTCTCGACTATCTCTATTCTTTTGTGGATTATAGCCTGAAAAAGTCCTCCGAGCTCGCCAAAGCCCACTTCGAGTTGGGGCGCATGCGCGCACTGATGGCATTGCTGGGTGACCCGCAGGATACGTATCCAATCATTCATGTGGCTGGTACAAAAGGCAAAGGCTCCACCTCGGCGTTGATGGCTGCGGCGCTGACTTCCGCTGGGTATAAAACCGGCCTGTATACGTCGCCGCATTTACAGGATTACACCGAACGCATCCAAGTGGATGGCCGGCAAATCTCCCACTTGGAACTGGAAGAACTGGTTGGACAGGTCAAGCCCCATGTCATGGCTGTTCCAAAGTTGACCACATTTGAGATCACCACAGCAATTGCATTTCTTTATTTTGCCCGCCAGGGAGTGGCTGCAGCCGTGATCGAGGTGGGACTGGGCGGGCGGCTGGATGCCACCAACGTGGTCACGCCGCGCGTCTCGGTAATTACATCGCTCTCCTATGACCACATGGCAGTACTTGGCAATACCCTGACTTTGATTGCTGGCGAGAAAGCCGGCATTATCAAACCAGGCATCCCGATCGTTTCTTCGCCCCAGCCAGACGAGGCGTTGGCAGTGCTGGAGAAAATTGCAACCGGGAGAGAGGCCCCGCTGACGCTTGTTGGCCGGGATGTGACTTTTACGCCGCTGGAACACTCGCTGGATGGTCAAAAACTCGCCATTAGCGATCAACGATCAGCTTTTGGAGGCCCAAAATCGGTTATACTCTCCATCCCTTTGCTTGGCGCACACCAGATGATAAACGCCACTACGGCCTACACGGCACTGAAGGCAAGTGGGTTGGGCCTTTCTGATGAGGCCATTCAAAGCGGTTTTGCCGGAGTCCGCTGGCCATGCCGCTTTGAAGTCGTTTGCCGGGAGCCGCCGGTGGTGTTAAACTCGGCCCATAACGTAGACTCCGCAATGCGCCTGCGTCAGGCACTCGACAATTACTTCCCTGATCGTCCGGTTGTGTGGATCTTCTCCATTTTGGAGGACAAGGATGCGGAGGGAATGTTTACGGAATTGATGCCCAGGCTCGCCCAGGTTATTGCCACCCAGACGGACCACCCGCGCGTACTGGAAGCACAGAAAATAGTCAGCCTGGTGCAACCAACGGGAATCCCGGTGGAGTTGGTCAGGCCGGTCTCCGCTGCATTGGACCGGGCAATGGAGTTGGCCGGTGCACGGGGAATCGTTCTGGTGGCAGGCAGCGTTGCCTTTGCCGGCGAGATGAAAGCAGCTTGGGAAAAACGAATTATAAATAAAAATAACGGATAACAAAATCATGACTCAAAATGACTGGTCTTTTCAAGAAGAAGATGCCTTCAACATGGCGCTCAGCCAACGCACCGAAGAACTCTACCGAGTCCCGAACCAGACGCCGGACGAAAATGGCTGCATCGAGGCGCTTGTCCTGCCACTACGGGATATTGTCATTTTCCCGCACATGGTCACGCCGGTCTTCGTGGTGCGCCAAAGTTCGCTGGTAGCCATCCAGGAAGCCCACGAACGGGACCTGACCGTCATTGGCTTAACTCAGGGCGATCCGGAGGTCGAGGAGCCGGGGCCGCAGGATTTCATGCCCATTGGCGTGGAACTGGCGGTTGGGCGGCTACTCTCGATGCCGGATGGTTCCTCTTCAGCCCTCGTGCAGGGACGGCTGCGGGTGGAGGTGGTGGAGTTCACCCGCCTGACCCCGGTGCTCAAAGTGCGGGCGCGCGTCATTATCGAACCGACTGCCGCTGACAAGACCACCCAGGCGCTGATGCGCAATGCACTGGACCTGTTTGAGCGCTGTGTGTCCCTGGATCGTGCCATCCCCGAAGAGGCGCATCTTTTTGCCATGAATATCTCCGAACCGGGCTGGCTTGCGGACATGATTGCCACGGCGGTTTCCATTAACCTGACCGAGCGTCAGCAACTTCTCCTGATGAAAGACCCGCGCCAGCGCCTGCAACGTATCAACAAACTGTTGGCGCAGGAACTGGATGTGCTTGAACTGGAAGACGAGATTCATAGCCGCGTCCAGGATGAAGTGGATAAGTCCCAGCGCGAATTCTACCTGCGCGAGCAGATGAAGCAGATCCAGACTGAACTCGGTGAAGGGGATATCTTCTCACGGGACCTAATTGACTTGAAAAATAAGATCGAGGCGGCCGGGCTGCCGGAACCGGCTCACACCACAGCTCTGAAGGAGCTGGAACGCCTGAACCAGATGCCGCCCATGGCTCCCGAAGTGGGCATCATCCGTACCTATGTAGATTGGATCCTTGACCTGCCATGGTCGAGCCATACCGAGGATAACCTGGATGTCAAACACGCCGGACGTGTTCTGGAGCGCGATCACTACGGGCTGAAGAAAGCCAAAGAACGCATTCTGGAATACATCGCCGTGCGTTCGCTTAAACCCAAGAAGGAACGCCAGCCCATCCTGTGCTTCGTCGGCCCGCCCGGCACCGGCAAGACTTCGTTGGGGCAATCCATTGCCGAGGCATTGGGGCGCAAATTCGTGCGCGTATCGCTGGGCGGCGTACGAGACGAGGCTGAGATTCGCGGTCATCGCCGCACCTATATTGGCGCGCTGCCCGGCCGCGTCATCCAGACCATGAAACGCGCCGGCACTGCCAATCCCCTCTTCATGCTGGATGAGATTGACAAGCTCGGCCAGGATTTCCGCGGCGATCCTGCCTCGGCCCTGCTGGAAGTGCTCGACCCGGAGCAGAATCACGCCTTTTCCGACCACTATCTTGAACTGGATTTCGACCTCTCCAAGGTCATGTTCATCACCACCGCCAATACCCTGATGACCATCCCGCCCGCCTTGCTTGACCGGCTGGAGGTGATCGAGTTCCCCGGTTATATCGAGGAAGAGAAACTGATCATATCCGAACGGTTCCTGATCCCGCGCCAGTTGGAAGAAAGCGGCATTGACACCCTGGGCTTGAGCTTCACGTCCGAGGCGCTCCAGCGCATCATTCGTGAATATACGTACGAAGCCGGCGTGCGCAATCTTGAGCGCGAGATCGGGCGCATTTGCCGCAAGGTGGCACGCTGGAAGGCCGAAGAGAAACGCTACCCGACCGTCATCGCCCCTGAGCTGATCGAGAAATTTCTCGGCCCGCAGCAGTTCTTTCAGACCGAGGCCGAACGGCAGGACGAGGTGGGCGTAGCTACCAGCCTGGCTTGGACAGAGAATGGCGGCGAAATTATGTCCATCGAAGTGGCTGTGCTGGATGGCAAAGGCAACCTGCAGATGACCGGCCAGATTGGGGATGTTATGCAGGAATCGGGCCAGGCTGCTTTGACTTACGTCAAATCACGCGCTGCTCAACTGGGAATTGACCTGGAGGTCTTCGAGCGCATGGACATCCACGTCCACATGCCGGAAGGCGCTATCCCAAAGGACGGCCCATCCGCCGGCATCACCTTGGCGACTGCCCTCATCTCCGCGCTGACTGGGCGGCCGGTCCACAAGGAAGTGGGCATGACCGGCGAGATTACCCTGCGCGGGCGTGTGCTGCCCATCGGTGGCCTGCGCGAAAAGGTGCTGGCCGCCCATCGAGCCGGTTTGAAAGTGGTGCTTGTCCCGGAGAAGAACATGAAAGACTTGGTGGATGTGCCAAAGAAGGTGCGCGAGGATTTAAAGATCATTCCGCTCCAGCACATGGACCAGGTACTCGATATCGCTCTCGCCCCCGACCCGGTGCTCGATCCGCCCAGGCCGAGACACCGGCCGGAAGATCAATCGCAAGACGAAGAGTAAAAAATCTCACCAAGGTTTTCCTTTGCGCTCCTTCATGATGAAAGGATTTTACATGATTTCCTCCCGTCTCTCCAAACTTTCTGCGGTCCTCCGCAATTCCAATCTAGATGCCCTGGCCCTGAACCCCGGCCCCAGCCTGGTTTATCTGACCGGCTTGCAGTTCCACTTGATGGAACGCCCGACCGTGGCCTTCTTCACTGCCAACGCGGCTCCCGCTATCGTGCTGCCCGAACTGGAAATGCTCAAAGTAAGGGATCTTCCGTTCGAACTGAAGGCTTTCCCCTACGGGGAGAACCCGGACGCATGGGACGAAGTTTTCCTTGAAGCTGGCCGGTGGCTGGGATTGCAAGGCAAACGCATCGGCGTTGAACCGTTGCACATGCGCATTCTGGAATGGGGCAAAGTGAAAACCATTGCCGGCGAGACTGAATGCCCGGATGCGACCCAGGTGGTCGGCCGCCTGCGGGTCTGCAAGGATGCGGATGAAATTGCCGTCATGCGTAAAGCCGTCCAAGTGGCGCAGGCGGCTCTCAAGGCAACCCTCCCTTCCATACGGGTGGGCGTAACCGAAAAAGAGATTGCCGCCGAACTGGTGGTGCAACTGCTGCGGCATGGCTCGCAATCTGAAATGCCGTTCGCCCCAATCGTCTCCAGCGGGCCGAACAGTGCCAACCCGCATGCTTCCCCATCTAACCGGAAACTGTATTCCGGCGATCTGCTGGTGGTGGACTGGGGTGCGGCGGTGGATGGCTACATTTCCGACCTGACGCGCACCTTTGCAGTTGGTGAAGTGGATGAGGAATATCGCCAGATCCACCGGATCGTGCAGGCCGCCAACGCCGCCGGCCGGGCCGCCGCGCGTCCGGGCGTTTCATGCGCCAGTGTGGATGACGCCGCCCGGGCAGTCATTGAAAAAGCCGGCTACGGGCAGTTCTTCACCCATCGCACCGGGCACGGGATTGGCATGGAGCCGCACGAGGATCCTTACATTCGTGACGATAATCTGCAGTTGCTGGAGCCGGGCATGACCTTCACCGTCGAGCCGGGCATCTACCTGCCGGGCCGTAACGGCGTGCGGATCGAGGATAATGTTGTCATTACAGAGAGTGGCATGGAGTGCCTGAGTGACATGCCGCGCGAAATCAGCGTAGTCGGATAAGAATAATGAAAATTCTTGCCCTTGAGATCGAACATCCTGGCTTTAGCGCGGCCGATTTCCAGCCGCATCTCAAGGCCGAAGCACGGCGCGTCTGGGATTTGCAGCAATCCGGGGCCCTGCGCGAGATCTATTTCACTGTCGACCGGCACACCGCCGTTTTGGTGCTGGAAAGCAACGATGTTGAGCAGGCCCGCCGTCTGATTGCAACACTTCCCTTGGTGCAGGCCGGCCTGATTACCTTTGACCTGCTCCCCCTGATCCCTTATGATAGTTTTGCGCGCCTGTTTGCCTGAAATATTTGGCATTCCATTGATTTTTAGAGAGGCCTCCGATGGGTGAATTGTTTGCATTGGCCCTGCCCGTACTGACAATCGGTTTTTTCATCTGGTTCTTCCTGCACCAGCGCCGGCCGCGCAAGCCCAAAGCAGCCAAGACTGACCACAACACGCGCCAGCTTCGCGCCGTCTGGGCTTGGGCGAAAATACTCTCATCCAGCCAGGGCCCGCTCAACACCTTCCGCATGGCGCGCGTCGAATTGCAGCTCGAAGTCCACCTGCCCGGCACCTCGCCCTACCAGGCCAAAACCACCTGGCTGGTCGAACAGGATGCGCTCGCTTCCGTGGAGGCAGGCAAGGAGATTGCGCTGAAAGTGGATCCGCAGGGGCCGCAGTACGTTTATCCGAACGGCGCCTGGGCCAAATTCGTGGAGTGATGGCATGGCCAGCTACTGCGAATACCTGCGCGAACACCCGGAAGACACCCTCAACCAACGCTACCACGATAACGAGTACGGATTCCCGCTGGAGCAGGACTCCGCACTGCTCGAACGCCTGGCTCAGGAGATCAACCAAGCCGGTCTCTCCTGGAGCCTGATCCTGAAACGCCAGGACAATTTCCATCGCGCCTTTGAGGGCTTCGATGTGGACAAGGTGGCCGCTTACCGGGAGGAGGACGTTGCCCGACTGCTGAGCGACGCTGGCATCATCCGCAACCGGCTCAAGATCAACGCGGTCATCGAAAATGCCCTGCGCATCCAGGGCCTGCGCGCCGAATACGCTTCCTTCAAAGGCTGGTTGGAAGCCCACCATCCGCTTAGCCTGGAAGAATGGGTCAAGCTCTTCAAACAGACTTTTGTCTTCACTGGCCGGGAGATTGTCAATGAGTTCCTCATCAGCACTGGCTACCTTCCAGGCGCGCACGACCACGATTGCCCGATCTACTGGCAGATTGTTCGCCTGCAGCCACCCTGGACCAGGGGTATGCGGAATGTGACCCTGCTCCCGCACGATTACGAATAATGGGAGTTTCGATCCCGTTCTATTTGGGATTTACCTGGTTTATCCTGAATCAAAAGCAGAGTTCATATGCAAACCATCGGCATTCTTGCCGCCATGCCCCAGGAAAGGGATGCGCTCCTGCATCTGGTCAAGCCGCGCCAACGCCTTGCATTGGGCCCGTTCCGCTGCCAGCACTTCCGCCTATCCGACCGGGATTGCTGGCTGGTTACCTCCGGCATGGGTCCCGAGCGCGCCGCTCGGGCCGCACATGCTCTGCTGGAGGCAGCCCATCCGCAGGTACTGGTCTCGTTCGGCATAGCCGGTGCGGTCAACGCTGACCTGGAGATCGGGGATGTGCTGGCTTGCAGGGTAACCGGCCGGTTCGACCAGGGTAGGCTGAGTCCGCTCCAGCCGCTCTCCCATTTATCAGAGGCGGCCTGGAATGCGGCGGCACAGGCCCTCCAGCCACATTCGGCGCACCTGCTCCCCGGGACCGCCGTCAGCACGTCTGGCTCACTAGTTATCCCGCCTGCAACTGATCCGTTGGAGAACCCGGTCCTGGAAATGGAGACTGCCCGAATCGCGCGTGTGGCTGTGGAAAACGGCCTCCCGCTCCTGTCCCTGCGTTCCATAAGTGACGGGCCGCGTGCTCCAATCCCGTTTAACCTGGAGGCGATGATGGATGATGAGTACAACCTGCGCATCGGGAAGATCATCATAGTACTTCTCAGCCACCCGAGCCTGCTCTCCCGGCTCCTGCGTATGGGGCGAAATACAGATATAGCCGCACACAACGCCGCCATTGCATTGGTTGCAGCGCTAAGCCAGCCGGGCGAAATAACGGCAAAAAATATCCCCTAAGCCAGCCGTGGAAATATCGTTTCGGCGCTACCTCGATTTATCCCATACCGCTGCTCATCGTTCAATGGATAACGGTCAAGTTCGTTATTGAATAAATTGACCGCCGCTGTTGGAGCAAACGGCCAATCACTTCCGTAGGTAATATGATCAGGGCCCACGAGAGAAAGAAGACTGGGGAAAACAGTTGGGCTTGCAGATAATGCAATGTCATAATAGAACTTACGAAAGACGGCTAACTCCGTATGTAGTCCCTGTTCTTGATTCAGCCCAAGTGCGATGCGCTTTACGAATGTAGCGCGTTGAAGCTTTGGTAATAAAAGGCGATATGCAGTATATGGCACAAAACCGCCAGCATGAGCCAGGATCATTTTTATATCGGGATACCTGTCCATTGCTCCTGATAGAACCAAATTTACTACTGCTCTGGTAGTGTCAAGTAGGAAATCTGCTGCAAACGCTGGTATACCCCGTATAGTTGGCCCTGGTAACTCACCTGGATGAACGAACACGATAGCCTTCCTCTGGTTTAATTCCACCATCAGCGGTTCAAAAGCTTCATCTCCCAGATAGATTCCGCGGGAGTTAGCCAACAAGATGACCCCATCGGCATGGCATTCATCCATCGCATAATTTAACTCGATGATGGATCCTTCCACATCCGGTAAGGTTAAGGTTGCAAAAAAGCCGAACCGGCTTGGGTTTGATTGGACCACCTCGGCAGCATATTCGTTTACCTCACGGGCTTTTACCCTTGCAACTGTCTGGTCGCCAAGATTGACTCCCGGGTCCGATACGGACAGAATTCCGGTTTGGATGCCATGCTTATCCATTATTTTGAGTGCCGCCGTTTTTGACCATTCAGGTAAATCAATATCCCCGGGTCTAATACCTTGGCTGGAAAGCCATTTTGCATAGCTGGGAGGAATGTAGTGCTGGTGTGTATCAATTCTGTTTAGTTTAACCATGTTAATATCCTCATAATTTATCATTTGGCACAGCCCCAAGCGCTTTCCAGCGTTGTTCGGCCCTCAGCGATTTTCCTTTTATCTGGCTTGCCGCCCACGCCCCCAGTATGATCCCATTTTTGCCAAGCGGCAACTGGACAGCCCCACCCTTTGCACCCAGCGGAACAATCACGATCGCGGTATTCTTGGGATGATGAACGAGTAGGGTATGGTTATTTGCGGCGAGTCGCTCGATATTGAATGCCACGATCTTGGCGTGCGCCTCGGCAGTTGTGATCAGTTTGGCTTCGCCCGTATTGACAACATCTCCAATTGCAAAGATATTTTCATACCCTTGCACTTGCAAGTGGTCGTTGACTTTGACTTGTTTTTGTTCGTCAACAATGCTGCCAAGGTGTAGATACTGTGTATTTAGTTGTATGCCAAAACAGATAAAGTGGATATCTGCCTCGATCTGTGTGCCTTTTTCAGTCAGGTAAGTTTGCAAAGGCGGTTGCTCGGGCGAGTTGACGTTTGTGGCCGCGGGCATTTTTACTAACTTTTCCTCCAACAAGACCCTGACGCCGAGGCTTTGCAATCCTTTATACAGACGCTCTCCCAATTTGGGATTAAAAGTGGGCATTAACCGATCAATAGGATCTATAAGTGTGACCGGTTTGCCTGGATATAGGCTGGCAATTTCCCCGGCCAGTTCGATGCCGACTGGTCCGGCACCGATCAGCAGAATACTTTTTGCCTGCTCAATTCGCTCATTCACGAGCCGCACCGCCGTTTCCGCTTCTGCAACCTTGTCCGATGCCATCTTGGCAGGGAACGGATAACTGGATCCGGTCGCCAGGACAAGATAATCGAATTTCAGCCGTTGCCCGTCTTCCAAGACCACCTCTTCAGGATTGGCTTCCACAACTGTGCCGTTTACGACCCTGCCTCGTTTCAGCAGATGATCGTAAGGGATGAATAACTTCTTCAACCAGCGGGCATTCACTGCCGCCCGCAGCGAACCGGAATTGTGAAAAAAACGCTCCCGTTTCTCGATCAGCGTCACATCAAAACGCTTATCGAGTTCTTCTGCCAGGGTCGTTCCAGCATATCCGCCGCCAATAATGATGACTTTCATAATGCTCTCCTTCTTAGATGCCTTTTTCTTCTTATCACAATGACTACTTCACTTGCGGGGTAATTATCAATTAACGTTATTTTACTTGTGTTATATTATTTACATGTGTATAATAGCAAAAATAAAAACCGAAGTCAAGAATCAATTTTCTCGACCGTCAAATAATTGACATAGGAGCAAAAATGTCAAGAAAGCCGGGCGCGGATATGCGCGCACAGCGCTCACGCAAATGGTTGTATGAGGCTTTATTGCAGTTGATGAAAGAGAAACCGTTCCGGGATATTCAGATCACCGAAATCGCCGACCGTGCGCAGGTGGCCCGCCCCACATTTTATTTGCACTACCGTTCAAAAGAGGAACTGCTGCTCAGCCAGGTGGATGTTGTCTTTGCAGAATTTCTCGAGGAGTTGTCTCATGCTATCGCGGCGGGGAATGATGACCGCCTGAAGTATAGTATCCTTATGTTCCAATATTGGGAGCGCAACGCGGAAACATTGCGAACGGTCATGCAGGCGGCCCTTCACGAAGAATTCAGGGAACGCCTGCGAAAATATTTTTCGCTGGTGGTATCACAATTAACCACTCTCGACGGAACACCCAAACCGGATGAACAAACTGCTGAATTCATCGTCGACTTTGAATCCGGCGGGGCATACCAGCTTTTGACAAAATGGATTGAGCGGGGCATGCCTTATTCTGCCGGGCAGATGGGATCGTTGTTTTATCAATTGGTTGTTGCCGGTCAAACCGCCAGGATCACGCCATAACAATGCAGGGAAACACTAACCCTTCCGAAGCTGTTTTCCTGAGCTTGTCGAAGGGTTTTTCTTGTGCCACATGCTTCCACGCGGCTCACCCTTCGGGACGATCCTAGCAACTGGCTTATCCAACCAGCCCGTGCTGATGGCTACCGGCCCGATGTAGTCTTCGCTGCCCCAGAAGAATGGGTAGGCCGTGGCGCAGCAGGCGCATTGGAGGCGATGAAGGATGATGAGTACAACCTGAACATTGGGAAGATCATCACGTGCTCCTTAGCCCCCGCGCCTGCTATACCGGCTCCTGTGTATGGGGCAAAATATGGAAATGGCCGTCCAGAAGGCGGCCATTGCACTGTTGGTAGCTTAAATCAGCCGGGGTAAATATTGCTATAGATCGTCCCAAAGGTTGGCCGCAGAAAACCCAGCGACATGGAAAAACCTTCGGGACGTTGGATTAATCCTCCAGCGTTGAAATATCCCCTTCCGGCAATCCCTGGGCGCGCGCTTTCAGCACCCGCCGCATGATTTTTCCGGAGCGCGTTTTGGGCAGCTTGTCCACGAACTTGATTTCTTCGGGTTTGGCGATCGGCCCCATCTCGTGCCCAACGTGTTTGCGCAATTCCTCCTTTAATTCATCCGAGGGGGCATACCCCGTGCGCAGGATCACAAAGGTGTGGATGGCGGTTCCCTTCACATCGTGCGGTAGCCCGATCGCAGCCGCCTCGGCCACGGCCGGATGACTCACCAGGGCCGACTCGATCTCGGCCGTCCCCAGGCGGTACCCGGAAACCTTGATGACATCGTCCACCCGCCCGATGATCCAGAAATAGCCGTCCTTGTCCCGCTTGGCCGAATCGCCGGTCATGTATTTGCCTGGATATTTGCTCCAATACTGGCTGATGTAGCGCTCCGGATCGCCGTAAATGCCGCGCAGCATAGCTGGCCAGGGCTTGTTTAGCACCAGGTAGCCTTCCTCCCCGGCCGCGACAGGTTTTCCGTCTTCATCCACAATTTCAGCCTGCACGCCGAAATACGGTCGTGTGCCCGAGCCTGGCTTCAACGGCACCACAGGCGTGGGGGTGATCATGAACATGCCGGTTTCAGTCTGCCACCACGTATCCATGATCGGGCAGCGGTCCTTGCCGATTACGTGGTGGTACCACTTCCAGGCCTCCGGATTGATCGGCTCGCCCACCGAACCGAGCAGACGCAGCGAAGTCAGGTCATGCCGGTTGGGCCAGGCTTCGCCGAAACGCATCAGGCCCCGTATGGCGGTCGGGGCAGTATACAGGATCGAAAGGCTATATTTTTCAATCAGTTGCCACCAGCGGTTGGGGTACGGATAGGATGGAGCCCCTTCGTACATAAAAGAGGTGGCCCCATTCAATAGCGGCCCATACACCAGGTACGAATGTCCCGTCACCCAGCCCGGGTCGGCCGTGCACCACCAGCGGTCCTCGTCCTGCAGATCGAATACGTCGCGCAAAGTGGCATAGGTCCCAACCATGTAACCGCCGTGCGTGTGCAGGATGGCCTTGGGCTTTCCGGTCGTCCCGGATGTGTAAAGGATATACAGTGGGTCTTCGGCATCCATTATCTCGGTCTCGCATTTGGGGCTGGCGATCGGCAGCGCCATCAGGTCGTGGTACCACAGGTCGCGTTCGGAATCCATGCAGACATCCTGCCCGGTGCGCTTGACCACGATGACGTGTTCGACGCTCGGGGAACGCTGGAGCGCTTCATCCAAAATGTCTTTCAGCTTGACGATTTTCCCATTCAGCCAGCCGCCGTCCGCGGTTATGGCCAGCTTCGAATGCGAGTCGAGGATGCGCCCGTGCAGGGCCTCCACAGAAAACCCGCCATAGACGACCGAATGGATCGCCCCGATCTTGGCGCAAGCCAGCATGGCTATCACGATCTCAGGGATGCGCGGCAGGTAGATGGTTACCCGATCGCCTTTCTTGATCCCCATAGCTTTAAGCACGTTGGCGAATTTGCTGACTTCCCGGTTAAGCGCATGGTAGGAAAACGAGCGCTGGTCGCCTGGTTCCCCCTCCCATATCAGCGCCAGCTTGTTCCGGCGCCAGGTGCCCACATGCCGGTCCAGGGCGTTGGCCACGATGTTGACCTTGCCACCCACGAACCACTGGTAGAAAGGTTTTTTGCTTTCATCGAGCACGCTGTCCCAGGGCTTGTACCATTCCAGTTCCCTGGCCCGCTCGGCCCAGTAACCGGTCAGATCTTGGTCAGCCCGGGCGGCGGTCGCCTCCCAGTCCGGAATGTAGGTTTGCGCGACAGCCTCTGGAGTAGGGTAGTATACATCCCCTTCCAGTCCGGCTTTTTCAGATGCTCCAGGGTTCATGGCAGGATCCTCCTCGGAAAAAGAAACGGTTAGAAATATAAATATATTTTACCTTAAATATCTATAATATTATTATGAATAACGGCCGATCGTGGAAGATCAGCCGTTATTTTACATGCTGCCGGGTTTCCATTGGATTTTTTGTCTGAAATTTCACATGACCAGTAACAAATCGAGTGCAAAAACGATCAAAACACTAAATAATCATGAACGGAGTTCACCCCGAAGAATGAAAATCTTGTCATTGGCCGTCCCGCCCGTTCGGCGTATTGCGCGGGGAAGGTTTCCCCACGGCACTATGGCTTTTCCACGACCCTTCGGGACGTATTTTTACCAGTCATAAAGGAGCACAACCAGGAAACCTCCATCTCTTAATCTTGGCGCACTTTGTGCCCTTCGTGTTTAAAAGGCTTTATGCAATGGACTCATTAATCCAACCAGCCCGTGCTGATGGCCGCCTTCACCTCGCCGATGGCTTTCGTGATCTGGATCTCGCGCGGGCAGGCCATCGTGCAGTTGAAGACGGTATGGCAGCGATGGATACCGCTGACCTCGTTCAATATTTTCAGGCGTTCTCCTGCAGCCTGGTCGCGGTCGTCGAAGATGAAGCGGTGGGCTGCCACGATGGCGGCCGGGCCGATGTAGTCTTCGCTGCCCCAGAAGGATGGGCAGGCCGTGGTGCAGCAAGCGCACAGGATGCATTTGGTTGTGTCGTCGAAGCGCAGGCGTGCTTCTGGGCTTTGGTAGCGTTCCTTCTCCGGGGCGGGTTCGTCGTTGATGAACCACGGTTTGATGGAACGGTAGTGCGCAAAGAACGGTTTCATATCCACGATCAGGTCTTTGATGACGGACAGGCCGAGGATAGGTTCGACGGTGATCTTCACCCCCACATCCCGCACCAGCGTTTTGCAGGCCAAGCGGTTCATCCCGTTGATCCGCATGGCATCCGACCCACAGATGCCGTGCGCGCACGAACGGCGGAACGAGAGTGTCCCATCCTGGTAGCCTTTTATCTTTTCGAGCAGGTCCAGCACGCGGTCGGTCTCGAGGCCCTCCAGCTTGTAGGTCTTGTAGGCGGGTTTCTTGTCTTTTTCCGGGTTATACCGGAAGATCTTGAGGGTGACTTCCATGGGTGTGCTCCCGTGTCAGGTATTTCTGTGCCAAGTGTTTCTGTATCAAGTGTTCCCGTGTCACGGTCACCGGCATCTCTTGACACTGGAACACGTGATACCTGGTAACTCTAGTATGTCCGCACTTTCGGCTCGAAGCGCGTGATGACCACCGGCTTGTACTTCAGGACGATCTCGCCGTTCTCGTGCACCCAGGCCAGGCTATGCTTCAACCAATTCTTGTCGTCCCGTTCAGGATAATCCTCGCGTGAATGCCCGCCCCGGCTTTCGGTGCGCGCCAGGGCCGAGACGGTGGTGAGTTCGGCCAGGTCGAGCAGGTTGCCCAGTTCCCAGATGTTCATCATTTCCATGTTGAAGATCTTGCCGGTATCGCTCACCCGGACGTGCTGGTAGCGCTGCTTGAGTTCGCGCACCACCTGGAGGGCGTTTTCCATGCCTTTACCGCTGCGGAAAATGCCCATGTCGTCGAACATGACCTTCTTCATCGTAGTGGAAATATCGAAGGCATTCTCCTTGCCATCCGCCGTACGCATCCACTCGAACTGCGCCCGGGCGAATGCGGTCGGGTCATCCGGCAGGGGCTGGAAGGTCGCGCCTTGGGCGAATTCCGCCGCCCGCAGGCCGGCGTGCTTGCCGAAAACGACCAGGTCGAGCAGCGAATTGGTCCCCAACCGGTTGGCTCCGTGGATCGAGACACACGCACATTCCCCGGCCGCGTACAGGCCGGGCACGACGGTATTTTGCTCATCCGAGAGGGCTTCGCCGAACTTGTTGGTGGGGATGCCGCCCATGGCATAGTGCGCCGTGGGCTGGATCGGCATGAGTTGTGTGACCGGGTCCACGCCCAGGTAGACCCGGCAGAAATCCACGATGTCCGGCAGTTTGGACAGGATATCCTCACCGGTTAAATGCAAGGGCGAACCGTCCAGGTTCACGCGACCATCCAGGGCGGCGTAGCGGTTGACGCTCTCCGGGCGCACATCCAGGTAGACATAGTTCTGCCCATTAACGCCGTTGCCGTTGCGGATTTCCGTGTAGATGGCCCGGCTGACCACATCCCGCGAGGCCAGATCCTTGACCTTTGGGGCGTATTTTTCCATGAAGCGTTCGCCCTTGCCGTTAATCAGGATGCCGCCTTCCCCACGCACGCCCTCGGTGATCAGGATGCCGAGCTTGTAGATGCCAGTGGGGTGGAACTGGAAGAATTCCAGATCTTCCAGCGGCAGGCCGCGCCGCATCAATATGGAGGGACCGTCCCCGGTGAACGCGTAGGCGTTGGAGGTGATCTCCCAGATGCGCCCGTGCCCGCCGGTGGCAAAAATGACTGCCTTGGCGTGGAAGACGTGCATCTCGCCGGTGGCAAGCTCGATTGCCACCACCCCTGCCGCGGTCCCATTGACCATCAGCAGGTCAACCGCCTGGAACTCGTCGAAGAAGGTCACGTTGTTTTTCATGCACTGCTGGTAGAGCGTCTGCAGGATCATGTGGCCGGTGCGGTCGGCTGCATGGCAAGCGCGCCGCACTGGTTTGCCGGTGACGTTATTGGTGTGCCCGCCAAACGGGCGCTGGGATATCTTGCCGTCCGGCGTGCGGTCGAAGGGCAGACCCATGTGCTCCAGTTCGTAGATGGCCGGCACGGCCTCATTGCACATGAACTCGATCGCATCCTGGTCGCCCAGGTAGTCTGAGCCCTTAACGGTATCGTAGGTGTGCCATTCGGGATGGTCTTCCTCCTGGCTGCCGAGCGCCGCGCCGATGCCGCCTTGGGCGGTGCCGGTGTGCGAGCGGGTTGGATAGAGTTTGGTGATGATGGCTGTTTTGGCACTCCTGGAGGCGTACAGGCCGGCCATCAGCCCCGCCCCGCCTGCCCCAACCACCAGCACTTCAAATTGATGGGTTATCATGGCATGGCTCCTAACGGGTCCAGATGACGGTGATCGCGATGGCGATCCCGGCCAGGGTGAGCAGCAGGCCCACGATCCGCAGGACCTGGCGCACCAGACGATTCTTGAGATAATCCTCCACCACGCTCAACACGCCGTGCAGTCCGTGAGAGGTGGTAAAGGCCACGAAGATACT
Organism: uncultured Chloroflexia bacterium; assembly: GCA_963837875.1. Taxonomy (GTDB): domain Bacteria; phylum Chloroflexota; class Anaerolineae; order Anaerolineales; family Villigracilaceae; genus UBA877. The sequence goes on from CAWIOV010000003.1 coordinate 65,971, forward strand.
GCCCATGACCTTCCAGAACAGGCTCGCCCAGGCGTCTGCATTGGAGATGTTGTTGAGGGTGGTGTTCATCAGCACATGGTTCGAGTCGGGCATGAAAGACCAGCGCAGCAGGTCCGCAAAATTCACCTGGGTACGCGCGCCCATGATCAGCGCTCCCACCAGGCCGATCAGGGCGCATAGATACATTGCCAGCGCCGAGAGGCGGGTGAAGAGCCACATGAAGATCTCGAAATCGAAACCTCGCTGGGAAAGGGTAAGGATTCTGTGTTTTACAGCCATGCTAGCCTCCCAGCGCCGTGCTTACAATGACATAGACTGCCATGCCGTAGATGGGCAGGAAGATCATCCATTCCAGCCAGATGGCTTCGCGCTGGTGTTCGATCAGCTTCGGGAACAGGTCCAGGATGACGATGCGCAGGCCGTTGATGGCGTGGAACAGCACGCAGAAGAAGACCACGACTTGGAAGGCCCAGTTCTCGTAAACGAGGTTGATTGAGCTCCCCACGGGCCCGCCTATGAAAGAAGCCAGGACGTGCATACCCACAAATATGACCATTCCCAGGCCCCCAATGCGGTGCAGGATATAGGTCAGCATCGGCCCCTTGCCCTGGTATCGTAGTGCATCTTTCAGGCTGACATTTCTCTTCAGGCCCATCCATGCCTCCTGTGTTGTGTTCTTGTGCTCAATCGCCATACGCTATTATCCCATCCGTAAATCAGACAAGAATAGTGACAATACTCATAGATTATTCATTCCAGACTTCCTTATGGGGAAGGCTGGAACATACTTTATAATGTTACATTATAAAGGCTTATGGCATCTTTTACTTAAATGCAGGAGGTTTCGCATGCCAGGTTCCGGTCATATCAGCCGGCGTGAATTCATCACACTGACCACGGCGGCGGTGGGCACGTTCATCGGTGCAGTCATCGGCCTGCCGGCCATCGCTTACGTGATCGGCCCGGCGCTCCAAACCACCAGCAGCGATGCCTGGATTCCCTTGGGAAAATTGGAAAGCTTCCAGATTGGCCTGCCTACCCTGACCACCTTCACACGCAGCCAGGTCAACGGCTGGGAAAAGACCGTGGACAGTTACGGCGTGTTCGTGCTGCGCAAATCGCAGACCGAGGTAGCGGCGTTTTCGAATGTTTGCACGCACCTGGGTTGCCGCGTCAACTGGCACGCCGACCAGCAGCAATATATCTGCCCCTGCCACAATGCCCATTTCGATATCAACGGAAATATAGTCTCCGGGCCGCCGCCGCGCCCGCTCACCACCTACGCCACCAGGGTCGAGAACGGCCTCCTCTCCATTCACTTCCTGGAAGGTTGATATGCTCAAAAAACTCTTCGCCTGGCTGGACGAACGTCTCGGTCTGAACGACCTGTATAAAGCCATTTTGGACCGCCCCGAACCCAAAGGGAACTGGTGGAATACGCTTGGCAGCGCCAGCCTGTTCCTGTTCGTGATGCAGGCCGTCACCGGTATCTTTTTGGCCGTCTATTACACGCCTTCCCCCGACCACGCCTACGACAGCATCCAGTACATCATGACCAGTGTGCCCTTCGGCTGGTTGATCCGCGGCATCCACCATTGGGGCGCGACCCTGATGGTGCTAGTCGTTTTTATCCACATGATTCGGGTTTTTGTGACGGCTTCGTACAAGTACCCGCGCGAACTGACTTGGATGGTGGGTGTATGCCTGTTCATCCTCACCCTGGGGATGGGCTTCACCGGCTACCTGCTGCCGTGGAACCAGCAAGCCTACTGGGCCACCACGGTCGGCACCTCCATCGCCGGGACGGTGCCCTGGGCCGGGCCGTTCATCGAAAAAGTCCTGCGGGGCGGGCCGGAACTGAGCGCCCTGACCCTCAGCCGCTTCTTCGCCGTCCATATCTGGATGTTCCCGGCACTGCTGATCGGGCTGATCGGCGTCCACCTGTACCTAATCATCCGGCATGGCGAATCTCAGTTCCCGGACAAGCAAGATTAGAGGAGACGCGCATGAAAGACGAACAAAAGCAGTCCATCCTCGAGAAATACAAGCTGGTCCGCCAGAAAGGCGAGCGCTTCTGGCCCGACAGCATCTATAAAGACCTGCTGGTTTCGCTGGCCATTTTTATTCTTTTGATCCTGCTGGCAAGCGTCCTGGGCGTCCCCAACGTCCCCCGGGCTGACCCGAACGACACGGTCTATATCCCGCGCCCGGAGTGGTATTTCCTGTTCCTGTTCCAGTTCCTCAAGTATTTCCCCGGAAACCTGGAATGGTTGGGGACGGCCGTCATCCCCGGTGTGGCGATCCTGGTGCTCCTGTTCCTGCCCGTGCTGGACCGCAATCCCAAGCGCCACTATTCGAATCGCAAGATCGCTCTGGTGGTCTTTGGGTGCGTGGTGCTCGGCATCGTCGGGCTGACCGTGCTGGCGGCTGCCACCACGCCGCCCCAGACCGAGGCGGTCGCCGGCACGCTGCCCCAGCAGATCGCCCTCGGCCAGAACCTGTTTTCGCTCAACTGCGCCGAATGTCACGGCCCGGATGGCAAGCTGTCGGTCATAACCGGCGTGGCGGGCCTGGAGGGCAAACAGATCCCGCCTATTAACAGCGACGACGTCATGTACACGTTCGATGATACCGCCCTGGCCAATACCATCAGTTATGGCCGACCGGATTCAGGTATGACGCCTTTTGGGAAACCCTACGGCGGCGCGCTTTCCCCCGGCGACATCGATGCGATCGTTGCCTTCATGCGCTACACCTGGGATAACCGCTCCGTCCTGCCGCCCGGAACGACCCTGGCCGGCGGCATCCCAACCCTCCAGCCGGGCCAGGTGCCTTCCTATGACGTTTATATCGGGCCGCTCACCACGCACTTCTGCGTTACCTGCCACCAACCCAGCAATGCGAACGGCAATTACCTGCTGACCTCCTACAACAATATGCTGAACACCGGCGATAACAACCCCGTTATCGCCGCCGGCGACCCGCAGAGCCTGCTGCTCCGGCTGATCAACGGGCAGACCGGCGTGGATCCTAAGACCGGCCAGGCCATCTCCCAGATGCCGCCCTCCAAGCTGCTCGACCCGCAGTACATTGATATGCTGACCCGCTGGATCATGGCCGGCATGCCCGAGACCGCCCAGGACGCCGCCAAGCTGCCCACACCGACGCCGTAAGAGGGCATAAAAACGCCCAGCTTGTCCCCGGACTCCGAAGCCTCCAGACTGCGGAGTCCGTTTTCCTATGCAGCCAAAAAGCCGTTTTTTCGGGTTTCGCGCGCGCGTTGGTTCAAAACAACGAGGAACAATTCCCGGGCGAGACGAAATTTCGGGGCGAAATGGGAGGAGAAGGCGAAAAATGGCAATATAATGAGGGTTTTGGGCGGTTTTTGGAGCCAAAGTGGGACGGAAGCCTAGATTAAATAAGTTATGCGAATTGTTTTCTGGAATTGATACGCGGGAATCGGGGTAAAAAATGGCATTTTTAAGGCGTTTTTGGGCAATATATTTCAAAATATATGGGGCTGATGGGATGAAAATATCGTCCGGAAGGATGGGGCGCTTGGATTCTATCCGGCGGTCCCCGCCGAGAGTAGAACACCAGTTATTTTTGTCAACCCCTTTGACTTTGCAGCCTTTTTGCTATACACTATTTACGAGGTTCCCATTCATTTTTAGTGGGTCAATCTTCCCATGCCCGCACCCGAGGACCTTGCCCGAGAGAATATTGATGCCCAACTGGCCGCCGCCAGCTGGACGATCCAGGACCGCGCCGGGATGAAGCTCTAAAAAAGTTTGGAACGATTTGCTCCCGCGACCGCTCAGAAGAACATAAATCTATATGTTTTGCAAAAAGTTCTTGTAGCGCGCCCTCCCCTGGAGGAATAGCGGCGCATCGTAGCGGAGGTGGAGCAGCGGCTTTAGCCGCCCAGGGCTGTTGAGGCAGCAGTCGAGGCCGTGATGAAGCGGGTGGCAAGGTTGAGGCAAGCAGTGCTGCCAGCGGCGTTTGGGGAAGGTTGGTATCGTAGGGGCGACCCGCCAGGTCGCCCGTACGGATTGGAGCGCCCTATAAGAAAATGAAATATGAAATATGAAATATGATCCGCAAATTCACCACAGGCGGTCGATCCGCCTAAAAGGATATGATTACAGCCAACCCGGCGCATATTTTGTGACCATATGTGCATTCCACCGCGAGGAGATTTTTGGAGAGGTGGTTGGAGGCGGCGTGCATTTAGCACCCGTCGGCCAGATCATCCAGACCGAATGGCTCCGTTCCGCGGCCATCCGCAAGGAGATCCGCCTGTTCGAGGATGAATTTGTGATCATGCCCAACCACGTTCATGGCATCGTCTGGATCATGGGAACCGCAATCGTAGGGGCGAACGGCATTCGCCCGGATGGTGTTCGCCCGATCGACAGCGAAGAGGGCATGCCCAACGAAGAGGGCACGCGCCGCGATGGGGGCACGCGCCGCGATGGGGGCACGCGCCGCGATGGGGGCACGCGCCGCGTGCCCCTACAACGGCGGATGGCGCCGAGGTCGTTGGGGGCGTTCATTGTCGGGTTCAAGGCAGCGGTGACCAGCCGGGCTGGGCGGGAATTGCAGGTTGCGAACATATGGCAGCGCAATTATTACGAACATATTGTTCGAAACGATGTCGAATTGAAGAATATCTGGAATTATATTGATACCAATCCGCAACATTGGCAGGAAGACCAGTTGTATCCATCTGCATTACCCAATCCATTCAACCAGGTTAATCCATGACTACCCAGTCATCCGCCATCGTCCAGTACCTAATGAACCATTTCTTATGAAGATTGCCTTCGGCGAATGGAAAAATCCAAGCTCATCCCTTCTGCCTTCTTACCTCTCCCTCTCCCGCGTGGTAAACTTGCCCTACATTTCCACCCACCCTAGCTCTTGTGCTGTTCTTCAGACCATGTCCTCTCCTCTCCCTGAATCTGCAGCTCCCATCACCCAAATCATCGGCGGCATACCGTACCGCATGGCGCTGGCCGGCGGCTGGATCGACCAGCCCTTCGCCTCGCGCCTCAACCCGTCCCCGCCCGGGGCCATGCTGGTGGTCTCGCTGGAGCCGGCTTTCCATTTCATGGACCGGGCCGGGATGGCCACCAGCACCCGCAAGGCAGCCCGCCAGGCCTGGGGAGAGCGCCTGCCGGAGCGGCCCCACCCGGACCTGGTGCGTGAGCTCTACCGCCTCGAGAACGACGACCGCCCAAATCCCTCCGGCTCTCAGGATATGGCCGGGATCATTTACCCGGGCATCAGCCGGCTTGACTACGATTACGACATCGAGGGTGGGGTCTTCCCGGCCCGCGTGGAAAGTTGCAACGACCCGCTCGTCATCGCCTGGCTGGAGCGGGTCTTGCACATCCTGCCGGTCTGCCCGCGCCCGCAAGGCTACGACCCACTCATCATCCGGAACCTGCTCCCGGAATGGATCGCCCGTCTGGGCCAGTGTGGCCACGCCGCCTTCGCCGCTGTCCTAAGATGCGATGCGCCCGCCCTGGGCGCGGCCATGACCGGCACCATGCTATGCTGGAAGGTGCTCCTGCCGGGCAATTTCGAACACCCCCGCCTGACGATGCCGCTACTGCCATTGCTGTCGTATTACCAGGAACGCTATTACGGGGCGGCCTATTCCAGTTGCGGCGGCGGGTATTTGTATGTTGTGTCGGATGAAGAGGTGCCTGGGGCGTTCCATCCGATCATCCGGGCGGAGCAAAGTCTCCATGCCTGAGGTCTGCGTCAGCGCGGCTTTCAACGACCTGCGCTCCCGGGATGTGCGTTACCTGCAGGAGGCCGCCCGGCTCGGCGATCTGACCGTTTACTTATGGTCTGACAAGGCCTTCCAGGCGCTGGAGGGGCGCTTGCCGGAGTTCCCCGAAGCCGAGCGCCTGTACATGCTCAATGCCATCCGTTATGTCAAGCGGGTAGAACTGGTGGACGAGCCGTTCGAGCACGCCGCCGGCGGCCGCCCCGACCTGTGGGTCGTCGACGCAGCCGGGGATGCGCCCGCCCAACGCCATTTCTGCGCCTCCCAGGGGATCGGCTATCGGGTCATCCCGGAGGCGCAATTGCAGGGTTTTCCACCGCCGGCGCAGGAGGTTCCGGGGCCGGTCCGCCCAAAGGTCATTGTCACCGGCTGCTACGACTGGCTCCACTCCGGGCATATCCGCTTCTTCGAACAGGCCTCAGCCTATGGAGACCTGTACGTATCCCTGGGCAACGATGCCAACATCCGCCAGTTAAAAGGGGCCGGCCATCCGCTGCTCTCCCAGGACGAACGCGCCTACATGGTGGGGGCGATCCGCTTCGTCACGAAGGCTTTCGTGGCGGCCGGTTTCGGCTGGCTGGACGCCGCAACGGAGATCGAACAGATCCGGCCGGATATCTACCTGGTCAACCAGGATGGCGACCGGCCGGAAAAGCGCGCCTTCTGCCGCACACACGGGTTACAATACGAGGTGCTGCAACGCTTGCCGAAGGAAGGCTTGCCCAGCCGGCAAAGCACGCAGTTGAGAGGCTATTAGGCGACATAATGCGCAAACTGGTCGTGCTGCTTACGCTGGTATGCTCGTTCATCCCGGCCTTCTCCACCCGGGCCGGCAGCCTGCCCTTGAATGTCTACTTTGCCGGCCCGGATGGAGGCGTGCGCACCGCCCTAGGATTGGATCAGGATGTGCGTTTTACCACGGATCCCGCCCAAGCGGATATCTTCGTCCTGAACGGGGAGATTCCCGCCGCGCAGGCGCGCGCCATCCGAACGCGTGTGCAGGGCGGCGCCGGCCTGGTGCTGGTCCTCGGCCCAGGCCTGACCGGGTCGCAGGTCGGTGACCTGCTCGGAACGCCGGTCAGCCTGGCCGAGAAAACCGACGCCCTCAGCCTGGCGGCCCGCCCGGGCAGCCAGGACAGCGTGGTGAAATCCGTCATCTGGGATAGCGCCCCGCAGGTGCGGGAGCGTTTTGTCCTGAGAGGCAGCCACCTGGATACGCTCGTGAGCGGCTTCCCCGATAACTCGCTCGTGATGGGGACACAAAGGATCGGGAATGGCCAGGCTTTCGTCCTGACCGCCTTTCTGGATAAGACCAACCCTGAATTCCAACAGTGGCCGTACTTCAATTACCTGGTCTACCACCTGGCCGAGCGCGCCGCCGGGCGGACTCCGCTGTCGTTCGCGGATTATCCCGGCTCGCCCGTCCCCCACCAGGCGGAACAAACGGTGCTGGTGACGATCATGGGCCTGGTGCTCGTGACGGCCATCGTGGCCTTTTGGCTCGTGCGCCGCTACAGCCTAGCCCACCCGGAAGAACTGGATAAGATCGTGATCAACCGGGAGGAGTTCGCCGCCAAGCAAGCCAAGACGGACTGGGAGGAGATCGGCTTCCACCGCCCGCTGGGCGGGTTCTTCGTGATGCTTTTCCTGGGCCTGCTGCTCTTCGTCCCGATCATCATCTACCAAAATATGATCCTGCCGACCTACATCCTGCCTTCGGCCCAGGCGCTCGGCATGTGGGGACGGGTATTGCAGTTCTTCACCGTGATCTTTACCTTTTTTGAAATGGGCACCAGCACGGCCTTCATCAAATATTTGTCGGAGTACCGCATTAACGACCCGCGCAAAGGCATCATGTTCGGGCAGGTCTTTGTCTGGTGGCAGGCGCTCTCAGGCGCTTTCCAGACCGCCCTGGTGGTCATCCTGGCCTGCACCGTGCTGCCAAGCACGGCTTACGCGATTTACGCCTGGAGCGTCATCGTCCACATGTTCATCAACATCCCCGGCTTCTACCGCATCATGCGGCATGCTCTGACCGGGTTGCAGCGCGCGGATTACGCCCAGGTGATCGACCTGGGCTGGTCGCTGGCCTTTCAGATGCTCGCCCAGCCAATTTTTGTCGGAATCATGCTGTTCTGGGGCCACAGCCACCCGGTTTTCGGCACCACCATGAGCGGATTGATCGGCATGGGTATCGCCGGGTATGCCGTCGAGGTCATGTCTTTCGGCCTGGGCCTGTTTCTGTACAAACGGCTCGGCTACAGCGCGCGCATTTACTTCCTGGCGCACTTTGATTGGGCAACGGTCTGGAAATCCTTCCGCTTCGGCGTCTTCGAAATGTTGGGATCCGGGCTTTGGGGCCTGGGGCAATCGCTGGAGGTGCTGATCACCCAATCCAGGCTGATCAACTATGCGGAAGTGTGGGGCAACTGGGTTCTGGCGCAGAACTTCGTCTACGGCTTCAACGCGATCAACAGCCTGTACGAAGGCTTGATGCCGGCCATCTCCGAGGCGATTTCACACGGGAAAAAACTGCTCGGCCAGTATTACTCTGCCATTGCTTACAAATGGGGCGGCATGTTGAGCGCCATGATGGGTTCCATGATGCTGGCGGTGGCCGACCGGTTCATCCAAGGGGCTACCGGGCCGGATTTTGCGCGTGCCGCCATTTACTGCATCCCCCTCTTGCTGTGGGGCGCGGTCCAGTTCGGCGCCTGGGTGGGTGACATGGTGCAGCGCGGCTCCAACCACCCCTGGTTGATCGTGGCGATGACGCTAGTGGAACAAACCACCCGCATCAGCCTAGCCATACTACTGCTGAAACAATTCCAGATTTATGCCCTCATCCTGGCATATTTTGCCGGCATCCTGATCAAAGACATCCTGGGTTATTTCGTGAACGACCGGGTCTGCTATCGCCAGAAGTTCTACTTCTGGCAGTCGCTTATCGCACCTTTATTGGCGGGTCTGGTCAATTACGCCATCCTGCGCTGGGTCACCGGCCTGATCTGGCATGACGACCAGATCACCAGTGTACTGATCTTCTTCGTGGCGCTCGTCCCATCCTACCCGATCTTTGCATTCCTGTACGCCTTCTTCGGGGGCTGGGATGATGATACGCTGGAGGAGCTCCGCCGGGCAGCCGCCCTGGCCAGCTTCATGAAGCCACTGGCCCGGCTATTCTATGCCGCTTCCGTCCTAGGAGCCCGTCTCAGCCCACTGCATGGACGTTTTCCAATCCGCATCCGGGCTGCGGCGCTGGCAGAGGCCAAGGCGCTGGAGGCGGATCGGGTCAGCCTGGTGTAGATAGGATAAAGGCTATCGGAAAACTGGGGTGCTGCAGGCCCACGCCCGGGTTCATTCCACCCGCAGGGAGGCCTTACCGCGATGCGCCAGCAGGGTAAACACATCCTCAAGCGTTGACTCGACCGTCTCGATGGACTTGACAGTGATATTTTTTGCGGTCAGAGCGTCGGTCAGATGTTGCGTAGTCCAGACCTGCGGATCAATGATGACATGGGCGCGGTCCCCGTGCAAGCTGGCCTGGGCCACACCCTCCATCCCGGCCAAGCATTCGACGCTCTCCAAAAGGGGACTGGCAGCCAGATCCCAGGCCGCCCCCGACAGGTAAGTGGATTTAAGGGCGCGTGGCGTATCGAAGGCCAGCAGTTTGCTACGGTACATGAATCCCACCCGGTTGCAGTGCTCGGCTTCATCCATGTAATGGGTAGTGATGAAGACGGTTGTACCTTGGGAAGCAAACTCGTAGATTAGGTCCCAGAACTCGCGCCGGGCGACCGGGTCCACGCCGCTGGTAGGCTCATCCAGAAACAGGAGCGGCGGGCGGTGCAGCATGGCGCAGCCCAAAGCCAGGCGCTGTCGCCAGCCGCCTGAAAGGCTGCCCGTCATCGTGCGGCCGCGCTCCCCCAACCCGGCGGTCTCCATGACCTCCTGGATGCGCGCTTTTTCGGTTGCCCGGGGAATTTCGTAGACCCCGGCATAGAACTGCAGGTTTTCCAGTACGGTCAATTCATCATATAGGCTGAATTTCTGAGACATGTAGCCGATGTGCGGCTTGATGTCTTCGGCATTTGTGACCACATCAATCCCCAAGATTTTAGCCGTTCCCGCCGTGGGGGTTATCAGTCCGCACAACATGCGGATGGTGGTGGTCTTGCCGCTGCCGTTCGGGCCGAGGTAGCCGATCACTTCGCCACGCTGCACGGTAAAGCTAACATGGTCTACGGCGATGAACTGGTTGAAGAGCTTGGTCAACCCCTGTACATCCAGGGCCGGGGTATCAGTTGCCATTGCTTTGTTTTTCCATTTCCAGGAGATTGATGAAAACGTCCTCAAGCGAGGGCGCGAACAGGGTAAAGATGGGTGAGAGGAACGTCGGCGGCCTGCAAGCGTTTTGGCAGGCGTTCCATTGGGCCCTCGGCGGAGCGGACGCGCAGGTGCAGGTACTCGCCGAAGGTGTGCACATCCTCCACATCCGGATCTTCGTAGGCGATCTTGCGGGCAGCCATGCCTTGCACCGTGGCCAGTTCCAGGATCCGGCCGGTCAGGCTGTTCATCAGCTCACGCGGTGCGCCCTGGGTGAGGGCTCGTCCATGGCTCATGAAGATGACCCGGTTGAATCGCATGGCTTCATCCATGTAGGGGGTGCTCACCAGCACGGCCGAGCCGGCCCGCAGCAGGCCGATCAACAAGTGCCAGAACTCCTGGCGGGCAACCGGGTCAACCCCGCCGGTCGGCTCGTCCAGCAAGAGCACCTTCGGACGATGGATGAGGGCGGTCGCCAACCCGAGCTTTTTCTGCATGCCGCCCGAGAGGGCCGCGGCCGGGCGGTTGGCGAATTCCTCCAACCCGGCAAAACGCAGCAGTTCATCCGCACGCTGCCGGCGTTCGGCATTTGGGATGTCGAAGACCTCGCCGTAAAAATCCAGGTTTTCCCGCACGGTCAGGTCGCCGTACAGGCTGAAGCGCTGCGCCAAGTAGCCCAGGTGCTCACGCGCTTTTTCCACCTGGGCGGGCAGTTCGTAGCCGGCGACGCGGATCAGTCCGCTGGTAGGCTCGAGCGCGCCAACCATCAGGCGGATGGCAGTGGTCTTGCCGGCCCCATCCGGGCCGACCAGGCCGACCATCTCGCCTGCGCGCACTTCCAGATTCAACCCATCAACAGCATGAAGCGACCCGAATGTCCTGACCAGATCCCTGGTTTCCAGCAGAATCTCTGGTTCCATGATTATTCCGGGTCGAAGATGACGTCTGCGGGCATGCCGGGTTTTAGTCTTCCACTTGTGTCCATCAAGTTGAGCTTGACGGCAAAAACGGTGTTCTTGCGCCCCGACACGGTCTCGACGTTGCGGGGTGTAAACTCCGCCTCGTCCGAGATATAGCTCACTGTGGCCTTAAAGATGACACCCGGGAACGAGTCCACGGTCACATTGGCGCTCTGGCCGAGCTTCACTTCGCCGATGCGATCCTCGGGCACGTAGACGGTAATGGTCAAATCGTCCAGGCGGCCCAGGGTGAACAGGACCGCACCGGCGTTCACCACGCTGCCAGGTTCGGCGTTGCGGGTCATCACAATGCCATTCACGAGGGAACTGATCGTCATCTTCTGGATCTCATCATCCAGCAAATTCAGATTGGCCTGAGCCATGTTAATATTGAGTTGGGCCTGTTGAATTTGCGCGATAATCGGCCCGGTGGCATTGGGCGGTATCTGGCCGGTCGTCAGCGCGTTTACCACGGCCTGATCCTGGGCCAGCTTGGCCTGGATCACAGCCACGTTACCTGTTTTAATGTCGATCTGTTCCTGGTTGTTTTCCCCCGACCACACATTGTACACATACAAGGCATTGTTATATGCCTGTTGGGCGGCATAAAGCTGCTGGTACATGAAGGCTTTGACCGTACTATTCGCCGCATAGCCGGATACTTTGTCGTAATTGGTATTGGCTGTGGACAATCTGTTATTGGCCAATACCAGAGCAGCCTGAGCATTTTGGATGGCGCCCGTGTTACTAGTGAAGTACAGTTGATCGTTCAAGACTTTCTGGGCATTGTCAAGGTCGCTGCGATCCTGGGCGGCGGCTTCCTGGGCATTCGCGAGCACCATGGGCGAGGTCAACTGTGCCAGAGCCTGTTTGGCGGTCTCCAGGTTGATGGCTGCAATGGCACGCTGATCCTTGAGAAGGGTATCATCGAGCTGGACAAGCACATCCCCAGCCTTGACAACGTCACCTTCATCCACATTGACTGTCATAATTTCACCGGGCTGTTGGGGCGCGATGGAGATTTCGGTAGTCTCCACGGTGCCGGAAGCCGTCAGGGCGGTGGAAGCCACGGCGTTTGGGTTCACCAGAGAGGCCCAGGCAGAAGCCACCGAACCGGCCGGGCGGACCCAGAAATACCAAAGGGCCGCCAGCACTGCCAGGACTAAAATGATTGGGACGATCGCTTTTGAGAGGCGTTTCATAAAACATTTCCTTTCTTAAAGTTTAATCAAGCTTTTTACTGAAGCGCAGGGCGGCTGCCCCGAGCAAGAGGACGGCAAATCCGGACAAAGCGATGATCTGAGGAATGATCATCTCGACCCCGACCCCTTTGATAACTATCGCGCGCAGTATATATATGAAATAAGTGAGCGGGAACAGTTCCCCGACGAATTGCAAAAAGAGCGGCAGCGAGGCGACCGGGAAGATGAAGCCGGAGAGCATCATGGCCGGCAGCATGATCGGCATGGTCATCAACTGGGCCTGCTGCTGGGTGCGGGCGACAGTGGAGATCAGCAGCCCAAGCCCCAGGGTGGGCAAGAGGTACAGGGCGGTCATGGCAAACAGGAGCAACAGGCTGCCACGGATCGGAACGGCGAACCAGAGCGTGCCGATCACCAAGATAATGAGCATATCGCCAAATGAGACCAGGATGTAGGGGATGATCTTGGCCACAATCAGCTCCCAACTGCGGATGGGAGTCACAATCAACTGTTCGATGGTGCCGCGCTCGCGTTCCCTTACAATGGAAAGGGCGGTCATGCTAGTGGCGGTCTGGAACAGGATCATGGCGATCAAGCCGGGGACGATGTTGTAAGCTCCCAGCAGATCCGGGTTGTAGAGCACGCGGGTACGAACATCCACCGGCGATACCCCCAGGCCGCTGACCCCTTCAAGCGCCAACTTCTGGATCTCCAAGCTGGTGCCGTGGGCCTGGCCGGCCAGGGTGGCGGCGGAAAGCACCGCGCTGGCCGTGGTCGGGTCCGAACCATCAATCAGGACGGATACCTGGGCCGTATTCCCGGAAAGCAGGTTGGTGGCGTAATCCGGGGGAATAGTGATACCCACCTTGACCTTCCCGGAAGCGATCAGATCGTTTACCTGAGCATCGGTGGAGGCAATGTAATCGAACGAGAAATAACCGGTTACTTGAAAGGCATCCAGCAGGGTCCGGCTTTCCTGGCTGTTGCTCTGGTCAAAAACAACCGTGGGTACATTTTTAATATCGGTGTTGTTGGCATAGCCCAGCAAAAGCAACTGCAATACCGGCATGATGAAGATAAAGATGAGCGTGCGCTGATCGCGCAACATGTGCAGGATTTCTTTCTTAATCAGTGCTCGAAAACGTCTCATGAACTGACTCCTCGTCGGATAGCTTTATAGTCTTTGCTTCATTAACCTTTATGAAAGGGAAATTCAGGCCGCCTCTTCGAAGGCATCCAATACTTTGTTGACCAGCGCAATAAGGGTCTCGCGCTCGGCGGGGGTCAACTGGCACATGACCTGTTCGACCCTTTCCAGCATGAATCCCCGGATGGTCTGGTAGGTTTCATTTCCAAGTTCTGTCAGTCCCACCCGGACGATCCGGCGGTCTTTGGGATCATCCAACCTGTGGGCATAGCCATTGCTAACCAGCCAATCCATCGTGCGTGTGGCTGTGCTGAGCGGCACTTCCAGGTCGCGGCTAAGTTCCCCCATGCTGATCGGCTCTGTGTTGCGGAAGAGAACATTGCCGACGTTATAGAACATGCTGGCATCGTTGATCCCCGCGCCTTTTCCAGACAGGTACGATTCGTGAATCTGTTTTTTGAGGGTGGCCATATTTTCGGGCAGAACCACTTTGAAGAGGCTCCTCAGGCGGACAATACGCTGAAGCAGTAAGATGGCTTCGGGAGAAAGTGGGGAGGAATTAGATGCGGACATAAGTTTCCAATCTGATATATTTGCAAACAGAAATACTTCCAGAGCGGAAGCATTCTACCTGTGCGTTTCTCCCCTGTCAAGGTAACTGCGTCAGATTATATGAATTGTTAATTATCTGCAAGGAGTATGTTCTGAAAAAGAAGGGGAAGATAGGGGGTGTGGGGTATGGGAAATTTCAGCCAACGGATAAGATATACTGCCTGGCTTCGTCCAGGGTTGGTTGGGCGGTGATGCCGCCGGCGGCGCGGGTGGAAAGGGCGCCACATGCGGCCGCCAGAGCAAGGTTGTCTTCCAGACCCCAGCCTTTCAGGAAACCATTCAGGAAACCAGCATCGAACGCATCCCCCGCACCGACGGTATCCACGACCGGCACCGGCAACCGTTCGGCACGGGTAACCTGCTGCGTGCGACAGGCCAGCGCGCCGCCTGCATCCAATTTTACGATGACCAAGCCGCATTGGCGGGCAAGCGCCCCGGCAGCTGCCTCGACAGCCGGGAAGCCGGATATAACCAGGGCCTCGTTTTCGTTGGGTAGGAAAACATCCACTTGGCCGAGCAGTTCGCCAAAGTCGGGCAACACGCCGGACCTGGCCCGGCCGGGGGTCAGGGAAGTAGTCAGGCCGAGGGCGCGGGCGCGCTGAAACAGATCCGGCAGGCCGGGCTGGATAGCAGTCTGGAGAAAGTAGCTGGCGATATGCAGGTGGCGGGCCTGTGCCAGGCAGTTGGAGGTCACCTGTTCGGCCCGCAGGCAGTTAATCGCCCCCAGGTATGTCAGGCTGGCAAGCTTGCCCGAAGCGGCGGCGGATGGTCGGTTGAAGATCACACGCAAGCCGGTCTGCAGGAGCGGGTCAATGCTCACACCGGAAACATCCACGCCACGCTGCGAGAGCTCATCCAGCATGAAACGGCCAAAAATATCTCCGCCGCACACACCGGCAAAGGTCACTTTGAGCCCCAGGCGAGCAGCCGCACAGGCAAATCTGGCGGAGGCGGAACCGATTGTGAGGCTGGCCGAACCGACCAGGTCATCAATATCGTCGAATGCAGGGATGACGTTCCCGGAGAGTACCAGGTCGGGATTAAGCTCACCAGCGACAAGGATATCGAAGGCAGGGATCATGATTGGATCGCTCTTTTGCATGGCAGCCTGCGCAATTTACCGGTGGGGTTGGCTGTCACGCGGTTAATTTTACCCGTTTCCGGAGCGCGTGCGGTTCCCATCCTTTGCCAGTCTTACTTGCGGTATACTACCAGACAATTGAAAGTTTATCACCATTCCACCCCTTTCCTTTTCATGAACCTATGAAACAACTCCTTCAAAACATGAAAACCGGTACGACCAGCATCGAAGAAGTCCCCACTCCAACTCCTCACAACGGGCAGGCGCTCGTGCGCGTGGCAGCCTCGCTTGTCTCCGCCGGCACCGAACGGATGTTGGTAGAGTTTGCCGAAAAGTCGCTGGTGGGCAAGGCACGTTCGCGCCCGGACCTGGTCAAACAGGTACTCGATAAAATGCGGCGGGAGGGCGTTCTCGCCAGCCTCGGAGCGGCCTTCAACCGTCTCGACCAACCCATGTCGTTGGGCTATTCATCTGCGGGTACCATCGTGGCAGTGGGGGAAGGTATGGATGGTTTCAAGGTGGGCCAGCGGGTGGCCTGCGCAGGCGGCGGCTATGCCGTCCATGCCGAGTATAACGTCATTCCGCGTACCCTGCTCACACGGCTGCCGGATACAGTGGATTTCGAGTCGGCGGCCTTTACCACGCTCGGCGCGATTGCCCTGCATGGATTCCGGCTGGCCGAACCCCAAATTGGAGAAACGCTGGCGGTGATCGGGATGGGCCTTTTAGGGCTATTGACGGGGCAGATCGCGGCTGCAGCGGGGTGCCGTGTGCTGGGTGTTGACGTCAACCCGCAACGGATTGCCCTGGCTGCCTCACTTGGACTGGAGGCGGTGTTGCGTGACCAGGCCGTGGACTCGGCCCAGACCTTTACCGCCAACCGCGGCTTCGACCGCGTCATCATCTGCGCCGACACCCCTTCCAATGACCCGGTCGAACTGGCGGCTGTCATTGCGCGTGACCGGGCGCATGTGGTGGCAACCGGCGCAGTGGGGCTGACGATCCCGCGCAAGATTTACTACGAAAAAGAATTAAGCTTCATCAACTCGCGCTCCTACGGACCGGGACGCTATGACCCTTCTTACGAGGAGAATGGCAAAGACTACCCGATCGGCTATGTGCGCTGGACGGAGGGCCGCAACTTCGAGGCGGTGGTGGATTTATTGGCAAGCCAAAAATTGCGGGTCACCAGTCTCATCACGCAGCGCTTCCCGATCGAGCGCGCCGCAGAAGCATATGAGGTCATCACCGGGAAGAAGAAAGAACCATTTCTGGGCGTTTTGCTGACCTACCCACAGGGTGGGACAAGTGCGCCTGTGTCACGAATCACGTTCCCGGTGCGACAGGACACCGGGCAACGAGAAACCGTGAAACTAGGCGTACTGGGCGCGGGTCTCTATGCCAACGCCACGCTCCTGCCGGTCCTCCAGAGAATTCCGGATATCGAACTAGCCGGGATCGCCTCGGCGGGTGGACTGCATGCCCGGCACTCAGCCCAGAAATTCGGCTTTGCTTACGCCACTTCCGATGACGATGAGATTTTGAATGACTCGAACATCAACACTGTTGCCATCCTGACCCGCCACGATACCCACGCGGCGTTGGTGGTGAAAGCTTTGCAGGTGGGCAAGCATGTTTTTGTGGAGAAACCGCTGGCGATCAACCGGGATCAGTTATCAGCGGTCAGCGAGGCACTGATGGCGGACGGCTGCCCGCGGATGACTGTGGGGTTCAACCGCCGCTTTGCCCCATTGGCCGTTGAACTCTCGCATTTCCTATCCAACCATACCGAACCTTTGTATTTGCATTACCGGATCAACGCCGGGTATATCCCACTCAACCATTGGACGCAGGATCCGGCCCAGAGCGGCGGACGCATCATCGGCGAAGGCTGTCACTTCGTGGATTTTCTGACCTGTCTGGCCGGGGCCGCACCGATCAGCGTGACTGCCACTGCCCTACCAGAGCAAGGCAAGTACCGCCAGGATAATGTCTCAATGACTTTCGGCTTCCCGGACGGCTCGGTCGGCGTGGTGGACTACTTCGCCAATGGCGATAAATCCTTCCCCAAGGAGCGCCTGGAAGTTTTCTGCGGCGGGCGGATTGCCGTACTGGACGATTTCCGCAGGCTGGAAATGCTGCGAGACGGACAGCGCAAGGTGGTGAAAAAGGCGCAGGATAAAGGCTGGAAGGATGAATGGATTGCTTTTGCCAACGCCATCCTCACGGGCGGCCTGCCACCCATCCCATACGAGCAATTGGTCGGTGTGACGAAGGCCACTTTCGCAGCCATGGAAGCGCTGCGCCAGGGAGAAAAGATCACCATCTCTAAATGAGTGTGCTATAGTATTGGTGCAAACTTATAGTGCAAAGGAATTGTGCCATGCCTGAAATCCGGGAACGCCTAAACCTGTACCTAACCGGACCGGTGGCGGATGAATTGCGTCGGCTCACCCCGGCCGGCGAACGTACGCGCTTTGTGGAGGAAATCCTGGCGCGTGAACTTCGCCGCCGGAAAGTGAAGGAGGCGTCTAAAATTTTTTGCAAGCCATTCCATGAGGCTGCATGACAATCACACCCTGGAAAATTTTGGAATCGCACCATCTGCACAAACTCGTCCGCATCGACAAATGCGAACTCCCGGATGGGAAGATCATTGACGGGTTTGTACTCGAATACGGGGACTGGGTCAATATCCTGGCGCTGACGAGGCAGCAGGAAGTGGTGCTGGTGCGGCAGTACCGGCACGGCGCGCAAAAAGTGATCCTGGAACTGCCCGGCGGGGCCATGGACCCCGAAGATGAAAATCCAATGGCCGCGGCCCGGCGGGAACTGCTGGAAGAGACCGGCTATGCCAGCGATACTTTCATCCAGATCGGTTGTGTCTCTCCCAATCCGGCCAACCAGACCAACCTGGTCTATTCCTTCCTGGCAGTGGAGGCTGAAAAAGTCAGCAGCCAGCACCTAGATGAGACCGAAGAGATCGAGGTGGTGCCCAAGCCGTTGGAGGAAGTCATCGCCATGGCAAAAAGCGGCGAACTGCTGCAGTCCATGCAGGTGAGCGCCGTTTTCTTTGCGCTGGCGTATTGGAACCGGATCGTATAATGGCAGCCTTGGCAAGAGGATGGATGGCTTTCAAAGCCGCGAGCCAATTGGGCGTCCAGCCGGTGATGCTGAACGCGCTTTATCGCCTGGGGCTGGCAAGCGGGCATTACCGGAGGATGGAGAATAGAGAACAGGAGACAGGGAAGGGTGTCTTGCGCCCGCTGTTCGTTTTTCCCACGCCAGAAGAACTACTGGCTGTGATAGGTGAGGATGGAAAAACCGCCCTGCTCGCCGAAGCCAACGAAATTGTTGCCGGCAAAGTCCGCCTTTTCGGCGGCGAGCCGGTGGACCTGCAACTAACCATCCCCGGCACTCTTGCCCACTGGACAGCGTATGAAACCAACCCTTCCCTACTCTCTACGCACCATCCTTCATCCTCTGACATAAAACTATTCTGGGAACCCGCCCGCTTCGGCTGGGCCTTTTGTCTAGGGCGGGCCTATCACCTCACCCAAGACGAAAAATACGCCGGGACCTTCTGGCAGAATTTCGAGATTTTTACTGGCGCCAACCCGCCCTATCTTGGGCCTAACTGGACCTCTGGCCAGGAGGTCGCTCTGCGGGTGATGGCTTTTGCCTGGGCTGTACAAGCTTTCGCAGATTCACCCAGCAGCACAATTGAGCGGAATACCGCTCTGGCCGGCGCAGTTGCGCACCACGCATTACGCATCGTTCCCACACTCGTTTATGCGCGCTCCCAGCAGAACAACCACCTGCTTACGGAAGCTGCCGGCTTGCTCACGGCCGGACTGGCTTTGCCTGATCACCCGGATGCCTCCCAATGGCAGGCCCTGGGCTGGAAATGGCTCAATGAAGGCCTCCAAGCCCAGATCAACTCGTATGGCGAGTACGCCCAGCATTCGACCAATTACCAGCGCCTGATGCTCCAGGTCGTTTTGTGGGTGAACCAGTTAATAGCCAGTAACGATTTTGCGCAACAACCCGGCGGGGTCAGTCATTTGCGCTGGCCGCGCCAGACGAACGAAGCCATCATCCGTTCCATCCATTGGCTGCTGGCCTTGCTGGATTCTGGCTCAGGCCGGACTCCCAACCTGGGCGCCAATGACGGAGCCTACATTTATCCCTTGACCGTCTGCGCTTTCGCCGATTATCGCCCGGTCCTGAACGCGGCTGCACGCGCTTTCTTGAATTATGATCTACCGCGCGGAAACTGGGATGAGATGGCGCTCTGGTTTGGTATTCCTCTTGATAACCGAAAGTATATCCAGTTACCGCGCTACCTGGGCGATCAGCTTTACGGCAAAGATTCCTGGGCCTGTCTGCGCACGGCGCAGTTCACCATCCGTCCCTCCCACGCTGACCAGTTGCACGTGGATCTGTGGTGGCGCAGCCTGAACGTGGCCCAGGATGCCGGGACATATCTCTATAATGGCGAGCCGCCCTGGGATAACGGACTGACCACCGCGCTGGTTCACAACACCGTCACGGTCAATGGCCGCGACCAATTCACACGTGCCGGACGATTTCTTTACCTGGATTGGTTCAACGCCTACCGGCGCGGTAAACTAGAAGCCGATCCAAACATCCTCCAGCGTGTCCGGGGCAGGCATTGGGGTTATTGGAGGCAGGGCGTCCGCCACGAACGCACCGTGACAGCCTATGCCGACGGTCACTGGCAGGTACAGGATGAACTGTTGCCATTGCGGATGCCCTGGGAAAAAAGGCCGCTCACCTTCCGGCTACACTGGCTGCTGCCAGACTGGGAATGGCAGGCCGGGAGGCGGGAAGCGATATTTGAAATTCGCCTAAAGTCACCGCACGGATGGGTGACTCTTGCCGTCGGTGACGAATCACGGACGACGAATAATGGATACAGGATCACGCTCGTTCGAGCTGGTGAAATAGTTTATAACTCCGGGCCGGACGGGCAAAGAGATGCGGGAGAGGCTGAAATCCGTGGCTGGGCATCCCCAACCTACGGGGTAAAAATCCCGGCATTGTCACTGGCTATTGAAATGAAATCCGTAAATGATGTACAATTCAATAGCGAGTTTAATTTTCCAGTATGAGCTACCGGGCTGCCATCATCCTCCTGCAAGACGACAAGATCGCGTTGATCGAACGCCAGCGCGCCGGCCAGCATTATTTCACCTTTCCAGGCGGTCACGTGGACCCCGGTGAGACGCCTGAACAGGCAGCGGTACGCGAAACCAAAGAAGAACTCGGTTTGGATATCTCCATCCAGCGGATGTTGGCGGAAATCTGGTGGCATAACCAGCCGCAGTATTACTACCTGGTCAAGATCACTGGCGGCGAATTTGGAACCGGGACGGGCGAAGAAATGCATAACTCACTCCCGGAAAGGGGAAGTTACCTGCCGGTATGGGTTCCGGTGCGGAATTTGCTTGACCTGCCAGTGCTGCCACATTTGTTGGCAAAAATGGTGGTGAAAGCTCAGGTCGCCGGCTGGCCGGAGCCGGCTCCCGTTCTCCACGACGAAGAGTAACATGCATATTTTGTTAATTCACCAGGCTTTCGCCGCTCTCGACGAGCCCGGCGGGACGCGTCATCACGAACTGGCGCACTATCTGGCAGAGCGCGGCCACAGGGTGACGATCATTGCCAGCCCGGTGAGTTATCTGACAGGAACCCCCCTTCACCCACCCCCATTTTCGGAGAAAATGGGGGCCGAGCAAGAAGTGGGTGGGGTGAAGGTAATCCGTGCCTACACCTACCAGGCCCTGCACAAATCCTTTGTTCACCGCGTGTTCTCTTTTTTTTCTTTTATGGTCTCTTCGTTTTTCGCCGGGCTGGGCGTGAAGAATGTGGATTTGGTCTGGGGCACCTCGCCTCCAATTTTCCAAGGTGTCACTGCTTGGGCCTTGGCGCGGCTGAAGGGTGTGCCGTTTCTGTTTGAGGTGCGGGACCTGTGGCCATCGTTCGCCATCGCGGTTGGGGTGCTAAAAAATCCGACACTCATCAAAATGTCTCTCTGGTTGGAACGCTTCCTCTATCGCCACGCTGACATGATGATTGTTAACAGCCCGGGCTATATGGCCCACGTTAGCACACGCGGCGCCAGGCAGGTGGAACTCGTTCCAAACGGCGCAGACCCGGAGATGTTTGACCCGACTGATGATGGGGCAGCCTTCCGTTCTGCCAACCATCTGGAACACTCGTTTGTTGTGCTTTACGCCGGAGCGCACGGCATGTCAAATGATTTGGGCGTGGTGCTGGAAGCGGCAAAAATACTCCAAAACGGCCAAGCACTTTCCGACGTGACTGTCACGTTCCTTGGGGATGGAAAGGAAAAGCCGGCCCTGCAGAAACAAGCTGCCGAAATGGGTCTGACCAATGTTCTTTTTCTCCCCCCTGTTCCCAAGGTGGAAATGGCGGCGACCCTAGCCGGGGCGGATGCCTGTCTTGCCATCCTCAAGCCTATCGAGGAATACAAGACCACTTACCCAAATAAGGTTTTTGACTACATGGCCGCCGGGCGTCCGGTGGTGCTGGCAATTGACGGGGTCATCCGCCAGGTGGTTGAAGCAGCTGGCTGTGGTGTATTCGCCCAGCCGGGCAACCCCGCTGCGCTGGCTGAGGCGATCCAGAGATTGGCTGCCGATAAAGCCGAATCCCGCAAGATGGGAATGTCAGGGAGAAGATATCTGGAGGAGCACTTCAGCCGGTCCGCGTTGGCGGAGAAACTGGCCGGGATACTGGAAGGCATGGTAAGCCAGCCGCACAAACAGGAGAATTGATATGGCAATGACGGAACGCGTCCGCAGGTTGCGCCAGCAGTCCCTGGAAGCCCGGGAGACCATCTCGGCTGAACGGGCCGTGTTGATGACTGAGTTCTACCAGCAGAACTTGGGGTTTATTTCACCACCGCTGCGGCGGGCCCTGGCATTTCAATACCTGATGGAGCACAAGAGTATATATATTGGCGAAGATGAATTGATCGTCGGGGAAAAGGGGCCGGGACCCAAGCTGACGCCAACGTACCCGGAATTATGCTGCCACAGCTTGCAGGACCTGGATATTCTCGCTACGCGTGAAAAAACCTCCTTTGCGGTCAGCCCGGAAGTCCGAAAAGTGTACGCGGAAACTGTCATTCCGTTCTGGCAAGGTAAGTCCATGCGCGACCTGCTTTTCGATGAGATGACCAGCGAATGGAAGGCTGCCTATGAGGCCGGCATTTTCACCGAATTCATGGAGCAACGCGCCCCGGGCCATACCGTCCTGGATGACAAGATTTATGGGAAAGGAATGCTGGATTTCCAGCAGGATATACAGCACAGCCTGGAAAGCCTGGATGCTCTGCATGATCCGCAGGCGTATGAAAAGGAACAGGAGCTACGGGCAATGGCGGTCTGCGCAGCCGCATTGATCGGGTATGCGGAACGACACGCCGAAAAAGCGCGCAACCTGGCTGCCCAGGCAGAGGATGCCCGGCGCAAAGCCGAATTGGAACACATCGCCGAAGTCTGTGATTACGTCCCGGCGCACGCGCCGCGCGATTTTTGGGAAGCGCTGCAATATTACTGGTTCGTTCACCTGGGTGTGACCAACGAGCTGAATACTTGGGACTCCTTCTGCCCCGGCCATCTTGACCGGCACCTGTTGCCATTCTATAACCTGCTCCCCAACTCTGCTCCACCGGAAGAGCACCGGCATGGTAGGGAATACTACGAAGAGCTGCTCCAGTGCTTTTGGATCAAGTTCAACAACCAGCCTGCCCCGCCCAAGGTGGGAGTGACCGCGGCCGAGAGCGGCACTTACACCGACTTTGCCCAGATCAACACTGGTGGTATCAACGCGGATGGCTCAGATGGCGTCAACGCAGTCACCTACCTGATCCTGGATGTGATCGAAGAGATGCGGTTGTTGCAGCCATCCTCGTCCATCCAGGTCAGCAAGAAGAACCCGGACCAGTTTCTCAAACGGGCGGCGAAGATCATCCGGACCGGGTTTGGGCAGCCGTCTGTTTTCAATGCTGACCTGGTTGTCCAGGAGCTGGTACGCCAGGGCAAGAGCGTGGCGGATGCCCGCAATGGCGGTACAAGTGGCTGCGTTGAGACAGGCGCTTTCGGCAAGGAAGCCTACATCCTGACCGGCTATTTCAACCTGCCCAAGCTGCTCGAGCTGACCCTGTACAATGGCATTGATCCGCGCACTGGCTGCCTACTCGGCCTGCAGACCGGCGACCCGGCCCGCTTCGCAACTTTCGAGGAATTCCTGGCCGCTTACGAAAAGCAACTGCGCCATTTCATTGACATCAAGATACGCGGCAACAACATCGTCGAGCGCTTGTATGCCAGCCACATGCCTGCTCCGTTCCTGTCCCTCTTGATTGATGACTGTATTCTCACTGGCAGGGATTATCACGCTGGTGGGGCGCGCTACAACTCGTCTTATATACAAGGGGTCGGGCTGGGCACTCTGACGGATGCCATGACCGCCATCCGATACCATATCTTCGATAAAAAGACCTTCAGCATGGAGGCGCTGCTGGCAGCCCTCCGGGTCGATTTCCAGGGACAGGAACACTTGCGGCAATTGCTGCTCAATAAGACGCCTCGGTACGGTAATGATGACGAGTATGCCGACCAGATCATGGTCAGGTTATTTGAGAGCTATTTCAGTGCCATAGACGGGCGCCCAAACACGCGCGGAGGGGCTTGCCGCATCAATTTGTTGCCGACCACCTGTCACATCTATTTCGGCTCGGTTATTGCGGCCACGCCGGACGGACGGCACGCCTGGCAACCCTTATCGGAGGGCGTTTCCCCCGTCCAGGGCGCGGACCGGCATGGGCCAACGGCGGTGCTCCGATCCGTTGCAAAAATGGACCATGCCCGCACGGGCGGCACCTTGCTCAACCAGAAGTTCAGCCCGCAGGCACTCCAAGGTGATACCGGCCTGGATAAGCTGGTCCAACTCATCCGCACCTACTTCCGGCTGGACGGCCATCACATCCAGTTCAACGTTGTGGATGCCGCTACGTTGCGGGCCGCCCAGGAACATCCCGAGCAGCACCGTGACCTGATCGTGCGGGTGGCCGGCTACTCGGATTATTTCTGCGACTTGAGCCGGGTCCTCCAGGATGAGATCATTGCTCGCACTGAATACCAGGGGTTTTAAAGGATTGAGGTGTCGAAAAAATTTTATCTCTGCCTATGGATCGCTCGCTTGCTGATCGCCGTGGTGGTGGCCTGGAACCTGGAGTGCGCTTTGGCATTCCTGCTCAATCCGGGAGCGTTCGCCCAGGGCTTCGAGCTGGCCGATATCCCGGGCCAGGCAGCAGTGCGCGGTTTTGCTGTTCTGTTCGTGATGTGGAACATCCCTTACCTTGTGGCACTCTGGCATCCACAGCGCGAGCGGGTTTCGTTAGTAGAAGCGCTGGCAATGCAGATCGTTGGGGTGTGCGGGGAGAGCCTGATCCTGTTTTTCCTCCCTGGCGGACATGCCAGCTTGCATACATCGCTCCTGCGCTTCATCACATTCGATGCAACCGGGGTGTTGTTGCTGGGTGGGGCAATGTTCCTCTCCTATGCCTCTGTTAACCGCTTTCCACCTTGATGCGCGGGCGCGGATCCCGTACCAGCCAGAAAAGCAAGACCGCGGTGACCAGCCCGCCGACCGCCGAGACCATGAAAGTGGCTTGGAAGCTGGTCGTTTGGGCGATCCAGCCGCCGATCAGCGGGGCAAGGATCGTGAAGGGCGCTACCAGGGTATTCGACAGCCCGATGTAGGTGGGACGGGATTCTTCGCTGCCAAACTCGGCCGTGATGGCCATGCCGGTGGTCCAGTAGGCTACATTGGCCAGTCCTTCCAGAACGAAAACCGGATATAGCCAGCCGATGGAAGGCGCCCCCCAGGCCATCAGGGAACTGAGCATAACTGCCAGCGTGCCAGCGATCAACATGGCGCGATGGCCAAGCCGGTCGCCCAGCCAGCCCATAACGGCGTTGGCGACCGTTGACGAGATGGTCAGCGCGGCGGTCAGGAACCCGGCCGTCACATCGCTCATCCCAAAGCGGCGCAGGCCGTAGACGATATAGAATGCGAAGCCCATCATGGCGAATTGGGAAAGCAGGCGGACGATCAGGAAGGCCGTGAAATTCCTGTCACGGCGGAGGATTTCAATCCCACCTTTCCAGGATGAGGCCTGGCGCTCCGGGATAGTTTTTTCGTTGTCCACTGGTTCGCGCGTCAGGCCTATGGATATATACGAAAGCGCCAACCCTACGGCAGTCAACAGGAAGCACAGGCTGAAGTTGAGTGGAGTATGAATCCGGTCAAGGATGTATCCGGCTGCAATGGCCGTGATGCTCATCAGCGTGTTGGCCAACGCGGCCTGGGCGCCGAAGAAAGTGCCGCGCCAGTCGGGCGGGATGATTTTGGCGATCATGCTCTGCCAGGCGTTGGCGGTGAAACCGGAGCCCAATCCCTGCCAGACCAGTAGCGCGAAAGTGAGTATCAGAGCCAGCTTATTCCCCAGCGTACCCAGGAACAGCGCCACCAGCGCCAGCCCCAGATACGGGACGCGCTCCATGATGGTCATCAACATTACCATCGGCTTGTAGCGGCGCAGGCGGGAGACCGAATTTGCCATGAACAACTGCGGGAACTGCCAGCCGACGGCATGGATGGAGGGAATGAGCCCAATCAATAAAGCCGAAGTGGTCATGTGGCTGACGAAGAGCGGCAGGATGGTGACAAGCGAGCCGAACCCCCAGCCCAATCCAAAAAAAGACCCATCCGCCAGGTTGGCGGCCAGGTTATGGCGCAGGTGCTTTTGGACGGATTCTTCCAGAGTGGACACGTTGCCCATTTTACCACCCGCGTTTCTTCGGGGCGTTGGTGCAGCGTTGCAACCCCGCCTCTAGTACAGCAACTTCCTGTCCGACCCGCATGTACATGTCCAGGTGGGCCCATGTGAATTCGATTGGATCGCCGAGCCCGTCACCGATCCCGAGGGTGTGGCTGATTTTTTGGAATACCGCTACAAGCGTCACCCGCACATGCTTGGCCTGATGGTGATATTCGCCCACAAGCTGCCAATTCGGCCAGCCGGGCTTAATTGCTGGAGCTGGGCAAATCCACTCTGTTGGTGATCCTGCGCTTGTAACAGGAGCCGGCCTGAAATGGAGGCCTGCCAGCGCGACATAATCCCATTGGAGAGTGGATGGGGATTACTTTGCCAGCCCGATCACCTTGCGTGGGCCTTTATCTCCCATGAGGGCCAGCACATGCAAGTTGACCGGGTTGGGGCCGGGTTTCAAGCCAGCAGGATCAATACCGAGCTCCGGCAGGATTTCCGGCCAAACTCGCACGCCAAACTTCATATACTGGCCGCCCTTGGCTTTGTAGGTTGGCAGGCCATTATCATCCACGCCAACCAGCAAGATGCTAGCCACAAAGTCAACTGTATTGCCGGCCGTTGCCAGGGCCGCCTGCGGCTGGCTGGCTGCGGCAGCCAGGCCATCCCGCAGGGCGGTAATCTCGGCCTCGATCTGGTCCAGGCGTTCGGTCAGCGCCTGGAAGGCTTGGCGCAGTTCGGCGGGTGTCATTTTGTCTATAGATGGGGGCTTGGTGTCCATGGTCTTATTCTCCTCCGGTTTACAGGGCGGGCGGCTTATCGCCGCCAAGATATTTCAATTGTAGTACCAGACCAACCAATTGCGTATCTAAACTACCCTTTGCCGCCATGTGGTCATATCCATTGCAATCAAGGCTTGTTGCAACACGCCGGCAGTCCAGCAATTCTCAATATGAGTAAGACTGTGGATTTCATATTTCCATGCCAGAGCCGGGTATTATAAAAACGGGGTGATGGGAGGAAGGGGGTATTCGTTCCGCGTATCGAAAAAAAACGAATAGATGCCAGGAAATATAAGAATTAGTAATGAAGGAAGAGCAGAGCGGAAATGAGAAATTGGGGCAACGGAATAAAACGAATAGAGAATGGGAAAGAAAAAGTAAGAGGCAAGAAGTGGGAAGGGAGTCATAACGAGGAAATGGGTGAATGAGAATGAAGTTGGCAGGAAGAGCCATACGCGTAATGTATCTACTCACACTCTTCGCGATCTGAACAAGGTTTGATAATATAGGGCCTATATGACCCGAGACGACCTGGCTGGGATGAGCCGTGATGAACTAATCGAGAAAGTACTTGCAGACTATGCGAGACTTCAGCAACTGCAAGCCGAGAATGAGGCATTGAAACTGAAGCTGGAAAAAGGCAAAAAGCCACCAACGAACTCGAGCAACTCATCACAACCGCCCTCGCGGATCAGAAGGTGAACCGACCGAAGGATCGCAAGCGGCATCGGCATGGGCCACCAGTCGGGCATGTGAAGTACGAGCGCAAGTTTGTAGCGAAACCGGATCATATTGTGGAAGTGAAGCCGTGCGTTTGCGAACACTGTCAGACTGATCTTTCAGCAGGAAGCAGCAAGTTGGTGGATGTCAACCAGATCACCGAACTGCCGGAAGCGAAAGCGGAAGTGATTGAAGTGCGCCAGTATTTGGTGGATTGCCCATGTTGTGGGAAGGAGCAGATTGGAGAGCCTCCGGCTGGCCTGGAGATGGGACGCACATTCGGCGCACGATTGGAAGGGACGGTGGTGTACTATCGCCAGGAACAGCATATGAGCTATATGCGGACGAAATCTGCCCTGCGGGACTTGCATGGGGTTGAGATCAGCCAGGGTGGGATAGACCAGATCATGCAACGCGGCGGGAAGAAAGCGCTTGAGCAAATTGGTCCGATCCAATCCAAGATCCAGCAGAGTGCTGTGGTGCATTGCGATGAAACCAGCAGCCGGGTGGGCGGGGATAACTGGTGGCAATGGGTGTTCTGCTCTGCGAGTGCCGTTTTGCATGTGATCCGCTTCAATCGCAGTGTGGATGTGATCAGGGATGTGATGGCGGAACATACAGTGGATGTTTGGGTAAGCGATTGTTACTCTGCCCAAATGAAATCTCCGGCCAGACAGCGTCAACTTTGCATGGCGCACCAATTGCGCAATCTGCAAGCCGTGGTTGACCGTTACCCGGCTGCTTTTTGGCCGAGAGCGATGCAAGCTCTGTTCCGCTCTGCCATTCATTTGCACAACCGGAGAGATCATTTGTCTCCACCAGAGTTCCACTTCCAAATGCAACGGATTGAACATATCTGCAACTGGTTACTTGAACGCTCCATCAAATTGCCGGAAGCTAAAAAACTCCTCAAACGCTATCTCAAATACCGGAAATGCTTGTTCGTCTTCTTGCAGCGCACCGATGTCAGCCCAACTAATAATGTCAGTGAACGAAACCTGCGCCCATCCGTTGTCCACCGTAAGGTGATCGGTTGTTTCCGATCCGGTTGGGGAGCCAGAGCGTATGCCGCTTTTGCTTCTGTCATTGCCACTGCTGCCTTGAACAGTATTTCTTCCTTCGATGCAATTCAAAACCTATTCGGCACTCCTGCTCTTCCTCTTCCATCTGGAGGGTGAGTAGATACCGCGTAATTATAGAATATTTGTTCTATTTTGTCAAGAAAAAGGGAAGCAGTTCCCGGCACAAATAATTTTCATATTGAAAATTGCTGGCAAGGACAAAACAAATCGGGCGGCTAGGATGCCCTCCTGCCGCCCGGCTGATCATTATTCCCGGCTCTCTACAACTTCGGGAAGCGGCTCAACACCAGCGCCTCGGTGGGCACAAGGCCCTTGTCGCCGAGTTTCAGTTCGGCCGGGGCCGGAGAAGCCTCCTTTTGGGCGCTCTGGTAAACGAAAACCTGGGTCCCTTCCACGGCATACTTCGACTCAACATAGGCCTGACCGGTCAGTGTGCCGGCCTGGTCGGCGGCGCAACTGGTGACCCAGCCAATGACCTTGCCGCGTTTATCCAGTACGGGATCGCCGTTATGGGCCATGCGCACACCCTTCTCGGGGAACTGGAAGCGGCAGACCACGCCCTTGCGGGCCTGTTCGCGCGCAACGAAGGCCTCGCGCCCGATGAACCAGGGTTTGCTGGTCTTGACATACGCTCCGAATCCGGCTTCGCCTACGCCCAAGTCACGCTCGCCGGCCTTGCCGGAGCCCAGGCCCATCTCGTGGCCGTAGAGCGGCAGGCCGGCCTCGGTGCGCAGGGAGTCGCGCGCGCCCAGCCCAACCGGTTTGAGGCCGAACTTTCCACCGGCTTTGAGCGCGGCGTTCCAGAAATCCGCGGCCCGCTCCGGATGGATGAATAACTCGAAGGCCAGCTTCTCGCCGGTGTAGCCGGTGCGGGAAACGATCAGGTCGAATCCGCCCACTTTGGCATCGCACAGTTCGGTGCGCTGGAGGGCCAGCAGGCGCTTGCGCGTCTCGGCGCTGACGCCCATTGCAAGCAGGATATCCTGGCTTTTGGGGCCTTGCAGGGCGATATCCACACGCATCTCAGCCCCAGCCTGCGGGTCGCGCAGGTTGCGCAGGCTGGCTGCATAGCCAAGCGTACGCGCCCCGGGCCGCCGGTTGTCAATCTTCACTTTGCCATCCCGGACGGCTTCCAGCCAAGCGCGGTCCTTGTCGTCGTTGGAGGCGTTCACCACCAGCAGGAATTTGTCCGCCGCCCGCCGGTAGACAAGCGTGTCGTCAATCACATTGGCATCCGGGTCGAGAAAGTGGGTGTAGAGCGACTCGCCTGCCTGCAGCGTCCCAACCGAATTGCCACAGACCGAATCCAGGTAGGAGGCTGCGTCCAGGCCCTCCACCTGGTAAACACCCATGTGCGATACATCGAACAGGCCGGCGGCCTGGCGGGTGGCCAGATGTTCTTCCACCACCGACGAATACCAGACCGGCATTTCCCACCCGGCGAACGGGACCATCTTGGCACCCAGGGATTTATGGACTTCGTACAGCGGCGTTCGGCGCAGAGGTGTTTCGGCCTCCCGCCATTCGAAATCAGGCTTCGGCGCAGCCGAGGCTGCGTCTGTGATCCCAATAAACCAGGGTTTCCCTTCTCCCCAGCCTTTGCCCGCTTCCATGTGTGAATCCACCTGTCCATGACCGGGATTGACAGAGTCCGTTGAAGATACCACCACCGGCCCGGGCAGCCGGCGCGGCGAATAATCCGGTTTTCCGTCCATGTTGAAGGAGACGTAGCCATCCGAGAGGTCCCGCAACCAGGTGGCAGCCAGGCTGGCTTGTTCAACCGGGACAGACAGGCGGTAGGCTTCAGGCTTCAAGCAGGCCAGCATACCGGCAATTTCACCACCGGGAGTTACCAGGCGGGTGGATTGGGATTCCCCTGGCTTGAGGGCGGATAGATCGCTGGAAACAGCATAATCGAGGAACTGGCGAACACGCTCACCGGTCAGGTCAAAAACCCCCGTGTTGGCCTGATCGTCGATATAGTAAAAGTGGGGATAGCCGTGTTTAGCAGGATTAATATCAATGCCGGCCGATTCGGCCAACGCTCGAACCTTCAAACGGGCCTCATTCAACGTATGGAAGTCCAGTTTGGCGCGCCGCTGGGGCTTGCCCCTGGCAGAAAGCACGCTGTGCGGCGCAGCAGCCAGCAGCACATCCGCTATGATGTCAGCCAACTGGCAGGACTTCTCTTCGTCGAAGCCGCGCTGAGTGATCCAGGGTGTGCCAAGCCGGATTCCGGACGGGTCGAAAGCAGATTTATCGCCGGGGATGGTGTTGCGATTGACGACAATGCCGGCCAGGTCCAGAATGCGGGCAGCCTGGTCGCCGGAGAGACTGGTGCCGTCTTCGCCAATAATGGTGCGGCAATCCAGGTTGAGCATGTGACAGTTGGTCCCGCCAAAGGGGACGCGCAAGCCGCGCTCTTTGAAGCGTTCGGACATGGCCTGAGCGTTCTTGATGGTCTGCTTCTGGAGTTTCTCAAACTGCCTGGTCTGGGCGAGCTTGAAGGTAAGCGCCAGGGCTGCAAAGATATGCACGTGCGGTCCGCCCTGTTCCCCCGGGAAGACGGCCTTGTCAAGTTTTTTGGCCAGGGCCGGGTCAGTGGTCAGAATAACTGCCCCGCGCGGCCCGTCCAGGGTCTTGTGGGTGGTGGAAGTGATAACGTGAGCATAGCCGACCGGCGAAGGCACCACCCCGGCAGCCACCAGCCCGCCGATGTGCGAGATGTCAGCTAACAGGTAGGCGCCGACGCTATCGGCAATGCGGCGGAAGGCCTTCCAGTTGGGTATCCAGGAATAAGATGAGTAACCGCAGATGATCATCTTGGGCATGCTTTCCTGCGCCAGTTTCATAACGGCTTCGTAGTCAATCTGCTCGGTTTCGGGATCAACGGTGTAGTGCACGATCTTGTATAGTTTCCCGGAACGGTTGGCGGATGAGCCGTGCGAGAGATGCCCGCCGTGCAGCAGGTTCATACCCATGACAACCGAACCGGGTTCCACCAGGGCCTGGTAGACGGCATTATTGGCCGGCGCACCTGAGAGCGCCTGCACGTTGACGTAGATCTGGTCAGCGCTTACGCCATTGGCGGCAAAGGCCTCGGCACAGCGCCGGCGAGCCAGAGCTTCCACGGCGTCGGCGTATTCGGTGCCCTTGTAATAGCGCGGATCCGAGTTACGGCGGAAGTTCGCCAGGCGCTCGGGATAAGCGAGAATTTCGGCCTCACTCATCCAGCGAGACTCTTCATCAGGGTAGCCTTCGGCGTAAACATTCTGAAAAGCCGAGGACATGGCTTCGCGGACAGCCAGCGGGGCCTGGCTCTCAGATGGGATCAGGATCAGCTTGCGGGCCTGCCTTTCGGATTCGATCTGAGTCAGTTCGTAGACTTCGGGGTCAAGATCGGCGAGTGAACCACGGAAAAGGTAATCGGACATGGGGAATCTCCTGGCTGATTATATTAATGAACTGGTGATCGTATTCACAAGCAATCTATTATAAAATAATCCCGGATAATAATGTACCCCTGTTTTGGAAGTCATTATCAATTGAAACAACCGGTTGAATCAGGAAGTTAGATATCGCTCAAGGCCAACCCGGCCAATTGTCCCGCATAATGGGCGCTGACCAGGCCGGTATAAACCAACATGGGTGGCAAAAGCAGGAACAGTGTGAATGGTGAGAGCAGAAATACCAGGTTTAACAACCCCACCCCAACGATAAAGAAAACTATTAAGTGTTCGATGAAATGGGGGCGCACGACCTTCCACAACTTGACCGGGTTCAGGGCCTCCCAGGCTGAACCGGTTCCGGCCAGCAGGATCAGCATGGATGGGAGCAGGAAAATATATATAACGGAATAAACCAGCAGGAAAACCAGCACACAGCCCAGCGTCCCGCCAAAGACCGCCAGCAGGCTCCCCGGCTTGATCGAGCGGGCAAAGATCAGCGGCAGGTAGAGCAGAATATCCGCCAGGAGCACCGGCAGCAGCCAGAGAATATTCAGAAAAGCGAACCGTCCACCCAATCTCCAGAAGGTTTTCCAATCCGAAAGTTCCGGCACTACCGGCTCTTCGCCATGGCCGACCCGACGGACAATCTCAATAGTCCAGCCAAGGATGGGCGTCGCACCGATGAGAGTGTATGTCAGCAGGCTGGCGATAATGAACTTTTTGAGCCAATCTTTAGTTTTGAAGAAATAAACGAAGGGAACAAAATAATCGAGTGTTTTCATCAATGAGATTATAAACGTAGATAGGGACGGGCAGATACCCATCCCTGTATATTTGTGGCTGCATAGGAACTCGAGCCCGTGGCCTTCTGTGTGTATGAGGCCGGTGTGAGTCGGCAAGGTGTGAGAATATATTTTTTACAGTTGAGTCAGGTGTTTCAACTCTCATTTCTCTTTTTAACCCATGCCTCCTCCGCTTGCAGAGCGCGCATGGCACGCGGCTGGACCTTCCGGTAAACGGATTCCAGAGGCCGGGGCATCCCATCCACACTGAGAAGGTCGGCAACAGCTATTCCAAACAGACGCTCGTTCTCTTCTAAGTAGGGCAGAATCAAATCCCTATCGGCAGCCGTCAAGGGCGTGAATTCGCCGCCGTTGAGTTGGCCATCGTCGACCAATCCGTGCGGGTCTCGCACGTAGATCGCGCCTCCGGAAGCGAGCGAGAATAGGTTACCGCCAGGGTAAGGGGTGCTTAATTCGGAGAGTTCGCCGCAATCGTCGAAATGCATTCCATTCAGCACGACAAAGCCTCCGCCGTTCAAAGCGTCACCAGCCATGAATGACTCAGCGAGATAGTCCAAGCTTGTGCCATTGATGACCACCCGCGGCCGCCCGACGGCATTGATCAGCGGGCGGCCAGCGGTGTTGCCGAGGACGTACGCCTCGCCGCCCTTGGCCCCGTACATGAAGGTTTGGCCAACATCCCCATACACCACCAATTTGCCGGATTTCATGATCTGTGCCATCTGGTCCTGGCCATGGTTGTGCACGTAGATCTCCAGGCCGTCAATCCCAGAAGCCAGGTAATCTCCCGGCGATCCGTAAACGTCGATGTGGAGGCCCTGGGTCTCGGGCCCCAGACCATTAGCGATGAAGCGCTGACCCTGGAGATTGACCAGCATCACCCTGCGAAAGCCGTCTGACACTAGCCGCCGAAGGTACAAGGCCAGCGAGTCATTCCCCTGGGGAGGAAATCCACGACCGTCCAGGATAAGGGTCTGGCTTTCATCTTTGAGAACAGGAACCGGGTCGCCGAAGGCAGCCCACACGATGTCATCCCCAGAGGTGCGCCGAAGCCTTTCCAGGATTCCTGATAAACACTGATCGTAGAGGGCCAGGAGGCTGGAGCGGCGTTTATCGCCCAAGGGATAGTACCTGTCGATGAGCAAAGTCAGGGCCTGCAGAACCGACTCCCACCGGCGTTGTTTCCCGCTGGATTTTCCAGGCCCTTGAGCATGTCCTGTACCTGCTCGTACGACCAGGCAGGGATGTGCTCAATAGCCCAATGGAAAATGGTGTCTGCGTTTGCATCCGGGACCGGGAGGTTGCTCTCCGACCCTAGCCTTTTTCCACCTTGGTATGGCTGGCCGGAAGGCGCCTCAACCCTCCGTCCGAACTTATCTGTGCAGACGAGCCGGGCGTGTCCATCGCCGTCCGGTTGGACGGTGAAGAGGAATGCCCCGCCATCGGTGTGGCTCCCACCGCGGGCGTTCCAGTAGCGGTCAGCGCGCGCCCAGAAACGGGAATCCTCGCCTGCCAAGCTACCCAAGGCGGCATCGATGGCCTGTTTTTCAGAGGCGGCAACTCCGATAGCGACCTCCCCGTTTTCCTGCAAGGCAAAGACCTGAGGGCGGAGCATGCTGGTATCGGTGATACCGATCAGACGGTAGACGGGCTTACGGTAATCAGACTGGGCAATCAGGAAGAACCAGGGACCGTCCGGCGAGGAGTGCATGTGCGTGACCTGCAGCATCTCATAAAGGCTGCGCTTCTCAGGCGGGAGCAGGATGAAATCGCGCTCGGTGGTCGGCGCCAGGGCTTCAATGACATATTCCAGAGGGTAGTTGTAGGTGCGCTGGAGTAGATCGAAAACCAGCACAGAGACCTCGGTATCTGTCAGGAAGAGCGGCTTAATGTTGCGCTGGGCGAGGTACTCGCAGATGGAGGCATAGTTGGCAAAGTCGCCGTTATGGACCAAGGCTTCGTTCAAGCCA
This sequence comes from uncultured Chloroflexia bacterium, assembly GCA_963837875.1. Lineage (GTDB taxonomy): Bacteria > Chloroflexota > Anaerolineae > Anaerolineales > Villigracilaceae > UBA877. The sequence continues at coordinate 100,792 of CAWIOV010000003.1, forward strand.
ACGAAGGGATGCGCCCCCCCTGGATGCCAGACACGTCCCTTGGTCGGGTAACGGTGATGGCCGATCCAGACATGCGCATGCAGGTGTTCAATCTGGTAATAGCGTACCACGTCGTCGCCGTAGCCGACCATCTTGAGCACCAGCAAGTTCTTACCGTGGGAGAGCACGAAGGCCTGTTTGTCGCCGGTCGAGGCATAGAACTCCCGGTTGAGCAGGAAAGAATTCTGGTAAACGAACTCGTCGGCCAGGCGCCCAGGATCTTCGTCTTCGAGATGGTTCTTCTCGGCGAACGCATCTAACATCTCCGTTTTGGGGTGCACGAAGTATTCTACGACCTCGGGTGGCTGCACTTCCAGTCCCTGCAAGCTGTGAAAATCCGCCAAGTGCGGCTGCAAGCGGATATGGTCCACCTCATAATGGGGGAAAATGTGGTTCCCTTCCAGGTCGCTGCGGCAGGCAGGATTGATGTAGGCAACAGCCAACAGGGTGTCGTCGCGGAGAATCTCCTTGCTAACGCCGAATTCCTCCGGCACAAGGCCAACCGCGGCGATCCCGCCGCCTTTGCCGTTGCCGCGGTTACTCATCTGGGCCAGTGCTTGTAGCAGGTGCTGGGCCGGGATTTGTTCGCTGCAGGCGATGCCGATGACGCCGCAACCGCCCTCGGCTGAATCTTCCCCACGGTGCGGGGATGGAAGGGTATCTGATATCAGCCTCCCCCGGGATGCGATGGTTTTAAGTGCAAGGTCACTATAAGACATAGGAATCCATTTTCACCCAGCAATATATTTCATCATATCAACCCGCCCGCGCAGTTCCCCAATCGAGCGCAGGCCGAGCCGGCGCAGGATATCGCTCAGTTGGTAAACAAGGGCGGTGTATAGGTTGGCGATTCGTTCCGAGCCCCAAGCCGGGTCAATCAACTTGGATAGGAGCGGGTCAGTTGATGTCAAGCCGTACGGGCAACCGCGTCCACGTTCGCAATTAGAGCAGCGCGTGCAGCCCAGAGCGATTAGGTCGGCAGTGCCAAGCACGCAGCCGTCCGCGCCGAGGGCAATCGCCTTGGCAATATCGTAGGCAGTTCGCACTCCACCGCTTGCGAAAACGTTGATCGCATCCCGGATGTTCTCGTTCTTCAGATACTTATGCACGCGCGGGATGGCGAACTCGATGGGCATGGCAATGTTTTTCTTGGAAATCTCCGGAGCGGCCCCAGTGCCGCCGTACGAGCCGTCTAGGTGGATGATGTTAGCGCCGGCGTAGTAGCTGCCAACCGCCACCATGTCCACGTCGGTGGGGGTGGAGACCTTGACCGAGACCAAAACCTCCGGGTTGATGGTCCGAACCCAATCTACGTGCTTGCGGTGGTCTTCCACCGAATAGACCGAGTGGAATGGAAATGGACTGAACAGGCTCACCCACGGCACGCTTTCGCGCATTTTCGCGACCGACGTAGTGGCCTTATCGCCGAGCAGATGACCGCCCAGCCCAGGCTTGGCTCCCTGGGCGTACTTGAACTCCATCAGGCGGGCATACTGGATGGTCTGCTCGCGTACCCCGAACATACCGGTCGCCACCTGGGTGATGACATGATCGCGCAGGGGCACCAGCGCCTCGGGATAGCCACCCTCACCGGTCGAAGTGAAGGTGCCCCAACGCTTGGCAGCCATTGCCCGGGAGAGCATGACCTGTTCGCTGACCGAACCGTACGACATCCCGCCACCGTAGAACGGGACGGGGATCGTGATTTGTACGCCCTCGCCACGCCGGTTAAGCGGCACGGACAGGTCAATTTTGACATCGGCGGGCGTCCATTGATCCTCCGGGAGGAATTTGAAATCCAAGCGGTCGAAGCCACCGCCCGAGTTGCCCACGCGGTACTCCAGACTATTATCCGGCGGGCGACCGGTTTCGGCCATGACCCACGTGGCCAGGATCAGGTCGGTCGTCCAGCGTGCATCTCCCAGAGCGGGCATGCCTACCGCACCCTGCCCGGGCCAATAGTGCAAACCGGTGCGTATATTCCGGGTGTGTTTTGCAACAATCAACTGTTCGTTAGTCATCTCAGACATAGCCTTCGACTTCTGCAAACGCTTCCACTTCCAGTTCCTTCATGAACATCGCCCGCCCGATCTCGCCGCGCAGGCGGCGTACTTCCCGGATTCCCATCGCACCCAGAATCTCGAGCATCTGGTCACGCCATGAAGCACTCAGGTTTTTTAAGCGTTGCGTACCCCATTCGATCGTAAATTTCCTGGGTAAGATAAAATGACTGTCCATACGGTTAAGACACTCACCTTCAAAGTTTCCTTGCCATGCCGCGATCAATGGCGTGTCGAGTGCCACCAGGTCGAGGCCGCAGATGATGGCTTTGGGGAGATGCTCGGCCGCTATCAACCCGCCCGAACCAATCAGTGTAACCTCGTCCCGGATCCCCAGCTCCACGAAAGAGCAGTGTGCCTGGCGGATCAAATCCAGGATGAAGCGGCCATCTCCAGATCGCCCGTGATAGTCTGCGGTCAAGTGGAAGATGCGTACGCCCTTTCGGTAGAGGTCTATCAAGTCGATTCCGAACGGAACCCGCACACAGGTTTGAGTTTTTGGGAAAGCCGCCCTCAGGTGGGTAAAAGCCGGAGCATCCCAACCATCGAGCTCGAGCATGCGCGGCTGGATGGAGAGCCTGGAAAGTTTTTCCGCTTCCTCCGCCTTGACCAGCGGAACAAGGTGTGTGCCAGCCAAGTCCAACTGGATGAGATTCTCAACTGGGACAATCACCAGAGATTGGATGGCAGCCGCAGCCTGGGTCAGTGAAAGCCAGGTCTTTTTGGATTCCACTGATATGGGAAGGACATCAAAAAAGAAAGGAACAGGGATTGAGAACGTGGAGGTTTGTTTGCCTTCTGATTGACCAGTTTCCCCAAAGACGAGGAAACCAGGCTTGGTACCGATATCCACGCTCGTGGATATGAACTCGCGCCCGTGGATCCCATCCCGTGTCGGTCGCACGATCTCGGACATATCCGTCCACATCCCGTCCCAACCATCTCCCCCAAATCTGCCACGGTAACCGGCTCCCTTGACCGGAGCCATGCCAGTCTCGGATTCGTAGGTGAGCTGGTCGACAAAGGATGAGGTGAAGTAGGAATCACCTAATTTCAGCCGATCCGGATTCGGGCTGATGCGGATGAACTCATGGTTTTCGTTCATGCAACGCAGACAGCCCACGCAATGCTCCGGCCGAGGTGCAAAACCGCCGATAGGGCCTGAGTAGGTCCCATATAAACAAGGGCGGCTTAATACAACGTCCATATTCGCGCGTGCGTGGAAAAATTCCCCCAAAAGGTATCTGGCCAGCCCGATTCTACCTACCCGGACCCGGAAGCGGGTCGGCCAGCGTGCAATGCCAAGGGCATTACGGGCGTCGATGTGATAGCGTTGATATACTGAAGAACCGGATGCCATTCTGGAATCTCCATTAATTAGAACGAAAACAGTATATTTGGGCATACACTGTTTTCAAAATTATAGTTAAGAGGGCAACCCTTCCATAAAAATCAAGTCCACATGCACCTGAACCATGCGCCATTGCTTGTCTTGGCCGTCACCGGTCAGTTTTCGATTACAGACAAGAAACAGTTTTTTTAACTGTTCCCAGGCCAAAACGCTTCTTCTGGAAGGGAGAAAGGAGTCGGCGAGTGGGCGCAAAGGGACTCGAACCCCTGACCTTCTCTGTGTAAGAGAGACGCTCTAACCAACTGAGCTATGCGCCCGGCGGTGCTATTATACCGAGATTTTGCCAACTGTGTTACACTTTTATTTAAGTTCATCCCATTGGAGGATCCCATGCGCATTGTCCGTTATCAATATAAAACCGAAGCCGCGCGCTACGGCTGGCTGCTTGAGGATAAAGTTGGTGAGATCGTTGGGAATATTTACGATGAGTACCGCCGGCAGGAAGTGGAACTGCCTCTGGCGTCTGTCCGTCTGTTAGCACCGGTCCAACCATCCAAAATCGTTTGTATCGGCCGCAACTACGCTGAACACGCCAAGGAACACGAAGTTGAGGTTCCCAAAGTGCCACTGCTTTTCTTGAAGCCGCCCTCCTCGATTACCAACCCAGGAGATGCGATCATTCTACCGCCGCAGTCACAGAAGGTGGAGCACGAGGCCGAACTGGTGGTTGTTATTGGAAAACGCGGCCGGAATGTCACCGTCGAGGCAGCCCAGGATTATGTTTTCGGATATACGATCGGGAATGATGTGACGGCCCGCGACCTCCAACGCAGCGACGGCCAGTGGACACGCGCCAAGGGCTTTGATACGTTCTGTCCCTTTGGTCCCTGGGTGGACACCGAGTTCGATCCATCCGATGCGATCATCACCTGCCGGGTCAGCGGCCAGCCGCGCCAGATGGCATCCACGCGCGATATGGTTTTCAGCGTGAATATGCTGATAGCTTTCATCTCGTCGGTAATGACACTCGAACCCGGCGATCTGATCTTTACCGGGACTCCGGCGGGCGTCGGTGCGCTTACGGATGGCGACGATGTGGTGGTTGAGATCGAAGGCCTTGGGAAGCTGAGCAACCCGGTACGAAAAGGATAGAGTGCGGGCGCCTGGTGGCCCTGCCCAGCACTGCCGGTAAGAGCGTTGGCTGGGATGGCGAGAGCGTCCCGACCAGTCCAGCCATATCCAGGCGGTGGTGGCGGAAGCATTTTTCTTATATCGCTCTAATAGCCAGCCTACCTTGCCCATGCTATAATTCCCATGAAAGGTATCTTCTTCCATGCTTCAGAAATTTGTCAAAGCTTTTGGGGGCGACCCCAATAAACGCGAAATCGAAAAGACCACCGATATTGTGGATCAGGTTAATACTCTGGAAGCAGAGTTCGAAGCTCTCAGTGATGATGCTCTGCGCGCCAAAACGGACGAGTTCCGCCAGCGGCTAGCCCAGGAATTGGATGGCATTGAAGACGAAGAGGAACACCGTAAAGTTGAACAGGAAGTGCTGGATGAACTCCTGCCAGAGGCCTTCGCCACCGTTCGGGAGGCCGCCAAGCGAACCATTGGCCAGCGGCATTACGATGTGCAGTTGATCGGCGGATTGGTGTTGCACCAGGGCAAAATTGCCGAAATGCGCACCGGTGAAGGCAAAACCCTGGTCGCCACCCTGCCGCTCTACTTGAACGCGCTTACCGGTAAAGGAGTCCATCTGGTAACGGTCAATGATTACCTGGCCCGCCGGGATGCCCGCTGGATGGGTGCCATTTACGGTTTCCTTGGCCTGACGGTTGGCATCCTGCAAATGGCTGCTGCCACTGAAAACGGCAAGAAAGCCTTTTTGTATGATCCTGATCGTGAATCTCCGCGCGAAGATCAGCACCAGATGCGCCTGGTGGAACGTGTGGAAGCCTACGATGCCGACATTACTTATGGTACCAATGCCGAGTTCGGTTTCGACTATTTGCGCGACAACATGGTCTATCGTTATGAGGATAAGGTTCAGCGCGGCCATCATTTTGCCATTGTGGATGAAGTGGATAATGTTCTAATCGACGAGGCCCGCACCCCGCTCATCATCTCCGGCCCGGCTTCAGGCGATGTGGAGTGGTATGGCAAAATGGCAGTGCTGGTACGCCAGTTGAAAGATGAAGATTATGAGGTCAGCGAGAAGGATCACAGCGTTGCCCTGACCGAGATCGGCACCGTCCACGTGGAGCAATTGCTTGGGCAACCGCTGCAGGACCCTGATCGTCCCGAAGATGTGACCCCTGAACAAGCCCATCTGCTTGGCTTCCTGGAGCAGGCGCTGCGCGCCCAACACCTGTTCAAGCGCAACAAAGATTACCTGGTACAGGGCGGCAAGGTTATCATCGTGGATGAGTTTACGGGCCGCCTGATGCCCGGACGGCGCTGGAGCGATGGCTTGCACCAAGCCATTGAAGCCAAGGAAGGCGTCAAGGTGGAACCGGAGAATGTCACCTATGCCACCATCACCCTGCAGAATTATTTCCGCATGTATAAAAAACTGGCCGGTATGACCGGTACGGCCCTGACCGAAGCGGAAGAATTCGACAAAATCTACAAACTGCCCGTTTTACCCATCCCAACCAATCTGGAATACCAAGCTTTTGGGCAGGATGCAGCGCTGGTCGAAATCAAAACCAAAGATGAAGACGGCTTTAATTACTCGTATTTCGCCCGCGCAGATGACCCCCAAAAGCAGGTTTACTTATGGCGCCGCAAGGATTACCCGGATGTCATTTATCGTACAGCCGAGGCCAAACTGCGTTCGATCGTTCGTGAAATTGTTTTCTACCATGTACAGGGACGTCCGATGCTGGTTGGTACAACCTCGGTCGAGGGCTCCGAACGCCTATCAAACCGGTTGCGCGCTGAACCCATCCGCCGCTTGATGCAGATCCTGCTTATCCGCAACGCCTGGATGGAAAAGAACGACCGCGTTGAAGATGGCCGGATCATCCCGGAACTCCAGCCGCTTAATAAACCCATTGAGCAACAGCGCCCCGAGGATTTGCGCCCAATGGCCAAGGAACTTGGCTTATCGCTCAACCCGGAGGAATCGGCCAATCTGTCCCGCCTGCTGGAAATCCTGCGCCTCACTCCCGAAAATACCGACCGGCTTAAGTCGGTATTACAGGGTGGGGTCCCACACCAGGTGTTGAATGCCCGCAAGCATACTGAAGAATCCATGATCATCGCTGAGGCAGGCGCTTTTGGTGCAGTGACCATTGCCACCAACATGGCCGGACGCGGTGTGGATATCAAGTTGGGCGGCGATCTAGCCGAGGAAATCCTGAACGGCGTCAACCGTATCCTACGTAAAGCCGGGTACGACGATCCTTACGATATGCCCTTGCAAGAGCGCCGTGAGGCTTTGCAAAAAGTGGACCCGACACTCTACGGTATCTATGAGACCGAAGCCAAATATTTCCTGAATTTTTTCGAGGAAATGGAGCGCGTGCGGGAACTCGGCGGCCTGCACATTATTGGCTCCGAGCGCCATGAGGCCCGCCGTATTGATAACCAGTTGCGCGGCCGCGCCGCCCGTCAAGGTGACCCGGGTTCTTCGCGCTTCTATCTTTCCCTCGAAGACGATCTGATGCGCATGTTCGGCGGAGACCAGGTCAAAGGCGTGATGGAACGCTTCAGCATTGACGATGATTATCCCCTCCAGGCCCGCCTGGTCAGCAACATGATCGAACAATCGCAGCACCGTGTGGAAGGGGCCAACTTTGATATCCGCAAACATACCCTGGAATATGACGATGTACTCAACGCACAACGCCAGCGCATTTATTCCCAGCGCGATCGCGTCTTCGAGAAGGAAGACCTTGTCGAAGACGTGAACGAACTGCTGGTGCAGGAAGTCAATCGGCGGGTTGAGGAAGCCCATGCAACGGAAGAATACTGGCGATTGCTGGCCTGGCTGGAACAGGTTCAACCTCCGTTCAATTTCCCAGAGGGCATTTTCCCGCCTTTCACCTATCAACTCCTGCTGGATGAGCTCAACGCATCTGGTTCGGACCTACGTACTGCACTGCGCGACCTGGCCTCACGCGCCATCCAGGCCGAACAGGAGCACTTTCTGGCTGCCACTCTCGACCAGATTGATCATGCTGGCCTGGACCTGAAGAATCAGATTGATGACCGAACCAATTCGCTCGACACTGCTCTCGATGGCTTGGCCGACAACCGCGAAAACGAAACCCGCCGCCCGAATGTCGTTTTGGAAGAACTCTCCGGGCTGGTACGCGTTCCTTTCCGATTGGACTCGACTCAGTTGACCCAATTGATCGACGATCCGAAGGAACTGGCCGATGAACTGCGTGCCCAGGTGGAGACCTACGTCACTTCCACAGCGATCACCCGTCTGGCGAACACCATCGAATTCCGCTTGGGTGAACCACTAGGATTGAGCCCTGCGGATCTGCAGGAACTCGACTGGAGCGATGTGGCAAAGCAGGTGGAAGGAAGCCTCCGCCAGGCGCTGGCTGTGCGCGCCGAAAAAATGCTTGGCGCAAATGGGCAGATTTCGCGGGATCTTGAATTTGCCCTGGAGAATCTATCTGAATACGATGATCAGGCCAAACTGCGCTTGCTTGGCTTGATTGCCCAGGGCACCAGCACCTTCTTTGATTCCAAAACCCATCGCCAGGTGCGGCAGGTCTTCACGCGTTTGCATTATGTTTACCTGGCCGGAGAGATACTGCGTAATGGAGATGACCAGGCGTTGGAAGAACATGTGCTGGAGCATCTGCAAAAGGCCCAACAGGCGCAACGGCGCGCTTTGGGGGAAAGCGAGCGAATCCGGTTGGGAGAAAATGCCCCGGCAATTCCGGCTGAGGAATTGGGCCATGCCAGCCAAACGCAGATTTACCGGCAAGTGTTGCTCGGAGCTATTACGGAACTGTGGGTGGATTACCTGACCAGGGTTGAATCTCTGCGTGTATCCGTCGGATTGGAGGCTTATGCTCAATCCGATCCGCTGGTAAAATATAAGAGTCAGGCTTCGGATATGTTTCAAGGTCTGCTGGGCGATATCCGCGCGGCCGTGATCGGGAGAATCTTCCTGTATCAACCACGCTCAATGATGGCGCAAACTGAAGATCGCCACCCTGGGCCTGTCGAAGCGCCCGGGCCAGCAGTAGAGTCTACCAGTTCTGCCGAGGCAAACCAGGCACAAAGTTCCGGTAAAAAAAGGAAAAGGCACAGGCACTAATCCAGTGGAAAATCTAAAAGATTTTTATTACGCACTTCCCAAAGTGGAACTCCACCGTCACCTTGAAGGCTCTCTGCGCCTCAGGACAATGTTAGAGATTGCCCGGACACAAGGGATCACCGTTCCCGCCAGTACCGGACCGTTGAGTAGCCTCGTGCAGGTGCAGAAAAGTGAACCTTCCACTTACCAGAACTTCCTAGCAAAATTCTCCACGTTACGCCTGTTTTATCGCTCGCCGGAAGTGATTGCCCGCGTCACACGCGAAGCGGTGGAAGATGCCGCAAAAGACAATATCCGTTACATGGAACTGCGCTTCACACCGGAGGCCTTGAGCCGGGCCGAGGGTTTCGAGTTGAGCGATGTGATGGACTGGGTATGCGATAGCGCCCTGAAGGCTGCCAGTGAATTCAACCTGCGTGTTGGCCTGATTGTCAGTGTCAACCGGCACGAGAGTGCGAAACTGGCCAAGCAGGTGGCCAGGCTGGCTGTTGACCGTATCGAACGCGGCTTGGTGGGATTGGACTTGGCAGGGAATGAGGCTGAGTTCCCGGCGGAATCATTTGCAGGTATATTCCGGGAAGCCAAGCAATCTGGACTCCATTTGACCGTCCATGCTGGAGAATGGGGGGGGGCAGCCAACGTCCGCGACACGTTGGAGATATTCAATACGGATCGAATAGGCCATGGCGTGCGGGTGGTGGAGGATGCTTCGGTAATGGCACTGGCGCGTGAGCGCGGTGCTGCTTTCGAGGTGTGTGTCACCAGTAATTACCAGACCGGAGTCGTTCCAGCCTCTGCAGAACATCCATTGATGAAAATGATAAAAAATGGAATAAACGTTACTCTCTGTACAGACGATCCATCCATATCCCAGATCACCTTAACGGATGAGTATCACCGTGTTTGCGAGGATATGGATCTATCCCAAGCAATGCTCAAGGCACGCATCCTGGCTGCTGCGAAGGCTGCGTTCCTGCCTGAGTTGGAACGACAGAAGCTTATTGATGAAATTAAAATAGGTTTGATCTAAGTATAGGGGTGAGGAAAGATTGCCAAAGGAGCAGATATGTACCACGATTTCTTTAAATCCCGTGATACTCTCACGGTCGGGAATAAGCAATTAACCATCTACCGGCTCGACGCACTTGAAAAGGCCGGCCTGACCAAGCTTGACAAGCTGCCATTTTCGATCCGCATCCTGCTCGAGGGGGCGCTCCGGCAGTGCAATGAAAGGGAAATCACACAAGCTGATGTGGAGCATATCGCTGGATGGATGCCAGCCGGCGTTCGTCCGGGTATCCCTTTTCTGCCAGCGCGTGTGATCATGCAGGATTTTTCCGGCCTCCCGGCAGTGGTTGACCTGGCTGCCATGCGCACTGCCATCGCCCGTTTGGGCGGCGATCCTAAAGCCATCAACCCTCTCGTGCCGGTTGACTTGGTAATAGATCATTCGATACAGGTGGATTTCTTCGCTAATGCAGATGCTCTCCAGCGCAATACAGAGATGGAATTCCAACGCAACCATGAGCGCTATGCGTTTCTCAAGTGGGGGCAAAAGGTATTCTCAAACTTCCGGGTTGTTCCGCCGATGACCGGTATTGTCCATCAGGTCAACCTTGAATACCTAGCTCAGGTTGTTTCGACTAAAGAAGTAGCGGGTGAATGGTTCGCCTTTCCCGATACGGTGGTCGGCACTGATTCGCACACGACGATGATTAACGGTCTGGGTGTGGTCGGCTGGGGCGTGGGCGGCATCGAAGCCGAAGCGGTCATGCTCGGTCAACCAATGGACATGCTCCTACCGGATGTTATCGGATTCAAGCTTTACGGCAGGCTCAAGGAAGGCGTTACAGCCACCGACCTTGTCTTGACTGTCACGCAGATTCTGCGCAAACGCGGTGTGGTGGATAAGTTCGTCGAGTTCTTCGGCCCTGGCCTGGAGAGCCTATCCCTGCCCGACCGCGCGCTGGTTGCCAACATGTCCCCGGAATACGGTGCAACCATGGGCTATTTCCCGGTGGATGCTGAGACGCTGCGTTATCTACGCCTGACGGGCCGGAAAGTTGAACAGATCGAGTTGGTCGAAGCGTATTGCCGCGCCCAGGGCATATTCCGAGATGGGAACACTCCCGAACCGGAATATACTGAGACACTCGAGTTGGACCTTGGTTCTATAGTGCCCTCGCTGGCCGGGCCGAAACGCCCGCAGGACCGTGTTGCGCTTAATGATATGAAATCTGTGTTCCAAAATGCCCTCACGGAGCCAGTCAAAGAACGTGGCTACGAACTCAAGCCGGAGGCCGTGGAACGCAAAGCCAAGATCGGCTCCAACGGTGGATCTTACGAAATCGGTCACGGTGCGGTGGTTATAGCGGCCATCACTTCCTGTACCAACACATCCAACCCATCGGTGATGGTAGCGGCGGGGCTGTTGGCCAGGAAGGCGCTCGAAAAAGGATTAAAGGTAAAGCCCTACGTAAAAACAAGCCTGGCGCCCGGTTCGCGCGTGGTCACAGAATACCTTAAGAAGGCTGATCTAATCGAGTCGCTTGCCAAACTGGGCTTCAATGTGGTTGGTTACGGTTGTACCACCTGTATCGGCAACAGCGGGCCGCTTCCGGGCGAGGTTGCCAAAGCCGTCAGCGGGTCTGATCTCGTCGCGGCGGCGGTTATCTCTGGCAACCGTAACTTCGAAGGGCGTGTCCACCCGCTTGTGAAAGCCAATTATCTGGCTTCGCCGCCTTTGGTGGTTGCCTATGCCCTGGCAGGTACGGTTAATATTGATTTGACCACCGAACCAATTGGCATGGGCAGGGATGGGCCGGTTTACTTGAAAGACATCTGGCCAACTGGACAGGAAGTGTCAGAACTGGTGGAGACCAGCCTGGATGAAAGTATGTTTGAGGAGCGTTATGCCAGTGTGTTCGAAGGTTCCCAGATGTGGAAGGATATCCAGGTTTCTGGCGGCGAACTCTTCCAGTGGGATGAGGCTTCCACATATATCCATCATCCGCCCTTTTTCCAAAATTTGACCCTGGATGTTCCATCCATCCAAGAGATCAAAGGTGCACGTGTCCTGGCCCGGCTGGGCAACTCGATAACAACAGATCATATTTCCCCGGCCGGCAATATTGCCATGGATAGTCCGGCTGGCCAATACCTGCAAGAACGCGGCGTTCAACCGCGCGATTTCAACTCATACGGCGCACGGCGGGGAAATGACTTGGTAATGACGCGTGGTACATTTGCCAATATCCGGCTAAAGAATCTTTTAGCCGGTGGCAAGGAAGGTTGGTTCACGCGCTACTTTAGGCCGGGTGACGAGGAGCCAACGGAAGAACAAACCACCATTTTTGCTGCGGCCACGAAATACCAGGCACAAGGGATTCCTACCATTGTCATTGCCGGCAAGGAATATGGGACTGGTTCCAGCCGCGACTGGGCGGCAAAGGGCCCCCTATTGCTGGGCGTGCGTGCAGCCATCGCTGAGTCATTCGAGCGCATTCATCGCTCCAACCTGGTCGGAATGGGCGTTCTGCCATTGCGTTTTATGGATGGTCAGAACGCCGAAAGCCTAGGTTTGGATGGCAGCGAGGTTTACGATATCGAAGGGTTGAGTGATACCCTGTTACCGAAAAGCAAGGTCACTGTGAAAGCGAAAAGAGCCGATGGTTCAGTAGTGGTATTCCAAACCATCGTACAGTTGAATACGCCGGTTGAAGTAAACTATTACCGCAACGGGGGCATCTTACAGACTGTGCTGAGGAACCTGGTAAGGTAGAAACTGTCGGCCGATTCGATAATAAAAGAACAGACCGGCACCATCGTGCCGGTCTGCATTTTTAGCACCGAAGATTTCCTCAGCGCCGGTTTGTTGACAATCTAGCGCTCTACGCGCGGTTTGGCAACATTGACTCTCAATTCGTGCTCGGCCATGGAATAAGCGTTGTACATGCTGATGGCCTTATCTGCTTCGATTTGGTTGGTCATCGTAACAAAGCCAAAACCTTTGGATTGGCCGCTGTCGCGATCTTTGATAACATCCACAGCGGTGACCGCACCGGCCTGTGCAAACAACGCGCGCAGTTCGTCTGCGGTGGTTGATCTGGCCATGTTTCCTACATACAGTTTGACGTCCATTTTTCCTTCTCTCTCCGGCAGATTGCCGGTGAACAAAAAAAGCCGCCGACCCAATAAAAGGGTCGGCGGCAGAGTTACCACGCAAATCCAGTTATACTCCAAAAAGGATTGTACCATAGATATGGCTGAAAGCCGGGATACCAGGAAACTCATTCGGCAGTTGCCAGGGTTTCCCGTTTATGAAGAAAAGCTGGATTAATTCATGAAAGAGGCACATCGATCGTTTCAACGCCGGTGCTGATATAACTATGAATCGTCCCGTTCATGTGCAGGCGTGGGTCAGTTTCATAAAGAGTACGAACAGTCTGCATGTCTGGCACATCAGCGCTGGTCAGAGCTGCCAGGGCATCGAGAAATACCAAGTCATCCCGGTCGTTTTCTACAGGCTTCTCGATGATGCCCCAGCAATCCCAAGGTAAGAGTTCCACCTTGTTGAGCGAAGCCACATCACGGATAAAATCTCCACGTACGAATCCCAACCCGTGCATATCGAAGATCCCGAAACTACCAGGATCAGCCTGCTCATTCCGGCACATCTGCCAGGCTCTGCCGCCCACAATGAACTGGTCACGCGGCACATCCAGTGGATTGAAGGGTATCCTCAATGCCTCGCATTGGATCGTATCCAATTGGGCATCCACCAGGATCCAGCGTGCCTGTCCGGCGTTCCAGTATTCGACCACCCAGTGATCCTCGTAGTGATTTGGGAAGAAGTACGCCCCAAAACCACAGCGGGCGCGTGCCGGTATGCCCTGATGCCGCAAAATGGATACCAGCAGCACCGAGAAATCCCGGCAGTTGCCTACAATCTTCTTTTCGAGCGGACGGGCTTCTGTTAATGGGCGCGGATCCAGTTCCAGGATGCACGCCAGCCTGCGCTTAACCGTGCGCAACTGCACCTCCGCCTGCCGTTCTGCGGTATGTTTTATCCCATAACGTTCTGCCCAGAAGATGTGGACGGTTGTGCCCTGCACAATTTTGCAGAGTTCGCCTATGTCGGCAGGCAGGCCATCCAGGAATTTGACATAGGATCCTGGATCCGTTATTGGGCCGGGTTGGGCAAAATAGGTTTGGTCATTCTTCATATTGCCTTTATTGGTCCTTTGTCTTTCCAAAGAACTCATCCTGCAACCGCTGCGTTTCTGAATCGGCCTTGATTGCCCGGATGATCTTTGCCAACGCCTGGGAGCGGTCAGCCAACCAGCGTTCGCCCTTTTCGGCAGTGGCGGGACGTCCATCGCCGCAATAATGGCTGGGATAATCTGCATACCACCAAATGCCCATATCCGTGCCCAAGTCACGCAGAGGCTTGAGCCGTTCCATAGGCATGCCTTCCCCGTCAGCCGGCAGGGACTCGCTCCTGACCAGTTCGGGGCGGATGGCAAGAACCATGCTGGTTTCCCGTTCACCGGCATGACCGTCAACGGTTGTCTCCCACTGGGATGCGGTGGTTGCATCTTCAGAAATATATGCCGGTTGCGCCACGTAGACGACATAGTCGCGCCGGCTGGCGAGCTGGATTTGTGCAAAGTAGTGGATCAGGTGATCGTTGCCGCCGTGCGAGTTGACGATGACAATTTTCTTCAACCCGTTCCGGGCAATCTCGCTGCACACGTTCTCCAAAAGACGGATGGTCAGTTCCGGTTGGATACCAATGCAGCCCGGCATGTGGCGCGCTTCCAGGATTTGGGTATATATGAAATCTGGGAATACAATCACCGGTTCGATTGCCGCGGCGCGGCTGCACAGTTCATGGCCGATGTACATATCCGTGCCAAGCGGCATATGATGCCCGTGGCGTTCGAGGCATGAGAGCGGCAAGAGGCAGACACCTTCGGCTTGCTTGACGGCCTGCGGAAACATGTCGCCGGTCAATTCTTCCCAACGCATAGATTTCATCCTTTCTCTAAAATGGAAATGCTTTCGATGGAATAGGTTTGTGGGAACAGGTCGAATGGAGTGACCTGTACCAGCCGGTATCCTCCGGCAATAAACCGGGCGACGTCGCGTCCCAGCGTGGAGGGGTCACATGAAACATAAGCGATGCGCGCTGGAGCTTGGGCCAAAAGCGCATCCAGAGCGCGTTTCTCCAGGCCGGCGCGGGGGATCCACTATGACCACATCGGGGCTGACATCCAAAGTTGGCAACACAATCTCAGCCGGAGCCTCGTAGAGCTCGACATTATCGAATTCATCCAGGTTTGTGGCAAAATCCTCACATGCCGATGGGGACAGTTCAACGGCCACCAAGCGCCCTACCCGCCCAGCGAAAAATGCGCTAAACAACCCTACGCCGCAATAGACATCCAGCAAGGTTGTCTTGTGAGAAACCGGTAAGTACTCCAGCAGGTGCTCCACCATCTTCCCGGCCATCCCCGTATTTACTTGGAAAAACGAGGCGGCAGAGAGGCGGAATATCCGGTCTTTGACCGATATGCTCATATGATCATCCCCTGCCATCACAACCACGTCATCGCCGGCCAAATGCACCACCGAGAGATCTGCCTCAAGCTCCAGTTCGGGCGGTTCGGGATTCTCAGATTTCAGCACCAGCATGGTCTCATTATCCATGCCCACGCGCAGTGATACGCGTTCCAGTCCGAGGTCCGGATCGAATTCCAGGCTAGGCCAAAGTTCATTCAGGAATGTTTCGGGGAGATGACATTCGGAAATAGGCAGCACGCCTTGGCCCTTTGCCCGGATGTACCCCAATTTTCCCTCGCGCGTCAAATGGAATTGGACATGGTTGCGATAATTCCATTCACAGGGCGAAGGGATCATTGGCCTGACCGGTGGGTCTGAAATTTTGCCAATGCGTCTTAGCTGGTCGCACAAAATGCCGGTTTTTAACTGAAGTTGGGCCTGGTAGGAAAGATGTTGGTAGTGGCAGCCCCCACATACCCCGAAATGCAGGCACCTCGGCGGGATACGTTCTGGCGACGGTTCAAGCAGCTCCACTAGTTCGGCGCGCAAATGGCCGCGTTTTTCTTCCACCACACGCACCTGAACCACCTCGCCAGGCAATGCAAAAGGGACAAAAATGGCGCGGCCAATTGCACCCGTTAATGGATCTGGCACTCTGCCCAAGGCGTCACCGCCATAAGTGAGCCTTTCCAGTTTGACGGTCAGCAGATCCGCTGTCATGGACAAAGCGAGGGTGCTACATCCACCGGGCGTGGGTGGATGCAGCACCTTCAGGTTCTATTTCACGAACAGGGCCAGCAGTTGGTTTTGGAAAATTGCCAGCACGATTAGAACGACTAAGAATGAACCAGCCAGGATGCCGATCCGGCGCAATTCGTTTTTGATTATGCTGTAATCCGGATTGAATTCAGTCGTCTTTGCTACCGGAGCGGAAATTGGCCGAGGGGCCTGACGGGAAACTTGACGCTTACTCTTCTTGCTCATAAATTCTCCTAAGGGTTTTGAAGTTTTGCAAACACTACAATGCGTTTGGTATCAACCATGTACGGATAACAACTGATGAGTGTGGTGGTCGCGTCGCTGGTGGGATTCATCACTTCCACCTGCGTTGGTGCGACAATCTGCGTGCCAGTAACGATGTAAACATATTGTTGTTGTGCAGTAAATATCAATATCTGGTCACCGGGTTGGAGGCGGTCGAGATTGCGGAATATTTCACCAAAAACATCATCGTGCGCCGAGAGGACCACGTTGCCGGTCTGACCTGGATCGGCTGAACCAACGTGCTGACCAACACCTTTCTTCAACTGATCCCAGCTATCACCTTGTACAACCGGTGCATCCACATTGATGGCTTGGATCTGGATGCGCATCGCCTGGGTTGGCCCCGGTGTGGGGATAGGCAGATTGGCAATGGACTGCACCAGCGGGCGCAAGTTCTCCGGAATTTCAGCCAGGTTTTCTTGTGCGCCGCCTGGTGCATTGGGAGGAGTATGTCCGCCTGGCAGAACAACTGCGGTTATAAGCGGGGTAGGCGTCAACGTATCTTGGCGCAGGGCCGTAACCACTTCCTGGTTCAAAGTCTGTAACAGCCCGAACCAGTTGAGCATCAGACCTGCCAAACCCAGTACCGCCAAGATTTCGACGGTCAACAATATACCATCGTACCAGCGTCTCCGGGCCGGGCGCGCAGCCGGGCTTTGAGCCATTGAGGCTTGGTCATCGACCGGGAGCTGGGTGCGCCATTCGTTCAATGCAGCCGGAGGCAGGTCCGGAGAGAGCAAGACGGCCCTTCCACTGCGGCGAAAACGCTCCAAGCGCCTCTGGCGGGCGTCATGGCGCTTGTCAAGCAATAGACGGCGCAATTCCTGTTCCGAAAGATCTTCGGGGCGTTTCGGTTCGGTCACAGGAGTGATTATACCTATTTTCTTTCAGGAAGATACAGCCTCTCAATATATTCTTTGAGCATCCGGCGTGTACTGAATTGTGGAATGATGGTCTGCATGGATTTCCTCATCATTATCAGCCACTCCACCGGGGCATTCTCGGCATTGCGCTCGGTGTAATAAAGCGGGATGATCTGGCTCTCCAGCAAGTCGTACAGGCTCGTGGCGTCTGCCTCATCTTCAACCTCCGTATCAAGTCCTGGATCCTCTCCAATAGCCCAGCCGTTAGAACCGTTGTAGGCCTCGCGCCACCAACCATCCAACACCGAAAAGTTAATCACACCGTTCAAGGCGGCTTTCATGCCCGATGTGCCGGAGGCTTCGTTCGGCCGGCGCGGGTTATTCATCCACACATCCACGCCCTGGACCAGGTAGCGGGCAAGGTTCATGTCGTAATCTTCCAGGAAGACGAGCCGTCCGCCATTCTCAGCCCCTTTGACGATCCGGTACACCTCCTGAATGATATGTTTGCCGGGATCATCGGCAGGATGGGCCTTCCCGGCAAAGATGATCTGCAACGGGCGGTTGGGACGGTTGATGAGTTTCAGCAAGCGCTCCAGATCTTGGAAGACAAGGTTTGCACGCTTATACGTGGCAAAGCGGCGGGCAAAACCAATAGTCAGCACGTAGGGGTCAAGCATGATCCCGGAGGCAATAGCCTGTACCGGATGATAGCCGCCTTTCATCCAGCGCTGGCGGGTGCGATCGAGAGCATAGAAAATCAGCTTGCGTTTAAGATGCAACCTGACCTCCCATAATTCGTTATCCGGGATCGCCTCCACCCTCGCCCAAGTTTCGGGGTCATCCAGATGGCTTAGCCAATCTTCTCCCAGATATTTATCCAAGAGCAGGCGCATCCGCCGGGCCAGCCAGGTACCGGTATGGACACCATTGGTCACGTAGTTGATCGGTACATCGTTTTCATTCTGGATCTCGGGCCACAGGAATTTCCACATGCGGCGGGAGACACGCCCGTGCAGTTCAGAAACCGCATTCCGGCCATCCGACAGCCGTAATGCCAGGATGGGCATGCTGAAGGTTTCCCCCCAGGATTGTTGGTGGTGCGCCAGCTCCACGAACTGGTCACGACTCAGCCCAAGTTCGGGCCAGAAGTTGGAAAGGTCCTTATCTACCAGCCAGAGCGGAAACTCGTCATTACCGGCTGGAACGGGTGTGTGCGTGGTGAAAACGTTACCGTGGCGTGTTTGAGCAATAGCCTGCTCAAAGCTTTGGCCCTTGGCAACCAGTTCGCGCGCCCGTTCCAGGGTCAGGAAGGCAGCATGACCTTCGTTCATGTGCCAGACAGTTGGGTCATAACCCAGCGCCCGCAGGGCACGTACGCCACCCACACCGAGCATGATCTCCTGGGCGATACGCAGGTCCAGGTCGCTCCAATATAGGCGCAGGGTCAGATTGCGATCGGCGGGAGTATTTTCGTCCAGGTCAGTGTCGAGCAGATAGAGCGGCAAACGCCCGACGCGCAGTTCCCAGATATGGGCAATGACCGTCCGGTCGGGAAAGCTTACAGAAATCGCAAGCGGTTTCTCATTGGCATCCAGCACCTGCAGGACCGGCAGTTCCTCAAAATTGAGCATGTTATTGATCGTCTCCTGCCAGCCATCCTCGGAAATCCGCTGGGAGAAGTAACCCTCCGCATACATCAAGCCCATGCCTACCACCGGCAAGCCTAAATCCGAGGATTCTTTCAGGTAATCTCCTGCCAGCACACCTAAGCCACCGGAATAAATGGGCAGGGTTTCGTGCAGGCCAAATTCCATCGAGAAATAAGCCCATTGCTGGTTACAACGCTCGTCGTATGTCTCAGTACACCAAGTCGCCTTGGCGTTCATATAGGTGTCGAAACTGGCAAAGACACGATCATACATTTCCAGGTAGACGGGATTCTGAGCGGCCGCGTTGGTCTCGGAACGCCCGACCGAGCGCAGGAAAAGCAGCGAGTTATGGTTGAGACGCTCCCAGAGGGCATAGTCAATGCGGGAAAACAAACGCTGAGCGGAGGGATTCCAGGTCCACCACAGGTTGTAGGCCAGTTCACCCAGCCGGCTGATGCGGCGCGGCAGATCGAAATGGTTTGGCGTTTTTGTTCGAAATATAGGCATGTTTTCTTCTCCAAAGAAGCAATGATACCAAAGAATCAGGTCTTTCCGGGCTGAATATTATAGAATTGGAATGAACCCTTTTTTGATGATTCTCCACAACTCAGGGAGTCAGAAATAGCTGATGTGAGAAAGGCTGGATGGCTTTTAGGGAAAGAGTAGCAATTGTTTGCCAGATGGCTCTGGCTCCAGGGTACAATTTGTTCGGCAATAAATTATTACCGCAGTTTGCAGAGCTTTCCTCTAACTTATATTTATGGGCAATCACCAGCTTCCTCCCCCTTGCCCATTTCCAACTGAGACTTTAGAATCAAACGTGGGGCGACCCATGCAAACCTCCGACCCAGCCACTCCCTCCTTTTTCGAAAACTTAACCGCCTTCGTGCCGTTGTTTTGGCTCTCGCTGGCTTTCCTGGTCGGTATACTGTGCGCACAGCAGGTGCAAGGTGCAGTGCTGCTCTGGCTGATCCTGGCCGGCGTGGCTCTGTTGCTGGTTGCGTTGGTGCGGCTGCTCCTGCCGCGCCTGAACATGTCCTCGATAAAGTCGCCCAGGGTCTTCCTGGCCACGCTCTGCCTGCTGGCCTTTTTCTTGGGCGCTTGGCGCGAGCGGGTCTCCGTTCCCGGCGCTGGATCGAATGATATCGCCGCTTACAACGACCAGGCTTACGAACTACTGGTTACCGGCACGCTGACAGATCCGCCGGATGTGCGCGATACCTACACTAACCTTCGCATGCAGGTGAGCAGCGTCAACACCGGGGAGTCCAGCTTGCCCGCCCACGGACTGATCCTGGCGCGCGTGGCTCCCGGCGAGAATTGGCAGTATGGCGATGTGGTGCGCCTACGCGGGCGCCTTCAGACCCCGCCCACGAATGCAGATTTTTCCTACCAGGATTACCTGGCAGCCCAGGGCATTCTTGCGTATATGCCGGATGCCGAAGCCACGCTGCTGCCCTTTACCGGCGGGGATCCCTTCCTGAGTTGGGTATACGCTTTTAAAGCGCGCGTCCTCGATCAGATCTACCGCATCTTCCCGGAACCGGAAGCCTCGCTCGTATCCGCCATCCTGCTGGGTGATTCCAACGGAATGTCGGCGGAACTCCAGCAGGCTTACCGGAACACAGGCGCGGCCCAGATCATCGTCATCTCCGCTTTCAACATGGTCCTGCTGGCGAGCTTGTTGGTGACCGTGTTCAGCCGCCTACTGGGCAGGCGCAAGGGTGCACTTGCAGCCATCTTCGGCATCCTGCTCTATACGCTGCTGGTTGGGGCGACTGCCTCAGTAGTCCGTGCCGCCATCCTGGCTGGGCTGGCCATCTTTGCCCGGCAAACCGGCCGCCGCCAGAATGGCCTGAATACGCTGGCATTCACCAGTGCGGTTATGGCCGCCATCAACCCCAATGTTCTTTTGGATGCAGGCTTCCAACTTGCCTGTGCAGCCACCTTCGGCCTGGTGCTCTACGCCAAGCCCTTCCAGGACTGGTTCACCGAGCTGTTGGGCCGCCGCCTGTCTGCCGTGACTGCCCGCAAGATCGGCGAACCGGTCGGTGGGTACGTATTTTTTACCCTGGCGGCTCAATTGACGGTTCTCCCTTTCATGGCCTACCAGTTCGGACGTATCCCTCTGGTCGCACTGGTAGCCAATCCCCTCATCCTGCCGTTCCAGCCGGTGCTGGAACTTTTGGCCGGACTGGCGCTCCTGCTCAGTTTCATCTATCTGCCGCTCGGAAGAGCGGCTGCCTGGATCGCCTGGCCGTTGGCGGCCTACACCAACAATGTGGTGGAATTCTTTAACAGCTTTCCTCAGGGTGTCATTGTACTGGGGGAATTCTCCTTCCTGTTCGTCGGGCTGTTTTACGCCGGGCTGCTTTTCATCACCTTCGCCGGGCCGTCTCTTAAACAGGGCCTGCGCACTGCCTTGGCTCCTTCTGTTATCTTGGCTGCCCTGGGAATTTCCGTCTGGCTGGCCTGGTCAGCCGCTTTTGCAGCCCCGGATGGATACCTGCACCTGACCTTCCTGGATGCAGGCTCCGCGGACGCCATTCTTATCCAGACTCCCGGCGGAAGGGCCATTCTGGTAGACGGCGGGGAGAGTTACTCCGGGCTGGCCGACGCGCTCGGAAACCGCCTTTCCCCCTTCGATCACCGCCTGGACTGGCTGGTAGTGGCTGCGCCGCAGGAGCAACAGGTGGCAGCACTGCCGCGCGTGCTCGAACTCTTCCCGGCCGGGAATGTGCTCTGGTCGGGTGCCACGAACGCATCCTCTTCCGCCGAGCAAATCGGCCTCTGGATGAGCAGCAGCGCCACACCGGTCACGCCAGCCGTTCCCGGCCTGGCGCTGAACCTGGGTGCAGGGGCCAGGCTGGAGGTTCGCAGCGTATCGCCGCGTGGGGCAGTCCTGCTGGTGGAATGGCAGGCCTTCCGGGCGCTGCTGCCAATCGGCATGGACATCAATACATTAACCGAATTGGAAAATGGAAAAAAGATTGGCCCAGTGACAGTGCTCCTGTT
This sequence comes from uncultured Chloroflexia bacterium, assembly GCA_963837875.1. Lineage (GTDB taxonomy): Bacteria > Chloroflexota > Anaerolineae > Anaerolineales > Villigracilaceae > UBA877. The sequence continues at coordinate 122,670 of CAWIOV010000003.1, forward strand.
GGCCGATTCAGGCTTTGCCCAGGTTAGCCCGCCGGCGTGGATTGCAGCTCTGCGTCCGCAAGTGGCCATCCTCTCCGTGGCAGCCGGTGACCCGAACGGCCTGCCGGACCAAGCTGTGCTGGATGAATTGAATGGCACCAGCCTGCTAAGGACTGACCGGAACGGCTGGATCGAGGTCTCGACGGATGGGGCAGGGGTATGGGTGGACGTGGAGAAAAGATAAACAATTTTGTTAGTTGTGCTGTAAGGCTATCCGTTGTATACTAGGACATAAGGAAGGCGGATTTGGAAGATTTGATAACCACACACATTTTTGTATAGGTGAATAATATAAGGATGTGAGTTTCATTAAGGGTATATGGCTATCAACAAGATTATAGAAGATGGCGGGAAACCACAAGAAGATCCCATTGAAGCCGCCAAGCGCAAAATATATCTGATCGGTACACCTGCCGGCATCTTGAGCCTCTTGGTAGTGTGGGCTATTGGCCTAAGGCAGCATAATATGCCGGTTGCGGATTTTTTCATCCTGCCGTTGCTTGCCATTCTATTTCTGATATTTTTCATCCTGCTCTGGCGGAACAGCATTCCTTTACGTACTTTTGAATTGAGCGTTTACGCACTGCTGATGGCTTTTGCACTTTTTGCATTTGTGTCCATCATCATAGATATCCTCCACACAAACGGTTCGTTCAGCCCAAACTTCGCCATCTGGCTGCCTTTTGTCTATATCCTAAGCTTTCTGGTACTGCGCACAGGCCGGGCTGTGCTGGTTTCCATACTTTTTTTCCTGATAACGCTGATCCTTGGAGTGGCAGCATGTCTGTACTTACTGCAAAAAGGCCAGCTTTTCCCCAACATCACCCTGCTGGTGCAGGTGTACTTTGCCAGTGCATTTTACATTGCAGTGCTTTACCTGATCGCCCAGATAAAAGAACGCTACATCTCGGAACATGCAGCCGTCGGCGATATGGCCAAGCTTGCCATGACCAACTCACTAACGCAGGTGGATAACCGCCGTTTGCTGACCCAGTTGCTCCGGGAAGAAGTCACGCGTGCCGAGAGGCACAACCTGCCTCTTTCTGTGTTGCTGTTCGACCTGGACCGGTTTAAAGGGTCAATGACCATTTCGGGCATAACACCGGGGATGAAGTCCTGCAAAGAGTTGCCCAAGAACTGCGGCAGGGATTGCGCACATCCGATCCGTTCGGACGCTGGGGAGGGGATGAGTTCTTGTGCCTGGCCACAAATACTGGCATAGAGCGGGCCATCGAACTGGCAGAACGGCTGAGAGATACTCTGCAGCACTGCCACTTTGGCCCGGTGGATAAAATTACGGCAAGTTTTGGAATCACTACATACCAGAAAGGGGATACCCCGGAAACACTGATCAGAAGGGTGGACCTGGGTCTCTATAAGGCCAAAGCCGGAGGCGGGAATCGGATCGAGGCGGTTATTGCCGGGGTTACCCTGCCCATTTTTGAAGGCGAGAGACCATTTCCGGAGCCAGAAGAGGCTGGGGATTGATAACCAAGCCTTCATAAAAAAGCTTGCAGCATCTGCTATTTCGTGATAAAAGCAACTACTTTTCTAGTTCGGGGTTTGCAAATTGAATATCATTTGCAAACCTATCCCATTCATCCCAAAATCACAAAGAGGCCCATCAATGCAACAAGACAACTTCAAAGTCTACGGTTATCGCTGGATCGTTCTGGTCGCATTCATGTTAATCACCGCCGTCACCCAGCTACTTTGGATCACCTTCGCCGCCATCACCAGCGATGCCACCAAGTTTTATGGCGTCCCGGATCTAAGCATTGGTCTCCTATCGATGATATTCATGATCGTCTTTATCATCGTCTCGATCCCGGCTTCCTGGGTCATTGACACTTACGGCATCCGGGTGGGCGTAGGGATCGGCGCGATCCTGACGGCTGTCTTTGGGCTGCTGCGGGGAGTCTGGGCTTCGAACTATACGTTGGTGTTGATTGCACAGATCGGGATTGCGATTGGACAACCCTTCGTCTTAAACGCAGTGACCACCGTGGCAGCCCGCTGGTTCCCGGTGCGGGAACGGGCGACTGCCTCCGGCCTGGGTTCGCTGGCGATATACCTGGGTATTTTCCTGGGCTTGATAGTGACCCCTTACCTGACGTTGCACTTCCAGATAGGCGGCATGTTGCTCGCTTATGGGGTCGTTTCCGTGTTTGCGGCGCTGGTCTTTATCGTGTTCGCCAAGGAACGTCCGGCAACGCCTCCATGCGCACCCGGAATGGAAGTGCGTTCCCTGGTCTTTGATGGTTTCAAACAAATGCTGCGCCAAAAGGAATTCATCCTGCTCCTGATCATCTTCTTTGTTGGCCTAGGCACCTTCAATGCAGTCACCACCTGGATCGAGGATATTGTCCGGCCGAGCGGTATCACCAGCACCCAGGCGGGCATTATCGGCGGATTGATGATCGCGGGCGGCATCGTGGGCGCTCTGGTCATCCCATCTTTCTCAGACCACTATCACAAGCGGACGCCCTTTATTATTGTTGCATTGGCCGGCGCTACACTCGGGCTAGCCGGAATCGCTTATTTCACGAGTTACTGGCTCCTGCTGGTGGCGGCCTTTGTGATGGGCTTCTTCCTGCTTAGCTCGGGCCCGATCGGATTCCAATATGGGGCCGAAATCACCTACCCGGCCCCGGAGGGCACTTCGAACGGCCTGCTGCTCCTGGTGGGGCAAATCTCTGGGATCATCTTCATTTTTGGGATGGACGGTCTCAAATCTCCAGTGACCGGCTCGATGACGTTTCCCCTGGTCGCGATGATCGGGTTGTTGGTGGTAAGCCTGGTGCTCAGTTTCTTCCTCAAGGAACCAAAAAACCTGCTTAACCAGAGCGTAAAACCGCAGGATGCAGCCTGATTGCTATCATCTCTACTTCACCTTCTCATCCAGGTTTAATGTAATTAAGACAAATTCGGTGTAATATATATACAAGACATCTGTCTCCTTTTACTGGTATAAATACAGGTGTCTACCATCGAAGGCCTGCGTGTCCCCCCCATGCCGACCAAGATCGGTGGTGTCCCCTCCCCCTTAGATCACCAGGCCTTGCGCCTGGTGATCGCTTTATTAAAATGGTGGTTTAATTGGGATATGACTGATACGGCAAGGAAGTTTCCTTTGCATGGCTGGCTGGGGCTGGCGTTGACAATCATCTTCTGGAGCCTTAATTGGAGCCTGCGCGGGTTGCGCACCCAGTGGGCCTTTTTCCCGCTCTGGTTGGGCTATTGCCTGACGATTGATAGCCTGGTATTCTGGCGTACCGGCACATCCCTGTTCGCGAGAAGTTGGCGAAAATATATTGGGTTATTCATCGCCTCCTCGCCAGTCTGGTGGCTGTTCGAATTGGCCAACTGGCGGTTGCAGAACTGGCATTACGTTGGTGCAGAATCGTTCTCGCCTTTTATGTTCTGGGTCTGGGCCACGCTCAATTTCACCACCGTCATCCCGGCGGTGTTCGGCAGCGCCGAACTGGTGCGCAGCTTCATCCAGAAACCGGTTAAAGGGCCGACCATCCGGCCGATGAAAGCGATCACGCTCAGCTTTTTCCTGTCCGGCTGGATAATGCTGGCCTTGATGGTGGCCTGGCCGAAGATTTTCTTTCCCTTTATCTGGGTTTCCTTCTACTTCATCATTGAGCCAATCAATATTTGGCTAGGCTATCGTTCGCTGATGGAATGGGTCAAAGACGGTAACTGGCGACCAGTGGTTGGACTCTGGCTGGGCGTACTTCTGACAGCCTTTTTCTGGGAGATGTGGAATTACCACTCCTACCCGAAATGGGTCTACCTGGTTTCCTGGGGCAACTGGCTGCATATCTTTGAGATGCCCTTGTTGGGTTACGGCGGTTACCTGCCCTTCGCCCTGGAACTCTTTGCTATGTACCATCTCATTGCCGGGCTGGCCGGGCAAAAGAAGACCGATTACGTGATCAAGGCCGAGGGCTGATGCTCGAAACGATCTTGCAGAATCAATGCGGACTCGACCCGGCGAAGCCGGTTGTAGCGGGCGTCTCCGGCGGACCGGACAGCCTGTGCCTGCTGGACATTCTCAATGCGGTAGGCTACCGGGTGATTGTGGCGCATTTCAACCACCAACTGCGCCCCGAAGCAGACTTGGAGGCTGCTGCTGTAGCCGACTTGGCGCACAGTCTCGGCCTGCCTTTCATCACCGATCATGCGGATGTGCGCCAGCATGCCGATGAACACGGGCTTTCGCTGGAAGAAGCTGCCCGCATGCTGCGTTACCGCTTCCTGTTTGCGGCGGCCCGCAAGCATGCCGCACAGGCCGTGGCTGTTGGTCACACTGCGGATGACCAGGTGGAGACCATCCTGATGCACTTCTTACGTGGGGCTGGATTGCCAGGCCTGAAAGGGATGGAATACCGCATTCTTCTGCCAGCCTTTGACCCGCGAATTCCTCTTGTGCGCCCGCTGCTCTCTCTTTGGCGCGCCGATACTGAATCTTACTGTCATGCGCATGGTCTGGAACCGCATTTCGATGCCTCCAACGCCGATCAGACTTATTTCCGCAACCGGCTGCGGCATGCGCTCATCCCAGATCTGCAAAAATACAACCCGCGTTTTAAAGAAGCTCTTTTGCGCAGCGCACAAGCATTGCAAGGAGACTACGTGGCTTTGCAGGAAGCAGTGGAGCAGGCTTGGAAAGCTGTCGTTATCGAGGCAGGTAAAGGCTGGGTGGCATTTGACCAAGCCGGGCTGGAAAGTTTATCCGCCGGCCTGCGCCGAAACATTATCCGCCGGGCGGCGGAGTCCCTACGCCCGGACAGCCGCGATTTCGGGTTCGAGGCGTTGGAGCGGGCAGCCGCCTTCGCCGGCTCCCCAGCAGGGAGGCAAATTGATTTTGTCAATGGCCTGTATTTGTTTGTTGAAAAGGGGAAAATACACCTGGCTGCATATGAGGCAGATATTTATTCTACACAGTGGCCACAGGTAATGCGGCCTTCAGCAATGGACGGACAGCAGGTCGAGTTAGGGAACGGGTGGGTTTTGGCGATGAAAGCCACGTCCATGAAGGCTGAGAATTGGAGGCTGAATGCAAACGCTTGGTCGGCCTGGCTGGATGCCGACCAGCTGCCAGCTGACGGATTGGTCATCCGGCCGCGCCGTGCCGGGGACGTTTTTTGCCCGCTTGGTATGGGCGGGCAAATGCTCAAAGTACAGGATTTCTATAGCAATGTTAAAATCCCCCGGCGGGCACGTGCACAGTGGCCGCTGGTCTGCGCGGGGGAGCAGGTTGTATGGGTGACCGGGTACCGGATTGGTCACTCATTCCGCATCACCGAAAAAACTGAACATGCATTACACCTGGAAATCAAAAAGTTCCCGCAGACTTAAAAGTTCGCAGCAACCTTTGTCGGCATAACTTCTTCGCTTTACCCGGCTCCCGCCAGTTGCCTTAACTTCAAATGGATCTCCCTCCACTGGATTTTGGAGATACCCATTTTCTGGCGGATTTTCTCCGGATCAACGTTGTTCAGGTAATCCTGCAAAGCACACGTCCAGCGGCACATATCAAAAGACAAGTGTTTGGGCAGACCAGCAGCCCGGCCAATATCTTCCAGCAAGTATTCTAAGCGGCGCGGCGACCAAGGAAGCAGCCGGTCAACCGGGTTGTATTGGTCCAGATATTCCTGGTAAGCAGGGATCCAATCCTCAGGCAGGGTCAGGTTACGTTCCTTATAACGATTTGCCGGGCTGGCATAACGGATGAAGATAACCGGCCCGTTGGGAGATTCCAAATCAATGTGGTTGAGGTGGATGCCCAGACATTCGGATTTCTTGATGCCGGTAGCGAGCAACAACGCCAGCAACGTATATGGACGCGCATCCGGCTTGGATTGGCGACGGGAATGATCGGCAGCTAAAAGCACGGTCTCGATCTCCGCCTCGGCTAGAACCTCGGGAAGCGGGCTGAGCACCGAATGTTGAACAATTTTTTCAGCCGGATCCACCAGGATAGCCCCACCCCGGTGCAGCCAGCGGAAGAATGATTTGACTGCCGTGACCCGGCGTGCCAGGCTTTTAGGCGAACAGGAAACGCCGCGCTCGTGTTCCAGCCAGTGCAGGAAGTTGTTCAGGTCGCTGGTGGTAATGGCGCCCAACGTTCGGTCAGGGGGCAACACCTGGGTCAGCAGGCGGACATCAGACAGAAAGGCTTTGACGGTGTTGAGAGAACGGCCCTGGTCATTGAGATACATCTCCCAGGCGTTGAGCGCCTGGGCCAAGCCAGTCTGAGGCGTGAGATGGGCAGTGGACAATTCAGGCATGGGAATCTCCTTTTTGAGTATTCCTGAAATACCATGCACTTTTGGAAATGCCTGGTAGAACTCTTTACTGCGTATAGTTTAGCAAATGGGAAGGGAAAAGTCAAACAAAACTGATCCCAATCTGCTATTCACCCAACTAGGGTGCCAACCCAATCGGGTTAAAGCATGGTTGGTAATCCGCTCCGACAATGAAAACATAATTAGGATTGGCTTGGGTCGGGGCAACCCTAAAGGCGGAAGATGGCAATCCAAGAATGGTCAGGATCGACTTGTCACGGTTGAGGTCTGGGACAGCCGTAAGGTCGTATATTATGCTATTGGCATAGTTCAGGCGGTCAGCTGGTGCGAGGCGGGTATTATAGCCGGCATAGTTAAGGCGTTCTGCGGCTAACGCATCCCAGGCGGGGTTGGTTGTGCCATTGCGAACTTCAATGGTCAGGGCAGCCTGCACCGTGTCGCGAGGCGAGGGCGAAAGAGCCTGCTGGAGCAAAGATCGAATGACCGGCGCGTTAGGAAGCTGCACAGAGGCGCCGCCGGGCGTCATCCAAGCGGTGACATCGTCGCGCCCGATGTAGTAACTGCGAATTTCGGCTTTGTTCAAATGCAAGGCCAGGGGAGCCAACTGCAAGATACCATCCAACCCCAAATCGGTAATAATGTTAGAGTTGAAGTCGTTGTAAAGTTGTGGAATTTTGCTGATGGCATTAGTTTGCAGAACGCGTGTGTACAGGGCACGCAACACCTCCTGCGAACGGCGGCCACGGTCAAAATCGCTGGATTCCTCGCGGGAACGGACGTACCACAATGCCAGATCGCCATCCATGTGGACCAGGCCCGGACCAACTGTGTAGAGCGACCAGTTGTTTGCATTATTGGGGTCATCGTTGGGGTTAATCAAATGCCAGTCGGTGTAGGCGCAGGAGACCGGCACATCCAAACCACCCAGGGTATCCACAATACCGCTAAAACCGTCGAAACCCACAATTGCCAAGTGATCTATGCGGATACCCAGGTTGTAGAGAATGGTATCTTTGAGCAGGGCCATACCGCCACCTGGATAATGATTCATCTCTCCATACTCATAGGCAGTGTTAACACGGTCCATGCCGACAGTGGGAATGTAGACGTATAGGTCACGCGGGATAGAGATGAGCGTCACCTGCCCGAGTGCCGGGCGAAGCGCGGCGACAACAATGGTGTCCGTCCGGAAATAGGTTTGGCCAGGACGCTTATCGGAGCCGAGCAGCAGAAAGGTGTCCGTCTGGTTATCGGTCAGAACGGTGACGGGATTTGGAGCATACGGCGGAGCATAGAACGATTGCGGAGTCGAGGCAGCGGGCAGGAGCACATTCGGGTCAAAAGTAGCAGTAGGACCATTCGGCAAAGGCGTATAGGTAGCTGCAGGAACAAAGGCGGGAGTCTCGCTTTTAGACAAAGGCTGGAAGGGAGTCAGGGTGGATGTTGCATTCGCCGCTGCAGTGATCAAGAACAGAGTTGTGGGTTTAGCAGCAGGATGCGCGGCATTTGTGTTTCTGGGAGACGTGCAGCCAGTCATAAAAATGATGAGCACAACTATCAGGAATGTTCGTTTCATAGAAGTAACATGGGTCGCGGGAGATGGGACAGTCTGGATTGTCCCCGCAAACTCAATAGGTCATCCAGAGGTAGTGGGCACCGGTGTGTTAGTGGGAACTTCAACATAAGTGTCAGTTGCGGGAATAGTGGGTATGTCCGTTGCCGTGCTTGTCGAAATCCCTGTGGGAGTATTGGATGGCAAAGGGAATGATGGGGTATAGGTAGGCATACTGGTGGGCGTTGCCGCATTTGGAAAAGTTGGCGAAGGCGTGGAAACGGCCAAAGGCGGAACGTAGAGTTTCTGTCCGGTGTACAGGAGTGTGAAAGTGCCCAGGCAGTTGCCAGCTTGGAGTTCAGCAATAGTGATCCCGTAAACCGAGCTCAGATGGTAAAGCGAATCGCCTGGTTGAACGATGTAGGCGACCCACGTGTGCGGTGGATCGCAAGACACCGGGGTTTGCGTAAGTAATGGAGAAATAGATCGCACCGTAGATGTTGGCATTTGAGGCGTTTGAGAGGTTTGTTGTGTTAGAGGCGTTTTGGTTTCGACGGTCGGATAAGTAAGCGTATCCGTGAAATAAAATGTGGCAGTCGCCAACGGTAACGTAGTCGAAGTGGGGGCAAGGATCACGGGGTTATCAGAAAGAGTAGCAGAGTGTTCGCTATAATACTTACCTGCCCAGAACGTCCCTAATCCTCCCAAAATTATAATCGCGCAACCCAACAATATTAGCAGGACGGTCCGCCTTTTGAAGGGTAGCTTTTTTATTGGCAGTCGAATATCCATGGGCAGTGGTGCAATCACGTTTCGAGTAAAAACTGGACAAAGAATGTGTTGCCGCCCTTTAAGACAGAATGCCTGTTGATGTTCTAAATTTGGAGATGCAAGCGGCTTCGAGTGGTGGCAGACATTCTGCTCGGATGGAAAAAACAAAGTTGTCTGCGGATCCTGTGATATACCCAAGTATGGGCAAACCTTCCCCTTGTTTAATTTAGCCATAACTGGAGAGGAATTATTGATGCTCATAAATACATTAAGGCGTGCTAGTCTTCGGTGTTTCAGTAGGGACTTCAATAGGAGTATCAGACATCATTGGAGTAGGTGTCTCTATGGGTGTGTTTGTCGAGATTTCAGGGGGAGTATTGGTCGGCAGAGTAGGATATGGGGTATTGGTTGGCAGGGTAGGATACGGGGTATCGGATGGTAAAGTAGGATACGGAGTATAAACAGGTGCGCTGGTTGGCGTTGTTAAGCCAGGAACGGTTGGTGTTGGCGTGTGCATAGCCCAAGGCGGGACATAAAGCGCTTGTCCGGTATGCAGGAGCGTGGAGTCGCCCATGCAATTGGCAGCTTGGAGTTGAGCAACAGTGATTCCGTAGGCCTGGCTCAAGTGGTAAAGTGTATCACCGGGTTGGACAATATAGACAATCCAGAGGTATGGCGGACCGCATGGCACTGGCGTTTGTGTTGGCACGGGAGGAACATAAATAACCACGCCTGGGAGCAATCCTGGGGTTAAGAGGCAATTGGCATGTTGGAGCGCTGCAATGCTAACCTGATAGCGTGCCGCTATTCCATCGAGTGTATCGCCAGCCTGGACAATATAAGGCAACCAACCCACCGGCGGAGGACAATTGGTGGGCGGCGGGAGAAGAGAGGGGGTTTGGGTAATAGTCCAGGTGGGAGTCGGCGTGAGAGAACCTAGCGAGGGGGTAAGCGGCTGCCAGGTGGGAGACGAAGTCGGCATCAGGGTAGGAGTAGGAGTGGGAGAAGAAGTCGAAAGGGTGGTTATTTTCCCCTCGGCCAATGAGAGCAGGAATCCACCAAGGAGCAAGCCGATGGATGCCAGGGCAACAACAATCCCAAAGAACACCTGCCGCAGACTCTTCATTTCTTAGTTCTCTTCAGATGACTCCACCAAGACCGGCATCAGGACGCTAAAAGTGGAACCTACGCCTCCTTCTGTTTCAACCCAGATGCGACCATTCTGCGCTTCAACCAGCGCCCTGGCGATGGACAGCCCAACCCCGGTATCCCCTAATCCTTGGATAAGAGAGTGTTCCGCCCGGTAACGACGGGCAAAGACACGTGGGATATCTTCCGGTCCAATTCCGCCGCCGCTATCTGTCACCTGGATGGAAAGGAAATGATCGTCTTCTTCATCCCGTATCTGGACGCGCAGCGTGATGTTTCCCTCTGCGCGCGTGGCGGCAGTGGCATTCTGGAGCAAGTGTATCAGGATTTGTTGGAGAGCATCGCGATCGGTCTGGATGTGTGGGGCAGTTCCAGTAAGATCCAGTCGCAAGGTGATATTTTTCTCGCGAATCTGCGTGCTGGTATAGGCCATGGCATTATCAATGATAAGGTTCAAGTCGATTGGCTCTGGCTTGAATTTCATCTTGCCAGTCTCCAGGTTGGTAATCTGGATCAGGTCATCTACCAATCCGCCGATGCGTTCTGTTGAGGCTTTGATACGCTCAATGAACTTGCGCTGGAGTGCGCCAAGAATGCCAACGGACTCACCCATCAGCAGGTCAGTGTAACCGACGATGGATGACATGGGCTGGCGCAGTTCCTGGGATATGGAAGCGATTACTTGCACCTGTTCGATGCCAATTGATGCAGCCGGGCGTTTTTCCATCTCGAGGACTTTAATATTCGCGTCGGCTAGAGCATTTTGCATGTGAGCCATCTCTTCAAGGGTCTGGCGCAATTCGCGTTCCATCTGTTCATCGGCTGCGCCGGGCGCACCGCCGGCATTGCGCAATTGTTCATTTTCGGCTTTCAGTTGCCCAATGGTTTTCTGGGCCTCTTCCTGCATCACTAGCAGGGCAGCCATGTTCTCAGCTTGTAATTGCGATTGGGAGTTTTTTTGGCGCTGGGCCTCCAGTTCAATCTCCATTTGTTCGTATTTCTTCTTTGACTCGGCAGCCAGCTCTGCTACATTTTGGGCTTCTTGAACAGACAGGGTGCGTTCAGCCTCCAAATCAGCAATATGCTGACTACGCTCAAGGATAGGAATGAAGAGGCTGGAGACATTGGATAGGAAAGTCTGGTCTTCAGCGCTCCACAGGCGATTGGAATAGGGCGAGAGAACAAGGATGCTACCCACAGTCCCACGCTCAGGTGATGTAAGAGGAACACTGAGCAGATTGCCGGGATTGCTCAAGCTGAGAATTTGTCCCAGGCCCTTGAGGTCCGAAGAGGTACTACTGGCCGGCAGGCGCAGTGGACGCCCGCGCTGGATGGCATTTGCAAGCAGGGGAATGGTATCCCGATCTATGTCGGTGCCACCCAGGCTTTCCTCGCGAATTAAATCATAACCGCATTTAATAGCCAGGGCCTTATCCTGGCTCATGGTGATCAGAAAACATAAATCTGCCAACATGGCCTGGGCAACCCCGCGTGCCATGGCTTGACCAACTTTGCCGGGGTCAGTCTCAGCAGCCAGCGACATCATGGCATGGAAGGTCTTAGGATCCGTGCTATAGCGCCGACGTTCCTGAACAGGCTCATTGGGATTTTTCGATTTGACGACAGGCGCCTGGGCCTTAATGGGAACCGGGAAACGCTGCGAAAGAGTCAGCAGGATGGGGAACATGGCAAGTTGTGCCAACCGGACGAAACCGGGAAAATTGCCGTTAAGAGGGTAAACCAAGCTGGCGAAATGACCCAAAAAACCCAGGATAAGCATGGCCAAGCCATTACTCCAGCCATTCGGTTTGCGTATAAGAAGGCCCAAGGTTCCAAGCAGAATGACCGCAATGCTGAAAACCTGCCAGGCAGTTTCATACACAGACTGGTTGAAGGAACTTGTCGGTTTCTGCGCCCAAAATGCCAGCGTCAGTCCAAATATGGTGATGCCCAACAAGTTGAGCAGGAGCGTAGCGGCATCTGCCATGCGCGCAGGCTCCGGAAATGCCCATAGCCAGGCAATCCAGACCAGCGTTAGCAAGGTCACCATCCGGTCAAGCGGCGGAAATACCAATTGAGAATTGAGCAGTCCCTGCCATGTCAGCCCGCTAATGAAAAACATCACCAGTTGAAGCCCCAACATAATGCTGAGGCCAATGACCGTCCGGCGTGCTTGCGGAAAATTGCTGGAGCGAAGAGATTGGGCTGCCCCTTGCAGTGCGCCGGCAATCGAAAATACCAGCAAAGTATGGTAGATGAGATTGCCCGGTGGGGTGGTAAGGAGTGTAAAGATTTGACCCAGAAACAGACTCATAGTGGACCGCCTGCGCTATTATAGTACTCTTGTGCCATCTCAATAAACAGGGTGCACCATCCTCCCCATTTTATTGAGAAGATACTACTTACCATAAGTTTAACCGATTTTACACGCAGGGCATATAGCATTTTCACAACAAAGAGGACCATCATTTTTGACCTGCGACTGATTTATAATCCACGTTGGAATGAAACCAACCCGTCTGCAAATGCTTGCCTATAATATCCTAATTATAATCATCCTGATGGGGTTGATCCTGTTACCACGGCCGGCCGCAGGCTACCTGGATGTGAATAAGGCGCGTCATTTCGATGCAGCCGGGGATCATGCCATTGCTGCTAGTGCTTATGCACTGGCGGCGGAGCGACTGCCATGGCAGCCAGCATTGTGGGACAAGGCAGGAACGGCTGCACAACTTAGTGGCAACCCGGCCGATGCGATCCTATTCTTGAATCGGGCTGCTATCCGAAATGCCATTTCCCAATCAGGTTGGGTATCTTTAGGCCTAGCCTACCAGAATATTGGGAACATTTCCTTGGCAATAAAAGCCTGGGAACATGCCCTACCGTCAGCCAAAGCTTATCGTTACCTGGCACGAGACCAGCGTAAGCTGGGTGACTTTCCGGCCGCCACGGCCGACTGGAGAGCAATCATCCTCCAGGAGCCGGGAGATGCCTCGGCCCATTACCAACTCGGGCTCCTTATGATGACTAATGATCCCAAAGATGCCCTGCCGGTGCTAATGGAAGCTGCACAACTTAACCCATCGTTGGATGCCTCCGTTCAAAGCCTGCGCAGCTCTTTGAACACTGCTTTTCTTTCAGATGACCGCGCCTACCAATTCATGATGTCTGGACGGGCACTGGGGGCGTTGGGGGATTGGAACCTGGCGGCCGAAGCTTTCCATCATGCCATAGCGGTGCGCGCGGATTATGGCGAGGCCTGGGCCTGGCTGAGCGAGGCAAAACAGCAGGAGGGGCAGGATGGTTCCATTGAGATGGAAAAAGCGCTGGCTTTAAATCCCAATTCAGCCATGTTTCAGGGTCTTTACGGTCTTTATCTCCAGCGCCAGAAACAGCTAAAGCAGGCTTTGGCAGCCTTCCAGAAAGCCGCAGATATGGAGCCAAAGGATCCAGGCTGGCAGATGGCTCTGGGAGGAACATACGAACAGAACGGTGATCTGGTGGCCGCTCTTGAGCACTACCAGAGCGCGACTGAACTTTCTCCCAACGATGCAGTCACCTGGCGGGCGCTGGCAGAATTCAGCTTGCGCAACGGAGTGGACCTGAGCGGCACAGGTCTCCCGGCTGTCCGCAGGCTGGTCGAACTGGCAAATAACGATTGGCAGGCAGACGATATCGCGGGACAGATCTTGATGGATACTGGCGACCTGGTCGGTGCAGAAGGGTTGCTAAAGAAAGCCATTGAACTGAATCCGACCCAGGCTGCGCCATCCCTGCACCTGGGTTTGCTATATCTCCAGACCGGCAACCGGGCTGGGGCTTATTCCTATCTCAACCTGGCGAAAACCTTCGATCCGGATGGCCCATATGGCTGGCAGGCGAGCCGCCTGTTGGAGCAGTATTTCCCATGAAAATTTATCTCGATACCATTGGTTGCCGCTTGAACCAGGCAGAGATCGAATCCTTGGCCCGCCAGTTCCGGAAAGGCGGACACGAAATTGTGTCCTCTGCAACAGAGGCAGATATGGCAGTCGTTAATACCTGTACGGTTACCGCACAGGCAGCCTCGGATTCGCGCGCTGCCATTCGCCGGGCCAGGCGACTGGGTGCAGGCGAGGTAGTTGTCACTGGCTGCTGGGCCACTCTGGAACCGGATCAGGCTGCCGAACTTCCTGGCGTGCGCAAGATCGTCCCCAACCTGCAAAAAGATACTCTGGCTGCTGACCTGCTAGGTCTGCCAGAAGAATTCTTTGACCTTGAGCCGTTGGCACGCGTACCTCTACCTGGCCTGCATGCCAGGACGCGGGCTTTTATAAAAGTCCAGGATGGCTGCGATAATGCCTGCACTTTCTGCATCACTACTGTGGCGCGCGGTGCCAGTCGTTCGCGGCCAATTGATGATATTCTCATGGATGTCAGTTCGGCACTGGATGGTGGGACAAAGGAAATTGTGCTGACGGGCGTCCACCTCGGTTCGTGGGGGCTTGACTTTCCCATTCCGCAGCGCCTTGCAGACCTGGTAGCGACCCTGCTCGCCCGGACTTCCGTTCCACGCCTACGCCTGTCCTCGCTCGAACCCTGGGACCTGGATGCGGACTTCTTTTCGCTCTGGCAGGATAGGCGGTTGTGCCACCATCTGCATCTGCCTCTGCAATCCGGAAGTGCGACTGTACTAAAACGTATGGCACGCAAGACCACACCCAACTCTTTTGCCGCACTGGTAGAGTCCGCCCGATCAGCCATACCGGGAGTTGCCATCACAACGGATCTTATTGCCGGATTCCCCGGCGAGACGGAAGTTGCGTTCTCTGAGACGCTGGAGTTTGTTAAATCCATGAATTTTGCCGGAGGGCACGTTTTTACCTATTCGGCTCGCCCCGGCACCCCGGCAGCGCGGATGAATTGGCAAGTCCGGCATGAACTCCGTAAGGAGCGCAACGCAGCGCTGCGGGCTGTGTTGGAAGCATCAGCCTATGCATATCAAGCGCGCTTCATCGGTCACAGGGTATCGGTCCTATGGGAAGCTGCAAGCACATTGTCCGATGCTGGTTGGACAATGGAGGGTCTGACCGATAATTACATACGCGTCACGGCGGTTGTGCCGGAGAGGAGGTGGAACCAGATGGATGAGGTGGAACTTGTTTCAATTGATAAAGATGGGATAAGAGGAAAAGTAACAATTCCTCCTAAATCCGAACCGATTAGCATACAAACATAGGATACAATCGAAAAATGAGTAAAGCGAGACAAGCCGGATACCACAACTCGCGAAAAACCATCGGCCTGCTGATCGGCCGGCTCGGGGATGTAGGCTATGCGGCCCAGGTATGGCCCGGCGTAGCCGCAGTAGCAGAGGAACGAGATGTCAACCTGATCTGTTTCGTGGGCGGAACTCTGTGTTCCACGCAAGAGTTCGACACGCAGCGCAATGTGGTTTATGACCTGGTCAGCCCGGAGAGGGTAGATGGACTGGTGGTCATGTCTGGTTCGATTGGCCAATTCATCGGGCCGGAGCAACTTGGCCATTTCTACGGGCGCTACCGGCCCCTGCCAATGGTCAGCATTGCAATGGCTGTACCTGGTATTCCCAGCGTTTTAACGGACAACGCGACAGGCATGCGGGATTCAATCAATCATCTCATCAAGGTGCACAAGTTTCGCCGGATTGCCTTCATTCGCGGACCGGAAACCAATCCAGAAGCAGAACAAAGATATAAAATTTACGTTCAAGTCCTGGCCGAGCACAACATCTCCTTTGACCCCAACTTGGTTGTATCGGGCGACTTTCTTGCCGGGGCAGGTGTGGAAGCGGTCCGTCTGCTGCTTGATGAACGGAAAGTTGATTTTGATGCAATCGCGTCAGCCAATGACCAGATGATTCTGGGCGCGATAACCGCCTTGCAGGAACGAGGCTTGCGCGTGCCAGATAATGTAAGTGTGGTGGGATTTGACGATCTGGAAGAAGCCAAATTTGCGTCGCCTCCGCTCACAACGGTACGGCAGCCACTTTACGAGCAGGGGAAACGGGCAACTGAAATGCTCTTAGCTTTGATGGCGGGCGAGGCTGTGCTGGAGTGCGTGACACTGCCGACTGAATTATTGATCCGTCAATCGTGCGGATGCCAGCCTCAAGATGAATACCTGACAATCACTTCCCCAGCAAAGCGAACAGGCAAACCTTTCGAAACTGCCTTTGCCACACAGCGAAAGCGCATTCTTGCTGACATGAAAAAAGCAGCCGGAATTTCGGCTGTCAAGTTGGAACCCGGGTGGGCTGAAAGGCTGTTGGAGGCTTTTGCTATTACCCTGGGTGATCCAGCGCGTAATGACTTTCTGCATATTTTGGATGAGATGCTTCGCCAGGTGGGGGCAAATAATGGCGATGTGATGCAATGGCGCCGGCTGCTGTTTGGACTTCACAGCCATGTATTCGCATCGCTTGCCAGCGAGGCCGACCGTTCCAATGTCGAGAAACTCCTGCAACAAAGCCAATTATTGGTGGGAGAGATAGCCCAATGGGCCCAGGCACACCTGAGATTGCAAACCGAAAGACGTTTATTCAATTTCGCCATTGGGATCAGCGAGCCGTTGATGACTGCTTTTGATGTGGCCGGGTTGACCGAGGTTATGGCACGCCAATTGCCCCAGGTGGGCATTGGAACCTGCTATCTTTCATTGTACGAGCAGGCTGGGGAAGAGCAAAAGAGCATACCGACCGAATATTCCCGGTTGATTTTGGCGTTTAACGAGAATGGGCGGATCGAACTGGAACCGGATGGGCGGCGCTTTCCGTCCCGCCAGTTGGTGCCGGATGGCATCCTTTCCCACGAGAAACGTTATGCCATCCTGCTTGAACCTCTCCATTTCAGGGACGAGATTAAACTTGGGTTTATCATTTTTGATCTGCTGGAAACAAAGGCGGGGGCGCTGCGGGAGGCCTTGAGCCGGCAGGTCAGCACTGCCTTGAAAGGGGCGATCCTTTTAGAGGAACGCAGGCAAACACAGGAGGCATTGCAGAGATCGGATGAAAAGTACAGGGCACTGCTAGAGTTTAACAACGAAATACTGGTGAACGCGCCTATCGGCATTATCCGGCTGGACCTGGAAATGAGGATAATATACGAAAATCCCCAGTTGGAAAAGATCATTGGACTTCCGGCTGGAGATGCCGTATCCAGTGCAATCGGAATGGATATTAGAAATATCCCAGGGATAAAACAGGCCGGGTTGATCCCGTACTTGGATGACCTTGAAAAAGGAAAGAATATCCTGGCGGAGACTCCTTTCACCTCGATCTATGGCAAGGGTTCTTATATCAGGATCAATGGACGCCCGATCTATGACCAAAGCCAACAGGTTGGAAGCATACTCATAGTTGAGGATATCAGCGAGCGCGAACTGGCGGAAGAAGCTTTACACGAAAGTGAAGAAAGATACCGGGCAGTAATCGAAGCCACCGATACAGGCTATGTGGTGGTGGATGAACAAGGCAGGGTCGTTAATGCAAATTTGAATTATGCCCATATTACCGGTCATGCTTCTGTAGATGAGATTCTTGGCAAGCAAATCTTGGAATGGACCGCTCCCTACGATATTGACCGGAACAAGAGTGAAGTTATCAATTGTTTTAATAAAGGTTTTATTAAGAACCTTGAAATTGACTATCAACATGCAGATGGGACAATCATCCCGATAGAAATCAACGCAAATGTTGTACAAACGAAGGAAGGCAAAGCAGTTGTTACACTTTGCCGAGATATCTCCGAGCGCAAGCGGGCCGAAGAAGCTTTGGCGGCCAGTGAGGAACGTTACCGCAGCCTGGCTGAGGCTTCCCACGATATGATCTTCATCATCGGGGAAAAGGGGAATGTTGAATACGTGAATGAATTCGCCTCCCGCCAGTTTGGCCTCCAGGCTGAACTTATCGTAGGGATGAAAATGGAGAGCTTGTTTTCCGGCGAGGTGGCCGAGCGCCAGCATAAGAGCCTGTTGCAGATAATGTCATCCGGTGCACCAGCCTATTTTGAAGCACCGTCGGAGTTCCCTGGTGGTGAGAAGTGGTTGGGAACCTGGCTAGTACCTCTCAAGGATAGGGCCGGACGGACAAACTCCGTAGTGGGAGTATCGCGCGATATCACTGATCGCATCAGGGTGGACCAGGCTTTGAAAGAATACTCCGAACGCCTGGAAGATATGGTGGGGGAACGCACAGCCGAGCTGCGGGAGGCTTTACAGAAAGCACAACAGGCAGATAAATTAAAGACAGAGTTCATTTCGAATATCAATCACGAACTGCGCACTCCTTTGACCAACCTGGTACTTTATCATCAAATCCTGCGGGCGGACCCTAGTGTGAAAACCCAGGAGCGCTTGGATGTAATTGGGCGTGAGATCCAGCGTTTGCGGATCCTGATCGAAGACATGCTCAAGCTCTCCCGCCTTGACACCGGGCAGGTAGCCTTCCACCCTCTGCCGCAGGATTTGAACCGGATCATTGACACCCTGGTAAGCGATCGCATAACCATCGCAGAATCACGCGGCCTTACCCTGACAACAGAATTGCAACCGGGCCTCCCAACGGTCTGGTTGGATGATGTCATGGTTGTTCAGATCATTTCAAACTTATTGACCAATGCCTTGAACTACACCCCGGCCGGAGGGCGGGTGCACATCTCGACCCGCAGGATGGAAGACCGATTGGGCCGGCCCAGAGTGGCGTTCATCGTACAGGATACTGGACCAGGGATCAGCCAGGAAGACCTCCCGCACTTGTTCAAGCGCTTTTATCGTGGTAAAGCCGGGCATGCTACAGGAGTACCGGGTACCGGCCTGGGTTTGGCAATTGTAAAACAATTGGTTGAAAAGCATAACGGCAATATAGAAGTTAGGAATAGCCCCACTGGTAGCGGGGCCATCTTTACAGTTTGGATTCCAGTTGACCAGGAGCAGGAGGCTTACTAACCTGCTCCTAATTTTATTCCAACTCATCGATTGAAGGGAAATAAGGCATGCCTGCTCAACTAATAGATGGAAAAGCGATTGCCCAGGAAGTGCGCGAAGCAGTGGCTGAGGAAGTAGCCAGACGTACGGGGGCCGGAAAGCCCAGGCCCACCCTTGCCACTGTGCTGGTTGGGGACCGAACAAACTCGGCCGCGTATGTTTCATCAAAGGGGAAAGCCTGCCTTGAACTGGGTATGGGTTCGATCAGCGAACACCTCCCGGCAGATGCCACCCAGGAACAGGTCGAGGAACTGGTGAAGCGGTTAAACGCCGAACCCCAGGTGAGCGGTATCCTGGTGCAGTTGCCGATGCCGGCACATATCAACGAAGAACGTGTTCTGTCTCTGATCAATATCGAAAAGGACGTGGATGGGTTCTCGCCCATCAATATCGGGCGACTAGCCCAAAAGGGGCGGGAACCACTATTCGTGCCGTGTACTCCTTATGGCTGTATTTACTTGCTCGAACAGGCCGGGGTAAAAATCGAAGGGGCCAATGCGGTGGTGCTGGGCCGCTCGAACATCGTCGGGATGCCCGTGGCGCTCCTGCTGATTGGGAAGAATGCGACGGTCACAGTTTGCCATTCGCACACGCGTGACCTGCCTGCCATCATCCGCCAAGCAGATATCCTGGTTGTCGCCATCGGTAAAATGGAAATGGTGCGCGGCGACTGGATCAAGCCCGGCGCGGCGGTCATTGACGTAGGCATCAATGAGAAGCCGGACGCGAGCAAGAGGAAAGGCTACCGCCTGGTCGGGGATGTGAATTTCGAGGAAGCCGTACAAGTAGCCGGCTGGATCACCCCGGTCCCGGGCGGCGTCGGCCCGATGACAATCGCCATTTTGATGAAGAATACCCTGCGGGCGGCAGAGATACAGAATCCATGAATTATTGGATGTTTCATGTTGTTGCGCGACGGACATTTATATGTGATAATAATAGGGTAAAAAACAATAGGAAAGTATGGACGCCATTTAGGTTGCACCGCGGGAGAAGAAATGAGGGTGAAGAGTCAAATTCAGAGATAATGAGACAATGATTTTCAAAGAGCCGCAACCCGTTCACGCCTCGTACAATACAAGTAAGTGCATAAATTATTACTTGCACGCGTAAAAGCTGGGCAACTGCGGGCAATGGCACGACAGGGCGAAAATCTCCAACACGAGAAACCACCTTGGCGGTGTGTCGCTCGGCGTGTCTCCTACGAAACAGGGCGCTTGGTTCGCAATGCGACAGTATGCGGGTAAATCAGTTGCAATGATGTACCCTACCAGTCATTCCAAATTAGTTAATCAGAGGAGATTAAGCATGAGTTGGTATATTGCGGTACTTAAAAAATATGCGGTTCTTAGTGGCAGAGCAAGAAGAAAAGAATATTGGATGTTTTATCTGTTCAATTTGATTATAGCCATTGTGATTGGGGTAATTGTCGGTATTGCCACCTCGATGGATGCGAATAACGGTACCAGCCTGGCCCCTATATTTACTGTTCTCTCTTATTTGTATTCATTTGCAATACTTCTTCCTTCGTTGGGAGTTACGGTAAGAAGGCTCCATGATATTGGAAAAAGTGGTTGGTGGATCTTTATTAGTTTAATTCCTATTATTGGAGATATTTGGCTCTTGGTACTTCTGTGCACTGACAGCCAGCCTGGTACAAATCAATATGGGCCAAACCCGAAAGAAGATGGACAATTGATCAGCTAAGTACGCAGTAGCAACATTTCATTTTTAGATTCTGGATTTTCAACTAAAAGAGCCCCGCTTCGAGCGAGGCTCTTTGTTTTCGTTTTTGACGATGCCGGGCGCTATTAGACCGATTTCCCGCTGGCGGTTCCTGTTCATGGCAATGGGTGCCACACCAATGACAGCAGCATGGCAATTGCAACCAGGAGCGCACCGAAGGCCGTGAATATGACGCTGATCTCAAGGACCTCGTGCTTGACGATCAGGTAGGTCGGCAGACTAGCGAAAACGCTCTCGAGTTGGCTTGCGCTCGAAGCCAGGTGATACGTTCCACCAGTCATGGATGCAACTTGCTTCAGCATGGTGTCATTGAGCCCCATGCGAAAGCCGCCTCCTCGACCAAAAAAGCCAGGCCCGCCGCCGGGGAAACCGCCTCCGAATGGGCTTTGGGAGGCGCTTGGTCCGTTTATTGTGCCAAAACCGATGGTATAGATGCGCACTCCACGGTCAACCGCCTGTTGGGCGGCAACCAAAGGGTCTGGACCGAAGTTACTGTCTCCATCGGTAAGCAGGACGATAATATCCGGGGCATAATCGCCTTTGGGAACCGGCGTAGGTTCCACACCCGGCTGGGTGTCAGTGATGCTGGGAGCAACGTTCTTATCCACCTGGGAGATGGCGTCCAGGGCGGCAAGGATCCCGCTTCCAATGGCAGTTCTGCGCCCTACGGTTAAACTTTCCAGCGCAGCCAGTAATGCATTCTGGTCGGTTGTAGGTGGTTGGATAATTTCAGCGAAACTGGAAAACGCCACCAATCCAATTTGGGTGCCAGCTTTCTGGTGTTGGATGAAGGACCACGCGGCTTCCTCGGCTGCCCCAAGGCGGGTGGGTTGAATATCGCTTGAGCGCATACTCCCCGACACATCTATGCTCAGGATGATCGTAGTTTGGCTGGTGGGGATGTTCAGGATGGCAACCGGGCGTGCCAAGGCAAGTATCAAGCTGGCAAGACCAAGAAGAAACAGGGCAACCGGAAGATGGCGGCGCCAGTGAGCATTTTTAGGCAATGCGGCGCGCACAAGCTCCAAGCTGGAATAGCGCACTGCAAACCGCCTGCGGCGGAGCATCCAGATATACAATCCAATCAGAAGAGGAATTAATCCCAGCAGGAAAAGGAATCCGGGCCAGAGAAATTCCATCTATCAACTCCTATCCATATGAATCAAATGTGTCTCCTTAAATGGTTTATTGAGATGATACAACCATCCCAACTGCGAGGTCATGGTAGACGGCTGAACCATAGGAGTGAAAACAGGCTGCCGATCAACATAAAGAAGATGCCTGCCCCGGCAAAAAGGGAGGTTATTTCGGTCTTTTCCGGTTTGTTGATTAGTTGCGAGTTGATGTGATCGTAGATCTTGAACAGGTCTTGTTCGCTTTGGGCATTGTAATACATACCGCCGGTTATCTGGGATATTTGTTGGAGGGTTGTCTCGTCCAGTTGCGTGTGAAGGGAAAAACCGTTGATATGCACAGTTGTGCCTGTTTGACTGCCAATGCCAACGGTATAAATGCGCACGCCTCGGTCAGCAGCCGTCTGGGCGGCGGCCAAGGGGTCGGGATTTTCGTTATTTTCGCCGTCTGAAAGCAGGATGATAACCGCCGGTGTATACATTCCATGCGGTACCGGTGTGGGCGTGGGGGTGGGCGTAAGCAGCAGGTTGCTGTAGACCTCCGCTGGCAGCCCGCCGCTGCTGCCAGCAGCAATAGCATTAAGCGATGCAAGGATACCTTGTCCCACCGAGGTCCCGGTTTGGGGAGTCAACCGGTTGATGGCGGCCAGGATGGAGTTCGGGTCGTTGGTCGGAACTTGCACCGACAATCCGGTATCGCTGAAGGCCACTACGCCGGTCTGCACAAAGAGCGGCTGATGCTTCACAAATTCACGTGCAGCGGACTTGGCAGCTTCCATACGGGTCGGTTTTATATCATTGGCTGCCATGCTGCCGGATACGTCAAACGCCAGGATGACAGTCCCTTCCTGCTTCGGCAGGGCTACTACGGCTTGCGGGCGGGCCAATGCAATTGCCAGGATTGTAAGCCCTGCCAGGAAAAATGCAAGGGGAATGTGGCGGCGCAGGCCAGGCCGGCTTCCTTTATTGCCCGGCGCAAAACCAAGCCTACCATACTGGACGGATAATTTCCGCCTTCGCCGCTGCACCAGGAGATAGACCAGGATGAACAATGGAACTAACAGCAGAGAAAAAAGCATTCCAGGCCAGATGAACGACATAACCAAAGCTACTTTCTTTGTTGGCGACGCAGAGTGGCAAAGCGTACAATCGCATGAACCAGATCGTCTTCGGTTGACAGTGGCAAAACATCCACGCCGGCGCGCTTGAAAGCCTGCGCCAGTTCTGCTTCACGCTGGTGAGCCGCTTCTTCAAAACGCTGGCGGAACTTGCGGTCGTGGGTATCTACAAACATTTGATCGCCGGTTTCTGCATCTTCCATCACAACCATGCCAATATCCGGAAGCTTGGTTTCACGCGGATCCCACAGGCGGACAGCGAGCACTTCGTGGCGCTGGTTGAGCAAATTCAATGTGCGTTCCCACCCCGGTACACAGATGAAATCCGAGAGCACGAACACCAGGCTGCGTTTTTTTAGGGAATACAAGCCACTTTCAAGCAGAGGCGTAAGATTGGTAAATGGAGCGTGGGTTAATTGAGGCTGTTTTAGCAGATCGTTGACAAGGCGCAGCACCTGGATGCGACCGCCGCGGGCTGGGATTACCCGCTCGATGCGGCTGTCATAGAATATTGCGCCCACCCGGTTGCCGTGGCGGGTCAAAAGCCGGGCCAGCGTTGTCACGAAATCGATCAGCACGGTACGCTTCAGGCTTTCAACTGTGCCGAAATCCACCGACGGGCTGAGATCGAGTAAAAACCAGGCTGTGATTTCACGGTCTTCGGCATATTGCCGGACGTAGGGCGTATTCATACGCGCGGTCACATTCCAGTCAATATAGCGAATGTCATCCTGGGACTGATATTCTCGCAGGTCGGCGAAATCCACCCCATATCCGTAAAACAGGGTGCGGTAATCGCCTTGTAAAAGCCCATCCAGGCGGCGGATAACCTGCCAGTCGAGACGCTGCAGGATGCGTTCAGGCGTTGATGTGGTTGTTGGCATGCTCATGGAGCGGTACCACGGGGATCGGGATGCGGTCGAGGATTTTCTTCAAGATGTCGTCACTATTAACGTTATCTGACAGTGCCTCGAAGGTCAAAACAAGCCGGTGGCGCATTACATCGAGCGCCATATCAGAAACATCCTGCGGCAGGGCATAATCCCGGCCCCGAACAAAGGCAAGCGCACGCGCAGTCAGGATCAGGTTGATAGAGGCGCGCGGGCTGGCACCAAACATGATGTAATGTTCCAGATCTTTCAAGCCAACCTCTTTGGGGCTCCGGGTGGCGGTTACCATCTTGACCGCATACTCAATCAGGGAAGGATCCACAAACACATGGTCGGTTTGGCGCTGCAAATCCATCAACTGCTGTGTAGTCAGCACCTTCTGCATGGTCTGTAACATGCCGGTCATACGTTCGACGATAACGAATTCTTCGGTCGAACTGGGATAACCGACCAGCACCTTGAGCATAAAACGGTCCACCTGCGCTTCTGGGAGAGCATACGTCCCTTCGGTTTCGATCGGGTTCTGCGTGGCCAGTACCAGGAAAGGCTCGGGAACCTTGAATGTCTCCCGCCCGATGGTAACTTGCTGCTCCTGCATCACTTCCAGCAGGGCGCTCTGTACCTTGGCGGGTGCACGGTTGATTTCATCTGCCAGCAACAGGTTCGTAAAGACCGGACCGAGCGAAGTGTTAAATTCGCCTGTTTTTTGATTGTAGATACGCGTACCGATCAAATCGGCCGGGACCAAGTCAGGGGTGAATTGGATACGCTTGAACTCACCACCAATCGCCTCTGCCAGCGTTTTGATGGCCATTGTCTTGGCCAACCCCGGTACACCTTCCACGAGGATATGCCCGCGCGCCAGCAGGGCAACCACCAAACGTTCCAGTAGGTGATCCTGTCCGACAATCACCTTTTTTACTTCGTACAATACGCGTTCCATTGGCAAACCATTTTCGGAACTTAAATTATGATCCATCTACCAACTCCTTTTTGAGATCTTCCCAATAAGCGGGAAATGGGAAGGCCCCCATTCCCGGATTTATTGAGATGGTATCGTTTTTTATATTTCAATCCGGCGGTAATCCGGCGGCTGTGCCGGCGACATTAATGGGTATGGCAAATCCAATGCCAACGAAGAAATTCTCGCCGGTAGGATTTACGAGGCCTTCAACAATGCCGATGACTTCACCATCGCGGTTTAGCAGCGGACCGCCTGAGTTACCAGGATTCACGGCTGCGTCGATTTGAATCAAACCTTTGAGGTTTAAATCGGTATTGACAGGTTGAAACGTGCGGTTGAATCCGGAGATAACGCCTGCGCTCATGGAACTATATAGGCCATATGGATTGCCGACCACATAAGCCTCATCGCCCACGCGCATGGCGTTTGGATTCCCCAGGACAGCCGGGACGATCTGCGCCGGAAGCTTATCTGCCTTCAAAACGGCAATGTCATTCTCCGGTTGTTGGTTCGCCACTGATGCGGTTGACTGCGTACCATCCGCGAAGGTGACTTGGATATAGGTTGCATTTGCGACGACATGCAGGCTGGTCAGGATATCCCCGTTTGCATTAACGATGGTTCCGGTTCCCAGGCTGTCATCTGTCTTCCCATCGGCTCCCGGAAGCTTGGACTGGATGAGAACGAGGGAGGGCTGGATGATCTGATATACGCCTTCGGAGAACGGGGGAGCCGGTGTGGCAGATGCAAGCACCTGGTTTACGGCAGTGCTTACATCATTGGTGGTTAACTGGTGCGGGCTGGGCGTCAAGAGGCCGTATATCAGCAATCCAGCCAGAGCCGCCACCACACCCATGGCGAACAGAAGCCCACCTTGGGCGCCTTTGCGGAGGCGGCCCAGGCGCTGCCGCCACAGTTCTGATCTTGAAACAGATGCTTCATCCATTTTGTCATTCAAAAGGGCCTGGCCTGAGAAGGTATCGTTAAGCTTCTGCGGATCATTTCTTCAAAAATGCAATACCGTCTACCCAACCATTTTCCCAGAAGAACATGAGATAAACCTGAGAAATGTCTGTAAATTCTACCGTAATTATGTAAATATTATATCCTTTTCCATTTCAGCGGGATAAAGAGAAATATAGTAATAGTACCTTTACAATAAGTAAAGCATACTTGACATATTCAAGAAAGCGTATTAAAATAATTGTGTCAAGTAAACTTTACAAGGAGAAATAGAATGAAAGAGACCCTTCAACCCATTTCAAGCGTGGAAATGCGCAAGAATCTCATCACAGGGGTGATCGCTGGCGGGATGCTTGGCGTGGCCTTCGGGTACGCCTTTGGCAGCCTGTGGTTTGGAACCGTCATCGGCATCTTGTTCGGGCTGGCGGTTGGGTACCGTATAAACCGGGCACGTATCAAGATGCGCTACCCGAATTTCATGATCCGGCGTGTTCTCCTGACAGCCACGTTTTGCATCCTGGTAGGTATGGGATATGCGGTTCTCCTGGATCAGGGTTGGACCGGCACACGCGCAATCCTGGCTGCCGTCTTCCCCATCGCTGCCTGGGCTTTCCTGGTGGTTACTTTGGGGATGGCGATTGCCAGCCTGGATGAACTGCAGCGCCGCATCCAGACCGAGGCCATCGCGATCGGCTTTGCCGGAACCGTCATTGTTTGCGGTGGCTGTGGCCTGCTGGGCCTGGCGGGGATCCTGCCGGGATTGAACTGGGGGCTCGTGCTCTTTGTGATGGTGATCATGTGGTTCATCGGGAAGATGTGGACCCTGTGGAGATACCGATGAAAAACCGCCTGAAGGTGCTGCGGGCCGAACGGGATTGGTCGCAGGCCCAGTTGGCAGAACTCCTGGATGTTTCCCGCCAAACGGTCAACGCCCTCGAAACCGGCAAGTACGATCCCAGCCTGCCACTGGCTTTCAAACTGGCGACGTTGTTCAACTGCAAGATCGAGGATATTTTCCAACCCTTAGATCAGAACCCGGTCCTTTAAAGGGGCCGGGTTCTGACTTGTTATTCGTATTTGAACCGCCAGATGCCGACCCCAAAGAATACGGCAGCAAAACCGAGCAGGATGCTGGCATCCGGCAGGATGGCTACCAGGCCCTGGCCGCGCAGGACAATATCCAGCAGGCCGCGCATGGCCCAGGTAGTTGGCAGGATCTTGACAACATTTTGCACGGCCTGGGGAAAAATTTCCAACGGATACCAGCACCCTCCCAGCAGGGCCATGATCATGCCGGTCATGATGCTCAGACCGTTGGCCTGCCCTTCCGTCTTGACGAAGGTGCCTAATGTGGTGCCCAGGGCCGCTGCCGCCAGTGCGGCACTGACCATCATCACGGCCAGCGCCAGCGGCTGGCTGCCCCAATTCAGCTTCATGACAAAGATGCCGAAGCCAATCAAGAGCAGCATCTGCACCAGGGCGGTCAGCACTTGCCCAAAGATCGTGCCCAGCAGGTAGGTGCTTTTCCGGGTGGGGGTGGTCAGGAGCCGCCGCAGGGTGCCTTTCTGGCGCTCGTAGGCGAACATTGCGGAGATGCTGATCAATGGGATGAAGACCCAGGTGATCAACTGCCCGGCAGAGGAGTTGGCGCCTGGGTGGTAATCAACCGGATCCTTGGTGTTGCCTTCGGATTGCGCGATCCGGTTGGGAGCAGAGGAGATCAAGGATTGCGCCTGGGTCAAGGCAGCGTTGAAATAGGCTTGCCTGTCCGCCGCAGAAGTGAAGGGCCGGATCTTTTCGGCATTGGTCACGCTTTGGTTGGCAATATCGGCTGCACTGCTGACCCGGCCGATCACCGAAAGGACAGCCTGCTGGGCAACCATGGCATCCATGTTATTGGGCTGCTGGCGCAGTTCCAGCGGGATGCTGCCCTGCTCTAGGTGAGCCAGGTTGAATTCAGCCGGGATGATGAGCACCGCTTCGGCACTGCGCTGCGAGAACTGGTTATTGGCCTGGGAAAGGGTCAACAAATCCGGTCGTACGGCCTGTGAATTTGCCAGTGCAGCCACCAGTTGCGCAGAAAGAGGCGAGGCTGCCTGATCTACCACAACCAAGCGGACACGGTTATCTGTGCTGCCGCCGGTCCCCTCGGCCAGGACGAGCGTAAAGACGATCGGTAAAACGATGAAGAAAAGCCAATCGAACCACCCTGTGAAACGTACCCGGGTGTCTTTCCAGGCGATTGCAAAGATTTTTTTCATAAGAAATTCCTATCTCTCCGCCAGCCCACGCTGGCTGAAAAGGATCACGGCGATGGCGAACAGGAGCAGCCCCATGGCCAGCAAGGCCAGAATGGGGATCAGAATATCGTGCAAACCGCCGCCCAGCGCCAGGGTGGTGAACCCATCCATACCCCAGGCGTTCGGGGTGATCTTGGTCACAACGCGGAACCAGGCTGGCATATTATCCAGGTTGACGAAGCTGCCGCCCAGGATGCCAAAGATCAGCATTAGAGCCGAACCCATTGCACCCACTTGGCCGGGAGTTTTGGCAATGGCAGTCAGGAGCATGCCCCAGCCGACCGCGCCGAAGACAGCTGCCAGCACCAAAGCCAGTACAGCCAGCGGGTCGCCCCATTGCAATTGGAATAAGAGGGTGGTGCCAAGGATCAGGATAAGCATTTGGGCTGCCCCGGTCAGGAAAATTCCGATCATTTTGCCGCCCAGCACTTGGACCGTGGTGGTGGGAGAAACCAGCAGGCGCGACAGGGTGCCCTGGTTGCGCTCGGTCAGGAGCGTCCGGCCGCCATAGCTGACGGTGTACATCAGGAACATCAATGCCATGCCGGGGGCCAGCAGCGCCAGCACATCAAACTTGACGGCTTGACCGCTGGGTGTGACATTTTTGAGCGTGATGGAGGCGCTCTGGCTGGAGGCATTTGCCTGGCGGATGCCCATCGCCACACCGACTGCCTGGGCATTCTGGCCCGAGATGCGACCACTGGTAATCAACTGGGTGACTGCCACCTGGCCGCCGACCCGCCCCACCTCCACCTGGCTGATGAATTGGTCCAGGATGGTTTTGACCACACCGACGCTGGTGGGCGCGGTGGGATTGGAATACAGCTCGATTTGAACAACTTTGGCTGGAGCGGCCTGCCCCTGGGAAGGAATGATACTTTCGGTAAACCCGGCTGGGATGAGGATCACCGCAACGGCCTGATCCGCATCCACTTTTTGGTAGGCCGCAGATGTGTCGCTGCTCACGGTGGGATCAACCAGTCCATTCAAATCTTTGGATTGAAAGACCTGAACCAGGGCATTGCCGAGTTGCTTGCCATCCTGGTTGACCAGTATCACCGGAATATGGCTGATGCCGCTGGATGAGCCGCCCGAGAAACGCCCGGTCACGAAACCCAGTCCAAGGGTCAGCAGGAAAGGGGCCAGTAGCATCAGGATCAGGGCGGCCCGGTCACGGAAGGCTATTTTGACATCTTTTAGGCCAATGAGAAAAAGTTTTTTCATGAGAATCTCCATGGAAGGGCTTCGGGTAACTGGTGGGGAGCCTGGTTACCTGATCCCTAATCTCTCAAAGCCCTGCCCGTCAGGGAGAGGAAAACGGCTTCCAGATTGGGCTCTTTGATATCAACCGAGTGGATCTTGATGCCCAGTTCGTTGGCTTGAGTGATGACCGGGGCCATGATTTCTTCAGCGGCGGGAGCGATGACGGCTACGCTGTGATCGGTGATATCCGCCTTCAGCACTCCGTGAATCTTGCGGACGGCCGCAACCAGGGTTTCCCCGTTCTGACTCTCATCGATATGCAGGATGAGCGTGTCATTCTCGCCAACCTGGTGATTCAGTTCGGCCTGGGTCCCCAAGGCAATCAGTTCCCCGTGATCGATGATGCCGACCCGGTCGGAAAGTTCCTCAGCCTCTTCCATGTAATGGGTGGTATAGAGAACGGTCATACCCTGCTGATTAAGGGACTTGACCGAATCCAGGATGGCACGCCGGGACTGCGGGTCAATGCCAACGGTGGGTTCGTCCATAAAAAGCAGGCTGGGCTTGTGGAGCAAGCCCACGCCGATGTTGACGCGCCGCTTCATTCCGCCGGAGTAGGTTTTGACCCGGTTTTTGGCCTTGTCGGCCAGGCCGATCTGTTCGAGCACCTCATCCACGCGGATGGCAAGGGCCTTGCCAGAGAGACCGTACATCTGGCCCCAGAAGACCAGGTTCTCACGCGCGCTCAGGTCATCATAGAGAGCCAGTTCCTGCGGTACCACGCCAATCAGGTTGCGCACCGCCATGGGCTCTTTCGTGACCGAATGCCCGTCAACCGTGGCTTCGCCGCTGGTGGGGGCATACAGCGTGGAAAGTATGGAAATGGTGGTGGTCTTTCCGGCTCCGTTTGGCCCGAGCAGGCTGAAGATTTCGCCTTCTTTGATATCAAATGAAATCCCCTTTACTGCGGTGAAATCGCCGTATTTTTTCACAAGGTCTTTGACTTCGAGTATGGCTTTCATAGGCTCTCCTAAATATGGATTGTGCGTATCATCTCAATAACTTGGGGGAGTGGGGGTGTGCGGGCGGCGGAGCCGCCCGCACACCCCTATCTTCCTCTTCTTTTTGAGAAGATACGATTGTGTCTTTTTATAGGCAGGCAGTGTCAGGCTTTTTCCTTTGCACTGCCCCGGTACACCAGCAGGGCGAGGCCAAGCACGATGAGAATAACGGCCATGACCAGGTTGATATCCATCCAACGGACGGTCCCGTTCGCAATCAGGAGGCTGCCGCCGATCAGGGCCATGATCCCACCCGGGATGAGCGCCCACCACTGGGTGCTGGCGAAAAGAGCGGTCAGGAGGGTGATCAGGAACCAGCCCAGAGCGAAACAAAGCAGGAAAATGCTGTTCTGGTCCACGGCTGGGAACTGCCAGGGACCTTGCATGGCCAGGATGCCCAGCCCGATCCCCGTCAGGACACCGCCCGGGATAATCAAGCCAGTCCTGCGGGAAACGGATCCCCAGGTCAGTATGCCCAGGCCAAGCAGCAGGACAATGGTGTTACCAATGTCGAACCAGTGCTGCAACAAGGCTGCCGCCCCAAGTAAGATCAGAATGATCCCAGCGACAATCCGGCCATCGTGAGGGGCTTTGGTTTTATTTTCAGGAACAGGTTCCATATGTGCCTCCAAGTTTGATTGGTCGCAAGGATACACCTGCTAGGCGCGTCCAGAAAGTGCCGAGGGATAGAAACCGGCACTTTTGAGGATAGATTTATCGCTATGCCTTTAGGGGGATGGAGTGGAGCTTTTGCCTATGCCTTTAGGCAAGGGGGATAGGCCGCCTCCGGCACATTCAGGGGATCAAACCCAGTTCCTGGCCCTTCAAGACCGCCTGGGTGCGGTCGCGCACGCCCATTTTTTCGATCAGGTTGGAGACGTGGTTCTTGACGGTTCCTTCGGTGATCACAAACTGTTCGGCGATCTCCCGGTTCGAGAGGCCGCGGGCCAGCGCTTGCAGCACTTCCTGTTCGCGCTCGGTAAGGGGCGCGGATAAAGGTTCTCGCAATCCTGCGGATTTGGGAGCTGGCGGCCGGCTGCTGGCCGTGGCCAGACGTGAGAACTCGGCCAGCACCTTCCGGGTAAGCCGGGATTGGATAAGCGCCTCGCCGGCGGCCACTTTGCGAACCGCCTGCGCCATTTCTTCGCTGCTGATATCCTTGAGCAAATAGCCGCGCGCGCCGGCTTTCAAGCCTTTGAAGACCGTCTCGTCATCCTCGAAGGTTGTCAGGATGATGACTTTTACTTCAGGGAAGCGCTCGCTGATGGTACGTGTGGCGGCCACCCCGTCCATCTCCGGCATGCGTACATCCATCAGGACCACATCCGGGCGAAGGACTTCAACCTGCTGCAGGGCTTCGCGCCCATCCGCCGCCTGGCCGACCACCTGGATATCCGGTTCGATCTCAAGCAGGAGCCGGATGCCCTGGCGGACAAGGGTCTGGTCATCCGCCAGCAGAACTTTTATCATGGTTGTCCTCCTGCAAAGGGATGCTCACATCTACCCGGAATCCCTTCGAGGAAACCGGGCCAGAGAAAAATTCGCCGCCAAGCTGCTCCACGCGTTCGCTCAGCCCTTTCAGCCCGTACCCGCCCTGTGTGGGCGAAGCGGTCTGGGATGGCTGTCCATCGTCGCTGACTGCCAGGCGGATGGCTTCGTCTGAGTACTCCAACTTAACCAGGATATGCTCGACTCCTACGGCATGTTTTTGAATATTCGTCAGGCTTTCCTGCACGGTCCGAAAGAGCGTCTGTATGGCAAAGGAGGAAAGCTCGATGGGAGTCCCGCTCTGTTCGAATGCGGATTGTAGGCCGGTGTGCTCGCCAAAGTCGTGCACCAAGCCGGTGATCATCTCCACCAGAGGCTGGCTTTCCGATGGAGACTGGCGCATCACCCCCACGCTGCGGCGGACCTCATCCAGGGCGGATTGGGCTTCGCGGCGTGAGACCCGGATGGCTTCGACGGCCGCCTGCGGATTGCGTTCTGCCAATTTTTCCGCGGCTTGCAACTGGATGCTAAGGACGGTCAGGTGATGGCCCAGCCCATCGTGGATATCGCGTGCCAGCCGCATGCGTTCCTCGGCAATCGCCAGCTCCTTTTCTTTTTGGTGGGCCGCTTTCACGGCGGCATTGGCGGCCTGCAAGTCTTTCAGCAGGCCCTCTGCCCGGCGGGTTTCCTGTGAGGAGCGTTGCTCGAGCAAAACAAACAGGAGCACAAAGATGATTCCGGCCAATAATTCCGAGGCTACCTGGATCAGGTCACCATTCGATGCGCCATAAGCCTTAATTATCCCCAGAGTGATGCCGAACGTGATTATTGAATAGATCGCCCCGCCTGGCCAGACACCGACTATGCTGGAAAATTGGGCGGCCTGCAGAAATAACAGGAAAACCAATTCAGAGCTTCCGGTGAACGCAAAAGATGCCAGTACCAACAAACTGGTAACAATATTAAAGGCCCAATGATAAAGGCGGGTGTGCTGACGGATTAATTTCTGTTCGTGGTATTGGAACCACAGGATGTTGATGACCAGCAGGACGCCCAGGGCCAGTACCGTTGCAAAAAAACGCCAGTCCAGTTTTTCCGAGGAGGGGTATTCAAGGATAAAAATAACCAGCACAGAAAAGATCATGAAGTAACTGATCCACTGCATGAGCAGTGTATCTTGCGTATTCTTCTTGAACCAGTCCGCCAACCTGGAGAATTGTGAGGAGCTTGTTTTCATGGGCTTGATATTTCCTTACGGCATTATGAACCATTGCAGCGGCTTTCCGCCAGGCGTACCAGGCGGGCGGCGATGCTTTCTACATAGACATCTGGCACACCGTCGACGGCCTTCGACTGGAGCCGCAGGTCAACCGGATCGTTGACGTAATCCACTGCCAGGAAATGGCCGGCCTCCGTCAGGGCAATTTCGGTCGAGAACAGGTGCAGGCCGCATATCTGGGCGATCCGGGCTGGGATCTCGCGCAGACTGCGGAAAGCAAAGCGGGCCTTTTCCTCGGCTGCGACGCGCACATACACGTGCGTACGTGGGTCCCACCAACATGGATAGACTGCTCCATCGCAGAACAGGATCCGGAACCAGGCCGGGTGTCCATCCAGGATGCGAGTGGTGACGGATGCCTGCAGAAGGTATTTTTCGTTTGGATATTGCCGACGTGCATCCAGCACCTGCTCCCAGGAGGTGGCATCCAGGATCACACCGTCCCCGCCGCCCTCACAGGCCGGTTTGATGGCGAAACTCCCGCCCAGCGGCCCCAGATCACACGGTTGGATAAGGGAATGTTTGGAATAGGGGGCAAGGATGATCGTGTATGGAGTATACAGGCCCCGGCTGATGAATTCCAGGTGCATGGTGGCTTTATCCCCCGACCAGAGGGTGCGTTTCTGTGGATTCACGCAAAACGATTTATGCCGGGTTGCCCACTCCACCAGAGGCTGGAAGCGCGGGTCTGATTCGGAAGCGCGGTCGAACAGGCTCCTGTAGGAGATTTCCCGGTTTTCCAATCCGCCCAGCACCTGGTCTAGAGTTTCAGGAGTGACCTGCAACAGCGACACCCCGCGCGCGGCGCAGGCGGCTTCGATTAAGTGAACGAAGTCGGCGTCATACTCCCAGTTCCAAGCCAGACACAGGTCGTAACGCGGCATCTGCAAGCATTATAGAGGCGATAAATGGAAGAGTCAACACAGGGTTCGGGTAAAAATTGAGGTCGACCTGTCAAACCGGTCTGTTTGCAAAAATGGGAATGGGAAAAAGACTTGAAATATTGGATTACTGGTAATTGCATCCACAGGACCGGCGCAGAACAATTTCTGTTGGCAGGAGAATTTCCCGTTCAACAGGTTCCCCTTTAAATGCCTTTGCCAGTTGTTCCGCGGCTGCCTGCCCCACTTTTTCTGTGGGGGCTCGAACAGTGGTCAATGAGGGGTTCATGAAAGGCGCCATACGAAAATCATCGAACCCGGCCACCGAAACATCCTCAGGGACGCGAATATCAGCTTCCCCCAGGGCAGCCAGAATGCCGATGGCCGCATCATCGTTGCCGGTAAAGATGGCATCAAAATCCTTGGAACCTTTTAATAAATACTCGTGCAGCGCTTGATAAGCTGCTTGATGCTCAAATTCACCCCGCAGGAGTAGGGTATCATCCATCGCGATGCCATGAGCCGCCAGAGAAGCACGGTATCCCAGTTCACGCCAATGGGAATCTTCCTGATCCAGGGGGCCCTGGAAAAACATAATTCGTTTTCTTCCATGCTCCTCGATCATATGGTCAATTATTTTTTGGGTGGCAGTTTTATTTTCGATGATGATATGGGAAATATCCAGGTTCGCCGGGGAGGTACAATACAGTAATACGACCGGGAAATGGACCTTACATAGATCAATTAGTTGTTCTTCGCAGAGGCTGTTGGCAAAAACGATCATACCGTCTGCGTTTTGCGGACCAATGGGTGATGGGAATTTTTTATCCCGCATTTCTGGCCGGGATACTGCAACTAGCAGGTTGTAATTGTTCTCACTGGCTACTGCGGCTACTCCATTGATCAGAGGGGCAAAGAAATCGTTCATCACATTAGTGATGACCAGCCCGGCGGTGCGTGTTTCTGACCTGGCCAACTGGCGGGCAGCTACCCGTGGGACATAGTTCATATCCAGCATTACCGCGGAAATTCGCTCGCCGGCTTCTTGCGATACAAGGCCCGTGTGATTCATGTAACGACTTACTGTCGCTATGGAAACCCCCGCGTACTTGGCGACTTCCCGGATGGTAGTTGCTGATGATTTTCTTGTCATGGGACAATTCTACAATTCTGCCGGTTGGCGGATTCTTCACTTCACGATCCAAAACCATCCCAGGGCGGTCAGCGGGATGAAAAACACCAGCAGCGCCACCGTCCCGGCCAGCGCGCCGTGCCCTTCGCGTTCGTCAACCAGCCGGACGGATGGGTAGAATCCTTCCATTTTCCAGCGCGGACCTCCGAACCAGGTAAAGAGTACTCCGCCCAATAATCCGCCCAGGTGTCCGAAATTATCCACCAGTCCACCGGAGCTGAAGCCAATCAGCAGGTTGATGCCGGCCACGTACAGAATGTTCATCAGGGCGCGGTTGGCCCGGCTACCCAGCAGTTGGCGGTTTTGTATGATAAATATCCCTTCCGCCGCCAGCAGGCCGAAGATGGCCGTGGAGGCTCCCAACGAAGCTTCCGGCGTTAGCAGGAAGGAGAGCACGTTGCCGGCGTAGCCTGAGAGGAAGTAGAGCAGGGTAAAACGCCAGTGCCCGAAGCGGGCTTCCACCCCGCGCCCATACAGGAAAAGGGCGTACATGTTGAAACCGATGTGCAAGAGGCCCAAAGGTAGGGTGGAATCGTGTAAAAAGACCGGTGTGATCAGACGCCAGAGCTGGCCTGCCCGGATCAAGTCATTCACCTTTTCACCTAGGATCGCGGCAATGTCGGATGTGCCAAATGCGGCGACCAAAGAATTTGCCAGGCTGGCCGGAAGTAGATAATTACCGGCAAGCTGCAAAAGATAGATAAAAACGGTAAAACCAATGATTATGTATGTTACGGTTGGTTTTACATTCGGCACAGCCACCTGGACGGTGCGCGGTTGGGCGGGTTGCGGGTATTGGTCGGGGTTTGGGTTTTGATTCATGCTGGCACTTTTATACCTTATTGCCTGGATATCTACAAACTCACTTTGCGGGGGTTTACACGATGATGCTCGGCCCGGATGATAGCGATGACGGTATCAACCGTCTCATCCAGGCAGCCATCCGAATTGACAATGACATAGTCAAACTCCACGGCGCGTTTAAGTTCCTGCTGGGCCGTGGCGATGCGCAGGCTCAGATCTTCGGCGCTATCCATCTTGCGGTTCTTCAGCCGTTCTGCCAGTTCGTGTTCACTTTGCGTGGTCAGAAAGATCAGCACCGCTTGTGGGGCCAATTTGCGGACCGTGGCTGCGCCTTGCACGTCCAAGCGCATGATGACATCCTGCCCGGAAGCCAGCGCATCCCGGACTTGTTTCTTGGAATTGCCCTTGTAGTCATTGTACACGATGGCGTACTCGAACATCTCATCGTTTTCGATCATGCGGGCGAACTCATCCTTCGAGACAAAGAAGTAATCCCGGCCATGCACCTCGTTTGAGCGGGGCGGGCGGGTGGTGACCGTGATAACAAAATGGAAAGGCAGGCCGTGCGCTTTCATGGCCTGAACCACGCTGTCCTTGCCGACGCCAGATGGCCCGGAGATGACAACCAGCAAAGGCTGGGGTTTATGGAGGTTGAACTCAATTTCCGTCATGGTACTATTGTAACCGATAGCCAGGTCTCAAAAAAAGCTGTCTGGGAATTACCCGGACGGGGAAGGAAATATGGGGTCAATACCCCTCCATCTTCTCTTCTTTTTGAGAAGATACGAAAAAAGCGATAAAATAGGGGTATGCCATTCTATGACTATACCTGCCTCGCCTGTCACCAACGCTTCGACATATTCATGCCGTTCTCCGAATACGGCACCCGGCCTGTCACATGTCCCCATTGCAAAAGCCCATCTGTCCGCCGGGGCATCCCACGCGTGCGGGTGGCAAAATCGGACGATAGCCGCATGGAAGCGTTATCCAGTGATTTTTCCGACCCTTCGGCTTTGGCCGGGTTGGAGAATGACCCCCAGGCGATGGCACGCATGATGCGCAAGATGGGCAGTGAAATGGGTGAGGAGATGCCGCCTGAGTTCGGCGAGGTGGTGGACCGGCTGGAGAAAGGCCAAAGTCCGGATGAGATCGAGAAGGAATTGCCGGATCTGGGTGGAGCGGCAGACGGAATGATGACCGATGAAGGCTGAAGAATAAGATATGAGTTGGGAAACAAAGATTTCACGAACGGTGCGGGTGGTGAATAGCCAGGAAATGGGCACATTTGCCCGCCTTTTGACCGCCATCACCAACGCCGGAGGAAATGTTGGCGGGATCGAATTGTTGAACGAGACTTCCCTACAAGTGGTGCGCGATATCACGGTTTTTGCCGACGATGAAGCCGGATTGGAACGGATACTGGAAGCGATCCGCAAAAATCGCGGCACGCGCCTGCTGGATGTGCGCGACGATGTGCTGGCCTTGCACTTGAAAGGGAAAATTGCCATTCGCAGCCGCTACCCGATCGATTCGCTTACCACGCTGCGGCAGGTTTACACACCCGGCGTGGCCGAAGTGTGTTTGAAGATTGCAAGGGATCCAAAGTTGGCCCACATGTATACCGCCACCAGCCACCTGGTCGCCATCATTACCGACGGGACGGCCGTGTTGGGGTTGGGCGATATCGGTCCTTTGGCCGCCATGCCAGTCATGGAAGGCAAGGCCATGCTGATGGAGACGCTGGTGGGGCTTTCCGGCGTGCCGATCCTCCTGAATACCAAGGATCCTGACAAGATCATCGAGATTGTGACCGCCATTGCGCCCACTTTTGCGGCGATTCAACTCGAGGATATCTCCGCTCCGCGCTGTTTCCGGATTGAAGAAGAGATCCAGAAAAATATTGACATCCCGGTCATGCACGATGACCAGCACGGGACGGCGGTTGTCACCACTGCCGCTCTCACGGTTGCCAGCCGCAAGATCGACCGGGACCTTTGCACGGCGGTCATCGGCCAGGTCGGCCTGGGTGCTGCCGGGAATGCCATTGCCAAAATGTTGATGCAGATCACTGGCAATCCCGTCCTGGGCACGGACATCACCGAAGATGCTCTTGTCCGCCATGAGGCCAACGGCGGCAAACGGGCCACATTGAAGGAGATCATGTCTGCGTGTGATATCGTGGTGGCCACCACAGGCGTCCCGGGCCTGATCAAGCCTGAAATGGTGCACAAGGGACAGATCATCCTGTCCATCTCCAATCCAAATCCCGAAATTGAGGCCGAGGTTGCCATCAAGCATGGCGCCGCCTTTGCGGCGGATGGCAAGTCGGTTAATAATGTCCTGGGTTTTCCAGGCATCTTTCGGGGGGCTGTGGATATCTGGGCGCCGCGCATCACGCACGAAATGCTGGTGGCGGCTGCCATGGCGATTGCCGACTATACAACACCCGCTGACCAACTGGTGCCCAATCCGCTGGATAAGGATCTGCACCAGGCGGTTGCACGTGCAGTGGCGTTGAAAGGGATCGAACAGGGCTTGGCGCGCTCGGAATATATCCCCTACCAGCACGATTAACCAACAATTTGCCGTCCAGCCAGTGCAAAAAATGGAGGCCGCCGGGATTGGCGGCCTCCATTTTTTATGTCTGGTAATCCTTCCGGTTGGCTAATCTTCTCCCGCGATTGCTTCCTTCAACACCGTTCCCAGGCGGGTAATGCCTTCCCGGATGGTTTCCGGGTTGGAATAAGAGAAGTTGAGCCGCATGGTGTTCTTGCCGCCGCCGTTCGGGTGGAAGCTCTCGCCAGGCACAAAAGCCACTTTGCGTTTGATTGCCACCTTCAGCACCTCGGCCGCATCCATATCATCCGGCAGGATGCCCCACAGGAACATACCTCCCAGCGGGTGTGTCCAGTGCACCCCGGGTGGGAACATCTCCTCCATCATCTCCAGCATCACATCCCGGCGTTCCTTGTACACCGAGCGGATGAGCTTGACATGTTCATCCAAGAAGCCATCCTTGCCCACCTCATAAGCGATCATCTGGTTGAATGCAGCCGTATTCAGGTCGGCGGCCTGCTTGGTCTGCACCAGCTTGTGGATGACCTGCTCCGGGGCGATCACCCAAGCCAGGCGGATGCCGGGTGCCAGCAGCTTGGAAAAAGTGCTCAGGTAAATGACATTGCCGGTGTAACAGCCATCGTCGCAGCGGTACTTGCTGTCGAGGGAGACCACCGAAGGCAAGTGTTCGCCCTCGAAACGCAGTTGCCCGTAGGGATCATCCTCCACGATCGGCACCCCATACTGGTCAGCCAGTTCCACCAACTGTTCGCGCCGCTCCCGGCTGAGCGTGGTGCCGCCTGGATTCTGGAAGTTCGGCAGTACATAGATGAACTTGGGCCCCACACGCAGGGCCTTCTCCAGTTCAGCAGTCACCATGCCGTTCTCGTCCGAAGGCACGGAGATGTACTGCGCTCCATAGGCATTCCAGGCCTGCAAAGCGCCCAGGTAGGTGGGCAACTCAACCACGACATAATCCCCTTGATTAATAAAGACCCGTCCGATAAAATCGAGCGCCTGCTGGGAGCCGGAAGTGATCAGGACATTTTCGGGCGTAACCGATACGGCATAGCGGGCGATGCGCTGGGCGATCATTTCCCGCAGAGGCAGGTAGCCCTCGGTGGTGCTGTATTGCAGGGCTTGCGCCCCCTGAGTCTCCAGCACACGGCTGCAGGCGGCCTGGAACTCCTTGAGCGGGAATACTTCCGGCGCCGGCAGCCCGCCTCCAAAGGAAATGATATCTGGTTGCTCGGTCAGCTTGAGCAGTTCCCGGATGACCGAACTGCCCATCCGCTTCGTCCGGTTTGCATAACGATATTCCCAGGGTGTTTGCATTCTTTCTCCTTATCAGGATTTGGAAGCGCAACAAAAAAGCCTGCCAGGTATGACTCACTGGTCAGGCTCGCGCTGACGTATTGATGCCAGGCAGGACGAATATAACAGGACCAAAAGCATGGCTTCGTAATCATACCCTGTTTTAGATGGTAAGACAATATCAAAATACCTGACCTATGTGTGACACCTATCAGGTTTTTTATTTAGCATCTATCCAAAAATTCGGAGGATGTCGCATTTTGAATGTGTGCGGCGAAGCCGCACACATTCAAAATGCGGTCTTTCGATAATTTTCGAATGGGTTCTTATGCTACAATTCCTGGCATATGGCTTTCCTTAATAGATCTGATTTGGAATGGTAGGTACAACTCCCCTCCGCAGGAGTTTGTTATTCGCCTAAAGTAGCGCATGGAGTCGCGCTTGCACAAAGAGTAAATATGAAACGTTTCCGGTTCTTAACCCTGACAGGCCTTTTTCTTCTGGCGTCTTGCAGATTCCCCTTTGGGGGCGGATCGACGCTTCCTGATGCCCTGGTGCCTTTCAATGGGCGCATCCGGACCACCACCATCCTCTCACAAGGCATGGATATTGCCGTGATGATCGCCTCCCCGCAGACACCCCGTTATGCAAGCGAAGGCGCGGGGATCGTGGTGATGGCATCGCCCATCTTCACCGCAGCGAACGGTTTTATCACCGATCCTGATGTCACTTCCCTTGGCTTGATCCAGGTCAGCTATCTGTGGCCCGGAGAAGACGATGCACGCACCGGGGCCAGGAGCAGCGGTGTATTCGATTTCGGCGGTGCCCAGTCCGTCCAGGTTTTACGGGATGTCATCCGCTTTGCTGCCAACCGGTTGGCCGATACGAGTGGCCGGTACATTGTCTCCCTGACCTCCGTCGCGCCGCAGGTTGAGGAAGTGGGCGTATACGCCTTCTCGGACGCGGGTATTGATGCCATCCAGGCCTTTTCACTCTACGGTGAACAGATGCAGGGCCTGGCCTGGTTCATCGGGCGCGAGGTCCCTACCGTGGATACCATTTCGAGCATGGAACTCGGCTACTACAACGCGGCCGGCCAGGCGGTTCACAATCCCTTTTATGCCTACCCGGCCAATTACAGTTCCGCCTCTTTGACGATAAAATACCCCAACCTGCGTTGGGATCCTTCATACACCAGCAGCTATTCCAAATCGGCCGGGCGTCCCTACCTGGACCTGGACGGCAATGGCCGTATCAGCCCGGGCGACTATATTTTCGATGGCCCCATCCCGGTCATGTTCGGGAAACGCTATTATTCTGCCGCCCTGACGCAGGCGCTCCTGACAAGCGGCGCGTTGTCCCTGGCGGCCTGGCCGCCAGATCTGGCCACCCCCCAGGCAGCCGCACAAGCCTGGCAGATCCGCCAGACCACGGGCCTTTTCGAAGCCATGCAGTCTGATACCGTGGTCCAGAATATGCGGGTGATGCTGGTGTTTGCCCAAACCGACCACGCCCAGGTGGCTCAGGATAAGCCCCATATTCACCAGCTTTACCAAGGCTTCAGTTTCGAAGCCCGCTTGTGGGTGCGCCTGAACCCCGGCCGCGCCTACGTGGAATCGGTCTTACAAAACGCCGGGTTGGCAGCCTCTCAAGGCACGCCCGGCATCACCCCCACTCCAGGGCCTGACCTGAATTTCCCGGATAATCCGGCCAATACCCAGCCCAGCGACTGGGCGCAGGCTGGGGCCTATGCCTATCCGGGTCAGGGCCAGGCCGGCCGGCTTGCGCCGCTGGCAGCCGTGGCCGAGATGGCCGACCGGGAACACTCCGGTGATTGGGATGACAATCTGGGCCAGGTGCTCTACACCTATCCTGCCCCAACCCCGCAACCCTAGGCGGAAGGGAAATCCGCGCGGATGGGAAAACCTTCCGCCTTGATAGCCTTGCGTCTGATTGACGATGTGTTTTCCGTTTCGTGTTATCATTTTGTTGCCATTGATCCTGTAATTCCAACGAACAAGGAGATGCTTCTATGCGCCCCAATGCTGCTCTGCTGATAGTCCTTATGCTGGTACTCCTGGCGGCTTGCACGCCCTTCCATGGCGTTACACCAACCGCTGTGGTAAAAATTCCCATTTGGCAACCGACCAATACAGCACTTCTCCCCGCCACGCCAACTCCTACGGAACTGGATACTGCCACACCGGCAGGCACATTTACTCCTTCGCCTTTGCCGACCGAAGCAGTTGTAAAAACTTGTTTTGAAGACTATCAGATCGGATTCGTACGACCGCCATTCTTTTCAAAGGTTGTTGCAAATACCATGACTGCCACCGGGCAATTCTTGATCGTTCCCATGGAACTTGATAACCTTTCCATTAATAAGCAAAATTTTGATAGAACACAGTTTGTAGTTGTCGGGAAAAATGATCAAGGTGCGATAACGTATGCTGTCGACTGGACGCCATCCTGGGCCCTTTCTTTCGGAGTATACAATACCCAAATTCTTGGGGACGATATTCCCCCGCATAGTCCATTTATAACCAATCTGGCCTTTGACGTTGATCCTGATCTGTCAGGCTGGAGTTTGTTGTTCTTTCCTGATCGTGGAAATACAACCTTGGAATGTATCATACCGATTTCCGTGAAATAAAAGGTAGCCAGCAGTTGACGGAGTGAAAGGGCTTTCCCCTAAGAGGAGACAAACGGATGTTAACCACAACTGCATCTATCTGGACTTGGGCATGGTACTGGTGGGGAACACTGGTTGCGATCAATGCGATCAACCTGATCATTTGCATTTTCCAGTTCACCCGTTCCATGAAAGACCATAATCCTGTTGATGCCAAATATCGTAGGATGATGCGAACGCTCGGGTTGGTTTTCATTGCCGTGGCTTTCTATCGTTCAATTTTTGTGTCTAGTTACCTTGAGCAATTCGCCTGGTTCAATTCCTTGCTGAACAGTTCTCTTTTGATCCGCTTCTTCGCCATCTTCGCCGAGCTTTCCTTTGCCGGGCTCATAGCGAAAAGCCTTATGCGCATGAATGCTGATGTTCCTGAACTCACCACCACAAAGAATAAGGCGATCGTCTTCCTGCAAACCAGGACCCCCACCCTTCTCTTTTTCTGTATCCTTATCGCCAATATTTTTTCCACCAGCGCAACGATCACCAAGATCGATGTCCTCTTTGCCATGGAAGAGACACTCTGGGGGCTGGCGTTCCTTTCCATTATCCCCATGCTCATCATGAGTATTTCCAGATTGTTCTCTAACCGTAACACCGCTACATGGGTCGATCTGCGGCAGTTCAGGGTATTGACCATCCTCCTGGCCATATTTGCCATTGGGTACAGTTGCTATTCACTCTTCTACCATTTACCCATTGAATATTGGCCGAGTGCCATTGCCCAGCTTCGAATGCAGACCCCTGAACCTGCATTCCAGTTCGGACTTCAAGCCATTCATGATGCGTTTTTCATTGTTCACGAAACAAGGGATCTGAGCGCTTGGGGCGGGATCGGTTTTCTCATCTGGGATACCGGTTACTTTAGTATTTGTGGCTGGATCGTCCTGTTCCTTATGACCGGTCCACGCCGGTTGCATATTGCCGGTAAAACCGAATAAAAAACGCCCCTTGATGGGCGTTCGTACCTTCTTGCGGCTGGGACCGTGCTTGGCCATACTTACGGTGAGCTTCATGGTCCCCTCTAACGCCTCCAGCGAATGGCTGTTTTAAGATATTCCAGATATTTTGCGTGCTTAATCATGCCTTTATTTTATAACGAAATCTCGGGGTTTATCTCAGAGATTTCGTGTGCCCCCAAGGGAGTACTATTTATTTTGCTTTGACGACATACGATCTCAATCTATCACCCAACTGGCGACGTATTCGGTTTTCGCTCCAGATGCCAGATTGAGCGGTTCATCGACTGCCCAATGGCCTGCCAACCCCATTTCCCTGGCTGTCAATTCGAAATGGCACAGTGCGATTCCCATATCGAGCCGTTGTAGATCGCATAGGTCCAGCAGAATTTTCAAGGGGTCCCTGCGATACCCA
The DNA here is from genome assembly GCA_963837875.1 of uncultured Chloroflexia bacterium. Taxonomy (GTDB): domain Bacteria; phylum Chloroflexota; class Anaerolineae; order Anaerolineales; family Villigracilaceae; genus UBA877. The sequence goes on from CAWIOV010000003.1 coordinate 166,453, forward strand.
GGCGTACGTTGTAAATAAAAATGCCAGCGCTGTCCATCTTTGACCACGCGCCAGGGTTGTTTATTGGATGCAGATGGTGCGATCCGCACCATGCTCAACGGCATGGCGTATGCACCGGCGGTTGCGCGATCGAGTGGTTTGCCAGACTGCATATCGGAAAACAGGGTATCCCATGGCAGGCGGCTGCCTGCATCCGCGCCGCCACTGATCAGCCCCTGGCGGGCCTGCTCCGGGTCGATAAATTCGCCAACCGCTGTTACCGCCGGGATGGTTTCGCCGCTTCCGAGATCGATCTTTTTGGCAAACCGGCTTCTCGTAAATGTGCCACCCAGCCAGCAGGTTCCCAGGCGCAGGTGGGTAGCATGCAGGATGATCGCCTCCATCAAATAACCATAATCTTCGAGATATTTTCCTCCCGGTTCGACAGCTCCGATGATGAAACCCGTGGCACCTCGGATGAACCCATACGTACCAAGTCCGTGCAAGACGGCGCGATCCGCTTTGGTGGCGGCAACCAGGCGAAAGCGCGGGCGCGCTCCGAATGGCCCGGCCGGGAGTGAATCCATAAAAGCTTGCAGATCCTGCTGTTTGGTTGCCTCGATTGGCCTCGTATGAAACATACGACAGGAAAAGCGCTGGCGGATGGTATCAATGATGGGCGCGTTAAAAAGATGAGAATCATCCATTTTTTTGAGCATCCTGTTTCCTGGCGTGTATTTTCTTCCTGCCCCGCACTATCATCTACTCGGTCCAGCAAACGAACAACTCAGGCGGCAAATGATCCACCAACGGCCAGGGTTAAGAACAGCGCAACAGGAGAACTTCATTGGCTGCTTTGATCCCGGTCGCGCAGGCACTCATAATGCTCCAAATATGATGATTGGTGCCCCCAAGCGGGCTCGAACCGCTGTTTGGGCCTTGAGAGGGCCCCGTCCTGGGCCACTAGACGATGGGGGCTTGATGAGCGGGCGTGATTTTATCAGACGCCTGCTGAATCGTCAATCAAAAAGGGTCTGTTTTGTAAACCTTGACATTCCCGCCTTCCTCGGTTATTGTATTATTACATAATCGCATTAGCTCAGCAGTCGCTGCTGTTGTACGTATTCCCAACACTTGTCTGACTTCTGAAGAAAAGGAATCCTTGTGAACTTTGAACAGTTCAACCTCGATCCACGCCTGTTGGCGGGGATCAACCGTCTCGGCTTTACCGAGGCAACCCCCATTCAGGTCGCGGCCGTCCCGGCTGCCCTGGCCGGGAATGACCTTATCGGCACCGCACAGACCGGTACGGGTAAAACCGCCGCGTTTGTCCTGCCGATATTAAATAAATTATTGACGGGGCCGCGCAACCGCACACGCGCCCTGATCGTCACCCCCACGCGCGAACTCGCCGAACAGATCCACGAAGCTGTTAAGGATCTTGGGACCGGAACCAAACTGCGCTGCGCCACCATCTATGGGGGCGTGGGCGCGGCTTCCCAAACAGCTGCCTTGCGGGATGGGGTCGAGATACTGGTTGCCTGTCCGGGTCGCCTGTTGGACCACATCCAGCAGGGGCATGCCCGGCTGGAGGGCGTGGAAATCCTCGTCCTGGACGAAGCCGACCGCATGCTCGATATGGGCTTCTTGCCGGATGTGAAACGCATCCTCCAGCATATCCCTGCCAAACGGCAGACCATGCTCTTTTCGGCCACTTTTCCCCAGGAAATCGAAAAACTGGCCGCCCAGACGCTCCATCATCCTAAACGGATTGCCATTGGCGTCAGCCGGCCAGCGCACACTGTCACACACGCCCTGTATCCGGTTCCCCAACATTTGAAGACCTCCCTGTTACTGGAACTGCTCAAACAAACCGATACCGAGTTGGTCTTGATCTTCACCCGCACCAAGCACCGCGCACACCGCCTGGCGCAACAGATCGAACGGACCGGTTTCAAAGTCACCAGCCTGCACAGTGACCGCACGCAGGGCCAGCGGCAAGTCGCATTGAGCGGGTTCAGGAGTGGCCAATACCAGATCATGGTCGCCACCGATATCGCCGCGCGCGGATTGGATGTGGAAGGCATCTCGCACGTGATCAACTTCGATATGCCCGCCACCGCCGATGATTACATCCATCGCATTGGGCGTACCGGCCGCGCCGAACGTACGGGGGATGCCTTCACCCTGGTCACGCCGGATGATAAGGATGTGATCCGTGCGCTGGAAAAAATCATGGGGAAAGCGCTGCCCCGCCAGATCCTGGAGGGGTTCGACTATGATGTTCCGGCTCCGGAAATGCCCGTGTTGAAGGGAAGAGCCGCTCCGGCTGCGCGTGAACCGCGCCGCATCCAGACAGTCCGCGTTTCAACGCCGGCCCCGAAAGGGCGCCCAGCGAACCGCCGTTCCCAGCGCGGTCTGCGACAGAAATTCGCAAGTTAATCGGTTACGCCCAAGCCCAAATAACCCAAAGGCCGATCATGAGCACTCCTACCACCAGGCGGAAGACCAATGCCCAGCCCCAGCCTACCAACATCCCCTTTATCGAAGCCAGGGCCTTGTGCCAATCTTTGCGACGGATGCACTCGATCACGAACAAGGTTAACAAAGCTGACAGAATCCCGCCGATAATTGGAATAGGGATGATGAAACTGCCTATGATGGCAGCCAGCAAGGCCAGCAGGGAAACCCACCAAGGTGTCCCTTCCTTATTCGCAGATGCACCCACCACCACATAGTTGAGCACGGTGGCTGCCAGCATAAGCACCGTGATGAGGACAAACATAACCCAGCCAAGCGGACCGAAGCCGACTGCCAACCCGTACCCCAACGCGGCTGCCCAGATGATGGTCAGTCCCGGCAGGAGCGGCAGAACCAGCAGACCCACCAGCATGACCATCAAGGTGATTCCCTTGATGATGAAATCAACAGTACTGAGAGAGGGCGCGAATGCCAAAATTCTCTCCGGTTTGGATCAAGGACGGATGACTTCCACACCACCCATCCATGGCCGCAGTACTTCCGGCACGATTATGGAACCGTCAGCCTGCTGGTACCTTTCCAGAACGGCGATAAGTGTGCGCGGCATGCCCAGGCCCGAACCGTTCAACGTATGGACGAAGCGCGTCTTGCTGCCGTCAGCGGGGCGGTATTTGATGTTGGCGCGGCGTGCCTGGAAATCGGTATCATTCGATACAGATGAAACCTCAAGCCATTCTTCCAGTCCCGGCGCCCAAACCTCGATATCATAGGTCATCGTTGCGCCAAAACCCACATCGCCGGTGCACAACTGCTTGACGCGGTAGGTCAAGCCAAGGCCTGTGCAGGTTGCCTCGGCGTCGGCACGCATTTTCTCGAGCATGGCATCTGATTCTTCCGGTTTGCTGAAGATGTACATTTCAACCTTGTCGAACTGGTGGCCTCGCTTGATGCCACGCACATCCCGCCCGGCGCTCATCTTCTCACGCCGGAAACAGGGAGTATAGGCCGTGTACCGGATGGGTAGGCTGGCCTCTTCGACGATTTCATCCATGAGCAAACCGGTGATGGGCACTTCGGCAGTCGGCACCATCCACAGGTCTTCTTCTGCATCATGATAGAGGTTATCGGCAAACTTGGGCAGTTGTCCCGCGCCGAAAAGCGTGGCCGCTTTGACCATGAAGGGCGTGTACTGTTCCGTGTAACCCTGGTGGATATGCAGGTCGAGCATATAGGCAATCAGCGCTCGCTGGAGGCGCGCCCCGGCACCGCTGAGTACGTAGAAACGAGAACCGGTAATCTTGACACCGCGCTCGAAATCAATGATACCGAGAGCCGGCCCCAAGTCCCAGTGCGGTTTTGGCTGAAAGTCAAATTCCGGCAGTTCTCCCACCGTCCGAAGAACTACGTTCTCGCTGTCATCCTTGCCAAACGGGGTACGTTCATCCGGAATATTGGGGATAGCCGCCGTCAAGGATTTGAGCTCCTGTTCTACCTCGGATACTTCCTTATCCAGATCAGCGATTTTATCGCCGACGGTGCGCATTGCCTCGATCTTTGCCTGGCGGGAAGTCGCATCCTTTGATTGACCAATTTCCTTGGAGACCGCATTACGCTCGGCTTTGAGAGTCTCCACTGCGGTCAACATGCCACGCCGGCGTTCATCCAGCATGAGGATGGCATCCACTGGCGCGGGATCCATCTGGCGGTCACGCAATGCCTTACGGACCAAGTCGGGCTGTTCACGAATGAGATTGATGTCCAACATAAAGCACCTCCCGGTAAGGTTCCAGCCAACAGAAATCAGCTTTCAGCCATTGGCTTTAAAAATAGGAATGCCCCCTCTCCAGTGCAGGACGAGGGGGCGACTCGTGGTGCCACCTGCTTTTATTCTCTTCAGCGCGCTAACGGGCGGACCCGGCTCTCTTACGGTGGCGTCTTGGTCTGGCGCCCCCCTGCGAGAGTGACTGTCCTACACCTTCTGAGGACACCGGAGTGGATTTCACCGCCTGGCTGCCTGCCTCGCACCGACCGGCAGGTCGCTGAACAGCATAACGGATACTCGTCTCCGGGCAAGTCGTTGGATATGGACTGATTATATTCGCCATCCAATGGGTGTCAAGGTAATCCGGCGGGTTGTCAATTCCACGCATCTGCATTTTATAATGTTGACAAACTTGGTATAATTCTCCCCTCATGAAAAAATATTCTGTTTGGACCGAAGGCTGCCAGATGAACGTGGCCGATTCCCAGCGCGTCGGATCGGCCATGGAACGTATGGGCTATTTTTTTACCGGTAAGCTCGAAGATGCTGACGTTATTATCCTCAACACCTGCGTCGTGCGCCAGTCTGCCGAAGATAAGGCGTATGGCCGTCTCAGTTCCATCAAGCCCCTCAAGGCGAAGAACCCAGGACTGGTTGTCAATTTGATGGGCTGCCTGGTCGGGATTCGAGATAACGAGAATCTACGCGCCCGCTTCCCTTATGTGGACGTATTCTCTCCGCCTTCGGACCCGGGGCCGCTGCTTGCATTTTTGACCCAAACCGAAGCGCGCGACATCGAAGCTACCGATATCGGAAACCGTTTCGCCGTAATGGATGATGAGATCATCCTGCCAGCGCACGAGCGCGGCAAGCTGGTCTCTGCACATGTGCCAGTGGTGCTGGGTTGTTCACATGCCTGTACGTTTTGCATCATTCCATCCCGGCGAGGCGCTGAACGTTCCCGTCCGGCTGCCAATGTGATCGCCGAAGTGCATGCATTAGTGGCGCAGGGTGTTAAGGAAGTCACTCTGCTCGGCCAGATCGTTGACCGGTACGGAAAGGATATCCCCGAAGGCCTAAACCTGGCTGCGTTACTGCGGGAAATGCACCGGGTAGAAGGCCTGGAACGCATCCGCTTCCTTACATCCCACCCGAATTATTTTGGTGAAGACATTATGGATGCAGTAGCAGAACTTCCCAAAGTCATGCCCCATATTGAAATTCCAGTCCAGGCTGGGGATGATGAGGTGTTGAAGAATATGCGCCGCGGCTATACCCAGGCTGAATACCGGGAAATTGTTCAAAAAATACGGGAGCGCATTCCCGGCTGTTCCATCGCCACCGATATAATAGTAGGTTTTCCCGGGGAGAGCGAGACGCAATTTATGGAGACCTATCGCCTTCTTGCAGACCTGCGCTTAGATGTGGCGCACCTGGCGCGTTACTCCGTACGCCCAGGCACCGTAGCCGAACGCCGGTTTCCCGACGATGTGCCGGAAGGTGAGAAAATGCGTCGTTTTCGGATGCTGGAAGAGTTGCAGGAGAAAATCGTTGGCGAGATTAACAGCCGGTATCTCGGCGAAACGATGGAAGTATTGTTCGAGAATAATGTCAAGGGACGCTGGTGCGGCCGCACCCCCACCAATAAACTGGTTTTCGTGGAAGCAGGGCAGGACCTGCGCGGTAAGATCCTGCCCGTTACCATCACGTGGACTGGGCCATGGTCCATGCAAGCAAAAATCAGTACGTAGGAAGGCTGCTGTTCATACGGGTAAAAACGTTGCCGATGGATGAACCGAAAATCGCCAGTATCGCAAAAACAATCAGTGCTATCAAAAGCAAAATAAAAGCGTACTCAACCAGCCCTTGGCCACGCTCCTGAACTATGCACAGCATTGATCTCACCTCCTTTCTATAAAATGGAAAATGCGATTTCATTATATCGCCGATTGAACAGTTAGAGTCTTTGCATAATTGCAAAACCCTTGCAGTGGACAACGCCCGCAGGCAGGCTTGCGCGCTGCGCAGATTTCACGTCCCAGCCGGATGATATTCAGATGGGCGGCATAATATGTCTCCGGCGGGAATAATTTTTCAAGGTGGGTGTGCGCATCTTCCACTGTCATTTTTTCCGGCCGCAAGCCGATGCGCCCGGTGACTCGATAGATGTGCGTATCCACAGGAAAAGCCGGACGCCCCAACGAAAAGAGCAATACAATGGCGGCTGTTTTTGGACCGACCCCATTGAATTTCATCAGCCAGGCGCGGGCTTCTTCAAGCGGCAAGGCCCTGAGGAATTCCAAGTCGAGCGAACCGCGTTCGGAGGTTATCTCTCGCAGAACCTTTTGAATGCGCGGTCCCTTCTGGTTGGCCAACCCAGCCGGGCAGATAGCTGCGACAATGGAGGCTGGGTCCGCATCACGCACAGCCTGCCAGGTTGGGAATTGCCGACAGAGCGCCTCAAACGCCCGGTCACGATTGGTATCGTTGGTATTCTGGGAAAGGATGGTCGAGACGAGCTCGTCCAGCGGCGGCAAAGGGTTTCGCCAAGTGGGCTGTCCGTAGAACTCCAACAAGCGGAGATGCACATCGCTGGCAAGCCGGGACATTTCCATCAGCAACCAGCCTCCGCAATAATTGTCATCTCTGCTTTGATCATTCTCTTTTAAGATAAATGCCGGATGGGATTCTCCCACCACCATTTTTCGATAATTCGTAACCGGCCGGACCGGACCGAACTCGGCCAGCGCTTCCAATTCCTTTTCAGAAACATAATCGAGTTGTTTCAGGATTTCCAATGCCATGGCCGGGCGGACACGGCTGCGGAAATGACCATCTACATCGCGCCCCGCAATATCGCCATCAGAAACTTTGAAAACAATCCCTATGCCAGGCGAATCCGCACCCAATGCTCCGGCCAGAATCCCCAGGGCCATATAACCTTCCGCACCGGTTTTTGCCACGATTCGCTTGGAACATACTTCCATCATACGAGTATCGAAACGCCCGACCCCGCTGACCATGACCGGATTTGCCATCATTGCCGACGTGATTCGGCGGCAAGCTGCGGCGCGTTCCTGCGAGAGGCTACGTGGATCGCACAGGCGAGCGAAGCCTAATGCAGCATTGGAAAGCGGAACAGCGAAATTAGGGGCTGAACAACCATCCGTGCCAACTTCCACTCGCTCAGGTTCCATCCCACACATTTCTGCAACAGTTTCCAAAATCGTGTTTTGGACAGGGTGTTCGGGATTGATGTAGTCCGAAATCGGCAGGCCACGCATGCGGGCATGTGCCAGCATGCCTGTGTGTTTGCCGGAACAGTTATGCCTGTTCGGGGTCAGCATCTCGCCACGGGCTCTCATCGCCTCGACAGTTGGAAGATGGGAGAGCAGGTGCGTACCGCATAACAGGTCACCTTCCTGCACACCGACTTTGGCTTGGATACCCTTGATTACTTCAACGTGCTCATCGGTGCCTTCGTGCGATGCACAGATTATAGCGATTTCTTTGGATGTCAGATGAAAGGCCTGGTCACCACCATGTTCGATAAAGGGCAATGCCTGAAGCGGTTTGGCGCTGGAACGCATGAAAGTGACTACTTTGGGATCACCGTACCAGGCCAGCAAGCAACCGCTCGAATCAACAACCGCTACTGCCCCATAATGAGTGGATTCAACGATGTTTCCTCTGGTCAGTTCAAAAACGGGTTGATATAACCCTGTCATGGAAAAATCACTCCTCTCCGGCAATATTGCTGGCTGGATGGTAATGCCGGGCATAATAATGATATAAACCATAACGCAGGCGTTGCGAATATTTTTGGTGCCGGTTGGCAGGGACCTTAAATGAGCTCAAAAGAGGTGTGATCAGGTTTTCCACGGCTTCCGGGCTTGATTTTTTCTGCGCGAGTTTTTCAATTTCACTTAAAACCTGTTCCAGATAATCCTTCTGCGCCTGGATGATTTCCGCCTTTACCAATCCGCCTCGCCCGCTGATCACCAGCCAGCCGCTATAAGTGGGAGAAAGCAGCAAATTGAGTGTCTCCAGCCAAGTAGGCAAATCTGCCCCAGCCAGGAAGGGAGGCTGGTTACGCAAAACAGCATCGCCAACGAAGATGATTTTTTCTCCCGGCAGGATAGCCCAAGTGGCCCCGGCAGAGGGGCCGGGGTGATGCTCCAGTAGAACGGGAACATTATCATCCCAATAGAGAGCCATCTGGTGGCTGAAAGTGATTTCCGGCAATATCCAGCGGACGTTTCCCAGACCGGGAATGCTTTCCCAGTCTGCGCCGGTATCTTCCCCCTGAGCTTTAAAGGTATTAGGGCGGCTACGAAATACCTGGGCTGTCTTCTCGTGGGCGATGACTGTACAATCCATCGCGCGTGCACCCAACGTACGATCCGGATGCGCATCGAGGTTGACAAGCAGCCGCTCGGAGCCACCTCCCAGGCTGAGCAAGGCTGCGCGCCAAGTACGCGCATCTTCAGGGGAGGGCGGTGCATCAACTTGGAGCAGCCCGTGCGTGAGGGAAATAACTCCCAATGTCACGCCCGGATACTCATCCTCAATATAAACATTCCTGGCAATCGCCTGCATATTTTCTCCTGGGAGGATTTATTTTTATAAATCTCTCGTATATTCAATAGCTTGTTCTGCTTTCGCCGCCGGGGGAGAGGCCATGCGTTTCCGCATGATCTCAATCTCAACAAATCGGGAAATGGATCATTTCCTCCCAATGGGGGATCACACCTTTTCTTTGGTAAGCGGCAAAGTGATAATGAATTTTGATCCTTGGCCGGTTTTACTCTCAACCCAAATTTTGCCGCCGTGACCCTCGACAGCCAACCGGCAAAAAGCCAAACCAACCCCCAGGCCGGTGGGGGCACCATTTTCTTTTAAACGGGTAAATTTATCGAAGATGCGCTCCTGATCGGCAAACGGGATGCCCGGGCCGTTATCCTGCACCCACATTTGCAACCAGTTCCCTTCGCGTTTGGCCCCGAGTTCAATTGTGCCGCCGGGTTGAGTGAACTTGGAGGCATTTTCAATCAGGTTAATGAGGACGCGCCGGATCATATCCACATCCACCCAGACAGAGGGTAGTTTCTCCGGCAAGCGGTTGGTTAAAGTCTGATGCCGGCTCTCAACCATTGTATGAACTGCATCCATCGCATCATCAGACAGCATGGCAGGAGTGACAGACTGTTGGGAAACGATGGCTTGTCCCAATTCCAGCCGGTTAATATCGAGCAGGGAGCTGATCAATCGTTGGATGCGGTCAGTAGAACGGCGGGCAATTGTCACCACCGACTGGATGCTTTCGTTCTCCGGGCCGGTAGACAATGTAGTCAACACATCCAAGCTGGATATAACATTTGCCAGTGGTGATCGTAGATCGTGATAAATCATCGAGAGCATATCCTCGCGCAGCGTATCCAAGTCTTTACGCTCGGTGATGTCACGCATGAGCCATTGCAACGATTCGGCTTCTTCAAAAACCACCCGCCGCACCTGAACCTGGATGGGGATAGTATGCCCAATACAGCTCTTTAGGACCGCCTCATAGCTCATCGTCTCCCCGGCTTTGAGTTTTTCGATATTAACGTTCTTGTCGCCGAGTGTGACATCGTGCAACTTATCGATCAACATCCCCTGAAGCTGATTGGTTGTATATCCACTGATGAGGGCTGCCTGGCGATTGGCCTCGTGAATTTTTCCGTCCCAGCCGGTGACAAAAATAGGATCCACACTGTCGTCGAACAATTCACGATAACGTTTATGGGCTGCCTGTAAGCGCTCGAATAACTGGGCATGTTGGATGGTAGTACCAGCCAGATTGCCAATCCCTGCCAGCACCAGCAAAGCATCCGGGTCAAACGCGCCGGAGCGAGGGTTGATGGCCTGCAAAACACCTATAACCCGTTCCTGGGCATAAATGGGCGCAACAGCTATTGTGCGCGTTTCAATACCCTTGAATTGCTCAACACCCGGCTGGAAGCGCTTATCTTCCTGAACAATCGGAATGACAACACCTTCTCCTTCGTGCACCACCCAGCCGACAACACCCTGTCCAGCCGGGATGCGTTTGCCAACGATCCCATCTCTATTTTCCCCCGTGGCAGCACGGAAAACCAAGTCCCAGTTTGGCTCAACCAGCGCCAGCGTGACCGTTTCCACCTCCAAAGCCTGGATAGTCTCATTTAGGATGCGCTGGAGTACATCGTCCATGCGAAGGCTGGCATTGATGGCGGCCGCGCTGGCCGCCAAGGCAGTCATAACACGCGCTTGGCGTTGGCTTTCTGCATACAGGCGGGCATTTAATACTGCGATCCCGGACTGGTCGGCAATGGACTGCATAAGGTTGAAGTGTTCCTGGTTATATGCCCCCGGTTCCGGGTGAACCAGCGTCAATACACCCACCAAGCGTTCACGCGCCATCAGCGGCACGCACAGAGCGGACTTGGCACCTGATTGGTCAATGGAGTCGTCCGGACGACGCAGCCAACGCTCATCCCGGCTGGTATCGGGTATCCAAGCTGGCTGGCGGGTGCGGACAACCCAGCCGGCCAAGCCGCGCTCGATTGTCTCGCGCAGTTGTTGAGTGGTATGGCTATGGATTTTACGCCCATAGACGATGGCAGAATCCATAACTTTCCCATTTTCATCCATGACCACGATACTTCCGCGCTCGCCGCCTACATATTTCAGTGATTGGAAAAGGATGCGCTGTAAGACGGTCCGCAAATCAAGGGCCGAGGCCAGTTCACGGCTGACGTTATAAAGCAATTCAAGAGAGGAGCGGGTTTCATCATCAGGCATAGGGCTTATTTTACGGCTTTTACCATTTTGTTAACAGCGCATAATAAATATATCTCAAAACTGTACCTGTGTTGAATTACCGTTTCATTAAGTATTCCAAGATTATCGGATAGTATAGCACAATTGAATATCGGGGAGGCTGTAGTCCTTCGTAAAGGGAGGGATTCTCTGTATAATAGGCCCATGATTGACTCCACACATATCCTTTTCATCCATGGCTCAGACAGCAGCAGCCGGACCTATAAGGCCAGTCTGCTGCGCGGCATTTTTCCCGGTATGCTCAGCCCGGATTTCACCGGCGGTTTGCCGGAGCGGATGGAGCAACTGACAACCACCCTGGGGACTGAAACCGGCTGGCGGCTGGTCGGTTCCAGCCTGGGCGGACTAATGGCGGCGCTCTTTGCGATGCAGCACCCCGACCAAGTAAGCAAACTGGTGCTGCTGGCCCCGGCACTGACTCTGCCCGGATTCACCAAAAGCCTTTCGGTTCCTATCTCCATCCCGACCATTATCGTTCAGGGTACACAGGATGAGTTCATCCCACTCGAACCCACCCGTAGATTGGCCGAAAAGATCTTCACGAACCTGACTTATATCGTGGTGGATGACGATCACCGGCTGCACAAGACGGCCGACGAATTGGATTGGGAGAAACTGCTGGAATAAAGATGTTAGGGAGAAGGTGATCAGGTAATTAAGAAGAGACGGTCAGGGGGCATGTGCCGCAAAATGGTTTTCAGCCGACAATAACATCCACCATATCGCCGACTTGCGCGCCTAGAACCTGGGCGCCGCTACCGTTGACAATGGCAATCTCGATATAGTTCTCGCTATCCACCAGGGCGACCAACTCGCCGGGCTGCTTATGACCATACGAAGCTACCAGCCCGTGCACTTCCCGATCGCGGAGGCGGAAAACAACCTCTGTATGCTGCGTCCATGCAAGGGCGGGCAGGTCGGTGGTGAGGTTGCCAAAAGTGTCCACGAGAATGACATGGGAGCGCCAGCCGGTGGGCGTCTTTTCGGGCTTTGGCATGGACAGGCGCAGCGGGTCGGTGATGACCGGCCCGAGATTCGCCAGGGGGACGCCGTTAGCGAGGTGGGCAGCGACCGGGGCAAAAATATCCCGTCCGTGGAAGGTATGGCTGACAAACGGCAGGAAGTATTTCGGGTTGATCAGATGGACAATTTCGATAGCCCAGGCGTTCTTTTCGGCAGCCTCGAACATGGGGGTGAACAGGCCGTTATCCGGGCCGACAAAATAATGAGCACCCAAACGGGCAGCCAGTGCGCGGCGCCGGGTGCCAACGCCGGGATCGATGACTGCCAGGTGGATGGAGCCGGGCGGGAAATAGGAATACGCTCGCCGGAGCGCCCAAGCGCCGGCAAGAACATTCTGCGGGGGAATCAGGTGGCTGATATCGGCAATCTGGGCGGCGGGGCAAATGCTCCAGATGACACCTTTGATGGCGCCGACGAAGCCATCCTGGAGGCCGAAGTCTGTGGTGAGGGTGATGAACATGTATTACAAGAAAATCCGAATTTCACTTGCCCAGATCTTTTAACTTTGCGGCAATCGCTTTAAAGGCTGCCGGCATTTCACTATTTTTATCAGGCGGGACAAACGGCGCCGTTTTTATAAAAGAAAGCTCGTATGCTTGAACCGGCAGTTTACTTCCTTTTATTGACAAATTTCCAGCTTTTTCCAGATGATATTTATTACCAATTGCCTCGGCAGTCATCGCCCCAACAAAGATACGATTCGGAAGGGCATATTCCTGCATTCGATAGGCCACTTTAATCAAGTTTCCCAAAACATTGAACTCGGCCCGATCCTGGGCGCCCACATAACCGAGCATGGCTATCCCCGTATTGATAGCTATACCAACCACGCAAGCCTGGTCAGAATCAGGCGGGGGTGTTCTTTTCACAAATTCAAGTATTTCCAGCGCAGAAACGGCCGCCCTTTCTTCCTGACCCAGCTTATCCTCTGTTTCCATGAAAACCGCCAGCACCCCATCTCCCAGGTATTTAACCAGCCCATAATTCTTGAACACAATCTGTGTGGCGCGTTGATAAAAAGAATTGAGATAGGTTGAAAATCCTTTTGATCCGACCCGTTCGGCATGCGCCGCCGAATCGGCAATTTCAGCAAACAGAACCGTAACCTTCTTCTCGTTGAGTTCCGGCAAATTACCGGTCTTTAAGCAGTCCTTTAAAGCGCCCTCGGCTTCCATTGGCGAAATAAAACGCAATAAGAGTTGCTTGACCTTGCCCTCCCGGCGGATCTTTTCGAGCAATTCGATCCTCTGCATTGCCAAAGCGGTTTGATGGCTTATCCCGACAGCCAGTTGCACTTCGCGTTTATCAAAGGGGCCGGCCTCCGGGCGATTCTTTTCCAAGTAGATCAGCGCATACGGTTTCCCACCGGCTATTACCGGAACGCAAAGGGCCAGATCGCTTACCTCAATGGACGAATTCCGGATCGTCCGGACCTTCAAACTGTCCGGATCTTCCATATCTATTTTCTTAAAGTCATAAGCCGGGATAATCTCACAAACATCCACTCCCATGGTCCGCTTGATCATATCGGTAACCAGACCGGTGACCGAGTCGGTATCCATCACTGTATTCAGTTCCTCTGTGATCTCGTTTAATGGTATGGGATGCTCGTCAATCGCTTCCAGTACCATCCCCCGGGTCAGCAAGCGCGTACCGGTAACTTCCGGCTGGCCGGTGACTTTGTCGGAAATATTCACCAGATGTATTTCCGTTTGCCCTATGCGAATAACATCCCCATTTTGCAAGCGATAAAGCCCGCTGATCTTCTGGCGATTGACATAGGTGCCATTCGAGCTTTTCAGGTCCTTGATCATCAACATTTCGGTGACCGAATCAAAATAGATCTCAGCATGCCGGCGGGAGGCAGCCACATCGTTAACCACAATATCGCTGGTAACCATGCGCCCGATGGTCATTTTCCCGGAGGCTAATTTAATCTGGAGCGGCTTACTCTTAGGGCTGGTAATGGTTAGAGACCACATGATTTTTACCCTCGACCAGAATTCATCAATCTCTCTTTATCTCTTTAACATAGGGTTAAGTGTACCCCAGATGCGACAAAAAACACGGACACTTAATAGTATAGGCCAGAACCCGGTAAAATTCAATATGCAGGAATTTTTTAAAGGATGAATGGTGAATGATGAATAAAGGATTTGTTCCTGTCCGTAAAAAAAAGCGAATGAAAGAATATGGGTGTTTTGGTTGGTTTGATGGTAGGTTCCTTGCAGGCAGGTATACCCTTCGGTTACAAGGTTCGTTCCGCGTATCGAAAAAAAAACGAATAGGAGGGTTGAGAATTTACGATTGGTGATTGAGGATTGGAGATTGAGGGTGGAAGGAAAAGAAGAGCTTTCTCGATCGCACCCAGACCGGAAGGGATTTTGTGCACTTTTTTGGGGTTCGATAAAAAACGAATAGACGGCGGTGGGAATTGTGAATGATGAACATTGCAGGATGAATAAGGGATTTGTTCCTGAGGAACAAAGAAGAAACAAATAGGGAGGAAGTAAAACGTAATACGTAAAACGTGAGGAGAAGGAAGAAACAAGAAACGAGAAGCAAGAAGAAAGCACGAGGAGATGAGTGGCTGGCAGGGAGAATATTCGTTTCCGTAAAAAAAAACGAATGAGGAACGAATAATTTGCAATTGATGAGCGGATAACGGTGAAGAGTAAGAAGAAAGATATAAGATGGAAAGACGCTTGGGCTGTGGCATGCATACAACAATCCTAGAACAATTGTTCTGGTTTGTCAAGGGAATGAACGCAGTGGAGGATGAATCAGAGTAAGCGCAACCAAGAATGAAAAGAAGAGCTAATCAGATCAGATATAAGTAAAAAACTGTACTCCATGCATTTGTGAATCGCAATGATTCTGATGTAAAAGTTGATTCGGGAGGATCATTATAAAATATGATCGTACTGAAAACAGTAGCACTAATAAAGATCCGATACAGTCTAAAAGGTATGGTTTGATTTAAGAAGGGAAAAACCTTATCGGATGAAAGCCAATATCCACAACGCGTTTCCAGAAAAAGTGAGATAATATTAAAAATTCTGGCTCTGCTGCTGAAGTGCTTATTACCAGGTTACTCGCCCATTCTCAACCTGATTGAGCGGACTTGGGAGTTTGTAAAGAAAAAAGTCTGTATTCGCACAATTACGAAAAGTTTCCAGCTTTCAAAGAGGCTATTTCAAAATGCTTGAATGAAACCATGTCAACTCACAAATCCGAGCTTGATTCTCTCCTCACTTTGTGTTTTCAACTCTTAAAAAACCGCAATTCGTTGTCATGTGAAGTATTATGCAAATTAACCGGAGATAGCCTCCGAATACGATGAACAGAGATAAACAGGGATTATCCATTTCATGAACAAAAAACCCAAAGGGAAAGTAACCGGCGCGCTCAAACGCAGGTATCCAGACCTGGCCGAAACATTTGAGAGGGAGCCACTGGCCAAGATCCAGGCGCCCATCTGGCGGGAAATCCCGATCATGTTTGCGGCCAAATTATACGGAAGCGGCAGCCTGTCTTCCGAGCACGCCGCAAAGCTGGCAGGGCTCTCGCACGTGGAATTTCTGCTCAACCTGGGGTTTTATAAAGTGTTCCCGCTGCAAGCCGAACTGACCGAATTGGAGCGTTCCCTTGACTAGAGCCACATGCAGTATTTCGCCGATCGTTTTTCTCTACCGGATCGGGGCGCTGCAATGGCTGCCGGAACTGTTCGATGAAATCTGGATGCCCTCGGTAGTGATGGACGACCTGCTGCAAGCCCGATTTGTCGGTTACGATATTCCCAGCCCCTTTGACCTACCTTGGGTGCAATTCGCCGATCCGCAATTAACCATCCCGGTCGCGTGGGTGAGCCTGGACTTGAGTTCCGGCGAGGTAGCGGCCATGTCACTGGCTTTTGAGAACCCGGACTGCATTGTCCTGCTGGACGAACCGATCGGCCGGCGGGCGGCCCACATGGTGGGGATCAAGTACTGGGGAACCTTGAAAATCCTGCTGGAAGCGAAAAGCCACGGCCTGACGGAAAGCATCGCTCCCTATGTGGACCGTCTCGGCGATACCGGCCTGTGGATCGCAGGCGAAACCCGCCAGCGCATCCTGAAACTGGCCGGTGAAGGAGAGGCGGCGCCGGAGCCAGAGATTTCAAAGAGCGCGGGTTAGTACAGAGAAAGCCGGACTAAGAGTACAAAATCCGGAGACTCCGGACTCCGGATCGAGTTGGCCCGAGATCGAATTGTTCCCGGAAACCTACAAAAGGAAATAGCCCAGCGCCACAGCCGCCAGGGTGACGGTAATATTATCCACATCCCGGAGGGGCAGGGATTCCACCAGGGTGGCCACAAAGGCGATACAGGTGACAGGCAGCAGGTAGCTGCCAAAGCTGCGGGTGAAAACACCCTTAAGGACAAAGATAAACAGGATGAACGCCGTCAACACCCAGCCGCCCAGCAACATGCCCAGCGAACCGGCGACAGATTTGTCCTTGTTCCAGGGCAGTTTCGGAGACTTGAGGCCGCGTCCCATGATATCGGCCAGACCATCGCCGCCACACATTAACATGACCGCGATCATGCCGATGGGCGAGTCCTTCCAGAAAACCAGCGTCATGACCACGAAGATGATGCCATAGTAGAGTGGACCGCGCAGGATCTCGCGCCGGTCACCCGTGCGGGACATGGCCTTGACCGAGGCTTCATCTTTGACCACTCCCAACCCGATCAATGCAAACTGGACCGAAAACAGCAACGGGACCAGCGCGGCCAGCCAGCGGTAGTACCAGAGATCCGGGGTAGGGAAAAGCAGCCAGCAGAGCACATAGAGTGGGCCGGTGAAGATGTGAATGAGCTTGCGGCTCAAGTGGCTTTCGATCCAGCCGCGGTGCGCGGCGAAGTCAAAGGCGCGGATCTCCACGAGGGCGAGTACAAGGGTAATGAACAGGGCGAGAAAGACGTTCATGATGTGCTCCTGTCAGGCAGAAATAATTCTCAATACAAGAAGGGGGTTGAAGGTAAATATTGTATCTTAATAAACCCCCCGGGGGGCAAAATGTTATGAGGTTCATTGGGAATCGCCGGGAAATAGGGGAAGATATGGGGGTGTTGGGCGGGCGAAGCCCGCCCAACACCCCCTATTTCTCCCATCACTCCGGCGACTCCCAGAGAGCCTGTTATGACATATCCCGGATGTGCCTATTCCTGGTACTCCAGTTCGTACTCCCCAATATGAACCGTATCGCCTTCCTGGGCACCGGCCGCGCGCAGGGCCTTATCCACGCCCAGGCGCTCCATCAGTTTCTGAAAACGCCGCACCGAGCCGCTCTGGTCCCAGGGGGTCATTTCGGCAGCCCGTTCGATGGAAACGGACTTGATCCGATAGCCATCCGGCTCGCGCAGGATGGTAAAGGCGCGCGGATCCTCCACCGGGCGGTAGACCGGCAGCGGCTGCTCGGTATCCTCCACTACGGGCAAATCGGCCAGCCTTTTGACCGCCTGCAAGAGCAGTTCCCGCACGTTGGTGCGCGCCAAGGCCGAGACTGCCATGACCTCGTACCCGTGCTGCTTGAGTTTCTTCTTGAGCTTGGGCCAGTTCTCCAATACCTCAGGTTGATCAATCTTGTTCAGGGCCACGAGCATGGGTTTCTTCGCCAGGCCCGGGTCGAACAGGGCCAGTTCAGCGTTGATCTGCAACAAATCCTCCAGCGGGTCGGCCGAAAGACCATCCAGGAGGTGGATAAGCACACGCGTGCGCTGGATGTGGCGCAGGAAATCGTGCCCCAGCCCGACCCCTTGCGCAGCGCCTTCTACAAGCCCGGGGATATCCGCCAGAACAACCGTCGTTTCATCGTCCACATTCGCGACGCCCAGGTTCGGCTCCAGGGTCGTGAACGGGTAGGCGGCGATCTTGGGTTTGGCATTGGTCAGCACAGAGAGCAGGGTGGATTTGCCGGCATTCGGTACGCCCACGATACCAATATCCGCAATCAACTTGAGTTCGAGACGCAAGCGCTTCTCCTCGCCCGGTTCGCCATTTTCGGCAGTGCGCGGGATCTGATTAATCGAACTCTTGAAGTGCGGGTTGCCGCGCCCGCCGCGCCCGCCCTTGCAGACCACCAATTGCTGCCCGGCGGCGGTCAGGTCGCCCAACAGGTCACCCGTGGCAGCATCGTAGACCAGCGTGCCGGGCGGCACCGCCACCACCAAGTTCTCGGCTGACTTGCCGGATTTATCATTTGAACCGCCGCCTTTGCCATCCCCGGCCTCGAAGCGGGTGGTAAAGCGAAAAGCTGCCAGCGAATTGAGGGTGGGGCGCACTTCCAGGGTCACATCCCCGCCGCGGCCGCCATCGCCGCCATCCGGCCCGCCGCGCGGAACGTATTTTTCGCGGTGAAAGTGCACCATCCCATCGCCGCCTTTGCCGGAACGAACCAGAATCTCTGCTTTATCTATGAACATGATCTCTCCAATGAGAGCATTATACCGTCTCTTAAGCAGGGATTGACAAACTCCAGCCCTGCAGTTATTATATGACTAATATTATACATGACTAATCCTATATAAGGAGAATCTTATATGTCGCTTGAGTACGCCATCCTGGGCTTTCTGAATTACCTGCCCCTGTCGGGTTATGACCTGAAGAAAATATTCGATACCTCCGTCCAGCATTTCTGGCCGGCCGACCAGAGCCAGATCTACCGCACCCTGGCGCGCCTGACCGAAGATGGGTTCGTCGAGATGGATATCGTCCACCAGGAAGATCACCCGGACCGCAAGGTTTACCACATCACTACACCCGGCCAGCAGCATCTCCAAGCCTGGCTGAAAAGCACGCCTCCTTCCGAACCCAACCGCAGCGCATCCCTGATCCAGGTATTCTTCTGCGGGCAGTTGTCCAACCAGGAAATCCTGGCCAAGTTCGAAGCGGTCGCGGCGATGATGCGAGTCATTCTCGAACGCTACCAACGAATCCCCAGCCAACTCGAAGAATACAACCAGATGATCCATTCCGAACGCGAATCCTACTTCTGGCTGCTGACCCTGGACCTGGGCCTGCGCAGCATGCGCGCCAACCTGGCCTGGGCCGAGAACGTGATCGAAGAGTTTAAGCAGGGCAAGGTTCCGGAGAAATAAGGAAAAAGCCATGAAGACGTTCCCGAAAGGCGGTCAAAAATGAAAATCACCATTCTCAATGGCAGCCCCACACCGGCAGGGTTGGATGCCTGCCTGGCACAGTTAAAGCCCAGCCTGGAAAGGGGAGGCCACAGCATAAACCAACTGACCCTGCGCGAGTTGCCTCTGCGCTATTGCATCGGCTGTTTCGGCTGCTGGGTAAAGACGCCCGGAGAGTGCGCCAGCCGGGATGCATCCCTCGAAATGGACCGCGCCGTCATCAACGCCGATTTTGTCCTGTATGCCGCACCGCTCAAAATGGGCTTCCCGTCCACACTGCTCAAAATGGCCTTTGACAAACACCTGCCGTTGATCCACCCCTACATAGGAGTGGACCACAACGAAGCTCATCACATCAAACGGTATGCGCAATCCCCGCGGATCGGATTGCTGCTTGAAAAGGAAGCGGATACCGATGCGAGCGACCTGCAGATCGTCACCGATATCTTTTGCAGGACGGCGCTCAATTTCAAGACCCGCCTGGAATTTTCGCTGACCACCGAGACCGGCGTGGCGGAGCTGGCCACCCGGATCACCTCCAAGGCCCGCAAAGCGCTGCCCTTGCCCGGTCATCTCCCCGCCACCCAGGGAGTACCCATTACTCCACCGGCCCGGCTGACCCTGTTCAACGGTTCCCCGCGTGGGCGGCGGGGCAGCACACCCATCTTCCTGCGCGAAATTGCGGCCGGGTTCGGCGGTCCAAGCGAAATCCATCACCTGGTGCGCCTGAAAGAGACGGAACAGATAGTGCAGGCCTTTGCGGGAGCAGAATGCGTCCTGCTCGGTTTTCCGCTATACACGGATGCCATGCCCGGCATCGTCAAGCATTTCATCGAGGCGCTCGAACCGCTGGTCGGGCGGGCGAATAATCCGCCGATCGGGTTTGTGGTGCAATCCGGTTTTCCCGAAGGGCTGCATTCGCGCTACGTGGAACGCTACCTTGAAAAGCTGGCGGAACGCCTGGGCAGTCCCTATCTCGGCAGCATAGTCAAAGGCGGCGGGGAAGGCGTGCGCGACCTGCCTGCCGAAGCCACCCGGAGCCTGTTCGCAGGGCTGCAAGCGCTGGGCGCCGGCCTGGCCCAAGAGGGGAGATTTGCCCCTGCGCTCCTGGCGGGGCTGGCCGCTCCCGAACGGTATCCCGCCATCCTGGGCCCGTTCTTCCGGGTCTTCCTGCGCCTGCCAGTGGCTCATTCCAACTTCGATGCCATGTTAAAGAATAACGGCGCCTACGAGCGGCGCTTTGCCCGGCCTTTGATTGATTAGCCGAGAAATGATAGGTGATAATGTATACAGAATTGATCTTCCCGGTTGCCCTGGCGCTCCTGCTGCTGGCCTTTTTAGCCTGGTTCCTGTTCCGACCCAAAAGGCGGGCCGTGACCGTTCCCAGCGGGGCGCACGCGGGTGAACCCTTCCTAGCTGCCTGCACGGTCAAACTGCATGGGCAGCTTTACCAGGCTGAGCGCGGCACACTGGTGGTTTCTGAGAACCGCTCCGATCCAGCGGCGCGCCTGGTGGCCCTGCCGTTACGCCGCATCCACACGGCCTCGACCCATCCAGCCGAACCAATCTTCTACCTGGGCGGTGGGCCCGGCATATCCAACATGGGCTTCAAGCCCCCGGCCTGGCTGCTGGCAAACCACGATATTGTGTTGGTCGGTTACCGCGGCGTGGACGGCACTCCCAAGCTGGACTGTCCCGAGGTTGCCAGGGCCATGAAAGGCGTGGGAGGCGACCTGCTCAGCCCGGCTTCGCTGGATGCCCTGGGTGCGGCCATGTCTGCCAGCGCCTCCCGCCTGCAAGCGGAAGGCGTGGACCTGAGGGGGTACACCATCCCTGAAGTGGTCGAGGACATGGAGGCTGCCCGCATAGCCCTGGGGTACAAGCGCATAGCTCTGCTGAGCGAGAGTTACGGTACACGCGTGGCGCAGATCTACGCTGACATGCACCCGGCCAGCCTGCTACGCAGCGCCATGATCGGCGTCAATCCGCACGGGCACTTCCTCTGGAAGCCAGAAGTGGTGGATGCCCAGATAGCCTATTACGCCAACCTGTGGAAACAGGCGGCCGGTCCCGCGGCGCCCGACCTGGTGGAAGCCATGCACAGCGTCAACACGCATATGCCGGCGCGCTGGTTTTTCCTACCGATCGACCCGGGAAAAGTAAAAATGGTGGCTTTCATGATGCTCTTCCACCGCACCAGCGCCCCGATCATCTTCGATGCCTACCTGTCGGCTGCCAGAGGCGATCCGAGCGGGTTGGCATTGATGTCCATGGCCTCCAATTTTGTCATGCCCACCATGATGACCTGGGGCGAGTTCTTTTCCAAAGGGTGCAGCACGGATTTCGAACCCGGGCGGGATTACCGGGCCGAACTGACCACGCCGGATGCCACGCTTGGTTCCCCCATGGCCCTGCTGATCTGGGGCAGCGCCGGGGGTAACTGGCCTGCCAACACGATCGCCAGCGAATATCGCCAGGTACAGCCCACGGATGTGGAGACCCTGCTCATCAGCGGAAGCATTGATTTCTCCACCCCGGCGCAATTTGCCGAGCAGGAGCTGCTGCCATCCCTGCGCAAAGGTCAGCACGTGGTCATCGCCGAACAGGGTCACGTAAGCGATTTCTGGGGCTTCCAACCCGAAGCGCGCCAGCGCCTGCTGACCAGCTTCTACGATACCGGCATGGCGGATGCCTCGCTATACCAATACCTGCCGATGAACTTCAAACCCGCCATGCGTTTCACGGTACTGGCAAAAATTTTGGTGGGCGTAATCGTGCTCCTGGCCGTCGGTCTGGCCTGGGGGCTGCTCCGGTAAGCCTTTGCCCGGCCATTCCAAGAAAATCAACGAGGTGTAAATGGAAAACAAGCCGCAAACCGGCCGTTCCGGCCAACGAAATTCTTCCATGTGGTTTATGAACAAAGTCGCCAATCCGTTGGTAGGCCTGATCCTGCGCTCCCGCCTGCATGCACTGATGAGCGCGAGCATGCTGATCATCACCTATCGTGGACGCAAAACCGGCCGGGAATACAGCCTGCCGGTCCAGTACGCGCAAGATGGAAACCACATTTTCATCGTGCCGGGGATGCCCGAGCAAAAGACCTGGTGGCGCAACCTGAAAGGGGGCTTACCCATCCAACTGCGCCTACGCGGCAAATCCCTGAATGGAAAGGGGAGCGTGCTCGACCCAAAGATTGACCCTGAAACAATCTTCGAAGGCTTGAGTGTATATCTCCGGCGCTTTCCGGCGCTGGTCCAAAATCAGCATATCCAGGTCGAATCAGATGGGAGTTTCAACCCTGAAGAGCTGCGCCTGGCTGCAAAGAAGACAGTAATTATTTGCGTGGAGTTGAGCCAGGAATGAGCCTGGAACTGACCCTGGCCAATTGTCTCTGGCTGATCCTCCCGCTTCTGGCCTGGAATCTGATCCTAGGCCCGCGCATCACCGACCCGCGCGTGACCTCGGACAGCCATTCCCCGAAGTGGCTGCTGATGGCCGAGAATGTTACCCGTATCCTGGTGTTTGCCTTGCCATTGTTAATACCTTTGCAAGCAAAGGAACCTTTAAGCAAAGAAGGGTTGGCCATCTATATGCTCGGGACATTGGTTTACTTCGCCTCCTGGCTACCGCTGGCGTTCATCCCCGGCGCGACCTGGAGCAATCGTTCGGCGGGCCTATTGGCGCCGCGCCTGACACCTTTTCTGGCCTTCCTTGGCATCGCCTTGATCGGCGGTTCGTGGCCATATGGTCTAATTGCAGCAGTGTTCATATTCTTCCATACCTGGCACGGCGTACAAAACCTGTAACCGGGCCAGGTAATATACAATAGATCGAACAGAACAAAAGCACGTGAATACGGAGGCCGGGATGATCCAAAAAATTCTTGTCATCGGTGGAACAGGCATGTTGGGCGAACCGGTGGCCCGCCGACTCCAGGCGGAAGGGTTTGGTGTGCGGATATTCACCCGCAGCCCGGAGAAAGCGAAGGCGCGCTTTCCTGCGTCCTTCGAGATCGCAGACGGGGATGTGGAGGAGGCTGACTCGCTCGCAGTCGCGTTGGAGGGCTGCCAGGGCGTTCATATCAACCTGCATGGTTTGTCCGACCCTGACCTGGAACGACGCGGAGGGGAAATGGTGGCCCGGGCGGCCAGCAAGGCCGGCCTGGAGCGCATCAGCTATCTTTCGGGGGCCTCGGTGTGCCAGGAGAACGCCTGGTTCCCGGATACCCAAGCGCGCCTGCTGGCAGAAAATGCCATCCGCGCTTCGGGCATCCCTTACACCATTTTTCGGGCCAATTATTTTATGGAAACCCTGCGTAATTTTGTGCACGGGAGGCTGCTACTGCAGATTGGCAACCATCCGCACCCCTACCAATGGGTGGCTGCAGGCGATTATGCCCGCATGGTCGCCAAGGCATACGCGACCCCGCAGGCCGCCGGCAAAACCCTGTATGTCTGCGGTCCCCAAGCAATGACAATGCGGGCGGCCTTGGAAGTTCTCCAACGGGCTGCTTACCCAAACTACAGAATCATTTCTCTGCCCATCCGGGCAGCCAGGATGATCGCATGGGCCGGGAGACGGCGCGAACTGCAATCCGCGCTGCCTTTTTTTGCGTATTGTGAGAAAGTCAAAATTTTCCTAAGCGGTTCGCCCGACGAAGCCAATGCACTGCTGGGTGCGCCTGCCACAACGCTGGAAACCTGGGCTCGAGGCGAAGCATAGGCCGGAAATAAAGTCACCCTCTTTTTTTCTCCATCTTGTGGTAAATTCAGCCTGCCATGGACTCCAAAACTCTCAGCGTGCTCGAATACCCCAAGATACTTGCCCGATTGGCGGACTTTTGCGATTTCTCCGGCTCGGCGGAGTTGGCGCGGCTGCTGACGCCTACGCCGGATTTCAGCGAAGCCTCCTCCCGCCTGGCCGAGACCGGCGAGGCGCGCAAACTGCTTGTCACGGCTGACCTAAACATCGGCAACGCGCACGATATCCGCGAACAGGTGGATCTGGCAGCGCACGGCGGAGTGCTCGACCCGAAGGAATTGCTGGATGTGCAGTCCACGCTCCTATCGATGCGCAGCTTGCGGCGCTTCTTCGAAAAACACGCCGAAGCTTCCCCCCATCTGGCAAAAATCGCCGCTGAGCTGCCTGCCCCAGCGGGATTGATCGAAGCGATCGCCCGCTGCATCAGCGATGCTGCCGAAGTGGCAGACAGCGCTTCACCCAGGTTGTACGACCTGCGGCGACAGGTGCGCATTGCCCACGACCGGCTGATGGCGCGCCTGCAGCGTTACCTGAGCGACGCTTCCACCGCCTCGAAGTTACAGGATAGCGTCATCACCCAACGGGATGGGCGGTATGTCATTCCCCTGCGGGCAGAATTCAAGGGCCAGGTCAAAGCCATCATCCATGACCAATCCTCCACCGGGGCAACCCTGTTTGTCGAGCCGCTGGCGGTGGTGGAACTGAACAATGCCTTGCGCGAAGCCGAGATCGCCGAACGGGACGAAGTCCGCCGGGTACTGGCCGAACTCTCGGCGCAGGTGGGGGAACTGGCCGGGGAAATCGTTCCCGGGGTGGCTGCGCTGGCCGAACTCGACCTGGCATTTGCGAAAGCGAAATACGCAGATGCGATCGGGGCAAACGAACCAATACTGAGCCGCCAGCCATCAGCAACCAGCAACCCGCAATCCGCAATCCGTCTCTTGAACGCCCGCCATCCGCTACTGGACCCGGAAACAGTGGTTCCCACCAACATTGACCCGCTGCCCGGAACGTTCGCAGTGGTCATCACCGGCCCCAATACAGGCGGCAAGACGGTCACCCTCAAGACGGTCGGCCTGTTGGCTGTCATGGCACAAAGCGGGCTGCATATCCCGGCTCAGTCCGGCTCGGAGCTGCCTTGTTTTGCGGCCATTTACGCCGACATCGGCGATGAGCAATCCATCGAGCAGTCGCTCTCCACATTCTCCGGGCATATCACCAATATCGTGCACATCCTCAAGAAAGCAGACCAACGCTCGCTGGTTATTTTGGATGAACTCGGAGCTGGCACAGACCCGCAGGAGGGGGCAGCCCTGGCAAGGGCCATCCTCTCGGATCTGCTGGGACGCGGAATCACCACCTTCGTGGCCACCCATTATCCGGAATTGAAAACCTTTGCACACACCACTCCCGGCGTAGTCAATGCATCGCTGGAGTTCAACGTCCAGACCCTGCGCCCGACCTACAAATTGACGCTGGGCCTGCCGGGCCGTTCCAACGCCCTCGCCATAGCCCAGCGGCTGGGACTACCACAGGAAATTATCGAGGCGGCCAGAAGCGAGATCAACCCGGACGACTTGCGCGCCGATAAACTCATCGGTGATATCCACCGCCAGCGCAAGATCGCTTTCAAGGAGAGCGAAAAAGCCGAGCGAGCCCGCTCCGAAGCGCGCCGCATGGAACGCGACCTGGCTGAACGGCTGGAAAAAATTGGGGATGAGCGGCAGAAAGTGCTCGAGCAGGCGCGGGCTGAGGGCGAACTGGAAGTTGAGGTTTTAAGGGCTCAACTCAAAATGCTGAAAGATGAACTCAAGAAAGCCCGCCAGCCGCTGGATGCGGTAGATGCAATCGAAGAGAAAATTGAGGTCGTGATAGAGCAAGTTCAAAAGCCTGTGAAATGGAAAAAGCAGGGCGCTAAACCGGTTGGTACATTGAAGCCAGGCGAAAAGGTGGTATTGCGCGTACTCGGCACGGAAGGCATAATTTCCTCCATTGATGGTGATGAGGCCGAGGTACAGGCGGGTACACTCAGGCTGCGGGTGCGTCTGGATGAGTTGAAAAGGAAAGCCGAAGAGGTAGAAACGAGTGACGAGAAACAAGGTACGAGTAAAAAAGGCTCAAGTGGGGTAGAAAGCTCACCGGCTCATCACACATATCTAAGCTCTTCCCCTGGAATGGAACTCGACCTGCGCGGCCAGCGCGCCGAAGATGCGCTTGAGAATCTGGACCGTTACCTGGAAAAGGCCTACATGGCCGGACTGCCATTTGTCCGGATCATCCACGGCAAAGGCACCGGTAAATTACGCCAGGAAGTGCGTGCAGTGCTCAAGGATCACCCGCAAGTTACCTCGTTCGAGGAAGGCGGCGCAAAAGAAGGCGGCGAAGGCGTGACGGTGGTCAAGCTGGCAAACGGATAACAAAAACGGGTTCCGGTGAGGAACCCGTTTTGAGGCTCTTTCAAGGAAAGCCCTAATCAATACTCTCCCAGGCACGCGCAAAGCGCAGGATGCGGCTGCGGATGTAGAAAATATTCGGGTCGGCGATGGGACGCTGCGTCTTGATCAATTCGATGGCAGCCTCCGGATCGTATCCCAAGGCAATCAGGATGGAAGCTCCCATAGCCACACCGCGGTGACGACCTTTGTGACAGTGAGCATAGACTTTTCCACCCGCCTGGATGGTTTCCAAAGCGGCCTGGACGCCGCGCATAAGAAACCGGATGGGAATGACCAGTCCGGGGGTATCCACGGTCGGCAGCCACAGGAAATCCAGCGGGGGGATGTGGGAGTCAACCACCGGGCGTTTCTCAAACCGCATATTTATAACCAGACGGACACCCATCTCGCGTAAAAGATCGTAATCTTCCTTGCAAGGGGTATCACCAATAAACAGACAATCGGTAATCTGGGAAAAATCCATGGGCGCAATCTTACCACAAGGAATGTGCACTGACCATTTCAATCTATTAACACTTACTTCAAACGGTTTGCAATATATATGTAGGTAGGTCGTTTTCTGTCGCCTGTAACCGTATAGAAAGAGGTCGGATCCTGGAATACCTCGCCCACCCGCGTATAATACTGATCAATCTCAACACAGCACCAGGTTATATCCAGATCCGAGTCAATAATGATCTCATCAAAGGTCTGCTGGCGGATGGCATTCTGGAGGTCCGCCGTAAGCAATGCCTTGCCTTTTGTCTGTTGGTCACCTCGTAAAACATCCCAAATGGCGGAATTATGCGCATAAGTCTGCTTGCCGGCCAAGGTCGGCAAATAGCCGTGGTCAGGAAGAAAGACCTGCCCTTTGACGCTCGAAATCAAGTGCACCAGTTTATAGCCTGCATCCAGGTCTGCTTTGGTCGGAATTTGAGCGTATGGATTGTAGGCCAGTACGGCCAATTGGATCAAGCAGGCAATCAGGATCAGACCTTCCAGCCGGCCTCTCAAATCAACCTGCAACTGCCTGGCAACTTTTAACAACTCGCTCAGTCCCAACCCGAACAGGACCGAAAGCACCGCATAAGCGGGCAAGAGCACATTATCATATCCGCCTATTTTGACCCGGGTTATAAAAGTCCCGGCCAGTGCGCCCGCCATGATCGAAAACCACTGGATAAGGTAGAACCGGTCCCGCTTCAGCCGGGCTGCGAAGAAGGATATGGTGAAAAGAGTCGCAAGGGGTAGATGGATCAGCAGGTCATCTTTCCAAAAAGTAACAAATTCCACCGGCAGCCATTCCGTTTGCTGCGACAAAAGTTCAAAAACATAATAGCCATACCAACCTGCACTGACCTGATTCAACACCAAGGTGGTTATTCCAATTGTCAGCGCCGCAACAGCAAGACAAGAAAGCGCGTATTTCCAATTACGCCAGAAGAGATAAACAAGGACTGGCAAGCATGCGACCAGCGCGGTTTGTTTGGTCAAGTATGCCAGAGCAGCGAATAAGCCTGCCAGCACGGAATGTCCCCAGGTTGGCCTGCCCCTCACAAAATAGATAAATAACATATACAAAGCCAGGAAGAGGGAGTCTACCCTGGCAATATCCAACCACGCGCCGGTCACACGAAAAGCTGCGGCAAATAAGCCGGTGGATAATAAAGCCACCCATCCATCCCTAGTCTCAGCGCGTACTATCAGAAAGATTACAGTGAATGAAACCAGGGAGGCAAGAAACGAAACCAGCCTGAGCGGGAAAAGGCCGCCTCCAAAAATGAGAGAGGCGGCGGCCGAAAAATAGAAATATATGGGTGGGTATAAAAAAGGCACATAGTTAACACTTGGCGCAACGTACATACTTTGCCCATGTAACAGCCGCCCGACCTGGTTAGCCATCCCACCTTCAATCCATTCCAAATCAAAAGGATAGTGAAGCCGGTAGTACGCCATCCATAGATAGGTTACCAAGTATGCCACTGCAATGAAAAACAGGGCATAATTGAGAAGTGGCACCAATTTTAAGTCGCTAAACAGAGGTGGCTTTTCTTTTTTCATGGGTAACCATCTTATTCCATTTATCCCTGCAACCGGTACACTCCCCCAGCGACCCCAGGTAGACGCAACCGCCATTGTGCGCCAGCGGGCGTGAAGCAATCCGGCGTGCCGTAGAGTGCCTCGGGCGCCTGCGTTAACATCGAACGATCAAACGTCATCTCACAGGGCTGGTTGGCCGGATTGAGCGCCACCAGGAGTTTCTCGTTCCCTGCCTGGCGCAAGTACACAAAGGGAAGTTTGCCCGGCTCGGCAGCGACCGGCTCAAATGAACCGCTTGCGCACAAGGCCGGATGCGCCTGGCGCAGGGCAATCAACCGGCGCACATGGTTTAACAAAGAGTCGTCGTTTGCGCGCTGCACAGCCACATTAGGCCGATCCGGGGCAGCTTCGACTGGCAGGTAAAGCCGTTCCATGGGGGCGCTAGAAAAACCGGCGTTTGAGGTGGTATCCCAGTGCATGGGCGTGCGCGCCCCGGTGCGGTTGTAGCCACCTTCTTTTGACTTGATAGCCTGCGGGGAACGCATACCGATCTCGTCACCATAGTAAATGAATGGCACGCCCGGAATTGTCAGCAAGAACAGAAAAACCAATTCGAGATCGCGTGGCGTACGCCCATTGCCCAAGCGGGGCGTGGTATCGTGGTTGCCGCTTGGGATGACGATGAAACCCTGTCCACGCGTGGCCCGATAGAGGGGCAGGTATTCATCCAGAAATGCCTGGATGTCACCAGGCCGATTAGGGTCGAAGAAACCGGAGGTCTCCCCTGGCGAACCGGGAGGATTTGGAATCCGGAAAAGCGATTGAAATGCAGAACCAGCAAACGGCAGTAAAAAGTCCATGTGAAAGCCGGCCGGGATCGCCACGGTTGGTCTGGACCACTCGGAGACAAGGGCGGCTTCGGGATATTCGCTGTCCAGCCAGAGGCGGATTTCATGCCAGAGGCGCGCGGTTGCCTGGCTGCCCGGATCGTTCTTGACCAGCGACCCGGCCATATCCACCCGGAAGCCGCTTGCGCCCAGGTCAAGCCAGAATTTCATGATGTTCTTCAGCTCCCGTCGCACTGCCTGCGGCCCAGGAGCGTCC
Source organism: uncultured Chloroflexia bacterium (assembly GCA_963837875.1). Taxonomy (GTDB): domain Bacteria; phylum Chloroflexota; class Anaerolineae; order Anaerolineales; family Villigracilaceae; genus UBA877. Next base: position 196,080 of record CAWIOV010000003.1, read on the forward strand.
ACCGGTTGCTGCCAGGGGTGCTTTGGGTCAGGGTTGGCGAACCCATAGTTCAGGGCGGGCTGGAAATGGAAGAAATTCGTGATGTAGTTGCCATCCCGTTCGGAATAGCCGATGACGGTTTGCACGCCCGGCGCGTTCCAGGTCCAAATGCTGTTCGTCCAGATGTACCAGTCGGAATATTGATTGCGTTCCGGTTTGCAGGATTCCTTGAACCAGGCGTTCTCCGTGGAGGTGTGGCCGGGTATCAGATCCAGCAGGATGCGGATGCCAAGGCGGCGCGCCTCAGCGAAGAGCGCTCGCAGGTCGGCATTTGTGCCATAGCGCGGGGCAACCTGATAGAAGTCGCTTACATCGTACCCGGCATCCTGGAATGGCGAGGCAAAGCACGGGTTGAGCCAGACGGCGTTGACGCCCAGGTATTGGAGATATTCCAGTTTTTGCAGGATACCCGGCAGGTCGCCAATGCCATCGCCATTTGAGTCAAAAAACGTTTGCGGATAAATCTCGTAGAATACGGCCTTCTCCAACCAATCAGGCATTTCGCCTCCTTTATACAGTCGCTGGCGTTTTAGTCGGACGCAGGCGCAGCATGCCCATGAAAGCCAGCAAATTCAATACCAAGCTGCCGAAAACAAGATAGACCATGGTGCGTGGGCCACTGGACACAATGACCCTGCCCACCAGGGTTGGCAATACCATACCGCCGAAACTATCGCCCAGCAGGATCACCCCGGTAGTACCGCCCGTCATATTGATAGACTGCCCGGCCAGGGTGAAACCGGTCGGCCAGATGGGCGCCATACAAAATCCCAGACCAATCGCCATCACCCATAAGATCGCGCTGGAGCCCGAAAAGACGATTCCCAGAACCAGGACGGACAGACAGCCAAACAAAGCCGCCAGGATCACCTGCCTGGGCTTGAAACGGGTGGCAGCCGGGATGGAGATCAGGCGTCCGATCGTAAACGCCAGCCAGAACGCCGAGGCCAGGTAGGCCGCTCCGGCTGCACTGGCCAGCTTAAGCGTGACCGCGTAGGTGGAGAGCCAACCGCCAAAGGTGACTTCAGCGCCAACGTAAAAGAACAGGAACAGCATGGCCGAAACAATCAGCGCATAAGGAATGGGACCGCCAGTATTCCGGGCGGCTTCATTGCCATGCGCTTGGGCGGGACTTGGGCTTCCCGGCATGGTGAGCATGTGCAAGCCAACCAGCACCGCAAAGGCTGACAACGCCCAGAAGGCCCAACGGTAGCCACCTGCTACCCCCACTACTTGTGCGACGAGGAATGGAGAGAGAAAAGCGCCCAAGCCAAAGAAGAAATGCAGTCCGTTCATGAACGGGCTGACTTTTTCGCCATGCGTCCAGACCAGCAGGGCGTTTGCCCCCGTGTTTATAAAGCCCTCAGCGAGACCCTTGCAAACCAGTATTGCCAGTAAAACCCAGAACCGGGAGGCCAACGGGATAAAGAAGATGAGAACAGCGGCGAACAATTGGGCAACACCCAGCACCGGATGCCCACGCACCCGGTCGATGACCCACCCGCTGATCATCGTTCCCAAGGTATAGCCGATGGCCCCAGCCAGAAAAAGCAGCCCCATTTGTTCCAGGCCGGAATGTGTCTGACCAGCCAGGGCAAGCAGGGTTGGCCCGAGGATGGCCGAGTTGAGTCCCAGGCAGATGAAAAGAGAATAATAGCCGAATGTGTGGCGGACGGCGTCGTTTCTGGTGAAAATTCTTAATTTTTCAAACATTGAAGAATATTGGTGCGCCTGTCAGCATTCTTCCGGCCGGTAGGAGGTCGTGGTCATATTGCCCACGAACTCCGGAAGGTGAGTATGCCCAAGCATCTGACGGATGGCCGAAGCCTCCCCGGTATGGTACCAATAGTGGTAAATGGTCCGCATCAGCAAAGTGCCAACGTTTTCCTCCTCTGGCCGGCCATCCCGTACCAGATGGCTTTGCATGGTTTCAGCCGTCAGGGTATCCAGGTACTCATCCGCTGTGGCAGTTACTTTCTGCCAGGTTGCCCACATTTCTTTCAAAGCGGGAGTGCTGGCAGGTTGGCCATAACCGGCCAGATAAAAGAGACCGGGGGCAACGTTCTTTTGCTGCGCCAAGATGACCCAGAAATAGTGCTCATGGTCAGCAAGGTGTCCCACCAGCCACCTAAGGCAGTTCATGGGCACCAGCCGGCGTACGGCATCTACTTCGGAAACGTCCTTTAGACCGCGCACAAACTCACTCCGGCTGAAGCGCAATTGGGCAATAAGCGAATGGAGTGGCATCTATTATCCTAAAAAATATGAGGTGGTTGTGGACGGGAAAGGCGCGGAACGCTCTTGGTCAGAGCAGCTTGCGGATATGCTCGATATGGTCCCGTTCGTGCCACAATGCCCGGCGGAGCAACTTACGCGGAGACCAGAATTCCCCGTCCGACCCAATAACCTGTTTCACCTCATCCAGTTTAAAAAGTGCGGAGGCAAAATGCTTGCGGACCTTTTCCAAACGCGCCAGCGGTTCTTCCGGCATCTGTTCGCGCGGAAAGGCCAGGCCAAGCCGGTCAAGATACCACCATTCAGCCCCAGCAATGTGGCCCAGAATCCCGTTGATGCTCCAACGTTCTCCAGGATACGTGGCGTCCAGCTTCTCCGGACTTAATCCCTGTATGGATTTAACTAAATCATCCCTGCTCCAAGTCAGCATTTCCAGGCCATGTTTAATTTCAAGCGCAGTCAACGGTTTCCAGTCATAGGGAAAGAAGGATTCCACGCTGTAGCCGTCGGCCTCGGTAGCTATATCCAGGTTGTCGTTGATGTAATACACATCCCAGGTTCCATTGACGACAATTTCAATTTCAGTATCGGAAAAACTCAACCAGGTACGTGTGTCGTGGCGCAGGATCCAGCCAGCATATTTACTGAGAGCGCTTTCCAGGTTCAGGAGGGCTCCATCTGCGTTGATACCATAGGCGAAACAGCCCGGATGTTCCAGCGCCCAAGCGATGGTGCGCCCTTCGTTATTGTTCTCAATGCCTGCCTGAAAAATCATGGTTTGCCTCCAATCTCCCTACAAGGAAAACGATACAGCTTTTCCGGCAGGTTCAGCCATGCCGGTTCATAAACCTTTCCATGCGGCGCAGAGCTTCCTCGATCTGTTCGTAGGTGGTTGCGTAACAACAGCGCACAAATCCTTCCCCGCCAGGACCGAAAGCGTTGCCCGGCACCACTGCCACATGTTCCTCACGCAACAACGTTTCGGCAAAAGTTTCATCATCCAACCCGGAAGCAGCCACATTGGGAAAAGCGTAGAAAGCGCCGTGCGGCTCAAAAGTGGCCAGGCCAAGCCGATTGAAGCCATCCACCATAAACCGGCGGCGGCGATCATATTCGGTTACCATCTCCTGCACATATTTCTCGCCACTTGCCAGGGCCTCCAGCGCGGCATCCTGTGCAGTGGTCGGGGCAGACATAATAGTATATTGATGGATGCGTGTCATCCCCTTGATGATGTCACTTGGGCCACAGGCATACCCAATGCGCCAACCGGTCATGGCATAGTCTTTTGAAAAACCACCCAGCAGGATGGTACGACGCCGGGCAGTCTCGCCCAACGCTGGAACGCAAACATGCTCGTGACCATAAACCAGGCGGTCGTAGATCTCATCCGAAATGATAAGCAGGTTGTGCTCCTCAGCGATCTTAGCCACTTCATCAAGCACCTGGCGGGATGCGACCGCGCCGGTTGGGTTGTTGGGATATCCGACAAAGATAATCTTCGTCTGCGGAGTGATCGCCATGCGGATCTGCTGCGGATCCAATTGGAAATTATCTTCGGGGCAACTGGGAATTTCCACCGGAACGCCACCTGCCAGAATGACTTCCGCCTGGTAGGAGACGAAACAGGGTGTTGGGATGATGACCTCATCGCCGGGGTCAAGCAGGGCATTCATCACCAAGTAGAGCGCCTCCGAGACACCCACCGTGATAAGGATCTCGTTTACCGGGTCATATTCGACACTATACTGTTGCTTCAGATGATTCGCCACCGCCTGACGCAACTCCAGTTTGCCGGCGTTGGATGTGTAATGTGTCTCCCCAGCCTGCAGCGAATGGACGCCGGCTTCCAGGATCGGTTTAGGCGAGGTAAAGTCTGGCTCACCGATGCCCAATGAGATGACATCCTTCATCGTGGCAGCAATATCAAAAAACTTACGGATGCCGGAAGGTTTCAAGCCGGCCACACGCTGCGATAGATAACGCGTATCAGAAATTTCCTGCATTCAGTCTCCTCAAAGTTGGGTGATTCGCCATTCGTTGACCGATTCGCAATAGGAAAGCTCGAAATCCTTTTGGTCGCTTGTACGGACACGAAAATATCTTTCATCCGGGGTGCGCCATTGTGCCAGGATGAGGAGGATCTCCCGCCGCTGGCCTTCCCAAGTCAACGTAACCGGCCTATCCGCATACGTGAACCCGGAGTGGCATTCGACAAGTTCACCCATATTGTAGAACCATCCTGTAAATATTAGTAGGCCAGGTTGTCACTTTGTTTTGTGAATCTCGTCCTACATAAACGAATAATTATTAAAGAACGACGGAACTGTTATCACCGATATTTAACATCACAGGCGTAGATTCGGGCGAACGTCCGTGAACCTGGGCCTGCCGGCCGATAAACGAGTTCTTCAAGGAGACTGCATCCGTCACCACACCAGCCTCCAGGATGCTGTTTTCCACGCGACTATTGGTGATCTTGCAATCCGCACCAATGGATGCATTGGGACCAATGGTTGAATGATCGATCACCGCGCTTGCGTGAATAAACACTGGCGGCACAACTTTTATATTTTTGCGGTTTATGCTTTTTGTATTATCACGCCCGTGTTCAAGCAAGTAACGGTTGGTCTCCAGTATGGTTTCAATCGTACCCATGTCCAGCCAGACATCAATGGTCTGCGTGCGCATTTTAAAGCCGCGCTCGATCATAATGTTGATTGCATCAGCGATGAAGTACTCGCCTTTCAGGGACTTTCCCCGTTTCATTTGCTCTTCAATGGCTGAGACAAGCGTGCGACCTTCGCGAAAATAATAGCAGCCTACCAGAGCGAGGTTATTTTCAAGCGAGGCCGGTTTTTCGACCAACCGAATTGCCCAACCATCTTGATCCACTTCTGCCACGCCAAACCGGCGCGGATCCGGGACGGGCTTGACCCAGGCCACACCATCAGCTTTTTCGTCCGGCAGAAAAGAAAAATCAGTCTCAATCAGCGTATCGGAGAAGCACATGATCATTGGGCCAGTGAGATATTCGCGCGCCAGCCAGAGTGCATCCGATTGACCACGCATGACTGATTGAAGTACATAATGAACCGTGTAGTCAGGATAGTACTCTTTCATGTAGGGCGGGATCTGCGCCTCACCCAGGAAGGGGCCCAAGATAATAACATATTCAGCACTCTCGGGACATTGCTTCAAGCCCGTCGAAAAGTCCGGCACGCTCTGGAAGGTATCCAGGAGATGGTCGATCGTGGCACGACCGGCAATACCGACCAGCGGTTTGGGCTTGGACCAGGTCTGGGGGCGGACACGGGTGGCCCATCCAGCAGTCGGTATGACAATCTTTAGTGTTTCAGGCATGTCTCTATTTTACAGCTTTTTCTAAGGATTTTATGTATCGTCTCAGTGACTTGGGGAGTGGGGTGTGCGTGCGGTTCCGCCGCACGCACACCCCACTCCCCTTTTTTTTGAGCAGATCAATTCTTAAGAATGCCCCAGCACGGGATGCGGCTGGTAAAGCTCTTCGAGGCGCTGGATCTCATCGGGAGCAAGTTTGAGTTCCAGGGCGGCGATGGACTGGTCGAGGTGCTCCAGCTTGCTCGCGCCGATAATGGGGGCGGTAATGTAAGCCTTGCTCAATATCCAGGCCAACGCAATCTGTGAACCGGTGACGGCGTGGGCCTTGGCAACTTCCCAGGCGCGTTCGGCCACCGTGAAATCTTCCGGGCGATAATACAATATTCCAGCAAACCCATCCGTCTGTGCGCGGACAGTCTCGCCACCGCCTTGCTTGTGGCGGTTGCCGCCGAAGAAGCCGCGCGCCAGCGGGCTCCACGGGATCAGACCGACGCCCTGATCCATGCAGAGCGGGATCATCTCCCGCTCTTCTTCACGATAGACCAGGTTGTAGTGATTCTGCATCGAGACGAAACGACTCCAGCCATGCAAGTCCGCCGTATACTGGGCCTTGGCGAACTGCCAGGCGAACATGGAGGATGCGCCAATATAGCGCGCCTTGCCCGATTTGACCACATCATTCAAAGCATCCAGAGTTTCTTCGATGGGAGTGGCGTAATCCCAGCGATGGATCTGGTAAAGGTCAACGTACTCCATTTTTAGACGCTGCAGGGAATTGTCAATCGCGTCCAGGATATGTTTGCGCGAAAGGCCACGGTCGTTAACCTCGTCACTCATCGGGTTGAAAACCTTGGTGGCAACCACAACGCTGGCGCGCTTGACCCCGCAAGCGCGCAGGGTATTCCCGAGCACTTCCTCGCTTACGCCGGTCGAATACGCATCCGCCGTGTCGAAAAAGTTGATCCCGGCATCCAGGGCGCGTTTAACGAAAGGCAGCGTCTGCTCTTCATCCAGCACCCACTCCCGCCATTTGGATGAGCCGTAGGTCATCATGCCCAGGCACAGGCGTGAAACCTTTAGGCCACTTTTTCCCAAGTTAACATAATCCATATTACCTCCAGGAGATGATCTGCTTATATCTTTTTTTCCAATTCACCGATGACATTTTCCATCAGGTCGACGGCGGTTTTCAATATGGCCGGGTCAAAAGCAAATTTGGCCCCGGCGGCTGCGAACAACTGCGGCAGGGTCACGGTGCCGCCCAGGGAAAGCGCCTTGCGATAGGCTGCCACCGCTCCAGCCTGATTCTTCAGCGCATTACCGAAGATCTGGACTGCCCCCAACTGCGCCAGGCCGTACTCCACATAATAAAAAGGCACCTGGTGAATGTGCAGTTTGCGGTGCCAGCCGGTGACCTTGATCTCTTCGAGACCGCCCCAATCCACACCGGGCAGGAAACGGTCCCAGAGTTCGCCCCATTTGATATTGCAGGCGGCCGGGTCGGCGCCTTCGGCGGGATTCTCATAGACCCATTGCTGGAAAGAATCCACCACTGCCATGAAGGGCCAGAAAAGGATCATGCCTTCCAGATGCTCGATACGGGCGCGGGCTGCTTCGGCTTCCGAGTAGAAGCCGCCGCTCTGTTTCGTCAGGTAGGGCGAAGCCAGCAGTTCCATGCCCATTGAGGCCACTTCGGCAAATTCCATTGGCACCGCCAGTTGCTGGATATAGGGGATGGAGGCAGTTTCAAAGATGTGGAAAGCATGGCCGGATTCGTGCAGGGTCGTCATCACATCATCATGGATGCCGACGGCGTTAACGAAGACAAACGGTTTGCGGATGGATGTATAGGAAGTGCAATATGCGCCGGGGGCCTTGTTCTTGCGGTTATCCAAGTCGGTCAGGCCTTCGGCCAGCAGGGTATCGAAATAGCCGCCCAGTTGCGGGTCAACCCTGTGGAAGATGGTTGAGATGCCCTGCTTAAGCTCGTCAATGGATGTGAACGGCTTGAGGGGCGGCGCACCGGCGGGAGGCGTGGGATGACTGTACCAACCGTCCACCAGGTCCCAGGGGCGTAACGAATCGAGCCCGAGGAGTTTTTTTCGCTTGGCGTAGATGCGTGTGGCGGCCGGGACAACCACTTGCTGGATGGCTGCCGCGAAGGATTTGCAGTTTTCAGGCGTGTAATCGAAGCGTAATTTCTGCTGCCAGGCATATTCACGGTAAGAAGGCTTGCCGGCATTTTGGGCAATCCTGGCACGCACGTCCATGAACTTTCCCCAGAGTTCGTTGATAGGCTGCACATCCGCCAGTTGGCGCTCAGCTTTGAGCCTCCAGGCTTTTTCGCGGCGGGCGCGATCGGGTTGCCGGAAATTCATGGCCAGGCGGGTGAGGGTGATTTCCTCGCCTTCCCATTGAACGGTCTGCGCGCCGTAGATTTTGTCATAGGCGATGGCAAGTTTCTGCTGTTCGGCCAGCAGGGGCAGGTTGGAGGTCCGGAACAGGTCCGCTTCGGCACGCATATTGCGGAGGGGAATTTCGAAACCGGCCGGTTCGAGCCGGCTGGCAAGCAGTTTTTCCTTGAGCTTCTGTTCGGCAGCCGAAACGTTTGGAAAGATGCTGTCGAGAAAATTATTCATGCGCGCGTCGGCAGCCTGGTCGGCAGTATTGACCGAGGTGGCCACTGACAGGCGTGAGTAGAGTTCCTCGATGCGTTCGCCAACGCTCGACCAGTCCGCCAGCCAGGCATCTGCATTTTCGGCAGCCAGGGAACGGGATAAAAGTTCTTTATAATATGGCTCGATTTCAGGCCAGGTCCAGGCGATCAGGGCCTCGGGAGTATTGGGAAGGTTTTTTAGCATAGGGAATGCCTTTCTTATTTGACGCTTTTCAAGACGGATAATTTTGCCAGACTGGCTGCCAGGCGTTTCATCCCGACCGACGCGAACATCACATCCACTGTCTCGTCGTTATCCTGGAGGCGGCTGTCCAGGACCACACCCTCGCCCCAGGTCGGGTGCATGACGCGCATCCCGGCCTGGAACTTCGCTTCGGTAAGCGCGGCAGGAACCGGATCGGTGCGCAGCCAGGTTGGGGCCGGGGCACGGTTAGTGGCGCGGAAGGAATGCCCGCCGCGGGCCTGGCCGGAAAGCAGTTCGGGCGGGATATCATCCAGATAGCGGGACGGGATGGTTTCCTCGCTGTAGCCGCGCCCGCCACGGCGCAGAGCCCGCAGAAGATAGAGCCGGTCCTCGGCCCGGGTGATACCCACGTAGAACAGGCGCCGTTCTTCTTCCATCGCTTCCGGTTCGTCAAAGGAACGGGTGTGCGGCAGGATGCCGTCATCCAGGCCAACGATGAAAACCACGCCAAACTCAAGCCCTTTGGCGGCGTGCAGGGTCAACAGGGTGGGGGCGTTCTTGCCTTCGGAGAGGGTGTCCTGGTCGGAGATGAGCGCCACCGTTTCGAGGAAGTCGGTGAGAGTGCGGTCCGCGTACTCGGTGGTCAACCGGCGCAGTTCCTGGACGTTTTCCCAGCGTTCAGTCCCTTCATCGGTGCCATCGTCAATATAGTCTTTGTATTTGATGTCGTCAGCGATGCGGTCGAACAGTTCGGTGACGGTGGCCCGGGGCGCTTCGGCGCGCCAGTTGGTCAGGAGCGCGCCGAAATCGGCCAAGGGCAGGGCGGCGCGACCGCTGAACTGCGACCAGAAAGGCGAGGCATCTGCGCGCGCCAGGTCCATCAGCACGGCGGACGGGGACGCATTGGCCGTGTGGCCGGCGCTGTGCAGCGCCAGGACGGTTTTCTCGCCGATGCCGCGTGGCGGCAAGTTGATGACGCGGTCAAGCGAGATCTCATCGGCGGGATTGTGCACCAGACGCAGGTAGGCAATGATATCCTTGACCTCGCGCCGCCCGTAAAAGCGTTGCGCCCCCACCAGCCGGTAGGGTAGGCGCGCTTGCAGGAAGGCCTCTTCCAGAAGGCGGGACTGGGCATTGGTGCGGTACATCACGGCGCAGTCGCCCGGCTCGGCCTTTTTGCCGGCCACGAGACTGGCGATGGTATCCACCACGAAGGCCGCCTCGCTGTAATCATCCGGGGCTTCGTAATAGGAGACCTTTTCCCCTTCACCGCGCTCGGTGAACAGTTTTTTGCGGCGGCGGTGCGGGTTGCGGTCAATGACTGCCATGGCGGCGTCCAGGATGGTCTGCTTCGAGCGGTAGTTCTGCTCCAGCAGGATGACCTGCGCATCCGGGTAATCCTGCTCGAAACGCTGCACGTTGCGATAATCGGCCCCGCGCCAGCGATAGACCGATTGATCGGGATCCCCAACCACAAAAATGTTATTGTGACCGGAAGCCAGGTGCTTGAGCAGGGTGTACTGGGCGAAATTGGTGTCCTGGAACTCATCCACCAGCACGTGCTGGAAGCGCCGGGCATACTTTTCGCGCACGGCCGGGAATTCGGAGAGCAGGTGGGCCGCCCACAAAAGCAGGTCGTCGAAATCCACGGCGTTGTTCTGTTTCAATAATTCCTGGTAGCGCTGATAGACCCGCTTGACCACCTCGTCGCGATAGGTCTGGACGGGGAAATCTTCCGGGAAGACCAAGTCGTTCTTTGCGCGCGAGATGGCGGCGTGGACGGATTGCGGGCGGTAGGTTTTCTCATCCAGGTTCAGGTCGCGGATGGCGGCTTTGACCACGCGCTGCTGGTCATCATCGTCATAAATCACGAAGCTGGCATCGAAGGGTAGATTCTCGGCTTCGCGCCGCAACAGGCGGGCGCAGATGGCATGGAAGGTGCCCAGCCAGAGGCCATCCGAAGCCAGTTCCCCCAGCATGTCGCGCACCCGGTTGCCCATTTCACGGGCAGCCTTGTTGGTGAACGTGACGGCCAGCATCTGGTAGGGGCGTACGCCGGCGGAGGCGATCAAATAAGCCACACGCTGGGTGAGAACGCGCGTCTTGCCGGAGCCGGGTCCGGCCAGCACCAGGACGGGGCCGGCGCCAGCCGTGACTGCCTGGCGCTGTTGGGGGTTGAGTTTATCGAGGAAATCCATGGAGGGGTGTAATTAGGTGATTAGGTATCAAGGATCAGGAAAAGGCAGGCAACAGGATAAATCCAAAATAGCGATCTTTGATTAACGTTACTCCAATTCCGAGGTGCAGTTGGGGCAGCGGGTGGCCTTAATGGAAATGGTCGTGAAGCAATGCGGGCAATCTTTGGTGATTGGCTCGGCAGCCGGGGCGGGAGAGGGTTTCTTTTTCAGGCTGTCGACGGCTTTAATCAGCAGGAAGATGACCAGGGCAATAACCAGGAAATCGAGAACATTATTGATGAAATCGCCATAGGTGATCTTGGCGCTTCCAACCGTGAAGGTCAGGCCGGTGAAATCAATCCCGCCGAGGATCAGGCCAATCAAGGGCATAATGATATCGCTAATCAGGGAGGAGACGATCTTGCCGAAAGCGCCGCCGATGATGACCGCAATGGCCAGATCCATGACATTGCCACGCATGATAAATTCTTTGAACTCTTTTAACATTTTTCTCTCCTGTTGTGATGTGTTTTGATTGTACCGTCAGGGAGGGGGGCTGTCAACGCGCAGGCCGGAATGGCCTGCACAGGTCCTCCATGCCGCCTTCATACTCAGTTCACAACTGCCACATATACTGGAGCGTATGAAAATCATTCCTCTTCTTAGTCTGCGTGAAACGAAGTATGTCCATCTCACGCCGCGGCAGTGCCAGGGCTGCTGGGAATGTGTGGAAGTCTGCCCGGCAGATGTTCTGGCGAAAATGGAGCGGGGGTTCCATCCGCATGTGCATATCAAGAACCCGGAAGCCTGCACCGGCTGCAAAAAATGCGTGCTGGCGTGCGAATACGCGGCGATCGAATATACGTATGTGCCTCCATCTGCCCGCTCTCCCCGGCAAGCCATGCCGGAATGAAAATAGAAAGGAGCTCCAAACCCAATGAACAAACCGAAAGTGATGCCCCCCAGCTATTTTTTGATCGGCCTACTGGCCATTCCGCTGTTGCATTTTTTGCTGCCGCTCTGGAAGATCGTCCCCGCGCCCTGGAACCTGATCGGGATCGTCTTTATCCTGATCGGGCTGTATCTTGAACTGGCCGCGGATGGGGCCTTCCACCGGGCCGGGACGACGGTCACGCCTTATGACGAGTCGCAGGCGCTGATCACGCAGGGAGTCTTCCGGTTCAGCCGCAACCCGATGTACCTGGGCTTTGCCCTGCTACTGTTCGGCGCGGCGGGGCTATTCGGGACGCTGACGCCGTTCCTGGTGACGCCGGTCTTTATGATCCTGATCGAGAGGCGTTTCATCCAGACGGAAGAAGCGATGCTCGAGCATACCTTTGGCGAGGCTTACCAGGAGTATAAGAAGAAAGTCCGGCGGTGGGTGTAAGGAGGCGGACCCCCTCCGCCCTTCACCCTGCGGGTACTGCGCGGCACCTCCCCCATTTTTTACAAAAATGGGGGAGGAATTATTCCGAGATTTATTTATAGCAGGGGGTGACGCTCCTACGAATGGGGCAAAAAGGTGGTTTCCCCGCGATTATTGGGCGAAACGATAAAAAACGATGGAAAATATGAGGCGGGGTGATTGGCCGCGGGCGGCGGAGCGAGCAGGCTTCGCATAGATAACAAGATGGGGATGGGGTTGGGGATTGGGCCGGAGAACAAAATAAAGGCTGGCGAGGGATGTGAACCAGCCGGTCGAGACGGAGACAGCGTAGGTGTCGGCCCAAGCGTCAAATTCCTGGCGGGGGACAAGGTCAGTCACCAGAAATCCTTAAGAGTTTATCAGCGCAGCCTCAATCGAGCAGATGACATTCTCGCTATCATTCATCACCTGGTCATTCCAGAAACAAATCACCTGATACCCAAGCAATACTGGATAGGCGGATCTTTGGAGATCATGCTCGCCTTGCTCCAGGCGGCGGCTGCCATCCAGTTCAATGACCAGTTTCCTTTTCACGGAGCAGAAGTCAACAATGTATTTGCCAAGGCCATGTTGTCTTCTGAAACTCACCCCATTCAACTTATTTCCGCGTAAAACCATCCACAACCTTTTCTCGGCCAGCGTGGGTTTCTTGCGCGACTGGAGGGCACGTTGGTAGCTTTTGGGATCGGCTCGTCGGAGAGGAGTGGGATGATTCTACCGCAACCCCTACCCGGCCCGGAGGGCGGTGAGGGTTAAAGCACCGGGAACACCGCTCCTCATGCCCAATGCCAGGCGGTGCCGTCTTTGCTGTCTTCGATGGCCACGCCGAGGTCTTTGAGGCGGTCACGGATCAGGTCGGACAAAGCCCAATTCTTCTGCTGGCGGGCGGCGGTGCGGACTTCGACCAGCAGGGCAATGAACTTGTCGGCATCGCCACCGGAGGCTTTCTTTTCTTCCAGGCGCAGGCCGAATACGCCCGTGAGAGTGCGCAGGGTCTCCCGGGCAGGCTGGAGTTGGGCATCCGTGGCGCCGGCGTCCCGGGCGGTGTTGACGGCCCGGACCAGTTCGAAGAGCGCCGCCAGGGCGCCGGAGGAGTTGAAGTCGTCGTCCATGGCCTCCACGAAGGTCGGCTGGGTCGTTTCCGTTTGCTTATCCAAGGCCGCCAGCGCCTCGGCGGAAGCACCCGGGGCATCCGCGGGGGCAGGTTTGAAGGCGGAGCGCAAGCGGTCCAGGCCGCGCTCGGCCGCGTCCATGATGTCGTCCGAGTAGGAGAGCGGGGCGCGGTAGGAGCCGTTCAGCACCATCATGCGCAGGGCGTCGGCATCATGGCGGCTGAGGAATTCGTCGATCGTGACCAGGTTGCCAATGGATTTCGACATCTTCTCGCCCTGCAACTGCAACATGCCGTTATGCATCCAGTAGCGGGCAAACTGTTTGCCGGTGAAGGATTCGGTCTGGGCGATCTCATTCTCGTGATGCGGGAAGATCAGGTCGTTGCCGCCGCCGTGGATGTCGATTTGTTCGCCCAGGTGGCTCAGGTTCATAGCTGAGCACTCGATGTGCCAGCCGGGGCGGCCCTTGCCCCAGGGCGAGTCCCAAGCGGGTTCGCCGGGCTTGGCGGCCTTCCAGATGGCAAAGTCCATCGGGTGCTCTTTCTCGGCTTCGATCTCGATGCGGGAACCGGCCTGCATGTCATCCAGCTTGCGGCCGGAGAGTTTGCCGTACTCGGGGTCCCTGGTCACGCGGAAGTAGACGTCCCCATTTTTGGCGGGATAGGCAAAGCCTTTTTCGACCAGCCCGGCGATCATCTTGATGATCTGGGGCATCTCCTGGGTGGCGCGCGGGTTGGCGGTGGCTACCAGGACGTTCAAGTCCTCCAGGTTCTTGCGGTAGGCCTGGATATAGGTCTCGGCCAGCACCTGCGGGTCCATGCCCTTCTGGTTGGCGCGGTTAATGATCTTATCATCCACATCGGTGAAGTTCATGACGTAGCGCACGTAATAGCCGCGATATTCCAGGTAGCGACGCACCACGTCGAAGACGATGGCAGACATGGCGTGCCCAATGTGCGCGTCCGAATAAACGGTGACACCGCACACGTACATCTTGACCACATTCGGCTCGAGGGTCTGGAATTCTTCTTTTTTACGGGTGAGGGTATTATAAATGCGCAACATGAGGATTCTCCTGGTTAGGTTTCTGAGGCTATTATAAACCCGAGATTCGGGTTCCACGCAGAAACGGGATGTTATACTAGGGGTTGCAAGGTAAAAATTGTGCGATTCACCTAACCCCCAACCCCTTCCCTAATAGGGAATGGGGGACGCCGCAGGCGGAGGGGTGAAAGGCAGACAGTCAATGGAACTTCTCAGTATCAACATCGGGCAGGAACGCAGCATTCCCAACGCAAAGGCCTCCGGGAAAACGGGCATCTATAAGCTTCCCGCGGATGGACCGGTTACGATCACAACCGAGGGAATCCCGGGAGATGTGATCTGCGACACGAAGCATCACGGCGGGGCGGACCAGGCCATCTACGTCTATGGCGCGGCGGATTACCAGTGGTGGGCAAGCGTTTTAGGACGGGAGCTGGCCCCCGGCACTTTTGGGGAAAACCTGACGATCAGCGAACTGGAAAGCGGCCCGTTCTGCGCTGGTGACATTTTGCGGATCGGCGCGGCGCGCCTGCAGGTGACCTCCCCGCGTATCCCGTGTGTGACGTTGGCCGCCCGCATGGGGGAGCCCGCATTCAAGGAACGTTTCCGCCAGGCGGAACGACCGGGATTATATTGCCGGGTGCTGCAAGGCGGGCAGGTGCAGGCGGGGGATGCGGTGCGGGTGGAGCGCTATACCGGCGAGACCGTCAGCATGCTCGAAATGTTCCGGGATTACTATCGCCCGGACCTCACCGAGGCGGCGATCTGGCATACTCTGGCCGCGCCGATCGGGGACCGGGCGCGGGCCGACAAGGAAAAACAATTGCAGAAGCTTTTTACTGCACCGCGTTGATAAAATCCGCCAGCAGGCCGTAGGCGGTGCAGGCAGGCGTCGGATCCTTCTCTGTGATGGTCAGATCCCCCAGCACATCCGTCTTGAACTCGACGATGGAGGTGGCGCCTTCCACGCGGTAGAGCGACGAGTCCGGGGCAACCAATTCCGGGGCAACCCGGCCAATTATCGAAGCACCCTGGCGTTCGGCCGAACAGACCAGTTTCCAGCGTTTTCCCTGCGCCTTCGCTTCCGCGATCATTTCGGCCGTGATGGCGCGGATGCCGGTACGCTCGACCTGCTGGGGGGTGAAGGGAATGTCCATCAACACGCTGACCAGCGCGGCCACCTTGATGGCGGCATCCCAGCCATCCACATCCGCGGCCGGGTCGGTCTCGGCCAGGCCGACGGATTGGGCGTATTTAACGGCCGCCTGAAAAAATTCGCCGCTCTCCATGCGGCCGAGGATGAGGTTGGTGGTGGAGTTCAGGATGCCACGGAACCCCAGCAATTGCGCCGCCGGCAGGGCGGAACGGAAGAGCGAGAAGATGGGGGCGCCATCCATCACGGTGGACTCGAAGTAGAATTTCTTGTGCTGTGTTTGGGCGAATTCGGCCAGTTGGCGATAGGCGTGCACGACCGGGCCCTTGTTGGCCGTGATGGCGTGCATACCGAGTTCGAGCGCCAGGTGCAGGTGGTCAATGGCGGGCTGGCCGGTGGCGTGGTCCACGGGCGTATTCTCGAACAGCACATCCGCACCGCAACGGTGCAGGAAATCAAAATTATCCTGAATGGGAATTTCCGAAAGCACTGCCAGTGAACCCCCGGCTTCGACCAATTCTGCCGCCCGGAGATAGTCCAGCCCGGCCAACCGGATGGCTGCGCCGTGGCGCCCGGTGGTAATGCCAGTCACGCTGAAGGTAATGCCATAGCGGGATCGGAGTTCGGCTTGCTTGCGCCCGAGCAGGCGAGCCAAGGCGCGACCAACATTGCCGAAACCGAGCAGGCCGAGATCATAGTGGGGCATAGGTCCTCCGGTTTTGTGGTGTTCCGGCGGTACGCACCGGAACAGGTCAGATGGGCGGATAAGGAAAGGCGCGCCGGTCTTCAGGAGGAAAGGGGAACTGCCCGGACTCCAAGAGCGCGGCGGCGCGCAAATCCAGAGCATCCAGCTCTTTCGGGCTGAGATAGGCTGCGAGGGCGGCGGAAAGGCCAGCGACTGCGGCAAGCTCCGTACGCAAGGCGGAAAGAGCCGTCAGCAGGTCCGCCGGGATGGGGTCGCCGGCAAAATCCCAGATGACCGTGCGCAGTTTGTCCTCCGCATGGAAGCACAGGCCGTGGTCAATCAAGTAGAGCCGGCGGGTACGCTTCTGCACGAGGATGTGGCTGCCCTTGCGGTCGGCATTGTTGACCAGCAGGTCGAAGAGCGCCACCGGGCGCAGGCGCTCGATATCGGGTGGCTTGAATGTGAAATAATGATAATCGGGGTTATGGTCAATGTACTGCTGGAGGGAGCCGGGGCCGAGCGGCCCGTCCCGCAGGAGGGTGAACGGGACCATGCCCAGGCCAAACGCCTGGCTGACCAGATACGCGCAAACCTCCCGCCCGGCCAACGTATTTTCCGGGAAATCCCAGAGAGGCTGTTCCCCTCGCATCGGCTTATAGACGGCGGGGACTTCAGCCTCCGCCTGGCGGACAGTTACAAGGAAGGTATAGTTATTCCCATGCGTAAACTGGCCCTTGAGCTTGATCTCGCCGTTTTCAAGGATAGACTGGATGTCAATTTGGGTAGTCACATTTTAATGTTTGTGCCCATTCTTCTTTGGGCAGAAGTGGCCTTCAGGCTCCATCGGCTGCCCGCACTGTGGACAGATGGGCCGGCCGCGGTTGATCACCACCGTGCTCCAGGCTGCCAGCCAGCGGGCCTGCTGGCGGTTGCACCAGAAGCGTACCACCGAGGCTTCTTCCGGATCCGCGTCTTCCATCACGATCTCGCGCACCAGGATGACGATCAGGTCATGGTCGGCATCATAGCCCAGGCCCATCTCTCCGGCGCGGAAGAGCGGGTCCACCGGCGGGGTGATGCGCATTTTATCCTCATCGTACTCCCCGGCAGCCTCGGTTAAAGCGGGGTTCTGGCTGGCAATTTCGGCCAGCATCTGCTCCAGCCCGGTCGCCAGGGTTTGGAGCTGCACTTTCTCAATAATAATAGTTACAGGTTGGATGTCACTGGCGCGCCAGCCCTGCAGATAAAAAACGCGCTGCCCGGGCTGGCCGATGGCATCCGAGGTGATGTGTTGGACAGGGTTGAGATCGAGTTCGGAACGAGACATGGTTAACCTTCTTGTTTGATGGAGAATACGTCAAAATCGCGCGCCACGCGCACGTTGGGGAAGAACGCCTGGGCTTCAGCCAGTACATCCTTTTCACGGTAGCGGCGTGAGATATGGGTCAGGAACAATTGCCCAACGCCAGCTTTAACTGCCAGTTCTGCGGCCATTTTCGCCGTCAGGTGCGAGAATTGCTTGGCCATTTCAGCCTCTTCTTCCAGGTAGGTGGATTCAATCACCAGCGCATCCACACCCTGGCAGGGAGCCACCAGGTCCTCCGTCCGGCCCGTATCGCCGATATGCACCATGCGGAGGCCGGGCTTGAGCGGACCGAGCACATCCTCCGGTCCGATCGTGCGCCCGTCCGGTAGTTGGACCGTCTTCCCATCCACCAGATCACGCCGGATGGGGCCTACCGGCACGCCCAATGTTTCGGCCTTTTCGGGCAGGAACGGGCGATGCGAACGTTCCTCGAACCTAAAACCGAGACTGTCGGAACCGCGATGGAAAACCGGGAAAGCGGTGATAGTAAAATCGTCCGCTTCAAAGAAGACGCCCGGCTTTAGTTCGTGCAGGTTGAGAGTCATCTGGGTCTGCCCTCCGCGCAGAACCACATCGTAGAGCAGGTCATGGATGCGGTCAAGCGCCCACTTGCCACTGTAAATATTCATTTCATCAATGGCTTCCCAGCGCATGAACGTGGAGAGCAAGCCGGCCAACCCGAGGATGTGGTCGAGGTGTCCGTGGGTGATAAGGATGTGGTTCAGGTTCTTAAAGCCAATGCCGGATTGCAGGATCTGGCGCTGCGTGCCTTCGCCGCAGTCGATCAGGAAGCGGTACTCATCGTGCTTGACCACTTGCGCCGAAAGCCCGCGTTTGGCGGAAGGAGCGGATGCGGATGTGCCTAGGAAGATAATTTCATACATTGCAGCAATTGTACCTCATTCAAAATGGGTAAAAAACAGGCTGCCTCCTCCCCCCATAGAAGGGCCGGCTTCTGGCAATGCTCAGCCGAGCAGGAATCGGGCGAGTTTTCCAGCAATCAGATGCAAATGCAGGTGGGGAACGGTTTGCCCGCCATGCACGCCGGTGTTGATCATGAGCCGGTAGCCATTTTCAGCCACGCCTTCCTGCGAGGCCAGTTCTTTCGCCAGCATGACCATGTGACCCACCAACGCCTCATCCCCGGCCTCCAACTGGTTGACCGAGGCGATGTGCCGGTTGGGGACGATGAGGATATGCGTGCTGGCAATCGGATGGATATCGCGAAAGGCAGTGACCTGGTCATCGCGGTAGATAATGGTAGCGGGGGCTTCGCCGGAGAGGATCTTACAGAAAATGCAGGACATAGAGCCTTTCAGCAATCAGCTTTCTGCAGTCAGGGGATGGCTCCGTAAGCCGGAAAACAAATGGTATCATAATAAGCCAGTTCAGTAAATTTATTCGCCTGGGCGTAAGCGGCAGCCGCCTGCCCAATTTGGATCACATCATGCAGATGGAGGCTGGCGTCTGTGTCCCAGTAACGCGGCAGGAGCATGAGCGGGTCATTGGCGGGACCTTCCGGGAACCAGGTGGCACGCTTCGGATCTAGGCTGTCTGCCAGCGGCACCCAGTTGAACATAAGGGGTCCACGCGGGTTGACCGTAAACCCCAACCTGTACCCCAATTGGCGGGCCAAGGCGACCGCATGGGATGTAAACCCGCCGCCCGGCCAGATGAAGGCGATGGGCGTTTTATTGAAGTGCTCCTGGAATACGTCAATCGAGCCTTTCAATTCACCAAGAATATAACCGTCAGTCGAAGCCTGGGTGATGGGAGCAGAAACCACCCCGTGCGCCTGGTAATCCACCCAGCCTTCGGCATTCAAGTCCTCCTGCTGTTTCCAGAGAGCGGCGGTGGTCAGATCATCGCTGATCCAGGCGTTGACCACCGGCCAGTCATACTCAGCCCAGTAGGGACGGAATAATACATTAAAGTAATTGGCGGTATGTTTATCATCGGTCACGAGCAAAACGGAGTATTGTGGGATCCTGGAATTATGTTCCAGAAATCCATCCAGTTGCAGGGTGGTGATCGCCTGGAACCCTTCCCGATGAAGGGCGCTCATCAACTGGCGAAAATTGTATGTCGAGATCTGGTTGGGGTCGGTAATAATCCCATCCGTAATCCTGTGGAACATGATAACCATCACCACTGTGCCGGGCGCACTATTTGCTGGCGACCACTTATCATGCAGATACTGGCAGGTATCCTGAATATAGGTATGAGGTAGATCGAGCGGGTTCAGGAGCGAAGTCTGGTAGGGGCCGGGGAGCGAGGGATGGGCGGGCGCCAGTGTGGAGGTGGATGCCGGCATTATCGTGGGAATAAATGTAGGGGGCGGTATGCCGGTCGGGCTGGCGGCAGCGCCAGGCGTGGGAATCCGCCTGGCCGGGGGCAGTATCAAGGAATGAGATAAATGAGCACAGGCGGACAGCAGGACTGCCAGCAGAATCAGGGAGAAAAAAGGGCTGCGGCGCATTATTCTCGATGCCCCGGCCGGGAGCAGCTATTCCACGTCATGGAAGCGGCCCGAGGGTCGGGGCGCAGACGATATCGTAATATTCCTCTTCGGTGACTTTGTTCTTCTGATCGTAGGCGGCGGCCTGCTGCGAGATCTGGACAATGGTATCCAGATGTCTGACAATATCCGTGTCCCAGTAGCGCGGCAGGAGCAAGAGCGGGTCATTCATGGGGCCTTCCGGCTGCCAGCTTGGCCCATGCACCGGGGTCACTTTGTCTCCCAGTGGAACCCAATTGAACAACACCGGACCGCGTGCGCTGGTCGTGAAACCCAATTGGTAGCCGAGCTGCCGGGCAATTTGAACAGAATGTGTTGAGAAACCCCCGCCGGGCCAGATGATGGCAATGGGGACCTTGTTGAAATGCAGTTTGAATGCATCAATCGAGCCTTGCAGTTCGCCCATGATGTAAGAATCTGATACGCCCGGCCACATTGGAATGTTATGGACAACCCCGTGCGCCTGGAGGTCCACAAAGCCTCCGGTTGCCAGTCCGGCCTGCGTCTGCCATTGTTCGGGGGTATTCAAGGGCGTGCTGATCCAGGCACTAACTACCGGCCATTGATATTTCTCCCAATACGGGCGAAAATAGAGATTGAAGGTATCCGGGCCGGGACGGTCGTCCACGATCAACAAGACGGAGAGCGGTGGGATCCTGGCGTTGTGGTACAGGAAAGCCTGCGCCTGGGTCATGTTGATGGCCGTGAATCCGTGAGCGAGGAGAGCCTTCATCATGGTTTGAAAATCGGAAGCGGAGATGTAGCGACCACCGGAACCAATTGTCTCCGATATACTGTGGAACATAATAGCGACCAGCGTTGTTCCAGGTACGCTGTTATTCGATGACCACTTATCCTGCAGGTACTGGCAAGTGTCTGAAATGTAGGTATGAGGTGGGTCAACCGGATTTTGCAGAGAGGTCTGGAACACGCCCGGAAGCGCCGGAGGCGTGCGGAGGGCCATGGCAGTGGCGAAAAGAGAATCCGTTGGCGTGAGGCTGGCCGTTGGAACAAAAGTGGCCGTTGCACTGGGAGCAAGTGTTGCCGGGGCTGTGGTAGCTGTAGAAAGGGCAGGGGAAGGCGCCTTGCCAGCACACCCAGCCAGGAGGAATAATAGTAAAAATAGACTCAATCGCTTACGCATGGTTTCCTTATTTTTTAGGGGTAAGTGAATAAATCCGGTAATAGGCGTCTTTATACACCACCGGCGCAGATCCGCAAATCGTATGAGGAGCGCTCCGCTCCACGACGACCTGGGTCACGTGGTAACGGGCAGCTATCTGGCCAAGCAATTTACATGGATCAATGTTCCCGGTATAGTACCAACTGATCCACTGGAGACGCTGATACCATTCCATAACATCCGCATCCCGGTCTGGGGCGGATTTGAAATCCGCCAGTACCGGTGCGCCGGTCACAAGGCGGAAATCTTCCAGCTTGGATGGGATCATGTAAAGATCTCCGGGAGATTTGTGTGCGGCAACATAATCCATCATCGGGCGGGCCGGATCGGACAGTTGGTTGGCGCTCTCGATTTGGAAGCGGATTGCGCCGATGGTCATCAACCCGATGATTACCAGCAAGCTAAACGAAATCACCCAACGTTCGGCTTTGAGCGGCTCTTTCAGCCGATCCATGAATTTTGTGACACACCAGGCAACCAGGATGGTTGTCCCCATCGGTACCAGCACCACCGAAACACGCCAAGGGAAAATCAGGGCCAGCCACTGACTGGCGGTAACAACCTGGAGGACGGTTAGGATCAACACACCCGATGTAACGATCAGGAGCAAGGGGAACAGCCGCGTTTTCCGGATGATGAAAAGACCAACCAGCAACACCAACGACTGGACCAGGACGGTCCAATTCAACCAGGAGGTAACCAGCGCATGCTGCGGATTACGAAAATTCACCAAGACGGTAAGCGCCTCCTGTGCCAGCCCCGGGTACGGATCGTAAAACATATAGATGGTGTAAGCCAAGGAGGGTGCAACCAGCAGGAGCGCTACAATTCCGAGCAACAGGGGCCGCTTGAGGGAACGCTGCTCGCGAAAAGTGATCCACATGTAAGCAATGGTCAGCAATGCCCCACCCAGGAGGTAGACGGGGTGAAAGTAGGTGGCCACTGCCAACGGTACCAAAGCCCAGAAGGGCCGTTTGCGCAAAAAAAGGTAGATGGACAGCACCAGCAAGACGCCAAAGGTGCTTGGCTGGAAGACCTGTCCGAGAATGCGCTGGCCGGCCACTCCGCCTTCAAGCAGGAAAGTCGAATCTTCTGCGACCAGCCTCGAGAGCAAAAAGCGCATGGCCGCCGAATGGGCAGCCAGGAAAAACGCCAGGAAAAGCAGTGTTCGGGCTTTTGACCTGCGCAGATCGAAGAACAGATCCATGATGCCAAACATGCTGAATAAATACACTCCCATCAGCAAGGCATAGTAGAAATAAAAAGGCACCTTGCTGTGGAAAACCGTATAGGTAAGATAGACCAGCCAGGTGAAGACGGGCATGGCTTCCTGCCGGGACGCCAGCCAGTCATGGCTCAGGTACCCAAACCCAGCCTTCGCCAGCCCATGCAGGAAGTATGTATTCTGGTTATTGGTATAGAGGGGCGACTGAGCATAGATCATCCCAAAAATGAGTGACCATGCCAGGAAACTAATCAGGCCAATAAACCACTTACGCTTGAATATGGAAGGAATTGCCATTGCGCTTGCTCCACGGTTAAGAAAATTCCGCGCACCTCCACCCCGCAACCAAAATATGGAGTGGAGGTGCGCAAAAACTTCAAACCGTTATTTTCTCTTAGCCTTTAATGAAGGCTTCGGTCTTTTCGCGGCAGACGTCATCCCTGAACTGCTTGGGAGGGGTTTTGAAGAAATAGGAAGATGGATCAATGATCGGTCCGGAAAGACCGCGGTCGAGGGCCAGCTTAGCACAGCGGATGGCGTCAATCACTACACCGGCGGAGTTGGGGCTGTCCCACACTTCCATCTTGATCTCAACATTGAGCGGCACATCGCCGAAGGTTGTTCCTTCCTGACGGATGTAGCACCACTTGCGGTCGGTTAGCCACGGCACATAGTCCGATGGGCCGACGTGGATATTGCCCGGATCAAGCTGGTAAGGGATCATGCTGGTGACAGCACCGGTTTTGGAGATCTTCTTGGATTCCAGCCGCTCGCGCTCGAGCATATTCAGGAAGTCAGTATTGCCGCCGAAATTGAGCTGATAGGTGCGGTCAATGCGCACGCCGCGATCCACAAAGAGGCTGGCCAGGGCGCGGTGCAAAATGGTGGCTCCGACCTGGGATTTGATATCATCACCCAAGATGGGCAGACCGGCATCCTTAAAGCGTTTGCCCCAATATTCGGATGAAGCAATAAAGACCGGGATGCAGTTGACGAAAGCACAGCCCGCCTTGAGGATTTGCTCCACGTACCATTTGGTCGCCATCTCCGAACCGACCGGCAAGTAGGAGACCACCACATCTGTTTTCGTCTCTTTAAGCAGCCCGACGATGTCGGCGGTGGGGCCAGGGGCTTTGGTAATCACCTGCGAGAGGTACTTCCCCAAGCCATCATGGGTCATGCCGCGCACCACCGGAACATTCAGTTTCGGCACCTCGCAAAACATGTAGGTGTTATTCGGCTCGGCATAGATCGCTTCGGCCAGATCCTTGCCCACTTTGGTGACATTTATATCAATACCCATGGTGAACTCAACATCCCGGATATGGTATCCGCCCAGGTTGACGTGCATAATGCCGGGTACACTGGCATCCTCGGCGGCATTTTTGTAATACTCGACACCCTGGACGAGCGATGAGGCGCAATTGCCTACACCAATAATCGCCACACGAACTTTCTTTTCACTCATATTTTCTCCTATCACAATGTTTTTGGTATCATCTCAATAACTTGGGGAGTGGGGGTGTGCCCCCTACCTTCCCCTTCTTTATGAGACGATAATGTTTTTGTCATGTTTTTTAGCTGGTTACAATAAGTGTACTACATCTGTTGCAGTATAATCGATTCACCTATGAATCCAGAAAAAACTCTTTCCTCGGCCGAACGTACCCACCGCATGGAACGCCTGATCGAGATCAGCCGCACCCTGAGCGCCTCGCTGGATATGGAACCGCTCCTGCATTCGCTCATCGCGGCTGCCAGTGAACTGACCGGCTGCGAGACAGCCTCGATCCTCGAACCCGAAGAAGGCGGGGAGCAGTTTCACTTCCTGGCCCTGCCCTGGTTCCATCGCGACCTATTGAAATCGGTCAAGGTTCCGGTGCAGACCAGCGTGGCCGGGTGGGTGTTCGAGAATGGACAGCCGGCTGTTGTCCCGGATGTAACCGCAGAACCCCGTCACTTCAAAGGCGCCGATAAGGCTGCGGATTTCGTCACCCACTCCATGATGGCGGTTCCCATCGCTTGTCAGGGTGAAAAGCTGGGTGTGCTGGAAGTGGTCAATAAGGCCGGCGAATCCCATTATACCGAAGAGGACCTTACAATTCTAGAGACTTTGGCGTCGCAGGCGGCAATTGCCATTCAAAATACTCATCTCATGGATGAGGTAAAGAAGTCACAGGATCAGACAGTCCAACTCGACCACATGAAAAATGATTTTATCGCCATTGCTTCCCATGAATTACGCACGCCTCTCGGCCTCATCCTTGGTCATTCCACTTTCTTACGGGAGGTCATCCAACCCGATTACCGCGCCCAGTTGGATATCATCATCAAGAATGCCATGCGGCTTAAGGAGATCATTGACAGCATTGCAAACATGGATAATGCCCAGCGCGGCATGGCCAGCCTGCGCACCCACTCGATCTCCATCAAGCGCCTTATCGAAAATTTGATGGGTACGTTCAGCCAGGAGGCACAAAATAAACATATTTCCCTGCGTTCTGATACGGGGCAGAATGACCTGATGATGGAAGGCGACGCTTCCAAGATTTCCGTCGCCCTCAGCAATGTGGTCAAGAACGCACTCGACTTCACCAACCCTGGCGGGCATGTATTTATCATCGCAGAACAGATTCCGGGATATATCAAAGTATCGGTCATTGACGATGGAATCGGTATCCCTGCCAAAGACCTGGCGCATATTTTCGAACGTTTCTATCAAGTAGAATCGCATCTGACACGCAAGCACGGCGGGATGGGTCTAGGCCTGTCTGTTGCCAAAGTGATGACTGAAATGCACGGTGGGCGTATCTGGGCAGAAAGCGTGGAAGGGAAGGGAAGCAACTTTACCTTCATACTGCCTGTCAACGCGGGTCAGGCTGACGCGGCCAGCCGAGTCTTCGTCTCCTGAAGCCCATGGAACCGACCTTCGTCATCGCCGGTCGTTTGCGCCGTGACTATCTGTTGCCCCCCGCAGGCCGTCCACTGGTGGATGTGCCGGGGGGTAATTTATTGTATACTGCGGCCGGGTTGGGAGTCTGGGGGGGCAATGCCGGGCTGTTGGCGCGGGTCGGCGAAGATTACCCGCGCGAATGGTTAAGCTACTTCGAAAAACAGGGCTGGGATACGCGTGGAATCCACATTCTGCCCGGAGCTCTCGATTTACGTTATTTCCAGGCCAGACTCGACGCCCAAACCTTTCAACGCGCCAACCCAATCACGCACTTTGCCCGCATGAACCTGCCTATTCCAAAGTCCCTGCTCGGCTACCAACCGCCCGCCGAGGCTGACGACCGCAAAACCGCCCATCCTACATCGCCGCGTCCGGTTGATATCCCATCCGACTATCTAGATGCGCCTGTCGCCCACCTATGTTCGTTGGACTATGTGACGGCCAACCGACTGCTCTCCACCTTCCGGCAGGCAAGCGTCACATCCCTGACCCTGGATCCATCCGCCGCTTACATGACCGTTGCGGCCTTTGATGATATATGCAGCCTGCTTCAGGGGTTGACGGCCTTTCTACCCTGCGAGGAGGAACTGCGCAGCCTTTTTTGGGGCCGCACCGATGATCTGTGGCAGATGGCCGAAGCTTTGGGAAATTTCGGCTGTGAATTTATTGTGGTCAAACGCGGAGTGCGCGGCCAGATGCTCTACGATGCCGCATCCAAAAAACGCTGGGAAATCCCTGCCTACCCGGCCCGCCTGGAAGACCTGACCGGAGCAGGCAATTCTTTCTGCGGTGGCTTTTTGGCCGGCTATCAGAAAACCTTTGATCCCGTGCGCGCTGTGTTATATGGGAGCGTCTCCGCTTCCCTAACCATCGAAGGCAGCGGGGCTTTCCATGCCCTGGAGGCCCTGCCCGGCCTGGCGCAGGCTCGCCTGGATTCGCTTTCCGGGCTTGTCCGGGAGGCGTAAAAGAACGATAGAGGACAATGCAAACATTGGTTCCACGGATGCCGGCGTGCCGCTCAGCCTTGGTTATCCATAAATAACCATCGGCTGACAACCGGCGGCAAGGCGCAGGCCTTGCACGAATTTATAAACGTTGCTCCACTCGAAAAGGGAGTGGAGCAACTGGTGAGACTGGTAAGAAAAGCCTGGGGGTAAGAGAACGGGGTATATCTTACATATACTTCATTACAGCATCTCCGAACTGTGAGCATTTGACCTCGGTCGCGCTCTCCATTAAGCGGGCGAAATCGTAGGTGACTATTTTAGCGTTGATGGCGCCGCTCATTCCTTTAATAATCAAATCGGCGGCCTCGCCCCAGCCCATATAGCGTAGCATCATTTCACCCGATAGGATCACCGAACCGGGATTGACCTTGTCCAAGTCGGCATACTTGGGCGCAGTGCCGTGCGTGGCTTCGAAGATGGCATGACCGGTCTCATAGTTGATATTGGCGCCGGGGGCAATGCCGATCCCGCCTACTTGCGCGGCCAGTGCATCCGAGATGTAGTCTCCATTCAAATTTAAGGTGGCGATCACATCATAATCGCGCGGGCGGATCAAGGTGAATTGAAGACTTACATCCGCAATCGAATCCTTGATCAACAACTTCGCTTTCCATTTGCCGTCCCCGTGCGTATCCCATAATTTCAGGGCTTCTTCCACTTCCCGCTTAATCCCATTCTGCTGATCGGGAGACATCATGTCGAAGCCGGGATCAATACTCCGGGCATTCTCTTCCACGCTCAAGTTGGGATCCTTTTCCCGGTTGCCCAGGATCCAAGTCTCGCGCTCGGTAACGATCTCATTACGGAATTCGCGTTTGGCCAAGGCATAGCCCCAATCCTTGAAAGCACCCTCCGTGAACTTCATGATATTGCCCTTGTGGACGAAATTCACGCTTTTTCGCTTGTTCGCCAGCGACCAGCGAAGCGCAGCCCGGACGAGACGCTCGGTGCCCTGAACCGAGACCGGCTTGATACCAATACCGGCCGTATCGGGAAAACGGATCTTGGCATATTCCTTTGGGAAAGCTTCTTTGAATAATTGCTTGAACTTCCGGTTATCTTCGCTTCCATTGGCAAATTCAATCCCGGTATAAATATCTTCAGTGTTCTCGCGGAAGATGACCATATCCACATATTCGGGATGCTTCACCGGGGAAGGGACACCCGCGAAATAGCGCACCGGGCGCTGGCAAACGTACAGGTCGAGCGCCTTGCGCAGGGCCACGTTGAGCGAACGGATACCGCCGCCGATGGGCGTGGTCAGCGGGCCTTTGATGCCCACCATGAACTCAGTGAAGGCTTGTACGGTCTCATCCGGCAACCAAGTCTGGAACTGCCGGAAAGCCTTCTCGCCGGCATAAACTTCCATCCAGTGGATTTTTCGTTTTCCACCATACGCTTTCTGGACGGCTGCATCGAAGACGCGCACGGAAGCGCGCCAGATATCGCGACCGGTGCCGTCGCCTTCCACAAAGGGCAAAATCGGTTCATCCGGAACCTGGAGCTTGTCAGCCCTGATCGAAATCTTTTCCCCGCCTGTGGGGACTTTCACCTGAGTGTATGTCATATCAATTCTCCTTTGGAGTATTCCGGTCTTAATTATAACAAACTGTGACAAAGATGGATTAAGATTCGGTTCATTGAGAATCGCCAGGATAAGGGGGAAGATAGCCCCAAGGAAGGAAAAAGAAAAAACCGGGCCTCGCCTGGGGCCCGGTGTCAATGAAACAATGGGATATATTAGATCGGTCTGACTTTGGTGGCCTGCAGGCCCTTGGGGCCTTGCTCCACCGAGAACTCCACTTTCTGATTCTCCTCCAGGCGTTTGTAGCCTTCCATTTCAATGGCTGAAAAATGGACGAAAACGTCCTCGCCACCCTCACGGCCGATGAAGCCAAAGCCCTTGGTGGCATTGAACCATTTGACGGTACCGACGAAACGTTCTTCTGACATCTTCTTTCTCCTGCAAAAGTATTTTGCACGTCCGCCGCCATACCAGGATAGCCGGGCATGCGGGCGAAAGATTATCATGGATACAGACACGTGTCAAGTTAATGCATTCTGTTTTTACCTGCGTACTTCCGGCCGGACGAAGGGTGGATCAATTTGCTGGTTGACCAGGAGGGTGTAACACCTCGGTTTGCGGCAGGCATTTCCCCAAATTTCGCTGGCGCGATAGGCACGCAGGTGCTCCAGGTCAAACTCGGCCAGATAGATGCCTTCGTGACCATCCGCCTCCACCAGGCAGGTATTCCGGGAACCGGTTTCCTTAAAGGCGATCCCATCGAAAGCAGCCGAATGTCCGTTCTCCTGCGGTATGGCATAGTTAGCCATAGCCACCCCGAGCATGTTTTCGAAGGCGCGCGTCCGGAACTGGCCAATCCGGTTGGCCTCCAACTCACAGGCATTCGGTGTCAGGATCAGCTCAGCGCCTTTGAGCATCAGCACCCGGGCGCTTTCGGGAAACTCGCGGTCGAAACAGATCATCGCGCCTACTTGTACCGGTCCACCGGCTGTGTCCAACTCGCAAACATAAAAGTCCTCGCCGGGCGTCAGGGCGGCCTCTTTATCCCAGTCACAAGTGTGTACCTTGGCGTAAGTCAGGCGGATCTCGCCATGGCGGTCAATCAAGGCAAGCGAATTGCGCGGGGCGGGCTCCCACTGCTCCAGATAGGTCAACCCGATGGCCAGTTCCAACTCCTGGGCCAGCTTCCGGAAAGCGGTCACGAAATCGCTTTGCGGGCTGATGGCATGCTGCTGCCAGAATTGGACTTGCTCCGGTTGCAATAAATCGGGCAACTGGTACCCGATATTCCACATCTCGGGGAACAGGGCAATATCGGCTCCCATTTGCCTGGCCTGGCGACAATATCGTTCGCCTTTGGCCTGGTTGGCGACCTGATCATAGCCAGCAGAAAGCAGTTGCAGCAGGGCGACTCTTATTGTGCTCATTTTCTGATCCTTTGTCAAATACGCTCATTCTCCAACCATCTGTACGACCAACTCCCGTTGCCGTGGACGGATATCAAAATCCACATAGATGACCTGCTGCCAGGTACCCAGCGTGAGGGTTTTCTCCACAAAGGGGATGGTCAATGAAGGGCCCAGCAGCGAGGCGCGCATGTGCGAGTAACCGTTGCCATCCTCCCAGGTAGCGTTATGGGCGTAATCCCGGTTGGATGGGACGAGTTCCTCGAACATGCGCTTCAAATCTGCAAGCGCGCCCGGCTCGAACTCGATCGTTGTCAGCCCGCTGGTGGAGGAAGGGCAGAAGACCGTCAGCGTGCCTGATTTGAGTCCGGACTGCTCCGCCAGGCGGATCAACTCGTGCGTGATATCCTGAACGTCAAGATTACCGTGTGTATGCAAGGATATACTTCCGGTTTTAACAGGCATGCTTTTGCTCCTTTTTCATCGGTAGTTCCTCCCGCGCCGGATGGACTTTTCGCCAAACTTTGCGCGGACTACATCCAGCGCATCTTGCAGTCGACGTGACTTCTCGCTCTGTGCGCCCCATAACTCCAACTGGCGAAGCGGTGCACCCAGTCCACTGACGCCTACGCCGATCAACCGCACGGCCTGGCCTGGCGAACGCACTTTTTCCAGAAGATCGAGTACAGTGCTATAGATTTCATCATCCTGATCGGTTGGCTGAGGCAGGGTGACCTGGCGTGTCAGGGTGGTGAAATCGGGCCAGCGCAGTTTGAGCTTGACCGTCGTCCCGGCAATCTCCGCCTGGCGCAGGCGACGACCGACTTGTGCAGAGAGCTCCCGCAGCGTATCAGCCAGGACTTTATCGGCAGACACATCCCGGGCGAAGGTGGTCTCCTGGCTAATGGATTTGATCGTATGTTCGGTTACCAGCGGGCTTTCATCCACTCCGCAGGCGCGCTGGGCCAGGTCACGCCCATTCTCGCCGAACCAGCGCGCCAGTTCCGCAGAAGGACGGCCGGCAATATCGCCAATTGTTTTGATCCCATGCTCAGCCAATTTTGCGGCAGTCTTGGGCCCCACCCCCCAGAGCATATCCGCAGGCAGCGGCCCCAGGAAGGCCTGTTCTGTTCCGGGCGTAACGATCGTCACAGCGTTGGGCGGAAGATCCTTTTTGGCGGTCTTCTTTCCCACCTCGGTGGCGATCTTTGCAACCAATTTATTCGCTGCCACACCCACCGAACATGGCAGGCCAAGTTCAGCGTTAACGCGCTTCTGTAACCGGCGTGCCACCGTCTCCGGGTCCTCGCGCAGATCGCTAATATCCACGAAAGCTTCATCTATTGAGATCTGCTCCACCAGAGGCGAAAGATCACACAGGCGTTGCATGACTTTTTCAGACATCTCGCTATAATTGCCGCGGTGGTGTGAAATAACCAGCAAACCGGGGCAGAGGCGCAGCGCCCGGCTCATAGGCATGGCCGAATGGACCCCAAAGCGGCGGGCTGCATACGAGCAGGAGGCTACCACCCCACGCTGCTCCGGACGGCCGCCCACAGCGAAGGGTTTGCCGCGCAGTGCCGGATCATGCAACTCTTCGACAGCGCAGAAGAAAGCATCCAGGTCAAGGTGCAGGATGGTGCGGGGCATATTAAAATTATATACCTTGCAACGCTAATTGCACTATAATATCCCTACATTTTCTATAAAATACCCTAAAAGTAGGGTATACCCTTTTTCAATATTTGCGCTATGATATAGTGATGGGAACCTTACAGCCTATTTTTCGTCTAAAGTTTGTTCGCAGGCGCAGGCCATCTTTGGATGAGTTGGACTGCGTCGTCCGTTCAATAATACAATAATAAAGGAGGTTGGTATGTCTATCCGTCGAGTTTTTCTTCCGTTTGCTCTGGTTCTAACCCTGATGATGCAATTCCTGCCAGGGACGATCCTCTCCCCCAGCCCTGTTGCGGCACAATCCTGCAACGCGGCGCGTTTCATCGCCGATGAAACCATTCCGGATGGGACGATCCTGGCTCCAGGTACGACTTACCTCAAAACGTGGCGATTGGAGAATATCGGCACCTGTACCTGGACGACTGCCTACTCGGCGGTGTTCATAAGCGGCGATCAATTGGGCGCCCAGACAGTCATCAACATGCCCTCGGATGTGGCTCCCGGTGCAACCGTGGACATATCCGTTAATATTACCGCTCCTACTACTCCCGGGCACTACCGGGGCAACTGGGAACTGCGAAACGACTCGGGTGGGCTGTTTGGCGTTGGCGCTTCAGCCAATGCCATTTTTTGGGTGGATATCAATGTTAATTCCACCTATACCGCTGGCACCACCTATGATTTTGTCGCCAACTATTGCTCGGCGTTATGGGCAAGTGGAGCGGGCGGATTGGCCTGCCCGGGTACGAGTGGGAATACCAACGGCTTTGTCCTGGATGTAACCAATCCTCAACTGGAGAACGGTTCGACTTCTCCCAACCCCGGCCTGCAAGTGAATCCGCAGCAAGTAGCCGGAGGATATATCAAGGCATTCTACCCGGCTTACACGGTCCATACGGGCGATCACTTCCAAAGCATCGTTAACTGCGCCTATAACGCGACCGGCTGTTATGTTAATTTCCAATTGGACTACCAGATCAATTCCGGTCCGGTGCAGACCTTCTGGTCGTGGAATGAGCGCTACGATGGTTTTTATTACCCCGTCAACCTTGACCTGAGTTCTCTAGCCGGACAGAGCGTTAATTTTATCCTGTATGTGGCAGATGTCAGCGGGTACGGCACACCATCCGGTGACCTGGCGACGTGGGTGGGGCCGAAGATCACCGGCACAAGCTCCATCATTCAGCCTGCTCCCCCGATCTCTCCTTCCGCCACTTGTAATAAGGGCGCTTTTGTGACGGATGTGACCATTCCGGATGGCACTGTGATGGCTCCTGGCAGCGCTTTTACCAAGACCTGGCAGATCAGAAATGTGGGCTCGTGTACCTGGACGACCAGTTACGCCCTGGTGCATGTCTTCGGGTCTTCCTTGGGGGTTACACAAGAGGTCAATCTGCCTTCCAGCGTGGCACCGGTTGTTCCAGGGGAAACGGCGGATTTCTCGGTTAATATGGTGGCGCCGAGCACACCCGGTCATTACCGCGACTACTGGCGGTTCAGCGATCCTTCGGGAAGGCAGTTTGGCGTGGGATGGGGCATGGTCACTTTCTTCGCAGATATTAACGTTGTGGCAGCAGGCCCCAATACATCCACAACGACCATCACAGCCGCCACCCCCAATCCATCCACACCCGGCCAGGCAGTTGCCGTTAGCGTCAACGTGAGCGGGTCAGGTATAACCCCGACCGGAACAGTATCCCTAAACGGGGCGGATACCAACTGCGCCATCACGCTTTCTGGTGGAAGCGGCAGTTGTAATGTGATTTTCAACAGCCCGGGCACCAGGACCATTACGGCCACATACAGCGGCGATTCAAACTATGCCGGCAGCTCAACCAGCCGGAACCAAACGGTGAACTCGGTTTCCAATTCCACAACCATTACCATTACAGACACGCCTGCTCCATCCACAACCGGCCAATCGGTTGCAGTGAACATTACGGTCAGCGGGAGCGGTGCAACTCCAACCGGCTGGGTTGTCGTTGCCGGAGCGGATACCACCTGCACCCTCACTCTCTCAGGCGGAAGCGGCAGTTGCAATGTAGTTTTCAACACTGCCGGCAATAGAACCCTGGTGGCTGTATATGGTGGGGATTCAAACTATGCCAGTAATTCAACCACCAAGAATCATACAGTAAACCAAGGCACGCTTCTGACGAGCACAACAACCATCACAGGCACCACTCTCAACCCATCCACGCCTGGAGCTTCGGTTGGAGTAAGCGTCAGCGTAAGCGGGACAGGGCCAACCCCGACCGGCACAGTGTCCATCACCGGCGCGGATACCAACTGCACCATGACGCTCTCAAGCGGAACTGGCAGTTGTAATATCGTCTTTAACAGCGCGGGTGCCAGGACCATTACAGCCGCGTACAGCGGCGATTCAAACTATGGCGTCAGTTCAGCCATGGGAGGCTTTACCGTCAACCAGGGCACCCCGACGATCAATATTTCGGCGGAAACCCCCGATCCGTCCACAAACGGGCAATCGGTTGCTGTGAGCGTTAATGTGAGCGGGGCAGGCGTGACCCCAACCGGGACAGTGTCCCTCACCGGTGCGGATACCAACTGCACCTTGACGCTCTCAGCCGGAAGCGGCACTTGTAACGTGATCTTCACCAGCAATGGCACCAGGACCATCACGGCCACGTACAGCGGCGACGCAAACTATACAACTGGCAACCCGGCCACCGCTAGCCATATTGTTGGCACGCCCTTGCCTTCCAGTACAACGACGATCACGGCTGAAACCCCCGATCCATCCACACCTGGCGAATTGGTTTCAGTGAATGTAACCGTGAGCGGGTCAGGAACAATCCCAACTGGAACCGTGAACCTCACCGGAGCCGACACCAACTGCAGCATCACGCTCTCCAATGGAAGTGGCACTTGTAATGTGAACTTCAACACGACGGGCGCCAAGACTATCACAGCCGCGTACACGGGTAATGCGAACTATGCAAGTAGTGTGGGCACTGCAACCCATACGGTTTCCACGGGAAAAACTGCCACCGCTACAACCATTACCAGCGAAATACCCGATCCGTCTACGCCCGGCCAAACAGTTGTTGTGAGCGTTACCGTAAGCGGGGCTGGCCTTGCCACACCGACCGGCATAGTAAGTGTCACTGGTGCGGATACTAACTGCACTCTCACGCTCTCCAGTGGAAGCGGTAGTTGTAATGTAACTTTCACCAGTACGGGCCACAAGACCCTAACGGCCGCGTATAGCGGAGATGCGAACTATGCTTCCAGTACGGGTACAGCGAACCATTACGTGACCAAGGGCTCAACAACGACCACGATCACAGCCAACACGCCCAACCCGTCCACACCCGGTCAAGCAGTTACGGTGAGTTTTAGCGTGACTGGAGGAGGAGTTACACCGACCGGCACCGTAACTATCGCCGGCGCAGATACCAGTTGCAGTATTGCGCTCTCAGGCGGTACCGGCAGTTGTAGCGTGATCTTCAATTCCATTGGCGCGAAGACCCTGACAGCAACGTACGGCGGCGATGGCAACTATATATCAAGTACTTCAAATCCCGCGGCCCAAACTGTAGAAAATGTCAGCACGACCACCATCACCAGTGAAAACCCTGATCCATCCATACCTGGTGGAGGAGTCACAGTGGTTGCCACAGTAACCGGCCCAGGTGTTACGCCGACCGGTACAGTAGTTCTTACTGGCGCGGATACCAATTGCGACATTACGCTTGTCAGTGGAACCGGCAGTTGTACTGTGATCTTCGCGACTGCTGGCGCCAAGATCATTACAGCCACCTACAGCGGCGATCCGAATTATGCGCCCAGTACGGCTACTGCGAGCCATACCGTGAACAAGACCACCTCTACGGTGACCATCACAACGGTTGCCCCCGAACCATCTGTGCCCTATCAGTCGGTCGCGGTGAGCGTTACTGTGTCCGGAGTAAGCGTTACACCGACTGGATCCGTAGGCATCAGCATCAGCGGCGTGTCCACCACCTGCAACATCACACTCTCCAGTGGAAGTGGAAGTTGTAATGTGGTCTTCAGTACCGCTGGCACCTTCACTATTACTGCCACTTACGGCGGTGATGGAAACTATATAGGAAACACGAATACCTGGCTCCATACCGTTGAGTAATCGGGCCTGCGTAGAATAGACGAACCGGACTGCGCCAATCAAGGGCAGTCCGGTTTGTTTTATCACGCAGCTTACACAAAAGGGTAACAAAAAGGTAAAAGAAACGTCCCGAAGGTTCTTTCAGGCGGCGAGGTTACCCCGGCGCAAACCTTTTGGATGGTGCCAAAGCAGATTATTCTTCCTTATGCCCATGCGCGATGATCTTGATGGGCGTGCCGAGGAAGCCATATGTCGCGCGGAATTGATTTTCCAGGTAACGCATGTATGAAAAATGGAACAGTTTGGGATCGTTGACATGCAGGACGAAAGTCGGCGGATCCACCCTGACCTGGGAGCCATAATAGATCTTCAACTGTCGCCCGGCATGGGATGGAGCGGGGTGAGCGTCCTGGGCATCCCGCAGAACCCGGTTGAGCATGGCAGTGGTGATGCGAGCCAGCCGCTCCTCTTGGACGCGCAAGGCCGTTGGCAGCACCTGCTCCACACGCTGGCCGGTCTTGGCCGAGATGAACAACAGGGGAACGTAGTCCATAAAATTGAGTTCCCGCCGAACGTGGCTGGTGTAATCCTCCATGGTATACGTATCTTTTTCAATGGCATCCCATTTATTGACCAAAACCACGGTGCTCTTCCAAGCATCCAGGATAAACCCGGCAATATGAGTATCCTGGGCCGTGATCCCGGTTTGAGCGTCAACGATGAGCAGGGCTACATCAGCCCGTTCGATGGCTTTGAATGAACGCAGCACGCTGAATTTTTCCACACCCTGCTCGATCTTGCCACGCCGGCGGATTCCGGCGGTGTCTATCAGAGTGACAGCCAGTCCGTTAACTTTGATCCGGGTGTCCACTGCGTCACGCGTCGTGCCGGGAATGGGGCTGACAATGGCACGTTCCTCGCCAACCAATCGGTTGAGCAGGGAGGACTTCCCGGCATTCGGCTTGCCAACGATGGCTATTTTAACCGAATCATCTTCCAGGCTTTCCACCTGGGCTGGGAACGAAGCCACCAGTGCATCCAGCAGATCGCCGGTGCCGATTCCGTGAATGGCTGAGACAGGATACGGGTCGCCCAGGCCCAATTCAAAGAATTCGGCCGCTGCGGAGCGCAGCTTTTCATTCTCGCATTTGTTCACTACCACAAATATGGGTGGCCAGCGCTGGCCATCCAGGGTTTTCTGGTAACGGCGCAGGATCTCAGCCACCTCCCGGTCAGGCGGAGTGACTCCAGCACTTCCATCCGTAATGAACAATACTGCGTCAGCCTCATTGACCGCCATCAGGGCCTGTTCACGAATTTCCTGTATGAAATCCGCCGAACCCACCGAAAGCGGCGTTTTGCCGCCATGGGTGGGATCAATGCCACCTGTATCAATGATGTTGAAATTCGCATTATTCCATTCAGCCTCGGCTACCAGGCGGTCGCGCGTGGTGCCAGGGATATCATCCACAATGGCGAGGCGTTCCCCCGCCAGACGGTTGAAGAGTGTACTTTTACCCACATTGGGGCGTCCAACCAAGGCAACAACAGGTTTAGGCATAATTTTCCAAATCTACCTCTATGGGAAGAGGTGGGGTTATTGGGTCGGCGTTGGGGTCATCGGCAGCGTTGAGGTAGGGGTAGGCGTTGAGGCCGTTTCATCGGTGATGGTGGCTTCCACCGTTCCCGGAAGAATGGACTGAATTGTCACTCCCTGCTCTACAACGGTAACAGTAGGCGTCAACTGGTATGTTCCAACGGTCAAACCACTTAAATCCAATTGCACATGAACATCGGATGGCTGAAGAGCATTTAAAACCGGCAATGGGCCAGCCAGGATCACATCCACAGTAGTGGGGGAAAGCTCGACATTTAAACCCGGCCTCAAACCAATCACATCTACATCGCGAAACGCTACGGGGCGGCTATCTTCGATAGGCACAATCTGGATCTGGACGGCCACCGTCTGATCCCCGATCAACAATACCCCGCCAGGAAGAATCAACGATAAGTGCGTAGAAATATTATTAGACACGCCGGTAAGATCGAGTGTGGTGGTCTCCAGGTAGCCAGGCAGGCTTTCAATCAAGGGTATATTTTCTGAATAAACCGTCACAGTCAGCGGCGAGGCGGTTATGTTATATAGACGGTAGCCGCTGGCAAGTTTTCCACTAATCATTACTTTTACAGCCAGGTCACGGTAACCACCCAGTTGGGCTACCGGCAGGCTGACCTGGATAGAATTGGGCTGGACGGAAATCCCCTCCACGGTTGAGCCATCCTCGTTTACGGCATTAACAGGGAGCGTCAATGCAATGTTTTGGCGGGCATCGGTTAGATCCAACGTGGCACGAACGTGCTTGACCTGAGCGACAAACGATTCCGGGCCCGAGATAACCACATTGGCCGGATTCAAAACAACATTGCCGGCCTGGTAACCAATGGCCGGTTCGCCGTTCAGGGTCAATTCGACTGGCAGTGTTGTCGTCACCAGTTTTTCGAGGCTCAGGTTGAATGTCTGGGGGGTGACAGAGACGAGACGGACTGGCCGGGTGGCTATCTGTATCTGTACATTCACTATTTTTGTGCCTGCCTTCACTCCGGTCAGGTCAACTATAGCATGGATAGGAACCTCTCCGGAGAGTAAAGTGGCCCAAACGGATTGTGGAGCGCGCAGAGTTACCTGTACTTGTCGCGGAACTATTCCAGTCATGACCAAGCCGGGGTCCTGGCCGATGAATTCAATCTGGATGGGATTGGGGTAGGTTTGAGTCTCATCCGGATTCTCGACAGTGACGGCTGTCACCCAAACGGCCAGAGCCAGGACTAATGCGAGTAAGAAGATGCGCAAATTGGTTGCTAACCAGCGAAACATGAATTACTCATCCTTATGAGAAAAGAGGTAAGGAAAATGCCGCTGAAAAAAATTTTCCCTTTGGGATTTATCCGGATTGTAGAACGCGACCAGAATGTTTTCCAGGCGTTCCACGTCCAGGCGGCGGATGATTCGCCCGGCATGTGCGATGGAGATGTCACCTGTCTCCTCAGAGACAACCACTGCAATGGAATCGGAGACTTCTGAGATGCCTACAGCCGCTCGATGACGGAGCCCCATCTTTCGTTCGGGAGAATGGGTCAGAATCCCACTGGAAGATAACGGCATAACGCAAGCTGCGGCAACAATTTTCTTCCCGGAAATAATTACTGCACCATCATGAAGAGGTGTATTGGGATAAAAAATCTGTATCAGCATTTCAGGCGTAACATCGGCCTGAAGGATGACACCGGTGCGGATATATTCATCCAGGTGGTCGAAGCGTTCCAGAATAATGAGCGCTCCATGCTGGCGGGCAGAGAGACGAGCGGCTGCAGAAACGACAGCCTGGATGGTCTGTTTTATCTCTTCACTGGCGTTTTTACTGGATATGCGGAAGAAGGTGCCGGCTCTCCCGATCCTCTCAAGGGCACGCCGAATTTCGGGCGCAAAAATAACCGGGATGGCAAATAGCATGGCCGGCAATATGGTTCGAATGAGCCAGGAGAGCGCCGGTAGATTGACCAGGCTGGTCAGCAACGCAAACAGGACCAGGATCACGATAATGCCGCGCAGCAAGATCATGGCCTGCGTATCCCGAACGAGATAGAGCACGCCAAAGAAAATCAGTGTAACCAGCAGGATGTCAACAATTCCCAGCCAGTTAAGGCGCTGAAAGATGAAAAGGGCATTGTTTAGAAATTCTGTCACGGCAATGGTTATAACAATCAGACAACCGGTAATCAGAGAACCCAGGTATTTGGTGCCCTCAAATACCCGGGTGCCCGGTTAAATTGGACGCAGAACACGGTCTTGACGAAGCTGCTTGAAGAGCAAAACAGTATTGGGCGGCTGCGATTCGATGGCGGCATCCCGCCAGGCCTGCACTCCCAGGGTCTGCGGGGTGCGGCGCGAGTACCCCAATTCTTGCAAGACCGACTCCTGACCGGCTACTTGCGGAGGCAGGAAGAACAGGGAAACCTCACTTTGCAGATCCTGCGAGGCGCGTTCAACCTCGGAAACCAGGATTTTTAGTGCTCGTTCGACCGGGATGGTAGATTCAATGTATAGGTCAGTTGTTCGGGCAACGAGGTTCTCCACTTGCCAACCTACCAACCCAGCCAATTTTTTATCTGCCATGAGCAACAGGAAGGCCTTTTCTCCAAAGGCGGCCATGATATCATCCTGGGTTTGTGGATGTTTTCCATTGCTAAGGCGGGTAATTAAGGCCGCGATATTGGCCGAATCACCTGGGCGCCCACGTTGAACAGATAACTCGCCATCTGTGGCCTTGCGCATTACAACCGGTTTGGTATCGGTTACCGGCGAGATAACTTTCCAGGCAGCAACGACCTGTTTCCAGGTATCTTCGAACGAACCAATATTCTGGATGATCACATTTGCGGCGGCCGTTTTCAATGACTGAGGCGGCTGGGCATGGATGCGCTGAAGGGCGTCCTGTTCGCTCATATTGCGCTTCTTAATCAAGCGGACCATCTGGACAGATTCTGGAGCATACGTGGTCCAGATCGTATCACAGGCACCGGCCAGGTTTCCTTCGAGTAATTTGATAGCCTCTATGACGATGACCCGCTGCGTGGCGCGTTGGATCATCAAATCCACGGCATGTTCAATCAAGGGGTGGACAATGCCTTCCAGTTGCCGGAGAGCATCCGGATCGTTGAAGACCAGGTGACCGAGTTTGGTCCGGTCTATATCGCCATCACCGTCCACAATCCACTTGCCAAAGGTATCTATCACCTTTTGGTAACCGGGCGCGCCTTTGGCAATGGCGCGGTGCGAAAGAGTGTCTGCGTCTATGCTGTAAGCGCCCAAGTGTTCTAGCATCTTGCGTACGACGCTTTTCCCCGTGGCGATGTTGCCGGTGAGACCTATAACGTATTTCCCAGGCCAGTTGCTCACGGATTCTCCTTACAAAACCTGAAATACATACTAGTATTCATTTTACTGCCAATTTTGTGAATCTGTAAACCGGTTCATGGAAAATCGCATCGAAATGGGGAAGATTTTGCATGGAGAAAAAAGAAGTCCGGTTTCATGGAGACCGGACTTCTGCATTCACACTTTACGGCGTAGCCGTGGCAGTCGGAGTCGGCGTAGAAGTGGACGCCGTCGTTGGCACCGCAGTGACCAGATCGATCGGCACTATGATCAATTCTCCCGGATAGAGGTCCGTAGGCGTGCCTTGTGACAGGAGAGCCTTATTAGCAAGTGTGATCGCGTCTACGGTACTGTTGAATTGGCTGGCAATACTGCCCAAGCTATCGCCCATCATAACGCGATAGGTGATACGCGATCCGGGCGCCAAGCCAGTCGGCAGAGGAGTGGAAGTGGGCAGTTGCATGCCAGGGTTGGGTAGGATGATGGTCTCGCCAACGGTAATAAAACCGGTGGAAGGGTCAATTTTTGTCGGGTTGAGGATATAAATCAGGATCAGCCCATTTACACCCAGGTTTTTGGCTTGCACGATTGATGTAAGGGTATCGCCTTGCTGGACAATGTAGTTTTCCGGCTCGGATGGCGTAATGGAGGGCGTTATTGTCGGTGTGAGGGTGATGGTCGGTGTATCAGTCGGCACCGGCGTATCGGTTGGGGAGGGTGTGATGGTCGGCGTAGGAGTGCTGGTGGCGAAGAGTTTTGCCAAACCACCTCCGTTCAAAGATGTTATCACAATGACGACCCCGACAATAACCAAAATGATCGCAAAACCGCCAAGGATCAATGGCGTGAGTTGATTGCGACGCTTGCGATACGATGAGATAGTATCGTTAACTGTCATAAATATGCCCATCCGTTTCCATTACAGGCGCATCGGAAATCAACCTCGATGCGAGTTAATTTCCTAATTCTACCTGAACTTGCGGTATTTTGCGAGTGTGAGACCTGCGTATCCAGATGGACGCATACTTACTAAGGTGAATCAGGCCCTGAAGGTTTTGAAAGCCTTCAGGGCCTGGTATTTTTTACCACGCGTAGGCTTCGGGCGCTGTTCCACCAGGACCGGGGAAGATTTCATCCAGTTTTTTCAAGGTGGTCTCGTCCAGCTTGATCTCCAGGGCGCGCAACGAACCAGTGAATTGGTCATTCGTGCGCGGGCCAATGATCGGGGCGGTCACAACCGGGTTATGCAGCAACCAAGCCAGGGCCACATCTGCGGGTTGCTCACCCAGTTCCTTGCAGAAGGTTTCCCACTTTACAAGCTGCGGGCGGTTCTGCTCGATCCTTTTCTTCATATCATCAGAAGCACGCCGGCCCTTCTCGATTTTTTCCAACACGCCACCCAACAGGCCGCCGCCCAACGGGCTCCACGGAATGACGCCCAACCCGTACGCCTCACAGGCTGGGAGCACTTCCATTTCAACCATACGGGCAGCCAGGTTATAAAGACTCTGTTCGCTGACCAGACCCATAAAATGGCGGGCTTTGGCAATCTCCTGCGCCTGTGTGATGTGCCAGCCGGCAAAATTGGAAGAGCCAACGTAGATGACCTTGCCTTGCTGGACGAGCACTTGCATGGCCTGCCAGATCTCCTCCCAAGGCGTGAGACGATCTACATGGTGCATCTGGTACAAGTCAATATGATCGGTTTGCAAGCGTTTGAGCGAGCCTTCCACGGCCTGGCGGATGTGCAATGCCGAAAGCTTTTCCTGGTTGGGCCAGTCGCCCATGTGCCCGAAAACCTTCGTGGCGATGACGACTTTCTCACGGCGTCCGCCGCCCTGGGCAAACCAACGTCCGACAATCTGCTCGGTAACGCCCTCGCCGGTCTTCCAGCCATAAACATTGGCGGTATCGAAAAAATTGATACCGAGTTCAAGGGCTTTGTCCATGATTGCGAAGGAGTCTTGCTCCTCCGTCAGGGGGCCGAAGTTCATCGTCCCCAGGCACAGCCGGGAGACCTTTAGACCAGTACGACCAAGTTGCGTGAATTCCATAGTTACCTCCAAAAAGTTTAATGCCCGCAGTGCGAGCAATTTCCGCCGCCGCACGAATCACAGGACGGCTCGGACATGCCGGAAACGGCTTTGCCGCCGCTTTCAGCGAAGAAGACCGATATTTTACGTTTGGTATGTATCCCGCCGCAGAGCGCGCACGGAATAGGCGCGTCGGATTGACTCATCGGGCGGATGGTCTCGAAGATCTTTTCGCAATCCTTACAGACATATTCGTAAATTGGCATAAGCACCTCTCAAAGTAGAATACCATTTTAACGTATCATCTCGATTACTGGGGGAGTGGGGGTATGCAGGCGGCTTTTATGCCCGCATACCCCCACTCCCCTCCTTTTTGAGATGATACATTTTAACGCTATTTGCGATTGAAATCTGCTGGAATCTCGCCCCAGGCTTTCGTATCCCATTTTAATAAGGGATTGAGAACGGTATGACCGGCCAACCAGTCTTCCGCCTGATCAATACGCTCGAAAAGGGGGGCATTCTTTTCATCAGCAACCAGTTCGGTATTGCATCGCCCGGCTTTTACCCAGGCAATGGCAGTGGATGAATCCGAGTAGACCGGCATGGTAGTCCCGCTGCCCGCACGGTTTTCCAGCAGCATCAGCGCATGGACAATCGCCAAAAACTCACCAACGTTATTGGTGCCATTTTCAAACGGTCCCTGCCGGAAGATCTCCTCTCCGGTCCGCAGATCGACGCCGCGGTATTCCAATGGGCCAGGACTGCCGGAACAGGCCGCATCCACGCAATAGCTTTCGACAACCGGTGGATGGGGGGAAAACAGCCATTCTCCGCTGGAAACCGGCTTGCCAATATGGGCAGCATA
The DNA here is from genome assembly GCA_963837875.1 of uncultured Chloroflexia bacterium. Classification (GTDB taxonomy): domain Bacteria; phylum Chloroflexota; class Anaerolineae; order Anaerolineales; family Villigracilaceae; genus UBA877. Next base: position 238,977 of record CAWIOV010000003.1, read on the forward strand.
CTTGCCCCGGAAGGCCTGTTCGGCGGCCGCGCGGCTGGCAAAAGATCTGTACTGCGCGCCGGTATAGCCATGCACTTGTGCGGCGCATTCTTCCCAGGTGGAGAAAACTCCGGTCTTGCGTCCCTTCCATACCACGTAGAACTTTACCTTTTGACTCATTCAGCCATCACCATTTATTATTTGTATCATCTCAATAACTTGGGGAGAGAGGGTGTGCGGGCGGCGGAGCCGCCCGCACACCCTCTCTCTTCCCCTTCTTTTTTAGAAGATACTATTATTTCAACTCCTGCGCCGTGGAATCCATCTCATCCAGCAGCGATGGGAGTTTGTCCACGGGCAAATTTTCCTGGAAGAGCACCGTCAGCCCATCCTCCAGCACGTAGCGAACTTTGCGCCAGGAAGCCAGTTGTGGCACATCCTGCGCCAGGGAAAGGCTGGCAACGGCTGCATCCCACTGCGGCGAAGCCGCGCGGTATGAGCCGATCATGTTCAGGATGGAATTGCGCAGCGGGAAGAGCCCGGTTGCCTCCACCCATTGGGCCTGGCTCTCCGGCGAGAGCAGCCAGCGGGCAAACAGCCAAGCGGCCAGTTGCTTTTCAGGTGTGGATTTCAGGATAGTAAAGGATGGCCCGTAAGCTACTACAACGCTCGCCTGTGGGCCAGGGAACGGGAGCACCGTCCATTGATCGGAGTTTTTCAGGCGCGTCATGGACTCCGTTTCTGCGGCCAATCCGGCCATATCCGCGCTGATAAAGAGGGCGTCACGCCGGGCGAAAGAGTCAAAGGGGGTTGGATCGGTTGACAGCCAGGCGCAGTGTTTATCGAACAAGCCTTTGATAAATTGCAGGGTGGCCAGGTTCGGGTCGGTGCGGAAGCCGTAAGCGTTCCCATCTGCAACGCCGCCGCCGAAAGCCAGCAGCCAGGAATAAGTCGTCTGCCAGTCGGTATCCACTACCCAGCCACCATAGCCGTAATTCTTGGGGTCGGCAGCTTTCTGGAAGCTGGCATTGGCGGCGCAGGCTTGCTGGCTGAATTCATCCGCAGTTGCCGGCGGCTTGGCAAAACCCAATTCGTGCGCCCAAGTCTGGTTATAAAGGATGAAGCGGGCGGAACGCTGGGCCGGCAGGCCCAACTGCTTCCCATTAACGTTATCCTGCGCCCAAAAAATGGAAGGAATATCCGAACTGTTAGCGGATGGCAGGCCCCATTTTGAGTCGCCGAGATAAGGTTTCAAATCCACCACCGCACCGAGAGCATCCCACGCCAGGGCCTGCTCGGGCAGGGCTGCTACAAGGTCGGGGGATGAACTGGAATCCAGGGAAGTGTTGACGGCGTCAAACATGCTTGTGTAATCGCCGTAACCGGTAGGGGTAACAACTATACCCCAGGCGTTATTGGCGTTGAATTGGGCGGCCTGATGGGTGAACAAATCAGCAGCTGGCCCGGAAAAGGCCTGCCAGACCTGGATATTGAGGCCGTGTAATGCGGCCGGGTCCACAGCAATGGCCGGAAGTGGGGTGAGCGTGGGTGCGAGAGTGAGGGTGGGAACCGGGCTGGGAGTATCGGTAACGGCCAGTTGGTCCGGGGCGGCGGCGGGCGTTGGGGAACCCGGCGTGCAGGCGGAAAAAACCAAGGCGGCCAGTAGGGACAGGGCGAGCAGGCGGGTCAGTCGCATGGCTGAGATCAGATGAATGGAATGGGCATCAGAACCAGCAGGAAGATGACCAGAATCAGCACGGCCAGGGCTTTACGACTGGGATCAAGCTGGGTGATCTGGTCGAGCGGCTCGGCGTGGGAACGGCCCATCAGGAAAAGGAGAACGGCCCACAACCACCAGCCCAGCCAGAGAAAACCCAGCAGGACCATGACAATCAAGATGATCGGCAAAATCCGGTTGGCACGCTTGCCCAGGACTGCATAGATGATATGCCCACCATCCAACTGACCGGCCGGAACGAGGTTCAGGAAGGTGACCAGCAGTCCCACCCAGCCGGCCCAGGCGACCTGGCCGAGCATGACATCCATCGAGCCTACGGGGGAAGGTTGGCCAGCGAAGAAATAAGTGATCCAATGATACAGCAAGGGCAGGCCACTCAAGTTCACAGGGGCAGGTAGCATTTTTCCAAAAATGACAAATTTCGCCAGCAGGTAGAGCACGGAATTGCCTTCCTCGAAGGCACCTTGAACGGCAGCGATCCTCCCCAGCGATGACTGTGACAACCCGTACAGCAAAACCGGGATGGCCACCACCAAACCGGCCAGCGGACCAGCGATGGCCAGGTCGAACAAGGCGCGTTTATTCCTGGGGATGGATTTCATCTGAATGAACGCGCCCAGGGTACCGATCGGCGAAAGCGGAGCGGGAAGGGGAATAAAATAGGGCAGGGTGACGGCCGCACCGCGCGCTCGCCCGACAAAATAATGGCCAAACTCGTGGGCGAGCAGGATGGCCAGCAGGCTGATGGCGAACGGCCACCCCGTTATTAACATCCTGAGCCAGCCAAGGGTATCGGTCGGGTTGGGACCGGTATAGCCATAAACAGCCCCGGTAAACAGAACACTCAGAACGGTCAGGGCGAACAGCAGCAGGTTGACCCAAACCTTACTGGGTTTGGGATGGATGGTTCCATGCACCAACAGTACGGTCTGGCGGCCTTCTTCGAGGCGGAAGAGCGGGGTGATATCGTAGGGGCGCAGGGCTTCGGCCAGTTGATCGTAGGCCTCGACCGAGTCGCGCAACAGTTCGCCGCGGTACCGTAAAAAATAGCCCTTTTTCGGGTCGCCCAGGGTTACGTCGTCGTAGCGGAAGACACGGCTGACGAGGGAGTTCAGGATCTCAGAATCGGGTAAAGTCATTTTTTCACCTGTAAGCAAGAATAGGAAGTTTTAATTCAAATTCGTACTTCTAAAGTATGACATGCAGTAATCCGATCAGCGCCCCGCCGGCGATCAGCCAGGTCGAATTGAGCTTAAACCGCAGGAGTAAGAAGAGGCTTACCAGGGCGATGAGGATGGTAATGGGGTCAATGATGGCGGTCGCGGCAAGCTGGATGGTGACACCCAGCATTAACCCCAATGAGGCAACATTCACTCCATCGAGGAAGCCGGTTGTCCAGGGGGAATTGCGGATGCGGTTAATCAGCAGGGCGGCAGCGGCCACGAAGAAAAAAGAAGGCAGGAAGATCCCTGCAGTCGCCACCAGCGCTCCCGGAATTCCGCCGAGCAGATATCCGATAAAAGTGGCAGTGGTGAAGACGGGGCCGGGGGTGACCTGACCGATGGCAATCGCATCGATCAACTGGCGGTCTGTCAACCAGCCCAGGCTGTGGACGAAGTCGGCCCGCAAGTAGGCCAGCAGCACGTACCCGCTGCCGTAAAGCGTCGCTCCGACTTTGAGAAAATTCAGGAATAAAACCGGCAGGCTGAACGGTACGGAACCCGCCAGGAGGCCTATCCCGGCCAGCGGGATCAAAAGAATGGCTGTGGGAAGGTGTTTACTCCTTAGCCTGGATAAATTCTCCCAGAACATGGCGATCAATCCGGCGGCCAGGAGCAGGAGCAGGATATTCACTCCCAAAAAATATAATGCTACCACCAGCAGCCCAAGCAGGCCGGTCAACCAATTCTTGACGGCTTTTTGGCCCAGGTTCCATAAAGCCTGGGCCACAATGGCGATCACCACCGGCAGGATGCCATAAAAAATCCGGCCGGCAAGAGGCGTGGAGCCAAACCGCACGTAGGCCCAAGCCAGCGCCATAACTATAAGCATGGCCGGCAGGATGAAACAGACGCCGGCCAGCACCAGGCCGACCCAGCCAACGCGCCGGAACCCCAGGTAAATTGCCAGTTCTGTTGAAGTTGGCCCTGGGATGATATTCGCCGCGCCAAGCAGGTCAAGAAATTCCTGCTCGCTGACCCACTTGCGGCGCGTCACCACCTCGTCGTGCATGATGGCGATGTGAGCCGCCGGGCCGCCGAAGGCAGTCACTCCCAGCCTGAGGAAGAGCGTTACGACCTCAAGCAGGCGGAGGCGATAGGGAAGAGTGGGTGTCTGCGTTTCTGTAAGCATTGCTTTAGCAACTACCGAAAATAAACAACCTTGTTCAACCTCAAGCCCCGGAGAACGGGGACACGCCCAGCAAAAACAGGCGGGAGTGGATGGGGGTCGAACCCACCGCGGCCCGCAACGCGACCCGCCGCCGGTTTTGAAGACCGGGAAGCCCTCCGGGACCTAACCACTCCCGAGAGCAAGCATACCCGAATGAGGGAGGTTAAGCAAGGAAAAGTTAAGGGAGAGGTGAGAGGGGAAAGTGAATTCTGTCTTCGCCAACAGAGAATTATGTCTTAGACCTTCAGCCTCTTTAAAGCCTGTTCCAGATCGGCCCGGATATCCAGGGGATCTTCAATGCCGGCAGAAAGGCGCAGGAGGCCTTCGGTGATACCGACCTGCTCCCGTTCAGCCGGGGTCAGGGAACGGTGGGAGGATGTGGCCGGATGTAACACAAGGGTGTAGATGTCACCCAGCGAGGTGGCGGGCAGGCAGAGCTGCAAGGCTTCCATGAAGCGGAATATGTCTGCACGCCCGGCATTCCTGATCTCGAAGGAGAAAACACCTCCGCTTCCTTGCCCATTAAACAGGCGCTGGGCCAGCGCGTATTGTGGATGGGTTGCCAGGCCGGGATAATTGACAAGGGCTATCTCAGGCCGGCCGGCCAGCCATCCGGCCAGGTGGAGAGCATTGCTGCATTGCTGGCGCATGCGCAGAGGCAGGGTTTTCAAGCCGCGTAAAGCCAGCCAAGCCTCGAACGGGCCGAGGTTGCTGCCGAGCAGCTTGTTGGTCTCGAACATACGCGCCCGGTTGGCGGCCGATGTGACCACCACGCCGGCCAACACATCCCCATGCCCGGACAGGTATTTGGTGGCGCTGTGGATGACATAATCCGCACCATGCAGCAGAGGCCGGAACAAACAGGGGGTAGCGAAGGTATTATCCACGAGAAGCTGGGCGCCGTAGCGATGGGCCAGTTCTGCCAAAGCCGGAATATCGGCCACTTTCAGCAAGGGATTCGAAATCGTCTCCACCAGTACTGCGCATGGCGTGGTTGCTTTGAGAGCGGCCTCAACGGCGGCCAGGTCACAGACATCCACCATGCTTGTGCTCACCCCCATGGTAGAGAAGAAGCGCACGAGCAGGCTGTAGGTAGCGCCATAGACATCGAAGGAGGATACCACGCGCGTCCCGGCGTGCACTCCGGCCGCGAGCAGGGCAGCCTGGATGGCAGCCATGCCTGAAGAGAAGGCAATGGCTGCTTCCCCGTCTTCCAGGGTCGCAACAGCGCTCTCGAAGGCGGCCACCGTCGGGCTGGTATAGCGGGAATAGATAAAACCGGGCCTGGAATTGGCAAAAACGGCATCCAAGTCATCCATGCTCTGGTACGTGTAGCTCACGCTGGGCACGATCGAGCTGGTGACGGGGCTGGCGTTCCCCGGAGTCCTGTTCTCGCCGGCATGGACTGCGCGTGTGGAAAATGCTTTATTATGGAGGTCGGTCATATTTGCTCCTTTTGGTGCATAGAAGATAATAGAGAAGGCATTCGGTAATTGCTTTATGCCAATAATTCACCAGAGATACCCTGCGGGTACGATGTAAGCAGAGATGCATGGGGATAAGTTGAACGGAAATCACCCAAACGGCCCCCCTCAATAGTGACAGGGGGCCGTGATCCAATTCAACCTATTGTTTCCTTGTATCCCGCTTCTCAGGCGACCACCGTGAGGTCGGCGTGGAGCGTTGCAAGCAAGTCGGCGCCGACCCAGATATCGAAGGCCTGCGCCTCCTGAACCCACTTGCCGGCGTTTGTGCTCCAGTAGCCCAGTTCGGCCGGGCCAAGAGTGAAGGTGACTGTCTTTGTCTCACCGGGCTGGAGGGTGAGACGCTCGAAGGCCTTTAGCTCGCGCATCGGTCGCGAGTCGCTGCCGGCCTGCTGATGGATATAAAGCTGTACAACCTCATCCCCTACGACCGCCCCCGTGTTCGTCACGTCGGCCGTTACCGTGATGGAGCGCCCCACCCGCACCTGCGGCTCGGCGACCTTCAGGTTCGTGATCGAGAAGGTTGTGTAGCTGAGGCCAAAGCCGAAGGGATAGAGCGGCGTGGTTGGGCCATCCCAATAACGCGAGCGGTACATCTGGCTTTCTTCGGGCATGTGCGTGAGGGTGCGGGCATAGTAGAGCGGCGCATGGCTGGCTTTGCGCGGGAAGGTGACCGGGAGTTTGCCGCCCGGGTTGGCGTCACCAAACAGGATGTCGGCAATGGCGTGGCCTCCCTGGCTGCCGGGTTCCCAGGCCTCCAGGATCGCCGGTACATTTTCCGCCGCCCAAGCGATGCTGAGCGGACGGCCATTCAAGAGAACGAGCACGACAGGCTTGCCGAGCGCCACGACCGCCTCGAGCAACTGCTCCTGCCGGCCGGGTAGATCTAGCGAGGCGCGCGAGGCGGCTTCGCCGGCCATGTCGGCGTTTTCACCAAGGACCATCACGATGACATCGGCAGTACGAGCCGTATCGATGGCGGCCTGGAAGGCGGCCTCGGCCTGCCTGGGCGTCTGCACGACCTTTGCGTTGGCCCCAGGCATGTCATCGAAAAACGATGCGATGTCGCGGCGAATATCGGGGCCGGGGGCATAGGTCACTTGCGCTCCCGGCAGCTTGGCACGGATGCCTGCGAGGACCGTGACGGCAGCCGGCGTGTGGCCGAAGACCATCCATGAACCCTCCGTAGCCTCCATCGAGTTGGCCAGGGGACCAATCACGGCCACTCTCTTCAGGTCCTTGGCGAGCGGCAGGAGCCGGCCTTCATTCCGCAACAGCACCATTGAGCGCTGCGCGGCGAGGCGGGCTTCCTGACGGTGTTCGGGCAGCGCAACCACCTGCGCCAGCTCTGCCTCGTCGGCATAGGGGTGCTCGAAAAGACCCATGCGGATCTTGATGGCAAGAATAGGCCGCACGGCGGCGTCGATGTCGGCCAGTTTCAACGTGCCGTCCTCGACGAGCCCGGCCAGGTGCTGGGGATAGGTGCCGCTGGCCATGTCCATGTTCAAACCTGCACTCAGCGCACGGTAAGCCGCCTCACGCCCGTCGCGCGCAAAGCCCTGGATAACCAGGTTCCCAACGGCCATGGCATCGCTGACAACGAAGCCTTCGAAGCCCCACTCGCCCCGCAGAACGTCATGCAACAGGAAGCGGTTCCCGCTGGCGGGTACATCGTTGAGATCCATGTAGGCACTCATGAATGTCCCAACGCCGGCCTTGACGGCAGCCTGGAAAGGTGGAAAGTAGACGTTACGCAAGCGGCTCTCGGGCAGGTAGACCGGGTCATAGTCGCGGCCGCCGTCCGCTGCGCCGTAACCTGCGAAGTGCTTGGCGCAGGCTACGACATGATCGGGCGCGCCAAGAGAGGGTCCCTGGAAGCCACGCACCTGGGCGGCCGCCATGGCCGCACCCAGGCAGGGATCCTCGCCGGCGCCCTCGACAATGCGGCCCCAGCGAGCATCCCGGGCAATATCAAGCATAGGGCCGAAGGTCCAGTGCAAGCCGGCAGCGCGCGCCTCCCTGGCTGCCACGGTCTGGGCCCGTTCGGCAACGGATGGATCCCACGAGGATGCCATTGCCAGTGGCACAGGGAAGATCGTGCGGTAGCCGTGGATCACATCGAGGGCGAAGAGCAGCGGAATCTTCGATGGGCTCTCTTCGACGGCGATCTTCTGGAGCGCGTTGAACTGTTTCGTGTCGTTGAGCCACAGGACCGAGCCGGCCCCGCCCTGCCGGATGACCTCTGCGGGCTCCGGCCCGGGAAAGAACGGCGCGCCGGCAATCTGGGTGAGCTGTCCAATCTTTTCCGAAAGGCTCAGCCTGCCCAGGAGAGCCTCAACACGCGCGGCGACCTCGGCCTCTGACGGGATTGCATCTGTGTTCGTTCTTACGGTTTTTTCCATGATATCTCCTCGTGACGCCGTGCTCCGATTCCGATAGCGGGCCAGTGTCAACATTGCCTGTAATCATAAAGGTAGTCATTAGTGCTGTCAACACTAAGCATTCCAACAACGAACCAACCGCTTGATTTTCATCCAGAATCATGTATAATATTGGTGGGTAGGGAATCCTACACACGCGCATCTCTGTTTCAGAGATGTTTGTATTTTTAGGACGAAACCATGACTACAACATTCCTGACCAAAGAAGGTTACCAAAAACTCGCGGATGAACTTGAATTTCTGCGCACCTCCAAACGCAAGGAAGTGGCTGAACGTCTGCATGAAGCCATGGAAGGCGGTGAGTTGATCGAGAATGCTGAATACGAAGCCGCGAAAAACGAACAGGCTTTCGTTGAGGGGCGGATCCAGGAACTGGAAATGATCCTGGCTTCGGCGCGCATTATTGAGGAACAGAACACCAATACCACCACCGTTCAGGTGGGTGATACGGTGGCGGTCAAAGAAGGCGACAACAACCCCGAAGAATATACGATCGTGGGCGCCGCAGAGGCGGACCCGCGTAAAGGCAAGATCTCGAACAAATCTCCGCTGGGCAGGGCCTTGATCAATCATGGCGTTGGTGATGATGTAACCGTCGAGGCTCCTGGTGGGATGTTTAAAGTCCGAGTCATCAAGATAAAATGAGCCTGGGCATGCCCTTTTAGGCCCCGCGCAGCCACTTGTTTTGGATGCGCGGGGCTTTTTGTACCTGCCGCCCCACAGGCCGGCGGTAGTGGAATGGTAAAATACAGCAGAAAGGTTCCATTATGACAGAGTACACTTCCCTTGAAAAAATCCGTCTCGAAAAAATAGAGGAACTTGCCAGAGAAGGAATTTCGCCGTTCCCCACCCGGGCCGAGCGGACGCATACCAGCCTGCAGGCCATTGCGGCCTTCGAGGCCGCTGAAAAGGCTGCAGCCGCCGGTCAGCCATCTGCAGATGTAAAAGTTACCCTGGCAGGGCGCATGCGCGCCACGCGTCCCATGGGCAAGATCACCTTTGCGCATATCGAAGATGGCGAAGGGCGTATCCAGTTGTTCTTCCGGATGAACGATCTGGGACAGGCGCGCCTTGACTTTTTCGACAAGATGTTCGATCTGGGCGATTTCGTCCAGGCTTCTGGATTCATGTTTCGCACCCGCACGGGCGAAGTGACACTGCATGTTCAGGACTTCAAATTACTGGCAAAAGCCGTCAGTCCCCTCCCAGCCGCCAAAGATGAATTCACCGAGGCGGGTGAAACGGTCCGGCACGCGGCACTGGAAGACCCGGAGCTGCGCGCCCGCCAACGTTATGCCGACCTGGCCGTCAACCCGGATGTGCGGGAAACCTTCCGCAAACGCGCTGGTATCATCCGGGCATTGCGCGAATTCCTGGATGGGCATGGTTTTCTGGAAGTCGAGACGCCCATCCTCCAGCCGATCTATGGCGGGGCGGCTGCCAGGCCGTTCACCACGCACCATAACCAACTCAAGCAGGACCTGTTCCTGCGGATTTCCTTCGAACTCTACTTGAAACGCCTGCTGGTTGGCAACCTGGAACGGGTCTATGAGATCGGGCGCGATTTCCGGAATGAAGGGGTCTCCTTCAAACATAACCCAGAGTTCACCCAACTGGAGTTCTACTGGGCCTATGCTGATTATCTCCAGGTAATGGAACTAACCGAACAAATGGTATCAACCGCCTGCCAAAAGGTGAATGATAGTATGAAAGTGGATTACCAGGGCCAAGCAATCGATTTCACACCCCCCTGGAAGCGCCTGGAAATGCGCTCCGGGCTGCAGGCAGTTACCGGGATCGATATCGCCGAGCATAAGGATGCTGAAAGCCTGTATAAAGCCCTGGTCAAGGCCGGGAAACAACCGGACCCCCAGGCAACACGCGGCAAGTTGATCGATTTCATGCTCTCGGAATTTCTCGAACCGACGCTGATCCAACCCACTTTCCTGTTCGATTACCCGCGTGATATTTCCCCGCTAGCGAAATCCAAGCCCGGCGATCCCTTGACCGTGGAACGCTTCGAGGGCTACGTGGCCGGGTTTGAACTCTGCAATGCTTTCACCGAGCTGAATGATCCGCTCGACCAGGAACAGCGTTTCCTTGAAATGGGCCGCGACTATGCCAACGATGACGAAGAAAAGCATCCAATGGATGAGGATTACCTGCGTGCCATGCGCTATGGCATGCCGCCCTGCGGTGGCTTTGGCATGGGCGTGGACCGGCTTACCATGCTCCTGACCGATAAACATTCCATCCGCGAGGTGCTTTTATTCCCGCATTTGAGAGAAACGGAATAACGTCTCGTGGAAGTTTTGGAGAATAGCATTATTCCATCCGGTTTGCAGAAAAGCGAGTAATAAAAAAGAGTATGCTTCAGCGGTATCGAAAAGGTGGACTGATCGTATTTCTCCTGCTCGCCTTTTGTTTCGGTTATTTTTATCAAGATGGCGGTTATAATGCGAATTCCCGGTTTGATCTGATATTTGCCATTGTTCGACAGGAACGTTTTACCATTGATACTTACCAAAACAGACCGGGTACTCTTACCGGGGATACATCCTATTTCAATGGCCATTATTATTCGGATAAAGCCGTTGGCCCGGCCATGGTCGGCGCGGTCCTATACGTGCCCCTTTATTGGATGAATCGAATTTTCCACCATGTGGGACAAACCAATGCGGAAGAGATATTGACTTTCTTGGTAATTGGGATACCATCGGCCCTCGCCGGAAGTCTAATTTATATTCTGTGTTACTATTTAACCAAGAGCCGCTTCAGAGCTTATCTGATCACACTGGCAATCACTTTGGGGAGCATGTATTTCCCTTATAGCGTTACTTTCTTCAGCCATCAATTTTCTTCATCCCTGCTTTTTGGCGCCTTCTTTTTGATTTTCATTCTGAAAGAGAAGCCAGAGATATGGAAAAATTGGTATGCATTCTTAATAGGTCTGCTCATGGGCTGGGCGTTTATTAGCGAATACCCAACCGCAATAATTATCATAGCATTGATATGCTATTACATTTTGGTCATTTGGAGAAATCAGACTTACCCCCATTTCCAATCCATAATCCTGCCAATTTTAGGTGGATCTATTCCGTTGTTAATCCAAATGGTATACAACAAGGTGTGCTTTGGTGCCTTTTTTTCGATAGGGTATGAACATGAGCTGAGCAACCAATATAATTCGGCAATGGCAAAAGGATTGATGGGGATCCATTGGCCTGACTTGAAAGTGGTTTACTACATGACGTTTCATCCAATGATGGGATTATTTTGGCAGTCACCCGCATTGCTTTTTTCCATTGTAGGGGCGGTTTTTGTGTTCTCGAAACGTAGATATCGAGCTGAAGCGATCTTAGCACTGTGGATAATTGTTGCCTACCTTGTTATCATATCAGGCTATTACATGTGGTGGGGCGGGTTCGCTTTAGGCCCGCGCGATATCATCCCGATGCTGCCCTACTTCTGTATTTTTTTGGCATTTGTTCCCAAGCGACTTACTTGGCCATTAGCGATTCTGAGCCTGATCTCGATTGGGCAGATGATTATCGCGGCAGCAAGCACAGTCCAAGATCCGGACCTGATGGTGTCAAAGATCGCTACATTAGGCTTTTTCGCATACACCAATATCTATAGCTATTGTTTGAAGCTGCTCGATAAAGGCAATTTCACCCAGAACCTGGGTCACCAGTTTCTCGGTCTGATATCTTGGGATAGTCTCATCCCCTTATTTGTTGTTATAGGAGGGGTTACTTTCTTCTTTTTGTATGGAATGGACAAAGTCCGGCCAATATATGCTCCCGCCTCGAAAGAAGCCGGGTAATTCCACCCGCCAGCTTTTAACTCCGCCTGACGCAATTCCGCCCGGCCGCCTTGGCAGCGTAGAGTGCCTTGTCGGCGCTTTTGATGAGCGTGTCCAAAGTATGCGTTTCATCAAAGCCTCTATCGAGACTCGCGATGCCCATGCTGACGGTTATTGATAATTCCCTTTCGTTGGTCTTTATCTTCATTATTTCTGTCTTATGCCGAAGCCTTTCGGATGCCAGCATGGCTCCTTCTGCTGCAGTTTCTGGCATCAGGACAACAAATTCATCCCCGCCGTAACGACCCAGGACATCAATATTGCGTAATTGTTTCTGGCAAAGGATCACCAGGCTGCATAACAACTGATCGCCGACCTGGTGCCCATACTTGTCATTGAAATTCTTGAAATGATCAATATCCACCATCAGGAGAGAAAGTGGACGTTTGTAACGCATGGAGCGTTGGATCTCTTGTGTTGCCACTGCCATAAAATGCCGCCGGTTGAAACAGCCGGTCAATACATCCAAGTCGGCCAACCGCTGTACTTCCTGGTAAAGCTGGACGCGGTCCGTAATGTCAGATGCCAGGAGAACAACTTTACTGCTCCCGGAGTCGCCTTTTTCCAAGAGGGCGATCCGACCCTCAAACCAACGTTCGCTCCCGGATAGAACCGGGATCTTATATTCAATCACCTGGATTTTCCCTGTTTGGACCGTTTGTTCGATGGCATCCAGGATTTTTGCCGCTTCCTTGGGGGGAAGCACATCCCCGACCAAACGACCGATGAGCTCGCCCGGTCTGGCGGCTAAAAGGCTGGTCTCTTTCGCAATGATTTCAAGGTAACGGCCCTGTTCATCTATGACAAAGGATAAATTGGGTAATGCATTTACGAATGCGCTCAATCGCCTCTCCCGTTCCGCCAGAAGTTCCCTGGAATTCGTCAATTCCTCCACGCGAGCGGCTAATTCCCGGTTTGCCAGCTCGAGTTGAATGCGCAGGCGACGAAGAACAAGATGAGTCTCGACGCGCGCCTGCACTTCTTCGTAGTCAAATGGCTTGAGGATGTAATCCACACCCCCGATACGGAATGCTTTTGTTTTTTCCTCGACGTTGTCCAATGCACTGATAAAAATGACGGGGATCGCGCGCGTGCTCTCGTTTTCCTTTAGCCTTGCGCAGGTCTCAAAGCCATCCATCACCGGCATGTTGATGTCAAGCAGGATGATGTCGGGAAGCAAAGTTTCCGCAATCTCGACCGCCCGAGGGCCGTCAGCGGCTACTTCTATTCGATAGCCGCTCATTTTTAATATCCGCGACAACAGAGTGATATTCTCTGGCAAATCATCGACAATCAATACGGTTGGTTCGGGTGGTTCAGCCATACTGAATTAACGCCATCCTGATCATTGCTTTTGTTACCATTACCCATAACTTTACAACAGAATCGAGATTTGCACAATCGTATTGGTTGCCTTTAAATCGGCGGGATAGGGGGAAATATGGGGCCAGCCCCCAATTACCTTCCTTGCCCTGGTTATTTCCCGCAGAAATGACAAACTACCCAACCCTCAAATATTCATACAGGGTAAAATACTGGCTGGAATATGCCTGCCAACCCGATACCCACAAGTGTTGTTTACCTAGCCCTTGGCACCAACCTCGGCGACCGCCCAGGCAATTTATTGACTGCCATCGCGGCGTTACAGCCGCTTGTAATGGAGCTGGGTCAATCGCATATCTATGAGACATCCCCTTGGGGCGTGATTGACCAGCCTGCCTTTCTTAATATGGTACTCAGCGGGAAGACAAATCTGACCCCTTTGGCTCTCTTGGAGCGTTTGAAGCATCTGGAAACAAACCAGGGTCGCGTCCCATCCATTCGCTACGGCCCGCGGCTGATTGATATGGATATCTTGTTTTATGATTCTCTGGTTTTGAGAACCCCTGAACTTACCATTCCGCATCCACGCTTGCACGAGCGTGCCTTTGTGCTTGTCCCGCTGGCAGACCTGGCGCCGCAGTTGGTACATCCGGTTTTTGGAAAAAACATCCGTCAATTACTGGCGGATGTGGATACCACAGGAGTGAAACGCTATGAATGAACCAATCGAACTGCTTTGCACGGAACCCGCCCTGGCATGGAAGTGGACGGTTAATGTTCTTGGGAAGAAGGCTGATTCGCCCGAAGCGCAACTCGCCCGGGCGGAGGTTTTGGAAGCACCCCTGGTAAAGGCTTTGATCGCAACCTGTAATCGCCAGCAGAGCGCCTATAAAAAATGGGATGGGGCGCATTGGGTCCTGTCCATCCTGGGCGATCTGGGTTACCCGAGCGGTGATGAAGCTCTCCGCCCACTTATGGAAGATACCTTCAATACCTGGCTGGATAAGGAGCATGAAACCAGCCATCTGCGGGTGATTGATGGGCGCGTCAGGCGCTGTGCTTCGCAGGAGGGCTATGCCATCTGGTGCTCGCTGCGGCTGGGGTTCTCTGACAGCCGTACCGACGAACTGGTCAGCCGCCTGTTGAAGTGGCAGTGGCCGGATGGGGGGTGGAATTGCGATAAGAATCCTGAAGCGGATACATCTTCGTTCATGGAGACACTTATCCCGATGCGGGCGCTGGCGCTGTATGCCAAAGTATCGGGGGATACAAAGGTCAGGGATGCCGCCGAACATGCAGCCGAGGTCTTTCTGATCCGTCAGTTATTCAAGCGTCGCAGCGATGGTCAAGTGATCAACCATCATTTTGTCCAGCTCCATTACCCGCTATACTGGCATTACGATATCCTTTTTGGTTTGAAAGTGCTAGCCGAGGCAGGTTTCCAGGGGGATCCGCGCTGCCAGGCTGCCTTGGCTTTGCTCGAATCCAAGCGCCTGCCGGATGGGGGTTTCCCTGCAGATGAGTCTTATGCCCGCACGAATCGCCCACAGTTGAGCGGTTACTCCCCGATTAGTTGGGGTGGAACGAGTAAAAAAGCGATGAACCCATTTGTCACTGCGGATGTGCTTTACGTGCTGCGGATGGCTGGCAGGCTGCATGTGGAACTTCCGGAAGCAGTATAATCGTTCCGAAGGAATGTAAATGCAGCCTTTCACCACCTGCAAACGCACCCTGGCATGGGGCGAACGTACCTATATCATGGGAATTTTAAATTTGACCCCGGATAGTTTTTCGGGGGATGGGTTGCTGTCCACTCCTCCCGCTGTTGGAGTGGAGCCTGGGATGGAGAAAGCCCGCCGCTTCCTGGCTGCAGGTGTGGACATTCTGGATATCGGCGGGGAATCGACCCGTCCCGGTTCCCAGCCAGTAGAGGCTAATGAAGAATTGCAGCGGGTGCTCCCAACCCTGCGTGCCATTGCATCCGAGTTTCCGGAGGCAATGATCTCGATCGACACGTATAAGGCGGCCGTGGCTGAAGAAGCCCTCAAGGCGGGAGCTTGCATTGTTAATGATGTCTGGGGTTTACGCGCCGACCCCGATCTGGCCAGGGTGGCTGCCATCCACCAGGCCGCAGTGGTGCTGATGCACAACCGGTCGAACCCGGCTTCTGTCGAGATGCGCGAACGACTCGGCCAGGCCTATCTCGGTGTGAAATACCTGGATTTGCTGGAAGATGTGAAACGTGAGTTATTGGAATCGGTTGCCATTGCCCACGCCGCTGGAATCCCGGATGAGCGCATCATTCTTGACCCTGGCATCGGGTTCGGTAAAACGGTCGAGCAAAACCTCGAACTTATCAACCGCCTTGATGAGGTCCGGGCCCTGGGTTTTCCGGTGCTGCTCGGACCATCACGCAAATCTTTTATCGGTTACACTCTCAACCTATCGTCCGACCAGCGCCTGGAAGGGACGGCTGCCGCCGTTGCCGTTGGCATAACACGAGGGGCCGACATTGTCCGGGTGCACGATGTGGAGTCCATGCTGCGGGTGGCGCGCATGACCGACGCGATCGTAAGGAAAAAATGACCTATGCCGAGCGAATACGATAACGATCTCTTACAAGAGGGTATCCTCCATTTTCGGGTTAAAGAGTTTGACGTAGCGCGTAATTACATCGAACGCGCCCTGGAAATCACCGATGATCTGCAGACACGCGCCCAGGCGAACTATTATCTGAGCTTGCTTACAAAAGATCCTGTTCAGAAACGCAAATATCTCGAAGAGACTTTAGCAATTGACATGACCCATGCGGAAGCCCGGCGCGAGCTGGCCATCCTGGATGGCAAACTCAAACCCAACGAAATTGTCAATGCCGATACCATGCCAGCCACAACAGCCGGATTGGTAACGGTGCAGGCCGATCGCTTTACTTGTCCGAAATGTGGTGGGCGCATGGTCTATGCACCAGACGGTGCATCGCTTATTTGCGAATACTGCAACCGCAACCAGGGCCTGTCCACACAGGCCAACGCCGGGGAGCAGGATTTTTTCATTGCCATGGCGAATGGATCGGGCCAGCGTGCCCCGGTATCAGTGCAGACTTTCAAGTGTCAGGGTTGTGGGGCTACTTTTGTGCTTGCTCCGGACGAAATCTCCGCCACCTGCGCCTATTGCGGTTCGGTGCATGTGGTTGCCCTGAAAGAGAAGTCGCAGATGGTCGAGCCGGACTCCATCGTGCCCGTGGCATTCGACCAGAAACAGGCCTCCTGGCATCTTGTCCATTGGGTGGAAGATAAGAAGATCACTCCGCAGGCACAGGTGCAAGCACCGCGCGGGCTCTATTTGCCGGCTTGGACGTTCGATATTTCTGGTTCCATTCCTTGGAACGGCATGGTCTACCGGAACAAGCGAGAGACACCCGTCTCGGGTGAGAAGGATATTCAATTCAATGATGTTCGCATTCTAGGCTCCAAAAAATTAGCCAATCTGATGGTGAAAGCGCTCCCTGAATTTGATTTTTCCCGCGCCGCCGCTTATGATGCGCGTTTCCTGGCCGGCTGGCTGGCTGATGTTTATGATCTTACCATGGCGGATGCATCACTGGAGGCCCGCCAGATTGCTGTGGAGCAAACGCGTGATACGATCCACCAGGAAAACGGCCAAATCCAGAACCTGGGTTACTCCACTGCAGGGCTTATGATCAGTGATTTCAAGCTCGTCCTTGTGCCGGTCTGGGTGACGGAGATCAAGGCTCATGATCGCACCGGCCGTGTGCTGATCAATGGTCAAACCGGCTCCGTCCATAGTGAAATCCCGGAGGGCGGGCTGGCAGGTTGGCTGGGAAATATGCTCGGTGGCCAATAAGGTTACCCCCGCTCAGACCGCCGATATCTATTATGTCAACGTTAACCACCATCCGCCAGCGGCGCCAGCGGCGCAGCCAAACCCACAGCAGCGCCCAACAGCGCTCCCAACGGGTAGCTTTCGGGTTTGGTTTTGCCATCAGCGCTGCACTAGTAGTGGCGGCCCTGACTGCGGTCCTGGCATATGCATCTCTGACGCGCGGCTTGCCGCCGGTTGAGGAATTATCCATTCGATTAAACCCAAATGACGGCCAACTGCTTCAGCCAACGCGTCTGTACGACCGCACCGGTCAGCACTTGCTGGCTATGCTTGCTCCCAGCGATTCCCGGCGTATCTACGCCCTCTATAGTCAAATTCCACCATCCTTGATCAACGCCACTGTGGCCGTGGCTGAGCCGGATTTCTGGTCTTCTCCCGGCTATGTAATCCGTGGCTGGCAGGATCCGCAGACGCATCCGACCCTGGCGCAGCGCCTGGTATCTGATCTTCTGCTGGGCGACCAACCAGCTTCACCGCTGCGAGGCATCCATGAACGCATGCTGGCTGCACAGATCACCGCGCACTACGGGCGGCAACAGGTGCTGGAATGGTACTTGAATAGCGCCGATTACGGTCACTACGCCTACGGCGCGGAAGCCGCCGCACAGTTCTATCTCGGCAAATCTGTCACCCAGATCAACCTGGGGGAAGCAGCTCTCCTGGCTGCCATCAGTCAGTCACCTGCCATTAATCCCATCGATGCACCCCAGCTTACCGAACAGAATCGTTTGCAGGTTATCCGGGCCATGCTGGAGCAGGGATTGATCACACCGGCGGAAGCCGCACAGGCAGTTAGAAATCCGCCCTCAATTGTTGAAAGCGAGTCCGGGAGCGTGAGCGGGATTGCCCCGGCTTTTGTAACTTATGTTCTTTCTCAACTTGATTTGCAATTTGGCGCAGGCCGCGTGGAACGCGGCGGCCTGACCATTACCACCAGCCTGGATTATGATCTGCAATTGCAAGCTGTCTGCGCTGCCCAAACCCAGCTTAATCGCCTGACCGGATCCAACAATGAAGTGCTGGCTGCAGATGGCTCCCCTTGTTTGGCGGCCGAATTGTTGCCTGCCATCCAATCCGGCGAGAGACTGCCGGGTGCCTCCGCCAGTATCATCCTGCTCGACCCGAAGATCGGACAGGTGCTGGCAATGGTAGGGGATTTGCACGGTGATTTACAAAGCGACTCGTTTGGGTTGCACTCCGCCGGGACGGCCATCACACCGTTCATCTACCTGACAGGTTTTTCACGCGGTCTCAATCCGGCTTCGCTCGGTTGGGATATCCCCGGTACCAGCCCGGTGCCTGGCCAGGCCTATCACGGTCCCGTTCGCTTGCGTACGGCCCTGGCAAATGACTACCTGCCGCCGGCGATCGACCTGCTCGAACAAATGGGACAGGACAGCGTGCAAAATATTGCTGCTCCCTTCGGCCTGAATTTCCCATCTGGCCTACACCTTCTGCAGGATGATTTCATTATCTCTCCGCTCAACTTGGCCGAGGCTTATGGTATCTTTGCAGATAACGGCATACTGGCTGGACAGACCATTGCCAACGGTGGCATCAATTCTACTGTAGTATTAAATGTCAGCAGCGTGGACCATTCCGTTTGGGCCGATTGGACGGCTGCCCAGACACGCCTCCTGCTCAGCCCACAACTGGCTTACCTTATGAACCAGGTTCTGAGTGACGAGACTGCCCGCTGGCCAACGCTTGGACATCCCAACCCACTGGAGATAGGCCGCCCGGCCGGGGCAAAGCAGTCCCGCACTCTGGATCTATCCGGGGCGTGGACGGTGGGCTATACTCCGCAGCGGGTGGCTGTCGTCTGGCTGGGGGCGGATTCCGGCCCCATACCGCCGAGCCTTTCCGCGGATCTGTGGCATGCCGTGATGCAATACGCCGTACGTGACCTGCCGTCGTTGAGTTGGGATATGCCTTCCGGTATCGTCAGCGTGCCGGTTTGCGACCCGTCCGGCCTGCTGCCAACTCCGGCCTGTCCGAATGTGGTCAACGAAATTTTCCTGGAAGGCCGCCAGCCCGTCCAGACGGATACGCTCTATCAAATTTTCCAGGTGAACGCCGAGACAGGCCTGCTGGCGACTGTCTTCACCCCGCCTGAATTGGTGGAGAAGCGCACTTACATGGTCGTACCACCCGAGGCACGCGCATGGGCCAAATCCGCCGGGATCGTCACGCCGCCGACGGCTTATGACACGTTCCAGGAACCGCCCGTATTACCGGATAACCATATCACCATACCGGAAATGTTCGCGGATGAGCGCGGCAAGCTCGAAATCCGTGGCAGTGCGGCCGGCGCAGATTTCACCTGGTATAGGCTGGAATACGGTCAAGGCCTCTACCCGACTGCATGGGTGCAGATCGGTACAGACAGCCACACACCGGTTACGGAAAATGTACTAGGGAAATGGGATACGACCGGACTGGATGGATTGTATGCCCTGCGTTTGATGGTGGTGCGTAGCGATCAGCGCGTTGACCAGGCTGTAGTGCTGGTAACGCTGGATAATACCGCGCCGCAGGTAGCCATCACATATCCGCAAGCAGGCCAGACTATCAGCCTCGCGCAGGAGCCGCAGGTAGCGTTGCAAGTCCAGGCTGATGATCCGTTCCTTGTGAAAGTGGAATTTTATATAGATGATGCGCTGGTAGGGGAATCGAACATAGGGCCCTTTGGCATGGTCTGGGCTGCCAAAGCCGGGGCGCATACCTTAAGAGTGGTGGCGACCGACCGGGCTGGCAATACAGCGGAAGCCAAGATCAATTTTACGGTGGGGAATTAAAGCGCTTTTTTCTTGAACAATGCTGCCAAAGCAAACAAGAGCAATGCACAAACAAGCAGGAAGGAACCGTTTATCCGGGAAAGCCAGAAAGAAAACGCGGCCAGAATAGCCGCGACTGCACAGATAATGTACCAGAAACGTTTGCTTTTTCGCCAGCGCCAGAAAGCAAAAAAAGCCAGCAGCAAAGCCAGTAACGTCAATGCACAGTTAACCAGGATCGGGGTCACAGCAGATTCTCCTCTCGATGGATATTTATATTTTACGTTATTATCAGCCAACTTGCTATAGCCATAACAATTCCCGGCCGCATTCCTTTTGAGAATTGCCAGCTTTTGCCCGCCATAAAGCAGATTTAATTTGCCATTAAAAAGCGCCCGCCCCAATGCGAAGAACGCGCCCATAAGGACGCGTTCTTCTTTTGGCGGGGAGGGCGGGATTCGAACCCGCGGCTGAGTTTTAGTCCCAGCACTCACTTAGCAGGCGAGCCCAATCGGCCACTCTGGCACCTCCCCAATCAATTATTGATTGCTGATCTCACTCCATATCCCAAAATCAGCAATTGTCAACCTACAATCGAGAATCCCCAGCGGAGGGAGAGGGATTCGAACCCCCGGTGACCTTACGGCCACGACTGATTTCAAGTCAGTTGCCTTAAACCACTCGGCCATCCCTCCGGAAGTGGGAATTTTACCATAACTTGACAGCATCCGCGTGATTTCACCACAGGTCGATTGGAGTTACCAGAGCGGAGAAAAAGCTGATATCGGCTCCGCGCCTCTTGACAATTTAGAATGTTTGTTCTACAATCCTGCCAATGAATAGAATAAATGTTCTGCATTCAGCAACAACAGGAGGTTGCCATGAATACCAATTTTCGGAACAATCATGATATCGGCTCTTTGCTAAAGGGTATCACCCTGCGGCGTGGGATGGTCTGGGGCATCATCATTATCGGTGCCTTGCTGGCCTTTGAAATCTTTAACTACACCACCACACAGTTCGCCCTGGCAGATGTGCTCGGCAACTTGAAATTTGCCGGGATCCTCTGGGCCACCATACTGGCTCTGGCTTTCTGCGGTATCGATTTTGCCGGTCTCGCCCGGCTGTTCACTCCCCCCCAACAAAGGCGCGATGAGCCCGCCGAGGTCTGGTATCTCTTTGGGGCATGGCTCCTGGCTGCCGCCATGAACGCCACGCTGACATGGTGGGGAGTCTCCGTTGCCATCGTCAACCATACCAGCCTGGCCGGTGGTGTGGTAATGACCGATACAACCCTAACCAAAGTGGTCCCGGTCTTTGTTGCCCTGATGGTCTGGATCATTCGTGTGCTAATCATTGGTACCTTTTCTGTTTCTGGAGAACGGCTCTTCAGCCAGGCTGATACGCGTACCAATCAGCGCCCCACCAGGCCGGTGCTCCAGCCTGCCAGTTCGTTGCCTTCCCAAGGGCGGCCTTCCATGTCGACCACTTCTTCTTACCGCCCTGCCACAAAGATGGCTCGCCCGGAATCGGCTTATGCTCGTGCCGAACCAACCTACCATAACCTGTCCATGAGCGCCAAGGCTGTACGCGAGGCCGAGTACGTAGATAACGCACGTCATTCTTAATCCAGACAAACCAGAATCGTTACCGCGAAACTTCCATGACGAAGAAAATAGTTAAAGGAGCACCAAGAAGTTCCCAGAGCCGTGCACTCGCAATGCGATACGACAATTCCCTTTCTAACCAGACAATTCCATTTCCTCGAAATGGTTGTCTGGTTGGTTTTTTGCTGCCACCACTGGCAGTGGTTTGTGTTGGGCTTGCGTTGGCATTGTTCTGGCTTGGCTCTGGGCCGGTAACTACTATAGCTGCCGCGCCTGTGCCAACAGGTTCAATTTCGCTGGTATTCCGGCCTGAAGTCCAGTATTGGAGTGGTGCTATCCAGGTATGGGCTGCTGCAGCGGGATTGGATCCGAATCTGGTTGCAACGGTAATGCAAATAGAGTCCTGCGGCGATCTACGCGCCCGTTCGGGTGCCGGGGCGGTGGGATTGTTCCAGGTAATGCCCTATCATTTTGCCTTAGGCGATGATCCTTACGATCCGGATACCAACGCGGCACGCGGGTTGGCTTACCTCAAACATTCCCTGGAGGCAGCCAACGGGGATGTGCGCCTGGCCCTGGCCGGATACAATGGCGGGATTGCCGTGATCGGAGCCTCCGAGTCTGGTTGGTCGGCGGAGACGACACGTTACGCTTATTGGGGAAGTGGGATTTACAACGATGCATCCAATGGCGCAACAGTAAGCCAGCGCCTGCAGGAATGGATGGCAGCCGGTGGCGCGAGCCTGTGCCGCCAGGCACATTCCCAATTGGGTCTCAGTCAATAAGGGAATTTTCTGCTGGCTTTAATATTGGCAGGTAGATGCAGAAAGTTGCACCCTTGTTTTCTGCCGAGTCAACTTCTATGCGCCCCCCATGATGGTTGACAATCCAATAGGCTATTGAAAGCCCCAATCCGAATCCGCTTGTTTTTGAACGGGTTCGTGATTTCTCCGCCCGGAAAAAGCGCTCAAAGATATGGGGTAAATCTTCAACGGCAATACCCTGCCCGGTATCACGAACAATGAGTCGGGCATTATCGCCTACTTTCCCCAAACTGAGATAAACATCGCCACCTTTTGGCGTATATTTAATGGCATTCGAAATCAGGTTGATTAACACCTGTTTCAACCGGTCACGGTCGCCGTTGATGACAATCTGGTCTATCTCAGTTAATTTAATATTTACCCGATCACGCGCCAATATGCGCATTTCCTTGAATACATCCAATAAAAGTGTATCCAGCTCAACTGGGGCAAAATAGAGCGGCAATTTCCCTGATTCGGCTTGCGCTTCCAGCAATAGGTTTCCCACCAAGCGTGTCAGACGATCGGCCTCATCCTCAATGGTATCCAGCGATTCTTCATCGACCTGTTTCATGCGGCGCATCAAATCCACATTACCTTTGATAACAGTCAGCGGTGTGCGCAGTTCATGGCTGACATCTGCCAGGAAGCGCTGCTGGGAGGTGAAAATTTGTTCCAATCGCTCAAGGGTTTCATTAAAAGCATCTATGAATCGGCCTGTCTCATCGCGCTTGGAACCGGAATTGGGAATACGTTGTGAGAGGTCATCGGTACGGCTGATCTGCAGGGCAGTGGCTGTGACAGCCGAAAGCGGCGAAAGCGCTTGCCCAATGGCAAACCAGGAAGCCGATGCTGCCAAGGCCATGGAAGCAGCCGCGGTAATAGCGATGATCTCAAGCAGAGCGCGCCGGATCAAATCAATCACATCCATGCTGGAGGCTACCTGCAGGATACCCATTGGACGTCCGCCAGCCTCCAATGGGACGGTTAACACACGCAAGTGCCCCAAGGATAGATATGCATCGTGGTAAATGGATGTTTTCGGTCGAACCCCAACAGAGTCGAGCGGCTGTATAAAAGTACCCAAGTTTGGAGATGAAAAACGCAAGTGGCCATACTGATCCCAAACCTGGTAGCTGACATTTGTCGTCATGCTCAGTTGGGTCATCACACTTGGAATGATTTCCCCATTTGTGCCAATGGTCCACTCTTTCAGGAGGTTCTGATACGTCTGAATGAGCGTGTCATCAATTTGTGTGATCAAGATAACGTTAAGAAAAAAAAGACCAGCACCCCAAATATGAGCAAGATACCCCCCGTGAGAGTTGAATATAAGATTGTTAAACGTAAACGCAGGGACATTACGGATTCTCGCGCAGGACGTATCCTACGCTGCGTACGGTATGGATGAGACGTGACTCATTCTCTTCTTCAAGTTTTTGGCGCAGGTAACGGATGTAAACTTCCAGCACGTTGCTTTCACCACCAAAATCATATCCCCAGACGCGATCGAAGATAACCTCACGCGTCAATACCTGGCGCGGATGGCGGAGGAAGAGTTCAAGCAATTCATATTCCTTTGCGGTCAATGGTACCAACCGCTTTCCCCGGGTTACCTGGCGCGAGTCTGAATTCATGGTCAGGTCAGCAAACGTATAAACCTGGTTGCGTTCCGTCTGTGTGCGGCGGAACAGGGCACGGATACGGGCCGTCAGTTCATCCAGGTTGAATGGCTTGACGATATAATCATCCGCTCCAGCATCCAGGCCCTGGACACGATCCTGAATAGTATCCTTGGCGGTCAACATCAGGATTGGTAGACCGCTCTGTAAGCGCAGGCGGCGGCAAACCTCCAATCCATCCATACCAGGCAGCATCCAATCCAAAATTACCATGTCGGGATGATGGTCATGTGCCAGATTCAAACCAGTGCGGCCGTCTGTAGCTACATCCACAGTATAGCCCTCATAAGCCAGCCCACGTTGCAGCACTTTCAGGATAGCCGGGTCATCTTCAATAATCAAGATTCGTTCGTTCATGGTACGCCTCACCTCAGAATATACCACAAACTTTTGGTAGAATGGGAACCATGCGCTTTTCAAAACGTCTTTTCGATCTTTTTATAACCGTTCTCGGATTGATTATCATCCTGCCAATGATGCTGGTAATTTCCGGGCTGGTTTGGATTTTCCTGGGAATCCCCATCCTGTTCCGCCAGCCGCGCCCTGGCTACAAAGGCCAGCCTTTTATTACCTATAAATTCCGGACGATGACGAACCGCACCGGGCCGGACGGGCGCTTACTCCCAGACGCTGAGCGTTTGACCCCGTTTGGGCGTTTTCTTCGTTCCACCAGCCTGGATGATTTACCCCAGCTCTTCAATGTATTGCGCGGCGAGATGAGTCTGGTGGGACCGCGCCCCCTGCTAATGCAATATTTAAACCGTTATACACCTGAGCAGATGCGCCGCCACGAAATGCTGCCCGGAATCACTGGTTGGGCACAGATCAATGGGCGCAATACTCTGGACTGGGAAGAAAAATTCCGCTTGGATGTGTGGTATGTGGATCACTGGTCCTTCTGGTTGGATCTCAAGATTTTGTTCCTGACACCATGGAAAGTATTTAAGCGCGAAGGCATCAGCCAGCCGGGCCACGTTACCGCGGAAGAATTTAGAGGATCAGACAAACAGAAGTAGGGCGGAATGGAATCCCGCCGTCGCTTATGGCATAGAACAAATTTGGAGACCACCTTATCTGGCGGTCTCCAATATTTTTATACCCGTTTTGGAGTAATCCCAAACTTTCAGGGATCACGAAATAAGACCGACCTGCTTTCCGACTGTTTCAAACATCTCCAGCACACGCGACATTTGAGCGTCTGTATGAATGGACATGTAACTGGTTCGCAATAGCTCGTGTCCTTCGGGTACGGCCGGTGACAGGACTGGATTGACGAAGACCCCGGCATCGAATAACGCCTTCCAGACCGCCAGGGTGCGATCGAAGTCGCCAATCAGGATGGGGATCACCGGCGTCACCGATTTCCCTATATCAAAACCGAGACGGGTATACTCCGTGCGCATGCGGTTGCCAATATCATTGACACGCTGGATACGTTCGGGTTCATCGTGCATAACGTGCAGAGCTTCCAGGGCCGCGGCAGCATTCGCCGGTGGAATGCTGGCGCTGAAAATGAGTGAACGTGCATGATGCTTGATATAGTGGATCACTTCGTCATCGCCGGCGACAAAGCCGCCCAGGGAGGCAAAGGATTTGCTAAACGTGGACATGATCAAATCCACCTGATCGGTCGCGTTGAAGTGAGCGACGGTACCATGACCCTTACCCAGCACGCCCATTCCGTGAGCATCATCCACCATCAAACGCGCTCCATATTTCTTACACAATGGAACCATTTCCGGCAATGGGGCCAGGTCACCTTCCATGCTATACAAGCCATCTACAACCACGATTCTGCCGGCATTCTCCGGAACTTTCTGCAGAACCCTTTCCAGGTCTGCCATATCATTGTGCCGGAAACGCAATGTTTGGCCCCAGCCCAGCTTGGCGCCATCCACAATGGAGGCATGATCCTGTTTATCCAGGATCACCACATCATCCCGGTTGACGATCGAACTAATGACGCCCAGATTAACCTGCATACCAGTGGAAAAGACCAGGGCGGCTTCTTTTCCCACCCATTCGGCCAGCTCACGTTCGAGTTGTTCGTGCATCTCCAGAGTGCCATTCAGGAAACGCGAACCGGTGCAGGAAGTACCATAGTGTTGGATGGCATCCAAGGCAGCCTGCCGGACTCGGGGATGGGTGGTCAGCCCAAGGTAGTTATTTGAGCCGCACATGATCAGCCGCCGGCCGCGGAAGACCGCTTCGCTCCCATCATTTTCAGTCAACGGGATGAAGTAAGGATAAACACCGGACGCGATGGCATCGCGCGCCTCGGTATATTGAAAACATTTTTCAAAAATATCCATGCTGAACTCTCCATTTCCTCAAGTTTTATATAGATGATTTAATTGTATCATCTCAATAACTTGGGGAGAGGGGTAGTGCGGGCGGCGGAGCCGCCCCCACAACCCCTATCTTCCCCTTCTTTTTGAGAAGATACATTACTTGCACAAATGTGTCAGGGTCGAGCGACTTTATTTTTTCTTACCGCTGGCTGCCATCTGATCCAGGATCATGAAAACCAAGTTCTTGGGTAATTTCGTTGTCAATAGGTAGAACAGGCGCGCATCGGTTCCAGGAAAAATCAGGTAAGAACCTTTTTCGGCTTGTTTTAGAATAGAACCGGCCACCTGTTCGGCCGAAAGCGCCTTTGCGTTTCCTGAAAGGGCCTTGGTCTCGGCCGGCTTGAACGGTTCCTCATCTGCTAACTGGGGAGTATCGGTATCGGGAGGAAAAGCCACCGATACGCGGATGCCATGCGGTTTTAACTCCGCCCGCAGGACCTCGGAAAAACCGGACACGGCGAACTTGGTGGCTCCATAGGCAGTATAGCCAAACACCCCCATGTAACCGGCGATTGAGGAGATATTGATGATGTGGCCAGAGCCGCGTGCCAGCATGGCCGGCAAAGCCGCTTTGGTGACATAGACTGTCCCCAAATAATTAACCTTCATTAATTGTTCGAAAATATCGAGCGAAAGATCCTGTACATAACCCGGCCGGCTGAGCCCGGCCGAATTAAAGATAACGTCAGGTGCGCCGGCGGAGTTCGTTACTTCTTTGACCACGTTTTCAACCTGGTCGGGGATGGAGACATCTGCGGGAATGAATCCGCACTTCTGGGAGCTATCCTGACGGGATGCTTCCACTTCCTTCAAAGCGGAGACCAGCAGTTCACGCCGGCGGGCGGTCAGCCAGACATGCGCTCCAGATGCAGCCAACAGTTTTGCAGCGGCCAACCCGATCCCGCTCGATCCGCCTGTGACGAGAACAACCTTTTGGTGCCAGTATTGATTCGAACTACTCATATTTGCCTCCAGAATTTTGTCTTTGTCGGACAACCTCGAACATCAAAACAGCCCCGGCAACGCCTGCATTCAACAACTCGGTAGTCCGCACCATGGGAATTAACACTTGTTGCGTAGCCAGGTTACGCGCGATTGGACTGGCACCCTCGGCCTCGCCGCCGATGATCAGTGCCAGGGGATCTTGAAATCCGCTTGCCAGCAGGGTATTGCCCCCTCCATTTCCGCCAGGTAGATCCGTAATCCCGAAATGCGTTCCTGAACCTCCTCCCAGGTTAACGGAAGGATGGGCACTTGAAAATGGGCTCCCATCCCGGCCCGTACCACCTTCGGAGCAAACGCGTCGGTTGTTTCAGGAGGCAGGAAGACGGCCTGCACGCCGGCTGCCGCGGCTGTCCGCAGCAGCGTGCCCAGATTGCCAGGGTCGCGGATAAAGTCGAGGATGAGCACGAAATGGAGAAAGCGGGGAACGGAAAGCCGGGAGTGTTCCAGAACGGCCAGGAGGCCCTGTGAAGTCTCAGTCTCAGAAATCGAGTTCAAAGCGGCATCCGAAACCAGCTCCACCTGGATGCCTTTGGCTGCCAGCTTCTGTGCGAGTTCCTGGCCGCGCTCGGTCAATGTTTCCCCAATCAATACAAACTGGAACGGCCACCCGGCAGCCAGGGCTTCTTCCACCAACCGTACACCTTCTGCCACAAATGCTTGGGCTTCACGGCGTTCCTTCGGGGTTCCCATTAGACTGCGCGCCAGTTTGACTTTAGGATTCTGGGTCGAAGTAATCATGCCAGACTTTCTCAAAGGCGGCTATCGTTGCAGGATCATAGAGTACCACGCGCACCAGTTTAAGACCGGATGGCTTTTCCAAATATTCCTGAAAGGATCTGAACATCACACCTGCGGCGCGTTCTTTGGGGAAACCAAAGATGCCCGTTGAAATGGCCGGGAAAGCGATGGATGTCAATCCTAAATGGTCTGCCACGTGTAAAGATCCGCTTACCGCGGCGGCCAGTTTGGCATCCTCATCGCCATCTCCCCATACTGGGCCAACTGCATGGATCACGATCCGGCAGGGTAGATTTCCATTTGATGTCCAAGCTGGCTTGGCATGGCTAACGGGGCCATGCGCCTGTACCCAGGTATCTGATTCCCGCTGAATAGCCGGCCCGCCTCTATGCAGTATCGCCCCAGCCACGCCGGCGCCATGTTGCAAATTTGCGTTGGCGGCATTGACAATGGCATCGGTCGTTTCGACAGTAATGTCACCCTGAATAAGGTGGAGGGTTTGCCCGGATGGTAAAACAGTTTTGGCCAAGAGGAAGTTCACAGGAAGATTTTACCCTGATAACAAGGTGGGAAAATGAAGGACCAACGAATTGTAGCATTAAGCCCCATTAAAATTCCCGGTCGGAGTTCGTGAACCCCGACCGGTTTCCATTCATCGCGATCTGTTATTTATTAGCTTGCGCTACCACTGCCGTGAAAGCCTGCGGTTCCCGTACGGCCAGATCGGCCAGCATCTTGCGGTTCAAGTTGATACTGGCTTTCTTCAAGGCAGAAACCAGCCGGCTGTAGGTTGTGCCGTTGAGCCGGGCCGCCGCGTTGATGCGGGCGATCCACAATTTGCGCAGGTCGCGCCGGCGTACGCGCCGGTCGCGCGAAGAGTACCACATGCTCTTAAGCATCGCCTCGTTGGCGCGCTTAAAGAGCAAGTGCTTGGAGCCTCGCTGCCCTTTGGTATATTTCAAAACTTTCTTGTGACGCAGATGACCTTGCGGTCCACCTTTTACACGAGCCATACTTTACCTCCTGCGTACCCCCGGGCGTCGGTGCAGGGAATTTCCCTGCGCTCCAGTTGCATACACCCGGAAGCCGCAAATAAAACGGATAGGATTATGAAGCTAGGGCTTCATATGTGGCGCTAGCCGCCGGACGCGCTTGATGTAACTTTTTCCCTGGACGGCAACCATCTCACCAAACAAAGCCTTTACGCGGCGCGAACTCTTGCGACGCAGGTGGGCCTTGCCGCCCTTGGTGCGCACGATCTTGCCAGACCCGGTAATGCCAAACCGTTTCGCAGTGGCCTTATGGGTCTTCAGCTTTAACTTACCATCTTTCAACTTGCGCGGCACAGGTTTTACTCCTTTACTACAGATTTCGCAGGGATTTGCTCCCGCGGTGTTTCGTCCTTCTCAGAGGCTTCTTCGGAGCCATCTTTGGTCTTTTTCTTGGCGCCTTTAGCAGGGACAAGCATCATGGACATGGCCCGACCTTCAATGGCGGGGGGCTGTTCCACGATTGCCACATCTGCCAGGCTGCGAGCAATCTCTCTCAGGTCTTCGAGGGCAATTTCTGGATACGTGATCTCGCGGCCCCGGAACCGAACTGTCACTCGAACTTTCATATTATGTTCCAGCCAACTGCGGGCGTCATCGACCTTGAAATCGCGGTGGTGGCCGGTTGTTTTGGGGCGCAGGCGGATTTCCTTGATTTCCACTTTGGTCTGGGCCTTGCGAGCCTCGCGTTCCTTCTTTTCCTTTTCATAAAGGAATTTACCGAAGTCCATGATTCGGCATACAGGTGGCGTGGAGTTTGGGGCGACTTCTACCAAGTCGAGTTCCGCTTGCTGGGCCATCCGCAGGGCTTCGCGTGTGGGAACCACCCCCACGTTTTCTCCCGTTGCACCAATGAGGCGCACTTCGGAAACTCGAATGGACTCGTTGACTCTAAATTCGTTAGCGCTGATACTTCTCTCCTCAATAATAAATATAACCGGCCACAAGGCTGGCTTAAGTGGGCTGATGATACCATGAAGTTGAAGGAATCGTCAATAAAATCGCTCCGGCAACATAATCATTCGACCTGAGGCAGAATCACAGCTCGCTCGAACGCTGCGCGATCCGGTCTTTGGCACGGGCGATAAACTCTGGCAGCATGATATTATCGGCGCGGCTGCCATCCCGCACGCGCAAAGAAACCTGTCCGGCATTGGCTTCATTCTCGCCCACCACCAGCATGTAAGGTACTTTCATCAGTTGCGCCGAGCGGATCTTGGCGTTCATACGTTGGGCGCTGACATCCGCACTGACGCGCAGGCCCTGCTCGCGCAGTTGTGCCGTTATATTTTCGGCATATTCGTTCTGGTTATCCGTGATCGGGATGACGCGCGCATGCTCCGGACTCAGCCAAACCGGGAAATTACCGGCGTAGTGTTCGAGCAGGAAGCCGATGAAACGTTCATGCGTTGATAGCGGTGCGCGATGGATGCAAAGTGGCGTCTCTTCCGTTCCGGCTTTGTTCATGAACTTCAAGTCAAAGCGCTCCGGTACAGCAAAATCCACTTGATTGGTAGCAAGCGTAAATTCGCGTCCGATCACCGACCATATCTGAACATCAATCTTGGGGCCGTAGAAAGCAGCCTCATCTAGTTTCTCCACAAATGGCACATTGCCGTTCGTCATGGCACGCCGCACCATATCTTCTGTCTTGATCCACAGGCGCTCGTTATCCACGTACTTCTTGCCCAAGCCAGCTTTGCCATGTAGTGACAGGCGCATGACAAACTTGCCGATATCGAACAAATCAAAGTACTTTTTATACAGGTCAATCACGCCCATGAATTCCTGCTCGAACTGTTCCTCGGAGCAGTAAATATGCGCATCATTCATCTGCATGGAGCGTACCCGCATCAATCCGAACAACTCGCCGGATTTTTCATAGCGGTAACATGTGCCATACTCAGCCAGCCGAACCGGCAGGTCACGGTAGGAGCGCGGTTTCGAGCCGTAGATCTTGTGGTGCATCGGGCAGTTCATCGGCTTGATGTAATACTTTGTTCCTTCCATCTCCATGGGAGGGTACATGAACTCGGCATAATAGGGCAGGTGCCCTGAACGCAGGAACAGATCCTCCTTGGTCAAATGAGGCGTGCGGACGCGCACGTACCCGGCCTTGTCTTCCAACTCTTTGGCTAGTTTTTCCAATTCATCGATGATGACGCCGCCGTGTGGCAGCCAGAGCGGCAGGCCTGGACCAACTTCATCGTCAAAAATGAAAATTTCCAGTTCCTTACCGAGTTTGCGGTGATCACGTGCTTTGGCTTCCTCGAGCATTTTGAGATAATTCTTCAGTTCATCCGGCGTTTTCCAGGCCGTACCATAAATGCGCGTGAGCATTTTATTGTGCTCGTCGCCACGCCAGTAGGCACCCGCAATGGACATCAGCTTAATGGCGGATGGGTTGATCTGGCGGGTTGTCTCCACGTGTGGGCCCCGGCACAGATCCGTGAAGGTATCGCTCTGATAGAGCGAAATCTCCGGTTTGATATCGAGCGGATTGCCATACTCATCGAAACCGCCTTTTTCCAGGCCGTCGATCAATTCCAGTTTATAGGGCTGATCTTTGAAAACCTGGCGGGCTTCCTCCGCCGAAACAACCTTTCTGACAAAGGGATGTCCACCGGCGATGATCTGGCGCATGCGCTTCTCGATCTTTTCCAAGTCTTCGAGCGTGATCGGCTGGGGCAGATCGAAATCGTAATAAAAACCATTTTCAACCGGCGGGCCGATGGTAAACTTGGTTTCTGGATAAAATTCCAGCACTGCCTGGGCCATGATGTGCGCGGCCGAGTGGCGGATGCGGTAGAGTTGGGAATCTTCGTAGCGTTCGTTCTGGTCAGACATTTCTGCCTCCTGATATGGACATTGGACGATAAAGCCTGGAAGGGAATGGATCGCTGTCCAGCGTTCGCGGCCCATCACCTAAAACAAAAACTCCCGTCCCATCCTGGGGCGAGAGTTACCTCACGCGCTTCCACCCAGATTATGCCCCGACCCTGAAGGTCTCCAGGCATATCTCTTTGGGCTGATAACGGGGCCATCCGCTCTCCTTATTGGACAGACAGGCGCAAGACCTGTCTACCCTTGGGGTTCTCGCTCGCGGGTGGTTTTCGGCGGGCTTGCTGGAGAAGGCTCTCATTCATTGGCCTGCTCTCCCTGTCAGCATGGAAACCGCCTACTCGTCCCGGTCAGGGCGTTTGTAGATTGTGAGCGTATTATATGCCGGTTTGGGTGCTTGTCAAGCATTCACCTATCAGGAATCAAAGGCCGGGAAGGGTTGCCTTCCCGGCTTTTGGAGCGGATAAATTATTGGAATTACTTGGCAGCAGGGGCCATTGTGGGAGGTACCCATTTGGCGAAAGCAGACATATGGGCCCAGAGTGCACCGTAGAATGTGACAGCCCAAACGGCAGCAGATGCGACCAGAACTACAATGGCGATCCAGCGTACCAGTTTGTTATCCTTGAACCATTGCAGGAAGGGGAAGGCACCCACACCGCCCAAACCGGCCAGGACAAAACCGACCGCTGCAAGGAGGGGTTCCTGACCGAGCTGGAGGGAATACAGGCGTATGCCAACGATGATCGCATCAATGCCGGCAAAGAATGCGTAAATGGAAACCGGGATCAGGCTCCAAGCCTGCCACAAGGCGAGCGACATGCCAAGAAAAACAAGACCGAACAGGGTGGTGGCATCGCCATAGCCAACGTTAAAACTGCCAGGCAAAGGCCAGGTAAAGGATAGTTGCAGGCCGGTGATTAAGCCTAACAACCCTACCACGAAGAACGCCGCGGCATAAGGGCGCTGGTCTTTTTCGTCAATGCCCTTCCACAAGTAATAGGCCAGCAAAACACTGCCTGCCACCAAGTTAATCAGGACGACCGAAAGAAAATCAATGAACATTTGTAATCTCCTTTTACTATATAAATGGTATTAATTGCCATTATAATATTAATTATCTTAATTGTCAATAAATATCCATCGGGGGGCAGGGCTTTCTTAAAGTCGTGAAATAAGGGACAGCGCCGAGGAAGGGTTGGCATCGAACATGCGTCTGGCTTGGGCATGATTGGAAAAGCCATGTATATTCAAAAGGGCAATAACCAGATTATTGATGATTGCCATCGAGCGAGCCATTGTTTTGTGCGTCATCCTGGTTTTGTCTTCATGAAAAGTAGTATCGCGGCGATAATGCAATCCATTTTCGATGCCCCATTCTGAGCGAACAAGTTCGAGCATTTTATCCGGGTTAGCATCTTCTGCTGGTAGGCTGGTGATGCCATATTGAGTTTCTTGGTGTACTTCGCCAGTGCCTATATGGGTAAAATGGCGCTCCATTTTGAAAACTTGTTGCACCCAAGGCCAATCTAGATAATCGTTTAACAGCCGGCTAATGGTAATTGTGCGTTCTTCCAATCGTCCGTGATCCTTGTCGATGGTTTTAGCTGTTTGAAAATCTTGCGGTGGGCATCCCTGTCCAGGCTTAGCTTTCTCGGGGGTAAACAATACCTCGATTGCCTGACGTATACTGCGGTGGTTGTCTTTGACAATCCAGACAAAGTTGCCTTCTGCACCCACGATCTGGCTCGATAATGCTCTTTGGGTTTGCATGGCATCACCGAGAACGATTTTTCCCTGTAGCTTCAAACTCGCAAGCAGTGTTGGAGCGACAACAATTTCATTTTCTTTCTCCTTTTCAACTGGCAAATGCTTCAATGGGATGCCCGTCTCCGGCAAATAGGCAGTCAAGAGATGCAACCCAAATGGATCATCTGGTGTGATAGTGCCACGTACTGTTTTCCCGTCAATGGTGATCACCTGATACTGTTTCTTCTCAGCCAGTTGCATCAGAAATGACGTGACAACACGATCCAACTCACTCTCATAGGTCACCATGATACGTCGATATGTACTGTGGTGCGGCATCTTCGAATAGTTCAGCGATAAAGATTCACGCAGCCACTCATTGCGATTCTTTGCCCAATCTGCGATCCCGTAGGGCGTATCTTGCCCACATAGCTTCGCTAAGACCACAAGCAACAAAACAACTGACAGGTTGTATCGGATACCCCGTTTCTTGCGAACATCCGCTATCTTCTGAAAATAATCGTATAAACTACCTGCATCAAAAATAAATTCAGTTGTGTTACACTCCATTTCGGCCTTCCTCGGTTCTGATTTGGTGGTGGAACTCCAAATTTACCGGAGAAGGCCTTTTTATTCAATTTCCTTGACTTTAAGAAACCCCTGCATCGGGGGGCGACAAAAAAACAAAAGAAGCCCTCAATGGGGCTTCTTCTGTGGGCGGAATAGGGCTCGAACCTACGACCTCTGCTATGTCAAAGCAGTGCTCTAACCAACTGAGCTATCCGCCCAGGCAGGGGCATATTATAAACGAAGGTCAGCGGAATTGGCAATAGAACGCTGTGGTTTAGAATGTGAACTTTCCGTTCTTGTAAATGACCTCTCCATCCAGGAGGATCTCTGACTCTTTTTGCATCCCACAAATCATGTCCCAATGGATGACGCTCTTGTTCTTGGAGCCGGTTTCTGGATATCCTGCACCGAGGGCCATGTGGAACGAGCCGCCCAGTTTTTCGTCGAACAGGATGTTGTGTGAAAAGCGGTCAATCTCGTAGTTGGTGCCGATCGCGAATTCGCCCACGTAGCGAGCCCCAGGGTCGGATTCAAGCATTTCCATCAGGAAAGCCTGGTTCTTCTCGGCATGCGCCTTGGTTACTTTGCCATTGCTGAAGGTCAGCTCCACGCCTTCCACAAGCACACCACTATATATGGCGGGATAGGTGTAGTGTACAAAGCCATTCAGAGAGTCTTCAACCGGACCAGTGAAAACCTCGCCATCCGGCATATTGCTCTTGCCAGCTGCGTTTAGGAATGTGCGTCCCTTGATCGATAAACTTAGGTCCACATTGGGGCCGCGCAGAACCACCTGGTTATGGCCCTCAATCCGCTCAATGATCTTCTTTTGTTCAGTTTCCACTTTATTCCAATAGGCCACCGGATCGGCCTGATCGGCGTGACAGGCACGGTAAACGAAGTCTTCAAAAGCACTCAGGCTCATTTCGGCTTCGATGGCATACCCTTCGGTGGGGTAGAGGGTTGTAACCCACTTGAAGGAGCGATCCGCACCGCGCCGCATTTGGGTTTCCAGGATGGGGGAAAGGGCTTTCTGCCGCCGGCGCTGCCTGGCCGGGTCCACGCTCGAAAGGGAGCGTGGGTTGGTATCCGAATGGATGCGGATGCGGCTTTCGAATTGATCGTAGGCCAGTTTGCGGAAGATTGGAGTGGCATCCAATTGTTCGTCCTTGGCATGGGAAAATAATATCTCATCCTGGTCAGGCAGGTCCAGCAGCAAGTATGGATACCCACCCCGTTCCAGAATAACGCCGCATAGGGCCCGCACCAACGGCTGGGCAGCCGTAGTCGCCTCGATCGCGACACGGTCGCCTGGTTTAATCTCGGCGGAATGATCCACCAGGATTTGAGCAAGTTTTTCAACACGCACATCTGCCATGGATAATTCTCCTGTCTGACAAGCTATCTAAAATTATATCACCCCACCCGGTGTTCTGCTTATTTAGATTTTTCTCTTTTTTTTGCGGTGCGGATGGCATGGCGGCGATGGGCGCGTATCAATGCGTCCACGCAGTCGCGGTCAAAATGGGCGTCCACGTGCTCGCGCAGGTAATCCAAAGCTTCTTCATCAGGCATAGCCTTGTGGTAGGGCCGGTCAGATGTCAAGGCGTCGAACACATCGGCAACGGCAACAATGCGGCTGGTGAGAGAAATTTGATCGTTTTTCAGGCCTTGGGGGTAGCCGCTGCCATCCAGCCGTTCCTGGTGCTCGGCCATCATTGGCAGGTCGGCGCGCAACATGCGTACCTGGCTCATAATCCTGGCGCCGATGACAGGGTGTTGTTTCATTAGGTCGAATTCGGCCTCCGTTAACTCTCCAGGCTTGGCCAGAATGGCATCCGGCACACCGATTTTGCCAATATCGTGCAGCAGGCTGCCAATGCGGATGTGATAGATCGCATCGGGAAGCAGGCCTAACTCGCGGGCCATTTCCACTGAGAATTCAGACACTCTATGGGAGTGGCCCTCGGTATAGGGATCCTTGGCATCAATCGCGGCGGTCAAGGATTTGATCACATCCAGGAACAACTCGTTGGTATCGGCGTAGAGACCGGCAATTTCCAGCACCGTGGCGGCCTGGTTTGCCAGGATGCCCAGCAGTAGGGCATCCTCCTCGCTGAACGTTCCCTGGAGCTTGTTGAGCGCTTCCAACCCGCCGATGATGCGCTCGTGGGTCACCCCACGTTCGCCTCCCAGGTCAACCGTGCGCGACCGGAGGGGGATTGCCAGGATGGAACGCGTGACAAATCCACTATCGCGATCCATTTCACCGTAATGACGTTCATCGTGGGCAGTGTCTGCAACCAGCACGGTCTCGCCGGTATGGATAACGTGGCCGATGATGCCTTTCCTGGCCGGGATGTGCATCTTCTCCACGCGGATGCGTTTATCAACATTGCTGGCGATCGCCAATACCAAGTCACCGACTGCTTCATCCACCAGGAAGAGCGAACAGGCCTCGGCATCGAGAAATTCGCGCGCTGAGTCGATGATCATGCGCAGGATTTGGTCACGGTCAAGGCTGGAGCCGATCTGTCCGAGGATGACGATCAGTGACTCAAGGCGTTGGCTACGTTGCCGGCTGGCTTCGAATCGAATGGAATGGTCAATTTCGCTGGCCATACGGTCTGCCAGCAGTTGCGTAAGATCGAAAGCCGGTTGGGTGAAATCGAAGAGGTGCACCACCCCCAATGGTTCATCGTCTACTCGCAATGGCAATGAAATGAGATTATGGAATTTGTCGCCGGAGAGGGCCTCCCTGGGGACAGGCCGGCTCTGGCGCAGGATCTCTCCGGCCAAGCTGCCTTCCACTTCAATAGACAGCCCGAATTTGCCGCTATCGCCGGCCTTACAGACCAGGGTCTGGGCGGTCTCATTGAGCAAATACAGCGCCCCGGCAGTGGCTCCGCAGGCTTCCATGAGCAGAGTAAGGGTTTGATCCAACAGGGGCTCAGGCTCAGGAATAGCTGCGATCCGGTTGGCGCGCTCGAGCAGGGGGATAAGAGAGACCGAATCCATAAGTTGTTTTAGAAATAAGCTGGCGTTGCTTTTACGCCAAGAACCATCTTATTATCGCACAAATTTAGGCATTTGGGTTGATACTATGGTTCATTGGGAGTTGCGGGGATAAAGGGAAGAATAAGAGTGCCGAAGCGATGTCAAAAAAAGGAAAAACAGCCACGACCTTATGAAATCGTTAGAAATCGGACCAACCTATTGACATCCGAATATTTCTATGTAATACTAATTGCAGCGCAGGTCTGGTTATGAAAAGACTTGCCATTCATCGCCATCCTTATAGAAGAGGAGGTGGTGCCTACAATGGATAGTAGTACTAAACGAAGCGCTGTGGCATCCCTCCTCGTTCTGCGATAATTTTTGCAGACCGTAAAGGTGCCACAGCGCGCACAGGAAGACCGCCGAAAGGCGGCCTTCCGCTTTAAGCCGTTGGTTTACTCATCCCCAAATGAGATCCCAATCCCGCGAGCAGTGACAACAGCATCCCCATTTAAATCAACGCGCTTTGGAACAGCCAGGGCCTCGTTTAGGGGAATATCAATTATTTTTGAATCCCGCAGGGCCACCATCCGGCCGAACGTACCCAACGCCGCCGTGCGGACCGCGGCTGCTCCGTAGCGGGTGGCCAACCATCGATCGAAGGCGGTTGGTGAACCACCGCGCTGGACATGACCCAGCACAGTCACGCGCGCCTCGAAGCCTTGCTGCTCGATGTATTTGCCCACTTCCTGGCCGATGCCACCCAGGCGCGGCACATATACGGCATCACCGGAGCGCGAATAGATCTCCTGCCCGCCAAGCGGTTTGGCCCCTTCTGAAACGGCCAGCAGGCTGAACTTTGAGCCGCCCTGGGCGCGCTCCCGAACTTTCCGGATGATCGCATCGTATTTGAATGGAATTTCCGGGATAAGGATCACATCGGCTCCGCCGGAAACGCCGGAATGCAAGGCGATGAAACCGGCATCGCGACCCATCAGTTCCAGCACCATGACACGGTGATGGGCTTCGGCAGTAGTGTGCAGCCGGTCGAGGGCTTCGGTGGCAATCATTAGGGCGGTATCGAAACCAAAGGTGACTTCCGTGCCACCAACATCGTTGTCAATTGTCTTGGGCACACCGATGACCGGTACCCCCTTTTCACATAGTTCCATGGCGACGCGCAGAGTGCCATCCCCGCCGATAACAATGACGGCGTCAAGGTGCATGGCCTGGATGGCCCGGATGATCTCGTCTGAAACGTCAATGACAACTTCCTTGCCAGCCTGGATGACTTTGCGGGCGAAGGGGTTGCCGCGGTTGGCTGTTCCCAAAATAGTGCCGCCGCGCGGAAGAATGCCACGCACGGCCGCCAGGTCCAGGGGAAGCACGCCGGCAGGTGCGATGAAACCATCGTATCCGTCCACAATCCCAAAGACTTCACATCCATAGATATTGATGGCTGTTTTGGTAACCGCACGGATGACCGCGTTCAGGCCGGGTGCATCGCCTCCACCGGTTAAAACTGCAATACGTTTCATCAACACCTCCTTTTGTTACGGCATCATGTGAGTGAAACGCCAACTCTGATTGGTTTGCTGGACTGTGGATTTCACCCCGATCACCTCGAACCAGGTATTGCCGGGTTTGAAGGGGAAGGGGGTGCCATCCGGATTGGTCAACGAAACAACATCCGTAGCATTACGTTGCCATTTAACCTGGTACACCTGCCCATCCCGGAAGGCATAGGCATTCCCCGATCCACTCAAGAGAATATCGTAAATTCCGGGACTGTAGAGTTGGTAGGTAACGTAAAGGAAGACTACATTATCGGCAGCAATCGGCTGGTTGGTCAGGCGGTCGGTCAACTGGGCATATTTCTCATCCTGGGTTCCATTAACGGAATCGGCGGAGTCCGATGAGCGCAGGTAAGTACCACTGGCCGGATCGTAGTCCCATCGGTTGTAGATTGCGCTTGAATAACGCACGATGGCCTGTGTACCCGCCTGGCCTCCGGTGGGGGCAACAAGTTTAAAGAACATGTTATTCAGGTTCTGCAGGTTATTACCGATGCCTCGTTTGGTGGCATAAGCACTCAGGTCAGTGGTGTTGACCATCAAATAGTCAAAACCATTCGGATCATAGCGAGTCAGGGGTGTATTGGGCCCCTCGAGTACGATCCGGTTCGCAAAATCTGAATTGAGGAAACGATTCATCTCAGCAACATAGGCTGAACCAAAAGCAAAGACGGCCTTATAACCGCGGACCAAATCTGCGTCAATGAAGCGCCCCGAACGGATGGGGCCAACCATGGAGGCATCGTTGCCGTAAAAAATAGCTGCGAAACGGGTCGTACCTTCCTCGGTGTAATATTCAAAAACGATATCTGTTAGGGAAAGGCCCCACTGCGGGCGGACGTTGCGCGGCAGGTTTGAAACCTTGATGAGCATGGGACGGCGGTTCAGCAAAACCGGGTTGGCGACTTTTAGGCCGGTCAGAGAATCCACGTCCGATGGAAAGTTGGCCGGACCATAACCTTCCGGTGGGTACGAGGGCGTTGGCGTAAGAGTAGGCGTAGAGGTTGGAAGAGGGCTGGGGGTTTCCGTGAAGGTGGGTGTCTCGGTTGCAGTGGCGGTCGGGGTGGGTGTAGCCGTTGGAATCACCAGTTTGCATCCGGCCAGCAGCACTGATAGGAACATAAGTACGTAGATAAACTTCTTCATGATTCGATTTCTCCTTGTGGATAGTAAATGTTATCATACCGCATTTGTTCCAGTTCGGAGGGCGGGGGCGCGTTGGTCTAATC
Organism: uncultured Chloroflexia bacterium; assembly: GCA_963837875.1. Classification (GTDB taxonomy): domain Bacteria; phylum Chloroflexota; class Anaerolineae; order Anaerolineales; family Villigracilaceae; genus UBA877. The sequence continues at coordinate 279,073 of CAWIOV010000003.1, forward strand.
AGACATTAAATAAACCGTTATTTACGTGTGCTTTTGTAGTTCTGGGCGTTCTGCAGGATGTCATGCGCTGAACGGAGGGTGCCCTCGGTCACTTCACCGAGCATTTGGGCCAGTTCAAGCGTGCGCGGCTCGCCAGTCAGTTGGGTGAGCTGGGTGCGCGTACGGTTATTCTCAACAATTTTCTGCACCTGGAAGTGCTGATCGCCGAAGGCGGCCAGTTGTGGCAGGTGGGTGATTACCATCACCTGATGGGTGCTGCCCAAGCCCCACAATTTTTCACCGACCGTCCCGCCAACGCGCCCACCGATACCCTGGTCTATTTCGTCGAAAACAAGCGTGGGAATCTGATCGGCACGCGCCAGTACATCCTTGAGGGCCAACATCAGGCGGGAAGTCTCGCCGCCGGAAGCAATTTTGGCCAGTGGTTTGAGACCCTCACCCGGGTTTGGCTCCACCAAAAACTCCACTTTATCCAAACCATTCCCGTCAAAGGCAACGCGCGTGCCATCCAGTAAGGGTATCCCTTCAGGATCGGGCTTCGCCTGGAAATCCACGGCGAAACGAGTGGAGGCCATGCGCAGATCGTCCAGCTCTGCCTCGATGGCCTGGCTCATTTTCCCGGCGGCCTCTTTGCGTTTTTGCGAAAGAGCCAGTCCCTGTTCGGAGAGTTTTGCCAGCGCAGCTGACTCGGCAGTTTCCAGTTCGGCTATGCGGGCGGATGCGCTGGTGATGGTCTCGAGTTGTTTGCGGGCATCTACGGCAAAGGCGATGGCGGACTCAATACTGCCGCCGTACTTACGCTCAAGGCGACGGACCAGGTCGAGACGCTCCTCCACTTCCTCCAGCCGCTTGGGATTATATTCGACGGCTTCCAGATAATTGCGCAGGCTGCGGGCCAGGTCAGCCAGCGTTTCTTCCAGCGTGACCGACTGCTCAGCCAGATTTTTTTGGGCCGGATCGATCTGGGCCAGTTTCGCCAGCGATTGTACCGCCTGCCCAAACAGGTCGGTAGCGGCAGGGGATTCCGGTGTGCCATCATCCAGCACGGTCAGGGCTTCCTGGGCGAGAGTGGCGAGTGATTCGGCGTTGGCCAAGCGGTCGCGCTCCTGTTTGAGTTCTTCGTCTTCACCGCGCCGCAACCTGGCGGCTTCGATCTCATCGGCCTGGAAGGTCAGCATTTCGACGCGTCGCTCGGCATCCTTCTGGGCTGTGCGCAGCTCGTGCAGTTCACGGCGTAGGCCGAGCAGGTTCTGGTGGGCCTTGCGATAGGCTACCAGGATGGATTCAATGCCAGCATAGCGGTCAAGCAGACCGAGATGGGCATGCGCGTCAAGTAATGAAAGATGTTCGGACTGGCCGTGGATATCAACCAATATTTCTCCTAATTCCTTCAGGAGAAGCAGACCGACGGTACGGCCATTGACACGTGCCACGCTGCGCCCCTCACGCCTGACCTCGCGCGCCAGGGTAACGTAGTCTGGATCATCCAACAGTTCTTCGCGTTTGAGGATCGCGTGTGTGGCGGAGCGTTCGGGGCCAGACAGCTTGAAAGTACCCTCCACGCGTGCCAGTTCTGCATCAGAACGGATGGATGTGGCATCCGCGCGCCCGCCCATCAGGATATCCAGGGCGTCCATGATGATGGATTTTCCTGCGCCGGTCTCGCCTGTGAAAATGACCAGTCCCGGCCTTAGATCCAGGTCGAGACGGTCAATAATGGCAAAATTCTGGATGTGAAGTTCGGTCAGCATATTCACCCAAGTGAACTAATAGCGGAAGTCGTCCCTACAAAATAAATCACCGGTTTAGTTGAATACCAGAAAGGCGGGTGTAAACAACGGGTGTGGCAATGACCAGGTAAATGCCTTGGAAGATAATCCCGAAGAGGTCGAAGTGGAACAACAGGTTGAAGAAAATGACAGGCAACGCCCCCAGCACAACTGCCGCGGCAACAGTGATATACAACGATGGCGCCCGGTGTTTATGGGTGGCAAAGCGTGCGGCTTCCGCGATGATTATTCCGGCAGTGGGGGCCCCGATAATAATCAAAATCCAGCCAATGAAGCTCAAGCCGCTGACAAAAAAGGCCAGGAGGCTTGCCAGGAAACCCAGGATGCCGGCTGTGGCAAATCCCAGGAGATAATCATACCATTTTGCAGTAATGAATATTTTCTGCTGGCCGCGCACACATTCCTTGCAACGATAACCGGTGGGTGTGCGGACCGCGCATTTGGCGCAGATGGGTTTCCCGCATTTGTTGCAGCGCAGGCTGGTCTCCACGTTGGGATGGTTGGCACAGGTGGTGGGAGCGTTTAGATCGATCATTTTGGAAACCCTACGGAAGGATTCTGGTTCATGTGAGCGGTCAGGTTGCGATAGAAGTAACCGCGGTCGCCGAAGCGCACGAATTGGGCAGCATATTCCCCGGCGCGCACATCCACAATATCCCCTTCCGCCACGCCAACGGGCATCTGCCCGTCCACGCTCAGGACGGCATCCCCGCCGCGCAGGGTGATGCTGACGGACGTGCCTTCCGAGAGGACAACCGCCCGGTCCACGGACAGGTGTGGAGCAATTGGAACCAGGAGGATATTGCGCAGTTCCGGAGGCAAGATCGGTCCTCCGGCGGCCAGGGCATACGCGGTGGAGCCGGTGGGTGTGGCGGCGATCAGTCCATCGGCCACGTAGTTGGACAGTTGCATTCCATCCACGCTGGCGGAGACGCGCACTGGCCGGACTGCTGCAGTGCGGCAGACAACCACTTCGTTGAGCGCATGCCAGTTCCCAAGGCTTTTGCCGGCCTGCGTATGCTCGGCGCGAATCATCATGCGGTTTTCAAGCCAGTATTCGCCTTTGAGTAATTGCTCCAGGGCAGAGCGCCATTCTTCGCGTCCAAACTGCATGAGGAAGCCCAGCCGCCCCATGTTGATTCCCAGGATGGGCACATTACAAGGGGCGCAGAAATGGCTGGCTCGCAACATGGTTCCATCCCCGCCAACGGCAACCATTAAGTCGAACTCGCCGTCTTTGATACGATTGCGCAGGGAGGTCTCATCCAGGGTGCCGTGGACGGATTCCAAGCCGTGTTCTTTACAATATGCACTGATCGCTGTGGCTTCCGTGACTGAATCCGGAATTTTGGGATGTGCAGCGACGATAACGCGGTGAGGAATGGATGGAATGTCAGGCATGGCAATATTATACCGTGTTACCCATTCCCCCTGCCATCATCCTGGCGATTCCCAGCTGGCCCACTGGTGAAGACCCGTCCCGAAGAGGGAGGAACTGGTACGCAAATATCATACCAAGCGCTGGTCACAGCTCTCGCGGAATCCGCAGCGGCGGCAGCGGTGAGTATCTTCGTGAGAGCGGTGAACTTCGGTACGCTGCTCGTTAATCCGCATGTCAGCAATCAGGTCAAGCAGGGCATTCTCCAATTCCGGAGTGTAATCCACGGCAAAGTCGCGGCCGGGGTAGTGGATGATGCCGTGCGTTGGGCGCTTCCCGTAGGTTTTTTGGACCAGGAGACAATAGGCGGCCACCTGGAAAATGTGCGAGTCATAAGGCGCTGTAGGCGTCCGTCCGCTCTTCACTTCTACCGGGATGATTTTGCCATTCTGTTCCACCAAGTAATCTGGCTTACCGGTGAGTCCGAGGTCCTTATCAAAAAGGGGCTTCTCGACCTTGCCCCAGGCGCGGGTATCAGTGTAGATAACCTGTCCGCCGGGCAAGCCGGTGGCGCGCCGTTGCTTCCCTGAAATAAAGAACAGGATGAAGGCGACCAGAAGGATGAGAAGGCCAATGATAAGCATATGACGATCAGCAAGTGGCGGTCAGGTTCAGCAATTCCCATCAGCGCTTTTCGGCAGCTTTGATGGTTCTCCTTACGCGGGTTGCCTGGGATTCGGTCAGGCCATCGAGACGCTTTTCAAGCACCTGGATGAATTCGGATTTATTGCCAGCCGTGACGGCCGGGAGGGTCTTTTCAGCGTGTTGGGGCACTTCTTTGGGCCGGCAGGTCTTGAGGTGGTCAAGCAGGAATGGAAAAATGGCTTGTTGGTATTCGTCTTTTTGGGAGGCCACCAATGCCAGCACTTTGATGCCATTATCCACTGTGATGACCGAGCCTTTCTGCATGATCTGGATGATCTCAGCCACCTGCGGGAAAATCTCGTCGGCGCGCAGGTTGGCGATCGTGGAAAGGGCGATCATCCCGCCCCAGACCATGCGGTTGTTGGGGTGCTTGAGAAGATTGAGAAAATCGTTCACGTAATCCGCGATCAGTTCGGGAGCAAGGTAGCCGAGTTCATAAAGAACCTTGAGACAATCGCTCTGGATATCCATTTCCTGGTTCCACAGGGCTTCGGCGATTTCAGCGATATCGGCAGCATTGCGCGTTTGGGCCAACTCGCGCGCCAACTCCTGGTTGGGCACTTCGTCGCGCTGGTTTTGGAAGAAAGCGATTTTATTCAAGGCAGACATGCGGACCTCCTGACTCTACATAAACCTGGCCGTGCAAAAGGCCACCAGCAGCGCCAGCGCTACCAGCAGCAGGATGATCGCCAGTGTGCGTGTCAGGCCGGAGGCGATGACCGTCCGGCCATGCTGGCGATGGAGCTCCGTCCCTGCGGTCATTTCGGCCTGATTGGTGGATTCAAGCCCTTGCCGTTGGTACCACCAGGCGCGTGCACAGAATAGATAGGAACCTACTTCGGAAGCACGGATCGTTCGCATAGCACATATATTCTAACATGTTCCGGGCGTTTTTTATCGTATAATTTCCATACCGGAGGAACCCATGCCGAATCTGCCTGAAATCAATACACAATTTTTGCTTGACTTCCTTATCAAAATCCTCAATACCCCCAGTCCCACCGGACTGGCCGAACCGGCCATTGCCCTGACCGAAGAAACCTTCAAATCCTTCAAAGGATTAAAACTTGCACGCACACGCAAGGGGGCGCTGCTGGTCACATTGCTTGGTGAGCGGGATGATGCTCCACGGGCCCTGACCGCCCATGCTGACACGCTTGGCGGGATGGTCAAGGAAGTCAAGTCCAACGGGCGGTTGAAACTGTCCCAGATTGGCGGTTTTCCCTGGAATACCATCGAAGGCGAAGGCTGCACCGTCTTAACCCGCTCCGGGCGGACAGTGCGCGGTTCCATCCTGCTGACTAAGGCCTCCAGCCACATTTTCGGAGCGGAAGTGAATGAGCTGAAACGCAGTGCAGATAATCTCGAGGTACGCCTGGATGCCCGCACTATGTCCGAGCAGGAAACGCTCGATCTGGGCATTGGCGTTGGTGATTTTGTGGCATTTGACCCGCGCGTGGAGATCAATGCCGGGTTCGTGCGTTCGCGCCACCTCGACGATAAAGCTTGTGTGGCCGCGCTGGTTACGGCGGCCAAGGCTCTGGCAGATTCCGGATTGAGGCCGGCCCGGACGACGACCCTGCTGATCAGCAACTACGAGGAGGTCGGGCACGGTGCATCAGCCGGCATCCCAGTGGACGTGGAAGAACTGCTGGTGGTGGATATGGCGGCGGTAGGTGAGGGCCAGAACTCGGATGAGTTCCACGCCTCATTGTGTGTCAAAGATAGCGGCGGCCCATACCATCACGGCATGTCTGAGCGGCTGCGCACTCTGGCTGAAAAGTATACCATCCCCTATAAAGTGGATATTTACCCGCAATATGGTTCTGACGGTGAGGCCTTTTGGAAAGCCGGCGGGGATGTGGCCGTGGCCCTGATCGGTCCCGGTGTGGATGCCTCGCACAACTACGAGCGTACGCATACGGAGGCGTTGGTGGCGACAACCCGGTGGGTGCTGGCATACTTGTTGGATAAAGATTCCCGTGATAGATTTAAAGAGCACTAATGCAAATTCTCTAAAAATATAAGTTTATAAAGGTTTCAACTTATATCCAACCTTTTCTAGGCATCCAAGTTTTCTTGTTTTTTCTCTCTGTGAAGTAATTACTTACTGGCAATTGTAAGAAGGACCAGATATTGTCAATAATTAAAGAAAAATTTTCAGATTCCGTTACCGTTTTATCAAAAGATTTCCTTAAGAAGTTTGCCCACATTCTTTGGCTTGACATTCCGTATTCCTGGCTAAGCACATAGGGTCTTCCTTTAGGGATTTTTGTATTCCGCTTTGTGAAAGTTTTATCGATAGCATCCTCTAAAATTATCGAGTCAAAATTCATCACTTCGGACAATAACCAAATATCATAATAATCTTTTAGTCTACTATTCAACTCTCCTATTTTTATTATCGCATGAAATTTTTCAGAGATGATGGTCTCGGGAGGGTAAGCTCTTATTTTGGGTATATCGAAATTCGGAAGGATGATGGGATAATTTAATTCCACAATCTGCGGAGTAATCACATCTGAGAAACCAATATCAATTTGCATAGGGATTTTAGATTTCCCTAAATAGGCTGTCAATTTTATTCTTATGCCAGTAAGGTCGGCATCAATTTGGGTTTCTTGCATAGATATTGAACTGGTGTCAAATTCTAAGCCATCGTTTGTCACATCTGCTTGACAAATATCTGTGATTATTGGGAGTAATTTCTCTGGATCATTACTAACATACCCTCTCAAATCTATGTCTTTTGTTGGTCGCCGCAATAGAATACTTAAACAGTAAAATGTGAGACCACCTTTAAGAATGAAATGTTTAGCATGATTTGTTTTTGAGAGTCGATATAAGAATCTTTCTATGCCATAGTATTGGAGAATTTCATTGAAAGGTGTATTTGTCTCTCTAGATTTGTTGAGAAGACGGTCATGAACAGACGCAGGAATATGTGTCATGGTTTTATTCATACTAAGGCCTCCAGATACGGATGAATCAACTTTTCAACACGAGCTATTTTGGCATATTCCATTATCAGGCTAACATTTGGTTGTAGATGCTTCATGTAGTCTTGCAGAGCTTCTAGCGCTACATCTTCGCCGACTTTATTCCGAAATTTAAAACAATCCACAACAGTTTTTTCTTGATTGTAAAATCTCACTTTGACGCCATCTATTATTTGTTCTTCAATACCTACAGAAAACGCTTTTGCTGAAATCCGCGTAACATCAATGGGCGGATTTTTAATTCTGGGCTTTGGAAAATTCATAGGTAGCGCGATAAAAACCCTATGAGGAATTTGAGTGGTCAATTCATAATGATAAAGAGCTGAAGTAAGACATATTATGCATTTTGGTGCACGTAGACTCACTGTAACAAGATCAGGATTACTGAGCACATATGTTTCGCTCAATCGATAAAGACCCCTTTCTTCTTTTACCAATTCCCCATTTTCTACCATCTGATAAATCACATATTTTGGAATACCCAATTCTATTGCTTGCGACATTCGCAATATAGTATTGTTTTTAAGAAAAATTTCCTTGTATTTAGCGTAATTTTTTTTTGTCATTATATTTTCTCCGAACTTCTAGTTTTATATATTTTACAACATTTTTTATGTATTTTTTCTTAAAGTACATAAAAAATGTTGCGATGTTAAAATTGAACAATCAGTTGACGTAATTCATGATTAGCAGTATACATACTGCTAATCATGAGAAACAGAATTCTGTGATCATTTTTGTGCATAAGTTAAACAGTATATATACTGTTTAACTTATGCAGCTGTCTAAAAAGCCAAGCTTTGCTGGTGTCAAAACATGAACGCAAAAAAAATAATAATACTTGTCTTGTAAACTATAAAAGTGAAAAAATATATCTATGATCTACTTATGAGTTGCGAGGATGCGATCGAAAAGCTCTTAGATTCGCCAACAAAGAAAATCTATAAATTGAGCGAGCTAAAAGCGTTTTTAGGAGAACTTGAATTCTTAAAAGCTCCGGATTACAGTTCGGTGTTGAATGTAAAAGATTTAGTGGAGTTCTTAATCAAAAAAAAACGTTTGACCTGCATAAAGTTTCGCACACCTCGAATAGAAAACCTTTATGCATTGGATGTTGTTAACGAGTATCAATTGATGACTGCACTTAGACCAAATGGTTATTACTCACATTTATCTGCACTGTATTTGCACGGACTTTTACACAAAGATTTGGATATGATTTATTTCAACCAAGAGCAGCCGTTTCGTCCAAGCTCAGCAAGTTTAAACCAAAGCCGAATAGATATGGCTTTTAAAAACAAGCAGCGTATAACAAGCGCCCGAACAGAATACAATGGCAAAACATTCTGGCTTCTGAGTGGCAAACAAACGGGTAATTATGGCGTTATAGAGAAAACTCTAAAAGGTATAAAGGTACCGGTAACAGATATTGAACGTACTCTTATAGATATTGTCGTGAGGCCTGCTTATTCGGGAGGAGTGGGTCAAGTACTTAAAGCTTATAAGCTGGCCCGACCTTATGTGTCTATAGAAAAAATAATTGAAACGCTCCATAAACTTGACTATGCTTATCCCTATTATCAGAGCATTGGGTTTTATATTGACAAATCGGGCGTATATGATACGCGCGCGATTCAATCATTGGCAAGTTTTAAAGAAAAAAACTATGATTTCTATTTGGATTATAAAATAGATTCCCCATCATACTCAAAAAAGTGGCGCGTTTATTATCCTAAATATTTGGACGAAATAACTCTATCTTGATAAAACAAAAAAACTTAATAAATAAAAAGGAGTTTTCTTAAAATATGAACTTCACCGACTACCAAACAAAATCCCGCCACACTGCCAGGTACCCGGTAATTGGTCACCCGATCATTTATCCCACCCTCGGGTTGACCAACGAGGCCGGGGAAGTGGCTGGCAAGATCAAGAAGATCTTCCGCGATAAAGGGGGCGTCATTGCCGACGCAGACCGGGAAGCCTTGAAAGGCGAATTGGGCGATGTACTGTGGTATCTGGCCCAAGTTTGCACAGAACTCGACCTTTCCCTGGATGATGTAGCCGCACACAACCTGGAAAAACTATTCTCGCGCCTGGAACGCGGCAAAATTGGCGGCGATGGGGATGATCGCTGATAACAAACTCTAATCATTCTCATACGAAATCCGCCTCGCTTTTTGGTAGAATCAAACCAGACACTTTTTGTCCAAATGCGTAGGATGAGGCAACAACTCAACCCGCGAGGAGATTAATATGGCTAGTATGGAACGTTTTACCCAACGGGCACGCCACGTGCTGACCCTGGCCCACCAGGAAGCCGAGCATACCCATCAGGGATTCATCGGTACGGAGCATTTGCTCCTGGGGTTATTGGAAGAAGATGGCGGCGTGGCCGGGCGGGTTTTGCGCGAACTTGGTCTGGAGCTTGGCCGCGTGCGGGAGATGATCCAGCGGGTCAGCGGTGAAGGCAGTCACGAAAGCGGTAAGATCGAACTTGCTCCCGATACACAACAAGTGCTGGAGTTTGCCATAGATGAGGCTCACAAGATGGGTCACCATTATATTGGCACCGAACACCTGCTACTTGGGCTGGTGCGCTCGGAAGGCGCAGCCATGGAAGTGCTGAAAAAGCTGGGTGTAACGCCTGACCAGGTGCGCCGGCAGACCCGCCGGGTGCTGCAGGAAAGTACCGGAACTGCACCCTCGGCTGTCCCTGAGACGGCCAAGCCGGGCGGCAAGCCGGAGCCAAAGACTCCGCTGGTGGACCAACTGGCGACTGACCTGACCACCCTGGCCGAAGAAGGCAAACTGGACCCGGTGATCGGCCGCCAAACCGAGATCGAGCGTGTCATTCAGATCCTGGCCCGTCGCACCAAGAATAACCCGGCCTTGATCGGGGAACCTGGCGTGGGTAAGACGGCCATCGTAGAGGGGCTGGCCCAGCGTATCACCGATGGCGATGTTCCCGCGCCGCTATTGAACAAACGCGTCCTGAAGCTGGATGTAGGCTCCCTGGTGGCCGGTACAATGTACCGTGGCCAGTTCGAGGAACGCCTCAAACGTGTAATTGACGAACTCAAGTCCACCAAGTCAATCCTATTCATTGACGAGTTCCATATGTTGGTGGGAGCCGGTTCGGCCGGATCCGCAGTGGATGCGGCCAATATTCTGAAACCCGCCCTCTCGCGGGGAACTGCAGTGCATTGGCGCTACCACATTGGATGAATATCGCAAGCACATCGAATCCGATGCAGCCCTGGAACGCCGCTTCCAGCCAATTGTTGTGGATGAGCCCACGGTAGAAGAAACGATCGAAATCCTAAAGGGTGTCCGCAAGATGTATGAGGAGCACCACCACCTGGTCATCTCGGATGAGGCCCTCGAAGCCGCGGCGCAGCTTTCGGCGCGTTATGTTTCAGACCGTTTCCTGCCCGACAAGGCCATTGATTTGATCGATGAGTCGGCTTCGCGCGTGCGGATGTACAAGTCCGGCGCGGCCATGTCTGCCAAAGACATTTATAAGCAACTCAAACTGGTGCGTTCCAACCGCGCCCTGGCCCAGGAAGAAGGCAAGCCGGAAGATGTGCTTACCTGGGAGACCCAGGAAGCCGATCTGAACGAACAGCTTAACCAGATGAAATCCAGTTGGGAACGCGCCAAGAGCCCGGTCGTCACCGGTGAGGATATTGCTGAAGTTGTGTCCATGTGGACGGGCGTGCCGGTCATGCAGATCGCCGAGGCTGAGTCAAAACGCTTGCTCAAGATGGAAGAAGACCTCCAGAAGGTTATTATCGGCCAGAAAGAAGCCATCCAGTCCATTGCGAAAGCTGTCCGGCGGGCGCGTGCCGGGCTCAAGGATCCCAAGCGTCCGATTGGCTCTTTCATGTTCTTGGGGCCGACCGGTGTTGGCAAGACTGAGCTGACCAAGGCTCTGGCCAAGTTCATGTTTGGCAGCGAGGAAGCTCTTATCCAACTCGATATGTCAGAGTTCATGGAACGCCATACTGCCAGCCGCCTGGTAGGTGCCCCGCCCGGATACATTGGCTATGATGATGCCGGTCAATTGACCGAGGCCCTGCGGCGGCGGCCCTATTCCATCGTGGTTTTTGATGAGGTTGAGAAAGCTCACCCCGAAGTTCATAATATGTTGCTGCAGATCATGGAAGAAGGCCATCTCTCGGATGCCAAGGGCCGCACTGTGGATTTCCGCAACGCCATCATCGTGATGACCACCAACGTCGGTGCAGAGGAAATCAAGAAGCAAACATCGCTCGGCTTCCAATTAAAGCGCGATGAAAAGACCGAAGAACGCCAGTCTTACGAAGAAATGCGTAAAAAGTTGACCGAGTCGCTCAAGAAGGTTTTCCGTCCTGAGTTCATCAACCGCTTGGACAGCGTCATTGTCTTCCGCTCGCTTAATAAGGATGACATTCGACAGATTGTATCTCTCGAACTGAACAAGGTGACGGAGCGCCTGGCCGAACACGAAGTCAAGTTAACCGCCACCGAGGCCGCGCTGGATTTGTTGGCCGAATCTGGTTTCGATGTGGAAATGGGTGCCCGGCCTCTGCGGCGTGTCATCCAGCAAAAAGTCGAGGACCCGCTTTCGGATGCACTGCTGGCCGGGATCTTCTGCGAGGGTTGTACCGTTCTCGTGGATGTTACCGAAGGTGAAGTGGTGCTAAGACGACAGGAACCGATACCGGAGACCGACATAATCGCTGAACCGAGTATATAAGGAGATAGCTATGGCTAAAAATTTACAGGTAGCAACCCTCGCTGGCGGCTGTTTCTGGTGCCTGGAGGCGGTCTTTGATGACTTGAAAGGCGTGGAATCGGTCGAATCGGGCTATTCCGGCGGACATGTTCAAAGCCCGAGTTATGCCCAGGTCTGCAATGGGGATACCGGTCATGCGGAAGTTGTCCAGGTGACGTTCGATCCCCAAGTGCTATCGTACAAAGACCTGCTGACGGTGTTTTTTACCATCCACGACCCGACTACGCTTAACCGTCAGGGCAATGACGTTGGCACCCAGTACCGCTCGGCGATTTTCTATCACGATGAAAAGCAGAAGAAAGCTGCCGAGGAAGTGATCCAGGAGATCGGTGCGGCCAAAATTTGGGATGCCCCCATTGTCACCGAGCTGGCACAATTCGAAACGTTTTATATGGCCGAAGATTATCACCAGGAATACTTCAAGAATAATCCTTTCCAGGGCTACTGCCGGGTGGTGATCGCACCGAAGGTGGCAAAATTCCGCCAAAAATTTGCGGACAGATTGAAAAAATAAGCTGACACGCAGGTACGAATTTAGTCGTTACGAAAAATTCCGATGGACTCAATTCAGCCCAGCGCCCCGGTTCACTCCTCATCGCCCAGTTTCCACGTGGGCGATGTATCCGTTTACGGGGATGCCATCCTGGCACCCATGGACGGGTACTCGGACTGGCCGTTTCGCTCATTGTGTAGTCAGCTTGGCTCAGCTATGAGTTATACCGAATTCGTCAGAGCGGAGTTCATCGTGCGTGCCTACGAATATACGCTGCCCCGCTTTGCCTATGCGGAGGCGGAACGACCGGTTGCCTTCCAGATCTATGGGGATGACCCGCAGGAAATCCTGAATGCAGCTTTGCGTGTCCAGGAACTTTCCCCCGACATCATTGACATCAACATGGGCTGCCCGGCCAAAACCGTCGCCAACCGGGGCGCCGGGGTGGGGCTGATGCGCACGCCCCTGAAGGTGGCGCATATTTTCCGCAAGCTTAGCGCCGCGCTGGAAGTACCGGTAACGGGGAAGATCCGGCTGGGTTGGGAAGGATGCCGCAACTACACATTGATTGCCCGCATCGTCGAAGAGAACGGCGGCGCAGCCATTGCCATCCACGGACGGACAAAGGAGCAGGGGTACGGCGGACAGGCGGATTGGGATGCAATTGCCGAAGTGAAGGCAGCCGTAAAAATCCCGGTCATCGGCAACGGGGATGTTAAATCGGCCGCGGATATTGAACGCATGAAGCGCTATACCGGCTGTGATGCTGTTATGATCGGTCGTGCCGCGGTTGGCAACCCTTGGATCTTCTCCCGCCTGGACCGTACTCAGGTTACGGCGGAGATGCTGCACCAGATGGTGCACCAGCACTTGGAACGGAGCGTGGCTTTCTACGGCCCGAATAAGGGCATGATCTTATTCCGCAAACATGCCATGCAATACTTAAAACTCCAGCGCCTGCCGCGCGTCGTCCGGACGGAAATCCTGTTGCAAAAGACCCCACAGGATTTCCTGCTCCAGTTGGAAAAGAATTATGCCGGTTTGAATTAAAAATTTCCAAAACAAAACAGAGAGAACGCTGGAAGGCTTCCTGCGCTCTCTCTGTTTGTAAAAATGGGAGGCTTTTAATAGACGGTCTTTAACTGGCCGGTTGTGATATCGAGGGAATAAATAGCTGTCTCAAAGCTTAAATAAGCCACATTGCCCCGCCAGCCGATCACGGTGGGAATATCGTAAAAATCACCTGAAATCCCGTTCAATGGGATCGTCTGTTTGCCCAAGCTGGCGGCGTTGGAGGGGTCAAAGGTCTCCAGCATGATTTGGTTGGGGCTGCCTTGGAATTTTATTACCTCCAACCCGGCCGCACTCACATGCCAGGTAAAGCCTGTATCGGTATCATCGATCAGCCCGGCCATCTCATCCGGCGGGTCGATCGGCGAAGCTCCCTGCATATCCATCTGCCAGGTTGGGTTTCCCGAGGCCGTGTCCACGCTCCACAGTTCGAAACGCTCGGTGCCGCGCGTCCGTTGGGCCCGCACGATCAGCTTTTCGCCTGCCATGGCCAGCGGCAACAAAGAATAATCCGGGTTGTTTAATAACACTTTCAACTTTCCGCTGGCTTTGTCCACTGCCAGGATATCATTCCCATTGCTGAAGTACAATGTAGAGTCCGTCATCAGGGATTGGAAACCATCCGGCTCGAACTGAAAATCGTCTTCACTGGTGGCAGTCCAACTGACTTTTCCGCTGGCCAGGTCAATGCGTTGTACGCATCCGTAGGGGGAACCATACGCCAGGAAGAGCGCATTTTGGGCCTGGTCGAAGACAAGACCCGTGTCGGTGTCTATATTGATTGTGTCGCTATCCACCGTGCAGGTGGGGGTGATCACATTCTGCTGGGCGCCGGTAGCCGGATCGAGAAATAGCAGGCCGTAGTCGCTATTGCTGTCGGTATAATCCATCACTACCAGGGATGTACCCATCAAGCGCAGGCTGTTGTCGTTGCCCGAGAGCCGTTTGCTCCAGGCCAGGCTGCCGGTTTCGGCATCGTAGGCCTGGATGGACTGGTCGGCGTTGTTCGTGATCACCCGCCCGGCCGTGACCAACATGGATGAAGAGCCGTAGTTCAACTTGTCGGGCATCTGAACCTGCCAGGCCTGGCTGCCATCGCTCTTATGGTAGGCCAGCAAATCAGAGGCGTTGGCAGCGTAGACCAGGTCCGTGCCGGTAACAATGCCATCGGCATTCGCATCGCCAGACAAATTCGCGCCATGCCAGAGCAGTTTACCGGTCGTACCGTCAATCAGGCCGATGAAGTGGGTGTCCTTATCCGAGTCATAGAGCCCGACGGCGAAGTCCGGTACGGCACTCTCTTCGGATGGGATAATCGCAAACGGCCCATTGGGCGAGTAGTGTGGATTGAGCGCTCCGCCCTTTGCGAACAAAATGATGCCGACCACGCCGGCGACAAAGATCAGTACAATGGCAACGATGATCCCGCCGCCACATCCGGACCTACGGGAAGTCTGTGTTGTTTCAGTGGAGGCCGGCGACGTTTGAGGTGAAGATGTCAGCGCCTGGAAGCCCATTTCGGGCTTGAGCGTCTGCCCGGCCTGGATCTGTTCGATGGCGTACTTTGCTCGTTCCAGGCTGACATCATAGTGCTCCCGGTAGACTTTGATGGCGCCGATCTTATCTCCGTCCGCTAGCAGGCGCTGTACCTGCTGCAGCGCCTGGGTTAATTCCAGGGGGCCACGCATGCCCGGTGCGGAAGGCGTGGCCATTCGTCCGGCCTGGATGGCAGCGAGAGCATTCCTGGCTTCCTGGGGATCAACTCCATACGCCTGGCGGTAGCGTTCGATCGCACCGGCCAGATTTCCGCTCATGGCCAGCTGGCGGATTTCTTCCAGGGTCGAGGCAGGCGTAGCCGACGCCTGGGTTGGCTGGATACCCGGCAACAGGGAAGTGTTACCACAGAATTTACAGCGTACTACTGCGCTGGTCCCATCGGCATCCAGCGGCGCGCCACAGGCGGGGCAGTTCAAGGATGTGGGTTGATTGGGATTCATATCTACTCCTAATAGCTGTCGTATAGCGAACGGACCCGTGTTGCCGCTCTGGCCTGCTCCAACGTCCAGCTCTCCGGCAGAGGACAGGTTACCGTCATTGTCTGCCCGGCCGGCAGGTCAAAGTAGTTGTCGCTGAAGACCGCATCCACACCGTCCAGTTCCAATTCCACGAAGCGCGCCAGGGAACTTGCCTTCAATTGGATGGACAATTGCTGTCCGGCGACGGAGACTTTCGTCTCGATCTGAGGCGGCACCAACTCCAGGTGTTTGTTGGGAGCAAAGGTGGCCAATTGGCGCGCCAAGAGTTTACTACCCTTCCACAGCTCGACTACGAAAACAACCTGGCGGCGGTTCTCGTCACGGATGCGTTCGCTGAAATCCAGTTTGCAGATGGGTGTGGCCGCCAGCGCGGCCGCGTATACCTTTTCGGATCCCTGGTCAAGCCGCTCACCCGCCAGCGTTTCCAGCGACCAGCGCACCTCGCCTGTCCAGGTTTTGGTGGTGTCGTTGGTAATGAACAGCCCCATCTGCTCAGCTTTGTCTTCCACGCTCAGCAGGATGGGTGCATAGAACTTGCGGGCAGCGTAATGAAGCGCCTTCCAGCGCCCAAAATAGTCAATGCTAGACCAGGATGCCACCGGCCAGCAGTCGTTCAACTGCCAGATCAGCGTGCCGCTCACGCGCTCGCGCTGCCGGCGCCAGTGTTCCACCCCGTAGCGGATGCCTTCCGCTTGCAACACCATGCTCAGGTATACCAGGGATTGGAAATCTTTTGGCACGCGGAAGGTGTCGGTCATCTGGCTGACCATTAAGCCATTGCCGGAGCCGGAGCGCTGGTGGTGTTCCATCACGTAAGAGGTCATGTTCTGATCCTGGATGGCCGCGTACGTCTGGATGGTCTTGTAAGGCGGCAGGGCCTGGAAGCCGAACTCGCTCATGAAGCGTGGGAACTGCTCCCGGTAGGCGCTGAACGGTTTGCGCCCGTGCCAGACATCCCAGTAATGCGTGTCACCGCGCTGTTGGCCGTTCGGGTTGGCGAATGGGATGCCCGAGGAGGCCGAACTTGGCCAGTACGGCCGGTCGGGATCTTCTGCGGCGACTACATCCGGGAGCAGGTGGTGGTACATGCGGTCGTAACCGGCCTTCAGGCGCTGGACGGCCGGATCGTCTTGGTCATTCCACTTCCAGTCCACCCAGCCCTGCTCCATCTCGTTGTTGCCGCACCACAGCGCCAGGCTGGCATGGTGGCGCAGGCGGCGTACGTTCTCCACTGCTTCGACGCGCACGTTCGCGGCAAAATCGTCCTCTTCCGGGTATATGCCGCATGCGAAAGTAAAATCCTGCCAGATGAGCAGGCCATACCGGTCGCACAGGTTGTAGAAGCGCTCCTCCTCGTAGAATCCGCCGCCCCAAACCCGCAGCATGTTCATGTGGGCCGCCGCAGCGTCCCGGATCAAGCTTTCCAAATAGGCATCACTGATGCGGGTCGGCAGGGCATCGGCCGGGATCCAGTCTGCGCCCTTGGCGAAGATCGGCACGCTATTGACCACGAAGGTGAAAGATTCGCCCCATTGGTCCGGCTCACGCCGCAGTTCGACGGTACGCAGCCCGACCTGGTATGTATGGCTGTCCAGAACAGTCTGCCCGGATTCCAGGCTGGCTTCCAGAGTATAAAGCGCCTGGCCGCCAAAGCCGTTCGGCCACCAAAGCTGGGGATCGAGAATAAGTGCTTCGAGATTGCATGATAAAGCATCGCCGCAACGGGTCGGTTCGGCCTTGACCGTCTGTACCTGTCCATCCGGCGAAATTACTTTCAGCGTGGTTTTCAGGTCAGCCTTGCCCCACTGTTCAATTTTTACTCCTGCGCTAAGGGTCACCTTGCCATCTGCATGATTCTGGCGGATGGCAACATCTGCAAATTTTGCCTGGCTGTAACCTTCCAGGCGGATGTCTTTCCAAATTCCGATGGGCGGCAGCTTGGGACCCCAGTCCCAGCCCCACTGGTAGGGAGCCTTGCGCAGGTGCGGCCCGCCGGGGATGTCGCCGCCGCCCCTCAGCGGCTTGGCGACCTGCCTGGCCCGGATATAGGTCAGCGGGGCGCGAAAAACGATGCGCAATTCATTCTCGCCCGCTTTCAGCAGGCTGCCGACCTCCCAGGCCCAGCCGCGGAACATGTTATCGGTCTTGCCGAGCAGCTTACCGTTCAAGGAGACTTCGGCCAGGGTATCCAACCCGTCGCAGACCAGGCTCTTGTGCTCTTCGCCAGCCAGGGCCTCGTCCACGCTGAAGCTGCGTCGGTATTCCCAATCGCTTTCCGCCACCCATTGGACTTTCTTCTCATTATCGGCCACGAACGGGTCCGGGATGCGCCCCAGCGCGAGCAAATCGGTATGCACGCCGCCCGGTACATTGGCCGGGAGCCACTCCCTGCTTCCAGATTGACGGAACTTCCATGCGCCACTCAAGGTTTGTTTAAACATATGCCATCCTATTCATAAATTTACTTGCATCTAAAAAAAGCGGTGAGCGGAGGCATGCAGACGCAGAATACGCCTGCATGCCTCCACCCTCCACTATTATTTGGAAATAATCGTCTTATTGTACACGAATAACCTGGCAGGGCTTTCTTAAAGTCGTGAAATAAGGGTAAGAGCGCATGCAGGCTTGGCATCGAAGAAGCGCCTGGCTTGGGCATGATTGGAGAAGCCTTGCATATTCAAAAGGGCGATGACCAGGTTATTGATGATCGCCATCGAACGAGCAATCGTTTTGCGTGTCATCCTGGTTTTGTCTTCGTGAAAAGTAACATCGCGGCGATAATGCAACCCATTTTCGATGCCCCATTCCGAGCGAACCAGTGCGAGCATTCTTTCCGGGTTCGCCTCTTTTGCTGGTAGACTGGTGATACCAAATTGAGTTTCTTGATGGGTTTTGCCAGTGCTGGAATGAGTAAAGCGGCGCTCCATTTTGAATACTTGTTGGACCCGGGCCAATCCAGGTAGTTGTTTAACATACTGCTTACTGTAATGGTACGCTCTTCCAATCGTCCGTGATCCTTGTCGATCGTTTTAGCGGTTTGGAAATCCTGCGCTGGACAGCCCTGTCCGGGCCTGGCTTTCTCAGGAGCAAACAACAACTCGATCGCCTGACGTAAATTGTGTTGGTTGTCTTTGACGATCCAGACAAAGTCGCCTTCTGCATCCACAATTTGGCTCGATAATGCTCTTTGGGTCTGCATCGCATCTCCAAGAACGATTTTGTTCTGTAAATTAAAGCTCGCCAGCAGTTTTGGAGCGATCACAATCTCGTTTTCCTTCTCTTTTTCTACCGGCAAATGCTTCAAAGCGATGCCTGTCTCTGGCAAATAGGCAGTCAAGAGATGCAGGCCGAATGGATCTTCGGGTGTGATAGTGCCACGGACGGTTTTTCCATCAATGACGATCAGCTGGTACTGTTTTTTCTCAGCCAATTGTTTCAGAAAAGGAGTGACAACCCGCTCCAGTTCGCATTCATAATTCGCCAAAATACGTCGATATGTACTGTGGTGTGGCATTTTCGAATATTTCAGCGATAAAACTTCACACAACCATTCCTTGTGATTCTTTGCCCAATCTGCGATCCCGTAAGGTGTATCTTGACCACACAGTTTCGCCAAAACCACAACCAACAAAATGATTGACAGGTTATATCGTCTGCCTCGTTTCTTGCGAACATCGAGTAACCCTTGAAAATAATGATACAAACTACCGGCATCAAAAATAAATCCAGTTGTGTTACACTCCATCTTGACCTTCCTCGGTTCGAATTTGGTGGTGACACTCCAAATTTACCGGAGAAGGTCTTTTTGTTCAAGTCCGCGACTTTAAGAAACCCCTGAATAACCTGGTAAAAAGGGTTGCTAACTACCATAAATCTGGTAATAAACCCCGTTCTTGCTGGCGACCTTCACACAGTACATGGCGCTATCGGCCATTTTTATCATTTCATCCACCGATTTGGGAATTTCTTTAAAAGTTACTACGCCAACGCTGAATGTTACCATCCAGCCATCCCGCAGCATTTCATTCATTAGGTTGGAGTGGATGCGGTTAATCACCGCTTTGGCCGCCTCTGATTCTGTCTCCGGCATTAGCAGGACGAATTCGTCGCCGCCCAGGCGGGCGAGTGTGTCGGTGGGGCGTATTTGCTGGCGGATGCCGTCGGTGAATTCGCGCAAAACCCGGTCGCCGGCGCTGTGACCGAGGCGGTCGTTGATGGCTTTAAAGTCATCCATATCAATATAGGCCAGGGTGCAGGGCCTCCGGTAGCGGCGGGAGCGACTCAACTCAACCTGCGCCAGTTCGTAAAAGTAGCGTCGGGTGACCGCACCGGTCACGGTATCGGTGCGAATCAATTCCTGGTTGGTTTTATAGGTTTTTTTCAAGGCAGTACCCAGCCAGGTAACCACCAGATAAAAACTCAGTCGTAAAAGGGCATTCCAGACGTAAATGGAAGGATTGGAATACCTCAGCCCGGCGGAATAATCGGCGATGAACCATGCAATCGTACTGGCAAAGGAGAGCACCAGCCCCATTTGCCCATTCGTATACCAGACCACCATAAAAATGGGCAGCAGATAAAATGGCGAAATAT
The DNA here is from genome assembly GCA_963837875.1 of uncultured Chloroflexia bacterium. Lineage (GTDB taxonomy): Bacteria > Chloroflexota > Anaerolineae > Anaerolineales > Villigracilaceae > UBA877. Next base: position 298,918 of record CAWIOV010000003.1, read on the forward strand.
TGATCTCGACCCCGCTTACGTAATCAATGATCCCCAGGATGATGACGCACACAACGCCAGCGATAACCCAGAATGATCTACTGCGTTTTTCAAAAAAAGCGGCCGCGTTCATCGCCCAAAGTATAGCATAAGGTATCTTCTCAAAAAAAGGGGGAAGAGTGGGGGTGTGCGGGCGGCGCAGCCGCCCGCACACCCCCACTCCCCATGTTATTGATATGATATAGCATAAGGTCCATTTGCGGAGGGTATAATATCTACATGCCCAAAACTAAAACCCATACCCGTTACGTCTGCCAGCAATGTGGGCGCGTCTCTGCCGGATTCATGGGGAAGTGCCCGCAGTGCGGTTCGTTCAACAGCATGGTCGAGGAAATTGTCGCCGAGGAAACCGGCGGATCGAAGACTGCCCCGCGCGGCCTGAGCGGGCGTTCCACCCCGCGCCGCCTGTCCGAGGTCAGCAGCCAGGCCGAGGAGCGGATAGGCGTCCCGATTGGTGAGTTTTCGCGCGTGCTGGGAGGTGGCCTGGTGCCCGGCTCGATCGTGCTGGTGGGCGGTGATCCCGGGATCGGCAAATCCACCCTGATGCTGCAGATGGCGCTTGTCATGGCGGCCCGCTTGCGGGTGCTGTACGTTTCGGGCGAAGAGTCCGAGCGGCAGATCAAGATGCGGGCGGCCCGCATCGCCTCCGAGACAAAATTCCCGGCGGAGCTCTTCCTGGTCACCGAGACCAGTCTCGATACCATCTTCGAACACGTCGCGGCGCTCAAACCGGATCTGTTGATCGTCGACTCCATTCAAACCGTCTATATCCCCGAAATGGACTCGGCCGCCGGGTCGGTCAGCCAGGTGCGTGAGAGCGCTTCGCGCCTGCGCGAGCTGGCAAAGTCTTCCGGTCAGTCGGTCTTTGTGATCGGGCACGTCACCAAAGAGGGGACGATCGCCGGGCCGCGCGTGCTGGAGCACATTGTGGATACGGTGCTCTACCTGGAGGGCGATCGCTTCCAGACCTACCGCCTGCTACGTTCGGTCAAGAACCGCTTTGGGGCCACCGCGGAGGTGGGCGTCTTCGAGATGCTCGAGCGCGGGCTGGCCGAAGTGACCAACCCGTCCGAGGCCTTTCTGGCGGAACGAATGGTCAATGCGTCCGGTTCGGCCATCGCCGTGACAATGGAAGGCACCCGCCCGCTGTTGGTGGAGGTGCAAGGCCTGACCAGCGCGGCGCAGTTCGGAAATGCCCGCCGTACCCCCAACGGCGTGGACTACAACCGCCTGCTGATGATCGCGGCTGTGCTGACCAGGCGCGTCCGGCTGAACCTTTCGGAAGCGGATATCTTCGTCAATGTGGTGGGCGGCCTGAAAATTGACGAACCGGCCGCCGACTTGGCAATCGCCGCGGCGGTGGCATCCTCCATGCAGGATGTACCCGTACGCGCCGATACGGTCCTGATCGGTGAGATCGGCCTGGCTGGGGAGCTGCGCATGCCCGGGCAGATGCCGGTGCGGTTGCGGGAAGCTGCCAAACTGGGTTTCAAGACCGCCATCGTCCCGAAACGCTTGCGCAAGGGCGAGCCCTGGCCAACGGATATCGAAGTGGTGGAAGCGCGTTCCGTCCAGCAGGCGCTGGAACTGGCTTTTGGGGTCCAGCGGGAAGCGCCGAAAGGACGTAAAATTGCCTGATGGATACGCTCTGCCTTTAACTTGCACCCTTGTATCCGGTCATCGAATGTTCTTCAAAAGGAGCTGCCATGCACTACATACCCTTCCTTTCAACCCTGGTGACTTTTGCTTTTGCCGTGGCCGTTTTCACCCGCTTTCTCAGGCGGCGCGGCCCGCACCTGTTAGTGTGGACCATCGGGCTGCTGTTCTACGGGATCGGTACCCTGGCGGAAATCCTGCTCGCCTTTTCCTTCAGCGGGCTGGTGCTCAAACTGTGGTATTTGAGCGGAGCCATGTTAACCGCTGCCTGGCTGGGGCAGGGTTCGGTCCATCTGCTGGTGCGCAAACATGGCGTAGCCTGGACGCTGACCGGGATATTGACCGCCGTCTCGCTGCTGGCAGCGGCCCTGGTGCTCTCCGCGCCGCTCACGCCAGCTGCATCATCCTATAATGTCGCCCAGCCGATCTCGTCCCAATATGGGGCCATCCTGACGCGCGGCGGCCTGACCATTGCCCTGACCATTATTCTGAATATCTACGGCACGTTGACCCTGGTCGGCCTGGCCATCTATTCAGCGGTCATCTTCTTCCGCAAGCATGTGCTTGTCCATCGCATGATCGGCAATATCCTGATCGCCGTCGGCGCCATGGCTCCAGCCCTGGCGGGTTCCTTCGTTGCGATGGGCTTGCCAGACCTGCTCTACCTTTCCGAATGCCTCGGCGCCATCCTGATGTATATCGGCTTTATCCAGGCGACGATGGTGCCAGCAAGTGAAACTTCCCTCGTTACTGCGAGGTAATCCATGACCATCCTTGAGGTTCCCATAGTTTCCCGTATCCGCCGTAACCACGGCCTGGAACATGCCACCATCACCCTGCTCTCGCAGCGTTTCCCGGAACGCCGTCTGGCCGGATATTCCTTCCCGGGTGGGTTCTTCCTGCTGGGCGATGTGCCGACCGAGCAGGTGCGTGAAACGGTAATACTGGCGCTTGCCCGTATGAATAACGGCGAACGCTACCTGGCCGTTCATCCCAACTGCGGAACGAATTACGTCGTCTCCGGCTTCGTAACCGGCGGGCTGGCCTGGCTTGGAATGGTTGGGGCGAAGTCCAGGCGTGATAAGGTCGGGCGCTTGCCGGTGGTGATCAGCCTGGCTACACTGGGACTTATCCTCAGCGCGCCGCTCGGCCTGCTCGTTCAGGAGCGCATCACCACTTCCGGCGATCTGCAGGGCCTGTCGGTTGTGAATATCTTCCCGGTCCGCTTTGGCAGGTTTTCCATGCACCGTATAATGACCAAGGGTTAAATGCCCGATTCTCCATCGGTGATCATCCTGCATGGCAACGACGAATTTGCCATCGCCGCGCACATCGAAAAACTGTGCGCCGGTCTGGGGGATCCGTCCACGGCGGTGATGAACATTGCCCGCTTCGATGGGCGCACCGGCCTGGATTTTGAAGCGCTCAACACGGCCATCAACGCGGCCCCGTTCCTGGCTCCGCGCCGGGCGGTGGTGCTGGTACATCCGGTCTCGGCTTTTGCATCGGCGGAGGCCCGCAGGAAATTCCTTGAACTGCTCGATAAGGCCCAGCCGACTACCACGATCGCCCTGGTGGAATATGACGAGCTCAAGCGCGAGCATTGGCTGCTGAAATGGGCTTCGCAGGCCGGCGGGCGCGCCGGGATGCACGCCTACAACATGCCCAAACGCTGGGAAATGCCGCGTTGGATCGAGACCGAGGCAAAAAAGCAGGGCGGCAGGATCGAACCGGATGCGGCCGCGCGCCTGGCCGAGATGGTCGGCGAGGATACGCGCATTGCTGCCCAGGAGCTCACCAAGCTGTTGACCTACGTCAATTTTGAGCGCCCCATCCGCATGCTGGATGTGGAAAAGGTCAGCCTTGTCAGCGCGCAAGGCAGCGTGTTCGAGTTGGTGGATGCGCTCGGCCAAAATGACGGGAGGAAAGCCCAGCGCGTGCTGCACCAGTTGCTGGAAGAGGAAGAAGCCTTTGAATTATGGGGCATGGTCATCCGCCAGTTCCGCTTGCTGCTGCAGGCCCATGAAATGTTGGATGAACGCGCCGGTATCCCGGAAATCCAGAAAGCGCTTGGAATGCACGAGTTTGTGGCGCAAAAGGTCTGCAACCAGGCTAAGCGCTTTTCCATGCCTGCATTGGAATCCATTTACCACAAACTGCTGGAGATAGACGAGGCGGCTAAAACGAGCCAGACTCCGCTCGACCTGGCCTTGGATACGCTGATCGTGGAACTGATGCCACGATAGTAAGGAGAAAATGTATGGATTCCCCTTTGATCCCTGAATATGTGATGGATTACCTTGACAACCTGGTGCCGCCGCGTCCCCCGGAGATGCAGGCCATGGAAGCCCACGCGCAGGAAATTGATTTTCCCATTATTGGGCCTGCCTCCGGCTACCTGTGTTACCAGGTGGCGCGCATGATCGGGGCCAGGCGCATCTTCGAACTCGGCTCCGGTTATGGCTACTCGACCGCCTGGTTTGCCCGGGCGGTTCGCGAGAACGGCGGTGGGGAGGTCTTTCACGTGGTTTGGGATGAAGAACTATCGCAACAGGCCCGCCGGCACCTGGCCGCGCTCGGCTATGCTGACATGATCCGCTACCGCGTTGCCGAGGCGGTCCAAACCCTGCGCACCACGGACGGGCCGTTCGACCTGATCTTCAACGATATCAACAAGGATGGCTACGCAGCCTCGCTCCCGGTCATCGCCGCCAAGTTGCGCCCGGGCGGGGTGTTGATCGTGGATAACATGCTCTGGCATGGCCGGGTCTTCGATGCCGCCGACCGGGCGGCGGAGACCGAAAGCGTCCGCAAGCTGACGGAGATGCTCACCTGCAGCCCTGATTGGATCGTCTCGCTGGTGCCGGTGCGGGATGGGGTGATGGTGGCGTATAAACAGAACCCATATACCCCATAATTTATAAATATACCATTCGGATACGCCGGGAAAATCTATTACATTTCAAGCTGCGGCTGCAGCCTCCCCGCCAGCCAGCCTTCGTAGACCCGCAGGAACACTACCCCGCCCAGGATCAGCAGGCTGCCGCCCACCTGCACCCAGGTGAGTCGTTCGCCCAGCAGGAAATATGCGGTCACAGCTGTGAAAGCCGGTTCCATGGAAACGATCAGGTTGGCAACACTGGAAGGCAGATGCGTCAGACTGACGTTGTACATCCCGTATCCGGCCAGCGTCGGCCCCACCGCCAGCAGGAACAAGATCCCCCAGCCGGCCCAGGATTTCCCCAGCCACATGAAATCGGCCGGGCGGGTGATCGCACCCGGGAGGAAGCCGCGCCCCAGCAGGTTAAATGCCAGCAGGAAAACCGCCGCGCAGCCGAACGTATATACCAGCGTTGTCCAGGGGTTCAGGCCGCGCTGCGACGCCGACCGGCCCATCAGGCTATAGATGGCGTATAACAGTCCGGAGAGTACCCCGGTGATAATTCCCAACAGGTTAACCCGCCAGGCGGCCGGATCCAGTGCGCCCGAGACAAGCACGCAGCCTCCCAGGCAGAGCGCCACCGCCAGCAGCTTGGCCCAATCCAGGCGCTCCTTCAATAGCCACCAGCCCAGCAGGGCGGTGAATCCCCCCGAGCAGTAGCATAGCACAGTTGAGACGGCTGCCCCGTTCAGCGAGACCGAAAGTGTCCAGAGTGAGTTGAAGATTGCCAGCGCCAGGCCATATAGTGCCAGGTAGCGCATGTGCGTCCGGCTGACCCGCAGCAGGGCTGGCCGCAGGACTGCCAGGGCGGCCAGCATGCTCAGGGCCACAATCACCTCCCGCCAAAAAGCCAGCACCAGGGCGGGCAGGTGGTAGGTCTGGGTGAGATAACGGATAAGGATGGCCGTGGTCGAAAGGATGACCGCGCTTAAAAACGCGGCCGTATAGCCGCGCGTGAGCTGGGTTTTGTTGATGGCAGTATTGGTCATGCCCTGATTCTAGGGAAAAATGGTCCGGTTGTATAGAGCCAATTCCGGGATTTTCCGGGATGGACGGATGGACTTTGGACGCAATTTAGCGTCTCTTCGTTTTCGCCTGCGCCCGGTACTTCACGGGTGGTTGCGCCCGGTACTTAACAGGTTTTGTGGATGTTTTCCTCGCCACGAAGATCAACTCGCCCGGATACTTCGCCCCATATGGGCTTTTATCATAATCCGCGTAGAGTTGCTCCACCTCGAACCCGGTCCGTGCCAGCAGGTGCTCCGCCTCGAATTTAAACAGGTAGCGCATCGGGAAGGCTTGCACCAGGCGTTCCTGGCGTCCATCCGGATGGGTCACATAGTAAATGAGTTCCACATAATTGATCTGTTTCGCCGCATCTCTCGATACGGTGGAGTGGCGGCGCACCACCCGACGTCCGTCCGGCATGACAAACACCGGCTCATCGGAACCCTCCACCCCAAAGTCCTTCTGCACCAGCGACTCCAGGCTCGGGTTGAAGATGTCCAGGATCAATTTGCCGCCCTTCCCCAGGTGACGGCGCAGGCAGTCCAGGCAGGCTAGTTGCTCTTCCACCGTGGTCAGGTGCTGGAATGGCCGGAACGGCAATGTCGCCAGTCGGAAAGTCTGCCCAAGCTCGAAATGGCGCATATCCCCTTGCACCAGCCGGACCCTGGATTGGACTTCCGGCAATTCGGCTTTGAGACGCTTCTGGCAGACTGTCAGCATGTGCAACGACAGGTCCAGGCCGGCGATCTCGATCCCGGCCCGGGCGGTCGGGATCAACACCCGCCCCGTGCCGCAGCCCACCTCCAGCACCGGCCCGCCCGATTCCTCGGCAGCCTCCACGAAAAAGCCCACGTCCGCCCGTTCCCGGTATGGCACAACGTAATCGTACAACTCTGCAATGGACATATACTCGTCATAGCTTCCGGGTTGTATCATTAATTCTTCATCCTTTCAGGTTCTCCGTAGGTACGACTTCCGTCGTTGGTTTTACGGCCTTATTTCAATCCCAGCGTTTCATTCTTTTCCAGCCGTCCGATCGCTTCCTGTATCCGTCGCTGGCGTGTCTCTGTCCTTTTTGCATCCGAAACCCACAGGATGTAATTCCTTTGGTGCGAGGGCGGCAGCTTGCTGAAGTTCTCCCAGGCCTTGGGGCTGGCCATCAGGCCTTCTTTCAACCAGTCTGGCAGGGGCAGTTCGGGCCGCTTGGGCCTGGCCGGGGCTGCATCCTCTAGGGAAAATTCCACCTTGGCTAGGCCGGCCTCCGTCATGCGGCCTTCCCGGATCAGCTTCGCCGCCAAATGCTTGTTCAGCTCGGACCACTTGCTCCCCGCCTTGCGCGGCGTGAACTTGCGGGCGTATTTCTCCTCGTCGATCTTCTGGATGAGGCTGTCCACCTAGCCAAAGCACAGGGCTTCTTCGAGCGATTCCTCGTAGGAGATGGTCGCTTTACCGCTGTCAGCCTTGTAATAGACCAGCCAGACTTCGCTCTCGCTTGCGCCGTGCCCGGCCAGCCAGTCCCGCCAGGCAGCCCGGTCGGGTGCAGTAAAAGTTTGGGTCATTTGCATGTCGCAAGCATATCACAAAGCGGCAAGAAGCTGGGCGAGATTCGATATCTGATTCTTCGCCTCTATGCGCTGCATATTTTGCCAAAATATGCCCAAAAACAACGAAAAACTGTTCATTTTTCCCCGGATTCACGCGGATCAATTCCAGCCAGATGCCTTGAAAAAGGCCCCAAATGACACTTCCGTCCCACTTTTGCCTCTAAAACACCCAAAATGCGCTTAAAAATGCTTATATCTTACTTTCTTCTCCCACTTTACCCTTTTTCCATGGAATTGTTCCTCGTTGTTTTGAACCAACGCGCGCGCGGAACCCGAAAATACGGGTTTTCCACCTCATTACTTGTAACATGCAACCCACCCTTTCTCCCTTTATTTGAATACCTTTTCACGGCTATAATCAGCCCATCCTGTTTCCTCCTGGTTCGAATTCTGGAGCCGCCATGGAACCTTCGTCCGTAAAATACCATTACGAAGAACTCAAACAGCAGGTCCACTTCCACAACTACCGCTACCACGTCATGGATGCCCCCGTCATCAGCGACGCGGAATATGACAAGTTGCTGCTTGAACTGCGCCAGATCGAGTCTGACCACCCGGATTGGGTTACGCCCGATTCGCCCACCCAGCGCGCCGGGGCGGTCCCTTCGGAAAGATTCGAGAAGGTCCGTCACCCGCACCCGATCCTCAGCCTGGCAAATGCCTTCGGCGCCGAAGATGCGCGCGCCTGGTATGAACGCGTCTGCAAGCTGGATGACCGGGTCGGGCAGGCCGGTTTCGTTGTCGAGCCCAAGATTGACGGCTTGAGCGTGATCCTGCATTACCGGAACGGCCTCTTCGTCCAGGGCGCCACGCGCGGTGATGGCGAGGTCGGCGAAGATATCACTGCCAATCTCAGGACGGTCAAAGCGATTCCGCTGCGGATACCGGTGAATCGGGCAGCGAGTGATCAGGCAGCCCGGCATCCGGGGGAAGCCCAATCTTCTCTTCTGGCTCGCCATTCCCCATTGCCTGATCATCTGATCCCTGATACCCTGGTTGTAAGAGGCGAAATCTTCATCCCCATCCAGGAATTTGAAAAACTCAACCGCAAGCTGGAAGAGGCCGGGGAAAAAACCTACCTCAACCCACGCAACACCGCCGCCGGGTCGCTGCGCCAGCTTGACCCATCCATTACTGCCACCCGCCCCTTAACACTGCTGGTTTATCAGATCGTGGCCTGGGAAAGTGCATCTCAAACGCCCCCGGAACCTCGCTCCCAGTGGGAACTGCTCGAATATCTCAAATCCCTGGGTTTCCCCGTCACGGATGTGGCCCGGCGTTTCGACAATATCGAAGATGCCATTGCCTATACCGTCACCTGGGACAAACGCCGCGACGAACTGCCCTACGAGGCCGATGGCATGGTCATCAAGATCGATGACCTGCGCCTGGCTGCCGAACTGGGCTTCGTCGGCAAGGACCCGCGCGGGGCGATTGCCTTCAAGTTCCCGGCGCGTGAAGTCACCACGCAACTGCTGGGGATCGAGGTCGAGGTCGGCCGCACGGGCGTGCTGACGCCCCGCGCCGCCCTGGAACCGGTCGAGATCAACGGCGTTGTAGTTAAAAATGCCACCTTGCATAACTTCGACTACATTGCCGAAAAGGACATCCGCCCCGGGGACCGTGTGCTGGTCAAGCGTGCCGGCGAGGTCATCCCCTATGTGATCGGCCCGGTCGTAGACCTGCGGAATGGCACAGAAAAGCCCTACGTGCCGCCCAGCCTCTGTCCCGCCTGCGGGCAGCCGGTCGAGCATCTCGAGGGCGAGGTGGCCTGGTATTGTGTCAACGCGGCTTGCCCGGCCCAACTGGTTCGCAACGTGGAGCATTTTGTCTCGAAAGGGGCCATGGATATTACCGGCCTGGGCATCAAGATCGTCGAAAAACTGATCGAAACCGGAGCGGTCAAAGATGTAGCTGATATCTATACCCTCAAGCGGGAGGATATCCTGGAAGCCGTGACCAAGAAGGATCGTAAGACCGAAAAAGAGCCGCCCGGAAAGATCGCCGATAATCTCCTGGCAGCCATCCAAGTCTCCAGGCAGCAGCCCTTAAGCCGTCTGCTGACGGCGCTCGGGGTGCGTGGCGTGGGCGAAGTCTCGGCCGCCGACTTGAGCCGGGCCTTCCCCTCGCTCGATCTGCTGGCACAAGCCGGTGAAGATCAGTTACAGATGGTCGAAGGAATTGGTCCGAATATCGCGGCTGCCATCCTGGACTGGTTCGGACGTGAGCGCAACCGGGCTGTGTTGGAAAAGTTGAAGGCGGCCGGTGTGTGGCCAGTGATGCAGGTACAAGGAAGAGACCGGCCTGGAGAAGGAACGCTTTCCGGGCAGACCTTCGTCGTGACCGGCACGCTGCCCACCTTCAGCCGGGAAGGTGTGAAGGAATTCATCGAACAGCACGGTGGCAAAGTAACCGACAGCATCAGCAAGAATACCAGTTATCTTGTACTGGGCGAAGCGCCAGGGTCAAAATTCCAGAAAGCCCAGGCGCTGGGCGTGAAGGTGATTGGGGAAGAGGAACTGAGGGAGATGTGTGCATAATGATAAAGAGGAAAAGAAATCTGGGTGCATAAATACAACAAACTCTGCTTGGTGTAATATAATAGGTTGAATTGTTGCTCAGAGCGGTTGGAGTTTCGGGAAACCATACTATGGATAAAAAGTTCATACCTCCCAGCCAGACATTGAAGAATGCCAAGGAAGCCCTGCAGCACGGCGATAAACATGCCGCCCGCTATTGGGCGCAACTTACCATAGCAAAGGTGCCAAACATGGAGGACCCCTGGCTAATCCTGGCAGCTGTGGCCCCGCCACGTGCCAGCATTGCCTACCTTGAACGGGCCCTAGAGATCAACCCATACAGCGAGCAGGCTCGGAAAGGCCTGGAGTGGGCCCGCCAGCGGCAGGCCAAGGATGCTACATAGCCTGTCAAACGGAGAGCGGAGCCGCCCACATCAGGTGCGTGACAAGCATCTGCGGGGATTGAGTTCGCTGTCTGGCCCCGACGCGTTCTGAGAGAGGCCTGGAGTGACAAGGTTGTGTTCCAGGATCAGCACAAGCTTGTTCAATGCGGGCCGAACCCCATTGCCAGGAATGCCACTTACACCGGCGTTTAATACTACAAAAAGCGGGTGAACATCAAGTCCACCCGCTTTTTGTATCGAAAACATTTGGATTTAAACAACTACAAATTGCGTTGGGTCAGCGGGGTTGTATTTGATCTTAACATTATCGCCAACGCGCGGAATGGCAATCTTGGAGACCATCGTTTTGCCGGTCGTTTCGAATGGTGTTGGCGTCAAGACCGAAGTGACTTTCAGCGTTAGCATGACCACCGGGTTCATATTGACCAGAGCGCCGGTATCCGCAATGGAAAGTACCTCTGCGGTTGCATCCAGCCCACTTTGTGCCAGCCACTGCTGCTGCTTAATGCCGTCCAGAGCAGCCTGGCCTTGATCCATGGCGCTGTTCATATCGTTGACGAAATCCTTACCCATGAAGGCCTTCGTCAAGCCTCCCGTTAGCCCACTATTCATGGTTTTCTTGGCATTGTCCAATGCCTTTTGCGGGTCTTTTTCCTGCTTCTTTCCAAAATTAAACATGATTGGCTCCTTTTGACATTAATATGACTGTATTTGTCCATATTATACATTATTATTTGGCTCTGTATCAATCCCTACAAAGTACTATTTTTTGTTTTCTTATGTTATATAGGTACAGTAGGATGGTTTGTAACAGAACGCACTAACCTTCCAACACGAAATTAATGAATACCTATGCTCCCGGTTCCAGTTTTGCCATCAGACTGGCAATGCCTTTGAGCTCCAGCCACCATTCTTCTTTGGGACGCTCATATTTGGCGTCAATCATACGTTCGAAATCCCGCATATCGTGGAAATTGAGCTGTCCCTTTTGCAGGCCGATGAAAGCGCAGTTATTGTCATCAGTGTTGCATTGATCAATGAGATACTCCAGGCACAAACGGGAAAGCCGGGTGGATTGAATGCGATCAAAGGGAGATGGATCGCCACCTTGCTGTAAATGGCCCAGGATGGCCGGACGCACATCGAACAAATTCCGGCCCTCTTCTTCGAATAGGGCGATCATGAAGGGGGTGTCGTAAATTTTGTTGGCATATTCGGCCCGTAGGATCAGCCCCAGCCGTTTGCCGGCATCGAAGGCCCGGTTGAGGTTTTCCACATCAACCTGCATATCGTGCAGTGTCACACCCTCTTCTGGGATGTAGACCCGCTCTGCGCCGGTGGCAATCCCGCTCATCAGCGCCAGATAACCGCTCCAGTGGCCCATCACCTCCACCACAAAACAGCGCCGGGTGGCCACTGCCGACTGCTTGATCTTATCCACCGCTTCCACTATGTTGTTCAGGGCCGTGTCCGCGCCAATGCTGAACTCGGTGCCGGGCAGGTTGTTATTGATCGAAGCCGGCAGGCAGATGATCGGGATATTAAAAGCCGGAAAATTGGAGCGGGACATGAGCATGGTGTGAACACCTTCATAGCCGTTCCAGCCACCAATTACCAGAAGCGCCTGGATATGTTTATCCTCTATAACGCGTGCGATCGCGTACAGATCGCTGCCCTTTGGAACGAGACGGCTGGTGCCCAACATGGACCCGCCCAGAGAGGCCCAGCCGCTCACACTCATCCATTGCATTTCTTCAACTTCGCCTTTGGCGAGACCTTCAAATCCATTCCTGATTCCCAGCATGATGTGGCCCTGGTCCAGACCGAGACGGATGGCTGCCCGGGCCGCGGTGTTCATCCCAGGTGCAGGGGCACCCGAATTCAGCACCCCAATGCGAAAATGCTTCTGGTTGATCGCCGGGGGGTGGGGCAGGGCGCGCACCATCGTTGTAAGCGTATCGAAAGATTCTTTGAAACTGGTGCTGCGCAGGCTCATGGCCTTTTCATAATCCTTGGCGGCAATCGCTTCTGCAACTGCGCGGGTCTTTTCCACGCATTCCACCAGGGGAAAATGGTAAATATGGTTGGCACGGGTGCCTACCACTACGGGTTCATCCTCGGGTCTGGAGTTTAACAAAGTTATAACTGCTTCGTATCCTAGTTGCGTGGCCAGGATGCGATCGTAAGCGCTCGGTCGCCCGCCGCGCTGAACGTGCCCAAGCACCGTCACGCGCACTTCCTCGCCCAGGTGCTCTTCGAGCACGCGTTGCACGTCCGTGCTGCCAATATAGTTCCCATTACGGTCACGCGCACCTTCCGCCATGATGACGATGTGATCCCGCCGCCCGGCCTTGGTGCCGGCTTTTAGGCGTTCGACCATCACTTCTTGCCAGTTATCCACATCCGGGGGCGCTTCGGGGATCAACACCCAATCCGCGCCGGTGGCCAGGGCGCTGTACAATGCCAGGTAACCGCAGTTGCGGCCCATTACTTTAACGATAAAAGTGCGCTGGTGACTTGCGGCTGTGCTGGTGATGGCATCCACAGCTTCAGTAATACGGTGCAGGGCGCTATCTGCGCCGATGGTCATGTCTGGACCGGAAAAATCGTTGTCAATTGAACCGACCAGCCCGACGATAAGCAGATTGGGATGGCTGGCTGCCAGTTCTGCCGAGATCTCACCACTCGTGGCCAATTCGGCGATGATGGCTGGCCACTCGTGACGGAACATGTTTGCACCGGTTAGCGATCCATCGCCGCCAATGACAACCAGCCCATCGATCCCATTCTGAATCATGTTGCGGGCAGCCGCCCGGCGTCCGGCCGGCGTACGGAAAGCCTCACTGCGGGCAGTCCCAATAATAGTCCCGCCGCGTTGCAATATCCCGGCGACGGAATCCCAATTCATTTTTTTTATATTGTCTCCGCCATCCACCAGACCCTGATAGCCCTCGTAGACCGCGTAAACTTCCGCTCCTTTTTCCAGCCCGGTGCGCACCACAGCCCGCACGGCCGCGTTCATCCCTTGGGCGTCACCGCCGCTGGTGAGGACTGCAATTCGTTTTGTTGCCATAGATATCTGATTCTCCGGCTGATCAATTGATTCAATGATATTTTTTCATAATATATTGGGGCAAGGCTGGACACTCCCTGCCCCAATATACTGTAATGATGTACTTAATTGTACCGTAGAAATTGCCCGGTAAGTAATCTTTGGTTTTTTGTAATTTTCCTCCTCCCCAATTATCGCTGGAATTATATTACACTTTGTCGCGGGCTCGCTTCTCCATGATCAACCAGACGAAAGCCCAGGCAAGCGGCAACCCAATCACCAGGGCTGGCCAGCGCAGGGATTCTGGAAATAGCGCCAATCCCCAGGGTGCCAGCAGGGCAATCACCAGACTTACAGTCAGCAAGCCGTCCATCTGTTCTACTTCTGCAGGGACCAGGATCCCCAGCAGGAGGTCATAGATCCAGCGCATGGGGAAAAGCGCCAGCCCACAAAGGATGGCAGCCGAAAACCATTGCATGTGGTCGCGTGTACGTATGAATCGGATGAAGGCATAGATCCCTATCCCAATAAAGAGGAGCGCATAGATCGCTTCCCATGGCCAGGCAAGTAGTGTCAGGCTCCAAAGCACAGGGGCTCCACCGGTATTTTTTAATAATTGTAAATAATCGGGGACCCAATTTCCCACGGCAATCCAACTCGCCAGGGATAGAACTCCGATGCAGGCAACAAACCCTGCGACGATAAAGCCCTTTCGTTCGATGATCGCCCAGAGCAGTATGCCTGCCACCGCAGGTACGGTCAAAGTAGGTTTCAAGATGGAGAATGCCAGGAATATGCCCGCCAGGCTTGCACGGAAAATGGTCCCGTTAGACTGCTCTTTCCTGGGATGAAAGCCCGGGAGGGCGTGGTTTGGCAGCGTGGGGAGGCTGACTACCAGCCGGATAGCCAGGAACAATGCCCCCAGGCTGACCAGGCTTAATTGTCCTTTTGTCACTGCTATGGACATAAAGGGCAGACTGCCCACCACCAGCACGATCGCCCAAAGGCCAGTGCGCATAGGCTGGCGGCCTCCCCAGCGCATTGCCAGGATGCCGATGAGATGCAATAATCCGAAAAGCAAGCTTCCGGTCCACAGGGCAACTGCAACCTTAAGTGGAAGCAATGTCCAGGGTGCAAGCACGAGGAAGATCCAGGCCGGATAAACGAACAGCATGGGATCTCCCCCTGCTCCGGGAGGGCCGCCGAGAAGGGTGGCTTGGATAAGATGGGTCGTTCCCGCACTATATGGACTCTGTCCGATCAGCATGGAGCGCACCCCCACCCAATAGGGAACAAAATCCATCCCAACCCAGTGAATCATCCCATGCGGACCAGGGATTAACCAGTGGTCCCATAGCCAGAACATTGTAAGCACGAAGGTGGCCCAAAGCCCCAACTCGATAAGAAGCAGAAAAGGCTTTTTTCGTTGGGCCATACGTCCCACCTATTTCAACATAGGCATCTGGATGCCATGCCGTTTGGCCGCTGCAATGGCCTGTTCATATCCGGCATCAGCATGTCGTACCACACCCAATCCGGGGTCGGTGGTCAGGACACGCTCCAGACGTTTGGCAGCCTCGGGTGTGCCATCTGCCACGATGACCTGGCCGGCATGCTGGCTGTACCCAATGCCCACACCCCCGCCGTGATGGAACGAGACCCAGGTAGCCCCGCCAACAGCATTGATCATCGCATTGAGGATTGCCCAATCGGAAATAGCGTCCGAACCATCCTTCATGGCTTCGGTCTCACGGTTCGGACTGGCTACTGAGCCGCAGTCCAGGTGGTCTCGGCCGATGACGATGGGCGCTTTAAGTGTCCCGTTCGCCACCATCTTGTTGAACATGAGGCCTGCTTTGAGGCGTTCCCCGTAGCCCAGCCAACAAATACGTGCCGGAAGTCCCTGAAAGGGCACCTTTTCACGGGCCAGCTTGAGCCAACGCTGCAGGTGGTCATCCTCGGGGAATAGGCCCGCTACTGCCTCATCAGTACGATAGATATCTTCCGGGTCACCGGAGAGTGCCACCCAGCGGAAAGGCCCTTTGCCTTCGCAAAACAATGGGCGGATGTAGGCCGGAACAAAACCGGGAAACTCGAAGGCATCTGTCACGCCGTGGTTGTAAGCCTGCTGTCGCAGGTTGTTGCCGTAATCGAAGACCTCGGCACCCTTTTTCTGGAATTCGAGCATGGCCTTGACGTGTTGTGCCATGGAATCCATTGCCCGCTTTTTGTATTCTTCCGGATTAGACTTGCGCAACTCGTCGGCAGCCGCCACGCCCAAGCCGGAGGGAACGTACATCAGCGCTTCGTGCGCGGAGGTCTGGTCGGTAACCACATCCGGGATGATGCCGCGCATGGCCAGTTCCTGGGTAATATCGGCGGCGTTCCCAATCAAGCCGATGGACTGAGGCTTTTCCTGGTCCTTAAATTCATCCACTAGAGTCATGGCCTCTTCGAGAGTATCCACTACCCGGTCCACATATCCGGCATCGAGGCGGCGCTTGGCGCGGGCCGGATCCACTTCAACGATCAGACCAACCCCAGCATTCATGGTGATTGCCAACGGCTGTGCGCCGCCCATACCACCCAGACCGGCCGTAAGGCAGAACTTGCCTTTGAGGGAACCCCACCCTTTGATTTTTGCCAGTGCACCGAAAGTCTCGTAGGTGCCCTGTAAAATCCCCTGCGTACCAATGTAAATCCACGAACCAGCAGTCATCTGGCCGTACATGATCAATCCTTTGGCATCCAGTTCGTCGAAATACTCCCAAGTAGCCCAGTGCGGCACCAGGTTGGAATTGGCAATCAGAACGCGCGGGGCATCCGGGTACGTCTTGAATACTGCCACTGGCTTACCGGACTGGACTAGCAGGGTCTCATCGTCTTCCAGTTTTTTAAGCGATTCAAGGATGGCATCGAAGCATTCCCAATTACGGGCGGCCTGTCCGCGCCCACCGTAGACAACCAGGTCCTGCGGACGTTCGGCCACCTCTGGGTCGAGGTTGTTCTGGATCATGCGGTAGGGGGCTTCGGTCAACCAGGATTTACAGGTAAGCGTTGTGCCACGCGGTGCGCGCACGGTGCGAGATTCGGACATGCTGCATCTCCTTTAGTTATAAAGTTCCTCACGACTATTATACGCCGGGAGGAGTTCGCTGTACCACCAATCCTTCTTTACCATACCTGCTTCTCAAAATAAACCCTCCCGGTTACCTTATCCGCCGGGAGGGGAGTTTCCATTAATTTTCTGGATAGAGCTATGATGATTTTTTGGCTACCAGTTGGTCGAACTTGGTCTCGCGCAGACGCTTAACCAGGCTTTCCTGTGCCTCCACCCAAATCGGATGGACGAGGCAGTCGTCGCTGAAGACACAATTGGCAGGATCGCCAACACATTCGTTGAGCAGAATCGGACCGTCAATGGCCTCAACAACATCAAGGAGGGATATATCCTTCGCATCGCGTGCCAGGGTTACACCGCCACGGGCTCCGCGGCTGGTATGCAGCAGGCCGGCGATGGATAATTGTGAGATGATCTTTGCCAGGAAGGATGGTGGAATTTTCATTTCCTGCGCCACCGTACTGGTAGCTGCACGTTGGTTGGGTCCTTGCTTAGCTAGATATCTGACTGCGCGGATGGCATAGTCAGCCTGACGTGTAATTTGCATGAGAACTTCCCTTTCTAGAAAATAAGGTAATTTTTATCTTCTTATATTGTATTGGTAGTCAAGGAGGCGTGCAAGTGATAGAGGTCATGCTTGAAATATGACCTTTTACTCCGATTATTACCAAAATTACAGGAAATACCCAAAAAAACAAAATACACCCTTTTAATCAGGCATGTAGAGTATGCTTTCGCGATATTGTCAGGCTATTCAGCGGGTAAGCGTCAGGTTTCCTGCGCCGATATGAAAGCCGATGGTCGGTTGCAGTCCACTCTCGCTCTGGGAATACAGGCTGCCACTCTATTTTTCCAACACCTGTACCAGTTCTGATGTCATGGATAAGATCATGTCCGCGCCATGCTCACGTAGTTCGTGCTCTTCCCCAAAGCCACATAGAACACCCACCGTTTGCGCCCCGGCTGCCTTTCCAGCGCGGATGTCCACGCTGGTATCGCCCACCATTAAACAGGCTTCTGGGGGCACGCCTATTTGCCTGGCTGCCCATAAGATCGGATCGGGAAATGGTTTTGTATGTTGACAAGTTTGATCGGTGGCGATGCATTTGAAGTAAGACACCAAACTGAATTGGTTAAGAAAATCCATGGTTGTCTGCGTATCACGAGCGCTTACGACAGCCAATGGGTAACGCTGGCTGAGCCTTTCCAACATTTCCCGGGTTCCTGGAACGAGTTGGAACGGTCTCGTCTTCATCTTGGACAGGCGTACCATCCAATCCTTTAAAGCAAAGATCTCAGCATCCAGGCCAATGAGATCGGGGATGCCATATAGGAAATTCGCTGGCACTTCGGCCTCCATTACAACGCTACGGGCGACCCGGGTGAGATTTTTTCCGGGGAACACAAAGTGGAATGGTTTCAGAAGTTCAGCAAGCTGCGCAACCATCACGTCGTCGGTGTCGCTGAGCGTTCCATCCACATCGAAGCATATACCACGGATTTGGGAGACCTGCAGGGGCATAAAGACCTCCAGAACATGAACAAATGGGTTTGATGATCAAATTGTACACCCGTTCAAAAATACCCCCACCATCTATCTGGACTTATGTCATCCAAAAAGCGCGAATTGTCATAATAACTCATGATGCCTGTCACTGGATAATCCGTCCCAGATGTTTTAGACTCTTTATAAATTTGGAGTGCCTTGTTGGAAGTGGGAAACTCCTCTCTTTTTTATGAGATGATTTGGAGGTGTGCCGTGACAGAACTGAAATGGGAAAAGAGCAAGGTCTGTTATTGCGAACATGTGATGCGCGAAGTCGCATTGGAAGCGGAAGTGCTTTACCCGATGGATTTTCTACCTGACCCGCCTCGGGTTCTGGCGCACCGCTGCTCACATGGCGTGGAATGCAACCAGTTCGCCAAAGCGGCCTGTGTCTGGGCCGGTACGAATCCAAATTACGACCCATTCCGCCCGTAAGCTAGGATACATAAATCCTGGCCGAGTCGAATCACCTTTTCTTCTTTTGATTTAGTCCGGCTGCTCCCGCAAGTAAGTGCGAGAGCAGCCCGGTTTAACCAAAAAGGCGGCCCGCAAAGGGTCGCCTTTTTTATTGGTGTTCGTCTGAACGTTACTTGACTTCGACGACGGCGCCGGCTTCTTCCAATTTCTTCTTGGCGTCCATGGCGGCATCCTTGCCGACTGCGGCCAGTACCTTGCCATCGGCAGTTTCGGCCAGGGCCTTGGCCTCAGTCAGGCTCAAGGTAACCAGTTGGCGGATGACTTTGATGACTTCGATCTTCTTGGGACCGGGATCCTTAATAAGGACATCAAATTCAGTTTTCTCTTCAACAGCCTCAGCGGCGGCTACGGGTGCAGCGCCGGCGACGGCCATGGCAACAGGAGCGGCGGCGGAAACGCCCCACTTCTCTTCCAATTTCTTGACAAGTTCAGCAGCTTCGAGAACGGAGAGTCCGCTCAACTGTTCGACGAGTTTATCCAGATCAGCCATTGTAAATCTCCTTCAGATTTCTTTTGAATATTTTTTTTATTGGAGTAGTAATGACTTACCCTAAAGAGTGCTAAGTCTTTACTACGTTTTATATTACACTTTAAGCGGCAGCAGGTGCAGCCTGTTCCGAATGTGCTTTGATCACGTAGGCCAGGGAACGACCGGGTTCGGCCAGCGTGCGTACCAGTTTGCTGGCGGGAGCTTGCAGTACACCCAGCAGTTGTGCGCGCATGACCGGCAGGGGTGGCAGGGACGCCAGGGATTTGACCTGGGCAGGGTTGAGGGCCTTTGCATCCAGGAAACCGCCTTTCACCTTGACAGCTTCCATGCCCTTTGTGGCTTCTGTAATCGCTTTTGTGAAACCGGCTGCATCGGTAAATGCGAAACCGATGGCGGTACTCTTTTGTGCGAAATCAGCCGGGACGGTGTAGCCAGCCTTTTCCAAGGCAATCCTGGCGAGGGTGTTCTTGACGATGTGGAATTCACCGCCACTTTCGCGGGCCTTGGTTCGAATGGTATCCAGATCTTTCATTTTCAAACCGGCATACTCAACCAAAACAACGCCCTGACTCTTTGCAAGCCATTCCATATACTCGGCCAGCATGGTCTCTTTCTGTGCTTTTGATTTAGCCAAAGAATATCACCTCCTTTCCAATCAAAAAGTCTTTGCCCGAGTACTCGAACCTCATCGGTTCGAGTATAAATGTTCCAGGCAAAGACTTTACCCCCCGCGAAGGGGGCGGTGTTTCCACCAGTCTTCACCTGGGCAGGAGATTAAGCCCGGCGTGTGAGTCACGCAAAAGGCGCCTGCCGTCTACGGCGAAGGAAAAAACTCGGGCTATCCGAATAAGGTTATTCGGTTTCCTCCATAGATTGGGCCAGGTTGGAATCCACTTTGACGCCTGGGCCCATCGTTGAAGTCATTGTGATGTGTTTGATGTAATTACCCTTTGCAGCCGGCGGGCGAGCCTTAGTGATGGCTTCCATCAAGGCTGCAAAGTTCTCAAACAGTTTCTTTTCATCGAACGAAGTCTTGCCAATCGAGACGTGAATATTGGCGGTCTTATCCAGGCGGAATTCAACGCGGCCAGCCTTGGAATCGGTGACCGCGCGAGCGATATCGTCGGGACTAACCACAGTGCCGGCCTTCGGATTGGGCATCAGGCCACGCGGTCCAAGTACACGCCCAAGCCGGCCGACCTTCCCCATCATATCGGGCGTGGCGATGGCTACGTCGAAATCGAGCCAGCCGCCCTGGATCTTGCTGAGGGTCTCATCATCATCTGCAACGGTATCCGCACCGGCGTTGCGGGCATTGGTGGCGCCGTCGCCCTGTGCAAAGACCAATACGCGGACTGCCTTGCCCAAGCCATTTGGCAGAACCACCACATCACGCACCTGTTGGTCGGCCTGGCGAGGATCCAGGCCCATGCGCATATGCACTTCCACCGTAGCATCGAATTTTGCGTACGAGGTTTCTTTTACTAGTTTGACCGCTTCCATTGGCCCGTAAAACTTATCAAGGTCCACTTTGGCGAGAGCGGCCATATATTTCTTTCCGTGCTTAGCCATGAATTCTCCTTTGTGGTGCAAACGGGCCGGGATACGGCCCTCCCACGGGGTTAATCGACGACGACAATACCCATGTTACGGGCAGTGCCCTCGATCTGGCGCATAGCGCCTTCGATATCGAGAGCGTTCAGGTCCTTCATCTTCAGTTGGGCAATCTCGCGCACCTGAGCGCGCGTGACATTGCCGACCTTCTCACGATTGGGAACGCCGGAGCCTTTTTCAATCCCGGCGGCCTTGCGCAATAGAACTGCCGCGGGGGGTGTTTTCAGAACGAATGTGAATGAACCATCCGTATAAACGCTGATTTCTGCAGGGAGAACCTCGCCCGGGCGGTTTGCCGTGCGGGCATTGTAGTCCTTGCAAAAAGCCATGATGTTGATGCCATGACCGGCCAGCGCTGGACCGATGGGGGGTGCAGGATTGGCCTTGCCGGCCTCAATCTGCAGACGAACAATTGCCTTGATTTTCTTTGACATGTAACCTTTTCTCCTTTGTGGTTTTAGCGGGCCCTTATGGGCGGCCCTCCCACGAATTAGCCATCAGCGTTCAGCTCTCAACAATCCTGGTGGAACGCTGAGGGCGATTGACTGGACGCTGCTATGCTTTCTCAACTTGCAGAAAGTCCAGTTCCACCGGCGTTTCCCGCCCAAAGAACGAGACCATGACACGGACTTTTGTCCGCTCCATATCAATTTCCGAGACCACACCGCGGAAGTCGTTGAAGGGTCCATCCACGATGCGGACACGTTCCCCGACCTTAAAGGTGACTTTGACCATGGGCGCATCGGCTTCCATGCGTTTGAGGATCTGGGCAACCTCTTCGGGGCGCAGGGGGGTGGGCAGGTTGCCCATGCCGACGAAACCGGTCACGCCGGGTGTGTTGCGAACGACGAACCACGATTCCTCGCTCAGCAACATGTTCACCAACACATAGCCAGGGAAGATGTGCCGTTCGACGGTGCGGCGTTTGCCATCGCGCACCTCGATCTCTTCCTGTGTGGGCACGACCACATCGAAGACTTTATCTTTCATGCCCATGGTCTCGATGCGCTGCTCTAGGTTATGGCGCACCTTATTCTCATAGCCGGAGTAACAGTGAATTACATACCAAGCTGGCCCATCTGGCAGCGCTTCGATATCATCTTCCGACAGACCAGCGGTTTCCTGGCGAACAGTCTTCGGTTCGCTTAAAACAGGCTGATCCAGGTGAGATTCATTCCCATCAAATTCAACCGGTTCTTGCTCAAACTGTTCTTCTGGATCCAGGTCTTGCATCATTCAACCTCGTAAGTATGTTAGGTATTGCCGGGTCAGGCGCCAATCACCAAGGATAAGAGTTTCGTGGCGCCTAAATCTATTGACCATAGGAAAACGGCCATGATCACCAAGACGATGATCACGACGACGGTCAAATTACGCGCTTCCACCCAGGTGGGCCAGGATACCCTTCTCAACTCGCCCATTGTCTCGCGGAAAAAGCGCTGGATTGCATTTTCGCGTTTACTTTTATCACCTTTAGCCACGTAGAACTCCTTCTTATCTGACGGTGACAACGCCGCCTCATGGACTGCCCAAAAGGGGGGAGGGCGGCGTTGTATCTACAGGCCAGGCAGGAATTGAACCCACAACCACTCGTTTTGGAGACGAGTGCTCTACCAATTGAGCTACTGGCCTACGAAGCGATGCTCCATTGCCAGGCGCCTGTGTAAACTTCTGCGCCTGGCAATGGAACACAGGACATTTATTTCGTCTCGCGATGCGAGGTATGCTTCTGGCAACGCGGACAGTATTTGTTAAATTCCATCCGGTTCGGATCGTTGCGACGATTCTTCTCAGTTACGTAATTACGTTCCTTACATTCATTACATGCCAGGATGATTACCGGGCGGATATCTTTCTTTTTTGAAGCCATGCTATGCTACCTTACTACTCTTTTATTGAATGATCTTGGTGATGACACCCGCGCCGACGGTCAGACCGCCTTCACGAATGGCGAACTTGGAACCCTGCTCGAGCGCCACCGGGACGATCAGGGTCACGGTCAGGTCAACATTGTCGCCTGGCAGGACCATTTCCACGCCCGCCGGCAGTTCTACGTTGCCGGTCACATCCATCGTGCGGATGTAGAACTGCGGCCGGTAGCCATTGAAGAACGCACTGTGCCGCCCGCCCTCTTCCTTCTTCAGCACATACACGCGCGCTTCAAACTTGGTATGCGGCGTGATCGAACCCGGCTTGGCCACGACCTGGCCGCGTTCCACGTCCGTGCGCTCAATACCGCGCAGCAACAGGCCCAGGTTGTCTCCGGCCATGCCTTCATCCATCATTTTGTGGAACATTTCCACGCCCGTCACGACCGAGTTGCGCGTCTCGCGCAGGCCGATGATCTCCACCGGCTCGCCAACCTTGATCACGCCTCGATCCACACGCCCGGTTACCACCGTCCCACGCCCCTTGATCGAGAAGACATCTTCGATCGGCATCATGAACGGCTTGTCTATCTCTCGCTTCGGTTCCGGTATGTATTCGTCAATCACGCGCAGCAATTCCTTGATGCTTGCATATTCCGGCGCATTCGGGTCGGTGGAGGTGCTCTCCAACGCCTTCAGCGCACTGCCGCGCACGATCGGGATCGTGTCGCCCGGGAAGCCCTGCTTCGTCAGCAGTTCACGCAGTTCCATCTCCACCAGTTCCAGCAGTTCCGGGTCATCCATCTGGTCAACCTTGTTCAGGTACACCACAATGCTCGGCACTTCCACCTGGCGAGCCAGCAACACGTGCTCATGCGTCTGCGGCATGGGCCCATCCGGCGCAGCCACCACCAGGATGGCGCCATCCACCTGCGCAGCTCCCGTGATCATGTTCTTGATGTAATCACGATGACCCGGCATATCCACATGGGCATAATGACGTTTATCCGTCTCATATTCCACGTGCGCAATGTTGATCGTGATGCCTCGCGCCTTTTCCTCGGGCGCATTGTCAATCGTATCGTAGGCACGGTATTGCGCCTTGCCGAGAAATTGACTGTATTTCGTGATCGCCGCCGTCAAGGTGGTCTTGCCGTGGTCGATGTGTCCCATCGTCCCTACATTCATATGCGGTTTCGTCCGCTCGTACTTCTGCTTCGCCATAAGCCTTTCTCCTTCCTCGACAATATTTCTTGGTTGCGAAGCCCTCAATGGGATTTGAACCCATGACCCCGTTCTTACCAAGAACGTGCTCTACCGACTGAGCTATGAGGGCAATGAATCTGGCAGTCTTTCGCCGCAGATTGTAATCGAAACTAATCATCCGGCCAACGGACACCGGCCGAACAATGGTTTTTGGTGGGCAGTGAAGGATTCGAACCTCCGAAGTCTACTGACAACTGATTTACAGTCAGTCCCCTTTGGCCACTTGGGTAACTGCCCATCTGTTCCAGCCGTTTCATGTGCTGGTCGCTTGACCACATCGCCGTGGATGCGGCCAACCGACGAACAAATAAACGGGAAAGAATTTCAACGTTCGAAGCCGACGACGGGAATCGAACCCGTAACCTACCACTTACAAGGCGGTTGCTCTACCGATTGAGCTACGTCGGCAATCGCCCTTCCCCGGCTTAAGCGGGGCAATTATACCAAAGGCATACCTTAGATACAAGGTTAAGTTGCCTGATGATTGCCCATCAATATAAATAATGAAGGAAAGCTCTGCCAATTGTGTTAATAATTTGTTGCTGAACAAATCTTATCCAAGAGGTAGAGCCATAATGGCTAGGAGCAGAGCCTGGATATTGAAGACCTATGCGTCCAGACCTTGGAATGCATGGACGGTGTTTTCGCTCCGGTCCTTGTAGCCGCTCAATTCGTCTTCCATACCATGAAACGCTGGGCACCCAAAGCGGTTCTCCGGTTGCTTAAATTGAGCGGCAAACTCAGCCTGAAAACCGACCGGGATGGCACTTATATCTTGCTGCGCACCTTGAGCGCCGCCTCGCAAGCGTCCGCTACTCTATCTGGGCAGCTATCCAACCTTCCCATATCACCTATTTCGGACTCCCTAAGATATGGGTAATCACCAGTTACAAATGCACGCTGGCCGCGGCTTCGAACCCGGCTTCCAGCGCCTTGCGGTTTATTTCCACAGTGCCGTGAGGTGCGCGCGCAGCAACGGCTTTTTCGATAGCCGAACGGGAGACCACGCCGGTTAAGCCGACCAGTACGCCCAGCGCAACGGTATTTGCGGTGATGGCTTTGCCGGTTGTTTCGAAGGCCAGGCGAGTAATGGATATCATGATGGCCCCGGCCGTCCGGATATGACTGACCTTTTCATCATCCACGATTAACAGACCGCCGGGTTTGACGCTGGCAGCATACTTGTCATAGGCTTCCTGACTGAGCGTGACCACTACGTCCGCAGACAATACTTCTGGGTGGTCAATCTCGCCATCTGCAATGATCACCTCGGATTTGCTGGCCCCGCCGCGCGCCTCAGGCCCGTAACTCTGGGTCTGAATGGCCATCTTCTGATCGTAAATCGCGGCGGCTTCCGCCAGGATGATCCCGGCCAGGATCATGCCCTGCCCGCCTTCGCCCGCCAGCCGGATATCGGCGCGGGGCGCCATCAGAGCGGTCATTTTTCACCTCCCTGCACGCGCGTGATCAGGTTGGAATATGAGGTCGTATACTGCGGGCGCTGGATGTTGATGAAATTGCCGCGTAGGATTTTCGTATTCTGTTTCTGTTCCTCCGGAGAAAGCCGCCCATATGCAGTCTGGGAAATACTGTTTTCTTTGAGAGCGCGCATCATATCCGCCGCGGTGCCGAGTTTATTCAGACGTCCATAGGTTGTGTGACAGTAGCTGACCGCCTCGACCACGCTGAAGCCATCCTTCGTGATGGCTTCGGAAATGAACTTATCCAGCTCGAGGGCATGGTAGACGGTGCTGCGAGCCACATAGCTCGCGCCGGCGGCGGCGGCCAGTTCGCAGATCGGGAAGGGTGGCTCGATGTTGCCGTAGGGCGCAGTGGTGGCGCGCCCATTGAGGGGCGTGGTCGGGCTGTACTGGCCGCCGGTCATGCCGTAAATGGCATTGTTGACCACGATGGCAGTAATGCCAATGTTGCGTCGGGCGGCGTGGATGAAGTGGTTGCCACCGATGGCGAGGGCATCCCCATCGCCCATGATCGCAATGACTTTCATTTCGGGGCGGGCAATTTTTAGCCCGGTGGCGAAAGCCAGTGCGCGCCCGTGCGTGGTGTGCAGTGTGTTGAAATCCAAATAGATTGGCATGCGAGCCGTGCAGCCGATGCCGGCCACCAAGGCCACGTCATCGTTTTTTAGGCCGAGATGGTCAATGGCGCGGATAAGCGCACCCATAACCACACCAATCCCGCAGCCGGAACACCAGATAGTGGGGAATTTCTTGTTCTTGCGCAGCTTCTGAAGCGTCTCACTGCGTTCGAACCAGTTCTCTGCGGGCATCTGGCCTTCGTTTTCTTCCAGATCGTGGGCTTCCAAGATATGATTTTCCATGCTTCAGCCTTCCAGCGCATCCAGGACCATCTGCGGCGTGACCATCTCGCCGTTAGCGCGCGTGACACGCCTGACTTTCTTGCGCCCGACCATGCGTTCTACAGCATAAGCGAGTTGACCGAGATTCATCTCAGGAACGATGATACGATCAACGCGATCCCCGAGAGCCTCAACCTGCGCCTCCGGGAAAGGCCAGATGGTGAAAAGCGTCATCAGGTCCACTTTCTGACCGCTGGAGCGCGCCAACTTGAGGGCGTGCCGGGCGGTACGGGCAGAAGCGCCGTAAGATAGGATGGCCGTCTTTGCCCCTGGCATGGTATCCTCCTCAAGCATAAGAATATCGTCCAAGTGCTTCTCCAGTTTCGTGTTGACCCGCTCAAGCCAGGGATCTATCTCATCCATGCGCTGGGTTGAGAAGCCCTGTTGATCGTGGAAGAGGCCAGTGATATGGTACCGGTAGCCCACGCCGAAATTGGCCAGCGGCGGAACATCTCCGGGAGCATTGCGGTAGGGGATATATTGCCCCTCTTTCTTTGTAATGCGATATTCATGAATGGAGATGCTTTTGAAATCCGGCAAATCCACCGGTTCGCGCATGTGGCCAATGATCTCATCCGTAAGCAGGATAACCGGTGTACGGTATTTCTCAGACAGCTCGAACGCTTTTATGGTCAAGTCGAAGGCCTGGTGTACGGAGATGGGGCTTAAAGCAATTATCGGGTGGTCGCCGTGTGTGCCCCAGCGGGCCTGCATTATGTCGCCCTGGGACGCCGCGGTAGGCTGGCCAGTGGATGGCCCAAGGCGCTGCACATCCACGATCACGCATGGGATCTCCGCCATGGCGGCATAACCAATATTCTCTTGCATAAGTGAGAAGCCTGGTCCGCTGGTGGCGGTCATGGATTTCAGTCCGCCGACCGATGCGCCGATGATGGCTGCCATGCTGGCGATTTCATCTTCCATTTGGATAAATTTGCCGCCCAGCCTGGGCAATTCGCGTGCCAGGAGCTCAGCCACTTCCGTGGATGGGGTGATCGGATAACCGGCGTAGAAGCGGCAGCCCGCCGCAAGCGCACCCCAGCCGATGGCATCGTTTCCTTGCATCAGTTTGATGGCCAATGTTTCCTCCTATTCCAGCTTCCTGATCACGATCGCTAGGTCGGGACAATGAGTGTCACAAAAATGACAGGCAGTGCATTTATCCGGTAGGATTACGCGGGGGTGGACTTCGCCCGGATCCATTGCCAACACTTTAGGAGGGCAGAATTCCACACAGATGCGGCAGCCTTTACACCAGGTGGCGTAAAGGATGACTTCGCCGCGTGGGCCTTTTTTGACCGGGAGGGGGGCGGGTGTGGGTAACTGTGGTTCCAGAGAAATGGCAGGCATACGATCCCTTTCCTTAAACCGGTTTTACTGACCGGGCTTATTATTCTACTATAAGTAGTATCCCCGCCGGGATGAAGAATATCCTCTTTCCCCCATTACGAACAACGTTTTCCGACGGGATTGCAGGCAGGATATACAGAAATCACCCAAATGGTTGAATGGCATGCTTTGTTTTTATGCTATACTTTTATTCCTGATGCAAATTATTTTTTCCCAAAGAGGAGAAAACCTATGAATTCTCGTAGAAAACTCTGGTTTGTTTTGGTTGGAATGGTACTGGCTCTGGCGGTGACTGCTTGCATGTCCTCCGCCAGCGTACCTACATCGGAGTTGCAAGCAACCACCAGCTTATCATCCACAAACGGGGAGACGATGCCTGGGTTGGCAGGCAAATGGATCGACCCGGACTCGTCTGGTGGAGGAACCGTATCCACCATCGCGTGGCAGAATGGCACTTATGTAGTAACATCTGTCATTAATACGCACAGAGGCCCGAATGAGGTGACAAAATCCTCCTGGTCAAACAATGTTCTGACGTGGGAATATTGCCCCGCCGGCATGCACTGCATCACGCAGAATACCGTTTCCCTCGATGGGGATAAGTTGACCGTTAATTGGGCTTGGTCGGATGGAGGAAATTCCGGCCAATCCGTCCTCAACCGCCAGCCGTAAATGCGGATGAAGAAATAAAACCAACTGCCCTGGGAAGGTTTTTCTTCCTAGGGCAGTTGGTCGTTTGATAAGTACTAATAACCGCTTCGAGACGTCCCACAAAAGCGCGGGACAGGTAAGCGACTTTAAGAGCCTCAGCCGGGTGGATTTATTTTATAGCGAAGATTACAAAATGCTTTCTATTCGATGTATCAGGTCTCCAGATTTTGGCAAGAAGCAGTATAATGCCGCCATGGTTACACCTCCATTACGCCCCAGACGTACGCTGATTTCCCCGACCGTATATCTGCTTATACCGCTTGCATTCCTGCTTGGATTGGGAGGCGGGTATTTACTTTGGGGCACCACCCAACCCTCGGGCGCGGCAGACACGAACCCGGCCCGCCGTGTGACTGTTTCGACTGATGGCCAGCCGTCCATTGGGCCAAGTAATGCTCCGGTCACCATCGTCGAGTTCAGCGATTACCAGTGCCCGTATTGCCAGGCTTGGTTCCAGCAAGTCTACCAGCCATTGCTGGCGAGCTATCCAAACAAAATCCGATTCGTCTACCGGGATTTGCCGCTGCCGATGCATCCCGAGGCGGTCCCGGCGGCGGAAGCGGCGGATTGTGCCGGCGAACAAGGGGCTTACTGGAAATACCACGATGCCCTTTTCAACCAACAATATGGCTTGAACCGTGCGGCTTACGAGCATTATGCAGCTGACCTGGGACTGGATGCTAAAGCTTTTTCAGCCTGTCTCGACAGCAACCGTTATCTAAGCAAGATCCAGGCCAATGCCAGTGATGCAGCCAGTGTAGGCTTAAACAGCACACCATCTTTTGTAATCAATGGCAGAGTTCTCATTGGGGCACTACCGTTGGCAGACTTTAAAGCAGTGATTGACGAAGAGTTGGCTGCAAAACCCTGAGCTTTCAGACGGCCCGAAAGGGCGCTTTCACAAGAGTATCCACATGAAAAAATTTATTGCCATTGCAGGGAACATTGGCGTAGGTAAATCTACGCTGGTTGAAATGTTATGCGCAAAATTGGAGTGGACACCGTTTTTTGAGCCGGTGGCGGAGAACCCTTACCTGGCCGATTTTTACCGGGATATGCAAACCTGGGCCTTCCATTCACAAATTTTCTTCCTAACCCACCGCCTGCGCGCCCACCATCAACTGGCGCTATATCCTTCCTCAGCCATCCAGGATCGTTCTGTTTACGAAGATGCCGAAATTTTTGCTCATAACCTGTTCCTGCAGGGACATATCCGCTCGCGCGATTACCAGACGTATCGTGAACTGTATCTGACTCTGGTTGAGTTCCTGCCTCCACCTGACCTGGTCATTTACCTGCGCGCCTCTGTTCCCACCCTGGTCCAGCGGATTGGCGGGCGCGGGCGCGACTACGAACGCACCATCCCGGCGGATTACCTTGCCAGCTTGAACAACCTGTACAAATCCTGGATTTCAGATTTTACCCTTTGTCCCGTGCTGACTGTCCCGGCGGATAATATCGATTACGTGGCTCACCCGGGCCATCTTGAATTGATTGTGAGCAAAGTGGAAGAAAAACTGACTGGCAAAGAAGAGGTTATCTTTGACCCGGAAGAAGTAGCACGGGCGGCCAACGGTTAAAAATCAATTCCCCCTGAGCCGGGGAATTTTCTTATTTCACAAACACAGCCCACTTCCAGCGGCTTTGCAGCCAGAAAACCTTTTCTCCCAGATCGTCTGATATGCCTGCACCAAAGCTGCCGCATTCTGCCAGGATGAAGGGTTGTGGAACAGTATTTACCAGGTTACAGATGGAATTTTCGCCCAATGTCAGACCAGGCCCGGATGTGTTGGCATGGATAGTAATATTAGGCAGGCCTGGACTGGGACGGCAGGCAAAGCCCCAGACCCCCGTTCCATCTGGGAGACGGCACCAAGCCTGGTCAGCGGCCTCCACCACCGGGTAGGTAAAGGCATCCGAAATACTCCCATCCGGCTTTAACAAGCGCAGCGTAGCACCGCCATCGCTCAGGACAATACCGGTATGGGAGCCAAAGAAGGCTGCAATTTGACGAGGCTGCAAGGTTAAGTCAGGCAGGCTGAAAGCCATACTGCCAACGTCGGTATCCAGTTTCCAGTTCTTTACGTTAATGGCACTCGCGTCCAAGTTGATAATTTCGATGTATTGGTCGCCAAAATTGATCGTGCCGTCGCTGTTCCAGTCAGTGCGCGGGTGCGGAAGGAATTCATTTAATACCACTACGCCAGGAATTGTAGTCGGGTAGGGAAGAGGGGTATGCGTAGGAGTGGCTGTAGGAGTGGGGGTGATAGTAGGAGTGGACAAATGCACCCCAGCGCATAACACGCTTGCGCTGGATTGGTTCTTCGGGTTGGCTGGGGATATGAGCACAAAATCATTGGCATTGTTGCCAGTATCGTAGCAGGCCGTATCCCCACCAGGCTTGCGCTCGTAACTCTGATCGGAAGTTCCTGGAATTGGTGTGGGTGTTCCGAAGAGTGGTGCCACCGGGAGCGGGGGCAAGGTGGTGCCTGCGTGATAATACGTACCGGCACACATCCCAACCTGATCTACGATCGAGCCAGTGGACGAAACCAGAGCTATGCCGCCGGTATTATCAATGCCGGGCCAGAAGGTTTGATCTGGCGGGATGGTGAAAGGGAGAGAGTTGTTAAGGGAGGCCAATAGATAATGCTGGCCGGGTTGCAGGATGATGTAGGAAAGGATAGTAACCAAGTCTGTAACATTGTTACCGCATGCGCTGGATGTTTTGATTCGCCATCCCCCGATATTGACTGGGGCGCCTGTGGGGTTATAGAGTTCGATGAATTCGTCGTCCGCTCCTAATGGGCCAAGTGTGCGGAATTCGCTAATAACGATATGATCCGGCGCGCCGGGTGTACGCGTGGGGGGAGCGATTCTGGTTGGCGTGGCGGTATGGAGCGATGTTGCCGTGAGCGTTGGCGTTGCGGTGGATGTGTCTGTTAAGGTCGGCGTTAGAGTCAACGTAATTGTCGGGGTGCTGGGGGTGTTGGATGGCACATTTTCCTGCGCCGGGTTTTTCTCTGGGGCGGCGTGCACGTTTTTTTCCATTGCAGCGCCAAAAAGGCCTCCTGCCAGGAGCAGCGTTGCTAAAATCCGTAAATGAAAATTCCTTTTGCATACCATGAAAGTGATACCCTCGCGGCAACGATAACACACCGGGCAAGCGCGCCACACTCCAGCCCCTTGTGCGTGGATTGATTCCAAGGAAAGCGAGACTAACGGGGCTCCACTACCAGTTTAATAGCTGTGCGGACTTTGTCCTCGATTTCAACATCCACGAACTCCGGCACACACACCACAGTAATATCATCACCCTTGAGGTAGCCGGTTGCCAGTACGAGCGCCTTGACGGCCTGATTGACCGCCCCCGCTCCAATTGCCTGCACTTCCGCCCGTTTGTGTTCCCGGACAACGCCCGCGATTGCCCCGGCGACTGCGGAGGTACGGGAGGTTGCGGACACCTTGATTATATCCATAGCGTTTCTCCCTTGAACGAACGATCGGCATGAGGGGCACGATTCCCAATAAAATTGTACAATATTTGGGGCTGGAATACAATATGACAAATGGACTAATGTCTAAACATTCTGAAACGGGGACCAGACCCCGGCAATTACGGTTTTGCACTGTGGGCAGGTTCCTTGGGGAGTAAGACTTACCTCATGAACAAAATAGCCCGTCCTCTTAACCAATGCTGTGTTGCATTTTGGGCAGAAGGTTGTCTCATATTCATCCACACGCCCCGGCAGGTTCCCGGCATAGACATAATGTAGCCCAGCCTCACGCCCGATTTCAGCTGCACGCAGCAATGTGCGTGCCGGGGTGTTGCCGGTGTCGCCCATCTTATAGTCCGAGTGGAAGGCTGTTACATGCCAGGGGATGTCTGGCGAGATGCCTGACAAAAAACGAGCCGCCTCCCACAATTCTGCACTGCTGTCGTTAAAGCCAGGCACGACCAGGGTTACCACCTCCAGCCAGAGTCCCAATTCCTTTACCCGTTTGATCGTATCCAGTACGTTTTTTAGCACGCCGCCTAACTTGCGGTAGTTCTTATCCTGCATGGACTTCAGGTCAATTTTTATTCCTGCAAGATGAGGTCGCAGGTACTCCAGCACTTCAGGCGTAGCATTGCCGTTCGAAACGTAGACACACTTCATCCCGGCCCGGACAGCCTGTCTAAAAATCGCAACAGCCCACTCACTGGTAATCAGTGGCTCGTTGTATGATGAGGCGATTATTTTCGCGCCGGCGCGGCGGGCCGTTTCCACAATTTGCTCCGGAGAAATGCGCTGCACGAAGCTGGTTGACTCGTCCGCAGCCGGGTCGCGCAGCACCTGGGAAGTCAGCCAGTTCTGGCAATAACCGCAATGGAAATCACAGCCCAACATGCCGAAAGTCAGAGCAGTGGACCCTGGCAGGAGATGGTAAAAAGGTTTTTTCTCTACCGGATCGGCGTTGAGCGCAGCCACATAGCCCCAGGGTACGCGCAATTCCCCACCCTGGTTGAAACGCACCTGGCAGATGCCGCGGCGGCTTTCCCGTACCAAGCAATGGTGTCCACAAGCGGTACAGCGGATGGAACCATCCGGGAGGGTCTCAGTCAACTCTCCCGTGACAGTCATCCGGTCAAGAAGGTTTGCAAACGGTATCATCACCTTAATCATACACCAAAAATTACCAACTTTATATGGTATACAGTTTTATTCAAAAAGCAGTACAATCAGACTACGCTCATCTGTTCTGTTGAGCGGCTGACTTGTGCTATACTGGTATTGCTATGCAGATGGATCCTGTCTCTGAAACCCGTTCCGCCTGGCTTGGCTGGGCTAAAATTCTTCACCGTTACGGTCTGGAGAATGTGGTGGCTTGGGCTCTGGAGGCTGCCGGACCGCTAACGTTGCTTGGGGCGCAAGCCATATACATTGGTGGCCCGCTCTTGCGTCCAGCATTAACAGATATGCAGCGGGATGCCTTAGCCGGTCTGCTCGAGAATCGTACCGAAGCCTTGGCATTTACTACATTCCTGCGGGAGGAAATATCCCTGTGAACGATTTCTTGCTGGGGCTGATTGGTTTTGGAATTATTTTTCTTAGTGCGGCCCTCATGGGGGGATTGGTTGCACTGCGGCGCAAGTCTCCACCTGCCTTTCGCGAAATACCAGCTTTCACCCGCCTGCACCAGGCCATTGGCCGGGTGGTTGAAGACGGAAGCCGGCTCCATATCTCGCTGGGGCGTGGTGCGCTAATCAGTCAACAATTTGCCTCCGGATTGGCAGGTCTCACTCTCCTGCGCCGCCTTTCCGAGCTGACCTCCGCCGGGGATCGGCCTCCGATTGCCACGTCCGGGGATGCCACTCTGGCTATCCTTTCCCAGAATACATTGCAAACTGCTTCACTGGCCTCCGGACAGGGTGTCTACGACCCCACGGCCGGACGATTGACCGGCTTGACACCTTTCTCATATGCTGCCGGGGCGATGCCAGTTATCAGGGATGAAAATATCGCTGCCAATGTGCTCATTGGCAACTTTGGAGTCGAAGCTGCTTTACTGGTCGACTCGGCTGAACGGGCAAATATCTTTACCATGGCTGCCAGCGATACCCTGGCGGCGCAGGCGGTCTTATATGCCAGTGCACAGGAACCACTCATCGGCGAAGAACTTTATGCAGCCGGTGCTTATATGGATGCCGGACCTCTCCATACCGCTAGCCTGACAGTGCAGGATATCCTGCGCTGGCTGATCATTGTTGTTATCCTGGGTGGTGCGGCGCTTAAGTTGTTAGGTATCTTGTGAAATTTAAGGGTGCTTTCTCCACTATCGTTGCCATCGCCTCTGGTGCATTTGTCCTGGCGGGATATCTCTTTGGACATAGGGCAGATGGTACACTCTCTCAGTTCGGAGTTTTGCAACAGTACATTCTAAATGTAGCCGTCATCCTGGCAGGGTTTGCTGTGCTGGTTGGAATTTCCAATTTACTTCTCGTCCATACGAATAAAGTTCGTCAAAAACAGAAAGGTGCCGTTTACAGCGTCATCCTGATCGTCGCGTTGATAGTTACTTTCCTGTTCGGCTTCCTGGCGCATGAAAATAACCTCCCCATAGTTAGCATCATATCCCCAATCGCTACGTCCTTATTTAGTGAGACATTTATAGCCATACAATTGCCCATCGAAGCCAGTCTGATGGCCCTTTTGGCTGTCACCCTGACCTATGCCAGCATCCGCTTGCTTCGCCGGCGATGGGATATGCTCTCGGTTATTTTCCTGGCAACCGCTTTTCTCGTCCTGGTAGGCACGGCTCCCTGGCCTTTTCTGGGGGATGTGCCATTGCTGGGGGGGCTTCGCCAATGGATCGCCCAGTTCCCGGCGGCGGGTGGGGCGCGTGGCATTCTGCTCGGTGTGGCTCTTGGCACGCTGACCACTGGCCTGCGCATTCTTTTTGGTTCTGATCGTCCTTATTGGAGCAAGCGTGCCTGATCTGCTCTGCCCGGTGTGCGGAAAGCCCAATCCCGAGGAACTGGAAGAATGTCGGTTCTGCGGTGCCCATATCCAGCCTATACCTGCCTCCACGCCGGTTGATTCCCAGCCTATCAAGCCTGGGGAAGTGCCAACCAAGAGAGATACTTCCGAATTTGAAAAAGTCGCGCTCCCCCGGCAAGGTCCCATCCATCCTGGCGAAGTTCCTACCAAGAAAAATACTGCCGAACTGGAACGGGCGCTGCCGTCTTGGTTGCGTTCTTTGCGGGATGGCAAGCGCCCTGCGTCCGGTGAACACCTGGCCGAACCATCTGCAGACAAAAGTGTGCCGGCTGTTCCACCGGCACTCCCTACCCCAAACTCGTCCAGTGGTTTGCCAGACTGGCTCTCTGGTCTGGGTCAGGTCGCCTCTGACTCTGAAGATGATGGGGTTCCCGAATGGCTAGCTGGCCTGAGCGGCGACAAATCGGGCAAATCTTTGCCTGAACCGAGCGCAGAAGAGCAATCAGCTCCTGATATAGGTAATCCGGATTGGATGGCGCGTCTAGGGGATCAATCAGTGGAACCATCTGCCGCCGCAAATGTTTCTGCGTTGCAACAACCCGCTTTTAAAGCAACCCCAGAACCTACTTCAGATGAGGATGTCCCGGACTGGTTAAAATCCCTGCAATCACCGCAACCCAGTGTGCAGGAACAACCGCCGGCCTTGCAAGGCGGAGATAATGTGCCCGAATGGCTTTCTGGCCTACCGGGTATCTCCACGGTAAACAGCAACCCTGCCTTGATTGAAACGGGAAAGCTGGCCTCCATAGAAAGCACGCCGGATTGGTCGGATCAGCTCAAGCAAAAACCCAGTGCACCGGAACCCGAACCAACCACAGGGGAAAAAGAATTTATCCCAGACTGGCTTTCTGGTTTTGGGTCGGCACCGGCGACACCCGTGGCCCCCGGGGATGCGGTAAGTAGCCCTGTCCAGATTGAAACGGGAGAGCTGGGCTCCACAGAAAACGTACCGGATTGGTTGGATCAGCTCAAGCCAAAATCCAGCGCGCCGGAACCCGATGCAACCGCAGATGGAAAAGAAGCTATCCCTGATTGGCTTTCCAGTTTTGGGTCGGCGCCGGGGACACCCGCTTCGGCTTCGGGTGATGTGGTAAGCAGCCCTGCCCTGATTGAAACGGGAGAGCTGGGCTCCACAGAAAACGTACCGGATTGGTTGGATCAGCTCAAGCCAAAATCCAGCACGCCGGAACCCGAACCAACCGCAGAAGGAAAAGAAGCTATCCCTGACTGGCTTTCCAGTTTCGGGTCCGCACCGGGAACCCCGGCATCGGCTCCCGGAGAGAATGTTCCAGAATGGATGTCGAATCTGGAAGCCAAATCCGGTCCAGTTTCTGGATCGCCGGCAGCACTTTTTAATAATCCACCACAAGCCGCCAGCGCTCCTCCGGCGGAGTCGCCCAGTTGGTTATCCAAATTACAGGCAGACGTAAATGCTGCGGACGAAGATGAGAAGCATAAAGATGACTTTGAGGTTGTTTCCGAAACGCCTACTTTTCAAAAAGGAACCGAACCGCTTCCCGATTGGCTGACCAAAATCGAACCTGCAACGCCTGCCTCAAGCACCACACCGGCATTGATTGTAGATAGTAAAGATAACCCTCCCAGCGAGCAAGGTGAAACGGCATTTGCAATGGAAATGCCAGACTGGCTTTCCAAATTGAATCCAGAGCAGGCGGCAGAAAAACCAGCCGAGAACAATGAAAGCCAGGCAGATTCAGGAAGCCCTGAAAACCTTGAAACGGCTGAATTACCTTCCTGGGTGCGGGCAATGCGTCCGGTGGAAGCTGTGGTGGAATCAAAAACTACTCCATTGGATGAGAGTCAAGTTACCGAGCAAAGCGGTCCGTTGGCAGGCATGCGTGGAGTGCTGCCGGCCGTGCCGGGGTTGGGGCCGTTACGCAAGCCCCCAACGTATTCCACGAAACTTCAGGTATCCGATGGACAACATCGTTATGCCGCCTATCTCGAGCGGCTGGTGGCTGGCGAAACCCGTTCCCGCGTAACTAATCCAACGCGCCTGACCTCGAACCAGATATTGCGCTGGTTGATAATGCTACTCCTGTTTCTGGCAGTTTTATTGCCATTCGTAATTGGTGGGCCGATTGCTCCTCCCACCTCAGTTGAGCCATCCGATACATACGCATCATCTAAAATAATTAATGGGCTGACGGGAAAAGCACCTGTTTTGGTAGCATTTGACTATGAGCCGGGCCTCTCCGGTGAATTGGAAGCTGTGGCTGCTCCCATAATGGACCAGTTATTCACTAAAGGTGTTCCTTTGGCGCTGATCTCCACATCACCGACCGGCCCGGCACTGGCGGAGCATTTCCTGCAAAATATAAATGCCCCATTGGAAAAATGGTATCCTCCTTCAAAATGGTATTCTTCTTCCAGCGGCGAGTATGTGAATTTGGGTTATCTGGCAGGCGGGCCGGTGGGCATGTTGTATTTTGCGGATAATCCGAAAGCTGCCATGCCGGTGGATGTGAATGGCAATTCTGCCTGGACAACAGGTTCCTTGCAGAATGTTCAAAAACTGAGCGACTTTGCGGCTGTCATTATCCTGACCGATAATGCTGATACCGGCCGCAACTGGATTGAACAGACCGGTCCGTACCTTGGCAATAAGCCGATGGTGATGGTAATCAGTGCTCAGGCAGAGCCGATGATCCGGCCGTATTTCGATTCAGGCCAGCTTGCAGGCCTGGTTTCCGGCCTCTCAGATGCGAAGATTTACGAACAATCAAATAGCAACCTTGGCCCCAATCATCAATTCGGCCTGAATTATGATTATTGGGATTCGTTCAGCGTCGGGATTCTGATGGTCGAGTTGATAATCGTTGCCGGCGCAGTATTGGGCATTGGGATCGATCGGCGTGCCCGCCGGAAAGATTCCAAGGGAGAGGCCTGAGCATGTCTGTTGACCTTGTTACCGGATTGGTAAGTTTCCTGCTCACGCTGATGATTCTGAGTTATCTGATTGGAGACAATCCGGCGTTCCGGGTGGCAGTATATATCTTTGTAGGTGTTTCTGCCGGGTACGCCGGGGCGGTGGCTTGGTGGCAGGTGCTCTATCCAAGAGTTCTAGTCCCTTTGCTCACGGGCAGTGTTATTGATGTTTTTTGGGCCCTGGTCGCGCTCATTTTGGGTGTGTTGCTTCTGATGAAACTCTCACCGCGACTGGCCTGGCTGGGTAACCCCTCCATCGCTTTCCTAGTGGGGGTTGGTGCAGCGGTGGCTGTGGGGGGGGCCGTGATGGGGACACTCATCCCACAAACTCAGGCATCTATCAATGCTTTTGACCAACATAGTGCCGGAGGAAACTGGCTGGAGCAATTGTTTTTTGTAATAATAATGCTGATCGGTACGATAACGACACTGATCTATTTCCATTTTGGCGCCAAGGCTACTCCTTCCGGGCCGCAGCGCAATTCAGTGATTATCCTCCTAGGCCAGATTGGGCAGGTCTTCATCGCAATAACCCTGGGTGTCCTGTTCGCGGGTGTTTTAGCCGCTGCCATGACGGCTCTGATCGAACGCCTGAATTTTATCTGGTTCTTTGTGGTTAAATTCATTTAAAAACGCTTATGCCTGGGTCTCTGATTGATGCTGATTCTCTCCTGGCGGTTGATGTTGGCACCGTGACCACACGTGCGGCTTTTTTTGACGTTGTGGAAGGGTATTACCGGTTTATCGCCTCCGGCCATGCTCCCACCACGGCCGCCGCCCCGTTTAAAGATCTCAGCGAAGGTGTGCGCCAGGCAATTGAAAACCTTCAAATTATCACCGGCCGTAAGTTTCTGGGTGAAGACCAACGCTTGATTATACCGACAAATGAAAGCCGGGGCGTGGATATCTTTGCTGCTACATTCTCCGCCGGCCCGGCCGTAAAAACCGTGGTAGTTGGCCTGTTGGAGGATGTCTCGTTGGAGAGCGCCCAGCGACTGGTGCGCACAATCTATGCCCACGTGGTAGATACCATTGGATTGAATGACGAACGTAGACCCGAACAGCAAATTGACAATATCATGCGCCTCCGACCGGATCTGATACTTGTCACTGGCGGTACCGATGGTGGGGCCACCCATTCTGTCCGGCACTTGGTCGAAACCATTGGTCTGGCATGTTATATTTTGCCCGCTGAAAATCACCCTGCTTTGCTCTACGCAGGGAACAAGAATTTAGCCGAGGAAATCAAAACCAGCCTACAGAACCTGACCTCCGCTTTGAGTATCAGCCCCAATCTACGCCCCAACCTTGAAACAGAGGATCTCCAGCCTGCGCAATATGCTCTGTCAAGGCTTTACACCCAGGTCCGTCGCAACCAGATGAATGGTGTGGATGAACTTAATGCCTGGTCGGGAAACACATTGATGCCGACGGCCTATGCAGAGGGGCGCATTATCCGCTTCCTCAGCCAGGTATATGATTCGAGCAAAGGCATCCTTGGCGTGGATTTGGGCGCGTCCGCCGCCACCGTCGCTGCGGCTTTCGGGGGCGAACTGACCCTGGGAGTTTATCCTCAGTTAGGCCTCGGCGAAGGCCTTGCCAACCTTCTACGCTATACCAGCCTGAACGAAATCTTGAAATGGGTTTCGCTTGACATCCCTGCCGAGGCTGTTCGGGATTACCTCTACCAGAAATCCATATACCCAAGCACCTTGCCCGCCACTCCCGAAGATCTGGCAATTGAGCAGGCATTGGCACGCCAGAACTTGTATGTTTCATTAAGCACCCTTGCCAAAGACTTTCCTCACCAAGCCCGCCGCGCCGCGCTTGGACTGACCCCCTATTTCGAGCCCATCCTGGCAGCTGGGAGTGTCATCACGCGTGCACCAACCCTTGGACAGAGTCTGCTTATCCTGTTGGATGCCATCCAACCGGTGGGTATTACCACAATGATTTTGGATCAGAATAACCTGATGCCCGCATTGGGTGCGGCTGCCAGCCGTAATTCCATTCTTCCCATTCAGATACTGGAATCGGGTGCTTTCCTTGGATTAGCTACCGTGGTTGCGCCATATACCAGCGCCCGGCCAGGTATGCCCATCTTAAACGGCCGCCTGGTGTACCAGAATGGGAATGAGAGTCTCTTGGAAATCAAACAGGGCGCACTGGAAGTATTTCCCCTCCCGATTGGACAATCCGGCCGTTTGTACCTGTACCCATTGCGTCATACCGATATAGGCTTTGGTCTTGGGCGTAGTACCAACGAAGGAGGAATACCGGTTACTGGAACAGCGCTGGGAGTGGTGGTTGATGCGCGTGGCCGCCCTCTGCGTATACCGTCAGATGCGTCACGCCGACGTGATAACATCAAAAAATGGTTGTGGACGTTAGGAGGCTAGACACCCGATGCTGGCTCCAGTTTCCCATATCCTTCCATTGACTACTATCCGGCGCGAACGTCTGTTGCCAGTGCCGGGACGCGTCACCGTTCGCATGGATCAGAAAGTAAATCCGCTGGACGTGGTGGCTGAAGCCAACTTTGGGGCAGAGCACTTGCTGATTGATGTAGCCCGCATGCTCGAACTCAGACCGGATGCGGCTCAGAGTTTGATCCAGGTGAAATCAGGAGATGTAATTTCTCAAGGTGATGCCATTGCCCGGCGGGGAGTAGGGCTTGTTTCGCAAATTGTCCGTGCTCCGAGCAATGGACGGGTGGTACTGGCCGGAGCTGGACAGGTTCTGATGGAAGTCGGCGAGACTACGTTTGAATTACATGCCGGTATCCCGGGGATAGTGACGCGCCAGATTTCTGAACGTGGCGTGGAAATCAAGTTCAGTGGAGCACTCGTACAGGGTGTGTGGGGAAATGGGCAATTGAATATCGGCTTGATGTTGCCGGTTCTCTCGTCTCCGGAGGAACCATTGACCGCCGAGCAAGTGGATGTCAGTCTGCGCGGTTCGGTGTTGCTGGCGGGGAGTTGCAGTGATGCGGCCGCCTTGCACGCGGCCGGCGATTTGCCTGTACGTGGTCTTATCCTGGGCAGCATGTCTCCTGCCCTCATTCCGCTGGCATTGCAGGCGAGTTATCCCATTATTGTTGTCGATGGCTTTGGCCAAAGACCGCTGAATGGCGTAGCCTATAAACTGCTGGCCACCAATGCCAAGCGTGAAACGACACTCAATGCCGAGCCGTTTGACCGGCAGACCGGCATGCGGCCTGAAATTCTGATCCCTTTGCCGGTCACGCAGGAATCGCCGGCACTGCGCGAAGTGGAAACGTTCGCTCCCGACCAGGCAGTGCGCTTGGTGCGCAACCCACACATTGGAATGACCGGGACCTTGATCAGTTTACGACCTGGATTGACCAGCATGCCCAGCGGCCTTAGGGTGGCAGCGGCCGATGTAAGATTGGATTCTGGAGAGCAAGTTCTCATTCCGCTTGCCAATTTGGAAGTACTTGGGTAGTATAATTCAAATAAGGAGGAAGCAGCGATGTTGGATGAAGGCAATAATGTCACATTGGATACCCCTGAGGCGCCGCCTCCGGAGGAGTCAAATAATCGTACATTCCTGATCGTGGCGGGAGTTTTTGCGGCCCTGATTTTCCTGACGCTGGTGTGCGGGGCAGTTTATGTTCTTGGGTATTTGCCAAGCCAGACTGCTAAACAAAAAAGCACCCTAACGGCAATAGCGGCTGGAAATAGTCAACAATCTGCCCAGGCAACCTCCACGGCTCAAGCTGCCCTGTGGACGCCAACCTCGCCGCCTACTTTTACGCCGACGAGTACGGATACCCCTGTTTCCACGAATGCACTGCTCGGTAGCCCAACCGCATCCCCAGTGATTGCCATAACCGCAGTCCCCGCAACGGTGACTCCTACCACCGATTTGGCTGCCATGCAAACCCAATTGGCGGCGCAAATGACCTCTACAGAGGTAGCGGGAGGTGGGGCTGGTACACCTGGTGCGCTTGGTACACTTGGCGCGCTGGGTACACCTGCTACACCCGGTACACCTACGGGAATGCCTAGAACAGGCTATTTTGACCAGGTAGGTTTGCCTGGCTTGGTTATCTTGACCTTGGCACTGGTGGCAGTCATCTTCTTGGCGCGCCGCTTGCGCAACACTCCGTCGAAATAGCACGATAGGGATACCTTGCGTATTCCTGCCGGTTGTATTCGCGTGAACCCGCCTGCGCGGGTTCACGCTTTTTTATATTACCTGCTAATAAGTTGGATTACGTGACGCTGGCGGCTACCGTTTCGCCGTATCCGAGCAAAGATTTAACCATTTTCCAATTACGACCTTCGGCATAGACGCGCAGCACCGGCTCGGTACCAGAAGGCCGGATAAGCAGCCAAGAGTCGTCGGCCATGATGTACTTAACGCCATCGACATTGCTAATCTCGGCCACCATCTGTTCTCCAATCTCCGCCGGAGCCTTCTTGATCAGGAAATCGGTCATTTCGGATTTGGCAACCGGATGGTGCAAGCGCAAGTCCATGCGTTCGTAGAAGGCAGGGCCAACCACTGCCAGTAATTCTTCCACCAGCTCGTGCAGGGATTTGTGTGAAGCGGAGATGATTTCTATCAATAATAATCCCATAATCGGGCCATCCCCTTCGGGGATATGTCCTTTAAAAGAGATACCACCTGACTCCTCGCCGCCGATGAGTATATCCTCGGTCATCATATAGTCGGCAATGTGGTTAAAGCCGACCGGTGTTTCATAGAGTTTCAAACCATAGCGCTGGCACAAACGGTCTATCATGCGGGTGGTGGAGACCGTGCGCACCACTGCACCGCTCCAGCCGCGCTTTTCGACCAAATACTGCAAGGCAAGAGCCATGATTTTATGAGGATCCACAAAGTTGCTATGTTCGTCCATGGCGCCGATTCGGTCAGCATCGCCATCGGTGGTCACGCCAAAATTGCCCATCCCTGCGCCGATTGCACCGGCCAACGCACCCAGGTATTTGGCAATTGGTTCAGGGTGGATGTTGCCGAAGCCTGGGTTCATCTCTCCGCGGATCTCGGTAACCTCGCAACCAGTCCCTTGTAAAAATGATTTAATAACACCGCGCCCGGAACCGTACATGGAATCCACGATAAAACATTGCGGGTTTTCGGCAATTACATCACAGTTAATCAACGTCCTCAAATGGTCGAAATAAGCTGGCAGGGGATTGAATCTTTGGATAAGGCCTTTTTCGCGTGCCATATCGAAGTCCATCAGGTTAGGGCCACGCGCACGTTCTTCATTATCGTTAAGGTAAACTTCCACCCGGTGGCATTGCTCGTTCAGGGCCGATCCGCCGTAAGCGGCCTTGAGTTTTACACCATTGTACCGTGGCGCATTATGAGATGCGGTAATCATTACCCCGGCAATCGCATTTAGATTTTTGACCGCATACGAGATGACAGGTGTGGGCGCGTCTGACTGCGCCAGGTAGACGATAAAGCCGTTGGCGGCCAGAACACGTGCCACTTCCCCGGCATAACGGTCAGAGAGAAAGCGTGTATCGAAGCCAACCACGAACTTTTTTGGATCCGGCGCAGGACCTCCATTGCCTGATTTATCCCAGGTCTCAGATGCCACTGCATCGGCAATCGCCTGGCTGAGCATGCGCAGGTTGGTGAATGTGAATGTATCAGAGATGACGGCACGCCAGCCGTCCGTGCCAAAATGAATGGTCATAGAAAACTCCAGCAAGGGAAGGCGATATTCAAGGGGTGGGTGTGAGCGTTGGTGTAGAGGGTGGTGGTGGAGGCGTTGATGTGGTTGCAGTGAGGACAGTTGCCAGAACCCAACCATCGAGATTGTCATAGCGGATGTGTATCCAGGTAGCGCCATCGATACTCTGGGTATCAGGCAGAATCTGGATCGTGATCCCATTGGATAAAACAGCCAAAACTGTCCCACCGCCCGCGTCTGAGCGGACAAGCGCCCCGCCACCGGAAGGAGAAGTAATGACTGCATAGGAAGGAGTTGGTTCGGCAGTCGCAGAAGACGTGGGTGTGTCGCTTGGAGTGAGCGTGGCGGAGGGGGTCGGGGTGTATGTTGAGGTTGGAGTGCTGGATGGCAAGACAAGCGTAGGAGTAGATGTGAGCGCTATCCGGCGGGTGGCAATGATTTCATCCCGGATGAAATTTGTCAGTCCGGTATAATAAACCAATACTGCCAGCGAGAGCAAGACCAAGAGGATGGAAAGAATGTAACCGCCAAATTTCCCTGGTTTAAAACGCAAGGCAGCCATG
Source organism: uncultured Chloroflexia bacterium (assembly GCA_963837875.1). Taxonomy (GTDB): domain Bacteria; phylum Chloroflexota; class Anaerolineae; order Anaerolineales; family Villigracilaceae; genus UBA877. The sequence continues at coordinate 342,713 of CAWIOV010000003.1, forward strand.
GTAATGACCCCGACCAGTGTGGCCAATGCCAAATGAGCGAGAAAAACTTCTCCACCATCCGGCCAAATATGTGAGGAGCCAATTCCCAGCCCAACGCCGCCCGCACTAAGTGGCAGGAATAGTTCATAGGCAAGCATAATACTCGGCAGGATCGGTTTCTGCTCAGAACGAACGAATGAGATGGCTAGCAAAACCGCACCCAGAGCCACCAGGAATAAATCTTCCCACCACAGGTGGGAATGGAAGTTAGCCTGTGAAAGCGGCAAGGGCAGCCAGATGTGCCCGGCCAGCCCGGCCAGTGCTCCAGTCAGAAAAACCAGCAGACTTGCCACCAGCAGCCCGCCCAGCGTCAGGAAGAAAAAACGCCAGGAGCCGGTCTGAATGGCCAGAGTTAGACCCACCCAGGGTGTCAGCAAGGGAGCAAGCAGGATTCCCAACAGGAGCAGGGCCGAGGAATCCAGCAGATAGGCAGCGCCCAGAACGGCTCCGCAAAGCAAGGCAAACAGGAAGAATTCGAATGAGGGGGAAGCCCGCCGTGCCAAGTTGTCCAAAATGGCAGCCCGTTCATCCGCGCCAGGGGCCGCCAGCATACGATGCGCCCGCCTGCGGCGAGCACGGGACGGGCGGGCTGTTGCACTAATTGGTGTGAAACCCTCAGGCAGACTGGGCTCTTCCGCAAAGATTTCTGGTGCGGGTGGATTTTCCTCTGGGCGTTCATCCGGGGAGGTCGGTTCTTCTGGTCTGGGCTGTTCTTCTGGAAAACTCATGGCTGCAAACTCGCTCTCATTTCGACTATCTTATTATACAACAACAAAGACGCCAGGGTGCGCCTGGCGTCTTTGTTCATCGGAAATTGCTGGGTTATGGAATTAAATTGGAGGTGTTAGGCGGGCTTAGCCCGCCTAACACCTCCATACCTTTCCCCATCTCCCAGCGATTCCCATACAGCCGGCACCCTGGCTATTTAGGTATTGCTGAAATGAGGAAATAAAACTGGATGCATTTTGGCTTATACCCAGCCACGTGTTTGCATGGCCTTAACCACCCGGTCAATGGCCACCATGTAGGCTGCGTCGCGCATGTAGACTTTCTGTTTGAGCGCCATATCCAATACGGCGTGGAAGGCCTGGGTCATCTTGGTATCAAGTTTCTCCAGCACCTCCTGCTTGGTCCAGTAGAAATTCATGTCATTTTGGACGCTTTCGAAGTAAGAGCAGGTTACACCACCGGCATTGCAAAGGAAATCCGGGATGTCAAAGATGTTGTTCTGCTTGAAATACTCGTCGGCTTCCGGGGTGGTCGGGCCGTTAGCACCTTCGGCCACAATCCTGACGCGTTTGGAGATATTCCCGACGTTTTCTGCATTGATCTGCCCGCCGAGTGCAGCCGGGATTAAAACGTCCACATCCTTGGTAACCCAGGCATCTCCGTCTTCGACAATATAACCGGCTTTGATGGCCTCTTTCCGGTTGATTTCATTGTATTCGTTTATGATAGTCATCAGGAAATGCGGATTCACGCCATCCGGATGGCTGTATGTGTAAGCTTTCTTGTCTATGTGATCCCAGCAAGAGACACAAGCCACTTTGCCGCCCAGCATTTCAATAAAACCAATGGCGGCGTATTGGGATACGTTACCAAAACCCTGTAATGCAGCCACGCATTTCTTCGAATCCATACCGAGATGCTTCATGGCCTCCCGGATGGTATAGATAACGCCGTAGCCGGTCGCTTCTGTACGTCCTTCTGAGCCGCCGCCACCAAGTGGTTTACCTGTAACCACACCAGGAGTGTACTGGCCGGTCAGCTTGGAATACTCGTCCATCATCCAGCCCATCATCTGTGGGGTGGTGTATACATCCGGTGCGGGTACATCTTGGCGCGGGCCGATATTTCTCCACATCTGTTTAATCCAACCGCGGCACAGGCGTTCCTTCTCATCGGTCGAGAGCGTCGCCGGGTCCACAATCACGCCACCCTTGCCGCCGCCCAGGGGGATATCGGCTACTGCGCATTTCCATGTCATCCACATGGAAAGACCGCGCACGGTGTCCAAGGTCTCGGCAGGATGGAAGCGCAGGCCGCCTTTGTTGGGACCACGTGCATCGTTGTGCTGCACGCGGAATCCGGTGAAGACTTTGAGGGTTCCATCGTCCATGCGCACCGGGATGCGGAAGGTGAACTCACGCAATGGCCAGCGTAGCACCTCCGCAATTTGTGGATCCAGGTTGAGCAGTCCGGCCACATGGTCAAACTGCTTCTGGGCCATTTCAAATTCATTAACTCCTGACATATTTCATCTCCTTGTAGGATGGAAAATACGGCGAAAATATAAGCGGGCACTCCGGACGAGATGCCCGCTTTATTTCGCTTCTTCTATGTAAAACAATTTCTGCATAGGCAATTCCGCTAAGTTGTCTTACAACTTAAAGGTACACGATTAAACGACCAAAGTCAATATGACGAATACCACACGCAATCATGATTAATGTGATGAAACTCACAATGAAATAATAATGGTCCGGGTTCCCGGACCATTATTCTCACAAAAGGTTATACCAAAGGATTTATCCTAGCGGATTTTCATCATCATCATCTCCTGGCTCTTCATCTTCGCCCGAATCAAGCTCAAGCCGGACTTTTTGCGGGTCCAACTGGACCCAAAGCAGGAGCACATGCCCATCGTCTGTTTCGACCGAACGGGCCGCCACGATGGGGGCCTGTTCCTCCAGACCCAGATCATTGCGATATTCCAGGTGGATGGGTTCATTGGCGCGCCAGCGACGGTAACACCGTTCCACCAGCGCCGGGCCGTTGAACGTTCGCAGACGAGTGAGCAGGGTCAATGGCAAGCGCGGCCCTTCGCCGAGACCTAACGCCCAGCCATCCTGAACGGGTTCGAATACAGGGGGCGGACCTTCGATAATTGTAATTTTATCATCCATGAACAGGATGATACCATAATGCAGAGCATACGGAAAGTGCCCTTGCCCGAATGTTGATTGCACATGATTAGCTGATATAATCGCTCAAACCACACGTGAGGTGCTTGATGATCAATCCTGTTCTGTTTTCTATTCGGATTACCGATACCTTTTCCCTGGTAGTGAGATGGTATGGGATCCTGGTTATAGCAGGCGTATTGGTGGGTTGTTGGTTGGCGGAGAAGGAAATTCGCAGGCGAGGGGAGGATGGCGCACATATCTGGGAAGCGTTGATCTGGATCCTGCCGGCGGGGGTGGTAGGGGCGCGCTTGTGGTATGTGGTTCAAGCCTCCCTGACCGGAAACCCCACTTATATCAATGATCCGTTGAAAATACTCGCAGTATACGAAGGTGGCCTGCATATCTTTGGCGCCTTCCTGTTTGGGGCGATTGCGCTGATCCTGTACGTGCGCAAGTATAAATTGGATCTCTGGTTGTTGCTCAATTCAATCGCTCCAATGCTGTTGATCGGCCAGGCTGTGGCGCGCCCGGCAAATTTCATCAACCAGGAACTCTATGGTCAGCCCACAACCCTGCCGTGGGGCATCCCCATTGACGCGGCCCACCGGATCGCACCATACAATGATCTGTTGACCTACCCGTTGACCACCCGTTTTCACCCGACTTTTGCCTATGAAATGTTGTGGAATTTCCTAGCGGCTGGACTGCTGATCTGGCTGGCAATTCGATTTGCTGAAAAGCTTAAGCCCGGCATGATCTTCTCCGGCTGGCTGATCCTGGAGGGGATCGGGCGCGCGATCATCGAAACCTTCCGGCCTGACCAGCCGGTAATCGTAGCAGGCCTGAGCTATTCCCGTCTATTTGCTTTGCTAATGGCCTTGGGAGGAATTCTGCTGCTGCTGATGATGACGAATAAGATCCGCATACAACGGATCACACCCTGGCGGGAAACGTATTTTTTCGGTCCACCTCTTCCGAAGGAAGAACCCAAACCCAAACGAAAACGCCACCCGTATCAGGAATGATGGAATGGCAGAATTTCTATTTTTCTGCTTTCAAGAAATACTACTTATTCCAAAGGTAAGTCCAACTCGGTGGTCGCGGCATGCGCCGACGGGTCGAACTGGGTAGGTTCACGGCGGTCGAAGTTGAAGCGCTCAAAAATATCAGAAAAAGCAGTGATGATTTCCTGCCGGGTGAACCCCATCCCATCATAGGAGTATGCATGCTCGCGTTTATGCTGGTGGGTGTCTGCCCGCGCTTCGGCCAGCACACTTTCCATGCCTTTCTCCGGATAACCAAACTGACGGTAGAGTTCTTGAATGATATGCGCCGGGTCTTGAACCAGGTTATCGTAGATAAGAATCCGGTGATTTTGTGAGGGATTGGCATCCAGGAAAGCCAGGGGATGACGATACCAGTACTGCGTCATGGCCAGGGTTTCCTTGCGGTATGGATACTTTTCCAGTGGGGTGGTGAAAATGCTCCGGCAATAACTCAGCCATGAAATAGTGGAAGGCAACATATCGAGCGGATTGCGGGCAATGTAAAGGATGCGCGCCTCTGGAAAAGTCTCGGCCAATGTTTCAATCTTCGCGCTAAAGGCGGGATTCTTTGAGATGAAATACTGCCGGCCGCCCGTGGCGTACAAGTGGCGCTGGAGGCAGGATTTGTAGAATGCCATGATACGGCGACGTTCGTCGGCAGGGATGAACTCATCGAAAAACTGGTAGGGCGGCATCTCCTCCAGAAATGGGAACAGGAAGCTGACGAAAAAGGTCGACCAGGCATGCAGCAGGAGGTTTTCGTCTTCTTCGGGTTCAAACAGGCTGATGGCGTGAATGCGCACCTTACCAAGGGAGTTCCGATCCAGGCTGTCCAACAGGTGCTTAAGCGGGCTGCCCAAGGTTGTATCGAGACGGGTTGCCAGGCGAAGGAATTTCTTCTGGATGACGGAGGGCGCGAAGAAAATATCGGCAGTGCGCAGGCAGGTGAAGGTCTCCGTATCGTGTGCGAGCAAGCGGTGCAGGAAGGTTGACCCGCAACGAAAATTGCTCAGGATGAAGAGCGGCTTTTCCACCGGCTGGCGTTTATAGGCCGGGAAGAAAATATCATCCAGAAGGAACAGCGACCAAGTCAGAATGGTGTAGGCGGGCCAGACCGCATAAAAGAGTAGCACAAAATTCAGACGCTTACCCTTCAATTCGCCTTGAGTTCCCCGTGTGTGGAAGAAAGAGCGGCGCGTCATACGCAGGAAGAGCCGGAAGTTGTAGACCAATGAAAACGCTCCAGCAAAAAGATTGCAGCCAAGATGCCGCGCTGCCCCGCCGATTGTATCAGATATTACCCGTCTTGCCGGGAAAATAGGAGAATGCGGGCCAGACCCCAATTTCCCTTCACACCGGCGACTCCCAGAGAGCTAAGAAAAACCACTGGGAATCGCCAGGAAATGGGGGAAGATATGGAGAAAGTAAATTGGGGCTGGCCCAAGAGGGAATACGGGTCAATTTATCTGGGCGTGGGGGGCGCTCCACAAGCGAATGGCGTGCAAGCCGGCCCAATAGGAGCGGATGGCATCGAACAACGTGCCTTCTTTTTTGAAGAGAGAATTGACCTGGGAGCGGTAGGCTGCGACTGCCTCAAGCCAGGCGTCCAGGCCGGTCTCAGAGACGGGATAAAGCTGGTTTGCAAGCGCCAGGGTGGCTGGTTCGAGCGTCTCAGGGTTGTTGAGAACATAAGGGACATCGGCATAGTAGAACAAGGGCCGCTGCAGGGATTCGGCGGCCTGGCGGACCAGGCTATGATCCACATGTCCGCCCAAGCCGAGAGGACAGACGAGCACATCCTCCTGGCGCAGTTCGGATAGCAGGGCGACGGCAATGCGCTTGGGAAATTTGCGGTCAGCCGGATGAGGGGAGGCCGTGACCGTTTCGGTATAGAGGTATTTCCCCTGCGGGGAACGGCGGTAGATGCAGTCCTGAAAACCGAAGTGAACTAGGTCCGCGCCAGCGATAAGCGCGGCTGCCTGGTCTTCTTCCTTGCGCATGGCGACCGTCTCTTTGCCGCCGGGCAGGCCCCAGAGGGCATGGTTCTCCCGGGCGAACTGCGAGAGCGGACCGGGAGGCGGGTTGCCGGCCAGGATGGTCCAGATCTCGGCCTGGAGGCCCTGGCGGGCCTGTTCGAAAATCAGGCCGCCGCAGGAGAGCACGGCATCGTCAAAGTGAGAGGAGAGGTAGATCCAGCGCATAGTTTTTGGTGATGGCAAAACACCCGTGAAGAACCGGGTGCAGGCACCCATGAGGAACCCTGTGCAGACGGGGCACCTTCTTGATCATTTACAAAGGACACGCCGCCAAGCGGTGTGTCCTACTACGAACGACATCATTCCTCTTCCAAGATCTCTTTCGCCAGCTTTTGCAGCGCATCCGTATCCTCGACTTTGCTGGCGCGCCAGTACTGGTCGAGTAGTTCGAGCGGACTCAGGCTGCTGATGGCCTGGTCGCCGGGCAGGCGGATACGGGACTCGATCTGCGGGCGCTTGATGAGGTGGAATTCAAAGGCGGCCTCGGCATACCGGCGCAAGGCTGGTTCGTCTATCAGCGCATCCCATTCGCGCGGATAATCCACTGTCAGGCGCAGGACAGCACCCGCCAACTGCGCCTGGGTGGGCAAAGCCCACTTGAGCACATCTGTGACGCCTTCAGGCAACTCAAGTCGAACAGACCGGTCAATAAATGGCCGGATGCCGGTCAACTGACGCCACTCGACGTGTGTATGGCCTTTTTCGACCTCGGCGATAATGAAGAATTTGTCATCGCCAGCCTCGCCAAAATCGACGCGCTCGATCGAGCCGGGATAGATGACCGGCGGGTGGGCGTTCTCGTTGAGATCCTGGGGCTTGTGGATATGGCCCAGCGCGACGTAATCCAGCCGCCCATCCCGCACGAGCGAGCCGGGCAGGACCAGATCCGCCCCCAGCATGACGGTGCGTTCGGAGCCGTAGGTAGCGCCCTGGATGGAAGCATGTGCGGTCAGGATGGTGGGCAGGTGCGGGTCGGCTTTTTCTAGCCAGCCATGCACCAGACCGGTCAGGCGTTCCTCAATGCCAGCAAGGACCTCGGAGCCATCCGCCGGGCTGGCGTCGGTGGCAGCCACCAGGCCTGAGCGCGTGACCCAGGGGATGGCGATAACCTGGGCAGGCAAACCAAGCTCCTGCGCGGAGAGGAACTGGGGTTTCGCCAGCACGGTGACATGCGGGATTTCGAGAGTCTCGAATTCCTGGATGGCATTGGCGCGCCCGATGGCCGGGGACATGTCATGGTTGCCGACCAGCAGCAGGGTGCGGATACCGGCGTTTGAAAGGCGGATAATGCGCCTGCCCCATTCGCGCTGGAAGGTGGGCACCGGGGAGCGGTCCCGGTAGGCGTCCCCGGCGAAAATGACCAGGTCCACCTTTTCGGTGATGGCGGCCTCAATGATGGTATCGAGGGACTTGAGGAAATCCAGCACCCGCAACGGCAGGCCCGTTTCGGGATCGTGGCGGCCATAATTGGCCATGTCAATGTGGGCGTCGGCAAAATGGAGCAATTTCATAGCCAGGGTATCACTCCCCATTGTTTCATTGTACTCAGGGCCGCCTGGTGGCCGGGATGGTAAACCAGGGCGGAACGCATATCCTGTATGGCTTTTTGGGGTCGTGTGCGCATAGGAAAAATTTCTCGATACAGAAGAATGCCCGGCCTTTTTTGCCGGGCATCTGACTTTTTTTACGGGGTGACCCCCCAGTTGGCGAACACATCCAGAGCCGGCTGGAAGCCCGGGTGGAAGTGAAGCGACTGGCGCATATCGGCATAGGCGGCAGTAGAATTGCCCAGGGCATATTCGGCCAGGGCGCGCCAGTACAAGCTTTCTTCGAGAGATTCTCCCAGCTTACTAATGCGATCCAAAGTTTGGGTGGCAAGGTCAATCACATCCTGGTAACGGCCGGTGTAGTAATAAGCATAGTAGGGAGCGGTTTCATACCACAAGATGCGCCACGGGATGCGTTTATCACCGGTCGGAACGAGCTGGCTGTTGTAATAGGCATTGGCCTGATCGTAGGCGGCGGCGGCCGGACCATAATCCGGGTTTTGGAGGTATACATCACTGGTGACCTTGTTGAACATGGCGAAGAACAGGTCATTGCCGGTGAGGGTATTGCTCTGGATCTCCTGGTTGGCAATATCCAGGGCATGCTGGGCGGCCCAGTACTGGTCCACCCAGGGACCGAGCACCTGATCGAGCTGCAATTCGTGGTCGGCCGGATAGACGACGATGAAAAGATAGTCGAAGGAACGCCAGCCGGAGAGATAATCGGCGTAGGAGGTCCGGGTGTTTTTGCCGACAGAAGTAGGCAGCGGCAGATAGGTATCCTGCCAGATAAAGTCCCCTTGCGTATCGTCATAACCGGTGGTCAAAGCGTAGTGGCCGCCCCACTGAACCGATTCATCTGGAAGGAGGGGTTCATAGACGCCCTTCTCGGTAATGACCGGGAAACCGGCCGCAATAAGCCGTTTGAGCAGGTCAGCGTCGCCGCCATAGCGGAACAAGGCCTTGTAGGTGGTATGGTCGTTGACAAAATCCACCATCTCATAAGGCATCACATTGACATCGGTCTTGCCGCGCTCCACGAAGGACCGGCTGGGATCATCCACGCCCGGCTTTATAGCTGCCCCGATCTGGTCGCGCGGATCAAGAAGCGAGCTAGGATCCCCCTTCCAGCCCCAATATTCGAGCGCCATGGTCAGGTTGGCCGGCCCACAGTAATTGTAGCGGCCCATCTGGTCAACATAAGGTACATTGGGGATAATGATGGAATCCGGAAGAGGTGTGGGGGTAATGGTAGGCGTGGAGGTAGGTTGGTTAGTTGGAATGGGTGTGCTGGTCGGAGCGATGGTGGAAGTGGGGATGGACAGATCCAGAGTCGGGGTGGAAAAAGATTGACCACCCGGGTGGAAGGTCACATCCTGGGGCGGGTAGAGATAATAGAGGATACTCGCCCGCAGATTGTCGAGGCGCCAGGAGAGCCTTGAATGGATGGGGGGGACGAAATACAGGCCAACAGCCAGGAGAAACAGGACTGCCAGGCCAAACAGGATCCTTAGTATAAGAGGGGTTCTTTTGAACATGGACAGGATTATACTGCGTTAATAGTATGGCAGTCGAATAGGTCGGAAAGGTCTTAGCTAGACTTTATCCATTTGCACATTAACAAAATGCAAGGTAAGCTGTGTCTTTACTCGGCCAAGAGAAAGGACCAAACCTACCTTGCGAAGCGAATATACCACGATCCTGACGGCCTTTGCCGGACTTTTTTCCAAACGTGTTTGGCAGCATGTACAAATCCTGTTGATGGGAGCCATCTTGGCTCCTGGACAGCGAACGGTGACCGCCATTCTGCGCATTATGGGATTGAGCAGCGAAAAGCACTTTCAGAATTTTCATCGGGTGCTCAATCGTGCGATCTGGTCCAGCCGTGAAGCCAGTCGCGTGCTTCTGGATTTGTTGGTGGCTGCCTTTGCCGTATTTGGGCCGGTGGTGATGGGTTTGGATGATACCATTGAGCGCCGCCGGGGAGCCAAGATCAATGCCAAGGGCATCTACCGGGATCCGGTTCGATCCAGCCACAGTCATTTCGTCAAAGCCAGTGGCTTGCGCTGGTTGAGCTTGATGCTGCTGACACCCATCCCATGGGCGAAGCGGATTTGGGCGCTGCCTTTCCTGACAGTTCTTGCGCCTTCCGAGCGCTACTACGAAAAGCGTAAACGGGCTCACAAGAAGCTGACTGACTGGGGCAGGCAAGTGCTTTTCCAGGCGAGACGCTGGTTGCCGGGTCGAAAACTGGTAGTTGTGATGGATGCGAGCTTTGCGGCCATTGATTTCTTGTGGCAAGTGGCGAAACTTGCTCATCCAATCACCCTGATCGCTCGTTTTCGGCTGGATGCGGCTCTGTATGAGCCTGCTCCCGAGCGCAAGCCAGGACAAAATGGACGACCTCGCAAGAAGGGCAAACGCTTGCCTACGCTTGAACAGACCTTGGAAGATACTCGGACCAGTTGGAAGAAAGTCATCATTCCAAACTGGTATGGTGAAGGAAGACGAGAAGTCGAAATTGCTTCCAGTACAGCGGTCTGGTTTCACAGTGGTATGCCACCTTTGCCAATTCGCTGGGTGCTGATCCGTGATCCACTGGGCAAGTTCAAATCGCAAGCCTTGCTGTGCACCGACCTGAACGAAGAACCGGAGCAAATCTTGAAATGGTTCGTTATGCGTTGGCAGTTGGAAGTCACCTTTCACGAAGTCAGGGATCATCTTGGCGTAGAGACCCAACGCCAGTGGTCGGATTGGGCTATTGCTCGCACTACACCAGCCTTGTTGGGCCTGTTCTCGCTGGTGACTTTGCTGGCCAATTCGCATGCCCAGAACGATAATATCCCGGTTAGGCAGGCTGCCTGGTACTGCAAGCCCTTGCCAACTTTTTCGGACGCATTGGCGCTCGTGAGACAGGAAGTGTGGCACCATCGCTATTTTCAGCTATCGCATAAACGGTATGATGTTCGAAAAATCCGGCCGGAAGTGCTCAATTACCTCAATAGTGCCGCTTTTTACACGCCTTGAACCATCAAGATTGGATAAAGTCTAGCTTAGAGACTGTTTTAAAATTGCTTTTTCCACAGATAAACGCGGATGAACATTGATCCTTGAATAAAACCATCAAAACAAGGTTCTTAAAACCCTTTTATCTGTATTCATTTGTGGTGAATTCAACCTTATTATCCGAGTGCAGGGTATTCGTTCCTCGGAACGACGGAGAAACGAATATTTCTCTCCCGGTCCCCATTTCAAGAGCAGGAATGGGGGCCGGGAGAAACGGGAGGAGATCTTCGGTTTGTAAGGTGCCTGGAAAAAGTGGCCAAGCGTCACCGCCGGGACACCCTTTCCGCATTGTTATAATAAAACAAATGTTCTAATTTGTCAAGCAACACGGGGGTACCTGATCCAGGGCTTTCACAAAGTCGCAGGCCTTGTGAAAGCCTCGGCCTGGCTCCCCCCTAAGCGGCGAAAAAAAGAGATTTTGGGGTGTGGTTGGTCAGCCGCGCCGACCAACCACACCCCAAACCCATTTTGTCAAGCTACTTTATGAAAAGCGTGGCATCTAATCCGCGCCGATCAGGGGAAGATTTTGACTCTGTTATTCCAGACCAGGCCGGCGTGCAGGCTAGTTTCTCGTACAGAAGATCAATGGGACGGGAATTGCTCACGGACTTTTGCCGAAATCTGGTGGTCGGTCAGCTTGTCCGTGGTTTCAATGGCAAGGATGTGGCCTTTGAGTCCTTCGTGCTCGATCCGTTTTTCCAGTTCGCCTTTCGCTTCCCCCGGGCCGAATATCTGGATGGAGTCGGCCGTTCGAATAACATCGATCACTTCAGCGTAAAATTTGTTTTGATCATTTCCAAATTTTCTATCCCGTTGGTCTTCGGACGAGACTTCCTTCAATCCTTCCGGGGTTTTGGAATGGGAACTGCCGGAATAGTGGATATGTTTCCCGTTGTTTGAAAGAATATGCTTGATCTCTTCGACACCATCTGTGAGAATGACGATGGTGGCTTCCCGATGGTCGATCCACAAACCAATTTGCTTGTTCATAAAACTCTCCTTATAGGTATCTGAATGGTATAGTGAAAGTGCTCATTAAAAAACTTCGCCGTCTGGCCCGGATCCTTTCCATGGACTTAAACATGCCTCTGCTCACTCGGATTGGTCGTCGAGCGGTTTTCGGCTTTCGGCCAATGGAGATTCCTGCAGCGCCCCGGTAATGCGTGCCTCCAGCTCCTGCCGGCTGGGCTTGCGTTTACCCAGGCTTTTCAGCGTGTCCAGCATGGAGGCGGTGAGTGCCCGGGTAAGCTTTTTGAGGGTCTCAGAGGATAGCTTTTGCCCTTTTTCGAACCACCGGATAGCAGCATATCCCATCACCACGGTCGTGGATGAAGCGATGGCTGCTGACAACAACCATCCCGGAATCCCCTCCAGCTTGGCAAGTTCCTGGAAAACAGTGCGGGCCAGGAACCCCAATCCAAAGGTGGTGACCAGTTCAGTGGCGCGCTGCGGGGTGATGCGGTAGTTGTAGATGCGGGCGATACCGAGCACCATGACCGATTGGGTTATTACCAATGGAATAAAGTCAATCACCGGCAGGGGCGCCAGTGCAATGGCGGCCGAGATGGAGGCGGCACGCACGATGGAATGCCAGGCAAGCTGCCAGCGGTATTCCGGCAACGCCTGACCCAGCGCAGAGACCATTTCAGGCTCAGTGGCTGCGATGGCCAGCAGCACACGAGCGAGATTCTTGCCGTTCCTGGCTGCCACTGGAATGATCTGCTCCGGTTTCAAGCCCAGGTTGGCGGCTGCCAGGGAGATGACGCCGTTCAGGTCCTTCCCTTTTACCAGGTCAATTTTATTCAGCACTACGATATAGGGCTTCTTCAGGGCAGCCAGTTCGTGGAACAGTTCCAGTTCGGTCCGCTTGATCCCCTGGATGGCATCATAAACCAGGACCAGGAAATCAGCCCCTTCCGCCGCCTCCAGGGCGAGGGCATGTTCATGTTCTCCGAGGCTGCCAACTGCATCCGTGCCGGGTGTATCGACCACTGTAAAAAGGCCGGCATCTGCTTGTTGGGTTTCACGGGTGGTACCTGGCAGAGGGCCAACCTCGGCGTTATCTTGTTTTCTGCGAATCAGCTGGTTATAGAGGGTGGATTTGCCCACATTCGCAGGGCCAAGGATGGCAACGGCGTGTTTGCTGCCAAAAGCCTGGCGGACTTGCGCCGTGGATAGCTTGACCAGGCCTTTGATCAAACCCGCATCAGTAGGGAAGGCCGAGATCAGGGCAAGAAAACGGTTCTGGTCGTCCAGTCCAATAGCGTTCCAGACCATGCGCACCGTATCCTGTACATCTTGTGGAAAATGGTCGAGAAATTCGTCAATTTGGGACATGGTTTCCTTTTTTGCCGGGAAATTTACCGCTCAAATAGGCGGCTGCCACGAACCCCAGCAGGGTTGGCAACCAGAACGAGAACAGCCGGTATCCCAGGATAACCACCACGCTAACCGCATTCGGGACCTTGAGGCTATCGTAAATCGCCACCATACCTGCCTCGATCACCCCAACCCCGCCAGGAAGCATGAAGGCTATTTTCCCCAGAATGAACGGCAGGCCGTATCCGGCAAATAAGACGCCAATGCTGACGCTGTGCCCGGCTGCGATGAAAAGGAAATACACTGTCAGCATGTCAAAACCGAGGTTCGCGATGGCGCCGAGCATGGGGCGTTCCCAATTGCCCTTGCGCAGGGAATGCCAGGTATCCACGAATTGATTCACCACCGCAATGGTGGGTTCAGGCGTGAACGGTTTACGGCGGATCGCGGCCCAACGACCGGCCATCCAGACGACCAGCCGGATGGCTGTTCGTGGATATCGCAGAACCACCACTCCGCCGGCAGCCAGCATGATCAATACCAGCAGGATGAGGCCAAATTCAATCAACTGCGTATTGCCCAGGTCATGCACTAGGAGCAGGTAAAGAACCCCAACCAGTGTTACTACCATCAGGGCGATATTATCCAACAGCGCCGGCAGCGTCCCGGCCATGGCCGCAGTGTTCCCGTTGTGGTTTTCTTTGTAGATCCAGCCGTACGTAGCGGCTGCTCCACCCACCCACCCCCCGGCCACCAGCCCGATGCTGACGGAGCCCATGATGATCAAGGCGCCTTTCCAGATTGGCAACTTTTGGTGTTCGATGTCCAGGATGGCGTGCAGCATGTAGCCGCCACCGAGATAACTTAACACCTGCGAAACGACTGCCAGCGCCACCGCCCACCAGATCATGTGCTGGACGACCAACCAGGAATTTTCCAGGGTGGCGATCTGCGGCAGGAGCAGGTAAACCGCCAATCCCACGATAATCAGGGTGGGTATATAGCGCCAGGGGCGTATCTTTGGGGGTTTCTTCAACGGTAGTTCGATGGCAGCCATTGTTTTTTGCCTGGAGATCAAACCAAAGTTAGGACAGTCCTGCCGAAAGGAAGGACAGCGTCACGATCGCAAAGATAGCCAAGAGATACGGAAGATGAGTTCAGGTTTTGGATGATCTCATTGACTGGTTTTGACCAAAACGAGAAAGTCGCCATTGAACCTTATCCTACCGGCGGCGGCCTGTCAGCCGGAGCACGAAAAGGAACATATTGATAAAATCCAGGTAGAGCTTGAGCGCCCCGAAGATGCCGAACTTTACCTCGTTCTCGCCATTCATATTCATTTCCGCGGCCATGCGGCCGATGCGCTGCGTATCATAGGCGGTCAGAGCGGTGAAGATCAGCACACCCGCCAGGCTGATAAGCATATCCAGCAGGCTGCTGCCAACGAACATATTAATAACCATTGCAATGACCAGCCCGATCACGCCCATCATCATGTACGTACCCATTTTGGATAAATCCACCTTGGTGGTATATCCGATGATGGACATGACCCCAAACAGGGCCGCGGTCGAAGCAAATGCCAAAAACACCGACCCAAGGCTGAAAGCCAGCAGCACGATCGAAAGCGTGAATCCGTTCAGCGCAGCATACAGCACGAACAGCAGCGTGGCGGTGCCTGCAGAAAGCCGGTTTAGACCGCGACTAATCACCAGCACCAGGCCAAATTCAGCGATGATCGCGACTATTAATATAATCGGGTTCGTGGCAAGGTTGATCAATGGCGTGTTGGCTGTGAGATATGCGACGCCGGCTGTAACCAGCATCCCCAGAACCATCCAGGTATAAACCTGGCGCATTATGGATTGTAGATCGATCCGCCCTTCCAATGGATACAATAGCCTTCCGTTACGATTCACGATGTTCATGTTCATGGCTCCGGCAAACAGTGATGTTTTGTATTGATACAAACCATTTCTTTTCTTTAAGAATAATTGTGAATTTCTGTCTTCCAATCTGCCAACAGCAAGTTCAGGTAAATCGCCCAACCTGTCCCACTGATTAGGACCAGCGCCTGTGCAGAGGAAAGGTTGGCAGGGACTCGATCTGGTGCTTATCGAGCTTCAGGAATACGGTATCCTCATGCGTATCGCCCAGCGCAGAAACGGGAATGATCACATCTTTCTGCCCCCACAAATGTCCTTCCCGCATCACCAAATGGGTAATGTGGCTATTTTTCGGGTCAACCACGAATTCGTCGACATGACCGACATAGCCATCCGTTGCTTCCACGCGGGTACCGCGCTGGACAGCCAGTTCCCCAGGCGGAATCTGCTGATGCTCCACGGGCACCTGCACCGTCATTTCAGGATCAACATACGGCAGATAGTAATATGATCCGCCTCCGTACATTTCATTACCGCCTCCAAGACTCGTATAGGCCACTTTCTCTTCGATGAATGTCGTTTTGATGAACTGGCGCATCCTTTTCAGTTTGGCTTGGCTGCAGCGCAGCTGAATCGTACCGGCTACGGTTTCGGACACGGTCTCAACCGGCACAATGTACTCCTTGTCGGACTCAGCCTCTCTTACCACCAGGTGGCTCACCTGGTCGCTCACCGGGTTGATCAGCACATATTCTGAGCGCCCACAGACACCGTCTGTACATTCAACTTGGGCCTGCAAAGGAATTTCCACTTTTAATCTCCGAATTTATATTAGATGATCAGCCATATTCGCTTACCTTCGGCGAGGTTAAGCTGCCGCATCAACATGGTGGGTCAGATCGGCAGCCCCGGTGCTCTGCAGGATGGTGTGGGCGCGTGCCACTTCTTCCGCGTTGCCGTGGGCCATCAGTAGATACTTGCCGCTTTTCAAGTGCTCTTCGTACTTGATAATGTGTTGCTTGGAAACTCCCCATCCGACCAGCGCACCCAGCAATCCGCCGCCGGCTGCTCCGGCTACCACACCCTCCATGCCACCGAGCATTATCGAGGCAAAGGAGCCCGCGACGAGCAACGGTCCAAAGCCGGGCACCCAGATGAACGCCGCGCCGACGAGCAGCCCAAAAATCCCGCCAACCCACGCGGCAGTGCCGGCGCCGGCCTTGGCAACATCGCCCGTTGTCACGTAGCCATGCACTTCTTTCTCGCTCTGCATGTCTTGAGCGACGATGGAAACCTGCTTGATCGGGAAACTGCCCTTGTCAAGCATGCGCACTGCCTGTTCCGCTTCCGACATGGTATTGTACACACCGATGACACTCTGTTCTGACATTTTTGCCTCCAAAAGCAATATGAATAATCAGGCGAACTTTTACCTTGATTGATCAGAATCTGGCTGGCAGTCAAGCCCATTACCGTCTCCTTTAATCCATCATACAACGAACACTCCTGATCCGCATCCTGCTGATGGGGAGTGTTTGCCTCCGCCACTTGGGGGAGGCGCCAGCAGTTGTCCTCTCACCGATCTTTTTACTATAACCGAGGACCAATCTTCGTAAAAGGGCGGCGTACAAAGATACGCGGCTTGCCCCAGCGATATAACTGGATGATGGCTGCCAGTGTGAGGGTGCCCAGCAGATAAGCGCCCAATACATCGCTGGCCCAGTGTTCCCCCACATAAATACGCGAGACGCCCACCAAAAGCACCGGCAGGCCAAAGAAAATCAGCAGCAGGCTGCGGGTTAAAGAGGGTTTCAGCAGGGTAAAAGCCAGGAATACCAAGAAACCAAAAAAACCGGTATAAAACATGACATGCCCACTCGGGAAACTGGGATCGGAGAGCGCGGCGAGTACATGCACCAGCGTTGCAGCAGGACGCGGGCGCTGGATAAGCTCCTTTATCAGCAAATTAAGCCCTGTGGAAAGGATGGCAGCCATTAATGCCACCAAGGCTTCCCAATGCAGGCTCAAGCCAAGGATCAACAGGATGATCAGCACGGTAATGATGCCGGATTGCGGCCAAAACCCAGGCCAACTGACGGCGATCATCAACTCTCCAAAAACCGGGATATCGATCGATTGAATGGCTCTTGTTATCTGAAGGTCAAGGGGAAAAGAAGGGGTCGTTTTGACCAGAAAAGTCAAGATTGCAAAGGCTGCCGTTATTATCAGAAGCACTACCAGGGAGAGAACAGCCCGGTAGCGGCGGACAGGCGCCGTTGCGGTCGCGGCCTGGACCGGCTTCATGCGTACTACCTGCTCCCGTTCAGCACATATCCGTTGACAAGTACCCCCAGGAGCCCCCAGAGGCTGCCCAGGATCGCTCCCGCCAGCACATCGCGTGGGTAGTGCGCACCCACATACATGCGTGTGATGCCCACCAACAGCGCCAAGGCAACCATCAAGACCACCACCCAGGCATCAGCATGGAAATACTGGGCCAACAGGGTCGCTGTGAAGAAAGCCTGACTGGTATGCCCGCTCGGGAAAGACCGTCCAATCGCCCGCAGGCCGACAATGCGCGCCTGAGTCACCCGAAAAATGGGACGTGACCTGCGCACCAGGGCTTTCACCAACTCCACCACCATCCATAATGTTATGGACCCCAGTATGAATTCATACGTCACCAAGCGGTTGCCAGTAAAGAACAAAATCAATCCGATTGTCAGGGCAGCCGGGGCGCTGCCAACCTGGGTGAAACCCAACATCATCCAGTCCAACCAAACCGGACGCGTTCCCCGCAGGTTGAAGACCAGGAAAGCCCAGACATCCACACGTTGACCAACAGACCATACCAGCGAGACCGCCAGCAAGCTGAAAACCAGCAGCATGCCTGAAAGGATTCCACGGGCCACCAGGGCATGCCAGATAATTTCCCGCATCTGGGAAGGCATCCATGCCAAGAACAGAACCAGGCTGGCTGTGAGGAAAATCGGCCAGGCAACCGGGCGATACTTCCTTATAAGAAGGATCAGGCGTCCCGGGTTACCGGGGACAACATCATTCAGCCGCATGTTTCTCACTTTTGCTGTTGTGAAGCCGGAGGAAAACCCAATATCTAATGGGCATCGCGGCGTCCCCGCACCAGATCGAGACCTTGGATGCCCAGCCCCAGTTGGGTAATCAATAGCCAACCAAGTACAAAACTCAGGATCCAGGTGATTGCCAGTATCCAGGTTGGGGCCTGGCGTTGCGCGGTTTCCACATTCGCCTTTAGCTGGGAGGTGGTTGCTTTATATTGGCCAATCACCGTCTGCGCACTGGTGAGTGTGCTGCTAATTCCTTGCGTAGTGCCAGAGATATTGGTCAGCTCGACATCCACTGCACCAAGGCTGGTCTTGCTATCAGCCAGACTGGTGTTGATGGTAGCCAGCGACGGTATGAGGGTATTCAGGCTGGTTGAAACCTGGGCCAGGGCAGTGTGCAAAGGAACATCCGGCTTGTACGCGGCCACCGGTGAAAAAGGAATGCTGGTCAGGACCGCCAGTGCGTTGTCAATAAGAAGTGCGCTGCTTTGAGCCGACGCCAATGAGGCTTGCGTAGCGCTGACAGCAGCCGGGAGATCTTTGCCGGTGAGGTTGATCAGGGAATCAATCATCGGGTTGGTACCCTGGGTTGCGAGAGCAAGCGTATTTGTGGTGGCCTGCAGGGAAGCAACTTCAGTCGTCGTGGTCTGCACCACCTGGCTGACGATGTTTAGGACATCCTGAGTGGTGCCGAGAGCCTGATCACACAATGCCAGATTATCATCCACTGTTTTTGTCACCGCCGGCCGGTAGCGCCAGATTGCGATCAGACAGATCAGGCTGAAAATAATTCCGACCATCGCAGCTAAAACAAATAGTATGCCAACCATTCTTCTTAGCATCATAAAATATACCCTTTCATCTTGCCGTAATTAGGGGAGGAAGATCGTTGTTTACCGCGCAAGGAGCTCGCCAAACTCTGGCAGCAGTTCTGGCGCGGCTGGCCCAGCCATCACCGCCAGAGCGTGCCGCCGTACTTCAATACGCACCAACCCTTCTCCCAATGCATTCCCATCGGCCATGACTGGCATGGATGGGTGGGTGTCAATATCCACCCTACGCACGTGATAGTGCTGGATGCGCCGGTCTTCCGGATAGCCTTCTCCCACCCCCTGAAGAATATAGCCCAGCAACTCGAGCTTGTTCAGGTCGGCAAAGAAAAGCACATCCAGTAACCCATCTTTAAAAGATTCCAAGGTGCCAAGCTGATAATGAAAGCCAATATAGGGCATATTGGAAACCAGCACCACGTGACCCCGGTCGTGGATCTCCCGCTTGTTATCCAATAACAGATGTATCTCGGCCGGCGGGGTCCCGGCCAGGCTTGCCAGGAAATTGCCAATCTGTGCCAGGTTACCGTGCTGGATATCGTCGACAGATTGAAAGAGGGTCGAAGCCAGGCCCACCGAGCATGCCTCCAGGAAAGGCGTGCTGATCCTGCCACAAGTGGCCACGCCAACGTCCACTTTGATGCGCCGGCCGTTCCGCAAGATGGCAATGGCAGCCGGGATATCGTCAGGGATACCGAGGCTGAGGGCGGTGTTATTCTGCGTACCGATGGGGATGATCCCCAGGGTGGCGGGTGTACCGGCCAGGCTTCTAGCTACGCCAGAAATGGTGCCATCACCCCCACATACCACAAACATACGGAAGCCCTGTGTCAGGGCATCCTGGACCACCCCGGGCAGGTCGCAGCCCGGTTCAACCAGGTAGGCTTCCGGTACGAGTTTCCAGGCCTGCATCTCATGGATCACATCCACGATCTCTATGGGCGTTGCCCTGGCCGCACCTGCACTGGTATTGAAAATCAACTTGGCTCGCAGGCTGTGTTTTCTTGTTGAGAAAAGTTTCTTGTCGGTTATTTCTTCCATGTGACTCTATCCTTTGGCCTAAAATTCACCGGCTGATGACATTGGAGAGTATGGATTGGCTTTTTACCATTTTTCTTCAGGGTATGACATTTACAGTTGGCTCAGCCTCAACGACAACAGGCTTGGGCGAGAGGAATGGCTCGGAGGCTTCCACCGGCGGAGCGGCGGCCGGCAAACCGGTTTGCAGGATCGGTTCCGCTTCCGCGATCAAGAGAGTAAGCCGCTCCATGCTGCTGGTCACAAGAGGCAGAGACGGTTCGTCCATTGCACTGATGGCAGCCAACACGCGTGCCTGGCGCTCTTTAAGATCTGAAATCTGGGCGGCAGCCCCCAAAACCGCGGGGTGGCTGACCAGGCGGTTCCATAGGATTTGGCATACCATTGATATTGGCGGCGCCACGATGATCCCGACCAGGCCAAAAACGTCTGCCATGGCGATGATCAGGATCAGGGTCAGAATGGGGTTATCCCATCTGCGGTTGAAAAGGCGTGGCTTAACCCAGACTGACAGAGCAATTAAAACGACCAGCGTAAAGAGAACTGTAAAAAGGCTGAGCTGCGCGCTGGTCAGCAACCCCACTAATAGGACTGGGATGATCGCCAAAGCCGCTCCAACCACGGGCACCAGACATGCCAGAGCGCCCACCAGCGCCAGGAGCACCGGGAATGGGGATCCGAGCAGCCAAAAACCCAGGCCTAACACCAGTCCGACCAGGAGGCTATGAACCACACGGCTGCGTATGTAAGCGCCGAGTTCAGGTTCGACCGTCCGCCAAATACCGCGCGCCTGTTTGCGCTGTCCGGAATGAAGCAGCGAGAGCCAGAGGCGTTCGAAATGAATCTGGCTGATGCTCCAATAGATGCTCAAGATAAGGATGACGCCTACGCCGCTCGCGAGGCTGCCAATGCCCTCAGAGAAGCCGAGCAGGGCCGGCAGCACCAACTGACCCTGCTCGCCGGTAACGGCTGAGAAGAGCATACTGGGCGGTGGCAACTGCGCAACCAGCGCCTGCTGAAATGAACTGTTCCCCAACCATACCGGCAGCTTCCACGCATCCTGCACCGACACCGTGCGAGCCAACAGTTGAATCTCGCTGATCGCGGCCTCACTGGCCAGAAAAAGCAGGAAGCCGAAACTGCCCAGCACCACCAGGTAGAGCAGGATCCAGGCCGCGCATACCAGGAATCGTCGCCCGGCCAGGCGGTTGACCAACGGGCGCAAGGCGGCCGCAAGCGCCAGCGAGATCAACACGTACACGACGACGATGCGGAACTGCCAAAGAACCAACAGCGCCAGTAGTGTGGTCATAACCGCTGCACCGATCCGGATGATTTGCTTCGTCATGGAACACCTTAAGTATGGACCTGGGCCAGCAGGGCATCCAGATCGGTCGTTATGGTCTCGATCTCATCCAATACCTGATCCAGTTGCTTGACCCTTTTGGCCGAGCCGCCCTTCTTGATCCGCGCCTGCTGTTGCAGGCCCTGGGCCAACTCCTGGGCTTCGTAACGCAGCCGGCTGGCAAGGTCCCGCCCAGGCGCGACCTCTGCCTCGATTGTTCCCTTATGAAAGACGAAGTGTTCGAGTAAGAGTTGAATGATGGCCGCCATCGGTATTGCCATCAGCATCCCGCCCAAGCCGAGCAAGGAGCCAAAGCCAAAAATCGCCAGCAGGGAAACGAATGGATCTACCCCGACTGCCTTACGTGTGATGGGCGGCGCCAGCAGGTAGGTTTCTATTGATTGAATAACAAGCGTGGCAACGATGACCCATACCAGCCTGGAAGGCCCGATGGACAGGGCCACCAGCGCTGCAGGTATGACGCCAATCAGGGGCCCAACCAGGGGAACTGCCTGCATCACGCCTGCCAGGAGCGCGAGTACCAGAACATTGGGCAGGCCAATCAGCAGGTAGGCAACCAGCGCCATGATGCAGATGGCCAGGCAAAGAACGACTTGTCCGGCTATGTAGAAACCAACCTTGGCTTCCATGGCTGAAATCAGTTCGCTGATACTCTCGCGCTGAAGGCTTGGAACCAGCGACACCAATGAATGAATGGTGAGCGGCCCATCCAGCGTCCAATGATAGACCAACAGCAGAAGAACCATGCTCACAAAGATGATCCCGGCTGCCGATACCACGTACCCCCAGGCCTGCCCAGCAGAAGCCATGGTGACCTGCCCGGCCGGCTGTAACGACGCCAGGCCCGGCAGTGTGACCGGGAGGAACACACTTAAGCGCACAATCCATTGATTGGGATAATTAACCATTCCTTCCCGCAGGCTTTGGTAGTAACCAGGTATTGCGGCAGCGATCGTTGTACCTTGCGCATAGATCAACGGGAATGCCAATACCACAAAACCGATGGACAGGATGAGCAACATGAGGAAGACAAGGATGACTCCCGCCCACCGGGGGATGCCCCGCCGGTTCAACCAGGTTACAACCGGCCTGATCACCGTGCCCAGCATGATGGCGATCAACAGGATGAAAATGACCTGGCAAAACCGGTAGAGAAGCCAGAAGCCGAGGGCGACAAAAACCAGGACGAGAGTCGCCCACACGACCCGCCGGAAGGTCCAGGTATCTGATCCAGAAGGTGAAGGGAATGCCATGCTTGCCCTACTCTTTCAAACCAAAATGCTAATTCCTTCTTCCACCGATCAGGCGTAAGATAACCACAAATATCACTGCGCCAACGAACGCCACCCCGATGGAGGGCAGGTTGATGCCTGACAACGGGTTGCCCATATGGAAGAAATGGGAAGCGATCCAGCCGCCCAACAATCCGCCGATCACGCCGACGATGATGTCACCGACGCACCCGTACCCGCCTCCTTTTACGACCAACCCGGCCAACCAGCCCGCGATCAAACCGACGACAATCCAGGAAATTATTCCCATACTGAACTCCATTTCTCTTTATGATGATGCTGTACCTTCTCAATAAATTCGGAGGCCGGGGGTACACCCCAACCACCTCCCTACTTTATTGAGTGGGCAGTTGTTATGGTCATGCGAGCGAGCATTGCCTTTCGCATGTTCGGATGCCTATTGGACAGATTTGTCAAACAATCGCCAAAGCCGCCTGGTGCGGTTATTTTTCTTTAGACTGGCCTTATGCTCCGCCACACGTTTATTGAATTCATCCCGATCTATTACCACCACATCCGGCAGACCTTGAGCAGAGAGTTTTGAGGCGGCCGCCTCCTTAAGTTTAATATCGTCAAAAATTTTCAGGAAAGCTGCCACGCCCTGGTTCACCAAAATTTGGTCATCAACATTATCAACAAGACCAGTTGAGGCTGGCATGGTTTGCGATTTTTTTGATTCAGGCCCGGGCTCATCGGCGTAGACAACACGTACAAAAAGCCTGTCGCCGTCCAGGAAGGGGTAGTCAATGTGTGTCGGTAACAGGCCGACCTGGCCGCGCTCCAGGATGAAGGCATAACGCAAGCCATCGCTGTTGCAGGAAACCACCTGCACCTGCAGCTCATTGGCAAGATCATGCAACAAGCGTGGATCAAAGTAATCACTGAAGGGGATGGAGGTATGCGTGGCAATGTAGGTATTATTGAGTATGCCAAAGAGTACAACCATTCCGGTGCCTGGGTCCCGAGTCAGCCGCCAGCGTTTAAAACGGGGCAACAACCCCCATTTTGTCAGAACTGTTGTTACCTGGGCCCTTATTTGCTCGGTTTTTTGATCGAAATAAAGGGGATCAATCGTCTGTGTTATCATCTTCATCCTTCTTATCGCTTCTTAGCAGCTTGCCCTTGACTTCATCAACCCACCGGCGCACCGGATCAACCGGCTTGGTAAGCTGGTAGCGACCGTCGACTTCCTCGCCTTCAAGATACGGCGACGGAACCTCTCGCTGGTGATGCCTGACACTCACCGTGGGCGCCGGCAACTTTTCAACAGGGTTTTCGAGGATGCGCTGGTTGGCCTGCCGGATCTTTAGCCAGCGCCAGAATCCCCAAACAACCAAAGCTGCTAATATTAAAAGGAAGATCGGAAAGCACCATGTCCACAGGAATGTAATCGGAACCCGCATCCGTTCCTGGCGCTGGCGATTCAGGCTGGCATACCATTGGGATGTCACCACGGCCACCTGGGTCTGCGTGGCGATATTATTGGCAACGGCCGTCTGGGTGCCTCCGGCAAGCGCATCTGAATATTGGTGGGATAGAATGGAGGCTGCGCTCTGTGTTCCGGCGGCCTGGGTCACTTGCAGACCATACTCTGTCTGGGTCTGCCGGATCGCATCCTGGGTCAAGGCTGCGCTCTGGGTCGAATTGGCGGCAACCAGGGTGGCCCGTGCGTTGGCGCGCACAAATACAGCCGTATATGCTATCTGGGCCGCAATAACGTTGGTAATGTTTTGGGCCTGGGTCTGGGCCGCGCTCAAAGTGGTATCGGCGGAATCCAGGGTGGCCTGTGCATTGGCTTGAACAATTGCAGCAGTTGCTGCCGCCTGAATATCGGTGTTATTCTGCTCCTGGGTCAGTGCGGCTATCAGGGTTGACTGGTCAAATGTTTCCGTTTCCACAGGTGTGCCTAAAATAATCACTACGTTGGGCGCGGGGCTAGCCGCTGGCAGAGTCACACAGGCGACCAGGGTCAGCACCGCCAACATCAATGCAATAATAGTGATAATGGTCAATTGGCGGTGCATCGAGGTCTTTCTAACTGTGCGAATGTGGAACATATATTCATCCTGATTGCTCTGCGTTCGTTATGATCACTTTTAGGACGCGTTCTTTCATGGCATCGCCAAATGTGTCATAGGCCAGCATGACTTGATCCAGCGTGAAGTGGTGGGTGATCAACTGCCCGGGTTGGAGTTTTCCGGCGAGCACCGTTTTCAAAAGCATGGGAGTTGTTATGGTATCCACGAGCCGGGTGGTGAGGGTGATATTTTGCGACCAGAGTTTGTCCAGGTTTAACTGGACGGGTTTGCCATGCACACCCACGTTGGCGATATGACCACCGGGTGCCACGATCGCCTGGCAAACATCAAAACTGGCCGGGATCCCAACGGCTTCTATGGCCACATCCACGCCCCGGTTGGCAGTCAGCGCCATGATCTTTTCGGCCGCGTTGCCCAGGTCGTTGAGGATAACCTGCGTTGCGCCCCATTTCTTAGCGACTTCCAGACGGTTGTTATCGTTATCCACCATGATGACCACCGCTGGAGAATAGAACTGCGCTGTCAGCAGGGTCGCCAGCCCGATCGGACCGGCCCCGATGATGGCCAGGGTATCCCCAGGCTTGACCTGTCCGTTGAGGACGCCGCATTCGAACCCGGTCGGCAGGATATCGCTCAACATGACAAAGGCTTCTTCATCCGCCCCGGCGGGGATGGGATAGAGACTGTTGTCTGCGTACGGGATGCGGACAAATTCGGCCTGGGTCCCATCAATGAGATTCCCCAGGATCCAGCCGCCGCCGTTCTCGCAGTGGGAATACATGCCTTTCTTGCAGTTAATGCAGCGCCCGCACGAACTGATGCACGAGATCAACACGTGGTCGCCGACTTTGAAATTGAATACGTCCCCTCCCACCTGTTCGACAATACCAACCCCCTCGTGTCCCAGGATGCGGCCATCCGTAACAGCCGGCACATCCCCTTTCAGGATATGCAGGTCCGTGCCACAAATGGTCGTCTTGGTGACCTTGACGATGGCATCGGTGGGGGATTGGATGGTCGGCTTGGGCACGCCTTCCAACGCGCGTTTGCCCGGGCCGTGGTAGACAAGTGCTTTCATGGTTTATCTCCTGTTATAAAAAAAGAAAAAGCTAAAACGTGAAACTGCCAGAGTTGCCAGGGCACTTTTATATTACACCAAGGAGTTCCAATACGATCAGGACGATGGCGATAACAATAAGAATGTGAATCCAAGGGCCGAAGTGCGGTAAGGTTGGAATTACAACCGGACCAAAAAAGCCGAGCACCCACAGGATTATCAGAACAACGACAATAGCCCATAACATGAGATTTCTCCTTTTGAATGAATGATTCGGGGCACCCGGCTAGGTGACCGGGTGCCCGATCGTTTTACGGTTCAGCAAAATGCAACCATCACGAGCTTCAAATGAGATCGTTGGCTCATCGAAGTACGGATCTATATGACATGCAGAAGAGTCAAAATAATCAGTATGACGGCGATAACGATCAGGGTATGGATCCAGCCTCCGCCATACGGCCGGTTGTTATTCCAGGCACGCCCACCGAAGAAACCGAGCAGCCAGAGAATAAACAGGATTACGATAATAGTCCACAACATTCGATTGCTCCTTTTGGATGATCCTATGGATGTCACCTGGTCGATTGACCAGGTGACGTTGGTCTAGCGGCCGATCAGGATGAAAACGCCGGCTGCGATGGCGAGGATCGCCATGATAATATCCAGGCCCGTAAAGCTGAACTTGAGCAATGCGATCAGCCCAGTCAGAATGAGCCAAATGCTCAACAACAACATGCCGATACTTCTGGTGATTTTCATTTTATTAGCCATGGTAGTGCTCCTTTTTATGGTAGAGGAATGGCGGCTGCCGGGGTCAACGACCTGGTCAGCCGCCAAGTCGGATACAAATCATCTGATCTCAGGCGGCCTCGACGGCGGCTTTCCCGGTGTCCAGGGCTGCGGATACACGATCCAACTGCTCGACGAGCTTATCCTGGCCAAGCTGCTTTAGTTCCTCAGCCTTGTCCTGAACTTCAGACGTAAGCTTGTTGGTCCCGGAGCGAACCTGCGCAACGGCCTTCTTGACGCTCTTGGTTGTCCGATCGCGCAATTCGATGGTCGCGCCCTCGATCTGGTCGCGGGTCTGCTTCCCCGATTGGGGAGCAAATAGAAGCATGGCGGCCGCTCCGGCCAAGGCGCCGACCAGGATGCCGATTATTAGCCTGATCGGGTTATAGTCGAACGTGCGTTTCACGATTTTAGTAGCCATTTTGTCATCTCCTTGATACTGAATATTGTGAATAAAGTTAATGCTCAATTCAATTCGCGTGAGGTGTGAAGCAGATCGGTCAGTCACGCCCTTCGCCGCTCGTATAGATGCCGGCTTCCGATCGTTCTTCGTCGGTGATTGTCAGGAACCCGGCCAACCGCCTGATGAGGCCCCGGAGGGTCCGCCATACGGCTAAAAAAGGCCCCGATCGGTCACCATAATTCGGTTCGTATTTCTCAGATGGAGTGTCCATGCTTACTCCTTGATCATTTGAGAGTATTATGCTGGTCGGTGGAGGTTGTGCGTGTGACGCCCACTACGGAGCCACGCGGGCGATAGAAGATCACCCAGATTATTCTTTCCAACGCCCATGCGATCAAGGCATATACCACCATGGCGATCATGGAGGTAACTTCCAGCACCATGCCGCCGGCTGCCGGGGTTCCCACCAACCCTGCAAAGGGGAACAGGAACAGGCCGGTGAACCCGTATAGAAGGACGGCGATCGGGCTGGCCGGGTTGGCCCCGATCAACTTCAGCCCGATGCGCAGCGCGATCAGGGCTTCGAGGATGCCAAATAGCAGCCAGACCACCTGGGTGGCTTTAAAGGTGAAATTACGCCGTTCCCTTTCCGGTTCCCTCTGGGTTGTCTGAACTTCTGAAACTTTACTGTCGATCATTTTGAACTCCTTGCTCCAAGCAACTACTCCGGCCGGTCCCACCGCCCAACTCTTGGATTGGGTTGCAACGGCGGAACCGGCCATACGGAAGAAAATGGATGGATCCTACGCCCTGCGGCCTCTGCGGAACAGATTGAGGATGAACAACAGGATGATGGAACCCGCCAGTGTCAGCAACACGGTCTGCCAGGTGATGGCTGCATTGATCGAACCGACATGGAAGATGGGGCTGAGGAACCAGCCGGCAAGGAATGCGCCCACGACGGCCACAACAATGTTAATCAGCAGGTTCGAGCGGTCGTGCATGATCTCGGTAGCAACCCAACCGATTATTGCGGCTACAATCAGGTAAATGATAATGTTCATATCTATTCTCCTTATACGATTATCCAAGTTGCACGGAATACCGTGCGTGTTTGTTGATCCATATCCCTCGGGAAGCAGGGGTTGGAAAGACGTTCCGGTTATTTGGTGGGGACGGGTACCGTTTTCTTCTTCAGACTAGCCTCATACTCCGTCACGTGTTTATCAATTTCCTGGGCGGCGCGCTGGCGGGTGTAGCCATACTTTTCCTGCAACATGCCGGCCAGAACATCGAACTTGCCGCCGGCTCGCTCCAGGTCATCGTCGGTGAGTTTGCCCCACCAAGACTTGGCCTCGCCCCGCATTTGTTTCCACTTACCTTCGAATATGTCTTTGTTCATGTTTGATCCTCCTATGGATCATTCGAAAAAGCTGTCCCGGTTTGCGCCGGCGTGCGGGACAGCTTAATGCGCCGGTTTTAGAACCACTACCCCAGGCTGGGACCCGCCAGGAAAAACCTAAATACGTACGCTCTCTGCGGCGGTACGCAGGCGTTCGGCCACGCGTTCAGGGGTCTCCCCCTTGCTGATAAAAGCATCCGCACCGGCGGAGATGGCAGCCTGCTGGCGGGCATCCAGGTGGCTGATCAGGACGACTACGATGGCGTTCGGGCAGGCCAGGCGCAGTTCCGCCAGGGACTGCACTCCCAGATCAACGGGCAGCAAGTCCCATTCCACCAGCAGCATATCCAGGCGGGTGGCCGGGGCCATGGCCAGGGTGGTGGGCCAGTCTGCGGCTTCCCCCACCACTTCCATGGCGAGGTCCTGTAAAACCAGGCGAAGGGCGGAGCGCTCTTCCAGTAAAGCGTCGGCTACATATACGCGTGTCATACCTTCATGATACAACGAACACTCCCCGGCCGCATCCATCGGTCGGGGAGTGTTTGCCTCCGCCACTTGGGGGAGATTTTGGAAGGGGTCAGGCGTGCGTAACCCCAGATGCCTTGCGGGATTCCTGTTTCAGCCGCCGGTTATGGATGCGGCTGCTCTTGGAGGTGCGCTTGGGTTTTGTATTGATCGGTTTGTCTGTTTTGATCTCTGCCTTGATCTCTGTTTTGGCTGCCATGGGGATTAACTCCTTAAACCTTCAATTTATCCACCGGCCGAAAATAACCGGGGATTCATCTCATACTACCGCAGTTCATGCCAGGCCGCATCCGCCAAGCGGGGAGTATTCGCCTCCGCCACTTGGGGGAGGTTGGGAATGGGTCATCAGGGTTGGGTGGAGCGGTTATCCTGGTCAAAGACCCGCATGGCCGCTTCCACGTAGGCGGGTAGTTTCATCGATGGGACCTCCGGAAGGGTGGTCTGCGGCTTGCTGCTCATGATCTCCGCACAAGTGCGTTCGTCGTCCGCGTTGTAGGGAATCGCATCATTCCATTCCGGGTCAATGTATTCGGCTTTCCTGGCGGTGCATTCGAAGATGTCGAAGCGCGCCCGCGTGGCGGCCGCACAGGCATCCGCCTCGTTTTCCGCCATCACGAACAAAACGACTTTGACACGATACAGTTTCTTTTCCATTTTTTCTCCTTTATCCTCTCCGAAAATTCTGCAGGAGTCCGCAATTTGAATGTGCGCGGCTTCGTACATGCTTGCGACCACACACATCCAAATTGCGCTTTTTCTATGGTTTATGGAACGATATTTATACTTTTTCTGGTACCATTTCTGATACCTTTGCTGGAACAGCTTCCTCGGTCACGAGCAATTCATTGAACAGGGAACGGTAATAAACCAACGCCTGCCTTAATTCTTCCGTATCTGCCTTGTGCTGCTCATTCTTGATGGCAATGGCGCGCGCCAGGCGGTAGTTGCTTACCAGTTCAGGATAATTGATCGAGATATCGGCTGCCCGCTGGTCAAAATCGGATACGGGATAGTTGCGTAGCTGCATGACTTCCATGATCAGGTGATCTGCTTCCACCGTCGCCGGGCCGGGCTGGTCGATGAATTTGACCTGGACGGCTTTCCATTCAGAAAGGTATTTTTCACGCTCGGCCAGGGTAAGAGAGCGGATATCCAAAAAATCTACATGCTTCTTCCGGTTATCCATTTCTTTTTGGGCTTTCGACTCGTTCCCCATGCTCTTTACGGTGGTATCATATTCAGAGCCATATTTGGTAGCGTATTTTTTCGAGCGTTGGCTCTTTGAAAAAACGGAACCCAATATGAGGCCCAGGACCACCAGGACCAGCACAACGATGATGATAATATAGATATTCGTGTTCATCAGAACTCTCCTTATTTCACACAAGAATAAGCTATAGGAAAAACGTTTATAGCCTCAACGTCTTGCACTAAAGATCATCCCCAGGATGATAAATACGATTGCCACTCCCAAAAAGAAACCCAGGTTATACATGTTCCCCACGTTGTACACATCGTACATCTGCACACCCTTGTTGAAGAATGAAATCACCAGGGTTACCGGGGAAATGAACCCATGCCAGATCCCCAGCCAGATCCCGGCTACGCGGCCTTGTGCATCGGGGGTGTTGACGGATGGGTTCGAGCCGGGCGCAGAGACCTGGATGCTTACGCCGGGTACGTTGATCTGGCCGTTGGGAGCAGATGTACCGGCTTGTGCGTTTGGGACGGGTGTATTGATTTGTACGACCGTGCCGGAAGAACATCCTGCGACTAATACAAGCACGGCAGCCACAAAAACAAAAATGAATAGTTTCTTCTTCATCTTCTACCTCCGGATCTGGTCCGACAGGCCGGTTGGAGCGATGAACTTCAGCAGGCTTGCGATCATCGAAACTGTGTATCCATTAATCATTTTACAATTAACACTCCCTGTCCGCATCCACCGGTCGAGGAGTATTTGCCTCCGCCACTTGGGGGAGGTTTGGGATGGGTCATTTTCCGACCCAGCCCCTGTTCTGCCAGATATCCAAATATTTGGGGTCCGGCCAGCATTTGGAAGGATCGAAGTCGGAAAATTCGACCGGTAAAATGAGGCCGCGCCGATCCGGTTGGGACCAGCCGAATTCGATCTCGCGGTCACAATTATCGCAATTTACAAAAAATTCATCGCTCTCCCGGTCGGTCTCCGCCTCGAATATTTCATATTCTTCCGGCTCGGAAGCAGAGTCGTCTTCCTGAAATTCACCAAAGTCGCCTCTCTCAACTTCGGAGTCTTCATTTTCCCCGACCTTTTCCTTAAATTCATATTGCCAGTGATGATTCCCTTTGAGCGGCCCCCATTCCCGCCAGCGTTCACTGGCTTCTCCGGCCAGGATGCTCCAATTATGCGTGACGGTCAGGCGGTGGCCGCCACATTCTTTGCAGGTAAACTTCGCGACACCAGGATCGTTCATATTCTCAGGACCAGCGCCGGTGCAATGGGAAGGTCGGCAGGAACTCGATCTGGTGCTTATCGAGCTTCAGGAACACGGTATCGTTGAGCGTTGTGCCCAACGCTGAAAGAGGAATGATCACATCCTTCTGGCCCCACAAATGTCCCTCCCGCATCACCAAATGGGTAATGTCGCCGTTCTTCGGGTCAACCACGAATTCGTCGACCTTGCCAACATAACCATCCGTTGCCTCCACGCGGGTGCCACGCCGCAAGGCCAGTTCCCCCCCGGGGATCTGTTGATGCTCCACAGGCGTTTGAAATGTCCGTTCAAAAGTAACATAAGGTAGATAGTATGTCCCCATTCCCATTCCCTTTGCTACGCCGGCATTCTCAAAATTCCTTGCGGGCAACCTATCTTCGATGAACGTTGTTTTAATAAACGGAGGCATCTCCTTCAGCTCTGCCTGGCTGCAGCGCAGTCAAATCTTATCGGCGATTGTCTCGTCCATAAGATCAACCGGCACAATGTACTCTGTATTGGAAGCAGCCTCTCTCACCACCAGATGTGTTACCCTGTCGATCACCGGGTTTATCAGCACATACTCGGAGCGCCCACAGACACCGTCTGTGCATTCCACTTGAGCTTGTAAAGGAATTTCCATATTGCACCTCCAAACAAATTATCCAGGTTTCGCCATTTCAACATCCGGCTGTTCAGGCCGGCATATCAACATTATTGCAACCATCATACAGCGAATACTCCCGGACCGCATCCATCTCTTAGGGAGTTTTGTCCTCCGCCACTTGGGGGAGGCATCCGGCTTGGTTGGCCACAACAACCCGGCCGCTGCCTGCGCGCTTGGCGCAATAAAGTGCAGTATCAGCAGCCTTCAAGAGTGCCGCGCTCGTCAAGCCAGCCTCCGGGAAGACCGTCACCCCAATGGAAAGCGTGACAGCCTCAAGAGTTTGTCCTTCGTACTGGAGATGGAGATGTTTGGCATATTTGCAGATAAGTTCGGCACGTCCGTATGTCACACCCAGCCAGGTGTCGGGCAGGATAATGATGAATTCATCGCCGCCATACCGGCAGGCAATATCCTCACCGCGCACATGCTCGACCAGCAAATTGCCCAATTCACGCAAGACAACATCGCCCGCAGCATGACCGTAGGTGTCATTGAAACGCTTAAAATCATCCACATCCAGCATAATGATGCCCAGGCTGAGTTGTTTACGGGAGGCTCGCATCAACTCGCGTTCCAGGGTCTCTTCCATGTAGCGCCGGTTGAATAGACCGGTCAGGTGGTCACGCACCGATTGCTCGCGCAGGCTGGCTTCGCGCTTGCGCAGGGCATCCTCAGCATGAAACCGCTCTGTGATGTCACGGATATTGCATTGGATAACTTTTTCATCGCCAACCATATAGACGTTGCTAACGAATTCCACCTGGATCAGTTTACCCCCTTTTGCTCTAAGCGGTAAATTCTTGTAGCGGATATATTCATTCTTCTGCAAGACCTGGAAGGCTTCCTTGCTGGCTTTAATATCCTTGAACGCGCCCACTTCCCAGAGCTTCTTTTCCACAAACTCTGCGCGTGAATAGCCCAGCATTTTTATCAAATAGGGATTGACATCTGCGATTGCCCCCGTCCCGGCATTCAGGATTAAAATCCCATCCTGGGCCGCTTCAAACAGGCGGCGGTAACGGAGTTCTGAATCTATCAATGATTGCATGAAATACCCTGCGCTTTCCTGGCTGTATTCTGATGGTTTGTGGACATCTTATGTTGAATCGAGTAGCTGCATGAAAACATCCACCACCTGCGGGTCAAAGTGTGTTCCGGCCGAGCTGCGGATGTGGTGGCGCACTTTTTCTTCTGGCCAGGCGGATCGGTAAGGACGGTCCGATCTCAAGGCATCCCATACGTCCACCACGGCAAAAATGCGCGCAACCAGCGGGATCTGGTCGCCTTTTAATCCGCGTGGATAGCCGCTGCCGTCCCATTTTTCATGATGGCAGTAGGGAATATCCGGAGCCAGCCGCAGGTAGCGAATGGGCGAAAGCATCTCGTAGGCAAAGGTGGGGTGTTTCTTCATCGTTACCCATTCTTCATCTGTCAGAGGGCCAGGTTTGTGCAGGATCGCATCCGGAACGCCCATTTTGCCGATATCATGCAACAGCGCTCCCCAGCGGACCTGTACCAGTTCCGCCTCGCTCAAGCCGAACAGGCGGGCAAGTTTCACCGCTTTCTCGGTTACCCGCTGAGTGTGCCCTTCGGTCTCATTGTCGCGCAAGTCGAGCGCGCGCGACCAGCCTTCGATGGTGGCATCATAGGCCAGGGTGAGTTCGAGGCCGGAACGTTGCAGGCTCTCGAATAGTGTGGCAATTTCGATCGCGATGGCGGATTCCCCGGCTAGGGCATTCAGGAAGTCGAACCATTCTGCATCCGGTTCAAGCGTACTGCGATGGAAGACTTCCAGCACGCCTTTAACCTGCCCCCTGGCGATTAACGGCACACCGTAGTAGCAAACAAAGCCCTCGCCCGCCAAAAGAGATTTCAAGGTTAAATCATCCGGTTCATCTATTAAATTTGGGATCTGGACAAGTCGACGCTCCAGGGCAGCGCGACCGGCATAGCTCTCACCCAACCGCACTTGAGCCTTCCGGATGGCTTTGGACCGAAAGCCTCGGTCGGCGCCATATTCAAGCATATGCAGATTGGGATTTAATATCAAAATGTCGGCTGCATCAACGCCGAGTTCGATGGTTACATGCGTTAGTATTTCAGAGAGGCTCAAGTTCAAATCGAAATTGGCTGCGATGACTTGATCGATGCCGCTCAAGGCAGTCAGGTGCTCAAGCTGGCGTTGTATCCTTTCCTCGGCCTGCTTGCGTTCGGTGATATCCCGGACAACGCCGCCTGTGCCTGCGGCCTTGCCAGCCCGGACGATCAGGTTGGGCTTGACCTCGATAAAGGCGCGTGTTCCGTCCGGACGCACGATCTGGCCATTAATGACTTTCGGCGCGCCTCCGGTCAGCATTGTTATGCGATACAACTCGCCGAGCTCTCCATGCATTTCCTGTACCAGGAAATCAGAGAATTTCCGGCCTACCAACACCTGGGAACTTTCAACTCCCAACATGCTGGCCAGGGCGGGATTGGCAAAGGTGAAGACGCTCGCCTCATCCGCCTCGAAGATACCGTCGTTGACATCATCAACCAGCCGGCGGTATTTTTCCTCGCTCAATCGCAGGGCTTCTTCCGCCTGCTTGAGCGTAAAGACCTGCTCACCGTCCGCCCCTGATACGATGATCGCATCCACCGCGCCGCTGCGGATGGCGTTTAAGGTCTCTTCGGCTTCCTCCAGGCGCACCCGCAGGTCTTCGTTTTCAGCGATAAGTAGTTTGTGGGTCTTGTCTGTAGGTTTTGTGGGCATGGCGACACGCTCTTTCAGATTTTTTCAATCTGCAAATTAAGAATCAGCTCTTGCTGCGCAGATCCAGCCCCACCAGCACGCGCTCGGTGTTGGAGAGATCGCCGATGATCCGGCGCACTGGTAGCGGCAATTTCCGCACCAGGGTTGGAATAGCCAGGATCTGGTCGCCGCGTGCCAGTTGTGGGTTTTCCAGCAGATCCACCACTTGGAGCTGGTAACGGCCTGCCAGGTGTTCCTCGCAGATTTCCTTGAGATTGGCAAGCGCCGCCACCGATCTGGGCGTTTGCCCGGCGATGTACAGGCGCAGGATATAGGTGTCAGATTTTGCTGCGGCCGGCTTGGCCTTAGCCGGCGCGGGTTTGGCTGGAGTCGTAGTCACTTTATCTCTCCTTTTTTAACGTTCGATTTCACATCCGCTTTGCGGCTCAATCCCATATCGGTGCGTTCCTGCGCCAATTGCGCTTCCTGGGCCTGTTCCTGCCCGATGATCTTCTTCGATGCGATCTCCTCTACCGCAAACTCGGCCCGCAGGGCGGCGATCTGCGCTTCCAAGGCTGTACGCTTGCGTTCCAGTTCGAGCTGCCGGCTCTCCACTTCCTGCTCGCGCAATGTCTGCACGGCTTTCTCCTGCGCCTCCTGCACAAGGCGGGCCGAGCCCGTCAGCACGCCGCTCGGACCGACGTATACATCCCGCAATTCCACGCCATGGTCGGTCAGCAGGAACTCGCGGATCTGATTCGTATGCGCCATGCCACGCGATTTCAGGATGTACGCGCCGCGATTGCGTTCCCCGCCGATTTCGATGTCGCGCAACAATAGCCATGTGTCGATCAGGGAGGCGATGTGAACCTGGCTTTGCTCGAGTACCGTTCCGCTTAGAATCAAGCTGGTGAATAGCGTGGTGCACTTATTGATTTTCATTACATCCATCAGCCGCATCACCATCATTTTGACTTCGTTCTCATTGTTTCCGAGCAAGAAACTGGTTAATGGATCGAAAATCACCACCTGCGGTTTAAAGGCGCTGACCGCTTTACTGATCGTCAGCACATGCATTTCGAGGCCTGCAAACGTGGGACGGTTTGCGTGGAACTGCAGCAGGCCTTTCTGCACCCACGGTTCCAGGTCAACCCCGATCGAACGCATATTGCGCATGATCTGGCTGGGGGATTCTTCGAAGGAAAAATACATGGCGCGCTCGCCGCGCCGGCAGGCCGCCTCTGCAAAAAGCACTGCCACGCTGGTTTTGCCGGTGCCGGCCGTGCCGGAGACCAGCACGCTGCTGCCCTTGTAATAGCCAGCGCCGCCCAGCATGACATCCAGGCGTGGAATACCGGTGGGGATGCGAGCTGTGGAGGCAATTTCCTGCAAGCTCAGTGAAGTGACCGGTAGTACCGAAATGCCGTCTTCATCGATCAGGAAGGGATACTCGTTCGTCCCATGGGTCGAGCCGCGGTACTTGACCACGCGCAAGCGCCGCGAGGAGATCTGGTCGTTGACGCGATTGTCCAACACGATGACACAGTCGGAGACGTACTCTTCCAGGCCCTGGCGCGTCAGCGTGCCATCGCCGCGTTCACCGGTGATGACGGCAGTTACGCCTCTGTCCTTAAGCCAGCTGAACAGGCGACGCAGTTCCGCCCGCAGGATGTGTTGGTTGGGCATGCCGGAGAAGAGGCTCTCGATGGTATCCAACACCACCCGCTTGGCGTTGATCGAGTCGATCGCGTGCCCAAGACGGATGAACAATCCTTCCAGGTCGTACTCGCCGGACTCTTCCGTTTCATCGGGCTGGAAGTATACAAAATCCAGCGAGATCATCTTGCGCGCCACCAGGTTTTTTAGGTCGAAACCGAGCGAGGCTACGTTCTGGGTCAGGTCTTTGGCTGTCTCCTCGAAAGACATAAAGACGCCCGGTTCGTTGAACTGCGTCGCGCCACGCACCAGGAACTCCATTGCGAGCAGTGTCTTGCCGCAGCCGGTGGGGCCGCAGACCAGCGTCGGCCGGCCTTTGGGCAATCCGCCGCCGGTGATTTCATCCAGCCCCTGAATCCCGGTTGGCGATTTGGGTAGTTGTCCGCTTGTCTTTGCCATGCTGCTTTTCTCCTTTTTTCCCTATGAGTTCTCTTCCCTTCAACGGTAATAAATCTTCCCGACCCGGATCCATTGGCCAGAGAGGGTGGATCTCCGCCATTTTGGGAGGCTTCACAATGTTATTGGTAAGCTGCATAAAAACATCCACTACCTGCGGGTCGAAGTATGTTCCGGCCGAACTGCGGATATATTTGCGCACATTCTCGTCTGTCCAGGCGAGGCGGTAAGGACGATCCGATCTCAAAGCATCCCAAACATCCACCACGGCAAAAATACGCGCAGCCAGGGGATCTGATCGCCTTTTAGACCATGTGGGTACCCGCTGCCATCCCATTTCTCATGATGGAAGTAGGGAATATCCAGCGCCAGCCGCAGATAGCGAATGGGCGAAAGCATTTCGTAGGCAAAGATTGGATGCTTTTTCATTGCCACCCATTCTTCGACCGTCAACGGGCCGGGTTTGTGTAGGATCGCATCCGGAACCCCCATTTTGCCGATATCGTGCAACAGCGCTCCCCAGCGGATCTGCACCAGTTCCGCATCGTTCAAGCCAAATATGCGCGCCAGTTTCACTGCTTTCTCGGTTACCCGCTGTGTATGTCCTTCGGTCTCTTTGTCACGCAGGTCAAGGGCATGCGACCAGCCTACTATTGTCGCATCATAAGCCAGGCTCAGTTCCGAGTTGGAGCGTTGCAGATTCTCGAAAAGCGTGGAATTCTCAATCGCAACGGCGGCCTGCCCGGCCAGGGCATTCAGGAAGTCGAACCATTCTGTATCCGGTTCATGTATGCTCCGGTGGAAGATTTCCAGTACACCCTTGACTTGCCCTTTGGCAATTAACGGTATACCGTAGTAACAGACAAAGTCTTCGCCTGCCAAAAGTGTTGTCAGGAATAAATCATCCGGTTCATCTTTTAGATTGGGGATTTGGATCAGCCGACGTTCCAAGGCGGCGCGGCCGGCAAAGGTCTCACCCAACTGGACTTGCGTCTTCCTGACGGCCTTGGAGCGGAAGCCGCGGTCGGCGCCGTATTCCAGCATTTGTGAATTGGGATTTAATATCAAAATGTCGGCAGCATCAATGTCAAGCTCTATCGCCACATGGGCAAGAATTTCTGTAAGGTTGAGGTTTAGATCATTACTCGCTGCAATGGTTCGATCAATGACACTCAAGACTTTTAGATGTTCAATTTTCCGTTGTATTTCTTGCTCGGCCTGCTTGCGCGTGGTGATATCACGGGCAATTCCTTGAAAACCAATCCCATCTTTACCGCCGACACGAGGCACGGAGATAACATCTACATAATGCAACTTCCCATCTTTCCCATGCAGGGTGTATTCTTCTGGTCCCCCCATGCTTTCCCGTTCAAGGATTTTTGTCAGCCTCTGCCTGTATTGTTCCAAATATTGTTCCGGGATAAGTTCCCAAATGTTCATGGAAAGGAATTCTTCCTGGCTGAAGGCGAGTTCCTTACATATCGCTTTATTAGCAGTTAATATCTGCCCTGACATTGCAAAGATAAAAATACCATCCGGGCTTTGATTAACCAGGTCTTGATATTTCTTCCCGTTTTCTTGCAATGCAACTACTATCCGCCTGTGCTCGGTGATGTCGCGAATATTACACTGGATCACTTTTTCATCGCTGACCAGGTAGACATTGCTGACGAATTCCACCTGGATCAGGCGCCCATCCTTCGTTTTGAGCGGCAAATTTTCGTGGCGGATGTACTCCTTTTCCTGCAATACTTTAAAAGCGACCTGGCTGGCTTCAATATCCTTGAACGCGCCGACTTCCCAGAGCTTTTTTTGCACAAACTCCTCGCGTGAATAGCCCAGCATGGCTATCAGATATGGATTGACATCTGTGATCGCGCCCGTCAAGGCATCCAGAATCAATATCCCGTCCTGGGCTGCCTCGAACAGGCGGCGGTAACGATTTTCTGATTCTATTAGCGAAAGTTCATCTATGCCTTTCATGGCATGCCAAATACCTTTCCGGAACTTACCACAGATAACTTTATGCCCTAACGGGGAATATGACCCATGGGGCGTTGTAGTCTCCAATCACCTCGAATGCGCGTATTAACGCCGACACTTAATCTTATACCAATCCATCCCCGGCTACATCCTTCCACCGGGGAGTTTTTGCCTCCGCCACTTGGGGGAGGATAAGAAGCGGTCAGGCGAGCGGCCAATGGCATAGAAACAGGCTGAATTCATCCGCGCGGCCGGCCACCTCAGCCCGGGCAGGCTGTTTCTAAGGCGGGATTTTATGGCTGTAGGAGCAGGGCCTGTCCATGGGATGCCTAACTAGCCGGCAGGGTGAAGAAAAAGAGACTGCCCTGGCCCAGTTCGCTCTCGACGCCCACGTGTCCCCCCAGCTTTTCGACAATGTGGAGCACGATCGACAGGCCCAACCCGTGCCCTGGATCATGGATGTGGCTGAGCTGGCTGAAAGGTATAAACAAGTGTGTCCGGGCATCCGGCGGGAGGCCGGGTCCATTGTCGCGTGCCCAAAAGCGCAGCATGCCATCCGGCTGGGGCGATGCGCCCAATTCCACGCGTGGCGGCTGGCCGCCATGTTTGATGGCATTACTAAGGTAGTTGGCCCACACCTCTTCGATCCAGGGCGCGTAGCCCATGGCAACCGGCCAGGCCTCCGGGAGGCCCACCTGAGCCTGGCGTTCCTTGATCATGCCGCTCAAACGATCCTGAACATTTGTTACGACCCGGAGCATATCCACAGGTTTTACCGGCGCTTCCGTCTTGTCCACTTCGGCGAAGAGCAGCAAGTTGTCTATGATCCGGTTCATTTCGTATGCTTTGGACCTGATCTGCTGCAAAAACTCCTTTAATTCCTGGCCTGTCAGGTCAGGGATTTCGGTGATCAGGTCTGCAGTCACAACCATGATGGTCAGCGGTTCCTTAAGATCATGGGCCACCATCTGAGCGTATTCTTCCAGATCCTTATTTTGAGCCAGCAGGGCAGCGGTTTGCGCGTGCAACTGTTCTTGGGTGCGTTGTAGATCATTGAAAGCATCCCGCAACATGCCATCCGGAATCCCCGGGGCTTCAACAACCTCTGGAAGGGTCATGCCAGACCTTGTGTATATGGACTTCTGAAGCGATCGATTTTGTTCGTAGGCTCTCATTGCAGTACCTCTTTTTTGATACTCAAAGGTTTATCGGCTTGGTGCCAGGTAGGCCCCCACCAGGAAAGGAACGAAGGGATGCATAGCCTGTTGCTATAATATTAAGACAAAAGTTCCACGAATACATCCATCAATTGGGGAGTATTTGCCTCCGCCACTTGGGGGAGGTTTGGGATGGATCATTTTCCGACCCAGCCTCTTTGCTGCCAGATATCCAAATATTTGGGGTCCGGCCAGCATTTGGAAGGATCGAAGTCGGAAAATTCGACCGGTAAAATGAGACCGCGCCGATCCGGTTGGGACCAGCCGAATTCGATCTCGCGGTCACAATTATCGCAATTTACAAAAAATTCATCGCTCTCCCGGTCGGTCTCCGCCTCGAATATTTCATATTCTTCCGGCTCGGAAGCAGAGTCGTCTTCCTGAAATTCACCAAAGTCGCCTCTCTCAACTTCGGAGTTTTCATTTTCCCCGACCTTTTCCTTAAACTCATATTGCCAGTGATGATTCCCTTTGAGCGGGCCCCCATTCCCGCCAGCGTTCACTGGCTTCTCCGGCCAGGATGCTCCAATTATGCGTGACGGTCAGGCGGTGGCCGCCACATTCTTTGCAGGTAAACTTCGCGATACCAGGATCGTTCATATTCTCAGGACCAGCGCCGGTGCAGTGGGAAGGTCGGCAGGAACTCGATCTGGTGCTTATCGAGCTTCAGGAACACGGTATCATCGTGGCTATCTCGCATTGCAGAAACGGGGATAATCACATCCTTTTTTCCCCACAGATGCCCTTCCCGCATCACCAAATGGGTAATATGACCATTCTTCGAGTTGACTACGAATTCGTCAACCTTGCCAACA
Source organism: uncultured Chloroflexia bacterium (assembly GCA_963837875.1). GTDB lineage: Bacteria > Chloroflexota > Anaerolineae > Anaerolineales > Villigracilaceae > UBA877. The sequence goes on from CAWIOV010000003.1 coordinate 383,363, forward strand.
AAACCGTCCTTCGCTTCGACGCGGGTGCCCCGGCTTACAGCCAACTCCCCCGGCGGGATCTGTTGCTGATCCACGGCCTCGTATTCTGGTGTTTCAGAATTCACATAGGGTAAATAATAGTAGGATCCTAATCCGTACGTCCCGCCAGATGCAAAATTACTATTGGGCACCTTCTCTTCGATGAACTTTGTTTTGATAAATGGATGCATTTTCTCCAGCTTTGCCTTGTCGCAGCGCAGGCGAATGGTATCGGCTGCCGTTTCAGCTACGAAATTAACCGGTACAATGTATTCTGTATTGGATGCAGCCTCTTTCACCACGAGATGCGTTACCTGGTCGGCGACCGGGTCTATCAGCACAAAAACGGAACGCCCGCAGACACCATCAGTACATTCAACTTGAACGTTTAAAGGAATTTCCATTTTACATCTCCATAAAAAGGTATCCGGATTTCAACGTTTCGATTTCCGGTGAAAAAAGGACAGAGGTTTCTGTAACGCCTTGGTTCTGTCCCAACTCAGGACCAGCGCCGTTTCAGCTGGAAGGTCGGCAGGGCCTCGATCTGGTGCTTATCGAGTTTCAGGAACACGGTATCGTTGAGCGTTGTGCCCAGCGCGGAAAGGGGGATGATTACATCCTTCTTCCCCCACAGATGTCCTTCCCGCATCACCAAATGGGTAATGTCGCCGTTCTTTGGGTTGACCACGAATTCGTCGACTTTGCCTACATAGCCATCCGTTGCCTCTACGTGTGTGCCACGCTGCACGGTCAACTCTCCTCCTGGGATCTGTTTATGTTCCACGGGTACCTGGACTGTTTCCCCATAAGAAACATAGGGTAGGTAGTAATATGATCCCCCTCCATACAAACCACCCGGATAATTATATTTGCTATCGATCACCTTCTCTTCGATGAAGGTGGTTTTCATAAACGGAGGCATCTTCTTCAGCTCTGCCTGGCTGCAGCGCAATCGGATCGTACCGGCTATGGTTTCGGTCACTAAATCGACCGGTACAATGTACTCTGTTTTGGACGCTTCCTCTCTCACCACCAGATGCGTTACCTTGTCAATCACCGGGTTTATCAGCACATACTCGGAACGCCCACAGACACCGTCTGTGCATTCCACTTGAGCTTGTAAAGGAATTTCCATTTTATATCTCCATAACAAATGATCCAATTTTCAACGTTGCGCCATGCTGAGTTCCAGCAGCTATTCGTTGATCAGGTTGCGGCCATTTTTAGCTTACGAAGGACGCTAGCAATGTGTTCATCGTTTCGTTATCTTGGTTGGCCTGATTGCCAAATTTGTTCAGCCTTTTTTTTCGTTGTCCAATACGCCGATTTCTTCTTCTGGCTTGGTTCCCAGGGGAAGCTTATGCGCCTCGTTGTCCAATACACCGAGCTCTTCTCCTGGCTTGGTTCCCAAGGGAAGCTTATGCGCCTCGTTGTCCACTACGCCGATCTCTTCTTCTGGCTTGGTTCCAGGGCGAAGCTTATCCGTCTCATTATTTACTCGCCCCATCATCTCTTCCTTAGCTACTGAGGGTTTTTGGTTCGAGGGTGTTTTCATCATTTTATTATCCATGTTTGCTCTCCATTCTTACTAATTGGTTATTCCATTGCTAGCGTCCGTCGTATGCTAAAACTCGTCACTTCTCTTTTTAAGGAATGTTCTCTTTCGTATTCCTGGATGTATTTGCTCACTGCCATAATACGATCCAATTTTCAACGTTGCGGTATGCTGAGTTCCAACAGCTATTCGTTGACTACATAGGTGTATAGGCGCACGGTCCCGTCGCTTTCCTCTTTCCGGTAAATGCCCTGAATTTCATTTTCGAAGCCAGGAAACAGGTTGCCTCCTTCTTCAAACATCCGGAAATAGTCCAGCATCGGCAGCGCCCGCTCGTCATACCGTTCGCCTGGAACGACAACACCGATGCCCGGAGGATAAACCAGCGCGAGCGTGGCCGCGATCCGGCCGCTGATCTGCTCGATCGGCAACAGATCTACGTTGTTGCGTACGAGTTCATTCATGGCCGCCTGTGGGGTCATGGCTGCTACAGGAAAATGCTCTGAGCGAAACTGCTTACGCTGCAGGTCGCTGGCGTTAGCCTTGCGATAGAAATCATGCATTTGTGCGCACAGGTCGCGCAGCCCAACGCCGGCATAGCGGGCGTGGTGAGTCGCCACGAAAGCAGGGATGACCTCGTCGAGCGGCGCATTCTCATCATGCAATTGCTTGAATCTGATCAGCGCCGAGAGCAATGTGCCAGCCTTGCTCAATTCCAACCCGGGAGTCAATAGGAAAAGGATGCTGTTTAGATCATTCTTCTCTGGAACGATCCGTTGTTCCCGCAGAAATTCAGCGACGATCGCCGCAGAAATGCCATGTTCAACATATTCTCCCGTTGCGCGATCGAAGCCGGGTGTCAGCAAGGTCAACTTGTTCGGGTCGGTCATCACATAGCCGGGTGCCAGGTGGCCGAAACCGTGCCATTTCTCACCCGGAACGAGTTCCCAGTAACGCACGTCACTGGCCAGTTCGTCGGTCGGAACATCCTCCCAGCGTTCAGCCTGGCCTTGTACCTGAACAACATCCGGCACAAACGGATCGAAGAACCACTGGCGCGCCGGGTCCGTTTCGATTTCTTCATACTCGTGGTGCAGGAAACGGATCTTCTTGCGCAATTCAATACCCAGCTTGATCGTGTCTTCCCAAAGCACTTCCCCGGAGCGGCCCTTCATCATTTGCGCGCCCACGTCCAATGACGCAAACAACGGGTAAAACGGCGAGGTCGATGAATGCAGCATGAACATCTCGTTGAAGCGCCGGTGACTGACCTGCCTGTGCTGGCCATCCAGATGGGCATCCTTCACATGGATCTGCGAAGCCTGTGAAAAGCCCGCCAGTTGCTTATGGGTCGATTGGGTGGCCATGATTCCCGGAGCATCTGGTCCCAGCCCATCCAGCCCCATGGCGAAATGTCCCTTGAAGAGCGGATGGAATTTCATGAAGCCTCCCCAGGCCTCGTCGAACATGATGTACTCGCACAACGTCCCCAACTTTTCGACCAGCATGTTCACGTTGTAAATGGTGCCGTCGTAGGTGCAATTTTCTATCACCGCAACCCGGAAGGGTCGCTTGCGCTGCCATGCCTGCGGATCCTTGACCAGCGGGTTGTTCTTAATGGCCTCCCGGATGCGCTTTTCGTCGAGCGCGTCGAAATCGATCGGTCCGATCAGACCCTGGGCATTACGATCGGTTTCCAGGTAGACCGGTATGCCGCCGCCGAATACCATGGCGCCCTGGAGCGCTGCCTTGTGGTTGTTGCGGTCGAACAGCACGAGATCACCCGGCGCGACCAGCGCGGTCAAGGCGATCTTATCCGAGGTGGATGTGCCATTCAGCACGAAATAGGTGCGGTCCGCCCCAAAAATCTGGGCGGCGGCCTTCTCAGCTGCCAACGCTGGGCCTTCGTGGATGAGCAGATCGCCCAGTTCGACCACCGAGTTATCGATATCGTTCCGAAAAACAGCCTCACCCAGATGCTCGACAAAGGCGCGCCCGATTGGACTTTTCTGATAGAAGACCCCTCCATTGTGTCCGGGACACGTCCACATCTGGTTGGCCTGTTCAGCGTAGTCAACCATCGCGCCAAAAAAAGGTGTCTTGAGCGACTCTGCATAGCTTTGCAGGTGACTGGCCAGGTTGCGGGCGACGAATTCGGGTGTGTCCTCGTCAATAAAAACGTATCCCGTTACCTGGCCGAGTACCGCCACCGGGATTTCTTCGAGCAAGTGTCGCTTTACCAGGATGAACACAGGCACCTCCAGGCCACGCTCGCGCACGAACTTCACAAACTCCTCAACCTCGCTTTCGGATTCCTTAAGCGACCATTCGACCAGCACGCAGCCGAAGCTGGCATCGCTGCGAATGGCCGAGCACGCCTCGGCCGTCGTGAGGCTGCGCGTTGTTGCATAGCCAAGCCGGCCCAGTTCATCCACGATGCGTTGCAGCCGCGCCGAAGAGAGCGTCGGCGGTACCGGCATTGCGCTGCAGATCAGAAAACCAAACAGCTTATCGTAGTCCATGCATTACCTCCATTTATCCTTCTTCTCGCATGGCTTTCTTACCGGCTGCCTTCCAACCGGGCTTCTTGAATTTCAAGAAGACCAGCGGCGGCAGCGCCAGCACAGCGGTGCCAACTATCATGATCACAACATACAACGGTCCTGACATGGGGATGCCACCGATCGGTAACATGCTTATGACAAATGTCAAAGCCGTGGCCAGGAAGCCCAGCCCACCCACGATCCAGACACCGACCAAGCCGCCCGGGATCTTGAAGGCACGCTTCACATTCGGCTGCGAATAGCGCAGTTTGATCAATGCGGCAAAGATGAGCAGATAGGCGATGCACAACAGTGTCACGGTCATGGCCGACATGATCCAGTAGGCGGTGTTGACGCCGGGAATGAAAACGTATAGCAGCGAGATGGCTGTGCCGATCACGGCTTGCAGGATCAACACGCCCACCGGGGCGCCGTTCTTGTTATGCCGCGAGAACAGCGGCGGCAGGTTGCCCTCGGTGGCAACAACGCCCAACCCCATCGCCGGGCCGATCAACCAGGCTGCCAAAAGCGGTAGGCCACCCAACACCACCAGAATGGCCAGTGGCGCCAGCAGCCAGGTCAGGCCATAAGCACCCAGGAAAACCTGGAAGGCTTGCATCAGACCCGCGGCCAGTTTGAGTTTAGTCAGCGGAACCACGATGGCAATCGCCATCGTACCGATCACCGTCAACACGAAGATGATCACTGCAGAAAGAAGCATTGCTTTCGGGTAATCCTTCTGCGGATTACGCACTTCCAGGGCATGGAAGCCCGCCATCTCCATGCCCGCGAACATCAACACGATCGTGGCCAGGAAGGGCAGCGTGTTGATATTGATCGATGGAACCAGAGCGCCCAGGGTGAAGGGCGGTATTTGGATCGGCTTGCCGGAGAACAGGTATACCAGGCCAAGCACGACGACCAATGTCGCCGGAACCAACGTGCCTATAACGACACCGATGGAACTGTAGCGGCTGGAGACCTTCGAACCCAACAAAGCGATCAGCGTGGTGCCCCAGAAGATGATCATCATGATCGCGAACATATACATGCCGTTACTCGCCAGCGCCGGATCGAAAGCAAAAGCGAGCGTGGAGGCGAGAAAGGCCAGGATCGTGGGGAACCAGACCAGGTCATTCGACCATTCGCAGAAGACGGCGATGAAGCCGGACGTGTCTCCAAAGGCTTCCTTTACCCATGCATAAACCCCGCCGCCTTTGGGCCAGCCGGTGGCGAGTTCTGCGCCTGCCATGCTCAACGGGATCAGGAAGGTGATCGTGCCGATCAGATACCATCCAATGGACGACCAGCCAAACTCCGCCATCGGGGGCAGGTTGCGCAGGCTCAGCACGGCCGCCACGTTGATCATCGCCAGCACAAAAACGCCCAGCGCTTTGACATTGACCTTTTTCTTTTCCATAACGACTTTTCTCCTTTAATAAAAGCTCTTGCTTCGTCTCCTTTACCCGCGGTAAAGGAATACCAAAGTGCGAGGAATTTCACTTCAAGCAATACACGTGATACTTTCCGTCTATGTTTTCCACGCCGTGCGTTTCATGCCCGAAGCCTGGGAAACGCCGGTCCCAGGCCTGCAGCGCCCGCAGGTAACCCAGGTAGGGACTGTCATCTCCGCCGATATTCTCGCCTGGCATCAACATCGGGATGCCGGGCGGATACGGTACCACGCCGGTGGCCACGATCCGGCCGGCCATCCTGTCGATCGCAACGTGTTCGACTTCGTTGTGCACCAGTTTCGAATAGGTATCGGATGGAGTAAATACTGGCACCGGCAGCGTTGAGAAGGCAGCATCCTGCATCTGCAATTGATTGGTTTCCTGCATCTGCGCAAACATCTCATCCGCCAGATCACGCAAGCCCATGCCGGCATAGCGCTCGGGCGCGCCCGCCGCGCTGGCGATCAACACTTCATCCAGCGGCGCGTTGGCGTCGTAGTCCTCTTTGAAATGCAGAAGCGCGTTGATCAGCGTGCCATATTTGCCTTTGGTCACGCCGAGGGAGAAAAGGAACAGGATCGTGAAGTCGTTGGTCTTCTCGACCTGAATGCCGCGCTGATCGAGATAAGCCGTAACCAGCGTGGCGGGAATGCCCGGCTTCTCGAACGAACCGTCGGTCGACAGTCCAGGCGTCACCACCGAAACCTTGATCGGATCGAGCATGCAGTAGCCGTCTTCCAGATCCTTGAAGCCGTGCCAAGCTTCGCCAGGATGCAGCACCCAGCAATCCGGATCGGTGATCAGCAGCTCATCCGGCGCATCCGCAAAGGCGATCTTTTTGCCTGTCGCCGGGTCGATTACCTTGGCGGCATTCCAGGTCCTGAACATCCAATCGCCTTTCTCTATGGCATCCCGATGGGCAACGCATAAGGCTTTCCGGAATGCCACGGCTTCCGAGATCGATTCGGTGGTGAGCGTGAGACCGCCGACGCCATCCATCATGGCTGCCGAAACTTCGTTGGATGTAATGATGGCATACTGCGGGGAGGTGCTGGCATGCATCATGAAGGCTTCGTTGAAGCGGGCGTGTTCCACCGGCTTGCGCCCATCGCGCACGTTGATGAGGGAAGCCTGCGACAAGGCCGCCAGCAATTTGTGCGTGGAGGTGGTCGCAAAGATCGTCGGCTTGTCCTTGGGATAATCCTTGGGATCGCCAAACATGCCGAAGCGGTCTTTATAAATCGGGTTAAAACGCGCATAGCCGTACCACGCCTCATCGAAGTGGATGCGATCGATGCTCTTGTCGAGCAAATCCACCACGCGTGGCACGAGATAGGTTAAACCGTCATAGGTGGAATTGGTGATGATGGCATGAACGGCTTTCTGCGTTTTATCCTGCGCCAGTGGATTTTCAACGATGGAAGCCTTTATCGCTTTGCGTGTCAGGCGCTCGGGATGGATCGGGCCGATGATGCCCAGGAAATTTCGCGTGGGCATCAGATAGGTTGGAATGGCGCCTGTCAACGTCAGAGACTGCTCGATCGATTTGTGGGCATTGCGGTCACACAGGACATAATCGCCGCGCGTGACGGACGACATCATGATCACCCGGTTGGAAGTGGATGTCCCATTGGTGACTGTGTACGATCGTTGCGCGCCGAAAACGCGCGCCGCATATTTCTCGCTTTCCCCGATCGGTCCGCTGTGGTCCAAGAGCGATCCCAGTTCGCCCACGCTGATCGAGAGATCGGAACGCAGCAGGTTCTCGCCAAAGTAGTCATAGAAGACGCGCCCCACCGGCGACTTCAGGAAGGCCGTGCCACCCGTATGGCCGGGGGTATGCCAAGAATACTCATACACCTGGGCAAAGGCGATCAGAGCCTTGGTCAGCGGAGGCACGATGGCCTCCCGGTAACGGCGGATCGCGGCAACCACACGCCCGGCGATGAAGAACGGAGTGTCCTCCAGCATCCAGATCAATTCGTCGGCTTCCCGCATCACTTCACCGGCGAGTGTGGAGGCATCGCCGCGCTCGGCGATAAGGAAGATCGGGATGTGTATATTGCGCCCGCGGATGAGCGCCAGCAACGCCCGGGCTTTATCGTGGGCCGCGTCATCCTCGCTCAAGGTCCAGTCCAGCAGGATGCCTTCCAACGAGGGATCGGACAGCACCACGGCCTGGCCATCTTCATCCGAGGTCGCTTCGATTACGGTAACATCCCGGTCGCGCAGTTCCTGCGCCAGGGCGCGTGCGGCCCGTCCGCTGGCCGTCTGGGCAGTGAGTTCGTCGTCAACCATCAACACTTTCTTACTGATCAATCGTTCGCCATAGATCATTTGTCATCTCCTGATCGGGTAATTTGCGGTTGAAAATTCTGATCTGCATCGGTCTGCCTCAATGAAATCTGCAGGGTCTTCTGGCCAGGGATGAAGACCCAAAGCTGCCCAAAGCAAAAATTCACCATTTTTATTTTAGGATAAACTGTCCCATTTTGCATCCATCGGTTGGGGGGTATTAGCCTCCGCCACTTGGGGGATATTTGCGGCCACGCCTGGGTTGGTTTGCTTGCTTCATGTGAGTCGATGATACAATTTCCCCGCCTGCCCTAGTCAGGTAGAAAGAGAGTTCACATATGGCTGCACAAGCCAATACCCCCCTTCATCCCAGTCCACCGCCGCTGGTGCGCGTCTCAGGCAGCCACCGCGAGATGGGCCGCCAGATCGGCGAAGCCTGCCGTAAGCAGGTCGCACATAGTATTGAGAGTGCATGCCAGTTGCTCGCAGAATCGTATGAGCAGCTCGAATTGACCTGGGAGGCAGCCCGCATCCAGGCGCATAAATATCTTTCATTCGCCCAGGTGCATTACCCCCAATATGTGGAGGAAATGGTCGGTATTGCCGAAGGGGCCAATGTCGCTTTTAACGATGTGGTTGTGGTCAATACCATGGAAGCCTTGACAGACGATGCCCTGCAACTGACCCACTGCACGAGCTTTGCGGTCAACGACGATCGCACTGTGAATAGGCATGTTCTACTTGCGCACAATGAGGACTGGGTGCCGGAGGATGAGAACGATGTGTTCATCATCCACGCTACGCCCCAAAACGAGTGCCCCTTCCTGGCCATGACCTACGGCTGCCTGTTGCCCAACGTCGGGTTCAATGCTTATGGCATTGCCCAGTTGTGCGATTCGGTTTATCCCAACGATCCTCGCATTGGTATCGAGCGGGTTGTGGTCGCGCGTGCCGTGCTGGCCAGCCAGAGGCTGGACAAAGCCATCCAATTTTCGCTCTCGCCCCAGCGTGCTGCTGGATACAACCATGTGTTGGCCCATGAGAGCGGCGAACTCTACTCGGTGGAGGTGTCAGCCCGTCATTTTGCCATCCTGTATGGAGAAGCTGGGTATATTGTGCATACCAACCAGTACCTGGCGCCAGCCATGCAGAAGGTCGAGCGCAAGCCGGAAGACCTGATCGGCTCGCGCGTGCGCTATTTCCGCGCCCTGCGCCTGGTCAAACGCCAGGACCGACATAATATCGAGAGTTTGCAAGCCATCCTGCGTGATCATGTCAATTTCTCCAACTCGATCTGTAATCACTCCGTGGATGCCAGCGATCCGCTGGATCGTGGGGAGACCATCAATTCCATGGTGATAGACCTGACCACCCGCGAGATGCACATTGCCTGGGGCAACCCATGTGAGAATCCTTACCACACCTTTCACTTGGACGCATAGCGCAGGTAAGTGCAAGGTGGAAGAAGTGAGTCTCAGCGATCTTGTCCCCAGCGGAAACCGGATTGATAACCATGAATGATCTAAAATTCCTCCAGGAAATTTATCCCTATGATCCTGAAAAACATAAGTTCACGATCCCGATTTCGATCCAGCAGTATGACGAATTCTTTTCACGGCTGGATCCTTCACCAGCTCCCAAACGTGATCTCTCACCCGAATTGGTGGAATATTTAGATCAATGTTCAGGGGAAATACCCAGCCGGTTTGATCTATCGATCGACCTCAATATAAGCCAGGAGGCCTGTAACCCTGACCGGGAACGGGATTGCCGGGGTAGCCTTCAGAGGTTTTTCCAACATCAAATCTATATGGAGAAATCGGAAATCCGGCGCCAACGGTTGGACGCCCTCAAATATTTGGTGGTATCCCTGCTCTGTCTTTCTGCTGATATTGCCAGCGGAAGACTGGTATCGAACACTTTACCTGGGAATTTGATCCATGAGGCGCTGCAAATAGGTGGGTGGGTGTTTATGTGGGAAGCCATCACGGTCAACTTTATTCAAACGGACCAACATTATCAAGCAATTAAAAAATTGAAGCGGTTTATCCAAGCTGAAATACATTTTTCATATCGTGGAATCTGATAACAAACAATCTCCTGCCGCATCCGTCTGCCAGGAGGGTTTATTCCCGCCACTTTGGGGAGGTTCGTGTGACTCAGGCAACCAGCCGGTTGCGCAGCGCCAGGGTGACGGCTTCCGTGCGGCTGCCAACCCCTAATTTAGCCAGGATGTTGCTGACATGGGATTTGACGGTGGATGAACTGACGGTCAGTTTTTCAGCGATCTGTGCGTTGTTCAGCCCCTCGACCATCAAGGTCAGAACTTCCCGCTCGCGCCCGGTCAGGTTGATCCCTGGCGTCGAAGGTTGGGAGGTTGCATGCACCAACGCCTGGGATGCCTCGGGTGAGAGAGTCGAGCGTCCGGCATGTGCGGCCCGGATGGCCTGGGCGAGTTCGTCGGCAGTGACATCCTTGAGCAAATAGCCGATCGCTCCCGCTTGCAGTGCGCTTTTTACCAGGGTCTCCTCTTTGAAACTCGTCAGAGCTAGCACTTGGATGGAGGGCGACTGCTTGCGGATCAGCCGCGTGGTAGTGGCCCCATCCATATCCGGCATGACCATGTCCATCAAGACCACATCCGGTTGGAGTTGGGCGCACAGTTGGATGGCTTCCTGCCCGCCAGCAGCTTCCCCCGCCAGTTCCAGGTCATCGAAGACCTTCAGGAAGGTCGCCAGGCCACGCCGTACCATCGTGTGGTCGTCAACCAGCATAACGCGAATGGGTTGGATAGGAGCGATTGTCATTCGGTCTCCTTATGTGGGTCTTTCGTCCACTGCAAAATGAGTTCAGTGCCGTGACCGGGCTGGCTCGTGATGGTCAATAGCACTCCCGAGGCCTCTGCGCGTTCGCGCATCATGCTCAAGCCAAAGTGACCGGGATCGGGTGGGTTTTGTTCAGGGTCAAACCCCAGGCCGTCATCGCATATGCGTAATTCAATGGCAGATCCCTCATGCTTTAGATCTATATCCACCCGGCTGGCCTTGGCATGCCTGGCAATGTTATTAAGCGCTTCCTGACATATACGGTAGAATGCTACTTGTGTTTCAGGAGGCAGGATGACTTTCTTAGCCACTGTCACTGTGACCGGGATGTTGATCCGGCCCGAGAGTGCATTTCCCAACAGATGTAACAGATCGCCAAGGTCCGTATCGGTTATCGCGGATGGTCGCAGTTCAGCCAAGAGCGCGCGCATTTCTGCCTGGGCGGCACGCGTCAATCGGCGCAGATCATCCAGCGACTTCCGCGCCTCATTTTGATCCTGGTCCCACAAGCGTGGCAGGACATCCGCGATCAAGCCGGCCGAAAAGAGCGATTGATTAACGGCATCGTGCAGATTCTGCGCAAGCCGTTGACGTTCCTTTAAAGCAGCCAGTTCCTGCGCATGTTCGTATAGTTCTGCGTTTACCAGGGTGATCGCGGCTTGATTGGCCACAGTCAGGGCCAGGTCTGCGTGATGGGCGGTAAAGAAATCTTGCTCAACATGCGCAATGCCCACACTGCCAATAACGCGGTTTTTTACTGCTACCGGAACCCACATCCATGCATGTACTCCTTTCAACAGCAGATCCATCTGATCATCCAAAATTGACCGGAGAAATTGTGCTGATGGGTCAACCGCACTCCAGACGTCGGCAATGCGGTCAGGCTTATGTTCGTTGAACAGTCTCATCAGGGTTTCCGGACCCTTCAGCCGGATGCGGAAAGGCACTGTCTCTTCCAGCCGCTGAGAACCACGAACGGCCAGAGCGACCATGGCGGTTCCTTCGAGCACGAACAGCTCGGCATGAGTGTACTCAACCAACACCCGCAATTGATCCAGGATCAAACCTGGCTTGAGTTCCAATGCGGAGGCCAGAGTTTGGGATATTTCCAGCAGGGTTGACTGTTCGCGCGTATGCAGTTCCACCCGCTCATGCAACAGGCGTTCTGCCGCGATCCGCTCAGTAACATCCCGGACGATGCTCAGTAGGCATGGTCGGGCCTGAAACGGGATCGCTGTTCTGCGCACATCCACATAGAACGAGGAGCCGTCTTTGTGTAAATGAACAGCCGGCACATCGAATATATTTCCCTTCGTTTGGGTATCAAGGGCAGATATCATGAACATGCGTTGGCTATCGGGGTGGATGTATGCCGTCAGATGCAAGCCAATGAATTCATCGCGAGTGTAGCCATGCATCGCAATTGCGGCAGGATTGGCATCCACCACGCAGCCAGTCGTTATATCGCTGATGATCATTCCATCGCTGGCAGATTCAAAAATGATGCGATACGGTTGTTCTTTGTCTTCAACACTTAATTGGGAATATATCTTTTTTTTCATTATGATCACCTTTTGCTAAGTTTAATTGTACTGCGAAAAAAGATAAGTTCAACCTCGCGCGGAGTCGGGGCTACTGCCCATCACGACCCGGATTTCGTGCGGTTGGCTATTCTCCATCAGCGGAATCAGATTGAGGGGCAGCGGAATTCCATCCAACAGGATCTGCCGGACACCCTGATTGACTCCCAACGGGTTTTCCACACTGATCTTGTAATGGGTACCTTCAAAGCGGTAACCTACTCGAAATCCTGGCCAACCGTGAGGAATGCACGGGTTAATGCTGAGCGCATTACCAACCCGGCTGAGACCCAGGATGGCTTCGATGCCCAGACGATACATCCAGCCGGCCGAGCCGGTGTACCCGGTCCAGCCGCCAATGCCGGACATTGGCGGCTGGCTGTAGATATCTGCGGCGATCCCGTAAGGCTCAACCATATAATGCCGCATTTTTTCGGGGGTATCCGCGTGTGCTATGGGGTTCAGCACACGGAACAGCGCTCCGGCCTGCTCTCCCTGCCCGAGTTTGGCGAACGCCCAGGCTACCCAGATGGCGGCATGTGTATACTGCCCGCCGTTTTCGCGCACACCCGGCGGATAACCCTGGATATAGCCGGGGTCGCGGGAGGTCTTATCGAATGGCGGTGCCAGCAGCAGGACCAATTGGTCGGCCTCTCTCACTAAGAGTCGATCAACAGATGACATGGCCCGGGCCGCCCGCTGCGGGTCGGCAGCGCCGGAGAGTACCGCCCAGGATTGCGCGATCGAATCGATCCGGCATTCAACGTTCTCGCTCGAACCCAGGCGGCTGCCATCGTCGTAGAAGGCGCGCAGATACCAGTCTCCATCCCAGGCGTGATCTTCCAGCGCTTGCGCAAGCCGTTTGGCCTGCTGCCGGTATGGTTCGGGGTCGTCTTTCATCAACACAGACAATGAGCTGAAGCGCGTCAAGGTGGCATACAGGAACCAGCCCAGCCAGACGCTTTCGCCGCGCCCATCCACGCCCACCCGGTTCATCCCATCGTTCCAGTCCCCCGCTCCCATATGCGGCAGCCCATGTTCGCCGGATGTGCTGCCTTTTTCGATGGCCCGGCGGCAATGCTCATAAAGTGAATACAACTCAACTGTTGCTTCGAACTGCGCATACCGTTCTGCTTCGCCCGCTTTGAGTGGTTCCGCTTGCAGGAACGGGATTTTTTCTTCCAGGATGGAATCATCGCCGGTTACATTCACATATTCGGCAGTAACGTAGGGCAGCCAGAGCAGATCATCCGAAAAACGGGTGCGCACCCCCCGCCCGGAAGGCGGATGCCACCAATGCAGAACGTCGCCAGCGTCGAACTGGCGGCTGGCCGCATTAAGGATGTGCTCACGCGCCAGCGCCGGCCGGGTGTGCAGCACGGCCAGCACGTCCTGAATCTGGTCCCGGAATCCGAAGGCACCGCTGGATTGGTAGAGCGCCGAGCGTCCCCACAGGCGACAACTGATGGTCTGGTAGAGCAGCCAGCGGTTGAGCATCAGGTCCATGGCGGGGTCGGGCGTTTCGACAGTTACGACATTCAGGATGTCATCCCATTCCTTCTGGACCGCCTGCCAGATGGAATCGACCTGGCCCTGTGCCTGGACATGCCCGATCAACGCCAGGCTTTCCTCCCGGTTTGCCCCTTCGCCAATCAAGAAAAAGACTTCTTCCACCGCACCGGGCGCCAGGTCAATGTGCAGTTGGATGGCCGCGCACGGGTCCAGCCCGGCGTTCACCTTGCTCGCCAATCCGATTCGACCGAGCGCGGCCGGGCTGCGCAGGCTGCCCATGCGCCCCAAAAACTCCGTCCGGTCAGCCGTCACGCCGTGTGGCTTTTTACTGGCCGCCAGAAATGCCACACGTTCGCTGAACTCGCTGTTGTACCGGTTGGTGGCGAGCAGGGCATGCGCATCGGGGACGAACTCCGGCATGATATACGCCTGGTTTGTGTCGCGCGTGGTACCCAGCACCCATTCGGCGTAATAGGTGACGGTGACGCGACGTGGGCGCTTCCATAGATTTTGCAGGCGCAAGTGCACGATCTTGACCGGCGCATCCGGCGCGGCGAACAGGCGCAGGTTCTGATGCAGGCCATGACTCTGGCTTTCGAAGACCGAATAGCCGGCTCCGTGGCGGATCACATGCAGGGTTTCTGCCCCGGCGGGCATGGGCGTGGGGCTCCAGACCAGCCCGGTCTCCTCATCCCGCAGGTAGAGTGCTTCGCCCGGCATGTCGGTGACCGGGTCGTTGCGCCAGGGAGTCAGGCGGTTCTCGCCGCTGTTCTCCGCCCAGGTGGGACCGGAGCCGGCTTCGGAAACAATGAAGCCAAAATGGGGGTTGGCTATTACGTTGATCCACGGATGCGGTGTAACCTCGCCCGGCCTTAGATGGATGACGTATTCCCTGCCCTGCGCCGGACCCGGGACTGCCTCGCCACCCTGGCTGAATCCACCCAGACCGTTCTCCATTAACAGGCCTTCTGGAGGTTGAAGGGCTGCGGTCGGCTCGGGGTCTTGCGCCGAGGTAGTCCCGGTTTCTGCACGGGGTGGGGAGAGCGCCGGGTTGAACTCCGGCAGGTGGGTGGGCAGGTCGTTAAGCCGCGTGGCGTGTTCCGCCAGGGTCCCGCCCTTTTCGTCCAGAATAACGCCCGCCGCTGTTTCGAACATGATCTGATCCGCGTGCGTTAACTGGTCGGTGCGCAGAACGAAAATACCTTCCCGTTGGTTCAACCAGGTTTCCACGCCCATACGTCGTACCTGGCGCAGGATGGCGTTGTGCAGGTCGAGGGCGTAGCCTGTATCCTGATCGTTCAAGATGACCAGGTTTATCATGACATGCCGGTTATGCCAGTAGAGGAAGGCTTGCAAGGCTTCGGGCAGCAGGGGGCTTTCACCGTCGCAGATGCGCACCAGCAAGATCGGGAAATCACCAGAGATGCCGAACGCCCATAAACCAGGCTGCCCTTTCTCGTTTTGCGCCAGAATATGCGGGGCAGCCCGCAATGTTCCCACCGGGTAGAGTAGGGCGGATAAAAGGCGTTGTATGGCTTCAACGGCATTGGCAGTTAATCCCAACTCGAGCAGCTCTTCCTCGCTGCGGGCCTGGGCATCGTCGAAAGCATGGTAGATGGCTTGCCCGGTGCGGTAATGCGACAGTTTTTCCAGGGCTTCGCTGCGGGTGGGGGCCGCCAGAGTCAGGAAGGTGACCCTGGTTTTTGAGTGTGGCTTCAGGTCAACTTCCTGCCCCAGCGACATGATCGGGTCGGGTGTCTGGCCGGTGCTGCTCGAGAAAGGCCGGTTTACAGATTGCAATGCCAGCGGGTTTTGCGGTGTTTGCATTCTGCCTAGGAAAGCGGCGCGGTCGGTTTCGTGCTGGCCGGTCATTTTACGCCCAAACTCTATCAGCATTGCATGGATCAGGAAAACCGGTTTTTCGTCCGCAGAACGCCGCCGGCGGGTGAACAGCAGCGCATTTTCCTGCGGCAGGTATTCACTCTCGATAAAAAGCTTATTGAAGGCCGGATGACTCCGGTCGACCGCCTGCGTCGCCATCACAACTTCGCCATAACTGGTCAGTTTCAACCGTCGGAGACGGTCGCTCTCGTTCAGAATGTTCACTCGCCGGATTTCGACGCCATCCGTACTGATGGTGATCCCGGTGCGCAGGGAAATGCCGTGGTCCGAGCGTTGGAATTCCACCTTGTGTGGATAAAAAAACACTTCCTGAATTTCCGGTGCACATCCGACCGGCTGGCAGGTGGCCGACCAGAGCTCCCCGTTGTCAAGATCCTTCACATAGATCCACGTGCCCCACCCGTCCAGGCTGGTATCGGCCTGCCAGCGTGTTAGTGCCGACTCGCGCCACTGGCTGTACCCGCCTCCGGCGTTGGTGATCAGCACACTGGTGTCGCCTTGCGAAAGTACATGCACCTGTGGAATAGGACTGCCGACCGATACCCGCCACGGTGCGCTATTGGCATAGCGTGGCCTCTCTGGCGAATCTGCCGGCTCGTCTGCATGGGGATATTCGATGGGCGGGTTCTGCGGGATCTTTTCCTGGAGCAGCAGTTCCACGCTCTGGATGCGCTCATCGGAGTGGAACCGCTGTACCATCACATCATCCAACAGGTAGTTACAGGCTGCCAGCAGGATCATGCCCTGGTGATGTGCCATATAGGACTGAACGGTGGCATGTGCCTGGCCGGCAGGCAGGCGCGCTTTGGTGTAATCGAGGGCCTCGTAAAAACCAAAACGCCCAAGCATGTTCAAGCTTTCCAGGCGTGCCATGTTCTTGAGTACGGCTTGCGGTTGCAGCGAGAGGCCCAAGATTGAAGCATAAGGTGCGACAACCAGATCGTCTTGCAGCTCGCGTTTGAAACCGAGGTCAGGCACGCCAAAAGCCTGGTACTGGTAGTTCAAATTGACATCAAAGGCATAATAGCCCGATTCGGAGATGCCCCAAGGCACTTGCTGTTTCTGCCCATAACGCACCTGCGCATCCAGCGCCGTGTAGCAACTGTCTGAGAGAAACGTCCCGGCATAATTTTTGGTGAACAGGGCCGGCATAAGATACTCGAACATGGTGCCGTTCCAGGAGAGCAATACCTGCTTGCCGTTTACCTTTGTCACCGGTCGCCCCAGATTTTGCCAGTGGCCTTGCGGCGCATCGCCTTTGGCAATTGCCACCAGGCTGGCTATCCTAGCTTCGGATGCGAGCAAATCGTAATAACTTGGGTCAAGCCGTTCGGTGCTGACGTTGTAGCCGATGTGGAACACCAGGCGGCGGTCATCAAACAAAAACCGAAAATCCATGGCGCTGACAGCCGCATCCGCTTGCCCTGCCAGGGCTTGAAAACCGATCAGCAGAGGCAGCACCGTCATTCGCGCCGAAGATAAACCGTCTTCCAATTTCTGACACCAGGCCAGCGCGGCTGCGCTCTTTGTTGAAACCAGGATCCCCCCATCTTGCAATTGTGCTTTCCAATGGTTCAAAGCGGTTCTGATGCGACCATAAACCGCTTCTGCTTGTCCCAATGTGGGCAACGCTGCCGGCAGGCTTTCGCGAAATTCCTGCCAGGCAGGTATTTGTATTAATTCTGGCGGCGCTGCATCCAACAAACCCAGCCAGGGCGCGAACAAATCCAGGCCGCGCTGCATATCCTGCAGGCTGTGGTGCATCAGGTCAAGATAGAGTTGCAGTTCGTTCAGGGATTCGGAATTGAGTTTGGGGTGATTCTCGAGCAATTCCAACAGCCGGCGCGAAACCCTTTCCCAGCCTTCGCCAGAAAGCCAGGCCAACGTCTTTATCCACGCCTCCGGCTGGTTCTGGATGGCGCTGACGCGTTCGTAAATGCCAGTCAATTCGACTTCGAAAGATTCCAGAGCCGGATCCGGATTGGCTTTTTCCTGTGAGAGATTCGGGATGCTATCCAGTGCTTCCAGTGCTTCTGCCAGGATATCCATAATGGCGAGCAAACCCTGCCACTGCTTGTCGCCCAGCAGCGGCGCATCTGTCATGGCCAGGCAACCTTGTTTGAGCGTGATCAGGCAGGCCGCCAGGTTGCCGCTATCCACCGTAGAGATGTAGTGGGGCGGGAGAGCTGCCAGCGTTTCTGAGTCGTACCAGTTCAGCAGGTGTCCCCGGTAATGTTCCAGCTTATCCATGCTCTCAAAGGTGGAGCGCAATCGGACTGACAGTTCGAGCAAACCCATGTAGCCCAAATCGAATGCCGATAACGTGGATACCAGGAACAGACCGATGTTGGTCGGCGTGGTATAGTGCTCCACGCTACCGCGTGGTGATTCTTGAAAGTGATCAGGGGGCAGCCAGTGGTCATCCGGGCCGGCGAACTGCTCAAAAAATGCCCAGGTGCGGCGCGCCAAGCGGCGGACCTGCCGAAGTTGAGTCTCTGTGAGCGGCGTGGTGGTGTGTATTATCGGCCGGCTGAGCACGGATGCGATTTGCGGAGCTACCAACCAGGCAACCAGTAGTGGCGTTGCCACCCAAAACGCGGCAGGATGGAAAATGGCGCTGGCTGTCCCCAGCAGGATGGTCAAGACCAGGGATGCTGACATGGCGGCCCAGGTTTCGTAGCGCTTGTTTAATCCAAACGAACGGGCCGTATTTGCCGCGGTGGTCCATTGCAGCAGGTTCCTGCGGGCAACCAAGAGGCGTATCAGCGTGGTAGCGATGGCATCCAGCATAAGCAATGCTTCGTAGGGCAAAAAAATAATAGCAAGTGCCCAGCGGGTCAGCGGGAGCCGGGTCATTTCGAGCATTTGTCTGAGCGTCAGCCGTCCATGATTATGTAGCCCATCCCAGATAATTTGCGCCGCGATGGGTAGGGCGGAAGGCAGCAGCACCAGCAGGGTCCAGGCCAGGGGTGAGCCGGGCAGGACCAGCCAGCCGGCTGCCAGAAGCGCCAGCAACGTCGGCGGAAGCAGGCTGCGTCGCAGGTTATCGAAAACTTTCCAAATATCGATGCTGGCCAACCGGTTGGGCGCAATTCCGCTTTCGGTGTGGACGAAGGGGAACAACCAAGGTAGCAACTGCCAGTCGCCGCGGATCCAGCGCCGCAGCCGCTGCGCATATCCCAGGTATCGTGCCGGATATTCCTCGTACAGGACGATGTCTGTAACCAGTGCGGCGCGCCCATAAATTCCTTCGAACAGGTCATGGCTGAGCAGGGTATTTTCGCGCACTTGCCCGGCCAGGCTACGCTCGAAGGCCGCCACATCATAGATCCCTTTTCCAACGTAACTACCTTCGCCAAATAGATCCTGGTATACATCCGAGACCGCGAAGGAATACAGGTCAAACCCGGCATTCCCGGAAAAGATTTGCGAAAAGAGCGAACGGTTTGCGCTGGTCGGTTTGGTGGCGACGCGGGGTTGCAGTACAGTGTAACCTGCCACTACCGAACAACCGTCTTCGGCGAATTCGGCCTGGTTAAGCGGGTGCGCCAGAGTAGCGATCAGCCGGTTGGCGCTGCCTTGGGGCAAGGAGGTATCAGCATCCAATGTGATCACATATTTGAAATCATGAATAATTTCCGCATTCCCCACCTGCGTTATATAAGAAGTTTCACCCAGGCCCAGTAGCAGGCGGTTGAATTCCGCCAGTTTGCCGCGCTTGCGCTCCCAGCCCATCCAGACCCCTTCAGACGCATTCCACTCGCGCTGCCGGTGGAATAAATAAAAGGGCAATCTTTGCGAGTACTTTTTATTGAGGGCTTCAATCCCGGCCCTTGCCTGTGCAAGCAGGCTTTCATCTTCCGGTACATGCTGCGTAGGCGCATCACCGAAATCGGTCAGCAGGGCATAGGTTAATTGCGGGTCCGGATTGGAAAGATAACGGAGTTCCATTTCTTGCAGGAGATGGCTGGTTTCAACGGCGTTTTCCAACAGGGCGGGAACGACTACCATAGTGCGATTGCCGGCTGGGATGCCCTCCGAAAAATCCATGCGCGGCAGGCTGACCGGTTTGATGCGATGGGTTACATTCCAGTTCACCAGGCTGATGGCAGCCTCCAGGGCCAACCCAAGGCCAAGCACACCCGCCAGAAGGATTTGGACGAGGGAGCCGCCCACCAGCTTGGTATAGGTGAGCAGCCCCAGAACGAATACTATCGAAAAGAAGGCGATACTGCCCAGATAAGTGAGAGTGGGATGGGCCAGCAGCGCGCGCCGGAAACGCACGCCTGCTCCCGGCTGGTAGTGCAGGCTGGTTTCGAGCACGGCTCGCCCCGCATCCAGCAGGTAATAGCCTACGTGGGCTTTCCGTCTGGCAGTCTTGCCATCCGGACCGTCGGCGAATGCGATCGCGGCGTGCGCCACTTGCTCTTCGCTGAAAGCGGAGTGGCGGCTCAGTTCCTCAATGACACTGCGGTAGCTGTTGCGGGTGTCGAAATCCATGCTCGCATAGATCCCCGCCGGGTCTCCGCGTAAAATCTGTTCCACCCGGCTGGTCTGCTCGAAGAAGTTTTTCCAATCGGCGGTGGAGAGCAATCGCAGGCTGATAAAGCAATTGGCGACAATGGAGTCGTTTGCCGCTGCCATGGAATCGACCTGGTTCGGGCCAGTCGAGCTAACCCCGGCCTTAATTCGGGGCAGCGTATCCGTCCCGGTCAGTTCGGTGGTCGCATAAACAAGCCGCTCCAGGATCCCGATCCGCAGCATGATAGGCAGCGCCCACAGTTCCCCAATTGTCAGAGGCGTGACCTGCTGATATTCCTGCATAAAAGCGGCGGTTTGATTTAGCTCGATCTGGCTCTGGCAGTACTCCACCCATTCCCCGGCTAACGCAAAAATGCGCGGTAGTCCCGGTTCTTGCACGGGGCGCGGTAGTCCTGATTCCAGGGGCGTTCCGCTCAATTTTGGTAACTGGTCGAGAAAACTGGATGGCAGGCCCTCAGTAATCTGGTTGAAGGTCTGCTTGACCACATAAAAATTATCCAGCATCCATTCGGCTGCACGGGAGACCGGCAGGTCCTTGGATGGCACGCCCTTGAAGATTGCATTGGCATTCCGCAAAGCCTGTTCCCAGCTTTGCAGGCGTTCCAACAGGTCAGATTTTTGATGGCGGGATGGTGGATCTAGCGCCTGTATTTTTGCCAATTGGCGCGCAAATTCCCGCAGCCGGGTATCTGCGTCTGGATTGGCTCGTTCGGTAGGGATGACCGCTGGGACAGCCTGCATGGGCTAATGCTCTGGACGTTCCCTGGTTGCCAGCACAGGCGGTATTACCTCTTGTTTGCTGGGTAGGTCCTGCACGATCAGAAGGGGTACTTTGCCATACAAGATAAAATTGTTGACCATGCTCCCAAACGGCCATTGTTGGTTTCCCGAATATCCATGGGCGCTCAACGCGACCATATCGATGTGTTCCTGTTCCGCCATCTGGTGCAGTGCAACCGCCGCATTGTTGCTGGTAAGGAGATGCGTTTGAACGGCAATCCCCTCCAAGATGGAGCGTGCCTTCATTTGGTCGAGATAACGCCCGGCTTCTTCCTGGTTGCGTGCCACCACCCGGTTGGACAGATCGATATCTTCGCGCGCTGGAGGCATTTGACGCGCCATTTCTGGCTTCTGCACTACGTGTACGAGATGTATCTGCGATTTATGAAAATGTGCTAATTGGGTGACAATTGGTAAAACGTTTTCCGCCCGCTGCGAACCATCCAACGGTACCAGGATGCGTTGGTATGCCGGGATGGTTGATAACGCATCTGTCTGGATATCGTGTTGGAATGCCCGAATGATCAGCACCGAGGTGGGGGCGCTTAAGATAATTTTTTGCGCAGTGCTGGATATCCCCCATTTTAACAGGCCGGTATGCCCATGGCTGCTCAAAATGATCAACTTCATGCCCTGGTTTTGGGCATATTCCGTGATTCCTTCCGCCACCAACCCTTCCAGCACTGCCGCTCGGGCCCGAATTCTGGCTTCTTCCAGGCGGCCCTTGGTTTTTTCCAGGTAAAGCGTTGCCTTGGTCTTATTGATTTGCCAGTTAAGTAGATCAAACAATTGTGCGGATGCACCGGCCTGATCCCTTTCCAGCATGCGTAGCAGGGTGATTTCGGCGTCAAAAGAATTGGCGATGGCAATGCTATGTGGCAGCACGCACTCAGCCAATTGAGAACCGTCCAATGGGACCAGAATAGGATCGAACATGGTACCTTTCATCTGATGTTAAATTCAGCTGCTTACAAACCAAATTCGTTGCAGTGATATTTTAGGTGTTGCTCTGCCCTTCAAGCGGCATCTCGAGCCAAAGAGCTTTAAGAGAGAGATTGATATCCAAGATAAAGAGAAGCAGCGAAGATACGAGACTGAGCATACACAAGATGAATGATGTCACGATAATGGCTACAATGCCCAGTTGAAGTAGTGCGCCCAGGAATAGACAAATGATAAGAATGGCTACCAGCAGGACGCTGAGGGATGCCAGGGCAATGCTGGCCCGAACGAGCCTGGCCCGGGTTAGAGAATCCGGAGTTGCGCAAGGAGACGGGCACGATCAACATCCGATGCACTGCGAAAATCACGAGTCAGACTACGAGCCCGATCTATGACTCTTCCAAAGCGATTGGTCATGCTCAGTAGAATTAGACCGATCCCTGAAATGAGGATGACAGGGCCGATCGAGAGTTGCAACGTGGGAATGAGGCTGGCAAGTGACATGATATATTGCTTCAGGTTAATCCGTCATTGGGATCAACGATCTGGATTTCAATATTCCAACATATGCTTGAACCAGGCCGGAAGAATAACCATCAATCTATCATACAACAAACACTCCCCGGCCGCATCCATCGGTTGGGGAGTGTTTTCCTCCGCCAGTTGGGGGAGGTTTGGGAGGAGATCAGGCGACCAGCCGGTTGCGCAGCGCCAGGCTGACAGCTTCCGTGCGACTGGCAACCCCCAATTTAGTTAGAATATTACTAACGTGGGATTTAACAGTGGATGGGCTGACGGTCAGCCTTGCGGCGATCTGCGTGTTGTTCAACCCATCGACCATCAGGGATAGGACTTCGAGTTCGCGTTCGGTCAGGTTGAGGCCAGGCTTGGGGGGTTGGGAAGTGGCATTTACCAGCGCCTGGGCCGCCTCGGGCGAAAGCGTCGAACGCCCGGCGTGAGCGGCGCGGATGGCCTGGGCCAGTTCGTCGGCGGTTATATCCTTGAGCAAATAGCCGATCGCCCCCGCGTGCAGCGCACTTTGCACCAGGATCTCCTCTTTAAAACTCGTCAGCGCCAGCACTTGGATGGAGGGTGACTGCTTGCGGATCAGCTGTGTAGCGGCGGCCCCATCCATATCCGGCATGACCATATCCATCAGAACCACATCCGGCTGGAGTTGGGCGCATAGTTGGATGGCGCCTTGTCCACTGGCGGCCTCACCCACCAGTTCCATATCATCGAAGACTTTCAGGAAAGTTGCCAGGCCCCGACGGACCATCGTATGATCGTCAACGATGAGCACGTGGATACGTGCGGGTGAAGGTGTCGTCATGCTACCTCCTGTTTCCGGGTTCCCGGCCAGCGCAGCATGACGGTTGTCCCATGACCCGGCTGGCTCGTGACCACCAGCTCTGCTTCCACAGCTTCGGCGCGTTCGCGCATCATGCCCAGCCCATAGTGGCCCGGCGCGGTGAGTTTGCCGGAATCGAAGCCCTGACCATTATCGATAATGCGCATCTCCACCGAGCGGATTGCAATCTCTTGGGGCGCACCGGCTTGCGCAACGGATGCACCGGTATTCAATCCCGGACCAGAATCGTAAAGTACCCCAGAGGGGTATTGCAGGGCGATCTCCACCCGGCTGGCTGCGGTATGTTTGGCTATATTATTGAGCGCTTCCTGGCAGATGCGGTAGAGCGCCACCTGTATATCTGCGGGGAGATCATATTCCCCGGCGATATCCAGGCTGACCGGCACATTCGTCCGGCCCGTGAATGCATTTGCCAGTTGGCGCAACAGCTCGCCAAGGCTGCTGTCGGTCAGGACGGAGGGCCGCAGTTCGGCCAGCAGCTCGCGCAATTCGGCCAGGGCCCCGCGTGTCAGCCGGCGTAAATCCTCCAGCGACTGGTGCGCCTCGGCCGGGTCACGTTCCCACAGACGCGGCAGTACTTCGGCAATCAGACCGGCCGAGAAGAGCGACTGGTTGACGGCATCGTGCAAATCTTGCGCCAGGCGCTGGCGCTCCTGCAGCGCAGCCAGCGTCCGGGCATGTTCGTACAGCTCCGCGTTGACCATGGTGATTGCCACCTGGTCTGCCATCGAAAGGGCCAGGGCGGCGTGGTGTGGTGTGAAATAATTCCGCCGGGCGTGTGCGATCCCCAGACCGCAGATAATGCGGCCTTTGACTGCCAGGGGCACCCACATCCAGGCGCGCACTCCTTCCAAAAGCACGCCGGCTTTCCCATTCAGGAGCGAGCGCAGGAACACGGCAGCCGGGTCAACGCTGTATAAATCCGTGATGCGGATCGGGCGGTGCTCATTAAACAAGGCTGCCAGGTATCGGGACCTTCCAGGCGGATCTGGAAGGGCGAAGCCTGTTCCAGTTGCTGTGGCCCACGCACCGCCAGGGCAGTCAGGGTCGAATCCGTCAGTCCGAAAAGCCCAGCGTGCGTGTAATCGATGAGCGCGTGTAACTGCTCCAGGATCAGCGCCGGCTGGAGTTCCAGTGTGGAATCCAGGGTATGGGAAATCTTCAGTAATGTGGACTGCTCGCGGGTGCGAGCTTTCACACGGGCGTGCAGGTGCTGTTCTGCCCGGATTCGTTGGCTCACATCCCGGACTATGCTCAGCAGGCAGGCCTGACCCTGGAAGCGAAATTTCGTTCCGTGCCACTCGGCTTGAAACATACTGCCATCCCGGCGTATATGCAGTAACCGTGTGTTGGATACAGCGCCGGAATGAATAGTTTTGAGGAATTGGCTGAATGCGTTCTGGTTGTTGGGGTGAATGAAGGGGGTTGGGAGCAGCCTGATGAATTCTGCGCGCGTACAGCCATGCAGCGAACAAGCGGCCGGATTGGCTTCCATCACACGGCCGGTTTCCAGGTCGGTGATGATCAACCCATCCGTTACGGCATCGAAGACGTTGCGGTGAAGTTGTTCGTCTTCTAGAATGGCATTGTTCATCGTTAACTCTATTTTTATTGTACTGCAAAAAAACAACGTATTCAAAATATTCCTTACTCCCCACAGTTTTGCGATCAGGAATTGCTTTTCAGGGTTCAGTAATAATCTTCCAAGTATGTTCCAGGGCATACGTTCGCAGCCTGGCATCCGGGGTAACTGCCACCGGATGGGCGACGCGCGTGAGTAGGGGCAGGTCATTGCATGAATCGCTGTACCCCCAACTGTCTTTCAGTGTAAGAGCATGACCAGCCAGCCATTGGTCCAAGAGCTTGACTTTCCCCTGGCCAAAGGCAGGAATTCCTTCCACCTTGTTGGTATAGGAGTCTCCCATGTGTTTGACTTCCGTACAGATGAGATTTTGGAAATGGAGAATGGCTGCAATGGGTTCCGCCAGGAACCGGTTTGTTGCGGTGACCATCACGAGCGTGTGCCCCTGGGTGCTGTGCCATTGGACACGTTCCGCTATGGCTGGACGGATGACCAGCCGTACACGCTCCAGGTACTCATCCCGGAGCCGGACTAGCGCTTCCATGGGCTGCAGGGTCAGGGAGCCCAGTAAAAATTCCTCGTACTCGATAAAATCCAGGCTACCCTGTTCATAGTCGCGATAATAATCCTGGATGCGTTCCAGGAACTCTTTCCCAACCAGGCCCTTCTCAACCAGGAATTGACTCCAAAGAGCTTCGCTGTCGCCTTCGAGCAGTGTGTAATCAAGGTCGAAAATGGCAACGCTGGAGGCTATCTTTTCCACGCTGGCCATTATTTAATCAAGCAGAGAGGCATGTTTCATCGTCCCAGGAATGGGTAGTTCGAGCAATTTACAGATGGTTGGGGCGATTTGTAATTGGCAGATGGTCTCTTTTGTATCTCCCTTCCCTGCGGAATCCGGTCTGATCAGGAACAAAGGAATCTCGCGCATCTCAGGCGTAGTTCCACCGTGGGCCCCATCCTTATTCATCCCATGGTCGCCGGTAACCAAGACAGTGTAGCCTCGTTTCTGCCATTCCAGCAGAATTGTGGCAAGAATGGCATCCTGCTGGATGGCATGGTTGCGATACTGGCTTGAGTCGGAGCCATAGGCTTCTCCGGTATAATCCATGCCCATCGGATGAACCAGCAAATAATCGGGAGAGAAACGCCGTACCAGCATTGCGGCGGTGGTAAAAAGCTCAATATCGGGATAATCGTTTTCGGTATAAAAACGGCCATGTTGGATGGACAAGGAGGCATCATCCACTTCCCGGTCATTGATGCGGTCATAGGGGATACGGTTATAGAGTTCGGAGAACCAGGAATATGCCGCCGCAGCGGTGATTCTCCCTGCGCTGGCCGCCAACTTAAAAATATTGGGGCTTGAGGAAAGACGCACAATGGCGTTCGAGACAATCTCGTGCTCGGAGGCAGGCCGGCCAGTATGGATCGCCTCGTAACTGGGACGCGACATGCTGGGCAGCTCTCCAACCACCTTGTACAGGCTGGCAAGTTTGGCCTCCACCAGATGCCCAAGGTAGCCCATGCCCTCGACGGCTGCATCGTAACGAAGGCCATCTGAAAGAACCAGGATGACTTTATTCATTGCACTTATCCATTTTCACGGAACGCCAAAAAGGTCAGGGTTGTTCCCCCCTCGCGATGCGAGCTTCGATGCTGTCCAACGCTGCGGGCAAATCCCAGATGCCATCGATTACATAATGTGCGCCGGCTTGATTGAGTTGGGTCGCGGCTTTTTTACGCAAGGCCTCCCGCTCTTCCGGTGATAACGCCTTGACCTCGGCTTCATCCATCCCGAGCAGGTTGCCGGTAAGGGAAATTCCTACCGCCCACATGCCGGCATTCAACCCTTCTTCAATATCTACCAATGTATCGCCCACTTTCAGCATGGCTTGCATGGGATATACACCAAGTTGGATCGCATTTTGGTAACACATCCATGGATAAGGCCGGCCGGCCGGGACTTCATCCGGGCAGACGATGCAATCAGGGGTATAGCCGTTTTTTGCAGCCTCCGGTGCGAGCACATCCATCATCGGGCGGATATACCCGGTAGTTGAACCAATTTTTATTCCGCCTTGGCGCAATGTTTTCATCACATCCAGCAAGCCTGGAATTGGCTGGGCAAATTCTTTCAACACGGAAAGCTGCATGGGTATAAAGGCATTGAACAAAGCATCAATATCGGCGTCAGAAGCCGGTGCGCCATGTTCCACTTGCCAGGCCTGCGCGACAGAAGGGCGTGCCAGTATCGTGCGCAGGTGATCCTTTTTCATCAAGCCCATACCTGAACGGGCATCTTCGGCGGTAATGCTGACCCCCTGGCTGGCGAACAGGCGCAGGAACACAGCTGTTGGGGCAAAAGAACCATAATCCACAGCAGTCCCGGCCCAATCCAAGACAACCGCCTTCACGGGACCGCGATAAGAACGATGAAAAGTGAAATCCATCTTTATACCTCGACTTTAGTGGCGATATCTATATTAAGTTCTTTCAGCGTTTCGGCGACCGCGGCCATTAAGGCACTGACATCCCCGGCAGTCAAACGCCCAATGTGCCCGATGCGGAAACAATCTGCATGGCTGAGTTTGCCGGGGTAAATGACGTAGCCCTTCTCGCTCAGGTGTTCGTAGAAAACTCGAAAAATGAAGTTTGGGTGGTCGGGATAATAAAAGGATGTAATGATGTAGCCTCTTTTATTTTCCTCAACATAGGGGCGGAAGCCCATTTTCTGCATGGCATTCAGGGTGATGTCATAATTCAACCGGTACCGTTGGCTGCGTGCCGGCACACCGCCCTCCAGTTCCAACTCAATCAGCGCCTGGTGAAAAGCCAGGATCACATGGGTGGGGGGTGTAAAGCGGAATTGACCATCCTTTTCCAGACCTTCCCATTGGGCCAGCAGGTCCAGACTGAGGGTGCGGGCAAAACCGCCTGTGGCGCGCAAGGTGTCTTTTCTGGCGAGAACAAACGAAAAGCCGGGGGCGCCCTCAATACATTTATTCGAGGAGGATATCAAATAATCAATCCCGCAGGCTTTCAGGTCAATGGGGTAGGCGCCAAAGCTGCTCATTGCATCCACAATATAGGAACGGGCATGCCTCTTGACAATTTCGCCGTAGGCCTCGATCGGATTGATAATGCCGGTGGTCGTTTCGCAATGCACAACCGCAATATGGGTAATGGCAGCATCGGCTGCAAGCGCGGTTTCAAGCGCCGAAACATCCGGTTGGGTATTTTCGGGGAAGATAAGGTTCGTGGTTGTAATGCGGTGAACCTGTGCAATTTTAGCCATCCGGTCACCGTATGCCCCATTGATCAGGAGCAGCAGTTTGCCATCCGGTGGTATCACGGAAGAAAGCGTTGCTTCAATTCCATACGTGCCGCTGCCCGGCACCAGCACCGCCGTATATTCATCCGGGTCCGCACACAGCGCCACCAGTCTCTGGCGGACATCCTTTATCGTGGCAATGAATTCGGTATCACGTGAACCCAGGTCCCGCAGCATGGCCTGTTTGGTGGTTGCGCTGGTCGTAAGAGGGCCGGGGGTGAAAAGGGCTTTATCTTTCCAGGAAGGGAGAATACTCATTGTGGGTACCTTGAAGGGAACGTCACAGATCGCCTATAAAAGCCAGCAGGCATCTACAGGAAAAGTCAATTGAAATGATTCGCCCTGGATGGGAATCTTTTGTTTTCGCTCGTTGAACATATCCACGGTTATGGGCTGCCCTTCCACATCCACGCGGACGCGCACGATCGAGCCCAGGTACGTGATCGCTTCCACTTTGCCTTGCAAGTTGTTCGCGCCATCCATGAAACCTAAATTAAGTTCCTCGGGCCGGACGGCCAAGCGGGGAGTGTGGCCATTCAAACGATCAAATTGCCCGGCGCGCAAGACCTGCCGGCCGAGCCTGACCATGCCTTCGGCGGCATTCACTACTTCAACCGTCAATAAATTGATCTGCCCGACGAATTTCGCAACGAACTCGGTTTTTGGGAAATTATAGATTTCGGACGAGCTTCCGATCTGCTCGATCTTGCCTGCATTCATGACCACGATCCGGTCTGAAATGGAAAATGCCTCTTCCTGGTCATGGGTGACGTAAATGGTGGTAATGCCAAGCTGTTGCTGGATGCGGCGGATCTCCTGGCGCAGTTCCACGCGGATCTTGGCATCCAGGGCGGAGAGAGGTTCATCCAACAGCAGGACACGCGGCCGGATAGCGAGGGCGCGTGCCAAGGCTACGCGCTGCTGCTGGCCGCCTGACAGTTGGGATGGATAACGGCGCCCATATTCCTCCAAGTGGATCAAGGAGAGCACTTCCCCAACGCGTTGTTTGATCTCGGCCTTCGGTTTTCCGGCCACTCGTAGCCCGTATCCAATGTTTTCCGACACAGTCATATTTGGGAAGAGCGCATAGGATTGAAACACCATGCCCACGTGCCGTTTATTGGGGGGAACAAAGGTCAGATCCTTGCCGTCCAGGTTCACCTTCCCCGAAGTAGGCATTTCAAACCCGGCGATCATGCGCAAGGTGGTGGTTTTTCCACAACCGCTTGGCCCTAGGAAAGATATAAACTCGCCCTGCTCGGCGCTCAAGTTGAAATCTTCCACTGCGGCTGTTCCAGTAAAAGATTTGTGTACGTTGTTAAGTTCAAGATAGGCCATATTTGCCTCGATAATTGATTAACGACCCGTAAGCTGCTGGCCGGCATTTCCGCGGCCGAACAGCTGAATCAAGCCCAGGCAGATCCAGGTTAATCCCCAACTCATCATTGCCATGGCAGCTGGCTGGTAGGCTGTATCCCGGCCCACTTCCACCATGTACGGCCCAAGAGCAGGGCGCACCAGGAAATCCCCCAAGATCAGTTCACCGATGACCAAGGCAAAGCTGATCAATGCACCGCTCAAGATCGCCAGGCGCAGGTTGGGGATAATAACGTGGAACAATACCTGAAACCAATTGGAACCCAGGCTCTGGGCAGCTTCCGTGAGAGAGCGCACGTCAATGGAACGCATGCCAATGTCAATGGCGCGGTACATGTAGGGCATGGAAAGGATTACATACCCGGCCGTAATCAGGATGTCCGTCTTGAAAGGAGTCTCGGTCAACTGGAACGGCGGGCCGGAAAAAGTACGGATCAAACCGAATACAAAAACGATTACTGGAATAATGAACGGCAGGATCGTGATGATCTCAACCACAGGCCGGGCCTGTGGCAGCCTCAAGTTGATCCAGTAGATGGTTGGCAGGAAAAGTAAAACGCTGATAATAACCGTTATCAGCCCCATGGTGGCAGAGTAGCGGAAGCTGGCCAGGAATTGTGGATCAGACAACACCACCTGGTATGCCAGTAAACTAAGCTTGCCCTTCTCCATGCGCAGGGAAAAGTCAAGGGTGCCATAGAGTGGCACAAAAAAATACAGCAGGGCCAGTATCGCCCAGAACAAAGCCCATAGGTTTATCTTTGCCGGTTTCATGATTTCAACCACCGTACAGTCTGGCGCTGCAAAATAATGTAGGCAACAATGCAGACCGCCATGATAACGGCCATTCCCAGCGCCAGGGCATAGCCTTCATTCGGGTTGTTCAAGACATCCCCGTTAATCTGCTGTCCGATCAGGATCGTGACCAGGTAGATGTCGCCACTGGTGAGGGCTTCGGCCGTGGCGTAGGCTCCAAAGGCGCTCGCGAATAACAGAACGCCTGCGCCCAGGATGGACGGCCATAAGATCGGCAGGGCCACATGCCACCAGTAGTGGATGGAACTGCCTCCCAGGTTATCCGAGGCTTCCCGCCATTCCCGTTTCAGTCCCTCGAGGGCGGGCGAGATCGTCAGAACCATCAGTGGGAATTGAAAATACAGGTAAGCCATCGTAAGGCCGGTGACGCTATATAAATTGAACCCAGCCTTGTAGATATCGAACGGGCAGTTTTTCGTTCCGGCGGCTGTGTTAAAACAAATATTACGTAAAATGCCGGTCAGGAAACCGGTATGCCCCAATGTGGCGATGAAGGCAAACGCCAATGGTACGCCTCCGAAATTGGCCGCCAGACCGGAGAAGCTCGTCAGGATGTTGCGCATCCATTTTGGCGCCTTCCCGATGGTGATAGCATAGGCCACAAAAAAGCCCATTATCCCACCCAACAGGGAGGTGATCAGGCTGAGCTGCAGGCTGATGCTGTAAGATTTAAGCACATAGGAATCCGTAAACACGGCCACGTTGGCAAGCGTGAAATGGCCCTGTTGGTCCTGGAACGCACCAGCAAAAAGGTTGGTGGATGGCAGGATGAGAAAAACCAAAATGAACAGAAAAAATGGCAGGACACCAACCCAATTCCGTAGGGAATCCAGGAATCGGGATTGGGAGCGGGTTGCTACTTTCGGTGAACCGGTACTTGCGACGATTTCAGCCATATGATTGTTTTATAAGGTTATTGGCATGGCCCGGTTCATACCGGGCCATGCCATATGCTTACTTACTAAGGGGTATGGATTACGGGTTCGACTTGACATCCAAGCCGACAACGGTGTCCCACTGCGCCTTGACGGTCGCGCGGGCGGTATTGAGCTGATCGGGGCTGGGGATGGTGGCAGCCGCCAGCATTGCAGCAGGCGGGAGGGCAGCCTGTGCAGCCGCGGGGACCACATTGCGGGAGAGCATATCGGCCATGCGAGCGGGGGTGCAGAAGCCCTTGATCAGGGTATTCTGGCCTTCATCGGAATACAGGTACTCTTCCCACAGGCGGGCAGCCGCCGGGTGGGGCGCATAGGCGCTGATGGCCTGGTAATAGTAACCACCCCAAGCTGTTCCGGTGGGGTAAATGACCTGAATGTTCGGGTTCCCAGCGAAGCCTTTCTGATCGGCCAGGGCCAGGTAGTTCCAGTGGATGGCGATAGGCGTCTCACCCTTGGCGATCACACCGGGGTCGCCGATGAGGGGCAGGAGGTTGCCTTCCTGATTCATTTGTTTGAAGTAATTGAGGCCGGGCGTGATGTTATCGAGCGTGCCGCCATTGTTGACCGCAGCAGCGAAGACAGTTTGGGCGGCTTCGTTGGAAGCGCGTGGGTCACCTGGCAGAGCGATCTCACCCTTGTATTCGGGTTTCAGCAGATCGGCCCAGCTATGCGGAACATCTTTGACGACGTCCGTGTCCACCTCGAAGCCTAGGATACCGTAGTAATCCACATAGTAAAGACCGGTGGGATCCTTGCTGCCTGTGATCGTGTCCCAGGTGGTTACCTTGTAGGGCGCCAGCAGGTTCGGGCCGGAAGGGTTCTGGCCGGAAGCCAGTGGGCCGTAGGCAGGGCCAATGTCAAGGACATCCGGAGCTTGGGGACCCTTGTTATTCATGTTATCCTTGATGGCTTGGACCTCATCGGCCGAGCCACCTTCCGGATTGACATCCAGGATCTTGATGCCGTACTTGGCGGTGAAATTGTCCATCATATCGCCATAGTCGCACCAATCCCGCGGCAGGGTAATGACGGTCAAGTTGCCTTCGGCCTTGGCAGCCGCAACCAGGGCGTCCATACCGCCGCCAGCCGCAGCGGAGCTGACTTTCGACCAGTCAGTCGGGACGGCTGTTGGCGCAGCGGTCGTGGCAGCAGCGCCGCATGCAGAAAGCAGTAGCGCAGCCAGGACGAGCAGGGAAAATACTTGTGCTGTGAACTTCTTCGAATACATACACTTTTCTCCTCTTCTTATGATTTTAGGTTCTAAGTATTATATTAAATCCATTGCATTAAGCTTGTTTTTTCGGTCAATTAACGACCTGTTAAGATTTGGTTATTCTTCTGCAATCACAATTCAGGCCTGGATCCAAAACTGGATGTGCCACGCCTGTCCCCATCCAAGTGCATCCCGCTTGCAGGTTTGGAGCAAGGACCTATTTATAAAGAACCCCGGTTTCCAAAAGAAACCGGGGTTCTTTATTTCAAATGTCCGCAGTGTAACTTAAACTGATCCAGCGGTCTGTACCGATTTTCCCCCAGCCACCTTTCAACGTGGTGATCTCGAACACATCCCCGAGACTGACCGTCCCGACTAGGCGGGCACTGGCACTCGGCTGCTGATAGACGTTCAGGGCGGTTGCGGTAACACGCACCCGCCGGACCAGTTGCAAACGCGGTATCAGCGCGGTCCGCTCGTAACCCTGAGCCTGGCTCCAAGCCTGGTAAAACGTCAGCCATGGAATGCCCTGTGCCTGGCCGGAAGCATTCTTCCGCAGTAAATCGTGGATGAAAGCCTGCTTTACATCCACGCCCACCACCACCAGGTAGCGCGGCCCATCGAATGCCTCCGGCGTCAGGCCGGCTTCTTGCAACACAGCCTGTTTGACGGCGGCGATAACTGGACGCCCGCTGAACAGGATAAGCAACAAATCGGCAAGTTTCAGGTTACTGCGTACCTCGGCCAGAACACCCTGTGCGCTCAGCGCGTTCGAAATTTGTGCAAACGAGAGCGGAGTATCAGCGGTCTGGCCGGTCTGCTGGTAAAAATCGGTCAGGGGGATGGTTTTGCCAGTATACGCTTCTACCAGCATGGTACCCGCAGCCGCACCCAAATCGTTGCTGAACTGGCCTGCCACGATATCCCATTGGGAAACGTAAGGAACAGGGAGAATGGAGGGGAGCACTTCTGGCGGAAGGGCAACCGGGGAGGTCGGTGCACCGAGTACGGAATCCACCACCTGGCGGATGTGGTCCAAGGCAGCGCGTTCGGGTTCAGTCATAAGCCTCCTTTGATACGAGAGCATCTCTATTGTAAAGAGAATTTGTCGTTCGCGCAACTCCCAACGCTTTTCAATAACAAATAGCGACGGCAATTTTCTGCCGTCTCTATCCTTTAAGACTCTTTCTTCTTACTCTTACCTTCCTTCGTCTTGAACTCCAACCCGGTTCCATCGGCTTTAATGTCCACGCTGACAGACGTACCGGATGGGATGGAGCCGCCCAACAATTCCACCGAAAGCGGACTCTCGACGTATTTCTGCAAAGCCCTCCGCAGGGGCCGGGCACCGAAGGCCTCATCATAACCGGTCTTGGCCAACCAGTTGCGGGCTTTTTCGGTCAAATCAACTTTCACGCCAAACTCATTCAGACGATCCTGGATTTCCTTCATTTGCAGGCTGACAATTTGTTCCATTTCCTGCAGGGAGAGCGGTGAGAACATTATGATCTCGTCGATACGGTTGAGGAACTCTGGCCGGAAGGTACCCTTGAGGGCTTTTTCGATCTTGGAATGAGCTTCACGATCTTCATCGGTTTCGGATGGTTGCAGGAAGCCCAAGGTGCCGCCTTTGCGCACGTACTCGGTACCCAGGTTGGAGGTCATGATCAGAACCGTGTTACGGAAGTCCACCACGTTGCCCTGACCGTCGGTCATGCGGCCATCATCCAGGATCTGCAACAGGGCATTCCAGACTTCGGGGTGGGCCTTTTCGATTTCATCGAACAGCAGCACCCGGTACGGGCGGCGGCGAACGGCCTCGGTCAACTGGCCGCCCTCCTCGTAGCCAACGTATCCGGGCGGGGCGCCGAACAAGCGCGAGACGGTGTGCTGTTCCCGGTATTCGGACATGTCAATCCGCACCATGGCCTCTTCATCATCGAACATAAACCAGGCCAGGGCCTTGGCCAGCTCGGTCTTGCCAACGCCGGACGGGCCGATAAAAATGAAAGAACCGATCGGACGGGCCGGGTCTTTCAAGCCTGAACGGGCGCGCCGGATGGCATCTGAGATGGCATGGATGGCTTCGTCCTGGCCAATGATGCGCTCATGCAGGCGCTCTTCCATATGCAACAGTTTCTCAGCCTCGCTCTCCATCATCTGGCTGAGCGGGATGCCGGTCCACTGGTGTACCACCTCAGCAATGTCATTTACATCCACCACCTCATCTAAGTGGTGCTCGGATTCCCATTTATCGCGCTTCGCAGTGAAATCCTGTTCCAGGCGCAAACGTTCGGCCTTTTTCTGGGCAGCCCGTTCATAATCACGCTCAATGCCGGCCTGTTCCTCTTCGGCACGCAGCTTGTCAATTTCATTCTTTTTCTCTTTCAAATCCGGAGGCAGGGAATAAAGCGCCACACGCAATTTGGCAGCCAACTCATCCATCAGGTCTATGGCTTTGTCTGGCAAGTGGCGATCGGTCACGTATCGATCCGAGAAACGCGCTGCGGCCACCAGGGCTTCATCCGAGAAACGCACCTTATGGTGTGCCTCATAGCGGTCGCGCAGACCCATCAACATCTTGATGGTATCGTCCACGCTTGGTTCTTCCACATAGACTGGAGCAAAACGGCGCTCGAGTGCGGCATCCTTCTCAATAAATTTGTGGAACTCATCTAGAGTGGTGGCACCGATGCACTGCAACTCGCCGCGCGCCAGGGCCGGTTTGAGCATATTGGAAGCATCCATAGCGCCCTGGGCAGCTCCTGCCCCTACCACCGTGTGCAGTTCGTCTATCATCAGGATGACTTCCCCAGCGGAGCGCTGGACCTCCTCGATAGCCGATTTGAGCCGTTCCTCGAACTCGCCTCGGAAGCGGCTACCGGCAATCATGGCACCCAAATCAAGCGAAACCACGCGTTTGCCAGAGAGGATCTCCGGTACATCGTTGGCGGCAATTTTTTGCGCCAGGCCTTCCACAATGGCAGTCTTCCCCACGCCGGCTTCACCGATTAGAACTGGATTGTTCTTGGTGCGCCGGGAGAGGATCTGGATGACGCGCATGATCTCATTGTCACGCCCGATGACCGGGTCCAGTTTGCCTTCCCGGGCTAGTTGGGTCAGGTCACGCGAATATTTCTCCAGGGTACGATAGCGCGTCTCGGCTTGCGGGTCGGTGACGCGCTGCCCGCCGCGCAATTGCATAATGGCATCCAGCACGCGTTCGCGGGTGAGACCGGCGCTTTCAAGGATGCGGGCGGCGGAAGTGTTGCGCTCGCTCATGATAGCCAGGAAGATGTGCTCGGTTGAAATGTATTCATCCTTCAGCCGGTTGGCTTCCTCATTTGCTAGGTCAATGATACGCTTGACGCGCGGGGTGATGAAAATCTGTCCTGCCCCGCCACCGAAGATATTGGCTTTGGGAGTCATGCGCAATGTCTGGTCGAGACGGTCCGTTAACGCCTGGGCATTGATATTCAACATTTCGAGGATCTGTGGAATCACCCCGCCCGGCTGTTCGATCAAGGCAAGCAGGATGTGCTCTGTATCAATTTGGTTGTGGCCGTAACGTTGAATGATTTCAGCGGCGCGCTGGGCGGCCTCTTGTGCTCTTTCAGTAAAGCGATCAAATCGCATCATAATCGGAATCCTTCTACTTCATTGAGTAAATGTCATTATAACAAAATGCAGGTTGGCAGACTGCAAGTATTGTATAAGAGCAATATTAGATTTCACTTTCGTTCTGTTCCGATTGATCTAATCCGATTGTACCGAAAAACTATCAGAACGCAAGCCATACAGCCGGGAATCCCGCTATAATAGATAAGATGGCTGCCATTACCACTCCAATCCTGATCCAAGCGCCGCAAGTACGCCCGCTGAATATCCTGCGGGACCTGCCAGGTGTGGCAGACCTGGTCGAGATGTGTTTTGCCGACACGATGGACTCGGAGGGCCGCCGTTACCTCCAGCAGATGCGCCGCGCCGGGCAGGATAACGCATTCATGCGTTGGGCCTCGAATGCCGTTGAAAGTGTTTCCATGCCGCTTTCCGGCTATATCTGGGAGGAGAATGGCGCAATCATTGGTAACGTCAGCCTGATCCCTTACCGGCACAGGAGGAAGAAGATCTATTTGATCGCCAACGTTGCCGTACACCCGGATCACCGGCGCAAGGGTATCGGGCGCGCCCTGACAACCGCGGCCATGCACCACGCCAGCGCACGCCGTGCCAGCGCCACCTGGTTGCATGTACGTGACGATAATCCTGGGGCAATTGCACTCTACCTCAGCCTGGGTTTTCAGGAACTGGCCCGCCGGACACTCTGGCAGGCCAAACCTGACCAGAACACCTCCGCCAACGAACCCGGCCTTACAATTACAGGGCGAACCGCGCGTGACTGGTCCGAGCAGGAAGCCTGGCTCCAGCATATCTACCCGGACCTACTGACCTGGTACCAACCCATGCCCTGGCAAAGCCTGCGCCCCGGCCTCGGAGCATTCCTCTATCGCCTCATGATGGACTGCGATGTCCGCCACTGGGCAGCCCGCGCTGATGGAAGGCTGTCTGCCGTTCTAAGCTGGCAGGCCATGGCTGGCCAGGATGACCGGCTGTGGGTGGCCGCTCCGCCGGAGGGCAGCGAGAGCGTCCTGACAGCCCTATTGCTGCACGCCCGTCGTAGCTTCCCGTGGCGGCAGACGCTTAATCTGGACTATCCCGCTGGGGAATATGCTGCATCCATACAGGCGGCCGGCTTTCATTCGCATCGCACGCTGCTATGGATGAAACTACAGGCAGAGAATCCCGTACATACTACCTAGGAGGCTCCTATGAAATTTATTTTACGTTGGGCAATCAACGCGGTGGCGTTGTATGTTGCCGTTGTCCTATTACCACATAACATTATTCTGCAAGGCAGTTGGGTCAGCATCATCTGGCTGGCCCTGATCTTCGGCTTGGTAAACGCCATCCTGCGCCCGCCATTCAAGATCATATCCTGCCTGCTCATCATCCTGACCCTGGGTCTCTTCACCCTGGTCATCAATGCCCTGCTCTTCGCTCTGACCGGTTGGATCGGCAGCGTATGGCATATCGGCTTCACCCTGGCTTCACCATGGTTCTGGAGCGCCTTCCTGGGTGCCCTGGTGACAAGCGTGGTCAGCGGCGTGCTGAATTGGCTTTTGCGGGATGAACTGAGGGACCGCCGCCACAGGAAGCACGATTAGTAACCGGGCAGATTGCCCTTCCCAGAAAACACCAATCCCAGGGACGCGCAGCAGTGCGTCCCTGTTTCGTTTTCAGAAAGAAGAGCGGAGAAAAAGGAGAAGCAAAAAAAGAAAGTAGTCCGGATGTGGAAATTGCCTATTGACACCGGTGGGAAAATATTGTATCCTATACTTATGACATCGTTGTCGCTAACGTTGTCGCTAACGTTGTCATAAACAAGAAATAATTCTTAATTATTTTCCCCGCACAGAAGGACCTCTTCGGAATGAGCAGCGAAATTCCCAAGAAACAGTTCGTTCTGAATTCAAATAACCACCCACCTGCCACTTTACGGGATGTGGCGGTTTTGGCGGGGGTATCCATTAAAACCGTTTCCCGGGTTGTGAACCATCAGAATGAAATCAGTGAGGCGACGCGCCAGCGTGTTCAAGCGGCAATTGACCAACTCGATTACCGGCCGAACATCCTGGCGCGCAGTTTAATCCACCAGCGTTCGAAAACCCTGGGTGTGATCGCCTGGGGAATTGACTATTTTGGACCTTCCCGTACCGTGGTGGGGATCGAGCAAGAGGCGAATGAATTGGGGTATTCCTTATTATTAAGCCTTGTAAACCATCCAACGGATGATCACGAGAAAATCCTGGATACACTGATTTCCCGTCGTGTGGAAGGCATCATCTGGGCAATTCCTGAAGTGGGGGACAACCGGAGCTGGATCGAGAAAAACCGCCTCGACCGGCTTCCCCCGCTCGTTTTCCTGACCACGCGACCCCGCCCGGGAATTTCCGTAGTTTCGATTGATAATCGGAATGGAGCCAGACAAGCTGTCCAGCACCTTTTGCAACAGGGCCGGCGGAAGATTGGCATTATCACCGGTCCGATGCCCTGGTGGGAGGCAAGCGAACGCTATTCTGGCTGGCAGGAAGCCTTGGGAGAGGCAGGACTGGAGGCGCCTCTTTCCCTGGTAGTCAAAAGTGATGACTGGTCGGCGGTGAACGGCGAACGCGGCATGCGCGCGCTTCTGGCGCAATCGCCGGATGTTGACGGTGTCTTTGCAAGCAGCGACCAGATCGCCCTGGGCGCTTTGGGAAGCGCACATCAATTGGGCCGCCGGGTGCCCCAGGATCTGGCCATCGTCGGCTTTGATAATACCCCGGAGGCGGCCTTCTTCTGGCCTCCATTGACAACCATGTACCAGCAACTGGTTGACGTCGGTTGTCTTGCGGTAAAAAACCTGCATGAAATGATCATGGCGCGTCGTTCGGAAGCCGAACCAATCCAGCCATTTTCCATCACGTTGATGCCGGAGCTGATCATTCGCGCCAGTTCAGCGATCTAAATATCTGGGATCGCCTTTTAGCAACATTTTCCGGCTTTACTCTTCGCTTGATAAAGGAGTGAAAGGAGGTGCCCCGAAATAAGGATAAGAACCCTGTTTCAATTCACGCTGAACGCAAGATGTCTTCGAAATATCCATAACCCTTTCAGGAAAATATTCAAGGAGGCTTAAATGTTCAAGCATGTTTCACGAATTGTAACTGTGATCGCCTTACTCGGCCTTGTGCTGGCTGCCTGCTCCCCAGCGGCTACCGCCACTACGGCCCCAACGACAGCCCCAGCTACCGCGGCATCCGCGCCGACCACCGCTCCAGCTACCGCGGCTTCCGCACCGACCACTGCTCCCGTAACGGCTGCCCCCGCCGCCACAACTGGCGCGGCTCCTGCTGCATCTGGCGGTTGGTGCTCCAATGTTCACATCGTTTTATTCCCCGGCGGAACACCTGGTGGAGGCTTCGAGCAGGTCGTCTATAACGGTGCTGTCCAAGCCGCCAAGGATACAGGCGCGAACGTGCAATACGTATGGTCCGACTGGGATCCTTCCAAGATGACCACCCAGTTCCAGGCAGCCGCAGCCACCAAGCCGGATGGCATTGCCATTATGGGCCATCCCGGCGATACAGCCTTTGATCCCTTGATCGATGCCGCTGAAGCGCAGGGCATTATCGTAACCAGCATGAACACACCGCTGCCGTTGGCGCAAGCCAAGTACAGCGCCAATGGTTTTGGTTACGCAGGCGCCGTTCTCTACGATGCGGGATATTCGCTGGGCCAGGAAGCTGTCGCAGAATCAGGCTTGAAGGCAGGCGACACGGCCTTCGTGTGGGGTTTGAAAGCACAGGCAGGCCGCGGCCAGCGCACCATAGGCATACTGGATGCACTTAATAAAGCCGGATTGAAAGTGATCTACCAGGAGATCGATGACGCCACCAATGCGAACCCATCCGCCGGCGTGCCGATCTTCACCGGCATCATGTCCGCTCACCCGGAAATAAAGATGGTCATCACCGATCATGGCGACATAACGGGCACCATCGCGACCTTCCTGCAAGCTGCCGGCAAGAAACCCGGTGATGTCTTTGCCGCCGGCTTCGATATATCCGGCAATGGCGTTACCGCGATTCAAGGCGGCTGGC
Organism: uncultured Chloroflexia bacterium; assembly: GCA_963837875.1. GTDB lineage: Bacteria > Chloroflexota > Anaerolineae > Anaerolineales > Villigracilaceae > UBA877. The sequence continues at coordinate 423,643 of CAWIOV010000003.1, forward strand.
TACAACTGGTGATCGACCAACAGCAGTATCTGCAAGGCTATTTCGGCGTTTTGCAGCTCTGCCTGAGCAAGGTATATAAAATCGGCGGTCTGAATATCAATACAGCCGCAGGTTTTGTCAACAAAAGCAATGTCAATTCACTCGCTCCGTTGATTCAACAGGGAGTTCGCTAAAGCAGAACCGCTAAACCTTTTTTGCTGAGACTTTTCTTTATCTGGATCGGCAATAAGTAACCAAGCAAGGGCTAAATGGTGCCCGATGGACTTTGCCATTTAGCCCTTGCCCTTCACATTACTGATAACAACTTCTGTCGTGAGTAGTGTGTATTTCAACGGCTGATGTCGTTCCTAAAATGCCATTATTCTGAATATAATTCATGTTATAGCTCTATATCTCACTGCAACGGAGACAGTCCTATGGAAGAATACCGGCTCGAACTCAAACACGTGTCCAAATCCTTTGGAGAGGTCCAGGCGCTTGAGGATATCAACTTTCATTTGGGCCAGAATGAAGTGGTCGGCCTGCTAGGCGATAACGGCGCGGGCAAATCCACGTTGATCAAGATTATCACCGGCTATTACCAACCCACATCTGGCGAGATATATTTCAACGGCAAGAAAGTGGATCACCTGACGGTTCCTAAAGCCAGGGAGTTAGGCTTGGAAACCGTCTACCAGGAACGGGCGCTGGCTGAATTGCAGACGCTCTGGCGCAATATCTTCCTGGGACGCGAACTTACCACCCGGATGGGTTTCCTGGATATCCAACGGATGAAAGACGAAACGCATCGGCTGATGACGGAGTCGATGGGCTTTACCTCGCATGCCGTCAGTCCGGATTCGAAGGTTGGACAATATTCGGGTGGTGAGAAGCAGGGTGTCGCGATCGTGCGCGCCCTCTTCTTCAACGCTGATATCGTCGTTCTCGATGAACCCACCATGGGTCTCTCGCTCAAAGAATCTGCCAAATTGATCAACTTCGTTAACGCCATCAAGCAAGCTGGAAAATCTGCCATTTTTATCGACCATAACATCCTGCACGTTCATAATGTTGCTGACCGTGTGGTGGTGATTGACCGTGGCAAGGTTGCTGGTGAATTCCAAACCAAGCATATTGGCCTGAACGAGTTAATGGATAAAATGGTCCGCGTTGCAGAAACCGGCAGCCTCAGTTAATATATCAATAAGGATGGATGCAATGAATACTCAAAACACGGCAAAATCGCCAGAAGTCACTCAACACTATAAGCCGCCCTTTAATCTCAGAAGATTTATACGCACAAACAGCGCCGAGCTTGGAATCCTGGGTGTTTTTGTAATCCTGTGGATCATATTTATCGTTTCTGCCCCAAGGACCTTCTTGGCCCCACAAATCTACTCTGCCTTCATGTCCTCCACCCCTTTCTTTGCCATCATGGCCATTCCCCTGACCCTTGTGGTGATTGCCAAGGAGATGGATCTCTCGTTCCCCTCCGTCATGGCCATGGGCATGGTGGCCTTCAATTTTACATATACAGTAACAGGCTTTATGAAGAATGTGACCCTTCAAGTGTTCCTGGCAATTGTGGCGGCCCTGGTAACCGGAGCGCTCATCGGCTGGCTGAATGGGTTTATCATTGTCAAGTTCGGCATTCCTTCACTCGTTGTCACCATCGGTACACAATTTCTATGGAGTGGTGCGGCCCTGGTGCTTACACAAGGGGCAAATTTTTCTCTGGAATATATTAAAAAGACCTTTTTTTATAACCTGTTTGTCGGAAAGATCGGCCCGTACTTTCCCATGCAAATGTTTTGGTTGGTTGTGGTCGCGCTCCTGGGCTGGGTGCTGCTGAACCGACACCGGTTTGGCGCTCATGTCTACCTGATCGGAGACAATATCAAAAGCGCTGAACTGATGGGCGTCAATACCGGGCGCACCCGCATCCAGGTTTTCATGCTGATCGGCGTGATCTCTGCCTTCGCCGGCATACTTGCCAGTTTTTACGTGGCTTATTTCTGGCCCACCCTGGGAGATGGTTTTTTGCTCCAGACCATGGCTGCCGTCTTCCTGGGTGGCACATCCGTCTTAGGCGGCGCCGGTACCATACTGGGAACCTTTCTCGGAGCATTCATCATTGGTGCCATCGAAGCTGCAACCGTCGCCGTTGGCCTGACGGGATTCTGGACCAATTTTATCTATGGTTTAATCATCGTACTCTCGGTGATTATGCACACTTATCTGCGCAAGCGCGGAGAGTGATCTACCATCTTTTTTATAATCAATCTGCTCTTATTGCCGTTTTTGCCTCAACCGGACAGGAACGAAAAAATGAGAGGAGATAATATTTATTGCCCCTATTTGCTGGCCAGGTCGATCTGCCAGTTTCCGGAAACCTGAATGTCAGTGCTGTTGCCCGGCCAGTAAAGATTCGTCCAATAATCACCGCCGCGTAATACAGATGGATTCACTCCCATTGTGACGATGATATGGTCCGGCGTGTAGTGTGCAAAATACATATCGCGGTCAACCAGCGGCCTTCCCAGGGTGGGATCCATTGCGACCCACCCGATGGATGGCATGTAGATATCCGGCCAGGCATGTTCCATTTGAGCCAGAGAAGCCGTGCTCTTGTCCAGATACAGTAGTCCATCGAAATACCGGGCTGGAATTCCACGTGCCCGGCTGAGTGCCACTAAAAGATCAGTATATTCCGTGCAATCGGCCCCCATTGGCCCCAGTGTTGCCTGTGCACCCCAGTTCTCTCCGTTGTATGTATAGACCAGGGTACTACCAATATAATCGTAAAAGGCGCGTACCTGCTGGCAGACAGTCGCTTTCTCACGTGAAAGATTGGCTGCCAATGCCACAATTTGAGGATTATCGGATTCGATATGCAACTCCGGTTGGATGAATTCTTCGAGAAGTTGCCCTGTGCAGATCGAAAGATCGTAAGCCAGTTCATTGACGATAACCCGGTAATCGATCTGCACGGTTTCAGTGGTGCCCGCGGGTTGCCCGGAAAAATCAAACTCGGCGTAATGGTTGCCATATTCGTCGGTAACCTGCGTATATGTTCCAGGCGTGATTTTCATTGATTGCACTTCTTGGTAAGGAGGAAAAGTCCGGATCAATGCCACCCAGATATTCTGTTTCTCCGGTTGTCCGGGTCCTTTATTGACCAGAGTCAATAGCTGGTGCACGCTATATTCATGCTGGCCCAGGACGGTCACATGCACACCCGGAGTTGTAATGGCCGGCAACAAAGAATTTGCCTGTGGCCGGCACCCCGGAAGGCAGAATATCATCAATATAATCAACCAGAGTATTTTTCTAGAAAAGGTTTTAATAGTGCCTCGCTTCCTTCCAATTGTAGTTCAGAACGTTCAATTCCGCTGGATGAGCAGGTAAAATTGATTCGCTCCATCCGGAAGGAGAGTTATCATGGATGTAATCTTTACCATGCAGGCTGTCCTGCGGAAAATTCGGCAAACCGGAAGATGATAATATGACCTCACGTACCAGGGTTATGCAAGCTCTTAACCACCAGGAGCCCGATCGCGTCCCCATTGACCTGGGCGCCACGCTCGTCAGTTCGATCGTCAAAAAGACCTATATCGACCTCAAGGAATATCTAGGTATACCGGTCGAGCAGATCAAAATGTTCGATTACGTGCAGCAGCTACCCTATGTTGATGAGGCACTCTTGGAACGGTTCGGCGTGGATTTCCGGATGGTGCAGTTGCCGTCTGCAACCACGGTCGGAGTGGATATATTTGAAGAAGGCGATTATCTTGCCTTCATTGACCGCTGGGGCTCGAAATTGCATATGCCCAAACGAGGCGGATTGTATTTCGATTGGGTTGAATTCCCGATTAAAGAAGCCAGCATGGCTGCATTGGACGCTTATCGCTGGCCCGTCCCTGATTCCGCCGAAGTCAATGCGCAGCTTGGTCAGCAGGCCAAAACCCTTTATGAAACCACCGACTATGCCCTGGTGGGCAGCGCGGTGATCGGTGGCGGTATTTTTGAACAACCCGCCCGTGTGATGGGCTTACAGAACTTCCTGATGGCACTCATCTCTGAACCGGCATTTGCCGACCGCCTGATGGAGGGCATCACCGATATATACATAGAATCCTGTAACCGTTACCTTGAACAGGTCGGTCCCTACATCCAGGTTTTTACTTTTTGGGATGATCTGGCCGGACAGAACGGCTGGCTCATCAACCCTGAAATTTATCGAAAGCGCATCAAACCCAAACAGAAACGCCTGGTGGAAGCCATCAAGAAAAAGACGGATGCCAAGCTGTTCTACCATAGTTGCGGGGCCACGCGTGGCCTGATCCCGGATCTGATCGAGCTCGGCTTCGACATCCTGAATCCGGTGCAGGTGTCGGCAAAAGGCATGAACACCAAGGATCTGAAAACTGAATTCGGACGGGATATCGTGTTTTGGGGCGGGGGTGTGGATACCCAGCATATTCTGCCATTTGGAAAGCCACAGGAAGTGGTAGATGAGGTGAAACGCCGCATTGATGATCTGGCACCCGGCGGTGGTTTCGTTTTCGCAGCTGTGCACAATATCCAGGCCTTTGTACCCCCGGAAAATATCGTCGTAGCCTTTGATACTGCCATGGAATATGGCAGGAGCCACACGGTTGGATGAATTGAGGTATCAGTTTGCCAAGGAATGGACAAAATGAACCATCGTGAACGAGTAATGACTGCTCTTAACCATCAGGAACCCGATCGTTGCCCGATGCAGATCAGCTTCACGCCCGAGTTTGCTGCCCGTTTGGAAGCCGACTTGCGCTTGAAAGGCCAGGGGTTGCATAATCCGCACGGGGGCGGGAATACGTATGAGCTCGAGCGTGCGTTGGATGAGGATATGCTCCTGACCTCGGTTGGCTGGGTGAATGGCTACTATCAGGACGGTTACCAGAATGTCGCCAGCTACCAGGATGAATGGGGCGTGACCTGGAAGACAGTCGAATATGACACTCCTTTCGGTAAGGGTAAATATACCGAGCCATTTGGACATCCGCTGGCTGAGGATGGGGCGCTGGATGTCTATCTTCCACCCGATCCAGATCGTCCGGAACTCTACTATGAAGCCGAACGCGTCCTGGAGATGTTTAAAGAGGAGTATTGGATCGTTGGCGTCACGCCCACAACCATTTTTGAATGCGCCTGGGCTTTGCGCGGCTATGAGCGGTTGATGATGGATCTGGCTACCGACCCGGACAAAGCCAACCGGGTACTCGACCTCCCTTATTCCTACCACAAGGTCGTTACGCAGCACCTGGTGAGCATGGGAATGGATATGATCTGGCTCGGCGACGACATGGGTGGGCAAAATGGCATGTTGATGTCTCCCAAGATGTGGCGCCAATACTTCAAACCACGCATGGCCGCTTTGATCAATTCGCTGCGCCATATCAACCCACGCATCAAGATCGCCTACCACACCGATGGAGTGGTTTACCCGATCATCCCCGAGTTAATTGAAATTGGTGTGGATATCCTGAACCCGATCCAGCCTATGGCGATGGACCCGATAAGATTGAAGAATGAATACGGCAGGAACTTGTGCTTCTGGGGATCTCTCGACATTCAGCAGACTCTGCCCTTTGGCACTCCTGAACAGGTGAAAGCGGAAGTTCTGGCCCGTTTGCAAACCATCGGAAAAGGAGGCGGTCTCTTAATTGGTCCCACTCACAACCTGCAGCTCGATACTCCGCTTGAGAATTTCTGGGCCATGGTCGAAACCATCCGGCAAACTCCTTACAAATCGATCGGATAGGCGATGACAAAACGGGAGATCATTCACGCAGTACTCGCTGGGAAGGTCCCTCCTTATGTACCCTGGTCATGCGGGTTTACCATGGAGGCCCGGGCTAAGCTGGAAGAGCATTTCAAGCCTCTGGATATCGAAGATGCTCTCCATAATCACATCCTGAAGCTGGGCAGCGATATTGGCTTTTTTACCGATCTGGGGCATGACCGCGTTCAGGATGTCTTCGGTGTTGTCTGGGACCGCAGCATTGATAAGGATATTGGCAATGTGGTGGGGAGTATCTTATCCGAGCCGACTCTGAAAGGGTATACCTTCCCCGATCCGCTTGATCAGAGATTTTTTGCCGATATTCCCACCCGTATCGCCAGATATGGGGATCGCTTCCGGGTTTTCCAGATCGGTTTTTCCCTGTATGAACGCGCCTGGACTCTGCGCGGGATGCAGAACCTGTTGATGGATTTTTATGACGCTCCCGACTTTGTCCACACCTTATTGGAAGCGATTGCCGATTACAATATTGCCCAGATACAGGAAGCGTTAAAGTACGACATTGATGCCGTTTATTTCGGGGATGATTGGGGGCAGCAGCGCGGCTTGCAAATGGGCCCGAAGCTCTGGCACCAGTTTATTTATCCAGTGCTCAAGCGCATGTATGCGGTCGTCCACGCGGCCGGAAAATATGTTTTCATTCATTCTTGCGGAGATGTGGATGAACTCTTTGATGATCTCATCAGCATCGGGCTGAATTGCTTCAATCCTTTCCAGCCCGAAGTGATGGATGTACCAGCCTTGATGGAGCGTTATCGTGGGCGACTGACATTCCATGGCGGTTTATCCACTCAGCGTACGTTACCATTCGGCACGGTAGAAGTTGTCCGTATGGAAACGCAACGCTTGTTAAAAATGGGTGCACGAGGTGGCTATATATTTGCTCCCGCACATGATGTGGAGGGAGATGTACCCCTTAAGAATATGCTGGCATTTATTGAACTCGTTCAAAACCAATCCGGTTACCGGGATCAATCATAGGAGATAGCCAATATGAAACCAATACTACAAGAGATCTTTGATGGTATTCTAAATGGAGAGCAGACCATTGTGACCCAGAAGGTGCAGGAAGCACTTACCAAAGGCATAGCGCCGGATGAGATCCTAAATGAGGCTATGATTGCGGCCATGGCCGAAGTGGGACGACGGTTTGAAGAAGGTGAGTATTATGTACCTGAGATGCTGATTGCGGCGCGGGCCATGCAGATGGGTATGGCACTCTTGAAACCAAGGCTGCTGCAGGCTGGTGTCAAGTCGTCTGGCAAAGTGGCCATCGGCACTGTCCAGGGCGATCTGCATGACATTGGCAAGAATCTGGTCGGGATGATGCTTGAGGGCGCTGGTTTTGAGATCAAAGACCTGGGCACCGATGTGGCCCCCGAAAAATTTGTAGAAGCGGTCCGCTCAGGCGGTGTCAGCCTGGTTGCCTTATCGGCCCTGCTGACAACCACCATGCCTAATATGAAAAACATCATTGATGCATTGACCGCCGCCGGCCTGCGCAGCCAGGTTAAAGTGATGATTGGTGGGGCACCCGTCACGGAAGCCTATGCTGAAAAGATTGGCGCCGACGGTTATTCCCCGGATGCCAGCCGCGCGGTTAGTCTGGCCCAATCATTGATGAAAGCTTAACGATGCGCCTTATCAAGGCTGCGCGTGCCAGCAAACCCCACCGATTGGTGCGCCCCTCATGGGATATCCGGGTATACAAATCACCCGGTCCACATTGAAGCCATTTTGCTTCAATGTGGAAGTTCTTTTTTGAGGAAGTTGTGAATGAGTGACCTGATCAAAGAGATCCTTGAAACCACTACGTACCGTCCTGTGGACGTCGAGGCCATGCTGGACCCGGATGCGCCATCGTGGTGCAGCTTTGACCCGGAGATCGGATATTTTCCGCGCAGCATTGTTCTCAAGGATGGCATGGATTTCTGCCGCACCACTTATACCTACGAGCCGGCCGGCCATCGAAAAATGGTCAATTACGCCACCCAGCCCTGCCGCATTAACACCTACGGCGACAGCTTTACCCAGTGCCAGCAGGTCAGTGACGATGAGTCGTGGCAGGAACGATTGGCCGCCCATTTCGGTGAACCCATCCGGAATTATGGGATCGGTGGGCACAGTGTCTTCACAGCCTACAAGCGTGCCATGCGGGTTGAAGCGGGGGATTGTTCGGCGGAATACCTCTTGCTGACCATTTATGATGACGATCACGTCCGCAACCTGGATTCGTCCCGCTGGATTAGGACGCAGTGGATTGACCGGGCGCGCCCGCGTGAACGTGCCTGGCCCTTGCACGGTTTGCCCTGGTCGCATTTGCGTTATGACCTATCCAAAGGTGGCTTTGTCGAAGTCCCCGGCCTTTGTCGGGATGCGGGCGAACTGCGCAAACTCTGCGCCCCGGACTATTTCTATACAACCTTCCATGATGACCAGATTGTCCGGCTGTTTGCCCTGGAAATGGGCGGCGAAGCACGTTTTGACGATCTGGAGGAGGTTGCCGAAGCCCTCGCGCTCAAGGTAGATCTGCGCGCTGCTCCCAACCTGGCGGCTGAAGCGGCAAAACTGCGCCTGCGCTACGGACTCAAGTCCAGCGAATTTGTCATGGACAAACTGGTGTCCTGGGCGGAAAAGAACCATAAAAAACTGTTCGTCGCCCTGGCCTACTCTGAAGCCCAGATCATCCATTTTCTCAAGGGGGGGGAACGCTTCGATACCAGCTTTATCGATTATCTCGAACGAAAAAAGATCCCCTGGTTCGATAGCCTGCAAAAGCATAAGCAGGATTATGCCGATTTTGTTATATCACCGGAGAAATATATCGACCGGTATTATATAAAGCCAGCTGCGGCGGCCGTCTTCGGGCACTATAACCCGCTGGGCAACACTTTTTTCGCCTTTGCAATGAAGGCTGATCTCATGAACTGGCTGGATCCCAGGCCCCCCGCCTATCGCTCCTGAATCTATGTAGGTCCTTTTTTGGATACCAGGTATTCGTAATGACCTCTGGCATAGTTTTTGATATCAAGGAATTTACGGTACACGACGGACCCGGAATCCGCACCACTATTTTCCTAAAAGGCTGCCCGCTGGCCTGCATGTGGTGCCACAACCCCGAGAGCCAGTCCATCCAGCCGCAGATCATTCGTAGTCCGGTCGGCGAACGGGTTGCGGGCCGGGAATATACAGCCCTGGAACTGGCTGCTTTGCTGAATCAACAGGCCGTACTGCTCCGAACAAACGAGGGCGGCATCACTTTTTCGGGCGGCGAACCGCTGCTCCAGGCCGAATTTGTGGCCGAAGTGATCGACCTGCTGGATGACTTGCATGTGGTGCTGGATACATGCGGGTATGCTTCGCAAGCGGATTTTCAGCTTGTGTTGGCCCGCACGGACCTGGTTTTTTACGACTTGAAATTGATGGACCGGGCCGCACATCTGCATTACACAGGCGTCGATAATGACCTGATTCTGGACAATCTGCAATCGCTGGGTGGATCCGGCAAGCCGTTCGTCATCCGTGTGCCGCTAGTACCGGATGTCACCGATACGGATGAAAACCTGGAGGCGATTGCCAGGGCTATTCAGAAAATGCCCGATCTGATGGAAGTTAATTTACTGCCTTATAATCGTGCTGCCGGTTCGAAATATCGTTATGCCGGCATGGAGTTCAAGCCGGATTATGATGAGAGCCGTCCGGTCAATTACAATACGAAAATATTCGAGCAAGTCGGGTTAAAGGTAAAGCGTGTATGAACGAAAAATTGGTATTGATGAAACAACGGATGCGAAACGGGGAACATAAGGTATACCGTCTGGCTCATTCGATCCAAGTTCTGCCCGAGTGTGAAGCCGAAGGCCTGTCGTGGCCCCGCCGGGTAGCCCGGCTGGTACGGTGCCAGTGCGAGGCCGAGCAAGTGGTCGTTCTGCCGGAGGAAAATATTGTTTTTACGCGCACGCTGCCCGGCGTGCCGCCGGTTCACTCCGTGGGTGAGTGGTCCCGATTGACCGCAGGGCGGACACTGCACGAGCTTGGCCCCGTCAGCAATATCTGTGCCGATTGGGGATTATTGCTCTCTCAGGGGCTGCTTGGCCGCCGGGAAGTGGCGATGGCCACGCGTCGACGTCTGGCGGATGACCCGCAGGCGCTGGAATTCCTGGATTGTGCCATTGAGACTATCGACGCCGTGCTGGCATTGGCCCATCGTTACGCCATTCAGGCTGGCCGGCTCGGCCGGGAAGACCTGGTTGCCCTGCTCGAAGCTGTTCCGGCTCACCCAGCCCGCACTTTCCGGGAAGCCTTGCAATCGCTGCGTCTGTGTCAGGCCGTTGTCTGGCTGGGCGGCAATTATCATGTCGGGTTGGGACGTTTCGATCAGTATATGGAACCTTTCCTCCAGTCTGACCTGCAGGCGGGCCGCCTGACAGTCCAGGATGCGGAAGAGCTCTTGACGGAATTTTTTATCTCCTTGAACAAAGACAGCGATTTATACCCGGGCGTCCAGCAGGGAGACAACGGCCAGACACTCACCTTGGGCGGAGTCAAACCGGATGGTTCCCAGGCAGTCAACCAGCTCACTTGCATGGTACTGCGTGTTGCGCGCGACCTGGAGTTGATTGACCCCAAAATCAACCTGCGCATTTCAGCCCAAACCGACTTGGACCTCCTATGTCTGGCGAGTGAGTTGACCCGCAAAGGGCTGGGTTTCCCCCAGTACAGCAATGACGATGTGGTCATCCCGGCGCTTGTTGCCCATGGATATGAACTTGAAGACGCACGGGATTATGTCGTCGCCGCCTGCTGGGAATTTATCATCCCAGGGCGCGGCATGGAGGTCGTCAACATCGGAGCAGTTTCTTTCCCGGCTGCTGTTGACAAAGCAATTCGGTCTGTCCTGGCGGATGGCGGAGGATGGGACGATATTCTCGATCGTACGGACAATGCCATTCGTTTCCAGGTACAAGCCCTGGCTGAAGCCTATTCCCGCCTGTTGCTGCCGCCTGCACCTTATTATTCGGTTTTCATGCGGGGATGTCTGGAACAAGGTCGCGACCTCTCGCAGGGCTTGAAATACAACAATTTTGGCATCCATGGCGCCTGCTCTGCCAATGCCGCAGATGCCCTGGCTGCAGTTAGACAATTCGTCTTCGAGGACCACAGCCTGGGTGCGGATGAACTCCTGGCAGCCCTGCAAGGCAATTTCGTTGGGCACGAAGGTTTGCGCCGTAAGCTTAACGAGACTGGGCCCAAGGTTGGATCCAATGATGATCGGGCGGATGCGTTACTCGTGGCTTTATTCGAGTATTTTGCCCTGGCCTGTGAGGAGTACGGGCGTACGCCCAGGGGAGGAATTCTAAGACCCGGGTCCGGCTCGGCCATGTATTATATTTGGCTGTCCAGGGGACACGATGGGATGCGTGAACCGGTGGTAGGGGCGACTGCCGATGGGCGGGTCAGCGGTGAACCGTTCAGCGCCAATCTGGCTCCATCGCCTGGTGTGCTGGTGCGAGGCCCCATCAGTACACTGCAAAGCTTTTCCAAACTGGACTTCCGGCGAATTTGCAACGGAGGGCCGGTCACCATGGAATTATCCGATTCTGTTTTCCGGGACTCTGAATCGATCCGTAAAGTGGCCATGCTGGTGCGCATTTTTGTCCAACTCGGTTGCCAGCAGTTACAGCTTAACAGCCTCAATGTGGAGACTTTATTGGATGCAAAAGTGCATCCTGAGAAGCATAAGAACTTGATTGTCCGTGTCTGGGGCTGGAGCGGTTATTTCTGCGAGCTGGCTCCTGAATATCAAGACCACGTGCTTGCCCGGAGTCTTTACCAGGTAGAGTGAATTTTATATCGGAGTAGTTCAGCGTGATACCCGCGCCGGATTTAAAAAACCGGCACCCAAAGATATTTTGCTTTCACCTGAGCTGATCATCCATGAAAATTTCGATATTCGATAGCCGGATGGCTAATCTTTTTCCAACAGGAGACAATTATGATCGACTTTAAAGAGCTCGAAGTATGGTTCGTGACTGGCAGCCAGCATTTATATGGCGAAGCCACGCTCAAGATCGTGGCGGATCACTCCCAGGCAATGGCGCAGGGAATGATCCGGTCGGGCAAACTGCCGGTGAAGCTGATCTTCAAACCGGTCGTGACAACGCCGGAAGAGATCACTGCAGTGTGCCGGGAAGCCAATAATGCACCCGCCTGCATTGGCCTGGTGACCTGGATGCACACCTTTTCCCCCGCCAAAATGTGGATCGCCGGCCTGAGCTTGCTGCGCAAGCCATTCGTGCACCTGCACACGCAATTTAACCGGGATCTGCCCTGGTCCGAGATCGACATGGATTTCATGAATCTCAACCAATCGGCGCACGGCGACCGGGAATTCGGCTTCATCGGCAGCCGCATGCGCCTGGAGCGGAAGATTATCGTGGGCTTCTGGCAGGATGAAGATGTTTTAAGCGAGCTGGCCACCTGGATGCGCGCGGCGGCGGCCTGGCAGGATGCCCAGGGGATGCGCGTAGCGCGCTTCGGCGACAACATGCGCGAAGTGGCCGTGACCGAGGGCGATAAGGTGGAGGCGCAGATCCGGCTGGGATATTCGGTCAACGGCTACGGCTTGGGCGACCTGGTCAAGTTTGTCAACGCCGTGTCGGAATCCGGGATCGACCGGCTGGTGGCCGAATATGACGACAGCTACCGCGTGGCCGAAACGCTGCGCCCGCAGGGCAGCCAGCGTGCCTCCCTGCGGGAGGCCGCCCGGATCGAAATCGGGATGCGGGCCTTCCTTGAAGAAGGCGGTTTTAAAGCCTTCACCACCACCTTCGAAGATCTGCATGGCCTGGCGCAACTGCCCGGCCTGGCAGTCCAGCGCCTGATGGCGGACGGTTACGGCTTCGGGGCGGAAGGCGATTGGAAGACGGCCGCCCTGGTGCGTGCCATGAAAGTGATGGGGGCCGGCCTGAAGGGCGGAACATCCTTCATGGAAGATTATACTTACGACTTGGACGAGAAAAGCCCGAAGGTGCTGGGTGCGCACATGCTGGAGGTGTGCGCCTCGATTGCCGGAGCGAAACCCAGCCTGGAGATCCACCCGCTTTCGATCGGCGGGAAGGAAGATCCGGCCCGGCTGGTCTTCAGTGTACCAAGCGGCCCGGCGGTCAATGCGACCTTGCTGGACATGGGTAGCCGCTTTCGCATGGTCGTGAACGAGGTGGATGTGATCCAACCGGAAAAACCGCTGGCGAGCCTGCCGGTGGCCAGCGCCGTCTGGGTGCCGCGCCCGAACCTAAAGGTGGCCGCGGGAGCCTGGATCCTGGCAGGCGGCGCCCACCACACCGGTTTCAGCCAGGCAGTCACGCGTACAGCCCTGGAAGATTTTGCCGGCATGGCCGGGCTGGAATTTCTGGTCATCGGCAACGAAACCGAGCTTTCCGAATTCAAGAAGGAACTGCGCTGGAACGAACTATACTACCATTTGTCAAAAGGATTGGCCTGACGAAATGGCTGGATACCACAGGGGGATCCCTGGCGGGATTTCCCGAGTGGAATTAAAAAATAATCCCTATAGAAACGGTTCTCATTTCAAGATAGGAGATGAACATGAATATCCAAAAAGCAATTGAAAGCGGAAAGACGGTTCTTGGCGTAGAGTTCGGCTCAACTCGTATCAAGGCGATGTTGATTGGCGATGATCATGCGCCGATAGCATCGGGTAGCCATGAGTGGGAAAACCGGTACGAAAACGGCGTATGGACATATAGCCTCGAAGATATTTGGACAGGTTTGCAGGAAAGCTATCGCAAGCTCAACCGCGAAGTTATCGAGAAGTACAACACTCCGCTCCTGACCATAGGCGCCATTGGTTTTAGCGCCATGATGCACGGCTATATGGCCTTCGATAAGGATGCCAACCTGCTTGTACCGTTTCGTACATGGCGAAACAGCACGACCGGGCAAGCAGCGAAGGAACTCACAGACCTGTTTCAATTCAACATCCCCCAGCGTTGGAGTATTGCGCACTTCTACCAGGCTATCTTGAACAGGGAAGCCCATGTCGGGGATATCCGCTATCTGAATACATTGGCAGGCTATGTTCATTGGAAACTGACGGGGAAGCAGGTGTTGGGCGTTGGCGAAGCCTCGGGCATGTTTCCCATTGATAGCAAGACCAACAACTACGATGATCGTATGCTAGAGTTGTTCAACGAGCGGCTAAAAAAGGAAAACGTATCATGGAAACTCCAAGATATCCTGCCCAAAGTTTTGATGGCAGGTGATATCGCTGGCTTTCTGACCGAAGAAGGCGCAAGGCTGATCGATCCTACGGGACAGTTGCGGCCGGGTATCCCACTTTGTCCGCCCGAGGGCGACGCAGGCACAGGTATGGTCGCGACCAACAGCGTGGCAGAGCGGACGGGCAATGTTTCTGCGGGAACCTCCGTCTTCGCCATGATCGTTTTGGAAAAGTCCCTGTCGAAGGTCTACCCTGAGATCGACATGGTGACGACACCCACTGGCAAGCCTGTGGCGATGGTGCATAGCAATAACTGCACGTCCGATCTCAATGCCTGGGTCGAATTGTTCCAGGAATTTACCCGGGTGTTTGGTATGGAGGTCAGTCAATCCAGCCTGTTCGAAACTCTCTATAAACAGGCCCTCAAGGGCGAGGCGGATTGCGGCGGGCTGCTGGCCTACAATTATTTTTCAGGCGAAAACATCACGCACCTTGAGCAGGGACGCCCTCTGTTTGTCCGTACACCCGAAAGCCGCTTCACCCTTTCGAACTTCATGCGTGTGCATCTATTCTCCGCCCTCGGCGCCTTGAAAATTGGAATGGACATCCTTTTTAAAGAGGAACAAGTGAAGATAGACCAGATCCTCGGTCACGGTGGTTTTTTCAAGACAAAGGAAGTGGGTCAAAAGATGATGGCAGCGGCGATGAATGTCCCCGTTTCCGTGATGGAGACCGCCGGCGAGGGCGGCGCATGGGGGATCGCATTACTTGCATCCTACATGATCCATAAGACAACGAGTGAACCTTTGGAGGCCTTTCTCTCTGACAAGGTCTTTACTGGAGAAAATGGTACGACAATAGCTCCCGATCAAGCGGATGTGGATGGCTTTAAAGCGTTCATGGAGCGCTATGAAAAGGGGCTTATCATCGAAAGAGCCGCCGTGGAGGGGCTGGCGTAGAAAATATATATTGAACAAGGAAGGGAGTAATATATGCTGGAAAAATTAAAAGAAGAACTCGTCAAGTTGCACTTGGAACTACCGAGAAATAATCTCGTGGTATGGACCTCCGGCAACGTTTCGGTACGCGATCCAGGCACCGGCCTGGTGGTGATCAAACCGAGCGGTATCCGCTATGAAGACCTGACGCCCGAGGCGATGGTGGTGGTGGACCTGGATGGGAAGGTGGTGGAAGGGAAATATAAACCTTCCTCGGATACCTTTGCGCATGTGACCATTTACCGCCACCGCCCGGATGTGAACGGCGTGGTGCATACCCATTCGACCTTTGCGACCGCCTGGGCTGCTGCCGGCAAACCCATTCCGGCTGTGCTGACCGCCATTTGCGATGAGTTCGGCGGGCCCATCCCGGTGGGCGGATATGCTAAAATAGGTGGAGACGAAATCGGCCAGGAAATCCTCCGCTCGATCGGCGCCGGTCCGGCCATCCTGATGAAAAACCACGGCGTCTTCACGATCGGGAAGACGCCAGAAGCCGCCGTCAAGGCGGCCGTGATGGTTGAGGATGTGGCCCGCACGGTCTTCTATGCCCTGCAACTGGGCCAGCCGGACGAGATTCCCGCCGAAGAAGTCGCCCGGGCCCACCGCCGTTATCTCGAGGAGTATGGGCAACCCCAATAAGAATGGATTTTTAACCATGAGCGATCTGCAAGAACGTGCCATCAATACCCTGCGTTTCCTGTCTGCGGACATGGTCCAGCAGGCCAATTCCGGCCACCCCGGTCTGCCAATGGGCTGCGCCGCGCTGGCCTATACCGTCTGGACGCGCCATTTGCGCTACAACCCGCGTAACCCGGCCTGGCCGGAGCGGGATCGCTTCATCCTCTCCGGCGGGCATGGTTGTGCCCTGTTGTATTCCCTGCTGCACCTGACCGGCTATGACCTGCCCCTGGACGAACTGAAGCGCTTCCGGCAGTGGGGCAGCCGGACCCCCGGGCATCCCGAATACGGGCTGACCGCGGGTGTGGAAGTGACCACCGGCCCGCTCGGACAGGGTTTTTCCAACGGGGTCGGCATGGCGATCGCCGAAGCGCACCTGGCGGCGGAATTCAACCAGCCCGGACATACCGTTGTGAACCATTATGTCTACGCCATTATCACGGACGGCGACCTGATGGAAGGCATTACTTCCGAAGCCGCTTCCCTGGCCGGGCACTTGCGGTTGGGCAAGCTCATCTATCTCTATGACGATAACCGCATCTCGATCGACGGCTCAACCGATATCGCTTTCACCGAAGACCGCGCGGCTCGTTTCGCAGCGTATGAATGGCAGGTGCTGCATGTCGAAGATGGCAACGATGTGGAAGCCATTGACGCAGCCCTGCAGTCTGCCAAAAAAGACCCGCGCCCGTCCCTGATTATCTGCCGCACCCATATCGGCTACGGCCTGCCGACCCGCCAGGATACCAGCAAGGCGCATGGCGAGCCGCCCGGCAACGAAGAACTGGATGGCGCAAAGGATAAACTCGGCTGGCCGAAGGAACCGCGTTTCCTGATCCCCGCAGATGTGTTGGCGCATTTCCGCAGCGCCGTAGAGCGCGGGCGTGAATGGGAAACCGAATGGCGTACCCGGCTGCAGGCCTACCAGGCCTTCTTCCCGCAGAAACATGCGGAACTGGAACGCCGTTTGGCGGGCAAGTTGCCGGAGGGTTGGGAATTGGCCCTGCCGGTCTTCCCGGCGGATGAAAAGGGCATGGCCACGCGCATCGCCTCCGGAAAAGTGCTCAATGCGCTGGCGGCCAGGCTGCCCGAACTGCTGGGCGGTTCGGCCGACCTGGCTCCCTCCACCAAGACCTGGATGGATGGGTTGCCGGCTTTTGAACCCGCCACCCCGGAGGGACGCAATTTTCATTTCGGGGTGCGCGAGCATGCCATGGGCGCCATTGTCAATGGCATGGCCGTCCACGGCGGTGTCATCCCCTTCGGGGCCACCTTCCTGACCTTTGCCGATTACATGCGCGAACCCATCCGTCTCTCGGCCCTCTCGCACTATCCCAGTATCTGGGTCTTCACTCATGACAGTATCGGCGTGGGCGAGGATGGCCCGACCCACCAACCCGTGGAACAACTGGCCTCCCTGCGGGCCATCCCGAATCTTCTGGTACTTCGCCCGGCAGATGCCAACGAAACGGCTGTGGCCTGGAAACTGGCAATCGAACGGCGCAACGGCCCGACCCTGCTGGCATTGACCCGCCAGAACGTCCCGACCCTCGACCGGGCGAGCTTCGCCCCGGCAGAGGGACTGCGGCGCGGCGCGTACGTGCTGGCCGACCTGGGAAACGGCGCGCCGGATCTGATCCTGGTGGCCTCCGGCTCGGAAGTGGACCTGATCGTGGAGGCCGGCCGGCAGTTGGCTGCGCAATCCATAAAAGTGCGGCTGGTCTCCTTCCCCTCCTGGGAGTTGTTTGCCGCCGAGAGCCAGGCCTACCGCGAGAGCGTCCTGCCGGAGAGGATCAAGGCAAGGCTGGCGGTGGAAGCGGGTGTTTCGATGGGCTGGGAACGCTGGGCTGGGGAAAAGGGCGCTGTACTCGGCATCAACCGCTTTGGCGCATCGGCCCCGGCGGAAACGGTCTACCATGAGCTTGGCATGACGGTGGAAGCTATCATTGCCCGGGCGCTCAACCTGGTGAGATAGGGATACTCTTTGTCTTGTTAGCAAAAGAGCCGGGAGGAAGCGCCCGGCTCTTGAACTTTATGAGGTTTGTGGAAAGACCGGTGTAACGCCGGGTTGCATTTATCCCGACGCAGGGGTAAGCAGGTTTACACCCGGGCCATCCTGCTACTTGTAAACCAACTCCCAAAACTTTCCTTCGTCAAATGAACTTCCATATAGCATTACCGTATCGAGACTGGGCAAATAGACCATTCGAACAGAAATTAAACTCATAAATTGGGGGGGCGACTGGATCGTTTGAAGCTGCTGCCAGTCTTGTCCATCCCAGGCCCAAGTATCAATTAATGTACTATATCCAGAATCGCCGCCGAATAGAATGACTTGCTGCCTGTTTTCATCATAGGCCATCCCAAAATCTTCCCGGGCGGGTGGGTGATGGTCAGGATGCTGCTCAACCCATCTTGTCCCATCCCACACCCAAGTATCATCAAGCAAGGTAGTATTATTAGACAGGCCACCTCCAGATGCCCCGCCAAAGAGAAGGATGGCCTGGCGGGCGCGATCATAGACCATATTCGCCCACTCCCTGGCTGGAGGCAGGCTGGTGGGAAAGACCTGTTTCCAGTCCGCACCATCCCAAACCCAGGTATCGTTCACTTTTTCCGCTTCAGCGCCCGTTCCCATTGCGCCGCCAAAGAGGACGGTTTGATCACGAGCCGCGTCATAAGCCATGCAGGCATTGAGACGAGTGGATGGGGAGTTCAGGGGATGCTGTTGGACCCATTCGGCCCCATCGAATAGCCAAGTCTCCCCGGATAACTTAGTATTTTCTCCAGTACCAAACAAGACCGCCACCTGGCGCTTCTCATCATAAGCCATACCGGCGTTCCTCAGCATTGGGGAAGGGGAGACTTGAATTTGATTTACCGTCTTTCCATCGGTCTCCCATAAGTCATTCAAGATAATATCATTACCATGAAAGCCTCCAAATAGCAGGGCGATCTTGTTCCTGGTGTCTAAAGTGAGTGCGGGTTCTATACGGGATGGGGGCACGAATCCAAAAGGGAAAACAACCGGTTGCCAGGTCGGGCCGCGCAAGGAGGCTGTCGCGGAGCCCGTCGCCAAAGCAGTTGGAGCAGCCGAAGGGGAGGGGGATGGAGAAAGGGACGGCAGCGGTGGCGGTTCCGCTTGTGGGCTTAAGGCCGGCCCGGCCTGCGCGCAAGCCGACAGCAGCAATACTACAGACAGGCTCAAATATCTTTTTATTAGTACGGTTAGCATGAGAGGTTCTCCAGTTCATTTGATTGTGGCTATCCGGCGCCTGTGGCTGGTCACGGAGCCAACGGCAAGGTCAGTGTGCTCCACGAATGACCGCCGTCCTCGGTATAAAAAACAGATGCACCCCCGGCCAGGAAAGCAAAACCGGTTGTCCGGTTGACGAATTGCATTTGGCTGCCTGAGGGAACCGGGGGGCGGAAGAAATTTGATCCCAGGTTGCCCCGCCATCCGTCGTTTGGTAGAGCTGTATCAGGGCAGATGGATCTGGATCGTTCTTGCCCAGGAACCAGCCCGTCTGCGCATCCCGGAAATACAGGCTGCTGCCAATTTGCACAGGCGATGACAGGTGAACCCAGGTCAGGCCGCCATCATGCGTGTAATACAGAGTATTTGCCAATGGCAACGGCAGATACTTAATTGGAAGAAAAAATTTTAGCACTTCTAGTGTGTTATCCGTATTTGGATAAATTCGCCGGATCAGCACCCCATCCCGGGTTGACATAAATTGTGGCGCAGAGACTACATCCACGTAAGGATTTTCGCACTGATACACGCTTTGATAGCCCTTGCAATCCAGTCCAAGCAGATCAGCCGTTGAATCAAGTGGGCCTGCCAGCCAGGACGCTCCCCCATCCTGGGAGATGGATAACCGCATTCCATCGGAAAAAAAGCCGGTGGCAGCGGAATCGAATGCAAGATGCGCACCAAATGGATAAAGGACGCCTATTGTCCCTGACATCGAGCCTGGGACCTGGGTTGCCATAGTTTTTATGCCGGAATAGACTAATTTCCAGTTTTTGCCTCCATCCTGGGTCGCATGGATGGCTATCCAGGAAGTACCCATGGCCGGTGCGCTCTCACTCATCATCCAGCCGTGTTCCCGGTCAGAAAAGGTGATCTCGGCCGGTTCGTCAGCCGCAGTATCTGGCACAAACGTTTGAGCGGCCTGCCAGGTCTGGCCGCCATTCACGGTGCGCCAGATAGTCGCATTCACCTGCCAGACCGTAAGAGATTCTTGGCATGCAGCCACGATGGCTGTATTAATATCCATAAAATCGGCTGCGCAGTAGGACCCGTGGGTGGTGGCGCTTTCCGTGAGCGGAGGAGCTGAAACGCTCTCCCAGGTTTTCAGGCCGTTGAATGTTCGAAAGAATTCTGTTTGATCAATTTCATTTTGATAAATTTCAAGCCAACCAGTGTTCGCATCGAACATCTGCAATTTGGTGATATAAAAGGGCGGCTGCGGGATTGGTGAAACCGCCGGGGCAGGCGAAGGGGATGGAGACGGAGATGGTGATGGAGATGGTACCAGCGAGGGGAATGGAAATGGAGGCGTTGATTGGGTCGGAAGAAGAGGAAAAGTTCTTGCGAGGGAAGGAGCCCCCCAGATTTGAAGAGTTAATCCTCCCGCCACCGAAGCCAGGCTTCGGCCGTCTGGCGAGAAGGCCGCGCTATTTTCCATCTTACCAGATTCAAGGGTACGCAAAAGCCGGCCGCTGCCGGCATCCCACAGCTTCAGCGTGCCGCCGGCTGATCCGCTCACCAGGGTGTGACCATCCGGCGAGAAAGTTGCACATATAAAGGCCGCATCTTTGCTTGGGTCGCCTGTGAGTGTGAGCAGTACCCTGCCGCTGGAAACATCCCACAATTTCACCGTATCATCGAGGGAACTGGATGCCAGGATACGCCCATCCGGTGAGAAGGCTACACTCATCACCCAGTTGGCATGACCAACCAGGGTCCGCAGCAACCTGCCACTGGCCACGTCCCATAGTTTCACCGTCTGGTCATTTGATCCGGAAGCCAGGGTGCGCCCATCCGGCGAGAAGGCCACGCTCTTCACCCAGTCAGCGTGCCCCGCCAAAGTCTTGAGCAACTGGCCGCTGGCAGTATCCCACAACATGACCATACGGTCATTTGACACGGATGCCAGAGTGCGGCCATCCGGCGAAAAAGCCACGCTCGTTGACCAGTCGGCATGGCTCGCCAGAGTCTGCAGCAACTGGCCGCTGACAGTATCCCACAGCCTGACCATGTGGTCATTTGACGCGGCGACCAGAGAGCGGCCATCTGGCGAGAAGGCCACGCTCGCAATATAATCATTGGTATCCAGGGAGAGAGTTGGTTTCGTCGTCCCAGGATATAAAATAGTGATACCTAAATTAGTAGCCACGGCTATCTGTTTCCCGTCCCGCGACCAGGCAATCTGGGTGATACCTCGCCCGGCTTTTCCCCAACTGGACAGCAGTTCCATTTCCATAATATTGATTAGTGAGATGCTGGGAGTCGCCGGGGGTGTTTTTGCAATAGGACCTTTTGATCCACACCCGCATAAAGACAGGATGAGCAGGAATTGGACAACCTGTTTCAGTTGACCTGTATATGCTCCCAAGCCCAAACGTCTCATTTTCATCTTATTCCTCCTTACGGTGGAAAAATTGGAGTAGTGCCAAGCCGCCTCCATTCCGATGCTGGGGCAATCCTGTTTACTCCCAGGGCCATGCTGCTACTTATATACCAACTCCCAGAACTGTCCTTCGTCAATTGAACTTCCATATAGCATTACCGTATCGAGACCGGGCAAATAGACCATTCGAACAGAAATTAAACTCATAAATTGAGGAGGCGACTGGATCGTTTGAAGCTGCTGCCAATCTTGCCCATCCCAGGCCCAAGTATCGGTTAAAATGCCAGATTCAGAACCGCCGCCGAATAGAATGACTTGCTGCCTGCTTTCATCGTATGCCATCCCAAAATCTGTCCGGGCGGGGGGGTGATGGTCAGGATGCTGCTCAACCCAGCTTGTCCCATCCCACAGCCAGGTATCATCAAACAAATCCCCTCCCGAGCCTCCGCCAAAGAGCAGGATGGCCTGGCGGGCGCGATCATAGACCATATTCGCCCCTTCCCTGGCTGGCGGCAGGCTGGCGGGGAAGAGCTGTTTCCAGTCCGTCCCATCCCAAACCCAGGTATCGTTCACTTTTTCCGCTTCAGGGCCCGTTCCTATTGCGCCGCCGAAGAGGACGGTTTGATCGCGAGCCGCGTCATAAGCCATGCAGGCGTCGAAACGAGGGGATGGGGAGTTCAGGGGATGCTGTTGAACCCATTTGGCCCCATCGAAAAGCCAGGTCTCCCCGGATAATTTCGTATTTTCTCCAGTACCAAACAAAGCATTACCAAACAAAACCGCCACTTGGCGCTTCTCACCATAAGCATAAGCCATACTGGCAGCGGCCAGCATTGGGGAAGGGGAGGCTTGAATTTGATTCACAGTCTTTCCATCGGTCTCCCATAAGTCATTCAAGATAATATCATTACCATAAAAGCCTCCAAATAGCAGGGCGATCTTGTTCCTGGTGTCTAAAATGAGCGCGGGTTCCTCACGGGATGGGTACAGATTAGCGAAATCAAGCGGTTGCCAGGTCGGGCCGCGCAAGGAGGCTGTTGTGGAGGCCGTTGCCAAAGCCGTTGGAGCAGCCGAAGGCGAGGGGGATGGAGATGGAGAAAGGGATGGCAGCGGCGTCGGTTCCGCTTGTGGGCTTAAGGCCGGCCCGGCCTGTGCGCAAGCCGCCAAAACGAACAGCGTGAATAGTGCAGGAATTCTTTTTAGCCTGATTTGCATGGAAGAATCTCCTATTGAAGAACGTGGCCTGGTTAATCGGTCAAGGCCCAAACTTCGGATCGTTCAATAAGTGTAAAGCCGCCATTAGAATTAAGCGCCTTCTGCCGGAATGCATTGTATAGAGTCACCGATTGCAGAGAGGGTAAATAGACCAGTTGAGCGCCGTACGCCACTTCTGCGGGTGGAGATTGCGCCGGTTGTAGCTGCTGCCAGTCCTGTCCGTCCCAAGCCCAAGTATCGGTTGCCATACCGCCCGCAGACTGTCCACCGAATAGAATGGCTTGCTGCCTGCTCTCATCATAGGCCATCCCAAAAGCTTGTCGGTAGGATGGGTTATGTAAAGGATGCTGCTCAACCCAGGTTGTCCCATTCCACAGCCAGGTATCATCAAATAAAGCGCCTCCAGATCCGCCGCCAAAGAGAAGCATGGATTGGTGGGCGCGATCATAGACCATTTTCGCCCCAAGCCTCCCTGGTGGCAAAATGGCAGGGGAAAACTGTTCCCAATTCGTACCATCCCAGGCCCACATCTCATTCGAGGTTAAATCATTAAGACCGCCGGCATATATATAACCACCAAAAAGGATGGTTACGCTGCGGGCCGCGTCGAAAGCCATACAAGCGTTGCTGCGAGGAGCCGGGGAATTCAACGGCTGCTGTTGCGACCATACCGCCTGATCGAGCAACCAGGTATCTCCCAACATACCGTTGTCCCCTGAACCTCCGAACAAAACATCCATTTGATGGGCCTCATCATAGGCCATACTTGCCAATGCCCGCGATAGAGGCGTATTGGATGCCTGCGGCTGTTCCCACTTCGATCCATCAGTAGACCAAAAGTCTTTGCGATTGCTCGCAGAAGAGTCCCTGCCTCCAAATAACAGTGCAATATTTTTATTCGAGTCCAATACCAATGAACTGAAGATGCGAGGAGATGGTAAATTAGGGAACTCTATCTGCGTCCAATTCAATTGTTGAGTACCCATATTTTTTTCCTTTCCTGCCAGAGGCATGAGGAGCTTCGCAACTTATGGCTTATCGGCTGCCCTTTCGAGGCTCACCCTTTGCGATGAATTAATTCCATCGCATATTATGCGATTGCTACGCCAAGAAGGCTTACAGGCGTGTGGCCGGCGGATTCTTGCCTTACCTGATCTTGGTATTTTGCAACAAATTGCACTTGCTGCTTCACCAAAGAAATAAATTTGTAAAAAGCCCGGCGCGGTGAATGCACTTAATCCGAGTGGAGGAAATCCCATGAAAATTAGCATCCTTGGTTTATTATAGGCATAAATCTTGTATTCCCATTCTGGTCCGAAATGTCAAAATCCGAACAAGAAACTTGACAGCCACTATTCCATTCGAACTGATAGATGACCGTTTTATAAATGGTCCCTAAGGTAACCTGCTTATTCGTTTCAAAAATGCTCTCCGCCTCCACTTCGGTCTGGGTTGTTGAACAATTTGGGTCACACGGAGAACAATCTATACATGGTCCACCTGTAAGCCATACGACAATAGGAGAGGATGGATCATATTTATTAAAATAGACATTCCAGAAATTGAGCGATGTATAAATTCCTGGATTAAAGCCATAATTTATGCCGTTAATAGGGGCTGTTACTCCTTGTATGAAACCATTGACAACTTGCTGGTTATCATTCACATTAATAATACCATTGTCATCTTGCCACCCAGAGGAATTTGGATCACTGAGAGGTAAAGGTTTATTATTTTTATCCACCACTAATTCAATATCGGCGAAGATCGTTTGTCCGCCGATATAATTACAGTCAGGATGGTTAAAAAACGCACTTGCGGCAAGTTGCCCTTGTGCAAACCCAAAATTCCAAGGATAATTATTAGTATTATAGTATGGATTTTGGTATTGATAATAGGGGCCTTTGAGCTCCCAATATGTATGTGTATAAGCAGGCACACCAGCCAGGGTAGCTGCTTTTACAAAAAAACTGGAATCGTCACCTGATCCCATGAGAAGTCCCGCGCCGGTCTTGCCTAGGTAAAAGTTCTGAGGCAGTCCCTTGCTGGAATATTCACTTACATATCCAGCGCCATCTGTTCCATAGTAGTAAGGGCCCGCCCCTCCAAAGGCTCGCACAGGGATTATTGATCTCTGGTCCAGCCACTTCGCCAGCCCCGCGGTCGCTAGCGCAACCCCAGAGAATACAGCTGTCTTGATGAAATCACGTCTGCTTAACTCGCCTCGATAATGAGGCTCACGATCCGTCATTTTCATCCTCCTGCACATTTGTCTGATAAGATCATACTTTGATGATCCTGGGTGAACAATGCCAATATTAGGTTCGAAGAATCACTTTTCCTTTGGAACCTAATACCCATTCACCTTCCACACTTTCACCAGCGTCTCCAAATTGAAATCCAACGGTCCGGCTGCTTGAACCCTGGATCTTTCGTCTATTAGACAGTAAAACGGCGTGCTATTGACTTTGTAATCTTTCCAGATTGGGTTTTCTCTCGCAACCACCCATACCGGAGCCGTGAGACCAAACTCGTTTACGAAAGCCAACACTTTACCAGAATCAGCAATACAAGCCACCCCAAGTTGCATGCCTGCCTGCCTGGTTTGCAGTTCCAGTGTCCGGAAATCGGGCATTTTCAGCAGGCACGACGAACAATACAAAGAGATGAATGTCAGCATCAGGGGTTTGCCGCTGAAAGACGCCAACGTAATCGTTTCGCCTTCCATAGTTTTTATCTCAAAAGCAGGGGCAAGTTGCCCGCTTTTGAGCCGGGGGATATTTTTGGCCCATACATCCGGCGCGACCATCTGCACCAACCGAAACGTAATCAGCAGGTTGAACAGCAACACGATCCATAATAAAATCGAACTGACCAGGAGCACGGTCCCCATTATTTTCCTCCTATGCGATCGAGTGCATGGGTGGGGAGCATAACCCATACTATTTCATTTGACTGCACCAGCACGACCGAGAATACTGTTGCAATTGCCCCGGTCAGAACCCAATCGATTACACCAAAAGCTGAGAAACCGCCTTGATGGGTCGCCGCGATGCGGTAGCCAGCCAGCGCAGATACAATCAAAACGATGTTCCGCACAATATCATAAGACGAGACCTGCTTTTTGGAAGCTCCAAAACAATGACAGGGGGTCTGGATGTGGCGCAGCAGCACTGACATCAACGCGGCACAAAAGATTAATAGAATTGACACTGCCAACAAAAATCCCCAGGTCGCCAGCCAGCCTCCAATCAGCATGGTTGCCACGACAATCCCTTCACCGGCCAGAAACAGCACCGCTGCTACCAGATGCGAACGGGGAGGCAGCAAGTTGAACTGGCGGATCGTTTGCAAGAAAACTGATGGCCGGCGCAATTCGACTACGCATGACCAGAGGAAAACCAAACCAACCAGGCATCGAAAAAAGGCTAAAGCATATGCAGTAAACATTTTGTGGTATCCGTTTCACCGGTAGAGTAACCGCACCTGAAGCTGATCATGCTCAAAGCTCATCGTATGTATCCTCGTAGGCAGAATTCATCCTTCTATGGGTTACCCCAAGTTGCTCCCCAATTGTTGCCCACAGTGACAAGATCCAGCATGTTAATTACCCCGTCATAATTGACGTCTTGACGTATCCAACCACGTACGACGGGGAAATTCGGGTTTCCAGAAGGGGGGCCGGATAATCCCCAGAAACCGCCAATAGAGATAAGGTCCAAGAGGCCGCATGTGTGATCAAGATTGACATCACAAGGCAGTGCGAAGGTGTTTATTGGGACGAAGCCGGCCTTCGCGATGTCGCCTTGGGCGCCTGGAGATAAAAGCCAATTGGCTAGGTCAGATATTGCTGTCTTGAAGCCTGCTTTATAGTAATAGTAGTAGTGAAAAGTATAGCTGTAGGGATACAAGCTACTCAAAACATTGGCATTGGTGGGGAGAATCGGTGAACTGGTGCTAAATTGCTTTACGGGCAACGGGACGACGGTATCTTGGGCGGAAATATTGTGAATGTATGAAAGACTGGCGTAGCCTATATGACTAGCGTTTGAATTGATATCAGATTCAATATCACCGTCATATGGGAAGCGATTGACAATATTATTATTTTGCTCATAGGCATCGTTTACGCCAGTCAAATTAAGGAAGGATTGGCGTATATCAGAGCCAATCGCGCGCGAATCGGGGACGATATTATCGGTTGGGCAATCGGACCAGAACTCGCTCCAAGTATGCTGGGTAGGCCCACTTTTTGCGTAAGAAGGTGCAACGTTTTCTCCATTGTATACCTGACCATTCCAAATGGCCTGGATCATATTCTGGGTCATGTAAGGATTAGCTGCTTCCATAATACAATTATATTTGGCACTGTTGACCAAAATAGTGACAGCATCCTTGGCAAATGGAACATCGGTGAGATTGGCACAGGTGAGGGGAAGAGCGCTCGCCGAGCCGTTTGATGATGAATTCAGGGTACCTTCCGTGAACAACGAAGTACTAACAAAACACAAATGGCCCATGCCGCAGGGTGAAGAGGCCAGGGCAACATCTATCGGAGCATCGGGCCCACCATTGCCACTTTAAATCGGTACCTGCGATAGCAGGGCTAAGAGTCCGTGGCTGGAGTTGGTGCCGGGGACCGAATCAACTGTAAAGCTTTCATTTGGGTACCAGAGTGGAAACTGGGATTGCTCCATCTGCATAATGGGCAATAAGGTGGACGAACCGTCAGTATTGACGATGTTCGCTCCCGTAGCTCGGTTATTAATAGCACTAACAATTATGAATGGCAACAGGATAACGATAATAAGGATCATCCCCACCTGGATCAAGATCAATATCATCCGTATTAATTTCTTACCATTCTTTTGCGGCATAGTGACCTCCCACTATAAAATTCACTGCTTTTATGCACGAAAAACGAATAAGCAGTCTGGAAAAAACCTTTCAATTTCTAATATAGATATTCTATTGCTTCCCCCCCCCCCAGTGGCAATACGGAAAACCGGAATTTTACGTTTAATATTCTGTTAAATTAATCAAAAACCCTCGTTCCCTCATTTCGGGAGCCCATCTCCAGGTTTAGAAAGTGAGATCCAACACGCATTCAGCCAGGAATTCCTACTTCTTCCCATAAAGGGTGCCGATCCTGCTGAGCATGAAGGGCGGTATCAGCATCGCCGGGAAAAGGGCTCGTCATAAACCCTGGCAAATGCAACCATCCGGATGCCCCAGATACCAATGGAAATCCAAGAATGATATAATCATTTCTTGGAAATTGAGCAGCCATCCTGCCAAAAGGAGAAAACAAAATGAACCGCAAGAATCTTGTAATTTTCTTTGCCACCGTCTTGTTTCTCATTGGGGCTTGCAGCCTTCCTTCCCGTATCAGCCAAACCGCTTCACCAACCCCCAATCCACAGGGTGGCCTGTCCCAAACCCCGCCTCCGACGGGAAACGAGCCGCAAGGCGGTTCCCAGACCGATATCCAGGCGACCTTCCCTGTAGCGCCTGATTCCCAAATGAAATCACCAGATAATTATGATCCAACCGACCCAAGCGGTTCGTTCACCATTCTATCCCAAGCAAACATAGACACATTGGTCAAGTATTACGCGGACGAGTTACCCACACAAGGCTGGACATCCCGTTATACGGATGCGAACTTTACTGGTGGGGTGACCCAGTATTGGAGAAAAGACAATGTCTATCTTTCCATGGAATTTGGCTATGAAGAGGGTCAGGTCACGATCCATTGCCAATTCAATCGCGTGGATCCCCAAGCCGCTCAGAAGTTGCCGAAGGATTTTCCCCTGCCAGGACAATTCGAAATGGTGGAAGCGGAGGAGACTTCCTGGGAGTTGTACATTCCTCAAGACTATACCGATGTAACGAAGTTTTACACTCAAAAATTGTCTGCACTAAATTGGAAACAGGCTCCTACGCCGGAACCAATGCAAGGCAGTTGCGGCGGCAACGATTGTGGCGAAAGTGCAACCTTTCCGGCCGGAGCCTTGCCCACTGCGACGATCGACCCCAGACAAATCAACCAGCTTTCATTCACAATGCTGGATGGGAATGTAGTTGAACTGACCATTACACCTCACCAGGATGGAACCATTCTCGATGTCAACTTAATCCTGAATAACGTCGAATCGGCCGGGTTGCCGCAGGATGTGCCAATCTATCCGGGTGCCTCTGTGCAACTGGTCACTCCAGGGTCGGCGGAATTCCTGGTCAACACGGATATGAATACGGTCGAGAATTATTATAACGACCAACTTAAAGCCGCAGGCTGGGCTCAGGATGGGGGCCCCATTGAAGCTTCAGGCAGCTATCTGCAAAATTGGATGAAAGGCGCTCAAAAGATCTCAATTACATTGGTTCCTTCGGGAACAACCACCAACCTGGTGATCGAGTGCTCCACCTGCAATCCTTGATATTACGATTGCCGCGCATGGAAACCAACTAAACAATCCCTTTCTACTATTTCACCCCGGCAATTCTCAGGCATCCACATCGCCAAAGCTTGGGTGTACCACATCTCAGTCGATCTAAAAATCTCCCGGTCGCGTATTCAGCGACCGGGAGATCGATTGGAAAGGTCTTCAGGATCTGATTACATGGCTGGAGCCTGTAAATCCGGCACTGGAGCAACACTCTCGAGCGCCTGGATCTCCCGGTAGGTCAAAGTCCAGACGCTGGATTCATAGATCTTGTACCAGCCGGCGATCAGGGTGAGTGGGGCAAACACGATCAGGAAGAAGAACGGCAGGGCCGCCAGGAGGCCCAGGATCCAGGCCAGCGGTCCGCTGGCAAAGATGCTCGTGATACCGAAGACCACCAGGCCGGGGATGGCGGCCAGGACAACCGCCGGCAATACCAGGACGATATAGGCTGGGATGAGCAGGAAGAACACGATCAATGTGGCGATCCCAAAGCCGATCCCGAGGCCGAGCATCACCAGCCACATCAGGCCGGCGCTCTTCCAGTTGCGCTTGAACATGGCCCAGCCCTTGCGGAAGGAGTCGCCGATCCCGGCGTTTTCCAGGGCGGCCATGCGGATGAAGAACTGGCGCAGTAGGCCGACCAGGACAACATAGAGGATAAAGGCCAGGATGAACAAGCCGGCGCATCCGCAGGCAGCCACGATGCTGGTTATTGCCGCGGCTTGCGCGCCGCCCTTTACACTGAAAAAGATCAGCAAGCCCAGGCCGCCGAGCACCACCAGCATAACCAGCGCGGGCAGGCCGGTGATCAGGTCAATCAGCCACATCCGGAAGGCGCGCCTGTTCCAGCCCATCTTCCAGCCCTGCCTGAAGCTAACCTTCGTGCCGGTGCGTTCATACTCATCCACCATGCGGATGACGGCGGTCTCGGATGGGTAGCGGATCAGGGCAAAAATGACACCGACAACCAGGATGAAGAGCAGCAAGCCAACGCCGATCCAGACGAACGTGGCAATATGCTGGTCAGGATGAGCAATGAGCGGTTGGATGTTCGTCTGGAACCAGGCATACAAGTTCCGCAGGAATGGCGAACTGTTCCAGTCAATACCCGGGCGGCTGCTGCCGGTGTTGCTACTGCTGCTACTGGTGCTACTGCTACTGGAACTTTGGCCGCCGGCTGTCAGAGCCAGCAGGACGCCGAAGAGCCACAGGATCTTATAGTTCCACAGGATGTGCCAAGCACGCTTGAGAATTTTTCCAATGTCAATCATTTTATATCTCCTTTTTTTTATTTTGATTACGCGTTTACGGTCTTCAGGGAGCGAGGGTGGCGACGGAGCCACCAAATGGATAACCAGGCCCAGTACAGCAAAACGATCAACGCTTGCCAGAGAAATCCTTCCAACAGGCTCACACCGAAAATGTTCAGGCTATTCACCAGGGAAAGCGTGGATTGCGCCCCGCCGGCCTGCCAACCAAAAAGGCTGGTCACGGCTGCGAACCAGATCGTCTGCTGCCCGCCACCCAGCCAGGTCAGCGCATGGCCGAGCAAACCAGCCGTTTGGGCGGCCGTGACCGCGCCGGTGAGCGTGAAGAGTGTCTGGGCTAGGAACCAGGCAGCCAGTAATCCGGCCGGAATAAGCCACCAGGCCAGTGAGCCGGGCTTCGGGGGCAGGTCGCCCAGAGTGCGGCGCAGCAGGTTCAGAGCCAGGTTGGATGCAAAACGTTCGGCGGGCATAAATTCCGGTGTGGGAGCAGCCTGTAACAGGTCCGAAACGAGGCGTAGTTCCTTCAGTTCGTTCTGGCAGGCTTCACACGAGGCCAGGTGGAGTTTCATCTCCAGCAGGCGTGTGCCGTGCAGTTCACCATCCAGGTATGCGTTCAGTTGTGCGCGCATGTCTTCATGCATATTCTTTCTCCGTTTGCAGCAGTTGCGTTTTCAGCAGTTCCCGCAGCCGGTTGCGGGCATAATTCAGGCGGGACATGACCGTGCCGATTGGTACATCCAGCACGCTGGCGATTTCCTGGTAGGAGAGTCCGCCATACTCACGCAGAACCAGCACAGAACGGGCCGCCTCCGGCAGGGATTGCATGGCCTGCTGGAGCAGGGCCACGCGTTCTTTTTCGATCAGGGTCGTTTCCGGGCCGGCAGCTGGGTCAGCTATCATCTGGACTGCCTCGTCTTCGAGCGTTTCCTCCGGCTTGCGCCGCAGCACATCCAGGGCAGCGTTGACGGCAATGCGGTAAAGCCAGTTGCGCAGAGAGCTCTGGGGGTGGAATGTGGGTAGGTTGATCCAGGCCCGCAGGAAAGCTTCCTGGGCCATATCTTCCGCCAATCCGGTGTTGCCGCACAGGCGATAGACAACCTGTATGACTCCTGGGTAGTGCCGGCGGACCAACTCTCCGAAGGCATTCCGATCACCATGTTGGGCCTGTTCGATCAGGCCGGTTTCAACATCTGCAGTTTGGGGTTGTGCCACCAGACATCCTTTGACCCTGTCGGGTACGTTCTTCATGTGATCTGCTTACATAGACTTAACGAAAATCAGGTTCATTTTATTCGGTATTATGGTTCTTTTCAAAGAACAGGCAGGCTGGGGCTCACAACATAATGTCATAATCAAAACTGGTCATTTTTGCTACTTGTTACACGGACTTATTGACACACCGCATTTCGTTTTCGCGTAATCCAACCGGATAATCAAGGTGGTGATTTTCTCCGGCTATTACCCATTTCTATGCGGCAAGTCAGCACAAAGCGGTCATAACCATAACAAACTACAGTCGAGTTTTATGGATTCACAATGTTGGGCTAACTGCCTACAATGTAATCAGCGGACCAGTTATCTTCTATTCCAATTTTAGAACGAAATCGAGAGTGCATATGTTTCTTGGCCAGTACCAATTATTCCTGGATGATGACGGTTCCCTGGTAATCCCAAAATCATTCTGCGGGTCGTTCGCGGACGGCGCTTACATTACGCGCGGATTTGATCATAACCTGCTGATCATGAGCGACAGGGCATTCCAGGAAATTTATAAGCGGGTGATCGGGTTAAATATAGCTGATCCACTTGCGCGTCTCTTGCTCCGGCTGATCCTCGGAAACGCTTCCAGGATGGATATAAGTGAATCCGGGCATATGTTGATCCCACAAGCATTAATGTCGTTCGCCAGTCTCGGAAAAGATATCATCCTGGTCGGGCAGGGTGATTATTGTGAAGTATGGGCGCCAGAACATTGGGATAAACAGGCCATCAATTTGCTGGACTTTGAAGCCAACGCCATCCGTTTTGCCCAACTTGACCTGGCCTTATATTAAAGATCGCCCTTTGCATAATAAGAGGACACTATGAATGATTTTGCATATACTTTGGCCACCGATTTCGACCGTGCCTGGTTAAATTTTGAACTGGACCTGCCGCTTAAACCCGGCCCGAACGGAGAGCCTAACCCCTTCTATGTTAACCGGCCCGGGAACCCGATTGCTGAATTGATTGACGCCCTCTTAGCGCCTTTTTACCGTCCTCCTAAATTCTTCTTTTCCGGGCACCGTGGTTGCGGAAAATCAACCGAGTTGCTTCATCTGATGGCCCATCCCGGGATTCAGAAAAAATATTGGCCGATCAATTTCAGCATCCGCGAAGAGGGTGACATTATTGACCTGGATTTTCGTGACATCCTGCTGGCCATTGGAAGTCGCATGTTCCGGGATTACCGTAAAGCTGGCGGGCGATTGCCGGAACAGTTGCTTAAGGAACTGAATAGCTGGCGAGGCAAGGTCGAAGAGGAAGTGACGACGATCCACAGCGGGCGTGCTGCCCTTGAAATCGGAGCCGGTCTGGATGCCTTCTTCTCCAATACCGGCCTGAAGATGAAGCTGGAACCAGCCACCCGGGCCGAAATACGCCAGGTATTTGAAAAAGACATTACCGGCCTCATCGCCGTCATTAACAATATCGCAACCGCCATTTACAGCAAAGAGCACCGCATCCCGCTGATCCTCATAGACGATTTGGATAAACCAAATCTGGATGAGGCGCGCGCCATCTTCCACGACCGGCGTGAAATCATGATGCAGCCAAACTGTGCCATCATCTATACGGTTTCCAGCGCGTTGTTCTACACAAAAGAATTTGAAGCCATCCGGGATCAAGCTATCTTCCTGCCAAACATCAAATTGCACTCCCATGCCGAACCGGATGTGAAAGACCGGGATGGATATCAGACCATGCGCCGTTTCGTACATGTCCGGATAAACCCTAACCTTGTTGACGGCCTGGCCCTGGAAGATGCGATCTCATACAGCGGGGGAGTATTCCGCGAAATGGCCCGGATCATGCGCACAGCCATCGGGCGCGCTAGGCGGCGTAAGGCCGGCAAAGTGGAAAGTATTGATGTGGAATGGGCATCCACCGAGATCCGCAACGAATACCGGCGCATTTTGGGCCCGGAAGATATCGAGATATTAAAAAAAGTTCACCAACAGAACCGTCTTGAATACGATGATCGTTTGCGGCCTCTTTTACAGTTACTGGCAATCTTGGAATACCGGAATGGCGAGAATTGGTGTGACATCCATCCTGTCTTAAGGAGGTTGATAGAATGATCAATCACCCTGTCGGGTACAAGCACCCTGTCGGGTACGAGCCCTGTCAATCCATTCCCATCGAAAACGATCAGCTTGAACCCTTTGAAGACCGGATCGACATCCTTTTCCATGAACTGGAATTGGCGACGAAATGGCAGCGCCCATCCGTTTTGCTGGCAGTTTACAGTTCGGAATATGTGCGCGCAGATGCCGATATCGCGCTGGAAAATCGTCTGCACGGTTTGGGACAGAGTACCTATCACATAAAAATAAAAAGCCCGGAAAATGCGGATATCTCTTTATTGATTTCCGAATTGGCGAATTTAAGCAATGTGGTCTTTTTTGTGGAAGGCCTGCGCTGGGGCGCTGACGAGGCGAATTGTTATGCCTATCGCACCCTCAACAAAAGCCGGGAATTCTTCATTGAGAACCAGATCCGGGTTGTCTTCTGGTTGACCGAAAACGAAGCCATAGACCTGGCGCATTATGCCCCCGATTACTGGTCGTTCCGCCATAAAGTCATCGAGTTTGTCGATTCGCCTAAACCCGAGCAAATCAGCCCACAAGTCCTGGAGTCTGCCTGGCAGGACATTGGAGAATTCAGCGATACCAGTGAGGATTTGGATGCAAAGATCGCTCTGCGGACCGCATTATTGACCGACCTCCCGGCGGGAAACGAATCGACTTTTGCACGGGCAAACCTGTTGTTAACCCTGGGCATGCTGCATTGGCGTAGAGGCGATTACGAAAGAGCCTCCCAGTTCCTGAATACTGCTCTCGATATGGCCGCCAGACTTGAAGATAACCGCTTTGAGGCGCTTTGCTTTAATGCCATTGCTCTCGTTGAAACGAACCTGGGCCGGGTCGAAGAGGCTATTCAAGCCTATCAAAATGCGATTAGCCTGGCCCCGGAACACATCTCTGCCTGGAATAACCTGGGCAATCTATACATAAAACTGGAACGGCACGCTGAGGCTCTGACCGCTTTCCAAAAAGCGATCGAACAAAACGCCTCGGATGGGGTGGGGTGGGATGGCTTGGGTGATTTGTATCATAAACTCGGACGCAATGATGACGCCATCTATGCCTTCTTGAAAGCTATCGAATTCTCCCCCAATTATGCCCATTCCTGGAATGGTCTCGGAAATTCGTACATGCAGGATGGACGGCTAGATGAAGCTCTGGCTGCGCATCAAAAGGCAATTGAGATCGATCGACGTACTGTCAATTCCTGGCTTGGCCTGGGAGATATATACAGGCTGCAGGGAAAAAACGAAGATGCCTGTATTGCATATCAGACCACATTGGAGTTGGATCCCCAAAATGCGCGGGCTTGGAATCAACTGGGGAATATTCATTATGACCTGGATGCCTATGAAGAAGCCATGCCGGCCTATGAGAAAGCGATCGAGTTAAAGCAAGCCGACAGTCTATCCTATGGCAATCTGGCATCCATCTATGTTCATAAAGGATGTTACAAAGAAGCAGTCCCCCTGCTCCAAAATGGCATCGAACTCTCGAATGACAAAAAGGATACCGCCTGCCTCTGGAATCGGCTGGGGGATGCCTACCGGCGGCTGGGCGATTACGATAATGCCATTGCTGCCTACCGTCAAGCTGACATACTCGATCTGGAAGCTGTCTCCCCTCAAAGCGAACCTGTAATAACTGGCTCCGAGCCTCAGGTCACTTCTTCAGCAGAAATTCCCACCCAACCGGCATTAAATCCTGAAATAAAAAGCCTTCAGCCAGAGCCTTTGCAGCCGGAGTTTGCCGGTGACGTTCATGCCTGCCCGTCTGAAAAAGAACAGGTCACAGATGGGGGTATCAAACCGGTTGTAACCAAACCAGAGGCTGGCAATAAGGATTGGCTGGATGGATTGGCATCGGTACTACCAGTACGCGCACAACCTGGAATGGTGGAATCAACCCAGTCCGATCAGGTGGAAACCGGGCATGTGGATGCAATTAACATGGTCCCGGAAATACAATCCGCCTATCCGGTGACTGCTAGAGAATCCGAGCCAATCCTGCCGGACATTACAGCTTATCCTGGAACAGAAGATCCCACCGGCCAAAGTGGTAAGGCGGTAGCCGGGAGCGGCGGCCAATCTGATCCGGTGATCGATGCAGAAAACGCCCATATCTGGAATGAGTTGGGAAATATTTATTCCAATACCGGGGCAATTGATGAAGCAGTGCATGCTTTTGAAAAGGCCATTGAACTGGATCGCTCCTATGCATGGTCGTATAACAACCTGGCGTCCCTTTACTTTCATCAAGGGCGCTATGCCGATGCCATTCCGCTGTATCAACAAGGGCTTCAATTTTTAGGGGAAGCCAAGGATAAAGCCCTGTTGTGGAACCGGCTGGGAGATTCTTACCGGCGACTGGACGAACATGACAAAGCCGCGGCAGCGTATCGAAAAGCCATGGAGCTTGATCCAGATAATGTGTCCTTGCTCACCCGGGCACGTTTCAGTCTACTGGGAAACTGTCGGGCCTGATTAATCCGCATTTCCCAAAGCGAGGCAGCTATGAGTGAACTCGAGATTTGGAATGAACTGGGGAATCTCTATTACAATACCGGCGCGTACAACGAAGCCATTCGCATCTATCAAAGAGCTATTGCGCTGGATCAAGGTTGTGCCGAGTCGTACAGCAACCTGGCGTCCATTTATATTCGTCAGGAACGATACGAAGAGGTAATTTCTCTGCTTCAAAAAGGGATTGGGGTAATGGATGAAGCGAAAGACAAGGCTTGCATGTGGAACCAGTTGGGAGAGGTTTACGGGAAGATGGATGATTGTGAGAATGCCGCCGCCTCTTACCGGATGGCGGCGGAACTCGATCCGGACAATATCGCCTTCCAGGACAACCTGGCAGAGGCGGAACTGGTTTTCCGGCGCAATCACCCGGAATCCATCGCCGTGACCGGTGATGAGACCGAAACGGTCCCGGAATTGTTCTCCACCCTTTTGGATGATACCCTCAAAGGTTCCGAGTCCGGGAGCGCTTGCTGGGTGTTCAAAGACGATAAGCCAGCTTTACAAATGGATAAAAATTCCTCAGACACGCCTGAAATCGCGCCAGTGGTTCTGGGCAGCCGCGTTCTCTCAGAAGCAGCCAGATCAACCAATGCACGCATGTCGGGTTTATTACGGTTGGGCATACTGCATTGGCGCAAAGGCGAGTATGAAAGGGCGCACGAGTTCCTGAAGATTGCCATTGATAATGTGGCCGGGCCAAAGGATAACTTCCTGGAGGCTCTTTGTTATTACACCCTTGCGCTGGTTGAAACGGATATGGGGAAATTTGAAGTTGCCATCCAGTCCCATCAAAGCGCAGCAACTCTGGCGCCGGAAAGGATTTTTCCCTGGAACAATATTGGCAATTTGAATTGTATGCTTGAACGGTATGATGACGCCCTGGCCGCTTTCCGGGAGGCGATCGAGCATGATCCCAAGGATGCCGTCAGTTGGAATGCTCTGGGAGATTTATATCATAAACTCGGCCGCAATGAAGATGCCATTGCAGCTTACCAGCTTGGAAATGTATTTGAAAAACAGGATTTTGATGAAGATCCCTTGAAAGCGTATGAAACGTCGATGGAGGCTGACCGGGAAAATCCTCAAATTTGGAACGAAGCAGGGGATATTTATTTCGAAACCGGCGCGTACGATGATGCAGCCGTATCTTATCACCAAGCCATCGAACTCGACCCCACCAATGCGGTTTTCCAGACCAACCTGGCGAAGGTGGAACAGGCGCGGGAACAGGCCCATACAAAGAACGAATCTTCAGGCCCGGAAAGCAAATTGGAAGTTCTCCCGCAACAGGAATCTTATGCTGCGGAAACAACCTTTCAGGAGCCTGCAGAGACGAATAGGACTCAACTCAATTCGGTGAGCCCTGAACAGGTACAGGAAAATGAGATTGATCCAGAAAAAATGCCTCCATTGCCAGACCAAGCTGCTGGACTTGAGCCTGAGCCTGAGGCCTCCTACTGGGTATTCGGAACAGAACCGTCTCTTGAAAATGCGCTGCAACCGGTGGCACGCTCCAGCGCCTCCGTCGCCGAGACAGCACTGGGGAGTCTCAAACCATTACCGGCTTTTACCACGCAACCAGTCAGTGAGTCGACATTCTCGAATGCCCAAATGTTTCCCGATACCGACAAGGATGTGAATGTTTTGATGGTGCAGTTGCCACCCCGGGCACTGCCGCCAACCCAGGCAAAATCTCCTGCCCCGCAGGTAGTCTCTACAGGGAATCATGCCGCCGAACAGGCCTCTGTGGATCTTAATGTTCTGGAGAATGATATTGCCGCCTATCGCAGGGTAACGGAAATAAACCCTGGAAATGATCGTGCTTGGGATGCCTTGGGTAACATGTATGAAGCGGTGGGGCTCCACAATGAGGCAATCGCCGCTTTTGAACAGGCCATTGCGATTGGCCCACGCAAAGAAGTCTATCATTACCATCTTGGGATCGCGCTTGCGTACCAGATGCATTACGATAAGGCCATCCAGGCCCTTGAAAAAGTCGTTGCACTGAATCCCAATTACGTGCTGGCCCATTGTGCGCTGGCTGCATATTACCGCAGGATTGGGGCGGATGCTGACGCTCAGGAACACATCCGGATAGCCCGCCCAAGCATGGAAAACGAGAATGAGTACAATCGGGCTTGCTTCGAATCCATAAGCGGGAATACAGATCAAGCAATAGCATACCTGGAAATAGCTTTGGAGAAACAGCAAATCCAGCCAGCCATGCTCCGCAGCGACCCGGACCTTGATTTTATCCGGGCTGACGCGCGCTTTGATGCATTGCTCCACCAAAATAGCTACGCCAGCCGGTAGTACTTTCCAATTACTGGGAACAAAGGCGGCACATCTACAAAGGGGCAATCACTTGAACTGCCGGATGATAGGCTGTAGAAATGACTTCCGGGGTCAACACCTTGTGGCGGCTGGCTGGTCAGCGCTCGTCATATATCCGCGGTCGGGATGAAGACTGCCCCGAAGGCGATGGAAAGGAGCACCGTCAGGAATAGGAAAAGCAGGCTAAAGAGAAAAGCATGTGATATAATTTGCATGAAAATTGTGATATAAATTCATGAAATAGCCTGAAACTTATGCCTGAATCTCCCACCCGTGACCGGGTCAACCCGGACAATCCCACTCCCACCCCAATGCGCCGCCCGGAGTGGATCAAAGTGCGCGCCCCTTCCGGTGAAACCTATGAACACCTGCAAACGCTGATGCGCTCCAAGGCGCTGCATACCGTTTGCGAGGAAGCCATGTGCCCAAATATGGGCGAATGCTGGGGCTCTGGCACGGCCACCTTCCTGATGCTGGGTGACGTGTGCACTCGTACCTGCGGCTTTTGTGATATTAAGCATGGTCGTCCTGGGGCGTTGGATTGGCTGGAGCCGGAACGTGTGGCCCAGGCAGTCAAATCCATGCAACTGAAACATGCCGTCATCACCTCTGTCAACCGCGACGATCGCAGGGACGGCGGCGCGCCCATCTTTGCCATGGTTATCCGCCGCATCCGCCAGCTCCTGCCGGGCTGCTCGGTTGAAGTGCTCATACCGGATTTCAAAGGTTCGCTGGAAGCCCTGAAAATAGTCATGGATGCCCGCCCGGAAATCCTGAATCACAACGTGGAGACCGTGCCAAGGCTGTTTAAACAAGTCCAGCCGCAGGACCATTACGAGTGGAGCGCCGCCATCCTCGGCAATGCCAAAAGACTTGCACCTGAAGTGCTAACAAAGTCGGGCATCATGGTTGGTTTGGGGGAGGAACTGGATGAAGTGAAAGCCGTCATGCGTGACCAGCGCAGTTGGGGTGTGGACATCCTGACAATCGGCCAGTACCTGCAGCCTTCGAAGAAGCACCTGCCGATCGTCCGCTATTACACTCTCGAAGAGTTCAAGGAATTGCGTGAATACGGGCGCGAGATCGGATTCCGGTGGGTGGAGGCGGCCCCACTGGTGCGTTCGTCGTATCACGCCGCCGAACAGGTGCGGGTGTTGAGCACGCTGCATCGCCAGTTGTATGGGGAAAGTACGGCGATTAGCGGTTAGCGATTAGTGTCCCATTCATTTCGCCGATCGCAAGGCTTCCAGAAATACCCCCACCATATTCTCCAAATTGATCTCCTCGCTCACAATGCGATAGCTTTCGGCTCCCATGTGCCGCAGCCGTTCTTTATCCGCAAGTGCCACGCGCAGAGTATCCGTCAGTGCAGGCAGGTTGTCCGGCGGGATTTGCCAGCCATTTTCGGGACGGATGAGATCGTCATTCGTGCCATCGCCCTGGCCCATGATGACCGGCAGGCCATGTGACATGGCTTCCTGCACGGCCAATCCTCCAGTGCCGGGCAAGACAAATAGGTCTGCAGCGGAAAAATAAACCGACAGTTCATCTGCGTGTCTGGCGCCGGGGAATTCTGCGGATGGGTAAACAGTTTTCGCCAGCGCCTCCAAATTGGAGCGTTCCGGGCCATCCCCCACAATAACTAAGTGCGGTTGGAGCGCTGCGGGCAATCCGGCGCAGGCCCGTAAGAGCAGGTCGACGCGCTTGCGGGTTTGCAGGCGTCCTACGAAAAGTATATTCGGCTTCCCGTCAAATCCGGCCGGGCGGGAAGGCAGCGGTTGGGAGGGGCGCCCAGCCACGGCGTTGGGAGCCACAAAGATTTTATCGGCCGGAAAACCCAAGGCGGCGTACTCATCTGCGCCGCGCTGGCTGTAGGTGAGCAGCGCGTCGAATGGACGCAGGAAAGAGAGCCGCAGGGCATTTCTCTGTTTCTCGCTCCATTTTTGAAAAAAATAGGGGGGTCCGGAGGAATGTGGTGCTCCCAGCCCCCAACCCAGCACTGGCCGGCCGCGCGCTTTCATCCAGCGGACAGCCGCTCGCGTTGCCAGGTAACGCGGGTTGGCTTCCACGATCAGGGCATCCGGGGAGTCGGCTTCCAGCCAGGCGGGTAAACCGCGCTGGTAGCAAAGATAGAGCGGACCTTTGAGCAGATGAATATTTTGAACGGGAACAAATGTTGCATAATCCAAATGATCGGTGACGGCAATGGACTCTTCCGGGCGAGGTAGACCGGCACATACGTTCAGCCCACCCTCACAGGCCTGCGCCAGTGCGTCGAAGAAGGCGGCCCGATAGGTTGTCAGCGCGCGCTGTTGGAGAGCGAGTTTACCGGAAAAGCGGGTTTGGATCATTCCCCGCCCCCGCAGTGCTGGTAAATTACGGCCACATCATCGTGATAGAGTTCGCACCAGGCCGGGGAAGTTTTCAAGGCGGACAGCAGGTCCGGCTGGTTTTCCGTTGAGACCATCAGCAGGTTTGCGTGGGTGGCCGCCAGTAAGTTCTCCCAGTTGTAACGTGCTTCGGTAATATCCTTGTAGGTCTGCCATTGCTGCACCGGGAAGACTTCGAAACGCGTGTCAATCCAGGTGGGACGCTGCGGCAGGGCAAATTCGAGGTAGCTGGAGAAGCCGATTTCGCTCCAGAGCGGGCCGGGCAGGTTGGGATGGGCCGCCAGCCATTCTGTGGCAGCTATGGGCGTGCTTTCTGTGTCAGCCGGGGCTTTGTTCCACCACTTCTCGCGCAAGCCGGGTAGGAGGGCCAGTGGCAGCAGCACAAAAAGGAGGCTGATGCCCAGGTTAAAGACGGGAAAAGCCAGATTCGATTCACCTATATATTTTTTCTCCCAGTCTGCTAATAGAAGGGCTGTCAGCACAATCAGGACGAAAACGAACCAGATGATATATCGCTCCCCCCACAACGCCAACACACCAAAACCCAGGAACCAGACCCATTCCAGCGGGTTGAGTTTGCGTGGGGAGAGTGCCGCCAGCAGGGGAAAACCCAGCATCCAAAGGAAGAAAATATTCATCTGCCAGCCGGTGTTGACCGGGGGAAGCCATTCAGCCGAGAAAAGCTGACTGGATGGAACTGTAAGGGAATTGAAAACATATATCCATGTGCCAAAACCGCGCGGGTTGATCAAGGTGGCAAGCAACACCCCGGCCAAGGCCAGCCCCATTGAACGCCGGTCGCCTCGGCCAAATACGAGCGCTGCGCCAGCCAGCAGGATGAGCATGACAAAGGAGCCGTGTAGGTTGACCCACAGCATGCTGATGACTGGCAGCCAGTAGACAGCTTTCTTATCTCCGGCCTGCCAGAGGTACACAAGGAAGAGTGCCAGTGTAAAAAGCGGGTAGGCGAACAACTGTGGGCGCATGGACCAGTTATTGCTGGAGGTCAACACGGCAGCCAGCAGCACTAGGCTCGCCCCCAGCCGGCCCGTTCCATTCCGGCGCGCCGTTACCCAGACCAGTGCATAGGTCACAGCCAGGAGCGCTCCGCGCAGCAGCACCGTCAACGGGAGGCCGCCCAGCCGGTAGAGCAGCCAGAAGATCACCGCCGCGGCCCAGGATTGATAATCCACTGGTGTGCCGGCTTGGCTGAAGGTTAGTGTATCCAAACGTGGCACGGCGCCGGATGCCAGCGTATCGTGCCCGATGCGCAGGTACCACCAGTAATCCTGCGGGGTGACTGGCAGCAGAAAGGCGATACTCAGGGCCACCATTAGGACCAGCCCCAGCCAGAGAAAGGATGTAGTGTCAGAATGACGTTTCATCATTTCGCCACAATATACGCCTTCCAGCCCAGCGCCTCCAACGAGGGGACAA
Source organism: uncultured Chloroflexia bacterium (assembly GCA_963837875.1). Classification (GTDB taxonomy): domain Bacteria; phylum Chloroflexota; class Anaerolineae; order Anaerolineales; family Villigracilaceae; genus UBA877. Next base: position 465,992 of record CAWIOV010000003.1, read on the forward strand.
CCGGATAACCATGCCGCATCCAGCAAATGGTATAACCGGCGACAGTTAGTGTCTCCCAGGCGACGCGACCGGATTCGGGCCCATGCAACTCCATCAACATGAGCGGGTGTGCCTCTGCCAGCACACGCCGCATTCCCGGCAGGGCCAACACTTCACCGCCCTCTATATCCATCTTGATGACTTGCGGCGGTGGGTTTTCCTGTCCATAAACAAATTCGTCCAGCGAAACCCCGGAGACGGTAAGTTCGGATTGATACTGGTCAGCACGCCCGGCCGAGCCAGCGACTTTGCCCATCCCACCCGAGCCATGCACCAGGAAGCGCACCGGGCCGGGGGTCTGTACCACCGCCCCGGCGAAGAGGCTAAGCCGGTCTTCCATTCCATTTAGGGCCACATTCTGGCGCCACTGTTCCACATTTCCCGGCAGAGCCTCGAAGGCATATACGTGCCCGTTCTCTCCGGCAGCTTTTGCAAGCAGGAGCGAGACGTAGCCGATGTTCGCGCCCACATCGTAAACGATTGCGCCGGGTTGGATCAGCTCTCGCAAGGCTGCCTGCAGTTCCGGCTCGTATGTGCCCAGCCAGTAATCCTTATCAATCTGCATATCCAGCTGGATGGTATACCCGGCCAGGTCCCCGGCAGCGATTTTGACTTGCGTCAGCCCGGTGGGCGCGGCCCGGTTCAGCCGGCCGCGGATGAAGTCTGCCAGCGGCTTGGTTTTATAGATGGCCTGCTTGAGAGGGTCCGGCAGCACCTTAGCCGAAAAAGCTGCCAGGGAGAGGAGGGGATTTCGCATAGTTATATTGGTTGTTTTTTAGAGATCAGCCCAGCAGAACCTGAAGATATTTTTCAACCATGATATCCAGCCCGAAGGCTTCTTCAGCGCGCTGGCGGGCAGCCGTACGGAAATGGTCCTGGTTTTGTAGGATCTCTGCCGCTGCCAGTGCCAGCCCGGGAATGTCTGGCTTATCCAGCTTCCACGGGTTCCCACCGTACGGGACAACCCGCCCGGAGTCGCCGGTGACCAGCTCGGGCATCGCACCGGTTGCGAAGGCCGCCACAGGCAATCCGCAGGCCAGGGCCTCGATAACCGAGTTCGGGCAGGCCGCGTTCAGGTCAGCCGAGTAGAGCAGGTGGGCGGAACGATCCAGCGCCGGGATTTGCGCGTGCGGAACCAGTCCCTCCCAATGGAGGGGGATCCGGCTCTTTGCCTGGTAAGCAGATTGGAGCTCCTGAGAAACCCGGCCAGCTACCGCCAGCTCTACCGGCAGGCTTTCGGCCAGCCGCCCGGCTAGTCCCAGCGCAGTCTCCAATCCGTTCTCGTAACCGCCTTGCAAGTTGCCTTCCACCAGGAGCAGGCGGAAATGCTTTCCTGGGCGTTCTTGCGGACCATCTGGAGTGAAGACCGACAGATCCACACCGTTGTGGATAACGAAAGATGGGACACGCTCCGGGCCGAAGCGCTCCTGCCACCAACCGCGCACAAACCCAGACTGGTACACAACCTGGGTAACAAACCGGGCACGCAGCAAGGCTAGCAGGCGGTTGCCGTATTCAGCCCGCAGGTAGTGGCGCGCGCCGGTCCGGAGACGCCGGTGTAGCCAGTTGATGCCATCCAGGCGCTGCACGATGTGGGCGCCGTTTCGGCGGGCGTGCAAGAGGCCCGGCAAATCGCGGACTCCGCCGGTGAGCAAGACCGCCTCACACGGTGTTTCATCCAGATTAAAACGTACCTGGTGTCCCCGCGCTTCCAGTCCCGCTGCTAATTTGGCCTGGAAAGACGTGACGCCGCCAATATTGCTTGCCTTGGGGATGATGCAAATCCGAGCCACACAGGAATTATACCGTACCTCGACCATGATATAATTCAGACCGGAGTTATCACATATGTTCAAAAACGAAGGTCCCGATCGCCGGAAGGAAGAAGCCCGCATCCGCAATGAAAACCGACTGCCCCCTGGACAGGCCCTGACGGTCAAATTCCCGGTACTGCACTACGGACCTGTACCATCCTTTAATCCGGCGACTTGGGATTTCCGCGTCTGGGGCGAAGTGGAAAAAGAAATGCGCTGGACCTGGGACGAATTCAACCAACTGCCACACACAAAAGCGTTGATGGATATCCATTGCGTGACCCGCTGGAGCAAAGCCGACACCCTTTGGGAGGGCGTCTCCGTGCGGATGCTGGTGGAACAGGGCCTCATTAAGCTAAAACCGGCCGCACACTTTGTCATGCAGCACGCCGAGTACGGATTCACGGTCAACCTGCCGCTGGAAGTGGTTTTGCAGGATAATTTTCTGCTGGCAACCCATTTCAACGGCGAACCGCTTCCTCTGGATCACGGTTATCCCCTGCGGGGAGTGGTGGGTGCCATTCCCGGGCGGAAAGACCTTCAGACGCCCTATCTTTGGAAAGGTGCCAAGTGGCTGCGTGGGCTGGAATTCATGGACCGCGACCGCCTGGGCTTCTGGGAAAAGGCAGGTTACAGCAATCGCGCGGATGTTTGGAAAGAGGAACGCTTCGCCTGAGGCTGTCCAATTCAGACGAAAAAAGTGCGAGCAGCGCAAAACGCCACTCGCACTTTTTTATTGAATTTTTCTCTCCCCGGATATCGGGATTGGGTAGAACTGGAAGATCAAAGCGGATAGCTGAATCCTCCCTACGGCCGTACCCCCAGTGTGATCGTGATATCCAGCTTTTGGTCGCCGCGCAACACAGTCAGGACGATCGTATCTCCTGGCGATTTGTGCAAGATCAGGTAACGCATCATATCATCGAATACCTGCACGGGCTGGCCATCCACGGCAATGATCAGATCACCGCCGGATTTAAAATTCGGGTTACTGGTTGCTACCGTCCCAGCCTTGATCCCGGCCTTGTCTGCCGGACCGCCAGGAACCACCTCGGCCACGTATGCGCCGGTGGTGCTCTTTAAACCGAGCAGATTGATTATATCCAATGGTAAATTATCCTGCGTTGAGAGGCCCAGGTAAGGGTAATCGAACTTTCCAGTCTGGATCAGCTCCGGTATTACGCGCTTAACCGTGTTGATGGAAATGGCATATCCGATCCCGGTGGGGGCGCCGCTCTCGGTATCCAACTGAATTTCCCAGTTGACCCCAACCACTTGGCCAGCCATGTTGAGCAAGGGCCCGCCGGAATTGCCATGGTTGAGCAGGGCATCCGTCTGGATGATGTCACCGGCGGCAAAATAGGTACCATTGGAAACCTGGTTATTGGAAGGCTGGCTGCGTCCCAACGCCGAAACGATGCCGGCGGTCATGGACCCGGTCAGAAACTCGGGGTTGCCGATGGCAGCCACGGTCTGCCCGACCTTCAAGTCGTCTGAGTTGCCAAGGGAAAGGGGGTGCAGCTCACCAGCCGATACATCTACCTTGATGGCGGCCAGATCCGAGTTCTGGTCAGTTCCAACTACATTCCCATACACCTTGGTACCGTCATTGAAGTCCACCTCCACCTTCGTCTCGTTCCCCACCACGTGGGCATTCGTGACGATGTACCCATCACTGCTGTAGACCCAGCCGGAGCCAAGTCCACTGCTGGTCTGAACGGTCACCACGCCCGGGATGACTGTCTGGTAGAGTGTTTCAAGCTCAGCCTCTTGGTCGCCCGTGTTCGTGTTTGTAGTATTCGTGGACGGGGCAACCGTCGGGAGCGCCGCGGAGGTGGTGGGGGTTGGCGCTGGTGTGATGGTTGGTGCCAGTCCGCTGAATTGGCAGGCCAGTATGCTGGCGGTCAGGAATATCACGATTAACGATAAAGCTATTTTTTTATTCATTCTTATTATTATCTCCATTTCTTCTTTTGCCTGGAGGAACCAAGCTACGGGTTGCTTCCATTCTGGAAGGATATTTTGGGCCTATTATTTTGATTTTGAGGCTTGTTCCAGCAGGGATTTCTGCCGGGCATTCAACCCCTTGGGGATGTGCACTTTAACCAGCACGTACAGATCGCCTTTCCCTTCCGGGTCTTTTAAGTGCGGCATACCGCGCCCTGTCAACCGGAAAACCTGCTCTGGCTGGGTACCGGCGGGAATGGTCAGGAGCACTTTACCGGCCAGGGTCTGCACTTCCACCTCGCCGCCCAGGATGGCTTTGAAAACGTCGATCGTAACCTGAGTGTGCAGATCGTTCCCATCCCGTTCGAAGGAAGGGTCTTCGGCCACGTCCATGACCAGGTACAGGTCGGTTGGGCGGCCATCCGCCCCGGCCGGCCCCGCACCCGCTACTCGGATTTTTGTCCCGCTGCGTGCGCCCGCCGGTAATTTCACTTCAACGCGCCGGTTGCCGGTCTGGAGCGTGCGTGTCGTGCCGGTATAAGCTTCCTTCAAGCTGATGGTGATGGGTTGCTGTAAGGAAGGCGTTCCCCGCCGGGTCTGCCCGCGTACTGCCTGCGCAGCGCCCATTCCACCGAAAATGGAGCGAAAGAAATCCGAGAAAGCGCCATCACCGAACAGGTCGTCAATATTGACTTGCTGCACGCCCGGTTGGCCGGCCCATTGGCCCCAGTTGAAGCTACCGGGGTTGCCGTTCTGCTGCCACTGCGAGTAGGACTCACCCAACTGGTCGTAGCGGGCGCGCTTCTGCGGGTCAGACAGCACCTGATAGGCTTCGTTCATCTCCTTAAAGCGTTCTTCGGCCTGCTTATCCCCCGGGTTGCGGTCGGGGTGATACTGCATGGCCAGTTTGCGGTAAGCGCCCTTGATCTCATCGGCGCTGGCGCTGCGGGGAACGCCCAGGATTTTATAGTAGTCTTTATATTCCATAAAGCACACTTCCAGTTACCATTCTAGACCCCGCCATAAGGCAGGTCAAGCGTTAGGGAGCACATCTAATGCAACTCTAACACGATTTCAGGGTCTGGAATATACTTACTTGAAATCATCAACACCTTCCTTGGCCCCTTGACCTGATCACCTTACCACCTGATCCCTTATTTCCTTCCTCGGTGTCCCCATGCAATCCATCTGTGTTTACTGCGGTTCTGCTAGGCATGCCTTTCCAAAATATTTCCAGGCGGCCCGCCACGTGGGCGAGACTCTCGTCCGGAACGGGGTGAGCTTGGTCTACGGCGGCGGTAAGACCGGCTTGATGGGTGCACTGGCTGACAGCGTCCTGGAAAACGGCGGTCGGGTCACCGGAATCATCACCGAGAGCATGAACACTCCCGAGCTGGCCCATACCCGCCTTACCTGCTTGGAGGTGACCGCCACGATACACCAGCGCAAGGCCCGCATGTATGCCCTGGCGGAGGGCTACATCGCTTTGCCTGGCGGCTACGGCACCTTGGATGAACTCTTCGAAACGCTCACTTGGGCGCAGATTGGTGAACACCACAAGCCGGTTGGCATTCTGAACGTAGATGGATACTACGATCCCTTGCTGGAGATGCTGGATCGCGCTGTGCAGGAAGCATTCCTTTTCCCCGAGCACCGGGCCTCCTTGCTGTGTGAGACTGAACCGGAGAAACTGCTGCAGGCCATGGAAGCCTGGCTGCCGGTCGAGGAAGCGGTGAAGAGGTGGATGAAGCAGGAATGATTTGACGGGTTCCGGATGGTACCAATGGCATCTTCCGCGATGGAGTGACATATACTATCATTATCTGCTATGACCCATTCCCGCTTCTCTAAATTTGCTTTATCCTCATTCCTGGTCGCCGTTGCCCTGCTCATGCTGCTTTCCCAGGCTTGGTCAGGCGTGGCAGCCCGGCCGCGATCTTCTGCCAAACTGGTCATATATAGCGACAGCCTGGCATCCGCCTGGAAAAATTGGTCATGGGATGCAACCATTAATCTGGCTGCCAAATCCCCAGTCCATACCGGCAGCCATTCCTTGTCGGTAAAGTTCGACCAAGCCTGGGCTGGCCTTTATCTCCACAGCGATACACCTATTAATACAACCGGCTATGACACGCTGCGCTTTTGGGTAAACGGTGGGAACCGCGGCGGCCAGAAAGTGGATGTCGGCCTGAATTTCAATGGAGACACATTCAATCTCACTCCCCATGCTGGCACCTGGAAACAGATTAGCATTCCCCTTGCGGACCTGGGAGCACCATCCACGATCAGCGATATGGTCTGGCAGGATGCCCAGGGCGCCAGCCAGCCGGTTTTTTACCTGGATGACATCGCCCTGGTAAATGCCGGCCTGCCTACGCCCACTCCCGTGCCGCCCGGCACCGGCCCGGCCTTAAGTGTGGATGCGGCTGCCAACCGCCACGCCATCAGCCCGTATATTTATGGCATGAATTTTCCCAGCCAAACCATCGCCAGCGCTTTGAACTTGCCGGTCGCCCGCTGGGGCGGAAACTCCACCTCCCGCTACAACTGGCAGAACGACACCACTAATACCGGCAGCGATTGGTACTTTGAGAACGTCCCCGATGATGTGGGTGCCTCTGATTCGTTTGTGGAACAGAATATCAGCACAAGTACGCAGACTTTACTCACCGTGCCGTTGATCGGGTGGGTGGCAAAGAGCCGTCCGAGCGGCCATCCTTACGATTGCGGCTTCAAGATCAGCAGATACGGTCACCAGCAAAGCGATGACTTACAGTGGGATCCGGATTGTGGCAATGGCATACGCACCGATGGCACGCCCATTACCGGGAATAACCCGCTCGACACCAGTGTTGCCATCAGCCCCGCTTTTGTTACCGGTTGGATCAATCACCTGACCGGGAAATATGGCCTCGCTGCCGATGGTGGAGTGCAGTTCTATGATCTGGATAACGAGCCGATGCTCTGGAACAGTACCCACCGGGATGTGCACCCGAATCCCACTACTTATGATGAGTTGCGCGACAAAACCTTCGCCTATGCCTCCGCCATCAAGGCCGCTGACCCATCCGCCTTTACGCTTGGCCCGGTGTTATGGGGCTGGTGCGCCTACTTCTACTCTGCCTTGGATGGCTGCAGTGCCGGTACCGATTACAGTTCCCATGGTAACGTCAATTTCGTGCCCTGGTATCTCCAGCAGATGCAGGCCTACGAGCAGCAGTACGGGGTGCGTATCCTGGATTATCTTGATTTACATTATTATCCGCAGGCCAACGGTGTTGCCTTATCCACAGCCGGGGATGCCGCTACGCAAGCCTTGCGCCTGCGTTCGACTCGTTCGTTGTGGGATCCAACGTATGTGGATGAATCGTGGATATCCACGGATGTGGATCTCATCCCGCGCATGCACCAGTGGGTGACCGATAATTATCCGGGCACCAAGCTCGCCATCAGCGAATACAACTGGGGCGGCCTGGAGTCCATCAATGGTGCCCTCGCACAGGCGGATGTGCTGGGCATCTTTGGAAGGGAAGGGCTGGATCTGGCCACGCTGTGGAGCCCACCCGATATCACTCAGCCGGGTATGTTTGCCTTCCGCATGTACCGCAACTATGACGGGCAGGGGCATACTTTTGGCGATATCAGCCTGCAATCTGCCAGCGCCGACCAGGATAAGCTGGCGATCTACGCGGCCGAACGTGCCAGTGACGGCGCTTTGACCCTGATGGCGATCAACAAAACTGCTCAGCCGCTTACCAGTTCGCTTTCACTGGCGCATTTTTCTTCCAGCGCCAGCGCCAAGGTGTATCTCTACAGCAGCGCCAACCTGAACGCCATTGTCCAGGTTGCCGATCAAACGGTCACAGCGCAGGGTTTCACAGCGACCTTCCCGGCCAATTCGATTACGCTGTTTGTCCTGCCGGCTTCCAATCAAGCTGAAACCTCCACGCCGACCAACACACGCACTCCTACCCGCACATTTACGCCGACCAAAACCTTCACACCCTCAAAAACACCTACCCGAACGAAGACGCCCACCCGCACCAAAACACTCACTCGGACAAAAACGCCTACCCGGACAATACCGGCCAGTGCCAAGGAATCCCTGCTCAAGGAAAGCCTGATCGTGCAAATTTCTCCTATTCCTACAGAAATACCGTTATACTGGCGCTACTGGTAAAGAACGGGCATAGAGTCCTTTTCAAGGAGAGCCTATGCAGGCAAAATTTGGAATGTCGTTATTTATGAACGTTGTCTGGTTGTTTGTAGGAGGCATGGTCGCTTTCTGGGTCGGCGCGCATGATACGGCCTGGATGATTGTCGGCATCCTCATCATGGTGGTCGGGATTGTAGGTATTAATCTGGCCTTTACGGAGAGGAACCACAAATAAGTTTCCTTGCCTTGTCGTGACAAACCAAAAGAACAATTGGGCCTTTTCCGGACTAGCTCGCTGCTCTTGGGCAGTCAAAGGAAGAGGGTAATGATGATATCCCGTGCTCTTACGCTGCAGAACAGCGCGTTCCTGGTAATCGATGTGATCAACTCTTGCGCTCAGCGCGAGTATGAGGATCAGGCACGCGGCATCCACTACAACAGGATCCGCCAGATGGTTCCTGCTCTATCGACCTTTATGACTTCCTATCAGCGGCTTGGTGGCAGGATTATTCTGACCACCACGGTTCCATGGCAGGAAGATCATTTGCCGGAGAATATCAACGAACTTTACCGGGAGAATGCCGAGGCGCGTTATTGGTCACACGATACCACCGGATTGGCAGAAGGCTTCTACCACATCCCTACATGTGGCGCATTAGTCTTTGTAAAAAACAGTTATGATGCCTTCACAAACGGGGACTTTATCAATACGCTGGAAAAGTTGCGGATTCGTTACATCCTTGTGGCGGGTGTATTCGGTGACGGTTGTGTAATGGCCAGCATCTGCGGAGGGTTCTCAAGAGGGTACCATATGATCATGCTGAAAGATCTTATTGAAACAACCGATGATGTGGACCGGCAGTCATTTCAGAAGTACTTAAAGCTAAGAATGTGGCCTTTGATGTATGGCCCAACAGTTGAATCGTGCGAAATATTAGCGGCGTTTTCAGATGAACTTCCTTCTAGATAATCGTACCCAGACTATAGTCCAGGCGACCGACACTCATACCTTGTGCCAAACAGCGGGGATATATACAGCAATTAACCAGCAAAACAGCTAGACGTTGAAATAATCGTATCATCTCAATATCTTGAGGAGTGGGGGTGTGCAGGCGGCTCTCGTGCAACGGGCAGATCCCCTAGAGGGTATGGATGCGGTGACTGGTTTCCTCGACCAGGCTTTAGGTGGCCCCCGGCGTTAGTGGGATCCTAAACTGCCAACATTGGGAAACTTGTCACGCCGAAATGACGACGTTTTATTTTGACGTTCCGGCCTCTCTAAGCTATACTGGAAATGTCCGACAAGTTGCCCTGTCTAGCAAGCTTGGCTGGATAGATTTTTCAACCACTTTCAAGGAGGTTTTGCCATGACCGATTTCAAGTTAACCTATGCGACCATGTTTAATCCACCCGAAGAATTGCATACCCGCTTTGACGCAGGCCTGGTCAAAGTAAAGGCCGGGCTCGGTAAAGAATATGCCATGATCATTAATAATAAGGAAGTCTTCGCCAGCGAAAAATTCGAGGACCACTCGCCGGTCAACACCGACTGGGTGCTGGCAGTGATGCAGAAGGGCAATGAGCAGCACGCCCGGCAGGCCCTGGCCGCGGCCCGCCAGGCCTTCCCCGGTTGGAGCCACACACCCTGGCAGGAACGTGTCAGGCTGCTGCGAAAAGCGGCCGACCTGATCGACCAGCGCATGTTTGAGATGGGTCCGGTCATGGCCCTGGAGGTTGGTAAGAACCGTATGGAATGCCTGGGCGACATCGCCGAGACCGCCGACCTGGTCCGTTATGCCTGCGACCAGATGGAGGCCAATCAAGGCTATATTGTTGAAATGGCCAAAGACCCGCTGGTTGGGTACGATGCCACCAACATCTCAGTACTCCGCCCTTACGGCGTTTGGCTGGTTGTGTCTCCGTTCAATTTCCCCTTCGCTTTGACGGGTGGCCCGGCCGGAGCAGCGCTCGTTGCTGGTAATACCATTGTCATCAAACCCGCCACCGATACTGCCTGGGTTGTCCGTTTGCTGGCGGAATGCTTCCGGGATGCCGGTCTGCCGGAGGGTGTTTGCAACTTTGTCACCGGGCCAGGCCGGAGCCTTGGCCAGGCCCTGGTGGATAGCCCTGAAGTGGATGGCGTGACCTTCACCGGCTCATTCGATGTGGGCATGAAGATGTTCCAGGATTATGCCCGCGGTAAATATGTCCGCCCGATCATTTTGGAATTGGGTGGCAAAAATCCGGCCATCGTCTCCCGCCATGCTGACTTGGAACGCGCCGCAGCCGGCATCCTGCGCTCCGCGTTTGGCTTGCAGGGACAAAAGTGCTCGGCGGCTTCGCGCGTCTACATCGAGGAGCCGGTTTATGATGAACTGGTTGCCAAACTCAAAGCCGCGACCGAACAACTGACCATCGGCGATCCAACCGAACGGGCCATCTTCCTCGGGCCGGTCATCAACCAGAGCTCCTATAATGATTTCAAGAACTTTACCGAAGAGATCAGCCAGGCAGGTGGCAAGTTCCTGACCGGCGGCAAGGTCAAGACCGGCGGAATCTTCGACAAAGGCTATTTCTGTGAACCCACCTTTGTCACCGATCTGCCGCTGACGCACCGCCTTTGGAAGTACGAGATGTTCCTGCCCATTACTACCATCGGAAAAGTCAAAAACCTGGAAGATGCCATGCTGTTTGGCAACGATGTCAACTATGGCCTGACGGCTGGTTTCTACGGCTCCGAGCAGGAAGCAGAAATGTTCTTCGATAAAACCGAAGCAGGTGTTACCTACGCCAACCGCCCGCAGGGCGCGACAACCGGCGCTTGGCCGGGCTTCCAACCTTTCGGCGGCTGGAAGGGCTCCGGTTCCAGCGGTAAGAATTCCGGTGGCCATTACTACCTGCCTCTCTATATGCACGAGCAAATCCGCACCACCATCAGATAATGGGCATCGTTCAGGGGCACAGCCACTCTTCGCCGATCTCAAGGCAGACGCTGTGCCCCTTTCTTCACAGATAATGCAAACTTCCCATCGTCTCGGTACCTTCTTCATCCTGGTCGGCATTGCATTCCTGGTCCTGTTTATTGGATCGATCCTTAGCGCAGCTACCTATATAGCCTTCCTGCCCATCGCATTCGTTGCCTTACTGGCAGGATTTTTGCTCCGCCGGAACAGGCCGGTCAACAACGACAGCGGACGTTTTGGGGCAGTCCGACGGGCGCAGGCCCGTAGCCGCCAGCGCCGTGAAGAAAGAAACAACAAACAACAGAAGAAATAGTTTATACACGCCCATGACCAAACTCCTCCTGCTTTCAGAAGCCATTTCCCAATTTGTGCACGACGGGGATACTGTCTATGCTGCCGGGTTCACGCATTTGATCCCCTTTGCGGCCGGTCATGAGATCATTCGTCAGCGTAAACGGGATTTGGTGCTTGCACGCGCCACCCCGGATTTGATCTATGATCAGATGGTGGCTGCCGGTTGCGCCCGCAAAGTGATTTTTTCGTATATGGGCAATCCGGGCGTTGGCTCCTTGCGTATTTTGCGCGCTGCCATCGAAAAAGGTTGGTTGGAATGGGAAGAATATTCGCACTTTGGCATGATTTCACGTTTGCAGGCTGGCGCGGCTGGTTTGCCCTTCATGCCGATGAACCAGACCGCCGCCACTTCCCTGGAACAGGCCAACCCGCTCATCCGGCGCGTGCTTGACCCATATTCCGGCCGGGAAGTCGTCACCGTCCCGGCCCTTAACCCGGATGTGGCGATCGTCCACGTACAGCGCGCCGATGCGAATGGTAACGCGCACCTCTGGGGAATCATTGGCGAGCAAAAAGAGTTTGCCTTCGCGGCGAAACGCGTCATCCTGACCGCCGAAGAGATCGTGGATGAGGCAGTCATTCGCTCTGACCCGAACCGGACGCTTATTCCCGGCTTCATCGTTGAGGCAGTCTGTCACGTTCCCTATGCTTCCCATCCCTCATACGCGCAAGGCTATTACGACCGGGATAATGATTTTTATCTGAAGTGGGATAAGATCAGCGAGTCGATCGATGCCGTGAAATCCTACCTGGATGAATGGGTATATGGCGTCAAAGATCGGGCTGCGTATTGGGAAAAACTCGGAGCGGATGTGCATGAACGGTTGAATGTTCGCCCCAAGTTTAGTGAGGCGGTTAATTATGGAGATTATTGAGATGCGCAAGATGCTGCCGGCAGCTATTAATTCTATGCTCTGCCGAAGCTACAAGTCTATCCATGAACCCCCTGCCCCTTATTCCCTTTTCCCGTTATATCATGATGTTGAACCTGGACAAAACAAGGAATGACAGAGATTACCTACTCCTCTTCCGAACTTATGATCGTCAACGCCGCCCGCTTGCTCAAAAACGGCGATGTAGTCTTTGTGGGCGTTGGACAACCCAACCTGGCTTGTAACCTTGCCAAGCGCACGCATGCCCCTGACCTGGTTATGATTTACGAGGCCGGTGTGATTGGAGCGGAACCTAGTCGCTTGCCGCTCTCCATCGGCGACCCGACGCTGGTCAGTGGGGCGCTATCGGTGGTCAGCATGTACGATATTTTCGCAAACTACCTCCAGCGTGGTAACGTGGATGTGGGCTTCCTGGGCGGGGCGCAAATTGATAAATATGGCAACATCAACGCCACCATCATCGGAGACCATTATGCGCACCCCAAAGTGCGCTTGCCCGGTTCCGGCGGAGCGCAGGAAATCGCCGCCTGGGCCAACCGGTGTTATATCATGACCCCTCACCAGAAACGGCGCTTCCCTGAAAAAGTGGACTTTCTGACCTCCGCCGGTGCCCTGGACGGCCAGGGCGGGCGGGCAAAAGCTGGCTTGCGCGGCAAGGGCCCCGTTGGTGTGGTCACCGACCTCGGTTACATGGAACCCGACGATACTGGCGAATTGGTTTTGACCGCACTGCATCCCGGAAAGACTGCCCAAGAGGCCATTGAAAACACGGGCTGGGCGCTGAAAGTGGCCGCAAATTTGCGCCTAACCCAACCTGTGACCGAAAAAGAATTGGGGATACTGCGGGAAGAGTTGGATCCGACTGGCATTTATATAAAAAGCACCTAAAAAATAGTGTATATTAATACGAATCAGATGGGATGATGTACGACTTAACTGGAATTCACTGAGCGCTAAACAAGCCCAATGGGTACAACCCGATTCTTCTGCCAGGCCGCCGCCGACCAGTTCACTGGTTCAATGGCCTATCTGGGTTCCCGGCAATTTATTTTTTACAACGATCAGACCAGTGGGATGATCGAGGTACAACTTGGTCTGGCGGAATGGATTATCCAGCTGTTCGCGCGAGGCGTCAACACCGGAACATATCACTTTACCGATGATTTCTGCAAGCCCATTTTGATGAGTGAACTCCATTCTATCTGGAACGGTTCGAACGCCCCCATTTTTACGCAGATACTACCGGATGTAGCCGGGCGGCTCGCCTGGCTGGCGCTGGAGTCCCAAACGCAAACCAAATCCCGGGCACGGAACGCCACCGAATGGGAGGCGTGGATAACTAGCCGTAAAGAAGAAAAACTGACCGGCCTGGTGCAAATTGCCTCCGAATTCTTTGATGGATTCGTATATCTTAAGGAAGGGGAAATGGTTAAATCCGAGAGCATTTTTTCCACGGACCAGGGTTTCCAGACCGTTTTGCCTTTCTTCCGGTACGAACAGGATATACCCTGTGAATTGACACTCTATACGTGCGATCCAGTTTCCCAGGCGCACCAAACCTTTTTCTTGAGGCACGCGGTATCAGACTGGGTCACTCTCATGTTAACCCGTTACAGTGAATTGGTTGGACAGCGGCTCCTGCAAATCATGATAGAACAATCCAATCTGTCTATTGAACCTTGGCAATGGAAGGTTAAATTGGAAGGTACCTCGCTGTGGGATCAACATTTCTTTCCCAGTATGGATGCGGCTGTCAAAGCCTACCGGGTTTTGCTGATGAATATCGGTAAGCAGAGCAGTCTGATAATTGGGAATGGGCTAAGCCAACGGCTGGCATCTGAAACCTATAACCAACTCAGTCAGGCGAAAAAAGAGATCCTGGAAAGCCAAAGATTGATCCCAGCGGCCTTGGTATAAAGGCAATTACGTGAGGAATGGCGATTATGCATGTTCATGAAAGCATACAGCTCTTGCACCGGCGCAAATCCGCCCTGATCAGAGCATTGGTGGTATCGCTGACATTCCTGATACTTTATGCTTGGCTGTACAAGGATACGCCCCTCCCGGATTACTGGAATACTCTGGCGGTTGACTTCCTGAACATCCTGGCCGCCCTGGCGGCCGCCCTTTCAGGTACTCTTCTGATCCGCCAGTTCCAACCTGATGAAAAGCCCCACTTGATCTGGCTTTGTTTTATCCTGGGTTGGTGGAGTTGGCTTCTGGGCGAAATCGCCTCCACCGGTTATGATCTTTTAAAGATCACTGCTGGGGATATTTCCGTCTATGATCTCTTCTGGACATTGGGGTATTTGTGCTTCGGCCTGGCATTGTATTTCCAATACCGGCACATCTATGGTTCTAGGAAGGAATCCGAACCGGGGTATTTTCTCTTGGTGGTGGCTTTGACTTTACTGGTCACACTAGGATTCACCCAGATCGCCCTGTGGACCGGACTCGGCCAAGGCAAATCCTGGTTTGCCACATATCTGGTGGTTTTCTACCCGGTCTGTGATGTTTTCATCGGCATTGCTGCTCTCTGGCTCAGCTTCCTGTTCGGTCGCGGCTCATGGGGGCGTCCATGGTGGGCCCTGGTTGTCTTTGCTGCAGCCGACAGTGTGGATACCTTCCAGTGGATTGGGGGAAATAAGCTGATTACGGATAATGTAGCCAACTTTCTCAATTGGACATCCGGTGTGGTCTACGCTGGCGGTTATCTGGTCGCCATGCTCGGTTTCCTGTCCATCCTTCTATACCATCTGAGTTTTTCCCGCCCGAAAAGCCCGGATGCCGGCCAGATTCCTGCCTGATATGACACCTCCCGAGCGATCCTTCTTCGAAAATATCTTCCTTTCTCCGGCCGAAGCCCGCCTGCGCGCCGGCTGGCGATTGATAATTCAAACGATCCTGATGCTGATTGTGATGGCTGGCTTGGGCATTCTGGCCAGTCTGTTCGTCTTCATTTTCCACTGGGGTACTTCGGGGAGCTTACTCTTCATCCTTAACACGTTGATTGAGTTTATTGCTATTACTGCCTCCATTTACCCGGCGCGCCGTATCCTCGACAGGCGTTCTTTTGCCAGTCTTGGGTTTAAGTTCGGCCGCCTGGTATTGCCTGACCTGCTGGCAGGGATTGCCATCACAATGGTTATGATGGGATTGATCTATCTGGCTATGAGCCTGCTCGGGTGGATCCAATTTGGTGGTTTCGCCTGGCAATTTGATTCTCTGCCGGTTGTCTTGGGACAGATACTGCTCTTCCTCCTGCTTTTTATCGTTGTTGGCTGGCAGGAGGAACTGCTCTCACGCGGCTACCACCTCCAGACTCTCGCTAGCGGCATCAACCTGTTCTGGGGTGTGTTGATCTCATCGGCCATTTTTGGAATACTGCACCTCGGCAATCCGAATGCCACCTGGGCCTCAGCCGTCGGCATCTTTTTTGCCGGGCTGTTCCTGGCGCTCGGATATTTGCGCACCGGCCAACTCTGGCTTTCCATAGGGCTGCATATCGGCTGGAATTTCTGCGAGGGGGTTATCTTCGGCTTCCCAGTCAGTGGAATGATTGCTTATCCACTTCTACATATCCATGTTTCAGGTCCGGAAATCTGGACAGGCGGTGCGTTCGGACCGGAAGCCGGCCTGATTATTCTGCCAGCTATCGCCATCGGCGTGCTGCTGATAAACTTGTATTCCAAACTACGCAGCCCTTCCACTTACACGCTATAATCAGCCATTATGCACAGCAAATTTAAAGTCGTCCTCTTTGATCTGGGCTCTACGCTGATCTACTCGAAAGACCCCTGGCCCCCAATCTACGCACAATCTGACCGGGCCATGGTGGAGGTATTGCAGCGGGCTGGGATTCCGCTGGAGATAAAAGCTTTCTCAAGCGAGTTCCAGACTTTTTTGGATCGCTACTATGCCGAGCGCGGCACAAGTACCATTGAGAAAACCACTTTTTCCGCTTTAAGAGAATTATTGGAGCAAAAAGGCTTTCAGGATGTTCCGGCACCTGTGGTACGCGCCGCCCTGGATGCAATGTACTCTTTTACCCGGCAAAATTGGTATCTCGAAGCTGATGCCTTCCCAACCCTCACAACGCTCCGGGAAAAAGGCTATCGCCTGGGTATGATTTCCAATACATCCTATGATGAGGATGTTCAGCAATTAGTGGACCGGTGGAAGCTGCGTCCGTTTTTTGAGATAATCATCACCTCGGCTGCCTGCGGCATCCGCAAACCGGATAGACACATCTTTCAGCTCGCCTTGGATTATTTTAAAGTTCCCCCGGAACAGACTGTCATGGTCGGTGACACCCCCGAAGCAGATATCCTCGGCGCGAACCAGATGGGCATTTACAGCATCTGGATCACGCGCCGGGCCCAGGTTCCGGAAGAAGGCCAACTGGCGATCCAACCGCAGGCTGTTATCAGCACGCTTGACCAAATTCCGGACTTGCTTGCTGAAGTGGAAAACGACACACCCTAGGGCTTGCCTTAGGCGCAATTTTTCTTTATACTGGTGGTATCGGTCTACTGACCTAGAGGAGGTTGCCATGTACCTTCAAGAAATTCTCGAAGTTGCCATTGGCATGATCGGCGTCTGGCTGGTTATCAGCGTCGCTACAATGTCGGTGCGGGAATGGTTTAGTAATATTCTCAACTTGCGCGCAAAAGAGTTGGAAAGGGTCATCGCCCAGATGTTGAGCGACCCAGACCTAAAAAACCAGTTCTACGAACACCCGCTGATCGCCAATCTTTATAATACCCAGGTAAACAAACCCGGCCAAAAGCCGCGCTATCCGTCCTTTATCCCGGCCCAAAAGTTCGCTGCAGCCCTGTTCGACCTCGTCATACAGGCCGGGACGGATCATTCCCCTGTCCAGCAAATGACAGGCAAGATCAACCAACAACTGCTCTCCATCCAAAGCCCCGAACAGCAGAAACTCGCCCGGGATGATTGGAATGCCATCCTGGAAACGACCAAGAATCTCGCCGCGTCGGGCCTGGGGGCGGCCGCGTTGGATAGTCTTAAGCTCCAGGTCCAGATTTACGGGGAAAAATATCCGGAGGTCAAGCCCTCCGTTGACACGGTTATCCCACAAGTGGATCAGTTCTACGGGCAATTTGTCCAGCAACAACGCACGGCGGCGGAATCCGGGGCTGATGCCGGCCTTACCATGCGCCAGTTTCGTCTTGGCGTGTTGGCGTTGCAAAAAGTCAACCCGCGCTTGGGCAGGTCGGTCACTTCCATTCTTAGACAGGCCGAAGGCAATGCCTTGCGCGCAGATCAGGCGGTTGCCGCTACGCGTGTCCACATGGAAACCTGGTTCAACGATGCAATGGACCGGCTTTCCGGCGTTTATAAACGCAAAACACTCCTGGCGGCTTTTATTATCGGCGTTATCCTGGCCTTGGTATTAAACGTGGACTCGATCAGTGTGGTAACCAGCCTTTGGCGCGAACCAACCTTGCGCCAGGCCATCATTAACCAGGTTAAGAGCTATACTCCGCCAAGCACTTCCCAGGCCAATGCAACATCCAGTCCCCTGGGGGATATTCCGGCCATGCAGGCCCAATTGCAAGATTTGAACATTCCCTTCGGCTGGACAATCGCACCGTTTAATACCGGCGGACGTCAATGTGCACTCTTGCCGATCAAGGCCGGCCAGGTCTGGGGAATTCCAAGCCAGGATGAAAAGGGTCAGCCAATCTGTGAGAAAGCGAACAACCTGCCTCCCGATATCTATGGCTGGCTGATAAAAATCCTGGGGTTGCTGATAACCGGCGCAGCCGCCACCCAGGGCGCGCCTTTCTGGTTTGACATATTGGGGAAAATGGTAAACATGCGCGGTACAGGCGCCAACCCGGCCGAGAAAGGCCCCGTCGGATAGGTTCCCCTGACCTACCATTGCAAGGCCATCTCAAAAGATGACCGGGATGGCATCCTGCTGCCACTTATGGTATAAAACAAAAAAACGCTTTTTTGTTTTTATCCTGACGGGCTCATGTCCGCGCTTCTCCGCGCCATATTTCTATAAACTGTCAGGTAGCTAATATTTCAGCATTTTATTGAGAGGAAACAAATATGCCCAGCAAAGTCTTTTTCGGTACAGCACGCCAATCTCTTCTGGAGGCCAAAGAAACCTTACCGGCAAAACTCGACTTGATTCTCGAACAGCTCCGCTTGCGAGAGCGGGTAAAGGGGGAACGGGTGGTTATCAAAATGCACACCGCCAACAATATTGGCTACTCAACCATCCATCCTGTTTTTGTGCGCAAAGTCGTCCAGGCCATTAAGGATGGGGGCGGCAAACCCTTTGTCGCCGATGTGGCCTGGGATACGGCTGGCGCGGAAATGCGCGGTTACTCGGCCGAAACCTTGGGCTGCCCGGTCTATCCCGCCGCCGGTCCGAACGAGAAATACTATTACGAACACACACGCCCTTACAAAAGCATCCAAAGCTGGAAGGTGGCCGGGATGATCCAGGATGCAACCTTCCTGGTCAACTTCGCCCATGTCAAAGGGCACCCCAGCAACGGCTTCGGAGCCGCCATTAAAAACCTCGCCTTGGGATGTATGACAGGTGAGACACGTAGCCAGATGCATGACGCCATGCACTTTGACCAGTATTGGTTCCCCGAAAACTGTCCGGACCCGGCTTCCGCCATCCCGCAGATTGCTGCCTCCTGTCCCTTCGAGGCGATTGTGGAAGACAAGCAGGTTCCCGGCCGTATGCACTTGCATATGGAACAGTGCAACCAATGCGGGCGCTGCCTGAATGTGGCCCCTCCGGGAAGTTTGAAGATTGATAAGGCCAATTTCTACACTTTTATGGAAGCCTGCGCCATTTCAGTCAGTGAAACCATGTCCACTTTTCAGCCAGGCAAAGCCATTCATCTAAACTTGGCAACACAAATGACCCCCGTGTGCGACTGCTTTGGTTTTACCAGCATGCCCATCCTGCCGGATGTGGGTATCTTTGGCTCGGACGACATTGTCGCCGTGGAACAGGCCACGCTGGATGCCATCGCCCGAACCCGGCTGATTGAAGAGAATGTCCCACTGGCGATGGAAGTTCATTTCCGCCAGGGGCATCCCTTTCGCCAGTTGCATGGCCCGCTCAAGGATCCTTATATGACCACCGAGTATGCTGAGAAATACGGGCTTGGCAGCCGGGAATATGAACTTGTGGATGTTTATCCCCTGAAAAAGCCTGAACGCGCGGCCTTGCCATATACACCCGCAAAGTGATTACCTCTAAAACGACTTCCCTGCCAAGTCTTGTCAGGGAAGTCGTTTTTAGTTTCATTAATTTTGTTATTGTTCAATTTTGGAGGCTCGACGAACGCGTTTGCCGGCTGGCCTCGGCTTTGCTTTGCCACCAGTTTCATTGAATTCCGGGTTATCCGGGATAATCCCCAACTGGTGCGCCTTGGCTATTGCCGCTGCACGGGTGCGCACTCCTAGGCGGAAGTAGGCACTGGAAAGCAAGTTCCGCAATGTGGAACTGGTGATACTTAACTCTCGCGCCAGCGCAACAGTGTCGCTATCCGGATGGGATATGCACACTGACAATGCCTCCAATTGGCGTACGGTCAGGATCGCTTCGGGGCGTTCTCTGGACGAATACTCATAGGCGCCCTCGCTGAAATACCTTTCGCCGTTGTGTAACATTCTGACGATTTTGTCCAGTTTCTGGATGGAAGCCTGGTCATCTTTGAATATGTAACCGCTGATCCCGGCGTTAACCAGGGTCTCGATTAAGACAGGTTGCGTGAACATGGAAATGGCCAGGATGCTTAAATGGGGATATTTCTGCAATAATTGCGGAATGACATGCAAAATCGGGAAGGGGTTGTGATCCACTGGCGAGTTGGGAACGCTGAGATCCAACAGCAACACATCCAATTGGTTATCTGCCAGCATGGGCTCAAGGTCTTCCCCATAAAGTGCCGTGCTTACGATCTGGATTTCAGGATCCATGCAAAGACGATAGGTATAGCCGTCAATGATACTTTGATGATCATCTAAAATGGCAACGCGGATTTGAGATACCATAGCTTACCCTCTCTAACGCGCTAACACACTTACCCGGTGGGAGTGATCTGCATTAACCAGAGAACGAGGCCTGCGGACGGCCACACAACCTCGCCGGGTATCCTGCATGTACCCACCATAGGGATACTCATAAGGCGTGAAGCCGCCCGCATCCCCATCCGCCCATCCCCCAGCTTGTTGAACTGCCCGCCTCCCCCTTTCTTCCCCTTCCTGCGGGGCTGCCCCCATTCCCCTGTCGATGAATGATAGCAAATACATTATAGTAGTCGAAGAACGCATTTTCATCCTTTCCATACAAATGCCTATCCTGATTTAACCTTGGAATTTTCCCAAGGCACGTAGGCGATCAACTGTGCGCCATGCCCTTTTTGGGGCTTCACATCCAGTCGGCCACCCAAAAGGGTTAAACGTTCCCGAATGCCAAGCAACCCCATGCCATCCGATTGAACTATATCATCCATGCCGCGCCCGTTGTCAGATACAGAAATGGCAATTTCTCTTTTCTTATATTGCAGGCTGACCCTCGCCTGGGTGGCGTGGGCGTGTTTCAACGTATTCGTCAAGGCTTCCTGCACAAAACGATACAGGCTGATACTGATCTCATCCGGCAGTCCGGGAATATCCTCGCCCCAGTAGTCAATCTGGACGCGCGTTCGTTCCGTTTGTTCCCGGCAATACTCCCGTAGGCTCATGTTAATCCCGCCGATCTCCAATACTGGCGGGCGCAGGCTGTGGGCCAATGTCCGGATAGTTAACATGGTCTTATTGATGATCTGGACCGCATCAGACAAGCGCTCGCGGGTCAGGGCCTCTGTTTCGGGAAGCTCGTCTTGGATGGCAGTCAGGCTGTACTGCAAGGTGATCAGCGCTTGGCCGGCTTCATCGTGCAGTTCACGCGAGACGGTGCGCCGTTCCTCTTCCTGCGCTTTGACAGTTCGGATGGTGAGAGACCGCAGTTCGTCTTGACTTTCCGATAATTCTTTGGTCCGCTCTGCCACACGTTCTTCCAGCAGATCCCGGGCCTGTCGCAGCTCTTCCTCGGCCCGTTTGCGTTCGGCCAGCTCCTGCTGCACCTGCTGATAAAGTTGGCTGTTCTGGATAGCGACAGCAACCTGGGTCGATAGCAGTTCCAATGTATGGATCTGGTCGGGCGAATAGGCATCCGGTAACCGAGACTGCATGGATAATACACCAATGGCACGCTCGTTCAAAACCAGCGGGACGCCAAGGTAGGATGGCTTGGGTAAGCCTGTCCCGACGATCCGGGTGAGCCCGGTAGGCAGATACGATATGTCGGGCGTGTAGAAAGTCTGGCGATGCTCGAGGATGTATGCAGTCACGCCAGGGGCATCCTCCAAGCGACGCGCAGGCAGGGTGAGATGAACCCCATCGTTGCAACAGAACGGGACACTGACCATGTCTGTGGCAGCTTCATAGATGGCTAAGTAAAAAGTGTCCGTATCGCCAATCTGCCGGCATTGTTCATAGACGGTCTGTAAGAGTTGTTCAAAATCGAGGCCGGCGGTGATATGAAGGCCAATCTGATTGACCATGCGCAAGTGATCCGCCGCCAGACGGGCGGCTTGTTCACTGCGCCGCATGGCTTCTTCTGCCTTTTTGTGCGCGGTGATATCGCGCGATACACCCAGCACGGAAATGACTTCCCCGTCAGTTTCCTTGAGAGGCACCAGCCAGGTGTTCAACCAGACCGGGCCGCCGGGGAATAAATTTGCGTTCTCGATCGCTAGCGGTTGGCCGGTTTTGAAAACTTGCATGAGGCTTTCCTCCTGGTGTTGGTCGGTGTCAAGGGGGAAGAAACGTGCGCGCGGTTGTCCCACCAATCGCTCAGGCGCCTGGCCCAGGAATTTTGCCCCAAATGAATTGATATACTCTATGCGGTCATACTGGCTGATGATAAAGATTATGTCATGCGCAGCTTCTGCCAGGTTCCGGTATTTCTCTTCACTGATACGCAGATCCTCCATCATCTGTCTTTGTTCGGTAATGTCGCGTATATAAGCCGCAACACGCACAACTTTTCCAGACGCATCCAGGACGGGATAAAAGCTGTTCTCGAACCATGTGCCTTCGTGGGAATCCACGAAGGTGATTGGCCCCCCTGACCTGACGACTTGGTCAAAGTGTTCCTTCCTTGACTGGGTCATTATTTCATGGAAGATTTCATTAATAATATGCGCGCCTGGGACGGTATCCGTTCTTAAGCCCAGTCGTTCCATAAACTTTTCATTAGATGCGATGACTACACCCTGCGTATCCGCCAGGAATACCAGCGCATCCGAAGCATTTAAGATGGAGCGCAGCATTCGCTCGCTTTCCTGTAATTCCGCTTCCACCCGCTTGATCGCCGAGACATCCATGGTGGTGGTCATCAGGGCCGGCTGCCCATTTATCTCAATGGATACCGTCCGGGCCTCCAACCAGCGCGTTTCACCGTTCTTATGGATGACCCTTAAGGAATACAGTTCCGGGACGGAAATACCTTCCAGGCGCTTCAGCATCCGCTCCTGGAATATGCGCCTGTCATCCGGATGTAAATGCAGGCCGATCTCGTCCGGTGTCAGTGCTTTTAATTCGTCGCCGGTATAACCGAACGATTCCGAAATAACCTGGTTGACGTAAATGATCCGTGCATCCTGGAATATGACCACACCCTGCATGGATGCATCCAGTAACTCCCGGTAGCGTTGCTCGCTTTCGAACAGGGTCAGTTCGCTGATCTTGCGTTGGCTGATATCCCGGATAAGCGCCCACATCCCGCTTGGATTGGCCCCTGCATCCCGGATAAGGGCGGCCCGCAATTCCACCGGAAAGACGCTGCCGTCTTTGCGAATATATTCCTTTTCATAAATATCCGAATAGCCGCGTCCCATCACCTGCTCTTCGGTAATTTTGGCCTCGAACGCATGCCATTGAGGAGGTGTTAAATCTTGGTAGGTCATTTTGCGCAGTTCGTCCGGTTCGTAACCGACCATCTGTTGGTATACCTGGTTGAACTGCCGGATCCTCCCATCCATTTCCACACTAACATACGCGTCCATCATGCTCTCGTACAGGTCGCGGTACCTGGTCTCGGAAAGCTTGAGGGTCTCCTCGGCGTTTTTTTGTTCGGTAACATCTGACCATGAACCAATATACTCGCTCGGGTTGCCCTCTTCATCCCGTATTAATATTCTTTCACTGCGCATCCAGGCATACGTACCATCTTCCTTTAATAATCGATACTCGTAAACGGCTCTTTCTTGATTTTCCTGTCTTTCCAGCAGCGCTAAAATGCGCTCTTTATCTTCCGGGTGTACCAGGGCAGGCCAGAAATTAGCATCCTCGAGAAAATGATGCGCTTCGTAACCCACCAGGCGGGCAACATTTTCGCTGATATAGGTTATCGCGTGATCTGAGGCCCGGTAGCTGTAGATCACCGTTGGGCCATATTTCGCCAATTCCTCCAACCGGCTGGTGGTCTGATTTAACTGGACGGTCGTTTTGATAACGAGCTCGGCCAGCATATCTTTTGTCTTCTGAAGGGACTGATCGGCCGCCATGCGGGCCGTCACATCCCTGCCTATGCCGGTGATCGCCTGCGGCCGGCCGGCCTCATCCTTGACCAGGGCGGCGCTGAATTCGCCAAAGAAGGTGCTGCCATCTTTCCTGAGCGCCAGAAAATCAACCTCAGTGGTTTCTCCGGCTGCCAGGGATTTCTGGAAAAGCTCTGCTACGCGTGCTCGATCGTCCGGAGCGATAAAGGCCAGCATGTTTTTACCGGCGGCTTCCTCCAGGTGCTCGTATCCGAAAAGCGCCAATCCAACCCGGTTGGCCGTCAGAATATTCCCCTCCAGGTCGAGCAGGACTACCAGGCCCGGGGATGTTTCCACCAGGGCACGGTACTGCGCTTCGCTCCTTTGCAGTGATTGGTTGGTTTGTTCCAGTTCTCCTGTTAGTAGGGCGGTCTTCGCCAGGTTTTCTTCCAACTCGTTCACTACAATCCCCTGGAAATATACTAGCAGGCCCCCCATCAAAAAAAAGGTTATTCCTCCGATAACCCAGGGCCAAGGATTGGTTTGCGATAACCCCATGGCTGGTGGCATGTATCCGGTAACATTCAAATACCCAACCAGGGAAATAGTGATGGAAACGAGCGCTATCTCGATCACTCCGCATCGTAGGTCCATCAGGAGGATCGCCATGGCGATGGATGTGATGAAAAACAGGCCGGCATCTACGTTTAAGCCGCCCTCAAAAAGGTTAATACATCCCAAAGCATAAAAAATGGCCAGCCAACTGACTGCCCGTGTACGATAAGACCACCCAGGTACAAACGTGATCAGGATGATCCAGATATATAGAGCGCTGTAAACCAAGATCGTGGGTGTTAATCCTCTTTGAAAAGCAGGGACCAATGCGGTTGCATATAGAAAGGTTCCGATCAAAACGGAACCCAATAGAATTATTTTTAGCAATCGTTCGCGCAGGGCTACCAGGGCAATCCTTTTCTCTGGTTCACGAAAAAGGAGTTTAAAGGTTTTGATCATGCGGACCTTCCCAAAGATGTTCGTTCATACCCTTGCCTCTTGTCTCCGTTCTATCTCCACCCCCACCGACCGGGAAAATCGCACCGCCCCCGGCTTTTCCACCCGTACGCGCACCTTTTCCACGCGCACATCTTCCAGGCATAGCTTTGCCAGGTCGGCTGCCAGCGCTTCGACCGTTAACCGCCTGGCCGTTTCGGCGTGGGCCAGCACTTTTTTCGCAACGGCCCGGTAATCCACGCAGTCTTGTAGGGCGTCGCTCTCGCCGGCCTTATGCAGATCGGTAAAGAGCACGATGTTGATCAGCATCTCCTGTGGCTTCTGGCGTTCCCATTCGTTAATGCCGATGATGCCACGTGCAACCAGATCTACGATAAATACCTGATCCATTCGGAATCCTTTCCAGCAGTTCTGCGGCGTAGTACCGGTGACAATCGTTGGTGCCATTTTTTGGCAAAGATGAACTTGGAAGAATTATAACGTGTTCGGGATTGGTTGGCATACTTTTCCTAAAAGCCGCCAATTTTGCATCGTTTATCAGCCAAAGAAAATGTTCATCCCCATTCATCTCCGGTGAAGGATAATAGTTTCGGTTACAATCGCCACATGTCCATTCCGATTGACAAATTGGTGCGCTCCCGCCGCAGGACGGTTGCCATCGTCATCGAACGCGATGGCACGCTGACTGTGCGCGCCCCACTGCGCCTGGCCGAGGCGCGCATCCGGGAGTTTGTCGAGAGCCACGCCGGTTGGATTGCCAAAAACCAGGCCCGCCGGCTGGTCGCCGCGCCCCCGCCTCCCAAACGCTATGTCGCCGGCGAGACCTTTTTCTATTTGGGTCAGCTTTACCCCCTCAGCATCGTCCCATCCCAGCGACCCGCCCTCACTTTTGATGGCGCCGGCTTTCGCTTGGCGCAGTCTGCCCTGCCAAAAGCCGGAGAGGCTTTCGTGCGCTGGTACAAGGGCCAGGCCGCTCTGTTGCTTCAGGAACGCGTGCCCGCCTTGGCTGGGAAGTACGGTTTTCACTATGAAAAGATCCGCATTTCTTCCGCCCGCACGCGCTGGGGTTCGTGCAGCTCGCGCGGCACGCTCAGCTTCACCTACCGGTTGGTCATGGCCCCGCCGGAAGTGCTGGATTACGTTATCCTGCACGAACTCGTCCACACCCGCATCCAGAACCATTCCAAAACCTTCTGGAACCGGGTGGCCGAACTCATGCCGGATTACAAAGGACGCCTCGATTGGCTAAAAAAGAATGGGAAATTTTTGACGTAGCCCGTTGCACCTTTCATCAGTTTCTGCTAGGATAAGCAAAACCATCCGGAGGCCCCATGCAAACACCCATCGCGTACAAGATCCGCCCCGTCACAACCAAGAAAGACCTGGCATCCTTCATCAACCTGCCCTACCATCTTTACAAGGACGATCCAACCTGGGTCCCGCCGCTGCGCGATGAGCAGCACGGCCAGTTTGACCCCAAACGTAATCCCCTGCTTGAGCATTGCGAATGGCAGCTCTTCCTATTGGAAGAGAATGGCGAATTCATTGGGCGCATTGCAGCCTTCATCGACGCCCTGGCGATGGATTTCTGGAAGGAACGCCTCGGCTTGTTTGGCTACTATGAATGTATCCCTGACCCCGCTGCCAGCCGCATCCTGCTTGAAGCGGCACGGGACTGGCTGCGTACCAAAGCTTGCACATCCATGCGCGGCCCGTGGACATTCGTCTTGCAGGAATGGGGACTGGTGGTGGAAGGCTTCGAGCCTTCGCCGGTGGTAATGGCCCCCTACAACCCGCCTTATTATGAAAAGCACCTGACCGATTTTGGCCTGGCAAAAGTCAAAGATTTGTTGTGCTGGTATATCTCGGCGGCGGAAGGCTACCAGGTTCCTGCACGGATTATGGAACTGACCGATGCCGTCCAGAAACGCTACAACGTGCACATCCGCCAGTTGGATATGAAACATTATGACGAAGAGGTAAAGATTATTATAGAATTGGCCAATTCCACCATCATTGACAACTGGGGTTACTCTCCGGTCACTGATGCCGAGGTGCGGGCAATGGCGCGTGACATGAAGCCTGTGCTCCAGCCCAAGGGTGTGCTGTTTGCCGAGGATCCCAGCGGCAAGCCGATCGGCTTTGCCATTACCTTGCCGGATGTCAATAGCCTGCTTAAGGGCTTGAACGGCCACATGTTCCCCTTTGGGTTCATAAAGATCCTGACTGGTATCTCGCGCCTGCGCCGCTACCGCATGTTTGCCCTGGGCGTGGTTCCGGAATACCAAGGCAAGGCCATCGACAGCCTGCTCTACCGCGCCATCCATGACACACTCTATGCACCGGATATGTGGATGGAGATCAACTACGTGCTGGAAGATAACTGGCCGATGGTAAACGCTATCAAGAAACTCGGCGCCACGCCCCTGCGCAGGTATCGGGTCTATGAGCTGAAGATCTAGTGGCATTTCCATGACCAACACTTCCCTTGATCCCATCTACTCTTACGAATTCACCGTTCCAGAAGATGCCCTGGACGAGAACGGGCACGTTAACAACGTCCGGTACGTCCAATGGATGCAGGATGCGGCTGTCCGGCATTACGAATCCATCGGCGGGATCCCGCCAACGCAGGCGTTGGGAGCCACCTGGGTGGTGCGCTCGCACAACATCGAGTACCTGCGGCCGGCCTTCGTCGGTGATCGCATCGAGGTGCGTACCTGGGTGGTCAATATCCGGCGCGTGCGCTCGCTGCGCCGCTACCGTTTTCTCCGCCTGGCCGATGGCAAACTGCTGGTCAAGGGTGAAACAGACTGGGTCTTTGTGGATGCCAGAACCGGCAGTCCGATGGCTGTGCCGGAAGAGATCATCCAGATCTTTCCGCTCATGCCTGAGGAACACGAAGAATAAGATGTAAAGATGATGAAGCGAAAAGGGGTCAGCTACGATGTGGGCCGCGTCATGGCGGGCAATTGGCGCCCGGTATTTGATATAAGGATTGTCCGCCGCGAACTGGAGATCGTCCAGAATGACTTGCACTTCAACGCTGTCAGGATCTGCGGCCTGGATATCGAGCGGCTCATGACGACTGCCGAGTTTGCTCTCGAGCTTGGCCTGGAAGTCTGGCTTTCTCCATATGTTTTGTAATCATTACCTTCCTTGCCAACGCTATCCGCTTGGGGCTCTTCGGAACTCAATTGCCTCCGCCTCGAATGCGCCTTAGAAATGGGAATTACGTTCGCGATGAGCAGATGCAGGCGCGCGAACTTACCGATCAGCTCGGTATTCTTGATAATGCCGGGGTTGATGGCGCTTTTATCATGACCTTCGTTGCGCCCGCTGCTCCTACTCATGCCGACCCGCCCGATGACCTGGATATGAACAGCTACAGCCTGGTAAAGAGCTACGTTGACAAGCACGGCGCAACCTACCCGGATATGGCGTGGGAGCCAAAAGAATCCTTCCATGCCGTGGCCGAGTATTACAAAAAATGAAGTCTATCCTCCCTATAAAGTTTAAAAAAGGCCCGTTTCCTCGCAGGAAACGGGCCCTTCTGTTACCCTGGTTTTATTCGAGTACGAACTTTGCCTTGACCCGGATATCGCGGCTCGAACTGCCCACCAACACTTCGAACTTGCCCGGTTCTGCCACCCAGGCTTTCTTGTTGGGATCATAATACGCCAATGCACGTTCATCCAATGTAAAGGATACCGTCTCGGATTCTCCCGGCTCGAGCGCCACTTTGGCAAAGCCTTTCAATTCCTTGGGCGGCCGTGGCAGCGCAGACTTGAGGTCGCTTACATATAACTGCACCACTTCCTTCCCGGCTACTTTGCCGGTATTCTCAACCTTCAGGCTGACTTCCACCTTTTCGCCGGCTTTGACTTTCTTCACCACCTTCAAATTGCTGTAAGCGAAAGTTGTGTAAGATAAACCATGCCCAAACGGGAAGAGCGGGGTCACACCCTTCTTGTCGTAATAACGGTAGCCAACAAAGATCCCTTCGCCATAGTTCACTTCCCGGCAGCCTGGATAGGATGCATTGATGAAGGCCGGGCTATCCTCCAGGCGCACCGGGAAGGTCACCGGCAGCTTGCCGGAGGGGTTCACCTTGCCCAGCAGCACATTGGCCACGGCATTGCCGTTTTCCATGCCAGGGTAATAAGCCTGGACGATACCCGCCACCTGATCCACCCAGGGCATGCTGACCGGCGCGCCCACATTCAGCACCACCACGGTGCGCGGGTTCGCAGCCGCCACTGCCGCGATTAGTTCATTTTGCTTTCCCATTAATTCCATGGATGGGCGGTCGTTGCCCTCGCTCTCGAAGGCCTCCGGATAACCGGCAAAGACCAATGCAACCTCACAGCGCTTGGCCAGCTTGACCGCCTGGGCCTGGCGCGGATCCTCGCCTGGTTCAAATGTAAGGCCCATGCCCAGGTTGTAATTGACGATCTCCTGTTCCGGGTAACGAACGTAGTCCATCCGGAATTGATAGCTTTTGCCGGCCTGCAATTTCTGGACCGCCGCGCCGTGTGTGAACATATCCGCCGTGCCGGGTTTGGGAGCGCTCAATTCCAGGAGGTTTTCCCCATCCAGGTACAATTTCACTTTGCCAACGTGGTTCAGGCTGATCTGGTACGCGCCATCCTCCGGAACCGTCAACCGGCCAATCCAGCGCATGGACATCGGCATGATCTGCATGGGTGTCCAGGCAATGTGCCACCAAAAGCTCGAACCGAAGCCATCCCGTTCTTCGATCGGCTCGCCGCTGAAATCATCTGATTCGTAAAAAGCGCCATGCAAACCATCCTTCAGCCAGGTGGTCGGGATGGTGAACGGCTCATCCACATTATCGCTACCGCTGGCATATTCGATCTTAACCTTGCCATCCAGTCGTTCCTGAAGCGCTTCGAGCGGGCTGACCCGGTACAGCGGCGGGGCCTTGGAACTGCCGCCGCCCTCGATGACTGCCTCGGCCGCATTTGGCCCGATCACTGCAATGGACTTGACGCCTTTGCCCAGTGGCAGGATATTGCCTTCATTCTTGAGCAGGGTGATGGCTTCCTCTGCCAGTTGGCGGGATAATTTCTGGTGCGCCGGGGTATTGAGCGCGCCTTTTGATACTTTCTCATCCATGCGGCCCGAGAGCAGTACCATCCGCAACACGCGCCGCACCGCCTTATCCACCGCGGCTTCTTCAATCTGCCAGTTGTGGACGGCATCCCCCAGCAGCTTGTAATACTTGGCCGGGCCGGGCATTTCCAGGTCCAGGCCGCCCTGGACTGATTCAAAAATGGTGTGGTTGGCAGCCCAGTCCGATACCACTACGCCCTCGAATCCCCATTCATCTTTCAGGATCTCATTCAGCAGGTGCTGATTCTGGCTGGCGTAAATTCCGTTGACGCGGTTGTAGGAACACATCACCGTCCAGGGCTGAGCCTCCTTGACTGCCATCTCGAACTGCGCCAGGTAGATCTCGCGCAGGGTGCGTTCATCCACATTCGAAGTGGCCCGGTGCCGTTCTATCTCGTAATTGTTGGCGGCAAAATGCTTAAGCGAGGTGCCTACACCGCGGCTCTGCACACCCTTGATGTAAGAGACTGCCGTTCGGCCGGTCAGGTAGGGATCCTCCGAGAAGGTCTCAAAGTTACGCCCACCCCGCGGGTCACGTACTATGTTGACGCATGGCCCCAACAGGATGTCGCAATCCATGCCGCGCGTTTCCTCGCCCAGAGCCTGCCCGACCTGCTCAACCAGTTCAGGGTTCCAGGCTGCTCCCATTGCGATACCGGTCGGGAAGGCTGTCACCGGCCCCATTTTTCGGCCGGCCTCGGGAGCCGTGGAGCGCACTCCATGCGGGCCGTCGGTCATGGTAATGGAGGGGATTCCCAGGCGTTTTACCGGTACAGTATTCCAAATATCCTGCCCGGAGAGCAGGGAGACTTTCTCGCTCAGGGTCATTTTTTTGAGAAGTTCTTCCACGCGTTGCTCGATTTTTCCTGTAGTGCTCATATTCTCTCCTTGGAAAAGATTGGGAATGCGGGCTTTCAAGTTGCACTCCCTTGTACAGACTGGGATTAAGTTTATTGACGCCTGGTATTATCGCAGGTAATATTGCCTCGACAAAACCACCGTTCAATTGTCATACAAATTCTAACACGACATCGACAAACAAGCATTGTGAATACCAGCTCTTCTTCTGCCAAAATACGCTTGCATTCCCGCCTGTGGCCGGTTCTAGCTATCCTATTGTTGTTGCTGCAAATTATCTGGCCGAACCGGGCCTGGAGCACGCTGCTTATCATCCTGGGCGGGAGTTGGTTGGTGAGTTTCTTTTGGACATTCTCCCTGGCGCGCCGGTTGTTCATGGATCGCAAAATGCGCTACGGCTGGGCTCAGGTCGGCGACCAGTTGGAAGAACGCTTTACCGTTGTTAATGACAGTTTCCTGCCCGGCCTGTGGCTGGAAGTGGAAGACCATTCCGACCTGCCGGGCTATACCGCTGGACGGGTCACTTCGATTGGCGGAAACCAATCCATGGAATGGAAAACCGAGGGAATCTGCACCCGGCGCGGTTTGTTCAACCTCGGACCAACCACCCTGCGTTCCGGCGATCCACTGGGACTCTGCAGCTTGGAACTGGTTCACCCTAATGCAACTGTCCTGCTGGTGCTGCCGCCGGTCTTGCCGCTGCCCGCCATTGAAATCGCCGCAGGCGGCCGGGCCGGGGAAGGTCGCCGCCCGCGCCGCGCCGCCTTGGAAAGCACTGTCAGCGTGGAAACAGTGCGGGAGTATGTTTCCGGCGACCCGCTCAAGGCCATCCACTGGCCCACTTCCGCCCGGCGGGATACGCTCTATGTTCGCCAGTTTGAACATATGCCTGCCTCTGACTGGTGGATCTTCCTCGACCTGGAACGCAGGATTCAGGTGGGCAGCGGCTTCGCATCCACCGAAGAACATGGCGTTATCCTGGCAGCCTCACTTGCCGACCGCGGCCTGCGTGCCGGTCATTCGGTGGGATTGGTAATGTGCAGCCCGGAGCCAACCTGGATATCTCCGCAGCATGCATCTGGACATGCGATGCGCATCTTGCGGACTCTGGCGCTGGCCAAGCCGGGGGAGCGTCCCCTGGCAGAGCTGCTGCAGGAGGCCCAAAAGTCCATCCGGCAGGGCGCCAGCCTGATCATCATCACCCCCAACGTGCAAGCCGATTGGGCCGCAAGCATGCTGCAACTGGTCAGGATTGGCATTACCCCCACCGTTTTACTGCTTGACCCGCTTTCTTTTGGCGGGACAGACTCGGCTGACGGGGCGCTGGCGCTGTTCAACGATTACGGCGTGGCCTACAACCTCATCCAGAGCGACCTCCTCAACCGCCCGGAAGCCCATCCTGGTAAACAGGGCAAATGGGAATGGCGCACCCTCGGGCGCGGCAAAGCCGTGGCGATCCGCAAACCGGCTGATACCGGCTGGAGGCCATTGGGATGATCGACCCGATCGCCTTGACTGGACGGTTCTTGCGCTGGTTTGTCCGTTTTGTTGGCGCTCCTACCCTGGCGCGTCTGGTGCTGCTTTCCCTGGTGCTCTTAAGCGTTGAGAGCGGATTGACCGCCGTGGTAGGGCATATCTACCCGGATTGGTTACCCTCGACGGTCGTATACGCCGTGCTCATCGGATGGCTATTGGGAAGGTCACGCCTGTCTGGGTGGGCCTCCGGGTTGGCTGCGCTTGCCATCGGGCTGGTCTGGCTGATCCTGTCGGTCGGCCAGATAAGTGACCCCCTGGATACTTTGTTGCCGGCTTTGCCGCCCATCCTGAAGTCAATCATTTTCCGCATCCCACCGGATGTTGTACCGCTTCTGGTTGCCTGGAGCACCTTTACCCAGAGCGTGGCAGGTCTTGCGAGCCGCTTTATGTTGTGGTTCCGTAATGCCGGTTCCAGTACGCTGATCATAGACCCGGGCATCACCAGTCTGGTGTGGGGGCTGGCGCTCTGGGCTGTATCCCTATGGGCAGCCTGGTGGGAGCGGCGGCGGGAAGCCTTGGGGATTGGGTTGCTCCCGGCCACGGTCCTGCTCATCTATAACGTCTACTACACCAATTCAAGAAATGGTATAGTCTGGCTTGTCCTGACGGGTGGGGGTTGGATCGTCCTCTATGCGCTGGATAGCTATTTGAAAGCTCGCCGCCGCTGGCAGGAACAGCGCATGGACCAGACTGAAATTGAACCGCTGTTGGCAGGGACGATCGTACTCCTTGCCACCGGGCTGATGCTGGCGGGTGGCCTGTTACCTTCCATCTCCATCCAAAAAATTTCCGATACCCTCCAGCATATCTTTCAAAGCCAGCCGGATAAAACCCTGGCGGAATCGCTTGGGCTTCAACAGACGCCTGTGGAGATCCCGCAAAGTGTTAATGCCGGTGGAATAGGCCTGTCGGATATACATGCCATTGGACCAGGGCCGCAGCTTTCCCAGGAAGTTCTAATGTATGTAAGTGTCGATGGTTTCCATCCGCCTCCCCCGGATGTGTTGCTCCACACGAATGCCGCGCAACCGGCCGTGCGTTATTACTGGCGTGCACAAACGTACGATTTTTACAACGGCCATGCCTGGATTGACAGTACTGCCCAGATTCAAGCGATTGCCGCCAATAGCCCATACCACCCTGGCCTGGCAACCTTACCGAAAGACGATCAGCTGGTCCGCCAGCACGTCACGCGCCTTCTGCCGATGGACGGAATATTATTTGTGACGGGGGATTTGTTGAGCGCCGACCAGCCTTCCGTCGCTGCCTGGCGCGCCTCGGGCGACCTGATTGACGCCCAGACAAAGGCAGAAACCTTCACTGCCGACTCGCGCATTCCTTATGTAAGCGTGGAGCAACTGCGCGCGGCCGGGAAAAAATACCCTCAATCCATTCGTAATTACCTTGCTTTGCCGGATACACTGCCTGCACGCGTGCGTGACCTGGCGGCTCGCTTGGCCGTCAACCAGCCCACGCCTTACGATCAGGTCATCGCGATCCAGGATTATTTGCGGCAGTTCCCCTACTCTCTGAAAGTCCCCGGAGTGCCGACGAACCGTGATGTCGCCGATTATTTTCTATTCGACCTGCAAAAAGGCTATTGCGATTACTTTGCTACAACGATGGTTGTGATGGTGCGCGCAATTGGCATCCCTGCCCGCTTGGTGACGGGGTTTGCCAGCGGCACATATGATTACAATGCCCAACGCTTCGTTGTAGTCCAGGCGGACGCCCATTCCTGGGTGGAAGTGTACTTCCCCACGATTGGCTGGGTGGAGTTCGAACCTACCAGCAATCTGCCGCCTTTCCCGCGCCCGGGTGAAACGGCCTTGCAGAATACCCCGGTAGTGAGCCTGCCCACACCGGTATTGCCGCCGGGATCAAGGGGCATCCCTATCAATTGGAGTGTCTTGCGTCCTTCCCTAAAGGGCTTGGAATTTGTCCTGGTTGGCCTGGCTGTGCTCTTGCTGTTTTGGCTGTTCCTGCCGTTGGAAAGCTGGCTGTTGGCCCTGCGTCCCGCCGAACGAACCATTCCCGCCATTCACCAGCGTCTCTATCGTCTGGGGCGTAGCCTGGGTGTGTCGGCAGACGCGGCCCGCACCCCGCATGAATTCGCCCGGGTCTTCTCGATCCGACTGGAACGCTTCGCCGCCAACCAGCGCCTGGCCCCCACCGTTGCTGCACTGCGGGCGAACGTGAACGGATTGACTGAACTATACGCCCGGTTGCTTTTCAGTGCGTATTCTCCGACAAAACAGGAGAAGCAAGCGGCCGTTCGCAACTGGGCCAGCATCCGCAAGGGCGTGCGTAAGATCCGTCATTATTAAGCGCTGGTTACTTAAAACCCTATCCGAAAATTATAGAAGTACCGCATTTTGAGTATGTGCGGCTTCGCCGCACATACTCAAAAATCGAACTCCTCCTGAATTTTTGGATGGATACCAAATATATGCTATAATTTCTTTGCCGTATTGATTCAGGAGCATGTAGGAATGACAGACACCCTGTAAAAAACCAATGCTTTTCCGGGCAACCTAACCCGCTGGTTTTGATTCCGGCTGGGGGCGTATGCCCCCGGTTTTTATTTCTACAGGACTGTCCATGCTCTCTGCACACCACCTCACAAAAGCTTACGGCATCCACACCGTACTCCAAGACATTACTTTCACTATTAACTCTGGCGATCGGCTGGGGCTGATCGGCCCCAACGGTTGCGGCAAGACCACGTTGATGCGCATACTGGCTGGCCAGGAGAAACCCGATTCCGGGATAGTCGCGTATACGCGTCCCAACCTGCGCTTCGGATACCTGCCCCAGGGTTTCGAACTTGACCCGGCCTTGACCATTGCCGAGGCCTGCGCACCCGCAGCAACCCATGACTCTGAGTCGGAATTTGTCAACCTCGCCGCGGCCCTGGCCGCCGACCCTGCTGATAAGGATCTCCAGTTCGCTTACGACGAAGCCTTGCAAGCTTTGGAGCGTGCCGGCGTGCAGCCTGCCAACGTGCTCGCGCCTCTCGGCCTATCCGAAATTCCTGCCCAAAAACATGTTGGCGAACTTTCTGGCGGGCAGAAAACCCGCCTCATGCTGGCGCGCCTGCTGCTCTCCGAGCCAAACCTGCTCCTGCTCGATGAACCCACCAACCACCTGGATATCGGCATGCTCGAATGGCTGGAAGGCTGGCTGGCGGCCTTCCCCGGTGCGGCGTTGATCGTCTCGCACGACCGCGCCTTTCTGGATAACACTGTCACCCACATCCTGGACCTTGATCCGGAAACGCATGGCTTGCACGAATTCACTGGCAACTACAGCGACTATCTGGGGCAATTCCTGGCCGCCCGTGAAAAGCAATGGGAGGATTATCGAGACCAGGTGGCCGAGATTCGCCGTATCAAACAGGATATCGCCCGCACGAAACAGCAAGCCCTCCAAGTTGAACAATCCACCACCCCGCGCCAGCCGCACGTGCGGCGACTCGCCAAAAAGGTGGCCGTCAAGGCCCTGGCGCGTGAGAAGAAACTGGAACGCTTCCTTGAATCAGATGAGATTGTCGAAAGGCCCAAGCCTTCCTGGCAGTTGAAACTTGACTTTGCTGCCCCCGAACACCAGAGCCGCGATATCCTGGTTAGCGAGAATTTGTCCATCGGATACCCCGGCCATGCCGCACTGCTTGAGAATATCCGCTTGCATATTCGCGCCGGGCAGCGCATCGCCCTGACCGGTCCGAACGGCTGCGGGAAAACCACCCTCCTGCGCACCATCGCCGGGATCCTGGTACCGCTCCGCGGGTCCGTCCAGCTGGGTGCCTCCGTTAAGCCCGGCTACATGACCCAGGAACAGGAGCACCTCGATCTGCAAAAAAGTCCCCTGGAAATCATCCAGGGTGCCGGGATATTCACCCAGACCGAGGCCCGGCATTTCCTGCACTTCTTCCTGTTTGCCGGGGATGATCCACTACGTCCGTGTGGCGAAATGAGCTACGGTGAGCGCGCCCGCCTGGAACTGGCCCTGCTGGTTGCCCGGGGCTGCACCTTCCTGCTGCTCGACGAACCCATCAACCACCTGGATATCCCCTCCCGGGCCCGTTTCGAGCAGGCCCTGGCCAAATATACCGGTACCGTGCTGGCCGTCATCCATGACCGGTATTTCATCCAGCAGTTCGCCACGGAGATGTGGGTGGTGGAAGATGGCAGGATTAGGACCGTGTAAAAAGGATGGATTTATGGGAACCCGGGGTACATCTCCCGGCATGCTCCTCAAGAGCAGGCAAAACCACAGTATGTAAAGGAAACGCTGGAATTCATCCGGTACATGCAGGATAAGCGCATATCCATGAAAACAATAAAAAGCACCTTCTAGATACCCGTTATCACTGCGATACCGGGTATCTTATTATACTGTTTCTCTTGACATACTATGTCATATACAGTATACTGCCGCTCATGGTGATGCTATGACAAACGAGTCGCTCGAAAATGGTATCCTTGAACTACGCCGTGGGGTGATCGTGCTGGCTGTCCTGAGCCAACTGGACCGGGAGCAATATGGCTACTCGCTCATTAAGAGCCTGGCCGATCGCGGCCTGGAAGTAGACCAGGGCACGCTTTACCCCCTGCTGCGCCGGCTGGAAGGCCAGGGGCTGCTGCAATCCGTCTGGCGGGTTGAAACCGACCGTCCACGCCGTTACTACATGCTCAGCGACGAAGGCAGGCTGCTGCTGCCCAGGCTAAAAGAGGAATGGACCGGCATCGTTTCCATCATGGAAAAGATGCTGTAAGCCGGAAGGAGAATGCAAATGAATGCGAACTTGATCGATACCTATGTTTCCGAGATTGGGCGACGTTTGCCCGGGAAGACACGTGCCGACATCCAGGCGGAAATCCGCTCGACCCTGCAGGATATGCTCGAAGAGCGCAGCCAGAAAACCGGCAAAGCCGTGGACGAAGAGATGACGCTGGAGGTCCTGAAAGCTTACGGCGCGCCCGAAAAGGTGGCTGCCACCTATCAGGGCGAAAGGTACCTGATTGGCCCGCGCCTCTACCCCATTTTCACGGCGGTGCTCCGTTTTGTGCTGGCAGTAATTGGCATCCTGGCTGCCATCAGCCTGGGCGTGGCTCTGATCCAAACAGGTGGCAGCCTTCAGATTGCGTTTGAGACGATCCTCAAAGCAATTATCAATTTCGCCGGTTCCATCATAACCGCCCTGGGCAACCTTGTGCTGATCTTCGCTATCCTGGAATGGGCGCTCTTCCGCGCCGGTGTAAAGGTGGAGCTTAAAGGTCAGCCGAAAGAAAAGGAATGGGACCCGCGTACGCTCATTAAAGTAACGCCCCCCAACCAGGTCAAGATGGGCGAAACCATTCTGGAAATCGTTGGCGCTTTTGCGGCGATCGTCATCTTCAACTTCTATCCACAGATCCTCAGCCTCGGGTATTTCTCCAATGGAAATTGGTACGTGGGGGTGGGTTCAGGCAGCGCGATTTTTGCACCGCTCCTGTCGCAGGCCTTCTTCCACTTTGTGCCATACTTGAGCGCGGTTTGGGGGCTGACAATTCTCCTGGATATCGTCCTGTTGCGCATGGGCCGCTGGAATGCGCTGACACGCCTTTTCCTGGCCGGCCTGAAGGTCATCAATATTATCATCGCCGCGGCCATGCTGGGCGCTGGTTCCCTGCTGGCTGTCACGGCCGCCTCTCTTACCACTCTCCTTGGCAATGCAGAGACAGCCCGCAGCCTGGCGACCCTGTTGAGTCAGATTGTGCGGGTTGCTCTGTGGCTTTCGATCTTTGGGAACACGCTTGAGATCATCCGGGCCGTCTCCCGGCTTGCTACCCACGACATCCTGCCCCGGTTCACGGGGAATAAGTAAGGCTCCTTCTACAAAAAAAACCTAACATACTCATCCCATTTCATGCTATACTGACAAAAATGAACTGGGACTATACTCCCTACGCGGCTGTTTTACATCTTACGGCAATCATCTCTTTCTGCATTGCCCTTTTACTCTCGCGTCGCAGGAGCGCAGCTGGCACAGATGCTTTAATTTTGTTGATGTTGGCCATAACGGAATGGGCTTTTGCTTCCGGCATGGAAGCGGCCACGGTGGGGGTCACACAGAAAATACTTTGGTCCAAAATAGAATACCTGGGGGCGGTTACCGCGCCGACGCTTTTCATGCTTTTTACATTGGAATACCTCCAGATAACCCGCTTCCTTTCGCCGCGTTACCTGCTGTTTTATTCGGTTGTCCCGCTGGCAGCGCTGGTTTTAGCCATGACGAACGATTGGCACGGGTTGATCTGGAATAGTTTCAGGATGAGTCTGACCGAGCCGAATACCCTCATTTACGGGCACGGCAGCGGTTTTTATGTGTTGGTTGCCTATGATTATTTGCTCGTCTTGATCGGTATGGTAATCATGCTGCGCGCCTGGTTCCAGGCAAAGCAGCCATTTCGCCAGCACATTGGCATAATCCTCATCAGCTCCATTTTCCCGGCTATCACCGGGATTGTATACATACTGGGGCTGAATCCCTTCCCGGGATTGGACATAACCCCGATTTCTTTTATGGTCACGGGGCTCATTCTGGCATTGGGAGTTATCCATTTCGGCTTGTTTGGGGTGGGTCACATTGCGCGCCATGTACTGATTGAAAATATGAGCGATGGTATCCTGGTGCTGGATGCCCGGGACCACATTGCGGATATTAACCCGACGGCAGAAAGTATCCTCGCTGCTCCGGCAGAAAACGTGCTCGGGCGGCCTGCCATAGATGTGCTTAAGTCGTGGAGCACATTGCTAAAGAACGTCAAGAAGACCGATGAACTCCAAACAGAGATACTCTCGCAAGAAACCCCGCCGCGCTATTACAACCTGCATGTAAAATCTCTATTTAATGGGAATCAAGATCTTTTGGGAAGGCTGTTCGCTTTCCGTGATATCACCAGTTACCGGCAAGCGGAGAATCAACTCGAGCGCCAGAACGAAGAGCTCAGGATTATTGAGAAGATTGACCTCGCCATTACATCTGGCTTGGATATGCACCAGGTTATCAAGACCCTTCACGAACAATGCAGCCTGGTCGCGCCGATTGATTTGTTTTATGTGGCTTTGTATGATGAAGAACGAAGCCTTGTCACTGTTCCGCTTCATTACGAACGTGGGCATTATCAGAGTGGCACGTTACGAGATATCCACGAGCGCCCGGGTACGATTGGGAAAGTCATTCGCACCCGTCAGACCCTCTATTTGCATGACAACATTACCCCGGTCACCGGG
This sequence comes from uncultured Chloroflexia bacterium, assembly GCA_963837875.1. Lineage (GTDB taxonomy): Bacteria > Chloroflexota > Anaerolineae > Anaerolineales > Villigracilaceae > UBA877. The sequence continues at coordinate 505,568 of CAWIOV010000003.1, forward strand.
CCGTTGAATCAGAATAATAATATGGAAGGGGAAAAACGGGCCAGATCTTACATCGGAATCCCGCTACGGGTGCGCGATAAAGTGATCGGTGTCATGTCGATCCAGAGTTACCGGCCCAACGCATATCGGGAGGACCAAATCCATATGCTGGAACGAATTTCAGTCCATGCTGCTATCGCCATTGAAAACGCCCGCCTCTACGCTGAGGAACAGCGCCTTGCCATTATTGACGAACTGACCGGTATTTATAATTATCGTGGATTGAAAGAGCTTGGAAGCCGTGAAGTGGAGCGCGCCCGCCGGTTTAATCATCCGCTTTCCATATTATTTTTCGATATTGATGACTTCCGCAATTTCAACAATAAGTACAGCCATGCCACTGGCAATGTTGTTCTGCAGACGATTGTGCAGCATTGCCACACCATTCTGCGCTCAGTGGATGTGTTCACCCGGTTTGGAGGAGATGAATTTGTTGCCCTCCTGCCTGAAACGGATCTTGCCAGCGCCGAGGCTGTCGCCCAGCGCTTGGTTCAAGAGATCGCCGCTGCCAAAATCGCCTCACCCTACGGGGATTTGAGCGTTACCATTTCGATTGGTGTATCCATATTGATGGATGAAACGGCCGATCTGGCTGACCTGATAGATCATGCTAACCAGGCGGAGCATCAAGCCAAAAATGGGCGAAACAACGTTGTGACAATATCCAAGTAGGTTTTCGTAAAAACAAAAAAGGCCGGACCTGCACCCGGCCTTTTTTAGTTAACTCCAAAAAACAATTCCCACCAGATTCGCCAGTTGGGCAAGACCTCCGTTTGCGCCGCAGGCTGTGGTACCGGAGTGGGAGTGGCGGTCCCGTCCGATTCCAACTGTACGAGATGTTCCCCATTGCGTACCCATTTATTCTGATATGCCCAGTGCTCGACTGATTGATCTGATGTGGCGTAGGCCACCTGAGTAACCAACGCCGCATGTGTCTGCATGACTTCTGTGCCCTCTGCATCGACTACCTTCAAATTCGTGGTGAGGGTGCTCAGTTCTTCCATGCGACGGTTGAAATCTATCAATAAAACCACCGCCAAGAACAAGCCCAAAACAACCAGGATATTCCGCCACTTGAATTCCATATGCATATCTTACCCTCTCTTAATTGCTTTGGCAAGCGTTATGAACACCCCCATTTACTTCCTCACCTCGTTAATTCCAAATAAACCGTTAAAACAAAAACCCGCCATGCTGCGGGTTTGTTAAAATATGGTGCCGAAGGAGGGACTTGAACCCTCACGACCTTGCGGCCACTAAGCCCTGAACCTAGCGCGTCTGCCAATTCCGCCACTTCGGCATGCGGGCTGTATTTTATCCGAAAGTATGATTTTGTCAACCTGCACAGGTTACCAACTACATTGAAATATATTCCCGTAAATTATGCTCCACCGCATAAGCCGCAGCTTCGGCTCGGTTACTGACTCCCAGTTTGGATAGGATACTGGAAACGTAATTGCGCACCGTGCCTTCACCCAGGAAGAGCGCTTTTGCAATCTCACGGTTGGTTTTCCCTTCCGAGACAAGCAACAGCACATGCTTCTCCTGCTGGCTGAGATGGGCAAAGGCCGAAGCTTCTTCCTCCTTGACTGCCCGGCGAACTTCCTGGAAGACCCTCTGCGTTACTGCTGGGTCAAGCAGGGCTTCGCCACGCGCAACCGCTTCCAGTGCCCGCACCAACTCCTCGCCGCCAATTTGTTTCAGGATGTAACCCGAGGCGCCCGCGCGGATTGCAGAGAAAAGCATTTCATCCTCAGCGTAGGATGTCAGCATAAGCACACGTGTTTCCGGGAAACGGCTGGTGATTTCTTCGCAGGCTTCAATGCCGGAAGTGCCCGGCAGGCGGATATCCATCACCACCACATCTGGATGGCCGTTTGCCACCTGCTCGAGCGCTTCACGCGCAGAGGCGGCCTCTCCTATGATCTCAAATTGCGGGTGGCGCTCCAGTAACGATTTCAGGCCAAGCCTGACTACTTCATGATCATCTACCAGCAAGATACGTTGTTTTACCATGAAATGTCTAATCCTCCGGCTAGAGTATATTTAAAGTCCTTTGATCAGGAACCAAGTGACGAGAAAATAACCCAAAACTCCTCCCCAAAGCCACGAATCGATCCGGTCCAGAACACCGCCGTGACCTGGAAAGAAATTGCTCGCGTCTTTTACTCCTGCCTGCCGCTTGAACATGGACTCTCCCAGGTCACCCAGGGCACTAAGAGTGGATAATGCGGCCCCAAGTGCAGCCCCTTTCCACCACGCTATTGCCGGACCTCCGAGGCTGTGCCATAAAACAACCAACCCCGCAGTAGCGAGAGTGCTGAAAACAACCCCAGCCCAATATCCTTCCCAGGTCTTTTTCGGACTGAGCCGCCGGCTGAGAAAATGTTTCCCAAAACGGCTGCCTACCAGATAAGCTGCCACATCCGCCACCCAGATGGCGGGAAGGATAACCAGTAGCCACCACATTCCACTGGGCATATTCCGCAGGTCAAGCAGATAAGCTCCAATCCAGCCAATGTAAACAATGCCGGTGGTGGTGACGGCAAAGTCGCTGGCTGCTTGGTCTCGCCCTTCCTCGTATGTAAGCAGGTGCCAGGTCATGGCGGCAAAAATGGAAAAAACCAGTGCGGCCGTGGCCAGATTGGGAAAGAACATCCTGGCAGTCTCGATAAGAATAACGCTTCCAATCAGAATCGGTTCGGAAATCTTTGAACCTGCTTTGCCAAATATGTGTCCGTATTCCCAGGCTGCCACCCCTAAAAAAAAAGTCACCACGACAAAATAAGGTACGCCCCCCAGGATGATCACCGGGATGCCGATGACCGCCAACACAAGGATAGTGATGATTCGTTTAGTCAGCATGGGGTTCATTACCCCCCATCCACTTGAGACAGGCCACCATACCGACGGTCGCGATGGGCGTACGTATCCAAAGCTTTACGGAATTCATCCTTATTGAAATCGGGCCAGTAGACGGATGTGACGTACCATTCGGAATAGGCTCCCTGCCAGATTAAAAAGTTGGAAACACGCAGTTCGCCGGATGTACGAATGATCAAGTCCGGATCCGGAACACCAGCCGTAAAAAGATAACCGCTCACCAGGTCAGAGTTCACTTCTTCGGCTTTGATGCCATCTTTGATCATATTTTGAATGGCAAACACAATTTCATCGCGTCCCCCATAATTGAATGCCACATTCAAGACCAGGCGGTCGTTATGCTGGGTTAGCTCGATGGCATCCATGACTTTTTCCTGGAGCTTGGGGTCCAGGCGTTCCAGTCGCCCGATGTGCCGCAACTGCACGCCCTCTTTGTTCAATTCCGCCAGTTCCCGGTCGATCACATCCTCAAGGATGTTCATCAGGCCCTCAACTTCTTCGCGCGGCCGGCCCCAATTTTCCGTGGAAAAAGCGTAGATGGTCAGGTATTTAACACCAAACTCAACACAAGCGGTTATGATGCGGCGTAGATTCTCCGTGCCAGCACGATGGCCCACCAAACGAGGCAGGCCGCGCGCGAGTGCCCAGCGCCCATTCCCGTCCATAATAATGGCGACGTGGGTGGGAATTTGCGGCCGGGAGGCCGTGGACTTTTTTGCCATATTTTGGTAGTGACAATTAAACCGTCACTACACCTCCATGATCTCCTGCTCTTTATGCTGGCCATGTTTATTGATTTCTTCAATATTATGGTCCGTGGTTTTCTGGAGTTCCTCTTCGCCGCGCTTCAAGTCGTCTTCGGAAATAATCTTTTCCTTTTCGAACTCGCGCATATCGTTATGCAGGTCGCGGCGGATATTGCGCACGGCAATCCGGCACTCTTCCAGCCGGCTGTGAACCACTTTCACCAACTCCCGGCGGCGATCCTCGGTCAGGACAGGCAGGTTGAGGCGGATCTGTTTTCCATCGTTATTCGGGGTCAGGCCAAGGTCCGAAACGAGGAATGCCCGTTCGATCGCTTTGATCGAGGCCGGGTCAAAAGGCTTGATAAGCAGGCTGCGCGGTTCTGGCACGGAGATGGATGCCAGTTGCACCAAAGGGGTGGGAGTGCCATAATAATCAACTGGCAATTTCTCCACCAGCGCCGGGGTGGCTCGGCCCGTACGAATTCCGGCCAGATCATCATCCAAGCTTTGGATCGCGGCGTGCATGCGCGTTTCGGCTTCTTTAAGCAGATCCTTTAAATCTTCTATCACGTCGGCCTCCTTTGTTCTATGTAAAAACGTCTGCCTTAAGGATACCCTAAAACTAGAAAAAATGCCAATATAACGGTTCGGTGGAAATCGCCTGGATATGGAAGATGCAGTGGATGTTGCACAGGCTTCGCCTGCCCAACATCCACACTCTTACTTCCTCACTCTGGCGATTCCCACATAGCTAATCCAAAAACAGGGCCACCCAAGGTTACCTGGGCGACCCTATCAAAAGGTATCGGGAAGCCATCCAGAGTGGCTGGCTAGGCCGAGACCAGCGTTCCCACTTTTTCGCCGCGCAGGGCATTTTCGAGTGCGCAAGGATCCCATAGATTGATCACCAGGATGGGAAGTTTATTGTCCATGCACAGGGAGATGGCGGTACTATCCATTATCTCCAGGCGGCGGTCGAGTACTTCAATGTAGGTAAGCTTGTCAAACTTCCTGGCCCTGGCATCCTTATTCGGGTCCGCATCGTAGACTCCGTCTACCTTGGTGGCCTTGATAAGCACATCTGCACCAATTTCCACCGCCCGCAACGCAGCCGCAGTATCGGTGGAAAAGAACGGGTTGCCGGTTCCTGCACCGAAAATGACCACGCGCCCTTTCTCTAAGTGGCGGATGGCACGCCGGCGGATATAGGGCTCGGCCACTGCGCGCATCTCAATGGCCGACTGTACACGCGTGTAAACCCCACCTCGTTCCAGGGCATCCATCAATGCCATGGCATTCATGACAGTGCCCATCATGCCCATGTAGTCAGCCGTGGCGCGCTCCATCCCGCGCTCAAGACCCTGCTTGCCGCGCCACAGGTTGCCTGCCCCAATAACGATGGCCACTTCTATCTCCATCGCAAGGATATCTTTGACCCGCCGGGCAACCGCCTCGGCCTGTTCAGGGTCTATCCCAAAGCCGTTCGGCCCTGCCAGGGCTTCACCGCCCAATTTGAGCATCACACGCTTGTATTTTGTATTGGCCATATTTTCTCCTATCGGATGCACATTTAGAAAAAAAGCCAACCATCTGGTTGGCTTTTTTTCAATTATGCACTGATTTCGCCTAATTCCCAGCGGACAAAACGCCGGATGACGATGTTCTCTCCGATCGAAGCGACTTGTTCCAGCAGGAGTTTCCCGATCGTGACCTTGTCATCCCGAATATACGCTTGGCGTAACAGAACAACCTCATCTTTGAATTTCTCCAGTCGGCCCTCGGCGATCTTCTCGAGCATGGCTTCCGGCTTGCCTTCTTCGCGCGCACGGCCTTTGGCGATCTCGGTCTCGTGCTCGAGCACATCAGCCGGGATATCCTCTTCCTTGATGTACCTGGGGGCGGCCGCGGCCACCTGCAACGCCACCTCATGCGCAAACTTGATGAATTGTTCGGAACGGGCCACGAAATCCGTCTCACAATTGACTTCCACCATCACGCCCACGCGGCCATTGCCATGCGAATAAAGTTCCACCATGCCATTGGAAGCCTCGCGGTCAGCGCGTTTTGCGGCTGTTGCCAGGCCTTTTTCACGCAGAAAATCCACCGCTTTCTGATAATCGCCGCCGGAAGATTCCAATGCCTTGCGGCAATCCAGCACGCCGGCTTTGGTGGCTTCACGTAATTCTTTGATCATTTGCGTTGTAATTTCCATGAAATCACCTCAAAACCTTATTCTTGTTCATCATCTTCTTCGATGATATCAATGATATCAATTTCTTCTACAACCGGAACCGGAGCAAGCTTTGCCAGGGTGGATTTCCCTAGCAATTTGGCATCCTCCTGCTCATCTTCCATTCCGCCGGTGGGGGCCTGTCCGCTAGCATCAACTTCCTGTGCCTCGGCCGGTTTCAGCGCAGCTTCTGCCTCGATTTGTTCGTCCTTGCGCATGGCTTTGCCTTCTTCTACGGCATCCGCCATTTTGGATACCATCAGCTTGATGGCGCGTATGGCATCATCGTTGGACGGAATGACATAGTCCACGTAGGATGGATCACAGTTTGTATCTACCAGGGCAATCACCGGGATATTCAGCAGGTTGGCCTCATGGACAGCCGCATATTCGCGCTCCACGTCAATGATGAAGACCAGGTCTGGCAGGCGTGTCATTGTGCGTACACCCGAGAGGCGCAGATTCAGACGGTTTATCTCGCGCTGGATCAGTAGGGCCTCTTTTTTGGTCAGCTTTTCGATCTCGCCCGTGGCGAACAGCTTCTCCATGCGATCCAGTTCCTGGATGCGCTGGTACATGGTTGACCAGTTGGTCAGCATGCCGCCTAGCCAGCGTTCGGTGACGTATGGCATGCCGCAGCGCATGGCTTCATCCCGCACCGTCTCCTGCGCCTGGCGCTTGGTGCCAACGAACATGACGATCCCGCCGGTGGCGACGCAATCACGGATGATATTGAATGCATTGTTGATTGCCTTCACCGTCTGCTGCAGGTCAATGATATGGATACCATTGCGCTCGGTGAAAATGTAGGGCTTCATACCCGGATTCCACTTATTGGTCCGGTGTCCGAAATGGACGCCACTCTCGAGCAGTGCCTTCATGGAAACAACTGCCATTTTATCTCCTTCTGTCCCGCCCTCCAGCGCCGCAAGGTACAGGTGTGGGACGGGATGAGTTTAGCGGGGGTGCATGTCCCGCTCAGGGACGCTTGATGCCCGTCCCGGGCAAGATGTGCCTCTTTTCTGGAGGCGGCGGGATTATACCATAATCCTGGGCGCTATGGACGTTTTTTCCTGCGGCGGCTATACTACCCGTATGCCCATCATCCCACTCCCCTCTCAGATCGAATCCCGCAGTGGTACATTTTACCTGACCCCGGAAACAGTCATCCTGAGCGACCTCCCCAATCGTTGGAATGCGGATTTTCTTCACAACCAACTGGCTACCCCAACCGGGTTCCCACTGGTGGTCCGAAGCCCGGACCAAGCTGAGCAAAACGCCATCCGCCTGCGCCTCGACCCTGGGCTGGAAGCGCTCGGACGGGAGGGTTACCGGCTGGCGGTAGCCCCCGAAGCGGTGACGATTGAAGCCCCTCAGACGACGGGCATCTTTTATGGCATCCAGTCGCTGCGCCAGTTGCTGCCGGTCGAAGTGGAAGAGCGCCACCCCATCTCTGGGGTGGACTGGCGGATTGCCTGCCTCGAAATTATAGACCGGCCGCGTTTTCCCTGGCGTGGCTTCATGCTCGACGAAGGCCGGCATTTCCACGGCAACGAGACGGTCCGGCTGACGCTTGACCTGATGGCCCTGCAAAAATTGAACGTATTTCACTGGCACCTCACTGAAGACCAGGGCTGGCGCATCGAGATTAAAAAATATCCCAAATTGACGGAGATTGGTGCGCAGCGCGCCGGTACCAGCCAGGGTTTTACCGGCAGCCAGCACGACAACATTCCGCACGGCGGCTTCTACACGCAAGCTGAGATGCGTGCAATCGTGGCCTACGCCACCGAACGGCATATCACCATTATCCCGGAAGTGGAAATGCCTGGCCATGCGCTGGCCGCCCTGGCTGCCTACCCCGAACTTTCCTGCACCGGCGGGCCGTTTGAAGTGGCCACCCACTTCGGCATTTTCCCGGATATTTTTTGCGCCGGCAAAGAGGCCGTCTACTCTTTCCTGGAAGATGTACTTGACGAAGTGTTGGATATCTTCCCTTCCCCCTATATCCATATCGGCGGAGATGAAGCCCCCAAGCCGCGCTGGAAAAAATGCCCCGCCTGCCAGCGGCGTATGCGGGAGAATGGCTTGAAAGATGAGCATGCCCTGCAGGGGTATTTCACCAACCGGCTGGCGGAGTATCTTGATTCGAAGGGCCGGCGCCTGCTAGGCTGGAATGATATCTTACATGATCGGTTGGATAAGAATGCAGCGATACAGTTCTGGCTACGCGGCCGCAAGCAACTTCTCGAAGCCATCCGGAGCGACCGGCGCGAGGTTGTCATGTCCACTTACCTGGACACCTACCTGGACCATGCTTACAGCCTGATGCCCTTGAGCCGGGCCTATCGCTATGAGCCAATCCCAAGCGAATTGGACGAAAAAGCGGCCGCCTCCATCCTGGGATTGGAGTTCCCGCTCTGGAGCGAATGGGTGCCGGATCGCCTCCGCTTGGATTATCAGGCCTATCCGCGCCTGACCGCCATGGCCGAGACTGGCTGGACGCCCAGAGAACGTAAAGATTTACCCGATTTTCGCCGCAGGTTGGAAAAATTCCTAAAAAGGCTCGACCGGCTGGGGGTGCACTACGCCCCCTTGCGGGAAGTGGAACCTGGCTGGATTCAGCAGGCTTTTGGCATTTTCTCGATCTCTCAACCCCAGAGCAAAGTCGCCGATTAAATTTGCAGCCTTATGCTATACTTCGGCATCTTGGACCTGCCTTTCTTACCCTTAACGAAAAAACGTTCAAACACACAGGATACAAAGGATAAGAATTGAAGAATAAGATCAAGGAGATCGAGGCATGAACTTTTTCCAAAAACTCATCCCGCCGCAAGCCCTCAACCGGGGCAAATTCCATGTTTTCGCCGTGAAATGCAGCCGCTGCGGCGAGATTATCCATGGGCAGGTCAACGTCAACAATGACCCCAGCCTGGAATATGACGAAAACGGCAAATCCTATTACACCTGCCGTAAAGTGCTGGTTGGGAGCGGCCTGTGTTTCCAAAAAATCGAAGTGCGTTTCAAATTCAATGAAGCCCGCGGCCTGCTTGACCGGCAGATCACCGGAGGCGAATTTGTGAAAGCTTAATTTAAATAATTTAAATAAGGAGAATATACAATGACCATCCTGCAAGCCATCATCCTGGGAATTGTGCAAGGCCTGACCGAATTCATTCCCATCTCAAGTTCCGCCCATCTGATCATTGTCCCCTGGCTGTTTGGGTGGAATGATCCGGCCTTGACCAGCCTGTCCTTCGATGTGGCCCTGCACCTGGGCACACTCATCGCCTTGATCTGGTTCTTTGCCTCCGATTGGGTGCGCCTGATCCGCGCCGGCGTGGCCAGCCTGTTGGAACGCAAGATCGGGGCCGACCCGGATCGCAAGATGGCCTGGATGTTGGTGATTGGCTGCATCCCGGGCGGTATTGCGGGTGTGTTGGGGGAAAGCAAGATTGACCAACTCTTTCACCAACCGGGTGTGCCGATCAAAATGATGGCGATCATTATCATGGGCGTCATCATCGCCGCCCTGGCCCTGCTTCTGTTCATCGTCGAACGCACGGCCCGCCACACGCGTGAGATGGATTCCCTGACGTTCATGGATGCTATCCTGATTGGTCTGGCGCAGGCCTTCGCCATTTTCCCGGGCGTTTCCCGCTCCGGCAGCACCATCACGGCCGGACTGGCGCTCAACCTGAAGCGCGAAGCCGCCGCGCGCTTCTCCTTCCTGTTGAGCGCCCCTATCATCCTGGGGGCCGGCTTGAAGAGCGCCTGGGACATGTTCAAGCAATTCCGCGCCGGAGCCGGGCCCGCCTCCACCGAATTGATCCTGTTCCCGATCGGTTTCGTGGCCGCCGCCATCACCGGATACTTCTGCATCAAATACCTCCTGCGCTTCCTGCAGAAGAATTCCACGGATGTGTTTGTCTATTACCGCTGGGCTTTGGCGGTCCTGATCATCATTGTGGCGATTGTCCGGAGATAAATGCTCCTGATTCGAAGCAGGGCGCAACGAATTGCGCCCTGCTTTTATTTTCCGATCTGCCCATCCATACTGGACTATATTATTCTCTTCTTCCTGATCCCTTTCTCCCCTCCTCATGGTACTCGTGCTACAATTACACAGCAACCGGTACCTTTCCAAAGTGCGCGTGATCTGCTGACATTGGTTTTACAGATACCCCGCTAAGGATATCCCCCGGAGGCGGAGTCGGATCAAGTTCTTTGCAAGGAAATGGATGGAATCATGATGAATATTGTGGAACAAATCGAAAACGGAACCTTGCTCGATCCAAAAACATGGTTGGGTGCAGTTTTATATGCCCTCGTTTTCTTATTCCTTGCCTGGTTTTTGGGCCGCGCCTTGCGTAAGGCGGTCCAACGGCTGCTTGTCAGAGATACGCACAATCGCATGGACCGTACTGCGGTCAAATTTCTGGCGCAACTTGCCCAATTTGCTGTCTATATTTTTGCGTTCATTACTTATGCGCACTTGATCCCCGCATTGGCAGATCTGGGCACGGCCTGGCTTGCCAGCGCAGGTATCCTCTCGGTCATTATCGGATTGGCGGCGCAAAATACCCTCGGTAACCTGATTGCCGGGATTTCCCTGCTGCTTTATCGGCCATTCAACGTGGGTGACCGCTTGCAGGTGACCGCGCCGACCGGTTTGGAAACGGGGTTCGTCGAAAGTATCAACCTTGGTTATACTAGCCTGAAAACGGAAGACAATCGCCGGGTAATACTGCCAAACAGTATCATCGCGAGTCAAACTCATATCAATCTATCCGGTTCTTTCGCGGTAGCCACGCCCGGCTCCTCTCCTGGCGAGGTGCGGACTATCGCGGAGCATTTGGATGAACTGAAACGCTTGCGCGAGAAGGAATTTGTCACAGAAGAAGAATACAACCGCAAGCGCGCAGAGATTCTTGGTAGATTGTAAGCGTAATCTGAGGCTTCCGAGGTTTCCACATCGTCCCGCAGCGGAAAGCTTCGGAAGCCTTTCGTTTTCATCACCCTGCCGCCACTTTGCCGCGCACAAACGAGAGCAGCTTCGAGTTGGTCGGCCCGGTTTCGATGTTGGTAAAACCGGTTGCCTCCAGGAGCGGCACATAGGCGCGCACATCCACATGCGCCATGGGGGTTAAGTGATTCTCCACGATCAGATGCAGGAGCCCGGATTTTGGTGGCTCGAAGTCTACCACCAGGCACAGGCCGCCCGGCTTCAGCACCCGCCGCATTTCAGCCAGGCCGTGTTGCTTCAAGTCACCCGGCAAATGGTGCAGCAACAGGCGGTTCAGCACCACGTCAAAGCTGGCATCCGGAAAAGGCATGGCTTCGACCATGCCGGTCTCGAATTTCGCTGCCAGCCTGGCCCGGGCGGCGTTCTGCCGGGCCACCTGGATCATCTCCGGGGATGGGTCGATCCCAAGCGCTTCGCCGTTCGGCCCGGCCCATTTCTGTGCTGCCAGGGTCAAGCGCCCTGAGCCGCAACCCACATCCAGGACTTTATCGCCCGGTTTTATTTGCGATAGGGTCTGGATACTGGCCTCGCTGGGGCGTAGAATGGCATCGAACAGAACGTCATACGGGCGTGCCCAATGGATAACCAGGCCCCTGGTTTCAGTTTCCTCTCCGGTTGAGTCTGCGTGTTGGTGAAAGTGTGACATATTATTTTTTCCTTTCGTGAACTACGAACCTATTGACATATGATGGGCGGTCAATCTGTGCGCCGAGCCGGGCTGCTCTTCCAATGGATCCACGTGCACGCTGACTTCCTCCAGGGAGTCCAAGGCATGGAACAGTTCATGTCGGACCGCCTCGGCGATCCGGTGACTTTCCGATGTGGATAATTTTGCCTCCACGGTGATGTGCAGTTCGGCCTGCTGAGTGTGCCCCAGCCAACGGATGCGGATGCCTGCGACCGCCAGCACGCCCGGGACGGCCGCGGCGGTGTGCTGGATTAAGCGTGTGGCCTCCGGGTCGGCTGCATCCATCAACCGGTACCAGATTTCCCGGGCGCTGTTCCAGGCCACCACCAGGATGGACGCGCCGATCACGAACCCGACCAGCGGATCGGCCAGCGGGAAGCCGAGTCGGACTCCGATTACGCCAACCAGCACGCCCAGCGAAGTAAAGCCGTCCACTAGGGAATGCCTGCCGTCTGCTACCAGCGCGGCCGAATGGATCGCCTTTCCGGTCCGTAGGCGCAGGATGGCGGCCAGTTCGTTGCCCAAAAAGCCGATCAGCGCGGCGCCTGCCACCCAGCCCAGGTGGCCGACTGGGGCTGGCTGGATGATTTTCTGGATGGATTGGTAGAACACTTCCAGCCCGCTGAGAAAGATCAACATCACGATCAACGCACCCGCCAGGTCCTCGGCCCGGCCAAAGCCATAGGTATAGCGCTCATTGCGCTCACGCCGGGACAGGTTGAACGCCAGCCACAATGGGATGGCCGTCAGCCCATCGGCAAAGTTGTGGATCGTATCGGCTAGCAGGGCCACGCTCCCACTGCTGATGGCAACCAACCCCTGGAAAAGCGCCGTCACGAGCAGCACGGCCAAAGAGGCTTTGACGGCGCGCAGGCCCTGCCGGGTTGCCATCGCCGGGTCTGACATCGCCGGGAGCGAGGCATGTGAGTGGCTGGCATTTGATCCGCCCGGGTGAGCATGCTGCTCTTCCCCGGCTTGATCCTGAAGATGCTCATGCGGCGCGTAGACAGTTTCGTGCGAGTGCAAAGGTTCGCTCATACGGCTTTACTCCTGGGAAATATCTTGAAATTCGGATCTACTGGATGATACCCTGTGGATAGGCTGTGAAAGGGAATGAACAGGCTGCCGCTCAGGGCGGGCCGGGCTTGTGCATCGCCTCGATCAGGTACCGGAAGGCCTTCTGCACTGTGGCCATTTGCTCGGGCGAGAGTTGTGCCAGCAGCTCGCCCATCTGTTGGCGCTGCACACCCAGGCCTTTTTCGATCAGTGCCAGGCTTTTTGGGCGCAGGCGGATCTTCTTGGCCCGCCGGTCGCCGGAATCTTCGATGCGTTCCACCAGATCCTGCTGCACCAGGCGCTCCACCAACTGGCTGGCGGCCGCCTTGCCCACATCCATCAGCACTCCTATATCTGAAATGCGCACTTCGCCTTCATGGTACAGGTACATGAGCGTGTAGATCTGGGGCATGGACAGGCCGTCCTGCTTCATGGAACCCATGATCCCCCGCATGGAGCGCTGCATAAAGAACTCGAATTGCTGGTGGATATCCAATTCAGGGGAAGGGGGCATGGCTGTTTTCCTGATCTTTGGGATACTCTTAATGATTAGTTCATCTTTACATACTATACACCTATACAAACCAAATGTCAAGAGGCATCATTATCTATCCGAAAATTCGGAGGAGGTCGCATTTTAAGAGTGTGCGGCGAAGCCGCACACTCTTAAAATGCAGTCTTACAATAATTTTCCTTAGCGTTTAGGCACTCTGGGAGTCGCCGGAGTGAGGGTGTAAATAGGGGGTTGGCCCCCATGTCTTCCCCTATGTCCCGGCGACTTCAAATGAACCATTGCAAGGCAACCGGCCAGCTTAACCCGGATCTGCCGTCATACCCGGCGGGTATCGGTATTGCAGTAAGGGCATAGCAGGTGGGTAACCGATATTGGAAAGGATAACTGGGCCCCGCAATTGAGGCAGGGTACCGCCCCGCCTTCAATGTCGATAACGTGGCCGCAGGACTCGCAGACGACATTCCGGGCGCCGGTCAGGGTGTGTACCTCGGCCCCGCATGCGCCGCAATGGTGCAGGTCGGTCTGTTTCGGCTGGAATTCATCGTATTCGGCGTTAAGCCCGAACTGCTTCAAGAGCCGTTCGCCATCCTCTGGCGATAGGTGGGGGAGCCAGCCCTGGCAGAAAGTGGAATACTCCATCCGCAGGGCCACGCCTGAGGGTGCTTTGTCCGGGTCCAGGGCATCCACACCTGTCTTATGGATAAGATCATAGGCCAGTTCCATTTGCTGTTTGAACAATGCTGCATAGGGCCAAAATCCGCCGGCCACCCTCCAGGCGCCGCCGGGTGTTGGAATGCGCTGGAGCGAGGCTGTTAGCGCCGCCATCTGGGCCTCCAGGGGCTCTTGGCGCGGGTCCCAATCCTTACTGACCGCGCACTCGGTCAGGTAGTTGACCATCTGGTCGCGAAAGGCCGCATCGTTCTTGGCGCGTGGCGAAATGGCCATGGGACATTCCCGCACCCACTCGGAAAATACCTGGCGGTAGAGAGCACGGTAACCCTCCTGGTCTCCACGCGCCTTGGCCTGCGCTAGGCCAGCCTGCACCGGAGCGATGAGACGGTGAAAAACCGTATTGGTGAGCCCGGCGTTGGTATCGGCGTTGGCGATGCGGAAATCGTAGTCGATCAACGCGCCGCAATAGTCACAGTAAATGTAGGCGGTTGTGGAAGGCAGCGACTTGGGCGCGCCGCATTGGCTGCAACTGACCCGCTTGACGAATTCGGAGTGGGCCTTCAAGCTGGCGGGGAGCGCATCGCCCGGCTGGGGCAGTCCGGCCGAGGCGTCCGTTGGTTGTGGCGTTCCGACCGGACCGCCTTGCGTGCGCTTCTTGAATATATTCATGAACATCTCCTTCTTTTGCCGGCGTAGGTTATGCAGATATTTTACATCTAATTTACCCTGATTACATCATTAACTCTCCCCCTTTATTCCTACCTGATTGGTCGCAGCCTCTCCCTTTGTTGAAAATATCAATATTTTCAATGCGAATATCAATATTATTTATATTATCCTCTTGACTTTTAGTTTTATCGGTGTATAATCTAAAACAAATTAACATAAGGAAAATAAACATGAAAACGACTCTAAATAAATGCCCGGTCTGCGACGGCGAGCTTACCGTCACCCGCCTGCGCTGCGAGAGCTGCGACACGGTCATCGAAGGCCGTTTTGCCAATGCTGCCTTTGCCGGCCTGACCCTGGAACAGATGGATTTCATCGAGACCTTTGTCCGTTGCGAGGGCAAGCTCACGCGCGTGCAGGACGAAATGGCGCTCTCCTACCCCACTGTCCGCAACCGCCTGCAGGAGGTCATTCGTGCCCTCGGTTACGAACCGGGCAAGGAGGAGACCAATGAGGTCTCCGACGAGAAGCGCCTGGATGTCCTGGAAGAACTCGATTCCGGCAAAATTTCCGCCGAAGAGGCCATGCGCCTGCTGCATGGAGAGGAGTAACTTGTGCAACAACAAACTGTTCCGGTAAACCCTAATGCGAGTGTCCTTATCCACGCGGTTCGCGGCGACTTGCGCGTGGCTGGCTGGGAGCGCAATGAGCTGATGGCCAAGACGGCCGGCAGCCAGCTTGACTTGGTCTCTGGCACATACCCCATCACGCTCTCTTGCGACGATGACCTGATCCTGTATTTGCCGCACGCTGCCGCACTGCAAGTGGAGAACGTTTCCGGGGATGCCAGCCTGCAGGCCCTCAGCGGCCCGGTCACCCTCGGTCCTGTGGGCGGTGACCTGATTATCAAGGACCTCGGCCCCGTCACGCTGGGCACAGTCTCTGGGGATGCCTCCCTGCATAATATCGGCGCCCTGAATGCCGAAACCATTCGCGGCGATTTCGTTCTGCGCGGCGGGCATGGCCTCTGCGCAGTGGATACCATCGGTGGGGATGCCTCCATTCGTGATATAGATGGCATGGTTGCCGTCGAAAATGTGGGTTCGGACTTGTATGTCCGCAATGTACATTCTGCGGTGGATGTCAAGGCCGGTGCTGACGTGGCGCTCTACCTGGAGCCGCTGGCTGGACAGACCTACGATATCACCGCTGGCGACGACTTGATCCTGCGCATGTCGCCCAATGCCAATGTCAAACTCCATCTCACCGGCGAATCGCCCGATTCGATCCACGTGGATTTTCCGGGCGTGGTTTTGCCCGAAGATTGCACCAACTGTGAAGTAGTCATCGGCAGTACAGCGGATCACATGGCCGAAATGCTCCTGACCGCGGGCGACGATTTGCTGGTCACCTGCCAGGCCGATTCCTGGGAGTCCGCTGCAGATTTCGGCGTGGGCATGCGGGATGGCAGCGAATGGAACTTCCCGCCTTTCGAACTGCCTGACGATTTTTCCGAGCGCATCAACCGGCATGTCCAGGCTGCCATGGAACGCGCCCAGTCCCACCTGGAAGCTGCCAACCGGCAGGCCGAATCGACCAGCCGCCGGGCTTCCATCAAGATCGAAGCCGCCATGCGCCGGGCCGAGGCTAAGGCGCGCGCCGCCGAGGTCCGCGCCCGGCGTGGCCAGGCCAACATCAAGATCGGGCGTTGGAATTGGGACGTGACCCCGCATGGGCCGGTCCAGGCAGCCGCCCCCGTTTCGGATGATGAACGCTTGACCGTGTTGAAAATGCTCCAGGAAAAGAAAATATCCGTCGAAGAGGCCGAGAAACTGCTGGCAGCTTTGGAAGGTAAATAGGATCGAGGAGGATCAGATGACCGACCAGGAACGCAACCAAGTCCTAAAAATGATCGAAGGCGGCAAGATCACGCCCGAACAGGGGCTTTCCCTGATGCAGGCCCTTGATCAAGATGCCCCTGCCGGAGAACTGCCCCCTGCTCCGGCAGAGCCTGCCGCCGAAGAACCGGCCGCTGCAGCGCCAGTTGCGCAGCCCTCCCTTGCAAACGATCCACGCATCGAACGGGTCAAGTCTACCGTGCGCCGTCTTTGGCAGATCCCGCTCTGGATCGGCATAGGTATTACCATCCTGAGCGCCCTGGGCATGTACGCGATCATGCGTGGGCCTGGCATGAACTTTTGGTTCTATTTCCTGCTGCTGCCTTTTCTGCTGGGGGTGGCAGTGATTGCCCTGGCTGTCGGCAGCCGCCAGGCCCGCTGGATTTTCGTGGATGTGCACCAAAAATCGGGAGAGCGCCCTGCACGCATCTTGTTGGGTTTTCCTCTTCCGCTGAAACTGACCGCTTGGTTCCTGCGCACCTTCGGCCCCATGATCCCCGACCTGCAAAAGACCAATGTGGATGAAGTCATCCAGGTCATCGAGACCGGCTTCGCCGGCAAGGAA
The DNA here is from genome assembly GCA_963837875.1 of uncultured Chloroflexia bacterium. Classification (GTDB taxonomy): domain Bacteria; phylum Chloroflexota; class Anaerolineae; order Anaerolineales; family Villigracilaceae; genus UBA877. Next base: position 522,554 of record CAWIOV010000003.1, read on the forward strand.
CCCCTCATCGTCAATGTGGATGAAGGCGCTGACGGCGAACGCGTCCAGGTTTATATCGGGTAGGAAAATAAGAAAAGGAGGCCTGTATGGCCAGCGTTGAAGAACGAATGAAGATTTTGAAGATGATCGAGGAAGGCAAAGTCAGCGCGGAAGAGGGCGCCAAGCTGCTCTCGGCCCTGTCCAATGCCAACCGCCCATCCGGCGGAGTGTCGGCCAGCAGCGCCAAGTGGCTGCGTGTGCGCGTTACCGACGTAGCCTCCGGGCGCTCGAAGGCCACCGTCCAGATCCCCATCAGCCTGATGGAAGCCGGCATGAAGATCGGAGCACACTTTGCGCCCGAAATTAACGGCGTGAATATGGACCAGATAATGGAAGCCATGCGCCTCGGGACAACCGGCAAGATCATTGATGTGGTTGACGATGAGGATGGCGAGCACGTCGAGATCTTCGTGGAGTAAAAGAGCTATTAAACACAAAGTACACAAACCGCAACCCGCGATATAATCGGCGCGGAGTTGTCTATGCCCAGCATCTATCCCTTCACTGCCATCGTCGGACAGGAACGCATGCGGCGTGCCCTGATCCTCAACGCCGTTGACCCGCGCATCGGCGGTGTGCTGATTCGCGGCGAACGCGGCACCGCCAAGTCCACGGCCGCGCGTGCATTGGCGGCCCTTCTGCCCAAGGTCCGCACCGTCCGCGGCTGCCGCTTCGGCTGCGACCCCGACCAGCCGGCTTCCTGGTGCACGGAATGCCGCGAAAGAGCCGCCTCCGGCGAACCCCTGCCTGTCGAAGAAAAGCCGATTCCCTTCATTAATTTGCCCGTCTCGGCCACGGAAGATCGCGTGGTCGGCACGCTGGATATCGAACGCGCCATCCAGAAGGGTGAGCGCCATTTCGAAGCCGGTGTATTGGCGGCTGCCAACCGCGGCCTGCTCTACATTGACGAGGTCAACCTGCTGGATGACCACGTGGTGGACGTGCTGCTCGACTCGGCCGCCATGGGCATGAATATCGTCGAGCGGGAGGGCATCTCCTTTAGCCATCCTGCCCGTTTCATCCTGGTCGGGACGATGAACCCGGAAGAAGGCGACCTGCGCCCGCAGTTGCTCGACCGCTTTGCCCTCTCCGTGGAGATCACCGGCATCCGCGACGCGCGTGACCGGGTCACCATCATTGAAAACAACCTGGCATTCGAATCCGACCCGGAGGCCTTCCGCAAGCTCTGGCAACCGCACGAGGATAAGCTCTCGCGCCTGATTGCCCAGGCCCGCACCATGGTCGAAAAAGTTACCTATTCCCGGCGTGACTTGCTCTCCATTGCCGCGTTGACCGCTTCCCTGAACGTGGATGGCCACCGCGCCGACCTGGTCATCCTTAAGGCCGCCCGTGCTCATGCTGCCTACGAAAGCCGCAGCGCCATCACTGACCGGGATATTGCGCTGGCCGCCGAACTGGCCCTGCCCCACCGCATCAAGCACGGCCCCTTCCACCAGGCTGAGATCTCGCCCGAACAGTTGCAGGAACGCATCGAACAGTTGCAGGGCTCGTCTTCCGAAGGCGAACCTTCCGAAGCCGAAGAGAAAAAACCCGAGGACGGGGACATAAAAAAAAAGTCATAACGGAAACGGGTGAGCAGGAAGATCCGAACCAGCCCCCGGATGCCGAACCGTCCCCCCAGCAAACCGTCTTCGACGGGCAGGATGCCCACTGGTGGGATGGCGGTAAAAAGGTCAAGGTCGGCGAGACCTTTGAGCCGCGCAAACTCGATACCCCGCTCGACAAATTAACCCGTCACCATGCCGGACGCCGCTCACGTACCCATACCGAGCGCAAGCGCGGGCGTTATATCCAGTCCCGTCCCGCCGACGGCAAGACTGACGATGTGGCCTTCGACGCGACCTTCCGCGCCGCAGCTCCCTTCCAAAAAAGACGCACCCAACAACGCCAGCAGGTGGCCTTTGCCATCCAGAAAAGCGATTTGCAGCGCAAAGTGCGCGTTAAAAAGGCCGCCAACCTGATCCTGTTCCTGGTGGATGCTTCCTGGTCCATGGCCGTGGCGGAACGCATGGCTGCCACCAAGGGTGCCATTATGTCCCTGCTGACGGACGCCTACCAGCGCCGTGACCGGGTCGGCCTGATCGTTTTCCAGAAGGACCGCGCCACGCTGATCCTGCCGCCCACCAGTTCGGTCATGCTGGCCCAGCGCGCCCTGTCCGACATTCCCGTGGGCGGCAAGACGCCCCTCTCGGCCGGCCTGCTGATGGCCTACGAAGTGCTCACGCAGGAGCAGGTCATCCATCCGGACGTGGAACCGCTGTTGATCCTCCTGACCGATGGCGCTGGGAATGTTTCCATTGGCACCCTTCCGCCGCAGGAAGAGTCCTTTGGCCTGGCCGAGCAGATCGCCGGCCGGAATTACCGTACCGTGGTCATCAATATGGAACATGCCTCGTTCGATCAGGGCCTGGCGCAATCCCTGGCTGACCACCTCGAAGCGCCCTGTTACACGCTGAACGAGCTCAAGGCGGAAAGCTTGCTTAACACCGTTCGGCAGGAAATAGCCGAACCAAAGAAAAGGTGAATATGAAATACGGACTCAATATTCTTCCGAATGGCGCACTGGACTTTGTATCCCTGGGCGCTCTGGTGCACCGTCTGGATCCGGGTGTCATTCCCTTCCGGAAAGCGACCCAGTGCCAGATCTATGTCAGCGGCGGGGAATTCAACTGCGCCGCCAATCTTGCGGACTGCTTCCGCATGAATACCGCCATCGTCACCGCCATGGTGGATTATCCCATCGGAGACCTGATTGCCGAACGCGTGCGGGCCATGGGCGTGCGCCCGTTCTATAAACAGTTCAAACACAACGGAGTCAATGGCCCCAACATGGCAACCGTCTTCAGCGACCGCGGCCAGGGCGTGCGCGCCCCGGTTGTCTTTTACAACCGCGCCAACGAGGCGGCCGCCCAGCTCAAGCCCGGCGACTTCGACTGGCCTCTGATCTTTTCCGGCGGCGTGCGCTGGTTCCATAGCGGCGGCATCTTCGCGGCCCTCTCGGAGACGACCGGTGACCTCATTATCGAAGGCATGCAGGCTGCCAAAACCGCTGGGGCGGTGGTATCGTTCGACCTGAACTATCGCCCCAAACTGTGGAATATCTGGGGCGGCGGCGAACGCGCCCGATCCGTTCTCCGGCGCATCGTGGAAAATGTGGATGTGTTGGTCGGGAATGAAGAGGATTTACAGATGGGCCTGGGCATCCCCGGCCCGCAGGCCGGTACACACTCCCAGCTCGATCCGGGCGCCTTCTTCGGTATGATTGAATCCGTGGTGGCAAAATTCCCGCAGATCAAGATCGTTGCCACTACCTTGCGGGAGGTGCGCTCGACCAACCGGCACTCCTGGGGAGCGGTGGCCTGGATCAATGGGCAAACGTTCCTTTCCCCGACCTGCGATCTGGATGTCTACGACCGCGTCGGCGGCGGGGATGGCTTTGCCTCCGGCTTTTTCTATGGCCTGCTGAAAGGGGAGCCGGAACAGACCGCGGTCAATTTGGGCTGGGCGCACGGCGCGTTGCTGACCACCTTCCCGGGTGACACCAGCATGGCCACCCTCGAGCAGGTGCGCGCCTTCGCCGAAGGTGCGTCGGCCCGTATCCAACGTTAATGAGATCCTCTCCATCCGAAGAACAATATTTAAATTGTGTCCGTTGCGGGCTGTGCCTGGCCGTCTGCCCGACCTACCGGGAACATCTGAGCGAGATCGCCTCGCCGCGCGGCCGGGTGGCCCTGGCCCGCAAGGGCCTGGAGGGCGAACTGGACCTGGGCCCCAACCTGATCGAACAGATGTACGCCTGCATCGATTGCTTGGCCTGCAACGACATCTGCCCGGTCGGGATCCGCCCGGCTGATCTGGCCATGGACATGCGCACCCTGCAGGAACAGGCTCATCCCGTTGCCTGGAAAAAGGCCCTATTTGATGGTATTGTCCCCAAACCGGAACGGCTGGATCGGCTCACCTGGCCGTTGCGCCTCTACGAAAGCTTGGGCATCCGCCGCCTGGTCAACGCGCTGGGCCTGCGTGCCTGGTTGCCTGGCAAGCTGCGTGACATGGAAGCTATGCTCCCGCCTCTGCCCCGGCGGCCGCTGCGGCAGGTGCTTCCGGAGATCACTCCGGCAAGCGCGCCGGAGCGGCACCGGGTCGGATTCTTCCTGGGCTGTTTGCAAAGCCTGATGTTCGCCCGTGAAAGCGCCGCAGGGGTCCGCGTGCTTGCCCGCAACGGCTGTACCGTTGTCACGCCCAAGGGGACCGTCTGCTGCGGGATGCCTGCCCTGGCCTTTGGGAAAGTCGAACAGGTGCGGCAGCAGGCCCGCCACAACATCGCCCTCTTCGAAAAGGCGGAAGTGGAGTTCATCATAACGGATTGTGCCACCTGCGGCACCACGTTAAAAGAGTATGGCCAACTACTGGCGGGTGATCCGCTCTGGGCCGGACGGGCGGCTGCATTCAGCAAAAAGGTCCGCGATATCAGCGAGTTCCTGGCGGCCATCCCGCTCCAAAAACCGCATGGTCGCATCGAAGGGCGCGTTACCTACCACGACCCGTGCCACCTGCGCCGCGGCCAGGGTGTCTGGAAACAACCCCGTGCCCTCTTGCAGATGATTGACGGTCTCGAATTCATCGAGTTGCCCGAAGCGGACTGGTGCTGCGGCTTGGCCGGCACCCAGCTTGTCAGCCACTACGAAACCTCCCTGAAAGTATTGAAGCGCAAAACAGATAACCTTGCCACCACCCGGGCCGATTACGTGGCCTCCGGCTGTCCCGCCTGCCAGATGCAGTTGAACGTGGGGGTGCGGCGCGCCGGCTTGGATGTGCAGGTGGTGCACCCGGTCGAACTGCTGGATCGGGCTTACCAGGTAACGCCTGGGGTCGCCGCCCCGCTTGGCAGGAAGGAAAAACGATGAACAGGAACATTCTCGCCCAACTTGAGCAAATCGCCGGCCAGGATGGCGTTCTCTCCAGCCCCGAAGACTTGGCCGTCTATGGCTACGATGGCACGTTCGAAGACCATCGCCCGGAGTTGGTTGTCCTGCCCCGCGCCACGGAACAGGTCAGCCGGGTGGTGGAACTGGCCGGGCGGGAGAACCTCCCGCTGGTGCCGCGTGGGATGGGCTCGGGGCTGGCGGCTGGCTCGGTACCCTTCCGCGGCGGGATCGTACTGGCGCTGACGCGCATGAACCGGCTGCTGGAAATTGACGCGCTCAATGCCACTGCGCATGTCGAGGCCGGCATCGTTACTGCCGACCTGCAGGCGGCCGTGGAGCAACGCGGGTTGTTCTACCCTCCCGACCCTTCCAGCATCCGCCATGCCAGCATTGGGGGCAACATCGCCTGTAATGCCGGTGGGCCGCGCTGCCTGAAATACGGTGTGACCGGCAGCTACGTGCTTGGCCTGACCGTTGTCCTGGCGGACGGGCGCGTGTTGCATACCGGCAACAAGTGCATCAAGGATGTGGTCGGCTATGATCTGAATGCGCTCTTCACCGGCTCGGAAGGCACCCTGGGGATTATCACCGAAGCGCTGCTGCGTTTGACGGCCAAACCCCAATTCGCCCGCACGGCCCTGGTGGAATTCCCCTCCCTGGAGGATGCTTCCCGGACGGTCAACACCATTCTGCGCGCCGGCCTGGTGCCGGCTGCCCTGGAACTGATGGATGAGACTGCCGTCGCCTGCGTCGAGGCGGCCATGCGGCTCGGCCTGCCGCTGGATGTGGAGGCGGTCTTGTTGATCGAGACGGATGGCTCGGACGGGGCAACGGTTAACCGCGAGATGGAAGCCATAGCCGCGATCTGCAGGCAGGCCGGGGCGCGCCGGGTCAAGCTGGCGGAAAATGAGCTCGAACGCTCCGACCTGTGGAAGGCCCGCCGCTCGGTCACGGCTGCGCTGGCGCGCCAGGCGCCCAACAAACTCGGCGAGGACATCACCGTGCCGCGCAGCGCCATCCCCGAGACCGTGCGCCGCCTGAAGGCCATCAGCGCCCGGTATGGCCTGCCGGTGGTCATCTTCGGGCACGCCGGGGACGGTAACCTGCACCCCAACATCCTGTTCGACAGGCGCGATCCGGCCCAGGCTGCCAAAGCCGGGCAGATGGTCAAAGAGGAATTCGCGCTCGCCCTGGAATTGGGTGGAACGCTTTCAGGCGAACACGGCGTCGGCGCGTTGAAGCGCCCTTACATGGAGTTGGCCCTCGGCCCTCTTTCCATCGAGATCCAGAAGCGCATCAAACAGGCCCTGGACCCGCAAAATATTCTCAATCCCGGCAAGGTATTTCCGGATTAGGTTCCTCCCGCTAAAAATAAAACCAGGCCCCCGGGTTATTTTCCCGGAGGCCTGGTTTTATTATATCTATTTATGCCAGGCGGTTCACAACTTCTTCCCGCAATAGGGGCAGTATTTCCAATTTTCCTGGACGGGTTCGTCGCACTTCGGGCAGGGGTGGGTTGCCGCCATGGGGGCAGCCACGCCAACGACTGCCGCCGGTCTGCGCAAGGCCCGCACCATCCAGATAATGGCCAGCACGATCAGCACCAGCAATCCGAGCCAGATCAGGCCTCCGAATAATCCAATCATGGGATTCATCCTGCCAAAGCCCATCATCCTGCCGGGGCCGCGCATATACATGCCGCGTCCGGCCCACATGCTACCATAAGGCATCCCGCCGGGGAAACGCCCGCTGCCGCCTGGCTGTGGGGTCCCATTGTTGCCCGATGGCAGCCGGCCGCTGCCGTTGAAAGGCATGGCCGGCCGGGCCATGCTTGAGACCCTGACCATGCTTGTTAAACGGGCGTGCATCAGGAACGCGCCGCCCACCAGGGCTGCGATTACCACCAGCACGATGACGATTCCGATTATCCACTTCCAAACTGTTTTCATGCCATGCTCTCCTTGCATTTAATGATGGGAACTGCGGAGCGATGTCCGGTTCCGCTTGATTCCTGGGATAGTATTCCCTGCCAGTATACCGGATGAACATGAATATTGCATGAAAAAGCCTCTTCTTCGAGCCGTCCGGCCGGTTTCGGCCTGCTCAGGAACCGGCCGTTCCGGCCGGCGGGTCGGGTGGGCGTTGGATCACGTACCAGGCGGCCACGTATCCCTGCGTACCCGTCACATCGCTGACCTGGATCCAGGCACCGACCTGTCCGATCTCGGGCAGGACGGCCGCCGGGGCTCCGGTGGCGACCAGTTCGCTGCCCAGGGGAAGCTGCTTGATGAGGCTGGAATCCGCGATGACCGGCGCGTTGCGCAAGGCCAGGCCGTCCTGGGTGGTGCGCAGCAGGACCGGCGCGGCGGCGTTGGCCGCCGGCGCTGCCGCCGTGGAAGGGATTTGCGGGACCGTCCCCAAAGCGGCCTGGTTGGTGCTTTGCGCCACGCACCAGCCCGCCACCAGGCCGACCGCCCCGGTGATATCTTTGACTTGGATCCACTGGTCCAGGGCGCCGATCTTGCTTTGAGCGCCGGACGGATCCTCCACTACCTGTAACTGCGTTCCCAACGGCATATACTTGATCAGGGTGGCATCCGATACCATCGGCGCTCTCCGCAAAGCCACCCCATCGGAAGTGGTAACCACCACCAGGGCGGCCGGTTGGGCCGGCTGGGTGGGTGCGGAGACAGGCGGCGGCGGAGTCTGCTGGGTCAGGGACACGTACCAGGCCGCCGCATAGCCGACCGTCCCATCCGCAGCCTTGACCGGCAGCCACTGGTTCATCTGGCCGATCTGCGCCCTGGCGGTCGCATCGGCTTCGAGCACGGAAAGCGGGCTGTTCAGCGGCAGGCGTTCGAGCAGGGTGGCGTCCGAGACCAGGGTCTGGGAGCGGATGGCCAGCCCGTCTGCGGCGGCATAGACTTTAAAACTGGCCACCACGCTGGTATCCAAATTCGGCTGCGCGGGCGGTGTAACCGGGCCGGCCGGGCCGGTCAGCCAGAGCGCCGCCAGGATCACCTGGGAGGGTGTCCCGCCAAAACCGTAGCGGGCCGTCAGCAGGACTTCTTTCGCATCCGTGGGTTGCGGCCACGGATCGGCGATTGCATAGTCGTTGCCTTGTTTGGAAACCAGCACGATCCAGTGGTTCTCGATGCCCTCCTTGGGCGAAAAATTCACCTCCACGATGACCGGCTGGCCCTGCGCCAGGGATGCATCTATTTCCGCCATGGGCGCCGGCTGATTGTTGGATTGGATGTAGTTGGCGTAGACCATCCCTGGGAGCGCCTGGGGGATCGAAGCTGGCAGGATCAGCGCCCCCTGGAATCCCTGCACCGCCTTCATCTTATTGTTCAACGTGGCCGGGGTCTCGTTGAACCCATAGGCGCTCGCGACCATCGTCATGCTGGTGAGCAGGCAACCGGCCGTTCCGATGGTCGTGGTGGGATCAAACCCGAGCAGGTTGGAACTCCACTGCGGGTCCTGTTGAGAATATTGTTTTAGTGCGGCCATTTCTCCTCCTGTGTTATGGAAATGTTGGCTTGGTGGTATGGGATCGATTACCTTCAGCATAATACCATAATCCGATGAAAATGGTCATATTGCCAGCCCGGTCTCTAAAAATGATATACTCTCCCCATGCAAACCATCGGCGTTTTCGGCGGCACCTTCGACCCGCCCCATATCGGCCACCTGGTCCTGGCGGCCGAAGCCCAGGCCCAGTTCGGCCTGGAGCGGCTGCTCTGGGTGCTGACACCCGACCCGCCCCATAAACACGGCCGGGCCATCAGCCCCGTGGCGGACCGCCTGGCGATGCTCGAGCTGGCCATCGCCGGGGACCCCGGCTTCGTCCTCTCCACTGTTGAGATGGACCGGCCCGCCCCGCACTTCGCGCTGGATACCCTGGATATCCTGGCGGAACAGTACCCCGGCGCCGGCCTGGCCTACCTGATGGGCGGGGATTCGCTGCGCGACCTGCCGGCCTGGCGCCGCCCGGCGGACTTCGTCTCCGCCTGCCGGTTCATCGGCGTGATGCGCCGCCCGGGCGACCGCCTGGACCTGCCCGCCCTGGAAAAAAGCCTGCCCGGCCTGGGCTCCAAGGTCCGTTTCGTGCAGGCCCCTCTTCTCGATATCGCCGCCCACGCAGTCCGCAGCCGCGTCGCCGCCGGGCAGCCCTTCCGCTATTTCCTGCCGCCGGGGGTGTACGAATATATTGTGGAAAAGGGCTTGTATCGCCAACCCTAAAACGGGAAACTTGGGGTTGTCCAAAAAGGGCGATGATGGAATCGTCCACCGCCGCAGGTAGGGGCGCAGCAGAACTTAATGCACTACTCGTTGTACTCCAGGCACGCTGCGCCCTACTTTTGAGGCTTGCGCAAGCCAGCCGGGTGGCCTAAGAACGGGCTCACGGGAGAAAGTAGGTATACCCTGCGGATACAAGGTTCGTTCCGCGTATCGAAAAAAAAACGAATATTCCTCCCCCGGCCTCCATTCCAAAAACAGGCCTGGGGGCCGGTGGGCAGATCTTCGGTTGTTAATGTGCCTGGAAACGGCGGCCCGGCGCCCCCGCCGGGAGACCCTTTCCGAATGCTCATAATAAAACAAATGTTCTAATTTGTCAAATCCACTTTCAGGGTTTTCTTAAAGTCAAAGAGAGCTGTCATTGCGAGGCGTTCTTTGCCGAAGCAATCTCCAAAAGTGGGGCAGGGATTGCTTCGACCGGCCGAGAACGCCGGTCTCGCAATGACACAAAATAAGAAATCGCGACTTTAAGAACACCCTATAGGGATGCTGCTCTTCAAAACGGGATTGGTGGTCTTCGGTCTGCTCGCGGGACAGGCTGAGCGTGCGCAAGGCGGCCTCCAGGATGGCGCGCCTGGTTTTTAGGCCGGTCAATGCCTGGGCGCGCTCGATCAAGGCTTCATCCAAAATGAGGCGGGTGCGCATAAGGGGCTCCTGGGGGTAGGTATGGATTCCGGATCGCATGTATATGATACAACCAATTCGAGCGAATTTGAACGGTGAGATGATCCAATGTTCCCTTGAGATGCTCTCAATTGGATCGGATTTTCCGGATCTTGGTGAGGTTGATTTTTATTCCTCTCTGCTGCTATAAAGTCCCTTGTCTCCACTTCCTTGCGCCTGTGGGACTTTTGCTGTATGCTAGACTTATCTACGCAGGGCGAAAGGTCTCGGCCAAGGATTTTCGGAAGTGAAACTCTTTTTTCGTGTTGCTGGCATACTTCTATTGATAGTTTCCGTGATCTGGTTGATCGTTAGACCAGGTTTTGACTCTTTGGCGGGTGTCTTGACAGCCATAATTGGCCTTGGCTCGTTTATCGGCTCATTTGTTGACAAACCGAAAGGTGAAACTGAAACCCTCGACCAGCGCAACCGCCGCATCATGCTGAACCATGTGGAAGAGTTTTGGGTCAAGGGTATTCTTGAAAAGTCTTTGTATGGGGCAGCATTGCTTGAATTGGGTATCAAAGAAAATCCGGATGCGCTCGACTACCCCTGGATGATCAAGCGGGAAGCCAACCAGGAAACACTGCCACCAGGCAAACCCATGCTGGAGATCTTCCAAGAGATCGGGCTGGGACGCTCCCTGCTGATCCTGGGTGCGCCTGGTTCGGGCAAAACTACCATGCTGCTGGAGTTGGCCCGCCAGTTGATTGAATGCGCCCGAAAAGATGCAACCGAACCCATCCCGGTGGTGTTCAACCTGGCCTCCTGGACCGAAAAACAAACACTGGCAAATTGGCTGGCAGTTGAACTAAACGCTGTTTACAATGTGCCGAAAAAGGCTGCGTCAGGCTGGGTTAGCGAAAACAAGATGTTCCTGCTCCTGGATGGGCTGGATGAAGTCAATCGGGAAAGCCAAGACAAATGTGTGGAGGCGATCAACATATTCCGGAAAGAACACGGGCTGACTAGCCTGGCGGTGTGCAGCCGCAGCCAGGAATATACTGAGCTAAACACGCGTCTTTCTTTCGATGGTGCAATCGAAATTCAGCCGCTCACGCAGGAACAAGTTGAAGAATATCTTGACCATTTTGGCAATCAACTAGCAGGAATGCGGTTAGCACTGCGGAAAGATAATAATCTGCGCGAAATGGCAGAGAGCCCACTATTTTTAAGCATCATGACGCTGGCATACCGGGATAAACACAGCGCAGATATCTTGGTATCTGGAAATGTGGTAGAGCATCGCCGCCATCTTTTTGATGTATACATTGCGCGTATGTTCGAACGCCCAGGACGCTTTCCTCTGGAGCACTTCGAAGAAAAGGATATATTGCGCTGGCTCGCATGGATAGGATACAAAATGATCGAACACAACCAGATATCTTTTTGGGTTGATTACCTACCACCAGAGTGGCTAAGTAAGAAGAAAAATTTGTTATGGTACCAATCGCTTTCCGGCTTGGCTATTGGATTGCTTTTTGGACCGGTTTTTGAGCTGGCCTTCGGGCTGCTTTGGGGGCCACTGCTTAGGCTGCCTTTCGGGTTTACTTTTGGGCTGATTATCGGATTGATTATCGGTCTGATTTTAGGGTTAATTATGGGGTTGGGAGGTTGGGAAAAAAATTATTTTATTTATATATATATGTGGAAGGAACGAAATAAAAAAGACTGGTTCCTTTTTGGGCTACTTTCGTGGCTTCTTTCCTGGATTCTTTTTGGACGGGTTTTCGGGCTAATTGGCGTACTGATTGGCGGACTGATTATATGGCTGTGTTTCGGGGTAACATTTGGAGGTTTCGGTATAGTCGAGCACTTTATTCTAAGACTAATTTTGAATATCTGTAACATACTTCCCTGGCGACTTATCCCCTTCTTGGATTACTGCACCGACCTGATCTTCCTCCGCCGCGTGGGTGGCGGCTATATCTTCGTCCATCGCCTCCTGATGGAGCATTTCGCGGCAATGTACACCGAAGGAGATGTCTCTCCCGAATTAGTCACTACGCCACAGGGGAGTGTCGAGTAAAATCAACAACATGAACGAAACTCCTTTCACCTGGTTGTTCGCTTTTCAGATACCATGTTCGGCGTTGGGGATGTGGCAGCGTTGCACAATGCGGTGGTAGCCGAGCATAGGGCGGTATGGTTCGGGAAATTAGGCCAAACCCTGGCGCAGGAGCGCATAGACATGCTCAACCAGCAAGTGGAAAAGAAAATCCCAACGTTTTTGTACTTGGTGAAAGGCAACCGCAGAAAATCCACCGCTTATCGCGCAGCCTTGATACAAATAAGCAAGAAAATCCCACAAGAGAATATACTCATCCCGGCATATTACATCGAAAAAGGCTTGGTGCAATACATGAAAGCCTGGATGAAAATTGGGCAGATCGAAGCAATTGAAATGTCCGAGATGGGTAAACTTTAAACCATTAATTCCATCAACCCAATTGCAGAAACGTTAGTACTTAGTTCGTCTGGGTATTTCCTGGTTCACGAGAGCAAATCCATTTTCTAGCAAGGACCCTGCATGTTCGAACAAGCCTTCAAAAACATTGACGATGTACTCCGGAAAGAAGCCGGCTGTACCACCGAACTCGATTACACCGAGCAAACCTCCTGGCTGCTCTTCCTGAAATACCTGGATGGACTGGAACAAGACCGGGCGCTGGAAGCCAGCTTGGAAGGCCGCAAGTACATCTATATCCTCGCCGAACCCTATCGTTGGGAGACCTGGGCTGCGCCCAAGGGCAAGGACGGCCAGCTCGACCACAACCGGGCTCTCACCGGCGATGATTTCCGCGATTTCGTGGATGACAAGCTTTTTCCGTATCTGCGCGGTTTCACTCAGAAAGCTACGGGGCCAAACACCATCGAATACAAGATTGGGCGAGATTTCGGGGAGATCAAGAACAAAATCCAGAGCGGGTACAACCTCCGCGAGGTCATTGATACCATTGATGAACTGCGCTTCCGCTCACAGACAGAGAAGCATGAACTCTCATATCTGTACGAAGCCAAGATCAAGAACATGGGCAATGCCGGGCGCAACGGCGGCGAGTACTACACGCCGCGCCCGCTCATCCGGGCGATGGTGCAGGTGGTAAAGCCAAAGATCGGCGAGCGCATTTACGATGGCGCGGTCGGTTCGGCGGGCTTTTTATGCGAGTCCTTTGATTACATGAAAGCGAAGCCCGGCCTGACAACCAGCGATAGGAGATGTGCAGACAGGACTTTTTACGGCAAGGAGAAGAAATCGCTGGCCTTTGTGATCGCCATCATGAAAATGATCCTGCATGGCATCGATGCGCCCAACATCCTGCACACCAACACGCTCACCGAGAACCTGGCGGATATCCAGGAGAAAGACCGTTACGATGTCATCCTGGCCAACCCGCCCTTCGGCGGACAGGAACGCAAGGAAGTCCAGCAAAATTTTCCGATTCGCACGGGTGAGACGGCTTTCCTGTTCCTGCAGGCACTTCATCAAGAGCCTCAAGGCCGGCGGGCGCGCCGGTGTGGTCATCAAGAACACCTTCCTCTCCAATTCCGACAATGCTTCGATCAGCCTGCGCAAGCTGCTTCTAGAAAGCTGCAATCTGCACAGCGTGCTGGATTGTCCCAGCGGTGTCTTCCAGGGGGCAGGAGTGAAAACCGTGGTACTGTTCTTTGAAAAGGGCGCACCTACCCGGCAAATCTGGTTTTACCAACTCAACCCTGGACGCAGTCTGGGCAAGACCAACCCGCTCAACGATGATGATCTCGAGGAATTCGTTGAACTGCAAAAAATCTTCGCCGGCTCACCCAAGAGTTGGACCGTGGACGCCGCCACAATTGACTCGGTTACCTTTGATATCTCTGTCAAGAATCCGGACAGCGGCGAGGTGGTGGCCCCCCGCTCTCCACAGACCATCTTGAATGAAATTGCTGTGCTGGATGCTGAAAGCGTCCAAGTTTTGGAGAAAATTCAGGAGTTGTTATGAAAGATGGGTGGCAGAGAAAAAAGCTTGTGGATGTTGCCACTCTCCAGAGGGGTTTTGACTTACCGACTAAAATAGGATGAATGGTAATTTTCCTCTCGTTAGCTCTAGCGGAATTAGCGACTCAATAAATAAGAGTGCAGTTCAAGGTCCAGGAGTTATTACTGGCCGGAGTGGTAGCATAGGTAATGTCTTCTTTATAGAAAAAAACTTTTGGCCACTAAATACTGTTCTATATGTTAAAGATTTTCACGGAAATAATCCTCGGTTCATTTACCATTTGTTGAAGAATTTCGATTTAAATCGCTTTGCAACCGGCACGGGCGTTCCAACTCTAAACCGGAATTTTGTTCATAATGAAATTGTATTTATTCCTCCCCTTCCCGAACAACAGCGCATCGTCCGCATCCTTGACGAAGCCTTTGCAGCCATCGCCACTGCCAAAGCCAACGCTGAAAAAATCTACAAAATGCCCAGGTTTTATATGAAAGCTACCTAGAAGCAGTGTTCAGTCAGCGGAGTGAGAAGTGGGAGGAGAAAAGGCTAGATAATAAGAGTTTACTAGAAATCATTGATGGTGACCGAGGAGTTAATTACCCGAACATTTCCGATTTTCACGATGATGGTTATTGCCTCTTCTTAAACACAAAGAACGTACGCCCGAATGGATTTGCCTTTGAGTCCACAATGTTCATTACGGCAGAAAAAGATAAAAAGCTTCGAAAAGGCAAACTTGAACGGGATGATGTAGTTATGACCACACGCGGTACGATAGGTAATATTGGGCTCTATTCAGAGGATGTTCCATTCGACAACATTCGAATAAATTCTGGAATGCTTATTTTTCGACCAAATAAACAAGAAATCCTGCCTACCTTTTTATTTGAGTTATTAAGGTCAAAAATCGTGAAGGAACAGATCCGGAGGCAGACTACTGGGGCTGCACAGCCACAATTACCAATCAAGACATTGGTAAATTTTAAAATTCCAGTTCCTAAAAAACTCGAAGATCAGCAAGCTTTAGTTTCTCGACTTAATGCATTTGAACCAGAAACCCAACGCCTCGAATCCATCTACCAGCGCAAGCTGGCCGCGCTGGATGAATTAAAAAAGGTGCTGCTTCACCAGGCTTTTAACGGAGAATTGTAGGGAGAAACCCGCCATGCCCCATATTCCCGTTCACTATCATTTGGGTCAATTTCCCCCTGCCACACTCGATTGGCAGCAAATTATTCCTCTCATCGGCCCCGCCACGGTTGGCATCGGGCGATATGACGGGCTGTTATCCGCCATTCCAAATACCCATGTGCTGCTTTCTCCCCTCGTCACCCAGGAAGCCGTGCTATCTTCCAAAATCGAAGGAACCGTCGTCACCATGGGAGAAGTGCTTGAAATCGAAGCCGGCGGCCAATCGGAAGCCCTCACCCAGCCCAAGCGGGAGGATGCCGAGGAAGTCATTAATTACCGTCGCGCCATGCGGGCCTGTACCGAGGAGATCGACCGGCGTTCATTATCCCAACAAATGCTCAGGGCCGCCCATGCAATTTTAATGCAGGGCGTGCGCGGCAAAGACAAGACCCCCGGAAGCTACCGTACCGACCAGAATTGGATCGGCCCGGCTGGCAGTACCATCGAGGTAGCCAGTTTCATTCCGGTCTCTCCTGAACACCTGCAAAATGGAATGGATCAATGGGAGCGTTATCTGCATAGCGCAACGGAACCAGATGCACTCGTTCAGCTTGCCATTCTACATGTAGAATTCGAAGCCCTGCACCCATTCTGCGATGGCAACGGTCGCCTGGGTAGAATGCTGATCCCGCTCTTCCTTTATCAGCGCAGACTGCTCAACAGCCCGGATTTTTACATGAGCGGCTACTTGGAAGCCAACCGGGAGGAATATCAGGAGCGCCTGCGGGCGGTTTCTCGGGATGGCGATTGGACCGGTTGGTGTACTTTTTTTCTACATGGCATTATTCAACAATCCGCTGAAAACGAGCAGAAAGCGCGCGCCATACTGGCCCTTTACAACCGAATTTTGGATCAGGTTGTCAATTTCACCCATTCCCCCCACTCAGTTCGGGCTGTCGATTTCATTTTTCAAATGCCAATTTTCTCCGCTCCGGTATTCGAAAGCGAATCAGGCATACCCAAACCTTCCGCGAATCGTATTATGAACATCCTGCGTAACGAGGGGTTATTAATTACATTGCGGGAAGGAAAAGGAAGGCGAGCCGGCGTCTATGCTTTTTCGGAATTGCTAAATATTACCGAGGGCCGTAATATTTTTGAGGTTCACATGTGAGACACAAAGTTTTTTGTGTCTCACTTATTGCAAAATGTGAGACACAAAACTATTAATGTTTAGTAGATGAGACACAACCATGAATGAAGCCGAAACGCGTGCCGAACACGTCGACCCCGCCCTTGCCGCGGCCGGCTGGGGCGTGCTCGAAGGCAGCAAAATCCTGCGGGAATATGCCATCACCCCCGGGCGCATCCAGGGCGCCGGGCGGCGTGGCAAGTCCCTCACCGCCGATTATGTGCTGGTATTTCGCAACCGCAAGCTGGCCGTGATCGAAGCCAAAGCCTGGGATAAACCCCTCACCGAAGGCGTTGGCCAGGCCAAGGATTACGCCACCCGCATGGCCGTGCGCTTCACTTATGCCACCAACGGGCAGGGCCTGTATGCCATCGACATGCAAACCGGTCAGGAAGGCGAAAAGCCCGCCTACCCTACCCCGCATGAACTCTGGGATCTGACCTTCTCGGAGGCCAATGCCTGGCGCGACCGTTTCGCTGTGGTGCCATTTGAAGACCGGGGCGGTTCGCATCCGGGCCGCTACTACCAGGATATCGCCGTTGATCGTGTCATGGAAGCCATCGCCGCCGACAAGACTCGCATCCTGCTGACTTTGGCCACCGGCACCGGCAAAACCTTCATCGCCTTTCAGATCGCCTGGAAACTCTTCCATAGCCGCTGGAACCTGAGCCGCCAGCCCACCCGCCGCCCGCGCATCCTCTACCTGGCCGACCGCAACATCTTGGCCAACCAGGCCTACAACGAATTCTCGGCCTTCCCCGAAGATGCCATGGTGCGCATCTCTCCGGGCGACATCCGCAAAAAAGGCCGTGTACCCAAGAACGGCAGCCTGTTCTTCACCATTTTCCAGACCTTCATGAGCGGCCCGCCCTTCAATGGCCAGCCCTCGCCCTATTTCGGCCAGTATCCGCCGGATTTCTTCGATTTCATTGTCATTGACGAATGCCATCGCGGCGGTGCCAACGATGAAAGCAACTGGCGCGGCATCCTGGAATATTTTGCCCCGGCCGTGCAGCTTGGCATGACCGCCACGCCCAAGCGCACCGAGAATGTTGACACCTATAAGTATTTCGGTCCGCCGATTTATATCTATTCGCTCAAGGAAGGCATCAACGATGGCTTCCTGACGCCCTTCAAGGTGAAGGAGATCACTACCTCTCTGGACGAGTACGTCTACACATCCGATGATATCCTGATCGAGGGTGAAATTGAGGAAGGCAAGCGCTACGTCGAAACCGACTTCAACCGCATTATTGAGATCAAGGAACGCGAAGCCCATCGCGTGCAATTATTCATGGGGATGATCAACCAGGCCGAGAAGACGCTGGTTTTTTGCGCCACGCAAGACCACGCCCTGGCGGTGCGTGACCTGGTCAACCAGATGAAGACCAGCCCAGACCCGCAATATTGCGAGCGCGTCACCGCCAACGATGGCGAGCTGGGCAACCAGCATTTGCGGGATTTTCAAGATAATGAGAAAACCATCCCAACCATCCTGACCACCTCGCAAAAACTTTCCACCGGCGTGGATGCCCGTAATATCCGTAATATCGTGCTGATGCGTCCGATCAATTCCATGATCGAGTTCAAGCAGATCATCGGGCGCGGCACCCGCCTGTATGAAGGCAAGGAATATTTCACAATCTATGACTTTGTCCAGGCCCACCACCATTTCCAGGATAAAGAATGGGACGGTGAACCGATGGAACCGGAACCCGCCAAACCCAAACTTGAGAATCCTCATACGATGCGGGAACGCCCGCCTGAGCCACCTGACCATCCCGAGCCACGCCCCAGAGTAAAAGTGCAGTTGGCAGATGGCAAAGAGCGCACGATTTAAAACATGGTGGTCACTACCTTCTGGCATCCCAACGGCACACCCATGACCGCCCAACAGTTCATGGAACTACTCTTCGGCAAGCTGCCGGAATTCTTCAAGAGTGAGGCCGAACTGCGCAAGCTCTGGTGCGCGCCAGCCACGCGGGCGGACTTGTTACACCGCCTGACTGAAAAAGGCTTTGGCCTGGAGCAATTAAACGAAATGCAACGGATCATTGACGCTGAGAACAGCGATCTCTTTGACGTGCTGGCGTATGTGGCCTATGCCCTGCCAACGGTCACCCGCACCACCCGTGCCGCCACGGCCCAGACCGCCATCAAAACGAAATTCAACCCCAAACAGCAATCCTTTATTGATTTTGTGCTCACGCAATACGTGCATGCGGGCGTGGAAGAACTGGCCTCGGATAAGTTGGCACCCCTGCTGAAGCTGAAATATCACAATGCCCTGTCAGATGCTGTGGCAGATTTGGGACAACCGGAGGAGATCAGCCAAGTGTTTGCGGGGTTCCAGAAATATTTGTATTCACCATCAATTGCTGCATGATAAATAATGTTTCTAAGAGGTTATATGGCCCCAAAAGTATTCATATCATATAGTTGGAGTTCAAAGGACCATCAAAATAGAGTAAAAGAATGGGCAGACCGATTGATCTCCGATGGTATTGATGTTGTTCTGGATATTTATGATTTGAAGGAAGGTCATGATAAATTTGTATTCATGGAGAGAATGGTTACAGATCCATCGGTTACTCATGTGCTGGTGATATGTGATCAAAAATACGCGGAAAAAGCTAATGAAAGAAAATCTGGTGTTGGCACTGAATCCCAAATAATCTCGAAGGAAGTATATGAAAAAGTAGAACAATCAAAGTTTATTCCGATTTTTTGCGAATTGGGGGAAAACGGAGAACCTTTCCTCCCCATCTTTCTTCAATCAAGAATAGGGATTGATTTTTCATCCCCGCAAGCAGTCAACGAAAATTGGGAACAGCTGATCCGACTTATTTATGGCAAGCCCCAGCATGAAAAGCCCAAGCTTGGAAAACCGCCTGTATATATAACAAGTGATGTATCAACACCGACAAGCCATATCCAGGCCAAGTTCAATACTCTCAAGCAAGCTATTCTTCAAGATAAACCGGGTTTTCCTTTGTATAGAAGTGACTTTTTGGATGCTTGTATCGAGCATGCTGATGAATTAAGAATTCGTGAACGCCCTAAGGTAGAGTTAGCCGGAGAAAAGGTTTTGGAAGATGCGACGAAGCTAACCGAAGTGCGTAACCATATTGTTGATTGGGTCCTGCTTGAAAGTGAAGCAAAACCCGGTGAGAATTTTACCGAAATCCTCATTCAATTTCTTGAGCGCCTAAGAGAATTAAAATCGCGTTCACCCGAAATGAATATGTGGAATGATATATGGTTTGAGGCTCATTCATTGTTTGTATATGAAACATTTCTATATATGATTGCTAGCCTAATAAAAACACAATCTTTCAACTCTTTACATGAAGTTCTTTATACACATTATATAATTCCGCCATCTGAAAGATATGGTAATAACGCGTATGACACTTTCGCAGCTTTTTTTGGACGATCTGATGCATTACAAGCTGTCCTTGCCCCACCAGGACGGAAGCTTTTCAGCCCTGCTGCAGAATTCATAAAGCTTCATGCTGATCGAAATGATTTACCTTTCAATTCCTTAATAGAGGCTGACCTTTTGTGTCTAATGATATCTTTTTTGAAACCTGATATTTGGTGGTTTCCTCAAACTCTTTACTATGCGCCTTATGGTTGTCAATTTCCTCTTTTTCTTCGGGCAACCCAGCATAAGTATTTTAAGAAATTAGCGATTATTACAAATATTGAAGATGCAAATAGGCTAAGAGAACTAGTCAAGACAAATTTTGAAACCAGAAAGGGCCAAGGATTCTTTATGCACATTTCTGTAGATTGGTGGAACGGCATGAACATGGATAAACTAGATACATTAGCGTAACTTTTACGCAATCAGCGCAAGAATCGTAAAAAGCAGCATAAAATACTTTCGGCGTTGTGCCCGAAAAACAGGAATAGCGTAATCGCGCTCAGGCCGGCGCTGGCCCAATGGATCCGGCCCGGCGGCTGGGCGAGGTCACGTGGCTTTCTCAATGAAATTGTGACGATACCAGGGCAGGAAATCGCCGGGAGTGCCCAGTGGAAAGGGCAGGGCCGCGCGCAGGCGGTCGGCATCCAGGAAATGCTGGCGATCCAGGGTAACGAAGAAATCCGTCCCGGCTTCCCAGGCATCCGCCAGGACACGCCCGTCGCCGGGGTGACCGGTCAACGCCAGGGCGGCTTCGTACCGGGAGGCCGGAGCAGGCTCCGCCAAAACCGGCCCCACCCGGTCAAGCAGCACAGCCAGGCTCCCGAGCAGGTCCGGCGCTTTACGGCGCAGGTTGTTTTCGATCTCTATTAACCCTTGCGGGCTGGCGGCAGGCGTGATCAAACCTGCCTCGGCCAATAATAAGATCTGGCGCGTCCCGCCCGGGTCGGACCATACTCCGGCAAACAGGGCGCTGGTATCGAGAAAAACCCTGGGCCGTCCGGCCATACTTTTCGCGTTTCCTCCCGCAGAACCGCCAGCATACTTTCGAGCAACTCGCCGCGCCCGGCCAGGCCGGAGCTGATCTCATCCGCCATGCGGTCCACCTCCGACCGGCGCGGGCTGATTACGAAAGCCCCTCCCAGGTCGATCACGCTCACCACATCGCCGGGTTTGAGTTTGTAACTCTCGCGCAGGGATTTAGGCAGGGTGAGTACCCCGCGCTGGCCCCTTCGGGACAATGTGTTTTCCCGCGGAAAATGGTCGCTGGGGAGATCAGGAATTTTCCGGTGGAAAAACGTTCAGAAAACTGTCAGGCTTCAGGATGGCGATCTTCCGGAACGGATGCAGAACAAGCAGGTCAGAATCCCCCGTGACGATGGCATCTGCCTTGCCGCTGGCAGCCAGCTCAAGCAGCCGCTCCAGCGTCGCAAAGAAGGCCCCCGCAGGCGTGGATTGCTCGAACAGGACTGCGCTGGCCAGCACGTTTGTATCGAAAACGACGCGCATCTTATTTCGCGAGCAATTCGTCTAATATCTCGGGAGTCAGGCCGCGCGACTGCGCGGAACTTCGCTATAAGCGAAGGGGTCGGGGGAAAGTCCCGCGTGTTCTTGGCGGGAAGAGAGATGTACCTGTGCCATAGGCATCCAGCTAAGCTAAAACCGGGCCAAAAGGCGGAAAAACGATGCTCCAAAAGGTATTTTCTGCCCATATCAGCCCGGATGTTCACATCCGGGCTGACCAACAACGCCCGCTGGAACGGGCCGAAGCCATCTTTAGATGGCGTTGTAAATATAGCCCGGCGATTCATCGCCGGGCGAGGCCGGATAGCGGAGAAATTTTATTAGCTTGATGCCTATGGGTACCTGTGCCCACCTGCAATATTGTCATTGGGCAAAAGGTCAGCCGCGCCAGGCTGCAGCGTGCCAAAGAACTGCGCCGGTACATGGGAGAATGATCCATGTCAGCGTGCTTAAAATGGAAAAAATTTCGCATTTTTTGCAAAAAAAAGCCCTTTTTTACCCCGATTCCCGAGGATCAATTTCCAAAAACAATTCGCATAACCGAATAATCCGCGGTCTCCGTCCCACTTTGGCCCTTAAAAACACCCAAAACCCGCTTAAAGTTGCCTGTTTTTGCCATCCGTCTCCCACTTTACCCCTAAATCCCGCCTGCTCCCGGGAATTGTTCCTCGTTGTTTTGTACCAACGCGCCCGCGCAACCCGAAAAAACGGCTTTTTCGCCCGCCTCCGCCTGCCTCCCTGGGAAAAACCTTCCGGCGGGTTATCTGGTAAAATGGGTTTACGCGCCCCGCCGCACATTCTCAACATGGACGACAGGCATGGCGCGCGCAGCCGGCCCGCCAACGGCAGCCGCTGCCCATTTTTTAGGAAGCACTTCCTGATGAGAGGAAATATGAAAAAACGTACCTTTGCTATTACCCTGGCCCTGATCCTGGCCGTTTCCGCCCTGAGCGCCTGTGGCGGAACCCCCCAGCCTCCCACTGCCACCCCCGTGGACGTTACCGCCATCTACATCGCCGCCGCCCAGACCATCATCGCCCAGTTCACCCAGAACGCCCCCACCATTACTCCCACGCCGCTTTTTACTGACACCTCCACGGCAACCCTGACTCCGGCGCTGCCTTCGGCCACCCCCACCGTCACGCAGTGTGAAAACGCCGCCTTTGTCTCGGATGTCACCATCCCGGATGGGACTACATTGGCCGTAAACCAGGCCTTCACGAAGACCTGGCAGGTGCAGAACACGGGCACCTGTACCTGGATCGCCGGTTTCTATCTGGGCTATGCCTACGGCGAGACGCTGGGCGGGCTGTCGGTGCCGCTCACCGCTGCGGTCGCGCCCGGCCAGACCGTGGATCTTTCGGTCAATTTGCGCGTGCCTGCCAAGACCGGCAAATTGACCGGGGTCTGGACCCTTTTTGATAATAGAGGCGTCCGCTTTGGGGCATACCTGACCGTGGTGATCAACGTCGGCGTCCCGAGTCCCACCCCGACCCTGAATGTCACGGCAACCCCCGGCCTTACGGATACCGCTACACCCGTCCTGACGGATACGCCCTCCGCAACTCCCTGATAGGGGCGCGCGGCTGCCTTTCCCTTGCAAAAAAACTTCCGAAGTCTCCAAGACTTCGGAAGTTTTTGGATCACACCTTCCCCACCAATGCCCGGAAATAGGTTTTCAGCTTAAAGCCCTGTCCGGAGAGCAGCGCCTGCGCCCGGAACATGCCGGCCACGCCGCGCAGGATCAGGGCTGCCGTCAGCGCCAGCAGGAGCGCCGCCAGGGGCGCCTGCCACCAAGTCACCCCGCCCGCCGAAAGGCGCGCCATCATCGCCACCGGCGCCGTAAGCGGGAACAGGCTCAGCATGGTCGCCACCGTCCCGTTGGGTGAGTCGATGAAAACGCTGCTGCTCAGGAAGAGCGGGATCATCAGCGGCAGCATGATCACGAAGACGGCCTGCGAGGCCTCGCGCAGGTTGGGGGCCAGCGCGCCCAGCCCGGCCATCAGGCTGGCGTAGATGGCATACCCCAGCCCGAAGAAGACCAGCCCCCAGATCAGGAAGGAGACCGGCAGTTGGATGTTGGATGGCAGCTTGAATGTCTGCCCGCTCAGGTTCAGCAGCAGGATGCTTGTCCCGAACCACACCAGCGTCTGTCCCAGGCTCACCAGGCCCAGGCCGATGATCTTGCCGGTCAGCAGTTGCCGGGGCGTGACGGAAGTCAAGAGCACCTCCATCATGCGGTTCTCCTTTTCCTTCGTGATGTTGCCGAGCAGCAGGCTGGCCGAGCCGCCGATCAGCATGTAGAACAGCAGCGTGATGATGTAGGGTGTCCAGAGTTCCACGGGGTTATTCTGGTTCGCCTGCGGCGAAGTCGCCAGGGAAACATCCTCCAGCCTGGTTGGGCCGTTGATCAGGCTGGCCAGGTGGCTGTCCCCGCCCGCCAGGTTCACCTGCAGCAGCCAGGGGAAGCTGCCCGATTGGCTGCCGCTGGAGGCCAGCGGGTTGAAGTCCGGGCGGATATAGGTCACCTTGCCGCTCTGGATGTAATCGGACGCAACGATGTAGAAAGCCGAGATCCGCCCCGCACGGAGCGCCTGGCGGGCGGCGCTTTCATTGGGATAGGCGATATACTTCCCGGCGCTGCCTGCCGGGATCTGGCGGACCAGCCCGCTCAGATCCACGTAGCCTTCCGGACGCAGGTCCTGCGGGCTGGCAAAGACCTGGCTGACCGTCTGGCTGGCGGCCGAGCTGCGGTTGATCGCCGCCACCCCGGCGAAGATGGCCGCCCCCACCAGCGGCAGGCCCAGCGTCACCAGCCAGAAGGACGGGCGCGTGAGCAGGGTAATGATCTCGTTCTTGAGCACCAGCCGCGTTTTCTTCATGATCTTGTTCCCGGGTGCGCAAATAATTCACGCCAGGTCAGGCGTTTACCGTAGCGCAGCATCCCCAGGCGGAAGGCCCGCCCGGCCAGCCAGATGGCGCCCACGGCGCACAGGGCCTGGATGGCCGAGCTGAGCCCGATCTGCCAGAGCGGCAGGACGGTCATGGCATCCCGGATCAGCATTGCCACCGGCGCGGTCAGCGGGATCATGCTCAGCGCGATCGAAAGCCGGGAATTCGGGCTGCTCATCAGCAGGCCGGCCAGCATGTACGGGATCCAGACCGGCAGGCTGATCAGGCCGGTCATCTGCTGGCCCTCGCGCGCCTCGGTCACGGTCGCGCCGATGGTTGCCATGAGGGCCGCCACCAGCACGAAGGACGGCAGCATCGTCAAGGCCAGCACCAGCAGCGTTTGGGAGGAGAGCTGCAGGCCCTCGAGGAATGGCAGCGCACCCCGCCCGAACAGCACCGGCAGGCTGATCAGCAGGAGCCAGGCCAGGATCTGCGTCAGGCCGATGCAGATGTCGCCGATGATCTTGCCGGCCATGAACTGGTTCGGCGAGACCGAGGTGATCAGCACCTCCATGGTGCGGTTCTCTTTTTCTTCCACCACCGCTTGCATCAGGTAACCGCCGGAGATGAACATGGCAATGATAAAGCCGATCCCGGCGATCATCGGGATCAGGAAGTTGAACCAGTCGGTGCCAGAGAGACTGCGCCTGCCATCCGCCGACTCGACGGTCACGTCCGCACCCTTCACCAGGCGGGCGGCGATGGCCGGGTCGGACCCTTTCAACAGGTTGGTTCCCAGGAAGTCATAGAACTGCTGGCTGGCAATATCCTTGACCGGGTTGATATGCACCACGCGCAGGTCCCCGTTGGTGCGGTAGTCCGCCGGCAGGACGTAATAGGCCTGGAGCTTGCCCGCCTGCAGCGCGCCGCGCGCCTCAGCTTCGCTGGCGAAGGCGAGGATCGGCACCGGGCGGAACGGGGCGGCCGGCTTGGGTGGCGGGAGCGGATTGGCCAGCAGGCCGGAATGGTCCACGTAGCCGACCGGGGTGGTATCGTTCTCGAGCACCAGGATCAGGAAGACCAATCCGATCAGCAGGATGACCATCAACGGGACGCTCAACAGCCCGAAGAGGAAACGCCGGTTGAAGACGTGCCGGCGGTATTCTTGCAGGGCCACTCTGGCGGTCTTGATCACGCGCTCCTCGCCTCTCCCTGCACCACCCGGATGAAGATCTCATCCAGGGTGGGCATGGCGATCTCGAACTGTTCGATTGCCAGCTTGCGGGCCACCAGGGCCTCCAGGATGCCCTGGGGATCCGTGCCCTTCGATAGGTGCAGTTTGAATGCCCCGTTGAGCGGCTCGACCCGAGCCACCCCATCCAGGGCGGGCAGTTGCGCCGGGGTACGCACCCATACGGCGTTTCCGGAAAACTGGCGGCGGATCTCCGCCAGCCCGCCGTACAACATCACCTTGCCGTGATCGATCAGCACGATCCGCTCACACAGTTCTTCCACCTGGTGCATCTGGTGGGAACACAGGATGATGGTAACGCCCTGGGCGTGCTGTTCGCGCAGCACTTCCATCACCATCTGGGTGTTGACCGGATCGAGGCCGCTGAAAGGTTCATCCACGATCAGCAGTTCCGGCTGGTGCAGCAGGGTGGCGATGACCTGGGCCTTTTGCTGCATGCCTTTGCTGAGTTCCTTCACCTTCTTGTTCTTATAGGAAGCCAGGTCGAACCTTTCCAAATACACCTGCGCCCGCCGCCTCACCTCCGCCGGGCGCAGCCCTTTCAGCGAGCCCAGGTACGCCAGGCAGCGTTCGAGCGGGATATCCTGGTACAGGCCTCGCTCCTCGGGCATGTAGCCGATGCGGTCCTTTTTGGATTCGCTCATCGCCCCGCCCAGCACTGCCACCGAGCCGCTGTCCGGCTTGAAAATATCCAGCATGACGCGGATGCTGGTGGTCTTGCCGGCCCCATTCGGCCCAAGCAAGCCGAAAAGTTCGCCTTTTTCGACCGTGTATGACACATCCTCGACCGCTTTAACGGGGCCGAAGGATTTGGTGATGTGAGAGAGTTCTACGGTAGGCATGTGCGATGCTCCTGGGGTGCTTATGAGCGGTCAACTTTCAGCCGCGCGGCACGCGGCCAGGGGGATTTTACCGCGATTTGAAGCTCCTATCCTTTAGTATCCATCCGAAAATTCGGCCTTTCAATAATTTCCGGATGGGTTCTTGGTACAAGCGTGCCTTTTGGGGGATATAATTAAATGATTCAGTTTGAAAGATAACCAGGGCTGGATCACCGGGGTGCAGATCGGGGAAGAGTATTCCCGGATTGACTTCAAACTGGAGAATTTCTCCGCTGCGCTCTGCCGAGCGCTGGAGCAGAAGGTCAACGCCGTCATCGCCGGGGACCACATGCTGAAGGCATACAGCCTCCCGGAGCAGGAATTCCGCCGGCGGGATGACCTGCTCAGGACGCTGGAGGTTAAACCGCCCATCTTGCACGGGCAGGTGCGCGTGGTGGAGATAGATGGGTTCGATGCACAGGCCTGCGGTGGCACGCACGTACACACCACCGCCGAGTTGGGCCGGTTCTCGATCTTCCGCACGGAAAACAAGGGCCGGATCAACAAACGGCTGTATGTCAGACTGGACCGACCAGGGTAAGACCTAGATCCTTTCGATCCTGACCCGCTCCAACTCGATAACGAATTCCCAGCGACCCAGATCCTCAAAATCATAGACCAGTTCCAACCGTGTGGGCGTCCGCTTGACCAATTCGAGCTTCATCGGGCGTTTGGGGCCAAAGGTGATCAGGGCCTTCTCCCATTCGCCCTGTTCTTGCGGATCGTACCCCTGGGGTGGGGCAAATAAGCGTTGGATGCCGGTCTCATCCAGAAGCATGCGCAGGATGGCTTCCGGCGCGTCCATGGTCCATAACAGGCTGGCGGTAGCCTGGCCCTCCACCGCTTGGACGCGTTCTTCTTCGGTCAAATCCCACTGCACCGGCGACCAGATGGCAGGCAGATCATCCACATACAGCGTTTCGGGGTCAATGACAGATGGCATGGGGTTTCCTCTGGAAGGATTATACCCTGCGCATGTAGCTGCGGCACTATGCGAGCTAAGGTTCTTTGGGAATTGCCGGGGTGAGGAAGAAAATTGGTCAGACCGCCGCTTTATTGATCGTTTCGGGGACGGGAACATCGGCAGGCAGCCCTTGCTGGAACCATCGTACGGCATCTATAACCGCCTGGCGGGCCGGGCCCGGCTGAAAGCCCAGTTCACGGCTGGCCTTTACATGGCTGATGTGCGAGTTGCTGCAAACGGCCTGCAAGGAATAGCGCGTAAAAAATGGTTGCGCCCCGGTCAATGTGCTGTAGAGCGGCATCAAGCCGGCCACCCAACCGGCCAGCCAGAGCGGCACCTTAAGACTGGCTTGCCAGCCCCCCGTTTCCTCCCAGACCGTTTGCGCCACTTCCTTCACCGTCATTCGTTCGCCGCTTAATATATAGGTTTCCCCGCGCCGGCCTTTTTCGGCCGCCAGGAGAAAACCCCGTGCGGCATCCCGCACGTCTATAAAATCATAAGCGCCCTGCACATAGAATTTCAGACCCGGCCGCATGTACAGGCGGATGGCCCGCCCGGCCTCGGAATTGTGGAAATCATACGGGCCGGTCACCGCCGTCGGGCAGACGAGGACCGCATCCAGACCGGCCGCGGCGGCCTTTTGCACCTCCAGCGAGGCGCGCGCTTTGGAGCAGTCATAAGCGCCCTGGCACTGCTCCGTATCAAAAGGTTGCGTTTCATCAATGGGAGTTCCATCGGCCGGTTTCCGCAAGGCGTAAATGGAACTGGCATAGACCAGGCGCGGTGTGCCCGGCAAGCGACGGACTGCCGCGAGCACGTTGCGCGTCCCATCCAGGTTGACGCGTTCCGTTTCCGGGTCAGGCCCGCTGGCGAGGCTGATGCGGGCGGCCAGGTGGTAGACCAGGTTCACCCCTTGCAAAGCGCGTTCGAGCGAGTCCGGTTCCAGAATATCCCCCGTAGCAATATCCACGTCCAGGCCTGCCAGTGCCAGCGGTCTTCTACCGGGGCGCACCAGCACACGGACGCGTTGACCGCGCTCGATCAGTTCACGCACAAGCACATTTCCGATGTGACCGGTTGCGCCGGTAACGAGGATCATGCTGGTAGCCCTTTGAAAATATAACCCGGGTTCTTTTTGGAGATGCGCATATCAAGGCTTCCAAAAAAGCCGGGCATCTCTAAAACCCGATCTGGTTGTTTACCGGCAGGCGGATGCGGATGGTTGTACCCTGACCAACCTGGCTTTCGGCGGTGATCGTCCCGCCGTGCGCTTCCACCAGGTGGCGGGCGATCGGCAGCCCCAGCCCTGTGCCGCTTGAATCACGCGATTTATAGAAACGGTTGAAGATCTGTGGCAGGATATCTGCGGCAATCCCCACGCCGGTATCGGCAACGGTGATCTCGGCGCACTTCCCAGTCTGCGTTTGGAGCATGGCATAGCCAATGTGGATCGCTCCATCCCGCGGGGTATAGCGCAGCGCATTGGCGATCAGGTTGGAGATCACCTGGCGGATGCGTTCAGGGTCGAGATCGAGCAGCGGCGCGCCCGTTTCTGCCTGGATTACGATCTTTACACCCGCAGTATCTGCCTGGGCCCGGAACGCAGATACCGTCTCCCCGATCAATAACGCCAGGTCGGTGGGTTCCTTCCTGAGTTGCAGGGCGCCGCTTTCAGCCAGCGCCAATGTCCGCAAGTCCTCCACCAGGCGCTCCAGAACCTGTGTCTCTTCGAGCAGGGATTTCAAGCGAGCCTCATCCGGGGAATAAACGCCATCCAGCATCCCTTCCAGGTTACCCTGGATCACCGTCAACGGGGTGCGCAGTTCATGGGTAATGTCGGCCATCAGGTCGCGGCGTTGTTCTTCGGTCACTTGCAGCTTTGCCGCCATTCCATTAAAAGCTCGCACCAGCGAGCGCACTTCTGCCGGGCCTTGCTCCTTCACGCGTGGGGAATAATCACCTTCGGCGATATGGCCGGCTGCCTCGAGCAGATCATCTATCGGCATGGACATATGCCGCAACCCGCGCCTGCCCCAGACAAGCAAACCGAAGATAAATAACAGGAAAATGATCCCAAATGGGATGGCCCATTCAAATGGGTTATGCAGTACGTGAATGATGCCCAGGCTGATCAACACCGCCCCAAAAACCAGGACAAAAAAGAAAAAAGCCAGCGCACTCATCAGAGCCAGCAGGCAACTCATCCCGCGGGAAAAGCGCCCGCGCCTCCTGCGCCAGGCCGGTTGCACTGGCGGCCAGGCTTCGTTTTCCGGCCACCAACTGGGTCTCTTGGGGTGAAACCGGACGTGCATGTGCTCCGGCGATGGATTCTCGCTGTTTTCCATTTTTTCTTTTATTAGTCGGTGAACTTGTAACCAACGCCGTAAACCGTAAGGATATAGCGCGGCTCGCCCGGTATCGGTTCGATCTTGTGACGGATATTTTTGACGTGCGCGTCGATGGCGCGCTCGTACAATTCAAACGCAACCCCGTGCACCACATCCAGCAATTGGGCGCGCGTGAAGACACGTCCGGGATGCCGGGCCATGGCAGCCAGCAGTTCGAACTCTGTTGGCGTCATTTCCTCCACTTCCCGGCCCGCAGCCATCACTCGCATGCGTGGCACATCCAGGGTCAGATCGGCCGCGTGTACCATCTCCGTGTTCGCCTCGCCGTAGGCCTCCATTCGGCGGAAGATCGACCCGCACACGCGCCACCAATTCCCTCGGGCTGAACGGCTTGGTAATGTAATCATCTGCGCCCAGTTCCAGGCCGATCAACTTGTCCGTCTCTTCGGAACGGGCGGTCAGCATCAGGATGGGCACGTTCGAGTCCTTGCGTAGCGTGCGGGTAACATCCAATCCGTCCATCTCGGGTAGGCCCAGGTCGAGAATGATCAAGTCCGGTTTTTCGGAATGGGCCAGCGTCAGGGCGGTCCTGCCATTGGGTGCAGTCAGCACGCGAAAAGAGGCGCGTTCCAGGTAATCGCGCACCAATTGGACAATTTTCGGTTCATCATCAACAATCAGGATCGTTTTCATAGAAAAGCCAAGCCGGACCCCCTCTGCAAGGGGATCCGGTTGTATTATACGACGGGCGCTGGAAGATGGGGCTTCTGCACGTCCTTATTTCTTGGCCGGTTCTTCTTCCGATTGGTCGTGCGCCCGGCGATGCCACTCGGCGAAGAAAGGCGGCACATCCTTGCCATTCTCGCCCTGCCAGCCCATGTGCCGGCGGTGCATGTGGCCCATGCCCATCGGCCCGTGCCAGAACATGGCCCTCAGGCTGCCAAAGACCAGGAATAACAGAAACAGCGGGATCAGGCAGCTGAACAGGCCGAATCCGAACCCAAGGAAGGGATGTCCGTAATACAGATACGGCATCTGGATGGACGTGCCCGCAGGGATTTGCACCTTCTGCGCCAATCCTTGAGCCATGCCGATGTTGTAGGCGTACACACCGATGCCAATGATGGCAGCCACCAATACCAGCGCAACCAAGACTCTCCAAAGTATTCTCATTTTTTTCTTTTCTCCTATTCATTGAGGTTTTATTTTTTTGATTTCTCTTGAAATCTAAAGGAGAGTATAGGCCGCAATTGTGAAGTGAGTGTGAAGGCACGCGGGAGAAGTTGTGGAGGATTAAGAATACACCTTATAATACAAATTGGCGTCTTGCCTCTCCAGCCGCTTTATGCTAGACTTCATCAAACCTGCGGAGATATCCCTTATGGCTGAAAAAATACTGATTATTGATGATGATGTGGATACCCTCAAACTGGTTGGACTGATGCTCCAGAAACAGTCTTATCAGATTGTGGCTGCCAACAATGGCCCCCAAGGCCTGGAACAGGCGGAAAATGAGAATCCTGACCTGATCCTGTTGGATGTGATGATGCCCGGGATGGATGGCTACGAGGTGGCCAAGCGCCTGCGCGCCAATCCGCTTACGGCCAACACTCCCATCCTGATGTTCACTGCCAAGACGCAGTTGGATGATAAAGTCAACGGGTTTGAGGCCGGCGCGGACGATTACCTGACCAAGCCCACCCATCCATCTGAGCTGAATGCTCACGTTAAAGCGCTCCTGGCGCGCACATCCAAGGGCAAGGTCGTTACCTCGCCCCTGCCAAGTGATAAACGCTCCATGACGATCGGCATCCTGAGCCCGCGTGGTGGACAGGGCGTCTCGACCGTAGCCGTTAACTTGGGCGGCGCTCTGCGACTTGCCACCAAGACCGATGTCATTGTGGCAGAACTGCGCCCGGGCATGGGTTCTCTCGGACCGGATCTGGGCGAACTGAAACCCAAAGCCTTGGTTGAGCTCCTGACCGGTAATATGACCGATATGACCCGCCAGAAGGTAAAAGAAAGCCTTTTTGTCCATGAGACCGGCCTGCGGATGTTGTTCGGATCCGTCCAACCGAAAGACGCCGTGCTGGCAAATACTGTCGGGCCTATGGAAACACTGGTCAATCGATTGAGTTTTCTGACCCCTTATCTTGTCCTTGATCTGGGAGCCGGCTTGACACCCCTGGCCCAGAAACTGGCAGCTGCCTGCAACCTGCTCTTTGTGGTGGCTGAACCGGTTGCTAATGGGTTGGCTCACTCCAAGATGCTCGTAGAGGATCTGGTCGACCTGGGTGTACCCAGGGCAAACTTGCAAGTCGTTGTTGTCAACCGCATCCGTTCGGATACCCAACTCACCATGGTGCAGATAGAAGAACAGCTTGGCATGAGTCCCGCCGTTGCCATTACCCCTGCCCCCGAACTTATCTACATGGCCACCCGCACGAAAACAATTCCCATCGCTTCCCGTCCTGACAGCCTGACAGCACAACAGTTTACCAAACTGGCTGCCGCCGTGCTTGATTTTGAAAAAAGAAATGAACGATAATGAATGATAATGAATGATAATGAAAAGCTGATCGAGGGGTATCGGCGCCTGATTGACATCGCGCGTGATTTGGCTTCCACCCTCGACCTGGATATCCTGCTCAACCATATCGTGTCCGCCGCCTCCGACTTGACCGGGACGGAGGCTGCCTCGATCCTGCTCTACGATGACGCCGCCCGCCAGCTGTATTTCCAAGTTGCCACTAACATGGACCAGCCCACTTTGCGCGGGCTGGCCGTGCCATTGGAAGGAAGTATTGCTGGCTGGATCGTGACCAACCACAAATCGGCCCGCATTGCAGATGTCAGGGAAGATCCACGCCATTTCTTCAGCATTGAAAAACAGACCCACCTCCCCACCCGCTCCCTGCTGGGTATGCCTCTTATTACCAAGGATAAGGTTGTTGGTGTCTTGGAAATCATCAACAAGAAAGACGGGGAATTCAGCGATGAGGATGAGGACCTGATCCAGGTACTGGGAGCGCAGGCAGCCGTGGCAATTGAGAATGCGCGCCTGTTCCACCAATCCGACCTTGTCTCCGAATTCGTTCACGAACTGCGTACTCCGTTGGCTTCCATCGGTACAGCCACCTACCTCCTGCTGCGTCCGGAAATGTCCCAGGAACAGCGCCAATCCATGATCCATAACATCTACAACGAAACCTTGCGTCTCAATACCCTGGCATCTTCCTTCCTGGATCTGGCACGTCTGGAATCCGGGCGCGTCCGTTTCAGTCTCACCCTCTTCGACCTGGCCCCTTTGCTTAAAGAATGTATCGAGATCATGCAAAGCAAGGCGGATGAACATTCTGTCGCCCTTGTGCTTGAAATTCCACCTGATTTTCCCCAAGTGGAAGCCGACCGCGACAAGATAAAACAGGTGGTGCTCAACTTGGTGAGTAATGCCATCAAATACAACTGCCTGAATGGCAGGGTTACCATCCTGGCCGGGTTGGAAGGTAATGAATGGACGCTCTCTGTTAGCGATAACGGTACAGGCATTCCGGCAAAGGCAATTCCGCACCTCTTCCAAAAATTCTACCGGGTGGAGGCTTCCGAAGGCAAGGTGGCCGGGACAGGCCTGGGGTTATCCATTTGCAAACAGATTGTCTCAGGGCACGGCGGGACTATTGAGGTAAAATCCAAATATGGCAAAGGCTCGACCTTTACCATCCATATCCCCATCCAGCAAACATGACGGGCAGCCCCTTGGCTGCCCATTCATTTTTCTAACCGAAAATTACCGCGCCCCTTTTCTTCCAAACTGCCGTTCGAGCATATCCACTGAGAGGTGGATCATGGTCGGTCTTCCGTGCGGACAGGTACGCGGTGATGTACAATTTTCCAGGTCGGAAAGCAAGGCGCGCTGTTCATCCGGCGAAAGCACCTGCCCGGCTTTGACTGCCAGGCGCTTGCAGACCCGCCCGGCAACCTTGGCTTCGATCTCGTTTTGCAAGGGAGCCTCGTCTTCCTCGAAATCTTCCACCAGGGCACGCAATGCCGCCGCCGGGTCACTGCTGGCAAACAGGGCTGGCATAGCGCGCACTTGGTAACTATTCTGTCCGAACGGCTCGATATCGAAACCAAAATGCTGTAACACTGGTAACTGGTCTTCAAGCAAGCGCGTGCTGGCAGGTGGCAGGTGCACCACTGCCGGGGTGAGCAATGCCTGGGATGGGATGGCTTTCTGGGCATGCTGCGCCATTAGCTTTTCGAACAGGACGCGCTCGTGGGCGGCGTGCTGGTCAATCAGGTACAGGCCATCCGGGCCTTCAGCCACCAGATAAGTTACTCCAATTTGCCCGATCAAGCGCAGCAACGGTACCTTCTCAAACGCGGCCGATTGTGTAACAGCCGGCTGCCCGTTCAGCACTTCCGGTTGACCGCTGATAGCGGACTGCTGAACGCTAACCTCGGATAGCTCATCATGCCCCAGACTCCAGGCTGGATCCACGCTGCGTGCAGGTGCACCCCATAGCGAAGATGTTGCCACCTGCGGAACTGGGGCATAGGCCAGTAAGGCCCGCCGTGTGGAGCGCTGGACAAAACTAAAAGCCCTATCCGGGTTGCGGAAGCGCACCTCGGCCTTGGCCGGATGAACGTTCACATCCACTTCCTCGGGCGGCACAGTGATGAACAAGGCTGCCAGTGGATACCGCCCCACCATCAACAGGGTATGATAAGCCTGGAGCAGGGCGGATGTCAGCGGGGTATCCTGCACCCAGCGCCCATTGACGAAAAAGATGATTTCCTTGCGATTGGAACGTGTCAACGCGGTCGGACTGATAAAGCCGGTTAGCTTAAAGCCTTCTTCTTCGGCCAATATATCCAGCATCTGGCGGGCCACATCCACGCCGTACAGCGCCGCCAGGATGGCGCGCCGGTCCCCATCCCCGGCGGTATGCAGGGAGGCAGCATTCCCCTCGGTAAGGCTGAAGCGCACATCCGGGTAGGCCAGGGCATATCGCGTCACGAGTGCATCAATTGCCCGGCGCTCGGTGGCATCCTGCTTCAGGAATTTGAGGCGTGCCGGGACGTTGTAGAACAGGTCTTCCACGCTGACCAGGGTCCCAACCGGCGCGCCGATATTTTCCAGTTTGCCGATCCGGCCGCCTTCCACACGTAGACGTGCCCCGGCGTGCGCATCTGCCGTGCGGGCGGTAATCGTCAGCCTGGAGACGGAACCAATTGAGGCCAGGGCTTCTCCGCGAAAGCCTAGCGTGGCAATCCGGAACAGATCCTCGGCGCAGGCCAGCTTGGATGTGGCATGCCGTTCGATGGCCAGGGCCAGCTCGTCCGCTGGTATACCTGCCCCATCATCGGCCACCTGCACCAGGCTCCGTCCGGCCGCGGCAATGTTTACGTGGATGGATTTTGCCCCGGCGTCCAGGGCATTTTCCACCAGTTCTTTTACCACGGAAGCGGGCCGTTCCACCACTTCCCCTGCGGCGATTTGCGAGGCAACTTCGGGAGGCAGGATTCGAATGGACATGCCTGTATTATATACCGCTTATAATAAGCACATGCAATTCACCACCTTCTTTTTCGACTTGGATGATACGCTATACCCACCTGCCACCGGCTTATGGGAGGCAATTGCCGGACGCATTACCCAATACTTGGTCGAGCGCATGAAATTCCCACCCGAACAGGTGCAGTCCATCCGGGAAAAATACTTTCGGGAATACGGGACAACGCTGCGCGGCCTGCAGGCCAACCATGCCGTGGATATGGAGGATTACCTGGCCTTTGTTCACGATGTTCCCCTCAACCACTACCTTCGTCCGAATCCGGATTTGTGCGCGGCCATCTCGGGGATTCCTGAAAAGAAGTTCATTTTTACCAATGCCGATACGAACCACGCCAAGCGTGTGATGGAGATCGTGGGCTTGCAGAGGCTTTTCGATGGGATCATTGACGTTCACGCCATGGCTCCTTTTTGCAAGCCGATGCCTGGGGCGTTTGAACTGGCGCTGAAGGCTGCCGGCAGCCCTGACCCACATGGGTGTGTTCTGCTGGATGACCAACCGCGTATCACACGTGCGGCTGGCAGTCTGGGCTTTTATACCATCCTGGTGGGCAAGGCAATCCCTGGAGATGATGCAGACGCGGCTCTTGTGCACCTTGCAGCCTTACCAGGGCTGTTGGATGGGCGGATTTAACATTCTTCTAACACCAGCCTGCTATAATTCATCCTGTTTTAATCCAGATGCGTTAATATTTGCGCCT
This sequence comes from uncultured Chloroflexia bacterium, assembly GCA_963837875.1. Taxonomy (GTDB): domain Bacteria; phylum Chloroflexota; class Anaerolineae; order Anaerolineales; family Villigracilaceae; genus UBA877. The sequence continues at coordinate 558,371 of CAWIOV010000003.1, forward strand.
ATCCTTTCGCAGCCTTGGGACTCTGATGGTTTCCCTAGACGACCTAAACAATGGGGCAGCCAGCCCATTTGCAAGAAAAGGCTCAAACTGGCGTGAAAAGCCCTTAGGGTCCGTTGCAAAATCAGGAGATTGATATGGAAAATAAATTTTTACGTGCAGTTTTGCTTGTCTTCGTGGCGGTTGTACTGGTAGTCTGTTCCTTCGGCGGCGGGTTTGTAACAGGGCACTTCTTGTCGGGTGGTACCATTTTTGCACCGCAAGCAAATAACACGAATGGCAGCCAGGGTGGTACACCCGCAGACTTGACTAGCCTGTTTGTTCCCTTCTGGAACGCGTGGAATATTGTCCACCAACAATACGTCGACCAACCTGTGGACAACACCAAGCTGATGCAGGGCGCTATCAGTGGCATGATGCAGTCGTTGGGTGACCCGCATACCCTGTATTAAGCCCCCAGAACTATACGGATGCAAACAGCCAGTTGGCAGGCAGCTATGCCGGGATCGGGGCGTATGTTGACACCAGTGGCAAATTGTTGACGATCACCAAACCAATGCCCAATTCTCCGGCAGAAAAGGCTGGCTTGCAGGCAGGTGACCAGGTCATTGCCATAGATGGCAAGGATGTAACCAGCCTGGATCCTGAATCGGTCCGCCAGAAAATACTTGGGCCGGAGGGGTCGGTTGTCAAGCTGACCATCCAGCGACCGGGCCAGGCGGCCCCGTTTGATGTGCAAATTACGCGTGCAACCATTGTCGTTCCGAGCGTTACCAGCAAGATGCTGGCAAACAACATTGCCTACATTGATATTGCCACCTTTGGCGATAGCACCGCCAGCGATTTTCACAAACAGTTGGCCGCCCTGATGGCCCAGAATCCGAAGGGCTTGATCCTCGACCTGCGTGATAACGGCGGCGGTTACCTGGAAACGGCCATTGCTGTGGCTTCCGAGTTCATCCCCAGCGGCGTGATCGTCTCGGAAAAAGACGGTAAGGGTAAAATAACGCCCCACGACGCCACCCCGGGTGGGTTGGCAACCAATAAAAGCCTTCCCATGATCGTGCTGGTAAATGCCTATTCGGCTTCCGCCTCCGAAATTGTATCGGGTGCCCTGCAGGATACTGGGCGTGCCAAATTACTTGGGGTAACCACCTACGGAAAAGGCACCGTTCAGCTCTGGATCCCTCTCGCGAATAACCAGTCTGATAATCAAGGCGCAGTTGCCGTGACAATTGCCAGATGGCTGACTCCCAATGGAAATACCATCGACAGAAAGGGCCTGACGCCTGACTTTATTGTTCAAATGACCCCGGATGACGTTAAAGCCAATCGCGATCCGCAACTGGATGCGGCCGTGAAGGAATTGACGAATCCTTAAATACCATTTGGGCCGTTTGTCTTACGGCCACCTGTGTCGGAAAGATACAGGAGAAAAAAGAGGTGAAACATGTTTTTCTTTGACCCAACCTACCTGCTCTGCATGGCCCCAGCCTTCCTGCTAATGGTTATCACCTCCATTTACGTGAAGTCAGCTTACAATAAGTGGAGCAAGGTACCGGCCCGCAGCCGAATGACCGGCTATGAAGCCGTCCAGCGGCTGATTGCCCGGGCCGGTCTTTATGGGATTCAAATCCAACCGGTACGCGGAAACCTGACCGATAACTATGACCCGCGCACGAAAATCCTGCATTTATCCCAGGATGTTGCCGGGAATGCTTCCGTCGCCTCGCTGGCGGTGGCTGCCCATGAACTCGGCCACGCGCAACAGGACGCCGAAGGTTACTTCCCGCTTCGTTTCCGCTCTGCCCTGGTGCCGATGGTCAATATTGGCTCCTACCTGGGTTGGATCTTGATTATCATCGGCCTGTTCTTGAGCTATGCCGGGAGCGCTTTGGGAGTCAATCTCGCCTGGCTGGGTGTGGCGATCTTCGCGGGAGGGGCGGTCTTTGCCCTGGCGACCCTACCGGTGGAACTGAATGCATCCGCCCGGGCGCGTGTCCTGCTGGCAGAGACCGGCATCATCTCCGGACCGGACGAGCAGCGCGGCGTCGGCACTGTGCTCAATGCGGCTGCCCTGACCTATGTTGCCGCACTGGTTACAGCGGTGCTGCAATTGCTCTATTATGTCATGCTGGTCGGCGGCCTGGGACGCCGGCGCAGCTAAACCATCCCGAAAATAGAATCAAATCACCTCCCGCAGACTTGAGCTTGCGGGAGGTGATTTTTTTTGCCATACTGATGCTTGATAGCTTTACTGGCCCGTATCGAATGTTACGTCCACGCTCATGCCGGCGCGCACGCCGGAGGGAAGTTCCTCCAGCAGGATGGTCACTTTGTAAACCACATCCCCGCCCAGGGTATCCGCCAGCGGCGATATCGCGCTGACTTTCCCCGTGACATCCTGATTGAGGGCTTTGACGAAAACCGTGACTGTCTGGCCGAGCTTGACTTTCGGGACATCGCGTTCACTCAGGTCGGTCGTCTCGATATGCATATGGCTTACATCACTGATGACCACAACAACCTGGCCAGGTATAACATAGTCCCCGATGCTTACCGTGACAGACGCGACCTCTCCTGAGAACGGCGCGACCAGGCGGGTGGCATTCAGGTCCGCCTGGGCAGTCTGCACTGCCAGTCTGGCCTGTTCGAGTTGGAGCAAGGCAGTCCCACTGGCGTTTGCAGGCACTTCCCCTCCAGTGAGTACTTTAAGGTAGGTTTGGGCATTTGTAAGCGTGGCATTGGCCAAAGCCAGATTAGCTTGGGCTTGATTGAGTTGGTTCTGGGTGGGTGCCTGGGAATAAAGGCTGTAATAATACTCGGCAGTGTTGTAGGCTTGCTGGGCAGCATAGAGAGCCTGGTATGCCGTGGCCTCATTAACATTGCTGATATATCCGCCTGTATTCAATCTATCGTAAGTTGCCTGCGCCTTGTCCAGATTGTTCTTGGTTAGGATTACATTAGCGTACTCGTTTTGAGACAAGCCGCTGTTTTGCCAATACTGCTCGTTGTTCAAGGCTGTTTGTGCATTGGTAAGATTTGTCTGCGCCGTGGTGACAGCCAGTTGGGCACTTGCAATCGCTTCAGGGGAGGTGAGTTCATCCAAAGCCATATTGGCTTGCTCCAACTCTATCTGCTGGGTGGTATCATCCAATTGGACCAACATTTGACCGGCCTGGACCTGGTCGCCGGCAACTGCATTGACCAGCTTGACATTTCCAGCCACGCTGAATGCTAGGCTGGCCTGCTGGTCGGCAACTACGATCCCTGAGGCGGTCACGCTCGCGCCGGCGGTGCTGGAAGTAGGCGTTGATACGGTGCCACTGCCCAGCAAAACGGTTGGCAAGGGAGTTGGAGTGCTTGCGCCGCCTGCGCACGCCGCCAAGATCAGGGTTAAGAGGATTGGCAAAACCAGCTTGCGTTTCATTAAGAACCTCCCGGGGTTACTTCCCTTTCCCGTCAATATCAACGATCCGGCCATCCTGCAGCGTGACAACCCGGTGGGCATACTGCATGACGCGCGGATCATGCGTTGCAAAGATGAAGGTAACGTCTGTTTTCTTGTTCAGCTTCTCCATGATCTGCATCACCTGCTTGCCATTCTCGGTGTCCAGGTTGGCGGTCGGTTCATCGGCCAGGATCAAGGCCGGCTTGGATGCCAATGCACGCGCGATGGCGATGCGTTGCTGCTGTCCACCGGAAAGCTGGTCGGGACGGTTCTTGGCACGCTCAACCAGGTCAACCGCCTTAAGCAGGTCCATCACACGCTCACGCCGTTCCCCGGCAGGGCGGCCGTTCAGCAGGAGCGGCATTTCCACATTTTCATAAGCCGTCAGGGTCGGGATCAACGCAAAGAACTGGAAAATGAAGCCGATGTGTCCGCGGCGCATATCCGCGCGCTGGTTTCGGTTGAGACGGGTGACATCCTGGCCATCGATCCATACTGACCCACTGGTAGGCTGGTCAAGGCAGCCGATGAGTTGCAACAGAGTAGTCTTGCCGGAGCCGGAAGGCCCCACCAGGGCGGTAAATTCGCCGCTTTTGATGCTCAAGTTGACGCCGCGCAGGGCCTGGGTTTCCACCGAGCCGACCTTGTAAACCCGGGTGGCGTTTTCAATTTTTACGACTTCCATATTCTTTTCTCCTTTTTTATAGCTGCGCTTATTTCTCGGCGCGCAGGGCTTCAACCGGCTGCATGCGGGAAGCCATGATGGCCGGGTACAGGCCAGACAGAATGGTAACAATGAATGTCACAATGGACAGGCTGATTACATTATCACTGGTCAACCGGGCATAGATGGTATCGGTCACCAACATGCCGGTCAATCCCATTTTTCCGATATAGAACCCGTTGATATTGAACAGGGTGACAAACAGGATGCCCAGCGCTATTCCCACGACCACACCGCCCATTGCCAGCAAGGCCGATTCGGTAAGGAACATGTTCATGATCTGGCCGCCGCGCATCCCGATGGCAGAAAGGATACCGATCTCGCGCGTCCGCTCGTAGACCGACATGATCAGGGTGTTGATAATGACTGAAGCCGTGATTGCCAGGATGATCAGGTAGAGAATGGCAATATAGCTTTGCGCCGTGGTCTCAAAATCAACGATAAGCAAGTTCAAATCCTTCCAGGTCAACACCTTCAAGTTCGTGCCTTTAAGGGCCGCCGCCACTTGGTCGGTATCGGCGCTGTTATTGAGCAGTACTACGATGGTGCTGGCATGGTTCTGTGCCTGGGTAAGAGCCTGGGCCTTGGCCAGCGGCAGGAAGACCGTTATGCTGTCGAAGCCATAGGTACCGGTTGAGTAAATACCTCGCACGGCAAAGGTTTGTTCGTCCACCGTACCATTAGCCGTATTAACCGAGAGGCTGACGGTGTCACCTGCTTTCAAGTGTAGCTTATCTGCGGTCGGCTTGCCGATCAGAACGCCCCCGGTATCGTCCGCGGTCAGCCAGCTCCCACTGATGACTCCTTGCTGGTAAGGAGCATTGACCACCGAATTCGGGTCAATGCCATAGACCTGTACCCCGGCCAATTCGTTCCCGGCCGAGAGGAAACCGCTGGCGAACAGCCGCGGCGTGGCAGCCTTCACCTGCGGCAGCGCCCCGATCTGGGCCGCGATCTCGTCCGGGTTCGCTACCAGGTCTTCCCATTTGAGGCTGTTTTTGCTCTCGTCATAGCTGGCCGCCCGCACCTGGATATGGCCGGTTTGCAGGCGGATGGCGGAATCGATGGCGCTGCCATATTCCCCATTTACCACGGCGGCCATCAAAATAAGGATGCCCAACCCCACGCTGATCGCCAGGGCAGAGAAGATCGTCCGGCGGCGGTTGCGCCCGAGGTCACGGAATGCCATTTTTATATTTTGCAGCATGTCTCACCTCATACAAAATGCAGGGCTTCAGCAGGTTCGCGTTGCCCGGCTTCAAAGGCCGGGATGAGCGAAGCCAGCGCGCAGATGATCAAGGTCACAGAGACCCGCATCCAGATTTGTTCCAGACCCCATGTGGAATAAACCTTGCCCTTGACCAACGCCATGTAACTGGTGAGGGTCGAATAGGCACCGAAATCCAGACCAACCTTCATCAATATCCCGTTGATGGTCAGCCCAAAGACGAGACCGACGGCCACTCCCACCAGTCCGATCATCACGCCTTCCAGGATGAAAAGCAGAGTGATCTGCGCCGGCCGGAGTCCCATCGCGCCCAACATGCCGATCTCGCGCGTCCGCTCGTAGACCGCCATCAGCAGCAGGTTGAGGATACCCACCCCCGCAATGGCAATAATGATTATGCTGAAGATGTTCATGATCCCACCCTTGGTGTTGATAGCAGAGGCCAAGTCGGGATAGTTGGCTGCAAACGATTCGATCTCGTAGCCGCTCAAACTCTGGTTCATTTTGCTGATGACCGCGTCCTCCGGGCCGAGATGTTTCATGAAGACCGCCACCTCGGTGGATTGGCCGGCCAGGTTGTACAGGTTCTGCGCCTCACCCAGAGAAATGTAAACGGTTTGTTTCTCAAGGTCCGCCATGCCCAGGTCATAGATGCCAACCACGGTCATGGTGCGCTGGCGCATCTGCTCGTGCTGGGCGCGTCCCACCAGGGTAACCCGGTCACCTACCTGTACGCTCATTGCATCCGCTAGACCTTTGCCGATAAGGATATTATCCCCATCTGCGCTGGTAAGATTGCGTCCGGCCTTGACGTTCTGACCGATGATATCCACCGACAGTTCCCGCTCCGGCTCGACGCCGGTGATACCAACTGCAAAAGTGCCCTCACGGTTGGTGATCAGCCCGCCCGTGTTGATCCGCTGGGTGGCAGCCAGTACCTGGGGATTGGCTTGGGCAGCATTGATCACTGCCTGTGGATCGGCCAGTGGCAACAGTGGGGTTGAATCCGCTTGTGACCGGTACCCTGCCGCGTGAACCTGGATGTTGCCACCCAGTACTTTCACAGCGTTACCGTAGATCGCGTCAGTAAAGCCGTTCACCAACCCGTCGTACCACATCATCATGGCCAATGTAGTTGACATGGCCAGGACTATGATGATCGTCCGGCGGCGATGCCTCCAGATGTTGCGCCATGCTAATCGTAAATATAGTTGCATGCTTGCACTCCTTTTCAAAAAAATATCGGGCAGGGAGCCCGGCTAACGAATTACAGGATAATTTCTTAATTTTTTGTTCGAGCAAGAAGAATAATCCACTTCTCAATGCAAGTCTTTTCGCCAGAGGTATTTTATCGCAAATGCTCAATGTTTCTTCTTCTTCGGCGGCGCAACCAGCCACTCTTTCAGAATTTCAACGTCCATCAGCAGCAGGGAGCCGGCCGGAGCGCCCAATATCCGTTCAATCGCCTCGGAATAGGCTCCGACGATAGCCTCCAGGCGCTCAAGCGCATCGGTGCGTGGTTCTTCGCTCAGCAGCAGTTCGGCCACGCTGTCTCCGATCCCCTCCGCCAATCCCCAGATCATCTTCCCGATCTGGTCCGGGTAGGCGGTCGTAAATACCCCTTCGGTAATGCCCTGCCGGACGATCTCTGCCAACATCGGCGCAATCCGCTGGATGGCCGCAGCTTCCTGCTTCTGGCGCACCAGGGTATTGGAATCGGTGTACCACACGCGCATCAGGTCAAGCATAAAGGTTTTCCGGGCGACTTTCCAGCGGCTCCCGGCCGCGAAGTAGCGTTGCAGTTTCTCAATAGCAGGCAGGCCTTCTGCCTCCACGATCGGCTGCAGCACCTGTTCGGCTTCATCCATCGTCCGTTCCACCAGTCCGTCCAGCAGGGCCAGTTTCGAGTCAAAGTAGTGATAGAATGCGCCCTTGGAGATCTTGAGTTCATCCAGAATGTCATGGATAGACATCTGCTCGTAGCCCCTGCGGTAGACCAGCGTTTGGGCCACATTCAGGATTTCATTGCGCTTGACGGCGTATTCTTTTTCTTTGACAACCCGCGCCATAATCGTCCTTTTTATAAACCGACTGCCGGTTTATTTATTGAGATAGTATATGCCGGAAAATGCCGGGAGTCAATCCCATGGGTATAATATCTCCATGACATTCTCCGCCCTGCTCTCCCAATGGCAAACTGACCCGGCCACAGCCCCCAACCTGCCGGTCTGGCAGGCCACCCCGGCGCGCCCGGCCGACCTGCTGCCCTTCCCGGCCGATCTGCCTCTTGTTCTGGCAAAAGCGCTGGCCAGGCGCGGCGTCCAAGCGCTCTACAGCCACCAGGCGCAGGCCTGGGAATCTGCCCGGCGAGGCGAAAACGTTGTCCTTGCCACCGGCACTGCCAGCGGCAAGACCCTCGCATATAACCTGCCGGTTCTGGCGGCCTGGCTTGAGCATCCAGATACGCGCACCCTCTATCTTTTCCCGACCAAAGCCCTCACCCAGGACCAATTCTCCAGTCTCACCGCTCTTCAATCTTCAATCCAAAGTTCTCAACCATCCATCATCTTTACAAAATCCGCCATATATGATGGAGATACACCCCCCTCCCGCCGTGCCGGCATCCGGAAAAATGCCAACCTGCTCTTCACCAATCCGGATATGCTTCACACCGGCATCCTGCCCCATCACACCAACTGGGCGGACTTTTTTAAGGACTTGCGCTTCGTCATCATTGACGAGATGCATACCTACCGGGGTGTCTTCGGTTCGCATTTTGCCAATGTGCTCCGGCGCCTGAAACGGGTGGCTGCCTTCTACGGGGCCAGCCCGCAGTTCATTCTTACATCCGCTACCATCGGCAACCCGCAGGAACTGGCCGGGCGGTTGATCGAGGCTCCTGTCACTTTAATTGACCGGGACGGCTCATCCCGCGGCCCGCGCCATTTCCTTATCTTCAACCCACCTGTGTTGGATGAAGCCCTGGGCTTGCGGAAAAGTGCGCTGCTCGAGGCGGTTCGTCTCTCGCAGGAGTTAAATGCGCAGGGGGTCCAGCACGTTGTCTTTGCACGTTCGCGTCGCTCGGTGGAAATTATTTTGAAGTATTTGCAGGAGCAAGGTAAGCAGGTGTCAGGTAATCAGGCATTCAGACATCTGGGAACAAAAATTTCCTCCCCCATGTCACCTGATCCCCTAAATTCCATCCGCGGCTACCGCTCCGGTTACCTGCCCTCCCAACGGCGTGCCATAGAAAAGGGTCTGCGGGATGGCACAGTCAGGGCCGTTGTCGCCACCAACGCCCTCGAACTGGGCATGGATATCGGCGGGCTGGCTGCGGCTGTGCTGGCCGGGTATCCGGGCAGCATCGCCAGCCTTTGGCAGCAGGCCGGGCGGGCCGGACGCGGCGATGATCCAGCCCTGGCAATCCTGATAGCCTCCGCCAGCCCACTCGACCAATTCTTGGCCCATCATCCAGATTATTTTTTTGGACGTTCGCCCGAACAGGCCCTGGTCAACCCCGACCACATGTTGATCCTGCTCAACCACCTGCGCTGCGCCATGTTCGAGCTGCCATTTCGGAAAGGTGAGACCTTCGGTTCTCTGCCTGCTGCGACAGTGCAGGAATACCTGGATTTCCTGGTTACCAGCCAGGAAGCCCACCTTTCGCAAGGGCAATACTTCTGGATGGCGGATGCCTATCCAGGCGCGGCGGTGTCCCTGCGCTCAGCTTCCCCGCAGAATGTGATCCTCCAGGTGCAGGATGGCGGCGTACCCTGGAGCTTAGGCGAAGTGGACCTGGCCTCCGCACCCTGGATGGTGCACCCGCATGCCGTTTACCTGCACGAAGGCCAGCAGTATTTCGTCGAAGATTTGGATCTGGCCAAAGGGGTAGCTACGCTCATCCCCGTGTCACTGGATTACTACACCGAGCCTCAGCGACAGACAGAGGTGAAGATTCTGACTATGGTGGAACAAACCGAGTTAACCTCCGGCCCATCTTCCGCACAGCAGGAGATGGGGGGAAAAGGAGATGTCGGGCAAAAAGGCTGGGGTGAGTTACAGGTAACATTGCATGTTGCCGGCTTTAAAAAATTGCGCTGGTTTACACGAGAGAACCTCGGACAGGAACCGCTTGACCTGCCCCCGAGCGAATTCCAGACCACTGGCTACTGGCTGGCCATATCGGAAGGGACAGTGGACCGCTTACGCGCCTCCGGCGCATGGAACAGCGACCCGAATGACTATGGCCCTGGCTGGAACCTCCTGCGCGAGGCTGTTCGCCGCCGGGACGGCTACCGTTGCCAGGTTTGCGGCCTGCCCGAAAAGGAACGTCAGCATGATGTCCACCATAAGCAGCCCTTTCGGGGCTTTGCCTCCGCTGCCGAAGCGAATCGCATGGAGAACCTCATCACGCTCTGCCCTTCCTGCCACCGCAAGGCCGAGCAGAACGTGCGCATGCGCTCCGGCTTGGCGGGGCTGGGCAGCCTGCTTGGCCAACTGGCCCCGCTCTTCCTGATGTGCGACCCGGGCGACCTGGGCCTGCACACTGATGCTTCTCCGGCTACGCTCGGCCGGCCCGGCCTGGTCATCTATGATGATGTGCCCGGTGGGATCGGTTTCAGTCAGAAACTCTTCGAACTGCACGACGAATTACTCCGGCGGGCGCTCGAGTTGGTGCAGGCCTGCCCATGCCAGGCCGGCTGTCCTTCCTGTGTTGGTCCAGGCGGAGAGAATGGCGCCGGTGGCAAGGCGGAAACGCTTGAACTCCTAAAGCAGTTGCAGACCGGCGTTGGCTGATCCATGCCTTCCGGTCCATTAGCATGGACGAACAGGAAAAAAGAAGATGAGAAAAACGATTTTACTTATGGCAACCCTGATAATTCTGGGTGTACTCACGGTAGCTTGTAGGGCCCAAGCAACTCAGGCACCCACGGCCTTTACCGCCCAACCGTCCCTTTCTTCCGGTGCGCCGCGGCAGATTGTGGTTCCTACGAACCAAAATGGTCTCAAGCTGGCTGCCCTTCTCAACAATCTGCATGTGGAAAATTACTGGGCCAAAGGCCAATATGTTAACTGGGAAACCGGAGCGACCATCGCCGGTCCGGTACTCCACTGGGCCACCGATAAGGCCACGCATTGCAGTGGTTACGCCAGTGCCGTGGCGGCCATCCTCAACGTTCCGTTGTTGCATCCGCCCTTCCCTTCCGGCGCTTATGCCAGCCTCTTTGCCAATACCTACGGGGAAACTTTCCGCGGTCTGGCAGCCTCCTCCAATTCTTTGCTGGCCAACAAACAAGGCAATTGGTTGGCCGATCATGCCCAAGCCAGCCTGCCCGCCGCTCCTTATACCACCGCGGGCCTAAATAACTGGATTCACGTTAATGCTTTTCAAGCCCAGTCCTACGCTGACCAGGGGTACTTTGCCCTGGCAGTATACATAAATCCCGACCCCGCCTCACCCGGACACATTGCCATCATTGCACCCACACAATCGGGCATAACGATTGGTGATTACCCGCATAAAAGCTCTTCCTATACGTCCTTGGCTGTGGATGGTCCCTACGAGGCGCAGTCCGGAGACCTTAACAGCAGTTACACCACCGTATCGCGCGGCTTTGCCCCCTTTGATGGTCCATCGGTGGAATGGTTCGGCGTCGCTTCCAGCCAGGACCTGGTGATATTCTATCTGTATGACATGCCAATTGACTGGGATGCAGTATCCATCCCTCAGGCAGTAAAATAACATGAGTCATAACTAACTTAAAAAAGCTCTTTTCCCGTTTTTACCTTGACGGGAACACCTGCACTCGTCCGCACTCCATTTCTTGAACCTGTCTGGTACCTGGGAAAGCATCAAAAACTCCGGGGTTTTTCAAGTTCCCGGAGTTTTTGTTTTTTGGAGAACCACTTTTTACTTCGAAAAAGTGATGGTATCGGCGCCGCTGGCATCGTAGAGCGTCAACGTGTTGCCAGCCATCTGGAAACGGACCTTGCCGCTCAGGATCTTAAGGCTGGTGCTTTCCTGCGTCATCTGCGGCCCGGGGCAGGCCATCATCGTGGAGACCATCTGGCTGAAAACCAGGCTGTCACCCTGTACTTCATATTTGCCCCCGAGACTGTTGCAGCCCAGACTGCCGTTGACCGTTCCATCCGTGCCAAAGGTCAGGCTGGTCTGGATGCCCGGCACAGCCGGGGTCTGGTTCGCGGCTGGGCCATACGAGACCAGTTTCCAGGTGACTCCTGTTAGGCCGGCTGAGCTTCCCATGGAAGTACAGGCCAAAAGCATCAATCCGGATACTACCAAAAGTGTTACAAGAACCAAGGTTGTTTTTTTCATAGACTTTTTCCTTTACCATAAATTGTTCGTTCTACTGGTAAAGACGCTTTATCGTCTGGGAAGTTCCCATTTTTTTTATTCGGAGTGCGTCTGCTCTTTGTCCGCCGGGTTATCCTTTTTCCCTGCACTCTCTCCCTACTCCGCGATGGAATGACTTTTGTTCCTCATTCATTCTTCCCCATTCCTTATTTTTCCTCCCTTTCCGTTATAATCCGGATGAATCCGTCTCGATCCATGCATCCGTGATAAAGCCCGTTGAAGGAAAACATGTCCAACAAAATTGACCTGGTATCGCTTGGCGCCATCGTGCAGGTGCGCGACCGTCTATTGGAACAGCAAGCACACGGTCGCAAAGTCTTGCGGCTCGAATCCGGCGACCCGTCTTTCGACATCCCCGAGCACGTACGCACCGCCATGGAAAAAGCCCTGCGGGACGGGCTCACCCATTACACCGCCTCCACTGGCATCCTGCCCTTGCGCGAAGCCATCTATCGCAAAGTGACCGGCGCAAACGGCCTGTCGGTTCCCGACCCCGATTCGGTCTTGATCACCAACGGGGCCATGCATGGGCTGTATATCCTCTTCCAGGCTCTGCTCGAGCCGGGCGACGAGGTCATTCTGCCCGATCCGACGTGGACCGAAACCGGCGATAACATCCGCCTGGCGGGCGGGCTCCCGGTCCCGGTACGGCTGCGGGCGGATGCAGAATACCAGTACGATCCGCCGGCGATCGAGGCCGCCATCAGTGCCCGTACACGCGCCATCGTTATTAATACCCCCCACAACCCCACCGGCGGCGTGGCCACTCTGGATACACTGGCAGCCATCGCAGCCATCGCCGAAAAATACAACCTGTTGTTGGTCAGCGACGAGGCCTACGAACACATCATCTTCGATGGAAGGCAGCATATCAGCGTGGGCTCGCTCCCGGCCGCCCGCGACCGCACCATAAGCGTTTTCTCCATGTCGAAAACTTATGCAATGAGTGGCCTGCGTCTGGGTTATCTGGTGCTCGATGACGCTCATACACTGGAGCGCCTCAAGAAATTGGTACGCTGCACCATTAACGGGGTCAACTCGGTCACGCAGTACGGCGCAGCCGCGGCGTTGAACGGGCCGCAGGAGGCCACCCTCGCGATGAACCAGGAATACCAAGTACGCCGGGATATGCTCTTCGACGCCATCGCAGAATCGCCTTACCTGCAGGCGTTTAAGCCGCATGGCGCTTTCTATCTGTGGGCGCGCCTCCAGCCGGATTGGCCGGGCTACTCCGGAAAAATGGACGACTGGTCCATGACGGATTACCTGATCGACCAGGCTGCCATCGGCTGCATTCCCGGCTCAGCCTTCGGTCCGGCCGGCGCCGGGCACATCCGCCTGGCGTTTTCGTGCTCCACTGCCCAGGTTCAGGAAGCCGCCAGGCGGCTGCCCGGGGTGCTGCGCGCCGCAAAGAATTAAGGCAAAAAAAAGGCCTGGCGCGGCAAATGCCGGCCAGGCCCAAAGGCTCGTGTAAGCACCTACTTCCGGATCCCCATGTCGCGCAGATCGTCCGCGTCAAATTGAGCGCAGACCATGCCAACACAGGCAATGACGGTTATGATAATAACAACCACAGCAGCATATACAATCATGGGGCCCTCCTTTTTTTAGGCTCTTTATAACTCTATATACTTAACGCCATTCCGGCATTTTCGTTCCATATTCTTACGATATTGTAATGAAAGCCGGGCATTGTTTTTTATTATTTCGGCCTTTTTACCCGCGAAATTCCATTCGCCGGTGAGTACGTAGTTGCTTAAGATCCCATACCTTGCTAAACATTCACATAACTAGTTTAATCAGGTAATTCTACCCTTGCAATCCTTCTTAATTCCTATATATAATGAAATCATCCTAAAAACCTCATCCGTAGGATCAGAACACGATGTTTGATTTTGATAACTATCTCTCCCCCTTCACGTGGCGCTATGGCACACCACCTATGCGCCGCCTGTGGAGCGAACATAACAAACGCCTCTTGTGGCGAGAGCTATGGGTGGCACTGGCCGAAGTTCAGGCGGAATATGGCTTGGTTACACCCGGGCAGGTGGCTGACCTGCGCGCCCACCAAGGAGATGTCAACCTGCCGCGCGCTCTCGAAATCGAGGCCGAGATCCAGCATGATTTAATGGCAGAACTGCGCGTCTTTGCCGGCCAGTGCCCTTCCGGCGGCGGCATCATCCACTTGGGTGCCACTTCAATGGATATTGAGGACAACGCGGACGCGCTGCGCCTGCGCCAGAGCCTTGACTTGGTTCTACAGTCCCTGGCGGCACTCCTGAGAACCCTGGGACACCTGATTGAAAAGTGGGCCGATACCCCGTTGATGGCATTCACCCATCTCCAACCGGCGGAACCGTCGACACTGGGCTACCGGTTGGCGCTTTACGGGCAGGATTTTCTGGAAGATTACGCAACGCTCAATCGCCAGCATGCAGCCATCCGAGGCAAGGGTTTCAAAGGCGCGGTTGGGACAAGCGCAGCGTATGCGGAACTGATCGGCACGGACAAGCTGGCCGAATTCGAGCAAAAACTCTCCGTAAAACTGGGCCTGCCATTCTATCCGGTGGCTTCTCAAGTTTATCCTCGCAAGCAGGATTATGCAATTGTCTCGGCCCTGGCTGGGATGGGGGCTTCTCTCTATAAATTCGCCTTCGACCTGCGCGTGCTGCAATCGCCATCGCTGGGCGAACTGAGCGAGCAGTTTGGTGAGAAACAGGTTGGGTCATCCGCCATGCCGTTCAAACGCAATCCCATCCAGGCGGAGAAGATCAACTCATTGGCGCGCTACCTTTCCAGCTTGCCGCACCTGGCCTGGGACAACGCTGCCCATAGCCTGCTTGAACGGACGCTGGATGATTCGGCCAACCGACGCATCCTGTTGCCAGAATCGTTCCTGGCCGCGGACGAAATGCTGCGCATTGCCAATAGCATCTTTGCCAGCTTGCGCGTGGATGAAAGCGCCATTGCCCGCAACATGGCCGTTTATGGGCCGTTCGCGGCTACCGAACGGGTCCTGATGGCATTGGTCAAGGCTGGTGCCGGCCGGCAAGAGATGCACGAACGTATCCGCATAAATGCCATGCAGGCCTGGGAGGCTGTCCAGCGTGGGGAAGAAAATCCGCTCATTGAGCGGATGTGCCAGGACGGGGAGATGACGGAATATCTGACGGAAAGGGAAATACGCATCCTGATGAATGCCGATTCCTATGTAGGAGATGCACCCGCCCGGGCGCTCCAGATGGCTAAGAGGATTCGGACAGAAGTTGGCTGATACTCCCCACCGGGGAGTCCATTCAGTTTCAGTACCCCATTGCGGTAAACATCTCGTCATTGGTGGCGAACTTGAAATCTTGCAGGCCAAGTTTTTGCGCTTGGGTGGCTTCAGCTACTGCCAGCCTGGCCAGGTGGGCCTTGTCCACTACACGCTCGTGGGTCTCCACCAAGCGTCGCTCGAATTTTTCCACCACGTTGTCCAAGTCGCGCATCGGCCCCTGGGAACTCAGGAACTGCAAGACTGCCTCGGCAGCCCGTTCACCATCCCGGCGTGCCACTCCCACCAACCCAGTGCTGGCTTGGCGCGCCCACCCTGCCAGGAAAACGCGTTCGATGGGTCGGTTGGTATCCGGGTTGAAGGCTTCATAGGAAACTCCCTCAATCGGAAAGCGCGGCTGTGGGGCAGACATATAGGCATCGTTGAAAATCGGTACGCAGAAATCTTTATCCACCGTGTCGCCAATGGCAAAGATGATCGTGTCAGCCTCGATCTGGCGCGTGTTGCCCGTACCGCGCGCTTTGACGTTGCCATCCAATCCGACCAGCGTGTTCTCTTCCACTTTCAGAGCGTTTACGCCATTCATCCAGTCACCCAGCACACGCACGGGCGAGGCCAGGAACTCGAAACGGAAACGCGTCTGTGAGACCGGTTCGAGGGCCTTGGGCAAGGCATCCAGGAAAGCGGTTTTGGATGCCACCGGATCCTGACCGGCAGCCTGCATAATCGGGGTCACCCGCGCAAACTCGGCTTCAAACGCGGCCATATCCAGGTTACGGGCCACGTTTTCCATCTCCTTGCGGTTAAATTTTACATCTGCCGGGCCGCGCCGTACCACCACGATCACCTCATCCACTTTACGGTCACGCACGAGGTAATGGGCAACATCCATCATAACGTTTCCCGCGCCAACAACTGCGACGCGTTTACCAAGCAGGTACTTTTTCTCGCTGAAAGGTGGCAGGAGATTGTAGTGAAAGATAATATTCTTGGCGTGATAAACGCCGGGCAAGTTTTCACCGGGCAGGCGCAGCCACTTGGTGCCCTGTGCGCCGGTGGTGATGAGCACCGCCTGGAAACCGGATTCGAGCAGGTCTTCCAGAACGACATTTCCGCCGCAGCAGACAGTCACGTTTCCGTAGTAATCGATCGGAGACAGATTCAGGATCTGGTGGAATTGGGCGCGCAGTCCCTGTTTCATCTTGAGTTTATCGGGGTATATGCCATACTCGGCCAGGCCGCCAGGTTTAATATCGCGATTGAACAACATCACACGTGCCCCGCCTTCGGCCAGTTTCCGCGCAGCATACAGGCCGGCTGGTCCGGCTCCAACAATGGCTACCATGTATTTCGAGTCTTCCATACACAATCTCCTCTTTTATATTGCGGCATGAATTATAGCCGCTGGTCATATGACGGACAAGGACAAAAGTTATATATAAAATTTTCCCTGATTCCTGCCCCATCTTTCGCACTCTATGCTATAGTTAACTACTAATCATATGCACAACATTCCGCAGGCGCGTGTAAATTGATCCGACCTTTCAAGAAAAGCTGCAGATGTGCGTTAAATCCGCAGCCCACAACCAATAGCTACCAATCAGGAGGCAGGTTATGAAACTCCCTAATCCACCCGAGGAAGAGCAAGAGCCTGAACCGCAAGTAGTTGAACCCCCAAAAACCGACGAAAAGCCAAAATGGAAAGCCCGGTTTGGTTTCCTCCGAGGCACTAAGAATGAAAGCCCCGGTGAAACGAACAACCCACCTACCACCAGCAGCCAGGACCCGGCTGCGCCTGCGAGCCATGCTACGCGTCCAATGCGCAGTTCAGGCCAGGGAGGGGGCTCCACGCGTCCACTGCATAGTTCAGGCCAGGAGTCTCCTATCATGCAAGTGCTACGTAGTTCGGGATCTAAGCCGGCGGTACAGAGTTCAAGCCAGGAAATCTCGCCTACGCCAGCAGCGCAAAGTTCGGGCCAGGGTATTCCATCCACGCCACCGGCGCAGGGAACTCCACTCCTCTCCAATCAGGACGACAACCCTGGACGAAAGTTGATTTACATCGAACAGGCCGGGAAAAATGCCCCTCCACCCAGAATCCCCCGAAAATTACGCCTGCTTCCCAACAGTGAATTGACCCGGCGTGCCTTTTGGGATGTGGCCGCCACATTATCGCTGGTTATTAATGCCATTTTGATTGGCGTTCTGATCGTGATGGCCTTGCAGATCAATCATCTAAAAACAACCGTGAACACCCTGAGTGCCCTAAGTAATAACATGCTCGGCGGGCTGTATGGCAACTTTGTCAAAATGGACCAGGCCAGCATAAATACAACCATCACGGTACATGCCGTAATCCCACTTAATTTCACGCTGCCGGTTTCGCAAAACACTCAGGTTACATTGACCAGCAGTGTTGACATTCCCAGAGCACATGTAATCATCAACACCGGTGGGCTCAACATTAACTCCATCGCAGATGTTGTGATCCCGGCCAACACCATTTTACCGATCGCATTGAACTTGAAGATTCCCGTCCAATATATATTCCCGATCAGCCTGCAGGTGCCGGTAAATATTCCGTTAAGTCAGAACTCAACTGCACGAACCATTTAGCGGCCTGCAGACCACTCTCCTTCCGGTCTACTGCGCTCTTAATAATAACGCGCAATATCCCACAGGAACTTTCATCTGCACAGATCATGATGTTCCAACTACCGGTACCCCATGAAAAAAACACATAGCGAATATACTCTTTCGAACGGCTTGAAAGTCCTGCTGAAGGAAATCCACACCGCCCCGCTGATCAGTTCGTGGATCTGGTATCGGGTTGGCTCGCGCGATGAACCATCCGGCCACACGGGGGTTTCTCATTGGGTGGAGCATATGCAATTCAAGGGCACGCCCCAGTTTCCGGCCAGCAGCCTGGACCGGGATATTTCACGGGACGGAGGAATGTGGAACGCGTTCACTTTTATGGATTGGACCGCTTACCTGGAAACCATGCCGGCAGACAAAATTGATCTGGGGCTGCGCCTGGAGGCGGACCGGATGACCAATAGCCTTTTCGATGAGAAAGAAGTTGCTTCCGAGCGGACAGTGGTTATCTCCGAGCGGGAAGGTAACGAGAACGAGCCTCACTTCCAGCTTGGAGAGGCTGTCCAACAGGCTGCTTTTCGGGTGCACCCTTACCACCACGAGGTGATTGGTGACCTGGTTGACCTGAAGTCCATAAGCCGGGACGAACTTTACCAACACTACCGCAGCTACTACGTTCCGAACAATGCAGTTATCGGCGTTGCAGGAGATTTCAAGGCTGATGAGATGCTGGCGCGTATCCGTGAACTCTTTGAGCCGATCCCGGCCGGGCCTGTGCCTCCCCGCCTTGCGCGCCTTGAACCGGCTGCCACCGGCGAGCACCAGGTCACGGTCGAAGGTCCCGGCGAGACAACCTACCTCGAAATTGCCTATCACGCTCCTGCAGGGACGATCCCGATTTCTTCCCCCTGACGGTACTGGATAGCCTGCTGGGAGGGCCAAGCGGGCTGAATATCTTTGGCGGTGGAGGCCTTTCCAATAAAACTTCCCGCCTGTACCGGGCTCTGGTTGAGAAGGAATTGGCTGTTGCTGTTGGCGGCGATACCGTTACGACGGTTGATCCATACCTTTACAGTATCTCCATCATTGTTCATCCGGACCGCAAGCCTGCGGAAGTGCTGGCGGCCTTTGATAATGAGGTGAAACGCATCCAAGATGAACCTGCTCCGGTAGATGAGATCAGCCGCGCCATCAAACAAGCGCGTGCCCTGTTTGCATACCAAAGTGAGAACATCACCAGCCAGGCTTCCTGGCTGGGCCATGCGGAAATGTTTGCCAAGTATGACTGGTTCCTGACTTACCTGGAGAGATTAGCGAAGGTTACCCCTGCGGATGTGCAAACAGCCGCACAGAAATATTTACGAAAGCAAAATCGCGTAGTGGGAACCTACATTCCAAACGGAGCGGAGGCGCAGGCATGAGCAACCTTCAACAGTCATTACCTGGCCCGGATGACATCACACGTGCCAGCCTTCCGAACGGTATCACCATCCTGGTGCGCGCCAATTTCAACAGTCCATCGGTGGTCATTGGCGGCCATCTTGCCTGCGGCAGCCTGTTCGACACGGATGAAAAGCTTGGCCTGGCGGATTTCACCGCGCTCGGCCTGATGCGTGGAACCGAAACCCGCAGCTTCCAACAAATTTTCGATGCGCTCGAATCGGCCGGCGCCAACCTGTCCTTTGCCGCCGGAGCACATAACGTTGGATTCTCCGGACGATCCCTGAGCGAAGATCTGCCACTTATACTCGACCTGCTGGCCGACGTTTTGCGCCACCCGGTATTTCCATCCGAAGAGATCGAACGCCTGCGGGCGCAATTCCTGACCGGCTTGGCCCAGCGCGCCCAGGATACTGGCGACATGGCCTCCATCACCTTTGACCAGATCGTCTTTGATGGCCATCCGTATGCCAGGCCCGAGGATGGCTGGCCGGAAACGATCCGCGCCATACAGCGGGATGACCTGGCCGATTTTTATCAGCATTGCTATGGGCCGCAGGGCATGGTAATCGCCCTGGTGGGAGCCATTGACCCAAAGGTTGCCGTCGAACAGGTGGCGGGGGCACTGGGCGATTGGAGCAACCCTGCGCAACGGGAACTGCCAGCCCTGCCATCGCTAAGCCCGTTGAAGAAAACCGTCACCCGCAAGGTAAAAATCGCGGGCAAGTCCCAGGCCGACCTTGTGATCGGCAGCTCCGGCCCGTACCGCAAGGATCCGGAGTACATGGCGGACGCGCTTGGCAATTCGGCGCTGGGCCAGTTTGGGCTGGGCGGCCGCATCGGGGAAGTGGTGCGCGAGAAATCTGGCCTGGCTTATTATGCCACTTCCAACCTGAATGCCGGGATCGGCCCCGGCAGTTGGAGCGTCAGCGCAGGAGTCAATCCGGCCAACGTGCAAAAGGCACGCGACCTGATCTGCAAGGAAATCGCGCTCTTCGTGGAGAAAGGTATCACCGCCGAAGAACTGGCCGACAGCCAATCGAACTTCATCGGGCGGCTGCCGCTATCCCTCGAATCCAACAGCGGTGTGGCCAGCGCTTTGCTAAACATGGAACGCTACGAACTGGGTTTGGATTACTATCGCCGGTATCCGGACCTGGTGCGGGCTGTCACGCCCGAAGATGTGCTGACGGCCGCCCGCAAGTACCTGGATCCAGACCGGTTGGCTGTCGCGGTGGCAGGGCCGTAAGATAATGCACACGTCCTGGCGGCAAAAACCATGATCCTAAAAACCGGTGTTGACATCATCGAAATCCCGCGCATCCAGGCGGCGCTCGAACGGCATGGGGAACACTTCCTGAAACGCGTTTTTACGGAACTGGAGGTCTTTGAATGCCGGGGACGCGCCGAAGCATTGGCGGTCCGTTTTGCTGCGAAGGAAGCGACCTCCAAGGCATTGGGAACCGGCATCGGCCCGATCGCCTGGCGGGAGGTGGAGACCCTGCACAAATGGAGCGGGGAACCCTATCTTGTCTTGCACGGCGCGGCCGAGCGGGTCGCAAAAGAACTTGGGCTGGCGGTCTGGGCGGTAAGCTTGAGCCACAGCCGCGAGAATGCCGTTGCCGTGGTGGTTGCGACGAGCGAGTAGATTGCAGCCCAGCCTTGTGCAAGCCAAAAGCAAAGTCTCCACGGCTGTCGCGTGGAGACTTTCGATTCCGGCAGGATTCCCCCATGCACGTGAATGACAGGCTATGAATTCTTCTCTTCCGTACCGATCCACAGATGGCCCGGCAGGATGGCGCGGTTGGGGCGGATGGCCACGTTCCCGGCAGGTCCTTCGACTTCGCTCAGGACAGGCCCTTCGA
This sequence comes from uncultured Chloroflexia bacterium, assembly GCA_963837875.1. Lineage (GTDB taxonomy): Bacteria > Chloroflexota > Anaerolineae > Anaerolineales > Villigracilaceae > UBA877. Next base: position 579,324 of record CAWIOV010000003.1, read on the forward strand.
CTTCGCTCAGGACAGGCCTTTCGACTTCGCTCAGGACAGGTCTTTCGACTTCGCTCAGGGCAGGCCCTTTGACCGGATCAGGATTGGGTTCGGCCAGCATGGAGGGGTGAACCAGGCAAAGATCGGGGACCAGGCCGTATTTCTGCCGGTAGTAATCTGCGGCACGGGCCACTTTGGCCGCCAGGGCAGTGCGGGGATCATTATCAAACCAGAGCATTCCAACGTTCATAGGTATCTCCTTATTATTTATCCGAAAATTCGGAGGAATTCGCATTTTGCGAGTATGCAGCTTCGCCGCACACTCTCAAATTGCAGTCTTTCAAAAATTTCCGGAGAGGTTCTTATTCATTCAGAGGCGGGAGCCAGAATTTGAGCCAGCCATCCGGCTGGGAAAGGCCAAACTGCACTCCCGGAAGCAGGTCAGCCAGGCCGGCCTGCGGATCATCCAGCAGCAAGCGGGCAGTGTGGATGTGCTTCACCTGGCCAATGACACGGCTATGGAAATACTCCAGCCAGGCATGCAGGCGATTCAGCCGGGCGGGATTGACGCTTACAACCGGCCAAACATGACGTTCCGGGCCATACATTAACAACCAGCGTAAATCCTGGCGGGACTGGTAGTCGCTGCCGTCCATCAGGTCGAACCCATCCACGAGCAGCAGAACCGCCTGGCGGGTTTCGGGAAGCGCTCCGGCCCAACTGACAAGTTGGGACAGGAAAGCCTGGGCGGAGGGGTGCCAGGCCGGCCAGATCCCCAGGCAATGAGGCAGGGCTTCCAGGGCGTTCCATTCCTCTGGGAAGGGGGTCAGCACGCCAAACTGGATATCGCCGGGATCCTGGAGCTGCGCGGCGCGCGCCAGGGACTGGAGGAAAGCGGTCTTGCCGCTGCCGCCATCGCCGGCCACCAGCAAGGGCCCCGGGGCCGGGTCGTACAGGTCGAGCAGGACGGGCAGACCATCATCGGCCAGCCCGAGCAGGAGCGATCCGCCGGGCAGAGTGGCCGGCCGGGCTGTGGAGATCCCAGGGTTGGAAATCTCCGCGGGGACGGGCAGAGACTGGCTTTCCTGGCGGAGTTCCGCCTGGATATCCTGGTAGGCCTGCAGGGCGAGGAGAAATTGGTCGGGTGTGGACATGTGTCAAGCCTTTGGGGAATGAGTTACGCGGAGTGAGTAATGAGTTACTAGAAATGAATTATCAGTGATGAGTGATCGGTAAATAGGCAGGAATTCTTGCACTTCTGCAGATGAGATATTCGTTCCTAGGAACGACGGAGAAACGAATAGGAGGATTGTTGAATGATGAATGATGAATGTTGAATGATGATTGAGAATTGGAGAAGATGGTATTTGTTCTTGAGGAACAGAGGAGGAACAAATAGGGGCATGGGAAAATTGATGGATGATGAATAAAGATTGCGGATTGGGAACCGGGCAGGTAGTGACAAAGGCGGGGATGAGATCCATTGCGTAAAATGAAGAGGAAGGATCGAGGAATGGGGAAGAGCGCAGGAAAGTCTTTGCCGGCCTGGCGGTAACGGAGAACCAGGCGGAACGGACTGAAAGCTGTTTCAAGTGCTCTCCTGCGAGGATCAAAGGCAGCCGGGTAGGTGACATGCGTGTATTATAGAACTATTGTTCTATTAATGCAAGGGTTTGTCGACGGATTTTTAGGGCCATCTTTAGGTACATAGGCAAAAAAATAACTACGAAGGAGCGAAGTATGTGAAGTTTTTAAAGGTCACGAGCCGCCCACATACCACCACTCCCAATGGCGAGATGAGTTAATGTAGGAGTGTATAATCCAACAATGTTACATTTCGAGGCGCAGGGAAAATCTTTCACCACGACAACCGTAGAGAATCGGGCGCAAGCGGCGAGCAATGCAACCCAAAACAGTCGTTCCTTGTTCTCAAAAATCATGAGCACCGACCAATATCGGCTGCACTTGACCTTCGCATACCACCCGTCTGAGGAATTGCACCCGAGAATCGAGGGCTTACGGTCCGTTGAGTCCCACCTATCATCTCATGCAGATCTTCCTTGATGGTCTAGACGTCTTACCTCAATACGTTGGCAGCCTGGCGCTGCTGCTGATAACCGCCTTCGGCCTGGGCATCTGGCTGGCCGCTCTCTTACCCGGACTGCGCCACCGGCCTGCGGCTTTACGGATCCCACTGGCTGTATGCATGGGTACGGGCGCTCTGGTGGTGCTGGCGTTCGGGGTCAGCCTTGCAGCGCGTGCCTGGCCGGTAGCCTTATTGCCCGGGTATCTCCTTCTTGCCGCGGCGGGATGCCTCGGCGCACTCACCTGGCTCCTGGTCACTCGGAGAACCAGCTTTCATCCTGGACGGGCTGCCCTCCCTCTCGGGGCCATCCTCCTCCTGCTGGTACTCATGCTCAGGCTGGCCTTCCTGAAAGGCCTGCTCCTGCCGCCCAACTTCGACTCGCCCCAACACTACCTGATCGTGCAAGACATCCTCTCCCCCGACCGGGCGCCCAGGGCGCTCTATTCCCTGCAAACCATCCTCAGAAAGTATTACCATTTCGGATTCCACAGCCTGGCTGCCTGGCTGGTGCGCACCACCGCCATACGGCCCGAAATGAGCCTGGCACTGCTTGGGCAGGCCTTCCTCGTGCTTTTGCCGTTCTCCGTCCTTTGCCTGGGGTGGACCATGACGGATAGTCTTCCGGCCGCCCTGGCCGCCGCCCTGCTGGCATGCCTAGGCTGGAGGCTGCCGGCCTTCGCGGCCAACTGGGGCAAATATCCCGCACTGGCCGGGATTGCCCTCCTGCCAGCCACCCTGGCGGTGCTATATCTGGGTGGAAAGGATATCCTCCGCCGCCTACCGGTCGCCCTGGCGGCCGGACTGATGGTCCTTGCCCAGGCATTGCTACACAGCCGCATCCTGGTCTGCCTCGCCTTGGCGCTGGTGGGCTATGCCCTGGCCTGCCTGCTGATGCGCGGCCGGCGCATGCCCGTCTGGCTGGCCTTGCTCCTGACGGCCATCGCCGCATTCCTGTTCGCCGTCCGCTCCGGCCCCCTGTGGGAGGTCTTTGCGGATGGCTATTATGTCAGCCTGGGCGTCCTGTTCCTGCTCCTCCCCTTTGCTTTGCGCATCTACCCCCGCCTGGCCCTGGCCGCTCTCTTCACCCTGGCCGGCATGCTCCTCGTAAGCCTGCTGCCTCTGCCTCCTGGCCTGCGCTCCTATACCTTCGCCTGGCTGGATGCCCCCTTCCTCGAAACCGTCGCCAGCCTGCCACTGGCGCTGCTGGGCGGATTAGGTCTGGCTGGCCTGCTGGCCGTTCTTAACCGCCCGTGGCTCCGCCTCGCCGTGGGAGCGCTCTTCATCCTGATCATCCTGGGCAACGCCCTTGTCACCCAGAGCTTTGTCCCCGATCCGTGTTGCAACGTCACCAGCCCGGCCGACTTTCAGGCGCTGGCCTGGATCGGGCAGAGTACATCGCCGGATGCGCTTGTAGTTATTGCCGGGGCCGTATCTACGAACGGCGAGTTCCGCAATTTCTCCACCGCCACGGATGCGGGCGCCTGGGTGACCGCCCTGACCGGGCGTGCCAGTCGGATCGAACCCTACAGCCTTGACTGGGGCTCGGCTGCTGCACGGCAAATGCTCTGCACCCACAAGGCCGCCTACGTCTACGCCGGAGATACTCAGTTCAGTTTCGACCGCAAAGGTCTGGCCCGGCTGGGTTGGCTGCAGCCTGTCTTGGGCGTCTCGCCGGTGCAACTCTACCAGGTAACGGGCTGTTCAGGTGGGGGATGGCACCAGTAGCCACATCCTTGCTTGAAATAGTACATTCGTCCACTAATATTGGGTACATAAATAGCAAATATCATCTCTAATTAGATAGAGTTTTTTCAGCCGATTTTATCCAAATATGCGTAACTTCTCAAAAAGAAGGGGAAGATTGGGATGTGCCCCCCTCCCCAAGGCATTGAGATGATATATTAGGAGAGAATATCCATGAAAAACACCATCTATTATTTGATCGCTGTGATCCTCTTTACGACCCTGGTCGCCTGCAGCTTGTCTGGCTTGTCCACTGGCCCCACCGCCACCCCCAGGGTAATCCCCAGCGTTATTCCCACCGGGTTTGTTCCCTACAACATTGGTAGCATTGCTCTACCGACCTTGGTGGTCAGCCTGACCCCCGCAACCTGTGCCGAGCTCACCGTGGCCCCGAACCTGGTTTCCCCGGCCAATGGAGCCATCCTCCCGGACCTAGACCCCACCCTCTCCTGGACCTATCCGGATCTATGCGTTCCGCAAGGCTACGCCGTGAATTTATCCGTCGACCCGACCTTCTCCGATACCAGCCTAAATGGCGGCACCGGCAATCCGTCCACAGACTGGGGTCCCGCTAACCCACTGGCCGACTGCACCACGTATTACTGGCGCATTGCCCCGATCAACGGCACCACCCTTGGGCCCTTCTCCGCCTCGTGGAGTTTCCGCACCAACCACAGCGGCGCCTGCCCGACGGCCACTTACACCCCCCTCCCCACCTTGATCTTCACTCCCAACGAAAACATCAACTGCCGCCTCGGCCCCGGACTGGTCTACGACATTCTCGATGTAGCCCTCAAAGACACGGGCTACCCGATCGATGGCGTCAACCTGGATCGCACCTGGGTACGCATCATGTTGGATGCCAACCGGTACTGCTGGGTGATGACCGATAGTGGCAGTCCAAACGGCGACCTGGGCGGCGTGCGCGTTTTGCTCATCCCGCCCACCCCCACACCCACCTTGAAACCCACACCAGTACCCACGGCCAACTGCGCCGCCTACAAGGACGCGAACGCCTGCGTGGCTAATCCTGCTTGCGCCTGGGTGCATAACAACTCGGAAATCGAGGTTCACTACTACTGCACCAATAAGTAAAGACGCCCCAACGATCCCACCGCCCGGCCCCAGCCGGGCGGTCTTCATTTTTTTTGCTTGTAAAAAATCTACCGGGGGCGGGTCTAATCCCCCAAGCTGGAATTTGTGCTTTGAAACTGCGCAACTCAAGCTACCAGCCGGGCTAGTCGTGGCCTGCATTTACGAGCGCATAAAGCTTCATGACGGTAGACCAGTTGCGCAGGGTGGTCGGCGCTTCTCCGTGCGCACGCGCGACCGCCTGGACCAGGCGGCTCTGGATAACGCCCGCAGGGCACCACAGGTAGGTTGTGCGCTGCCCGAGCGCCAACGCTTCGGGCGACCAATCCTGCTCCAGCAGCGGCTGCAGTGGGCGTGGATCCACCGGCCCCCTGGGGAAGGAGACCATGAGACGGGATGGATCGCTTGCGATCCCGAGCAACGGATTTTCGTCCACGACGACTGCGAGGTCAGCAGCGGTGAGCAGGATGACCTGGGTCGAGACATGGAGATGTGCGTGCAGGGCCTGCTCGATCCGCAGAGAGAGCTCCGTTGTATCTGCCACGGGGCCGTCGAAGAGCACATTGCCGCTGTTGAGCAAGGTGCGAACGTCCGTGTAACCAAGCTCTGCGACAAGTGCGCGCAGGTCCGCCATGGCCACACGGTTTGCACGACCGACGTTGATGCCGCGCAGGAGCGCGATATACCTCTCAGACAATTTGCTCCCTTTCTCCCAATAGTGCAGATTTTGCACTAATTATATATATTATATCTTATTCACTTTTCTAAAACAACACTCCAAATTTCCTTCCTCACCCCGGCAATTCCCAGGCAGCCAACAACATTACCTACCCAGCCATCGGCCAGGCCGACTTGAAAGAGGTGTTGCAGCGGATTCTCGACTTACGGGGGCGATACCCTACCTTTCCCCGCTCACTTCAAGCCAGAGGGCTTTGAACTTGAGGGCGTCCACTTCCATGGCGGGGCTTTCGCACAGGATGCGGCCGTGTGCGCCGGAATCATGCAAGGCGCGTAGCAGGTTCTTGAAATCCAGGTCGGATTCCTCCATAGTAAGGTGGTTCTTTTCGCCTTTCGGCCCATAGGCGATGCCGGAAAGGTGGATGTGCAGGCGCTGCATGGCGGCCGAGCCGAGAGATGTGCGATAGAGGTCCAGGGCGGCGATCCACTCGGCGAAGGTATTCATGGTGCCATCGCCGAGGCGGGCGTGCAGGTGGGCAAAGTCGAGGCAGGGCAGGATGCCCGGAATGGCCCGGGCCATGGCAAGCGTGTCCGCGAGCGAACCGAGCATGGCGGCTTTCCCGCTGATCTCCGGGCGCAGTGTTACCGGATTGCCGGCGAGGCGCAGTTCGTCCACGCAGCCTTGCAGGCGGGGGATGACAACCTGAAGGACTTCATCCGCGGGGCGGCCGAAGTAGGTGCCGGGATGAAAGATGATGTCGGTGGCGCCGGCCAGGGCCCCGAAATGGGCGGCATCCATGAGATATTGGCGCAGGCGCGGCCACTTTTCATCTTCTGCGTTCAGGTTAATGTAATACGGGGCATGGACTGAGAGCGCCAGGCCGGTCTCTTCGGCAGTGCGCCGGATGCGAGCACAGGTGGCCTCGCCGACACGCACGCCATTGACCCAGGCCAGCTCGAGCGCATCCAGCCCAAGGGAGGCAGCGTAGCGGATGCCGCCGACTGACCCGCCCGGGTTGGGTGGGGTGGCGATGGGGGAACCGACAGTGCCGAAACGGAAAGAGAGAGGCATGGGAAATTCACCACAGATGAACGCGGATGAATTGGATAAGGAGGATAAAAGAATTAAGAGATTTGGGACTTCCAATTCAGGGAGCGGCGAAGACGCTTGAGTTGCACTTTGGTGGTTCCAGAATTGATCAAGAGGCAAATTTCAAGGCCGGTAGCACGCAGGTAGTTCAGGGACTGCGCGATGTGTTCATCTTTCAACATGGAAACCGCTTTCAATTCAACAAGCACTTGTTCTTCCACCAGCAAGTCTGCAAAATAGTCACCGACTACAATGCCATCATAAAGGACCTTGATCGGAACTTGTTGAGCGACTTTGAGGCCGGATTTATGGAGATCGTGAGCTAAAGATCAGGAGAAGGCATACCCATCTCCTGATTTATCAAAGCAAAGGTTCATCCGTGTTCATCTGTGGTTAATTAATTAACTTGGATTCATTTCAGCCATCCCAACGCCTTAATCCATAAAGGCGGACCGAGGATGAGCAGGCCGACCAGAATGGATGCAAAAGCGGCCAGCAGGACGGCGGCAGCGGCGACATCCTTGGCGGTCCTGGCAAGATGATGGTGTTGCGGGCTGGCCAGGTCCACTACTGCCTCAATGGCCGTATTAATGAATTCGCCAACCCAGACCAGCGCAATGGTCAGGATGAGCACCGCCCAATCCCCCAGCGGCAGGCGCAACCAGAAGGCCAGCAGCACCACCAGGAGGGTGAAGAAGGCATGGATCCAGGCGTTGCGCTGGGTGCGGATAACGTACCTGCAACCGTGGAAAGCGTGCTGGAAGGAACGCGCCCGCGAGACGAAAAATTCACTGACCTTATTCATGGACGATCTGTGGGGAAACACCCAGTCGTTGCAGGGCTTCGGCCTGGGCCGCCCACATGCGGCCTTTTTCCTCCTCCCCGGCATGGTCATAGCCGAGCAAATGCAAAACGCCATGCACCACCAGGAGCTGCATTTCGGCTTCGACGGCATGACCGCGTTCCCCGGCCTGTTCGGCGGCGCGGGCGTACGAGATAGCCACATCGCCGAGATACCGGCGGCCCGTTTCGGGATCGGGTTCATCGGCGGGGAAGGAAAGCACATCCGTAGGCGCATCGTGACCTAGGAAATCGCGGTTGAGGGCTTGGATGTGGGATTCGTCCACCAGCACGATCGTCAGATCGGCATCCGGGGAACCGGAAAAATCGAGGACGGTCCGGGCGGCGTTTTCCAATACCTGAGCAGGGAAAGGCTGAGCGGTTTCATTTTCAACAAAAATCATTCGGTTTTCTCCAGCGTGCGACGTTGCGTGGGCACGTCCAGCGTGGCGGGCAATTCTTTCGGGTATTCCAGGCGCGGATGGTAGGTGACGCGCAGGGTGGCGACAAAAGAATCGATGATGTTGGCCAGGTCACGCTGGGAAAGCGGGGCATCATCCAACTGGCCATCCTTCTGGCGGCTTTCAATGATGCTGCGCACCAAGGCGCGCATTTCATCATCGGTACCCGGGCGCTCGGCGCGGGTGCGCGCCTCCACGCCATCCGCAAACATCAGCAAGGCCGTCTCTTTCGAACGTGGGGCGGGTCCGGGATAGCGGAACTGGGCTTCATCCACCTGGGATTTGTCCCCATTTGCAACCTGCACAGCACGGTTGTACTGGTAGCGGGTAATGAGCGTGCCGTGATGCTCGGCAATAAAATCCTGCAAACGGCGCGGCAGATGGTATTTGCGGGCCAATACCAGGCCGTCGGTAACGTGACGGATGATGGTTTGGGCGCTGACTGCGGGTTGCATGTCATCGTGCGAGTCGATCTGGCTGGGCGGCTGGTTCTCGACGAAAAAGAGCGGGTTGGTAGCCTTGCCCACATCGTGGAATAAGGCTCCGACGCGCGTCAGAAGGGCGTCGGCATGGACGCGTTCGGCGGCCTGTTCCGCCAGGTTGGCAACCTGCAGGCTGTGTTGGTAGGTGCCGGGGGCGCGCTGGAGGAGGTAATTCAGCAATGGTGAATCAGGCCGGGATATTTCAAGCAACTGCAAGGCAGTGGTCAGGCCGATGGATTGGGCCAGCAGGAATTGCAGCGGGAGCGCCAGGCCGGTTGACGCGATTCCCATGAAAAGCGCCGCCCCCAGCAGGGTTGCGACCCCGATCCAATCCGTATTGGTGAAAGGCAGGCGGTAGGCGGCGATCACGGCTGCGCCGGCCACGGCAATTGCCACGGCCGCATATAAGAACTGGGCGATCCGGCGCGCCTGTCCCAGTGCCAGCACGCCGCATATACTGCTCAAAATATAGTAGGTCACCAGGCCAAGCGCATCCGGCATACCATACGCACACAGAACGCCCATCAACAAGCCAAAAACCAGGCCGGATTCCACGCCAAAAAGCGCGGAAACCAACAGGGCAAAAGCCGGGACGGGAAACAGGTAGGGCAGGATGGTGCGGTTAGGGGTGGAGATGCGCGCACCCGCCAGGAAAATAAGAAAAAGAAAGCCAAGCAAAAGAAGCCCGCGCAGGTTGGCAGCAGCAGCCGGCTGGCGGCTGGAAATATACAGGGCCGTGAAGACTGCCATGAGCGCCACCAATGCGGCTGCGCCCAGGAGGCTGTAAAGGGGGGCCTTGGGTTGGGTCAAGCCAAAAGTCGTCAAGGCTTCCAGGTCGGCCGGTGCAATTACCTGGCCGCGCGTGACAACCGTCTGCCCTTCTACAAAGGAGCGGACAACCGGTTGGACAGCCTCCCGGGCCGCCTGGCGGGCTGCGACGGTCAATTGCGGGCTGTAAAAACTGTTGGCCACTACCAGCGGCGAGGCCAACCCGACCGCCAGGGCGGCTTCGCGTTCCGTCAGGGAAAAACTGACCAATGAGGCAAGACCCTGGCGAACGGAATCCAGGTCTTCGGTGCGGATGGGATTGCGCATCGTCTCTGCAAGCACGTTCAAGGCCTCGCTGCGAACAAGGGTCCAGCGGTCATCCGACAAGCCAAGCATATAATCAATCGAATCAGGCTGGAGGGAAAGACCCTGCATGGTAACCAGCACAGCCTTCTTCTCTTCGGGAGAAGATGTATCGTCAGAGCGTATTTCGGAGATGGATTGCAGGATAGCACCGAGGTCGGTGACTTGTGTCCGGGCGATGACCGGATCCGGCGGGACATAAACGGGAGCGACGGCGCTTTCGGCAGCGTCACGGGCTGCGTCCGTGAGGACTTTGCTGACATACTGGTCCGCGTACGGGGCGCTTAAATCCTGCGAGGCTACATCCCCCACGGCCAGCGGAAGGCTGGTCTGTCGCAACGACCAGGGCTGTATCATGGCAAGGTAGGTCCCCATGCTGACGCAGACCAACACCAGGAGCGGCAGTAGGGTGCGGCGGGAGAAGGAAAGCGGCGATTGCCCGGGAGATTCCATAAAGGTCACTCAACGCAAATGAATTAGCCCGTGAGTCCAGCACAAAAACGGCCGGACGCACTCCGTCGAAGAACGACTTCGTGCGTCAATCGAACGAGAAACTTATTTTTGTAAGGCCTGGCGGACGGCGGCGCTGACCTGGTCACCAGGAGCGCGACCGGCCACACGTGGCAGGAGCAGTTTCATGACCTTGCCCATATCAGCCGGCGAGGTGGCACCGGCTTCGGCAATGGCGGCTGCGACTAAGGCTTTCAGATCGCCTGCATCCATTGCAGCGGGCAAATAGGCCTGCAAAACAACGATCTCGGCTTCGGTGGCGGCAACGATATCGGGACGATTGGCCCCACGGGCTTCCTCAACGGACTCCCGGCGGGTCTTGATCTCCTTCTGGATGATGCCCAATACCGCGGCTTCATCAAGCTTGATCTGCCGGTCAATTTCCACCTGGCGGACAGCCGCGAGCACCATGCGGATGGAGCGTTTGCGCACATCATCGCCAGCTTTCATGGCTTCTTTTAGGGCTGTTTCAAGTTTCTCTTTTGTATCCATTTTCTATTCCTATTGAGAAGATAAACCTTTGAGGTTGTAGACCGGCCAATCCTTGGCTGTGATCTTGCCAACAACGTTGTTCGGCTCCAGCATCGCCAAAGCCAACAGCGTTGTGACGAGCGGTGGGATATGCGCGAGCCAGAAAAAGCGTGGGGTTTTGGTTTCCATAAAGGATGGCTGGGAGAGGCACCGGCAAATATTATACGCCAAAAGAGACTCTTTTCCCACCAATTTGGTTATAATTCCAGCATGGCCCCTATCTATACGCGCACCGGAGATGACGGCACCACCGGCCTGCTTGGCGAGAGCCGGCTGCCGAAATATCATCCACGCATGGAAACCCTGGGTGTTCTCGATGAAGCCTCGGCTGCACTCGGCCTGGCACGCGCCCTGTGCAAAGTTCCGCAAATCGAGAGCACCCTGATTGAGGTACAACGCGACCTGTATACCATCATGGCCGAAGTGGCCGCCACCCCGGAGAACGCCCGGCGGTTTCAGATAATGGCCCCGCGGCGCGTGCAGTGGTTGGAAGCGCAGGTGGATGCCATCACTGCCCAGTCGCCCGTACCGACAGAATTCATCCTGCCGGGGGATTCCATACCCGGGGCAGCTCTGGCCCTGGCACGCACGATTGTCCGGCGCGCCGAAAGACGGGTGGCCGAACTGCTGGATACCGGCGAGATCGAAAACCGGGTTTTGCTGCTCTACCTGAACCGGTTAAGCTCTCTCTGTTTTGCACTGGAAGTATTCGAAAACGGACAAGCCGGAAAACCCACCAGCCTGGCGAAGGAAAAATGATCGGAACTTTCATCAATGTTGCCGCCATCCTGATCGGCGGTTGCCTTGGCATGCTCTTTGGAGGCCGCCTGCCCGACAGGCTGAAATCCACCGTCATCGCGGGCATGGGGCTATTCACAGCCGTCACCGGAATATCGATGTTCCTGGGGACGCAGAACTCGCTGGTGGTGCTGGGCAGCCTGGTGATCGGTGCGCTGCTGGGGGAATGGTGGAGGATCGAGGACGGCTTGCAACGTCTCGGCGAGATACTCGAAAGGCGCTTCAACCGTTCGGATAGGGAAAGCGGGGGGCTCGACCCCTCCAGGAACTTCGTGCGTGGCTTCATGACAGCCTCGCTGCTTTTTTGCATCGGCCCGATGGCCATCCTGGGTTCCATCCAGGCCGGACTGAGCGGCAACTATAACCTGCTGGTGATCAAGTCCGTGTTGGATGGGTTCGCTGCGATGGCATTTGCATCCACATTGGGAGTGGGGGTACTATTTTCAGCGGCGATGATCCTGCTCTACCAGGGAGGCATCACCCTGCTGGCAGCCCAGTTTAATGCGCTGATGACCAAACCGATGATGGCCGAGATGACCGCAACAGGCGGGGTGCTGCTGCTCGGGATCGCGATCAGCAGCCTGCTGGAAATCAAGAAAATCCGGGTGGGAAATTTCCTGCCGGCCTTGGTATTGGCCCCGCTGATCGTATGGATCATCAGCCTCTTCCCGCTCATACATTTGTAAACAAGTAGAAGGAGTCATTATGAACTGGAAACTGATCTCATGGAACGTCAACGGCATCCGTGCCGCTGAAAAGAAAGGCTTCCTGGACTGGCTCTCGGCCAGTGGCGCTGACCTGGTGGCTGTGCAGGAAACCAAGGCCCAGCCCGACCAGCTCTCCCCGGCGCTGCTCAATCCGCCCGGATACCAGGCTGCCTGGAACTCGGCCGAAAAGAAAGGCTATAGCGGCACGGTCACCTATTCCAAGCTGGCCGCTCGCAAGGTCTTGAGCGGGTTGAACGAAGCCCGGTTCGATACCGAAGGGCGCGTACTCATCCACGACTTTGAGCCGTTTGTCTTCTTCAACATTTACTTTCCGAACGGCGGGCGCGGGGCCGAGTGGGTGGCCCATAAACTGGCCTTTTATCGGCGCTTCCTGGAAGTTGCGCAGGGCTACATGCAATCCGGTCGCCCGGTGGTTGTCACCGGCGACTTCAACACCGCCTACGCCGAGATTGACCTGGCCCGCCCGAAGGAAAACGTCGCACACAGCGGTTTCATGCCGGAGGAGCGCGCCGGGCTGGGCGAGTTCTTCCAGGCCGGCCTGGTTGACACCTTTCGCTGCCTGCATCCGGATACCGTGAAATATACCTGGTGGGACCAGGTGACGCGCGCCCGCGAGCGCAACGTCGGCTGGCGGCTGGATTATTTCATGGTGTCTGCGGACCTGAAAGATGCCATCCGGGCTGCTGATATCCACGAGGATGTAATGGGCTCGGATCATTGCCCGGTCAGCCTGACCCTTTCCTTGTAGGAAAAAAACCAAAAGGTCCCCAGTACTTTTGGGGTCTGTGTTTTTTGTTAATTGCCAGTAGAAAATCAGCCCGTACCGTTGTATAATGAATTATGGAGTTCGCCTGTTTTTCACGATCAGGAGGCTTAACATATGTTCACAAAACGCATGATCCAATCGACCCTGGTATTGGTACTGTTGTTATCCACACTTACAGTTGCGCACAGCAGTGTCTCCGCTCAAGGGAATTGTGGCAGCACCTATACCGTCCAACCGGGTGACTGGCTGTCCAGTATTGCCAATTACTGTGGCGTCAGTTTATCTGCTCTTTACGCGGCCAACCCGTGGGCGAGTCGCTATTACTATATCTACCCCGGACAGATACTGGTAATCCCCGGCGCTGGCGGTGGATACTGGAATCGTTACCGAAACGGATACTCCGACTGCGGCCCTAAATACAGCGCATATTACGGCAAATACTATGTAGTCTGCTACGGTGATACCCTGAGCGGGATCGCTTGGCGTTATGGAGAGAGCCTGTCTTATATGGAGTGGCACAACAAAATTACCGATGCCGACCTGATCTATGCCGGCCAGTTCATCTGGCCGTAGATCGCCGCAAAGGATCCGGACCATCCTGCAGGGATAGAACCTTCTGAGGTGGATGCCTCGCCTCTCCAGTTGTGAACCGCCGGGGCAGGTCTCTGACAATGGGACTGACAGGGGAGTACGTTCTGTTTGCCCACCAAATAGAAAGCAGGTGAAGCGACTTTAGCTTCACCTGCTTTCTTATTTCTGAGGCCGACTTTTAAGGTTGTGTTGGCGTCGGTTGTGGTGTGGGTTTTCCATGCCGGCCACCCCAGCCACCCGCACCGGCCGGATTACGCGGGGCATGGGTGCCGCCGAAACCGAAGAACCCAAATCCGAAGCCCGGGCCATTGAGGTAGCCCTTATTGAGGCCTTCGAGCAGCCAGTTCGCCTTGTCCTGGGTCATCTTGCCGGCCGCAACTGCCTGATTGATCTGCGTAGTGAAATCTGCGATTCGAGCAGCCTGAATGGCGGCTTGCACGGTTTTTAGATCAACACCCTTTTCGGTGGCGATGGCAGCCAGGGTTTTGCCGCTCTTCAACTCCGCCGAAAGATCAGCCGGGGTCATGCCGAGAGCTTTGGCGGCCGCATTCAGTTCGGCCTGGCCAAGAAAAGGTCCGCGCAGGCCAGTGCCTGTTCCGCCCCACTTGGTCGGTTGACCCGAAGTGGGTGTGGCGGCCTGGGCGTGAACAACCAGTGCTCCAACACTGCCAATCAGCAATATTGCCATTAGAGCGCTACCTGCAATCATCCAGAATTTCTTGTTTTTCATTGGTTTACATCCTTTCTGCGTTGATTTGACGAGGTCCATTAAACAACGCTATGATAGCAGGCTAATGGCATCTGTGTATTTACTTCCTGTATTGAAATTGTGTGTTGTTTGACACAAGCCTCGCAGGTCGAATTTCTTACCTTCTCAAAAAAAGGAAGGTAGGGGGTGTACCCCCACGTCCCAATTAATTGGGATGATACGAAATTTCCATATAAAATATACATAATTCCAAGTTTGCTGGCACCACAGGGATGGTAAAATTTCACTAATAGTATAATGATGGTATTATTTCCGTGGCAGAAATTTCCCAATGAGATTGCCATAGAAATGCCGTTGTGGAAGGTAGCTGGCGGATGTAGAATGCCAGCAGAATTAATGGATAAGAAGTCTAGCATGGCCAGCCAATTCATTCTGCCCAAACAGGTTCTGCAGTGGGCCGCTCAAGCCTTGCAACGCGGTGATAAACAGGCCGCCCGCCATTGGGCGCAAGTTGCCGTTGCGATGGCACCGGAGATGGAAGATCCCTGGCTGATCCTGGCAGCGGTTGCCAGTCCACGTGCCAGCATTGCCTACCTCGAACAGGCGCTGGAGATCAACCCGAACAGCCTGGAGATACGCGCCGCCCTGGAGCAGGCGCACAGGCAGCAGACCCTGGAGCAGACGCAACCGATCAGGGTGAAAAAGCGGACTGCCTCTACCGGGTCGGAGAAACCGGATGTGCCCATGCCGGTTGTCCATCGGAGGAGAAGGCGAGGCTCTTCCCGGATCTCACCCCAGGCGCCCAACACGGCCACCCGGGCTGCGCCTGCCAGGCGGTTTCCCATCGCGATCCTGGCTCCGATCCTGGTCTTGATGCTGGTTGTGTGCCTGGTGGCGGTCTGGGCTGTCTGGCCGGAGGTGGGTTCCCTGGCGTCGGCAGCGCTTGCCAGCAGCCCGGCCGATTCACAGGGCGGCCAAATCCTATTCCCGTCACAGGCTGCAACGGCGAACCCGGCCACCGGTCTCTCTTTGCCTGCGCCACTTTTTACCCCAAGCGCGTTCCCGTCTCCAACACTTGCCCCAATCGCAACCTCAGCTCCGACGCTTAAACCGACCGCGACCCCGGTTCCCACGCATATTCCGACCGTGCCCTTGCCCCCAACCCCCAAACCGACTGCCACGCCACGGCCAACCAGCCTCCCCCAACCGGCGGCGAACGGCAATAAGCTCATCGTAGTATCCATTCACGAACAGCACTTATATGCGTACCAGGGCGGTACGCTTGTATATAGCTTCATTGTTTCAACCGGCAGCGGCAACAGCACAGATACCGGATCCTATACCATCCTGGATAAAATCCCCAATGCGTATGCGTCCACCTGGAACTTCTATATGCCGGATTGGATGGGAATCTATTACGTTGGCACCCTGGAGGATGGCTTCCATTCCCTGCCGCTCCTGCCCAACGGCCAGCGCCTGTGGGGCGATTCCATCGGCACGCCGGTCACGTACGGCTGCATCGTGCTGGGCATACAGGATGCCCAGGAGCTTTACAACTGGGCGAACGTGGGAACGTCCGTACAGATCAACCCCTGAATAGATCAAAATGAATGCTGTAAAGAATGTAGCCAGGCGGGGCTAACGCGCCCCGTAGGACCAGTTAAAATCCGTCCCATAGGTGCCGGCTTGATAGGAACGCTCATCTGCAACGTTCAGAAGGGCGGCACTTTTTTCCGAAATGAGCGGGATGGGTTTTAGACCGTAGAAGCGTTTCGAGATGCGTTTCACACCCTGCTCGTCCCACATCCAGCTCGGGTCCTGGAAGCGGGACAGGTCCAGCGGGCGGGTATAGGCGCGCAGGGTTTTTTCACGCTCCAGGTTGAAATAGAATTCGAAATAGGTCATGACCAGTTCCCGCAGGCTGCGGTGGACCGGCTCGCGATAGCGCAGGTTGGGATAGTTCGACTTGGCGAGCGTACCCCAGAGACCATCCACCTGGAAAACCGCCAGGACGTGGTCGTCATCGCTGGCGGGCGCGGGGACCAGGTCCAGGATGAGCGGGCGGAAGCCGATCCGCCAGAGCGCCAGGGCGGCGAAGATACCCCCATCCAGGCAGTGCGCCTGCCCATCCGCCAGCACGCGCAGCGGCGAACGATCCAGTTCCTCGGCCTTATAAGGGATGGAATCCAGGTATGCCTGCACGGCAGCCGGACTGTGCAAGCTCCGGAAAACAGCCTGCAGGGAGACTGGCAGGCGCTCCTCAAATTCCAAGATCGCGTTCATTTTGTCGAAATACCCCCTCCCCAATCCACCGGCGCGCTCAACAAGGCGACCAGGAGCTTGACCGAATTCTGGACATCTTCATAATCCACCATCTCGGAGGGGGTGTGTATGTACCGGCAAGGGACCGAGAGACAGCCGGCCGGCACGCCCGAGCGGGTCATCTGGATGGCCCGGGCATCCGTGGAGCCGGCTTCGAGCACCTCACGCTGGTAGGGGATGTGACCTTTTTCGGCGGCGGAGCACATCCAATCCACGATGCGCGGGTCGGCGACCATGCCGGTATCCTTGACCTTGATGGCCGGTCCCTTGCCCAGGCTGACGGCCATGGGTTTGCTTTTGGGAGTATCGCCGGTGGAAGTGACATCCACGGCCAGGCCGATCTCCGGGTCAATCCCGAAGGCGGAGGTGGTGGCCCCGCGCGTGCCGACTTCTTCCTGGGTGGTGAAGGCGAAATACAGCTCGTGGGGCGTTTTTTTCAGGCTGCGCAGGGTCTCGACCAGCACGGCGCAGCCGATGCGGTCATCCATGGATTTCGCCACCAGGCGCCTGCCCAGGTCGAGGAAGGGGCGCTGGAAAGCCGCCACATCCCCGATCTTCACCGGGCAGTCTTTGGGGCCGGTCGCGCCAACATCAATATAATGCCTGGAGAGGGGGGCCAACTGGACGGCTTCGATATCCTGTTCGATGCCAACCACCCCCAGGGTGCCGTTGGCGAAGTGGACCCGCGCGCTCACCAGGGTGTGCGGGCGGATGAAGCCGAGGCCGGTAAAGCGGATGAAGCCATTCCCGTCGATATGCGTGGCGATCAGGCCGATCTCATCCATGTGGGCCGCCAGCATGATGCGCCGGCCGTTCGGGCTTTTTTGGCCTTTACGGGCGATCAGGGTACCGAGGGCATCCACGCGGACTTCGTCGGCGAGCGGTTCCACTTCGGCGCGAATGACCTCCCGGATGGCAAACTCGTAGCCGGAGGGGCTGAACGTTTCGGTTAGTTTCTGGATAAGGCTTTTCATAGTTTTCACCACAATGGTACACAGAGGAATGCGGATGGATTATGGTCGCGCGCTGGCCAGGAGCTCCGGTGTGAGGCGGGCCAGGGCTGTATGCAGCAGGGACAAAGTGTTCTTCCAGTCCTCCAGGCGGGCGACCGATATGGCGGTATGGCTGTAGCGGTGCGGCACCGAGACCGAGACGCTCGGCACGCCGGCGCGGGCTTTGTGGATGGCTCCGGCGTCCGTCCCGCCGCCGCCGGGCTGGCGGATCTGGAAGGGGATATGGGCAGCCTCCCCCGTTTCAGCCAGCCAGCGCACCAGGCGCGGGTCCGAGAGGGTGGAGCCATCGGCCACGTAGATGGCCGGGCCGAGGCCGAGTTTGGTGTTGTAGGCAGTGTTTTCCTCGCCGTCCCAGGCGGGCAGGTCGTTGGCGGGGGTGGCGTCCACGGCGATCCCGATATCGGGCTGGAACGCGTAGGCGGCCACTTTGGCCCCGCGCAGGCCGATCTCTTCCTGGACGGTGAAGGCTGCCAGCAGGTCGATCTCCGGTGGAGCATTCCGGACCAGTTCGATCAGCGTGGCGACCCCCAGGCGGTTGTCGAGGGCCTTGGCCAGCAGGGATGGGCCGCTGCGCTGGAAGCGGGTGGCGAAAGTGGCCCGTTCACCGGGTTTGACCTTGCCGGCGCCGGGACCGATGTCAATGCGCAGGGCCTCCAGTGGGATCTTTTGCTTGCGCTCCTCGGCGGTGGTCAGGTGGATGGGGCGCGCCCCGATCACGCCGGGCACGTGGGCGCGGCCGACCAGCACGGCCTTGCCGGGCAACTGGCGCAGGTCCAGGCCGCCGACGGTCTCGAAGCGGAATAAACCTGCACCGGAGGCACCTGTGCCTGTGGCGCCTGCACCGGAGGCACCTGTGCCTGTGGCGCCTGCACCGGAGGCACCTGTGCCTGTGGCGCCTGCACCGGAGGCACCTGTGCCTGTGGCGCCTGCATCATCGTCGGCCACCAGCATGAAGCCGACTTCGTCCATGTGGGCGGAGAGCATCACGCGCAGGCGCGGGCCGCCTTTTTTGAGGGCCGCGCCGTTTTTTATGGCCAGCACGTTGCCGAGCGCATCCACCCGGACATCCTCCGTGTGGCTTTTGAGCTCTTCCAGCACGATGAGGCGCACTTCGGCCTCGTCGCCGGAGACGGCGCAGGCGTTGCAAAGGCGTTCCAGGAGTTTGATCTGTTGGGTTCCTATGGTTGGCATGATTCCTCAGATTATTCCCAGATAATTTTTTCCATAAAATCCGGAGCCAGGGCGGCGATGAATTCGGCCAGCAAGCGCCCGGCGCGTTGGATGTCTTGGATGGCGACCAGTTCGACCGGCGTGTGCATGTAGCGCAGCGGGATGCCGAGCACCAGGGTTGGGATGCCTTCCGCCGCCACCTGCGTAGCCCAGCCGTCCGTGCCGGAGTGAGCCGGGGTATATTCCAGGGCGTAAGGGATCTCAAGCTTGTCGGCCAGTTCTTTCATGGCCTTGTGCAAGGCCGGATGCATGTTCGGCCCCATGGCAATGGTGGGGCCTTTGCCAAGCGGGAAAGCGTTCCAATCTGAGGTGGCGCCAGGGCCCCTGGCCCAGGTCACATCCACCACCAGGGCGATGGCCGGGTGCAACTCAAAGGTCGAGGCGGCGGCTCCCAGGGTCCCGACTTCCTCCTGCGAGGTGGCAACCGCCCAGACATCCCAGGCATGGGCACGGCCCTGCAGTTCCTCCAGGCAAACCGTCAGGGCTGCCACTGAGGCGCGGTTATCGAGCGAGTGGCCGGCGAGCGTCTCGCCGGCCAGTTCGACCGGCGGCTGGGCGAAGGAAACCAGGTCGCCGACGCGCACCAGTTCCAAAACCTTGCGCGGCAGCAGGCCGGTATCCACGAGCAAGTTTTCCAGCGCCACCGGCCCGCCGGCTTCCTCCTGGGGAGGCAGCAGGTGGGCGGAGGGTTGGGCGATCACGCCGGGCAAGGGGGAAGGCCCGCTTGCGCCTGCACCCGTGCCTGTGGCGCCTGCGCCTGTGGCGCCTGCGCCGGAGGCACCCGTGCCTGTGGCGCCTGCGCCGGAGGCACCTGCGCCTGTGACGCCTGCGCCTGTGGCACCTGCGCCTGTGGCGCCTGCGCCGGAGGCACCCGTGCCTGTGGCGCCTGCGCCGGAGGCACCTGTGCCTGTGGCGAATACTGTGACGGGCGTTCCGGGCAGGACGCGCGCATCCACGCCGCCCACCTGGGTGAGGCGCAGGAAGCCTTCCGTGATCCCGGTGACCATCAGGCCGATGGCATCCATGTGCGTGGCGACCATCACGGAGGGGCGCGGTTCGGGGCCGGTGCCGCGGCGCAGGCCGTGCAGGGAGCCGAGCTGGCCGCGGCTGAGCGCATGAACGAGCGGCCGCCATTGGTACGCAATGATCCGGGCGGCCGGATCCTCGTAGCCGGAAAGGCCGGGGGCGGAGAGCAAGTCTTTGAGAAAGGGGAGCAGGTCTGTCATGGGGTCTTTCGATCAACTTTATTTATGAGGTTGGAGAAGGGAAAGGAGTCGCTGACGGGAGCGGGGTATTCGTTGGAATGGGGAGGGGTGTTGGAGGAAGGCTCGGGGTGGAGGTCAGGGTGGGCGGCGGCGTGTGGGTAGGCGGCGGCGTGGGAGTGGGCGGAGCGGTCGGCGTGAGAGTGGGCGGAGCGGTCGGCGTGAGAGTGGAACTGGGGGTAATCGTTGGGGTGAAGGTTTCGGTAAGGGTCGGAGTAAATGTGGTTGTGGGCGTTTCCGTCACGGTGCTGGTGGTAGTGGCGGTCGAGGTCGGCGTGGAAGTGGCTGTGGTGGTATCGGTTGGAGTGCCGGTGGGAGTGAAGGTCTCGGAGGCGGTGGGCGTTTCGGTGGATGCATTGTGCATGGGCGCGACCTGCAACAGAACCACCCCCAGGCAATAGCAGGGAATGGTCGCCAGGATGATGATTGCCAGGATCAAGTGGGTGCGGTTGCGCCCGGTCACGTTGGGGAACACGTAGGTATGATAACATCAGTCAGAAGGTTGGGCAAGCGATTCCCTGGAAGGATGAATTTGGAATGATGAATGATGAGTGATGTACGGTATTCGTTCCGCGTATCGAAAAAAAAACGAATAGGAGGGTTGAGAATTTAAGATTGGTGATTGAGGATTGGAGATTGAGGGTGGAAGGAAAAGAAGAGCTTTCCCGATCGCACCCAGGCGAGAGAGGGCGCGGCTGCTGCATCTGCATCTGTGGCTGGCTCCTTCGGCGGGCTTGCCGGCGCCTGCGGCAGCGGGTACGGGTGGAATTAAAGTACCTTTTTTATTTTTTGCGCGGAATGATCGCGGCAGGCGGAAGAGCACGGGAAGAGCTTTTTCCTTCCTGATGCGAGGGGCGAACCGGCGGGGGCGAACTGAAATGGGTTCCAAAACGACTCCTATGCGAGGCAGGGGCGGCCCAGCGTAACCCAATGGGAGGCCCGGCGACCCCTGAACTTAAACCTAAAACATTTGTTCTGTTTTGTCAAGGGTGCCGCTCAAAATGTGTTAGCGTTTAATAGTAATGTCCCCTTTGCGCACGAGTTAGAATGTCCCCTCTGAAAGGGACAAAGAAATGGAACTGGTAACCATGAGCAAAGCGGAAATGAATCGTTTGGAAGTAATGGGACAATTGGAAGAGAAACGGATGACGCAAAGGGCAGCTGCAGAGATCCTGGGGATGAGTATCCGGCAAGTAAGGCGGTTGTTGCGAGCCTACCGGCGAGAGGGTGCGGCCGGGTTGGTATCCAAACAGCGCGGAAAGCCAAGCCATCATCAATTGGATCGGGAGACTGTGCAGGCAGCCATTGATCTGCTGCATGGGCGCTATGCTGGCTTTGGGCCGACATTGGCGCATGAGAAAATGGTAGAGGGGGAGGGTTTGAAGTTGGGTCTGGGGAGTGTCCGCAAGATCATGATCGAGGAGGGGTTGTGGAAAGCGAAGAAAGCCCGCAAGGTGGAAGTGCATCAGATGCGGGAACGGCGGGCCAGTCAGGGAGAACTGGAGCAAATGGACGGGACGGATCATGACTGGTTTGAAGGACGCGGGGAACGCTGTACGCTGCTGGTGATGATCGATGATGCCACAGGGCAGTTGGGAGCATTGTCATTTGTGCCAGAAGAGAGTTTCTTTGGTTACTGCGGCCTGCTGCGCCAGTACCTGGCAGCCCATGGCAGGCCTGCCGGGCTGTACACGGACAGGCATGGCATATTTCGGGTCAATATCCCCAATACGAGCTCTGGAGACAACTTGACCCAGTTTGGGAGAGCCATGCAAAGCTTGGAGATCCCGATCCTGTGCGCCAATACGCCTCAGGCAAAAGGGCGTGTGGAACGAGCCAATAAAACGCTACAGGACCGGCTGGTCAAGGAGATGCGCTTGCGTGGGATCAACAACATGCAACAGGGCAATGCCTATCTGCCTGAGTTCATGGCGGATTTCAACGCCCGTTTTGCAGTTCCACCCCGCAGCACCCTGGATGCACATCGCCCGCTCCTGGCTCACCAAAATCTTGACCAGATCCTCGTTTGGCAGGAAAACCGGCTCGTTTCCAAGAACCTGACGCTCCAGTTCAAGAATGTCGTCTACCAGATCCAGACTGATCGCCCTGCCTATAGCCTGTATAAAGCCCAGGTAACGATCTGTCAGGACGCACAGGGCCAGGTCGCCATTCTCTACAAAGGCGATGCACTCGCTTACACTATCTTCCAAAAACAGGAACATCAATCCGAAGTGGTGACTGCCAAGCAAGTGGCGCACCCGCGCAAACCTTTTCACCCTGCTCCCGACCATCCCTGGCGCAGAGATTTTTCCGTCAAATAAGGATGTCCCCCCGGGGGGACATCCTTATTTGACCGATGCAGGGGACATTTCTATTAATCCTTGACAGGGTGCCGCTCAAAATGTTAGCGTTTAATAGTAATGTCCCCTTTGCGCACGAGTTAGAATGTCCCCTTCGGAGGACAAGGAGGCGGAAATACGCGGATGTGCACCCGCCAGGAGTGGAACGGGGTTGTTATTAATCTTTCCCGCCTGTTTTGGAGCCATCTTTGAAGCCTGCCCTGGCGTAGGATTGGTAATGTGCCGAGAACGAGCGCAAATGTGCGCACAGTATATATTACTTCTCCGGCGGATTTTATGAAGTAGATACCGATGGAACTACTTCCACCGCGAAGGTGTATTACCTCTTTGCGGGCGAAACCGTCGCCATGCGCAACGGCCCGCCGGGCACGCCATTGGAGTACTTCCTGACGGACCAGTTGGGGTCGGTCAAACTGGCCCTGGACGCCACCGGGAATCCGATTGCAGGCACGCAGCAGCGCTACATGCCATTCGGTCAGCCACGCTTTAATAATACGCCGGTAACCGACTTCGCCTACACAGGGCAACGTGACTTGGATATGCAGGGAAACAGCTTCTCGCTGGGACTGATGGATTACAATGCGCGTTTTTACGACGAATCGTTAGGCCGTTTCATCTCCCCGGATTCAATTGTACCCGATGGGAACCCGCAAAGCCTAAACCGATACAGTTATGTTCAAAACGATCCGATTGGCTTAAACGATCCGACAGGCCATAATCAATGTGATGCTATCCCAGTTGGCCCTGCAAGAGATTTCTGTAACAACAGCGGATATGGAGTTCAACAACAGCAAGAAGATGTCCAAAATAGCAATGATCTGTGTGCTGGAATGGACGGCATCAATAGTGGTATCTGCCAGCTTGATAAGAATGCACCGAAATCAAAATTGGGCGAAGCATCGAATGAAATTGCTTCCGACTTCATTTCGGCTGTTCAAGCAGGAGGTCCTTTCATTCTTCTTCTACCAGCCGTGGTTTTTGAACCCGATGATTTTTTTGAGAATCCAGAAGTTGATACAACTTTATCGGATTTAAACACCGCAGGTCAAGGAGTAGAAGATGTATTAGGTATTGAGGCCGCATCAAACAATTTGCAGGAACTGGTAGATGATGCCAATCAACAATACCCAAACCTAGCAGAAAAAGCTGATCAACTTCACCACATATTTCCCCAATATCTTGGAGGCGACCCAAATGGAACAATGGTATCTCTCCCAGCAGCCTATCATCAAGTGATCACTAATGCATTTCGGGCGGCTTGGGCGTATGAACAAGGAGCACCGCCGCTAGATGTAGCCTTGCAAATTATGCAGGATGTTTACAATAAATTTCCGCTTCCCTGATGAGGAAAAGATGAAAAATGAAAGCAATAGCTGAATTTCGTGTGCGTGAGCCCTATGCAAAAGAATTCCTTCTACCAGAGGTCGGAAAGAACATGATGGATTTGGTTAGGATAGTCCGTACTCCGGTCGGAAGTAACCTTTATAAGAAAATAGGTGAGCTGTATGAATTAGTTAGAATAAGGGATCACAACTATTTCTTCTTCGGCTGGGCAATTCACCGCGTTTACTCTAAAAAGGAGATCGAATCTGCCGAGTTGTTGCTCTTAAAAATAATGAAGACTTTCGAGCCTGCGGGGCTTGAGTGCGGAACTATCTATGATAGTCAAGGGGTATGTGAAATATGTGGTTCTGGAATCCAGCAAATATCAGAACTGATTTTGGATTTAAATACAGTACCAAAGAATATCGATATCGCTAGAACAATTTCAAATGAAATCATCGTTAGTCAACGATTGGCAAAGATCCTTGTTGATAACAATTCAAATGGATACGAGTTAAAGCCGATTAACCATAAATTGCCGAAATATCAGAAAAAACCCTGGTACCAGTTAGTTACAACATCTCTTGTGGATATAAGTCCTGTAACAAAGACTGGCAATGATCCTTTCGATGATGACAAGGTCAATGAATATCGTTGCAGAAATGGTCATACAATTGGTTTAAACATCCTTTCAGAGCTTTCAATTAACAAGGATTCTTGGGATGGAAGCGACCTTGCTGAAACAAAGCAGTTGCTTGGAGTGAATCGCGGACTATTGCGTACATATCCACTCTTAGTAATATCCCAAAAATTATATAGGTTAATGAAAGGAATGAACTGCAAAGGTTTCGATGTGGAGGTGGTTCGACTAGTGGTTTGAAATCAAATATACTAAGCAACAGTCTTCAGCCCCTTTGTTAAAAATCCCAACATAAAAGACGAGCCGATCGGTTGAAATCCTCATGCTGGGGGCAAGCCAGCCAGCCCGTCTCTCATGGGGGATATTCGTCAATGGACTTTGTCGCGGACGCCCGTAGAAAGCGGGGTGCATGCGGTACTTCTTTGTGTTCTTTGCTTCGCCTGCACCCGGTCCTTCATGGGTGTTGCGAGACACATCTCTTCCGAGTGCGGGTGCGGGCTAACGGGGGTTCGCCGGGTTTCGAGAGCGGCAGCCTGACCCCCGGTTTGCGTGCTGGCACGCCCGGCCGCGGCACCCGTTCCGCCTCTTTTCCATCGTTTTTTATCGTTTCGCCCATTTTGCGCGCGGACATTCCTTCTTTTTTGCCCCGTTCGTAGGGGTGCTTAACCGACGCTGCCGCGCGCCTGGATAACTCGGGCTTTCCGCTCTGCGTATTCCCGTCCTGGTCAGGTATAATTTAGTCATGGAAGATATCCTCCCCTTCAGCCCGGTGGATTATTTGGTCATCGGCCACATCGCCTGTGACCTGACTCCCGCCGGCCCGCGCCTGGGGGGACCGCCTCCTATGCTGCCCTGACGGCGCGCGCCCTGGGTCTGCGCGTGGGCGTGGTGACGGCCTGGGGCGGGGAAGTACCCCTGGATGCTCTGGAAGGGATCCAGATCAGGAGCCTGCCGGCGGAACACAGCACCACTTTCGAAAACCGGTACACGCCGGATGGCCGCCAGCAGATCCTCCACCAGATTGCCCCGGACCTTTCCTACGCTGACGTCCCCGAGGTGTGGCGGGATGCTCCCATTATCCATGTCGGGCCGGTTGCCGGGGAAGGCAAGCGCCTGGCAGAGCACGGATTTCCTTCATCCATCCTTTTGGGCCTGACCCCGCAGGGCTGGCTGCGGGCGTGGGATGGCGACGGGCATGTTCGGATCGGGGATTGGCCGGAGGCGCGGCAAGCCTTATCAAGGGCAAACGCAGCCGTGCTCAGTATCGAAGATGTGGGGGGGGACGAGGCGCAGATCGAAGCGATGGCAGAGGCATGCCCGGTGCTGGCCGTGACCGAGGGCGCGGCCGGGGCGCGCTTATACTGGAATGGCGACCTGCGGCGATTCTCCGCCTTGCAGGTAGAGGAAGTGGACCCTACGGGCGCAGGGGATATTTTTGCGGCGGCTTTCTTCTGGCGTTTTTCGATCACCCATGATCCCTGGGCTGCAGCCAGGTTCGCCACCCACCTGGCATCTTTTTCGGTGAGGCGTCGCGGGCTGGAAGGCATTCCAAACAGGGAAGAGATCCAAACCTGCCTGGTGGAGGTTATGTAGTGGGCCGCATTCATACACTGGTCAATCAGAAAGGCGGGGTGGGCAAAACCACCACTGCCATTAACCTTGGGGCTTACCTGGCCCAATTCGGGCAGCGTGTCTTGATCGTGGATGCCGACCCACAGGCCAATGCCACTTCATCCCTTGGCGTGGATGTACACACCGTCAAGGGCGGGACGTATGAAGTCCTGCTGGGCGGTGCGCCGGCAACCGCCCTGGTGTTGCAGAACCCGCGCCTGAAGCTTGCCATCCTGCCATCATCGCCAGCCCTGGCCGGGGCGGAAGTGGAATTGGTGAATGAACTGGGGCGCGAGAACAAACTTAAAAATGCTCTCGCGCCGTTGGGGGAACGCTATGACTACATCCTGATAGACTGCCCTCCTTCCCTGGGCCTGCTGACGGTCAATGGGTTGATGGCAGCCAGGGATGGCGTACTGATCCCGGTGCAGTGCGAATACCTGGCGCTGGAAGGATTGGGCGAATTGACCCGCACCATCCAGCGCGTGCGTGCGTCCATTTTCCCGGCGCTTAAAGTGCGCGGGGTTATCCTGACCATGTTCGACGGGCGCACGCATCTTTCCGGGGATGTGGTAACCGAAGTCCACAAATATTTCCCGGAAAAAGTTTTTGAGACCATTATTCCGCGCAGTGTGCGTCTCGCCGAGGCTCCATCTTACGGTTTACCGATCTCAGCCTATGCGCCCGGATCGAGCGCAGCCAAATCCTATGAGTCGCTCGCGCGGGAACTGTTGAATAGCGACGGCATTACGCTCCCGAAAAGCGGAGAATAGTTCAAGGAGGAACCTATGCCCCAAAAATCCGGACTTGGTCGTGGCTTGGGAGCGCTTCTCCCGGGTGGGGAAAGCGCTTCAGCGGAGAATGCCGTCGTGTTGGTGCCGGTCGATCTGGTTTCTCCCAACCCGCGCCAGCCGCGCAGCCTGATGCATCCGGAGGAACTGAAAGATCTAACCGCCTCCATTCGTGAACACGGAGTACTCCAGCCGCTGATCGTCACGCCCGGGGACACGGACGGGCGCTATATCCTGATCGCCGGGGAACGCCGTTTGCAGGCCGCCCGCCTGGCCGGGCTGTCATCCGTGCCGGTGCTCGTCCGGCAGGCTACCGACCAGCAACGCCTGGAGCTGGCGATCATTGAAAACGTTCAGCGTTCTGACCTGTCTCCCCTGGAACAGGCGGAGGCATATCGCCAGTTGGCCGAAGACTTCCACTTATCTCACGAAGAAATTGCGGCACGGGTGGGCAAAAGCCGCTCGGCAGTATCCAACACCCTGCGCCTGCTCGATCTGCCCGATGCGATCAAGAACGCCCTGATCGAAGGCCGCCTTTCGGAGGGCCACGCCCGGGCCCTGCTGGCGCTCCCCACGCCGGAAGCGCAGACGGTTGCGCTGCGCACTGTGCTAAGCCAGGAACTTAACGTCCGCGAGACCGAAGAATTGGTCCGTAACCTCTCCGGTGAAAAAACGCCCCGGAAACTGAAGCCGGCTGCCGTTCCAGAAATGGCCGAATTGGAGGAAAGGCTGCGCTCAAGCCTGCATACAAAGGTTACCTTGCATTCCGGGCGCAAGGGCGGTACGGTCACCATCCACTATTATTCGGATGAGGAGTTGGACGCCCTGTTGGGGCGGCTGTTGAATGAGTGAATTGACCGTATCCATCTGTTGACGAGCCGCAGAATCGTGGTATTCTAATACTATGAGGATGCAAAAATGACCTCACCACTGACTCCCGAAGTTCTGGTACCCCGATTGGGAGAATACCTCGTACAGGTTGGCCTGATTACCAACGTAGATTTGCAGAAAGCCCTGGCTTACCAGGGGGAAAAGCAGAAGAACGGGCAGCGCTGCCTCCTGGGCGAGGCGTTGATGGATCTTAACCTGCTCACCCGCCAGCAGATAGATCACGCGGTTACCGAACAGATCATCCAACTGCGCAATGCCCTCGAAGATGCCAACCGCTTCCTGGAACACCGTGTCCAGGAGCGCACGGCCGAGTTGCAGGAAGCTTTGCGCAAACTCTCTGAATTAAACCAGATGAAGGCTAATTTTGTTGCCAATATTTCCCATGAACTGCGGACACCGCTCACGCATGTCAAGGGGTATCTGGAATTGCTGTCAACCGGATCGCTTGGCCCTTTGAGCGATGATCAGAGGAATGCGTTGCAGGTCAGTCAACGGGCCACCGGGCGTCTGGAAAGCCTGATAGATAGCCTCATCCTGTTCTCGCTGGCAGCCCGGGGGGAAATGACCCTGCGCCTGGCGCCGGTTAATTTAAACGCAGTGGCTGGGGAGATCATCAATTACTCACGTCCAAAAGCAAAAGATCGGAACGTGTCTTTAAATTTCGATATCCGCTCCGATATTCCTTTTGTTCAGGCAGATGTGGAGAAGATTTCTTGGGTCATCCTCCAATTGATCGATAATGGCATCAAATTTACACCTTCAGGCGGTCAGGTGACTCTCTCCATCGAGAAAGAGTCCGATACACTCGTGATGATAACAGTCACCGATACCGGTATCGGTATTCCCGCTGACCGGTTGGAGGAGATATTTGAACCCTTCCACCAGTTGGATGCCTCTCCCACCCGGCGCTATGGTGGTACCGGACTGGGGTTGGCCCTGGCAAAAGAGATCGTCAGCGCGCACGGTTCACTGGTTGAGGTTAAATCAGAAGAGGGCAAAGGCTCCACTTTTTCCTTCCCGCTTCTGGCAGCATTGAAGGATAACTGAAACGGCAGGCAACGAGTTCGGTATGGACGGCGAAACGCTGGAAATCTTTTCCAAGTTGAGTGATGCCATCGTCAAAGACGATTGGAAGAAAGCGCTTAATTTCCTTTTCCTCACGCTGCACAGAAAATTTGTCTTTGACAACCTGGCAATCTACCTGGTTGAAAAGACCGGCGCCGTACCGGAAGCTGTTTATGCGCGTGCGGCGGGCCGGGGCCGGAGCAAGGAAGCCGAGGCATCCTGGGGCGAAGAAATTGCGAACCAGGTTGTAGCTACCGATAAAATAGTTGTGGCTGCTCCGGTAGATTCGGACTCCCCTGACCGTATTGCCATGCCATATTTGCTCGGGTATCCCCTCAAACTGCCAAATGGGGGTGGCGCAATTGTATTTGTTCGCTTTGGTGGGCCGGAATATACATCCGAACAAATGTCCTGGGCTGCCCTGGCAGCGGCGCAGACGGCCCGCATCATGGAACGCCGCTTTGTGAAAGATATCCAGACCCAACTGGAACTTGCCCGGCAACGTGCTCGATTTCAAGATGATTTCATTGCCACCATTTCGCATGAATTGCACACTCCGCTGGGGTTCATCAAAGGCTACGCCACTTCATTGCTCCGGTCAGAT
This sequence comes from uncultured Chloroflexia bacterium, assembly GCA_963837875.1. GTDB lineage: Bacteria > Chloroflexota > Anaerolineae > Anaerolineales > Villigracilaceae > UBA877. Next base: position 608,651 of record CAWIOV010000003.1, read on the forward strand.
ACCGTTTGGGACCCTGCAACCCAGCACGAATTCTTAACCATAATAGATGAGGAATCTGACTATCTGGTGACCCTGATAGATAGTATCCTGGATTCGGCTCGTTTGCAGAGCGGCAACATGCCAATGGACTTCCAACCTGTCCGTCTGGATTCGCTCCTCCGGGATGCCATCATGCGTGTCCAAAGTCGCCATAAAGATCTGGAAATCGTTCAGGAAATTGAACCGGCTGCACCAATTCAGGGCGATACCGTTCGCCTGGCCCAGGTTTTCAGTAACCTGTTCGATAATGCCATCAAATATGCACCCGGGTCGAAGATCATCGTCTCGCTCAGGATTTATGCAAATAAGCAGGTTGTCACTTTTGCAGACCAGGGACCGGGCATTTCATCGGAGCACCTGCCATTTTTGTTCGAGCGTTTCTATCGCGTTGCCGGTCACTCCAACAAACGGGGTACCGGCCTCGGACTATTTATTTGCAAGCAGATCGTTCAGGCACACTACGGCCAGATCTCGGTCAAGATTGCCCCGGGAAAAGGTACCGTATTCATTATCGAGTTGCCTACCCGGAAACGGAATGATTCTTAAGAAAGGATTGCCATGTCTGTGCGCATTCTGGTTGTAGATGACGAACCTCGTTACCTTCGTTTACTCGAAGCCAATTTGCTGACGGAAGGTTACCAGGTCTTTACTGCCATGGATGGTGAGGAGGCGGTCAAATCCTTCTCCGCCAGCCCTGTGGACTTGATATTATTGGATGTTATGCTGCCCGGTATGGATGGCTTTGTCACCTGTCAACGCATCCGTCAATTCTCCATGGTCCCTATCATAATCCTGACCGCCAAAGGCGAAGAGCAGGATCGCGTGCGTGGTCTTGATGTTGGCGCCGATGATTACCTCATCAAGCCGTTCTCCATCATGGAGTTGCTGGCGCGCGTCCGGGCAGTTCTACGGCGTGCCCAGACGTCCGAAACCGGCCAGGATCGTTTCTTTACCCATGATAATTTGCGGATTGATTTCGCCCGTGCGGAAGTATGGTTGGGCGAACTGCCTGTCTATCTTTCGGCAACAGAATACCGGCTCTTGCTCCAGTTTACACATAACATTGGCAAGGTATTGTCAGCAGAAGAACTGCTGACAAGTGTATGGGGGCCGGAATACCGTGATGATAAGGAAATCCTGTGGGTCACGATTGCCCGTTTGCGTCAAAAGATGGAAAGTGACCCTCATGAACCCAGGCACATTGTCACCCGGTCCGGTTTGGGCTACCTTATGCCTCCAATAGAAGGGTGACCCGCATTTTGACAGGTTTCTGCTCCTTATCTATTTGGCACTTTCTTTCTTGAGGTTTTGCATGGAAAAAGATCCCATTTCCGTCCTGGTAATAGATAGTGATGCTGCCAGCCGTAATTATCTGTCTGCCATAATTGGCAAGAGCGGTTATACGGTTCTATCGGCATCCCTGGGGCGGGAAGGACTCATTTCAGCCTGGAGAGACCAGCCAAGTATCATTATTCTTGATCCTGTATTACCCGACCTGACCGGCCTGGAAGTGGTCACCCGCCTGCGGCAGGATCGCCGTACATCCAAAGTCACTCTGATCGCGTTGAGCAACCGGGAAAATCCGCAGGAGATGACCAGCCTGCTGGCTGCCGGTTGTAACGAGTATCTGGTCAAGTCCAGCCAGGCGTTACAGAAACTTCTGGAACTTTTGCCGCGCTTCGCAAATGGAGAAAAACAACTGCCGAAGAAACAAGGAAAGTTGATTGCTTTCTTAAGTGCCAAAGGTGGCACGGGGACATCCTCATTATGTGCCAATATTGCCATGTGCTTGGCGAGCGAAAAACCAGATCAAGAAGTTGCCTTGATTGATCTGGTTCTGCCAATCGGCTCCATTGCGTATATTGTCGGCTATACTGACCGTCTCAACCTGGTGACCGCGGCTGTGCAAGGGCCAGATCAAATGACGGCGGCATATTTTAAGGATAATCTTCCGCGTATTTCAGGTTGGTATTTCCATTTATTGGCTGGCGCACCTGACCCGGAATTGGCTAACCAGTTGCCCGGTGACCGGGTCAGCGATATCCTTAAGGCGATCCTCGAATCTTACGATTACGTGTTTGTGGACCTGGGCCGTTCTCTTTCGCGGATAAGTTTGCCAATCATCCAGAAGGCAGATATCATTGCCTTGGTTCTCAGCACGGATCTGTCAACAGCGGATTTAACCCTGACAGTTTTGGAATATCTCAAAGCACAAGGCGTGGACCTACAGCGTATTTATGCCATCCAAAACCGTGCCGTTGGGTTGGAAGGTCTGACGAAGGCAGCTTTGGAAAAGATGCTCGGCCTACCCATCGGAGTCACCATGCCGTTTATGGGCGATAATGTTACCGTTGCCAATAACCGCCATGAGCCGCTGATCTCCAGAATTCAGAGCGATTCAATTTCTCTATTACTAAAACAGGCCACCAACCAGATGATCGCAACTGACAAACACAGCAATCGTTGAAAAAGATCCGGAGTATCTGATGACAATCGAGTTTGACGATAAAGGTAAATATTTTACAGATATTATTTCAAAGACCCCCATTCCTGTCATGCTCCAGACTGCCCCACACCGAATTCATGGGAATATCCATGTCAGCCAAGATCGACGTCTCAAGGATGAATTGGAACTTCCGGAAAAATTTATAGCCGTCACCGATGCGATTGTTTATTCACCAGAAGGCCGAATCTTGTATCAGGCCAAATTTTTGGCTGTGCGGCGCGATGAGATAATTTGGGTAATGCCCGATAGTGAGATCGCGGAGCAGTTGAAGGGGGATGAGAAATGACTGTACCAGGCATGAATGTTTCTGCTGGTGCATCCATTCCAGATTATACAAAGTTGCGTGAGTATCTCATTGGGGCAGCTACGCAGGATCTCCCTGTGGAACATCTGACGCCCGAAAAGCAGCGTCAGATGATCCAAGAGCGCTTGGTAGAAGCCTTGGCGCGGACGAAATTAACCCTTTCTGATTCGATCCGGAATCATCTCCTCCAGGATATTCTTGATGAAATCACCGGCTATGGTCCGCTCCAAAGGTTGCTGGATGACCCGGATATTACCGAGATCATGGTGAACGGGCCCCGAAAAATATTTATTGAAAAAAAGGGGCGTTTGGAGCGTACGAATGTTGTATTTGAGGATAATCTTCACATCCTGAAAGTCATTGACCGGATTGTTTCGCCATTGGGGCGTCATATTGACTCTGAAAGTCCCATGGTGGATGCTCGCCTGCCGGATGGATCACGTGTAAATGCTGTCGTTCCTCCCTGTGCCGTAGATGGCCCTTCCATCACCATCCGAAAATTCCGAAAAGAAAAGATGTCAATCGCGCAATTGACCGAATCCAACTCGTTGACACAAGGAATGGCCGATTTTCTGCGAGCCTGTGTCCTTGGTCGCTTGAATATCATTATTTCCGGCGGCACCGGATCAGGCAAGACTACATTCCTGAATGTGCTGTCTGGCTTTATTCCTGAAGGGGAACGAATCGTCACCATTGAAGATGCTGCTGAATTACAGCTTCAGCAGGATAACGTTGTTCGCCTGGAAACCAAGCTGGCCAGTGTGGAGGGAGAAGGCGTAGTGAGTATCCGCGAGTTGGTACGCAACTCTCTGCGTATGCGACCTGATCGCATTGTTGTTGGTGAATGCCGCGGCGGCGAAGCCCTGGACATGCTCCAGGCCATGAACACTGGTCATGACGGTTCGCTAACTACCATTCATGCCAATACACCCCGCGATGCACTTTCCCGCCTTGAAACCCTTGTGTTGATGGCCGGGATGGACCTGCCGCTAAAAATTGTCCGGCAGCAAATCTCGTCGGCAGTGGATGTTATTGTTCAGATGTCGCGCTTTCGGGATGGCGAGCGTAAAATTACTGCCATTTCAGAAGTAGCCGGCATGGAAGGAGATGTGATTGTCTTGAGCGATATTTTCAAATTCAACCAGACCGGTATGGATGCAGAAGGAAAAATTAGCGGCCAGCATAAGGCGACCGGCATCCGGCCATTATTCGGCCCGCGGCTGGAAGCAGCCGGGTTTAAACTTAGTGCGGATATTTTCGGGGCCACTGCTGCCGATATGGCAATGTCCCATCAGCGACGCTAACCAATGCCCTGTTTCTCTGCTATAATAATTCCACCTGTTCCGTGACCTTATTCAAGGAAATCCCATGAGCATACAAGTCCAGGTTGCCCTTCGTTCCAGAAAATTAGGCGTCTTGATCCGCGATGCCCGCTTGGCGGCGCGCATGACACTTCCCGAATGTGCTAAGCTTGTGGGTGTGACGGGCGGTGTTCTGCGTTCCTGGGAAGAAGGCCGGAAAGCGCCTTCTTTGCCGGAACTGGAGGTGTTGGCATATTCTCTCCGTCTCCCCTTGTACCATTTTTGGAGTAAGGAGGCCATGTCGGATGATGCGCCGCTGACTGGGAACATGAACCTGCCGGCGCTAATCAGCATACGCCAACGCTTGGTTGGAGCACTCATGCGCCAGCAACGTGAAAGTGCCGGCCTATCGTTACAGTCACTTTCCGAACAATCGGGCATTTCACAGGCACGCCTGAAAGCATATGAGTTGGGCGAACACCCCATCCCGCTACCCGAACTGGAAGGGCTGGTGGCGCTACTTGGCGGTCAGATCGAAACTATTTTTGACCAGACCGGCCCCATCGGGCAATGGATGAATCAACAAAAATCCGTTCAAGAATTCCTGCAATTGCCCCCCGAATTACGTGATTTTGTCTCCAAACCAGTCAACCGTCCTTATCTGGAACTGGCGATGAAATTGAGCGGAATGTCCACCGGTAAATTACGCTCGGTGGCAGAAGACTTGCTGGATATAACCTTCTAACTTCTCTGGATTTCCCTATCTAACGGACTATGACAAACACACTTCCTCCCCAAGAAATCGTCGACCAGGCTAAACTGACTTATGAGGCCGGGGATTACCCCCAGGCTGCGCAGATATTTGCCGATGCCGCGTCCGCTTACCTAAGTGCGGGTGATGCGCTTATGGCGGCCGAGATGAAGAATAACCAATCTGTGGCTCTCTTGCTCGCCGGAGAGGCTCAAGCTGCCCTCGAAGCTGTTGAAGGCACCGAGCAAACCTTCGCGGACTCTCAGGATTTTCGGCGGCAGGGCATGGCGCTGGCGAATGAGGCTTCTGCCTTGGAAGCGCTCAAACGTCTGAAGGATGCAATGGATTATTATAAAAAAGCCGCGGACGTCCTGGAAAAGGCAGATGAGGGAAACCTGCGCGCAGACGTGATGCAGTTGCTTGCCATGCTCTACCTGCGCCGTTTCAAGTTCTATGACGCGGTTATCACCCTGCAATCCGGGTTGGCGGGCGTCAAGAATCCGACCCTGAGACAGCGTTTTATGAAGAAAATTCTATTCGTCCGCCTATGACGGTTGGCGTAGATGTTCGGGTGCGGCCTGCGGTTTTGACAGACCAGCGTCAGATTGCCAATTTGAACCATTTCAGCCCTGCCATCCATCGCCACCTGGATTGGCGCAATCCGCTGGATTGGATCGGGGCGCCGCCCTTTTTTGTACTGGAGAGCCAGGAACAGATCATTTCTGCACTGGCCTGCCCGCCTGACCCACCATCTGTGGCATGGGTGAGGTTGTTTGTTAACTCGGGGAAAATCTCTCTGGATGAATCCTGGCAAATACTTTGGAATGCAGCCTATCTGGACTTGGCCCGCACAGGCCAGTTTACGGTTGCAGCTATCGTCTTGCAGGATTGGTATCATAGTTTGCTTATCGCCAGCGGTTTTACCAGTCGCCAGTCCATCGTTATGCTCGAACGCGAGCAACAGGATTCAGAGGAAGTCTCCCTGCCGCCCGGTTTCTCGATCCGGGCCATGCGGCAATATGACCTTCCTGCGGTTGCCGAAGTGGATGCAGCTGCCTTTGATCTACTTTGGCAGAATTCCCTTCCTTCGCTCGAACGGGCTTACCCACAGGCCGTGCTGGCGACGGTGGCCGAAGCAGATGGGCAGGTGCTTGGATACCAGCTCAGTACCCGCAATCCGCTTGGAGCACATCTCGCCAGGCTGGCAGTCCGGCCAGCCCTGCAAGGGCGCGGGGTGGGGCGTGCCTTGATTGCTGATCTGATCCAACAAGCGGAGCGACATGCCATGTATCGCCTGACAGTTAACACTCAAAGCGATAATGCCGCCTCGCTGGCGCTTTATAGGAAGACCGGATTTCGGGAAACGGGGGAACGTTACCCTGTTTACCGGTTGCAGGTTCCATAGCCCATGCTTTCAAACCGTCTGGCTCAGTTGTTTATAGAATCCGCCACGCAGGAGGTCGGTGCAGATAAATTGCCGGTTATCCTGACCGAGGATCATCTTTCACCAGCGCTCCTTGATAGAGGCCCTCACGTAAAGTTGGATGGAATGGAGGCAGCCAGATGCTATGCATCGATCCAACACGCTCTGCGCCTCTTCTATGGACACGGAGCGCGCGGTATCCTGTTGCGAATTGGCGCAGACATGTGGAATCGGATGATGACCCAGGCTGCTTTCCTTGAGAAAGCGGAACTGGAGATTGTCCGCCGCCTCCCGGTCCCGGCCCGGCGGCGGCGCATGCTGGAGTTGCTGGCTGGTTACCTCCAGGAGGGCGGCGGCGCAGCCACTGTACATTCCCTGGACCTTGACCTGTTGCTGGTAGATCATTCTTCTGCTGCAACGCTTGACCAGACCTCTGCTGAACCGATCTGTTTTGTGACGCTTGGCCTGATCCAGGGGGCCCTCTTTTGGGCTACTGACCAGGAATTCGATCTGGAAGAAATTGCCTGTAAGGCTGCTGGTGCACCTGCCTGTGAATTTAGAGTTAGCCTCGGAAGCAAATGATTATGGAAATCTCGGAATGGACTTGGAAATCGTCGGATGGTTTGGATATGTATGCGCGCAGTTGGCTGCCCCAGGGTTCCCCGAAGGCGATCATCCTGCTTGTGCATGGGCATGGCGAGCACGTGGCGCGCTATGACCATGTCGCGGCTGCGCTGGCAGAAAAAGGCTACGCCATGCTCGGGTTTGACCTGCGCGGGCATGGCAAATCGGGCGGGCCGCGCGGTCACACACCATCCTATGATGCCTTGCTGGATGATATTGCTGCTTTCTCCCACCAGACGGAGGAACGCTACGCAGGTACGCCGCGCTTCCTCTATGGGCACAGCCTGGGTGGAAACCTGGTGCTGAACTACGCCCTGCGTCGCAAACCGGATTTACGCGGGGTTATCGCTACCAGTCCCTGGCTGAAACTCGCTTTCGATTCACCCGCGACCCAGGTCACGCTCGGCCGGCTGATGAACAGCCTTGCACCCGGCGTCGTTACGCATAGCCATTTGAATACCAAGGGACTCTCCCATGACCAAGCGGTCGTGGTTGCTTATCAAAATGACCCACTGGTGCATGATAAAATCTCGGCGCGGCTATTCATAACGATCTACGAATCCGGATCATGGGCACTGGAACATGCCGCCGAATTCCCCTTGCCCCTGTTGCTTATGCACGGCGCAGCTGACCCGATCACTTCCGCCCAAGCCAGCCAGGCATTTTCGGAGAGGGCCGGGGATAAAGTGACCCTCAAAGTTTGGGATGGCCTGTATCATGAGATCCACAACGAGCCGGAGCAGGCCGAAGTTTTTAAACTTATGCTCGATTGGCTTGGAAAACAGGTATCAAAATAAGAATCGTATAAGAAGAACCCTGTTTTTAATCAGGAAGCCGGGTCTCTTACTGGACAAACCGCCTCGATTATGGCAAAATTCCTTCACTCTAAAAATATTTAGGAGATAGAATGAGTAAACGCCAGGAAATCCGTGAACGCCGCCGCCGCGAACAACTCCGCAACCGCATCATCGTTATTGCGGTAGTGGTTGTGGTTGCACTTTTGGTGACTTTTGCCCTTATCGTACCATCCATGAATGCTGCCCGTACGGCTGCCAATTCTACCCAGGCTGCCGCGAATGCTACTCCCGTTCCTGTTATTACCATAGTTCCCAGGGTCTTCAATGTCAAAGTGGATGGGCAGCATCTCGGTGATCCCAATGCCCCGGTTAAAGTGGACGCGTATGAGGATTTTCGCTGTTCGGCCTGTCTGGCCTATACCCAGACGGTTGAACCACAGATACTCCAGAACTACGTTGAGACCGGCAAGATTTATTACACCTATCATTTTTTTATTGTGATTGATAGCAATGATGGCACCGACGCTTCCTACCGGGCTGCCAATGCCGCTTTGTGCGCCGGGGAACAGAACCACTTCTGGGACTATCATGACACGCTCTACGCCAACCAGATCACCGAAAGCGCCTCCCTGTTCACGGATGCACGGCTCGTGACAATGGCCGAGAATTTGAAACTGGACATGACCGCCTTTAATCAGTGCTACCAGGCTAAAAAGTATGCCGGCCAGGTCAAGGCGGATATAGCGCAGGGTCAAACTTTGAATATTACCGGCACGCCCAGCATCTTTGTTAATGGAACGTTGGTCTCGAATTTTGAAAACACCGGCCAGGCGATTGACACTGCACTGGCAGGCAAGTAGAAAAATAAACACATAGACCAAACAGGCGGAGGGCTAAAATGTCCTCCGCCTGTTTTATTATAAAATATCCGCGTCCGTCTTAAACTGGTTAATGCCATTTACCTGCCAGGGGATTGCCCCACAGCGGTCGGGCAGCATCCACAGCCTGGGTCGTCCGGCCGGCAATCCATTTCGGCAGGGGCGTGCCACCCATCCTGGCATATCCGCCATCGGCGATGATGTAAAAGATCACAATTAAGGTTGGATAAGATTATCTGCGAGTGGTGGGGGATGTAGTAGAATCTTGCTGTCGAAATCCTTTATTACCCAAGTAGGGAAAATTGTGTCTCCCCACAATCGAAATTCGTTTCCAGAAGACAGCTCACCACCACTGCCGAACCACCCCAACGCCCTCATTGAACTGCACCAAGTCTATAAAGTATACGAGACCGCCGCGGGCGATTTTCCTGCGCTGCGCGGCATCAATACGTGTGTCTATCCGGCAGAGTTCCTGGGTGTGATCGGCAAGTCCGGGGCGGGAAAATCCACCCTGCTGAACATGATCACCGGGGTGGATCAGTTGACTTCCGGAGAAGTAATCGTGCATGGCATTGAGGGAGCGGTGTCCATTCATAAGCTGGGCGAGAATGACCTGGCACTCTGGCGCGGGCGGAACATGGGCGTGGTCTACCAGTCTTTTCAGCTACTGCCCATGCTGACCTTGCTCGAGAACGTGATGCTCCCGATGGATCTGTGCGGCTTGTACCGGCGCGGCGAGAGCCGCGGGCGCGCTATGGAACTGCTGCGCATGGTTGAGCTGGAGGAGCACGCCTTTAAACTCCCTAACTTCATCTCCGGAGGGCAGCAACAACGCGTGGCAATTGCGCGAGCGCTGGCCAACGATCCGCCCATTCTTGTGGCGGACGAACCCACCGGCAGCCTTGACTCGGTCACAGCCGACCACGTGTTCCAGGTTTTCGAACATCTGCTGGAAAAAGGGAAAACCATCATCATGGTGACGCATGACAACAGCCTGGCACCGCGCTTCACGCGCCATCTGGTCATCCAGGATGGCGAAATCATCCCGGAAGAGTCATCCGGGAAAGGAAAATGGGTATGAAGCGTACCCTTGCTCCAGCCGCACAGACGCCTGCACCGACCTTGTCGGCACTTGTACCGACTATGTCGGCACCCGTACCGGCGCAGCCGGTAGAAGCCATGATCCAACTGCAAAAAGTGGTCAAGACCTTTAAGAATGCCGCGGGGGAGTTCACCGTGCTCAAAGGGGTGGACCTGACCCTGCGAAAAGGGGAATTTGCCGCCATCGTGGGTAAATCGGGCAGCGGCAAATCCACGTTGCTGAACATGATCACCGGCATCGACCATCCCAGCGGCGGCAAAGTGGTCATTGGCGGGATGGATATCTACCAGATGTCCGAAAGCGAGCGCTCGCTGTGGCGCGGCAAAAACCTGGGCGTGGTATTCCAGTTCTTCCAACTTCTACCCATGCTGACCCTGTTGGAAAACGTGATGCTGCCAATGGATTACGTTGATATGGTTGCTTTCGACGAACGCCCCAAGCGGGCCATGGAGTTGCTCGAACTGGTTGGTCTGGAAGCGCAGGCAGACAAGCTGCCGGTGGCAGTCTCAACCGGCCAGCAGCAGAGCGCCGCAATTGCACGCGCCCTGGCAAATGACCCGCCTATCATCTGTGCGGACGAACCCACCGGCAACCTGGACTCGCGCTCGGCAGATATCATCATCACATTGTTCGACCGCCTGGCCAAAAGCGGCAAGACCATCGCCATGGTGACGCACGACCCATCCTTGACCGAACGCACCTCCCGCACGATCATCATCTCGGACGGCGAGTTGATCGACGAGACCGTGGCGCAGTGCCTGGCGTTGCTGGACCACCATCAGATGCTGGAAGCCACCCGCCAGCTTGAATATTTCACCTATCAGCCGGGGAGCGCGGTACTGCAAGCCGACCAACATGTGGATTACTTCTTCATGATCAAGAGCGGGGCGGTGGAAGTGGTTCTGCAACGCGGCTCGCATAAAGGGGAAGGAATTTCGATTGCCAGGATAGGACCCGGCCAATTCTTCGGCGAGATCGAGCTGGTACGCGGTGGACAATCCATCGCAAGCATCCGGGCCGCCCCGGAGGAGCCAGTGGAATTGGTGGCACTACACCGGGCGGCTTTCCAAAAGCTCGTAAATGAATCCCCTTTGACAGAAGATGCCCTCAGCAAGATTGTCCAGGCGCGCTTGGCAGAGAATCGCGCTGCCGACCGGCGGCGGAGATAAGGCAAGGATATGATGCGTCCACGTTGGCGGAAAGTTTTCCATGACCTGACCGGCGATTTGTCGCGCACCCTCCTGGTGATCATTTCCATCATTGTGGGTGTATTTTCCATCGGTGTGATCGTGGGCACCTATGTAATCATATCCCAGGATATGAGCGCCAGCTATGCCGCCAATAACCCGATGAACGTGGAGCTACAAACCAGCGACTTCGACAGCAGCCTGATCCAGACCGTAAAAGATATGCGCGGGATCAAACAGGCCGAGGGGCGGCGGGTGTTCACCATGCAGGTGCGCAGTCCGGGCAGCAGCCAGTGGACGGTAGTCAACGTGGTCGCCATTAAAGATTTCGCGGCACAAAAAATCAACCTGATGCACGTGCTTTCCGGGATCGGCAAGCCTGCCAAGAACCAGGTGCTGCTGGAGAAAAAGGTGCTGGAGAGTCTGAACGTGAAGGTGGGCGATTCACTGGAGTTTCTGCTGGATAACGGTACTACCCACACGCTCCAGATAGTGGGCATCGTTCAGGACCCGAGCACCGGGGCCGGGGATTTCCTGGCCGACCCGTTCGTATACATCTCTACCGATACGCTCTCTGACCTGCGCCAACCCGATCTGTTCAACCGCCTGTATGCCACGCTGACAACAGGCCAAAACGACACCGCAGCCCTGCGCCAGATGGCCGCCAACGTCAAGGATAATGTCGAAAAAAGCGGCATCACCATCCTGCAGACGAATTCTTATAAAACCAACGAGCACCCGCTGGCTTCCACTGTCCAGGCCATCCTGGGCATCCTGCTGGTGCTGGGGGTGCTGATCCTGTTCCTGAGCAGTTCATTGATCGCCAACACCCTGAATGCACTGCTCAACCAGCACCTGCGCCACATCGGCGTGATGAAGCTGGTGGGCGGGCGGCGCAACCAGATTTTCACAATGTACTTTGTGCTCATCTTGACCTTCGGGATCATCGCCCTGCTGATCGCCGTGCCGCTAGGTGGACAGGGCGCTTATGCCCTCTCAGCTTATATTGCCAACATGATCAACTTCAACTTGCTGGGTTACCGGATCGTACCGCTGGCTTTTGCGATCCAGATCATCGTCGGGCTGGCGGTGCCGCTGCTGGCCGGACTCGCACCAGTGCTGAACGGGTCACGTATCACCGTGCTGCGCGCTCTGAGCGGCGGTCTGGCCATGGGTGAAAAGAAACATCCCGTGGATGCAAAATCGCGCGAGTCAGGCTTCGAACGCCTGCAAGTCTGGTTCAGTACCAGCCTGGCCCGGCGCGGGGTGCACATTCCGCGCCCGTTGCTTATCTCGCTGCGCAACACCTTCCGCCGGCGTGGGCGGCTGATGCTGACGCTTTTCACGCTGACCATGGGCGGAGCCATCTTCATTGCTGTGTTCAACGTGCGCGTCACGCTGCACGATTACATTAACAGCATCGGGAATTATTTCCTGGCGGATGTGAGCCTGGATTTCACCCAGACATACCGCTTGAACGAGGTAAAAAATACCGCCCTGCAGGTGCCTGGCGTGGTGGCGGTGGAAGGTTGGGCGTACGCCTCCGCCGAAGCGCTTTACCCGGACGGCAGTGTGGCCGATACATTCACCATCCTGGCCCCGCCGGTCAACAGCACACTTGTCTCCCCCATCCTGGTTTCGGGGCGCTGGCTGCAGCCGGACGACCAGAAAGCCATCACCATCAGCGAAGACATCCTGGCAAAATACCCGGGCCTGACACCCGGCCAGACCATCCGCTTGAAGATCAACGACCGCACGGACGATTGGACAGTGGTGGGCATCTTCAAGTTCGCCTCCCAGGATGGGACAGTTGCCTACGGCACGTATGAAACCATTTCCAGGGTCACCCACACCACCGATCATGCGTACACTTACAGGATCGTCACGGATCAACATACCCCGGCCTATCAGCAGATCATGAGCGACCGGCTGGATAAGTATTTCCGGGACAAGGGCTTTCAAGTAGATGCAACCCGTACCGGCAATTCGACGCTGAAGACGGCCTCGGGAAGCCTGGATATCCTGGTAACTTTCCTGCTGATCATGGCCCTGCTGACAGCGGTGGTGGGAAGCATGGGTTTGATGGGCACGATGGGCATGAACGTGCTGGAACGTACGCGTGAAATCGGCATCATGCGCTCCATCGGAGCGGTGGACCGGGAAATCATGCGCACGGTCATCGTAGAGGGCCTGGTGATTGGCAGTATCTCCTGGCTGATCGGCGCATTGCTTTCATTCCCCATCACCTATTTGCTCTCGGATATTGTCAGCGAAGCAATTTTTCAGTCGCCGATCGCAGTTCATTTTACATACCAGGGATTTGCCATCTGGCTGCTGGTAGTGCTGGCGCTCTCGGCAGTGGCCAGCATCCTGCCGGCCCGCAATGCCGCCCGGTTGACCATCCGGGAAGTGCTGGCATACGAATAGCCCTTAGGAGTTTGCGATAAGCTGTTAATTTGAAGGAGATCTAATATGAAGAAGATAGCAACTATGTTTATAATCGTCGCGGCGGTGGGAAGCCTGTTGGCGGCCTGCAGCGGCACTACCGGCAGTGCTGTCACACCGACCCCGGTAGCTTCATCGAATACGGTCATTGCCGAGGGGCATCTTGCCCCGAGCCGGAACCAGTACATGGCATTCCAAGTGCCCGGTGAAGTTGCCCAGATTCTGGTTAAAAAGGGCGACCAGGTCAAGCAGGGCCAGGTGCTGGCCAGCCTGGCCGACCGCCAGCCGGCCCAGGCTGCCTTGGCGGAAGCGCAACTGGCGCAGACCTCTGCACAGCAGGCCTTCGATAGCCTGAACCGCACCAGCGTCCTGGGGCATGCCCAAGCTTGGCAGGCTTATATGGATGCCCAGACGGTGCTTGAGGCTGCCCAATTGGCCTGGGACCAACTCGACCAGAGTTCCATCCAAACGGACATTGATAACGCCCAATCGGATGTTACATCGGACCAGACTGACATGGATAAAGCCCAGACGGATTTCAACAAATATGCCAGCCTGCCCGACGACAATGCAACCCGCAAGGATTACGAACAGAAGTATCGCACGGCTGAGGTCAATTACGACCAAGCTGTGCAGAAGCTGGAAACTTTGACCAATAACCGTGATAAGGTGCAGGCTGCGCTGCTGAGCGCCCAAAACGCTGAGACGGAAGCCAAGCGGATGTACGATGATACCCAGAACGGTCCCGACAGCGACAAGTTGGCCCTAGCTCAAGCCCAGTTGGATAACGCAAATGCCCAGGTGGCAGCCGCCCAGGCAGCTCTGGACAACTACGACCTGAAGGCACCTTTCGACTGCACCGTCATGGACATCAACGTCACGGAAAACCAGATGGTTGGCCCGGAAACCTGGGCAGTGGCGGTCGCTGATACCAGCCAGTGGTACGTGGATACCAGCGACCTGAATGAGTTGGACGTGGTCAAGCTCAGCGTGGGGCAGAAGGCAGATATCACCGCAGATGCCCTGCCGGGTGTTAAAATGACTGGTGTGGTTGAAGAGATCGGCGAAACGCCGAAGAATGAGGGCACGGATGTCCTTTATACGGTTCACATCCGCCTGGATGATCCCGATGCGCGCTTGCGTTGGGGCATGACGATGGAAGTGACATTTAATACGCAAAAATAGTATCTGACGGGAGCATTTGTTGGGGTAGCTTTCGTGTTAGGCCCCATATCTTGCTCCGTTTCCCGGCTATTCCCAATGAGCCTTCTTTAAGAAAGGCGTGGGGCGCTTTTTTGATTCCATGGTGATTTACCAGAAATGGCGCTAAAATGATATTAGTCTCGCCAGTAGAGTAATGCCGATCTACAACATCCCACAAGGGCATGCTTTAGCAGGAGTAAAAATGTCCACAAAAGAGCGTTTGCGCCGGATAATTTTAGCCATGGCTGCCACCCGGCAAGGGATGCGGTTGTTTTATCTGTACGTCCGGGTGATTGATATGCCCATCAGCCGCCTGACGAAAGGTGTCTTTGTCCCCAGCGCCTATTGGAATATTATGCCGATTATTTACCTGACCACTACCGGCGCAAAAAGCGGACTTCCGCATTCGATCCCGGTGTTATGCATCTCGGATGGCGAGAATCTCATCCTGGTTGGCTCCAACTGGGGCAACCCTAAAAATCCCAGTTGGGCTTACAACCTGAGAATGCACCCGCAAACGCAGGTACGCAAAGGTAAAACGGTAAAAGGTTTTACCGCGCGCGAACTGCACGGCGATGAACGCGCGGCTTACTGGCAAAAAGCAGTGGCGTTTTATCCGCCTTATGTTTCTTACGAGCAGCATTCGAGCCGTTCGCTGCCCATTTTTTTACTAGAGCCATAAAGCACATTAGATTGTGATGAGTCTCCTCCGGCAGGTTGGCCAGGCGCCAAGCCATCCGGCAACCCATAAGGAATGCCATATGCTTACCAATCCTGTCATCAATTCCATGTTCGACCGAAGATCTGTTCGCAAGTACTCGCATCGAAGACCCATTGACGATGTGATCTCATCTGTTGTCCGCGCCGGACAGCAACCACAGTTCGTTTCGCAGTTATGCAGCCTGCTGCTTTCCCGCAACCAACTTCCCGGCAAGCTCCAACTTTACCTCCCCAAGGAGACCATCTGATGAAAACCTGCCCTCATTGCGGGAAAAGCGTCCCGGATTATGCCACCCGTTGTAAATACTGCGATGAGCCCATCCCTATCTTCCAGCCTGTCAGCAGCGCCGAAAGCGTTGCCCTGGTGTGTCCTTCGTGCGGTGCCAGCCTGGACTATGACACGACCTCCACGGTGGTGAGCTGCGCTTATTGCGGGAACCGCGTCGTTGTGCCCGCGCGTGCGGTCGAACACGTGCCCGACTCCCCTATGGATGAGCAATCCTTGCCGCTCACAGCCCGAATCCAGCATTTGGTCGACCAGGGGCGCACGGACGCGGCGGTGGATCTTATACGGCACCTACTCTCCATCCAAAAGCCCGAGGCCGAGCAATTGCTGGAAATCCTACTATCCGGCCAGGCCCCGGATGTTCAACAACTCTTTTATAATTTCGAGCACGGGATTTATCATTCCTGAAAGAAGGATTTTCCCCGCATATTATTGGCTTTGCGGATAAAATTGCAGCATAAAGAAGGCCGGGAGCGCAACCTGGCTTGCCAGCAATCATAGTGATAATCCTATTTAAGCCTTAATTACACCGATCCTCATTAGCTCTGCCACCCTGGCTGGCCGTCGTTGGGGGCCGATTGTGAATGGTTTGGTGGTGGGCTTGCCTTTGACCACAGGACCGGTTTCTTTTATCGTTGCCAACGAATACGGTCTGGCGTTTGCCACAAAGGCTGCGGCGGGAAACCTGGCAGGTCAGGTCTCTATGTGCGTATTCTGCCTGACTTATAGTCTCGTGGCGCAGAAAAGTAGCTGGAAGGTCAGTGCCGGCACAGCTATTGCCACCTTCCTGGCGACGACGGTGATACTTAACCGTGTATCCTGGCAATTGCTGCCTGCTTTTATGGTCCTCATGCTCGCGATCGCATTGGTTGCCAGTATAGTGCCGCAGCGGCCAGTGGCATTGACTGTCTCGCCGCCACCAAAGTGGGATCTGCCAGCCAGAATAGGCATTGCTACAACGTTTGTAATTGTGCTCACAACCATAGCGAATGTGTTGGGTCCACAACTTAGTGGTTTGATCTCAACGTTTCCCATATTTGGGGTAGTGTTTGCGGTGTTTACGCATTCTCAACAGGGCCCTGAGGCAGCCTCGAACCTTCTGCGCGGGATTGTTCTGGGGTCGGTGGCGTATGCTTTCTTCTTCATGACAATAGGGATTTGTTTAATCCCTATTGGCATGGCGCTGACATATGTACTCGCCCCGCTGGCCGCGCTCCTGGTAAGCGGATTTTTCTACTTGGTAACGAAACGGGAAGGGCGGCGTCTGTCAATCAAGTAACCTGACATCGAGTGGTTACCGACTGCAAATTCGATCCTATAAATTTCCGCAGACATTCCCATCCTTATCCATGGCAAGCAAGCCCTTGCTCGAATCCAGGAGCACCAACTGATTGCCCCATGGGTCGCGTACAACCGTGCAGCGCCCGATCTTGATATCAAACGGTGGTACCACCACCTCGCCGCCGGCTTCTGCAAAACGCTGGGCGGCCTCGTCGGCTGAACCGACGGTGATATCAACTTCCTGGCCGGCCTGTTCGGCCTGGAGGACGATTTCCGCTTCACACCCAGGCATGCGCAGGCCGGCTGCTTGCGGGGTGCGCCAGATCAATGACTGGCCCAGGCTTTCCCGATAAAAGGAAAGCCCGCTTTCCAGGTCGGGCACATACAGCCGGATGCAGTCTACATTATTGAAAAGGGGCGCTGGCGTGGACAGCTCCGGCTGGATATCCTCCAACCAATCCGGCAGTTGCTCGACCAGCGTTTTCATTACCGCTTTGGTATTTGCGTGGAAGAGGCCGATGTTGCCGTAGGCTTCGCCGCCGGATGCGCCCACCAGATCCGTAACGCCGCGCAGGATCAGGCAGCGGCGTGCATTCTTTTGTGCCACCCAGCCGATTGCACCGGATTCCCAGTCGGCTGCGCCGGCCGCGTATTTTTCAACCAGGTCGGGGATGTCGCCGGCCTGGATATCCCGGTCGGCGGAGATGAGCAGGCCCGGCTGGACTGGATGGGGATAGGGTGTATGCAGCCAGGAAATATCCATTGTGGTGGAATAGTGCGCAATGGCCTCGGCCGGGTCGGACATCTGCTCGATAATATCGTAGACGATCGTTTGGGTGACCAGGAGAATGGCCCCGCGCTCGACGCGGCCGGCGAAACCGCCACAGGTGCCCAGGTTGACCAGCAGGTCCGGCTGCCAGCGATCAATTGCATATTGTGTGGTCGCCGCGGCAGAAATCTTTCCCCAGCCACCGTGGAAAAAGTGTGTTAATGCATCAGGTGTTCCGACGTTATGTGTTCCCGGGATTGGTTTCCAATCGAAATACTCGCCCAAAGGCGTGGATTTGACCGCGGCGGGAGCCAGGATTTCTTTGACTGCCTGCCACTCGGCCTCGGCGGAGATAAGCACAAGCGTCATCATATTCCTTGCAGGTATTCGTGCAACATTTGCAGAGCAGCCTCGGCGGCGGAAGCCTTGTTTTGCTCACGGTCTCCTGGGAAGCGGAAAACACGCTGCCATTCGCAAGCCAGGGCGGCCAGGCCGATCCAGACCATTCCTACCGGCTTATCTGGCGTTCCACCGCCAGGGCCAGCGATGCCGCTAACCGATACGGCGATATCTGCTCCCAGGCTCCGGCGGGCACCCGAAGCCATCTCCAGCACCGTTTCCCGGCTGACCGCGCCGCAGGTGCTGAGCGTATCCCATGAAACACCCAGCAGGCTTACTTTAGTCTCGTTGGCGTATGCGATGACCCCGCCGGTAAAGTATTCCGAGGAACCGGGCACGTTGGTGATGCGATGGCCGATCAATCCGCCTGTGCAGGATTCGGCCACGGCCAGGCTAAGTCCGTGCTGGCGTAAAAGGGTACCGATCTGGGTTTCGATGGTTTGATTCATAACCTTCTGGCTAATGAAAAAGATCGCGTAGCACAAAATGGAGACCCCCGCAGATTTTTCCGCGGGGGTCTTTATCTTGCTCCGGATGGTACTAATATCCTATATTGGATATGATTTGGTTGAAGATGCCGTTAGAGCCTAATAGCGCAATCCCTGCAATCATATTGATAATCACCAGGATGAGGCCGACAGCCGAAAGTACAATGCCGATGATAGCCAGAGTGCGCTGGGATGATTTAAGCCCAAGAATACTTAAGATAAGACCGACAATACCAATGGGACCGCCACAGATCGGCAAGAGCCATGCGCACAAATCGACAATGCCAATCACAAATCCTGCGATGGCAAGGCCTTTTTTATCTCCGGCTGGGGCTGGTGGGGGTGGAGCTGGTTGAAACTGTTGATCCATAGTTCCTCCTTAAGAATAGATAACAGAATGATTTACCATCTTATATCATATTTTAGAGTGAACATCAATTATATTTTGGATATTCTCAATAAAACTTTTAAAACACAAACTCCCGCAAAATAACTTTGCGGGAGTTTGTTGCCGATCTTGGGCGGGATTAAAGTCCCCGACGGAGGAGGAACTGCTGCCAAAGGTGGTTGAAATAAATGCCCCGAAAAACCACCCGGAAGATGATCGTCAAGATCAGGCCGAGCGCCGAAAGTATGATCCCGGCAATAGCCATGCTCTTGCTTTTGGAGTTCACGCCGAGAGCACCCAGCACGATACCGACCACGCTGATGAGCCCTCCACACCAAAAGCTGATCGAAGTGCACAAGGATAGGATACCCAGCACCAAGGATGCGATCGCGAAACCCTGGTTCCCCCTCGCTGGGGCAGGTGCGGAAATGATAGGCTGCTCAGACATAGACCGTCCTCTTCTATAAAAAAACCTTTGCTGGAAAGCGGGTTATTAACCGCCCGGCGTTAATTGGTACTGCATTTGGTTGAAAATATTCCCAATGCTTGGGCCAGAAACGATGTAAACGATGATGAAGATGATCGTTAAAATCAGGCCGACTACCGAAAGGACAATCCCGATGATGGCCATCGTCCTTCCGGATGATTTCATGCCCAATAAGCCCAATATGACGCCGATAACACCGAGCAATCCTCCGCAAAAGAACCATGACGAGCACAAGGATAGGATGCCCAGCACAAGCGCTGCGATGGCCAAGCCTTTCTTGTCACTGGCCGGGGCTGGCATGGGTGGAGGGGGAGGAGCGGGTTCAAACTGGGGAGTGGGTTGAAACTGTTGATCCATTATTACTCCTTTGGAAAAAATAGGATAAGTTTTCTTATTTATATCATACTCTGGACTGAATTTCCATAAAATACTGGATATTTCCTAACAAATGTTCCCGCGGGAGTTTTTAGCCTCAAACAGATCAGCCTCAGCCGCCTGTACCTATATTGTTATAAATCTGGTTATAGATCTGGTCCAGAACCGTGGCGCGGAAGATCGGAGCAAGGATGATGAAAATAACCGTCAGTAACAAGCCGGCAGCCGAAAGGAGTATGCCGATGGTTGCCAAACTCTTGCTGGAAGATTTCCGGCCAAGGAAACCCAGGATGATACCAACGATGCTGATGGGGGCACCGCAGAACCAACCAATAGAAGCACACAAGGAAAGGATCCCAAGGATCAAAGATGCAATGGCGAGGCCTTTCTTGCTGCTGGCTGGAGCGGGTTCGGACACAGGTACAGAAATGGGGGGAAGCTGTTCAGACATAATTACTCCTCTTATATTGTGATATATTATGATAAAATTTATCATAATATATCACAATAGCGGGTTATTCTAACAGCAATTGTATCGACCATATGTACTAAAGTATGTGTAAGGCTGCCCTCCAATTTTGGTAAGAAGCAGTAAAATTGTTCCCGTGGAAACCTCCGAACATATCCAGGGCATCCTGGACACTCTGCCGGCCAAACCCGGCTGTTACCTGATGAAGAACGCCGAGGGGACGATTATCTATGTCGGCAAAGCCATCAACCTGAAGAACCGCGTCCGCTCGTATTTCCATGCGGATGCCAGTCACGATCAGAAAACCCGCCGCCTGGTGCGCGAGATCGCTCACATCGAATGGATCCTGGTCGGGTCCGAGCTTGAGGCGCTTATCCTCGAGATGAACCTGATCAAGAAACACCGGCCCAAGTACAACATCCGTTTGAAGGACGATAAGCGCTATCCTTACATTAAAATCCACTGGAACGAGCCATTCCCTAAAGTTACCGTCACGCGCCTGATGCAGGAGGATGGGGCCGGATATTTCGGCCCGTATACGTCTGCCTGGGCCGTCTACCAGACCTTGGACGTGCTGCGGCGGGTCTTCCCATACCTGACCTGCGACCGCGATATCACTGGCCAGGATAAGCGCGCCTGCCTATATTACGATATCAAGCTATGCCTGGGGCCTTGCATTGGGGCGGTCAACCAGGTGCAATACCGCCAGATGATTTCCGATCTGCAAGAATTCCTGAATGGCCATTCCGAGCCGATTATGGCGCGTGTCCAGAAGGAGATGGATAAGGCTTCCGAGGAGCTTAAGTTCGAGCGCGCGGCTGCCCTGCGGGATAACTTGAAGGCCATGCAATCCATTGTCGAGCGCCAGAAGGTGGTCTTTGCAGCGGATTACAAGGATTCGGATGTCATTGCCATGGCGCGCGCCGATAACGAAGCCTGCGTCCAGATTTTCTTTATCCGTGGCGGCAAACTGATTGGGCGCGAATATTTTGTTCTGGAAGGCACCGAAGATACCGCCGACAATGAAGTGATGGCCGAATTCATTAAGCAGTTCTATACGGAGGCGGCCAGTATTCCGCAGCAGGTCATGCTCCCGCAGGAGATCGAGGAAGCCCAGATCATTGGCCAATGGCTGCGTTCCCGGCGCGGCGGCGGGAAAGTGGAGATTTTCGTGCCGCGTGCCGGTCAGCCGCACGAACTGGTCCAGATGGCCGCCGAGAATGCCACCGAGACTTTGCAGGCCCTGCGTACGCAGTGGCAGGCAGATACTCACAAACAGGAACAGGCCCTGGCGGAGCTTCAGTCGGCTTTGCAGCTTCCGGCTCCCCCGAACCGAGTCGAGTGCTACGATATTTCCCATACCCAGGGAGTGGCCACCGTCGGCAGTATGGTCGTCTTCACCCGCGGTGTGCCGGATAAGAAACTCTACCGGCGCTTCAACATCGAAAGCTCCGCCGGCGCTCCGGATGATTTTGCCAGCATGCAGGAGGTATTGACACGCCGCTTCAAGCGCTGGCAGACGGCCCAGGAGAAGGATCTGGCTCCCGGAGCCAAGCCGGACGAATCATTCGCATTCCTACCCGACCTTCTTATCGTGGATGGCGGCAAAGGCCAGTTATCGCGTGCAATTGAGGTTCTGCAAGAATTTGCCCTATTTGACAAAGTCCCGGTGGTGGGATTGGCGAAGCAGGAGGAGGAGCTATTTTTCCCGAATAAGCCTGATTCATTGCTCCTGCCACGCCATTCGCAGGGACTCTATCTTGTCCAGCGTATCCGTGATGAAGCGCACCGTTTTGCCATTACGGCCCACCGTGCCCGCCGTACGAAGCTGGGCATGGCGTCGGCATTGGATTCCATCCCCGGAATTGGCCCGGCCAGACGCAAAGCCCTCTTGAAACATTTTGGTTCTGTGGATATGATTAGACAGGCGACAGTGGTAGAATTGACAGCCGTGCCGGGAATCAACCCGGCGCTGGCAGAGAGTGTCAAGGCGCATTTGGAATGACAAAAATCTGGATAATAGATGACGACCAGGATATGGTCGGCGCCATCCGGCTGATGGTTAAATTGCTGGAATACGAAGAGCGGCATTTCTTTTCGGCGCGTCCGGCTGGCCAGGTTTTGCTCGCCGGCGAGCGCCCGGATTTGTTCATCCTTGACATCAATATGCCTGAAGTGAGCGGCATGGACTTTTTGGAATTCCTGCGCCATCGTAAGGATTTGAAAGACTTGCCCGTAGTGATGCTTTCCACCGAATCAGCCGATGTGATGATTGATAAGGCCATGGCCACTGGCGCGGATGCTTATGTGACGAAACCGGTCGCGCTGGATGAACTGGAAAAAGCCATTAAGAAAGCCCTTGCGGCGCACGGTAAGTAGAAGGAAGAAGCAAGAAGCGAGAAATACTAGAGGAATTATGGCAGCGAATAAATCAACAAAAAATAAGGCGGCGACGAAGCCTATAAAGATGAGTGGTGAGGCACGCCGGGTGCGCAGGATGAATATCATCTTCCTGGCAATTACCGCGCTCTTGATTCTCTCGATGATTTTCATGGCAGTCGGTAAGTTTTAATACTTGGCGGGCAGAGTTTCTACCGGGATAATAATCAGGCGGCCTGGCTATCCCAGTTGCTGTTAAGGATGATTGCCAGGCGCGCTGGTCTGTAAAGGAAAGGTATTTATGCTCGATAAGCTGGCTGGAATAGAAAACCGCTACGAAGAAATCAACCGCCTGCTATTGGAGGTCGGTAATGATTACCAGCGCGCGGCCGAACTGAATAAGGAGCGCATTGATCTGGAAAGTATCGTGGCAAAATCGAAGGAATACCGCCGAAATATGACGCGACTGGATGAAGCGCATGCTGTCATTGGATCCGAGGAAGACCCGGAAATGCGCCAACTGGCCGAGTCCGAGATCACCGAGCTGGAGCCGCGAGCAGCTGTTCTAGAGAAAGAACTCAAGCTAATGCTTGTCCCCAAAGATCCGCGCGATGACAAAAACGTCTTCGTTGAAATCCGCGCCGGGACGGGTGGGGAGGAAGCAGCCATCTTCGCCTCTGACTTATACCGCATGTATACGCGCTATGCCGAGCGCCAAAACTGGAAAGTCGAAATGATGGACTCGAATGCGATTGGCGTCGGCGGGTTCAAGGAAGTGGTCTTCCAGGTCAAAGGAAAAGGTGCATACTCCAAACTTAAATATGAATCGGGTGTGCATCGTGTCCAGCGGGTTCCCGCCACCGAGTCATCCGGTCGTATCCATACTTCCACGGCCACCGTGGCGGTGATGGCTGAGGTGGAGGAAGTGGATGTCGAGATTCCCGAATCGGATATGAAGATAGATGTTTTCCGCTCCTCCGGCGCAGGCGGGCAAAATGTACAGAAGAACGCCACCGCCATCCGTATCACGCACCTGCCGACCGGCATGGTGGTAGCTGTTCAAGATGAGCGCTCGCAGTTGCAGAATAAGCTGCGCGCCATGTCCATCCTGAGGGCCCGTTTGTATGAGATCGAGCAGGAGAAACGTCGCTCCGCCGAACAGGCCGACCGCCGTTCGCAGGTGGGCACAGGCGAACGGTCCGAAAAGATCCGCACATACAACTATCCACAGAACCGCGTCACCGACCACCGCATCAATCTGTCCATTTTCAACCTGCCGGCAGTCATGCAGGGCGGCATTGATGATTTTATTGACGAACTCTCCACCCGGGACGAGTCTGACCGGTTGTCGGCCAGCGGGGTGGATGACGATGACGAATAAAGGCGGGCTGAAAACCATCGGGGAGGTGCTCGACGACTTGATTTTTCGTTTGAAGAAGAAAAGCGATACGCCGGCCCTGGATGCTCAGGGCTTGCTGGCGCGTGTGATGGACCGGCCATGCTCCTGGGTGGTGGCACATCCTGAAGTGCCCCTGACCCCCAGGCGTGCCGCTGCGCTGGAGTCTCTGGTGGCTCGCCTGGAAAACGGCGATCCTTTTCCCTATGTTCTGGGACAGTGGGAATTTTTTGGCTTGGA
The DNA here is from genome assembly GCA_963837875.1 of uncultured Chloroflexia bacterium. Classification (GTDB taxonomy): domain Bacteria; phylum Chloroflexota; class Anaerolineae; order Anaerolineales; family Villigracilaceae; genus UBA877. Next base: position 632,888 of record CAWIOV010000003.1, read on the forward strand.
GTTCGGGGTCACACCGGATGTACTCATCCCACGCCCGGAAACGGAATTGCTGGTGGAACGGGCTGTTGCCTGGCTCCGCTCACATCCTGGTCGCCGTCACGCCGCCGATGTGGGCACCGGTTCTGGCTGCATTGGCATTGCCCTGGCGGCCAATGTCCCCGATTTGCAGGTGATGGCAAGCGACATCTCGTCGGATGCAGTGAAAATGGCCCGGCGTAATGCCGTGAAAAATAGTGTGGCAACACGTGTGGAAGTTCTGTGCTGTGATCTTTTTCCCCCGCAGTCTGAATTCGACCTGATCGTTGCCAACTTGCCTTACATTCCAACGAAAACGTTACACAAGTTACCTATCTATGGGCACGAACCGACCATGGCTCTGGATGGTGGAGCAGATGGGTTAGCCCTGATCCGCCGCTTGCTGATTGCCGCGCCTGACCGGCTTGTTCCTGGTGGTTTGTTGTTGATGGAGATTGAAGCGACCGAGGGCCCGGCGGCGCTTTCGCTGGCATGCGACGTTTTTGGCGAAGGCGAAATCCATTTGCACAAGGATCTGGCCGGTCGCGACCGGATATTGGAAGTCCAGGTGTGAAAACCGAACTCCTGTCGGCACAAGATCCAAATGCACTGCTGCAAGCGCTGGCGGTTTTGCGCAGCGGCGGGCTGGTGGCTTTCCCGACCGATACGGTCTACGGCGTTGGTGCGCTGGTTTTCGATGGCGCAGCGGTGGAACGTATTTACGCGGCCAAGGGCAGGCCGGTCGAAAAGGCTATTCCGGTGCTGTTGGCTGATCCGGCTGATCTGGCAAAAGTGACGCTGCAAGTGCCGGATACTGCAGGCAGGCTGGCAGCGCGCTTCTGGCCCGGAGCATTGACCCTGGTGGTGCCAAAACACCCGTGCTTGCCCGAGTCGGTCTCGGCTACGGCGACGGTTGGCGTGCGCGTACCTGACCATGCGGTGGCGCGCGCATTGTTGCGGGCGGCTGGACCACTGGCGGTAACTTCGGCTAACCTTTCCGGCCAGGCAAGTCCATCCACGGCTCAGGAGGTTTTTACCCAGCTTGGCGGGCGGATCGCGTTGATCTTGGATGGCGGGAAAACGCCGGGTGGAACTCCTTCCACGGTGGTGGATTGTTCCGGGTCGGAGCCGCATGTTTTACGGGAAGGGCCAATCGCGGAGGCTGAAATCCGGGCCGTTTTGGGGTTGGATCTCTAATCCTGGCTTTAATCCCCCGTCATGTTGCGTTCATCTTGGTGCGTATAATGAATATTGTATTCTCCTCCTCAACACAAACCCCGCAGGACTTGGGCGAGTCCGCTACGGGGTTTGCGATTTAAAGACGGAGGCTCTTGCCAGTGAACTGATCAGTGTTCTAATCTTTTTTTCAGTATTCTGTCATCTTCCTCTTAACTGGCTGCATATAATTGTATTTGCATTCTCCTCTAACACGAACCCCGCGGGATCAGGGCCGATCCTCGACGGGGTTTAGTGTTTAATCAAGAGATAGCTTTCCCCTTTGAAATTGTTACCTGTTCAAGAAAGTGGCCAGGTTGGTAAAATGTCGATTTCCAAGCCATCCCGATGGCCGAGCACGTAACGGTAATAGCCTGCGGCAGCGACCATAGCGGCATTGTCGGTACAGAGCGATAGGCGCGGATGTTAACCGGGAATTCCGTCTGTGCCTGGAAAGCCTCCCGTAAGGGCTGGTTGGCCGAGACGCCCCCGCCCACGATAATCTCCTTTACGCCAAACTCGTGTGCTGCCACCATGGTTTTGTGGAAGAGTACGTCCACAACTGCTGCTTGAAAACTGGCAGCCATGTCAGCCACAGGCAGGGGAGTGCCCTCCAGCCTTTTGACTTCTTTCAATACGGCAGTCTTCAGGCCACTAAATGAGAAGTTCCAGGTTCCTTCCAGCCAGGCGCGCGGAAACTTGAAGACGGTTGGATCGCCCTGCTCTGCGGCTTTCTGGACCGACGGCCCACCGGGATAGGGCAATCCCAGCAGCCGGGCGACCTTGTCGAAGGCCTCGCCGGCTGCATCATCCAAGGTTGCACCCAGTCGCCGGTAGCGCAAATGATCTTCCATTAAGTTTAATTCAGTATGTCCGCCGGATACCAGTAACGCCATCAACGGGAACTGCGGCTCGGAGCCAGGCGTATCCCCGGCGTTGTACACCCAGGCCGAGTAGATGTGCCCCTCCAGATGGTTCACGCCTACCAGCGGCAGGTCCGCGCCCAAGGCGATGCCCTTCGCAGTGTTCAGCCCAACCACCAGCGAACCGGCCAAGCCCGGGCCACGCGTGGCCGCGACCGCGTCGATGTTTTCCAGGGAAAGATGCGCTTTGGCAAGGGTTTCTTCGATGACCGGCAGGATGGACAGGACGTGCTGGCGTGAAGCTACTTCCGGGTAAACGCCGCCATAGCGGGCGTGGATGTCCATCTGTGAAGCAACCGTGGAAGCCAGCAGGATCCGTCCGTTTTCAAGCACAGCCGCGGCGGTCTCATCGCAGGATGTTTCTATGGCCAGGATGCGTGCAGGGGGAAGGCTAGAAAAACGATCTATTTTTTCCACTTTTTCATCTTCAATACAAAATCATAAGGATACTCTGCCAGGATCTCTATCTTTCCATCCGGCCTTAACCAATACGTATCTTCGATTCGTACCCCCATCCCTTTCCCCGGATAATATAATCCGGGCTCGGAGGTGAAAATAACACCGGGCTTCAGGATGTTATCATCGGATGCAGTCAGGCCCGAAAAGGGGCGCTCGTGGATGTTCAGCCCCACGCCATGCCCCACCGAGTGCACGTAGCCTTCAGTGGGTGCAGATGTATGGAGCGGTGTCTGGTGTCCGTTTTTTTCGAACAGTTCGCAGGTCAGGCGTTGGTAATTCCTGAATGGGGCATTCAAGTCAAATTCATCCAGCACCCGGTCGTAGACCGCCTTGACCTGGTCGTAGAGTGCCTGTGCTGCCGGGGTGGCATAGCCTAGGCTCCAGGTGCGCGTGAAATCATAGAAGTAGCCGCCGCCTGCCTCGCATGGATAGATATCAAAGACGATCGTCTGTCCCAACCGAAGCAGATCGCTCGGGGTTCCGGCGGAGTGGGGCACACCCGCGTCCCGCCCAATTGCGAAGATGGTGCCCTCGGGGTTTTCACCGCCCAATTCGGCAATCCACAGGTTGATCCTCGCCTTGACATCGCCGATGGTCAGCGGTGTGCCATCCTCTTTCAGCAAAACTTCATCCGGCCGGATTTCCCGGCTGGTCAGGTATTCTGCGGTTCGCCGGACGACCTCGGTGGTGACAGTGCCCATCTTACGGATGCGTTCCACTTCAACTGCATCCTTGGTCTCCATGGCTTTCATGAAGAGCGAGTCATTGCTGGTTTCTCCCAACAGTTCAAGCTCTGGCATGAGTTCCTGCAGGCGCGTGAAAGTAGCGAAGGCTGATCCCAACTCGGTGTTGCCGTACAGGCCGACGTGTCCCTGGATGCCCTGGTCGGTGAACATGTGTTTGTAACGGAGGGCGGAGGCCAGGATGGCATCGCCATTCGTTTCCTTTAATAGTACATCTAAGTTGTAAGTGCTGTACGGAATGATTTTTAGCCCGGTTTTGGCAGCTTCGTCGCGCTCCATGTCGTTGCAGAAGAGCACGGCCTCCCCGCCGCGCTGCTTGATGAGCGTGGCCGCACCGATATGACCTCCTCCGGTCAGGTAGTACATGGGAGGGTTATGGTCGGCGTTGCCGGTGACGAGGATGGCGTCAATGCCTCTTGATTGCATGAGAGTATCAAGATCAGATTTCATTCCCTTTTTCTCCTGTAAAGATTCGCGTTGAATCTTTTATATTATATCTGTCCTACAATCTGTAGCACCTGGCTGCGCGTAAGCTTGGGCTGCCCGTTCTCCAGGGCGTGCAGGGTGGCTTCTGCAAGCGCCAAGGGAATATCCACCAGGTATTTGAACGATTTTTGGGGGATCAGGCCGATGCCTGCCTTGGCCTGTTCGATGTTTTTTCGGGCGTAGGCGAACATCTGTTTTTCAGCCCAACCGGATGGAAAGAAGTTCACACCGCGCTGGGTGTCCTCTTCCCGGTTACGCAGGATGTTCACAGATTGAAGTCCGCGTCCAAAGTGGATGGCAGACAGGCGATCAATCTGGGAACCATCGAACCAGGTCCAGATGTCACAGATGAGCAGTCCGACTGCGCCGGCCACACTGAACGTGTAACTATTGAGGTCGGCTTCGGTTCGGATCAGCCAGTTCTTTTCCACCCAATATGCCATGCGGTCTGACATGGCAATGGTGGCGTCCCAGACACGCGGGGCAATATCTTGGGGGGTATGCGCGAGCCAGTCGCCAATCCGCAGGGTTACTTCGGGCAGGCTGGTCTGGTATGGCTGGAAGATGGTCTCAAGCAATGAGGCGTTGTCCGGGTCGTTTGAGGCGAGTTGGGCTTGCAAGGCCCAGCTAATTCCGTGCAAGATGGAAGCCTTCGCTTGGTTGTCCAGAGTGGGATGATCTTCGACCTCGTCTATGGCGCGCATGCACAAGTATGCCGCGCCAATCGTCTCTTGTAATTTGACTGGCAGGCGGACAATCGGAATATAAAAAGTTCGGCTGGTTTCTTTGAGTACGCGTAAGATATCGGATTGATGAGTCATGGAATTGATGGCGGGAGATGAAAAGGATACCAGTGTTAACCCTGTTTGCTGCCGGCAGTTCTTTTCTTGTCCCGCAGGACATTCATCAGGCCAACCAGCAATGCCCCGTCTTCCTCCGGTAGGACTGTGCGCGGGTCTAGCAGGACACGGTCATTTTCGGTGCGGGCGATGATGGGCGGTTGTTGCTCGCGCAGCTTTTCGAGAAACCTGTCCGGGCTTTTTACATCCAGCGCCAACAAGAAGGTGGGCAAGGTTTCTTCAGGCAGACTGCCCCCCCCTATGGTTGACTTTCCGGGAATGACCTGGCCCTGGCTGAGTTTTTCCTGCCAACCCTCGGCAGTTTGGCGAATCTGGTCAGGGGTCAGCGCGATCATGCGCCAGATAGGGATGGTGCGCACGGCTTCGTCTTTAAGATAATGCAGCAAAGTGGCCGTCAGCGCAGCCAGGCATAGTTTATCGGCGCGCAAGGCGCGTGCGAGCGGATGTTTTTTGATTCTGGTAATCAGCTCCGCCTTTCCAGCGATAATCCCAGCCTGCGGACCACCGAGTAGTTTATCGCCGGAGAAGCAAACCAGATCCACACCTGCTGTCAGAGATTCCTGGACGGTCGGTTCGTGGGCCAGCCCATAGCGGGCGGTGTCGATTATTGCGCCGGACCCCAGATCATCCACACATGCAACGCCGCGGCTATGGGCCAGACGGACAATATCTTCCCATTCCGGCTCCTCGGTAAAGCCGACCATCTTAAAATTCGAGCGATGGGCATGCAAGACGAGCGCGGCCGGTTCTTCCAGTGCCTCCGCATAATCGTCCAAGCGGACCTTGTTGGTGGTGCCCACTTCGACCAGCTTTGCCCCGGACTGTTTCATCACATCCGGAATGCGGAACCCACCACCGATTTCAACCAGTTGTGAGCAGGAGATAATAACCCGCCGGCGGCTCGCCAGTGCAGCCAGCGCAAGCAGCACCGCCGCTGCATTGTTGTTCACAACCATACCTGCTTCGACGCCGGTAAGGAGTTGAAGCAGCGCTTCGACGTGAATCAGGCGTGCACCGCGCTTGCCGGTTTCCAAGTTGAATTCCAGGTTTGAATATCCGTGTGCAACTGCTTCCATGGCCTGGATGGCTGCAGTAGAGAGCGGTGCGCGCCCCAGGTTCGTATGCAGGATCACTCCGCTGGCATTGATGACCGGCAACAGAGTTGGGCAGATCCAATCTTCCAGCCGGGCGGCTGCGTCGGAGAGTATGTTTTCCCGGTCGGGTAGGGTGATACCATTGTCTATCGAAACATGTGCCCGTACATCCTCCAGCACACTGCGGATAGCCCGGAGGGTCAACGGGCGGCCATAGCTCGCGATGAGTTCAGCTGCCATTTGGGTCTGGAGGAGTTGTTCGACAGAAGGGAGATCGTACAGATTCATGCCTTAGAAGAGGGGGGAACGTCTGCCGGGAGTTGTTCATTGGGGATGGGTTTGGGCTGCCAGCGGGCTTTTTCCCTCATACGAATTAAGTACTCGATGGCGATCAACCCAATGGCCAAGCCGAGGCCGGTCCACAGCGTGACTAAGCGGGCCTGTTGTAACCAGGCCAGCACAACCCCATAAACACCCACCCAGATGGCCTGCCGGACGATCACATTAGGCCCGGCGGGCGGCTCGGATGGGAAGCGCAGGTTGAGGAACCAAGTGACCGGCAGGGCCAGGCCAGTGAGACCGAGCGTGCTGCCAAAAAAGAGCAGCCAGCGGGCCCAGACGGTGGGAGTGAGCTCAAAAATGGCAAAGGCTGCGATACCCCAGCCCATCACAAACAAGCTAATGGCCGGTGCAAGAAAAAGCCGAAAGGAAGAATTTGGGTGAGGTTCCATTAGAGTGAATTATACTATGGGGAACGGAACCTGCTACTGGATTAATATTTAATCTGATTGTTATAAGGCTCAAAAATTTCCGGCAAGTTCACCCTGATATTTATCTGCAAATAGCGCTGGCTGCCCGCCGGTATCCCAGAACACGACGGTTTCGCCTTTCTTGAAAAAACCTTTGCGAATAAGGTCAATTAACCCTTCGGCAGCCCGCCCGGTATAGACCGGGTCGAGCAGCAGACCCTCATATTTTGCGAAGAGTTGGATGGCCTCACGTTCCGCGCCGGTAAGGATACCGTAGCCGGGCGCGGCGTAATCGGCGTTAACCAGCACATCGCCTGGCCTGAATTCGATGCGCGGCCCGAAATGTTCGGATGTCCCGGATGCCAGTTGGGCCACGCGTTCCTGTAAGATACCCTGCGGCTCATCCACACTGATGCCAAGAACTTTGCCGGGATAATCGAAAAGGCGTGCACCTAGGACTAGCCCGGCTTGTGTCCCGCCCGAGGACGAAGCAAAGAGAAGCCAATCGGCTTTCACTGCTTGTCCAACAAATTCTTCCATCGCAAAGGTATAACCAAGCACCCCGGTTGAATTGGAACCGCCATAGGGCACCAGGTAAGGTTTGCGCCCCTGTGCAACAGCCTTCTCGGAAATTTCCTGGAGCACGGCATCGCGCCGGGATTTTTCCGTCCAAATTATTTTGGCTCCGAAAAGCCTGTCAAGCAGGAGGTTGGCACTGACCTGTGCAGGCGGCTCTCCGACGAGCACAAGACTACAATCAAAGCCAAATTTGGCTGCGGCCGCAGCTGTTTGGCGGCAGTGGTTGGACTGTATGGCTCCGGCAGTAATAAGCATATCCGCGCCGGCAGCCTGTGCTTCGGCCACCAGGAATTCCAGCTTGCGGGTCTTGTTGCCGCCAAAGGCGAGGCCGGTCTGGTCGTCGCGCTTGACCAGCAAGCGTGGCCCATTCAAGACTTCTTCCAGCCGTGGCATACTTTCTATTGGAGTAGGAAGGTGGGCAAATCGTATTCGATGGATCATTTTTCCTCCTTTGCCTTCAAAATATTCGTTTTTATTCGTGTTCATCGTGGATCAAGCTCCCAAACTTTGCCGCGTGCGGGCTTTGCCGCGGGCCCGCAAAATATGCATCACACGCGGCAGTACTTCTGTGTACAATTTGTACAATAATGGATTTGGGGTGGAGTCCCATGCCCCGAGCGTGCGTAAAACGGTTCCGCCCAAACCCTCCTTGAAGCGAAAGACACCCCATAAAGCATCATCCTCATTGAACTCATTCGGCGCGCCCCAAAGATTGTAAATGGTACAACCGTAGACTTTCGCCCGTCGCATTGCTTCCCACTGGAGCAGGTAGTTCGGCATCTTCTGGCGGTGTTCATCGCGTGACATCCCAAAGAGATAAATGGCTTGCCCCGCAAAATAGAACAGCGAAACCGCCCCAACGGGTTCGCCACCTACTTCGGCGATTAGTGGCTCGCTGAAAGGCGGATGGCTGGCTGCTGAAGGCTGGGCAAATAAACGCCACACCGTCTGGTAGTAACCTTGCTCGCGGATCAGAAAACCATCCCGCACAGAGGTTTCTGCGTACATGCGATAAAGCAACGGCCAATCGTCCGCCTTCCCGACGCGCACGGTAACGCCTTTCTTCTGCGCCAAGTGAATGTTATAACGCGTCTTCTGCTTCATGCGTGCGAGCAACTCATCGTCAGATGGAGAGAGGTTAATCAGGACAGTATTACGGAACTGGATCTGGTCTTGCGAGAACTTCCATCCCCGCTGCATCAATTCGGATTGGATACTCTGTCCTTCCGTAAGCTCCGTCGCATCCTCTGCTCCGGGAATGCCCGTGCCCAGCACGACATCCGGGTCCAGTTTGACAAAGATGGCACCCTGGCGCCGGGCAAAGGCCTGTAAATCATCCAGAACGCGCGTGCGTAGGGCCATGTCGTTCCAGTCCAGGTTTGGGCCTTTGGGGATGTAGAGCACACACATCTTTTTGGCAAACCCGCCAACAGGGAGGCTACGTCTAAGGATCATTGCCGCAGCCAATGGTTGCCTGCTGCCGCCAGACTGCTGATCGCTCCATATGAATGGCATTGGCTGCCAACCGTATTTGGCCTTGACCTGCGACCATTCCCAAGTTTGCAGTAGGTGGGGCAGGGGCAGGGAGGCGATCAGTTCATTCCAGGCCTGGGGAGCGCCGGTAAAAGGGATCATGCTGTTAGTCCGAACCAGAGCCGGAGAAGCGCCATAAGTAGAGTTTGTAAAGCAAGGGATTGTAGACCTGGTCTAGGGTCCGCTCTGCCCGCTTGATCGAGCCGCCAAAGCCGCGCTTGAAACGGTAAACCCCCCACAATCCATCCTCGCGCGCCTCGGCCTCATCATCGTCAACATCGGTGGCTTCATCGGGAATGCCCCACATATCGTATTCGGTGCAGCCTTTCCGGATTGCCCAGCGGATGGCCTCCCATTGGAGCGGATAGGTTGGCTTGCGGTTGCGTTCCGTGTCGGCTGAAGCGCCGTAAAAGTAGTAAGCACTTTTGCCATATGCGAAAACCATCACGGCGGCGAGGGTCTGGCCCTGGAAATCGGCCACAAAAAGTTCACACATGCCCCGGGGATAAAAAAGATTGTAGGCATGCCGGTAGTATTCCAGCGAATGGACATGGAATGCTTCCCGTTGACTGGTTACTCCCATCACCCGGTAGAAGTTTTCGATATCAGTGGATGGATGGACGGTGACTTCTTTCCGCCCGGCCAGGCGGATGTTGTAACGCGTCTTGGGCTTCATGCGATTGAAAACAGCCTCTTCGCTGCCCTGCAAATCTATCACGAGCGTGCTGCGCGGTTGGATGTGCTGTGGGCTGGGTAGAAAGGCTCCAGGCTGAAGATTGTAGGAACCATCGCCTTCCCATCCATCCTGTTCCACTTTCAGAAAGACAGCATGTTCTTTCCGGCAGAGCATGTTCACCTCTGCCCAAAACTGTTCCACGGACTTTTTTAGTGGAGCACCTACTGGCCCCTTAGGAATATAGGCGAATGACAGGCCAAGCGGCATCCGTCGGAAAAGGATCTGTGCACCCAGGTCCTCTTCTGCTACGCGCACAGCCTGCCAGCCGAAGGCGGATTTGAGTTCGCCCCACTCGCCTGACTGTAAAATATGCGCGCCAGGATGTTTGGCAAGAAATTTATTCCATTCGGTGAAACTTAATCGAGGCATGCTGTTGGCCTAGACCAGCGCTGCCAAGTCTGCCGGTGGCATGGCGCGTATGTTTCCATCAGGGATGGTTTCATCCAGCAGATGGATGATCGCGGAGTCCTCGCCTTCCCTGGCCAGGTGGTGCAATTCTTCAATGACCTTTTCAAGATCGCTCGGAAGGATGCCCTCCTCGGCTTCGGCGCGGAAGATTTCGGGGTGGTTGGTTTTTTTATATTCCATGCCGTCTCCCCACAGATCCTCACTGAGTTTTTCGCCCGGACGTATGCCTGTGAAGACAATTTCAATATCCTTACCTGGTTCAAGGCCTGAAAGGCGGATAAGGTCCTCTGCCAGATCCAGGATGCGGACCTGCTGGCCCATATTCAGCATAAAAACCTCACCACCCTGGCCCATCGCAGCGGTTTGCAACACCAGGTGGACAGCTTCGGGGATGGTCATGAAGTAGCGTTTCATATCCGGGTGGGTGACCGTCACCGGACCTCCATGGGCAATCTGCCGTTTAAAGAGTGGAACCACGCTGCCGCGGCTGCCCAATACATTTCCGAAACGAACTACCGAGTAGGCATGCGCGCTGCGGTGAGCGGCGTCCAGCACAACCATTTCAGCAATTCGCTTGGTTGCGCCCATTACATTTGCCGGGCGGACAGCCTTATCGGTGGAAATTAGTACCAGCCGTTCTGTATCCACCGCGATGGCTGCCTCGACAACGTTTTTTGTCCCGATGATGTTATTTGTAATGGCATCTTCGATATTGCATTCCATCAACGGGACATGTTTATGCGCGGCGGCATGAAAAACCACTTGTGGACGAAACTCGGAAAAAACGCTTCGTATTCTGGGTTTGTCACGAATATCCGCGATAACCAATTGGAGTGGCAAGGATGGAAAGTCCTCCCTTAGCTCGAGCATGGCCTCGAAGATGCTGTTCTCTCCGTGTCCGAGCAGGATCAGTGTTTGGGGGTTCCAGCGGGCGATCTGGCGGCAGATTTCACGACCAATGGAACCACCAGCACCCGTAACCAGTACCCGCTTCCCGGAGAGTGCCTCGCCGACCAGTTGATTCTGTATCTGGGCCGGTTCGCGGCGTAAGAGGTCGGTAATATCCACTTCGCGCAGACGGTTGACACTGACTTTGCCGCCGATCAATTCGAACAGTCCCGGCATGGTGCGGAACGGGATGCCTTTCAACCGACAAATATCCGTCACCAAGCGGACGACTTTTCCGCCCGCGCTGGGGATGGCAATAATGACCTCGTCCACACGGCGGTGCTCCAGAGTACGGCGCAGGTCGGTTAGCTTGCCAACCACCGGTACCGTATGGATTTGATGCCGTTGTTTGGTCGGGTCATCGTCCAGGTAACCAATCGGATGCAGACCGAGCTGCGGGTTTCTCTGCATTTCGCGCACCACCAACGCACCGGCATCCCCTGCGCCAATGATCAATACATTCCTGGCTCGCCGTGCGACAGGCTTTTTGCTGGCTGCGCGTCCCTCCGCCACCAGCCGGATGGAAAAGCGCAGGCCGCCAATGCCTGCCAGGGAAAGCAACCAGTCAATTGCAAGGATGGCACGCGGAAAATTCATTAAGCGAACGCCGTTTATCCGGGTCACGAAAAGTATCAACATAACGGCTGAGAAGATTGCAGAGGCAACGCTTACCGCAGTGCTGATAAGAGTCAATTCATTAATACTGGCGTAGGCCCAAAGGCGACGGTAAAGGCCAAAGAAGTAATATACGACAGGTTTTATTAGGACACTAATGAGGACCATCCAGTAAAGCGACCCGATGTAGGCAGCGACGCTGTCGCCTTCCAGTCGGAGGGCAAACGCAGCTATGATGGATACTGCGGATATGAGAATATCTGCCAATAGGATCGCGTTGGGTAGCCAGGAACGTAGATTTTTTTTCATTTCCTTTTCATCCATTCCACGGTTTGGGCCAAGCCATTTGCCAGTGATGTCTCTGCTCGAAAGCCCAGGAGCGCGGCGGCTTTTTGGGGATTGCCTATCGAACGGTAAATGTCACCTGGACGCGGCGCTTCGAAACGGACTTCGGGCTGGCGGGGCGACACCTCGCTTAATTCCTCTAGCAGGTCGAGCAGAGTTGTCTCGCGGCCAGTACAGATATTAAAGACGTCACCAGCCGTCTCCGATGCTGCAGCGCACAGGTTGGCGCGTACCACGTCCTTGACGAAGATGAAATCCCGGCTCTGTTTACCATCGCCGTAGATCGTTATTGGTTCTCCGTTTACCAACCGCCGGGCAAAAATGGGAATGGCGGCCGCATAGGCAGAATCGGGGCGCTGGCGTGGTCCATATACATTAAAATAGCGCAATGCGGTCACCGGGAGGTTGAAGGTGTATGTGTAGAGACGGGCATATAGTTCATTCACCTGTTTGGATAAAGCATATGGCGATAACGGTAGCAACGGTGTTTCTTCGCCGGTTGGGAATTTGTCTGTATTCCCATATACTGCCGTGCTGGAAGAAAGCACGACTTTGCGAACGCTGGCCCGGCGGGCCGCTTCGAGCAGTGTCACTGTCCCACCTACGTTGATAGCGAAACAGGATTCGGGGTCAAGCATGGATTGTGGGACAGAGATGAAGGCTGCCAGGTGGAAGACCCAATCCACCTCCCGTATAGCAGCTTTGATGACCTCGGCATCCCGCAGATCGCCTTCCAGGATTTCCAGGTCGCCTTGGAAGGCTTCCAGGTTTTCGCGTTTCCCGGTGGAGAAATTATCCAGAACACGCACGGAAGCATTGCCCCGCAGGAGTTCTTCCACGATATGAGAACCGATGAATCCGGCTCCGCCAGTGACCAAAATGCGCATACTATTACCTTCCACGGAACCCAATGACTTGGGTCACTGTGCGTAAAATGATAAGAATATCCATGAGTAAGCCGCGATGCTTAATGTAATATAAATCATATTCCAGTTTAACGATGGTCTGGGCGATTGTGGAAGAATACCCGTAATTAATCTGGGCCCAACCCGTGATACCTGGCTTAACCAGCAGGCGCGCCCGGTATAACGGGATCTCCTTCTGGAATTTTACGATCAGTTCAGGGCGTTCGGCGCGCGGTCCGACAATGCTCATTTCTCCGCGCAATACGTTCCAGAACTGTGGCAATTCGTCGATATGCGTACGGCGGAGGAATCCGCCTACTCGCGTGATACGTTCATCATGCTCGTTCGTGAGATGTGCCTTGCCATCCTTTTCAGCATCCTGGATCATGGTACGGAACTTATAAATGGTATATACCTGACTGCCTTTACCGGAACGAATCTGCTTGTACAGAACAGGGAAACCGCTATCGATTATGATGAGGATGGCAGTCAGGGGGGTAAGCAGAATACAGATACTCAAACCGGCCAATGCAACCCCAATATCAAGCAACCGCTTTGCCAGCTCGTAAAACCCACTGACGCGTATATCGTTCACGAAGGAGCGGATCAACCACTCGGATTCCAAGTGATGGATGGGGACGCGTCCCAGCAACTCCTCGTACAGGGTGGGCATGGGGGTAATATCCACTCCACTTTCCTGGGCATCCAGGAGTGTTTGGAAGGTGCTAGCTTGCATTTCTCCGGTAATGGCGATGACGATCTCGGTAATTGCTTTTGCCTCAATGGTTTCGATCAGGCGGTCATTCTTGGCCAGAATGGGAAACCCTTCCAGTTGCTTGCCGACCTTCAGCGGGTCGTCATCCATAAAGCCAACCAGGAGAAATGGCTGTGGATGCAAATCATTGTAAATTTGTGCAAGCGTTTTTCCGGCACTGCCTGCGCCAATCACAAGCACACGGCGCAGGAAGGCCTGGGCAGTGAATATCCGGATATACACCAACCGCCAGATTAGTGTCAGGATGAATGCTAACGCCAAGAAGACGCCGATTCCCAGGCGTGGCAGCGAACCTTTGGCTGAAACGAGGTAGATCAGTGCATAAAATAACAGCCCGGCCAGCGCGGCGATGGAAATCCCTGCTACGGTATCGCGCAGGTTCCTGGCGCGATGCGGGTCATATAGATCGAGCAGGAATACCATCCAGACCAGCGGCAGGAAGTAAAACCAGAACTCAACCCGCTGCTGGAGAAAATGCAGCGAGAACTTCAGCCAGGCATCTTTTTGCCCCCAGAAATACAACCCGCCAAAGAGCGCCATTAGGGATACAAACGTGTCGCCTATCAGCAGGATCGTACGTTGCTCGCGCGTGCGAACGCGCAAGCCGATTGGCCTGGGTCGTGAAGGTGGTTGCATTACTTCCTCTCCGGTTTTGATTGAGCGAGTGCCCCCTTAATCATACTCCATAAAAAGCCTGCACCCCAGGCAATGTGCATGGTTGCAATTGCGAGGGGCAAACCGATCACTAGGAAGCCTTTTTTCTGACGCAGGGCAGCCTGGATTGCGCTGGCAGCCAGAACGATGCAGTAAACGAGTATTTCCATTGCCAGAAATACTCGGAAGATAGGAAAAAAAATAGCCAGAAGAGCCCCGCCAAGCAGACTTAATACGAACAATGGCGGGAGCCCCTGCCGCCAGCGTATCGTCTCGGGATAGCGGCGCAGCATGCACCATTTCCAGAATCCATACCGGTTGTATTGCCTTGCCAGTGCTGCCAGCGTGGGCCGGGCAAAATAAACCGAACGAATGGCAGGGTCAAGCCAGACCTTACCGCCCGATTTATGGATGCGTGCATTGAACTCGTAATCCTCGTTGGTAAGCAATGACTCATCGAAGAAGCCGATCAACGCCAACACTTCGCGCTTAAAGGCTCCGAAGGGGACGGTATCTACCTGGGCGGCCTTGTTGGTGTGACGGTAAAGGGCATCGCCCACTGCCAGCGGGTGGGAGGCAGCTACAGCGATGGATTGAGCTACCCACGTTTGTGCGCCGGGATGGATCTCCCAAATACCGCCTACGTTATCTCCCAAACCTGTTTGCAGGTCCGCTACGCTGCGCTCGATGTAATCGGGATAGGGTACCGAGTGCGCATCCAGGCGGACGATAATTTCGCCATTGGCTTCTTTCAGGGCGCAATTCAACGCGGCGGGAATGTTGCGCACGGGGTTATCCAGCACAGTAATATGCAGGTCCGGGTGGGAACGGACAAAGGCCGCGATCTGTGCGCGTGTTCCATCCGTGGATAACCCTTCCGCAATGACCACGTCCAGATCATGGCGTGGAAATGTTTGTGCGTAAACAGCCTCAAGCAGGCTTTGGATGGTATCTTGCTCGTTGTAACAGGGGATGATGATGGAGACGGAAGGCATCTGGTAATCTATTTTTTATGCCGGGCGGTGGATAAAGGCTCCGGTGTTGTCAGCGGCAGGGTAACGGTAAAAGTACTACCGGCATTCGGTGTGCTGCGGACACTTATTTTACCACCGTGCGCCCAAACAATCTCTTTCACAATGGCCAGTCCCAAGCCGGTGCCGTGTTTTACACCGCCGGGTCGGGATGGGTCGGCCTGATAGAACCGCTCGAAGATGTGCGGCAGGGCCTCCGGAGATATTCCAACGCCGGTATCTGCCACTTCCACCTGGGCAGCCGGGCCAGCTAACCAGGCCCGTAATGTGATGCAGCCCCCGGCGGGGGTGTGTTTCAAGGCGTTATCCACCAGGTTGGTGAAAACTTGTGCCAGCCGGTCGCCGTCGCCTGTGACGGCCGGCAAGGCAGCGGATTCCACTTGTATGGATACGCCGGCAGCATGGGCCTGCGGGGTAAATTTCTCAGCAATGCTATTGAGCAGAGCCGGCAGGTATACAGGAGCACGCTGGAGATCAAGTGTGCCGGCGTCCAGGCGGGCCAGATCGAGTAAATCCAACACCATTCGATGCATGGAACCGGCCTCGTTGTAAATGACCTTGGCGGCCTGCTGGCGGGATTCGGGGGTATCCGCGGTGCCGTCGAGCAGGGCCTGGGCGAAGCCTTGAATGGAAGTCAAGGGTGTTTTGAGTTCATGGGATACGTTGGCCACGAAATCGCGCTGGGATTTGCGCGAAACCTGTACCCGGGTATTCATTTCATTAAAAGCGCGCGTCAATTCCTGCACCTCATGCGGGCCGCTGAGAGGAACCGTTTGAGCGCCGGTGGTAGGCATCTGGCGGGAGGCGACCACTACACGTTGGAGCGGTTCCCCGATCCAGCGGGCCAGCCAGAAAGCCACTAACAGCGAAATGATTAAAGCGGCAATCCCTGCGCCCAGGATCGGAAGCATTAATTCGTCGCTGAGGATGGTAAATAAGGGGACGGTGGGGCGGGGGACGGCTATCAGCAACCAGGCCCCATTATTTAGATGCTGAATAATATACAGCCAGTATTGGCCGTTTTGGTCACGCATGACAGATGAAATCCGCAAACGCGGCAGAAGCGGCATTTGCAGGGGGGGCTGTTGTGCAGATTGTGAATCAACCACCACCTGGCGTTTTTTATCGAAAATGACGATCCGGGCGTCAGTGTTTTGGCCGAATTGCTCCATGCGCGTTTGGAGCTGGGGCACTGTCAGGGTGGCTAGGCTGGCCTCATTCTTGCGCAGGAGGGCCGCAACGGCTGTCAAGCGGGCGCTGGCCTGTCGGTAGGTGGATGGGTTTTGAACGATATATATGAATAGAACGATTGCCACAATGGCAAGTGCGGCCATGCTGACCAATACATAACTCCACCATAAGCGGGAGCGTAACGAGGAAGACATTATGCCACCAGCTTATATCCAATCCCAGTTACAGTCTCGATGGTTACGGGGCTCCCGGAAAGTTTCTTGCGCAGGTGGGCAATGTGCACATCCACGGTGCGGGTCTGACCATAGAAATCAAACCCCCAGGCCTGCTGGAGCAATTGTTCACGGGTGAAGACGCGTCCGGGTTGGCGTGCGAGGGTGTAGAGCACCTCGAATTCCTGGGTGCGCAGGTCGAGGATCTGGTCGGCGAGGCGCGCCTCGCGGCGCAGAGGGTCAACGATCAGGTTGGCCAAATGGATGGGAGTATCGCCTGGCTTGGCGCCGCGTTCGGCCCGGCGCAGGATGGCCTTAATGCGTGCCACCAGTTCGTGCGGGTTGAAAGGCTTGGTCAGATAGTCATCTGCACCGAGTTCCAGGCCGAGGATTTTGTCGATGTCCTCATCGCGAGCGGTCAGCATAATGATCGCCACCGGGTTGTTTTCCGCCCGCAGGCGGCGACAGACTTCCAGGCCGTCCAGCCTGGGGAGCATCACGTCCAGTACCACCAACTGCGGGGCTAACCGCTTGATGGCCTCCATGGCAGCCTCTCCATCTCCGGCTGCTTCCACCCGGAAATTCTCGCGTTCCAGGTACATGCGGACGAGCTGAACGATGGATGGTTCATCGTCTACCAACAGGATCAGTTCGGAGCTCATTTTGCCAGGGCGACTGCTTCTATCTCAACGCTGCCGCCCCTGGGCAGGGCTGCCACCTGGACGGTACTGCGGGCCGGTGGGTTTTCCGGGAAGAATCCGGCATAAACGGCGTTCATCTTTGGGAAATCGGCCATGTCTTTCAGGAAGACGGTGGTTTTTATGACTGCCTCCAGGCCGGAGCCGGAATCTGCCAGAACATGCCGGAGGTTGGTTAGCACCTGTTGTGTCTCTGCTTCGATCCCGCCCGGGACGAGATTCCCGCTGAGCGGGTCCAGGCCAAGCTGCCCGGAGGCGAAGACGAACATTCCGGCCCGGACGGCGACGGAATACGGGCCGATGGCTTTGGGAGCTTTTTCGCTTGCAATGATTATTTTATCCATGGTGTACCTCACAGTTTGAGAATTCTTGGTATCATCTCAATAACTTGCGTAGTGGGGGTGTGTACCCCCTATCTCTACTTTCTTTTTGAGAAGATACGTTTCTTGATTGTACTGCAAAAGAGAGAGACACGGCGGGAGGCCATGTCTTCTCATTTTGCTGTCTCACCCTGGTAATTCCTGGGAGGGATGACCTGTCTAGTAAGTAGGTGAGGCAGCGGCAGGCGTAGTGGTCCGGCGGGGGTGGGCTTCCCGAAAAGCTTTAACCGCGGCGTGCACGGCCTTGAGGGTGCCGTTCATGGCGGTGCGGGTGTTTTTGAGAACCTGGGCGAGGGATTTAGCGGTGGCAATGGCGGTGCCCCGATCGGTGACCAGACCGTTCGCGTCGAAACCGGCGTGGCTGGTGATGATGGCGGCTCCCGGAGCATGGGCGGCCTGGACAGCCGGGATGACGGCGCTGAGGGCATTTAGCGCAGCCTGGACGGCGCTGGTATCCCAGCCCTTGGCATTGGCTTTGTCGATCATGGTTTGGACTCTGGCGATGACCGTGCTGGCAACGGTCAACCACTTGTCCTGGCGTTGATAGGTTGCCTGCTGGCGCGCCCAGCGGGTCTCCAGACGAGTATTATTGGGCGGGGTAGTGGGACCGGCTGCGGCTGCGCCGGTGAGGGGGAATGCGGCCAGTCCCATGGATAATAGCAGGACAGCCAGTGTGATCTTCTTGAACAGAGCGGTTACTTTGGTCATGATTTCATCTCCTTTTTGATTTTGGTGTATAGCTGCTATTTTAGGTTCGTCAAGTAAGCGGGACGTGACGCGGATGTAAAATGGTTGTAAAACCTTTTTTCTTTGCGGTAAGGTACCGCGTTTTTTGCGGTATAATACCGCTCGCAATGTGCGGTACTTTCCGCTCTTATGGCCGACTAGCTCAATGGTAGAGCAACTGACTCTTAATCAGTGGGTTCCGAGTTCGAGCCTCGGGTCGGTCACTAAATATGGTGGGTCGAAACTTTGCTTGACAATCTTTCTCTCTGCGTGTAAAATCCTTCCGCTTCTAAGACGGTGTATTTCCAGGCCGAGATAGCTCAGTTGGTAGAGCACGCGACTGAAAATTGCGGTGTCGCCAGTCCGATCCTGGCTCTCGGCACTCGGCCTGAAAGCCAGGCCACCTGCGGGCGTAGTACAGTGGTAGTACGTCTCCTTGCCAAGGAGAAGGTCGTGGGTTCGAATCCCATCGCCCGCTCTGATGATAGAGGATTGTTGATTGATGATTGCCGATTGATTGCACTGGGCCGTCAACCATCAATCCTCATTTTTCAATCAGTGTATGGATATGGCGTCGTGGCCAAGTGGCAAGGCAAGGGTCTGCAAAACCCTCATCATGGGTTCAAATCCCATCGACGCCTCTTTGAAATGATGAATGGGGGATTGAGGATGGTCAACCAGTTATGCTTCGCATGGAAGTGAATGGTTGAAGCCGATCTACACAGTAATACACAAGTCTCCGGCAGTTTCAGGGGACTTGTTTTTTTTTATGGCTCATCCACAGGATTCCGCCGCTGATGAAAACGGCGGCAATGACTTGCATCCCACTCAAGAGCAGCTTGGTCATCAGGGGGGAATTGGGCAGATTGAAGGGCGCCCCGAAAGAGAGTACCAGGGCAGTGATAGCTACGGACAGGAACACGCTGGCCGGCGCAGGCGAGAAGCGGGTTAGCAGCGCAAAGAAAACGGTGGCTGCCAGGCCAGCTGCCAGGATCGCCAGGATGGGCAACAATACCGGCATCGGGCTGCTATGGGCAAGATTTCCATCCTGCGGGAGCAGATATTGCTCACCCAGCGACCGGGTGGCAAAATAATACCCTTCGTCTGCCAGGAGGGCGAGCAGCGTGGCGGCGGGACCGGCCCAGCATAACCGGCGCAGAGAGTAAGCGTTCATGCACTTTAGATGGTCCTATTGACGATGTAGCCGGTCAGGTCTTCCAGCGCCTGCCGTTCCACCCCAGGCGGGGCCATTTTCAGGCTTTCGAGCGCTTTTTGAATGGACGCCTGCGCTTCCTTCATGGACTTGGCGGTTGCGTCGCTTTCGCGGATGGATTGGACCAGGCGTTCCATGCGTTCGTGTTCCGTATAACAACCGCCCGTGAGACAAAGTACGTCCGGGTCGTCCGGATGGGCTTCGGCGTAATAAATGGCCGGGAGCGTCACCAGGCCCTGCAACAGGTCCGATCCGACCGGCTTGCCGACCGTTTCCTGTTCGCCGGTGAAATCCAGGATATCGTCGGCGATCTGGAAAGCCATGCCCAGGTGATAGCCGTATTGGCGCATGGCTTCCACCAGGGCGGCATTGTCCTGGCTGATCATGGCGGCGGACTGGGTGGTCATCTCGAAGAGTGAAGCGGTTTTGGCGTAGATGCGTTTGTTATAATTTTCGCGGCTGATTACGCCGCGGCTGGCAAACAACTGGGTCAGTTCGCCATTGACGATGGTGGCGAGCGTTTCGGCGAAGAGCTGCATCAAGAGTAGGTTATCGGACTCGGCGGCCATTTTGGCGGCGCGCGCAAACATGTAGTCCCCGGTCAGGATGGTGGCAGCCGGAGACCACCGCGCGTTGAGAGTAGGCATGCCCCGGCGCAGTAAGGCCCCGTCGATCAAGTCATCGTGGACGAGAGTGGCGGTGTGCAGCATCTCAACGGAAGCTGCCAGCTTGAGAAGCTTGGCGTGGGGCGCGTTGAGCATTTGGCCGGTTAGCAGGCAGACCGCCGGGCGAATGCGCTTGCCGCCTGAGGTGAGTAAATGCTCCACCGCCGCGCGCAGATCCGGCTGGGCGTCACCGGCCTGGGTATGCAGGAGCGTTTCAACTTCCTGAAGACCCACCTGGATGGGTGTAAAAAAAGGGGCGTTATTCAATCTGTCTCTTTCCAAGAAAAAACCTGGTGGTGTGTTTACCCCTCACTCCAGCCAACTCTGTAAGGCGGCCCGGGTGAAGTACGTCAATTTTATCAGTAAACCGGCCCTGAGTGGCTGGTTTGTCGCATTTCCCCAAGAAGAAAAAACTTTGTGTTTTTTTGTGGCTTGGCGAAAAATAGCTTTGACATTAGAAGATGGGTGGTTGCACACCTGCAGGCAGGGGTACTATTGTTCCTTATCGCTTTGGAAGTATTTCCTCCGGGCCGGCAGTTGTTTGCATGCAAACCTCCGAGTTCTGTAAAAACTCGGAGGTTTTTGATTTTTTCAGGGGATGGAGAGAAGGAAACTTCCTTCTCCTTGCTTGGTCATTATTGGCTGGCCGGGTTGACCTTTCCGGAGCCGACGATGCTGGCAACCACCTTGGGGCTCCCGGAATAAATCACATCACCGCTGCCGAGGATGGTCACATTCAACATGCTGGCAACCGCCACCTGGCTGTTGCCGGAACCCGCCACCCGCAGGCTGGCTGTGTCGCTTTTTAGCCCGCCAGCCCGGTAATCGCCGGAGCCCAGGATCACGGCGGACTGGTCGGTCACTTTGCCGCCGATGCTGATATTGCCGGAGCCGGTCGTTTTCGTGGTGACCGTTCGAGCCGCCAGCGTATCTACCTGGATGTCGCCTGAGCCGGCCACGTTTTCCGTGACGACATCAGCTGAGACAGTCCCCAGGGTGATATTCCCGGAGCCGTTCAGGTGGATGTCCAGGTTCGCGGCAGCCAGGCTGCCGGCGGCGATGTTCCCCGAACCGAGCAGGGCGATATCGAAGTCACTCGTCTGAAGGGTCCCGGCGAAGATATTCCCGGAACCGGCCAGCGTGATGGCAGTGACTTTTGGAAGGGTCACGTAGAACTTGACCGGTTGAGTGGGTAGCAGGCTGATGCTGGCGTATTGGTCTTTTATCCCGATCATCAAGGTGTCGCCCTGGACGGCGGTTTCGAAGTAGGGGATCAGGTTGTCTTCGGCTTCGATGCGCACCGATTCGATGTCACCCTGGGTCAAGTAAACGTCGCCGATACCTGCCAGCGTGACACTGGTGAATCCGCTGACAGCGCGTGTCTCGGATATCACATTGCCGGAGCCGTTCACAACCTGGAAACTGCAGCCGGAAACGAGCAGGGCGACCAGCAGGATGACAGCCGGGATGGTGATGTATTTGTTCTTGCAAAGAGGTTTGTTCATGAGATTTTTTCCTTATCAAATCAGGCAACCGGTTTTTCAGCCTGTTTTTTCCGGCTGTTCTTCCGCTGGTGCCTCGACCTTTTCGGACGAACGCCGGGTAAACGCCGAAACCACCAGGAGGATACCTAGAACCAAGACCAATGCCGGGCCGATTAGGCGGGTGATCCATAGGGATGTTACCAGGAAGGTGGACATCGCGGCGAAGGCCAGCCCGGCAAAGCCGCACAGGATGATCCCGGCCAGTTTTACGCCCTCTATTTTCCTGGAGATGCCGATCAGGAGCAGCGGCAAGCCGACTGCGAACGGTTCGACCGTCCACAAGGCTGCCCATGAACTCCACAAGCCGGTGGCAGCGCAGAATTGCAGCACCAGCCCGGTGAATCCAACGATGGAAGCCGGGATCATCAACCAGGGCACCTTCAGGAAGATCGCCATCAGGATGAAGGCCGCCGCTACGCTGAGCACTTCCAGCGGCCACAAGAAATGCCAGATGAACCAGGAACTGGTCACGCTGGCGAAGAACAAGATCATGCCGGTGATCAGGGCCGGGATGCCGGGGACGAATAACCCGCTCAGGCCGGGCTGCCCGCGGAACAGGAAGGGCGGCAGGCAGAACAACAGCCCGGCGCCTACCACGAAGAGCGGCCAGGTACGGAGACCGGGCATGATTCCGCCGCTGGCTGCCCGAACCAGCAGATTCCCGGCCAGAGCCAGAACGCCCAACAGGATCAGGGTCACACCGATGAGTAGAGAAGCTTTCTTTTGCATTTGAACCTCCTTTGGTTCCTTGGTTTGAATGGGGCCGCGTTGAACAGACCTGGCGGCCGTGGATTACTTCTGCCAGTGCAGAGATAAAACCTGAATGTCAGCGGTTACATGTTTATGGAAGAACGATCCCGAAGATGATCGAGATGAGAAAGACGACGACTGCCAGACCGACCAGGGCGATCCCAATGCGCCGGGCCAGCCAATTTCCACGCTGGCCCTGGCGGACTATAAAGAAGGGCGCAACGAGTGATATACCCACCAGGATGGGTTCCAACGGCCAGAAGACCTTCCAGAGGCTCCACCACCCCGTCAGCGCGTAAAAGGCGAACAGGAGACCGTTGCCCACCACGATCCCGGCCGGGATCAGCATCCAGGGGATGGCCAGGGCTGCCATCAGGGCCGAAAGTAATACCCCGACGGCAATGACCTCCAGCGGCCAGGCGTGCACCCATACCTTCCCGCCGAAGATCCCGCTGAGCCATAACAGGAACATGTTGACAAAGACAATGCCTCCAACGGAATACAGGGTTGCAGCAGTGACATGTTCCTGGGTCACTTTCTCAATCTTGGGTGGAGGAGTGAAAAAGGCCTTGGTTCGGTTGGTAATATCGGTCAGGCGGGTGCGGGTATTTTTGCCAGTAGTTACGTCGGTATCGCCGGAAGCAAAAGCCGCGTCTGGGATCTGCTGGCGCGCCGTGCCGGAGAAGACCGCCACCGGCCCGGTTTTGGTGAAGGCCGGGTTGGGGGGCATCTGCGGAATATGGATGGCCTCCGGAACTGCAAGCCCGGTCTCTTTGGCCGCCGCGGCCAACATCCCGGCCATTTCATCGGCGCTCTGGAAACGATCTTCCGGATGTTTGGCCAGGGCCTTGAGTGCGACGCGTTCGAAGCTTTCCGGAATGGTTGGATCTGCCTTGCGCGGGAGTGGCAGCGGATCGTTGATGTGTTTCATCAGGATGGCCAGCGGCGTATCGGCATCGAAGGGCACGCTGCCGGTGAGAGCTTCATAGTAGGCGATACCGAGCGAATAGATGTCGCTGCGGGCATCGCTGTGGCCGTCCAGGCCTTGCTCGGGCGCCATATAGCTCAACGTACCCATCAGCGCGCCGGAAACCGTATATTGTGTCCCGCCGACGATCTGGGCGATGCCAAAATCGGTCAGTACGGCCTGGCCGCGCCGGGTCAGCATGATGTTGGCCGGTTTCAGGTCACGGTGGATGATGCCCTCGCCATGTGCATACGCCAAACCGGACAGCACATCTGTGAAGATACGGACCATTTCACCGAGCGGCAGGCGTTCTCCCCGCACGCGCAGG
This sequence comes from uncultured Chloroflexia bacterium, assembly GCA_963837875.1. Classification (GTDB taxonomy): domain Bacteria; phylum Chloroflexota; class Anaerolineae; order Anaerolineales; family Villigracilaceae; genus UBA877. The sequence goes on from CAWIOV010000003.1 coordinate 656,635, forward strand.
GAGTTCAAATAGGCTTTGAGTGTGTCGCCTTCTAGCAGTTCCATGACCATGTAATACAGGTCATCTTCTACATCGAAGTCGAATATCTGGACAATGTTGGGATGGCGCAGGGCGGCGACTGCACGCGCCTCCCGGCGGAAGCGGGCCAGGAATTCTTCCTCTTCCACCAGGTCGGAACGCAGGATCTTGATCGCCACGTAGCGATCAAGCTGCGGGTGATAGGCTTTGTAGACCTGGGCCATCCCACCGCGTCCGAGTGGTTCAAGGATGCGGTATTTGCCGAGGGTTTGTCCTTCGAGAGAGAGGGGGGCCATTTCGGTCTTTTTCCTGAGGGTATCAGCAGTATTTGTGGCCATAGGTTTCATCCGGTGCAGATGATACCTGAAGTGGCCGGAATCAACCTATTCGCTGGCTAACAATGGGCTATTGGCTGACGATGAGGTGTGCATCATTTGGCGGATAAATGTGTTATGCCACCATTAATTTATAGCCCAGCCCGCGCACAGTAAAAAGGATCTGCGGGTTGGCCGGGTCAAGTTCGATACGCGTGCGCAAGCGCCGCACCAGGTTTTCGATCTGGTAATCGAAAATACCGCCGGCTTGGTATTCCGGCCAAACGGCATGGCCGATATCGTCTTTTGAGCAGACCTGGCCGCGCCGTTCATAGAGATAAGCCATCAGCAGGTATTCTTTGGGCGAAAGCGACACACCTTTGCGGTTAACCCGCACCACTCCGGCGACGAGATCCACCTCCAGGTCTGGAATGGGGTTCTCGCGTGTGGTCGTTTCCGGGTCGTGAAAAACGAATACCACGTCACCGACCTTGAGGCAATCCCCATCCATCAAGGCTAGGCTGCCGATCACGCGTTCGCCGTTGAGATAGGTGCCGTTTGTGGAACCCAGGTCGTCCACAAACCAGCGCCGCCCATCCCGGCGGATGCGAGTGTGTTCGCGCGAAACGCTTTTACTTGCGATGACGATATCGCATTCGACCGCGCGGCCAATGGTGGCAGTCTGCGACAATAAACGGTGTTCTTGGCCGTTTGGATCGGTCAGAAATGGACCGGCGTTATTCAGGGGCATGGCTCCCTCACATTCTCTCTTTGAAATTCTTGGTAATTATACCCGCGAGGATTATAATTGCCGGCTGGTTGCTATAATTATTTATGCTGAGGAGGCTAAAGTATGTCAGAAAAGAAAAAAGGGGTTATCGGCATCCTGACCGGTGGCGGCGATGTACCCGGGCTGAATCCGGCCATCCGGGCCGTAACGGTCCGTGCCATCCGCGAAGGCTACCAGGTGATTGGCTTGAAGCGCGGCTGGGGCGGGCTGGTGGATATTGTGCGGGAGAAGGACGCCGATAACACCAATAATTACCAGGTCCTGACCGAAGATGTGGTCAACCGGGCCGGGCGTACGGGCGGCACCTTCTTGCACACATCCCGCACGAATGCCACCCGGGTCAAGAAGGAGAACGTGCCGCCTCACCTGGCCGATAAGTATACCGAAGAGCGCAATGATCTGACCCCGGAGATCCTCAAGAACCTGGATTTCCTCGGCATTGATTATCTTATCCCGATCGGCGGTGACGATACCCTAAGTTATGCCGTCAGGCTCTACAAGGAAGGTTTCAAGGTCATTGCCATCCCGAAGACAATGGACAATGATGTGCCGGGCACCGATTACTGCATCGGCTTCAGCACCTGCGTCACCCGCACCATCTCCCTCATCAACAACCTGCGCACCATTGCCGGCTCGCATGAACGCATCATGGTGTTGGAGGTCTTCGGCCGCTATGCCGGTTTTACTGCAATGCTGCCGACCATGGCCGGCGCAGCGCATCGCTGTGTCATCCCGGAATGGAAGTTCAACATAGATCATCTGACGGAACTGTTGGTGGCAGACCGGAACCGCAACCCAAGCAAATATTCCATCGTGCTGGTTTCGGAAGGCGCAAAGATCGAAGGCGGCGATATGATGTTCAAGGATAATGCCACGGACGCCTTCGGACATGCCAAGCTGGGCGGCATCGGCGACACGGTGGCGGGGGAAGTGCTGAAACGTACCGCCCAGTTCAACAACGGCGTGACGATCAACATCATCAACCAGAACCTGGGCTACATGGTGCGCGGCGGCGACCCGGATGCGGTCAACTCCATCGCTCCCATGGCCTTCGGCAACCTGGCGCTCGACCTGCTCCTGAAGGGCATCCACGGGCGCTTGGTGGTGCTCAAGAACGGCCGCTATGATAACGTGCCGCTGGATGTGGTGACCGGGTCGAAGAAGGTGGTCAATGTGGAGCAGTTCTATAATACCGATCGCCTGCGCCCAAAGTATGAGAGCTTCGAGATGAAGCCGATGTTCATCATGACGAGCGAAGGATAGCTGGTAACGATTGGCGCTTAGCAGTTCGTTATTAACAATGAACACCCGGTTCTGATAGAGCCGGGTGTTTTTTTATTGGGTCCGCTATTTTTAGCCTGCTGCAGGTTGCGCCCGGGTGTGTTGGCCTCAGAGGTGGAACCTTAATTGGTTAAGCGTTTTTTATGCCCTGGCCGCTGCCAGTTCCACCTGGGTGTATTTCAAGCGTTCCAACACGGCTGCAGCAATGTTGCTCATCATGGCATAACCGAGGCGGCAATCTGCCTGCATGAGGGCCCGCAGAGCAGCCGCGTCAATTTCAATGACTCTTACTGGCATGGTGTTCCTGGCGGAGCAGACGTAGGTATAAGGCTCGATCAGAGAGGAAACGCCAAGCAATTCGCCTGGGGCGATCGAGCCAACCAGCGCATTGGCGATGGCGCCTTCCCCACCGCCGCTGTAGATTAAGTCCACGTCACCTTCCAGGAGCAGCATGAGCTTATGGGCAGTCGTGTTCTCTTTGACGATGATAGCGTCTTTTGCGTAGGCTTTCTCCTCGGCGATCATGGCAATGGCTTTGAGTTGTGCGTCATCGAGCTGGGCAAAAGAATGATAACGGCGTAAAAGTTCTGGGGAAACCATGTCTTTCTCTCCTTTTCTAATTAGACGATCAGGTCAAGTACCGCCTGGGTGGCCTGCGGTACCGCCTTGGCGACAGCCGGCGACAATTCCTGGCTGAAATCAAACACGGCTTCGGCTTCAATGGCAATGATGATAACGTCCTCGTCTTTTGGCAGGAGGATATCCATGCCCCGGCCAACAGTCAAAGCGTTGCGCAGGGATGTATCGTGGGCTGAAGCGGAATGGCCGGCGCTCAGCTCCGGCAGATCGTTTAGAGTGAACTGGCTGACGCTCCCGACCGGTTTTGCGCCGGTGAATATGGCATCCACCAGGATGACGCGTTCCGAACCGGTCAGACGCTCCATCAGGCTCAACCCGCCCAACGAGGCGCAGTCCACCTCCACCGGTTGTGGATCTGGGCTCGGTGATTCCCCAAGGGAACGCTGTTGTGGATTTGATAGGGCTGCGCGCACCTGCTCCGCGACCACCCAACCGACGCCATCGTCGCCGAGAATGGGATTGCCGAGGCCGATGATCAAGGTTTTCATGTTTACAAGTCTACCAGGTCTGACAGATCTTATAGGTTTAAGAAGTCTCACAGGCCAATTGTCTTACTCGACCTGTGAGACTGTCTTCGACCTGTCAGACTTATTCCACGAACTGCTTGAGCACTTTGACGGGTTCGCCAGCGGCGTTGTGGACGGTGACTTCCAGCGGCATCTGGCCGGGCAGGGCATGGGTGGCGCAGCCGAAGCATGGGTCGTAAGCGCGGAAGGCCATTTCCACCATGTTAAGCAGGCCCTCGTTGACGTTGCCCTTCTTGATCAGGCTGCTGGCGGCCTTCTTGATGGACATGCTGATGGGCGCGTAGTTGTTGGTGGTGCCGACGATCAGGTTGACCTTGGTAACCACACCGCGCTCGTCGGTCCAGTAGTGATGCGTCAGGGTGCCACGCGGCGCTTCGACGATGCCCACGCCCTCGGTGGGTTTCTCGGTCGGAATGGTGTGGAAGTTTGGGCTGGTGATTTCCGGGTCGGTGGCCAGTTCCACCCAATGTTCGGCGGCGTAGAGCAGCTCGATCAGGCGGGCCCAATGGATTGCCAGCCGCTGGTGCACCGGTTTGCCCTTGAGGGTGGCATAGAATTTCTCGTACTCGGCCTGGGCCAGCGGGGTAGCCATGCCGTCTGATGCGTTCAGGCGGGAGAGCGGGGTGGCCATGTAAATGCCCGAATCAGGCCCATCCACTAGGCCCTTCCAGCCGACGTTCTTCAGATAGGGGAACTTCAGGTAGGTCCAGGGTTCAACGTGTTCGGCAATGTTGGCGACATAATCCTTTGGCTCGTATTTGACATATTCCTTGCCATCCGGATCAACCACGCGTACTTTGCCATCATAAAAGTTGACTTTGTTGTTGGCATCCACGAGACCCATATAATAGGTGCGATGCGTGTAGATATCGCCCAGGATCAAGTCAACATATTGCGGATTGCTCAGAACAATGTCGTTGAATACCTTCAGGCTGAACTGGGCGAACTCGATCGCCCAGCGGCCCATCTTCTCGATCTCAATGCGCTGTTCTTCGGTGATGCCTTTGGTTAGGCCACCGGGGATGGATGTGCAGGGATGGACTCTGCGCCCTCCGATGATCTCAACCACATTGTGGCCGTTCTTGCGCATCTGGATGACTTTGCCGCCAATCTCCAGCCCAACCTTGTGGATCACGCCCAAAATGTTGCGCTCGGCAACTGGGGAATCCGGGCCCATGATGAAGTCCGGGCCGCCCAGGGCATAGAAGTGGGTGGTGTGATCAGTGCAGTAAAAGGCCATGTAGAGCAGCTCACGCAGTTTCTTCGCCGTGGATGGGATTTCCACGTGGTAGACCGCGTCCACGGCCTTGGCAGCCGCCATGTGATGGGCTTCCGGGCAGACGCCGCAGATGCGGTTGGTCAGCAGGGGCATTTCTTCCACAGGGCGACCAACGCAGAATCGCTCGAAACCGCGCAACTCCGGGATCTGGAAATAGGTATTGGCAACATCGCCTTCTTCATTGAGAAAGATCTCGATCTTGCCGTGACCTTCCAGCCGGGTGATGGGATCAATGGTAATTCTTTGCATGGCGCTTTATCCTTCCTGCACCCGTTGTTTGGGTGTCTGCGCGGCTTTGCTGGCACGCAGGAGCGAGCCTGCCAGGTTGAACCGGTAAAACTGTCCGGCAGGATCCACCAGACCGTCGAGAATGTGATCAATTTCTTCAGGTTTTTCGCTATCGATCACGGATGCGAAAGCCGCGATCAAACGAGCGCCATAATCCACCACGCCTTCGGCTGGCCCATAACAGCCGATGCACTGGGCTCCGGCGGAAGGGCAGCGGGCGATACAGCCGCTGCGTGTGGCCGGCCCGTTGCAGGGAATGCCCTGTTCAAGCAGGCATAGTTCGGGGTCGGCATGGATCATCTGGATCCGGCAGAATTCCTTGATGGCCTTGACGTTGCGTTTGCGCGGGCACTCGTCGCAGACGGTGGAGTTGCCGGCGCCGATGGTGGCGCCCTTGGGAGGCAATTCGGCCTTGCCGTTCAGGGCGGCAATCACCAGGTCCACCACCGCCGCGATCTGCGGTGATTCAGGCGGGCAGCCGGGCATGTAGTAATCCACATCCACCACCTGGTCGAGCGTCTTCAGGATTGGGTTGAGGGTCGGGATGGTGATATTGCCTTCCGGCATGGCATAGCTGGTTTGTGGGCGGATATTATCTGGGTTGTCGGTGCTGATGGTCGAGAATGCCGTATCCACCATATCCTTGATGGAACTGAAATTGGCCAGGCCTGGGATGCAGCCTTCGCAGGCGCAAGAACCAAACGCGACCATGATCTTGGATTTTTTGCGCAGCAAGTGGGCAATGTGTTCATTCTCATCATTGCGCATGCCGCCATTGAACAGGCACAGGGTGATCTCGCCATCCTGCATGGCTTCCACGTCTTTATACTTGGCATCCATGGCGACCGGCCAGAAGACCACGTCGAAGGCCGCATCCACATCCAGGATCTTCTCATGGATGTTCAGGACGGCGATCTCACAGCCTCCGCAGGAAGCGGCCCAGTACATGGCAAATTTGGGTTTGCTCATGCCTGCACCTCCTCGACTGCCACTTCGGCAGGAATTTCGGCAGCGCTTGTGTTCCAGTTCAGTGGACCCAGCGCCCGCACTTCCTCGACGAACTTGGTGACTTCATTGGCAAAGATCTGGCCTTCCGCAGCGCTGGCCCAGAGCAGTTTCAGGCGGGCGGGTTCGATACCCATCTGGGCGAGGACACGCTGCATCAGGTGGAAACGGCGCATGGCTTTGTAGTTCTGAGTGGAATAGTGACAATCGCCCGGGTGGCAGCCGGAGACGAGCACCGCGTCCGCACCACCGGCGAAAGCCTTGAAAACGAAGGTCGGGTCGAGGCGGCCGGAGCACATCAGGCGGATCAGGCGCACATTCGGGGCGTATTTCATGCGGGAAATACCGGCCATATCGGCAGCCCGGTAGGAGCACCAGTTGCAGGTAAAGCCGATCATGACGGGTTCAAAGGGTTTGATTTCAGGGGTATCAGTCATAGGTGTCTCTCCAGGCGTAATATGCTACCTTCAATTACACCACGGCCTCCTTTTTCTTATCGAGATTCAAGAGCAGCAGGCCGTCGATCTGCGACAGGATTTGTTCGTTGGAGAAGCCTGTCCCGCTGATGGCGCCGGCCGGGCAGGCCGCCACGCACGTGCCGCAGCCCTGGCACAGGGCCGGGTTGACTTCGGAAACCATCCGGTCTTCGTGGAAAACGATGGCGCTGAACGGGCAGAGGGTGTTGCAGATGCGGCAGCCAGAGCATTGCGCTTCATTGACAGTGGCGCGCACCGGCTCGAGAGCGATTTCTTTTTGCTGGATCTTGCCCAGGATGCGTGCCGCTGCAGCCGCACCCTGTACCACGCTGGCTGGGATGTCCTTGGGCCCCTGGACACAACCGGCTATGTAAACACCCTCGGTCATGGTTGCCACCGGGTCCAGTTTGGGATGGCGCTCGATAAACCAACCGTCCGCTGAGCAGGAAATGCCGAATGTCTTGGCGAGTTCCTTTAAATCGTGGCGGGGTTCGAGACCGGCTGACAGGATGACCATGTCCACCGGGATGCGGCGCTGCTTGCCGACCAGGGTATCTTCCACCTGGACGATCAGCTTGCCCTCTTCGCCTGGGTTGCGGGCGGCGTCGGTGACTTCCGCCACCTTGCCGCGCACGAACAGAGTGCCTTCCTCAATGATGCGCTGGTAGAACTCATCGTAGGCTTTGGCTGGGGTGCGGATGTCAATGTAGAAGTTGTAAACGGTCGCACCGGTCTTCTCATGGACGAGGTGGGCGAACTTCAAACTCTGCATACAGCAGATGGCCGAGCAGTAATTGTTGTAGTTCTTATCGCGCGAGCCCACGCAGTGGATGATGCCAACGGATTTCGGCGTGGTCTTGCCATCCCGCAGCACAATGTTGCCGCCGGTTGGGCCAGCCGAGTTGCTCAAGCGCTCGAACTCCAGGTTGGTAAAGACGTTCGCGAGGCGGCCATAGCCATAATTTGGAACGCGGCGGGCATCGAACAGGTCCCAGCCGGTGGCCAGGATGATATTGCCCACTTCCACCGTCATGATCTCGTCTTTCTGGTTGAAATCAATCGCGTTGGTGGGACAGAACTTTTCGCAGGCCTTGCAGGTGCCCTTGATGTAATAGGTGCAGTTGATATCGTCAATAACGGGGTACTTTGGCACGGCTTGCGGGAAGGGTGTATAGATGGCTTTGCGATAGCCGAGACCGGCCTCGAACTTGTCGTCTATGACTTTCTTGGGACATTTCTCCCAGCAGATACCGCAGCCGGTGCAATCCTCGACCTTGACATAGCGGGCGCGCTTCTTGATGGTGACGGCAAAGTTGCCAACGTACCCATCCACTTTCTGGACCTCGGAATAGGTCAGCAAGGTGATGTTTGGATGATTCCCAACATCCACCATTTTGGGAGTCAGGATGCAGGCCGAACAGTCAAGGGTGGGGAAGGTCTTATCGAACTGGGCCATGTGCCCGCCGATGGAGGGTTCCCTCTCCACCAGGTAGACCGGGAAACCGGCTTCGGCGATTTCGAGAGCGGCCTGGATGCCGGCAATGCCGCCGCCGACGATCAGCGTGGCCGGGTGAATGGGGACGTACAGAGGTTCGAGCGGTACGTGATGGATGACACGCGCCACGCCGCCCGAGACGATGGCCTTGGCTTTCTCGGTTGCAGCGATTTTGTCCGTGTGCACCCACGAGTCTTGCTCGCGGATGGAGACCAACTCGCACAGGTAGGGATTCAATCCAGCGCCCTTGCAGGCATTGCGGAAGGTCCTTTCGTGCAAGTGCGGCGAGCAGGCGGCTACGACAACGCGCGTCAGTTTCTGCTCTTTGATATCTTTCTGGATCAGTTCCTGGCCCAGGCTGGAGCACATGAACTTGTAATCCCGTGAGACGACCACACCTTGGTCGGCCAGGTTTTCGCCGGCCCACTTGCTGACATCGGCGACGTTAACCACTCCGGCAATATTGGTACCGCAGTGACAGATATAGACACCAACGCGTTCCTTGGGTTTCTTCTCTTCGGCGCTCATTCACTCGCCTCCTCATTGCTAGGAACAGGATTTTGTTGTCCAGCGCGGACCCGCGGGGGCGGCATGGGCAGGCCGGCCGGTTTCTTCGCCACTGGCTTCTTGGCTGGAACAGGCTCAGGCGTCTGGATGCCGATGCGCTTCATGGCATTGTGGGCGCTGACCAGTTCCGAGCCGAAGCCCAGATTTTCGGGCTTTTCGCCGAAAGCCAATCCCATCAATTGGGTGAAGAACAGGATGGGCATGTGGTAATTGGTGTGGAAATACCCATTCATCTGACCCTGGAAGGCATCCAGGTTCATTTGGCACATCGGGCAGAGAGCCACCAATGCGTCTGCCTTGTACTGGTCAGCGGCGGAGATTAACCGGCGGATCAGTTCGAAGGCCGTCTCTGGCCCGATCTGGGTCATATGGCCGCCGCAACAGGCGGTCTTGAGCGGGAAGTCGATCACTTCGGCGCCCAGCGCCTTTAGCAGGTCATCCAACTCATAGGGGTATTCTGTGTCTGAGATGCGGGAATTGTAATCGGGGCGGGGTACCATGCAGCCGATATAAGAGGCCACCCGCAGGCCTGTCAATGGTTTTACGACCTTCTCTTTGATCTTATCCAGCCCGACCTCGTTGAACATCACGTCCAGCAGGTGCCGGATAACCAGTTGACCGGGGTCATAATGTAAACCACCCGCCGCCAGGGCTTCATTGATCTTCTTGCCGAAAGCCTTGTCTTCGTGCATGTAGTGATCCGCCTTGGACAGGTTCAGGTAGCAGGCGCTGCAGGCGGCCAGGACGGTTTTTGTGCCATTGGCCTGTTCCTCGGCTAGAGCCAGGTTGCGGGCGATGAGCGAATAAGCCGGTGTCAGGTCGAGGGAAAGATATTCCGTTGCTCCGCAGCAGTTCCAATCCTCGATCTCCTTCAGGTTAATGCCAAGCGGTTTGCAGACGGCTTTCATGGAAGCCTCGTAGGCTTTGGCGCTGGATTCCATCGAACAGCCGGGGTAAAAGAGATAATCGCTCATTCTGCCTCCAGTTCCTTGGCACGTTCCAGGATTTTCTTGAGCTGATCCATGCCTTTGATGCGCTTGGGAGGCAGCGGGGACATGCCTTTTTTGGTGAGCATGCCGACTGCCATGGGAGTAATGCTGGGCAGGCGCGTAATGAAGTGCCTTACGTTGTGGAAACCGGCCAGCCCGATCTCAAAACTGCGTCCATAGGTTTCCACCAGGCTGATGAAGGTTCTGGAGAAATCGGACGCAGTGGTGTTGCGGCCAGTCTTGGCTTCCAGCGACATGTTCTTAAGCGTATACATCACATCGGTAATGTGGATCTCCTGCGGGCAGCGCACGGTGCAATAGTAGCAAGCTACACACATCCAGGGTGTATTGCTCTTCATTACATCATCACGCATCCCGGCGCGCAGCATGGCAAAAATGGCCCGGGGTGTGTGATCCATGGCGCTGGCAGATGGACATGATCCACCGCATGTACCGCATTGGATGCACATCTCCAGGTTCGAATCGCCGGGAGTGCGCAAGGCCACTTCCTTCAGCAGGGAAAGATCCTCGTGTTTGACGGGGCCTGCGGAGGGCGGATTGGCGGTGGATACACCGCCACTACCAACTACTTGTTCGGTCATAGCATCGCTCCACCTTGTGATATAGTGCCCTGGCTCGCGCTAAAAATCCCGAGACAGGGCTAAATTCTCCCGTAGTATGGTTTCTTCGGTAGATATACACCAGTGCGGGAAGTCATGCGTTTGTGCGATTAAACTCACAGCCAATTTGGATGAAACGAATGATACCATATTCAAGTATAATCAACCCGTTTTTGCAAAATCTGACATTGCTTATTAATTAAGTGAGCTTTATCGAATTAAGTCAATCAACAAGGAGTATGGATCATGAATTTCGCAATGTGGAAAAAAGCCCTTACTGTTATTCCGAACGTTACCAAAGAGGAATGGAATACACTCGACATCATCTCGAAATGGTTGATTTCCACACGCGCGGCGGTATTGCTGATGACCCTTCTATCGGCGATCCTGGCTGGGCTTTTTGCCTGGCACGATAACCATCACGTGAATATCCTCGCCTGGTTCATCCTGTCGCTTGGTCTGGTTCTGGCGCACGCAGCCAACAACATCTTCAACGATTACACTGATTACACGCGCGGCGTGGACAAAGATAATTATTATCGCACCATGTATGGTCCCCAACCGGTGGCGGATGGTTTGATGACCAGGCGACAGCACCTGACGTACTTTGCGGTAACCGCATTCCTGGCTCTTCTGTGTGGCCTGTACCTGATTTTTACGCACGGCAACGATCGGACCATCTGGGTCTTGCTTGGGCTGGGTGCTTTCTTCGTTCTGTTCTACACCTGGCCGCTGAAATACATCGCCATGGGTGAGATTGCCGTATTGATTGTCTGGGGTCCGTTGATGATCGGTGGCGGTTACTATGTCCTGACCGGTACATGGAATTGGAACGTGGTCTGGGCCAGCCTGCCCTATGTGCTGGGTGTGACGACGGTTATTTTTGGCAAACATATTGACAAGCGATTGGTCGATAAAGCCAAGAAGATCTTCACTTTGCCGGTCCTGATCGGTGAAAAGGCTGCCCGTTACGCGCTACTGGCGATGATGGTGCTGCCGTATGTCTTGGTATTGGTCTTGATCCTGACCGGTTATTTCACGCCGGTGATGCTGGTGGTTGCTCTGGCCATTCCAACTTTCCTGAAGCTATACCCGCAGTTCCTGAAACCCAAGCCGGAGACGCGCCCCGAGGGCTTCCCGGATGGGCAGGGTGGCTGGCCGCTCTACTTTGCCCCGCAAGCATTCATCAATAACCGGGCATTTGGAATGTGGTTTATGCTTGGGCTGATCCTGGATGTGATCCTGCGGCTGGTTTTCCCGCATTTTCGGATCTAACATGAAAATAGGTGAAAAACGTCCCGAAGGTTTCTGGAAATAGCATCACACTGCCTGCAAACCTTCCCCGCACCCCCAAAGTACGAGGGCAGGCAATACGCGGGACAGGTTGAAGGATATTCTCAAATAAAATCAGCCAAAAGCGCAAGGCTGTTGCTTTCCAGGGGACTTATGGGCAGCTTAATGCAATGTAGTAAACCCCGCTCAAGGTCGCTGGGCCGGACACTTCCACCAGTTGCAGCCGGTTGCCCAGTTGCAGGTAAGCAGCCTTCATGCCATTTGGGATGAATACGACTGCGGGTGTACCTTTCCGGATCATGAACCAGCCATTGGAATCGGGTGGAGAATTCCAATCAGTCGGGAAACCGCCAAACAGGTTGGCGGCTTCCTGGGAAGTTTGCGGGCAGTTGGCTGCGCTGCTTGTGGAACCTCCGGGCGGGTATCCACCGTAGTGGACCACCGGTGTTGAGAGATTCAGGATTTTTACCACCAGGTTCGGTGCTTGTGTGGCCTGGAGTTGTGCGCCGGCCGCGGCTGGACCTTCCGATTGGTACATCTTTTGTAAAATAAAACCGGCTGCCACCAGAATGAGCACCACCACTCCCAAAATGCCGAATGATCGGCGTAGTTTTTTCGCCTGCCGGGCGCGCTCCTGGCGCTCCATTTGATCAGTGATCCCAATGATACGCTGGATGCGGTCCGGATCCATTTCTGTCTGCGTCAGGATGGTCTGGATCTCTTTTGGGGTGTTCCCCAGGGCTTGCAATTTTTTAATGCGTAAAATGATGCCGGTTGTATCGAGCACAGGCAGACTTGAATTTTTGGAAGGAGATGCAGCCGGGGTGGCATCCCCGCCAGATATCTGCGTGCCAGGGCTTGTTTTGGCTTGAGCGAGCGGGATTGGGATGGGGGGTGTGGTTGGCGATGGGGAGGCGGGAGTGGCAGACGGTGCGGTTAACTGTTGGATGATGGTCCGCAGGCTGGTGGGCGTCAACCAAGCATCGGGAGCCATCAGGTGCAGGAAAGGCAGCGAGTTTGGCCAATGACACACATGCAAGTGGGCGCCTTCCATTTCCAACTCGAATGCCAGCCCGCAGGCTGTGCATTGCAATTGATCGGCGCCAGTGGCTGGGTGCTGCAAGCGCATGCCTGTGGCTGCACAAAACGGGCATTGGCCGCGTTCGGCCCATGCCTCGGGAATGATTTGCCGCACTTTAATTTCGCTCATCGCTATCCAACACCTTACTGAGATTTTGTGTTTTTCCCAGCGGTTGCTCCGCGCTGAATTAACTTTTGGAAGCCCGTGTTCCCATAAGCATACAACATAATGAATGCATGCGCAAGCTACCGTTCATTGGGATTCGCCTGGAAGCGGTATAATCGCCGCAATCATTCATTTTTGGAGTCGTCTTATGCGCCCCGATTGGGATTCTTACTTCATGAAGATTGCCTATGCAGTTTCCGAGCGCAGCACTTGCGACCGGGCCTTTGTGGGTTGCGTGCTGGTATTGGATAAGCGCATCCTGACAACCGGTTTCAATGGATCTCCGGCTGGCCAGCCGCACTGTGATGAGGAAGGCCATTTAATGGTGGATGGACATTGCATCCGTACCATCCACGCCGAGACAAATGCCATCATCCAGGCGGCTCTGCATGGCGTCTCAACCAAAGGTGCCACCTGTTATGTGACGCATCTTCCATGCATCAACTGTACCAAGGCCTTGATCAACGCCGGCATTGTTCGCCTGGTCTACAGCGTGTCCTACCGCATCGATGAGAACGCCATGAATTTCCTAAAAGCGGCGAATATAGAGATCTGCCAGAATCAATACGATTCTAAACCATCATCAAACCCCACGTAGAGATCAATTCCCCGCCCCCAGAAAGGGCGGGGAATTCTTTAGCATACCGGGGGACGGCAATGGCCCAAGGACCCGGTTACTTATACGGCGGCCACGGGATATCCACGGCGGGGGGGATGTAACCGTGTTTCTCGACGGCGTACAGTTTTCCGCCAGAACGCTGGGAGCAGCCCGGCTGGTCTATAAAGGTAGCCGAGGTATGGTACTGGTCCGGCAGGCTGGTTGGCATCCAGACCGGTATTTTGTTCTGGCAGACCCACACATCCAGGAAATAGCCGCGGTCATCGTCCTCAGTCATGTGGACCTGGCTCCATGTGACCGTAACTTTGTCGCCGTTGCGCGAAGCCCTTACGTTTTGAGGCGGGCCATAGAAGCCTTCCGTGGAGAACCAAAGTACCACTGGTTGCACGGTAACGGTATTTATATCCCCCACCACGGTAACAACGTATGGCGATACCCAGCAGAAATCACTCAGGCGGTCGAATTTTACATACAGCCAGTTGCCGACCGGTGCGCGTCCCCCAACGTAGCCCGTATCACCCTCCTGCAGGTCGAATTTCCATAGGTAAGCCTTGGCGGGACCGGTAAGGCAGGCTGCCAGGGGTTGGTTCACGGTGACCTTGGGGAAATTAAATGTAGCGGTGGGAGTGATGGTTGGGGTAAAGGTGATGGTTGGGGTAAAAGTGATGGTGGGGGTTAATGTGATCGTGGGAGTATCTGTGGCCGTGAAAGTCGCAGTGGAGGTGAATGTTGGGGTCCACAAAGGCGCTGTGGCAGTCGGGCTGGCTTGCATCCCGGGTGTGAGGCTGCAACCGGAGAGGAGGCTGAAAACCAATAGAAGGATGAGGGCGTATATACGTTTCATAGTGTTGATTATACAGCGAAATTGCCGATCTCGATTCGCCCTAAAACGCTGCGCAAATGGGCGGATTTCAAAATGACTGCCACTCCACGCACACCGGAGCCAATCGAAATCTCATCGTAAGCAAAGACGGACTCATCTGCTAGGATACGCAGCGGTTGTGGCAATCCCAAGGGCGTGACCGCCCCGCGTACGAATCCGGTGGCGGCCAGCACTTCGGCCTCGCTGGCCATGGAAATGCGCGTTACTCCCAGGGTCGTGCGCAGGCGCTTCCATGCGATCTGCCCCGGTCCGGCCATCAGCACCATGATGAACTGCCCTTCGGCGAGCCGGAAAACGATGCTGCGGACGATCTGCCCGGGAGATTGTCCACGCTGGCGGGCGGCTTCTTCGAACGATTCGGGTGGGCGGGGATGCTCGAAAAGCCGGTAAGGTATTCCAAGCAGGTCCAAGGCGTGGGCGGCTGGAATAAGGTCTGTCATAAGCGAACTATATCACATCGCTGTGCGCGGAACGGTCACCCGGAGAACAGGTCATAAGAATATCCTGAGAACGATGGAAAAATCCGTTGACCCCCAATATTCTGCATGATACGATAAAAATGTGAATGCTTTCGAATGGTTTTTTTAAGAAGAAAGAAAGAGTGTGAAATATGGTTAAGGAGAAAATGTTTTTTGGATTGATCGCAGTTACCCTGGTCGCGGCATCCGTTCTGGCGGCCTGTAATACTGCTGCAACTACCATCGCACCGACGGCTATTCCAGCCACGCTGGTGGCATCACCGGTCCCGGTGCTGCCCACCGCAACAGTTCCAGCCACTCCTATGGCTGCAGATACAGCCACTCCAACGCTGGCGGCTACCTCAACCGTCGCCGGGACAGATACTCCGACAGGTTCGGCAATTGCGCAGGTGATCCCGGAAATGAACGCCAACTGCCGGAAAGGTCCGGAGACGGGCTATGATGTAATCACATTCCTGCAAACAGGGACTGCTTACAATGTGGTCGGCCGGAACAGCCTGAACACTTGGTGGCTGGTCCAGGCTCCGGGGAACGTGCAATGTTGGATAGGGGATCAGGCTGCCACCGAACAGGGACCCGTGGACCAAGCCACGATTGCCCAGGTACCACCTCTGCCCGTGGCACCTTCCTTATTTGTGAGTTCGTATACGTGTAATACAACCTTGCATACCCTGGGAGTGTCGCTCAACTGGGCGGCGGTACAGAATGTCACGGGTTACAGCATCTACCGGAATGGCATCGTGCTGATAGAGCTTGGACCAACCATAGACGGCTATCACGATACTACGCCACCGCTGGGGGTGAATGTGGTCTATGAATTGGAAGCCTTCAATACCTACGGCGTAGCGCCGCGTGTTTCGACCAGCATCCCGGGATGTGGTTAGCCAATGCGATTGAAAAGTCCCTCCATGCCGGAGGGACTTTTTTGTTACCGTTTTACTGGGATTATGCGAGTTTCCCAAATTTCTAACATTAATTCGATAATTAATGGATATAATCAGTCTGATATTTTATTAAAATGAACCCACTAAGGGAGTTGGAATGGAAAAGCAAACCTATCTTGATTTGTATTACCAAATGGTGCTCATCCGCCGGATGGAAGAGCGCGGGGCCGAGCTGTATCAGGCCGGGAAGATCGGCGGATTCATGCACCTGTATATTGGACAGGAAGCCGTCAGCACTGGGCTGATCGCCGCCCGCCAGCCGCAGGACCGGGTCATCACAGCCTACCGGGATCATGGCGTGGCGATCAACTGCGGGATTTCGGCCAACCAGGTCATGGCTGAACTGCTCGGCAAGGCCACCGGTATTTCGAAAGGCCGCGGCGGATCCATGCACATGGCGGATGTGACGAAGAACTTCTGGGGCGGGCATGCCATCGTGGGCGCGCACCTGCCGCTCGCTTCGGGATTGGCCCTGGGCGACAAGTATGCCGGCCGGGATGGCGTGACCATCTGCATGTTTGGCGAAGGGGCCACGAACATTGGCTTTTTCCATGAAGCCTTGAACCTGTCCAAGGTCTGGACTCTGCCCGTGTTATGGGTGTGCGAGAACAACCGCTATGGGATGGGTACGGCGGTGGCGCGCGCCTCGGCGGTCTCCGAGATCCAGCAGAAGGCCGAAGGCTATGGCATGGAGCATGAACGCGTGGATGGGATGGACGTGATGGCTGTCTACGAGGCGGCCAAAAAGTCCATTGAGACCGTCCGCAGCGGCTCGGGGCCGAGGATGTTGGAGATCATGACCTACCGCTTCCGCGGCCACTCGATGGGCGATCCCGAGCGCTACCGCAAGCAGGAAGAAGTGAAGAAGTGGGAAGAGCAGGACCCGATCGGTATTTATTGTGACTACCTGACCTCCCATCAATACGCAACCCTGGAAGAGCTCAACGAAATTGAAGAGCGCGCCGGTGCGGACGTTCAGAAAGCGGTGGAATTTGCCGAAGCCAGCCCGGAGCCAGCCTTGGATACTCTCTTTGATGATATCTATGCGGAGGAGGTGTAACATGGCCCGCATTACGATGCGTGAAGCCATCTCCCAGGCCATGTGGGAGGAAATGGAACGTGACCCGAATGTTTTCATCCTGGGGGAGGAAGTGGGTGTGTGGGGCGGTTCTTATGCCGTAACCAAGGGCTTTTATGACCACTTTGGCGGGGAGCGCGTGCGTGATACTCCCATTGCCGAAGCGGCCATTATCGGTGCAGCCATCGGGTCGGCCATGACTGGCTTGCGTCCGATCGCCGAACTGATGACGATTAACTTTGCGTTCGTGGCCATGGATCATATCGTCAACGAAGCTGCCAAGCTGCATTATATGTTCGGTGGACAGTTCGTCCTTCCGATGGTCATCCGGGCGGTCACGGGCGGCGGGCGCCAACTGGCTGCCACCCATTCCCAGACCCCGGATGTGATTTTTGCCCATTTCCCTGGGCTGAAGGTCGTCTCGCCCGGTACACCGGAAGATGCTAAGGGCCTATTGAAGGCCGCCATCCGCTCGAATGATCCGGTGCTGTTCCTCGAACATGCCACTTTATACCAGACGCGTGGCGAAGTGCCGGAAGGGGATTATGTCATCCCGATCGGCAAATCCAAAGTGCAGCGCCCTGGCAAGGATGTCACCATTGTCACGTATTCCAAAGGGCTGGAGATTTCGATGAAGGCTGCGGATGAGCTTGCCAAAGCCGGGATTGAGGTTGAAATTGTGGACTTGCGTTCCCTGCGCCCGCTCGACATGGACCCGGTGATCGAGTCCTTTAAAAAGACCAACCGGGCGGTGGTGGTGGAGGAGGGCTGGAAATCCTTTGGGATTGGTGCGGAAGTCTCCGCCCGCATTTACGAGCAGGCCTTCGATTATATAGATGCCCCGGTGCGGCGGGTGGCCCAGAAGGAAGTGCCCTTGCCTTACAACCGGGAGCTCGAGCAATCCGCCCTGCCACAGGTGGCGGATGTGGTCGCAGCGGTCAAGGAGGTGCTGTAATGGCTGAAACCATCACCATGCCCAAACTGGGCTTCGATATGGCCGAGGGGACGCTGGTCCGCTGGGTCAAGAAGATCGGGGAAACGGTCAACAAGGGCGAGGTACTGGCCGAGATCGAAACGGATAAGGCTACCGTGGAAGTGGAGTCGTCTGCGAGCGGCGTGGTCCGCAGGCTTTTAGTGGATGAAGGTGCAGTGGTGCCGGTGAATTCGCCGATCGCGCTGGTGGGTACGGCGGAGGAAGTGATCAGTGATCAGCCAATAGTGAACAAGGAACCGGTATCAGCGATAAGTGAGCCAGCCGGGGAGGGGGGGCCGGGGATTGAGGTGAGCGGTCAGCCAACCCCAATCAGCGCCGAACAAGCCGCGGCCGGCGATCAGCCATCTGTTCTCCGCAAGGTTTCCCCGCTAGCGCGGAAGATCGCCCGTGAGCGGGACGTGGATCTGGCAGGGATCAAAGGAACCGGGCCGGGAGGGCGGATCGTCCGGAAGGATGTGGATCGCGCAGTCGGCCGGATAAGTCCGGCTAGTCTGACAGGTTCTGCAAGTCCGGTTATCCAGGCTAGCCAGGCGGATGAGACGGTCGGCCTGAGTAAACTCCGCCAGGCGATTGCCCGGCGCATGGCCGAATCCAAGGCCAGTATCCCGCATTTCTACGTGTCGCACGAATACAAGATGGACGCGCTGATGGAGCTGCGGGCGCAGTTCAACCGCATCGTGCCGGAGAGCGATAAGCTCTCGGTGAACGATTTCATTGTCAAGGCAGTCGCGCTGACCCTGCGTGCGTTCCCCAACCTGAACGCTTCGCTGCATGAAAATTCCATCCTGCGGCATGGGCAGGTCAACGTTGGGGTGGCCGTCTCGGTGGAAGGCGGCCTGCTGACCATCGTTTGCCGGGAGGCGGACCGGAAACCCCTGCGCCAGGTATCCGCCGAGGTCAAGGGGATGGCAGCGCGCGTGCGTGATGGCAAGGTCAAGCCGGACGATATCGAAGGCTCGACCTTCTCCATTTCCAACCTGGGCATGTACGATGTGGAGAACTTCGCCGCCATCATCAATCCGCCTGAAGCGGCCATTCTGGCAGTTGGCTCGGCGCGCCAGGTGCCGGTGGTGGCGGATGGCCTTGTCAAGCCTGGCTGGCGGATGAAGGCCACCATTTCGGTGGATCACCGCGTCAGTGATGGAGTGGAAGCCGCCAAATTCGTGCAGGCGCTGGCGTTGTACCTGGAAGAGCCGCTGCGGCTGGTCCTGTAAAGAGAAGGCGCCGCCGGAGTATTATTATGCTGACTGCCAATCGTGACCAGGTTGTTGCTCTCCTTCAACCCAATCGCACGGCCTTGCGACAATTTGAGGTCCAGTCGCTGGACTTGTTTGGCTCGGCGGCGCGCAACACCTTGCGCCGCGGCAGTGACGTGGATTTACATTGGGCTGAAGCTGTACCTGGAAGATTTGCTTGGCCGAAGGTGGATCTGGTGACCCCGAAGGCGATTCGGCCTCTCACTCGTCCGTCTATTGAAAAGGATTTGCACATTGTATTTAACCTGGGTATAGGATAAAGATTTTGTGTCTATATTCACGTTATTACCCAAAATACGATACGTTCGCGCAAGCCTTGACAGGTTGCATTCAGGCTGTCCATTCAAAACACAGGGATAAACTGGAAACTTTAATGAGTTGGAACTTTCAGTCGTTCGCAAATGTTGAAACCTCAGTCGTTTAGTGTATACTTTGATCCATGAATTATGCTATTGAGTTGTACTTTGATGATGAATCTTCCAGAAGAATCGATACGATAAGACATCTACTTGAAAGCAACAACGTCACAGTGGATGTTGGTACATTACCCCACATTTCTTTAGCCGGATTTAATGATGTAAAAGATGAAAATGGACTGATTGGGGGAGTAACCAACTTCTCAAAAAGGGAAATGAATCTTCACCTGGAGCTCTCTTCTATAGGTATATTTCCGACAAGCGAAAGCGTTATTTTCTTGGCTCCTAAAGTGACACAACAACTACTTGTTTTTCACCGTGATTTTTTGCAATTTATGAGCAAGTATTCGACAAACCTGAATGCATATTATAACGACGATTTATGGGTCCCACATTGTACACTTGGCATACATATGAGCGATGATGAGTTAATCAATGCTGTCAGATTGTTAAAGAATAATAATGACCTGCCAATACCTGTTACCATCAAGAAAATTGGTATTTTATCTTTTCCACCCAACAAACAAGTCTTTGTAACAAATTTTCTTAATGCCTAAAATCAACCAGGTCCCAAAAAGATGTTGACCAAAAAGGGTTACTTCTAGTGATCTATTCGAACAGAATGAGTTGGAACATTCAGTCGTTCGCAAATGCTAAAATCTCAGCCGTTAGAGTATAGAAAGCCATTTTTCACTCTTGCAACCAGCCTTTTAGAATCTCCCGCACCGAGCGGGTCATCTCCTTTGAGAAATCGGCGTTGAATTTGCGGGTATAGATGAGCTGGCCCATATTATGAGCGCCGGCTAGCTCCTCCCGGCCGCGGAAGGTCTGCGTGTGGGTTTCCCGGAACATCTCGTCAAAATCCGCCTGGTTGAGCCGCCGGTAGCGGTTTTCGAACAGGATGAATTTTTCCCCGAAGCGCGGGGTCTGTTCCCGCTCCTTCTGCTGGCGGGTGGGGTAGCCGAAGCACAGCAGGCAGATCGGGAAGGTGTATGGGGGCAGGGCCAACAGGTCACGCTGGATCTCGTAATTTTCCATGATATCGCCAATGTAGCAGGAACCCAGCCCGAGCGACTCGGCTGCCAGCACAGTCGTCTGTGCGGCGATGATGGCATCGCAGCAGGCCAGGAACAGGTCGCCTTCCTGCGGTTTGCGCATGGGAACGCCGTTTTGCCCGCAGAGCTGCTCCACCCCGCAGGCCTGGAAGTAGTCGAACCAGCGCTGGTAATCAGCCAGGAAGAGCCAGACCAGCGGGGCGCGTGCGATGAAGGGCTGGTTGTCGCAGGTCTTGGCCAATTCCTCCTTGACAGACTGGTCGGTTACCTCGAGGATGGAATACAACATCAAATTCCCGGCGGTGGGGGCGCGCAAGGTGGCTTGCAGCAGTTCCTGGCGCACTTCCGCCGGAACGGCTTTTTTCTCGTAGGCGCGCACGGATTTGCGCTTAAGGATGGTTTCAATGATCGGGTTCATCTCTGCATATGTTCCTTTCACCGGCTAGCGCAGGTCACGCCCGCCGTTGACATCCACCGTTGCGCCGGTCATGAAACTGTTGACCGGGCTGGTCAGGAAGACGATGACTTGGGCAATTTCCTGCGGGGTGGCGTAGCGCTGCAGGAGCATTTTATTTTTGGCATAATCGCGGTCGAGTGCGGCGATGGTATCCTGGCCCATGCGGGTGAGGGTGATGCCGGGCGTGACGCAGTTGACGCGGATGTGGGGGGCCAGGGCGCGCGCTGCGCTCTTGG
Source organism: uncultured Chloroflexia bacterium (assembly GCA_963837875.1). Lineage (GTDB taxonomy): Bacteria > Chloroflexota > Anaerolineae > Anaerolineales > Villigracilaceae > UBA877. The sequence continues at coordinate 677,879 of CAWIOV010000003.1, forward strand.
TGAGGTTGACCAGCCCGGCCTTGGCCGCGGCGTAATGGGCCTGATGGGAGACGCCGGTCTGGGCCGAAACGCTGGAGACCAGTACGACCGAGCCTCCCTGGCGCAGCCGGGGTGTGAAGGCCTGCAGAACGTAGAAGGCGCCGTTCAGGTTGACATCCAGGACGCGCTTCCACTCAGCCGGGGTGATCTCCGCGAAGGCCGTGTGGAGGCTCAGCCCGGCGCACAGAACTAGCGCGTCCAGGCCGCCGATCTCGGGCGGAAGCTCATGGGCGGCCGCAGACACGCAATCGGGGTCGCTGATATCCATGTGGCAGAGCCAGGCCCGGCTGCCACCTGCCCGGACCCGGTCAGCGGTTTCTTGCGCGCCGTCCGCGTTGCTGCCATAGGAAACGACTACATCTGCCCCTTCGGCGGAGAAAATTTCTGCGGCGGCTGCGCCGATTCCGCTGGCTGCGCCGGTGATGAAGACGGTTTTGTTGCGAAGGTTTAGATCCATGGGTGGAAGTATAGCATGAGTTGGAAGAGCTATTTTTTGGATGGGTTTGTGGAACTTCCGAATGCCTGCACGGATCCTTGTCGCCGGGCCGCCTGTGGTACACTTAACCTTGAGAATTGGACCGGACTGTTTTCAATTTTAAAAAACCTTTATTGCCTAAATTAGCTGGTTGGCTGGCCTTGTAGCAGGTTCTACGGGACGTTTGGAGAACTGTGTACCATGCGCTTTTGAGCGGCTACGAAAGGTTGATGATCGGAAAAAGAGGCTGACGTGATGTTGGAGAAAATAAACCGCAAGCAACCCGGTTTGGTGAAGATAATAAAACACGCCATTTTCCCGGCGCTTTTTTATTTCCTAGCATTTTGCCTGCTGACCTACCCATTGATCCTGGCTTTTTTCACCCATTTTTATGCAGATAAGGGAGACGGTTTACAGAATATATGGAATCTTTGGTGGGTTGACCTGGCCGTTCACCGGCCGGATCTGCATCCGACCATCTGGTACACCAATTTGCTGCACTGGCCAGCGGGAGTGACCTTATTTGGACAAACCCTCAACCCATTCAACGGTTATTTAACCGTTTTCCTGCACAAGTTCCTGTCGCTCACGGCGACATATAATACGATCATCATTTTTTCCTTTGTTATGGGCGGGGTAAGCATGTATTGGTTTACGTATACCCTGACCAAATCATTTTGGGGAAGCCTCATGGGGGGCTTTATCTTCACCTTTTCCAGCTATCACTTCATGCATGCGCAAGGACAGTTACAACTCGCATCGCTGGAATGGCTTCCATTGTTTATCCTGTGCTGGTACTGGCTGCTGACCAAACCCCACCCTGTCATCGCCGTAGGCACTGCGATTGTCCTATGGCTGGTGATCCTGTGTGATTATTATTATTTTTTCTATTGTGTCTTGACCGCGGGCTTCATTTTTATTTGGTATGCCATCATTAACAAAGATGCCTGGTTCAGTGTGAGAAAAAAGCATTTTCTGTCCTTGGCAACGTTTGCAGTGGTAGCGATCCTGCTGACAGAGCCGATCGCGGGCGCGTTGCTGAAAAGCAGTCAAATGGATGCCCTGCTGGGTGTGCACGATCCGGCTAGAAATTCCCTGAACCTCTTGTCGCTTTTTATTCCAGGCGAATATTGGTTGTTCAGCCAATGGACTCAAACCTTTTGGTCAAAAATAACGGGAATTAATGAGAACAGCGTCTATCTCGGAATACCCGTTTTTGTGCTCTTGGGGTATGTTTGGATAAAACGAAAGACGCTGGAACTCCCGATTAAACAACAGATCTATCTATGGTCTGTAATAATCGGTTTCTTCTTCCTGTTGGCGTTGGGGCCGGCTTTGGAAATAGGGGGAAGTATCATCTGGAAGAAAGCCATGCCATATACCCTGATGGTTAAGGCGATCCCATTCCTGGGCCTTTCCGGGGTGCCGGTAAGGATGGTTGTGATGGTCGTCTTCGGCGCTTCCGTTCTTAGCGCGATCGGGTTTGGTGAGTTATTCCGGCGATTTTCCCAGACGAAAATTTTTACCCTTTTATTGATAGTCCTCTTGCTTTTTGAAACCTTGCAAAAACCCCAGCCGGCCACCCGGATAGTAGTTCCAGGCTATATTACCGCGCTTGCCGGCCTTCCCAGCAACGGTGGCGTGCTCGATCTGGTCACAACCGGCTTGTCTCTTCCGCTATATTACCAAACCATTCATGGGAAGCCGATCACAGGGGGGTACGTTTCCCGGATCCCGACCAGTGTGTACGACCAGGATGGTGCCATATCTGAATTGGTCAAAGATCAGAACTATGGAAAACTCTGGGGTACATACCATATTGGATATATCATTACCCATGGCAGCCTGCAGGCCCAGGCTGCTGAACCGTATATAACCGTTGAACCGGTTTATGATCTTAATGATATAAGAATTTATCGCATTGGGTGTGAATGTGAGGGGGGAAAGTAGGTCGATGATAGCCAGGCAGCCGTGGTTGCATAGCAATCTGGCCGGCGACGGAAACCGCTACCCGTCCCCGGCTGGTCCTTTTTATACTGGTTGACTTTATGAAAAAAAACGCTATACTATTAGTGTAAGATACATCTTCGGGTAGGAGAAGAGAACATAGCGGGATGATGATCTTTTTTACATTTTTTAATTGCGTTTTGCCCGGAGCAAGTCGTTAGGCAGGCGGTGGGGGAGGCACGCATTGCGAATCATCTTTTGTTCACAAAGTTCAGGAGAGGATTTGATGAAAACTTCAAAATGGGTTCGTTTGGCAGTAGCATTCCTGTTCATCGCCGCACTGTTCCTGCAGGTGGGGCAGCCCAAAACCGCCTTGGCGGCAGGCAGCCAGGCAAGTGAGATAAAAATTACGCCGGTCCAACGGCAAGCCGCCCTGGCCCACTGGACGCGCTCGGCCATCGCCAAGGCCAAACCCTTCCCTATGCCGGTGGATAAAGGCAATCCCGGCCTGGCTCAACCCGGTGTGTTTGATGATTCCGCGGCATTCGGCGCCCCGGGTCGTGTTGCGTCGAGAGCAGCCAACCCGGCGGCAGTCGCAGCGGCCCAGAAAGCTTATGCAGCCGATTGGCAGCGCATGAACAACCGGTCGGCCCCGGCGGCTGCCCTCCCGGCGCTGGGCTCGCTCGCTGCTTATTCTGAAGGGTATGCCAATTATTGGTCGCCTGCCGAGACGGTTTACCCGAATGTATGGGTGGGACAACTCGTCTTCGATGCCTATGGCCAGGACGCCTACTGTTCTGCCACCGTCCTCGACAATAACGTTATTGTGACGGCGGCGCACTGCGTGTTTGATACCACCCACAACAATTGGTATAGCAGTTGGGTTTTCGTGCCCGCATATGCCAATGGGAATGAACCCTTTGGGGAATTCCCGGCGAATGATTGCTGGGTACTGAACAAGTATATTGCCCTGAAAGGAAATTATTCCATCACCAGTTGGACGCAGTATGATGTGGCGGTTTGCAGCATGGATACGAATGGCACCGACACCCTCAACGATTACGTTGGCTACGCTGGGTACACCTGGAATTACAACTACGATCAAAGCATCTTCGACCTGGGGTATCCCTTTGAGGATGTGCACCTCAATTCCCTGCCATATCCTGGTGAGTACCTGATGCAATGCGAAGGCGAGACTTTCCAAAAGAGCACGGGGGTGCTCGGCATGGGCTGCGACTGGGGGCCGGGCATCAGCGGAGGGCCATGGCTGAAGGGATATTCATTGGGAGATGGAGCTACTTCTGGCGATGGGGATGGCTATGTTGACAGCGTCAACTCAGGCCTTTACATTGGCAAACCAGGTTTGTATGGAATACGCTTTACCAGTGCCAATATCGTCTCCCTTTGCATGTCTGCGGGTTGCTATTAGCGGATAGGCGCCGCCCTTTAATCCTGCCGCGGCATAAAGAGCTTTCGAAGAGTTGGAGGCGGACTCGCTCCAACTCTTTTCTTTACTGTTTGTTCTGGTAAGAGCGCAGGGTGGCTTTAGCATGGGTTTGCAGGCTGGCATGTCCGGCTGAAACCTGGGTGGGACAGCGTTCCACTATCCCCCAAAGGTACTAGTTGACTTTGTAAAAAAACGCAATATTATATTAATGTAAGGTACATCTTTTGGTAGGAGAAGAGAACATAGCAGGATGATGATCTTTTTTGCATTTTAACTGCGTTTTGCATGGAGTAAGTCGTTAGGCAGGCGATGGGGGAAACACGCATTGCGAATCGTTTTTTTGTTCGCATAGTTGAGGAGAGGATTTGATGAAAACTTCACAATTGGTTCGTCTTGTTGTCGCGTTCCTATTCGTTGCGGCATTGTTCCTGCAAGTCGGGCAGGTTCAAAACACTCAGGCTGCCGGCAACCCCGCCACATCGGTGGCTGTTTCGGCAGCCGACCAGGCGGCCGCGCTGGCTTACTGGACGCCTGCAGCCATGGCGAATGCCAGGGCCCTGCCAATGCCGGTTGATCACGGTACACCCCCCAGTCGCTTCAATGCGGCAGTGCAGGCGATTTCCGGCCCGGTCGGCTTCGGTGCGCCCGGAGCGGCGGACCCAAGCGCCTTGAGCGCGATCCAGGTAGCCTACTCGGCCGCCTGGAAAGCCGGGGCGGCTGACAATGTTGCTGCTCCGGACAGCGGCTCTCCGGCGGAAGGCACTCCAGCTGTTTATGACAGTTACTATGTCAATTTAGCCGTGGCCAACCAGAAAGTCTACCCGAACGTTTGGGTGGGACGGCTATTCGAGACGGGCACTCCTGGCTCATTCTATTGTTCCGCCACAGCCATCAATACCAACCTGATGGTGACGGCTGCCCACTGTGTATATGATCTGACCACGCACCATTTCTTTAGTAAGTGGGTTTTCACGCCGGCCTACCGGAACGGTAATGCGCCCTACGGGTCATTCGCAGCGACAGTTTGTTGGGTCCTAAATGCTTGGATTGGTCAATCCGGCTATAGCATCAATGGCGCGACGCCCTATGATGTGGCTGTCTGCACCATGGGCAAGAATTCGGCCAAGAAGACCTTGAACCAGTCTGTCGGCTTTGCGGGATATATGTATGGTTACGGCTCCGATTTCGACATGCACGATCTCGGCTACCCCTGGGAGGATACCAACTCGAACGCCCTGCCGAATGCCGGCGCCTACCTGCGCCTGTGCACGGCGGAGAGCTACCAGGCGTACTCGGGTGTGCTGGGCATGGGCTGCAACCTGGGTCCGGGCATCAGCGGCGGGTCGTGGATCGTCGGTTATCAACCGAATGTGGTCACAGGATGGATTGACAGTGTCAACTCGGGCTATTATCCCGGGAATGCGAACATGTACGGGATACAATTCTCTTCCAGCAATTTCCTTGTGCTATGTCGAGATAATAATGGTTGTCCATAGGCGGGATATGTACCGCTTTGTAATACTCTAGCAGCATAAAGTGTTTTCGAAGAGTTGGAGGTTGCCCGGCCTCCAACTCTTTTTTTATTTAAGTCAGGGATCAATCGGCCCTTTTTATCAAGGCTACCCGCTGGAGCCGGCACCAATATCCCCCTTAAATACTATAGTATTTAGACCTTTTTTATTATATAATTATCATAATTACGGAAGCTTTCTCTGTAAGCATAAAGTTTCGTAGGAGAAGATGGCATGGCGTGATGAACAACTTGTTCGTGTTTTGATCGTGCCACGTATGGAGCAAATACGTCCAGCAGGCAATAGGGGAAGGATGCCTCGCAGATAAACATTTATTCGCCAATATAGGAGAGACTTTAAATGAAAACTGCAAGATTAGCTCGTTTAGTGGTAGCGTTTTTGTTCATCGTAGCGGCCACCCTGCAGGTGGGGCAGGTGCAGTTGGCCCAGGCTGCCGGCAGCCCGGTTGTTTCGGTCAGCGTCTCGGCAGCCGAACAGGCCGCTGCGCAGGCGTTCTGGACGCCCGCAGCCATGGCGAATGCCAGGGCCTTGCCGATGCCGGTTGATACCACCGGGAATCCCCCCACTCGTTCCAATGGCGCCCCGGCCGTATCCGGCCCGGCTGGCTTCGGTGCGCCCGGAGCGGCGGACCCAAGTGCCCTGAGCGCGATCCAGGCAGCCTACCCGGCCGCTTGGGCGGCCTCCGCCTCGGCCGGCGCTACTCCGGCGTTGGGCAGCGCTTCGCCGGCGGATGGCACCCCGATGGTCTTTGACAGTTACTATGTCAATTTAGCGTTGGCCAACCAAAAGGTCTACCCGAACGTTTGGGTGGGACGGTTGTATATCTCGGGCACACCCGGCTCAGGCTATTGTTCCGCCACAGCCATCAATACCAACATGATCGTGACGGCTGCCCACTGTGTGTATTCCATAGGTCAAGGTTTTTATAGTAGGTGGCTTTTCGTGCCGGGTTACCGGAACGGCAATGCGCCCTTCGGAACCTTCGCAGCCACCGATTGCGCAGTATTGACAGTCTGGACAACACTAGGCAGCTATAGCATCAGTGGTGCGACCCCCTACGATGTGGCTGTCTGCACCATGGGCAAGGATTCGGCCAAGAAGACCTTGAACCAGGCCGTTGGCTGGGCCGGATATCAGTATGGTTACGGCTCCGATTTCGACATGCACGATCTCGGCTACCCCTGGGAGGATACCAACTCGAACGCCCTGCCGAATGCCGGCGCCTATCTGCGCCTGTGCACGGCGGAGAGCTTCCAGGCCTACTCGGGTGTCCTGGGCATGGGCTGCAACCTGGGCCCCGGCATCAGCGGCGGGTCGTGGATCGTCGGTTATCAACCGAATGTGGTCACAGGATGGATCGACAGCGTCAACTCGGGTTACTATCCCGGTTACCCGGACATGTTCGGGATACAATTTGAGGCCGATAATTTCCTGACGGTGTGCACGTTCTTACATGGTTGCTAGCCGGATGTGTGCCGCCCGGTTAATTTCATAGCGGCATAAAGCGTTTTCGAAGAGTTGGAGGCTGCCCGGCTTCCAACTCTTTTTGGGATATAAAGCAGGTCACGCTTTAAGCGTGACCTGCAATTTTCTTCCGGCGGGATCGAAGGATTGGGAATGGGCGGTTATGGCGCTACTATTTCAACGCTATGATAGGAACGCAGAGCATCCAGATTCGGCAGCGCGATCTTCCCGACCTGGTTTTCGACCGTACCTGACAGCCGGCTGGCCTGGATGGAATTCTGCCAATTTAATGTATCTGCCCAAGGGCCTCCGTTGACATAGCCACAGCCGGGCAGGTAGAAATGATCCAACCCCAATAGGCCGTTAAGGCTGACGGTGCTTGTGAAGGTGCCTGTTCCGTAAAAGGCTCCGTTGAACGAAACAGCATCATTGTGGATCGGCACTCTGGCCGTGTGGGTGATCCGGTAGGCGCCACATCCAGCAATGTCAACTTCCACAGCAATGTTATTTACGCTATTCTCGTCGGGATTCACATAAAATTCATCGCCGAAATTGCCCTGCCAGAATCCGGGTTGGGGTTTTATAACGGTGATCGTGAAATTTTGGATGGTACTGTAGGCATTCCACGCTCCACCCACATACGCGCGTACTTTCCAGGTGTAATCGCCAAAACCCAGGCCACTGTTCGGGGTGCTCGAGCAGGTCGTGGGATCACAGGCATTGGAACCAACCGTCAGCGAGTATGCCTGCTTTTTCCCTTTATAAACCGAAAAGCTATACTTGGTGGCTCCGGGTACCGGTGTCCACGAGAAAGTTGGCTTGTTGACGAAGATCGCATCGTAGGGGAATTGGATCGTTGGAACGGTTGGCGACGTAGTCGAGGCAAGATTTAATATATTGGCCATCAGAAGCTGCATGCCCGAGAAACTTGTTCCCCAGGTCATGGGGATGGTACTCAGGTCCCAGGTATCATGGACATAGATGGTTCGGCTGGAAGCACTTTCGTAGCCGACCCCAACAATGTTATGTCCGTTAAGTGTTAGCATGACGGGGTGGCCGGCGTCAATTTGTGCCTTGTAATCGGCCAAGGAAAATCCGCCGGCAACAATGTTATCGGTACTCTGGTTATAACAATCCGTGACGGTATACCCCCTGGCTTCATAAAAAAGCTTCATCCCATACGTCCCATCCCAATCCGCAACCCCATCGGTCTCCATATCGCTGCAATTGTACCTTTGAGGCGAATTGTAATACCCCCAGAATTGGGTTGATCCATCGGTATTGCTATAATTGGATTGACTCGTCTTCATATAGTCGCTGATGGCATCTCCCCAAGTGTGTTGGGTCCAACTGCCGGTGATGAATGGATCCGGGGCAGTGCTGCCATATTCCACCCAATAGTCGTCAATGCTACCGTTGAGGGGGCCTCTTCCATCCACCCCATAATGGGAGGCGATCAAGGGGTTATTGGGATACGTAGAACCACTCACATCCGTCCAGGTTGGCCAGGAGCTATCCACGTATGGCATCAGGCCGCCGTTGGTGGGGCCGGTGTAAATATTCGGGTAGCCATTGTTATCATAATATCCCGCGATCATGGCGGCGGAAACAGCCGAACAGCCATCCTCCCAGGTGTAGGCTGGGACAGTGATCATCTTCGCACTCGCAGGGAGACCTGTCGCCATCGCTGGCTGCCCTGGTAAACCGGCCGGGGGAACGGGCGGCCCATGGATGATGGTATCGGTAAGGTGCTTTCCGGTCTGCGTGGTTATATTTTTAACCGTTACATATTTGCCGGTTATCAGGCTGGTTATCGTGGCAAGGTTGCCCTGGGCGGACACCTTGCTCCCCGAACCAACCAGAATGGCGAACATTAATAGAAAAACCACTCCCAGCGTGCATAAAAATGGAACGCTAAACTTGCTTGTTTTTCTTGTTTTCATTTCTCACCATCCTTATAACTGAATTTTGACGATCCACAGGCGATCATTAAGATTAGCTTAATTGGATTTTATGCCATGTTCCAGGAAATTACAAGGTGAAAGCATTGGTGCGTAGCGCCAGCGATGTGGGCGCTAAGCCTTTGCTCACACATCCACGCGCCTTGACCAGGCGCGTGATCCAGATGGCAAACGGCAGGGCGCCACAAATGTACCAAAAAATCCAAATCCGATGGCGTACCCGATCGCTTGCATCCGATCCTCCAAGTTTATTTGGTAGCGGAATAAAAGAATTCTAACACGACCCCACGGAAACACAAAAAAACAGGCCGTCCTCCTTGGAGAACGACCTGCCAGACTTCTAAGAGCTATCGGACTTCTCAGCCCAGCCCGACTTCACCGTTGAACTCTTCGATCAACGCGTCGATCTCCGGGACCTGCTTCTGGACATCCGTCCAGTAATCCGGTTCCTGCCACATGGACTGGATCTCGGCGTAGGTTTTGCCTTGCTGCTCCACCCAGGTGAAATATTTCAGGTTGTGGATGCGTCGCCGGTCAGGATAGCGCAGCTCGAGCAGAGCTTCGGTGGACTGCCCCTGCAGATAGCGGGCGAAATCCGCCGCGGCGTCATTTTCGCTGTAGGCGCCAAACTCGGCGTGCATTTCCTTTAAGCGCGACTGGTAGAGCTGCATCGAATCGGTCAGGACGGTCAGGACGATGTCGTTCTCTCCCAGTTCGTAGTATTTGGCAAACTTGATTGCGCTTAACACGTTTGAAATGCCCGAGAAACCGAGCAGGTCAAGCTGTGCGATCAGTGCTTCCGGCACATCCTGCTTTGCCAGGTATTTGCGCCCTTCCGGTTCGTTGAACAGGCGCGCCAGGTTGACCACGGCATTGTCGTCAATGGCCACCACCATATCGGTGTTCTTGGTATTATGGATCCACGGCACGTGTTTGTCGCCGATGCCCTCGATCCGGTGGGCCCCAAAACCGTTCTCCAGCAGGGTCGGGCATTGCAGTGCTTCGCTTGCCACGATCTTGCTGTCTGGAAAGAGTTGCTTCATGTAATCGCCGCTGGCGATCGTCCCGGCGGAACCGGTGGCGGAGGCCATGCCGCGGTAATGGTCTTTGGGTCCCATCAGCTTCTTAAGGGCCTCTTCCATGGCGTGACCTGTGATTTCGTAGTGCCACAGGTAATTGCCGAACTCCTCGAACTGGTTGAAGATCATCAAGTCTTGTCCGGAATTGCGCAGTTCCCAGCACTTGTCGAAGATCTCCTTCACGTTCAACTCGGAGCCGGGCGTCTTGATGGTCTCACCGGCGATCTTTTCCAGCCATTCGAAGCGTTCCTTGCTCATACCTTCCGGCAGGATGGCAATGGAAGTGCAGCCCAGCAGGGCCGAGTCGTAAGCGCCGCCGCGGCAGAAGTTGCCGGTGGAAGGCCAGACGGCCTTCTGCGTGGATGGGTCGAACTGGCCCGTGACCAGGCGCGGCGCCAGGCAGCCGAAGGCCGCCCCGACCTTGTGCGCACCGGTGGGGAACCACTTTCCCACCAGCACGACGATCCGGGCCGGCACCCCGGTTAGGCTGGAAGGCAGCTCAAGCGTGTTGACCCCACCAAACCCGCCGCCATAGGCTGCGGGCTGGTTGTGCCAGGTGATGCGGAACAGGTTGCGCGGGGCCACATCCCACAACCCGATCCCGGCCAGTTCTTCCTTCACTTTGGCGGGAACCTTGGCTGGGTCCTTCATCTGGGCGTAGGTGGGGATGATGATATTGCGCTCGCGCGCTCGCTGGATGGCGCGTTGGCGGCGTTCTTTATTAACAGATAGGTCGATCGTAGTCATGGGCTTTTTCTCCTGGGAAGTTGTCTGACAACTGCTATTATATCGCAAAACCGGCCCGGTATGGTCCTAATGCATGCGCGCGACCAGTGGTAGGGCGATATTGAGTCCCAGGTAGATGAACCCGATCATCCCGAAGGAAATTCTATCGAAGCGACGCGAAAAATCCTTATCCGTGGCGGCGATACGCGCTGAAATGACCGTCTGGATCATGCACAGGAAGATGGTCACCAGCCCGAGCAGGTTGACGAAATCCATCAAGGTCATCACGCCGGTATCGGGCAGGTAGGTCGAAGTGATGTAGGAATTTGCCACTGCCGCGAAGAATCCACCCACCAGCAGTTCGATGCGGATCTCCTCGTGCGCTTTGAAAAAGCCCGAAAGTAGCGCCACGCCTACGGCGGCAAAGAGCGCCTGGAATAGCTTGAGATAAAATCCGTAGCCTTGCCGCACAATGAATATGCCGTAGCCGAATTGGGCCAGATCGAGTGGGGCAGACGGGTTGCCCAGGTTCAACTCTGTGGAGACCATCTCTGCTCCCATCACGCTTCTGGAGATCTGGTAGCCCGGGATGCGGATGGTCGGATCAATGCGCGAGTTCTTCCTGTCAACAATGTACTGGATTTGTGGGTGGACCGGGTCTTGGATGAAAACCCGCAGCAGGTGGTCATCCACCGGGTAGCGTACCACATCGAAGGGGTAGTTTACGCTGGCCGAGACCCGGTAGAGTTCGTAATGCCCGTTGGCATCCGTCTGGTCAACCAGCTTTTGGCGGTTGGTGATGGAGCCGGCCACCATCTGGAAGCTGTTACCGGGGTTGAAATCCGGATCATCTGCGGGAGGCTGCCAGCGGAACCAGACGTAGAAATCGGTGTTCCAGGCCACGTTCTTGATGGAAAAATCCGAGATCTTCTCGATGGAAATTCCCACCTGAACTGGGGTCTTGTTGCTGGCCCCCTGTTCCGGTAGCGCTAGAGTCTTCTGGTAGTTGGTGAAAGCCTCGTTCTTGTTCTTGAGCGCCGGGCCAAAGGTGAACCAGGCCGCCAGCCCACCCAAAATGACTAAAATGATGATCCAACCAACCAGGAAAACGCGCTTCGACATATCGCCTCCTAAGGAATTGCACGGTTAATAAATCAAGAGTGTGTAGTATTTTCCGCTAATTGTCGGGCCAATTCCTCCGGACGGGTGACTGGCAGGTTGCAGACGAAGCCTGTGCAAACGTAGGCGGTTGGCACGCCTGTGTGCATGGGACGCTGCTCCAGCAAGGCTGGTGAATTGGGGGGCAGCGGCCAGGCCGAGACCGCCATAAGCGTATTTGGGCGATAACTTTCCCGGACGCGGGCTACCAGTGCACGCGTGCGCTGGTCAGCCGGTTCCCCGACGATTGCCACCTGCTTGACCGTACCCTGGGCAAAATCGGCCGCAGACAACCAGGCGCCGCCGGCGGCCGGATAGTGTAGGAACAGGGGACTCGCCAGTGGCAGGCAGCCTTCCGCACGCGCCAGGTATTCTTCCTTCCCGGTCAGGGCCGCCAGTTTTAATAGGGCCAGGGTGGCCTGGGCATTTCCGCAAGGCGTGGCAGTATCCTGCATTTCCTTGGGCCGCATCAGGACGGTCTCGGCGTCCGAGGGGGTGTCGAAGAACCCGCCCTGCGGATCGCTGAACCGTTCCAGCATTTGCGTGGCCAGCTGGTCGGCATGTTGGAACCAGCGCAGGTTGAAATCGGCCTGGTAGAGCGCCAGCAGTCCCAGGATGAGGGCGGCGTAATCCTCCAGGAAAACTTCCCGGCTGGTCTGCCCATTCCGCCAGGCGTGCCGCAATGAGCCGCCCGGACTCAGAGATGTCAGAAGGAAATGCGCGTTGCGGGCGGCCAGCCTGAGCAGGCCGGTGTTGCCGAAGGCAGCGCCTGCCTCGGCGAGGCTCTCCAGCATAAGTCCATTCCAGGCGGTCAGGATCTTGTCGTCCGTGGCCGGGCGGACGCGTCCGGCCCGGGCTGTCAACAGCCGGCTGTGACATTCCGCCAATTGTTCCTGCACCTGCGCCTGCGTCAGGCCGAAATGAGCCATCAGGCCGGCATCGTCCACTTGGCGTTGCAGGACGGTGCAGCCCTCCCAATTGCCTGCGGCGGTGATCCCGTAGGCGGTTTCAAAGAATTCGGCCCGTTCTCCTAGCCGGGAACGCACTTCATCCACTCTCCAAGTGTAGAACTTGCCTTCTTCCCCATCGGAATCGGCGTCCAGGCTGGAATAAAAGCCGCCCTCCGGCGATGTCAGCTCGCGGGCGATGAATTCCAGGCTTTGTTCCACCACCTGCCGGAAGGACGGCTCGCATGTGATCTGCCAGGCGTGCAGGTAGACCCGGATAAGTTGGGCGTTGTCATAGAGCATCTTTTCGAAATGAGGCACCCGCCAGGCAGCATCTGTGGAATAACGCGCAAAGCCTCCGCCGACCACATCGTACATCCCGCCACGACGCATGGCGTGTAATGCGTGCAGCGCTGGTTCGAGCGCCTGGGCATCCCCGCCCAGGTGCCGGCGCAGCAGGAACTCGATTAGCATGGGCTGGGGGAACTTGGGCGCGCTGCCCCAGCCGCCGTTCTGCCAGTCATAGGACTGGAGCAGGCTGTGGGTCGCCGCCTGCAGGCCGGCCGCGTCGAAAGCGCCTTCCTCCAGGAGCGGGACGGACTGCTCGACCAGTTGCCTGGTCAGGCGGGCGCTTTCCTGCTGGATCTCCTCCCGGCGGTTTTCCCAGGCTGTGACAAGCGCCTCGAGCAGTTCCTGGAATCCGGGCAACCCGTAGCGTGCTGTGGGCGGAAAGTAGGTGCCGCCGTAGAAAGGGCTCAACTCGGGGGTCAGGAAGACTGACAGGGGCCAGCCGCCCTGGCCGGTGAGGGCCGCCACTACTGACATGAACAGGCCGTCCAGGTCGGGGCGTTCCTCCCGGTCCACCTTGATGCTTACAAAATGCGCATTCAGGAAGGCAGCCGTATCCGGATTCTCGAACAACTCATGTGCCATCACGTGACACCAGTGGCAGGCGGAATAGCCAATGCTCAGGAAGATGGGCTTATTCTCCCGGCAGGCTTTTCCAAGGGCTTCCTGGCCCCAGGGATACCAGTCCACTGGGTTACCGGCATGTTGGCGCAAATACGGGGAAAGGGCGCTGGCGAGATGGTTCGGCATCGGGATTACCACAGATGAAAAGGTTTTCGGCCTGGAAGTGCTCCCTGGCAGAGCGATATAATCGGATAGTTATTGTCTGTATTATATATCAAATGGAAGTTAAATGAAAACGGAATTCCAGAACCAGTTTTGATTTTGGAGTTTAAGAGATAGCCCTACCTGGACGCTCACTTGATATTTATATATAGCATTGCGATGATCGCAAGGAACAGGATGATGTACACCAGATAGCGGCTGAGCGGTGCGGGCTTGGCAGGCTTCCCGGCCTCTGGGATGTGGTTGCGGGTGAGTTGCTCGCGTAGGTATTGCAGGTCGCTTTCGGTGGCGAACAGGCGTTTCGGGACCATCTGGAACATGATGTACGTGCGGTATAACAGGATCATTTCCGGCCCCTCGGCCCATTTCACGAAACTTTCCCACGGGATCAGCGCGTTCCCCCGAAGATTGCTGGTGGAGACGCCTTCGTCGGATAGCTCCATTTCGAACGGCTCCGACAGGTCCTTGTTCCTGTTAAAAGTACGCGCCAGCATGAACGGCCTGTAAATGTATTGGAAGAGCAGGAAAACCGCCAGGAGCACCAGGGGAACCACCAGGTAAGCCCAGTGCAGCCGCCCCAGGGCAACCAGGATCGCCAGGGAAATATAGAAAAACACAGCTAGTAGGACAATGGCAATGCGTTCCCCGGCTGAAGCCGCGGCCTGCCGGGCGTGCAGTTGCTGGGCTTTTTTGAAATCATCCAGGCTGTATTGGCCTTTGATTTGAATCATAATTTCCATTTCCCGAATTTCTTGGCATGGCTGGCAATGTGATCCGGCTGGGTAAGCGACCAGCTTGCGCTGGCTGGCCTAGTTTACCACCATTAATCTTAAGGGGGATAAACCTGCGCCGGAAAATATGGTATAGTGTGGAAAGATTATCCACATTATTATTTCTGGGAGCCAAAATGACAGAGTTTAAGAATGCAACTTGCCCGAACTGCGGATCGCCGCTGGACTTCAAGCCCGGGGATACCCGTATCAAGTGCGCCTATTGCGGCAGCTCTATCCTGGTCAGCGAACACGAAGATTCGACCCCGGAGGCGCCGCAATATCAATTCAAAATGGATGAGCAAGTGGCTCGCGAGATTGGCACGGCCGGGAAAGTGGTCGCCGGAATCACGATCGGCAGTTTTATCGTGCCCATAATCATCACTGTGGTGGTTTTATGCGGGGTGGGCGTGCTCCTATACTTTGTGTTCGGGAACGTCCATTCGGCCGTAAATAACCTCACCAACTCGCCGACGGAAGCCGCCATTACCTTTCCCTCGCCCGCTCCCACCGACACGGCTGCTCCCACTGCCCCTCCCCCGACTGTCGAACCGACCAACACCTTATTTCCAACCCCGCTCCCGTTTGCAGATGTGCTCTTCCGGGACAATTTTACCAACACTTCCAGCGGCTGGGACCAGTCGCACGATACGAATTACATCCTGGAATATAAGAACGGCGCGTATCATGTCACCGTTGGCGCACAGAATGGCGGGCAATCTGTCTGGATCGGCAGCAGTTATACGAATGTAAGCGTGGAGGTGGATGCAACCCAGAACGCTGGCCCGGACGACGCAATGGTGGGCGTCTCCTGCCGGTACAAAGATAACGTGGGCGGATATAGTTTTGAATATGCCCGTAATGGCACATACGGGATCTACAAATATGTCCAGGGCAACCCCGACTCATTGGATGAAGAGACCCTGAGCCCGAACACGGTCAACGCCAGTGGGATCAACCACATCGAAGGCATCTGCGCCGGGCCGACTTTGACGCTGGTCTTGAATGGTGTGGCGCTTATGCAGGTGCAGGATTCGGATTACACCTCCGGCGGCGCCGGCTTGATCGTGCGCACCGGGGATAGTGGTACTGCCGGCATTGACGTATTGTTCAAAAACTTCCTGGTTAAAGGGCCTTAAACCAGCGGAAGCGTTGTGCAGCCTCGTCTATTTTATATCCAGGTCTCCAGATCGAATGCAGGAGTTAACCGGTTGGCAAAGCGCACGCCTTCCTGTTTCATTTTCAGTTCCCGGATGCCTGCTCTGCCATCTTGATCCGCTCGCCCAGCGGCGGGTGATCGTAGAACATGAATACCACCCACTTTTCCGGATCCACTTCGCCCAGGTTTTGGTTTGCCAGGCGCACGAAAGCGGAGGCAAAGGCTTGGGCTTTTCCGGTACTTTCGATGGCGTATTGATCCGCCATGCGTTCCCGCCAGCGTATAATGGCATTGTTCAGGGGCTGGGTTAGCAAGCCAAACGCGCCCAGTACGATCCCCAGTGCCGGCAGGCCGGCAATATCTGCCGGGCCGGCGAAGCCGAAATAGGTGGCCGCCCAGCGCAGCGCCAGGGAGGCCAGGAACAGCCCGGCCAGGGTCATGACCGTTTCGGAGGCCATCAGGACGGGAATATCCTTGTGAACGTGATGGCCCAGTTCGTGCGCCAGGATAGTCTCGATCTCATCCGGCGAAAACTCGTTGATCAGGGTATCGCCCAGCACGATCCGGCGGGTGTTGCCGATCCCGGTCAGGCCGGCGTTGGCTGATTTGGTGCGCTTGGACATATCGTATTTGAACACGCCGCGCACTTTGGCGTTGGCGCGCTCGGCCAGTTTCATCAGGCGTTCGGCCAATTCCGCATGTTCATCGCCCAGTGGAACGAATTTGTTAAAGAGCGGCATGATCAGGATGGGAGCCAGGTTTGCCAGGATCACGGTAAAGACCAGCATGCCGGCGCCCGTCCAAAGCCACCACCAGCCGCCGGTCAGCCGCAGTGCCAGGTACACCAATTCCAGCAAGACCAGTCCCAGCGGGACAAGTATCAGCAAATTTTTCAACTGGTCAATGGCCCAGCCTTTGAAATCCTGGTTGGATTGGTTGAACCGGTGCGGCAGTACAAAACTGGAATAATAGTTCAGCGGTAGCTCGAGCAGGAAGGCAATGCCGCCGAAGATGATAATGAAACCCAGCACCAGCAGCCAATCGTTGGTGGTAAAGCTCCGCAGCCAGGCGGCCAGCGCTTTCGCCCAACCGAATAGGAGCCAGGCCAATAAATAGATTGTACTGGCGAGCGTATCGAACAACCAAAAGCGCCGTTGGATGCGGGCGTATTGTTTGGCTTGGTGTTGCTTTTCGGGGTCGAGTGTGGTGGTAGTCATGGCCCTATTTTGCCACAGTTATGCTGGAATGGTCAGGGTAATCCGGGGATATAATACAAAAAGTTAATCCAAAATCCAAATTGAGGTGTTATTTATGAATGAACTTGCCCCCGGTCTGTGCGCCGAACTCGATCATATGGTCACTGCTGACGATACCGCCTCCAAGTGGGGCAGCGGACTCCTGCCGGTTTTCTCGACCCCGGCCCTGGTCGGCCTGATGGAGAGCACTGCCGTCGCCGCCCTGGAAGGATGCCTGTCTCCCGGCCAGACCAGCGTCGGTGGGCGCATTGACGTGCATCACCTGGCTGCCACGCCGGTTGGGATGCAGGTGCGTGCCAAAGCAGAGGTCACCGCCGTGAATGGCCGCAAGTTGGTCTTCAAGATCCAGGCCTGGGATGAGGTCGAACTGATCGGGGAAGCCGACCACGAGCGTATTCTTGTGGATGAAGCCAGGTTCCTTGCACGCGTCCAGGCAAAGCGTAAATGAAAATGTAGGTACGACATTAGTTGTAAGAATCGAACAGGCTGGTGTCGCCAAGTCACCAGCCTGTTCTTTTTCAAGAAGGAGGAGAGTCGCCTGTGTGCTGTTATCCTTTGAGGGCTCCTGCCATCAGCCCGCGCAGGAAGTAGCGGCCCAGGAAAATATAGACCAGCAGGGTTGGCAAGGCTGCCAACAAGGTGGCTGCCATCAGGACGTTCCATTGGACGAGTTGGCTGCCAGCCAGGTTATTTAATGCCACCGTCACCGGCCAGTGGGATTGGTTGGTCAGGATGACAGCGAAAAGGAATTCATTCCAGGCCTGGGTGAACTGCCAGATGATCACGACCGCGAAACTCGGAGCGGAGAGAGGCAACATTATATGTCGGTACAAGCCCAGCAGGCTGGCGCCGTCGATCCGCCCGGCTTCCAGGACTTCCGTCCCGATCCCGGCATAATAGTTTCGGAAGATCAGGGTGGTGATTGGAATACCATAGATGATATGCACCAGTACCAGCCCGGGGATATCGCCATACAGTTTAATGGCGAACATGAATTTCACCAGTGGGATTAGGATGCTCTGGTAGGGGATGAACATGCCGAACAGGATTAAGGCAAAGATCAGATCCGAGCCGCGGAACTTCCACTTGGAAAGGAGATAACCGTTCAGCGAACCGAGCAGGGAGGAGAGGATCGCTTCCGGAATGACCATCTCCAGGCTGTTGTTGATATTGGGAGCGAGTTGCTTGTAAGCGGCAATGAAATTATCAAGGTGCAGGCCCGTGGTGGGCAGGCTCCACATGGTCTTCAGATCAACCTGGTTGAAAGGCTTGAAACCTGTCACCACCATGAGATAAACCGGCAGGAGGTAAACGATTGCGCAGGCAATCAGGATGATATAGAGGATTACATTCCGTATGATCCGGCCGGTTGTCATAGTTCGGTCTCCGAGCGCATGTTGGATATCAGGTAAGGCACGACCAGGATCGCCACACTGATTAACATCAGAACACCAATGGCCGCGCCTTGAGCATAATTTCCTGCCGCAAAGGTGGTGGTCCACATATAAATTCCTGGCACATCCAGGCGGATATCCTGTTTCCCGAGTGCCACGATCAGGTCGAAGATTTTCAACGACATGTGCGCCAGGATGATCACGGCGCTCAAGGTGACGGGTTGGAGCAGAGGCATGATAATGTAACGGTAGATCTGGAATTCGCTGGCGCCATCCACCCGGGCGGCTTCACGCAGATCATCCGAGATACTGCGTATGCCGCCCAGGTAAAGCGCCATGGTAAAGCCAGAGAGCTGCCATACCGCCGGGATGACCGTATAGGCCATTCCCCAGGGCTGAGGGGTGGTGAACCATTTACTGATCAGGAAGTCCATGTGGAGGGAGTGAAAGATTAGGTTGATTCCGGCCAGGCGATCACCGGTGGCTGGATTCATCAACCAAGCCCAGACAACGCCGGATGCGATGAAGGAGATGGACATCGGAAAGAGGAAGATGCTGCGGAAAATCGCCTCCCCTTTTAGCCTCTGGTCCAGGATGATCGCCAGGCCCAGCCCGATTACCAGGCATCCAATGATAAAGAGCACCGTGAACATGCCGGTATTGCGCACATCGATCAAAAAGCGCTCATTGTTGGTGAATAACAGGGTGTATTGTTTGAGACCGGCCCAGGTGTAGTCAGGCCGCAAGCCTTGCCATTGGCTGAAGGATACCCGCACCGACCAACCGATAAATCCATATACAAAAATGGCTACGGCAACAATGGATGGCAGGAGCAGCCCGATCGAGAGGACGGTCTCACTCTGGAACATGGTCACGATCACCAGGACTCCGGAATAAGCGACCAATCCGCTTATGATCAAGCCGAACGAAGTGAAATCCTTGCCAACGATGATGAGCTGTGTTTTATTAAGCAAAAAGAGAGCAGACATTCCAAAAATCATTAAGGCGAATGCCAGGATCAAATGCGGAATGTTGAGGGAAAATTTACGGAACATGAGCAGCCTCTCTTTCCGGGAAAGAGTCGCATTCCTGGCCGGCTGGATTGATCATTTTTGGGCAGGGATACTGTATCGTGGGAAAATCATGAACCATGTTCAGCGCGTCCGTTTTCTTGCAGAATGATAACCTTCTGGAATTCAAGAATAATAACACAAGCATGTGCAAAGGATGGCAGATTTTTTTTATAAAAGTGGGCGGCTGCTAACCGAGCCGCCCACTTTCGTTCAAACTAACCTATTCTTGTCGAGCTTACTTGCAGGAACCAGCGGACTTGCAGGCCGCGGCCAGCGCCGTCTGGAAGTCGGATACCTTCGTGGGATCGGTCAGGAACAGTTTCAGTGCGGTATCAATGGCGGCTTTCCAGTTGTTATTGGCAACTACGCCATGGGTCAGGCTGCCGACCACAGTATCGCTCTGCCAGTCCTTGATGGCGCCCTGTGAGTATTCGCTGAAGAGCGACGGATCACAGTCGGTGCGGGCGCAGATGGAGCCCTTGAGCGGGTTGAAGGCTTCCTGGCCTGCCTTGGATGCAGCAATGGCCAACCAAGCCATCGTCCCGGCGGGGTTCTTGTTGCCGATTGGCAGGACAAAGCTATCGGACAGGAAGACGAAGATGCCTTGCGTGCCAGGGGTGGGCGTCCAGTCGAAGTCCACATGCGGCTTGAGGGCCAGACCATTGGGGGCCGGGTTGGCGAAATAGCCCTCCGCCCAGTCGCCCATGATATTGAAGGCCGCGTCGCCGTCTGCAACCAGCTTGGCAGCGGGCTGCCAGTCGGACAGGGTCGAAGCGTCGCTGTTGGTATAGGAAAGGGCCTTCTGATAATTGTTGAGGGCGGCGGTAACATCCGCGCCGGTCCAATCGGTCGTCGGAGGCGTAGTCCACAGTCCACTCCACTTGGCCGCACCCATCGTGCCGATCATGACGTTCTCGAACAGGTGCATGGCGGTGAAGCCTTCAGGACCAAGTGCCAGGCAGGTCTTGCCGGCGGCTTTGATCTTGTCGCAAGCTGCGAAGAAATCACTCCAACTGGTGAAGCCACCCGCGGGGATGGTCACGCCGGCGGCAGACAAAACCTTGGGGCTGTACCACATGACGTTCGAGCGGTGAATGTCCACCGGGACGCTGTAGGGATGGCCATCTTTGGAGATGAGCGGCAGCAGGGTCGCCGGGAGAACTTTACCGAAACCAGTGGAAGTAAAGAAATCATCCAGCGGCTTGACTTCATTTCCGGCAACATAAGTACCGATCGTTTCCTGGCCGGCATGGGCTTGCCAGGAATCAGGCGGGTCATTGGCAGCCAGGCGGGTCGCAAGGACGGCCTGGGCATTCGTGCCAGCGCCACCGGCTACGGCCGCGTTGGTGATGGAATACTGGGGATACTGGGCGTCGAAGAGCTTGATCATCGCCGCCAAGCCATCCGCCTCGCCGGGTCCGACCCACCAGGAGAAGATCTCAACCGCAGACTTTGTAGCTGGTGCGGTTGTGGGGGCAGCCGTCGTTGCTGCAGGGCCGCATGCCGTTAGAACAAGCATGGTTGCGAGCATGAGGCTAAGGACAGTTAAGCTTAACTTTTTGGACAACATCTCTTTCTCCTTATATTTTTTCGTAGCAGAATTGGGGAAAATTGGATAGAGGCAAACATCCGGGGATCAGTCTAAATGCAAGCACCTCCTTCCTTTTTTTGTCATTCTTAATGCATTCTCCTAAATGACAGTCAGAGATTAAAATAAAGTATACTCTGCATGCGGATTTATTCTAATCACCTTGCGGACATAGTTTGGACTTCCATCGGACATGGACCGGCAAACTTTTATTGGCTTATTTAAAGACCTGATCTCGCGTTTGTATGACCGCGTGGCAATTGAGACGCACCCTTTGGTTGCTTTTTTCCCGGCCCCCGAGGATGCCTCTTCATCGCGGGCGGAAGCGGTTCAAAAGCTCATCCTGGATGAGATCGAGCAACTGCGGCCGGAAGGGAAAGAAATCCTCCTGCAATCGCCCGAATGGCGCCCATACCTCATCCTGCAAAAACGCTACATTGAGGGACAGGATCCGCACGAGATTGCCCGATCCCTTTATATCGGCGACCGGCAATTCCGGCGCGATCACAGCCGTGCACTCCAGGCGCTCAGCCTGCGCGTCTGGCAAAGATATTTTGAGCCGGATGCCAGACTGTCTGGAGGGGAAGCCGCGGATCTGTTCGAGGACCAGGGTGCATTCGAACTGCACGCCGAACAGTTGGAATTAAATGAAATCATTCAGGGTGTCCTGGATCTGATCGCCCGGCGGCTGGAAGTGGAAAATGTTAAATTGGAACTTATTCTTTCCCCCTCCCCGCTGCAGGTGTTTACCGATCGCATCCTGCTCAGGCAAGTGCTATTAAGCTTGCTAAACTACGTTCTGCACCTGCGTGGCCAGTCCAATTTAACTTTACGGACCGAAGCTGGCAGAGCCATCTCCATCTGCATTCTCTTTGATGTGGATGAACAATGGGCGGGCATTCAGGATGATGAAAGCGACTCGCTTGAATTTGCCCGGCGATTGAGCCAAAAGTTACCCGCCAGGGTGGCTGAAACCTATCCTGCACAGGACAAAGCCGGGCCGGCGGAGATCCGCCTCGTGTTCGCGATTTCCCAGCCCCGGACAGTCTTGATTGTGGATGACCAGGTGGTCGCCCAGAAGATGTTCCAGCGCTACTTGAGTCGCACAAACCTCGAAGTGATTGGCGTCACCGACCCAACCCAGGGATTGGTCATGGCGCAAAAGATCCAGCCGGCCCTCCTCATTCTGGATGTGATGATGCCGCACATAGATGGCTGGGAAGTATTGCAGAATCTACAACTCGATCCGGAAACAAAGCATATCCCCGTGGTCGTCTGCTCTGCCTGGGGAGAGCCTGAGCTGGCGCGCTCGTTGGGGGCAGTCGCATTCCTTAAAAAGCCGGTTATCCAAAAAGATTTACTGGATGTGCTCGTTAGTCTAGGCCTGGTTCAGGAGTGAATATGATCTGGTTGAACATCCCGGACAGCGATTCGGAATTGCATGATCTGATCCGTTCCTCCGGTCAGAAATTGATCTATACCATCGCGGCGTTGTATCTTATCGGGCATGTGGTCGCCACGCTTGGCTTTCCGCAAATATTCATTCCCGGTATCTGGGGGCTTTCCTTATACATGCTTATCCTGGTGGTGGCTTCCTTGCTGGTAATGCAGCGCAGGTATCTTTTATCGCAGGTGATCTGGTTGTGTGGATTGGCCGGCGCAATTGTGCTGGCTTTTTTTATTTTTGAGCGCTTTGAAATCCTTGATCTGCTGATTATTATTCCGCTCTTGACGGTTGTGACCCTGGGAGTCCCCAGCGCGGTTGTCTCCACCCTGGTTGTGGTCGTGATAGCCGGCATCTTGTTCCGCACCTCGGACTCATCGATCATTTTTACCGCTGGCATTTTTTTGGGCAGCATATTCAGCACCGCTTTTGGTTGGGGGCTTTCCAGCAATCTTCTGGATGCCCTGGAGTTGGCCTCTTATCATTATAGTGAAGCCCGCCGCTTGTTGGCCGAAACCCAGGATCACCAGGCGGAGATTGGGCGCATTTTGAAAGACCGCAATCAAGTCAATTATCAACTGGAACGCATGAACGAGATGCTGAAATTTTCGCGCGCCCAGGCCGAGGAAGCGCGTGAGAACCGCAACCGCTTCATGCTGGCGGTCAGCCACGAACTCCGCAGCCCACTCAACTTTATTATCGGTTTCAGCGACCTGATGGTCAATGCGCCGGAGACGTACGCGCCTCTATCCGGATGGCCGGCCGGTTTGTACGATGACATCCAGGAGATCTATACCTCCAGTAAACATCTCATGCGGCTGATCAACGATATTCTGGATATGGGCAAAATTGACGCTAGGCAGATGAGCCTCTACCGGGAAAAGGCCCAGATTGACCAGATCGTGGCAGATGTCCGGGATATGCTGGTAGGCGCTTTCGACCAAAAAGGCATTTCCCTCTCGCTGGAACTTCCGGCCGACCTGCCGCCTGTTTTTATTGATACCACCCGCATCCGGCAGGTATTTATCAATTTACTCAATAACGGGCTGCGTTTTACGGAACAGGGCGGCGTCACCCTCCGGATTCAAAAAATGGATACCTACCTGCTCATCTCCGTGGTTGATACCGGCATGGGCATTTCGTCCGAGGACCTTCCGAAAGTTTTTGATGAATTCCGCCAGGTGGGAGAGGAGAACTGGCGCCGCCACACCGGCACCGGACTGGGCCTCTACATCAGCCGCCATTTCGTTGAGTTGCATGGCGGCGAAATGGGGGTGGAAAGTAAGCTTGGCCAGGGGACGCGCTTTTTCTTCACGCTCCCATTCGATGCGCCGGTCCCCGATATGCCTCTTTCCTTCAGCCAGGCGCGTGCGCCGGGCGGGAATCCGCGCATTCTGCTGGTCACCCCGTACCCTGAAGACGCTGAAATGCTCCAGCGTTCCCTGGATGGGTATGTGCTTGAGCCGGTTTCGAACGTGGAACAGGCCAAAGAAAAGACCCGTGAACTCTTTCCGCGTGCCATCCTGCTTACCGCGGATGCCGGCGGCCTGCCCCCCGATGACCTGCCCTATGACTTGCCGGTTGTTACATTTAGTATTTCACGCTCCGTTGCCTCCATGCAAAACCTGCGCGCCCGCTTGGTTAAACCGGTCTCCCGCCAGGCGCTGCTAAAAGCGATTCAGTCGCTTGGCCCGCAGGTGCATTCCCTGCTGATTGTGGATGATGACCCTGCCATGAGTCATTTCATTAACCAATCTTTCCGGGCCGATGATAGTACCAATGCTTCCAACAATTACACGCTCCTGAGCGCCTTCAGCGGTGTCGAAGGTCTGGAAATCCTGCAGGAGCACCCTGTGGATGCCATCCTGCTGGATCTCGAACTCCCTGACATACACGGTTGGGAATGGCTGATGCGTTTGCAGGCGCGCCAGGAGTTCGCCCACATTCCGGTCATTATCGTCTCGGCGCAGGACCTGCCGCAGGATAACTTTATCCCAGGGACGAACGCTCTCGAGCTGGCATTGCACCGCCCGCTTTTGATCCATGAGTTGGGCAGCGTGCTCAAGTCCATCCTGGAGAACGTCCTGCCCCAATACCCGCGTGACAAACAATAGTTGTTCGTAGTGATGCGCGCACCTGTCCCCGATTGAATGGGAATCATCCTGAAGGTTTTTTCAAGGCGACTTGATTCCGCCAACCA
The DNA here is from genome assembly GCA_963837875.1 of uncultured Chloroflexia bacterium. Classification (GTDB taxonomy): domain Bacteria; phylum Chloroflexota; class Anaerolineae; order Anaerolineales; family Villigracilaceae; genus UBA877. Next base: position 702,672 of record CAWIOV010000003.1, read on the forward strand.
GTCCTTCGGGACGTTGCTTTGCAGCTCCGCTTACAGCATTCCCAGGATCTCCTCCGTCCCCAGCACCTGCCCGTAGGATTGGAGCGCGGCTAGGAACGCCGCCTGGACATGGTCCGCCGGGACCTTCACATCCCCATAGGCCAGCCCGCGCGTGGCGCAGGCATCCGCTGCCAGCAGGACCGGATAGCCCAGATCCGCAGCCGCCCGCATGGTTGCGTCCACGCACAGGTGGGTCATCATGCCGCATAGCACCAGGCGCTCGATCTCCAGCCCTTTCAGGTGCTCCAACAAACCCGTTTCGCGGAAGGAATTGGGGAAATGTTTGACGAGCACGGTTTCCCCCTCCAACGGGGCGATCGCTGCATGGATTTTCATGCCCTCCGTATCCGGCAGGAAAAAGGTCGCGCCGGGGCGGGTCGAAATATGCTGGATGTGCACGGTCGGCCACTCATGGCGGCGGAAGAAGTCCAGCAGCCTGTGGGCCGGCTGCGCCGCGGCAAGCGGCGCTTCCAGTTCCATCCTTCCACCCGGAAAATAATCGTTCTGAATGTCGATCAAGAGCAAGGCTGTTTTCATGGTTCTCCTGCATACATTTCTATTGAATATTCACTACTACCGATCCCATTGCCAGGGTGCTGCCATCCGCTGCGCTCACATCCAGGAACTGGATGATCACCGGGCCGGTAATGCCGGCATTGCTGAGGTTAAAGGTCTGGGAGAAGGTGCCCGGGCCGCCGGCGTTTCCGCCGGAATTCACCGGAAGTGTGGACGCGCTTAGTTTGGTTCCATCCGGCCGGTAAACTCGGTAGGCCAGTGTATTTTCAAAGGGAGCGATTGTCACGCTGCCGCTGACGGTAAATGGATTGCTCACGCTGGTGCCATCGCTTGGTGTATTCACGCTGATGGCGCGTTCATGGTTGTCGGGGGTGCGCGAGGTCAGGCGGGTCATCCAGAAGGTTTTCCCCACCATCCGGTAGAACTGCGTTTCAGGCTGGGACGGGCAGCACATGGGATCGTTCGGCCCTTGGACGAGCATATCCAGGGCCAGCGTGCCGGAGGTGATCGTCATCGCGTTAACCTTGACCCGGTCACCCAGTTCGGCCTGTCCGGCTTGGACGGGTGCGCCGCCCGCGTTGAGCACCGCCACAACCAACTCAAATTCGCCACTCCCGCCGCCGTCCTCCACCAGGAGGATGGCCGCATCGCCTGCGCCGTCACTGTTCAGGTCACCCAAGGCAGCCACATCCAGCATCCGGACGGAATAGGGATCTGAACTGGAGCCGTTCGAGTAGGCTCCGTTCACCAGCGTAACGGTGCGGTCGTAACCCGGGGCATGGTAGGTGCCGTTCTTGAGCATGTCCAATGTCAAGGCGGGAACGACCGGTACGCTTGTCGGTGTGGGTGCCGGGGTGTTTGTGTTCGGAATTAATGATGGGATGGCCTTCGTTGGCGTGGATGCCTGGATTTGGCAGGCCAGGATGGTCAGCGCCAAGGCAAGTAGAGGCAAGAAAATTTTACGTGTCATTTTTCCCTTTCGGTTCATGGGGTTAACGGCTTCCATTGCAGGCCGTCCGTGCTTTGATAGAGCTGGCTCTGCCCGGCCTCGTCCACCTGGGTGAGCGCCCAACCGGCGTATTTTCCGGCGGCCGGCCCGGGGACGAATTCCAACTGGGCCAGGTTCCCGCTCAGGTTCAGGCTGGGCTGGTTGCCTGTCCACGTTTGCGCTCCGTCCGCGCTGGAGTACAGAGTTGTGCCGCCATCCCACGACCAGGCGTGCAGTCCGTCTGCAAAAGCGGGCAGACCCGGCTGGATGTCTTTTTGGGAGTCGGTCGGGTCGCCGCTCCATGTGTCGCCTCCATCCTGGCTGGTATAGAAGGTTAGATCGGTTGTATTGGATAAATAAATTGTCAGCGGCAGGAAGCCGTCCTTCCCGAAGAAGATCGGTGCCTGCGGCAAATACTGGTAATCCGCGTAGCCGGGCGGGAGCGGTACGTTCTGTTGTGACCAGGAAACCCCGCCATCGTGCGTTACGTACAGGAACACGTCCCCGGCCGCCGGGCTGGAACCCGTTACCCAGCCGGTGTTGGCATCCAGGAAGGTCATGCCGTTCTTGATACCGTCCAGGGGCAGGCTGTCGGATGATCCGGACTGGCTGGGGTCGTCATGGAAAACGCTTGTCCAGGTCGTGCCGCCGTCCGAGCTTTGGAACAGTTCGACCGCTTCGGCCCCGCCTACGCCGCCACGGTTCGCCAGGGCGCGCCCGCTCTGCGTGTCCAGGAACTGGAGAAACGCCCCTCCGAACGGGACCGCAGCCGAACTCCAGGTAAGACCTCCGTCGGATGTCCGGTAGAGGCTTCCGGAGAAAAAATCCGTGCTGGGTACCAGCACCCAGACGGTGTTGGTATTCAAGACTGCCAGGGTTGCGGAGGAACCGGTCGGAGCGCCTCCCGGCAGGCTGGCATGCAACCAGGTTTTCCCGCCATCCACCGTCCGCACCACGGTTCCGCCGCCATTCACGGCAATACCCCAGCCGTCATTCTCGTTTTGGAAGCTGATGCGCGCCAGCACTGGGGAGGTCAGCACGGGCAGCGCCGGCGGCATGGGAGTCACCGTGGCGGATGGAAGGAATGCTGTGGCGTCGGCTGGCAGGGGTGTGGCAGCGAGGCTGCTTACCGGCGTTCCGGTAGCGGCTGGCAAAGAGGCCGGCACCGTGCCGGCCTGGGAGGTACAGGCGGCCAGCACGGTCAATGCGAGCAGCAGGGCAGGCAGGCTGTTTTTTCGGATCAAGGGATTTTCCACCGGGAACCTGGTTCACTGAACCAATACATTCCAGGTAACGCCGCCGTTTGTGGTTTTGTAGAGCACGGAATGGTTGTTGGCGTCGCTGGTCAACGCCCAGCCCGTGCTGGCATTCACGAACTGCATGGAGATCATGTTGTTCTTGATATTGATGTTCGGTTTGACGGTTGACCAACTGGCCCCGGCGTTGTGACTGATGTTCAACTGCGCGCTTCCGTCCCAGACGAAGAAGTCGCTTGCCGAACCAACGGCCAGGAAACCGCCCTGGGCCAGGGGTGTGGTGACTTTCCAGGTTTGCCCGCCATCCTGGCTGACGTAGAAATCCGTCCCGTTGTTGTTCGCAAACAACAGCACCGGCAGGACGCCGTCATTTGTGCCGAAGAAGACCGGCAGGCTGGCGCCTGTCATCGCGCCGCTGTAACCGCTGGGTATGGTCAGGTTTTGGTGGGCCCAGGTGGTCCCGCCATCCTGGGTTATGTAAACGTAAATGAAATCGCTAGAGGGCTGCGAACCGGTCACCCAGCCACGGTTGGCATTCAGGGCTGTGATGCCGTTCTTGTCGCCCGCCAGCGGCAGGCTGTCGCTGGCGCCCGGAGCGCCCGGATCGTTAATAAAGACGCGTGACCAGGTTGCCCCCCCATCGCCGCTCCGGAAAATTGCCACGGATTCATGGCTCATGCCGGCGTTCAACCCGATCAACTCCCACCCGTGCATGGCATCCACAAATTTGAGCGAGCCGCCTCCAAACGGGACCGCCGCGGATTTCCAACTGAACCCGCCGTCAATCGTCCGGTAGAGTGTGCCGGTGGTCGGGTTCGTTCCCATCACAGCCACCCAGGCGGTGCTGGTGTTCAGGAAGAACGCGTTGGCAGGGGTGCCGTTCAGTCCGGCTGGCGTGCAGTTGTACCAGGTGCTGCCGCCATCTGTGGTGCGCACGACCTTGTTATTGGTCAATGCCCAGCCATTATTGGCATCTAGCATGTCCAGCAGCTGGATGGATGGGGAAGATACGGTTGGCAGGGGCGGGATGGTAGCCGTGAGGGTGGGCGGGATCGGGGAGGCGGTCGCCGTGGCGGCCGGGACGGTGGCCGTGGCCGGGATCGGGCTGGCGGTCGCCGTGGCAGATGGGATGACCGGTGTGGCGGTGTCTGTGGCGGCGGTAATGGTCGGGGTTGCCGATGAGCCCATGCTGCACGCCAGCACGGCCAGCAGTATGGCCAGTCCACCCAGAATGGATTTAATTGTCAGGGAATGCATGGTCAACTCCTTTGCATGCTGGAAAAGATAAAGTTGTAATATTGTTGCCTGCCATCCCCGGGTCAGTCAAGGAGAAGGCTGGGGCATACACCTTTGGACGAAAACCGCGCCGGAAAAGTTCCAGGCGCGGCGCCTCCTTTTGAAACTTGTGCTAGCCGGTCCATTCCACTAGGATGGCTTCCCCCTGTCCCACGCCCACGCACAATGTTGCCAGGCCGTATTGTACGTTTCCCCTCCGGCGCATTTCGTGCAACAGCGTGACCAGCAGGCGCGCCCCCGAGCAACCCAGCGGGTGCCCCAGGGCGATCGCCCCGCCGTTCACGTTGACGATTTCCGGGTCAAGGCCCAGTTCTTCGATCACGGCCAGTGACTGGACCGCGAAGGCTTCATTAAGTTCGACCAGGCCGATATCTTCGATTTTCAAGCCGGCCCGCGCCAGGGCCTTTTGTGTTGCCGGGACCGGCCCCATGCCCATCGTGCGCGGCGCCACCCCGGCTGCGGCAGATGCAAGGATCCTTGCCAGCGGTTTCAGCCCCAGCTCTTTCGCCTTCTCCTCGCTCATCAGTAGTAGGGCGGCTGCCCCATCGTTCAGGCCGGATGAGTTCCCGGCCGTGACCGTGCCGCCCTCCTTGCGGAAGGCCGGTTTCAGTTTCGCCAGCGCCTCCAGGGAGGTATCCCGCCGCGGGCGTTCATCCGTATCCACCACTTTGGGGTCGCCTTTGCGTTGTGGAATGATTATCGGAACGATCTCTTCGGCGAACTTGCCCGAGTCTATTGCGGCAATGGCCAGGTCGTGCGAGCGCAGGGCGAACGCATCCTGCTTTTGGCGGGTGATGTGCGGGCGCTCGGCGGCGATATTCTCGGCCGTCTCGCCCATGGACTCGGTCCCGTAGCGTTCCTGCATCTTCGGGTTGGGATAGCGCCAGCCCAGGGCGGTGTCGTAGGCGGTCAGGTTGCCGAAGGGGAAGCCGCTTTCGGCCTTGGGCAGGGAATAGGGCGCCCGGCTCATCAATTCCACCCCCCCGGCGATGTACACATCCCCTTCGCCCGCCCGGATGGCCCGCGCCGCCTGGGTCACGGCCTGCAACCCGGATGCGCACAGCCGGTTTACGGTCACGCCTGCCACGCTGACCGGCAGACCCGCCAGCAGCAGCGCCATACGCGCCACGTTTCTGTTATCTTCCCCGGCCTGGTTGGCGCAGCCCAATATCACTTCCTCCACCGAGGCGGCGTCGAGGCTGTTGCGTTCCACCATGGCTTTGATCACCCGCGCGGCCAGGTCGTCCGGGCGGACGGCCGCCAGTGCCCCGCCTAGCGCCCCGATGGGTGTGCGGATGGCGTCAATAATGACAGGAGTGGGCATGGTTGATCTCCGTTTACCCCTTTTCCTCCGTCACGGCCGTTTCCATTTCCGCCAAAAAGCGGATGTGCTGGGCGTTCACCAGCACCGCCTCCCGCTTGATGAACAGCGTCGGGTCGCACAGGAGCGAGACGGTCGCCTCCGTGATCGGGATGAACGACTCGGCCAGGTTGGTGATGGTATTCCGCAGGTCCAGCGGGCCCTGCACGTTCAATTTGCCGCGCACTTCCATGCCATCCAACGCCAGGAAAACGCCATACTTTTGTTTTGGGTACTTGATGAACTGCCGGCCCTTCGGGGTGGTTTTCTGGGGCGGCTCAAAAACCAGTACTATCCCGGCCTTGGGGACGATGGACATGGGCATTTTCTCGATGATTTTGGCGGGATCCTCCAGGTGAGCCAGGCTGGAGTTGCGCAACAGGATCGTCGAATCGAGTTTGGTATTCAGGTAGTCAGAGACGCGCTGTTCGCGCAGGAACAGCCCACCCGTAATGGAATAATGCTCCGTCAGGACGACGATTTGGTAGGGAAAATTCGTATTATCAACCATGGAACTACCTTGTCTGGACTGGATTTGGTCTTTTATTCTACTTCTTCTTGTCCAAATTGTCGAACCGGGCGTGTAGGTTTTCGCAAGTAAAACATTAAGCCCTTCGTGCACGTAGTGTCCCCTTGCCATGCTCATTGGGGTTGTGTTTAATTCGACCATATCCTTGTCAGGTTAATAACCGGATTGGCTTGCCCATCCAAACCGGATTCCCTGGGCTTTATCCGGTCGATAGGATTTTTGTATCATCGAATGGTGACGCTTGGCACTACCCGCTCTTGTCAGACAAGGCCATAATCTAACCAGCCGCACCATTAAGGCGAAAATCATCCAATTTTTCACAAGGAGACCCAATCGATGCCTGCAAAAGGTTGGATTGAAGTCAACGAGCTCTACTGTAAAGGCTGCGAGCTTTGCATCCCAGCCTGCCCTCCGCAAGTAATGGCGCTCGATAAAGAGCGCCTTACTTCGAAAGGCTACCACCCGGCGCATGTCTTCAAAGATGGCTGCACCGGGTGTGCTATCTGTGCCATTGTCTGCCCGGACGCCGCCATCACGGTCTACCGTGAAATTACCAAAGCCCCCGTTCGGGTCGCTGCGGCGGGAGGCTGATATGACCCGTGAACTTTGGGAAGGTAACCAGGCCATTGCCGAGGCCGCCATCCGGGTTGGGCTGGAGGCCTATTTCGGCTACCCGATCACTCCCCAGAACGAGATCCTGGAATGGATGTCGCGCCGCATGCCCGAACTCGGCCGCGCCTTTGTCCAGGCCGAAGCGGAACTGGGCGCCATCAACATGGTGTACGGCGCGGCCTGCACGGGCGCGCGCGTCATGAGCTCCTCCTCCGGCCCTGGCATCAGCCTGATGCAGGAGGGGTTGTCCTACATCGCCGGCACCGAGATTCCCATGGTGCTGGTCAACGTCATGCGCGGCGGGCCGGGCCTGGGCAACATCGCCCCCTCGCAGGGCGATTACAACCAGATCTGCAAGGGCGGCGGGCACGGCGATTACCACCCCATCGTGCTGGCGCCGGCCTCTGTCCAGGAAGCCGTTGATCTCCTGCCGCTGGCCTTCGACCTGGCCGAGAAATACAGGACCATTGCCTGCCTCCTGCTCGATGGCTCAATCGGCCAGATGATGGAACCGGTCGAGTTGCCGCCCATGCGTGAGGTCAAACGCCGGGAATATCCCTGGGCAACCACCGGTGCAATGGATCGCCCGCATCGCACCCTCACCTCGATCTACCTGGAACCTGACCTGGAGGAAAAGACCAATATCCGCCTGCTCAAGCGCTGGCAGCAGGTCCAGGAAAACGAAATTAGATATAAGGAATACTTCCTGGAGGATGCCGAGATCGTCGTGATCGGCTTCGGTACGGCCGGCCGCGTGGCCCTTTCCGCCGTGCGCTCTGCCCGCGAACAGGGCATTAAAGTCGGCTTGTTCCGCCCGGTCACGGTGGCTCCTTATCCCTTTGCCCGCGTGGCCGAACTGGCCTCCAAAGCCAAGACTTTATTGGTGGTCGAGATGAATTCCGGCCAGATGCTCGAGGATGTCCGCCTGGCCGTCAACGGGCGCACGCCGATTGAATTTTATGGTCGCTTGGGCGGCGTGGTGCCGTTCCCGGATGAAATCTTGGCCGAGATCCAGCGCGTGGCCCGGGAAACTCCCCCCATCGTGGCTGACCCGGCCAAGGCCTGGTTGCAGCGCATGGACGCCGTGGTGAAATCTTAGAGGTAAATATGGCAACGATAATGACTCCTGAAAACCTGGTTTATGAACGTCCCCTGGCCTTTACGGATACTCCTACCCATTACTGCCCGGGTTGTACGCATGGCACCGCCCATCGCCTGATCGCCGAAGTGCTCGATGAGATGGGACTGACCGGCCGCACCATTGGCGTGGCCCCCGTCGGCTGCGCCGTCTTCGCCTATAACTATTTCTCCACGGACTTCGTCGAAGCTCCGCATGGCCGTGCGCCTGCCATGGCCACCGGCATCAAGCGCGTCCTGCCCGACCGCATCGTCTTTACCTATCAGGGCGATGGCGACCTGGCTTCCATCGGCACGGGTGAGATTGTCCACGCCGCCGCGCGCGGCGAGAATATCACCGTCATCTTCATTAACAATGCCAACTTTGGCATGACCGGCGGCCAGATGGCTCCCACCACCCTGCCCGGCCAGAAGACCACTTCCTCGCCCAATGGTCGGGATGTGGAGTTGCAGGGTTATCCCATCCGCATTGCCGAAATGTTATCCACGCTGGATGGGGCCGGGTATGTCGTCCGCCGCAGCCTGCACGATCCCACCAACATCCGCAAAGCCAAGAAGGCCATCCGCACCGCCTTCGAGGTGCAGGTGCGCGGCCTGGGCTTCTCGCTGGTCGAGCTGCTTTCCACCTGCCCGTCCAACTGGGATCTGACCCCGGTCGAATCGCTGGCTTGGCTCGAAGAGCACATGCTCCCGTATTATCCACTCGGCGATTACAAGGTCGCCCCGTCCGTCTCGGCGGCAAAGATCTAGTTTAATCTGTCATTGCGAGCCGTTCTTTGGCGAAGCGATTTCCTGATGCGTCGGGGATTGTTTTGCCGGAAAGAACACCAGCTTCGCGATCACATCAGGAGATGAATATGCAAACGGAGATAATTCTTTCCGGTTTCGGTGGTCAGGGCATCATGTTTGCCGGCCAGATCCTGTCCTATGCCGCCATGGACTCCGGCCGGGAGGTCACCTGGATCCCCTCCTACGGTCCGGAAATGCGCGGCGGCACGGCCAACTGCACGGTGGTCATCGCGAACGAAGAGATCGGTTCGCCGGTCGTAAAGAATCCGGATGCCGCCCTGGTCATGAACCTGCCCTCGCTGGATAAATACGAACCCGTGGTCAAGCCCGGCGGCGCGCTGGTTATCAATGCCTCCATGGTGGACCGCCCGGCCGTGCGCACCGACATCACCACCGTCGCCATCCCTTGCAATGAAATTGCCGAGCAGCTTGGCAACCCGCGCCTGGCCAACATGGTTGCCATCGGTGCGTTGCTGGCCTGCCTGAACGTGCTCACCCTGGCGGACCTGGAAACAGCCTTGAACAATCACATGCCGGGCCGCCATAAGAACCTGCTGCCCAAGAATGTGGAAGCCCTCAGCCGGGGCGTAGAGTTCGCCCAAAAGAGCCTCCAAAAATAAGCCCCGCAGCCCGCCTCGCAAGAGGCGGGCTTATTTCAAGCTTACGTCTGCTGCATTGCTCCGGCGATCCGGGCCGAGGCTTCGTCGCCGCGCTTCTCCAGCTCGATGATGATGTTTTCGCGTTCAGCCTGGCTGTGGTTCTGGCTGAGTTTGAATTTGGCTTCCAATCGGGTGATGTGTATTCGCACCCCCACAATGCCCTTCATCATTTCCAGGATATGTTCTTTCGGCAGGGCCTCCAGGTGATACTCCGGGACCGCCCCGGAATTGGTTTCGTACATGTCCACCAGGCGCCTCAGCATCCCATACAACTCCTCCTGGTCATTCACAATTTCGGGCTTTCCGTACGCGTGGACTGCCTGGTAATTCCAGGTCGGGACGCTGCCGGGCTGGTTGTACCAGCGCGGGGAAATATACGTGTGGGCGCCTCCGAATATGACCAGGACTTCGGCATCCGGGGCTAAGCTGCGCCATTGCTCGTTTGCCCGGGCGAGATGGCAGTTCAGGCTGAATTCGGCGGGACCGCCGCCCACCACTTCGAAGAGCAGGTGTGAGGCAACCGGTTGTTTTCCATCCCAACTGACCAGGCTGGCAAAATTGTTCGCCTGCATAAAAGCGCTGATCTGCTCGAGATCGGTTACTTGAAATTCCTTGGGGATATACATGCGCACGTTCTCCTTTTCCTTCGCCATTGCGCCTTCCCATCTGGGAAGCAGGCGCCCTGACCGGATATTCGATGGTCGCCGGATTGTATGCCCGCCAGGGAAAAGCGTCAATCTTCACGCCCCCCTGGTCGGGTATAATTCAACTATGAATTTCCTCATCACCGGCGCAGCCGGCTTCCTCGGTTCCCATCTTGCCAACCAGCTTGCGCGCGAAGGCCACCAGGTGCGCGCCCTGGACGACCTCTCCACCGGTGACCCGCAAATGCTGGAGCCGGATGTCCAGTTCACCCGCGGCGACGTGAACGACCGCCCCAAATTGTGGACGTTGCTCCAGGAAGTGGATTGCGTCTACCACTTGGCGGCGCGCATTTCCGTGCCCGAGTCGATCCTGTACCCGCGTGAATACAACCTGGCCAATGTCGGCGGCACGGTCAGCTTGATGGAGGCCATGCGGGATGTCGGCATCCGCCGCGTCGTCCTGGCCTCTTCCGGGGCCATCTATGGCGATCAGGATGTCCAGCCCCTTACCGAAGAGCAGACCCCGCGTCCCAACAGTCCCTATGCCGTCTCGAAACTGGCTGCGGAATACTACGTCCGCACCATCGGGAAGTTGTGGGGCATCGAAACCGTCTGCCTGCGTATTTTCAATGCCTACGGCCCCGGCCAGCACCTGCCTGCCTCCAACCCACCCGTGGTCCCGTATTTCCTGCGCCAGGCCACCCGCGGCGGCTCCCTGGTCGTGCATGGGGACGGCAACCAGACCCGTGATTATGTCTATGTGGATGACGTGGTCTTTGCCATGGTTGCGGCCGCCACCGCGCCGAATGTCAATGGGTTGGTCATCAATACCGGTTCCGGGGTGGAAACGAGCCTGCGCGGCCTGCAAAAACTGGTCCTGGAAGTGACCGGCAGCCAGGCCAATGTGGTCTACAATGCCCAGATCTCCGGCGGCGTCGCGCGCCTGTGCGCCGACCTGAGCTTGGCAGAGCAAAAGCTCAATTACAGGCCCTCCATCCGGCTGGAAGAGGGCCTGCGCTTGACCTTGCAAAAAGACCCGCGCTTCAAAGCCGCGAAAAGCCCCAAAAAGACGGCCTAAAAGCCGCTGGAAAAGCCCTGGTTTGAGCGCCTCCCCCTGCCTGCCGCGCACCTTCTACCAGCGCCCCACCCTGACGGTGGCCCGTGAACTGCTTGGGATGCGCCTGGTCCGGCTGGAATCAGGCCTCCGCCTGGCTGGGATCATTACCGAGACCGAAGCCTACGTGGGCGAAACCGACCTGGGTTGTCACGCCAAATCCGGCCGGACTCCCCGCAATGCCGTCCTCTATGGGCCGCCGGGCTGCGCCTACGTTTATTTCACCTATGGTATGCACTGGCTGGCGAATGCGGTCACGGAACGGGAGGGCTTCCCGGCTGCCGTGTTGCTGCGCGCCATCCGGCCGGTCGAGGGTCTGGAGAGCATCTCTGCCCGCCGCCACGGTCGCGATACCCTCGGCCCGGCCAAGTTGACCCAGGCGCTCGGCATTGACGGCCTGTTCAACGGCGCCGACCTCTGCGACCCGCTTTCCACGCTCTGGATCGAAGCCGGCCCGCCCGTTGCCGATGCCGCCGTTATCACCGGCCCGCGCGTCGGCCTGTACACCGTCCCGGAGCCCTGGAAGTCCATTCCCTGGCGTTTCCGGGTTGTCCCGTAAATCGTAACTCGTACTTGCCCCTTCCCTCACTCCAACGCATCCCGCATGCACAAAGGGGGAAACGATGAAAAGCAATGGCGCATTTGGGGATTGTTGTATAATTATTTCTGAAAGGATAGATCAAAAATGCCGGAAATCAGTCGCTTTTTTGGAATTATCATTTTCATGTATTTTGACGAGCATAACCCGCCGCATTTTCATGCAAAGTACAACGAAGAGCGTGCTGTGATATCGATCCGAGAACTCAAGGTTGTGGAAGGATATCTTTCCAGGCGGGCATTATCCCTGGTTTTGGAATGGGCAAATGAGCATCGCGATGAGTTGATCAATAACTGGAACAGTTTGCAAACCACTGGGAATTTTTCAAAGATCGCCCCACTCGAATAGGAGGCTCCGTATGGTCTGGGTAGTTGAAGCAAAATACGTAAAAGACTATCAAGTTTGGCTGCGCTTTAATGACAACACCGAAAAAGTCATAGACTTTAAAAGCAAGATTTTCGCCGAAAAGAGGCTGGTCTTTGCCGCTCTCAAAGATATGGAATACTTCAAGAAAGTTTCTTTAAACCAGGAAAGCGATACCATTCAGTGGCCTAACGGCGTGGACATTGCTCCTGAGACGCTATACGGAATGTAATCTGCGATGTGCTCGCAGGCTTGGCGCCCTTGCCTGCCAGCTACGTTTTTCGTTTTCATCCCCTCCCCGATAACCTACCAGCTTTCAGCTTTCACCTATCAGCTATGAGCCATGAGCTATGAGCTACCTCCTGCTCAATATCCCCTATCCATCTCCTCCAGCGGATCCTTCCCCGGGATGATCACCCCTGGCGCGTAGGCCCGCGGCCGCCATTCCATCTTGTCCAGCAGCGTGCACATCGCCCCCGTCATCAGGTCATCGTCGTGCACCAACTCCCCGCTTGCCCCGTCCCTCGTCCCGTCCGGCACCCCCCATCGCATCAACTTGCTCGCCCCCGGCAGGATCTCTGACTGGCACTTGTCCAGTTGCCCGCGTAATTTGTCCGGGAATGGGTGGTATTCATGGTACCGTCCGCTATCCACGATCCCGATGAACCCGTACCCCAGTTCGCTTTTCAGCTTGGCCGTGAACTTCACCGGCATCACCACATTCTCGCCGAAGGCGTGTTCCAGCAGCGACCACAGCCCTTCCCCCACCCCGGTCGCATCGATCACGATCCGCATCGGTTTCCACGTCTGCGCCAGCCCCCGCAGCGCCCCGAAGACCCGTACGTGGCTTTCCCCCGTCCATTCCTTCCGGAAAACCGTCAGGTAGCTTGGTTTCCCGATCAGCCTCACCGTGCTCATGTCCACCTCCACGATTTTCAGGTCCGTGCTGTCCCTTCCCTCGTTTTTCATCGGCACGTCATCATATCCTGTCCCTTTTCCCCGCCTCGCCCTTGCCTCATCCTGCCCTGCCACGTCGATCAGGAACGCGTAGGTCTTGCCCGGCTCCGGCTCCGTCCGCGCCCTGTGGCTGCCCTTCATCAGCGCCTGCCTGCCGGGTGGGAACATCCCCGCCTGGGCCGAATCCGCCAGTTCGCAGAAATACTGCGTCTTCACGAACGGGTGGTCCCTGCCCATCTGTGCGATTGCCTCGTCCACCGCCAGGCCGTATTCTGGCACGATCAGGCGCACATCTTCCACCGTGAAAAAGAATACCCGCCTGATCCCGTCCTCCTTTTCGGCCTCCAGCGCCCTCAGATACTCCCGTTCCAGCAGCGTGTCGCCCGTCCAGCGAGTCCCCGCGAACAACTTGGTCGCGTGCGTGCTGGTGATCATCGGGGAGATCTCCTTGTCATACTTCAGTATTTCCACGTCTTGGGCCTCGTTCACCACCAGCAGCCGGTTTGCCGTTGCGCTCACCACGTGCGCCGTCGGGTCCACGCTCAGGTAGGTGCAGTACGCGTTGTTGATCTGGTAGATATAGCCCGAGCGCCGATTCCATTTTCCCATCGTCAGGATGTTGGAACGCAGCCGGCTTTCCAGCCGTCGCATGGACGTCTCCGTTTGTGGTTTAAAGGTCGGGTTGAAGAAAACGATTTCCCCGCCCTCGTTTTGGAACAGCGTCAGCATGTACTGCACCAGCAGCGCCAGCCCTTCGTCCTTCCCGCTTTGCCGTGGGAAGATCCACACGAACGTCATCCCCCGTTTCTTGCGCACGCTGTTCTCCACCCCCTTCACCGGAAGTTCCTGGTACGGCCTCAGTGCCAGGTTCCCTGCCTGTGCAAATCGCTCCGGCCTGCGTAACAAATACGCCGCTCTCTTAGCTCGACGGTTCATTTTCATTTCTCTCTCCTTCTTCCTCGGTACTCATTCCTCATTTCTCAATCATCATTCATCCTTCATCATTCTTCATTCATCATTTACTAAGATCTCCTCCCCCATCCCCTCGTTCGTCTCCGTCAGGTAAGTATCCTCCAGGAAGATCGGCAGGCTCTTCAGCGCCACCTCGAAATCGTCGTTGAGCAGTTTATCCGTCCCATTGAACAGGGCGTGCGTCCTCGCCACCGTGCTCAGAGCCGTCATCCCCAGCGCCAAGCTGTTGGAAATGCGTGTCAGCGCCTCCACCTCCACCGGCTGGCTGGACTTCATTGCGCTGTCCAGCATTTGATAGACGCGCATTTGCATATCGAAAACGTTATTCACCGCCACCCGCATCATATTGATTTCGTGCCGGTAATCCTCCGGCGACATCTTGCGCAGCCCCGCCTGCTCTTCCGGGCTGAAATGCTTCGCATACAGCCCGTGCTTCAACGCATTCGTATTACCCTTCGGTGCTCCCATCTTGTTCCTTTCCTTTTTATTGTTTTTTGTTTCTTGCTTTTTCTCGCTTCTTCCTTTTGGTGGATCCTGCCATGTTCGGGAAGCATATAAAATCTAAATCCTTTTTGCTCTTAAATCTTTGTGATCCTTTGTGTCCTTTGTGGTTAACTCTTTCACTTCCCCATGATGAATCGCGCCATCGAAAAGATCAGCGTCAGCAGGGATATCGCCCCGCCTCCCAGGCTGAACGACATCAGCAGCTTGACCTGGCTCACCACGTCCCGGATCGCTTTCAGATCCGCTTCCGTCGCCGACTTCCATGCCTCCAGCGCCGCCACTTTTTCTTTCAAAATGATAATGTCATCACACGGAGCCACGTGCTTCAAATCACTCATTTCAACCTTCTTCCTTCTTACCCTTTACTCTTCGCTCATTTCTCATAACTCGTACCTTTTTCCTTCCCGTGGCAATACTTAAACAGAAAACACGCCAAGGTGTGGGCCTTGCCGTGCCTGCAATAATCCTAGAACATATTTTCTAATTTGTCAAGGGCGCGGAGCGCGAAATTAATACCGTCCACGAATTCTAAACGAGTTCCCCAGGAGAACCGGGGACAGGTAAACGAATTTGGTCGCGGATGCCGGAGGGCGCGGCGCTGGCCGGCATTGCAGGAGCCACGCGGCTGTGCCGTAGCGCCGTTATCGTTGTACAATAATGTCCAAAAAATATTTAACCATCTCCCGCCTGCTCTGCTGCGGCATATGTTCGCGTGTAGGTTGTAGGGGTACGGCGGGAATCGGAAATGCCATGATGATCAATCGGGCCGCCGTGCCCCTACGGTGCGCCCAACGAAAATGATAAAAAATGAAATTCGATCCTAAAATTCACCACCGCCGATCCATCCGCCTGCCGGGATATGATTACACCCGGGAGGGGGCGTATTACATTACCGTTGTTACCTGGCAGCGCGAAGAATTGTTTGGCGAGGTGGTGGATGGGGAGATGGTTTTGAATAAATTTGGTCAGGTTGCACAAACGGAGTGGGAGAGGTTGCCGCGCCGGTTCTGGCATATCGAATTGAGCGAATTTGTGATTATGCCAAATCATGCACATGGAATTATTTTGATTGTGGATGGTAGGGGCACGGCGGATGTAGCATACAACAATGTTTCTGAATTGCCCCGCCGTGCCCCTGCAACGGAACAATTCGGGAAACCGGTGGCAGGTTCTATCCCCACCATCGTTCGATCCTATAAATCCGCGGTTTCTCTGCGGATAAATTTAATGCGGCGAACAAACGGTGTACCGGTCTGGCAGCGCAATTATTACGAACATATCATCCGTAACGACAAAGATTACCAAACCAAATGCGATTACATCCTGAACAATCCTCACAATTGGGAAAGCGACGATAACAACGAAAAAAACGGTAAATCCAAGAACGGCGCGACCCATGGGTAAGATTTTGTTCGGCAACAAATTATTATCATAGTTGCCAGAGCTTTTGTCTATCCCTTCTACTTATGGGTGATCATCAGTTGCACGCGGGGTGTTGCAGCGTTGGCCGGACCGGGCCGGCCGCGCGGCTGCCTCCGGATGGACAAGGGTTTCCGCCGCAGCCTCCCTCCCCCATTTTTGTTTTTCAAAATGGGGGAGGGGACCACAGGCCGGAGGGGGTCGCCACCTTTGCCATCCGGAGGTAAGAAATAAAAAGATGCGCCTATGATCCGGTGCATCTTTAAAACAACAGCTTAATGAAGAAAAAACAACTATTTGGATTCTATGAGTTGCTTTTCTGCTCGTTCAACAATGGTCCTCTGGGAAGGCGTAACAACCACCTTTAAGTTTGAGAATAACTCCTTCACCTCTGTGAGTGAAGGTTCCGCCTCTAGCAATATGGTCAGACCCTCCGGAGGCGGCCACTTTCCCGCAGCCTCATAAGAGGCCCTTTGTTCATGCGGAAGCTTGGGAAGTACCTTTTCATTATTATTCTTTTTAGCTTTTTTCATAGTCGCTTGCATCCCGAACCATGAGAGACTTTCAAAGAGAAAAACTGTCCAAATTGGGCGTAAATCTACTCGACTGATTATATATCATATCCAGCATCCGTACAATACTTAATCATTAAGGGATTTAACCTGACCAAATCCGAACAAGAGGAAACCGACTTGTTTGGAGACGCTCAAAGCAATATCTCTATATTCATCCTGCGTTATGCTGTCAGCGACTGCTTCCTTTGTATCAAAACTTAAAATCCCAATTATCTTCTTATTATGCTCAGGATGGCGAATGGGCAGCGCGAATATGGTTGCTATCCCTTTGGTTAATTTCAATTGTTCCTCCTCCAATCCCCATCGTGCACCCCCCCCAACTGCCGGAATGGTAAGATCTGCGACAGTTGGTGCCTCATAGCCCCAGGCGTGACCGGTGCAACCTTGCCATTTTTCAAGGGTGATATCCAAATCGGGCGCACCCACCATGTTCTTCGAATAATAACATATGCGCAGTTTTTGGCTTCTCGGGCGTTTCTGAAAAATGTTTGCGCGAAATATGGTTTGACCTTTTCCCATGGCTATGCACGCCAGGTCCAGGGTCTGTTGTAAAACATCCTCGGCATTCCTTGCATTCTCCGAAAAATCCTTCCATGAATTCTGCCGGAGGTCATAAATGGACAAGGCGGTATCCAACAATAAGCTCGCCGCAAAAAGAATAAAAATGATTATCTTAACGGTTTGATCTTGAATGAGAAGAGCGTCAATGGCCCCCATTCCACAGCCAGACAAAAATAAAAGAATTCTAAGGCTTATTTTCGCGGAATTCATACGTTTTCCCCTCAGCAAGGGTTACATTTTTGATTTATTAGTGTAGCATAATATTCTGGTAAAGCCAAGAGGAAAGAAATGTACTTTTTCCTCTCCCATTTCTGTCTGCCTGTCAGCCTCGCCTGTCCCGCCTGTCCCGCCTGTCCCGCGTACTGTGCGGGGCGTACTGTGCGGGGCGTACTGTGCGGGGCGTACTGTGCGGGGCCCCGATGCTTTTTGTCGGGGTCACTCCGGATCTTCTGAACGGATGAAGCGTTACAGCAAGCCTGCCAGAAACGGAGATGTAACGCAGAAGTAGCAGCAGCCTCCTCTACTTCTACTTCTTAATCTTAAGAGAGAGGGAGCGCGCCCAAAAAACGGGCGCTTGTGGGAGGGACCGTTGGCCGGTATTGCAGGAGCCACGCGGCTGTGCCGCAGGGCTGTTTTCGTTGTACAAGAATGTCCAAAAAATATTCAACCATCTCCCGCCTGCTCTGCTGCGGCATATGTTCGCGTGTAGGTTGTAGGGGTACGGCGGGAATCGGAAATGCCATGATGATCAATCGGGCCGCCGTGCCCTTACGGTGCGCCTAACGAAAATGATAAAAAATGAAATTCGACCCCAAAATTCATCCTCGCCATGCCATCCGGTTGCAGGCATACGATTATTTCCGATCCGGCGCGTATTACGGCACCATTGTGGCACATGGGCGTGAATGCCTGTTTGGCCAGGCCCTCCATGCGGAAATGCAATGGGATCAATTCGGTCTGATCGAACGACCCGCCTGGTCTGCCCTGCCCGATCATCCGCACATCGCCTTGGGCGCGTTTGGGATCGTGCCAAACCATGTCCACGCGGTAATTCTTTTGAATGATGGTTGTGGTAGGGGCGGGTCTATTGGCAATGCGCCTATGCCAAAGATAATGGTTTCCAGCAAAATGCCGTTGCCAGACAATTCACAGACCCGCCCCTACGCCTCTTATCCCCCAAATTTTGCTCAAAAAAACGCCCAAAAACGCTTAAAAACACCATTTTTTACCCCGATTCCCGCGTATCAATTCTAAAAAACAATTCGCATATCCGTCAATATCACCTCTTTCGTCCCATTTTGTCCCCAAAAACCGCCTAAAACCCCCGTAAAACTACCTTTTTTCCGCCCTCTTCTCCCACTTTCCCCCTGAAATCCCCCCTCCCCCTGGAATTGTTCCTCGTTGTTTTGTACTAACGCGCCCGCGCAACCCGAAAAAACGGGTTTTCCGGCCCCGCGGCAGGTTTATTGGTATCGCCGGGATTAAGGGAAGATATGGGGGTGTTGGGCGGGCGAAGCCCGCCCAACATCCCCTATTTCTCCCGCCTCTCCGGCATTGCTGCGGGAGACCGGCGGCAAGCGCCGCAGAAGATGATAAAATAGTACCCACATTCTCTCTAATGAAAGTGAACCATGTTTAAACGTAATGACCAAACTGGCCTTCCTCCCACCGTGCAGACGGTGGAACGCATCACCTCCGTGCTCGGCGCAGGCGTCATCTGGCAGGGTAGCCTGAGCGGCTCGGGCGGTGTGCGCATCGAAGGCACCTTTGAGGGCCAGATCGCTCTGAAAGGCATGCTGGTCGTCGGCGAGACCGGCAAAGTGACCTGCACCGACCTGCGCGCCGCCAGTGTGATCGTGGCCGGGGCGGTTAAGGGCAATATCTCCGCCCAAAAGGTCGAGATCCGCTCCTCCGGCCGCGTCTGGGGCGATATCGTCACGACCGCCTTTGCCACCGAGGAAGGCGCGTTCCTGCGCGGCCAGATCCGCATGGAAGATGCGGTCGACCTCGGCCTGGATATTCCTGCCCTGGACCAAATGAAGACCGAACCCGCCAAGAGCTAAAACATGAGCGCATCCATTCCTCCCAAAGTTCCCATGTCCTCCCCTGACCTGGTCGAAGGCGACCGCCAGGCTGTTCGGGCTGCCCTGCGCCAGGCTGGCCTGCCCGAAGACGACCTGCAGTCCGTTCTGAAGGTGCTCGAAGGCCCCAACCTGAGCATGGGCCCGCAGATTGCCGCCTTCGAAAAAGGTTTTTGTGAGTACACCGGCGCCAGGCACGCCATCGGGGTCAACTCCGGCACGGCCGGGCTGCACCTCTGCGTCCGCGCCGCCGGCATCCGCCCCGGCGACCTGGTGCTGACCACGCCCTTCTCCTTTATCTCATCCACCAACGTGATCCTGTTCGAGAACGCCATCCCGGTCTTCGTGGATGTGGATGAGCGCACCGGCAATCTGGATATCGCCCGCCTGGCCGAAGCCGCCCGTGACCTGACGGCCGGCGGCCAAAAGGCCCAAAAATGGCTGCCCCGCCGCGGCGTTGCCTCCCCGCCGGCGGCGCCCTTGCGCGCCATCCTGCCCGTGGATGTGTTCGGCCAGCCTCCCGATATGGATGCCATCCGAAAGCTGGCGGATGAGTTCGGGCTGGCAGTCATCGAGGATTCGTGTGAAGCGCTCGGCTCGGAATACAAGGGCCGCAAGGCCGGCCGCCTGGGCGATTACGGGGTCTACGCCTTCTACCCGAACAAGCAGATTACCACCGGCGAGGGCGGTGTCATCGTCACCGATGATGAGAAAGCCGCGGACTTTATGCGCTCCCTGCGCAACCAGGGACGCGCCCCCGGCGATACCTGGCTCCAGCATACCTACCTGGGCTACAACTACCGCCTGGATGAGATGTCGGCTGCGCTGGGCGTGGCCCAGATGCAGCGCATCCAGGAGTTGCTGTCCAAGCGCGAACAGGTGGCGGAGTGGTATGACGAGCGCCTGTCCGAGATTCCCGGCGTGGAACGCTATGCCGTCGAACCGGCCACCACGCGCATGTCTTGGTTCGTCTACGTGGTGAAGTTCGCCAGGGGGATCGACCGCGAGGCGGTCGCGCATGGCCTGGCGGCGCTTGGCATCCCGGTGCGTCCGTATTTCGCCCCCATCCATCTCCAGCCTTTCATGGTGGAACGCTTCGGCTATCGACTGGGTGACTTCCCGGTGACGGAGGACTTGGGCTTGCGCGGCTTGGCCATTCCCTTTTCCAGCGTGATGACCGAGGGGATGGTGGAACAGGTCTGCCAGGCCATCCGGGCCGTCTCGTCGGCTTTGCCGAAGCCATGAACCCCGGCGATTTTCCCCCTCCCCGCCGGCGTGGGCGGAATCTCCATCTCTTCCTGATTTTGGTGCTGGCCGTACTGATTATGGCCCTGGCGGCGTTCGCCTCCGCCCAGCCGTTCGGCCCGCGCCTGATCCTTGCCATTGTGCTGGCCGTGTTGGCCTTTATCCCCATCCCCATCCTTGCCTATCGCCTGTACTCCCTGGCCCGTTCCAATTACAGTATTGACCGTGACCAACTGACTCTCACCTGGGGCTTGCGCACCGAACAGATCCCCCTTTCAGAGATCGAATGGGTCCGCCCGCTGGCCGCCCTGGCACAACCTTTGCCCCTGCCGTTCTTCCGCCTGCCGGGGGCGCTGCTGGGCACGCGCCGCTACCCGGACCTCGGCCCGGTCGAGTTCCTGGCTTCGGATGCGAAATCCCTGCTGCTGGTGGCCACCTCCCGGCAGGCTTTTGCCATTTCCCCCGCCTCGCCTGCCGATTTCATCCAGGAGATCCAGCGTGCCATTGAGATGGGCAGCCTTACGCCCGCCGAACCGAGATCGGTTTACCCATCCTTTGTGGTGTTGCATGCCTGGGATAGCCTGCTGGCGCGTGTTCTTTGGCTGGCTGGCTTTTTTGTGAATGTTGGCCTGCTGGTCTGGGTGGGTCTGGTGGCGCCTTCCCTGGCGCATATATCGCTGGGTTTCCAGCCCTCGGGGGCCGCGCGCCCGCCTACCAGCGGCCTTGCCCTCATCCTGCTGCCCATCGTCAGTATTTTCCTCTACCTGGCCGGATGGGTCTCCGGGCTGATGATTTATCGTAGCGAGGAACGCCGTCCGCTGGCGTATATCCTCTGGATCAGCGGGGTGGTTTCCTCCCTGTTGTTTTTGGTGGCTGTGTTGGTCATCGTCATTACGCCGGCATAAAAAGAGCCGGATTCTATTTTCCCAGGGTAAAAGATATGGCTCCTCCTTTTCTTCAATTATTGCTTGGTTTCCTCTTTGCCGCCGTCATTGCCCTGGGGGCCTGGCGCGCCCACAGCCTGAGCGGGTCCGGGGCGTGGGGGGCCTTGCTGGAGGGGACGATCATTTTTGGCCTGGGAGGCTGGCCCTGGGCCGTGCTCCTGCTGGCTTTCTTCATCTCTTCGAGCGCCCTCACCCGCACCTTTGCCAAACGCAAAGCCAGTTTGAACGAAAAATTCGACAAGGGCGGGACGCGTGACCTCGGTCAGGTGCTTGCCAATGGAGGCATCGCCGCGCTCTTTGCCGGGCTGCATTTCTTCTTCCCGCAAGCCTCCTGGACCTGGCTGGCCTTCGCGACCTCCCTGGCGGCCGTCAATGCGGATACCTGGGCCACCGAACTGGGCGTGTTGAACCCGTCCATGCCGCGCTTGATTACGAGCGGTAAAGCGGTCGAACGCGGCACTTCGGGCGCCATCTCGGTCTACGGTACCCTGGCCGCCGCCGGCGGCGCGGTCCTGATCGCCGTCCTGGCCGGGCTGGTGCGCCCTGCCGGCAATTTCTGGGCCATCGCAGGTATTGCCATCCTGGGCGGCCTGCTCGGCTCCTTGTTCGACTCGTTCCTCGGCGCGACGGTCCAGGCCATCTACCGCTGCCCGCACTGCGACAAAGAGACCGAGAAACATCCCCGGCATAGCTGCGGCACTGAAACATTCCAGGTGCGCGGCTGGAAGTGGTTGAATAATGATATGGTCAACCTGGGTTGTGCAGTTGTGGGGGCGGTGATCGGTCTCGTTCTGTAGGGGCGGACGTCGTCCGCCCGGATGATTATCCAAGCCGGTCGAGCATTTCAAAGCAGGCCCGGCTGTGGTGGTAGGGACATTCCCACGGCCCCACTTTGTAGCTGCTGGCAACCGGCGTGCCGTCGCGCTGGAGAACTTTGATCCAATCCCCGTTAACCCGGTCTACCATCTTTTCCCGGATATAGTTCCAGCTCTGCCGGGCCGCCTCTGCAAACCGTTCCTGCCCGGAAAGCTGGTGCGCATTGTAGAATCCCACCATCGCCTCGGCCTGCACCCACCAGCTCTTATTGCTGTCCACCAAGCCTTGCGGGCCGGCCTCGTAGGGCAAGCTGCCATCCGGCTCCAACCCATCCTTGTATACGGCCGTCGCAATTTGGAGGGCCATCGTGCGGGTCTGGGTCAGCAGCGCCGGATCGCCCTGCACCTCGGCAGCTTCATAGAGCAGCCAACTGCCCTCGATATCGTGCCCATAGGAGACATTCTCCAAAAGCGAATTCCACGCATCATCGAAAAAGAGCTTGAAATGCCCGTTGGAAGGATTAAGGATATGCTCCTGGAAAGTTTCGATCAAGGCCCGGTGCTGCGCCTTCAGGTTGGCGTCCGGCCATACCCGTAATAAGTTGGTATAGGCTTCCAGGACGTGCAGCATGGTGTTCATGGATTTGCGGCAGTTCATGTCGCGGGCGCTCAAGCGCATATCCGCCAGGGTTTCCCAGGTACGGCTGCTTCCCTCGATATAGCCCCCGTACACCGGGTCATAGGCATGCTTTTCCAACAACTGGAACAATGCTTGCGCAGCGGCCAGGCTGTCTGGCTCCTGCGTGGCCCGGTAATATTCCGACAGCCCGTAAATGGCAAAGGCCTGGGCGTAATGGTGTTTGCGGTCAAAAAACGGCTTGCCTTGAGCGTCCACAGTCCAGTAGACGCCGCCATATACCGAATCCAAAAAGGCGCCCGTGAGATAATCATAGGCCCAACGCGCCATGTCCAAATAGGCTTTATCGCCCAGCTTCCGGTAGGCAGTGGCATACGTCCAGAGCGTGCGCGCACATAGGATCGCCGAGCGCGGCACCTCATTGTGTATCTCCAAGTCATTGGTTAAAGCCCCGTAAAAGCCGCCGTTGGCTTTGTCCACGGCGTGGTTTATCCAGAACGGCAGGATGTTCCCGGTAAGTTCGTTTTCCAATTGCTTTCGAAAATCGTTTTTGTCGAAATCTTGTGCAGCGGTCGCCATAAAGCCTCTCAAGGTTTAGGTATCCCTGTTTCTTAATGAAAAATCCCAACCGAAAACTGGTAGACCATTGGTAGTGTAGCATAAAATGGATAAATTTGTTACCATTTCCCCGCATGGCATCCTTCATAAAAAAATTATCTTGTCGGGGCTGCCCCACCCTAAGGACAGCCCCGACGTTATTTACTATTTACTCGAGAACAAATATATTCTTCTTTGCGCAGATTTCCTTAAGTTGCCTGGGCCAAACCGAGACCGTCACCTCACCCAGGTGGGCCGCGCGCAGCAGGTACATGTACGTGCGCGCCTGGCCAATTCCGCCGCCGATCGACAATGGGATCTGGTCGTGCAGGATGGCCTGGTGGTAGGGCAGTTTCAGGAAGTCCGACTGACCGGAGAGCTCAAGCTGCTGGACGAGCGTGTCCTTGGTGACCCGGACGCCCATCGAGGATAACTCGTGCCGGCGTTTGGTGACCGGGTTCCAGACCAGGATGTCACCGTTGATGCCGTGTGTATCCTTTCCGGATTCCTTGTTCGTTGGCGTGACCCAATCATCGTAGTCGGCTGCGCGCATCTCATGCGGGTAGCCGTCCTTCAACACCCAGCCAATCCCAATGATGAATACTGCCGGGTACTTTTGCAGGATGGCAGTCTCGCGCTGCTTGCGCGGCAGGTTGGGATACATGGCCAGCAGGTCTTCTGCGTGGATGAAGGTCAGTTCTTTGGGGAAATCCGGGAATTTGTCGGATTTCAATTCTGGGAACAATTCCTGGGCGTACTTGCCAGCGCCGTAAATTACCTTCCAGATCTTGCGGACGACATCTTTAAGGAACTCCAGGTTGCGTTGCTCGGGGGTAACGACGCGTTCCCAATCCCACTGATCAACATAAGAACTGTGGTCGTGGTCGAGGAAGTAATCCTTGCGCACGGCGCGCATATCCGTGCAGATGCCCTCGCCTACCTTGCAGGCGAACTGTCTGAGCGCCATGCGCTTCCACTTGGTGGCAGCCTGCACGACCTGGGCGGTAATGCGCGGTTCTATGCCCAGCCCGCATGGAAATTCCACGGGCGTGCGTGAACCATCCCGGTCGAGATAGTCATTTACGCCGCTATCCCGGTCCACAATGAGCGGAACCTGGACCATGGTCAGATTAAGCTCCTTGCAGAGGTTCTTCTCGATGTATTCTTTTACGGCGAAGACGGCCTTCATCCTTTCCAGGGGAGGCTGGAGCGCGGCGTAATCGTTGGGGAGGATCTTTTCGACCTCCTCGTACGTACTGATGCCAGGACCGGCAAGATCTGCTTTCTTATCGTTTGTCATTTTTTCTCCTTTATTAGCATAAATGTGTAGGTCACGCTATTAGCGTGACCTACATAATCCAGATCTAATAATCTTCCGGCAGCCAGCAGCACAGCACCAACTCCCGGGCCGCCTTGACCTCATCCATGCGTCCGAAGGGTGTCTTGTGCGGGGCTTCCTTGAGCAGCTCCGGCTGGGTGCGCGCTTCGCCGGCAATCTTGAGCAGGGCATCTGCGAAAGCGTCCAGCGTATCCTTATTCTCGGTTTCGGTCGGCTCGATCATGAGCGCCTCGTGGACGATGAGCGGAAAGTAGTTGGTGGGCGGGTGGAAATCGTAATCCATCAGGCGTTTGGCTACATCCAAGGCGCGGATACCTGGGGCATCCGCCCACTGGCCTTCGACAACGAACTCGTGCATGCAGATGCGGTTGAACGGGATGGTGTAGGCTTTATCCAGCCGCACCCGGATGTAGTTGGCATTCAGCACGGCATACTCGGCGATCTGGCGCAGCCCCTGCGCGCCGTGCATGGCGATGTAGGTATAAGCCCGCACGAACATGCCAAAATGGCCGTTGAAGGCCTTGACGCGCCCGATGCTTTTCGCAGGTGTGATGAAGCCAAAAAGCGCCGGCTGGTCAGCCTGGCCTTCGTCGATTATCCCCACGATGGGCGCCGGCAGGAAGTCGGCCAGACGCTCCGAAACGCCCACTGGCCCTGAACCCGGTCCACCACCGCCGTGT
This sequence comes from uncultured Chloroflexia bacterium, assembly GCA_963837875.1. Taxonomy (GTDB): domain Bacteria; phylum Chloroflexota; class Anaerolineae; order Anaerolineales; family Villigracilaceae; genus UBA877. Next base: position 727,898 of record CAWIOV010000003.1, read on the forward strand.
GGGGTGGAGAAGGTCTTGTGCAGGTTGAAGTGCATCAGGTCGAAACCCAGGTCGGCGGGACGGACGATCCCGAGCAGCGCGTTCAGGTTGGCCCCATCGCCGTAGACCAGCCCGCCGCAGGCGTGCACGGTCTGGATGACAGTTTCGAGGTGTTCATCAAAAAGCCCGAGAGTGTTTGGGTTGGTCAGCATCAGCCCGACCACGCTCCCATCGCAGGCGGCTTTCAGGGCCACCAGGTCCACATTGCCGCGCTCATCCGATGGGATCTGCACCACTTCCAGGTTGCTCATCGACGAGGAGGCCGGGTTGGTGCCATGCGCCGAATCGGGAATGAGCATCTTGACGCGCTGCGTGTCGCCGCGGGCTTTGTGATAGGCGCACATGATCAGCACACCGGTCAATTCACCGTGTGCTCCAGCAGCCGGCTGGAGCGACACAGCGGCGAAACCGGAGATCTCCTTCAGCCACTCCTGCAACTGGTACATCAGCACCAGGTTCCCCTGGACCGTCTCCACCGGCTGGAGCGGATGGGTAAAAATAAATCCGGGCAGGCGGGCGGTATCCTCGTTGATCTTCGGGTTGTATTTCATTGTGCAGGAACCCAGTGGATAGAAACCGCCGTCCACGCTATAGTTGTATTTCGAAATGTTAACATAATGCCGGACAACATCCGCTTCGGCCAATTCCGGCAGTGGTAACTCCAGGCGGAGCAGGCTTTCCGGCAGGGCGGCGCGCGGCACGTCCGGCTCCGGGAAGGTCACGCCGGTCCGCCCGGGGGAAGAGAGTTCGTAGATGGTCGGTTCGACTTTGCGCATTACAGGTGTCTCAGGCATGGCTATCCTCCTTCAGCGCGTCCACCAGCGCATCGATCTCGTCCCTGGTATTCATCTCGGTGACAGCCAGCAGCATGGTATCCTGGAGCGCTGGGTAATCCTGGCCGAGATCGTACCCACCCAGGAAACCGTGTTCGAGCAAATGGGCGTTGATCTCCGCAACCGGCTTCGGGCAGCCCACCAAAAATTCGTGAAAGAAGGGCGCATCCGAGCGAACCGAGTAGCCGGGGATTTCAACTATCTTTTCTGCGGCATAATGCGCTTTATGGTAACAAAGTTCGGCAACCTGGCGCAGGCCGGTTTGCCCAAGCAGGCTCAAGTACACGGCCGCGGCCAGAGCCAGCAAGCCCTGGTTGGTGCAAATGTTGGAGGTGGCGCGCTCACGCTTGATGTGCTGTTCGCGAGCGGTCAGCGTAAGCACATAGGCGCGCTGGCCGCGGCTGTCCAGTGTCTCGCCAACCAGGCGTCCGGCCATCTTGTGGATGTATTGCTTGCGGGTGGCAAAAAAGCCCAGGTATGGCCCACCATATGAGAGCGGTATGCCGAGCGGCTGGCCCTCACCGACCACGATATCTGCGCCCATTTCACCGGGAGTTTTGAGCAAGCCCAGTGCGATCGGGTTGGCGGCCACACACACCAGGGCGCCCTGGGCATGGGCTGCTTCGATCAGGCTACCTAGATCGAAAATCCGTCCGAAGAAATCCGGGTATTGAACGATCACAAGCGCGGTTTCCGCATCGATCAGCGGGATCAAGCCCTCCGGGCGGATTAAGACCGCCAGTGCGCTTTTACCCGCTTTGGGATCATCGCCGGCCAGTTCCAGGTGCATGCCCTGAACGTACGTGCGCAGGGTGGCGCGGTATTGCGGATTAACGCTTGGGCTGATGACCACTTTCGTGCGTTTGCCGCGAAACTGGGCATAGGCCATGTTAACGGCTTCGGCTACGGCGGTGGCCCCGTCATAGTGCGAAGCGTTAGAGATCTCCATACCGGTGAGTGCGGCCATGAGCGACTGGTATTCGAAGATGGCTTGCAGCGTTCCCTGCGAGATTTCGGGCTGGTAGGGTGTGTAAGCAGTGTAGAACTCGCCGCGTCGCAGAATGTGGTCCACGGCAGCGGGGATGTAATGGTTGTAAGCGCCTGCGCCGAGGAAGCAGACCAGGTCGGTGCGGACATTTTCATTACCGAGCGAGAGATCGCCCAATTCGGCGGCGGCCTCCATTTCGGTCAGGGCCGGTGGAAGGTGCAGGGTCGGAAAACGGTTTTTTTTTGGAACATCCTTGAACAAATCTTCAAGGCTGGTCACCCCGATGGCCTCCAGCATGGCATCCCGTTCCTGAGGACTGTGTGGGATATAGGTCATAGTTACCTTTCTTAAATGTCTTGCAGGCCTGACAGGTCTCATAAGTCCGACATGTCAGACTTATCAGACATATTAGTCTTATCAGACTTACTGCTGCGCCCGCTCTTCACAATAGCTGGTATAGGCGGCCGCATCCATCAGGCCGGAGGCATCTGCACCCTTGACCTGGATCATCCAACCATTGCCGTAGGGGTCACTGTTCAGGACCTCTGGATTATCGGCCAACGCCTCGTTGACGGCTGCCACCTGTGCGCTGACAGGGGCATACAACTCGGCGGCAGCCTTGACCGACTCCACCGAGGCGATCTGCTTGCCGGCCTGGAGCGCATCGCCGGCTGCCACGATGACTTCCACAAAGACGATGTCCGAGAGTTGGCTCTGGGCGTAATCGGTCAGGCCGGCTTTGCCGGTGGCTGGGTCGAACCATTCGTCGGTCTTGGTGTACTTGAGATTGGTTGGAATATTCATGACATTGCTCCTTAAGTATTGAAATTGGCGAAATAAAAGAGGGCGCACAGTTATAGCGTGTGCGCCCTCTGTAATGGACCTGAAAGATTCTCCTGAAGGGGAGGCTGGCCGCTCATGCAAGTGTACCGCCGCCGTTACAGGATTGCCTCTTCGGTGTCCCGGATGGGATGGTTTTCCCGCGGGGAACTTTCCAGAGATGATTGCAGCAGGGTCCTTTTTGCCTGAGAGTTTCATCCGAGCCTTGCCAGTCCCGGATTTGCACCTTCGGCGCTCTTTACATAAGAGTCTCTTCCCTGATGCGGTTATATTTAGATGCATTGTAAGTTCAAGCATGGCAGGAGTCAAGTGACTCTTAGCGGAAGCAGGCGCTCAAATATACTCTTGCTACAGAAAACAGTGATAAAAAAGCCCGCTCAAAAGCGGGCTGGAGTGGGGGATATACCCTATGGGTCAGTGCCGAGGGTGGGAGTCGATCCCACGACCAAGGGCTTATGAGTCCCCTGCTCTACCACTGAGCTACCTCGGCAAGCGGCTTCGATGTTACTATGGGGTGGCTTTTTTGTCAACGATTCTGGTTAAATGCCCGTTAAATTCGCCCAAAAATACTTGACTTTATTGAACGGACTGGTATAATCAACCTTCGCATATATTTTGTTGTTACTGCCCCAGGTGGGTTGTCGTACGCGGCACCGCCTTTCCGCCAGAGTATCTACATTCAGGAGAAAGCTATGGCCTCTGTCCTACCCGAGAAGAACTACGCACGTATCCCGGTTACGCTTAACTTGCCCAATCTTATCGAAGTTCAGTTGGACTCATTTGAACGTTTGAAAGCAGAAGGATTGGGGGATCTCCTGCACGAAATTTCACCGATAGAGTCTTATAACAAGGGGATGAAGCTTTTCTTCCCCAGTCGCGGCCCCGAAGCGAAACAATGGGGGCTGAAATACTGGTTTGGTGACCCCAAGCACGATATTGAAGAATGCGTCGAACGCGACCTGACCTATGCCAGCCCGCTGTATATTTCGGTCCTGTTAGCCGGGCCGGATGTCCCCGAACCTATCAAACAGGATATTTTCCTGGGGGATTTCCCGGAAATGACGGATAAGGGAACATTCATTATTAATGGAACCGAGCGTGTTGTCGTTTCCCAGTTAATCCGTTCTCCGGGCGTTTATTTCGAAGCGCCCACGGACCGGGCAACAGGTCGCCCGTTAGCCATGGCGAAACTTATCCCTGATCGCGGCGCCTGGATGGAATTTGAGACCCGCAAAAGCGATTACATAATCTTGAAATTCAACCGCAAGCGGACTGTGCCCATTACCGTTTTTCTGCGCGCTTTGTCCGCGGTGGATGATGGAAATATCGGTGACCAACTTCTTACCAGCGGTACCGATGAGGAACTCATCAACCTTTTCAAAGATGTGGATACCAATCCTGAGCGCATGTTCATTGCCTCCACATTGCGCCAGGAACCCGAATGGGACCTTTCCGGTGGCCTGACGGTTGCCGAAGCAGCCCTGATCGAGTTCTTTAAGCGCATGCGACCCGGCGACCCGGCTACATTGGATAATGCGCGCGGCTTTCTTGAAGAGCAGTTGTTCGACCAGCGCCACTACGATCTGGAGCGCGTAGGCCGTTATAAATTGGATCAAAAGCTCGATCTGCAAATCCCCATCCCGCACCGCACAGTTACCAAGGCGGATATTATTCGCCTACTGCGGCGGATGATCCTCATAAACAACGGCGTTGAACCGCCCGATGATATTGACCACCTCGGCAATCGCCGGGTTAAGACAGTCGGCGAGCTTATTCAGAATAAACTGCGCATTGGCCTGCGCCGCATGGAGCGGGTCATTAAAGAGCGCATGTCCATCCGTGACCAGGAGCAACTCTCCCCGGTGACACTGGTTAATATCCGCCCGGTAGTGGCTGCTTTGCGTGAGTTTTTTGGCTCCAGCCAACTCTCGCAATTCATGGACCAGACCAACCCTCTGGCAGAGTTACGCCATAAACGCACCCTTTCGGCTCTGGGACCGGGCGGCTTGCGGCGGGAGCGCGCCGGTTTTGACGTGCGCGATGTTCACCATTCCCATTATGGACGCATTTGCCCGATCGAGACCCCCGAAGGCCCGAACATCGGTTTGATCGGCCGGCTGGCATCCTTTGCACGCGTCAACGAATACGGCTTTATCGAGACACCCTATCGGCGTGTCATCCGCCAGATGGCCTGCGATGATGCAGCCTTGGTAGGGCATGCGTTACGGGAAGACCTGACCAACTCAAAGGGTGGGGAAGTGTTGATAAAAGCCGGCGAACGCATCACGGAAAAAATGCTCAAGACGATTGCCAAAAGCAAGCGTGATGTGGCAATTCTTCCATACGTTTCAGATGAGTATGAATATCTCTCCGCAGATGCCGAGGACAAGTACGTGATTGCCCAGGCGAATGCAGTGTTAAATGAATTCCGCGAGTATGAAAGCCCGCGTGTCTCTTGCCGTTACCATTCCGGTTTTATTTTCACGGCACCCGAAAACCTGGATTATATGGATGTTGCACCTCACCAGGTGGTTGGCATCAGCGCGGCGTTGATCCCCTTTCTGGAGCACGATGATGCCAATCGCGCCTTGATGGGGTCGAATATGATGGCTCAAGCCGTGCCACTGGTACGTCCGGAAATTCCGACTGTCTCAACCGGGATGGAGCGTTATGCTGCCTTGGATTCAGGGCAGGTAATTGTGGCCGACGCGGATGGAGATGTTGTCTCGGTGACCGGCTCGTCCATTGTTGTCAAAGAAAAGGATGGTAACTTGCACACCTATAAACTGCGCAAGTACCAACGCTCAAACCAATCCACCTGCATTGATCAGCGCCCGGCGGTCATTAAAGGGCAGGTCACCCATAAAGGCGATATCATTGCCGATTCTTCCTCGACCGATCACGGTGAACTGGGACTTGGACAAAACGTTACCGTGGCTTTCATGTCTTGGGAAGGTGCCAATTTCGAAGATGCCATCGTGATTTCAGAACGTTTGGTTCAGGAGGATCGTTTTACCTCGATCCACATCGAAAAATACGAGGTTGAGGCGCGCGATACGAAGCTAGGCCCCGAAGAGATCACCCGCGATATACCCAATGTGGGCGAAGATGCCATCAAAGACCTCGACGAGAGTGGCATCATTCGCATCGGTGCGGAAGTCAATCCAAACGATATTCTGGTTGGTAAAATCACGCCCAAAGGCGAGAAAGAACTTACACCCGAGGAGCGCCTTCTGCGTGCTATCTTTGGGGAAAAGTCACGGGATGTGAAAGATACCTCCCTGCGTATGCCACATGGCGAACGCGGCAAGGTTGTGGATGTGAAAGTTTTTACCCGCGAAGATAACGTTGACCTTTCTGCTGGTGTGGATATGATGGTGCGTGTTTCGGTGGCGCAGCGACGCAAGATTACCGCTGGCGATAAGATGGCTGGACGCCATGGAAATAAAGGTGTTGTTTCGCGCGTCATTCGCGAGGAGGATATGCCTTTCCTGGATGATGGCACGCCGGTGGACATTGTTTTGAACCCAACCGGTGTTCCTGGTCGTATGAACCTGGGTCAGGTGTTGGAAGTACATCTGGGATGGGCGGCGCAGAAACTCGGTTACCGCGCCATCACCCCGGTCTTTGACGGAGCCAGGGAAGATGAGATTGAAGCTGAATTGGCACGTGCATGGATAGTTGATTTTGCATGGAAAGAGACTGTCAAAGTTGCCTGGGAATGGCTTAAAAGCCAGGAATATAGCCCTGAGACCATAGAAGACGATAGCGAAGTCCGCCGTCTTTATTTGGAAAAATGGCTGGGGGAACGCGGTTATGACGTTTACCGCTTGAATGAAGTGGACTATGCCCGCCATATAACCGTGACAGAGTGGCTGCGCGATCAGCAGATTGACCCGGCAACCGTCTTTCCAGAGACTATGCCGTTCCCTTCACAACGTAAAATGTACAATGACAATGCCATCCGTGTTTGCACGAGGCTTTGGTTGCATACATTTGGTCAGGATAATGTTTCTGATGAAGAACTTGAGGCCAAGACGAGCGCCACAATGTTGGAACTGGGTGTTCCGTCTCCCACCTTGGGAAAGCAGGTTCTGCGCGATGGTAAGACGGGCGTTCCATATGACCAGCCTGTCACTGTGGGTGTGATGAGCATGCTGAAATTACATCACCTGGTCGAGGATAAAGTCCATGCCCGCTCAACCGGACCTTATAGCTTGGTTACGCAGCAGCCTTTGGGCGGCAAGGCCCAGTTCGGCGGCCAGCGCTTTGGTGAAATGGAAGTGTGGGCGTTGGAGGCTTACGGCGCGGCATATACGTTGCAGGAAATGTTGACAGTCAAATCTGATGATGTGCAGGGCCGTGTGAATGCCTACGAAGCCATTGTCAAGGGAGAACCTATTGAAGAACCCAGCATACCAGCCTCCTTCCGTGTATTGGTCAAGGAGTTACAATCGTTGGGACTGGCCGTGGAAGCTGTAACAGATAATGGCGAAGTCATTAAGTTTGGTAAGGATGAGGAAAAAGTTCATCCGCCAAAGTATACAACGGGCCTAATGGAAATCGGTGAAGATCTCGATTAAGGAGAAACGCGACCTGGAATCCATTTGATTTGCCTTGACGGGCTTCCCCCCGTCATGATAGAATAGCCCTTCGTTGCCTAAAAGGGCATTGCGTTGCACTGCCCGCTGCGTAATTTTATAGGAGTGAGGCCATCCAGGCAGGTATGCGATGGCCTCACTTATTGACCTGAATCAGGAAATCGTATGGAAATTTGTTTCGGAGGCGAACGTGCCCACAATTAACCAGTTGATCCGCAAAGGACGCCAGTCCAAGAGAACCAAGAGTAAGGCCCCGGCGTTGTTGTATACGCTGAATACCAAGAAGCAACGGCGTGTGCGCCAGCCCAAGGGTGCGCCCCAGAAGCGCGGCGTATGCACGGTTGTGCGTACAACCACCCCAAAGAAGCCGAATTCGGCGTTGCGCAAGATCGCCCGCGTGCGCCTGACCAATGGTATCGAAATCACGGCCTATATTCCAGGCGAAGGCCATCAATTGCAGGAGCACTCTGTCGTATTGGTGCGTGGCGGTCGTGTAAAGGATCTGCCGGGCGTACGTTATCACATCGTGCGTGGTTCACTCGATACGACTGGCGTTAATGACCGGAAACAGGGTCGTTCAAAGTACGGCGCGAAGCGCCCGAAACAAGCCGCAGCCAAGTAGATTTGATGGAGTAATAATATGCGTCGAGCGAAGCCAGAAAAGCGAGAGATTCTTCCTGATATCCGCTATAACAGTGTAACCATCCAGACCATGATCCATCACATGCTCCAACGTGGCAAGAAAAGCACGGCGGTGAATGTGATGTACGATACTCTGGATATTATCCGTGATCGCAGCGGTGGGAAGGATCCGGTTGAAATCTTTGATACCGCCATGCGGAACGTTGCACCTGCCATGGAAGTAAAGCCCCGCCGGGTCGGTGGTGCCACTTACCAGGTTCCAATGGAAGTCCCAGCGGTCCGTCGAACCACCCTGGCAATCCGCTGGGTGCTCGATTCCGCCAAAGCACGCGCCGGTAAATCGTTCGCCGATAAGCTGGCGGATGAATTAATGGATGCTTATAAAAATGAAGGCGCTTCCATCCGCAAGCGGGAAGAAACCCACAAGATGGCCGAAGCGAACCGCGCCTTTTCTCACTATCGCATGTAATTAGTGATCAGCGAACCTTACCAAGCAGGTATTATTTATGACACGCGCGTTCCCGCTCGAACGGTATCGAAACATTGGCATCATTGCTCATATTGATGCTGGTAAGACAACTACCACCGAGCGTATCCTGTTCTATACCGGCATGACCCACCGCATCGGTTCCGTGGATGATGGTACCACCGTCACCGATTGGATGGAGCAGGAGCGCGAACGCGGTATCACGATCGTTTCTGCAGCAGTGACAGCCGAGTGGAAGGGTTACCAGATCAATATTATTGACACACCCGGCCATATCGACTTTACTGCCGAAGTGCAACGTTCATTGCGCGTTCTGGATGGCGGTGTGGTTGTCTTTGACTCCGTTCAAGGCGTTGAACCACAGAGTGAGACGGTCTGGCGTCAGGCGGATCGCTACGGTGTGCCCAGAATTTGTTTTGCGAATAAGATGGATCGAGTTGGGGCATCTTATGAACGCACCATTGATACCATCAAACAGCGCCTGGGAGCCAACCCGATTGCAATGCAAATGCCAATTGGGATGGAATCTTCTTTCCGTGGTGTTGTTGACCTGATGACGATGAAAGCTGTCTTCTGGGATGACGAATTGGGCAAGGAGCCGCGCGAGGCTGAAATCCCCGCCGATTTACAGGCTGAAGCTGAAGAACGTCGCCATGTCATGGTGGAACGCATTGCCGAACTGGACGATGGCCTGACGGTTAAATATCTTGAAGGCGAGGAAATCAGCAACGATGAATTAAAAGATGTTCTGCGGCGGGCTGTTATTGGGAATAAAGCCGCGCCGGTGTTCTGCGGCAGTTCGTTGCGCAACAAAGGTGTACAACTGGTGCTCGATGCGGTGGTTGACTACCTGCCTTCGCCACTGGATGTTCCGGCCATTACCGGCACGGACCCTCGAACCGATGAAGTTATTCAACTGCCCCCGCGGGATGACGCGCTATTGAGCGCACTGGTCTTTAAAATCGTTACTGATCCATATGTAGGACGCTTAGCCTACTTCCGTGTCTATTCCGGGACCTTGAGCCAGGGCCAAATGGTTACCAACTCCACCAAAGGGAAGCGGGAGCGCATTGGGCGTTTATTGCGCATGTACGCTGACCACCGTGATGATGTTGATGAGGTACGCGCTGGAGATATTGCAGCTGTTCTGGGTTTCAAGGAAACCTTCACCGGTGATACCCTATGCGACAATAAACTTGTGGTTCTAGAAAATATCACCTTTCCCGAACCGGTTATCAGTGTTGCCATTGAACCCAAGACAAATGTTGACCAGGCGCGCATGGGGGAAGCCCTGCGTAAACTCTCTGAGGAAGACCCAACCTTCCGCGTTCACTCTGATGAAAATTCCGGCCAGACTATCATTGAAGGCATGGGCGAGCTACATCTGGAAGTGATTGTAGATCGCATGATGCGCGAGTTTCACGTACAGGCCAATGTTGGCAGACCGCGCGTGGCCTACCGGGAATCCATCACGCGGCCGGTCAAGGAAGTCAATTACAAGTACGTTAAACAGACAGGCGGCCACGGCCAGTATGGACATGTGGTGATCTCGCTGGAACCTGGCGAACGTGGCAGTGGTATTGTTTTTGAGAATAAAATTGTCGGTGGTTCTATCCCGCGCGAGTATATTCCGGCAGTGGAAAAAGGCATCAAAGAAGCCTCGGAAAGTGGTGTGCTGGCGGGGTATCCGGTGGTTGATCTAAAAGTGAAATTATTCGATGGATCGTTCCACGAAGTTGACTCGAATGAGATGGCTTTCAAGATGGCGGCTACTTTTGCCTTCAAGGAAGGTGTTCAGAAAGGGGCACCGGTCCTCTTGGAGCCGATTATGAAGGTGGAAGCGGTCGCCCCGGAGGAATTCCTGGGAGAGATTATCGGTGGATTGAATAGCCGCCGGGCAACTATCCGGGGCATGGAAATGCGGCCGGGGAATGCCCAAGCTGTAAATGCGACCGTGCCATTGGGTGAAATGTTCGGGTATGCAACCGAACTACGTTCGTCCACCCAGGGCCGGGGCGTGTTCTCGATGGAATTCGATCACTATGCGCCGGTACCCGCAGCGGTGGCGCAGGAAATCTTAAAAGCTTAGTTCTTTTTTCTAGAAGGAGAGAGCACTCATGGCGAAGCAGAAGTACGAGCGGACGAAACCGCATATGAATGTAGGGACGATGGGACACATCGACCACGGCAAGACCACCTTGACGGCGGCGATCACGAAATACAGTCAATTTCTCGGCAAGGCGCAATACCGTGCCTACGATACGATTGACAATGCGCCCGAGGAAAAGGCGCGAGGCATCACGATCAACATTGCGCACGTGGAATATGAGACGGATAAACGTCATTATGCCCATGTGGATATGCCGGGTCATCGTGATTACATCAAGAACATGATCACGGGAGCTGCGCAGGTGGATGGCGCCATCCTGGTGGTGGCTGCGCCAGATGGGCCCATGCCGCAGACGCATGAGCACGTGTTGCTGGCTCGCCAGGTGGAAGTGCCGAGCATTGTGGTGTACCTGAACAAGGTTGACCAGATGGATGACCCGGAACTGCTGGAACTGGTGGAGATGGAACTGCGTGAACTGCTGACGAAGCAGGGCTTCCCGGGCGACACGATCCCGATCGTGCGCGGCAGTGCGCTGAAGGCGTTGGAGAGCACCTCCACCGACCCGAATGCGCCGGAATATGCAAGCATCAAGGAATTGCTGCGCGTGATTGACGAATACATACCGGAACCGAAGCGAGAGATAGACAAGCCGTTCATGATGCCGATCGAAGATGTCTTCTCGATCAAGGGGCGTGGGACGGTGGTAACCGGGCGTGTGGATCGAGGCGTGATCAAGGTTGGCGAGCCGGTGGAGATCATCGGCCTGCGCGAGACGCGCAACTCGGTCGTGACGGGCGTGGAAATGTTCCACAAAATGATGGATGAAGGCATGGCCGGAGACAACCTGGGCCTGTTGCTGCGCGGTATTGAGCGCACGGACGTGGAACGCGGCCAGGTCGTGGCCAAGCCGGGTTCGATCACGCCGCATACCAAGTTTGAAGCGCGCGTGTATGTGCTGAAGAAGGAAGAGGGCGGGCGGCACAGTGCGTTCTTCAATGGCTACCGGCCGCAGTTCTACATCCGCACGATGGATGTGACCGGCAACGTAGAGCTGCCGGCGGGCGTGGAAATGGTCCTGCCAGGCGACAATGTTGACCTGACCGTGACCCTGATCGTCCCGGTGGCGCTCGAGCAGGGTTCCAAGTTCGCCATTCGTGAAGGCGGTCTGACCGTCGGCGCGGGTGTCATCACCAAGATCATTCAATAGGTATAAAAAATATGACGAAGCAGAAGATCCGCATCCGCCTTAAGGCCTACGACCATCGCGTTCTCGACCAGTCTGCCAAGCGGATTGTTGAAACCGCTGAGCGTTCCGGTGCCCATGTTGTTGGCCCTGTACCCTTGCCAACAAAGAAAGAACGGTTTACAATACGCCGCTCGACTTTCATAGACAAGGACTCGCACGAGCACTTTGAAATCCGCACACATAACCGTCTTATTGATGTTCTGGATCCTGATTCTAAGACGATCGATATGCTGATGCGGCTCAACTTGCCAGCGGGTGTGGATATCGAGATTAAAATCTAGCAAAATTGTCTGTTCGTCACGCTGGTCTGGCGTTTGGACTTGTCAGACTGGTTGGATTGGATAGGCAGCATAAGAACGGTTCTGTTCGTGGGCCCTACTACCCTGTGTGCCGCGGCAGACCGATTGACTGTGCTGTAACCGAGATGATGCAACCTGGCCCAGGTTGACAGTCTTGAGAAATCTTTAGAAGGAGAAAACCGAGCATGTTGAAAGGGCTGATTGGCAAGAAGATCGGCATGACCCAGATCTTCGACGAGAGTGGTGCGGCTGTACCGGTGACTCTTATCGAAGCTGGGCCTTGCTATGTTACCCAGGTGCGCCTTCCGGAGAAGGAAGGTTACGCAGCGGTGCAACTTGGATTCAGCGAGGGAAAGATCAAGCGCCTTACTTCAGGCCAACTTGGTCACCTCAAGAAGAACGAATTGCCCCCGCTGCGTTTTTTGCGCGAATTCCGCGTAAAAGATACCGGGCTTAAAGCCGGCGATAAACTGACCGTCGATGTCTTTGGCGTTGGCGAGCGTGTGGATGTGATCGGCACCAGCAAAGGTAAGGGTTTTGCGGGTGTGGTCAAACGCCATCATTTTGCGGGTGGTCCCAAGACACACGGTGGCTCTGACCGCTTACGTGCCCCCGGTTCAAACGGTTCAACGACAACCCCAGGGCGCGTTTATCGGGGCTCACGCCGTCCAGGACATATGGGCCATGAACGAGTTACTGCCCAAAGTTTGAAAGTTGTCCTGGTGGATGCTGAACGCAACCTGCTAGGTGTATGTGGCGCTGTTCCCGGACCAAGAGGTGGCTTGGTCACGATTCAGGATGCGCGCAAGCAGTAGCGCCGATGATGGGAGTATGGGTATTATGAAAGTAGATGTTCTCAACATGAAAGGCGAGAAGGTTGAGACTGTGGAGTTGCCAGCCGAGATCTTTGAAACCCCAGTGAACGTGGATTTAATGCACCAGGCCTTCATTCAACAGATGGCGAATGCCCGCTTGGGTACGCATAAGACCAAAACGCGCAGTGAGGTAGCCGGTGGCGGCAGGAAGCCCTGGAAACAGAAGGGTACCGGCCGAGCCCGCCAAGGCTCCACACGTGCTCCGCAGTGGGTACATGGTGGCAAGATCCATACGCCACGCCCGCGCAAATATACGCAGCATATGCCAATCAAGATGCGCCGTGCCGCCCTGCGTTCAGCGTTATCCGCCAAAGCGGCGGAAGCCGGCGTGGTGGTATTGGATGAATTGGTACTCGATGAGCCCAAGACCCGCCTGATGGCGCAGGCTTTGAATTTGCTGGTCGGGGATGCAACCGTTCTCGTTCTGGTGGCGGAAAAAGATGCTTCCTATGAGATGGTAGCCCGTTCCACCAACAACCTCCCGGATGCCAAGTTACTGATGGCAAATTACCTCAATATCCGGGACTTGCTTGGCTACGACAAACTCGTCATGCCGCTCAAGGCATTGGACGCGTTGAAGTCTTTTCTGGCTTAGGAGGGCAGCATGACAACCATATATGATGTAATCCGCCGCCCGTTGGTCACCGAGAAATCGAACTATCAATCCAATAAACTTCACCAGTATTCTTTTGAGGTGACTTCTGAAGCCACACGTACCCTGGTGAAGGATGCCATTGAGAAATTGTTCGATGTCGATGTTGTCCGTGTGAATATCATAAACACAGCTGGCAAACGCAGTCGCCGTCGCAACCGGCGCTTGGATGTGCGCACGCCTGGTATGAAGAAAGCAATCGTTACCCTGGCCGAGGGAAGCACCCTCGAGATCTTTGAAGGGGTGAGGTAATGGCCGTCAAGAAGTATAAACCCACAACACCTGGCCAGCGGGGAATGACCGGATATACGTTCGAAGAAATCACCAAATCCACTCCCGAGCGGAGTCTGATCATTCATCCGCGCAGTTATGGCGGGCGTGATACCACAGGCCGTATCTCGGTACGCCATCGTGGCGGCGGCAATCGCAAATATATCCGCATCATTGATTTTAAACGAGAGAAGCATAATATTCCTGCCAAAGTAGCCGCGATCGAATACGATCCAAATCGCACTGCCCGCCTGGCTTTGCTGTTCTATGCAGATGGTGAGAAGCGCTACATCATCGCTCCGCTTGGAATCAAGGTCGGCGATACGCTCTTTTCCGGGCCTCAGGCCGAAATCCGGCCCGGTAATTGCCTGCCGCTCTCGAACATTCCGGTTGGTACGTTGGTGCACAACCTGGAATTGAAAGAAGGTAAGGGCGCACAGTTGGTCCGTTCTGCGGGCGGATCGGCGCAGTTGCTGGCCAAGGAGGGCGAATATGCCCAGATCCGTCTGCCTTCGGGAGAAGTGCGCCTGGTTCGCCAAACCTGCTACGCTACCATCGGTCAAGTTGGCAACCTGGACCATAACAACATCAAATTGGGCAAGGCGGGCCGCAAGCGCCACATGGGCATCCGCCCAACAGTGCGTGGAACTGCCATGTCTCCGCGTGACCATCCTCATGGTGGTGGTGAAGGTCGCCAGCCGACTGGTATGCCTGGCCCGAAGACCCCATGGGGTAAACCCGCTCGTGGGTACAAGACCCGCCGTATTAAGCGGACCGATAAGTATATCGTTCGCCACCGCAGCAAGTCAAGCCGCTAAGGCGCTGAGTAGGATGCGAGGTAAGCAGATATGTCTCGTTCATTGAAAAAAGGGCCCTTCATTGCCCCCAAACTATTAAAGAAAATTGAAGCGATGAACCAAAAAGGCGAGAAGAAGGTTATCCGCACTTGGAGTCGGGCCAGTGTGATCTTCCCCCAGATGGTAGGCCACACGATTGCAATTCATGATGGCCGCCGTCATGTGCCGATTTATATCACCGAAAATATGGTTGGCCATCGTTTGGGCGAATTTGCCCCGACCCGCTTATTCCGCGGTCACCAGGCAGCGGAAAAGGCGTCAAAGCCAGCGGTATAGGAGCATAGAGATGACTCACGACATTCAAGCCAAGTTAAGTTCCTTGACCATCTCAGCCCAGAAGGTGCGCCTGGTTATCGATCTGGTACGTGGTAAAAGCGCAGTGCAGGCGCTGGAAATTCTGCGATTTGCTCCTCAGAGCGCAGCCCAGCCGGTGGCAAAACTGCTCACTTCTGCCGTTGCAAATGCGGAAGAAAACTTCGGCGTCAGCCGCGATGACCTGTTTGTTGCCAAAATCTTTGCCGATGAAGCGCCCACTCGCAAGGGACGTCGCTTCGGAGCACGTGGCCGCTTCAAGCCGATTCTACGTCGTTCGTCGCATGTCACTGTTATCCTGCGCGAACGTGAGGCTGCCTAACCGGCAAAGAAAGGACGAAGGAGATTTTATGGGTCGAAAAGTTCATCCGATTGGTTTTCGCCTGAATGTTAATCAGGATTGGCGCGGTCGTTGGTTTGCCGAAGGTGCTCAGTATCGCGAGCAGCTTGGCCAGGATTTTGCCATCCGCGATATGATTTACCAGGAAACTGGCCGTGCAGGGGTTTCCCGGATTGACGTGGAACGTTATCCCGGTAAACTGAAGGTATCTGTATTTACAGCAAAACCGGGTATTCTGATCGGCCGCAAGGGCGAAGGCATTAAAAAAATCCGTGTCAGCTTGGAAGAGTTGACCGGCAAGAAAGTGGATCTGGATATCAAGGAAATCAAGGCGCCGGATTGCGATGCCTATCTGGTATCCCGTAATATTGCCGACCAGTTGGAGCGCCGTATCAGTTACCGGCGCGCCATGAAACGTGCCATCCAGCAAGCCATGCGCCAGGGCGCACAAGGTATCAAGATCGAGGTGGCTGGACGGTTGTCGGGCGCAGAAATGGCCCGCACGGTCTGGTTGCGAGATGGGCGGGTTCCGCTGCAAACCCTGCGCGCAGACATTGATTTTGCCCGCACCGAGGCGTTGACTACGTACGGCCAGATTGGTGTCAAGGTTTGGGTCTACCACGGCGACATGAAAACGGAAGTGGAAGAAAAAGTTGAGACGACCGAAGGCGTCTATGTCAGTGAGTAGCCGCGGTGTCTGTGGAGTGAGGTTGATGCTATGTTAATGCCAAAACGTGTGAAGTATCGCAAGCAAATGCGTGGTCGCATGAAGGGTAAGGAATCGCGCGGCGTAGAGATTTCCTTCGGCGAATACGGTTTGCTGGCGATGGAACCGGGCTGGGTGACGGCCCGTCAAATCGAAGCGGCCCGCCGGACGCTTGTTCATGCCATGAAACGCCGCGGCAAGGTCTGGATTCGTATTTTCCCGGATAAGCCCTATACCCAGAAACCCCCGGAAACCCGCATGGGTAAAGGTAAAGGCAATGTGGAATACTGGGTTGCTGTTGTCAAGCCGGGCAGGGTCATGTTCGAGGTTGGTGGCCTGGATGAGGCGACTGCGCGTGAGGCTTTGGGTCTTGCCCGGCGTAAATTTGCCATCAAGACCAAGGTCATTGCCCGCCACGAGGCTGTTTTAGGAGAGCAGGCATGAAACCGAATGATGTTCGTAAAATGTCTGTTGAAGAAATACGGGCCAAGCTGGCGGATAGCCGTGAGGAATTAATGAAACTCCGCTTCCAGCAAGTAACCGGTCAATTAACGGATACTAACCGCCTGCGTCTTTTGCGTCGCGATATCGCCCGTTTTGAGACAATCCTAAATGAGCCTATCCAGACGGCTGTACAGGAAGGTGAAGCATGAATGACCGTCGCAGAATTACTGGCGTTGTCACCAGTAACAAGATGACTAAAACGGTGGTGGTTGAGATCAGCCGGACTTTCCGGCATCCGCTCTACCGCAAGGTTGTCCATTTGAGCAAGCGTGTTAAAGCACAAGATGAACTGGGTTGCCAGATCGGTGACCGGGTTCAGATCGTAGAAAGCCGCCCTCTTTCGCATGACAAGCGTTGGGTGGTCGAGTTGATTGTCAAGCACGAAGTCCGCACGGCCGATTCTGGCGTAGCCGAGGTTGTTGTAGAACCGGCTGCTGTGGACGTTATGCCGGGCGAACCCCCTGTGGAGGCCCAGCCATGATCCAGCACGAGTCCCGTTTGAAAATTGCCGATAATACAGGCGCTCGTGAAATATTGGTTATCCATGTCATGGGCGGATCCACCCGTCGTTACGGAGCTATCGGTGACGTTGTGGTTGGAGCGGTCCAATCGGCTGCTCCGCAAGGATCCATCAAGAAATCTGAGATCGTCAAGGCAGTCATTGTCCGTTGCAACAAAGAATGGCGCCGGGAAGATGGTTCTTATATCCGCTTCGACGATAATGCAGCCGTGATTTTGGATACAGACGGTCAGAACCCCAAGGGTAGCCGTATCTTCGGGCCAGTGGCGCGCGAACTGCGTGAAAAAGGTTTTATGAAGATTGTTTCGCTGGCCCCGGAAGTGCTTTAGGCCAGTTGAGGAGCGAACGATGAAAGTCAAGATCCGTAAAGGTGATACCGTTGAAATTATCAGCGGGAAGATCGAGGAGAAAGGGAAACGTGGCGAGGTGATCAAAGTCTCGCCAGACGAAAAACGCGTGGTTATCCAGGGTTTGAACATCCATACCAAGCATCAGAAGGAGGTTCAATCTCAGGGCCGCACCATTAACCCCGGTCGTATCAAGTTCGAAGCCCCGCTTGACATCTCGAACGTCATGCTGATCTGCCCAAAATGCAGCCAACCCACTCGTGTGAGTGTCCAGCATAACGAGGACGGCATACACCGCGTCTGCAAGAAATGTCAGGCGTTGATTGATTAGCCGCCGGTGGAGCATTGATTTATGAATAGAATGCAAGAACGATACCAAAATGAAGCTGTCCCGGCCCTGCGTAAGGCGTTTCAATATAAAAATGTCATGCAGGTTCCGCGCATCACCAAGGTCGTATTGAACATCGGTCTCGGCAGCGAACAGGATAATGCCAAGGCCCTTGAAGCCGCCATGGGTGATATGACCACCATTACCGGGCAGAAACCGGTCATGACGAAAGCCCGCACCAGCATCGCCAACTTTAAATTGCGCGAGGGTCGCATTATCGGCACCAAGGTGACTCTGCGCGGTGACAAGATGTGGGCCTTTCTGGACCGGTTGATGAATACCGCCCTGCCACGCGTGCGCGACTTCCGTGGTGTTTCTCCGGATGCTTTCGACGGGCGTGGCAATTACACGCTTGGTCTGCGCGACCAGTTGATTTTTCCGGAAATTGAATACGATAAGATTGACAAGTTAAGAGGCATGGAGGTCACCATTGTGACCACTGCCAAATCTGATGACCATGCACGGCTGATGTTGCAATTGCTGGGCATGCCGTTCAAGAAGGAAGCATAATTATGGCAAGCACTTGCATGAAGTATCGTGAGCTCCGCCGCAAATATCCCAACCAGATACGCCACCGCTGTTCATTATGCGGACGTCCGCGCGGTTATATTCGCCGTTTTGGCCTATGCCGGATTTGCTTCCGCGAATTGGCGCTGGAAGGTAAAATCCCCGGCGTTGTAAAGTCATCCTGGTAACCGGGTGGAGGTAAGAAATGAGCATGACTGATCCTATTGCTGATATGCTGACCCGCATCCGCAATTCCATGCTGAGCGGTCAAGCTATGACGGCTATGCCCTATTCGAAGATTAAGGTGGAAATTGCCAAGATCATGAAGGAAGAGGGCTACCTGGAAAATTGGGAAGTTGCAGATGGAGAACGTCCGAGCCAGAAGGTACTGCGCTTGAAGATCAAGTATTTCGGTGAGCGCCGGGAACGCAAGCCGGTAATTACTGGCATCGAACGTATTAGCCGTCCTGGTCGCCGTATTTATACCAAAAAGCAGGATATTCCCTGGGTGCTTTCGGGCATTGGCGTTGCCATTTTGTCCACTCCCAAGGGTATCATGACCGGTCAACGTGCCCGCCAGTTGGGTGTGGGTGGCGAGATCCTCTGCAAGGTCTGGTAGAGAGGAGAATTAAAGTGTCTCGAGTTGGACGTATGCCCGTGGTTATCCCGGCCGGTGTGCAGATAGATATTAATGGCGCGCATGTTGGCGTAAAAGGCCCGAAAGGTGAAATGCAGCGGACATTCTCCCCGTTAATCGGGATCGCAATGGAGAATGGCCAAGTTGTCATCACCCGCAAGTCTGACCAGCCCGCCGAGCGTGCTTTGCATGGAACGACCCGTGCGGTACTTGCAAATATGGTTCACGGCGTTAGCGCTGGGTTTCAACGTGTTCTTGAAATCGAAGGCGTTGGATACCGTGCGGAGATGAACGGCAAGAATCTCGTGCTGCACATGGGCTATTCCCATCCGGTGGAAATGGAACCACCTTCAGGTATCTCCTTTGATGTGGATCAAAAGGCCCGCCAGGTGTTTGTACGTGGTTTCGATAAAGAGTTAGTTGGCCAGGTTGCGGCAAATGTCCGCAACGTGCGCCCGCCGGAACCATACCATGGCAAAGGTTTGCATTATCTTGGCGAGAAGATTCGTCGCAAGGCCGGCAAGGCCGGAAAGGCAGCAAAGTAGTCTATGGGTGAGAAAAGTCGTTCCGAGGCGCGTATTAAACGGCATACGCGCGTACGGATTAATGTACAGGGTACGCAACAACGGCCTCGTTTAAGTGTTTTCCGCAGCCTGTCGGAAATTTACGCCCAGGTCATTGATGATAATGCCGGGCATACCATTGCTTCGGCCTCAACGATTGACCAGGAATTGCGCAGTAAGATAAAAGGCTTAAAGAAGTCCGATCAGGCTAAGATGGTCGGTAAAACGTTGGCAGAGCGCGCCAAGGATAAAGGCGTGCAGGCGGTCGTATTTGACCGCGGCGGTTTCAAATATAGCGGCCGGGTTAAAGCCCTGGCCGATGGCGCCCGCGAAGGCGGCCTGGAATTCTAAGGCCCGATTGGAGAACGTTATGATGAATTACCAGGTAACGGAAGTAGATCAGCAAGCCGAGAGCCTTGACGAGCGCGTTATTGAAATTGCCCGTGTGGCGAAAGTTGTGAAAGGTGGCCGCCGTTTCCAGTTCCGCGTGACCCTGATCATGGGCGATAACCACGGCAAGGTCGGTATGGGTGTTGGCAAAGCTAATGCGGTTCCGGATGCCATGCGCAAAGCCACTGATCGCGCGCGCAAGGATATGCACCAGATTCATCTTTCCAAGACCACCATTCCGCACCAGTCGACTGCTAAAGTGGGCGGCTCGGTTGTCCTGCTCAAGCCGGCTTCGCCCGGTACGGGCGTTATTGCCGGTGGCGGCGTACGCGCGGTTCTTGAAGCAGTTGGAATACATGATATCCTTACCAAGTCGCTCGGTTCCTCAAATGTCCTGAACTCTGTTCAGGCCACTCTTCATGCACTTGAGGCGCTCAAGTCTCCGCAGGAAGAGGCCGCCCGGCGCGGCAAGTCGGTTGAAGATTTGTTGCCGTACTGGGAAAGGAGAAAGAAACATGGCTAATAAGGCCGAAAGTAAGATGATCAAAATGACTCTGGTGCGCAGCCCCATTGGCTACCCGGAGCCGCAAAAGGCAACTGTGCGGGCATTGGGCCTTCACCGTTTGCACCAAACAGTGGAGCATGAAGACACACCGGCTGTGCGTGGAATGCTTGCCAAAGTTATTCACATGATTCGTGTTGAAGAGGTCGCATCAAGATGAAACTGAACGATCTTACCCCCAATCTCCCCAAGAAACAACGCAAGCGCGTTGGTCACGGTATTTCTGCGGGCCAGGGAAAGACGGCCGGACGTGGTACCAAAGGCCAAAACTCCCGTACTGGTGAAGGCGGACGTCTCTATCGGCAAGGTGGCAACCTGCCGTTCTTCCGCCGCTTGCCCTTCATACGTGGAAAAGGCTTTACGCCGCCTTACGAAATTGAGTTCAATGAGGTAAACCTTGACCAATTAACTTCCTTTAAAGCCGAGGCGGAAGTTACTCCCGAAACCCTCCAGGGCGCACGGCTGTTGCGTGACCCTCGTCTCCCGGTTGCGATCCTGGGACGTGGCGAATTGACGACCGCCATTAAAGTACGTGTCCACCGCGTTACCAAAAGTGCCAAGGCGAAAATTGAAGCTGCCGGCGGTTCGGTGGAATTGATAGGATAACTCGTCCACGCGAGGAGACCCTTTATGAAAAACACATTTACGGGCTGGCGCTATCTTTGGACATCGCAAGACATACGCCGCAAGTTGTTTATAACCCTGGTTCTTCTGGTTATCTTCCGCTTGGCGGCTAATGTCCCTGCGCCGGGCGTTAACGGAGTTGCCCTGAGGCAGCTATTGCAGAGTTCAGGCTCGTTCTTTGCCTTTTTGGACCTGCTTTCCGGTGGTACCATTTCGCACTTTTCATTGCTGGCCATGGGTGTTTACCCCTATATCACCGCACAAATCATCCTGCAATTGCTTACCCCTATTTTCCCGGCGCTCCAGCGCAGGATGGAAGAGATCCGCGTGAGGGCCGTAAATGGCAGGAAAAATGGACCTATTATCTGGCTATTCCGATGGCTACGCTTTCTGCCCTCGGCCAGATAAATCTGTTCAATGCCGCTTCTTCCCAGGCTGGGCTGGGCCAGATTGTGCCTTTCGGGCTTTCAAGCTCGCTCTGGCTCTCTTCCCTAACCCTCGTGGTTACCATGGTAGGCGGAACGATGTTTGCCATCTGGCTGGGCGAATTGATTTCTGAGTACGGCATTCGCGGCCAGGGCCTGTCACTGATCATTTTTGCGGGTATCGTGGCCCGTATGCCCGCCAGTTTTGCCTCACTCCTGGCAGATAAGCAGCATGGCTGGATCCTGGTCATCTCGATGGTGGTGGTCATAGTGGCGGTCATCTATGCCATTGTTTACGTACAGCAGGGCCGCCGTTTGGTGCCGGTTATGTATCCTGGTCGCCGGGTCGGCAATCGCATGTCCATGCCGGTGAAGGGCACATTACCCTTGATGGTAAACCTGGCCGGCATGATCCCGCTCATCTTTGCCAGCGCCATCCTGCAATTCCCGGCTATCATTGCCAGCTACTTTGTCAATAACGCTAATAAAGCCGTAGCCACATTCGCTTCGGGAGTACAGACCACCTTTTCCAATGGCGGGTGGGTTTACTACCTGCTGTATTTCCTGATGGTGGTGAGCTTTACGTTCTTCTATACAGACGTGATGTTCTCGCAGCAGAATTACGGCGAGAATTTGAAGAAAGCCGGCGCGCAGGTCCCCGGCGTAAACCGCGGCGCGCCCACACAGAAATACCTGACCAAGGTGCAGCGCCGTATCACGCTTCCGGGCGCTCTTTTCCTGGGTTTTGTGTCTGTGCTAGGTTATCTCATCAGCTTAATTCTGACAGCATTTGGCATTGGCGGAAGCACCAACTCCTCGACCATTTTCCTGGTTTCGGCAGCAGGCCTGCTCATCGTTGTCGGTGTGGTACGCGACACATTCTTGAATATTGACGCTGAATTGAAACTGCACGGCTACGACGACGCCCGGTTGGTGAAATAAGGTTATCAGCATGCGAACCTATATTGTTCTTCTTGGCCCTCCGGGTGTTGGCAAGGGTACTCAGGCAAAAATCATTGCAGAAAAAACCGGGTTGCCGCATATATCTTCGGGTGATCTATTCCGGGAGAATGTTAAGAACGCCACCGAACTCGGTAAACTGGCCCAGTCTTATATGAATAAAGGCGAGCTGGTACCGGATGATGTGACGATCGGTATGATCCGTGAACGGATCTCCCGCCCGGATTGTAAGGATGGCGCTTTGTTGGATGGTTTCCCCCGTACCACCGTGCAGGCGCAAGCCTTGGAAAAATTGCTGGCTGAGTTTGGCGGCACGGTGAACTATGTTCCATACATTGCTGCTTCCGAGGCCACCCTGATTGAGCGCCTGAGCGGGCGTTGGACCTGCAAAGCGCAGGGCCATGTCTTTCATGAAAAGCACAATCCGCCCAAAAAACCGGGCGTGTGTGATTTGGATGGTTCGGAACTTTTTCAGCGTGATGATGATAAGGCAGAAACGGTTACCCGGCGAATCCAGGTGTATTTCGCCCAAACTGCACCCCTGATCGCTTATTATCGGGAACGCGGTTTACTATCTGAAGTTGACGGTGCTCGCCCAATTGAGCAGGTCAGCACAGATTTGCTGGCAGTGCTCGGGAAGCAATAATATGGCCTGGGATCGCGATGTTATCATTAAAAGCCCGGCTGAAGTCGTGCTCATGCGCGAAGCTGGACGCGTCAATGCTTTGGCGTTGGCGGCAGTACGAGAACTTTTACAACCCGGCGTCACTACTGCAGACCTCAACGCGGCTGCTGAGGAAACTCTGCGGAAACATGGCGCTTACTCGCCTTTCAAGAACTATGGTCAACCACCCTTTCCTGCTTCCATTTGCGCCAGTGTCAATGAAGAACTGGTGCATGGCATCCCGGGAAAACGCAAGCTCAAGGAAGGCGATATCATCTCTATAGATTGTGGAGCGGTCGTCGAAGGCTTTGTCGGCGATGCAGCTTTCACGGCTGGAATAGGGCAAATTTCTCCACTCGCCAGCAGACTTATTGAGGTGACCGAGCAGGCGTTGTTCGTTGGCATCGCTATGATGCGCGCCGGAAACAAGACGGGCGACATCTCTGCTGCCATCCAGCAATTTGTGGAGGCGCAGGGATACCAGGTTGTCCGTGACTACACCGGACACGGTGTTGGCCGGAATATGCACGAAGGGCCGTCGGTGCCGAATTTTGGCACCCCAGGGACCGGAGTGCTGTTACGACCTGGTATGACGCTTGCATTGGAACCGATGGTACTTGTCGGCACATACCACACCCGTGTCCTGTCCAATAGGTGGACGGTTGTCTCTGCTGATGGGTCATTGACGGCGCACCAAGAACACTCGGTCGCTGTCACCGAAGGCGACCCTCTCGTCCTGACTGTCCCGTGACCAGGCAGCAAGGCGCCGCCAAAACTGGACGTAATATGTCAGTCCAAGTATAATTCAACCTTTGGTTGAACAACAGAAGCAAGGAGATCGCAATCATGAAAGTAGGTCCATCCATTCGCAAGCGCTGCGCAAAGTGCAAGGTTGTCAAGCGCAAGGGCAGATTGTATATCATCTGCGAAAATCCTAAGCATAAACAGCGACAAGGATAGTAGATTATGGCAAGAATTGAAGGTGTTGACCTCCCGCGTAATAAACGTGTAGAAGTAGGCCTGAATTACCTGTTCGGTATTGGCCCGACACGCTCACGCGAGATTCTGGTGGCGACTAAAATCAACCCAGATACACGCGTCAAGGATTTGACGGAAACCGAAGTTTCGGCGATCCGCGAGTATATCGCGAAGAACTGGAAAGTCGAAGGCGACCTGCGCCGCCAGGAACAGCTGAATATCAAGCGTTTGGTTGAAATCGGCTGTTACCGCGGCCTGCGCCACCGCCGCAATTTACCTGTCCACGGACAACGCACGCGCACCAATGCGCGTACCGCCAAAGGTCCTAAGAAGACCGTTGCCGGGCGCGGACGCCGCAAGGGCGGTAAGAAATAATCCGCTGACAGGAACGAGAGAGGTTTTATGGCTCAGACTGTACGCTCTGCGCGCCGCGCTGGCGGTGCTAAAAAAGGCAAGCGCAGCCTGTCTTCCGGACAGGTGCATGTCTTCGCTTCATTTAATAACACAATCGTGACGGTGACTGACCCGGATGGTAACACTCTCTGTTGGGGTAGCGCCGGATCGGTCGGTTTCAAAGGCTCCCGCAAGAGCACTCCTTTTGCGGCCCGTCTGGCTGCTGAACAGGCCATTAAGGCTGCTCAGACCATCGGCATTCAGGAAGTGGACTTGTTTGTAAAGGGTCCTGGCCCTGGTCGTGAATCTGCGATCCGGGCTGTCCAATCGATGGGTCTTAAGGTTAAATCCATTTCGGATTTGACGCCGGTTGCGCATAATGGCTGCCGGCCTCCCAAGAAGCGCCGCGTTTAGTTCTGGTGAAAGAGGGTAGTACGTATGGCGAAATATACAGGTCCGGCATGTAAACTGTGCCGGCGTGAAAACGAAAAATTATTCCTGAAGGGAGAGCGCTGTTTTACTCCCAAGTGCGCCTTTGAGCGGCGCGGATTTGCTCCCGGCCAGCATGGCCGCTCCGGAGGGCATACTGGTCGCGGCGGGCAAGGTCGTGAATCCGATTATGCCAAGCAATTGCGTGCCAAGCAGAAAGCCCGCCGCATCTATGGCATTTATGAGCGCCAGTTCCGCCGATATTACGGAAAGGCTTTAAAAGCGCGTGGCATTACCGGCCTCATGCTTTTGCAGATCCTCGAATCCCGCCTGGATAATGTCATCTTCCGGTTGGGCTTTGCATCCAGTCGTTCCCAGGCCCGCCTGCTGGTGACCCACGGCCACTTTACGGTCAATGGCGTCCGGACGGATATCCCTTCGATGACTTTAGGTGCTGGTGATGTTGTTAACGTTCGGGATGGTTCGTTGGATGCCACGTATTTCAAGGAATTGGCTTCCCTGGCCGAGACTCGCAATATCCCAGCTTGGCTGAGCCGTGACCTGACATCTCTTTCAGGCAACATCCTGCGTTTGCCGGAACGCCCTGAAATTGACGGTAACCTGAACGAGCAACTGATCGTCGAGTACTACTCGCGCTAATCCGAGTCTGTTCTCTTCGACGCGGCGTACCGTTTTGTACGCCGGGAGAGGTGTATCGTGACTATCACGAACATGGTGATGCCGAAGATCGAGCGCGAAGCGGAAGCTCGTAATTATGGCAAGTTTGTCATTAGCCCGTTGGAACACGGTTATGGCGTGACATTGGGCAATGCCTTGAGGCGGGTGTTGCTATCATCGCTCGAAGGCGCAGCAGTGACATCCATCCGCATCCTGGATATCTTGCACGAGTTTAGTGATATTCCAGGCGTGCGCGAAGATGTATTGCAGGTAATGTTACAAGTCAAGCAACTGCGCCTGATCCTCGAAGATGTGGATGCCACCCGTTTGCACTTGGAAGTGCGCGGCGAAGGTGTGGTCACAGCGGCGGATATCATTGCACCGCCCGAGGTCGAGATTATCAACCCGGACCTGTACCTGTTTACCGCCGACAACTCCAAGACACGCCTTGATATCGAGTTTACCGTGGAACGCGGGCGTGGCTATGCCCCATCCAACGAGCGTGGGCGAATGCCCATCGGTGAATTGCCGGTGGATGCCATTTTTAGCCCGGTCAAGCGTGTCAATTGGGAAGTCCAGGCGGCGCGGGTTGGTCAAAGTACCAATTACGATAAACTCGTCCTGGAAATTTGGACCGATGGCGCAATCTCACCGGAGAAAGCCCTCAGCGCTTCCGCCAAGATGTTGATCGAGCACCTGCGTTACGTAGCCGGCATTAGCGAAGAGACATTATCGATTACGATGGAGAAAGAAGCGGCCATTTCCCATTTGACCAGTGAAGTGGCTGAGACCCCGGTTGAATCGCTTGATCTTTCGGTGCGGGTCTTCAACTCACTCAAACGCACCGGCATTACCACGGTTGGGGATGTGCTTGAGTTGCTCGAGAAGGGCGACCAGGCGGTCATGTCCATCCGCAATTTTGGCGAAAAGAGCCTTGACGAACTGCGAGCCAAGATGCAGGAGAAGGGCTACCTGAAGGACGAACAAAAGAGAGAGTCGGAGTAATTTAGAAATGCGACACCAAGTAGCAGGTTATAAACTTAATCGAACCAAGGGCGGGCGTATCGCTCTGCGCCGCAATCTCATCAAACAGTTCTTCACCCATGAGCGTATCCGCACCACAACCACCAAGGCTGCCGCCATCCGTGGTGAAGCGGAACGGATGATTACCATTGCCCG
Organism: uncultured Chloroflexia bacterium; assembly: GCA_963837875.1. Lineage (GTDB taxonomy): Bacteria > Chloroflexota > Anaerolineae > Anaerolineales > Villigracilaceae > UBA877. The sequence continues at coordinate 754,743 of CAWIOV010000003.1, forward strand.
CAGAGTCAAGGATGGCAGCGATTCAGAGAAAGTGGCTGCCCGCCGCCTGATTGCTGGCAGGCTGGGTAATAATAGTAACGAGGCTGTAAAGAAATTATTCGATGAAATTGCTCCTCGTTTTGCTGACCGGAATGGCGGTTATACACGTGTCATGAAGCTTGGTCCCCGTTATGGTGACAAAGCCGAGATGGCGTTGCTGGAGCTTGTAGAAGAGTAGTTGGGAATGATGAATGAAGATTGATGAATGCTGAATATGGTTATTGATTCATAATTCATCCTTCTCACTTCTGCATTCCGAAATGGCACGTTACCAGATTATCCTCGCTTACGATGGCACCGGCTTCCTTGGAAGCCAGCGTCAGGCGGGTGCCCGGACGGCGCAGAGCGAGCTCGAAAAGGCCCTGCGAAAGCTCGGCTGGCCTGGGAAGACGGTGGTTCTGGCCGGCCGAACAGATACAGGCACCCATGCCAGTGGGCAGGTGGCGGCTTTCGATCTGGACTGGAAGCATGGCCCGGAAAAGCTTCAGGATGCCCTCAACGCCCACCTTCCCCTGGATATGGCTGTCCGGGAGGTCAAAGAGGCCGCGGACGATTTCCACCCGCGCTTTGACGCCAGTTCGCGTTGCTACCGTTACCGCCTGTTTTGCGCCAGTGTACGCGACCCTTTACGGGAACGCTATGCCTGGCGTGTCTGGCCCGCCGTGGGTGACTTGACGCCGTTGGCCGATATTTGGCCCGGCCGGCACGATTTTGCCGCGTTTGGGACACCCACCCACTCCGGTGGTAGTACGCTACGGACGGTTATGGCTGCCAGGTGGCAGCAGCAGGCGGATGAGTGGCTCTTCGAGGTCCGGGCGGATGCCTTCCTGTACCGCATGGTACGCCGGTTAGTTTATACGCAGGTGGCGGTCGGGCAGGCGAGACTGCCGGCGAAAACGTTGGTTAAGGCGTTGGATGACCGTTCCGAAATCCGGCAGGCAGCGCAGGGCCAAATCCCTGCCGGTCTTGCCCCGGCCTGTGGCCTGACACTGGTGGAAGTCTGTTATGATAATCTGGTTTGAATTTGTTTAGTCTGGAAATTTGGAGAGATGAAAGTGTATAAATCTTACTATCCTAAAGCTGCTGAGATCAATCGCCAGTGGTTGTTGGTAGATGCCAACGATGAGACCCTGGGCCGTCTGGCATCCAAGATCGCCGGACTCCTGCTGGGAAAGCACAAACCAACTTTTACGCCTGGCGCCGAGATGGGCGATTTTGTGATCGTCATCAATGCCCAGAAAATAACCGTCACTGGTACGAAAACCCATACCAAGCTGACCGAGAAGTTCTACCACAGCCATTCGGGCTATCCCGGTGGCTTAAAATCGGTCAGCTTGCGTGACCAGTTGCAGAACCACCCGGACCGCGTCATTCGCTCTGCAGTCTGGGGTATGTTGCCGCATAACAAGATGGGTCACCATCTAATGACACGGCTGCGGGTGTATGCCGGCGCGGAACATCCGCATTTTACCCAGAATGCGAAACCGGTCGCATAAAGGAGCAGGAATATGTCTGTGCAATATTTTGAAGGTGTTGGACGTCGCAAGCAAAGCATTGCGCGTGTGCGCATCATGAATGGTTCGGGACAATTCATTGTCAACGACAAAGATGCCCCGGTCTATTTCAACCGTTTAGGGGATGTTGATTCCATTCTGGCTGTTCTCAAGGCAGCCGGACAGGATGCCCAGAGCTACGATATTACCGTCGTTGTCAATGGCGGCGGTGTCACCGGCCAGACCGACTCGGTCCAGCTCGGCCTGGCGCGTGCCATGGTCAAGATGAATCCTGAAAATGTGTCCGCCATGCGCAAAGGTGGCTTCCTGACACGCGATGCCCGCGTCAAGGAACGCAAAAAGCCCGGTCTCAAGCGTGCCCGCAAGGCTCCAACCTACACGAAGCGCTAGTTCGAACCGTAAAACACACAACGTAATGCGTTATCCGTAACTTTTGAGGTTACGTTTTGCGCATTACGTTTTACTTTAATCGCTTTTGTTTTCTTTTTTGCTTTTTAGGAGCCTCTTATGCCTGGTATCACTCTCCTCGGACTTGGCCCGGGCGACCCTGCCAAACTCACCCGTGCAGCCTGGGATGTGGTTAACGCAACCGGCGAAATCTGGCTGCGCACGAATCAACACCCCACGCTTGCCGGTCTGCCGGCCTCCCTTAAAGTTCACTCTTTCGATGAGCTCTACGAAAACGGCGACTCCTTCGAGGCAGTTTATGCCGCCATCGTGGAAAAAGTGCTCGAACTGGGTCAGCGCCCCGAAGGGGTGGTCTATGCCGTGCCGGGTGACCCATTCCTTGCAGAAGCCACCTGCCCGGCCATCGCACAGCGTGCACGCGCGGCCGGCCTGCCGCTGCAAATCGTCAGCGGCCTTTCCTTCCTTGAGCCCGTATTTGCCGCCCTCGGCCTGGATCCCTACCCGCGCCTCGCGCTGGTGGACGCGCTGGAACTGAGCCAGGCCCATATTCCCACTTTTCCGCCCGACCTGCCGGCCCTGGTTGCCCAGGTGTACTCGCGTATGGTGGCCGCCGAGGTCAAGGTGACCCTGAATGCCGTCTATCCGGACGAGCACCCGGTCCGCCTTGTCCACGCCGCCGGCACAAAGGATGAATTGGTCGAGGACCTGCCGCTCTACCAAATAGACCGTTCCGAACACATCGGCCTGCTGACGGTGCTGTACGTTCCACCATTGGGTGAAGGCACGTCTTTCGAGGCGTTCCAGGAGGTTATTGCCCATTTACGCGCTCCGGAGGGCTGTCCCTGGGATAAGGAACAAACGCACCAATCGATGCGCGCCAGCCTCCTGGAAGAATCCTACGAAGCCCTGGCCGCGCTTGATTCCGGCGACCCGGCTAAAATGACCGAGGAGTTTGGCGACTTGTTGCTTCAAATTGTGTTGAATGCCCAGATCGCCAGTGAAGATGGCGAGTTCGGCATGGCGGATGTGCTCAAAGGCATACACGACAAGCTTATCCGCCGCCATCCGCACGTCTTCGGGGAAGCCCATGTGGATGGGGTCGGCGGTGTGTTAAAGAACTGGGAAAAGCTCAAGGCAGATGAGCGTGCCGGTAGTCTGGAACCCCAAAAAGGCTTGCTCGATAGCCTCCCGCAGGCGCTGCCGGCCCTCCTTCAGGCCCAGGGATACCAGGAGCGGGCCGCGCGGGTTGGTTTTGACTGGACGGAAATTGAGGGCGTACTGGATAAAATCGCCGAGGAGATCCAGGAAGTCCGGGAGGCGGCGGACGATCAGGAACTGGCTGCCGAACTGGGCGACCTGCTCTTCTCCCTGGTCAACCTGGCGCGCTGGAAAAAGGTCGAGGCCGAGTCGGCCCTGCGCGGCACCAATACGCGTTTCAAGCAGCGCTTCGCCCACATTGAAACCGCGGCAAGAAAACAAGGCAAGCCTGTTTCTGATCTGACCCCCGCAGAGATGGATGTCCTATGGCAGGAAGCGAAAGCAGTGGAGAAAAAAATAATCAGGGTTTGATGATCCCGTTCGGGGTCAGGATCACGGGAGCATTTGTGTCCGGAGTAAAATCGTACACCACGTAGAGAGTTTGGCCGTCCGTCGTCGTTATCTCCCAAGGTGGATTGGTATCAGTACAACCATCACAATCTTTGTATACCAACCTCGGTTCTCCCAGGACGCTAAACCCGGCTTTCTCCACCAGGCTTTTCGCCTCATCTGATGTCAGCAGTAAATAATTAATGGTTAATTTCTCGCCAGAAGGCCCATTTCCACTTACGTAACCTTCGAATGTACCCTTGCCATCTACAGGAACGTAGAACTCGGCGACCCCGCAGATCCAACTGCCCTCGCGAAAAGGAATTAGATAATAATCCGCTCCTGCATCCACCGATTTGACAAACACTGGCGTGCCCGGTACACCGGTGTAAACGCATGGACGATCGTGGGGATCCAAACCATTATTAAAAAATGGATCGGTAGGGATCAATTTGAGGATATCCTCCGGGGTTTGGAAGGGGTCGTACACCGGGGTGGCAGGAGGCAGTCTCGGGTACTGGTGGCTGTTGAAATACGCCTGCGTAGCGCCGGCTGCAATCTCGTCAGGGGAAGGGGTATGATGCGCGTGTTTGTAGATGGCTGAATTAAAAATGTTAAACGCCTGCTGGGTGGCCTCCGCCACCTGGGTGGATAATCCGGCCGGGTCCACCGTCTGGCGCAGGGCGCCGCTGAGCGAATACTGGTACAGATTGTAATATTTTGCGTTGGGGTCCGCCAGTAACACATTGGAGAGCGTGTAGACCGGCGTCCCGTTGCCCAGGGCGGTGAAGTTCAACGTGGCAATCACCCCTGCTCCGCAGCAGCCGGTCCACCCCTGTCCCAACCCAGCCTCCGCCACGCCGGTCAGCGTCCCGGCGGCGTTATCGATCCGCCCCGGCACGAAGAAGCTGGTTGCGGTGGTTGTCGCCGGATGGCACCGGCTGAACAAACTGCCTTCTTTAACGCTGTTCAGCTTGAGCAGCTTCGGGTCGAAGGCCAGGTCAAACTCCCAGCCTTTGAAGAGCTGGGTCGCCGGCGCGTTGATCTGCACATCTACGTCGAAGTTTTCGCCGGCGCTGACTGTTTTGGGGTCAACACTAAGGTTAATATAATCCAATTGTGCCTGGGCTTGGTGATAATGCGCCGCCATTAGGATAATGATCCCCACGGCAGCGAGAATGATGATGGATATGGCCAGATAGCGTTTCATAAAAAGCCTCCTTTTGGCAACAGCTTCCATAAAAAATGGAAGGTCGGCCTGAACAAGGGGATAGCCTCCCTAAACTCCATTTTACGATATCACCAAGGGGACCGCTTTTCAATACGGAAAACTTCCCTTTTTGGTTAAGGTTTTGTTATCAATTGCCCCCGGCAAACCACCAAGGCAGGCTTACTGGTTTGGTTGGATGACGATTTCTGCAAGGGAAATTAGGGGAGTCTTTCTTAATTCATAGGATTGATAGGATCAATAGCGTTTTTCTCTGTAAATTCCTTGAAGGCCTTGACGATCAACGCGCCATTCGGGAACCCACGCACACGCATCTTTTTGTTGTCTTTCAGGTGAATGGAAACCGCACCATTCTTGAATGACATGCATTTAATATCGCTTAAGCGGGTTTCCCACTCTGCGTTCCAGGCACGCGGAAAGCCTTTCGTCCAGACGCGCTGGCTGGTCAGGATCACCTCGCGGGTAAAGATACTGGCAGTATCTTCCGCGAACCAGGCGATCATCAGGATTGGGAAAATGCCCTGGAAGATGACCTGGCCCAACACGCTTGCCGGAGCCGCCGGGATGAATTTCGCCAGGATCACCCTGGCAAGATTGGTGAAAGCGGTAAAGGAAAGTACCATAACAAAGATCAATTCAATCAGACCGGCCCCGAGCCTGCCTGCCAGTGCATACCACTCGCGGGCAGGCCGACTGCGATAAAGAATGGTTTCATCCGGGTTCAGTTGGAATGAGGCAGTGGTCATGTTGCGTTTATACCTTTCGAACTATCGGTTCATTTTCTGGGAGGAGAACGCTATCTTCACGCTGCCACTGGCAGCCAGACGAAAAACGTTGTTCCTTTTCCGGGGATTCCATCGCTCTGCAATTCGATCCGGCCGCCGTTCCTGGTGACAATTTCTTTGGCGATGGCTAACCCCAGGCCCGTACCCGGTACACTGGATGTGCGCCCGGATTTGCCCCGATAAAAGCGTTCGAACAAGCGCTCCTGGTCCTCCACCGGGATGCCCGGTCCCGTGTCCATGACGGCGAAGCCGGTCCACATTCCACCCTGGTTCTGTTCCACCAGTGTGGATACCGTAATACTACCGCCCGCGGGCGTGTAGTTCAGCGCATTGGTCAAAATGGCGCTCAAAACCTGGCCGATCATCTTTTCGTCTGCCAGGGCGTGCGGAAGTTGGGCCTGAGAAGCGAGATTCAGGCTCAACCGGCGTTCCAAGGCCAGGGGTGTGCGATCGGTGACATATTCCTGGGCCAGGCGGTTCAGGTCAAGCTGGACAGGGTTGAACGGGGCGTGACCCTGGTCGAGCCGGGAAAGGTAAAGCAAATCTTCGATCAGGCGTGCCAGGCGCTCCGTCTCACGTTTCAGTTGCTTAACAAATTTTTCCACGTTCTGCGGCTGTTTTTCCAACAGACCGTGGTACAGCACAATACTGGTCAGTGGCGTGCGCAGTTCGTGTGAAACGTTGGCGAGAAATTCGTCCTTAAGACGACTGAGGGCCTTCAGGTTCTCGTTGGCAGCCAGCAGTTCGCGCGTCCGTTCCGCCACGCGTTGCTCCAGTTCAGCATTCAGGGTGCGGATTTCCAGTTCCACCCGTTTGCGTTCCATCAATTCGCGCTGGAGCTGGTGATAGAGCCGGGCATTGCTGATGGCGTTGGCAAGCTGGTCGGCCATGGCCTGGAAGGTGGTAATATCCTCCTCGGTGAAAGCTGCTTCCACGGCGCTTTGGATCCCCAGCCCACCGATGATTTCTCCATGGCTGATCAGCGGCAGGGCCAGTTCTGAGCGTGTATCCGGGAGCAGGGGATTGCTGAATCTGACGGCTTCATTGCCTACATCCAGCGCAATCCGGGCTTTCTGGTTGGCAATACACCAACCGATCATGGAGGTGCTACCCACTTTCAACCGGTGACCTCTTTCCATCAATACTTTGCCGGCTTCGCCTGTCCCGGCGTATAGGTTGGCCCATTCCCCTTTTTCGTCCACCAGGTAAAGGCTGACAAAATATAATCCAAACCGCTCGCTGACCATATCCACCACCTGCTGGCAGAGTACATCGGGTTCCAGGAGGGTGCTGGCGGCGCGTGCGACTTTTGCGCCGGTAAGTAGTTGCCTGGTGCGCTGTTCCAGAATGCCCGTATAGTGTTGGAGGTCCTCATTTGCGCTTTGGAGAGCGTGCCCATGCTGGCGGGTGCTCTCAAGGCTGTGGGGAAGGCTGTTCATGAGAAAATAGATAATAACAGCCGTGGTTGCCAGTAAAATGGAAACGACAATGAGATCTTGGAGCGAAACGCTCTTGGCGAAAGTCCCTGTGTTTGGGGGCAACCCGTGCGTTTCAGCCACGGATATCCCACCAAAGCAAAGGATGCACAACCCTGCCAGGGTCAGTGCGCCGCGTTTTCCAAGCAGTAAGCCGCCCAATGCAATGATCACAGGCAGACCCAGTAAGCTGATATTGTTTTTACCTTGTCCGTAGAAAACCATGTACATGTTTAATATTAGAAGGCCGAACGGGACCAGGTAAGCAGGCAAGGATAATTTTCCTAATCTTGTTAGCAGAAGACTGAACAGGATGATGGCATCCGCAATAAGCACGACATCGGTTGCTTGGGTTGATTTTTGTCTTATGGGAATAACGATCAGGAGGGTAAAGGCTGCTAGCAGGAGCAACAACAGGAAGGTAAGCGTTGCGGCACGGCGTTTATCGTTTTCCGCCTGAAAAGGCGGGGAAGATGCTAACATCCCCCCGACCTTTGTTAGAATATCTTTGATCCGCATGGTTTGTTTTTCTCCAGAATACCTTTGAACGGTATCTTCTCAAAAATAAGGGTAATATGTGGGGGGGGGTGCGGGCGGTTCCGCCGCCTACACCCCCCCACCCCCTCAAGTTATTGAGATGATACTTTTAACGCCATCTTACGAGAAAAACCAGGCCGAAAAAGCGCCGCTGATGAATTAACGATACTATAACCAACTTGTCGGTCTAAGGCAAGGGCTTTGCAGTCAGGAATTAAGGTCAATCACCCATTCGTCCTCTTGTTTAGCCAGGATAAATATGCTAAAATACAAGGTAGATTTCCCCATATATAGGGGATTTTTCACAAAGTACCACCATATATGGCGGTACCGTTTGTTCTAAGAATACGGAGTGACGGGCTATGCGCTGTCCATACTGTCAGAATGATGACTCAAAAGTAATTGATACCACGCACGATATCCATGGCGGTATTCGCCGGCGGCGGGAATGCCTGAGTTGTGGGCAGCGCTTCAGCAGTTATGAGCGCCCCATCCTGGCAACGCCGTTGATTGTCAAGCAGGATGGCACACGCGAAGAGTTTGACCGGGAGAAACTGGAGCGCGGCATCCGGATTGCCTGCGCCAAACGCCCGGTCTCCGCGACAGATATTGAACATCTGGTTGGGCGGGTGGAATCCGAATTGCAGCGTCTGGGGAAATCCGAAACATCTTCCCGTGTGGTCGGCGATCTGGTCATAAAGGGTCTGAAAGAAATGGACCAGATTGCCTATATCCGCTACGCCATTGTTTACCTGCGCCTGGATGACTTGCATTCCCTTCGTAATGAAATTGACCACCTGTTACTAGAATCATAATGGTTTTGCCTGAGCCTGCAGCTCCGTCTCTTGGACGGACTGTCGGCATCTTTGGGCTCTCTGCAACTATTCGAATGGTTTTCTTTTTCATCGGATAGCCGGAGCCTGTTTTAGAAGTATAGGAGAATAAAAATATGGCAGTAGTACCAGCAATTGCAACGAAAAAGGGGCTGCTTCCCACTCCACCCATGCCTGGTGACCTGATGGGTGCGAAGTTGACTGAAAATGCTCAGCAGGTCCTGGTGCGTCGTTATGTCCGCCGCGGCGACGATGGCCGGCCGGCTGAATCCATTGAAGGAATGTTCTGGCGCGTGGCCTACCATATTGCCAGAGCTGAAGAGGCTTATGGTGGTGATATGCTCGCGCTTGCGCGTGCATTTTATCTTTTATTGACCTCCAAAAAATTCTTCCCTAATTCCCCCACCTTTACCGGGGCTGGCACACCGCTTGGACAACTGGCGGCGTGTTTTGTCCTGCCGATTTCAGACGATATGGGGCGTGATCCGGCCGGTATTTTCCAATCCCTGCGCGACGCCGCCCTCATCCAACAGACCGGCGGCGGCAACGGCTTTTCCTTTTCGCGCCTCCGGCCAAAGGGTTCGTTGGTCAAGTCATCCGCCGGGCAGGCCACCGGGCCGGTCGGCTTCCTGCGTGTTTATGATCATGCCTTTGGCGAAATTGCCCAGGGTGGAACGCGGCGTGGAGCCAACATGGGCGTTCTGCGCGTGGATCATCCGGATATCGAGGAATTCATCACATGCAAGGTTGATGAAAACCAGATTACCAATTTCAATATCTCAGTTGGCATTACCGATGCCTTCATGCAGGCGGTAAAAGCGGACGCCGATTGGGATCTGTGTTTTCCGGATGTCACTTCCCTGGAATACCATGGATTCAGTGGTACGGTGGAGCAGGCGGAAGCCCGGGGTGTACCGCTGCGCACTTACAGGACTGTCCGCGCCCGTGACCTGTTCCAGAAGATTGTCAACCAGGCCCACCATAACGGCGAGCCGGGCATGTTATTCCTGGATGCAGCCAACCGTTCCAATCCGGTGCCACACCTGTACCCTTTGGAATCCACCAATCCATGTGGGGAACAGTGGCTCGGCCCGTACGAGAATTGTTGCCTGGGTTCTATTAACCTGGCTGAGTTTTGTGCCCCCGGTGGGGGCGTGGATTGGGATGGCCTGCGCAGCGGCGTCGAGCTTTCCACCCGCTTTTTGGATGATGTTGTGGATATGAATGCTTATGTTCCGGCCGTACCGCAGTTGAGAGAAGCCGCGCAACGCGCCCGCCGCATCGGTCTGGGCATCATGGGGCTGGCCGACTTGATGTATCACGTGGGGGTGCGCTACGGTTCGCCGGATGGACAGGAATTCGGCGCACAGATAATGGAATTCGTCCGTTACCATGCCATGCGTACGAGCGTGGCTTTGGCGCACGAACGCGGCGCTTTCCCGGCCATCCACGGCAGTATCTACGATACGGCTGACTTGCGTTGGACTCCGCCAACCGCCTTGGCTCCTTTCCAGCATGATTGGGGCCGTCCGGTCTTGGACTGGAAAGAAATTGTGGCCGGTCTGCAGAAATACGGCATCCGTAACGCTGCCCAGACCACCGTCGCACCCACCGGGACCATTGCAACGGTTGCCGGTTGCGAAGGCTATGGTTGTGAGCCGGTTTTTGCACTGGCTTATGTCCGCCACGTGAACGACCAGGGTAAAGATCTGCAACTCACCTATGCCAGCCCGCTTTTTGATTCGGCCCTTGAAAAAGCCGGCATCGTAGGGGAAGCCCGCCAGGAGATCATCCAGCGGGTGATGGAACATGGCACATGCCAGGATGTTCCCGAAGTGCCGGAATCGATCCGCAAAGTATTCGTTGTGGCCGGTGATATTAGCGCCGAGGAGCACGTCCGGATGCAGGCTGCCCTCCAGGCCTTTGTGGATAACTCATTGTCAAAGACGGTCAATTTCCCCGAGGATGCAACCGCGCAGGATGTTGCCGATGTTTATATGCTGGCCTGGGAGCTGGGCTGCAAGGGCATTACCGTCTATGTCACCGGATCGCGCGAAAAGGTGGTGCTGGAAACCAAAGCCACCGCTCAGAAAAAACTACCGCACGGCCCCAGCGGCCTGTCCGTGCCTAACTGGCCGTCTGTTGCCAAGGATGCCGCCCCCGCCGCTCCTGTCAGCTTGGCAGATACGGAGATAGCCACGCAACTGGCCGCCTGGAAAGAGAGCAAGAAGCCCCGGCCACGCACCCTGGTTGGCAGTACCTACCGGGTCGAAACACCCCTTGGCAAAGCTTTTATCACGGTCAACCGGAATGGCGGCGGGCAGCCGTTTGAAGTTTTCATAAACACGGCCAAGGCCGGTTCGGAAACAGCTGCTGTTTCCGAGGCGATTGGCCGGCTCATTTCCTATATTCTGCGCCTGGCTTCCCCCATCTCGCCACGCGAACGCATGGCCGAAGTGGTCCGCCAGCTTTCCGGCATTGGCGGTGGGCGCTCGCTTGGATTCGGCCCGAACCGGGTCCGTTCGCTGCCGGACGGCGTCGGGCAGGTGTTGGATGAGTTTTTGAGCGGTGCCGGCAACCACTCTGCCGGGCCGGCCTATGAAAAACCGGAAAGCCGGATGGACATTGGCAACTCCGTTCCGGAGTTGATGAATACCTCCGGAAACCAAGATTCGATGTCAACTGCCTCTGCCCGCCAGATGGCTCTCAACACCAGCGAGCTTTGCCCGGAGTGCGGCGAGGCCAGCATGGTCAATGAAGAAGGCTGCCGCAAGTGCTATTCCTGCGGGTATAGTGAGTGCTGATCGGTTAAACGGAAAAAGTCCGATAAAAATGTTCTCCGTGAAACGCGCAACTGCGCCCCGCAGCCAATCACCCCAACCGGAGAAACACCGCTCTCTCCGGAAATACGAGGCCACGGTCGGATTCCTTTTCCTGCTCCCATGGCTTTTGGGATTTCTCTTTTAAAGCAGCCCCGATCCTGGCAGCGTTGGGCCTTTCCTTTACAGACTTTAATATGCTCGATCCGGGGCACACCCATTTCATTGGGCTGGCAAATTACCTGCTTTTTTTCAAGGATGCGGATGCCGGCGCCAGCCTGTTCGGGTCGCTCGGCTATTTTGTCCTCTCGGTCCCGCTCGAAATGGTAGTAGCGCTGCTCCTGGCAGCCGTCTTTACCAGTGACCGGTTGCACGGCAAGCGCATCATGCGTGCCCTCTTTTTCATGCCCAGCATCATCCCGGCCATTGCCATCTATATCATCATTTCAGGCTTGACCGACCCTCATACCGGATGGATCGTCCAACTTTTCCATTTGAATTCGGCTACACCGCTGTATGCTCTTTTCCCGGTCATCCTTTCGCTCTGGACGATTGGGCCCGGCTTCCTGATCATGCTGGCAGCCATGCAGGCCATCCCAAAGGAACTCTACGAGGCTGCCCGCGTTGATGGAGCCGGCCCCATCAACCGCTTCCTCTCCGTCACCATCCCAATGTCCTCCCCGGCCATCTTTTTTTCCCTGGTGATTAATATGATCAGTTCCTTCGGCGGGGTGGCCCTGCTCGACCGCGGCCTGGCCTATGACCAGAGCCTTTCCCCGATGGATTCCTACATAACCAGGCAAATGTTCTCCAGTTTGAAACTGGGCTATGCCAGTGCACTGGCCTGGATAATGTTCATCCTGGTCATGGTCGTCACCGTCCTTTTGTTCCGTTCCACCCGCTACTGGGTGTATTTCCCAGAGGAACTTGGCAATGAAGAGATCTAAACCTCTTTTCCGCACGCAGTCCTCGGCGCTTACGTTGCGCTTGTGGGAATTCACCGGGACGGTGTTGTTGACGCTTTTCGTCTGGATTTTTCTGCTTGTTTTCCTTTCCCCGTTGTCGTACATGCTGGTGACTTCCCTGCGTTCCTCCGACGAGTTCCGGGACAGCACCGCCCCGCTTTATCCGGCTGAGCGGGTGACATTCGATTATCAGGGACAGACCTACCAGCTCTACAAGGTCCCTACGCCCGACGGCGTCATCCACGATTGGGCCCTGGTCAACCCCAGGGTTACCTCCAGCCAGTTCATGGATCCGGCCCACCCGCAGCAGGGCCTCATCACCTGGAAGGGCTACTACCGCAGCCTGGATGGGGTCTACCGTTTCCGTCTGTATTGGCAGAATTACCTCAACGTCTGGAAGGCGGTTAACTACTTGCAACTGCTCAGGAACACCATGGTTCTGGTCGTTCTGACGGAGATCGGGGTTTTGTTCTCTTCGATTGCGGTTGCATATGGGTTTTCACGCTTCCGGATTCCGGGCGGAAGGTTCCTGTTCTTCCTGCTCATCGCAACCATTGTCATTCCCGATAGCATTACCTTGGTGCCGAGCTATTTCCTTTTTACCCGTATCTTTCATTGGGACGGCACCTATTATCCACTCATCCTTCCGGCCTTCTTCGGGAATGCTATCTACATTTTTCTGCTCAGGCAGAATTTCAGGAGCATCCCGCGCGACCTGGACGAGGCGGCCATGCTGGATGGGGCCGGCCCGCTACGCACGCTTATTTCGATCATCATTCCCCAGGCCATCCCTGCCATCGTGACCGTGGCATTGCTGCAATTTTTCAATACCTGGAATGAAATGCGCATGGCCAGCCTCTACCTGGGTGTCCGGCCGGACCTGCAGCCGATCTCGTTCAGCGCGCAGGCTTATTTCTCGTACGGGTTCACGCCGGAAGTTTTACAGACCAGCGCAGTCATGTTGATGGTAATTCCCTTGTTGGTTCTGTTCCTGTCGCAGCGCTTCTTTATGCAAGATATGGTTGTCACGGGAACGGAGAAGTAGGCATGAATAAAATTGCCTTTCGGAAAATTTTTCTGATCTGGCTGGCCTGGGTCTTCATTGTGATCGGTTTCCAGGCCCTCGCCACTGCCCGTTTCCAACCGGTCTTTCCAGACCGCGCCCAGGATTGGACCACCACCTATACCATGCCGGCCACCTACCAGGTTGGGCGCCCTTATCTGGTCGAGCCGTTCATGAACAACCAGGTCTGCTGGGACTCGGAATATTACCTCAGTATCGCCATCGGCGGGTACGATGACCCGAAGGTTCCGCACCTCACCCCATACGGCACAACCATCTACCAGAACGGCAGCATGGTTCTAAACGGGACTCCCTACAAAGGCGATTCGGTTTCGTTGAACTACGCCTTCTTCCCGTTCTATCCGTGGGTCATGCGGGTCTTTGCCCAGCCGCTCAAGCTGATCGGCCTTGATTTGATCGCCACCACCACGCTGGCAGGCGTGATCGTCTCGGCCCTGGGCGCTTTGCTTGGCATGCTCGCCCTTTACGATCTGACCAGTGATTCGCTCGGTGATGAAGGCGCCATGCGGGCGGCCTTCTACCTGCTCATCTTCCCGACCGGCTTTTTCCTGTTGCAGGTCTACACGGAGGGTTTGTTCGTCGGACTGGCGTTCGCCTGCCTGGCCATGCTGCGGCGGGGCAGGTGGCTGGAGGCCGCGCTCCTGGGGGCGGCTGCCACCCTGACACGCGCCGTCGGCGTGGCATTGGTCATCCCCATGGCCATCACCTGGTTTCGCACCGGCGACTGGCTGGATATTGATCTGGAATGGCGACAGATCTACTATTGGTTTAATCGAGTCCAGGCGGGCGCTCTTCCTGGCGGCCCGCAAGCTTCTCCGGAATATCTTCGGTATCCATAAACCCGATGACCCGGAATGGGCCACACTGCGTAAGGAATTGGTGGTGCTGGTTTCGTTTGGGAGAATGCTACTGGCCTTTGCCCCGTTGATCGCCTACATGGCCTGGAAATTTTCCCACCTCGGCCTGAACTTCGACATTGTTGAGTCCAATTACTTCGGGCGTGAATTCCTCGACTTTGGCCGCGCTTATGCCAACTGGGCGACCGCCTTTCAGCTCTTATTCGCCCATATCCCCGAACAGACGGCCTACTTCCTGACCGAATTCCTCGGCTTGGCCATCGGCGTGGCGACCTGCATTGTCTGCATCAAGCATTATCCCGAGATTGCCTTCTTCAGCCTGGCCGTCTTGGTCATTTCCTGGGGCAGTGGCCCTGCCCAGGGTATGATCCGTTACATCCTTGGCGCTCCGGCTGTCTTTGTCATGCTCGCCCGCTGGGGCAAGAATTCCACCTTCGACCGCGCCTGGACCATCGCCAGTATTCTCTTGATGGGACTGCTGGCCATGTTATTCGCATTCAACTTCTGGGTGGCCTAAATGTATTAGAGTATCCTAAATATGTCCAATTTATCCGCCCATTATGCCCCCCGGTATTGGTATAATGGGCACTTGCTTTTCTGAAAATAAATCAAGGAGAAAGTATGGATAAGAAAGCCGACATCACGAAGGGACGCATCGCTTACAAATGGGTCGCCCTCTCCAACACCACCCTGGGAATTTTCATGGCAATGCTGGATGGCAGCATTGTTGAGATTTCCCTGCCCGCCATCTTCCATGGCATTGGGGTTAACCCCCTGGCGCCCGGAGAAACAGGCTATCTCCTGTGGACGCTCATGGGGTATTTGGTGATTACTGCTACCCTGCTGGTCACCTTTGGCCGCATCTCCGATATGTTCGGGCGGGTGCGCCTCTATAACCTCGGATTTGCCATCTTTGCGTTTGGCTCGATCTTGCTCTACCTTGTGCATGGCACCGGCAATAGCGCTGCCATGCAGATCATCCTCTTCCGGCTCGTCCAGGCGGTCGGAGGCGCTTTCCTGATGGCCAACTCCACCGCCATCCTGACGGACGCCTTTCCACCCAACCAGCGCGGCATGGCCATGGGGTTTAACATGATTGCCGGTACATCCGGCACGTTCATCGGCCTGATCGCCGGTGGCATCCTGGCCACCATTAACTGGCGCTATATTTTCCTGGTCAGCGTACCCTTCTCCGTCGCCGGCACCATCTGGGCCTACCTGGCTCTGCATGAGACGGCTACGATCCGCAAACACCAGCACCTCGACATTCCCGGCAACCTGCTCTTCGCCCTCGGCTTGACTGCCCTCTTGATCGGCGCCACCTATGGGATCGAGCCATACGGTACCTCCACCATGGGCTGGGGCAGTCCTTTTGTGCTCGCCTGCCTGATTGGCGGAGCGCTGGCGCTTGTGGCATTTGTCATTGTTGAGCAGCACGTCCCGGAGCCCATGTTCCGGCTCGAGTTGTTCAAGATTAGGATGTTCACTGCCGGTAATATCGCCGGTTTCCTGGCTTCTCTGGCGCGCGGCGGCCTGAACCTGATGATCATCATCTGGTTGCAGGGCATCTGGCTGCCCCTGCACGGTTTTTCCTTTGAAGATACCCCCCTGTGGGCCGGCATCTACATGCTGCCGCTCACCATCGGTTTCATGATCATGGGGCCGATCAGCGGCTATCTTTCCGACCGCTTTGGTGCGCGCACCTTCTCCACCGCCGGCATGATCGTCACGGCGCTGGGCTTTGGCGGCCTGTTGCTGGTACCCACCAACTTCGTCTACATCGCCTTTGCCATGGCCATCCTGGTCATCGGAATGGGCATGGGCATGTTCGCCTCCCCCAATACTACCGCCATCATGAACTCGGTTCCGCCCGAACACCGCGGCGCTTCCTCGGGCATGCGCGCTACCTTCCAGAATTCTGCCAACACAATCAGCATTACCTGGATCTTTACCATGGTCACCCTCGGGCTGGCGGCTCATCTGCCGGCTGCCTTGTTCTCGGGTCTGACCAAGGCTGGCGTCCCGGCTGCGGCTGCCCACCAGGTGGCCACAGTGCCTCCCACGGCTGCCCTGTTCGCGGCTTTTCTCGGCTACAACCCCATGAAGACCCTTTTGCCGGCCGCCGTGCTGCAACAACTGCCGGCTGCTTCGCAAGCCTTGCTGCTCGGCAAGACTTTTTTCCCCAACTTGATCGCCGGGCCTTTTGACTATGGCCTGCGCATCGCCTTCTCGATCTCGATCGCGTTGGCCGTGATCGCAGCGTTGGCTTCCCTGTTGCGCGGCGAACGCGTTATCTACGGGCAGGAAGCCCAACCCCAAATGGAACCTCAACCCGAGCTCAAACCCCAACCCGCACCCCAGCTCGATCTGCTCCAGCCCGCCGTCCTGGTCCCCGAGCCGAAAAGCCTGGACGATTAGCCCGCCTCCCCGGGGCCGCTTGACTCCCCTTCAATCTCCACAGACCTCCGAGTTTCACCAAAAACCCGGAGGTCTGCTTCTGCCTCCGCCCGCGGCTGCAGGAGCTAGACCCTTCCGATAATATGATAATGGATCAACATCAGGCAATAGGCCAGCACCTCCATATACCCGCATAAATATTCATTGCCGTTCCACCCTCGACTGCCGCACAGCGAAAGACTTCCGAAGTTTCTAACATCGTCTCCGAAGGGGAAACTTCAGAAGTCTACACTTTCTCCCCGCCACCCTGTCAACCAACATTTGGAACAGACCGCTTGACGGGCTGCCATGGAAGTGATAGACTCGCTTTTGAACGATAAAACCATCCACGAAAGGAGGCCCGAAAACCATGTCGGAAAACAAATTGGCTGGTAAGCTGGTTTTAAGCGCGCCTCCCGGGATTGGGAATAGCTGATTTGACCGATTAAGTCAGGTTATGCCGCAGGCGTGCCGCCTGCGGCTTTTGATTCCGCAAAGGCCACAGGGTAGGAGATCTTTCATAACCGGAACGGTTATTTTGGTTCTTTGTTGAGTCACATGATGGATACACTATCGAAATATTACGATGATCTGGATGACGAAGGGCAGTTCGAAGAAATTCACCGCCCGCGGACCAATAAGCCAAAACTGGACCCCCAGGCTGTCCAGCAATTTATCCAAAGGCAGGATGATGCCCGCCAGGCATTTTCCTTTACCTACCACCCCGCCCGTTTTGAAGAAGGCTGGCTGCTCAATTCGCTCGGTCCCTTCTTCGAACAGCGGTGGATCTCGGATGTTCTTTGCAAGATCAAGGCTGGCAAGGAGGCCTCGGTGTACCTGTGCCGCTCCGGCGACCAGGTCAAGTCTGACCTGGTCGCGGCCAAGGTCTTCCGGCCGCGCAGGTTGCGCAACCTGAAGAACGATCAGCTCTACCGCCAGGGCCGGGCAGATCTGGATGAAAACGGGCACCCCATCGACGACCCGGGCATGTTGAAGGCCCGGCATAAACGTAGTGTGTATGGCGAACAGATCCGCCACCAATCCTGGATCGCTTACGAATTCCAGACCCTCCGGAGCCTGCATGCGGCTGGTGCGGATGTACCGCGGCCATATGAAATGGGCGAAAACGCCATCCTGATGAGCTATATCGGCGACGAAGCCTGCGCCGCGCCGACCCTCAACACCGTCACGCTGGAGCCTGGGCAGGCCAGGAAGGTATATGAGCGCATCCTGTATAACGTGGAACTCATGCTGGCAAATGGGATCGTCCATGGTGACCTTTCGGCGTACAACGTGCTGTATTGGGAAGACCGGATCACCCTGATCGATTTTCCCCAGGTAATTTCTCCCGCCAGCCATCCCAGCGCCTATCCGATCTTCAGCCGGGATATCGCACGCGTCTGCGAATACTTCGTCCGCCAGGGTCTGCGCAGCGATCCCGCCCGCCTGGCCGCCGGCTTGTGGAAGGCCCACGGTTTTCGGCTTCATCCAGAAGTTCACCCGGGCTGGCTGGATGCAGACGACCCTGCCGACCGCAAGCTCTGGAAAAAGAACCGGGAGGATGATTAGGAGGGGTGTTGGGCGGCCTTTACCCGCCCTGCATGGCTGGCTTTCTTCAGGCAAGTCCGATGGATCCTTCTTTCTTCTTACGTTTTCCGCACATCCCTATTTGTTCCTCCTTTGTTCCTCAGGAACAAATCCCATTCATCCTTCATCTCTCTCCTTGGAGGGGGTATTCGTTTCTCCGTCGTTACGAGGTTCGAATCTTGTATCCGAAGGGTATACCAATTCTCTAAGACTTACCTCTTCCGTTCGCCCCGTCAGGCTTCCCTAACCTGTCTGATGTGAAAACAGACGTAGGAGTGGGCTCCTTCCCCCAAAGCTGTTCTTGATTTGGGGGAAGGCGGGGGATGGGGGGCAATGGGTGTACAATTGTCCAAATTTTCAAGGAGCATCCATGCCAAAAAGACTCGTCGTAGTAGCCGGGAATATCGGCGCAGGGAAAACCTCCCTCACGGAACGCATCGGCGCCCGCCTGGGCTGGCGCACCGATTTCGAATCCGTCGCAGATAATCCCTACTTGCCCGATTTTTACACAGATATGCGCACCTGGTCCTTCCAGTTGCAGATCTATTTCCTCGGCCATCGCGCCGATCAGTACCTCAAGGCCGCGCGTGACCCGCGCCCGTCCATCCTCGACCGCAGTATATACGAGGATGCCTACATCTTTTCACGTGCCCTCCACCACATGGGCAACCTCTCCGAGCGCGATTACCTGGCCTATCGCAATTTGTTCGACCTGGTCGTGGCTGGCCTGCCGGTGCCGAATTTGCT
This sequence comes from uncultured Chloroflexia bacterium, assembly GCA_963837875.1. Lineage (GTDB taxonomy): Bacteria > Chloroflexota > Anaerolineae > Anaerolineales > Villigracilaceae > UBA877. Next base: position 773,644 of record CAWIOV010000003.1, read on the forward strand.
CATCTACTTGAAATGCCCGGCCGGGGTGTTGATGGAGCGTATCCACAAGCGCGCCCGCAACATGGAGACCGGCATCTCTGCCGATTACCTGGCCCTGCTCGAATCGTTCTACGACGAATGGCTGCTCTCCTTCGACCTGTGTCCTGTCCTGACCATCCCCACCGACGCGGTGGATTTTGTTCATCACCCAATGGCGTTGGAACTGGTGGTGGGCCGCATCCAGGAGAAACTCGGCGGCAAGGATGAGATAGATTTCAGCCAGTCATAAGGTAGGTTGGAGAAGCAGAAAAGTGAAAAACCGGCTTAACTATCTTGTCCTGGTGATCGGCCTCCTCCTTGTTCTGGCTTCTTTTGTCATTTACGGGCTGCGTATCTCCGAAACGGCCCTCCCTCCTGGCAGCACTCCCCAGCAGGTCCAGACCCTTACCCGGCAATACGGCCTTGACCGCCCCGTCATCCAGCAATATGCCGCTTTCCTCTTCACCTGCCTGCCTGGGCTGCTCCTGTTGGGTCTCTACGCCACCGTCGTACGGTGCAAGCCGGATTTTCACCACTGGATCCTGACGAAATTCGTCATCGTCGTGATGCTGGTCACGAATACCATCACCATGTTGGAATTTCTCGTCACGGCCCACCTCTCCCTGCAAGACGCGCCGGGAGCATTCTGGCTGGCGCTGCTGGTGGCCCTCCTGGCGTTGGCGAACTTCGCTTTCCTACTGGTCATCTGGAATGGCTATAAATGGGGCGTCTGGGCCTTCGGTATCAACTCATTTGTGCTCTGCACGTTAAAATTCGTCGGCCTGCAACCGGTTATTCCGGTCCTGTTCGAGTTCTCCGCGGTTATCATCTTGATCTACTTGATCCAAACAGCCAGGGCGGAGATGGTCTAGCCCGGCTTGCCCTGTTTTTCCAAGGCTTCCTCCAGCATGGAAGTGCGCCCCGCTCCCAACCAACTTGCCCGAACCAGCCTGACCCTGGGTATTCTCGGTTGGATCCTTTACGCTATCCAATTCTGCTTCGACCTGACCGTTGGCCTGCTCCTGACGGTCCTGACGGGCGGGGCTGGAGCGGTCTGCTCCACTGTGTTGGACTTCCTGGTTTTTGCCGTCTGGCTGGGAGCCATTGTCAGCGGGCACGTGGCTCTCGGCCAGGCCAGGCGCACGGGCGCTCCCGGACGCGCCCAGGCAGTCTGGGGCCTGGTGCTTGGCTACACCGGCCTGGCTTTCAGCATTTTTGGCTTGGTTATTATTATCATCCTGGTTGCTGCGGGCATCGGCGTGGGGGTGCTGGGTAAGTTCCTGCCTGTGCTCCCCAGGCATTGACCTGTCTTGGTAGAGGTTCCCATGTCGCAAACCTTCCTTTTTAATAAAATTCCTCTCTTGAGTGATCTCCCCAGCGACGAATTGGATTACCTGGAGGCCATCTTTCAGATTGTCGATCTGGAAGCCGGCGCAGTGCTCTTCCGCGAAGGTGAACCCGGCGAAAGCTTTTTTATCGTCCTGGCTGGCACCCTGGAGGTGCTGCTGGCCCTCGGCACATCCGATGAAAGGCAGTTGGCGGTTTTCGGCCCGGGCGAGTTCGTCGGCGAGATGAGCCTGCTCATCCCCGGCCGTGCCCGCACTGCCTCAGTCCGCGCGATCCAGCCGGCCCGGCTGTGGAAGTTGACCCATGCCGACTTTACCGGGTTGCTCCTCCGCCAGCCAAAACTGGCCTATACCATCGTGCAAACTCTCACCAGGCGGCTGGATGAAACCACCCGGCACTCTTTCCATGACCTGCAGGAAAAGAACCGCCAGTTGCAGGAGGCTTACGATACCCTCAAGGCTGCCCAGGTGCAGATCATCGAGAAGGAGCGCCTGGAGCATGAACTGCAGGTGGCCGCGCAGATCCAGGTCAGCATCCTGCCTCAGGAGCTTCCGAGCGTGCCCGGCTACACTTTTGGAGCGCTGATGTACCCTGCCCGCATGGTCGGTGGGGATTTTTATGATATTTTCACGCTCGATCCGGGCCGGATCGGCCTGGTGGTCGGCGATGTTTCTGATAAGGGCGTTCCCTCCGCCATCTTCATGGCGCGTGCCCATGCCCTGATCATGGCTGAGGCCCAGCACGGCGGTACGCCCGGAAAGATCCTGCGGCGCGTTAATACCCACCTGATCAAGTTGGGACAATCCGATCAATTTGTCACTGTCTTGCTGGGCATCTTGGACTGCCAGCGTGCGCAGTTCGACTTTGCCCGCGCCGGCCATGAACTACCCCTGCTGCTGGATGCGGATGGGACCGTCCGGACCCTGCCGCACACCACCGGCCAGGCCATCGGCCTGTTTGACGACATTCTGCTGGATGAGAATTCCATCCGCCTGCCGCCCGGCGGAACCCTGCTATTGTTCACAGATGGGTTGACGGATTGCTGTAATCCGCAGGGCCAGGCCTTCGAACATGCCCGTGTCCAGAAAACACTGGCCGGTCTGGCGGGGCAGAGCGGGCAACAGGTCTGCGATGCGCTCCGGGATGTGCTGGCTGGCTACCAGTCCGGCGCGCCCCAGGATGACGACGTTACTTTGGTGGCTGTTCATCATAAGATTTCTTGACTTCGAGTCCTCGCTGTGCTAGAATGAGCGCGTTCCAAAAATTGCGTGTAGAAGTATTCCATGAGCAACCCTCGTCATCCACTGCGGCTTAATGTCGGATTCCTGATCAATGCTACGATCGGTACGAGCCGCGATTTTGATTTCGATTACGAGACGATGCGCCTGGGGGAAGACCTGACCGTGCGGAAGTTTCGCGGGACGGCGCGTTTCAGCCGCACCCAGCAGGGACTTCTGCTACAGGGAGAGTTCCAGGCGGAGACGGATCTGGAATGTGTGCGCTGCCTGGAGCAGGCTATCCAGCCGCTTAAGTGGGAGGTCACCGATCTGTATGCCTTCGACCGGCGTAATATCACCGAATCCGGCCTACTGGTACCGGATGAGGGCCAGATCGACCTGGAGCCGTTGCTGCGGGAATATGCCTTGCTGGAATTCCCCATCAGTCCGGTCTGTAAACCCGATTGCAAAGGCCTCTGCCCGGTCTGCGGGGAAAACCTGAATAAGACCGATTGCGGGCATCGCCTTGAGCCTGAATCACCGTTTTCGGTGTTGAAGGACCTTTTGAAGTAGGCAGCGCCTGAAGAGGAGGGAAAAAGATGGCGACCCTTGATCGAAACCATAACCGTGAAGCCATCAGCCTGCTGCTGGAGAAAGCCTCCATACAGGGCTATTTGACAACCGATGACCTGCTGGATGTCCTACCGGAAGTGAGCGAGGATGCCGAACGCCTGTCAGTCATCATGCTGGCATTGCGCCACCGCGGCGTGGATGTGGTGGAGGCCGGTGACGAAACGCTTGTCCCGGAAGCCCTGGCCGCGCCGGAAGGGGATATCTGGGTGGAGCCGGAAAGCCTGGATTTTTCCAGCGATGACTCGGTTGGGTTGTACCTCAAGGAAATGTCGCGTGTCCCCCTCTTGAAGTCGGAAGAGGAATTTGAGATTGCCGTCCGCATCGAAGAAGGGCGCAAGGCCGGCATGGAACTGATGCGCTGCTTGGGCCGCAGCCATAGCCGGGAACGCCAGCGCCTGGAAGCCCTGGTGCAGGCGGGCACCCTGGCGCGCGAACAGATCATCAAGGCGAATACACGTTTGGTGGTGAGCATTGCCAAACGCTATATGGGCCGCGGCGTGGCGTTCCTCGATTTGATCCAGGAAGGCAACCTCGGCCTGATGAAGGCGGTCGAGAAATATGATGTGCACAAAGGCTTCCGCTTTTCCACTTACGCCACCTGGTGGATCCGCCAGACCATCACACGCGCCATTGCCGGGCAATCCCGTACCATCCGCCTGCCCGTTCATATCAACGACCGTCTCCGCCTGATCTATAAGGCCAACCGGGACCTGGAACAGCGCCTGGGACGTGCGCCCACCCAGGAAGAACTGGCCGTTGAAGTGAAGATGGATCCGCAGAAGGTGCAGTTTACCCTGAATGCCTCCCGGATGCCGCTCTCGCTGGAGAGTCCGCTGGGCGATGACGAGGACTCCGAACTGGGCATGCTCATCGAAGATGAGCTTAGCCCCACCCCGACCCAAAGCGCCTACCAGTCCATGCTTAAGGATAAGGTTGAGGAAGTGCTGGGAACCCTCACGGCGCGCGAGGCGCGCGTGCTGCGCATGCGTTTTGGCCTGGACTCGGGCACTCCTTACACGCTGGAAGAAGTGGGGGAGAAATTCGGCCTTACGCGCGAGCGCATCCGCCAGATCGAAGGCAAGGCGCTGCGGCGGTTGCGACACCCCCGGCGGGCGCGACAATTAAAGGAATATCTGTAATCCTTCCTTGCTTTCCAAATAAATATGGCTATAATATAGCCAGAATTAATTCCATGCGCTACGAAATCCAACTTTCCCCTGACGCTGTAGATGACCTGCGCTTTTGTAAAGCAAATATACGGGCTAGGGTTTTGGATGGAATCGAGCAATGTCTTCGTTACGAACCGGAGAAGGAGAGTAAGAGCCGGATAAAACGTTTGAAAGGATTATCCAGCCCGCAATATCGGTTGCGCGTGGACGATTACCGGGTTTACTACGATGTTACTGGTAGCATTGTTGAAATAATCGCTCTGGTCTCGAAGGAAGGATCGGTTGCCTGGCTTGAGCGGGAAGGAGTAAAGCAATGAGCGAAGGAAAGCGAGTACCTCTGAATCAGGTAAAAGATGGCCTTTCCGAGTATTTACGGGAAGCGGAAAAGGAGCAGATCATCATCACCCGGCATGGCAAACCGGCGGGTGTGTTAATCGGTTTTGAGACGGAAGAGGATTGGTTCGATTACCAGTTGGAGCATGATCCGCGCTTCCTGGCGCGTGTGGAACGCGCCCGCCGGGCTTTGCATGCTGGCCAGGGCCTCCGGCTGGAAGATGTCAAATGGGATGGGGAGCAGAAAGAGTAATCCCAATTATTTACCGCCCTCCGTCTCCAAATCCCTTTGCACCGAATACAAGCGCCGGGACAATCCACGGTTCGCAACTTTCCTTGACATTCCCCCCTGCCTCAGGTAGAATACCCCACGCCCACAAACGGGCCTGTAGCGCAGTTGGGAGCGCGCCTCAATCGCACTGAGGAGGTCGAGAGTTCGAATCTCTCCAGGTCCACCAGGATTGTTGGGATTGTAGATTGATGATTGAAGAATAGTGATCGGGCCTGCATATCTATAATCCGCAGTCTACAATCCACAGAAAATGAAAGTATGGGCCCATAGCGCAGTTGGGAGCGCGTCTCAATGGCATTGAGAAGGTCGAGAGTTCGAATCTCTCTGGGTCCACTGAAGCCCTTAGCGATTAGCTGTTAGCATGTAACTAACACTGGTCGCTAAAGTGCTATAATAGGCTTAATATTTAGAAAGTCAGGACAGGAGTAGTAGGTCATCCCGTCAGCGAGTTGGGACGTCTGCCCCGAAGGGGGTAGAGCGAGGTGGAAGCCCAACCCGGCACCCAGCGGGAGTGCCAGATCCTCCAACGAGGAAAAAGGCCGAACTCGCCTGCCGCCCCGGGCTTGTCGAGGGGCAGACTGTGCTGGTGAAACCCCAATAGCCAGCACCGGGAATGCCCGTTACAGCAGACGAGTGGTCTAACAGTCCGGCGCGTCTGCCCTAAAAGACTTTTAGACAATTCGGGGTGGTACCGCGGAGCGCTTGGCCTGAGCTTGTCTAAGGCAACCCTTCGTCCCTGATGTGGATGAAGGGATTTTTGTTAATATATAAAGGATTAATGAATGAGCGACTATATTCCAACCCAGATTGAACCGAAATGGCAGGCTAAATGGGAAGCGGATGGCCTGTACCATTCCGATATTGATCCCAAGAAACCAAAACATTACGCCCTGACCATGCTGCCGTATCCCTCCGGCGACCTGCACATTGGTCACTGGTATGCCATGACGCCGGCGGACGCACGCGCCCGTTTCATGCGCATGAACGGCTACAACGTTCTGTTCCCGATCGGCTTCGATGCCTTTGGCCTGCCAGCGGAAAACGCGGCCATCAAGCGCGGCATCCACCCAAAGGTGTGGACATATAAAAATATCGAGAACATGCGCAGGCAACTGCGCTCGATGGGCGCCATGTTCGACTGGCGGCGCGAAGCCGTTTCGGCCGACCCGGAATACTACAAATGGACCCAGTGGTTTTTCATCCAGTTGTACAAGCATGGGCTGGCCTATCGCAAGATGTCTCCGGTGGACTTCTGCCCGCATTGCAATACCACCCTGGCACGCGAGCAGGTCTGGGGGGATGACCGCCACTGCGAGCGCTGTGGCACACCGGTCATCAAGAAGGACCTGGACCAGTGGTTCTTCCGAATCACCAAGTATGCGGATGAACTGCTGAACTATACCGGCATGGACTGGCCCGAGCGCGTCCGCACCCTGCAGACGAATTGGATCGGCAGGAGCGAGGGCGCTTCGGTCGTATTCAAGACCGAACAGGGGGATGCCCTGGAAGTCTTCACTACGCGGCCGGATACGCTTTGGGGGGCCACCTTCATGGTGCTCTCGCCGGAACATCCGCTGGTGGAAAAACTCACCACGCCGGAGAACAAGCCGGCTGTTGCAGCCTATAAGCAGCAGGCGGCCCGGCAATCGGATATCGAGCGCGAGGCGGTCGACAAGGAGAAGACGGGTGTCTTCACCGGCGCGTATGCGCTCAATCCGGTCAATGGGGCCAAGATCCCGATCTGGATCGCCGATTACGTACTGATGACCTATGGAACCGGCGCCATCATGGCCGTCCCGGCGCATGACGAGCGCGATTTTGCCTTTGCCCGCAAGTTCAGGCTGAAGATTATCCCGGTCATCCAGCCGGAGGGGTTGCCTGATCTGGACGGCGATAGCATGGAAGCGGCCTACGTGGGCGGCGGGCACATGATCAATTCGGCCCAATTCACCGGAACGGCCGTCAACGAAGAAAAAGGCCGCCGGAACCCGGGCATCACCGCAGTGATCGACTGGCTGGCGGGGCAGGGTATCGGCCATGAAGCCGTCACCTATAAGCTGCGCGACTGGCTGATCTCGCGCCAGCGTTACTGGGGTGCGCCCATTCCGATGATCTACTGCAAGAGGGACGGCTGGAACCCGGTCCCGGATGAGCAACTGCCCGTGCTGCTGCCGGAGGATGTGGAGTGGAAACCCACCGGCGAATCACCGCTGAAATTGCATCCCACCTGGAAACAAGCCATATGCCCGGTGTGCGGGGAAGATGCGGTCCGCGAGACCGACACGATGGATACCTTCATGTGTTCGTCGTGGTACCATTTGCGGTATCTGTCTCCGCATTATGATAAAGGCCCGTTCGACGAGGCCGAGTATAACTACTGGATGCCGGTGGATACTTATACCGGCGGCATCGAGCACGCCACCATGCACCTGATGTACACGCGCTTCTTCCATAAAGCCCTGCGGGACATGCAGATCACCGAAGGCCCCGAGCCAATGCTGCAACTGCGCAACCAGGGCATGGTGCTGGGGGAAGACCACGAGAAAATGTCCAAGAGCCGCGGCAATGTGACTGCCCCGGATGACTTGGTGCAGCGTTACGGCGCGGACGCGGTGCGTTCCTACCTGGTCTTTTTTGCCAAGTGGGATATGGGCGCTCCCTGGAACCGCACCGGCATCGAAGGGACCTATCGCTGGCTGAAGCGCGTCTGGGCTCTGGTAACGGAAACTGCCGATGTTGTGCTGCCAACCAGGACGCCTTTGGGTTTCTTCTCGGCGGATACACCGGTCGATGAAATTGCGGATGCCATTCTGAACAGCCAGGCAGCCATCCAGGATTCCAAAAAGGCATTGCGCCGCAAGGTGCACCAGACCCTCAAGCAGGTGACACGTGACTTCGATCAGTTCGAGTTCAATACCATCGTCTCCGGCCTGATGGAGCTGCTGAATGAGATGTACAAGGCCAGGGAAGCCGGTATCGTTGGCACACAGGAGTGGACCGAGGCGGTTGACCTGTACCTGCGCATGCTGGCGCCGGTCTGCCCGCACATCGCCGAGGAATTGTGGGAGGTCACCGGCAGGCCCTATTCGATCCATACCCAGCCCTGGCCCAAGGTGGATGAGGCCGCCACACGTGAGGATGAGATCACCATCCCGGTGCAGATCAACGGCAAGCTGCGCGACCGTCTGGTCTTCCCGGCGGATGCCACGGAAGAGCAGATCAAAACGGCTGTGCTGGCGAGCGAGATGGTGCGGAAATACCTGGATGGCAGGCCGCCCAAAAAGGTGATCGTGGTGGGCAAGAAACTGGTCAACATCGTGGTCTAAAATAAAAGTCCCCGGCATTCTGAAAATACCGGGGACTTGGTCTGATTTGAAAAAAGGTAAAAAACGTCCCGAAGGTAGGTGCAAGCGACAGAATCCTTTACAGAAACTTTCGGGACGATTCGGTGGCAAGACTTTCATCCATTGGGGTGTTGCCAAAGCATGATGTCTGTCTGGGAATTGCCGGGACGAGGAAGTAAAGAGCTGGCATTTTACGGCTTGAGTAAAAAAGGCAAATGGCATAGACTTGGCAGCAGCGCAAGGCTCAATTCCTTGCAAAGTGACTGAGCTCTCTCATATCCCTGGAAGGAGGAACCCCATGCAGCTCGAATTTTTCACCGAACAAATGGCCAACCACGCCATTGCAATCAATAACCTGACCCTCGACATCTCCGCGGAACAGGCGCGTTGGAAACCGGACCCGCAGACGTGGTCCATCCTGGAAGTGATCAATCACCTGGTTGACGAGGAGCGGGAGGATTTCCGCGTGCGCGTGGATATGATCCTGCATCACCCGGGCCAGCCCTGGCCACCCATCAACCCGCAGGGCTGGGTAAGCGAGCGGGGCTACAACCAGCGCGACTTGGCCCAGTCGGTGCAGGCTTTCCTGGATGAGCGCCGCGCTTCCCTGGCCTGGCTGCGCGGATTGGAGTCTCCGGACTGGCATGCCTCCGTCACGGCCCCCTTGGGGCAGCTCTCCGCCGGGGATATCTTCGTCGCCTGGGTGGGGCATGACTTGCTGCACCTGCGCCAACTGGTGGAACTGCACTGGGCCTATACGCGCCACATGGCGGAGCCGTATAAGCTCGATTATGCCGGGGAGTGGTAAGGCAATGAACAAGAACATATTGCGAGCTGCCTTGGGTGGCCTGGCCATCCTCTTGAGCACTTGCTTCTGCATCCTGACCCCGCGCCCTGCCCTCGTATTCACGCCCGACCAGATGCCGGAGGCCCGAGTGGGGCAGCCCTACCATGCGGAGATCCTTATCTCCGGGAACGTGACGCCGGTTGGAAATTATTCCATCAGTGCCGGGGCGCTCCCGCCCGGGCTGGCACTGGTCATGGACCAGCAGCTCCGGATTGGCAGGATCAGCGGCACGCCAACCCAACCCGGGACGTATTCGTTCACGGTTAACGTCTGGTGTTACGGCACCAATATTTCCGGGCAGACAGGTGAAAAGCAGTACACGCTGGTGGTGGGGAAATGAATTGTGATACAATTGCAGTACATTTATAGTAAGGAGTTTCCTGTGAATAAATCTGCTACGATCACCGTCCGGCTGGACCCGCAGGTCAAAAAAAACGCAGAGGCCGTGTTGAAAGCACTTGGCTTGACTACCAGCCAGGCCGTGACCCTGTTCTTCACCCAGGTCAGTTTAAATAAAGGCATTCCCTTCGATATACATATTCCCAACGAAACTACAGCGAGAGCAATTGAAGATGGACTCGCTGGAAAGGACCTGCATCCGGCTGCCGATATGGATGATTTGATTGCCCAACTGGAAGCTTAAATGCTCAACCTGAGCTATAGCACGGCATTCAAGCGGGATTACAGACGCTTGCAGAAGCGTGGCTTTGATATGGCGAAATTGCGCCAAGTGTTGGAGCGCTTGGCTGTGGGTGAAACGCATGGAGAACGGTACCAGGATCATCCCTTGCGCGGCAACTATGCCGGTGCGCGCGATTGCCATATCGAGCCGGATTGGGTGCTGATCTATGCCATTGTTGGAGATGAGTTGCGCCTGTTGCGCATTGGCACGCATGCTGATCTCTTCAAGAAGTAATGCCGCTATCCGAAACCCGGCAGGATTTGTTTGATCATTTTTGTTGTAAAATGGGGATGAGAAGATTTAACCATGGGTTGATTTAATTCTGGAGGCATTGTGGTGAGGGCAATGAAGAAAATAATGCTGTTATTCCTGGTTATACTTTTCATGATTCCATTCAGCTCTGCTCGAGCGGACGCTGCCCCGCCTCCTGCCCCTGGATATGGGGGAATCACCCCATTTCATTACCAGTCAACGGAAGTGCAGATGGTTTATGAACGCGTGGAGATGGATTTGCAACGTATCCCCAACTCGGATGATCCCACGATCCTCACGAACCAGGTTTCCGTGACAGCGCGGTTTGTCATGCATAACACCGGAAAAGTTGAAGAGAAAATGCAGGTTGTCTTTCCACTAGAGAGCCTGAATGAATGTCTGGATAGCAATTATGAAGTCGGCGGACCAGAAGCAGGCTATTATAGAATTGTAGATGGTTCGTTCAACGTTGACGTTAACGGGGTTCCTACACCCTCGGTCCCTGTGACAACGGAAAGCCCGGATGAAGGAGAGAGCCAATACTGTGAAAACGCGACCATGAATTGGGCGGGATTTGACGTTGAATTCCCAATAGACAAGGATGTATTAATCCAGGTCAATTACACGATGAACAATCCTAGCTATGATAGCCTGCAGGCTCTTGAGTACGTTCTCGAAACCGGGGCTGCCTGGAAGGGGCCAATAGGCGAGGCCTACATCGTAATGCACTTCCCTTATATCGCCAGCCCTGATAATATTGGCCCGGGAACTACGCCTGGGTACCAATTCCTTTATGATGAAATCTATTGGTCATATGAAAATATAAAGCCAACCCGAAATAATAACATCTTTATTTCTTTTATCTCTCCGGATGTCTGGCAAAATATGGAAGAGCTACAATCGGATGTTCAAATAGCCCCTCACGATGTAGATGCATGGTTAAGCCTGGCAAATCTATATAATGGGATAGGTTATACATATACTGGAGATGATCCTGAAGGTGATATAACGACAAGTTATAAGTCAGAGGACCGGTACGATTTATATGTCGGTAAACATGACGATACCTTTCAACAGGCGATGGCGGCGAATCCGGATAGCCCCGACCTTCCAGCACGCTGGGCCGCCCTTATTTGGTATGGCGGCCCAGTGGTATTTACGCAAGACCCCGGACTTGAAAACTACCTGCTCTCTTATCTTAATCGGGCCCTTGCGTTGGATCCCCAAAACAAAATTGCGGATGATGTTCTCTCGCAAATTGAAGCGAATTTCTCGGATTTTACCTTTACTCCTCCAGCCACCATTCCGCCAACGATTATGCTTCCTCCTTCCGCCACTCCATTGCTCGCCATCACCGGAACACCGGCGATCACGTTTACTCCCACCAGTACTCCATCGTTCACCATTACCAGCACGCCAACAATCACCGAGGCGTCAACGATCATGCCGACTTTTACAAAAACCGAACTCCCAACTTTGCCGCCTTCTGTGTCCATCACCGCAGTAGTACCAATGCCTGCCCCAATACATATTTCTCAGAATTCCTCGAAAGCAGGGTGGGAAAGGAATGTGGGTTGGTATATTGCCCTTGTAATTCTTCTCTTGATCTTGGTGAGTATTCTTGTCTGGCGTTCAACCAGACATAAAAAGATTTAAGGCGGTTGAACCTTTTGTATATATTACAAGTCCCCGGCATTCCCAAATGCCGGGGATTTTTTACCCAATTTACTTATTCTGGTCTGCGTACTTCCACCAGAAATATGTCCCGACCACCCCGACCAGCCCCGTCAGGAGCACGATCACGAAGCTGGCCGGGGGCAGGGCGTCTTTGCCTTGCGCATAGATCCCCAGTACGGCCCAGGGGAAGTACTCGCCCCAGCCGGCTGCCATGACCAGGTTTGCGAGGATCAGGGTCAGGAAGGTCACGCCGATCGGCAGCAGGTACCCGCGTCCCAGGCTGGCGAAGAAGGCGAACGGCAGCATGGCCGCGATCACCAGTCCGGCCGTGATGGCTGCCCGCAGGCAGCCCTGCAGGATAATGGCAGTCGAGCCGCCCGGGAGTTGGAACAGAGTCCCCATCAGCAACCCCAATCCGAACAGAAGCAGTGCCAGCGCAGCCGACCAGAGCGCCACCACAATGAATTTTGCCAGCAGGATGCTGGCACGCGGCACCGGCACGGCCAGCAGGTCTTTCAGGGTGCCATCCGTGAATTCGCGCCCGAAGACCCAACTGATCGCCAGGACGAACAGGATCATCCCGCCCATTGCCAGGATCTGGGCGAACAAGTCCAGGTAGGCCGGCCAGGTGGCGGCGGTGGCCGACATCAGGGTGGCCTTGGTGCTTATCAGGCCGAGCTTGCGTGAGATATCCGGGTTGCGCGAGACGAACAGCAGGAAGGCCAAGCCCAGCGGTATGAGCAGGGACCCCAGCGCCGTGAAGAGCGGCATTTTCGAGCGCAGCGCTTTGCGCGTTTCGGCCCAGAGCATATCTGATAAGGTGTTCATTGTTTCGCTCCATTCGCTCCGACCAGCCGCAGGAAATAATCTTCCAACTGCTCTTCCTCCACCTGCAACTGCATCGGGGGAGACCCGGCCTGTACCAGCAGGGTGGCGATCTCGTCGGGACGCTCGAGCGCGGTGGCTTGCGTGAGGGCCAGGCTGCCGTCCGGCAGGAGTTCGGCCGGATAACCTGCAACAGACAGGGCTTGCTGGGCGGCCGTGTGATCGCGCGCCTGCACCAACAGGCGCCGGCGGCGTGCGCTTTCCAGCCCGGCCACGTCCATTTCCCGTAGCAGGCGGCCCTGATGGATGATCCCGATGCGGTTTGCCAGGCGGGACACCTCGGCCAGGATGTGGCTGGACATGAAGACCGTCACGCCCTCCTGGCGGGTCAGTTCGAGCAGTAGTTCACGGATCTCGACGATGCCGGCCGGGTCCAGGCCGTTGGCGGGCTCATCCAGCAGGATCAACCTGGGGTTGTGCAGCAAGGCCTTGGCCAGTCCAAGACGCTGGATATTCCCCAACGAGAGCACGCCCGCCCGCCGGTGCGCATAGGCGGATAACCCTAGGCGTTCGACTACCCGGCTGACGGCTTGCGGCGGAGTTCCCGGATGCAGCCGCCGGGCCACTTCCAGGTTTTCAAGCACGCTCAGCTCGGGGTAGGCGTGCGGGGTCTCGACCAGGTAACCCACCCCGGCCCAGGGTTCCCGGCTGCCCAGCCGGACGTGCTGGCCCAACGCGCTGGCGCTCCCGCGGGTGGGTCTGATCATCCCCAGCAACATGCGGATGGTGGTGGTCTTCCCGGCCCCGTTCAGCCCCAGGAAGGCATAGATCTCACCTTCGGCCACCCGCAGGGAAAGTCCCTCAACGGCATGTACCTCTCCGTAGCGCTTTCCCAGGTCCTCGGTCTCAATGCTCCAATTCATTGCGTGTTCCTTTTCCAAAAACCAGAAGATTGCTCCGTCGCAAAGTACGCTCCTCGCAATGGTGGATGGTTCTTTGATCTAGAGAAACAGATCATCATCTTTTTCAAGCCGGTATTTGAAGATATAGTAGATCACAATGCAGATGATCCCGGTGATTCCGATCTTGACCAGGATGAGCGCCAGCAAAGAGATCAAAACCAGGCCGGCCTGGGTGCCGACCAGGCTGGCAATATTCCTGGTGTGAGTGATCAGCAAGGCCGCCGGCACGGACAGGCCGCTCACCAGCAGGATGACGATCGTGATGGCGGAGAAGACGATCCAGAGGATGTTGCGCAGGGAGCGCAGTCTCTTTTGTTTTGGGGAGAGGGGCAGGTTGGTCATGGATTCATCCTTTCTGGTTGCCATTGGAGGCGAGCGTTTTTTGGATAAGTTCGGCCACGTCCGGCTGTTCGTAGACCAGGATGTTGCGGGCGATGAAGCGCCTGAGCAGTTCCTGCCCGAGCGGCGTCAGGAAGAAATAACGCCGGCTGGGACCGGTCTCGGAGGGCGACACTTCGCTGGAGACGATCCCGGAATCCGCCAGGCGGTTGAGTGACCGGTAGATACTGTTCTCATCTGCGTTGATGGTGGCGTGGCTCATGGCACTGATGGCGGCTTTGATCTCGTATGGATAGGCCTTCCTTTGCGCCAACAATAATAACAGCCAGAAACTCAGCAGGCCCTTCTTGTAGGTTTCTTCCCAATTTGCCAGCAGGGAATCGAGTGCTGTTTGATCCATAATGCTCCTTCCAAAGGTATTATACCATTAGTATAATACCTTTGGAGAACAATGTCAATACCAGTCATGCGCTTGCCATGCTTCCCATTGCGCGGTATACTGGATAAATATTATCCGAATTACCTATAAGGAGTTGTACCATGAAATGGGTTCTGTATATTGTAGGTGTGCTCCTGTTCCTGATGGGCACCGTCTGGATCCTGCAAGGCGTTGGTCTCTATCCTGTCGGCGGGATGGCATACCAGATCAAATGGACCTATGCCGGGATTGTGGTGGATCTGGTTGGGATCGGTTTGATCGTGCTTGCCAGCCGGAAACGGAAGAACCTTCCGCCCTCGTCTCAGCGCTGATTTCCACTTTCGATCACTGCCCTTTACTAAAGAAACCCCCTTTCCTCATGAAAAGGGAGTTTCTTTAAATCCTCTTTATAAAATAGATACTTTTAATTCAATATTAATATATTTGGACTAATATTATCTTTGTTGTTTTAATTATAGAAAATCGAGGCGCTTATGGTCGGGAATCGGAAAAGGTTTTGGATCTCTGTTTTATTGGCATTCATGCTCATGGGATGCAATCTTGCCGGAACTGTTCAGCAATCCGGGACACCAACATCCCCATCCCGGCTTGTTGGGAATACCCCATCGGCCGGGATAACTGCCTCCCCATCCAATGGCAACCCCACTGCGACCATTCCTCCGATGGATACTGCCACCCAGGCTGCCACAACCACGCCCGCTCTCACTGCCACCCCTGCGCCGCCTTCCGATGCGGTGGTTGTCAATACGTTCGACCAGGGAGTCTATCCTTTCCAGCAGGCTGGGAATTGTTCATTGGGGGCGGCCATCCAGACCGTTCTGACCCAGCAGGGGGTCGACCAGTGCAGCCTCCCGCCCGGCAGCACAACCGTCTACATGCCTACCGGTACGTATACACTCACACAATCTGACGATGCCCCGGCCTTCCTGTTCGGGAAGACCCAGAAAAATCGCGAAGGGTTGCTTCCGGCTGGATTTCCGCTGGTCGCCAGCCAATTGACCATCCTTGGGAATGGGTCCACCATCCAGCGGACCGGCCCGGTCAAATTTGGCATATTCCAGGTCTTCGTGGCTGGGAACCTGACCCTGAAGGATCTCACCATCACCGGCGGGGACCTCTCGGATACGCAGGATGGCGCCGGTGGGGCGTTGGATATCTTAGGCGGGGCGGTTACACTGGATCACGTCACCCTGACCGGCAACCAGGCCAAGACGGGCGGGGCGATTGAAAACTCTGTCGATGTGGCGGGCATTTCCACTACGCTGATCGACACGCTGGTAACGAAAAATATCTCATCAGGGGAGGGGGGAGGCATCGACAACTCTGGAGTCCTGACCCTGCAAGACAGTCAGGTCGCAGATAACATTTCGAAGGCCACGGTCTTCGGCGGAGGCGGCATCTACAATGATTCCGGCCAGGTCACGCTTGACCATAGCCAATTGGTCGGAAACATCGCCAATGAAGGCGGCGGAATTTACAGCGAAAACGGGACGGTTAAGATTACCGACCAGAGCGTTATCTCTGGGAATGTGGCCACAGAAAATCACCCCTTTATTCCAAATGGAGGCGCTGGGATCAATAGCACCGGCTATATTGGTTCGGATGACACGCCTGCCGAGCTGATTATCCAGGATAGTTTTGTCATCGGCAACCAGGCCCCGGCCGCGGTTGGAGGTGGGATTTTCAGCGATGCCAGCCTGACGGTAACCGATTCGGTGCTGGCCGACAATGTCGCCGGCGCAGGCGGAGGCCTGTACAACTATACTAATGGTCTGGGCTCGCTTAAAGGGAGTTGCATTCTGCAGAACCAGGCCGTGGCCGTCACCCCAAAGGGCTTTGGTAATGGAGTTGAAAATGATAACACTCAATCCTTCAACGCCCGCCAGGATTGGTGGGGTAGTGCGACTGGCCCGGGCAACAGTATTACCAGAAATATCACTGCCACGCCGTTCCTTAACTCGGCGCCCGATATTTGTGTTGCCGGCCTCCCGACGCCCTACCCCACCCCGATGAATCCGTAGCCTCTCATTGGAACAGTCCCCTCGAATAGGTCAATGAGGTTCCAAACGTTCTCTTGAAACCAAACCGCCCTTTCTGTGAGGAAAGGGCGGTTTGGTTTTGTTTTCCGTTTTACACCTTCTGTTTTTCCCCTGCTCCCATCATCAGCCTGGCTGCCCGGCGCCCTATCTCCACCGCAAAATTCGTGCCGCGGTCCCACGGATAGACCTGGCTCATCGAAGCAAAGTAAATCCCTTCGATCGGGGTTTGGATAGCCGGGATATTTTTCGAGTGGTTCACCAATGGCACGGGTTGGGCGTAGGCTGTGCGGTACAGCCAGGCCTTCTTCACCCAATCCCGCTCGAACTTTGGGTTGAACTTGGTCAACGCTGGCAGGAAGCGTTCCAGCAATTCCTCCTGAGAAAGGTGAAAGAACCCGTGCTCCGGCTCGAGGTAATCGCCCATGTAAACGATGTGGTCGCCGCCGAAATGCTCCGGTGAAACGTAGTTGGTGTGCTCCACCAGCGCCAGGAATGGGTAGCCGGCGCTCTTGGGCAGGTTGTACCAGTAATAGCCCTGTTCGGAGAGTTGGTGCTTAAGCGCCAGGGTGATCACCACTGCGCCCATGGATTTCATGCTGCGCAGTCCGTGCAGGTATTCCTCCGGTAGGGACGGGACGAGCCGGCCCATCGCTTCGGGCGAGAGCGTCACCAGGGCCTGGTCGTAGGCCGCATCCTTTTCAGCGTGGATGATTACCTTACCCGTACCAAACTCCCGCTCAATGCGCGTCACGGGCGCCTGCAGCCGGATTTCCACGCCCTGCTCCCGGAGCTTCTGCGCGAACATATCCGCGAAGTTCTGGAACCCTCCTTCGAACGTGCCCAGGCGGGTGGTGCGGGTTTTCAGGCGCGCCCACATCCAGGCCATGTTGACCTGCTTGTAATAGTGCTCGCCGAATTTGCCCACCACCAGCGGTTCCCACATCAACTCGTAGACTTTTTTCCCGGCCCACTTGCGCAGCCAGTCATCCGTGGTGACGCGCTCCAGCGGCTTCCAATTGTTCGTCAGGCGCAGGTAGACACCCACCAGCCCGAAACGGATCTTATCGAGGCCGAATCCCAGCCCCGGGAATAAGAGCGCCTTGACGATGGAATCGAACGGGTAGAACTTGCCCTTGTGATACATCACCGTCAGCGGGCGCGGAAAGAGCACTTTATCCTGCCAGCCCAGTTCCTTGATCAGGCCGAGCATGTATTTGTCGCTGGCGAACCAGTGGTGGTAGAACTTTTCCACTGACCAGTCCCAGCCGGGTTCCTTGAAGCCGCTTGCCAGCCCGCCCACATAATCGGCCGCTTCGTAAATGGTGACATTGTGACCGGCGCTCCGCAAATCCCAGGCCGCCGCCATGCCGCTGAAACCTGCTCCAATGATTGCAATGCTAGCCATAACCGTTTCCATTTCTAGTGAGTTGGATAATGTGCAGAGTCTAACATGTTTTCCCCTTTTTTTATTATGAATACAATTAGCTTCTTGCGTACTTGTCTAGGGCGATGGTTGCCCCGGGAAATTGCGTCAGGATTTGCTTATCCATTGTGACCAGTTTAATGCCCAAGTCCTGTGCCAGGGCAACAAACTCGCAATCGTAGGTAGTGCACGTGCTGGTGACGGCCAGTTCCAAGGCATGGCTGGGAGTTACGGAATACTCTTTTCCTCGCAATAGCCGCTGTGCATGTTCCAAAATAGCTTGGGCTTCCTGCCAGGAAAGAAGTTTCTTACGCACGTAACCGGTCAGCACGGTACAGAACTCACTCCGCCAGAGATAGGGGACAGCCCAAACTGGATCCTTCTCCAGCGCCGCGAGCGCTTCGGATGTCCGCTCGCCAGCCAATAACAAATTAATGATAATGTTGGTATCCGCGACGATCATTTCCGGCCCTCATTTTTCAAGCGCGTGAGCTCAGCATCGTTGATTATATAGTGGGCCGTTGTTTCCCGTAGGCGGTGTGCTTCTTCGAGCCATGCTTTTACATCCAGTGGCTGGGGCATCAAACTTCCTTCGATGATGGCAATCAATTCATTATTGATACTGCGATGGTTGGCGCGCGCGTTTTGTTTTACGCGTTCATATAATTCGGTGGGAACATTTTTTAGTGTTACTGCGACCATGGCAACCTCCATAATGGTTCCATTATGGAATACTTTTGGAATTATGTCAAGAGAAATGGTACAATTATCTCCATGTCAAAACAAACTCTTTTAGCCGTCCTGGCCCACCCGGACGACGAATCCTTCGGCATGGGTGGCACGCTGGCCCTCTACGCATCGCGCGGCGTGGAGGTGCACCTGGTCTGCGCCACGCGCGGCGAGGTGGGGGATGTGACCCCGGAGATGCTGGCGGGCTTCCATTCCATTGCAGAATTACGCGAGTCCGAGCTGCGCTGTGCGGCCGGCATCCTGGGCTTGAAAGAAGTCCACTTTCTGGATTACCGCGATTCGGGCATGCCCGGCAGCCCCGATAACCAACACCCGCAGGCCCTGGCGGCCCAGCCCCTCGATGAAGTGGCTGCAAATGTCGTCTGCTATATCCGGGATCTGAAGCCGCAGGTGGTCCTGACCTTTGACCCGATCGGCGGCTATCGCCATCCCGACCATATTGCCATCCAGCGCGCCACCGTGCGAGCCTTCGAGCAGGCCGCCAACCCCTCTTTCGCACAGGGCAGCCTCCCGCCCTATGCGCCGGAGCGCTTGTACTTCCATATCTTCCCCAAAGGGCTTTTGAAATTCGCCGTCAAACTCCTGCCGCTCATCGGCAAGGACCCGCACAAGTTCGGCTCCAACGGCGATATTGACATGGTCTCGATCGCCGCGGTGGATTTCCCGACCAATGCCCGAATCAACATCCGCTCCGTGCTCAAGAAAAAAGAACAGGCCGGGGCCTGTCACGCCAGCCAGGGTGGCGGACGCATGGGAGGCGGTGTGATCACGTTCTTTATGCGCCTGTTCAGCGGCAGCGAAGACTTTATGCGTGCCTACCCGGCAGTGCAAAAAGGCGAGAAGATCGCCATGGATTTGTTCCAAGGAATATAGAACTCTGCATTCTTGGCATACTTTGGGGTGAATTTTACGCAAACTCTTGACAAACAGAACAATTGTTCTATAATACAAGCCACTGTTCCTTTTGAAACGGAGGCCTGAATGAACCCAACTACTGGTAATGTTCTGTCTGTCATCAAGCGTCTCATGCGGCGGCGCGGCGTATTCTTTGGCGGGATTCTCCTGCTGGCCCTGTTCGCCTTTGAGATCTTCAACTATTCGACCACCCAATTTGCCCTGACCGATATGCTTGGCCCCAACCTGGTTTTCCTGGGGTTGCGTTGGGCCACCATTCTTTCCATCGCTTTCTGTGGGATCGACTTTGCCGGCATCGCCCGGCTCTTTACCCCCGTGCAGGCGCACAGCGAACCCGCCGAGACCTGGTATCTCTTCGGAGCCTGGCTGCTGGCGGCGGCCATGAACGCCAGCCTGACTTGGTGGGGCGTGGCAGTCGCCATCCGCAGCCACCAGGAACTATCCACCCTGGTAGTCAGCCGGGGCGTGCTTACGCAGGCGGTGCCTGTTTTCGTGGCCTTGATGGTCTGGCTGATCCGCGTGCTGATCATTGGGACGTTTTCGATGTCGGGTGACCGCCTGTTCAGCCTGGCGGAAGACCGGCCGGTGATGCAAGGGAACGCCCTCCGTTCGCAGCCTTCCCGCACTGCGGACCTGCCGCGCCCTAACCGGCCCGTTCCAAGCCCATTTCATCCTGCCCCCAGGCCCGAAGCTTCGTATCACCCGGTCGGTATGGCCGCCAGCCCGCGTAATACGGATATGAGCGTCCGGAAATGATCTAAACAAACCCCATCCATCCTAAAAAAAGTTCCCGGCGGTTTATATTTGCCGGGAACTTTTTTTACCATTTTATCTCTTGCCCCCTACGCTTTCCGGCTTGCCTTTTACTTTATATGGGAGGTTTCCCTCGCTCACGGCAAAATTCCGTTGGCGCTCCATGTCCATGCGCTCGCGCAGGAACACTTTGATCAAGGATTGGTAGGGCACATCCCGCTGGTTGGCCATCTGCCGAAGCTCATCCAGCATGGAGGCGGGCAGGCGCAGGGAAATGGCGCGTGTGCTTGGCTTCAGGTTGGGGAACAGGGCATGGTTGGATTTGCTCCAATCCATATATTCGCTGGACTCATGGGTGGCCCAAAATGCACGTTCTTCATCTTCGTTCTTGAATTCAGGTATTGCTTTGTTCATAGATCTTTTTCTCCTTCCGGCTCATGTCTCGGGCCGAAATGATTCGGATTTTCTCACTGCGGATGGTAAAAGCGATGAATAGATGCCGTCCGAGGTTGGTCTGGCCGAGACTAAAATAACGCGCTTCCGCCTGCGAGTGGACCGGATCGAACTGGAGCAGTAAGGGCAAATTAAAGGACACTTCCTCGCACTCGCCGACCGATACGGCATGCTTTTGCGAGTTTTTGTCGCGGTTGCCCGCATCCCAGTCGAACCCTTGGATCGATTCAAAGTCCAGCATAGTTGTATATTACCATAATATACGTTGGTAGAAAAGGTAAATAATGTGACCTTCCCCTTTTTTGATGAAAGTCATTTGGCAGGTACCACTCCCCGCGCCACGCGGACTCCGATCCCTCCATTGACGAATCCCAGCGAAGTATCTAATTCCATGCGCATCTGGCCGAGCAGGATGGGATCATTACACAACACCGCCGCGTTCCAACCGGAGCAGTGCAGGCGCAAAACGTTGCCGAACTGGGCATATAAATTGCGCAGGTCCTTGCCCGCGCTGATGCGCAGCCCGTAGGGCGGGTTGGTCACCACCCAGCCGGCTCCCGGCGGCGGCGTGATGGAGGAAACCGCCTGGCACTTGAATTCGATCCGGTCTGCCACCCCGGCGCGGGCGGCATTCTCCTGCGTCATTTTAATCGCCCCCGCATCCCGGTCGGATGCAAGAATGGTAGGCGGAAGGCTGAAGGCGGAAGCCTGAAGGGAGGCGGCTTCGTTTCGGATGGCTGCCCATTGTTGAACGTCAAAGCCCGGCCAATCCATGCAGGCGAAGTGCCGGTTCAGCCCCGGCGGGATGCCCAGCGCCATCAGCGCAGCTTCGATCGGGATGGTGCCTGAGCCGCAGAACGGGTCGAGCAGCGGGGCAGCCTTATCCCAGCCGGAGGCCATCAGCAGCGCCGCCGCCAGGGTCTCGCGCAGGGGGGCTTTGGCCACTGCCAGGCGGTAGCCGCGTTTGTGCAGCAACTCCCCGGAAGAGTCCACACTGACGGTGCATTGGTCATCCACCAGCCGCGCCACGATCAGTTGCGCCAGGCGGCCATCCGCCGGCTCGCCGGCTTTGACCAGCGGGGAAGGCTTGCCCAGCCGTTCGTCCAGCCCGGCCGACACGCTGCGCGCCACCGCCTCCGAATGGTACAGCTTCGATCCGTGGCAGGTCACCCGCAGCGCCACAGGCTGCCCGGGCGTGATGAAGCGTTCCCAGGGCAGGTGCGCGGCGCGCTCATGCAGCTCGGGGAAAGATGTGGCATGGAAGAAATTCCCCAGCCGGGCCAGGATGCGGCTGGCCGTGCGCAGGTGCAGGTTGGCGCGGTATAGGTCTTGCAGGTCACCCTTGAAGAGCACCCCTCCCTCGGAAGGCTGGCTGCTGACCGCCGAGAGTTGGAAGCCCAGGGAGATCAACTCCTGGGCGGTAAAGGGTTCAAGCCCGGGTGCGGTCACAGCAAAGTAAGAGTCCATAAGAATTCTTTATTCACAAATTAAATCGCATCCACGCGAAGGTTTTTAAGGACCCCTGCGTGTTCCTCGGTGACCTGCGTGATTAATGGTCTTTGCTGCAACCTTGTCCGTCACAATACTCTTCTGGCGCTCCTTGCGGCGGGGGTCCTTCTCCACAAAGAGCGCTTCGCCGGTGAAGGGATCCAGTTCCGTATAATACATCAGGCTGGAATAGGTGGACGGGGTGGGGGTGAACACTTGCACCTGCTCCGGGTGGATTTGCAGTTCCTGGCTGGCGAAATGGCGCACGCGCTGCATGTCAGCTTCCGTGCAGCCCGGATGGGCTGCGATCAGGTAGTAGGTCAGGAATTGCCGCTTGCCCGCCTCCCGGTTCAGGGCATCGAAGCGCCGTTTGAATTCCAGCAGGCTGGCGCTGCCGGGTTTGCCCATCAAGTCCAGCACATGCTCCTCCGTGTGCTCCGGGGCCACCTTCATCTGCCCCGAGACGTGCTGCCCGACCACTTCGCGCAGGTACTCGTCCCCGTGTGCGTGGTCGCACAAAACCATATCATAGCGGATGCCGGAAGCCACGAAGACTTTCTTCACGCCCGGGATTTTCCGCACCTTGCGCAGCAGGTCGATCTGCGGCTGGTGGTCCACCTTCATCAGCGGGCACAATTCCGGGTAAACGCAGCGCTTGGCGGTGCAAATGCCTTTGGCGAGTTTCCGGCTGCATTCGAAGCCGTACATGTTGGCGGTTGGGCCGCCCAGGTCCTGGATGTAGCCTTTGAAATCCTGGTGCTGCGCCAGTCGCCCGGCCTCCGCCAGGATGGATTCGGGGCTGCGCCAGCGCACGGTTGTCCCTTCGTGCACCGAGATGGCGCAGAAGTTGCATTCGCCGTAACAGCCGCGGTGGGTGGAGATGGAGAAGCCGATCGTTTCCAGGGCTTTTACCTTGCCCTGTTGCTCATAGTAAGGGTGCTGGCGCCGTTCGAAATCCAGCCCGTAGATGGCATCCAGCTCGGCCTGGGTTTCCATCAGCGCCGGTGGGTTCTGCACCAGGTACCGGTCGGCGTGTTTCTGGTACAGCCCGCGCGCGCTGACCGGATCGTTGTTGCGGTAAAACGTGTGGAACATTTCGATGAAGGCGGCCTTATCCTGCAGAACGGTCTCGTAGGCGGGCAGTTCCAGGTAGCCTGTGGGCGGCTCTTTGGCTATGCAGCATAGGCCGCGCACCTGGCGCGGGTCTTTGCCATCCCGCAGGGCCGCCGCAAATTCCAGCACGGCTTTTTCGGCCATCCCGTACAGGATGTAATCGGCCTTGGCGTCGAATAGTATCGAGCGGCGGATCGTATCGTCCCAGAAATCGTAATGCGCCACGCGCCGCAGGCTGGCTTCGATCCCGCCCAACACGATCGGAACGGCGGCATCGGCTGGGCTGCCGGTCCGCCTGGCTTGATTGGTCAATCGCCGGATCAAATTGGAGTATACGATCGTCGCCCGGTCCGGGCGGCGGGTATTTTCCCCGCCGGGGGTGTAATCGTCGCTTTTGCGGGGCTTCTTCAGGGCGGTGTAGTTGGCCACCATCGAGTCGATGCTGCCGGCCGTCACGCCCCAGAACAGGCGCGGCACGCCCAGCCGCCCGATCTCAGCCACCCCGGAAATATCTGGTTGCGCGATCACGCCTACCTGATAGCCGGCCTGGACGAGCACCTTGCCGATCACCGCTGTACCAATAAAGGGACTGTCAATGTAACTGTCGCCTGTCACTAGGATGACATCCAGTCCATCCCAGCCGAGGCGCTTGACTTCATCTAATGTTGTTGGCAGGAACATGGGTTGATTATACCCGCCCAAGGCAGGTCTGGACTCCCCACAAGTTTTAGAATATAATTAGCTAATCTAATTGTTAGAAAGGCAAACGAATGGACGCTCCTTCTGACATGCTTGCCCGTGAGATCCTGGATGTGGTGCCGGTCATCATGCGCACCATCCGGGCGGAAATGCATAGCCGGCGCGGTCCCGAACTGAGCGTAGTCCAGTTCCGGGCGCTTTCTTTCCTCAACCGGAATCCGGGCGCATCCTTAACCGTATTGGCGGGGCACCTCGGCCTGACCGCGCCCACGGTCAGCAAGATGATCAGCGCGATGGTGGCTAACAGCCTGGTCACACGCTGGGATTCTTCCAAGGACCGCCGCCAGGTAACGCTGACCCTGACCGCGCCGGGACAGGCCTTGCTCGAAAACGCGCGCGCCGGCACGCAGGCGCGCTTGGTGGATATCCTGGCCGGTCTGGCTCCGGCGGAGCGGGAAACCGTTCACCAGGCTTTCCAGCTCCTGCAGGGGCTGTTCTCGCCGTCCAGCCTGCCTCAACCCGTTGTGCAAAGGTGATTTATGGCTATCATTGAAACAAAAGCGCTCACCCGTCGTTTTGGGAACATGCTCGCAGTTGATTCCCTCAACCTCGTCATCGAACCCGGTGAAGTCTTTGGCCTGCTCGGGCCGAATGGCGCCGGAAAGACGACCGCCATCAAGATGCTCACCACGCTCCTGCCGCCCACTTCCGGGTCGGCCCAGGTGGCCGGTTTCGACATCGCCCATCAGGCCACCGCCGTGCGCCGGGTGATCGGATACGTGCCGCAAATGATCTCGGCGGATGGCACGCTGACCGGCCGAGAGAACCTGATGGTCTTTGCCCGGCTGTACGACATTCCCGGCAAGGAATGCAAAGAGCGTGTCCAGACTTCGCTGGCGTTCATGGGGTTGGAAGATACGGCGGATAAACTCGTGCGGGAGTACTCCGGCGGCATGATCCGCCGGCTGGAGATCGCCCAATCCATGTTGCATCGCCCGCCCGTGCTTTTTCTGGATGAGCCGACCGTGGGCCTCGACCCGAATGGCCGCCACACGGTTTGGGATCATATCCAGGAACTGCGCCGGAATTTCGGCATGACCATTTTGTTGACCACCCACTTGATGGAGGAGGCCGACCAACTGTGCGGCCGGGTGGCCATCATGCACCATGGCAAGGTGGCCGCCACGGGGTCGCCGGAAGAATTGAAAGCCGGCATCGGGGGAGCAGACGTAACTTTGGATGATGTCTTTATGCATTACACCGGAGACGAACTGGAATCAGGAGGTAGTTATCGTGAAACAAGAAGATCTCGCCGTACCGCCCGCCGGCTGGGCTAATTCCATCCAGCCCTACCGGGCCACTCCTTTACAGGCAGTGCTCTCTTTTATCAAAAAAACGCTCGTCATCACCGACCTGGAGGCGCGTAAATTAAGGCATGACCCCTCCGAGCTGGCCACGCGTGCCATCCAGCCGATCCTGTGGCTGCTCGTTTTCGGCCAGGTCTTCACCCGCACGCGCGCCATCCCCACCGGCAACCTGCCCTATATTGACTTCATGGCGCCCGGCATCCTGGCGCAGAGCGTTCTCTTCATCGCCATCTTTTACGGTCTGACCGTGATCTGGGAACGCGACCTGGGGGTGATCCATAAATTCCTGGTCAGCCCCACGCCGCGCGCCGCCTTGGTGCTCGGCAAATCCCTCTCTGCCGGGGTGCGGGGTTTTGTCCAGGCCTTCATCATTTACATCCTGGCCCTGCTTATGGGGGTGAAGGTCAGCTCCAACCCGCTTTATCTGGTGGGCGTATTCGTCATGGTCCTGCTGGGCGCGGCCTTCTTTTCCACCTTCTCCCTGGTGATAGCCTGCCTGGTGAAGACGCGCGAACGCTTCATGGGCATCGGCCAGGTGCTGACCATGCCGCTCTTCTTTGCCAGCAACTCCATCTACCCGATTGCGATCATGCCGGGCTGGTTGCAGGTGATCGCCAAGGGCAACCCGCTTTCTTATGAAGTGGATGCGCTGCGCGCCATGATGCTGGCCAACGGCACCAGCACGTTCGGCCTGGGCGTGGATTTTGCCGTCCTGTTCATCGCCACCGCCATCATGATCGCCATTGCATCGTACCTCTATCCCAAGGTTGTGATCTAACCTTTAGGTCTGTTAGGAATTCGTCCCGAAAGGTTGCAGGCGAAGCCATGGCTTGTCCAGAACCCTTCGGGACGTTTTTTATACTGCTGCCTGCTCCTCCTTATCCTACTTGGTTTTGCTCTCCGGAGAGGAGCAGTGTATACTACCTATCAAACCCGCGCGGAGAGGACATCCCAAACTATGAACCTGCCTGAACTGAGGAAAGAATTCGAAGCCAGAAAACACATCCATGAAAAGGCCTGCCTGGCCTTCCATGGCGTGGAAGGATTGGATGTCTACAACACTTCCATTCCCTTCCCGTGGCAGGGGAAAAAGTATATCTTCGGTCGGGTGGAACGCAGGAGCGAATGGGCCCGCTCCTGGGTGCGCCTCTTTGAAGAGACAGGCCAGGATGACTGGACTCTCGTGCCCGGGTCCATGATCTACCAGCTTGAAGACCCATTTATCAGCCTGATCGGCGCTACGTTTGTCCTGGGCGGCACGCATGTCCGCTACGTGGGCGGCCAGCTTCAGACCTACTGCGGGTATTTCTACCGGGGCACGGACCTCAATGACCTCTACTATTTCACAACCGGGCCTGACTATATGAAGGATATCCGCCTTGTTCCGCTCGCAGACGCCCGGATCGGCGTCTTCTCGCGGCCGCGCAGCCAGGCGATCCGGAGGAAATACGGCAGTGAGTCGGTGATCGGTTTTACAACCATTAATAACCTTGACGAGCTGACGCCCGAACTCGTGGAAAACGCTCCGGTGGTGGCGGACCTCTTTGCCGAAGACGAATGGGGCGGCTGTAACCAGTGCTATTTTCTCGAGGATGGAATGATCGGGGTTGTGGGGCATATGTCCTACCGTTCCCCGGATGCCGGTGGGATGGACCTGGAAACGTACCTGAACGTATCCTTCGTTCTCGACCCTGCCGCCGGCCGGGCGCAGGAGAAAAAGATCATTGGAACGCGCACCTGTTACCCTGAAGGGCCTGCCAAGAAGCCGCACCTGACGGACTGCGCATTCACCTCCGGGCTGGTCATGCGCCCGGATGGAAAAGCCGACCTGTATAGCGGGATCAGTGACTGCCAGGAGGGGCGCATCGTCATAGACTATCCCTTCCCGGAGCACGGCCAGATCCGCCTGCCCGTATGGTGAGAGCCTCGAAATAAAAGACTTCCGAAGGCTTTAAAACTTCGGAAGTCTCGGGGTTAACTTTCCGTTATGCCAGGCTG
>CAWIOV010000004.1:0-678177 GCA_963837875.1 uncultured Chloroflexia bacterium
GTTTGCTGGATCCTCGCCTGCAGACGTTCCCAGGCGGAGGTGGCCAGGAAGCTCTCGTCCATGTTCGCAACCATCTCCTTAAAGCGCTTGATTGGGATGGTGAAGGTCAGCTCCTGCGCCAGCACCTGCGTCCGGGCGGTCGCGTCGAACATCCCCAGGACGCAGCGGGGGCCTTCCGACTGCGATTCCCAGTAGGGATAGTTCACGATGCTGGCGCAGCCCGAACCCGCCGGGGACATCACGCCATCCGGATCGGCGCGGTCATAGTTCGCCAGGGCGAACAGGCCCGCCAGCACATCCGGCGGGGCGAAAAAAATGACGGCAAAGGGCTGGTCGTTTTCGGCCAGTTTGTCCCAGCGCTTGAAAACCAGGAAGCGCCCGGGTGCCTGGAAAGCGGGGTGGCTTTCCAGGTAGCGGCTGACCAGGTTCGGCGATTTCTTATACCGTTCACCCTCTATCTCCCCCGGAATGCCGCAGGAAAGGAAAAATTCGAAATTGGGCCGCAGGGACTGGGAGAATCCGGTATAGCGCTTAAAGCCTTTGCAGCCCGGGCTGTCGGCCGCGTAGACAAAGGTGTGTCCCGACCGGGTCCGCCAGAAACTGGCGATGATGCAGTGCTCCTCATCCTGGCTGTCGGCGCGGTCTTCTGCGCTGACCGTGTCGGTATACATATAAGCCACCGGCAGCCCGGCGCCCGGGAAGTATTTTTCCCACTTGTGCTGGAATTCTTGTTGGAACTGGGTATCCATGGGGTTACCTCCGTATGATGTTGGGGAATCGGGATAGGGGATTTCAGGAGATGGTATCACAACCCTTTAATGTAGTCAACTTTTTTCCTGCCCGCCAAAAAGCGCCTAAAAAACGTAAAAAAAATCGCCAAAAACGCCTTAAAACTACCATTTTTTGCCCTGATTCCCGAGGATCAATTCCTTAAATTAATTCGCATAACCCATTTAAGCGAGGTATTCGTCCCACTTTGGCTCCCAAAACCGCCTAAAATGCCCTTAAAATTGCCTTTATTTCACCTGCTCGTCCCATTTTGCCTCGAAATTCCGCCTCCCCTGGGAATTGTTCCTCGTTGTTTTGAACCAACCCGCGCGCGAATGCCGAAAAAACGGCTTTTACGCTGCCGAATCCCGCACGTTGGAGATGAATACATCTTCCAAGGTCGGCATGATCCATTCCAGGCTGCTGACCGGGATGGCCTCCTTTTCGAGCAGTTCCCTGACCGGCTGGCTGAATTCCTGCGCGTCCGGCACCACCACGTGGATCTGCGCTCCGTACAGGGCCACTTCTTCGAAAGGCAGATGCCCTTGCGCCTGGGCATCCTTCAAAACGCGCACGGCCCGGTCTGCTTCCGGCGTGCTGATCTCGAGCACCTGCCCGTGCATATGGGCTTGCTTGAGTTCGTCCGGGGTTCCAATCGCTGCCAGGTGGCCCTGGTTGATGAAGCCCACCCGCTGGCACAACTCGGCCTCATCCATATAGTGGGTGGTCACCAGGATCGTGGTGCCCTTGTTGGCCATGGCGTAGATCAGGCCCCAGAACTCGCGCCGGCTGATCGGGTCCACCCCGGCGGTCGGTTCATCCAGAAAAACCACCCTGGGGTTGTGCACAATGGCGCAGCCGAGGGCTAGGCGCTGTTTCCAACCGCCTGACAGGTTGGCAGTCAAGGCGTCTTCTCGCCCTTCCAGCCCGGCCATCTGGATGATCTCCCGCTGGCGCTGGGCCAATGCGTCCCGCCGCAGGCCGTAAACCCGCCCGTAGAAGTGGATGTTTTCGCGGGCGGTCAGGTCGTTGTACAGGGTGAAGAGCTGGGACATGTAGCCGACATGCGCCTGCATGAGCTTGGTCTGCGTGACCGGATCGAAGCCCAGCACGCTTAATTTACCTGCGCTCGGGCGGATCAACCCCAGCAACATGCGGATGGTGGTGGTTTTTCCGGCGCCGTTCGGTCCCAACCAGCCGAAAACCTCCCCCGGATGGATGCGGAAGCTGACCCGGTCCACTGCGGTGAATTCGCCAAAACGCTTGGTCAGGTCCTCGGCAACGACCGGATCGGCTGCGTCTGACCCGGTCATTTCCAGGGTATTTTCCGGCTTATCGGTCATTTTCGGCGGCCTCCTGGGCCTTCACCAGGCTGATAAAGGCCTCTTCCATGCGTGGTTCGATCACCCGCATCCCGCTCCAGGTTATGCCCTGGGCGGCCAGTGCTGCTTCGATCTGCTTTTGGCGTGTTTCAAGCTCATCCACAAACAGGTGCAGCATGGCTCCGTAGGTCTGCACTTCCAGGATGCCCGGCAGGCCTGTCAACAGACGCTGCGCGGCAGCAAACGGGGCTGGCTTGAATTCCAGCAGGTGGCCCGGCACCCTCTTTTTGATCCCGGCCGGTGTATCCTGGGCAATTAACTTGCCCTTGTAAATCAATCCAACCTGGTTGCAGCGTTCGGCTTCATCCATGTATGGGGTACAGACGAAAATCGCCAAGCCCTTCTCTGCCCGCAGGTTGCCGAGCAGGTTCCAGAACTCGCGCCGGCTGACCGGGTCCACGCCCAGGGTTGGTTCATCCAGAAGGACCACCTCGGGCTGGTGGATCAGGCTGCAGGCCAGGGCCAGTTTTTTCTTCATGCCACCCGAAAGCCGGCCCGCCAGGCGGGAAGTGAAATCGGTCAGCCCGGCAAACTTGAGCAGTTCGGCGATGCTGGCCTTTTGCTGCCGGCCTGGGATGCCGTGCAGGTCCGCAAAGAAGCGCATGTTTTCCATCACGGTCAGGTCGCCCGGCAGTGTGAACTGTTGGGCGATGTACCCGCTGCGTTCGCGGATCTCATACACATCCCGCATTGAGTCATAGCCGAGCACGCTGCTGCTGCCTCCGTCGCGGGTCAGCAGTCCCAGGATGACGCGCGTGGTGGTGCTCTTCCCGGCTCCGTCCGGGCCGATCAGGCCGTAGGTCTCGCCGCGTTTCACCTCCAGGGAGATGGAATTGACCGCTGTGACCATGCCGTCTTGCCCTTTGAAGCGCTTGACCAGATCCCGGGCTGCAATGGCAATATCCGTGGACATGGCGCTCAATCTAACCTCTTCTTCGACACCGCCGCGGCGATGGCCAGCACGATGGCGGAATATCCAAGCAGTGTCAGGGAATCCGTCCACAGGAACGTCAGGCCGACGCCCTTGGTCATGATGCCACGGATAATGCGCACAAAATAGGTCATGGGGATCAGGTTGCCGATGAGTTGCGTCCAGAGCGGCATGGTAGTGCGCGGGTAGAGAAAACCGGTCAGCAGCATGGCCAAAAGCTGGATCACGCTGGTCAATTGTTGGGCTTGACGCTGGGTATTGGCAACGGCCGAAATCACCAGCCCCAACCCCATCCCGGAGATGATAAAGAGAATCGAAAGGCCGGCCAGGAGCAGAATGTTACCCTGGAATGGCACCTGGAACCAGAAGACACCAATGCCCAGGATCATGGCCATGTCCATGATCGCTACCAGCATTCCGGGGACTAGCTTGGCGATGATTATCTCGCCCGGCCGCGCCGGTGTGGCAAGCAGTTGTTCCAGGGTGCCGGCCTCGCGTTCGCGTACGATCGCCATGGCCGAATGCGTGACGACAATGATCTGCATGATCAAGGCGATCAAGCCCGGCAGGATAAAGACCAAGTCCTTGATATCCGGGTTGTAGAGCACACGGGTGTCGGTGGTAACCGGCAGGCTGCCTGACAGGGACGAAAGCAACGTTGAGCCGCCGGTGCTCTCTAGCTGCTGCGTGGTCAGGTCGAGCGAATACTTTTGGGCGATGCTTAAAACGGCGTTATAACCGGATTGAACGCTGAAGGAGTCGGAACCATCCAGCAGGATCAGAACACCGCCTTCCCCGCGCAGCACCTGCCTCTCAAAATCGGGCGGGATCACCACCCCCATCTTGACTGTCCCGGCGTCAATCGCCTGTCTGACCTGTTCTTCGTTTTGGAGCACGAGCGTAACATCGAAGTTGCCTGAATTTACCAGCGCGTGGATGAAGTCCCGGCTGCGCGTGTCCATGCTCTGGTCAACTACTGCAGTCGGCAAATGCGTGACGGACAGGGAGACCGCGTATGCGAACAGGAATAGCTCGATCAGCGGCAGGGCAAAGAACAGGATCAACGTCCGGCGGTCCCGCAGGATCTGCACGGTTTCCTTGTAAATCAGGGCACGTAAACGCTGGAGCGATCTTCCCATGTTCAATCCAGTCTCTGGCGGAAGGTGATGGTTGCCAGGAACATCACCACCACGATGTAAACCACCAGCGCCAGAACCTGGCCCGACATCACCGAGAAACCGACTCCCTTGGAGATGATGCCGCGCGCGATCGGCACGAAATAGGTTATGGGAAAGAGGTTACCGATCAGGCGCACCACCGCCGGCATGGTATAACGCGGGAAAATGAAGCCTCCCAGCAGCAGGCTGACCATCATGAACAGCATCATCATCTGTTGGGCTTGGCGCTGGTTTTGAGAGAGAGACGAGATTAGCAGCCCCAACCCCAGCCCGCTGAAGACGTACAGGAAGGAGAGACCGATGAATAGCCAGAAGCTGCCCTGGAAAGGAACGCCGAACCAGTAAACCCCGATGGCGATCACGGTCAGCATGTTCAGCATGGCAATGATCACGTACGGGACGATCTTGCCAATCATCAGTTCGATCGGGCGGATGGGCGTGACCAGGATCTGCTCGATCGTCCCCATTTCCCGTTCCCGCACCACGGCGGCGGCTGTCAGCGCCAGGGATTGGGTCTGCAGCAGCATGGCCGCCATACCCGGGATAATGAACCAGAGGGTCCGCATATCCGGGTTGTAGAGCACATGAATAAGCGCATTCAGCACCGGCAGGGTGTTCCCGGAGGCTTGCGTGCCGGCCTGGGCAATCTCATCGTAGACGATCTGGATGGCGTGCTCCTGGCCAATGATGGTGGCGAAGGCATTCGCAGCCTGGGAGGTGAAGAAATCGGAGCCATCCACCAGGATAAGCACCTGGGCATCCCCGTGGAGAATTTGTTTTTCGAAATCCGGTGGGATCACGATCCCGGCTTGCGCTTGGCCTTCATCTATGTCCCGGATCGCGCCGGCCTGATCAGGTGCGCTGGCAACGATATCGAAATAGCCCGAATTCACCATGGCGTCCAGGTAGGAGCGGCTGGCTTGATCCAGACTCTGGTCTGCCACCACGGTCGGGATGTGGGTCACATTTGTGTTGATGGCATACCCAAATATGATCAATTGCATCAGGGGAATGGTGAGCATGATGCCCATGGTAGTGCGGTCACGCCAGGCTTGCGAGAATTCCTTCTGGATGATGGCAAGAATACGCTGGAGCATCGCCAGGCCTAGCCTTTCTGCATGTCGAGCCCGTACGAGATGGTCTCTACGATTGTCGCGGCGAGATGGCGGCGCTGTTCAGGGGAGGGAGGCGGTTCGACCCCGCGCAAGACCGGCAGAATCGCGGCCACAAAGCAAGCTACGATCATGCGCGCCCCAAAGTCCGGTTCGACCGGTCGGAATTCGCCACTCGCGATCCGTGTGGCGATGAGATTCTTGAGTGTGTCCATGATCGGTTGCCAGCGGGTGAGCACATAGGCTTGCAAAATTTCATCGTCGGTCCAGGCTTCGGCAATCAAGACCCGGTTATACACAGTTCTTGTCAGGATCTTTTCCATCAGGAGGTCAACCAGGTCCACAATGGATTGGTGGTCATCCAGCTCGGTGAGATGTGCCAACAGCGCATCTACCATCTCGGCCTGTTCGAAAAGGATAGCCTGCAGGACATCCTTCTTACTGGAAAAGTACCCGTAAAGAGTGCTTTCCCCTACGTCAACGGCTTCGGCAATATCCTTGGTGGTGGTTGCAAGGTAGCCTTTTTGGGCAAACAACTCAGCCGCCGCATCCATGATCGCCTTGCGCTGGTGCTCGATGCGGCGTTCCCGGCGGGTTTGTTCTTTGGCAGGCGAGGTTTGGTTAAGCATGGTGCCTCTGCAGCTCGGAAAGTCGTTTAAAAAACGAGTAAGTGTTCGAAATACGAGCGTTCGCTCGTACACAGGCGGATAGTATATTCCTTTTTTCCCAAGTGTCAAGGAAGTACAATCCGATATAATGGTGACAGGTTATTATTCAGGTGTATTTAAGGAGGAACCATGAACGTTTCAGAAGCCATCCGTACCAAACGGGCCGTACGCAAGTTCCGGGAGCAAGCCTTGCCCGATGAAGTGGTGCATGCCATCCTGAACGCAGGCCGGCGTTCGCAATCTTCCAAAAACAACCAGCCCTGGCAGTTCATCGCCATCCGGGATAAAGGCATTCTCAGAGCCCTTTCGGAGACCGGCACGTTCGCGGGTCACTTGGCCGGTGCGGCGCTGGGGGTGGCGATCCTCATTCCTCAGCCCGATGATAAATTCCAAACGTTGTTCGACGCCGGCCAGGCGGCTGCTTACATGCAATTGGCCGCCTGGGAACTTGGGGTAGGCTCGTGTCTGGCATCCATCTATGAACCGGAGGCGGCCCGCCGGATCCTTGGTTTTCCAGGGGAGTGGCAGGTGCGCATTTGCATTTCCTTCGGTTTCCCTCTGGATAAGGAACTGCTTACCGCTGCACCCGTAAAGGGCGGGCGAAAACCCTTGGATGAAATGGTGCATTGGGAGAAGTGGTAAATGCCCCAGGCTTGAAATTAGGGTTGACAGCGCTCCGATTGCGGGGTATTATTACGTTTAGCGATGTATCGTAAAACGTTGCAACGGGAGATGTAATAGATGGACACTTCTGATTTTGGGCGTTTCTCAGACCCGGCTTTGTTAATTCTGGCCAGCCTGGCTGGCGGTGATAAACATGGCTACTCCATGATGGAAGATATCGAATCCATGACCGGCTTTCATATTGGGCCTGGAACCTTATACGGGGCATTGTCCCGCCTGGAACAGTCCGGCTTGATCCAAGCCTTGCCGGCCGACGAGCGCCGGAGACCTTACCGGCTGACTGCCCAAGGTAGCGACTGCCTGCGCCAGTACCTGGCCAGCCTGGGGAATTTTGTTTCCATAGGCCTTAAGCGGTTAGTAGCGTAATGAGATCCAAATTAAGAGCCTGGCTTACAAGCCTGTACCCGCGGGCCTGGCGGGAGCGATATGCGACCGAGTTCGAAGTCTTGCTGGAACAATGCCTGCATTCGCCGCTGGACGTGGTGGATGTATTCCTGGGTGCCGTGGATGCACATTTGCAACTCCTGAATGGAGAAAATGTTAGTTGGAGAATGATGAATATGCTCAACAAGCTACGGACGACTTTATTGATCGTTTTTGCTGCGTACATCGGATTTATCCTGGCCGGATTCAGCCTGGCGGGGTTGGCCGACGATAGTCCCATGATCCCCTTGATGAAAACGAATTTTGCGTTGGCAGCCGCCTGGACGGCGGTCCAAATCGGGGCGACCGTGGCTCTCCTGGCGGTCGTGATCGGCGGGTTGCCGTTGGCACTAACAATTATCCGGCGCGCCTTGGCGGTTGATCGTCGCAGCCTGGGCCTGCTGCTTGTGCCTGGAGTATCCTTCCTGGCGCTGGCACTCTACGCTGGTTTTTTGATCTCCGTGGGGACAGGCAGGATCCAGATCCCGGGCGTTGTCCGGGTGGTACAGCCGGGGAATTTTCCGCCCGGAAACCGCCTGATGATGGAAGGTCTGATGCTGGTCTTTGTCCTGGGAGCCATTGCCAGCACACTAGCAGTTTGGAAACTTGTTTCCAACACGAATATCGATCAGGAAATCTTCCACGTGGCCGGCCGCAGATTGACAGTGAATATCTACACATTTGCATTCATTCCGGCAGTGATCACTACGCTGACCATGCTGGTTATGTTGGGCGCCACATTGATCTGGGGCTGGTTGGCCTTTTCGGCCCTGCCACTAGTGTTTGCCGGGAACTTTGGGCCATGGGGAACAAGCACGCAAGCCTGGTTCTTTGGCATCATCCTGGTGATGGGTGTTTGTACCCTGGCGGCCTTCTTCGGACTGGCGCGCGGCCGTTCAGCCCGGGCACAGGCATGATGCTCTGACGGATCAGGGCAGAGCCTGCCGGGATACACT
This sequence comes from uncultured Chloroflexia bacterium, assembly GCA_963837875.1. Classification (GTDB taxonomy): domain Bacteria; phylum Chloroflexota; class Anaerolineae; order Anaerolineales; family Villigracilaceae; genus UBA877. The sequence continues at coordinate 8,103 of CAWIOV010000004.1, forward strand.
CCGTTGGAGTACGAACACCCAACCCCCAAATAACGGGGGCAGGCACACGTAATCAGGTGCGTGCGTACCTACAAGCAGTTCATTTGCCCCCAGGGATGTATACACCAATACCGACATCTGTATTGAGATAGAGGCGGTGGTAATTCTTGAGGATTGGAAAGCTGACATCATCAAACCAGACATTGTTCTCATACCCCAAGGGAGCACTGGGATTCTGGTAGACATCAGGATGCAATTCGGAGATGATCAGTGGATAGGTGTGGCTGATGATCTTGCTCCAGAATGCATCCCGGTAAGCATGGTTATTAGCCATAGCCATTTCCATCAATTCGATCTTGTCATAGGGCTGGTAGAGTGTCACCCCCGGGAGCAGGTGATAGACGAGCAGTTGGCGCTGGTCAATGAACAGGATCGGCCCTTGAGAGGTTTTCACATTCCGGGTGAGCTCGCGTATCTGCGCCAGCAGAAGTGCGGTTTGTGACTGGGATGGTTTTGCCGGGGGAGAGTGAACGGCGTGAATGGCAAAGGAGACGGGAACCAGCACCAGCACCGCCAGGGTAATCACCGGGTACAAAGCTGGCATAGTCTGGGCATCTGGCTCGCGGTCGAAGACCATAAAACCCAGTCCCGCATAAACCCCGGTTATAAACAATAACAACATAAAGGTATCGTAGTCATGCAGGTCGTAGCCTCCGCCGGCGCGCCGGCTGACGTACGTGCTGCCAGCAAAGAATACTGCCAGCATGCCAATGATCAAGAGCGAGCGTAGTCCGTGCAACTGCCTGGGTGCTTTCAGTATAACTGGCGCCATCAGGAGCAGCAGCGGCAGTGAGACAAAGGCCATTCCAGGGAGCAATCCCAGGATGAAAGCGCTGTTTGGCCACAACTTGGAGGAAAAGAAAGCGTAGCGCATCTGCGGGTTAAAAAATACGACCAGATACTGGGTCAGCTTGATAAAGAGGGCGTACGTCAAGCCGCTGCCGCAGGCACCAACCAGCATCCAAATGACCGGCCATTTCAGATATTCCGTTATTTTTTTCCCGCCGACCGGCGCTACCAGCAGATAGAGCAGCACGGCAATGGCGGCCGGCATGATGAACCAGTTGACCCGGCAAAGGCCCTCCCAAACGGAAGCGACCAGGACCACCACCAGTGTACGCACGGGTTTGCGAAGATCGAACAACCACAGCACCGGTACCACGCCCAGCAGGAGGTGATAATAGATCGGGCCTTGCAGGAAGAATAGAATGCCCCAGCCGACTAGGGTCGCCTCCAAGAGGCCTGTTTTTCGATGAGGTGTGCCTGAGATCGACCTGGCACGGTTAATAATCAATATGGATGCAAGCGTGGAACTGGCCAGGGTAAGGAAAGCCAGCCAGAAGCGGAACATCCAGATCTGCGTGCCTGGGAGGAGCAGAACTAGACCATCCAGAACAGCCCGAGCCGGGTCCAGCCACGGCCATTTAAGCTGCTGCCCATATATCTTTAATGAGTAGATCAGAGAGGCGCTGTAGATGCGGTTGGACTCTGACCAATAGGTGGTGAAGGGGTAATTGGAGATCGTGGCAGCGTATTGGTATAGCTGGAGCCCCAAGCCAGCCAGAACAATAGCTGCACAAGCCCACAAGCACCAGCGGGGAATGTTGCGTTCAGTCATGGATGCCTCATAGCGATTAGCGGTCAGCTTTCAACCATCTTATTGACCCTTCCCAATTCCACCTGCCATACTTCCGCCTCCTTCACAAAGGCCGGATCGAACAGCTTCAGATCGGTGGTGGTCAAGATTGACTGCTCGACCTTGTCGAGGGATGTCAGCAGATCCAGGCGGCGTTGCGAATCCAGTTCGACCAGCACCTCATCGAGCAGCAACACCGGCCACTGGCCTGTGCGGGCTTTCATCCACTCGATCTCGGCCAACTTGAGCGCCAGCAAGGCCGTGCGCACCTGGCCGCGTGAGCCGTAATCCGACAGGTCAATCCCGTTGGCGAGGAAGCGCAACTCATCCCGGTGCGGGCCCAGCGTGGTCACGCTCCGGCGGAGCTCCTCCATGCGGCTTTGCAGCAGCGCCTGCAGAAATCCCTGGCGGATGTCCTCTTCGCTCAAGCCATTGCGCTGGACAGGGGTGGCCAGCGGCATGGCAATCTGTCCTTGTGGCTTGGGGAGTGGGTCGTAAGCGGGCAGGTAGTGCAGACGCAACACTTCGGCGGAGTGCGTCAGGTCGCGGTGGATACGGGCGGCCAATTTCTCGATCTCCTGGATGGCTTCGATGCGTCTCAAAATGATAGCTGCACCGGTACGGGTAAGGGTGTCATCCCAGAAATCCAACTGCCCGGATCCCCACCGCGCTCGGCCAGCAACTTGAGCAGGGCATTACGTTGGGTAAGCGCCTCGCCGTATTCACTCAAATGGCGCGCATAGCCGGGTACGCTCTGTGACAACGCCAGGTTCAGGTAGCGGCGACGCTGGTCGGGCCCACCCTCGATGATCTGGGACATCTGGGCAACGAAGATGACCGCATTGAAATGTCCGATTATTTCCGCCAGCGGGCGTTTGACCCCGTCCAGCAGGATCTCCTTGCGCAGGCGCTGGCCGGTGGTTCCAACGGCTTCGAGTACCAGACGGACCTCGAGCCTGTGTTTGGCCGGCCCGCGGACATAATCGGCTACCAGTCTTCCAACGGCCAGTTCTTTGCGGGCCTCAATGAAATTGACCAACTGCCGGTCGGTATGGGTTTGGAAGGATGTGAAAGCCGCCAGGAAGTAGATGGCTTCGAGCATGCTGGTCTTGCCCTGGGCATTATCCCCGGTGAGCAAAACAACCCGCCGGGGAATGTCCATGTCCAGGCGGGCGAAACTGCGGAAGTTGGTCAGGGAAAGATGCGTCAAATACATGCCGGTTTAAGCATAGTTACACATTATCCAGCGGCGGCTGTTCGGGTTGGGGTTTCCAGACTTTGGTGGCGCGGTCGGTGAAGACCACGCCGTTGAGGTGGTCAATCTCATGCTGAAAGATACGCGCCATCCAGCCTTTGGCCTTGACTTTCATCGGCTGGCCGCGGCGGGTCTGTCCTTTGACCGTGACTGCCCAAGAGCGCTCCACATCCCCTTGCAGGCCCGGCACAGACAGGCAACCTTCTATGCCATCTTCGGTCTCCGTAGAAAATTCCTTGATCTCCGGATTGACCATCACGTAAAGCTTCTTGGGTGCGGCCTCGTCTTCTTCATCTTCAACGTATTCCACCACGATGATGCGTTCCGAGACGCCCACCTGAGGGGCGGCCAACCCTACACCGGGGGCCGCCCGCATGGTCTCGATCATATCATCAACCAGGGTTTGCAAGTCTGCATCAAAATGGTTTACCGGCCTGGCTTTGCGCCGCAGGATCGGATCAGGGAGGGTTACAATCTGTCTGATAGTCATAATGCTTCTTTCATGAACTTTCCATCTCTTCCGGTACATCGGTCTCATCCGGATCGGCTGAATCTTTCCTTTCCGCCCCGGCCTGGCGAATTTCTTCGTTAATGCTGTGATATGTGGCAAACCAATCGGCCAAGCGTTCGCGATCGGCCTTGGCCTGGCTTTCGGCTTTAGCGTTAATGCGCGCCAGGCGGCGGTTATCAACATCCTGCTGTACCGAGGCAGGGTCAGTAACATCCGAGAAGGCAAACTGGGCACCGCCAACGAAGATATAGACCGTGCCGTAATTTAATAAATATTCCATGAAACCTTCGCGCCTGGCATCCGTGCTGAGAATGTTTTCCAGGGGGGCAGCTTTGCGCTCCTCCGTGCCAAAAGGTTTACGGTCTATATCGAGAATCTGGTCGGGAGTCACCTGGAAGATATCATTACTCCAGTCAATGTATTGATAAATCCACCATAGTACAAAGCTGATAAAAAGGCCGCCCCAGACTACCGCTAAAACTCCCGCTGCCGGGCCGGTGAGTAATTTGCCAAGAAACCCAGGCGGGTGGCTTAATCCATAAGCCAGAAGGAGAAGCATCAATAGCAGGAGGAAAAATGGCTGCCAAGTCTGCTGGACCAATACGAACCAGTGCTTGCGATAGGTAATCGTGCCGTTCTTTTCCATGCGGACTTTAAAGAAATTAAAGCTAAGCCTGGCCCCGAAGGATGGCTTGGTTTTAATGACCGGTGCAGGGCCGATCTGTGGTTTAGTATCCGGCGGGAGCAACCCCAGGCGTTTCTTGATCTCGAAGCGCATGGCAGCGGCTTCGGCTTGGCGGCTGGTCTCCTTGGAACGGCGCCAATGCTCTTCCACCACTGCGGCGGCCTGTTGGGGGTTGGAAACAGCATGGAAGATGATCTTGCCTACAAAGGTGCGGATGATAACATTTCCAAAGCCCATCTGGCGGCCCAACAAGTCTGTTTCCACACCCACGGAAAGGATGGTGGAGAGGGGGGCTTGCTGGGTACTATCGTACAGACCAATCACTTTCTCGAGGTAGACCACGCGCTGATTGGTGACGATGTAATAGTCATTGCCCCAGTCAATGGTATTCCAAATGATCCAGAGCACAATCGCCAGAAAAGTTGCTCCAGCACCCCATAAAAGAAATTTAAAAGCTGGGAAAAAGAAGAAGGCAACCACCAGGAGCAATGGCAGGAGCAGCGACAAAACAGGGACAAACAGGGACTGTGCCAGGAGGTAGGAGTGCTTGGTGGCCAGGAAGTAAATCACTTCATTCTCGCGCACCCAGCTAAAATGCAGCCGGTGTGCCAACTTATAACTGGCAACCGTGACAGCCAAATTTGGGCGCAGCCCGGGGGCCTTTTTAGCGAGTTGCCGGAACTGCAGCCCTGATAAAATAAAAACAACAGTCGGTTCCAGCGTTGTGACGGTGGCCGTATGTTTCCGGTTCGTCAGTAGGGCCGTCTCACCGAAGTGATCGTGTTTCACCAACCTGGCAACCGGTTCTTTCTTGTTTTTTTGGGTCACGCTGACACTGCCGGAATAAATCAGGTACAGGGAATTGCCCTGTGTTCCCTCTCTAATGACCTCAACACCAGCGGCAATGTTTTTTTCCTGTAGCTGCGCTGCAACTTCTTCAACCTGTTCCGGTGTCAAGCTGTTGAACAGATGAATATTCGTAAGGAATGGAACCAATTCAGAAGTTTCCATGGGTAAGCTTAATTCTAGCACGAAACGGGCACTCTGATGGTCTTACATGGTAAAATTGAGCCCATGAAACGATGGCAATTTTGGCTCGGGGTTTTGATCAGTGCGGTTTTCCTGTGGTGGGCGCTCAGTAAAATGAACTTCGGTGATTTCTGGCAGGCCATCCGGACCGCCGATTATTGGTGGATCCTGCCAGGCGTTGCCGTGTATTTTGTGGCTGTATGGGCACGCGCCTGGCGCTGGCATTACCTGCTCAAACCTATCAAGGCGATCAAGACGCGTGTCATGTTTCCTATCACCTGCATTGGTTACATGGGCAACAATATCTACCCAGCACGTGCCGGCGAAGTGCTGCGGGCGGTGGTGCTCAAGCGGCGCGAAGGCGTGCCAATCTCCGCTTCACTGGCAACCATTATCGTCGAAAAATTCTTCGATGTGGTGGTCATGTTGGGATTCGTCTTTGTCAACTTGCCAGCACTGGCCAGGGTGAAAGGAAGTTCGGGGTTCATTGGAAACATCCAGCAATTGACCATCTTTGGAACCGTCCTGGCTTTCATCATCTTAGTGATCTTTCTGCTGGCGGCCATGTTCCCACTGGTGACGGCCAAATTCGGCCAGTGGTTCATAGACCGGTTGGTGCCCGTGCGCTGGCGTGAGCAGACTTCGAGCATCATGCGCAAATTCCTGGATGGGCTGGCCTCCCTCCGCTCCCCGGTCAATGTATTGATGGTGCTTGTCACCTCGGTGGTCATCTGGCTGTTGGAAACTGGCAAATACTGGTTTGTGATGCACGCTTTCAACTTTCATGTCAGCTTCTTTGCTCTGATGCTGATGAACGGCATCGTCAACCTGGTCACCATCATCCCGGCTGCGCCGGGATACATAGGCACCTTCGACGCATCCGGTATCGCCGTGTTGGTGGCCTATGGGGTGGAGAAGGCTACTGCAGCCGGATATACCGTGGTATTGCACGTGGCGCTCTGGCTGCCCATCACGCTGGTGGGCGCTTATTACATGGCACGCGAAGGTATCAAGTGGAATGACTCGTTAAGGATGGAAGGAGATGCAGAATCCAGCGCTTGACTTTCCGGTAGTGATGCCCTGGGGAAACGACAGTCTTTCCTTTGTGTTACCAAAAGAGTGGGAACTGATTGGCTGGATGGAGCCTGCATCGGCCAGCGCTGTGCAAGTCATCCAGCAGGAGATCGAACGCAGCCTGTCAGAACCTACCGGCCTGAATCGCCTGGCTGAACTAGCGAAACCGGGCATGAAGATAGCCCTGGTGATTGACGATGACAGCCGCCCGACTCCGGTGAATCTGATCTTGCCGGCTGTCCTGGCAGAGCTCCGGCAGGGTGGGGCAGCTCTGGAGCAGATCACGCTTGTGCCGGCCACGGGCATCCATCATGCCATGAGCGCAGCGGCCATCGCCGGACGGGTAGGTGAGGATATCTTTCCCACTTTGCGTATGGAAGCCCACAACTGTGACTCAGCCGAAAGCCTGACTTATCTTGGCACAACCAGGCGCGGTACGCCGGTATGGGTAAGCAAAACCGTGGCCGGGGCCGATCTGATCATATCGGTGGGCTGCATCGAGCCGCACATCATCGCCAGCTTCGGCGGGGGCTACAAAAACCTGGTTCCGGGCGTGGCTGGACGGGCAACCATCGCCCACAACCATTCGCTCAACTGCCGGCCCGACACCTTCAACAGCGTGGGCCAACCAATCGAGTTAAACCCGATGCGCCTGGACCTTGAAGAAGCTGCCGGGATGCTGAAAGCGCCGGTTTTCCTGGTCAACGCGGTTTTGAACAGCCACCTGGAAGTGGTGCGAGTGGTGTGCGGACACCCGGTGGCGGCGCACCGGGAAGGTGTGCAGGTAAGCAGCCAGATCTACGGCGCGGCCATCCCGGCCTTGGCAGATGTGGTCATCAGCAGTTCGCACCCGATGGACCAGGACTTGCGCCAGGGTGTGAAGGCGCTGGCAAATACCGTGCGGGCGCTGCGGCCAGGCGGTGTGATGATCAGTTGTGTGCGGGCGGAGGAGGGGGTGGGTGTTTTCGGGCTGGCCGACCGCAAACTGCCGGTGGGGCAGAAAACACTCAAGCGGCTGGCTCCACTGCTCCTGCCGTTGGTCTCGCGCCTGAACCTGAAGGGCATGGGCGAAGAGGACCGCTTCTTCCTGTATTTTGCCTTACAAGCCATGCGGCGGGGCGACCTGCTGATGTATGCCCCGACCATACCGGCCGAAAAACAGGCGAACCTGCCTTTCGTTAGTTTCTTGGAGAGCTTCGAGGCCGGGTTGGCATACGCCAGGCGTAAATTCCCTGGCAAAGCCAGCGTATTGGTCTTCCCGCACGGGGGGAGTACCTATCCGATATTGCCGGAATAAGCCGCCCGGATAGAGACATCCGGGCTAATCTAGGACGCCAGAGGAAGTGGGTTGGATGAAGAGGCAAGCCACCCTTGCATTTTACCCACTCTCCCTTAGGGACCAGGCAGAACGCTCCACATCCCCATTAACAGATGCATTTAATAAACCGGAAGCTTTGGATCCACTTCCCTAGCCCAGGCGTTGATGCCGCCGCGTAGATTTTTCACCTTCCTGAAGCCGGCGCTGACCAGCAACTCGAGGGCGCGGGCGGAGCGCACACCGGTGTGGCAGAAGACCACCATTTCCTGGGCGGAATCGAGTTCAGGCAGGCGGGCGGCCAACTGGCCGAGAGGAAACAATTCTGCCCCGGGCAGGGCTGAAATGGCCAGTTCGTGCGGTTCCCGTACATCAATCAGGCGGAGTTTCTCGCCGCGCTGCAGGCGGGCGGATAGTTCGCCAGCAGAAATATCCCATTCCAGCCCGGCTGCGCTTTCAGCATGGCCAAAGCCGGGGATGCCGCAAAAAGCATCGTAGTCGATCAGCCCGGTTACCTGCGGATGCAGGCCGCAGACCCGGCAGTTTGGATCCTTCCTCAGCGTGATAAACTCGAAAGACAGATCCAGGGCATTGTAGAGTAGAAGCCGCCCAACCAGGCTGGAGCCGAGACCCAGGAGCAGCTTGAGGGTTTCGGTGGCCTGAATGGTGCCGATCGTACCGGGGAGGACACCGAGTACCCCACCCTCGGCGCAGGAAGGCACCAATCCGGGCGGAGGCGGCTCGGGGAACAAGCAGCGGTAACAGGGACCCTCTTTGGCATAAAAGACGCTGGCCTGCCCATCAAAGCGATAGATGGCTGCGTGGACGAGCGGCTTGCCGGTCAGCACACATAGGTCATTAGCCAGGTAGCGGGTGGGAAAATTGTCTGAGGCATCCAGGATCACATCGAAAGGGGCGGCGATCTGCTTGGCGTTGGATGAGATAAAGGGTTCGTCGAAAATATCCACCTGGACAGCCGGGTTGAGATCCAGAAGACGCTGGCGGGCGGACTGCACCTTGCGCATGCCGAGCGTCCCGGTGGCATGGATAACCTGGCGCTGGAGGTTGGATACGTCTACCACATCGAAATCCACCAGGCCGATGTGACCCACCCCGGCCGCGGCCAGATAAAGGGCGGCGGGTGAGCCCAGGCCGCCCGTGCCAATGATCAGCACAGAGGCGGCCTTGAGTTTACGCTGCCCCTCCAGCCCAACTTCGGGGATGAGCAAATGGCGCGAATATCGTAATATTTCAGCGTGAGATAGTTGGGGAAGCATAAACCTATATCGAGAAATCATCGCCGGCCCAAGAGTTGCCCTGGGGGGCATGTACGTGGGCGGTGGCGAGAGCATGGCCGTCGAGGCGGGTTTCGAGCGCATCCACGCGCTCGAGCAACTGTTTCAAAGATAACCCAACCACGTCCGGCAGGGAGGTATGGTTCAGATCGGGGGCATCGCCAAGGTGGTGCGGATGGGAGCGGTGGACAATCTGGCCGGGCACGCCCACAACGACAGAGTTGGCCGGGACGGATTTAACCACTACCGCGTTGGCCCCGATGCGACTGTCATCTCCGATGGTGATGGCGCCGAGCACCTTGGCACCCGCGCCAACGACAACCCGATCACCCAGTGTTGGATGGCGTTTGCCTTTCTCGAGGCTGGTTCCGCCCAGGGTGACGCCATGGTAGAGCGTGACGTCTGTGCCGACCTCGGCAGTTTCGCCAATAACCACGCCCATGCCGTGATCAATGAAAAAACCCGGACCGATGGTGGCACCAGGATGGATCTCGATGCCGGTCAGGTTGCGGGCGGCCTGGGAAAGCCAGCGCCCGAGGAATTTGAAGTTGTGCACCCAGAGCCAGTGGGTAAGGCGATGCGCCCACATGGCATGCAGCCCGGGATAGACCAGCAGCACTTCCAGGCGGGTACGAGCGGCCGGGTCACGTTCGAGGACGGAGTTTAGGTCCCTGCGGATGGAAGCAAAGAAGCCGGGGCGTTTGGCCGGCTGGGCGGCCAGAGGAATGGATGCGAGTTGGTTGGTATTCATAAAGCCTCCAGATTGAGAGCGGTTAGCAAGTAGATATTTCCAACCAGTGATGCGTTACGATGCATGTGTTACAAATTACCAGTGAACCTCATGCTGTTATGAAAATAGGTTAAAAACGTCCCGAAGGTTTGCGGAAAACCTATAATGTTGTGAGGAAACCTTCGGGACAATTCGGGTTATCAGTTACAAGATGTGTGTAACTACAAGATGTGTGTAACGAGCACTGTTGCTTAATCTGCCAGGTTGGCGAATAAGGGAGTAGAGAGATAGCGCTCGCCAAAGGATGGGATGATAACCACGATCAACTTCCCGGCGTTTTCTTTCCGGTTCGCGACTTGCAAGGCTGCCCAAGTGGCCGCTCCGGAGGAGATACCCACCAGCAGCCCTTCCTCTCTGGCCATGCGGCGGGCGGTTTCCATGGCATCCTCATCCTTGACGCGGATAATCTCATCGTAAACCTTCGTATTCAGAACCGCCGGGACGAAACCGGCGCCAAGACCCTGGATCTTGTGGGGCCCCTTGGGTCCGCCTGAAAGGACCGGGGAGGCGTCCGGCTCGACTGCCACCACCTTGAAGGATGGCTTGCGGCTTTTAAGCACTTCACCCACGCCCGTGATGGTACCGCCCGTGCCCACCCCGGCGACCAGGAAGTCCACTTTACCATCGGTATCCCGCCATATCTCCTCGGCGGTGGTCTTGCGATGGATCTCGGGGTTGGCCGGGTTATTAAACTGCTGGGGCATGAAATACTTCGGATCGGAGGCAACCAGTTCTTCGGCTTTCTTAATAGCGCCGCCCATGCCTTCCGGGCCAGGGGTCAGGATGAGTTCGGCCCCGTAGGCGCGCAGCAACATGCGGCGTTCCTTGCTCATGGTCTCGGGCATGGTCAGCACGCATTTATAGCCTTTGGCAGCGGCGACCATGGCGAGGGCGATGCCGGTATTACCGCTGGTGGGTTCGACGATGATCTTATCCTTGGTCAACGCGCCGGACTTTTCGGCGGCGGCAATCATCGCCGCACCAATGCGATCCTTGACGCTGTGGGCAGGGTTGTAGAACTCCAGCTTGGCGGCCACTTCGGCGTGTGCGCCTGCCGTCAGCCGGTTCAGGCGGACGAGGGGGGTATTGCCAATCAATTCGGTAACATCATTTGCGATTTTCATTGTAAAACTCCTTATTAATAATAAACAGCCAGCGGGTAAATAAAAAGGACGGCGCGGAGCGCCATGCGAAAAAAAACACGATCGCATGCGGGGGCTCGCCCACCGTCCTTCTTCCGTTGGCTGTATTTTTATCAAGAAGAGACGGCTACGATCCCCGCCTCAGACACATGCAATGGTACATCTTGTTCTCCGGAATAATTATGAGTTTATTGATATAAATTATAAAGTATTTTCAGAATTTGTCAAGGAAAAAGCAATATCCCTATCAACAGGAAGATTGCTTAACCTGCGGGTATGTTACACGATCGGGCTGGAAAAAGCATCCAGCACCCGCAATGACATTGAAAAAAGAGACTATCCCATTAAAGCGAGAGCGGTCGCAAGACCGCTCTCTGTGAAGAGACTACTCTTCCTTCTTGGCTTCGATTTCCTTCTGGTGGGCAGCAATGATCTCTTGGGCCAGATGGTTCGGGACGATCTCGTAGCGGTCGAATTCCATCGTGAAGACGCCGCGACCGCCGGTAATGGAGCGCAACTGGGTGGTATAGCGCAGCATCTCGGCCAGTGGAACCTGGGCCACCACCACCGTGCGCCCGCGCTCCAATTCGGTACCTTGGACGCGGCCACGGCGGCTGTTCATGTCGCCCATCACATCGCCCATGTTGGCATCCGGGACGACAATGCGGACGTTCATGATAGGTTCAAAGAGAACCGGGCTGGCATCCTTGACGGCCAGCTTGAAAGCTTCCCGCCCAGCGATTTCAAAGGCGACTGGCTTGGAATCGACCGGGTGCTCCTTGCCATCGTAAACGATGACACGGACATTACTCAACGGGAAACCGGCCATCACGCCGGTCTGCAGGGTGGCATGGATGCCTTTTTCAATAGCGGGCAGGTAGGATTTGGAAAGGTTCATACCGACCAGTTCGTCGGTGAAATCGAAATCCTTTTCGGGACAGGGTTCAATCTTCAGCCAGACTTCGCCGAATTGGCCGGAACCGCCAGACTGCTTCTTATGTCGATACATGGCATCGGCTTTCTTGGTGATGCCTTCCCGGTAGGGTACCTTAGGCTCGGCAGTGGTCAGGCCAACCTGAAGCTTGCCTTCGGCACGCCGGATGGCCACGTCAATATGCTGGTCACCCATGCCTTGCAGGATGGTCTGGCCGGTGGCCTGTTCCTGATACCAAGAAAGGGTCATATCTTCTTCGCACAGACGGGTGAGCGTGGGCGAAATCTTGGCGGCATCCGCCTGGGTTTTGGGGTGGATGGCAACACGGAAGAGGGCGGTCGGATAAGCGGGCATGGGCAAGGTAAGTGGATGGCCCTTGTCGCAGAGTGTGTCACCAGTGGTTGTGGAGGTGAGCTTGGCGACAATGCCAATATCGCCGCTGTGCACCGCCTTGACGGGCATAGTCTCCTTGCCGCGAATAATGGACAAGCCAGCCATGCGTTCTTCGGCGCTCTTGTTCTGGTTCCAGATGTGGGTATCGCCGCGCAGCGTTCCAGAATAAACCCGGAAGTAAGTCAATTTACCAACGAACGGGTCGGCGGTGGTTTTCCAGACGTACAAAGCCAGCGGCCCGGAGTCTAACGCAACCAGTTTTTCCTCGCCGTCCTTCCCCTGGGCGACTGCCTGGGTTTCCTTGGGGGAGGGCACCAGGTTGATCAATGCATCCAGGAGCGGGAAAATGCCCTTCTCATGCCCGCCAGCGGCGGCAAAGACAAAAATGTAGGCCTGGGAGCGCAGGATGGCCTTGAGACCGCGCATCAATTCCTCGTTGGTCAACTCGCCGCTTTCCAGGTACTTTTCGAGCAAGGCATCCTCGCCTTCGGCGGCGGCTTCCACCAGCTTAGTGCGAGCTTCTTCGGCGGCCGCTTTAAGCTCGGCGGGGATATCTTCGGGAGTCCTGCCCTCGTTGGCATAGGCTTTCATTGTAAGCAAGTCAATTACGCCCTTGAAGGCGGTTTTTTCGCCCCAGGGTAACTGCACCGGCACCAAGCGGGTGGGGGAAAATTCCTGGACGGAGGCGATGGCTTTCAGGTAATCGGCGTTGTCGCGGTCGAGCTTGTTGACCACCAGGAGGCGCGGCAGGTTGAAGGTGTCGCAGTAGTTCCAAACGATCTCCGTGCCGACTTCCAGCCCAGCAACCGAGTCGACCAGGATGACTGCCGCATCGGCGACGCGCAGCGAGGAAACCACTTCGCCGACGAAATCGGTATACCCGGGGGTATCGAGCAGGTTTATTTTATGATCTTTGTATTCAACCGGGATAACGGCTGTGGAAAGGGAAAGCTTACGGCGAATCTCTTCGTCTTCGAAGTCCGAAACGGTGGTGCCGTCTTCAATTTTCCCCAGACGGGAGGTGGCTCCCGTGACGTGCAGGCAGGCCTCCGCCAGCATGGTCTTCCCGCCCGAACCATGCGAGACGAGGGCTATGTTTCGGATGAACTCGGTAGTATATTCTTTCATGTGCGAACCTCATGATAAGATGGGATGCTTACAGCGGGGTGAATTATACCTTAATTCCAAAATGGGTTGATGCGCGGAAATGTAAAACAAAAAACAAGAAGCAAAAATAGAAGGGAATAAGTGAGGAATTGGTAACAAGTAGAAGCAGGGAAGTCAAAACAAGGAACAAGAAACAAACCAAGTACCCGACAATAAACGGGAAAGGTTATTATGATAATTTGTATTATAATAGGAATAATCATGGGTATGGAGGTTGCTTTGAAAAAACATTTCGCGAAAGAGATCCTGATCGGGATTTGCATCATCGTTCTGACAGTCATGTCATGCAGCATTGGAGCCATTAATATCACCGTCGGCGGGACGGCTACACCCACTGCAGCCAGCCTGCCACCTACCAGTGTAGCAACGGCGACTGCAGCGGCGACCGGAGCGGTATCCACCATAGCATCTCCCACAACAGCTTCCACAGAAATGCTTGCAACTGGAACGCCTGCAGCAAGCGCGACGCCGACCGGCGTTTGGATCACTGCCATAGAGAAGGGCAGCATCGGAATTTTGCGTGGCACCAGCCTGGCTTATGATACCCTGGGATATCTAAAGTATAAGCAGACTTCCAAGGCGATTGCGCGGAACAGCGACGGTTCGTGGCTTTACATCCCTGTCCCGGATTACCCGTCGGTGCTTGGCTGGGCGTGGGACGGATCGAAGTATTCAATGGTAACCGGTAATATCAAATCCCTGCCGGTCCAGACGGTTGACCCGGCTGTGCCGGCTTTCATCCGCAACTGTACTAAAGACCTGATGCTGGTGACCCCCGGGAGCGTCTTAGTGCAACCAAATAGCGAAGCGCAGTTCAACCCGGGCATCTATACGGTCTCCGATCAGGGCGGCATGGCAACTCCCGGCACTGGGACTCCGACCCCCACCCCGGAAAGTATCCGGGTGTCATCCGTCACGCTGAAAGAAGGCGATACGGCGGATATTACGAAGGATGGGATGAATAATACGTATACGTGCCCGTAGGGAGGGAGCGAGGGACGAGTTTGGTTGATCAATTATCGGGAATTGTTGGATTTTAGGAGGATATTGGTATTGAGTGGCTTGGGCACTAACGGGAAAAATGTCTTGACAGCCGCTCAGAATAAAACGATAATTAAAGTGGTCATTACCACACCCATATTTAGATACCCGGGAATAATAAAACGATGGCTGAAATGATCGACCCCAATGATGTTTCACCACTCTATTACCAGCTAGCGAATATTCTGCGTGATAGCATCACGAACGGTAAGTTCGAGGCGCACCAGCCCATACCCTCCGAGCGTCAATTGGAAGGTATTTATGCTGTTAGCCGGACGACGATCCGGCAGGCTATCGATCTGCTGATTCGCCAGGGGTTCTTATACCGTGCACATGGACGCGGTACATTCGTTTCGCCGCAAAAGCTTCAAAAAGGTATTTCTGAACTAACCAGTTTCAGCGAGGATATGAAGCAGAGGGGGCTGATTCCGGGGCAGAAGATCCTAGACATTGGTTACGTACACCCAACTGAGCAGGTACGCGCTCACCTGGAATTGCCGGCCAATTCCGGACAAGTTCTACGCATCGAACGCCTGCGCCTGGGTGATAATGTGCCGATGGGGTTGCAAACTTCCTACTATATACTCCCGGAAGGCCAGACGATCACGCGCGAGGAATTGGAAGAGTATGGCTCCATTTATAAAATGCTCCAGGAAAAATTCCATCTTATTCCAACCGAAGCAGACGAGACGCTGGAGGTGACTTTGGCCACCCCACACGAGGCGGCCCTGCTGGAGATCCCGCCAGGCAGTCCGTTGTTGTTGAGTGATCGCACCATGTATTCTCAATTTCGCCGGGTGATCGAGTTTGTGAGGATTTTATATCGGGGAGATCGTTATCGTTATATCGCCAAGTTGACCCGCTAGGTTACCATCTGGGAAAAAAAGGCATAAAACCTAATTCCGAAATGTCCGTGCCCGTTCACATCCCAGTCTTAAAAACTATCAAATGGCTTAAAAAGAGAAGAGATGTCTAAGCAAATTATCTTGACTTTTGATATTCCCCATGCTAGAATAAAACCGTAATGGTAATGTGGTCACTACCAGTTATATAAAGCGAGAATATCCGGCTTGAACACAATCGATGATGCAGAAATCCATCAAATTGTGCAACAGGTGCTGAAGCAGGTGAGGGGAGTATCCCAACCGGCAACGGCCCCAGCGCCTGTTCCCGTTCCATTGGCGAAACCTGCGAGTAATACCGTGCAGGATCCAGTGCGAAAAGTGGTTGCCATCGGAGCAGACCATGGGGGCTTCGAATTAAAAGAAATCCTTAAAACAACGTTGAATGAGCTTGGCTATGATGTGAGGGACGCCGGTGCCTATAACAAGGGCACTGTGGACTATCCGGATTTTGCCCACGAAGTAGCCCGCCTAGTCAGCACCGGCAAAGCCTGGCGAGGCATCATGATCGACGGCGCCGGGATCGGCAGTTGCATTGTCGCCAATAAGGTGCCGGGCATTCGGGCTGGAATGGCCTATGATTATTCTTCCGCTGTTAACAGCCGGGAACATAACGACACGAACGTTTTGACGCTGGGAGCAGGCATGATCGGCGTTAATCTGGCCAAACAGATCGTCAAAACCTGGCTTGTGACCGAGTTCGGTGGTGGAAGGCACACTGCCCGGATCGACAAGATCAGCGAGGTTGAAAAGCAATACCTGAAATAGAGGCTAGTTATGTTGGCAGACCTGAAAACAGATCCAAAAGTGGTAGAACAATTGGTGGAGATCATCACCCATGAGGTGCTGGCAGTCATGCTGGAGCAGAAAGAAATGCTGCAGGCCCCGGAAGGCGAGCAGTGCAAGTTCAACTGCAACGACCAACTGTGCGTGCGCACCTGCTTCGATCGGGCCGGACATGTGGTCAGCGCTGGCGCCGAGCGACTATCCTCCGCGCTGGGTGTGATCCCCGGCAATATCGATCTGGCAAAGATGATTGACCATACTCTGCTCAAGCCGGACGCGACGCAGGACCAGATCGCGCAGTTATGTTACGAAGCGCGTAAGTACGGGTTTGCGTCGGTATGTGTCAACCCTACTTGGGTGGAACTATGCGCTCAACTGCTCAAGAGCTCGCCCGTAAAGGTTTGTACGGTAATTGGCTTCCCGCTCGGGGCGACCGAACCAGAAGTAAAAGCCTTTGAAACCCAGACTGCCATCAAGCACGGAGCCACCGAGATCGACATGGTCATCAACATCGGCGCGCTTAAAGCACGCGACTTGGAACTGGTGGCAAAAGACATCCGCGGAGTAGTTGCCATTGCGCACACGGGAGGAGCGATTGTCAAAGTAATCATTGAGGCGGTTTTACTAACGGATGAGGAAAAGACCATTGCATGCATGCTGTCCAAAGAAGCTGAGGCAGATTTTGTTAAGACCTCCACTGGCTTTGCCAGCGGCGGAGCAACGGTGCATGATGTAGCGCTCATGCGCAGAACGGTAGGGCCGGAGATGGGCGTAAAAGCCGCCGGCGGAGTGCGCACATACGAAGACGCCGAGAGTATGCTTAAAGCTGGAGCCACCCGCATCGGAGCGAGCGCCGGAGTGAAGATCATCCAAGGCCCCGCTAAAGAGCCTGCTGCCGCTGCGGCGCCTGCGAAGAATTATTAGGAGAGCGGGCATGTTAATCGCCAGAGTGATTGGAACAACTGTTTCGACGATCAAAGATGAAAAATTGACCGGGCGCAAACTGCTAATCGTGCGGCAGACAGATGAAACGGGCAGTCCAGCCGGGAAGCCTTATGTGGCTGTTGATACGGTCGATGCAGGCGTGGGCGACCTTGTGCTCACTTGTGCTGGTTCATCCGCGCGGCAGACGAACATTACCAAAGATACGCCAGTGGACGCGGTCGTCATGGCGGTAATCGATTCATTGGAAGTGGAAGGCAAAGTGGTTTTTCGTAAATCCTAAAAACGTATTTTGGACGAATGCAACTTAGCTGCATAAATCCGGAATCTAAATTCTTCTGAAATAAGTGAAGAAGAAAATTAAGGATAGAAGGAATGGATAAGGATCTCGGATCCATACAAGAAGCTCGCGACTTGGTGACGGCAGCCCATGCTGCCTGGCTCACATGGAGCAAGGCATCCCAGGAACAGGTGGACCGGGTTTGCGCGGCCATGGCTGAGGCAGGCTGGCAGGCTTCCGAGCGTCTTGGCAGGATGGCCCAGGAAGAGACCGGCTACGGCGTGGCTTTGCACAAGAAACTCAAAAATGAGTTTGGCTCGCGCACTGTCTGGGAATCCATCCGGGATTTGAAGACAGTCGGCGTGATCAGGCAAGATACCACCCACCGATTATACGAAATAGCCTGGCCAATGGGCGTGGTGGCGGCCCTGGTTCCATCTACCAACCCAACATCGACAACGTTTTTCAAAATCCTGATAGCGGTCAAGGCCCGCAACGCCATCGTCATTTCACCACATCCTGCGGCGGCGCGCTGCATCTACGAAGCCGCCCGTACCATGGCCCAGGCAGCCGAAAATGCCGGCGCTCCGAAAGGACTGATCAGTTGCATCCAACAGATCTCGCTGCCTGGCACTCAGGAACTGATGACCCACGCCCAAACTGCCATCATCCTGGCAACCGGAGGTACGGCGATGGTGCGTGCGGCTCACTCTACCGGGAAACCGGCTTATGGTGTTGGCCCAGGGAATGTACCCGTCTACGTGGACCGATCGGCCAACGTGGAAAAAGCAGCCCGCTACATCGTTGCTTCAAAGTCTTTCGACTACTCCACCATCTGTGCCACCGAACAAGCAGTAATCCCAGACCTGCCAATCGCAGACCGGCTAAAGGAGCTGATGCTAGCCGAGGGCGCCTTCTTCACCAATCCGCAACAGACCGAAGCCTTGCGCAAGACGGTCTTCAACCCGAATGGCAGTCCTAACACTGCCGTTGTGGGCAAGTCAGCGGAATACGTGGCAGCCATGGCAGGTTTTAGCATACCAGCCGGCACCCGCATCCTGGTGACTCCATTGACAAAGATCGGGCGAGAGGAGCCACTCTCGCATGAGAAGATGACCACCGTGCTGGGCTGGTACGAGGTAAACGGCTGGGAACAGGGCTGCGAGATATCCATCGCAGTCATCCAAGCGGGCGGGTTGGGCCATACCCAGATCATCCATGCCAACGATGAAAAGGTCATCATGGCGTTCGGATTGGAGAAACCGGTTTTCCGCATCCTGGTCAATACGATGGGCACGCTAGGCGCAATCGGCTTGACCACCGGCGTGATGCCATCGCTGACGCTTGGCTCGGGCGGCGTAGGCGGAGCCATCACCGGCGATAACGTCACGGCGTATCACCTTATCAATATCAAGCGCCTGGCCTATGAGACTATACCCCCTCCGGCAGCCGCGTTCATGCCCGGTGAAGGCCCAACCGGTCCTACGCCTGAGGAGATCGAGCGGCTGGTGCGGCAAGTTGTCAATGAAATTCTGGCAAATCGGTAGATGATGAAAATGTAGTGGCTGAAATCGCCACTACGAATATACGAATAGAAAGGAAAAAATAAAATGGCTTTAGATCCCTCTTTGATTGCTCTCGGCATGGTCGAGACAAAAGGCCTGGTTGGCGCGGTGGAAGCCGCAGATGCGATGGTAAAGGCCGCTAATGTGGTACTGCTCGGCTCCGAATACGTCGGCGGCGGGTATGTAACTGTGATGGTGCGCGGTGACGTGGGTGCGGTTAAGGCGGCCACAGATGCCGGCGCGGCGGCGGCCAAGCGTGTAGGCGAGTTGGTCTCAGTGCATGTCATCCCAAGGCCGCATGCAGATGTGGAAATGATCCTGCCCAAGTCAAGCAAGGGCAGCATCGGTGGACGCTCCAGCGAAGCATAATCCGGATAAAACCGGATAGGATGGATACCTTGGCGAAGGGTTTGCCCAGCTTTGCCAGGTACCAAATAAAGCCTGGCTGAAAGCCTGACTCGGGTAGATGCAATCTGTCTACACGCTTCAGCCTGCGATAATATGCAGGGATTCTGATGGTTGTTTGGCCTTTCAACCCGGCAGGAGCAAGGAGAAAAAACATGGCTGAAACATTTTCGCTGCGTTGTTATTGTTACCTAGACCGGATGCAGCCGCAGTTTGCATCTTTCGTCGGAACAGTGACCCAGGGCGATCTGCCGACTGAGGGTATGGCAGCCCTTTACGTGGAGATGTCACCGGGCAATGAAGTCTTTCGGGTGGTGGATATTGCCGTGAAGGCCACCGAGGCCCGGCCCGGCGCGCAGATTGTGGAGCGCGAGTTTGGGATGTTCGAGGTGCATTCGCCCAACCAAGCTGCTGTTATAGAAGCCGGCAATGTGGTATTAAACCGCCTGGGTTTACGCGTGGAAGATCGGATTAAACCACAGGTTGTTTCGACACAGGTTATCACGCGGGTTGATCCTTACCAGGCGCAACTGCTCAACCGTTTCCGGCGCGGCTCGATGCTGGTAGCAGGCGAGACCATGTTGGTGCTGGAATGTGCCCCGGCAGCTTACATTAACATTGCCTGTAATGAAGCTGAGAAAACCGCCAGCATTAAACTGATCCATGTTTCCTCAGTTGGAAGGTTCGGGCGCATGTGGCTCTCCGGAACGGAAGCTGAGATAATGACGGCCAGGGATGCTGCAATCCGAGCATTGGAAAACTTGGAAGGCCGCCCGGAATCTTAGCCCGAGCCGGAAAGGAGCAGGATATGCCGAGAGAGTTCTATACAGAACGAGACATCGAGGATATGGTCAAACGCGGCACCCTTTCGCTGCAAGTTAACGATAATGTCGTCCTGACCGAACTGGCTTACGAGAAAGCCAACCGGCTGGGAATGCGGTTACTGCGCGAGAAGCCGCTCGAACCGCCAGCCGCCCCAGTGCGCCCATACCTTTCCGAGCCGCGCAAGCCCACCTTAGCCCCGGCCACGCCGGCACTTAAACCGGAAGCCGATCTAAGCGCTCGCATCCGCGCGGCAGTAAACGCCCGCCTGGGAACGCAGGTAGATCCAACCCTGCTGGATGTTATCATCGAGCGGGTGCTTAAGAGCACCGGAGTAAAGTAACTGAATGTTATTCGGAAGAGTAAGAGGCCGGGCGGTCTGCACACTCAAGTTCTCCGGAACTGAAGGACTGAAGCTGTTGATCGTCCAACCGTTAAATAAGAAAATGGAACCGGTTGGCGGATTACAAGTGGCAGCGGATGTGGTGGACGCCGGGCCGGGCGATCTGTGCGTGATGGTACGCTCGCGCGAGGCAGCCCTGGCCATGCCGGATGTCAAGTTCGTGCCGGTGGACCTGGCACTGGTGGGGATCGTGGATGACCTGGAGATTCGCCCGGATGGAGAATTCGATTTTTCCCTGAAGCCTGGGAGAAACTTGTTTGCCTGAGAAACCGATATGATTATTGGAAAAGTTGTCGGAACGGTGGTGGCGACCATCAGCCACCCGGATTATAAAAACCGGAAGCTGTTGGTGGTGCAGCCGATGATCCTGGAAGGCGAGAAGGTTGATGAGGATTTCCTGGCGCTCGATAATTCATACGCCGGCATCGGGGACACCGTGCTGGTCAACCGGGAGGGCAATGGGGCACGCCAGGTATTGAATAACCCGGATGCTTGCGTGATCTCGGTTATCGTGGGGATCATCAACTCGGTCAGCCTGGAAAAGTAAACCTATCCGGTAGTGATATACTTGGCATTAAAGTACCAAGAAAGGTTTCGATATGGCTAATAGCATCCCGGAAAAGATTGTTGCGTCTGTTTCCATTGATCTGGCTGGCAAGGAAGCCAAGATCGAAAAACTTCTGGCTGATGAGACCGGGAAGGCGACCCTCCGGATATCGGGCGGGCAAATAGGGGAGAGTGTCGCCGGACCGCTGACCCTTTCTGAAAAGCAATTGATCGAATTATTGTATAAAGCCAGCCTGAGCGGTGTTCTATCGAACGATTTCATTGGACAATTGCGCGAGAAAATCGAGATCTAAGCCTTTTGGTTACAAGCTGCAACTTGTGATAAGTGTCATTAGCCTTAATTGACCCCCAATAAGACACCTAATCAAAATAACTCTGTAGTAACGCCAGAGTTATTTTGATTTTAATTATCGTGAGTTAAGGTAGGAGTTATGAGTAATGGCGAAGAAGTGAGAAGGAAGAAGGAAGACGGTTACAACAGGACCGGCTGCCCGCTTTTATAAACTTGTACACCATCCTTCTTGATAACCGAGACGGTTTGCCGGCCCATGACATGCCACTCCGGGGAGTCCAGCCGCCCAACCAGAGCAGTCTCCTCATCAATTCCCAGGGCAAACTCGCCGGCTTGGAGACGGTGGCGCAGCGGAGCAAGCATGGCGGCGCGGGCCATCTTCCAGCGGTCGAAGTGGGGGAAGATCATGCGTGCGGGCAGAAGCCCGAAGGCATGCACGCTGGTCAGTGCGACGGCACGGAAGTTGGGGATCTCTTGCCCAAGGATCATCGCCCCGGCCGAGCAGCCGGCAAAGACGGCCCCACCCGTCCAGGCCTTCTGGATGGATTCCCACGCGCGTGAGCCGTTGAGGGTTTCGAACAGGTAGAGCGGGTTGCCGCCTGAAAAATAGATCAAGTCGGCTGCCTCCAGAACGGTTGTGTATTGTGGGTCATCCGCGGAAGCACGGTCAATGACCGGCAGCGCAGATACCTGAGCATCCAGACGGCGGAAGTGCTCTTCGCCCATGCGCGTCCAGCGCCCCCAGGATGGCTCGCCCTCCTGTCCGGCAGCGGTGGGAAGGCAGACCACGCGGGGGATGCGACCCGGCGCACCAGACTGTGTGAGTAGGAAGCGATCCACTGTCTCCATTATCGGGAGATATTCTCCAGAACCAACCAGAGCAATCATTCCATTCATATATTTCGTCTTTCCGGGATTTGCCGGAGTGATAAGAGAAATAGGGGGTGTTGGGCGGGCGAAGCCCGCCCAACACCCCCTGTTCTTCTATAACCCGGCGAATCCCAATGAACTTAAATTTCTATTTTACAACCACGCCGGCCAAGTTCTCGGTGGTCTGGGGATAGTGCATATCCAGGTTTTCAAGAGCCTGGACCAGCACGGATGAGATGACCAGGTCGCGGTACCATTTGTGGTTAGCGGGCACAATATACCAGGGCGCGTATTTGGTGCTGGTGCGGCTGAGTACATCTTCATAAGCTTGCGTGTAGTCAGGCCAGCGTTTGCGTTCTTCCAGATCGGCTAGGCTGAATTTCCAATGCTTGGTCGAGTCATCCAGCCGGGCCTGCAGGCGTTTTTTTTGCTCGTCCTTATCGATGTGCAAGTAGAACTTCAGGATGGTTGTTCCGTTTTGGGCAAGGTAATGTTCGAATTCATTGATCTGGTCAAAGCGCTTTTCCCACACTTCGGGCGGAACGAGGTTGTGGACGCGCACGACCAGCACATCTTCGTAATGGCTGCGGTTGAAGATGACGATCTCGCCATTGGCAGGGGTCTGTTTATGAATGCGCCAAAGGTAATCGTGCTGCAATTCTTCTGCGCTGGGTTGCTTAAAACTGGCCACGCGCACTCCGGATGGATTAACACCGGAGAAGACATGCCGGATGGTGCCATCCTTGCCGCCGGTGTCCATGGCCTGCAAGACGATCAGCATTTTGTGCTTGTGTTCGGCGTAGAGGAGTTCCTGCAGAGTATCCAATTTCTGAACCAGTTTTGCAATTTCCGGCTGGGCAGCTTTCTTGTCGCCTTTAAAGCCGGAAGTATCGTTCGGGTCCCACTTGGAAAGGGCTACTTTTGTACCGGGTTCAACCTTATGTTGCTGCATGATTGACTCCTTTATCCTGAGGCTGGGAAATCCATTCACCGCGAAGAACGCAAAGAAAAAGCACGGTTAGGTAAAGATATTGTACAACAAAATTGAGCCAGCCACGCTATGGGTGTCTAATAAGCAGGGCGCAGCGTATCCAGAGGTTAACAAGTAGTGCATGAAGTCCTGCAGCGCCCTTGGATGAGACGGTGGATAATTCGATAATTGCTCTTTTGGGGCAGCCTTTACCAAGGATCAATCCACGAAGCGCAGAAAGACCTGGTTGCCTAGCAGGTGGCCACGCGGGGTGAGGCGTAAGACATCCCAGACTTCCGAAGTCTTAAGGCTTCGGAAGTCTGCTGCTGCGCCCATTCCAGCAGACCCAGGCCGGTCAGTTCGTTAATTTCCTTGCCAAAAACTGCCATTAAATCCTGCCCGAAGCGTTCCCGAAAAGCGAGCGAGGAAACGCCTTCCCGGGTAAGACGTAGGCCGAGCATGAGAGTTTCCTGCATTTCAACAAAGGGGGTAATCCGGATCTGGGACACGGTGGCTGGGGAAACTGGGAATAGGTAAACAGGGCTTAAGGGAGCAAGGTTAAGACGGTCGAGGTAGGTTTTGATGTGGAGAACATCGGATATGCGCAGGCCGTTGGCGCAGCCGTGCGCACCCGCGCCGAAGCCGAGATAAGGCTGGTTGCGCCAATACTGCAGGTTGTGACGGCATTGGAAGCCGGGTTTCGACCAATTGGAAATCTCGTACTGTTGGTAGCCCTGGCCGGCCAGATAATCCGAGGCCCAATCGTACATATCCGCCGCCAGGTCGGGGTCGGGCAATGGCAGCAGTCCACGGGCGGCCCAGCGGCCAAATGGCGTGCCGTGTTCGATGGTGAGGGCATACAGGGACAGGTGCTCCGGAGCGATAGCAACGGCAAGTTTGAGGCTGGACTGCCAGCGTTCCAAGGACTGTTCGGGCAGTCCAAAGATGAGGTCGAGATTGAGGTTGCCGAAGCCAGCCTGGCGGGCCCATCGGACGGCTGCCAGCACATCGAAGGGATCATGGATACGTTCCAGTTGGCGCAGTTCGCTAGAGTCAAAAGATTGCACTCCGAAGCTGATGCGGTTGAAGCCGAGGCGTCGCAGGTCGCGCAGACCGGCAAGATCAACGGTGCCGGGGTTGGCCTCCAAGGAAGTCTCAAGGTCGGACATGTCTGACAGGTCGAACAAGTCGTGGAGGGCGTGGAGAATCTGTTCGAATTGCTTTGAGGTCAAAAGGGAAGGGGTTCCGCCGCCAAAGAAGATGGTATGGACCGGCAGCTGCCGGGGCGTGGAACGGGCAACCGCCTGGATCTCGCGGCAGAGGGCTTCCACGTAGGCGGGGATAAGAGCTTCCCGGCCGGCGTAGGTGTTGAAGTCGCAGTAAGCGCAGCGGTGGGCGCAGAAGGGGATGTGGAGATAGAGGGAGTGAGGGGGTGTCATGGGTTTCAGTGCCAAGTATCAAGTGCCAAGTGCCACGGTCCGGGGGAGGCCGAGAAGCAGGGCAAGCGGGCCGAGGAGGAGGAGCCACATGGCACTCTGTAGGCCGAAATACTGGGCGGCCAGGCCAATGCCAAAGGGCAGGATTTTGCCAAGCAGGCCGGTAAGGTTGTCGAGCGCCATGACCGTGCCGGATTGTCCCGGCATGGACGAGTAGAGCCGGCCTTTCAGGATGGCGTACCAGCCGGAATTGAAGAAGCCCAGCAGGCCCAGTAGGATGAATTTCACCGCCAGATACGGGGCGAGCAGGAAGGCCGGGAAGAGCAGCAGTTCAAGCAGCACGCTAATGCGCAGGTAAGCCAGGCCGGATACTTTTTCCAGCAATGGGATAAGTAGAAAGTCGCCCAAGAGACCCAGTCCGCTCCACACTGCAATGCCCAGGGCGGCCTGGCCGGCGATCAGCCGGGCCACATCCACGAAATAGAGCGCCAGGAAACCCAGCAACACATCCAGCATCAGGTCGGAGAACGGGAGCAGCACCAGCCAACGCAGGATGTTTTTATTGCGCAAATCGTAAGTCGTAACGCGCAAGCCCTGGCGGAGGCTGCTCCAGTGGGGCAGAAGGGGGCGTTCAACCGTCGAGAGTGGAATTTTCCGCCAAACGGCGAGGAGAGTAAATATGGAAAATATACTCAGCAAGATAAAAGCACCACGCCAGCCAGCACCGATGAAAGCCAGGCCGGTGAGCAGCAGTGGCCCGAGGACCACACCGAGCGACCCGGAAAAGGTCCAGCGGGCCATGGCCTGCTCGTGGCGGGAAGGGTTGGTATCCATCAGCATGGCTTGTGACAGACTGACGAACGCGCCGGAGGAGGGGTAAAAAAAGCAAAAAACTAAAAGCAAAAAAAAGAAACCGGAGCTGAGACCCGTGAGAAAGCACGCCAGGGCGAAGAAGATGCCTCCGCCGAGGATGAGCAGGCGGCGGTTCCAGACATCGCCGAGGATACCGATGAACGGTTCGAGGGTGGCGGAGACAATCCCTGGTAGGGAGAGCAGCAAGCCAACCTGGAGGTAACTCAACCGGAGGTCGGTGCGGATGAGCGGCCAGGCAGCCTGGTTGACGCCGAAGACGAGTTCGTCGAGGAATTCAATCAGGAGAAAGGGCAAGGTGGGCACGAGGAAGAGGAAAGAAGGAACAAGGAAATGGAGGTTGCGGGTCAGGAAGGGGAACGTAGGCGGGCAACGAGAACGGGGGGAATTTCACTGAAGTGACTGCCCCAGCCGAGCGGGTGAACCTGTGGCTGGCCAGCCGGGAAGGCGCACTCTTCGAATCCATCCAGCACGAAACCATTCTGGAAGCCGAGGTTGAGATAGGCCTGCAGGGGGCGATCAAAATAGAGCTGTGGTTTGGGCTGGTTCCGCAGGGCCGCGCCGTGAGCCTGGTGTGGGGTCATGTAACGCGAGACTTTCAGGGAGTAACTTGTTTTGATATCGCCTTCCAGATCCATTTCTTCGGCCACGTGCACGCAGGAAGTATTGTTAAATGCGGGGTGGGTCAAGGAGAAGACGAAATGTCCGCCGGGCTTGAGAAGGGCGGGGAGGACATGGAAAAGCGGCTGGATATCAGCTATGTCGAAGAGGGCCATGTTACATAGAGCGGAATCGAACTTCCCGCCAGGGAGCGTGTGCAGCATGGCTTGTTCATCCGTGGCGTCGAGAACGGAATAAGTAAGAAGTGAGAAGGACGAGGGGGAATGGGCCTGGGCGAGTTGGATGAGTTCTTCCGAGAAGTCAAAGGCGGTCACTACAGCGCCAAGGGCGGCCAGGCGGCGGGCGGTCAGGCCGTTGCCGGTGGCGATGTCCAGGATGCACTGGCCGGACTGCGGGTCCAGTAAGCGCAGGATGGCGGGCCATTCGAGCAGGTTGACGAAGTCGTTACCTTCGCCCATTTTCTCATCCCAGAAGGCCGCGTTGGCGTTCCAGGCGGCGCGGGTTTCTTCGTTGGCACTTTGCATGGCATTGTTTGCTGGCATATAAGCACACCTTTTTGGATAATAAATCGTTAATCCAATAATAACCAATTCTTGACAATAATTGATACAATCAGACCATCCTGCCAACGAGGTGCCGAATGTTCCGTAGAAGAGCGATCCCCGATGAAAAGCAACGCAGACGCCAACACTGGGCCTGGTATATGTACGACTTTGGATTTTCGGCCTATGCAGCGATCATCCTCCTGGCAGTGTATGCGACTTATTTCAAGAATCAAGTGGTGGGGGGTGCGGAGGGTTCAAGGTTGTGGGGGTTGGCGCTCGGATTGGCCATGGTGGTAGTGGCGATCCTGACCCCGATCCTGGGAGCTTTCGCGGACTATTCGGCTTCCAAGAAACGCCTGCTGCTGATCTTCTCAGTGCTGTCGTGGGTCTTCACCGCCCTGCTGTTCTTCGTCCAAAAAGGCGATGTTGTAATCGGGTTCGTTTTCTTTGTCCTGGCGGAGACCGGCTACCGGGCCAGCCAGGTCTTCTATAATTCCCTGTTGCCGGATATCGCCTCCCCGGATGAGATGGGGCAGGTTTCAGGGAACGGCTGGACGATAGGTTCGGTGGGCGGAGTGGTCTGCCTCTTGATGATTCTGCCGCCCATCGTCCTAACCAGGAGCAACCCGGCCCTGAACCTGCTGGTGGTGCGCGGATCGTTCATCTTTGCGGCCGTTTTTTATGCAGCCAGTTCATCCCTGCTCTTCCTACGGGTCAAGGAACCCCGCAAAGGGCGGACCCTGCCGCCCGGCGATACATTCCTGTCCGTTTCGATCAAGCGCCTGGTGCAAACCTTCAAGGCCGTGCGGCACTTCCGCCAGTTTATCACCTTCATCATCGGCTTTCTCATCTACAATGATGGCATCCTGATGTCATTGGATTTCGCAGCCATTATCGGTGCAACCCTGTTCGGCATGACCCAAACCCAATTGATCCTTTTCATGGTAATGGTGGAGGTGACGAGCATCTTTGGGGCGTATTTGTTCAGCCTGCTTGGAGAAAAGGTCGGATTTAAAAAGTCACTGGTGCTTGCGCTGGTTCTGATGATCCTGCTGGTCATCTGGATGATATTCAATCCGACCCTGACCGGGTACTTCATCATCGGCGGGTTGGCCGGCTTTGCCCTGACGGGTGTCCAAGCGGTCAGCCGGACGATGGCGGGGTTGTTCGCGCCGCCCTCCAAGAGTGCCGAATTCTTTGGCTTCTTTGCGGTGGCGGGCAGATCCACCTCGTTCATCGGGCCGACCCTGTTCGGGCTGCTGGCGGCCGGACTGACCAATTATTTCCAACAAGGCAGTGTGGCTGCCCTAAAAGCCGAGCAGGAGGGAACGCGCGCCGGGATAGCAGTGATCGCTCTGTTCCTGGTGGTTGGGCTGGTGATCCTGCTTTTTGTCAATGAGAAACGTGCCCGCCAGGCGGCTGAAGAGTACGTACCCGTGGAGTGAAATATGTCACAGAACCTGCATCCCTTCCGGCGTAAGCCGGTGCGCTTCATTTTGAAAAAACTTTCCGTCCCGGCCTTTGCCCTGTTAACCCGATTGGAAGTCAGCGGCGAAGAGAACCTCCCCAAGGAAGGTCCCCTGCTGGTGGCAGGCAACCACTTCAGTTTTATTGACCCGGTAGCCTTCGTGCGCTTCGCACCCTGGCCGATCGAATTCGTCGGCGGGGCGGACAGGCCGCACGCCCCAGCCTGGACAGGCATCATCCCGACCTTATGGGGCTACCATAAACTCTACCGTGGCACTGGCGCAAAGGATGGGCTCCGCGCCGGGGAGGAACTCCTGAAGAAAGGCGGCTTCCTGGGAATCTTTCCGGAAGGCGGCAACTGGGCAACCGTGCTGCGCCCGGCGCGCCCCGGGATCACGTTCCTGGCGACCCGCAGCGGGGCGAAGATCCTGCCAGTGGGGCTATACGGGTTCACGGAAGTTTTCCCATCCCTGGGACACTTTAAGCGGGCCAGGGTGAACGTCAATATCGGCAAGCCCTTTGGCCCATTCACGGCCAGCGGCTCAGGCAGGGAACACCGCAGACAGTTGGATGAGATCGGTCACGAGATCATGCGGCACATCGCCGAGTTGTTGCCGCCCGGTTTGCGCGGCCATTACTCGGACGACCCAGCCATCCGGGAGGCGGCACGCGGGACGGAAATCTATCCGTGGGCGGATAAGGTGGAAGGGGAAGTAAAGCACAAAGGATAAGAGTTAAGGAGCAGTGATTAAAAGGGAGCACTGGCGTGCGCCATTACGAGCGAGGGTGGAATGTCACGGTATACTCTTTCATCTCATCCCCAGCATAGATGAACTTGGCTGAGAAGAACTTTTCCTCTCGGATCCAAGGCAGGAAGATGGGATCGCTCGGCCAGAGCGGCAGGGCTTCCAGTTCAGAATCCGGGATCCAGGCCAGGGTTCCTTCCCCGTTCTCGTGCAGTTCCCCGCTAAACTCCCGGGCGGTAAAAACAAACACGTACCAGTCGTTGCCCTTGAAACCGGTAAACAACAGCAGCCCGCACAGGCGCGGCTGGCGAACCTCCAGCCCGGATTCCTCGCGCAGTTCCCGCAGCACGCACTCCTCGGGCAATTCCCCCGGCTCGAATTTGCCGCCCAGGCCGTTCCATTTGCCCAAATGGATATCGTCCGCACGCTTGTTGCGGTGGATCATGAGGGTCTGCCCGGTGTGCTGGAGGTAACACAGGGTGGCGAGGATCATAAAAAAAGTCCTTTCTAGGCGCAAGATCCAATTAAGCCTGCGGTTTGTTCTCCCGGCGTTCGGCAATCTCTTTGCGCGTTTGGGCGTGGCCCAGGCGGCTGAGCGGGTAGAACGCTGCGAAGAGAATACCGGCCACCAGCAACACCGAAGGCTCCGGTCCCATAAGGATGCGGATGGCCAGGACGGCGGAGGGCTTCTGGACGGCGGCATTCGAAACGTAACCACTCCAGTCCAGCACCATCAGGCTTAAGGGGACCAAGGCGGCCGAAGCGATCTTTTTAAAGAATGTGGCCATGCTGTAAAAGATACCTTCATGGCGTTGGCCGGTGGCCAGTTCATCCAATTCGATTGCATCCGGGATGATGGACCAGGTGAGCACATGCACCGCTGAGACGCCGATCCCGGCCAGCACTGCGATGAACAGTACCAGCGCAAAGCTCGTGGATGAGTTGAGCATGATCAGGACGATCATGACGGCCGAGAGGAAGAGCATGCCGACAACGTAGGCCTTGCGTTTGTCGGTCCTGTTTGAGATCCAGTTCCAGAGCGGTAGTACCACCAGGGCAGTGACGAAAATAACCCCCAGGATGGTATCGCTTTGGGCTTCCATGTTCATGCGGTATTTCAGGAAGTAGAGCATGAAGACCTGGATGATATCGATGGCCGTCCAGGTGAAGAGGAAGATGCCGGCAGAGAACAGAAAGGCGCGGTTATTCCTGACTGCCTTAATGGAGTCGCGGATACTTGGCCGGGCCTGCATGTAATATTCGGGCTTTTCTTTCGTACCAAAGAAGGCCAGCATGGGCGGGACGGCGCAAATGGCGCCAAAGATGATTCCCATCATTAATACGCGCGGGGCATTCTCCGGGTGCATCTCGCCGATGATCGTCAGGGGGACGATAAAGGCTACCAGGCTGCCGACAATCGAAAAAGCCATTCGGTACATTGTTAGGGAGGTGCGCTCGTCGTAATCCTGGGTCAGCTCGGGCGTCAGGGCGAAATATGGCATGGTGATCATCGTGACGCAAGTATCGTAAAGGAGATACGCCACGGTGAAATAGGCCGTCAGCAGGAAGGCATTGTTCGTGGGCGGACGGAACCATAGCATGGTAAACATTAAACCGAAAGGAATAGCCCCGAAGAGCAGGTAGGGTCGCCGGCGGCCCCAGCGGGAACGCGTATGGTCTGTGATGTAGCCAAAGATCGGGTCGTCAATCGAATCCCAGATGCGTCCAATCAGGATCACCAGGGCGGCGTTGGCGAGGCTCAATCCTGCCACGTCGGACATGAAAATGGCGAAGAGGACCGACATGGTGGTATCGGTGAAGGAGAAACTGAAATCGCTGATGGCATAGAGAAATTTGTTGATGGTGGGTATGCGGTCCTGGATGGCAGTGGGCATGGCGCAAAATCTCCTCTGGTGGGGATGTGATGTGTTATCAGAATCAACCCGTGGATCAGCTTTGGTTATGCAATGTGCCGACCATTATCTCATAGATATGCCTGCCCCGCAGGGAGTGTTTTGAAATTCGCCGTCTATTGGGAATCCCGAGGATAGTGGGGAAGATATTGGGGGAGTTGGGAGGGCTTCGCCCTCCCAACTCCCCCAATTTACTTCCTCACCCCGGGGATCCCCAGATAGCCAAATTCGCGGTTGACTGTGCAGAAAAACGCTTAGACAGGTGGATATTTATAAGGGAATGTATTTGGCCCGGTGTTGCTCGAACTGGGTGACATGCTTGATACCAACGGCCTGGATAGCCTGGATGGCTTGATCGAGGTGCAGGCTGAGTTCCGGGATGCGATGGGCATCTGAGCCAAGCGTGAGGCGCTGGCCACCCATTTCGGCGTACCATTCCAGGATGAGCGGATCGGGCATGATGATCTGAGAGGGTTTGCGCAGCCCGGAAACATTAACATCCAGCGCCAGGTTGCGGTCGAGGCAGGTTTTCAACGCTGAACGGATCACCTGCTCATAGCGGGCCGGTTCGTATCCCAAAATGGGCTTGGCGGTGCGGGCAGGAATGTCAAAATGGGCGACGATGTCAATTTCGGCACTGCGCACCATCCGGTCCAGTTCGACGAAGTACCCGCCATAGACGTCATCGGCGCTGTGGGTCCGGAAATAACCTTCATCGAACACGGAATGCTCACCGACATAATGAACCGAGCCGATGGCATAGTCGAACGGGACGCGGTGCAGCACCTCGGCGGCCTCCTGCGGATAGATGTGCGGCTCGGCGATCTCGATGCCGGCGCGGATGACCAGTTGACCGGCAAACAGGCTGCGCAAGCGCTGCAGTTCGGCGTACCAGGGCTCGGGTTTGAAGAAGCGCGGATTGGCCTCGTAGGGACCAACATCCCAGTGTTCGGAGAAGCCGATCTCGGGGACGCCAAGTTCCACGGCACGGCGGCACATGGCTTCGAGGGTATCTTCACCATCCTCGGAGAAGGTGGAGTGCATGTGATAGTCGAGAGGAATTGTCATCCGCGGCCTATATCTTTCCAAGTCCGCGCAGGACGCGCTCGGGCGTGAGCGGGAATTCACTGAACCAGACGCCGGTGGCAGAGTGGAGCGCCGCGGCAATGGCCGGGGCGAGCGGCAGGAAGGGTAGTTCGCCCAAACCGCGCGCTCCGAAGGGCCCGTTCGGTTCGGCTATCTCTAGGATGACCAATTCGACCGCATCCGGGATATCCAAGACAGTAGGGATGAGATAGGTGCTGAGTTGGTCGGTCAGGATGTGGCCGTTACGGGAGACGAGATTCTCGGTCAAGGTGTAGCCCCCGGCCTGCACCACCGCGCCCTCGATCTGTCCTTGCACCAAAGCCGGGTTGATTGCCTGCCCAACATCGTCGGCGGAGACAACGCGCAGGAGCTTGATAAAACCGGTCTCCAGGTCCACCTCTAGCTCGACCGCCTGGGCCACATAGGCGTAAGACAGATTGGGCAGCGAGTAACCGGTCTCTTTGTTGAAGGGTGTCGTCCTGGGGGCCAGGTAGATGTACTCGGCCACGGCCGGGCGTTCCTCGGCTTCCCATTTCAACTGCGCGGCTTGCGCAGCGCCCTGGATGGCGTTGCCCGACATGAAGGTCATGCGGGAAGCAGAGGCACTTCCGGGGTTGCCCATGCTGGCGGTATCGGATGTAACCATGCTGACCTTCTCAAACGGGATGCCGAGTGTCTGCGCGGCGAATTGCGCCATAACAGTGTGTGTGCCTTGCCCAACCTCCGCGCCGGCATGCCAGACAACGGCGTGCTCGATCTCATCTTTGCCGTATAGTTCGACGCGCGCCCAGGAGTTTTCCTGGTAGCCGAAGGAGAAGCCGACATTTTTAAAACCGCAGGCGAAACCGCGCCCGCGGACGACTGCGGATTGCGGATTGCTGACATCGGACCCGGATGCTATTGTGGATTGTTTTTCGTTCCAGCCGAATTTATCACGGGCCGCTTCGATGCATTGCACGATGCTGACGCCGCCAGGCGCGGGGGTGCCCACGTTGAGCGTATCGCCATCCCGCAGGGCGTTACGGTGACGGAATTCAACCGGGTCCAGACCCAGCTTTTCGGCCAGTTTATCCATTTGAATCTCGGCCATCCAAAGGGCCTGGGGGGCACCGAAGCCACGGAAGGCGGCCGTTGGGACGTTATTCGTGTAAACCCCCAGCACATCTTCCTTAACATTGGGTATGAAATAGGGACCAGTGGCGGTGATGGTGCAATTTCCGAGCACTTTGTTGCTGGTGTACATATAAGCCCCGGCATCCGCGGTAACGGTGGTTTCAGCAGCCAGCAGCTTACCGTCCGGGGTGGCGGCCCATTTGGTCTTGAGCGTCATTGGATGGCGCTTGCCATGCCCGATAATGGACTCTTTTCGGCTCCAGACGATCTTGATCGGGCGCTTGAGTTTCATGACCGCCAGTGCCAGCACAATCTGCACGGACAAATCCTCACGCCCACCGAATGCGCCACCGATGGCCGGATAGATGACGCGTACCTGTTCGGTGGGCAAGCCGAGAGCGTGGGCAATCTGTTCCTGGTCGGTATGCGTCCATTGACCGGCGCACTCCACCGTGATACGGCCGGCCTCGTCAAGGTACGCCAGCCCGGCCTCCGGCTGGAGGTAAGCATGCTCCTGGTAGGGGGTATGGTATTCGCCTTCGACGATGATGGCATCTGAACGGGCGAAAGCAGATTCCACGTCGCCCTTGCGGATTTTATCCCAGACGCAGATGTTGGAATCGCCGCGTTCCGGGTGGAGGCGGGGAGCCTCCGATTTGAGCGCTTCCGCCGCAGCGTAGACGGCTGGCAAGTCTTCGTATTCCACTTGCACCAATTCACGCGCCTGGGCAGCGAGCGCTTCGGTCTCGGCGACAATGACCGCCACTCGATCGCCTTCGCACCGAACGATATCGGGCCGGACCCGCCTAATCCCTTGTTCCTCTAGGAGAGGGGTTGGGCCACATAGGACCGGTTGATCTTGCCACTGCAACCCGAACTCGTTGACCGGGACATCCGCGGCGGTGAAGACTGCCACTACGCCGGGCAGGGCCAGCGCCTGGGATGTGTCAATGCTGATCACACGGGCGTGTGGATGGCCGGCGAAGAGAGTTTTCATGTGAAGCATATCCAGGCGGACGAGGTCGCCGGAGTAACGCGCAGCGCCCGTGACCTTGTCGCGTGCGTCAATGCGAGGGACGGATTGGCCGATGGCGGATTGGTTGGTCATATTCACCTGTAATTGTTACTCTATTTTGTTCTCTGCCAAAACAGTTTGTGGGATTGTCGCGCTAGCGCCGATATACCTTGGCTTTATACCTGGAAGGAGGCGCATCCGTTTCGCTATAGCGCGGCGGGCCGATGAGCTGGAGGACGGCCGTGTAGATTACTGAGCCTAGACCCGTCAGCACGATCAGGCCGATAACGAACACGATCAGGCCCAGCCAGAGGTTGTCGATCCCTGAAATGAAGGATGTTACGCCACCAAAAATACGCGATCCATTAACCCAATCCGGGAAGGTAACCGGTCGCAGGAGTTCCACCGGTGGATATCCGGTCGCGGCAATCACCGGGGTGAAAATGTATGTCAACCCGAAAGTGATCAGCGGGAGGAAACCCATGAGGATGCAGCCGATGCCGCGCCATAGAGGGCTTATCGGAGCCTTCCCGACCGATTTGCGTTGGTACATATTCACTGGCATTTTGATTCCCTTTCGGGCAGAGTTGGCTCCCCAACGAGGGAGTCTACCTGCCGCTATAACCTGGATGCGTCTTCGATGGCCTGCACGATCTTGTAGTATCCAGTGCACCGGCACAGGTTGCCGGCTATGGCCTGCGTGATCTCGTCGCGCCCAGGCTGCGGGTGCTCCTCTAGCAGCTTCGCCGCCGACATAATAAATCCCGGTGTGCAGTACCCGCACTGTACCGCACCATCGGCCACAAAGGCGGCCTGGACGGGATGCAATTCATCCTTCATTCCGCTTTCATCCTTTAGAGAAAGCCCTTCGATGGTGACGATGTCAGCCCCATCTGCTCGCGGGGCGGGAACGAGGCAAGCCATGACCGCCTTGCCATCTAGGAAGACCGTGCAGGCTCCGCACTCGCCCTCGGCGCAGCCTTCCTTCGTACCGGTCAGCCCGGCTTCTTCGCGCAGAAGCCGCAGCAGAGATTTTTCATATCCGCTCGTGAAGGTATATTCTTTCCCGTTGATGTGCGTGTGGATGACGGAGGCGGACTGCTGAAAACTGGTTGTTGCCAGCTGATCGCTGGCTGCGGATTGCTTACCCCAGAGCAGCACCGGGTTCGCGGGTACCTGGGCCTGTTCCTTTCCGTCCCGCAGGGAACGCAGGCCGCGCTGCACTAGCACACTAACCATGGCCTTGCGATAAGCCGCCGAGCTGCGGATATCGTCAATCGGGCGGGCAGCTCCGGCTGCCAGTTCGGCGGTGCGGGTGATCACCTCATCCGTCAATTCCTTGCCGACCAGGTAGGCCTCGGCTTCAGGAGCGTGTATTATGGTCGGCGCGACCGCCCCGAGCGTAATGACCGCGGCTTTGACACCCTCCGGATGGAGGTCCAGGAGGATAGCCGTATTGACCAGCGAAATGGCCTGGGCGCGCCGCAGGCCCAGTTTCAGGAATATGCCGCGCTGACCGAAGCTGCCAACCGACGCGGTTTTCATGGCCGGGAAGGCGATATCCACCATCATCTCATCCGGTTGCATAACCGTCCGGCGCACGCCGGAGTAGAATTCGTTCAGGGGCACTCGGCGCGTACCTTTTGTTGAAGCAAGCGTCACCCAGGCCCTCAATGCCATGAGCGGAGTGATGGTGTCATTAGCTGGGCTGGCGGTGATGAGATTCCCGGCCACGGTGGCCCGGTTGCGGATCTGGGCTGCACCTACCTGCCACGCCGCACAAACCAGCGGAAAAGCGCGCTCACACAATAGCTTGGAAGAAGCCGCGGCATTGTGTGTCACCAGCGGGCCGAGGTGGAGAACCTCATTTTCGTCCAAGCTGATGCGATCCAGGCCTGGCAGGCGTGTGATGTCAATCACCGTTTCAATTCCCTTACGCAGGCCGCGCTCGAGTTCGAGCATTAAGTCAGTGGCCCCGGCCACCAGGCGGGCTTTATCGCGTTTTTCAGCCAGGAGGCGCAGGGTTTCATCAAGGGTTACAGGAGTAAAGTATTCGTTCCACATGCTGTTATTAAACCACAAAGTAGCGCAAGACGCCACCTTGCGCTACTTTGATATGGATGTGTATTATTGCTGGTCGCCGCTGCCGGTAATAACCTGATACCGGCGGTCATAGGTCTGCCCAACCTGGCGGGCCAGATCGTCAACAGAGTGAATGGCGGCCTTGAGGCCATCGCCACCAATACCGGCTTCCACGTTATCCAGGCCGCTGGAAATTTGGTTGGCCAGTTCAAAAAAGGCTGCATCGAAGGTATAAATCTCAGCCAGTTCCTTCTCATTGATCTTGATGGCATCGAAGAAGCCGGAATAGCCATAGGAGGCGTTCTTGATACGGTCGCAGAAAGTGCGCAGTTTCAGGCCAATGTTATCAACATCGTCGAGAAAATCAAGCTGGCCGGCTTCGGCAATATCCTTCTGCAGGTGCGAGGTGCGTGCAACCAGTTCACTGTACTTCAGCGCGACCTGGTCGCGCAGGAGCTTATCGGCCGCACGGCGATTGGTTCGTTCCACGTAGCCGTTGAAGCCGGGAACGTAGGACAGGAGTTTCTTGAAAATGTCCTGTCCGCCTTTGACAGTCTCATAAAGGTCACTCATGGTTCCTCCAAGGAGATTTGACGGCAGTTATTCAATAGATGTGATTATACTGCCAATTACAGCGATTATTGGTTAGGTTCATCGGGAATTGCGGGAATAGGGAGGAAGATATGGGGTGTTGGGCGGGCGAAGACCGCCCAACACCTCAATTACCTTCCTCACCCCGGCAATTGCCAGACTACCATTGATCCACTATAAGGAAATACGATTTTTTGGGAAGAAAGTTGTAAAATGGAAGGTGGACTTGGTATAATGTACCGAAGTGCCCTCAAGGACTGAAATCATAATTCCAATATCAAGGAGAGAAAAATGATTGTTACCACCAAACAACTGTTTGCCGCCGCGTATGGCAAGTACGCCATCGGGGCCTATAATATCAATAACCTGGAGCAGACCATGGGCTTATTCCGTGGCAACATGGATAGTCAAGCGCCATTCATTATCCAGATCAGCAAAGGCGCCCGTTCCTTTACGCACAAGACCATGCTCGAGGGCCTGATCCGCGCGGCTGACGAGGTCTTCCCGGATGCGATCTTTGCCGTCCATCTTGACCACGGCGATGAAGCCACCTGCTACGACTGCATCCAGAGCGGTTTTTATTCCTCGGTCATGATCGATGCCAGCAGTGAGCCGTTCGAAGGGAACATCGCGACCACCAAACGTGTCGTTGACGCCGCACATGCCAAAGGCATCGTTGTCGAGGCCGAGTTGGGCCAGTTGGGCGGTGTTGAAGAGCATGTCAAAGTAGATGAAGCCAATGCCAAATTGACCGATCCGAACCAGGCCAAGGAATTTGTCGAACGCTCCGGCTGCAACTCGCTGGCCTGCGCCATCGGCACCAGTCATGGGGCCTTCAAGTTTTCCGGTTCGCAGGGCCTGCACTTCGAAGTGCTGGAACAGATCCAGAAACGCCTGCCGGGTTTCCCGCTGGTGATGCACGGTTCCAGTTCTGTTCCACAGGATGAAGTGGCCCGCATCAATGCCGCTGGTGGTAACCTGAAGGGCGCCAAGGGTGTCAATGCGGATGAATTCAAGCGCGCCGCCCAATTGGGCGTGACCAAGATCAATATTGACACGGATGGCCGGCTGGTCTGGACACGCGTCCACCGCGAATTCTTCCGCGATTTTCCCGAGAAATTTGATCTGCGCGACCCCGGGAAAATCTTTATGGCCGAGTATGCCAAGTTCATCGCCCAGAAGAACGAAAAATTGGGTAGCGCCGGACAGCTCGAAGAAGTCCGCAAGCTGATCAAATAAATAAGATAAATATAGGGATCAGTAGGGGCCAGCGCTGCTGGCCCCTACGTGATTTATGTATGCCCGTATCCGAACAGGGCGTTGACCTTTCCCGTTATATGCTGATTCCGCGCGTGTTGATCTTTCTCACGCGGGGAAGTTCGGTTTTGTTGCTGAAAGGTGCACCGACCAAACGACTGTGGGGAAATCTATACAATGGGGTGGGCGGACACGTGGCGCGGGGTGAGGATATCTTGTCAGCAGCGCGGCGCGAGCTGTTCGAAGAAACCGGCCTGACTGCCAACCTGAGGTTGTGCGGAATGGTGGTTGTTGATACTGGGGGAACCCCTGGCATTGGAATGGTCGTTTTTACCGGCAAGTATCTGCAGGGGGAGTTGCTATCCTCCTCCGAAGGTAAATCGGAATGGATTCCTTTCGCAAGAGTGCCGGAACTGCCAGTGGTGGAAGATTTACCGGTATTCCTGGAGCGCATCCGGAAAATGAAGCCCGGCGATCCGCCGTTCATGGCGCGGTCATTTTATACGGATGGAAAGTTAACCGTGGAATTTGCAAAATAAAAAGTCCCGATGTCGTTTGACACCGGGACTTTTGTGATTACAAAGTTGTACCGCTTGCCACCAACTTCTCCGCATTTTCTCCCCGTATATTCAACCACATTGTGAACGTGCTGCCCTTGCCGGGTGTGCTGGTCACATCTAGGTGACCTTTATGTTGTTCGATCACCTGTTTTGTAATTGCCAACCCCAGGCCAAGACCATCGAATAACTGGTCGCCTTTTTTATCTATGTGATAGAAGCGTTCGAAGATATGCGGGAGATATTCAGACTCGATGCCAATGCCCTGGTCGCTGATCTCAACCGCAACCTGATCGCCTTTACGATGCAGACGGACTTCAACCCGGCCTCCCTGCGGGCTGAATTTGATGGCATTATCGAGCAGGGCAGTAAATGCACGCTCCAGGCTTTGACGGTCTCCCATAATGGATGGCACGAACATGTCCGGTCTGATGCGCAGGTTAATATCTTTGGAGTTTATTTTTTGGGCAAGGTGGCTGGCAATCTGACGCACCAGGTCGGCCAGGTTAATCTGCTCAAACTGTTCCAGGATCAAATCCATTTCCTGGACGAACAGGATATCGTTGACCAGGCCGGCGATTTGCTGGATATTGCGGGTAACTGCTTCCATCGCCTCGGCGGTCTTTTCAGGCGGGATGGCCCCTTTTTGCAGCATCTGTAAATACCCGCTGGCTGTCGTGAGAGGGGTACGCAACTGGTGGGAGACGTTTGTGAGGAAGTCGCGGCGCGCCACATCTTGTTCGGCCAGTTTCTGGTAGGCCTCGGCCAGTTCACTGGCACGCATGCGCAGATCGTCGATTGCCATCTCGTCATTTTCGCGCAAGCGGCGGCTGATCTCACGGACCATCGCCATGGATACGCTGCCGCTGTTCTTCAGGACGCGGTCGAAGGCATCTTTGTGGATTTCCAGGCCGATCAGCGCCGTTAGGGTCTTGACGGTGGCAGCGCGGGGTGCATTATGGATGAGCGCCATTTCACCGAAGAAATCGCCTGCGCCGAGTTTTTTGAGTAAGCGCGTCTCGCTGTTGTTGATAACCTTGGTGACCTCGACTTCGCCTTCCAGGATCAAGTAGAAAGTATCTTCAACGGCGTTTTCATGGCATAGGACCGTGCCAGGGGGATAATTCATCAATTTGCTGTTGTTGATGAGTTCGGCTACTTCGCCGGGGGAGATGCCTGGGAAAGCATGTGGGATAATCTTGCTGGGGGCGCGGCTCGTGGTCATTTTTTCTCGTGGGGTGGGTATGGGATTATCCGATTTTGTAACCGATCTTTCTTAGGAACCCCTTGCGCCAAGCAATATCTTCCTCCCCCTCAATGCCTTTCGGTGATGCACCATCCACCACGCCCAGGATGCCGCGGCCCAGTTCAGTACCGGCGACCAGTACCTCGGTTGGGTTGGCAGTGGCGCAAAAGATGTGGCAGACTTCCGGGACGTTTCTAATGGCATTCAGTACATTGACGGGATAATACCCATCCGCAAGGAATACGATGAACGAGTGCCCGGCCCCGATGGCAAGGGCGTTCTTCTTTGCCAAGTCAACCATCGCATCGTCCGTCCCTGACCAACGTACCAGGCATTTGCCGGAGGCTTCGCAGAACGCCACACCGAACTTAATCCCAGGCACGGCATTGACCAGTGCTTCGTGGATATCCTCGACCGTTTTGATAAAATGCGATTGCCCGAGGATGAAATTGACAAATTCGGGCTTTTCAATGCTGACCGTCACCAGATTCATAGGCGCCTCCAACGTAATATACCATTTTTATATAATACAAACATGACAAAAAAATGGCAACATCCCATTTGTATGATTTATGGCAATTACTTTTTCTCGTAGAAAACCAGCAGGGTGCTGCCATATTTGCGCTGTTCGAACTCTTCCAGGTTTTTTAGTTCCATCTTTCGGTACTCACGCGGGTGGATTTGTACGATCGCCCAAGCGCCTTCGTCATTGAGCCAGCCCGGGTTGGAATCGACGGCTAGGAGTGCCTTCCAAGCCATTTCCTTGTATTGCGGCGGCGCAATGTAGACATAATCGAATACACGGGTGGGGACCGCTGCCAGCATGGTGAAGGCATCCCCACGCCGTACTTCGGACCGGGTGCTGAAACCGGTGGTTTGCAGATTGGCCTGAATGGTCTCGATGGGGGCGCGGTTCAGGTCGGAGAAGCGCACGAACGCAGCCCCACGGCTGAGAGCTTCGATGCCTATGGCGCCCGTCCCGCCGAATAGGTCCCACCAGATAGAATCCAACACATCCCCGGCCAGGATGTTAAACAAGGCCTCCTTGACCATGTCAGTGACCGGGCGGGTGGTGTCGCCGGGAACATCTTTGAGCTTGCGGCCTTTGGCCGTGCCGGAGATGACACGCAGGCTCATTACAGCCCTTCCACGCTTTGCCGGGCAGCCAGGATATTGCCGTGCGGGGCGATGACCGGGACGACGCAGCCAGTGCCGAGCAGCAGCCGACGGCCGGCGGTTTGGCGGATGGCGTCCGCGGCTTCCTCCCGCACCTGGGAAGCCTCCCCAAAGACGATCGTATCCTGGCTTACCCCGCCGCAGAAAACCGGGAAGACTTTCAAAGTTTTAAGAAGCTTCGGAAGCCTGGGCTTCGGCTAATGATGGATAGGTCTCGCGGTCGTGCCAGTTGACGATGGGAAACAGGGCCGAAAAATGCGGAACCAGGTCAAAATAGATGTTGAGGCCATGCAGATGGAGCAGGTTGCACCACAAACCAGAGGCCGGTTGGGTGGATTTATGGTCAAAAGGCAGGCCAAAAGATTCGTATTCCTCCAGGGTCATCGATCCGGCCTGGGCATGTTGGATGGCGTAGAAGATGCCGTCTATGCCGATTCCCATGGCGGCCTCCACAAAGAGACGGGTGGTCTCAGCGATGGTCTGCAATCCCTTCAACACGGCTTCGGGGTACTTACGGATGTGGACAATCAACAAGTCGCCCCCAACCAGGTTCTTTGCCTGGGCCAGCGGGCTGAAAACCGTCTGCAGCAAGGGCACGTCCGGGCCGAGGCCAGCCCGGATCTGCCGGAGGCAGCCGATCTGGCGGGCAAGGTGGGGTGCCTGAAGGGGGTCAAGCACGGACAGGTGTTCCCAGTCCTGTGGCTTCTGGACAATATGCCGGGTGTAACGGCGCGTCCCTTCGGTGGAACCTTCCCAGGCGTCTTCAGCGCCCCAGTCCTTGATGCAAAACGAGGATGCCGGGGTGACTTTCACCAGATCGAAGTCGTAGTGGCGCTGGAAGTCCAGGGTGGCGGCGGCCAGGGTATCCGGGCTCTGGTCGTCCACAGGGAAATGCCGCCAGAGCGCTACGGGCGGTCGGTCGAGGGCGGGGTCGTTTTTCAGGCAGGCTTGCAACCGTTCACGATGAGTAAGCATAAGATCCTTTTGTCTCCGAGAATAAACTACTTTTCTTCCTGGAGGCCTCCAGGTGGGGAAAAGCGGAAGAGGGGAGCGGGCTTATTTTACGCCAAATCGCCGTTTAATTCATTGATCCGATTGCATGTCCCGGTATGCAGCTTCCATGAGCAAGTGAAAGGCCTGTCCCTCAGTGGCGGTGCCAGGATAGTCGAAGTTCGGAGCGCCGCATACGCCTTGCACCAGGCCAAGATCGTCCACCTTGCCGATGGCAGCTGTACGCATTCTGTCGGCGAAAGGCAGGTAGTGAGGGTCCAGCCACCCACCTTTTACGCCCCTATAGATGGAGTAGGCGACCATCTGGGCCGCATTGGTTTCCACGAAGGTGGAAGGATTGTCAAGTACATCGTGAAACAATCCGTCCGGCCTCTGGCAGGGCAGGCAGCCTTCCAGTATCTCGCGTACAAAACCCGCCAGCAGCGCTTTTTCTGTTTGCATGCGATCAGGCATGGCCCGGATGACCCGGCTCAGTCCGGCGGCTGCCCAGCCGTTCCCGACCCCCCAGAAGGCCTGGCGGGCGAATTCCTGCCGGTCTTCGTCCCAGATGTGGTGGTACAGTTTCCTGGCCGGGTCGAAGAGTCGCTTGCGGTAGCCAAGTACCTGATGGATGGCTTCCTGTGGGTGCCCGGCAACAGCCAGGAAGGGCGGCACCATATAGAAAGAGTCCACCCAAAGCATGTTTTCGATGTGGTTATGGTAAATGACCCCATCCCGTGTCCTGGGAGCCTGGTAGAGCAGGAATTTGAGCATCCGATCGGCGGCCTGTCGGAGCCGCTCGTCGCCGGTCAGCCTGGCAGCCTGCAGGACCGGCTCCCCATTCGCAGCGGGAT
Source organism: uncultured Chloroflexia bacterium (assembly GCA_963837875.1). Classification (GTDB taxonomy): domain Bacteria; phylum Chloroflexota; class Anaerolineae; order Anaerolineales; family Villigracilaceae; genus UBA877. The sequence goes on from CAWIOV010000004.1 coordinate 50,778, forward strand.
CGGCGACGGGAAGCTTGCCTTCATTCAACCCCAGCCGGCCATCCTTAAGCTGGTTAACGATGGCATCCCGCGCCAACAGTATCACCAGATCGGTCTCGCCGAGCTCGAGCAGGGCCTGTGCGGCCACGCCCTGTTCCCAGGCCCGCCGCTGCATGGCAAGCATGGCCTGGATCACCTTGCGGGTGTGCTCATCCTTGTCCATCGTTTCTCCTACACAAATAAAATCCCGAACGAAACAATCACCGCATTGTGTTGAATACCTCCAGCCATTGTTGTGCGATGAGCTGTGCTCCTTGCGCGCCGGGATGGACGATATCCATATACATATCAGCAGTATTAGGATGATCCTGGTAGACCTGCCAGGCATCCACAAGATAGACGGGTTTCTGCACGGCCTTAAAGCCGGCCACCAGGGTGCGCTGGGCTGCGACCAGTTGTTCCAGGCCGAGGTTGAAATCGCAGCGGGTATCGTTTTCCCAGACGAGGCTGTTATCCGGGCCGAAGTGACTCCACGGGAGTGTGCCGAGCACCGGTATGGGTGTGATGACAATGACCGGAATGCCGGCAGCCAGCAATGCATTGATCTGCATGGTCATGTACGTTAGGTGTTGATTGAGCAGCGCGGCCAGTTTATACTGGATGATCTGTTTGGTAGCGCGGTCGAAGATTCCCGGGCAGCCATCCAGGTCATTCAGGCCCCACCAGAGCGTGACGACATCGGGTTTGTCGTTCAAGATATACATTTGCAAGTTCTGGTAGCCCCACTCGGCATTGCGCCCACCGTGGTTTGAGACAATGATCTGGTCGGCGGAGTTGACCTGGCTGCGCAGGACATCCACAATCGAGAAGCCGACCGAGTCCGCCCGGCTGGCATCGCCTACTTTCAAGAGGCTATCTCCATAGAAGGCCAGGGTGAGCGGCCTTTCCGTGGGAGTCGGGCTGGGGATAGGCGGAGTGGTGGGAGTGGGGGTGAGGGTTGGTAAGGGCGTAAGCGTCGGGATGCTGGAAGGAGTGCTGGAAGGATTGGCCTGGGGCAGCGCGGATGGAGCCGCCGCACAGCCTGCCAGGAGCATGGTGCAGATCAGCGCCAACGGGATCGTATGGAGCCTCAGCATGGCTAGCTGCCTTGTTCGCGCAAGAGCTCGCGCATGGCCGCTTGCAGTTCTGGCGAGAGAGCCGGCAGGATGCGCCGGAATATACGCAGCATCATCGGTTTGGGATCAGCATGGACGATCTCGCGCAAGTATGCCACTGTTTCCGTCAGGGAAACACGTTCCAGCGCGGCCAGACAGGCCTGGAAATCCAATTGCGTAGCGGGATCGGCCGCCAGAACTGCCGGGCGCAGGATGCGGAAAACGGCCGGCAGGTTTTCGAACTGCGGATCCTGCAGGAGCGGGATAAGCGCCTGCAGGCCCCAAACCTGGAAAGCGGATTGGGCTGATCCTAACCAACCCTCCAGGATGGAAAAGAAGGCCTGCGGGGCTTCCCGGCGCACACGCGCCAGCGCATCGGTGAGGAGGGCGGCGTGGATCTGCTTATCTGTGGATTGCCTGAGCCAGTCGGTCAGGTGCGCAAGGGCAGGAAGGGCCTGGGCTGGCGGGATGTACCCCAACAGGGAGGCCGCCAGCAGGCGGGATTCAAGCGAACCGGCTTGCCAAAGAACGCCGGTGAGTTTGACGGCTCCGGCCGGTTGGCTGTCTGCAAACACGGCTAGTTCGCTTTCGATTTCCCGGAGCACTGGAGGCGGGGTGCGGTACGTGGGCACGGATAGCCGCTGGGCAATTTGTGCGGAGCGGATGGTACGGTTGGTGTAGAGCCCCAGCAATTCATTTAAGTCATGTACAAAGGCAACCGGTTCGCCAAATTTTTCGGCGAGCCGGGCGGCCTGGGTTTTGAGTCGGGCAAGTTCAATCGCGGGCATGGGGAGGGGAGGTCAGCGGTTAGCGTTCAGCCATCAGCGGCTGGCTTTCAAGACATTTGCAGCGTTACCCATTGTACTCGACCGGGACCAATTTGGCGGCGATTTCGGCTTCCAATGCAGCAAGCTTAGAGCGCAGACACGTACCAATTCCATGGAGTGGTAGGAGCTCTTTTTCCACCCGGTTGCGCAGTTTCATTTCCACTCCACCCTGGGCGAGGGCGCGTTCGCTGACGGTCAGCCGCACCGGCAGCCCGATCAGGTCGGCATTGTTGAATTTAACGCCGGGGCTTTCATCCCGGTCATCGTAGAGCACTTCGATCCCGGCGGCCTGCAGAGTAGTGTAGAGTTGGTTGGCGGTCTCTTCAGCCTGGGTCGTACCTTTGCCGCGCAGCAGCACCAGGTGCACCTGGTAAGGGGCTACTGTTACCGGCCAGACCAGGCCGTGCTCGTCGTGGTGTTCCTCGGCCACGCAGGCCAGCAAGCGCCCCACGCCGATGCCATAGGAACCCATGATGACCGGTTTTGGCTGCCCGTCCTTGTCGAGGAAGGTACAACCGAGCGAATCTGAGTAGCGCGTGCCCAATTTGAAGATGTTGCCCACTTCCACGCCGCGGGCCGTCCGCAGAGGTGCGCCACAGTCCGGGCAGGCGCAGCCGGCCTCGGCCGAAGCCAGATCCGTGACGATGTCGGCGGCATAATCGCGCGGAAAGTTGGTGTTGAGCAGATGATAGTTACTCTCGTTGGCCCCGGCCACCAGGTTGGGGCTGGAAGTGATGGAGTCGTCCAATACGATTGTAAATGGATGCGCCTCACCCACCGGGAGATGTGGTGAGGTAAGACCGACCGGCGAAGCAAATCCTGGCACTGCGCCAATGGCCTTGATCTCGGCCTCGGTAGCCGGCCGCAGGTCACGTGCCTGCACGGCGTTGGCGAGCTTGGTCTCGTTCAGTTCCATATCGCCGCGGATGACCGCGAAGATGAATTGTTCCTGGTCAGACCCTGAAGGCTTTTCAAGGCCTTTCGGGTCCGGCGGTATGGTAGCCATGAAGAAGACGGCCTTGGCGGTCCTGGATTTCGGCACACCCAGGAAGTTTGCCAGGTCTTCGATGGACTTGCAGTTTGGTGTGAGCACCTTTTGGGTGGGCTGGACATCTTCCGGCGCGGCCGGTGCTTTACGGAAGCGCGCCACCTGGCGGTTTGCACTATACCGGCAGGCTTCACACAGGATGAGGGTGTCTTCGCCGATGGGATTGAGATACATATACTCGTGGGCCAGCTTGCCGCCCATCATGCCGGTATCCGACTTGACGGCCACCACATCCACGCCGCAGCGCCGGTAGATGTTGAAATAGGCCTGGTAATGGGCCCGATATTGTTTATCCAACCCGTCCCAATCCGCATCCAGGCTGTAACTATCCTTCATGGTGAATTCCCGCACACGGATCAAGCCGGCGCGCGGGCGCGGTTCGTCGCGGAACTTGGTCTGGATGTGGTAGATCAAGCGCGGCAGATGCTTGTAGGACTGCACTTCCCGCCGGACCAGGTCGGCCACCACTTCTTCGTGGGTCATGGCAAGCACCATGTCGCGCTCGTTCCGGTCGCTGAACCGTCCCATCTCGGAGCCGATCTGGTACCAGCGCCCGGTCTCTTTCCATAAGTCAGCCGGCTGGACAACTGGCATTGAAATCTCCTGCCCACCGATCTTGTCCATTTCATCCCTCAGGATGGCTTCGATCTTCTGCATGGAGCGTTTGGCGAGGTGCAGGTACGCGAAGATACCGGCTCCGAGCGGACGGATGTAACCGGCCCGTATGAGCAGTTGGTGGCTGACCACATCGGCTTCCGCCGGGGCATCCCGTAGGGTCTGGCCGAAGAGTTGACTAAGTTTCATGGGGTATGTGCTCCAGTATCATGTGATACTTGGCACCCTAATACGCCCTTGCAAAATAGACTTTTCTCTGCGCGTCTTTCCCGCAGACGATACACTTGCTGGGACCTTCGGCCTGATTTAGGGGGATGCAGCGTGTAGTCGCTTTGGTATCTTCCTTCACTTTTGCCTCGCATTCGGTGGACTCACACCAGTATGAATAGGCCCAGCCATTCTGGAGGACTTCGGTGAGTTCGGCGTAATCCTTTGGATCAAAGATGTGACCGTCGCGGAAGGCTGTGGCGCGCTCCAGCAGGGATTTCTGGATGGCGGCCAGCAACTCCGTCACGCTGGCGGCCAGGCCTGCCTGCGGCACGAAGGATTTGCCCTCCCGGCCAGGTTTATCACGGCGGGCCAGGGCAACGCTGCCTTTCTCGATATCCTTCGGGCCGATCTCGATGCGCAGGGGTACGCCGCGCATTTCCCAGTCGTTGAACTTAAATCCGGGTGTGACCTCGGTGCGGTCATCCACCTTGAGGCGGACCCCGGCAGCTTTAAGCTGGGTCTCGACCCGCCGCACCGTCTCCATGACAGCGGCCATTTCAGAATCCGATTTGAAGATCGGGACGATAACGGCCTGGATGGGGGCCAGGCGCGGCGGCAGGATCAAGCCCTGGTCATCGCCGTGCGTCATGATGATGGCGCCTACGAAGCGTGTACTCAGACCCCAGGAGGTCGTCCAGGCATATTGCAGGCTGTTGTTCTCGTCCAGGAATTGGATGTTGAAGGCCTTGGCGAAGTTCTGGCCGAGGAAATGGGAAGTGCCGGATTGCAAGGCACGCGTGTCTCCCATCATGGCCTCGATGGTTGTGGACATGTTTGCACCGGCGAATTTTTCCGTCTGGGATTTGACACCGCGGATGACCGGCACAGCGCCTTCGTTGATGGCGAAATCGGCGTACACATCCAACATGCGCATGGTCTCCTGGCGCGCTTCTTGCTCGCTGGCGTGGGCGGTGTGGCCCTCTTGCCAATAGAATTCCAGCGTACGCAGGAACAGGCGCGTGCGCAGTTCCCAGCGCACCACGTTGCCCCACTGGTTGATCAGCACCGGCAGGTCCCGGTAGGATTTGATCCACTTCGAGTACATCGAACCGATGATGGTCTCGGAGGTGGGGCGCACCACCAACGGCTCTTCAAGCGTTTCACCGCCACCGATGGTCACCACGGCCAGTTCGGGCGAGAAGCCTTGCACGTGCTCCTTCTCTTTTTCGAGGAATGACATTGGGATGAGTAAAGGGAAGGCCGCGTTGACATGGCCGGTCTCCTTGAATCGCTTGTCCAGGGCCTGCTGGATGTTCTCCCAGAGCGCCCAGCCGTAGGGGCGCACGACCATGCAGCCGCGCACCGGGGCGTAATCGGCCATCTCGGCGCGCAGGACGATCTGGTTGTACCATTCGGAGAAATCAACATTACGGGGGGTGAGTTTTTCGTCGGGCATGGGTTCCTCGGTTGGAGTGTCAAAAGTAGGGGTTATTTTTTGAGCATTTTCACTGCCGATGCTGCATCTGTTGCAAATTGCAGCAGGATGCGCTGTTTGGGCGGGACATACTCATCGAACGATGCGGTAAACGCTTCCAGAACAGATCTCCAACCCGAGCCAACCAAAATGAGCGGTTTGGATGGGATGGAGGAAACGATCATCAGGTTCCAGGTGAGAGCGATCTCGGTCAGCGTGCCGGGGCCGCCTGGCAGGGCGATCGCGGCGTCGCAGGCCAGGACGAGCTCGTTCAGGCGTTCCTGCAATGTGGCAAAGTGGCGTTCCTCCTGCACCCAAGCATTGGCGCGCGTACCGCGCCAGGCCTCGATGTCCGCACAGGTCACGCCGATGACGTGCCCGCCGGCCTCATTGGCACCGCGCGAGACGGCTTCCATCGTGCCGATATACCCACCGGTCAGGACGGTGTGCCCGGCCTGTGCCAGGAGGCGGCCGAGTTCAAGGGCTTCGGTATAAGCCGGAGAGCCGGGTTGTGGGTGGGAACCGCCGAAAACAGTAATGTTCATGGAGATAGAAGGGCATCAGGTGGTCAAGTGAAAGTGATGGTCGGGTTGTTAGGGTTGATCGTCCCATGTGCGGGAGGCGTTGGTTTCCAGTTTCTGCAAAACGGCCTGCTCCAGGTTGATCCCGGAGACCGAGGCCAATTGTAATAGATAGAGGGCCACATCCGCCAGCTCCCCCGCCAAGGCAGCCTTATCCTTCACATCCGCCTGCCACTGGAAGTGCTCAAGTACTTCGCCGGCCTCCAGCGCCAGCGAGATGGCCAGGTTGCGGGGCGTCTGCGGGCGATGGCTCCCGGGCGCGTACCACCCTTTTGAGCCGACAAAAGCGTGCATGCGTGCGGTTAGATCCTGGATGTCCATGGAACAACCCTGCTTTCAAAACAAAAACGGCTCCGCAAGTCTGGGAGCCGCGGGGGGTGCGTGCCGGATGGAACTTACCCAGACCTGGGGAAGGCTTGCGGGGCAGGGGCCGGGGGCGGGTTCCGTTGCATGGCGCAGATTATACCCGATTACAGGAGGATGGGAAGAAATTCCATTGGCTCAAGTTTAGGGTTTGGAAAGCTGGGGATTATCAATTTTTGGCGGCTTCATCCAACAACGCAGCCACCAATTCACGGCAGAAAGCCGGAATGTCGGCTACGATCCTGCCCCAAATGAGGTTCCCATCACGGAACGCAGCCTCATCCACCCAGGTCGCACCCGCGTTGATCAGGTCATCTTTAATACCAAGCGAGCCAGTAGCACGGCGGCCTTTGAGGATGCCGGCTGATATGGCAACCAATCCAGCGTGACATATAATGCCAATTGGCTTTTTCATCTCGTCCATTTGACGGACGAGATCGGTCACTTTTTTATGGCGACGTAATTGATCGGGTGCCCAGCCGCCCGGGATGACAAGAGCAAACAGATCCTTGGCCTGGAGGGTTTCAATGATCGCATCCGGAGTGATGACTAATCCGTTCTTCCCATGCAGCGGCTTAAGGTCGAGTCCAGCGCTGATGACTTGCGCTCCCTCTTCCCTTAAGCGCATCAATGGCACATAATATTCCAAATCTTCCACACCTTCGGCGACGAGTGTGACGATCTTTTTTCCTTGTAAACGCATGATCTTATCCTTTCGACACAATAGTCAAGATCAACCACACGCCATAGGAAACCGAGGCAATACCCAAAATAACGAATGCCCAGTTGGCGATCCTTAAGATTGTGCGTGAGGGCTTCAGGTCAAGGATTATGCCGCGCAGGCCAATGAGGCAGTGAGTGATGATTACTGCCAGGAAGCAGATCTCCATGATCGGGATGATCGGGTTGCGGTAATAAGCAACTATGTCGGCATAAGACAAAAGACCGCTCTGGCTGATGAAGTGATTGACGACAAGATGGATCGACAGAAGTATGATCAGCAATGGGCCGGTCACAATCTTAATGAGCCACAGCCAAACGTTCTCGCCAGAGTCGGGAGATGCAGGGGTTTGAGAGGAGATATCTTGAGTCATGGTCGGGATTCTTTCATACCGTAAACATGTGGATGCCAAATACGAGAATGACAATAATGGCAATGCCCATCAGGACGTAGAAGAGCTGCTTCTGGTGGGTCACGCTCACGCCAAAAGTTGTCAGGATGATGCGGATACCATTCAGACCGTGCAAGATGACCGCCGCCACAACGATCAATTCACCAAATGTAAAGAGCGGACTGTGCGCCAAATTCAGGAAACTGGTATACCCGGAAGGACCCTTGGCAAGCAGGCTAAGCACCCCCAAATGCAAATACAGGTAAAATATCAATCCCAAGGCTGTGATGCGATTTAAGATAAATGCCCAGCCACCAGTTTGGCGACCAACCGGATTGAACCAGTTCCAGAATTTAGACGGAGAGGGGCCGTTTTGTTGTTTCTCCATGATTGACATTGCCTCTTGAATCAGGATTTGTGGAACAGATGGTTGAATTTTTCCGACATAACCTGCCTGCGTAAATTCATGATGCGGCGGGACGGATCAACATTTGAAGGACAGACGGCAGTACATTCGAAAGCACTGTGGCAACGCCAGACGCCGTCTTCGCAGTTTACCAGATCAAGTAGTTCCGGGTTGCGTTTTAAGCCATTTGTCTGGGCACCTGCCAGGACTGCCGGCCCAAGATATCCGGCTGAAGTGGCAACCACCGGGCAGGCGCTTATGCACAACCCACATTCAATGCAGTCTGAAAGACGTGTGTACTGGCTGTCGTCTTTAGGCCAAGTCGAGGGCGGATTTTCGATCTCTGCTTCTGAGACAGGTAAAACAGAACGGGCGCCAACGGCGTCCATCCGGCGGTAGAGATTGCCCATATCAACGGATAAGTCACTAATTATGGGGAAATTACGCAGAGGATCGACGGTTAGAGTAGCGCCTTCCTGGGTTACTTCATGAATGTAAGTGATACAAGTAAGTTTTTCGACCCCATTGACACGCATCCCACATGCGCCGCAAGTGGAATGGTGGCAGGCATGACGGAAGCATAATGTACGATCCTTAAACGCCCAGACGCGCTCGACCGCGTCCAGTACATATTCGTTGGGATCAACTTCCATTTTGAATTCGTCATAATGCGACGTTTCGCCTTCCTTTTTACGATAAACCTTAAGGGTGATGTTCCATTTTGTTTCGCTCATGGTGTCCCTCTCAATTGGGCAGTGCGTAGTATTGGCGATAAGAAATAAGAGGCATATCTTTGGTAGAGCAAGGGACATTTACACCAAGCTTTACAGAGACAACATCAGCTGTTTTTTCAGCCATAGCGCGCAGGGTGGTCGCTTTTCCACCTGTAATTGTGACCAAGCCATCAATATTGTCTGTCTCTTTGTGGTCATAGCATTTGAAGGTACGGGCAGCGCTGCGACCTTCGCCTGCCCCGATCAGCGGGCGGGTGGCCATATACTTGCCACGGATTTTTGCTGTGCCGATGGCAGGGATCAGTTCTGCTCCCCGATCTACCATCAGCTTGACATGGTCATCAAGTACAGGAACGTAATCCAGATCGTTGATCTCAAAAGAGGTGGTACCGATGACAACCATGCGGCGCTGCGGGAGAACGATATCGCCATCGCCAGGAACATTCAACCGGTTGATGGCCCGCTGGACAAAACGCTGGTCATAAACAACCATCACGCCCGGCGTGGGTTTGATCGGAACCTTGGCGCCGACCATTTCAGCGATTTCGCCCACCCAGGCACCGGTGGCGTTGACAACGATGTCGGCCCGAAATTCGACGGGCTTGTTCGTACTGCGGTCAGTCGCCATGACTCCAACGACTGTGGCCTTTCCATCCAAAATAAAGCTCTTAATTTCTGTGTAGGTGTGGAACTTCGCCCCGTTCTTCTTGGCTGTAGCGGCAAAAGATAGCGCTAACCGTAATGGATCGAAGGTGCCATCCGGTATGAGAAAAGCTGTCAGCAATTTTGGATTGATATTTGGTTCCAAGCGCAGAGCCTGTTCTGGCTTTATTTCCTCAAACGGAATATGGCAATTTTCACATCCTTTTATGAAAGCTTCCCTATATTGTAGATCGCTTTCATTTAGAGCTATGAAAAGCCCACCATTCGGCTCGATGACTTGAGGAACGATCCTGCGCAAGATTATATTCTCGTCAATACACTCAATTCCAGCCTCTGGATCCTTGACGGCGTATCGTCCGCCGCAATGCAGCAGTCCATGCGTCCGGCCGGAAGTACCATTGCAGATATCCCCGCGCTCTATAACGGTTACGTCGAAACCGCGTAACGATAGGTCATGTGCGGTGGCGCATCCTGTGAATCCCGCCCCAATGATGATAGCTCGTGGTTTACTCATGGGTGAATATCCTTAGGTTAACGTTTTAAAAGGCGATTGATGAGGACCATTCCAAAAAATAATGCCCAAATCAAAATGCCAAACATAATGCCCCAAAGAATCCCCACCACCCACCCTTTTATCGGCACTGCCTGAAAGGCAGTTGTCACTGCCATTCCTATGCTGATGACGGAAATAATGATGATACCGCTTCGCATTGAAATCCAGGGCTTTGCTTCCAAACCGGCAAAAGGGTTAACCTGTTTTTTAGCCTTTGGTTTCTTTTCTTTCTTCACGTTTGCTCCTTGGTGAACTAAGGCAGGAGGGGTGGAGAATTCCACCCCTCCTGAGACAGCTATAAGTAGACTATTCGACCCAATCGAAGGTGCGGGTTACAGCCTTCTTCCAGCCCTTATATTGCTTATCGCGCAGGCTGGCATCCATCTTGGGCTTCCATTCCTTATCTTTGGCCCAGTTCTTTCGCAGGTCTTCCTCGCCTGTCCACAAGCCCGTGGCCAGGCCAGCGGCATAGGCCGCGCCCAGTGCGGTGGTCTCTGCCACCTTGGGGCGGATAACCGGTACACCCAGGATGTCGGACTGGAACTGCATAAGCAATTCATCATAAACCATGCCGCCATCAACTTTCAGGGCAGTCAGGTCTACACCCAAATCCTTGTTCATGGCATCCAGGACCTCGCGGGTCTGGAAAGCGGTCGCTTCGAGAGCTGCGCGAGCGATATGACCCTTATTGATATAGCGGGTCATGCCAACGATCGCGCCGCGGGCATCGCTCTTCCAGTAGGGGGCAAATAGACCGGAGAAAGCCGGGACAAAATAGATGCCGCCATTATCCTCCACGGTCTTGGCCAATGCTTCGATGTCGGCGGATTTCTCAATCAGGCCGAGGTTATCACGCAGCCATTGGACCAGGGCGCCGGTGATGGCGATGGAGCCTTCCAGGCAGTACACAGCCGGCTTATCGCCGATCTTGTATCCCAGAGTGGTCAGCAGGCCGTTCTTGGATTGGACGGGCTTGGTGCCGGTATTGAGGAGCATGAAGCAGCCGGTGCCATAAGTGTTCTTGGCTTCGCCCACGCTGAAGCAGGTCTGGCCAAAGAGGGCAGCTTGTTGGTCGCCCAGGTCGCCAGCGACCGGGATGCCTTCCAGATCGCCGACTGCAGTGCCGTACACCCCCGATGACGGCATGATCTTGGGCAGCATAGCGCGCGGGATACCCATGATTTTCAACATTTCCGGGTCCCAATCCAGCGTCTTGAGGTTCATCAGCATGGTGCGGGAAGCATTGGAAACGTCTGTCACGTGCACGCCACCCTTGGGGCCGCCGGTCAGATTCCAGATCACCCAGGAGTCAATGTTGCCGAACAATACATCACCCTTCTCGGCTTTGGCCCTTACACCAGGAACATTCTCCAGGATCCACTTCACTTTCGGTCCGGAGAAATAAGTGGCCAAAGGCAAACCCACCACCGAGCGGAACCGATCCTGACCGCCATCCTTGGCCAGTTCATTACAAATGGCATCGGTGCGGGTGTCCTGCCAGACGATGGCATTGAAGACGGGCTTACCGGTTGCCTTTTCCCACACAACGGCGGTCTCGCGTTGGTTGGTCACACCAACGGCAGCGATGTCCGCCTTCGCGATGCCACTCTTCTTGAGGCCACCTTTAATGACGTCTTTGGTGCGGTCCCAGATCTCGAGGGGATTGTGCTCGACCCAGCCGGGCTTGGGAAAAATTTGTTCGTGTTCCATTTGATCAATGCCGACCACCTTGCCTTCATGATCGAAAACCATGAAGCGAGTGCTGGTCGTGCCCTGATCAACAGCGACAGAATACTTCTTAGCCATATCAGTCTCCTTGATTCGTTTCTCGCTCTCCGGCGGTTTTCTCGTCCGCCAGGAGGATACTAGGCTCCATAAAAAGGATAGTCAGCACGGTTGCCTGACCAGCAATCGGTGAAGGGAACCTGAACTCCACGACCCGTGCTGGCTTCCTGTGCAGCATCTCCAATTTTGCCTTTAGTGGAGATGCCTGGCAGTTATTTTACATTTCCTTTTTTGGTAGCATGGCTGTTACGAACCAGTCATACAGGAATACGCCGATTGCACCGCCGACGATTGGGCCAACGATCGGGATCCACCAATAGCCAGTGGAGAACAGGTTTTGTGTTCCGGCGATCAAGCCAAAGAGGCGGGGACCAAGATCACGAGCAGGATTGATGGCATATCCGCTGGGGCCGCCCAGGGAAAGACCAACAGCCAAAACGGTGCCGCCAACCAGGAATGGACCGAGGTTGTGCATCAAGCCGGTATTCTTGAAATCGCCGCTGGCCAAAATGCCCCACAGCAGGACGGCAGTTCCGATAACCTCTGTGATGAAGGCATCCAGGAAGGAGTAAGAGCCGGTATTGGCAGCTGTTGAGGCCCCGCCCCAGAAGGCCTGTCCAAAGACGGAACCGGGCCCGGTGCACCAGACATTGGGCATGCCGGCCACGCGCAAGCCGTCACCGTAGACCAGGTAAACAGCAAGGGCACCGAGGAACGCACCGACTATCTGGGCGATAATGTACGGGACAACCTCGCCCCACGGGAAACCACGTTTGAGAGCCAGAGCGATCGTTACAGCCGGATTCAGGTGGGCGCCTGAGACACCAGCGGAAACATAAACTGCTACGATCACTGCGAATGCCCATCCGATGGTGATGGTATTCCAGTTGTAAGCGGTAGAAGCAAGACGGGGCGCAAGGCCTACGTTCGCAACTACTCCGTCGCCCAAGAGGATCAATATGAACGTTCCAAATACTTCGCCGACTAATTTCTTAAACATGTTTCATTCTCCTTTTGAAATAGTTTTGATGTAGAAGTCTGAAAGTTGTCGAACGAACAAGGTATTTCTATTGATCTCTATCCGCTGCTCCTTTCTGAACATGCGAGACAATCACCATGACGACTTAAGAAAAAACCATACAGAAGGTCTTTTCGAGTCGCAAAAACGGAATCGCATGTTCCGCTAAGGAAGTCCGACCGGGCTTCGAATAGGACTGATCCACTGAACTGGATCGCATTACAAATAACTTACAATATTATTGCATAATGTCAGAGCATTTGGAATTAGGGAACCCTCCCAACTTGATGAGGAAGTCTCCTCGTCAGGCAGGATAAATGGAGCGTGTATATACTCCTTTGGAGTATTATGATAGGTAAGCGGAGTATTTTGTCGGTTTCTGATTGCAAAAAACCAGATTTCCCCCATGCAAGGCTTCCAAAGTTGGAATGCCGCCCATCCTTCTAACTTGCCAGTGAAAGCCCCAGACTCTCAAGGGACTTGCGTGTTGCCGCGTAATCGGTGTGGATAATGCCTTTGATCCCAAGCCCTTGAGCTACCTCGACAAACATCGCCCGATCATCGATATATATTACTTGTTCAGGGATTACTTGAGCGATGTCCAGGGCAATATGGTAAAGATCGGCATCCGGCTTGCGATAGTGGACAAAGCACGATGAAATAAAGAAGTCAATGAATGTACCCAATTTAAATTGTTGAACACGGTAGACGGTAAGTTCGCGCCCTTCATTGCTGAGAGCGGCAACCTGAAGGCCGAACCGGGCCTTGAGCCCGCGGATCAGCTCGATCATCTCCGGATAAGGCTGGGATTGGGCATACATGTACGCTTTGAATTCTTTCCTTGAGAACTTGCGCTCCTTGAAAAAAACGACCCGGTTCAAATATTCATCCAAGCCGATCTTTCCATCTTCGAATGTGTCGAAGGTCAGATGATGGCGCTCATTCATATCATCAAAGTCCAGGCCGAATCTCTCTGCGGCGTGCCTCCGGATGTGATGGTCCCAGCCATTCGTAAGCAAGACCCCGCCAATGTCTAAGAAAAGAGTTGTGATCGATGTGGGAGTGTTCATAATTTAAAATGACCTAGAATGGACTCTTTACCTGTTTGAGGGCCCTTTGCCACCCATAATATAGTTCTTCGCGACGTTCCTCAGAAAGCCGCGGCTCGAAATAACTCTCCCTTTTCCAGCATTCAACAACTTCGCCAACCGTCCTCCAATAGCCCACTGCCAGCCCAGCCATGTAAGCTGCGCCGATAGCCGCTGTATCCGTGAATACTGGCCGTTCCACCGGAATGCCCAATATGTCCGCCTGGAATTGGAGCAGAAAGTCACTCTTGGCTATATTCCCATCCGCCCGCAATACCCGGGGCATGGGACCTTGTTCTCGTTTCCTGATCGCCTCAATAAAATCACGCGTTTGGTAAGCCAGAGCCTCCAGGGCAGCTCGCACAATGTGATGTTTTGTGATCTCGCGGGTCACACCCAGGATCGCACCGCGTGAATAAGAATCCGTCGCGCTGCGAACCATATCCGATCCGGCAAAGGGTGGTACAAAGTAGACACCTTGTGTATCGGTTACCTGGCTGGCCAGCCCATCTGCATCACCCACCTCGTGGAGTATCCCCAACCCATCCTGCAGCCAAAGGATTAGGTCCCCGGATACATCTGCCTTACCCTCCAATCCATACATAACTGTCTCGTCCATCGTCCACAGCACGGGTGAAAAGAGACCACCCGCCGGCGGGAGAAATCGGTTGCCTGTATTGAACAGCACAAAAGAACCGGTGCTGTACGTATTCTTTGCCATACCGGCTTCCACGCAAGCCTGGCCAAAGACCGCAATTTGCTGATCCCCGCCCGCCCCCCCAATTGGCACCTTGACCCCAAAGAACGCCTCGGGATCGGTATAAGTATAAATCTCACTCGAGCGGCGTAAACCCGGCAGGATCTCACGCGGAATCCCCAGCTCATTCAGCATCTCGTCATCATAGGTTAACGAATGGGAGTTTAGCAAGAGAGTAAGCGATGCATTGGAATGGTCGGTTACATGGGCTGTACCGCCGGAGAGTTTCCAGATCAGCCAGCTATCAATCGTGCCACACAACAGTTCGCCGCGGGCGATGCCTTTTTGGATGGCCATATCATTATCCATGAGCCAGCGGATCTTGGCCGCGGTCACATCCGGTACAATGACCATACCGGTGCGCGTTTCGATATTAATTTTGTCCTTGGCTATGAGCTGTTCACAAATCATCCGCGTACGCTGGTCCTGCCACACGATTGCCCGCCCCACAGGCTCGCTGGTTTTTTTGTTCCAGAATACAGTCGTATCGCGTTGATTGGTTATCCCAATCGCGTCAATCTGCTCGGGGGCAATGCGGCCGTTCCTGAGAGCCTCAGCAACAACTTTCATGCTGATTCTCCAGATCTCGTCTGCATCGTGTTCCACCCAACCCAAGTGCGGAAAATATTGGGTGATCTCGGCGAAGGCAGAGGCAACAACGTTGGCCTTGTGGTCAAGGATTACAGCCCATGTACCGGCTGTTTTTTGGTGGATGCTCAGGATGTAGCTGGTCATGAATGGGACTCCGTTTGTAAAAAGCTTTCTAAGGGGATACTCTCTTGCTCAACCCGATCAGTATGGATCGAACAATCGGTTATGAGTCGATCGAGTGGGTCATTTTTCCAACCACCAGGCCAAGTTCGATGCTGACACGCACAAGGCCAGCCAGGTTATCTACTTCAAGCTTGCGCATGGCATCCCGGCGCTGTTTCTCTACGGTTTTGATGCTGGTGCGCAGTTTTTCGGCGATTTCACGCGTTGACCGGCCATCGACGATATTTATTACGACCTCGCGTTCTCGAGGGGAAAGGCGATCGAGCAAACTCTGGGTATCCTCAACAAAAAAATTATTGGCGACCACACCGGAGATACCTGAACTTATGAACATGCTTCCGCTTTTGGCAGCCCGCACTGCGGCCAGTAATTCATCGGCGACAGATTGCTTGACAATATATCCTATCGCGCCGCCTCGTAAAGCTTGGCGAATTATGTTGGGGTCGGCATGCATCGAGAGGATAACGACTTGTGGTCTGGGAATGATCTTCACAACCTCGGCCAGGGTTTGAAATCCATCATATTTTGGCATCGAAATATCGAGCACCATAACATCTGGATGCAGCGATTTGGCTAAAGCAACTGCTTGTAATCCATCGTCGGCTTCACCTACTACCTGTAAATCCGTAGTGCTTTCCAGTAGTTTCACAATTCCTTGTCGAACAAGATGATGGTCCTCTGCAACTACAATACGAATCATAGGTGAGCCTCAAAATTATCCAATGAACAAGCATTATATCCTAGCAGGTACAGTAACAGGCAAGGATCCATACAGCCGGGTTCCTTTACCAGGGGCAGACTCAACGTCAAAGCTACCGCCCAGAGTCAGGAAGCGTTCCCGCAACCCCTGCAAGCCAATCCCATAGTTCGATCTCTGCTCAGGCTCGAATCCTTCGCCATCATCTTCCAAGGAGATATTAACTTCGCCATCCACATATTCCAGATTGATCCACACAGTTGTGCTTTTGGAATGTTTGAACGCGTTGTTCATGCCTTCCTGGATCAACCGATAAAGGGCGGTTGCTTGCGCTTTGGGGACCAATGGCAATTGATCCTGGCTGCTAAATAGAATTCGCAGGCCGGTGGACAGGGATAGTGAAGAACAGAATGATTCGAGTGTCTTCGCGAGAGAAGAATTGTCGAGTATGGGCGGCCGAAGCTCGTACAATACCTGGCGAATATGGCGCATCATATCTTCGACAATGCGGATCGTATCCTTGAGCTGATTGCCTACTACCTCTTGATCGGGTGCCAGTTGGCTGTGAATTGCTTTGAGATTTAAAATCAGGCCTGTCATATCCTGACCAATATCATCATGCAAATCCTGAGCAATCCGACGGCGTTCATCTTCCTGGGTGGTAAACATTTGCATGTTTGCCAGCTTGAGTTGCTCCTCTGCACGGATTTGGCGTGTGACATCATGTGTATACGTGACAACTTCCTCGACCTTGCCCCCCGTCCTTTCAATGGGGTAGATTACAACTTCCACCCAATGATCGTCACAGCTATCCGTAAACTGGAAGGGGAGCTTTGCGTTTATAGCTTTATTTACCATGATCTTGCGATGGGCTGCCTGCGAAGCTGGGTACAAATTCCAAATGCTGGTACCTAATAACTCCCCTTCAGGTTTGGTATGAGACAGGGCAGCTGCTTTATTAACATAGAGTATAGTCCCATCCAGGTTAAAAAGCTCAATCGCATCTGGACAAGCATCTAAAAGCTTCCAAGGCATTGTCTGCGTAATCGTTTTGTTCATTGGCATGGTATCTACCTGAGCCTCATCAAGAGTCACTTTCATAGAACTGGCTGTGGAATTCAGCCAATTTCGCATTACAATCTTAAGGTAGCATGATGCAAAGTTTCAGAATTAACGCATTTTCTCTCGGACAGCCTCAGGCGATTCCTCCACCAGCATAGTGCTAGCCTGTAGGCAGACTTTTTTATATTCCAGGTTGCGGATGATTTGTTTTACCTTCGGGATACTTGGAGCACTCATGCTCAATTCATCAACGCCAAGCCCGACAAGCAGAGATACGGCCCGTGGGTCTCCAGCCATTTCTCCACAAACGCCGGCCCATTTGCCATTTGTGTGGGCAGCATTTACCACTCTCTGAATAAGTTCCAGTATTGCAGGGTGAAATGGATCGGAAAGAGCCGCGACATGGCTATTTCCTCGTTCGGCAGCCATTGTGTATTGAGTCAGGTCATTGGTACCGATGGAAAAGAAATCCACCTCTTTTGCAAATTGTCCAGCTTTAATGGCCGCAGCGGGTATCTCCACCATAATTCCGGTCTCGATCTTATCTGGTGCGTTATGGCCGCCTTTACGCACCTCGCCGATGGCTTCCTGCAATAATCCCCTGGCTGCGCGCCACTCAGACAGGGTCGCTACCATCGGGAACATGACTTTGATCGGGGATTCTGCGGCAACCCGAACGATCGCTCGTAATTGGGTTTTGAACAGATCTGGCATGGCCAGGCATAATCGAATTGCGCGCCAGCCCAGGAAGGGATTTGCCTCGGTTTCCATCTGCAGGTAAGGCAGGACTTTATCTCCGCCGGCATCTAAAGTGCGGATAACCAGTGGGCGACCTTCCAATGCCTTGGCCGCGGCGCGATAAGCTTCAAATTGCTCATCTTCGCTGGGTGCTGTTTGGCGCTGCAAGAACAGGAATTCGGTGCGGAACAATCCAACTCCCTCTGCCCCGGATAAGACCGCCGCCCGGGCATCCTCAGCAGAACCGATATTTGCCGCGACTTCGACGCGACGCCCATCCAGGGTAATCGCCGGTGGCTGACTTTCCGCCTGGGCTTTAGCTTTGGCTGCTCGGGCAATGGCTGCCAGTTGCGTGTAATCATCCACCACTTTCTGTAAAGGGTTTACCCATATATCGCCAGAGTCTCCATCCATGACCGCGACGGTCCCACTCGCCAAGTTCAGGATTCCATTCCCGATCCCACTAATGGCCGGGATGCCCATGCTACGGGCAAGAATGGCTGCATGGGAAGTAACCCCTCCCAAGGCGGTGCAAATTCCCAGTACCATGGACGAATCCAGGCGGGCGGTTTCGGCCGGGGTCAAATCAGAGGCGATCAGGATGCTCGGTTCTGTGAGTTGCGGTGCAGAGATTTCCAATTTCAACAAGTTCATCAAGACTTGGCGACCGATGTCTTCCACGTCTTTTGCTCGCGCTTGGAGATAAGCATCTGCTGTTTTGTCGTATTGTGCCACCACTTGTTCAATGGCTTCGTGCCAGGCTGCTGCGGCATTCAATTTTTGGTCGAAAATAGCCTTTTTTGCTGGCAAGAGCAGTTCTTCATCTTCCAGAAAGAGCAAATGGGCTTCAAAAATATCCGCTGTTTGGGCGTCAGTGTGCTTCTTCGCAGTTTCCAGATCAGCTTTAACTTGAGTACGAGTCTTTTCGATGCTTCCCTTTAATGATTCCCACTCCTCCGAAGGATTGGTTATCAAGTGTGTGGGAATGCTTGGAAGGACAGGACGAAAGATTTGCACCGGCCCGATGGCGATCCCTCCGGATGTCGGCACGCCATGCAAGGAGGCTGTGGTTGCATCTTTTGCTGGAGGCGTGGCGACTGGCGCCGTTTGGGTACTACTTTTACCGGGTTGCTCAATATCCCCAAAATTGTCATTGGCCAGCTCTTGGATGGCATTTAGAGCCGCTTGTGCATCACAACCGGATGTGCTGACCAGGATCTCGTGCCCGTGAAGCACTCCCAGTGTCGTAATGGCGTTAATGCTCTTGGCGTTCACCGGTCCTCGCCCGGTGGTGAGATTGGTTACCCGGATGTCTGTTTTATCAAAGCCTCCGGCAGTCTTTACGAAGCGTGCAGCCGGACGGGCGTGCAAGCCCAGCGAATTATTAACCTTTATGCGGATTTCTATTTTTTCTTCCCCAGAGCCATCTTTTCCGGACGGCTGTTCCGGTGACGCCTCTTGAACAGCCGGGCCAAGCTGTTCAACCTTGGCTGCCAATGCCCCGCGTGCTTCTGCGGCCACCTGTTGGAGTGGGCTGCCAATGCGCGCCTGGACGGCAGCGGAAATGGCGCCTTCCACGATGGGCGCTTCGCACAGGAGGACATGGGGCCTTTTTTCTTCCGGCAGCATGTCGATGGCCATTTCGGCGCTTAAAATGGCGCTCCCTAGATCCATTAGAACCAGGACGCCATCGTCAGAATAGACACCTTCGATGGCGTTCAGGATCAACATTGGATCAGTCCCCAGCGGCTGCTCTGGCATATCCAAACCACCCGCGGCCTGAATATGGCTATCGGCGCCGCCCATATTGCGCGCGAGCTCCACAACTCCTTCGGCAAGCTTCGCGCTGTGCGAAACAATCACAATTCCAATCACGTTAATTTAATTTCCTTGGTTGTGAGAGTGATTGTTGAAGTAGCTATGCTGCGTCACTCCATGTGCTGCGGGCAGTTTTAAGTAATAAATAGGATGAAGTAGCTCCCGGATCCTGGGTGCCGGCGCTGCGTTCGCCCAGGTAACTGGCCCGGCCCTTTTTTGCTACCAGTGGGATCGTGGATTGCATCCCTTGCTCGGCGGCTTTTTCGGATTCACTTAGTGCAACAGCCAGCGAGGTTCCTTTGGCAGAGCATTCCTTAAGTGTATTCAATGCCGGGACCAGACTATCTAACATGGTTTTATCGCCCAGGTTGGCTTTACCGAGACGGATAACTCCGTTTACGGCTGATTCAAGGGCTTTGGCCCAATCATCCAAAGTGAGTTCCGATTTCCCGGCTGCTTCCTTCCCGATCTGCATAAAAAATGTGCCGTAAAGAGGGCCGCTGGCCCCGCCTACAGTTGAGATCAAGGTCATGCCAACATTCTTGGCAACGGAACTAATGTCCTGGTTTGAAAAAGCAGGGAGTTTTACAAGCACGGCCTGAAAACCGCGGTCCATGTTAATCCCGTGATCAGCATCACCAATGGCAGAATCAAGCTCCGTAAGAAATGTTTTATTCTCCCTGATTACACCTGCATAGTTTGTTATCCATGCGACGAATTGATCGTGGGATATGGTCATATTATTTTGCCTTTTGATTAACTTTTACAGAGGGAGGTGGGTCGCCATTTCCGACCCGCCTCCCTCTGTTCAAAAATGCGATCTGGCTAAATTCCCCAGCGCAACCCAGGCGTCTTCACTGGAGCATCCCAAAGCTTGACCAGTTGGTCATCCATTTTGAGCAGGGTGATCGAGCAACCGGCCATATCAAGGGACGTGATATAGGGGCCGACCAGGCTGCGGACAATTTTCACACCGCGGCCCGCGCAAATCTTTGCCAATTCATTGTAAACCACGTACAGTTCGATGAGAGGCGTCCCGCCCATGCCGTTGACAAAAGCCAGCGCCGAATCGCCTCGCTTGAATGGAAGGTCATCCAGGATCGGGTTAGCCAGCAGTGCGGTGATCTCGGCGGCGGTCTTGAGCTTCATGCGGGTCCGGCCGGGTTCTCCGTGGATACCAATGCCGATTTCCATTTCATCTTCCGGCAGGTCGAAAGTCGGTTTCCCTGCCTGGGGTACCGTGCAGGAAGTCAGCGCCATGCCCATGGTACGCCCACTTGCATTGACTTTGCGGCATAGTTCGGCAACATCCTTGAGCGGGCGGTGCTGTTCGGCAGCCGCGCCGACGATTTTTTCGGTCAGCACGGTCAAGCCCACGCCGCGCCGCCCGGCGGTATAGAGACTGTCTTTGACCGCGACATCGTCGTCGATAACAACTGCTTCAACATCGATGCCTTCTGACTTTACCATGTCTGCTGCCATCTCGAAGTTCAGTACATCGCCCGTGTAGTTCTTGACGATATGCAAAACCCCGGCTCCACCGTTTACGGCTTTGGTGGCTTCGGTCATTTGGTCAGGTGTTGGGGAGGTAAACACTTGACCAGGGCAGGCTGCATCCAGCATGCCCATCCCGACAAAACCGCCATGCATTGGTTCGTGCCCGGAACCGCCGCCTGAAATTACCCCCACCTTTCCCTTCACAGGTGCATCTGCGCGGACAATATAGTTCGGGTCATAGTGAACCTTCACCATGTCCGCATGGGCAAGTGCAATGCCCTGCAATTCCTCCATGACAACATCTTCGGGTTTGTTGATCAGCTTTTTCATATTTTTCTCCTTTTGAAAAAATATTTTCCTCAGAAATCGTCCTTATTGGGAAGTTATTTTTATATTACCACAAAACGACAAATGATAGACAGAGGTGAACTTATTTTGCAAAAAAACCAGCATATGTGGAATTGAAAGCCTGATTCCTGGGAAAATGGTCAGATATAGCGCAACCATATATGACAAAAATGGCGGTTTCTTGCATGTTTACCCCATATATACGGCCATTCACTATATGGCTGAGGAGAGACCAACAAAGATATACCAAGCCAGGGCGCTAAGAAAAATCTTTGTGTACTTTAGGATCCTTGTGAATGACAACCGGGTAGCGCATTTTTTCTTTTTTCTGGCCTATAGTATTGGTCTCAGGATCATCACCTGCCGCTTCCCCAGTTGGAACTTTTCCAGGCGGGCATACTTTTCGTGGGCGATTTTCTGCAGCTTATCGGATGCCACCGCCAGGATGCATTGGGGGGATAAAAATTCCCACAGCGCCTCTAGCATGGCCCAGGCCGGGTCGGGCGCTTGGGTTCCCATCCATTGGGAGAGTTGCCCGTAAGGGATGTCGGTGAAGACCACGTCGATCATGCTATTCTGCAGACCCTCCCGTAGGCTGGCGGGTTCGCAGGCGTTGGCCCGGAAGACGCGCGCCTGGATCGGGCGCACCGCCGTCAGCCGGTCCACCTGCTCCTGCAGGCGGATCAGGCTCTCCAGCGCGCCTTTGTGGGAAGCTTTGTCGTACAGGTGCACCATGGCCGCAATTTCGCGGCCGCGCCGCTCCATCCCGGCGGGCGTGAGCAGGCCCAGGTTCCGTTCCGCCAGTTGGATGGCTTTTTCGTCAATGTCCGAGCAGATCACCTGGCAGACCGAATCCCAGTGCAGGTAAGCGATCACGCTGAGGTGATAGGCCGCTCCGCAGCACGGATCGTAAAGAGTGCAGGGCGCGCTACCCTTGCCCCGCAATGCCAGGCAGCGCTGGTAAATTTCGCTTGCCAGGCGCACCGGGAACGCCGGATGTCCCGGCAGGCCGTAAAAAACGTTCCCGCTGGCCAGGTCGGCATAGTTGCTTCGCTCGGTGGCAAATTTATATTCCATCTTGCTTAAAAGTATAGCATACTCGTACCATGTTGGCGGAAAGCGTATCCCACACAACCGCCCATTCCAACCCTTTCCACCTGTCAGACTTTTTACCGGCAATCCCCCATCTCTTACATTGCACTATAATCAGGCTATAAAGCATGGTTGACGTATTGCACTTTCAGAGATCCGATCTCGACAAGGCCCTGTCCGGGGAGCAGTTGGCGCTCTTGCGGAAGGTGGCGGGCGCGGCTGCGGCGCGGCGGGTGCCGCTCTACCTGGTGGGCGGCTTTGTGCGCGATCTGCTGCTGGGCAGCCCGGCCACAGACTTCGACTTGGTGGTCGAGGGGGATGCGATTGCCCTCGCCCAGGCGCTTGCGGCCCAATCCGGCGGGCGGGTGACCGCTCACGCCTCCTTTGGGACGGCGCAGTGGTTCCTGCACGCTTCCGATGCGCACGCGCTGGACTTTATCTCCACGCGTTCCGAGACCTACCATCATCCGGCCGCCCTGCCGACCGTGCGGCTCGGTACCCTGGCGGATGACCTGGCCCGGCGCGATTTCAGCATCAATACCCTGGCCGTGCGCTTGGATGGGGACCATTGGGGCGAACTGCGGGATGACCTGGGCGGCCTGGAAGACCTGCAAAGCGGCCGGGTGCGCGTCCTGCATCCCGGCTCCTTCCTGGATGACCCGACGCGCCTGTTCCGCGCCGTCCGGTACGAACAGCGCTACGGCTTCCGGATCGTCCCGGAGACGATGCTGCTCATCCCGCCGGCGCGCGGGTTGATCGCTTCGCTCTCGTCCGAGCGCCTCCGCCACGAATTGGATCTGATCCTGGAGGAAGCGCAAGCCGTCGCCATGTTGGGCCGCCTGTCGGAACTGGATCTGCTGCAGCCGGTCCATCCGGCGCTGGCATGGAATGAGGGCGTGCCCCGGCGTTTTACCGATGCGCTCCGCCCGGTCCCGGAAGATCTGCTCGAAGGCCTCCCGGCTGCGGGCCGGGGTTTCCTGAACTGGCACTTCTGGTTGATGGAGGTCCCTCGGATGGGCCTGGAAAGCCTCGAAAGCCGTTTGCACTTCCAGGCGAATTTGCTGGCTTCCTTATCGGCGGCCTCTGAACTCTGGAGGGATTTGCCCTCCCTGGCCGGCCTGAAACCGAGTCAATTCGTGGCCCGGCTCGAAGACTTGCCGCTCAGCGCGCCCCAGGCGGTCTTCCTGGCTGCTCCGGACGGGGAGCCCCGGCAGAATATCCATCGCTACCTGGCAACCTGGCGGCACGTCAAACCGAAAACGGACGGTTACGCTCTCCAGGCGCGCGGCTTGCCGCCCGGCCCGCGCTACCGACAGATATTGCAACGCTTGCGGGAAGCCCGGCTGGATGGAGAAGTGACCACGGATGAAGCTGAAATGAAATTACTGGAGGTATTGACCGCTTAGATAAAACACGCCATCCCGAACAACCAGGCGATGGTGGCGAAGAATACCAGCCATTCCAGGCTGGGTGAAGCCCAAAAACGCGGGCGTTCGGGTTTCTGTTGCGGGTCGAGCATCTCGGCTGGCTTTGGCCCTTTTTTCTTAAACAGTGGATGTGCCAGGAAGGCTGCATACGCCAGGCAAGCCACCAGGCTGAGAAGGTTGGCCGCGGCCGGGATAACCAGTCGGCCGGCGGGCTGGAAGAGAATGGCCAGCCCAAAGAAAAAGACCATCGCCAGCCCGGCGCGAAAATAGGTCATGGCGGCGATGGTATGGAGCTTGAGGTTGTTCATGGGGAAAACCCCCACCGCCGCCACACCCAGGACCGCCAGGATGCCCGTTGCTGTTCCGAGCCAGCCGAAAAGACCCCCGAATGCAATCCCCAGGTGGATAATGTAAGGCAGGAGCGCCAGTCCTCCCAGCAGGAGGCCGGCGTTAAAAGCCCGGGCGGCCCGTGAAATGCCCACTTCCCCCAGTTCGGAGATGAAATGGTTGAGCAGGGAGTAGCGCTCGCCGCTTCTGCCGCGGTAGACCAGTAGGGGATAAAAAACCGCCAGGATGATCAAGCCGGTCCCGGCGAAACAAAAGTTGCGCAGAATGGGGGAGGCCATGCAGGCTATTATACAGGGGTTCTCATTTGTTCTGTAGTTTTTCGATCAGCGCCGCGCCGTGCAGCCCCAGGGCGCGGGCGGATTGTTCTGCCGTGGTGGTAAAGGTTAAGTTCAATTCGTCACTGCCTGCCTGGAAAGAAACGCGAATGGTACCCGGTTGCGGGCCGGGAGTGCTACCGGCCGGAAAGGCATCCAGGATAACCAGGACCTTTTCGAGCAAATTCCCCAAAGCGGCAGTATCGCTGAGATCGGCGACCCGCGCGGTAATATGGAAATCCGTCTCCATGCTGGTGAAGCTGGTCGGTGCGTTGCCCTGTGGATAGGTGCAGTCCTCTCCATAAGCCTCGGCGCTGGCGCGCACACCCGTCAACCCGGCTGCCCGGATGGCGGACTGAAGCCGTGCCGAAATGGCCGGCAGGGGCCGGGTGTCCCAGTTGGAAATGCAGGCTTGGGGATTGGTCGTGGCAACGTCCTGCGGGACCCCCGCGCCACCCGGATTGGAACCCAGATTGGAGCGGGGGAGGTTGCAGGCTGCCAGGATGAGCAGGGCTGAAAGGATGGCGAAGCTTTTACGCATATTGATTAATTTTTGCGCCCGACCAGTTCTCCCAGGCTGATCACGACCAGCGTCGCGGCCCAAATGGCCAGCAGGGCCAATCCGCTCAGGCTTTCCACCTGGTCTTCTCGCTTCTCCACTTCTGTCAGGGAGCGCCCAGCCATCACGAAACCATTTTTATAGCGCACAACCACGGTTGCCATGCGGACTCCGGCTTCGGGCTGCCAGGTGACCCGGTCCTGGCCTTGCTGCCGGGTGTAATCCAGCACGCCCGCCGGATAGGTCGGGGTCGCGGCGTGTAAAGTGGCGGAAGAAGCCAGTACTTTTCCCGAATCATCGAACACGACCAGGAACGGGGCCAGACTGTCGGCGATCTCCACTTTGGTGGATGGTAGCACTGACTCTATGCTGGCGCCGGCGTTCAGATCGCTGGCGGCATCCTCGGCCATCTGGATCTGCGGGTCGTTTGCTCCCATGCGCAGGGATTGTTGAACGGTCAGGTAAGCCAGGCCACACAACCCGGCGGTGGCGATGGCGAGCGGCAGCCATTTCTTGATGATGGCTAAGATGATTTGCATGTAGCTCTCCTTGTTGCATATATTCAACGCCAATACTATAACACTTTTTGCCCCGTTCCCTTTCAAATACCTCCAAATCCTATCAACCTGGTAGTTGGATGGAGATCCGCTAGGCTCTCTGGGACTCGCCGGAGTGCTGGGAGAAATTGGGCGTGTTGGGCGGGCAAAGCCTGCCCAACACGCCCATACCTTCCTTTACATCCCGGTGATTCCCAATGAACCATTCGTTAATCATCGCACACGCCTTTCAGAGTTGGGTATAATTCGCCCATCTCAGCCCTCAATTGGAGTAGGAATGACCCAGAAACTCACCGGTGCGGAAATCCGCCAGACCTTTATAGACTTTTTTGTCGAACATAACCATACCTTTGTCCCATCCGCTTCGCTCGTGCCGGGTGGGGATGCCACCCTGCTTTTCACCAACGCCGGGATGGTCCAGTTCAAGGATGTCTTCCTTGGCACGGATAAGCGCCCCTACACGCGTGCGGTTGACTCGCAGAAGGTCTTGCGTGTAGCTGGCAAGCACAATGACCTGGATGAGGTCGGCCGGGATGACACCCACCACACCTTCTTCGAGATGCTGGGCAACTGGTCGTTCGGCGATTATTACAAGCCGGAGGCCATTGCCTGGGCCTGGCAGCTCCTTACGGATGTCTGGGGCCTGCCGAAAGACCGGCTCTATGCCACTTGTTTCAAGGACGATAAGGGCAATATCCCCACCGACGAGGAAGCTGCCGAAATTTGGAAGCGCCAACCGGGCATGTCTCCGGATCATATCCTCTTCTTCGGGCGCAAGGAGAATTTCTGGGAGATGGCCGAGACCGGACCGTGCGGGCCGTGTTCGGAGATCCACATGGACCGGGGCGAGCAGTTCGATAATATGCGCGGAAAACCCCATAAATGCGGGGTCAACGGGGAATGTACCCGTTTCCTCGAACTGTGGAACAACGTTTTTATCCAGTACAACCGCATCGACAGGGATACCCTCGAGCCGCTTCCGTCCAAGCACGTGGATACCGGTATGGGCTTCGAACGCATCGTCTCCGTGCTCCAGGGGGTCGACTCGAATTACAAAATAGACCTGTTCCAGGGTGCCCTGGATGCGGTGCGCGCGCTGACCGGGGACTCGCCTGAAAAAATGTACGCCAATTTCACCCCTTACCGCGTCATCGCCGACCATGCGCGCGCCGCGGCATTCCTGATCGCGGATGGCGTCGTCCCGGGCAATGTGGGCCGTAATTACATCTGCCGCATGATCATCCGCCGGGCAGCGCGCTTCGGGACGAAACTCGGCTTGCGTGAACCCTTCCTGGCGAAAGTTGCCGAAGCCATCATTCTTGCCTATGGCGATTTCTACCCGGAACTGGTCAAAAGCCGGGAGACCATCCTGGATGCCCTGACCCGTGAGGAGGTCCGCTTTGCGCATACCGTTGAATCCGGCACCGCTTATTTGCAGGGCATGTTGGATGAACTCCGGAAATCGGGTCAAAAAACGTTGGAAGGCCGAAAAGCCTTCGACCTGTATGCCACCTACGGCCTGCCGTTCGAGATCGCCCGCGATATTGCCCGCGAACAGGACCTGGATGTGGACGAGGCCGGTTTCCGGGCCGCCATGGACGAGCACCGCATCGCCTCCGGCGGCGGCAAGGCCATCGGTAAGATGGGCGGGGAAGATGCCGAGTTCTATGCCGGCATCATGAAAGATCTTCAGGCAGCCGGCAAGCTGGGTAAGGAGGGCGTCGAATACAACCCGTATGAATGGCTGCAGACCGAAGGTCCGCTGCTGGCGCTGGTGGCGGATGGGCAGATGCTCAACGCAGCCGGGGCCGGGGATCGGGTCGAGATCCTGCTGCCGAAGACCGGTTTTTACGTCGAGTCCGGTGGACAGGTCTCCGACACCGGCTATATCCGCTCGCTCTCCCGGGGCGCGCAGAAAACGGGGGCGGCCGCAGGCTGGGAGATCGAGATCACCGGGATGCGCAAGCCTGCGCCGGGCGCCATCGTGCATGTCGGTGAGGTGGTCTTCGGGCACCCGCAGGCGGGCGACCTGGCGGTCGCCGCGGTGGATGCCGCCCGCCGTCACGATATCCGCCGCAACCACACGGCCACGCATCTCTTACACGCCGCGCTCCACCAGGTGCTGGGCGGGCAGGCCCGCCAGGCCGGTTCGCTGGTCGCCCCCGGCCATTTCCGCTTCGATTTCAACCATCCCGAGGCCATGACGCCTGAGCAGATCGAGCGCGTGGAGAGAATTGTCAATGAGGCGGTTGCGGCGGATATGCCTGTCCTCAAGGAAACCAAATCGCGTGATTCTGCCGTTGCCGGCGGCGCCATGGCGCTCTTCGGCGAAAAATATGGCGACGTGGTGCGCACCATCACCATCGGCGACCCGGAGCACAGGCATTCCTACGAGTTGTGCGGCGGCACGCACCTCGACCGGACTTCGGATGTGGGCGCTTTCCTGATTGTCTCCGAGAGTTCGGCGGCGGCGGGCGTGCGCCGTATCGAAGGCGTGACCGGGCGCGGCGCGTATGACCTGGCTGCCCGGCGTTTCAAACTGCTCAAGCAGGCCGCGGCTGTGCTCAAATCGGCGCTGGAGGAAGTGCCCCAGAAGGCCGGGCTGGCGCAGGAGGAACTGGCCGCGGCCCGCAAGCAGGTGGCTGCCTTGAAGACGGAACTGGCCATGAAAGCCTTCGGCGACCAGCTATCCGCTGCCGAAACCGTCCAAGGCGTTCATTTGGTCGCAACGGAACTGCCCGGCGCGGATAAGGAAACCCTCGCCCGCCTGGCCGATACCTTCCGCGAGAAATATCCCGCGAACGGGATTTGTGTGGTCGCCACTGTTTCCGGCGGGCAGGTCATTGTCATGGCGGCCGTGACCCAGGATTTGATCAAGCGCGGCGTCAAGGCTGGCGACCTGGTCGGGCACGTCTCGCGCCAGCTTGGCGCCGGCGGGGGCGGCGCGCCCCACCTGGCCTTCGGCGGCGGCCGCGAGGCTGGCAAGCTGCCCGAAGCCCTGGCAAGCGTCAGAGCCTGGGTGGAAGGCAAGATCAAATAATGCGTAGGGGCGGACGGCGTCCGCCCTGGGTGGAAGGTGTCTGCCCTGGGTGGAAGGCAAGATCAAATAATATGTAGGGGCGGACGGCGTCCGCCCTTTTTTTGAGCCAGAATCGGTTTTCGGATGGGCATTTGTTGTATAATTCCGCCAGAGGTAGCCTATGCTCCGCACAATTGAAGCCACGATAGATAAGGACGGCAGAGTCCGTCTGCAACAAAAGATTCAACTAACCGAAACGCACCGCGCTCTTGTAACCATATTGGATGAACCGGCTTATTTTGTTGCAGAGACTGCCTTGTTGAGTGAAGCCGCGCTTGCCGAAGACTGGAACCGCCCGGAGGAGGATAAAGCATGGGCGCACTTAAAGCCGGACAAGTAGTGCTGGTTCCTTTCCCTTTCTCCGATTTATCCCAGACCAAAGCGACCGGCTGTACTTCTGGCTTTCTCAGGCCGGGATGATTGGATTCTTTGCCAGATTACCAGCAATCCTTATGGTGATCAACACTCCATGATGATAACTGACGAAGATTTCCTGGAAGGCTCTTTACGCGTGGCGAGTTATGCCCGCCCTGGGAAGTTGTTTACGGCCAACCGCGAATGAGTTGCCGGACAGGCAGGGTTGCTCAAGGGCATCGTTCTGGAAAAATTGATTGACGAGGTCGTTGCTTTGCTGAGATCGGGCAAGTAGCCGTGTGATAGGGTCCTGGCAAGGAATAAGGGCGTGGTTGGATACGAAAATTGAAAAGGGGCGGACACCGTCCGGCCCTTTTCAAATTGCGGACTTTTTCAAACCCCGCCATTCCATTGGATGGACATGCTTTTCCCGGCGACTTTATTGCTGAAGCGTACCGCCGGGTAGCCCATATACATCGCCCCGAAGATGCGTTCGTTGGGAGGCAGCCCCAATTGGTGCCGCGCTTTCTTGTTTTTATCGATAAAAAGCGGCCCATTCGCCCATAGGCAGGTACCCACCCCCTTGACCTGCGCGTAGTACATCATGTTGGCCAGGGCGTACTGGGCGCTCGCCTCGGAAAGTGGCACTTTTTTGTCGCCGACGATGAAGATGAACGCGGTCGGCAGGCTGTGGAAGGCGTGCCCCATCCGGATGGCGGCCTCGAGCTTCGGCCTGGCCCGGCTCATTTCCTCGCCAAAGCCCAACCAGCCCGCCAGCACGCTGATAAAATGAACCCGGTATGCCAGGCGGTGGATCAGGCGGCAGTTCTCCACAATGGCCTGGTCGAGGCTGGCGATTAGGGCTTCATCGTCCACGATCACGACCCGTAAGTGGAAGGCGTGGGTGGGGGCGTAAATGCCGTAGCGGGCGATCTCTTCCAACAGGCCCCGTTCGATCTTTTTGCGCTTGAAGCGCCGGATGCTGCGGCGCTCCTTGAAAAGCTCATCCAGTTGCTCAGGCGAAGGCAGCCTCCGGCGCTCAAATCGCGCCGGAGCTATCCCATCCCAGGCCAGCGCCCGGTTGGGGCAGGCGGCCACGCACTGCGTGCAGGTGCTGCAGACCGCCTGCGCTATCTGTGGGCCGCCTTCCGTCAGGGTGATGCAGCTTTCGTGGCACAGGTCGGCGCACAGCCCGCACTGTTTGCATTTTTCGGGAGCCAGGCTGATCATGGCCGGCCTCCGCTCAGCGTTGCAGGCCATTCAAGATCAGGCTGGTCACCTGGAGCGGATCCAGCCAGGGTTTCCCCTGGGCGTCGTGTTGGGAGGTGGTGCCCATATAGATGGTCATCAGCAGCAGGGCGGTCGGGCCGGGCTCCACCGGGCGGAAAAGGCCCTGCTGGATGCCCGGCGCCAGGATCTCGCCGGCCAGGAATTGGATCAGCGGCTGGTAGACCGCGTAGATGTGCGTCTTTAAGCCCTCATCCGAGCCGTTCAGGCAGTTGAATACCACCGTTGCCTGGGGTAGATACAATGCCGTAAATGCAAAGCCGGCCTGGAAAAAGCGCTCCAGTCGCCGCCTCGGCTCCGTCTCCGGGCGGGCCTGCTCGAGCATGAAATCCAGGTGCGCCTGGGCGGTCGCGTCGATCAAAGCCAGCAACACGGCTTGTTTGCTGGGAAAGTAGTTATAGATGGTGCCTTTGGCGTAGCCGGCTGTTGTGGAAATGCGGTTGATATTGGCGCCCGCGAACCCGGCGCGCGCAAACTCCACCGCCGCGGCTTCCAGCAGCCGCTGGCGGGTCTGCTCCATGATTTGCTGGTGTTCGGCTTGTTTTATCCTGGACATAAATATCATCCTTATATATGGGTGGGCAGTCACCCATATTATAAACGATTTCCCTGGAAATACAAGCTTTCATCATCAATGCGGAATGCGATATTTTAATTGTCGTACTGCTTGGAGTGAAAGTTCATCAAATTAATGGGACTGTCCGTCTGTTCCCCGGTGGTGGCGCTGCCCAGACTCCCATCCGGATTGCCAAAGGGATCGTAATTCCTCGCCAGGGTCACCACGCCGGTCGCGTCTGCCAATTGCCGCAAGGAATCGAGCGCGTCGGTAAGGAAGTACTCCAATGCCGTACCCGACGGGCCGGCGCGCATGGCGACGGTTTGGCCTGCAAAGAGGTAATACACTTTCGCGGTGGAAGTGTTCCCATTGGTGTCCACTTCGTACGCTCCGCCCGCACCTGTCCCGAGGGCCAGCGAGGAAAAGTAATAGGATGTTAACGTTCCAGTGCCATTGCCATTACTAAATGTCGCATAGATCTGCTCGACCCGGTTGCCATCGCCATCTGCAAATGAAGCCCCAGGCCGCGCTAGTATTGGCAGGAGCTGCCAGGGTATTGGCTGCCGGGCAGCCTGCGACCGCATTCATCAATTGCACGAAGTATAGCCGGTTTTCCCCTTCGGGGATGCTTCGCGATCGGCATTATTCACTTGGTTGGATGTGTCTGTGTTTTCGACTGTTCTCCTGCTTTCATTAATCCTTTATCGAGCAGATCGTCAGTGGTTGGTC
This sequence comes from uncultured Chloroflexia bacterium, assembly GCA_963837875.1. Classification (GTDB taxonomy): domain Bacteria; phylum Chloroflexota; class Anaerolineae; order Anaerolineales; family Villigracilaceae; genus UBA877. Next base: position 82,381 of record CAWIOV010000004.1, read on the forward strand.
AATTGCTTTTTCGCAAATTCCAAGAATTTTTTTAAAGATTTCTTTTCTGTAGGATGATTTATCAAAATATTGTTAGAAGATTTTTCTATTGGCAATAAAGCTTGCGCTTTTAATGCCTGGTCAGAAAACTTGGAATATTCAGACGTCAGTTTCGATAGCCAATCCAGTCCATAGACAAGTCCCCCAAAGGATGACCATAAAAAAGTAACAGATGTGACCTTTGGCCCTAATAAATCGCTGTCCTGATAGAAAGAATTGAACTCTTTCCAAAAATCATCTGGGGACACTGCAATTAATATTCGAGATACCTGATTATACAATTGTTGCCATTCAGTATACAAAAGAATACCTTCCTTAAAATTCTTTGTTATTTGCTCTCTGAAAGACTTTACGAATGGGATGAGAGAGTGAATGCAGAACTTCCAAATTAAAGGCAATATTGCATCTGTAATGGTTCCCGTATACGCCGGTTGTAGGCCTTTTTCAACCATCTTCTCTACCAGAGTCGTGACTTGTTTTGGCCAATCCTCTGGAAATATACCGGTGAATTGGCTGCACATTGTGAGAGCGAGTTTTGCCTTATTGACATCATTATCCTGACATAGAATCAAAATCGCCTGTTCATATTGCCTTTTTTCATTCTCTGGTAATTTCTGATAATATTCTCGTTGAAGATCAAAGCCAACACCATATCCTCCCATTCCGCGTCTGGCATCGGCGCTATTTTCATGTTGAGACCAAATTTCAGTAATATATTTATTATCCACGTTTCCCCCACTCATCTTGGGAGAGTCATTTAATATTTCAGACACGTACTTCTCTCATGATAAAAAACATGAAATCATAAACTCAATAAATCTCTCTGGCGCTCTGCTATTCGCTTTCTAATTTCAATCCAATCAGAAAAATCTCCGCCTAACATTTTTCCGCAATATTTCTTCAATAGTAGAGCCCGTCGTTCCAACTCAAGGGGAATATCACAACTGATTGGGTTTTTGTCAATCCGTGCAATCCGATATCGAAGATCAGGATTAAGACACATGCTTAATACTATTGCATCAATTTTACGAGAAGGAATGTGCTTTTTTTGAAGTTGGTCAGCCTCTTGTCCAATGGGTTGCAAAGCAACAGTCAATAGAATTCCATGCTCCGCAAATATCGTTACCATCGTATTTTGAGTTTTCAGACGAAATGACCAATCCGCTATTTTTTCCATGACAAAGCCAAAATCATCCATTAGAAATTGATAATACTTTTTAACCAGTTGGTCAAACTCGGTTTCACTTATATAATTGGTCATTATTAACTCCTCGAGAGTATAAATATTAGTGTTGAGAGATGTCTACAGTGTTTTGATAAAACGAGTACATAACTTGCAGAAATTCTTGAGGATATATCCGCCCTGGTTGTTCAAGATAGTTTGAATATAGAACAATAATATCTCCCCTAGCCATCGCTTGATCTAAGAAAGGTATATTTACACTTTCCCAACCATAGGGATGCACATTCTGCAAAATATTCACATTTGGATTCCCTACAAATTGTTCTAGATCTTCAGAATATCCCAACACTGTAATTCCAGCATTTGGGTTAGATCCGTAGATTTCGGCTCCTGTGGTTGCAATTCCTCCCGCTGTAACACAAGCAGCAACACCAGTTGCTGCACAACCCATTACTGCTAACCCACCTCCTGCGATCACATTGGCACCTACCCAACCTACCATATAACCGCCGGATATTATTTTTTCTTCCCAAGTAGCATCTGGGTTTACAGCAATGGAAAATGCGGTATCAGAACGCTCCCAGCCTTGTAGATAATTAGAAAGAGTAAATGGATTGTAATAGATGTTTGAGTCATCGCCTCCTGGCATATAACCCGGAATTACAACACGCTTTGGGAGATTTAAGATGAATGAAGAACTCTCCAGAGGCGTACACATAGGGAGTCCAGGGTCAATTTGGCATAGATCGGTTGGAGTAGTCGGTGCAGTTGGTGCCCCACCACCTAAATTACAGGCAGCGCTGCCATCTGGCAAATCGACGCCATCTGGACCTACGCAATGTCCTGAGGGGTCATTAAAATTAATAGGATTATTTTCAACGTAAGAAAGCCGATTCAGACTTTGAGGGTTACCGTCGTGTATAATTGTGTCAGGCTGACTCCACCGGTTAAGATAATCGTCGTAAAAACGCGCATTGTAGTCCATCAATCCAATTGATGAACTGTTCCCCTGGGCATCCAAGTTACGCTGCCCTGTGTAGGCGAAATCGGTCTGGGTGATCGGACTCGCACTCGTGCGCACCTGTCCGAACGGCATGTAGCGTTGTTGGCCCAATTGATTGCCATTCGAGTCGGTTATAGCCACCACCGACCCCAACTGATCCGTCAGAAAATACTCCAATGGCGTGCCCGGCCCTCCTGGACCGCGCCATGTTCTATTTGCTCTGGAAGTGCGGGCTGCGCTCCGGCGAAGTGGAGGAACTGCGCCTGGAAGACTTGGACCTGGATGGGCGCAATTTCAGCGTCCGGGATGGCAAGGGCCAGAAAGACCGCACCGTCTATGTCACCGACACCACCATACAGGCGTTGCGGGCGTACCTGGCCGTGCGAGGGGCCGTATCTGGTGACCATGTCTTCCTGTACCGCAACGCGCCGCTGAGCAGATGCTTCATCGGCTGCCGCATCAAGGCCGCCGGGGAACGCGTAGGGGTGAAGGCCTATCCTCATAGGTTAAGACACACCTGTGCCACGTAGTTACTCAATGCGGGCTGCCGGATCACTTCCATCCAGAAGTTCCTTGGGCATAAGGAGCTGGGTACCACCATGGTTTATGCACACGTTCACGACAAGATCGTGGCTGAAGACTACTTCAAGGCCATGGAAAGGGTGGAGCAGCGTCTGGATATCGTACCTATCAATAAAGAAGAACCGAAACCAGAATATGAAGCTATTAAGGTACCACCGGACGCCCAAGTTTTCGGCTGGATCGAGCGCCTGACTTTGTCTGATCTCTGCCAGAAGGAGCGACTGGAGATCGCAGCACAGCTCAAACAGGCGCTGGTCTCGACCTTTGCCAGCCAGGCTTCACCGCCGTTGGCCGTGTAGGGCAGCCTGATTGTTTCTCGATCTTTAACAACCTATCGTACTACAATGTTCATACTCCGGGAGGCTGCGCAGGAGAGGTAGGTTGGTCTTCCTGATTGTTTCAAAGCTCGCTGGCGAACCGAAGTAGTAGTGGCTGTGGAAAAGTGGGCAGTGTTCTTCTGTCCACTTTTCCACAGCCTGACCCGGATGACACTTAACCTATTTTGCAGAAAACATCTTGCACTATTACAAACTCATCTATTATTTTCCCAATACATAGTGCAAGTACACCTCAACTATTTGCAATCCAGCCCATGTTAATGTTAATGTTGAAATAAAAATATCGATGAAATCACTGATTTTGTCTTGGTGTAGAAGTAACATTTCAAGGGGCATACTATGCTTATTGAGCCGCCCTTGGTTAATGAATAAATAGATTGTTGCGAGTCCCACAAATCCTCTAGCTATGTATCCAAATTTGAAATAGGTCAAAACCGCTAAGACCATACCAAGAATTCCAAACAGTATATATAACCCGATAAATGTATTCTTGGTAAGCTGGATTCTTTTTTTCATATTTGCTGGCCTTTCAGAAATATCAAGAAATAGGTATTGTTGGGTTGATCTCCACGCGCAGCTCTCATAAAATTCAAACAGGGATCGCTATTACCGGGGAACCAGGCCGCGTTATTATTGGAGGAGATAGAGGGTTATAAGAAGGTATTGGCAGAGGATTGATCGTCGAATTCGAAGGTGCTGGAACCAAACATTGTTTTCCTAATGGACAGTAATTTACTCCAGAAGGCGCAGTATTAAAATTAGGCGTTGGTGTTGGAAGAGTTTTCGTCTGGTTTTGATTGGCAGTATTTGAACAGTTTTCGCCATCAGCAGAACAATATGCAACTGTACTAAACAAACCAACTGCTGTAATTATCGATCCAATACATAGGCGAAAATTTTTATAACACCACTTTCCAAAACCGCTGCCCGGGGGAAGATCGCTGCTGTCCCCTGTTTTGCCGGCCCAGCCGTCTATACGTTCTTGTTGCCATTTGTGAGCATTGGCTTGTCTATCTGCCTCTGTTTGATCCGCCAAGTATTGGCCCATCTGATCTATTGATTGCCTTACTCCAGGATTAGTGTAATAGGCTACCACTACCACGGCAGCAGCAATGAGGAAAAGAGGCACACCGATTTCTATTATGCAGGCATCTATGCAATGTCCTGACGGATCGTTATACCGGATAGGATTATCTTGGGCATAAGCGTAGCGATTTAAAGTTTGAGGATTGTAAGGTTCTGATACCAGTGTATCTGGCTGTTGGAACTCCATTATACGAGAGTCATAGAACCTGGCGTTGTAATCCATCAGTCCCAGCGAGAGATTTCCCTGTAGGTCCAAGTCACGCTGCCCCGTGTATGCGAAGTCGGTCACCGGCGTATTGTTAAAGCGCGGCTGACCGAAGGGCATGTAGCGCTGCTGCGTGCCTGCAATCGGATTCCCGGAGGCGTCCAGGGCTAGAATGACCGAACCCAACTGGTCCGTCAGGAAGTATTCCAATGGCGTGCCCGGTGGGCCGTTGCGCATGGCGATGGTTTGGCCTGCAAAGAGGTAATACACCTTCGCGGTGATGGTGTTCACGTTGAAATCCATTTCCCACGCTGGGCCCGAGAAATAATAGTTGGTTTGAGCCGAGGTTGGAGCGCCCTGGGCATCGTAGGTGGCATAAAGCTGTTCCACCCGCCTCCCGTCGCCGTAGCTGTGCGACTCACCAGTCGAGAGCTTCGTTACCGCATGCGCTGGTGGATGCCCTGCGCAATGGCACCCTCAACCCGGCCCAACTGGAGCTGGTTGGTTCGCTGCGTTCCGGATTGGCGCTCCTGGCGGAAAAAGACGATACGAATGTTAAGGTGCTGCGCCAGGAGCAAGAGGCGGTATAATCAAGCAGTCCCTCTCAAGAGACGGGCTGGCTGGTGAATAACTGGCTGGCTAGTTTTTTATGAGATTTTGGCCTTCTTTGTAAAGTAATGTATTTGAAGATCAAATAGTGTACAAATCTATTCGCTCACCTGATGAAAATGTGCATGTCGTTATCGATATGGGGTCTCCTTTAATATATCTATAATTTCCTGTTCACGTCGCTTTTTCCACAAAGGGTTGAGCTTATTTAGCATGTCTAATTGATAAGCAAATATCGTTTTTCTATGATCACAACTCACATTGGAGACACGATGTTCTAATTCATAAGACATTGCCATAGTAAAAGTTATATCGTGAAAGATCCAATACAATAATTCTTCCAAGTCTGGTGTTTGTCGGTTAATACATTTTACATCACGCTCTAGAGCTAAATAATAATAATACAAATCATCAACTTCAATGTAGGGAGTACCATCATTTTTTGATGTGCCATAAGTTGGCATTCGTTTCGCAGGTACATTAATTTTATTCGCTAATTGTTCTACTTTGTATTTAATCTCTATAAGACTAAGCATGGGGCACCTCACAAATAGTGATTATTTGGTGATCGCATTTATAAACCCTTGCTCCACAAGATAGGCTTCATTCACGACAGAATAATACTGCATGCCACCTCCCGCTTGGCCAAACCATGCAGCAGCAGGGCCAGCATAAACAGTAAATGGTCGGGTAACCTGATATACCCTTTCGGCTGTACTTGCTACATCAGGCGAAAGAGATCGTGCCCATGCTGGAACATCTGCAGGGAAAAAAAGTGTCCAAACTCACTGCCATATCGGCTAATAATATCGTCTGTCTTTAATATAATCTCCTCAGGTTCAGATTGAAATCCCATATTTGGAGGATAATAAGAAGTAAGTGTAGTTGTTGCTTCTTGCTCACATTCGGGATTTAATGCGCATAATACTCCGGTCGCGGCTATAGCTTCCCATGTAAGGATAACAGTGCCCGTAAGTAACATAGAATGCGCACCCCACCATGCTGATGCGTATGCACACGCATTGGCATAGTATCCCAATCCATTACTGGTATCAAAGCCTTCACAAGTACTATATGCTGGGACAAAGTTCTCCCAATTCTGGATGTACTGGTTTTCTAGTTGGCAGACCGCATTACAATCAGTTTGTTTTCCATTTGAAGTTTTAGATTGCGAAGTTCCACCATCGTCGCCAGAATTGCAGGCAGGGGCACCAGGATCCATGTTGCATAGGTCAGTATCGGTGCTACCCCGGCATTCAGGATTGGCATCAGACAAGTGAGTGCCATCTTCTCCTATACAATGGCCGGACGGATCATTAAAATTAATAGGATTATTAAGGGTATAACTGTAAAGATTGAGTCCCTGTGGCCCACCCTGGGTCATCGTATCCGGCTGTGTGAATCTTCCCAGCGAGTCGTCATAGAATCTGGCGTTGTAATCCATCAGTCCCAGCGAGAAGCTGTTTCCCTGCATATCCAAGTCACGCTGCCCTGTGTATGCGAAGTCGGTCACCGGCGTATTATTAAAGCGTGGCTGACCGAATGGCATGTAGCGCTGCTGCGTGCCTGCAATCGGATTCCCGGTGGCGTCCAGGGCCAGTATGACCGACCCCAACTGGTCCGTCAGGAAGTATTCCAATGGCGTGCCCGGCCCTCCTGGACCGCGCCATGTTCTATTTGCTCTGGAAGTGCGGGCTGCGCTCCGGCGAAGTGGAGGAACTGCGCCTGGAAGATCTGGACCTGGATAGACGTAATCTCAGCGTCCGGGATGGCAAGGGCCAGAAAGACCGCAGCGTTTATGTCACTGATACCACCATCCAGGCGCTCCGGGAGTACCTGGCCGTGCGCGGGGCCGGATCGGGAGAGCATGTCTTCCTGTATCGCAACGCGCCGCTGAGCAGATGCTTCATTGGCTGCCGCATCAAGGCCGCCGGGGAACGCGTAGGGGTGAAGGCCTATCCGCACCGGCTCAGGCACACCTGCGCCACGCAGTTGCTCAATGCGGGCTGCCGGATCACTTCCATCCAGAGGTTCCTCGGGCACAAGGAACTGGGCACCACCATGGTTTATGCACACGTTCACGATCAAACCGTGGCCGAGGATTATTTCAAGGCGATGGAACAGGTGGAAGAGCGATTGGCTTTGCACGTGAACCCAGTGAAATGTCCATTTTCAACAAGCGAATTATTGGTTCTAGTTGATTCGCTGCAGGGAACCACCTTGAATCTCACACAACGCGAAATCGTATCAGCTTTGCACTCCGGCCTGACCTTGTTGGCCGGGCAGCAGATTGGGATTGGAGATGTTAAGGTACTTATAGAGAGCGGATAATTTGACTTCTATTCCTAATCCGTTAGGGTATCAAGAACAAAGATAATCTGAGTAGCTGTATTTTGAGGACCATTTGCATAAACTTTTATCTTTGCTTTTCCACTCGGCCAAGGAATTCTCTCTGATGTACCGGCAATTTCGTTTCCTACAATTAATCCAGATTTCCCGATCTCTATTTCTCCAGAAATATAAAGGGTACTTTCAACAACAGTATTTCCTTTGTATATAATTATCTCGACTTGGGTGTCCCCTAATGCTGAAACAGCCACTCCCTTTGGTCCTAAAATTGCGTTTTCAATTCCAGTGGACCACTGTGGATAAGCATCGATATCTTCAGCGTCAATGAGCATAACCTGATTATAAAGTGCTAAAGCTTTTCCTCTATATAACACTTCTCCCATTGCATTTTCTCCTCGTATTTAGACTTTCATCATCATACTTGGAAGCCGCCTTAACTAACCCATGTATACAACTTCTTGAAGGATGCCAATTTGAAATATTCTATCATGTCAACAATTTTATCAATTATCACTGTGCAGTTACCTTAAATTGATCTCCATCTTGAATACCATATATACGATAAAACTGCGCTAATACCCCTCCCTGAATATTCTGTTCACTCTGAGGTACATCTGCAACAAAAGCACCTTTTCCCCCTTCGTATGTAGATGCAAATGGATATTCATCGGGACTCCCTGTACCACAAAAGTCGATACATGCTGCTGCTCGGTTAGCAGCTATTCTTGCCTGATCAGTTGTACGTGTTAAAATGTCTGGAGCTCCGTTCGCTTGAGCGTTTTGAATATTTTCAGCAATATTAGGCATTCGATCTAAATCAATATTCAAAGTAGGCAATTCAGCAGGAGGTGCAAACAAACCATTTAGTTTGTCTGATAAAGTCAATGAGGAAGCGAGTGTATCAACGCCAGCATTCTCAACACTTTCCACTCCAATAGCGCTGCCTGCCGCTGCCATTGCGACTCCGGCTCCCGCCACTGCCACAGGAGCCGCTACTGCAGCTAGTACAACACCACCAACAAGGAGAGCGCCTCCTGCTGCAGCCTGAGCAACTTGTCCCAAATCTACATGACCAGTATTTTGATATTGCGCCACTGCATCAACAACACCCCCTATAATTGCTCCAGCCGCCATAGCACATAGCATGAAAGTGAATGGGTCAGTGAAGCAATGGCCTGACGGATCGTTGTAACGAATAGGATTATTGGCCGCGTAGACATATCTATTTAGAGTTTGAGGATTATCCTGATCGGGTATAATACTGTCTGGTTGGTTAAAGTGGGTAATATAATCGTCGTAAAAACGCGCATTGTAATCCATCAGTCCCAGCGAGAAGCTGTTTCCCTGCATATCCAAGTCACGTTGCCCTGTGTAGGCGAAGTCGGTTACCGGCGTATTATTAAAGCGTGGCTGACCGAATGGCATGTAGCGCTGCTGCGTGCCTGCAATCGGATTCCCGGTGGCGTCCAGGGCCAGTATGACCGAACCCAACTGGTCCGTCAGGAAGTCCTCCAATGGCGTGCCCGGCGGGCCGTTGCGCATGGCGACGGTTTGGCCTGCAAAGATGTAATACACCTTCGCGGTGATGGTGTTCACGTTGAAATCCATTTCCCACGCTGGGCCTGAGAAATAATAGTTGGTTTGAGCCGAGGTGGGAGCGCCCTGGGCATCGTAGGTGGCATAAAGCTGTTCCACCCGCCTCCCGTCGCCGTAGCTGTGCGACTCACCAGTCGAGAGCTTCGTTACCGCATGCGCTGGTGGATGCGCTGCGCAATGGCACCCTCAACCCGGCCCAACTGGAGCTGGTTGGTTCGCTGCGTTCCGGGTTGGCGCTCTTGGCGGAAAAAGGAGAGACGCATGTTAAGGTGCTGCGCCAGGAGCAAGAGGCGGTATAATCAAGACACCCCCCTCAAGAGACGGGCTGGCCAGTTCCTAACTGGCTGGTTCGTCTTTTATGTTGCTATGAAATCCTCGCGGTATGGAGCCTGAGGCCGTATATCAACTTTAAGAGAACATTAAAATCCTGGCACTTATCTTCTCATGTAGATACCTGCCCACTCTTTTTCCGCTTTCAGCAACTCACCCACATGTTCCCTGAACCAGTTAATTTCAAAACAAGGTAAAATTTGGTCGATATTTTCTTTTAGCAAATTTGCCAACCTTTCGATTTGCCCTTTCTTATCTCTAAAAGGATCCCCTTCAAACTTGCCGATAAAGGTTTTTCCCTTGCTCAGGTAATAGATTACAGATTCTATGTTCATGTTATAGTTTATAGGTTCCCCAAAGGGCGCAAAAACAAGAAATACTCCATGTTGATCACAAAAGACTTTTATTATGTAGTCTTGTGATTCGAACGTAACATCCCAACTTCGAGTTGACCAATAGGATACATTTGCTTCTCGTATCTTAAAACCTCTATCAAATAAGAAGTCAAAATATTTTTCGATATAACCTAAGATCGGATTGAATATTCTTTTCATTTTGCATGTCCTTTTTGCTGCTTTGCTGGCTAATGTGCTGAATAAAAAAATGAAGAAAAAGCCGAAACAACAGTTGTTGCAACTTTAGAGTACATCCCGCTTACCTCAATCCAATCCATTTCTGCCTGAGTTCCAGGTCCAGGGATTTCGGAGTAGGTAGTAACCGCAAAATTTTTTAGCTGTTCAATTTGATTAGCGATGAACTCGCTATTTGCATCATCAGATATTCCCGGAAAAATTTTATAAAACAAATCTCCCAAATCAAAATATGTGTAATTTTTCATTTCGCCAATGAGTTGGTATAGATCATTGCTTCCTAAGCTAACAGTTGAACTCTCCGGAAAGTGCGTGGCCAAAATTGTCACCATAGTAACAATCTCCCCATACACCCAAGCAGATACGCTAGAAAATCCTGTCGTTACAAGTCCTGCTCCAGTACTCCATAATCCTGTCATTCCTCCGCTAGCTATAAGTGATAAATAAACCGCCGGATCTTGTAGAGTACCATCAATATTTGTTGAACTACCACGCACTTCAGCATTCCAGCCTACTTTATCACAAGCAGCGCATCCAGCTGCTACTAAAAGATTTCGTTCCCCCTGAGGTAATTCATCCCATGTAGGAGCTGCATACGGGTTCACCCAATATTTATTCATAACATCAAGGGCAGTATCAATACCAAATCCGAATTCTCCTCCTTGACTCTCACAATATGCTTGAGCTTGTTCATTTGGTATATCAGAGCAACTGGTATTTCCTGACGGGTCGGTGGCATCGAGGGGTGAATTGTCCACATACGAATAGCGGTTTAGTCCCTGTGGCCCACCCGGAGTCAGCGTATCCGGCTGCGTGAATCTTCCCAGCGAATCATCGTAAAAACGCGCGTTGTAATCCATCAGTCCCAGCGAGAAGCTGTTTCCCTGCAGATCCAAGTCACGCTGCCCTGTGTAGGCGAAGTCGGTCACCGGCGTATTGTTAAAGCGCGACTGACCGAATGGCATGTAGCGCTGCTGCGTGCCTGCAATCGGATTCCCGGAGGCGTCCAGGACCAGTATGACCGAACCCAACTGATCCGTCAGGAAGTACTCCAATGGCGTGCCCGGCAGGCCGGCGCGCATGGCGACGGTTTGGCCCGCAAAGGCGTAATACACTTTTGTGGTGGTGCTCCCGTTGGTGTCCACTTCGTACGATCCGCCCATATAGTAGTAGGATGTTAACGTTCCAGTGCCATTGCCATTGCTAAACGTGGCATAGATCTGCTCGACCCGGTTGCCATCGCCATCGGTAATGAAGTCCCAGGCCGCGCTGGTATTGGCAGGAGCTGTCAGGGTATTGGCTGCCGGGCAGCCTGCGACCGCACTCATCAATTGGGCCAAGTATAGCCGGTTTTCCCCTTCGGGGATGCTTCGCGATCGGCATTATACGCCTGGTTGCAGGTTACGAATCCGCTTATCCGTTCGCCTGCACCAGGCTTTCAACGGGCGTCCGTAAAGGAGTCCGTTGACGAATCGCCCCTGAGAGACGGGCTGGCTGGCTTGCCCCCAGAATGGGGGTTCTAACCGGTCGGTCCGTCTTTTATTTAGGTCATTGTGGGTCTTGACCAAATATTTTCAAGTGCTTTTTTTGTGAACCTTTCCAATACTATGGAGTGACGACAAAAGGAACACGCTTTTCAATCACAACGCTTTTATCGTTACACAAATGACCGGTAATGATGGCCTGAAAATTGGTTGGGCCCGCGAGGGTAATATTCGTTAGATCTGGCTCAGCTACTACAACCCTTTCAGAAAAAACGCCTCCTTCAGGATCAAGCAGAACTTCATTTTGTCCAGGTTGTGATTGATAGACTACTGTATCCGCTACAGCTGCCCATTTGTCATTTTGTTCCATAATAATTTTTAATCCATAATCTATAGGATAAGAAATACAGTCTGTGGAAGTGTTCGTAATCGAAAAATAAAGAGGATCTGCTATTTGTACTTCAGTTCCTTTACGATAAGTAATTTTAATAGCATCGGCGATGCTATCATGTGAGGACGCCGAATTCCTATTTTGGCCCGACGAACAACCACAAATGACTAGAAACAGTATAAAAGCTAATATTCTATTTAACTTTTTCATGAGAGTCCTCCTAGGGATAAACGTTTAGAACGCTACAACCGGGAAATGGCATCGAGCCAACTGGAATTTCTATTACTGGCTTCGGGTAGTCTGGGAATCCGCCACCAGAGGCTATATCAATTTCTACCGACACATCGGACCATTTATTTGTATAGCGATTCACGCCCATTGTAATAGTCTCGCCTTGATAGGCAAATTGTTGTGGTCCCTGAAGAAAAGTAGTATTTGGGTTATTAATGATTACGCCACCTACTCCGACTATTGTCGGAGAGCCATTTCGCACTGTCAAACTTCCTAGCAACAATCCCAAATTATCATTTTGCCAACCTAGAGAAATATCAATTGGAAATACTTTATTTTGACCTGGAATGAAATTCTCCACAGTGCCCAATATATCTGAAAGTAAATTAACCCACGGTTCTTTCCCTTCTGGTTCACCATACCCATAGCCCTCTTCTGCTTGTGTTTCTAGATCCATAGCATCAAGATCAGAGGCCCGCATTACGTATATAGTGAACATCATTTCACCCTGGCTTTTTATTTTAAGATCGTTTACTGTTGTTGTAGTACTAGTTGTAGTACTATTACTTGAAGTTCCATTACTAACCATACATTCAGGATTGGCATCAGACAATTGAGTGCCATCTTCTCCTACGCAATGTCCCGAGGGGTCGTTAAAATTAATAGGATTATTTTCAACGTAAGAAAGCCGATTCAGACTTTGGGAGTTGTCATCGGGTATAATGCTATCAGGCTGACTCCACCGGTTAAGATAATCGTCATACCACCTGGAGTTGTAGTCCATCAAGTTAATGTAACTGTTGTTACGTTGCCCTGTGTAGGCGAAATCGGTCTGGGTGATCGGACTCGCACTCGTGCGCACCTGTCCAAAGGGCATGTAGCGCTGCTGGCTCAAAAGATTGCCATTCGAGTCGGTTATGGCCACCACCGAACCCAACTGGTCGGTCAGGAAGTATTCCAATGGCGTGCCCGGCGGGCCGGCGCGCATGGCGACGGTTTGGCCTGCGAAGATGTAATACACCTTCGCGGTGGAAGTGGTTCCATCGGTATCTACTTCATACGCTCCGCCGGAGAAGTAATATATGCCGTGCGCACATTCGCGCTCGTTCTCGGCACATTACCAATCCTACGCCAGAGCAGGCTTCAAAGGTGGCTCCAAAACAGGCGGAAAAGATTAAAAACAACCCCGTTCCACTCCTGGCGGGCGCATAATCTCCATCCTTAAACCCTTGACTTAATAGAACAAATGTTTTATGTTTAACCCATGCTCTTCCAGGCCGCTCACCGGTTTGCGCCGCTCCACCCTTCCCGCATGGCTTTTGCCCTCCGGGAAAGTCCGATGAATCCGTCTTTCTCCTTGCTCAAACCATTTTCCGCCCCCCTCCTTCCCCCTATCTGTCCATCCTTTGTCCCTCAGGAACAAATCCCTTATTCATCCTGCACAATTCATCGTTCATCGTTCATCGTTCATCGTTCATCGTTCATCATTCCCACCGCCCCCTATTCGTTTTTTTTTCGATACGCGGAACGAATACCGTTCATCATTCATCATTTCCCTGGGGGAGGGCTGGTCGTTTCTCCGTCGTTCCTGGGAACGAATATCTTAAACCAACCCTTTCTTTCCCCACATTCCGGCGATTCCTAATGGACCATTCCGCCATTTACAACCGATCGAAAATTCGCCATTATAATGGGGGGCGATGAAGACACAGGTTATCCAACTGGACCCGCACGATGATGTCATATCCATCCGCGACAAAATGGACTGGGCCAAGACGCCGCGCATCCTTCTGGTTTACCCGCCTCGCTCCCGCATTCTCGGCCGGACTCTGGACCTGCACATGCTCCAGCGGCATGCCTTCACGCTGGGGGCCCAGCTTGCCATCGTATCTCCGTCGCACGATATCCGCCGGGCCGCACAGGCATTGGGCATCCCGGCGTATAAAAAGGCCACGCGTGCCCAGCGGGAGAACTGGGTAGCCGGGGGCGCACATGCCGCGCCGGCGCGCCGGGCGCCCCGCCCGGACCTGCGGCAGATGCGCCATGAAGGCTTCCCGGTCGAGCCGCGCTGGCGGAACTTGCTGGGCGTCCGCCTGCTATTTTTCAGCCTGGCTGTCCTGGCGGTGCTGGTCCTGCTGCTGCTCTTTTTCCCTTCCGCCACGGTCGCGCTAACGCCTGCCACGCGCTTGCAAAGCCTGTCCATCGCCGTCAGCGCCAACCCCAAGGATACCACGCTCACCCCGGCGGGCAGCCTGCCGGCCCGCTTGATTTTTACCGTCATTGAAAAGAGCCTGACCGGCCCGGTCACCGGCTCCATCATCGTACCCAAAACCTCGGCGACCGGGCTGGCGCGCTTCAGCAACCTGACCACCACGCTGGCCGGCATTCCATCCGGGACGGTTGTGCGCACCACCGGGGACCCGCCGGTCCGCTTTACCACGACAACCGATGCGGTTCTGCCGGCCGGCGTCGGTGAAACAATGGATGTGCCCATCCGGGCGGTGGAGGCCGGCTCTTCCGGGAACCTGCCCGCCGGTACGCTGGTTGCCATCGAAGGCGACCTGGGGACCAGCCTGGCGGTGACCAATCCCAACCCCACCGCGGGCGGAACGGACAGCTCTGCGCCTGTGCAAACTGCCGGGGATCGTCTCCGCCTGTACGATGCGCTCGTGTCTGAGATCCTGGCGCAGTGCAAGACCGTCCTCCCGAAATCCATTGCTCCGGGTGATGTGTTTTTTCCCGGCACACTGGCGGCGGGACAAGTATTCTCCGAGACATATTTCCCGGCAGATGGACAGGCCGGAGCCACGCTTTCGCTGACATTGGATCTGCAATGTCAGGCGGAGTATGCCTCGGCCGCGGATGTGACCACCCTGGCGGGCATGCTATTGGATAGGACCCTCCCGGTTGGGTTTGAGCCTGGCTCCAGCGCGGTTACCACGGCATATGCAAGCCCTCCCATGACAGATTCGGATGGCGTCACTCGCTGGAAAATGCAAGCGCAGCGGCTCCTGCGCGCCCGGCTCGACCCTTTGGCGGTCATGCAATCGGTCCAGGGGCGCACTCCGGGGCAGGCTGTCCGGCGACTGGAAGGATCTCTCCGGCTGGCGGCTGCCCCTAAGATCCACCTGGCGCCTGCCTGGTGGCCCTGGCTGCCGGTTGCCCCGTTCCGCATCGCCATCTCCATCGCAGGCTAAGAGCTGAAAGTTCCATGAGAATCCTCGCAGTGGACCCCGGTTCCAAACGGATCGGCCTCGCCATCAGCGACCCGACCGGCACCATCGCCAACCCGTTGACGGTGTTGCTGCACGTGGCGCGCCTGGTGGATGCGGCCGCCGTGGCCGAACTGGCTGCCGCGCAGGCAGCCGGCCTGATCCTGGTCGGGCAATCCTTTGACGATTCTGGAGCCCCCTCCTTTGAAGGTCGCCGCGCACAGCGTTTTGCCGAAGCCCTTCAGACCCAGACAACCATTCCGGTGCTCCTCTGGGAGGAAGCCTTCACCACCCAGGACGCCCGCCTCGCCCGTCTCCAGATGGGCGCAACCCGCAAGAAGCGCTCCGGCCACCTGGATGACCTGGCCGCCACAGTGCTCCTGCAATCCTACCTGGATGCCGATCCCAAACCATGAAACCTCGCCATTCCCGCCTGCCGGCTTTCCTCCTTTTATTGGCGTTGGTTGCCATCCTCCTGGTGGCAATGGTGCTTTTCGTGCCTACCCTGGCCTGGCAGTCCTTCGGCGCGCCCGGGCCGGCGCTCGATTCCTGGCAGCGCTTCAGTTATGCCCTTGACCTGGTCTGGAACGCGGGCGATCTGACCCAGCCGCGTGACCCGGCCGGGGTCGAACAGGTCTTTGTCATTCAGCCGGGCGAAAGTGTCCCGGCAATTTCAAACCGTTTGGAAGAAGCCGGCCTGATCCGCAGCGCCGAAACGTTCCGCATTTACCTGCTCTGGACCGGGACGGATACCATCATCGCATCCGGCACGTATCGCCTCAGCCCGGCGCAGACCGGCCGGGATATTGCCAGGTCGCTCAAGTCCACAACCTTGACCGATGTGCCGTTTGACGTTCTGCCGGGTTGGCGGATGGAGGAGATCGCTGCGAGCCTGCCGACCTCCGGCCTGCCTATCACGCCGGAGGCTTTTTTGGCGGCTGCCTCAGCCCCCGCCAACGCCCCGGATTTTCTCCCCGCCGGGGCGAGCGCGGAGGGCTTCCTTTCTCCGGGCGCATATACCCTGCCGCGTTCCACCTCGGCCGACCAACTGGTCTTTCTTCTGCTGCAAAACTTTTCTTTCCGGTTGACCCCCGAGCTCCGCAGTGGCTTTGCCAGCCACGGATTGTCGGTCTACCAGGCCGTCACGCTGGCCTCGATCATCCAACGCGAAGCCATGGTGGATGGCGAAATGCCGCTGATCGCATCGGTCTTCTACAACCGGCTGGCCATTAACATGCCACTGCAGACCGATCCGACCATCCAGTATGCGCTTGGCTATGACGCCGCCCAGGGCACCTGGTGGACCAACCCGCTCAGTCTGGCTGATTTGAAGATCGATTCTCCCTACAACACATATCTTTATCGGGGATTGCCGCCCGGCCCGATTTCCAACCCGGGTATGGCGGCCCTGCAGGCGGTGGCTTCACCCGCCCAGAGCAAGTATTATTACTTCCAGGCCCGCTGCGATAGATCCGGCCTGCACAATTTTGCCGAGACCCTCGCGCAGCACCAGCAAAACAATTGCCCGTGATGAAGGTCCGTCCATGCAGCGGATGGCTTACTTTCTATTCGCCAACTCAACGTAATCCTTTGTAATGGTCCTTTTTAATGAACCGCCCAGCAGGGTGATGAGTTCGGTGGTCCAGCGGGCCTTCGCTTCGGCATCCAGGCGGCTCCAGGTGCGGCTCTTGATCTCCAGGTAGTACCCCAATTTGGGCGTTTCAACGCAGTCCAGGTTGATAAAAAACTCTTCCCCCTTATAGCGCACCAGCCAGCGCAGGCGATCCTTATCGATCAGGGTTTCATCGCTGGGCTTGAAGTATTCGCGATAGAAGCGCAGGCTGTTGGTTGCCGGAGCAAAGTAGCGGATGCGCGAGAGCAGGACGTGGTAGGCAAAGTCGCCTTCCCGGGAGGGTCCGATCAGGGTCAGGCGGCCGCGCACGCCGGTGATCTCTTCCTTGTCATCTATGATCTCATCTTCGCGGTAGCGCAACCAACCCTGGGCCGGATCAAGGAATGTAAAGTAAGCGTCGTGCTGGTGGAAATGTTTCTTGCGCAGGATCTCGATCTCAGGCTTTTTGAGGGCTTCCAGAACCGGGGCCGGGTCAGCCAGTTTGACTTTGACCTGCACTTCGAAGGACTCCTCTTCCGCCGAGCCGCCCAGGGCGACCAGTTTCGAGAGGACGGATTGCTCCCGCTCCATCAGGAAGATATCGATCTTGCGGGCATATTCATTGGAAGCCGTAACCAGTTCGGTTTCATTGATCGTGAGCAATTTCCGGTTTTGCATCAACCATTTGCCGTTCACCATCACGTCGCTGACATCTGTGGCTTTCCCGGCGTAGACCAATTGTGCGTAGAGATTATCGCGGTCTCGCCGGAAACGCGGCGAGTTGTGCAGTGGGGAGATATCCACCAGGATCAGGTCGGCGCGCTTGCCGGGTTCGAGCGTGCCGGTGATGGAGCCGAGGTGCAAGGCGCGCGCCCCCAACCGTGTGGCCATGCTCAGCGCAGTCGGGGCCGGGACAACGGTCGGGTCATTGCAGACAGCTTTGGCCACAAATGCAGCCAGGCGGATCTCCTCGAACATATCCAGATCGTTATTGGAGGCTGCACCGTCCGTCCCGATCCCAACGTTCAAGCCCAACTCGAGCATCTTTTGCACGGGGGCAAAGCCGGAGGCCAGTTTCAGGTTGGAGGAGGGGTTATGCGCCACACCCGCCCCGGCGTGCAGCAGGGTGCGCATCTCGCCCTCGTCAATGTGGACGCAATGAGCCGCCAGCACTTTGGCGTCGAACAGGCCCTGCTTTTTGACATACGGGATGACCGGCATGCCGTTCTCCCGGCGCATGTTTTCCACTTCCAATGCGGTTTCGGCGAGATGCGTATGCAGCGGCACATCGAACTCGACGGCCAGTTGGGCGGTGGCGCGCAGGATCTCGGGTGTGCAGGTGTAGGGAGCGTGCGGCGCGACGGAGGGGGTGATCAGGGCATGCCCTTTCCAGCGTTGGATAAAGTCACGCGCAGCGGCCAGGGAATCCTCGTACGAGGCCGCGTCCGGGGTGGGGAACTTGAGCACGGTCTGGGCGCAGAGAGCGCGTAGGCCGGCCTCGGCGGTGGCTTTGGCCACATCCTCCTCGAAATAGTACATGTCGGCGAAGCAGGTAACGCCGGTGCGGATCAGTTCGGCGCAGGCCAGTTGCGTGCCCAGCCGGACGAAGTCGGGCGAGACGAACTCGCGTTCGACCGGCATCATGTAGCCCATCAACCAGACATCCAGTCGCAGGTCATCCGCCAGGCCGCGCAGCAGCGTCATGGGGACATGGGTGTGGGCGTTGACCAGTCCCGGCATGAGCACCTTGCCCTGGCAATCGCGGGTTTTCGCGCCGGGATAGGCGGCCCGAAGCTCCGCCTCAGGCCCAACCGCGAGGATGGTATCCCCGCCGATGGCAAGCGCGCCGGGTTCGTACTGGTGCATGGCCTCGTCCATGGTAAGGATCAGGGCGTTGATGAGGAGAAGAGGATCAGATTTGGTCATTCGGTCTCCATTTCTCTGGTAATTCTACCCCTACCCGGCTTCCTGGGCGGTACGGCGTAGCCGATCCAGGGCGGTGTTGGTGGCCCAGCGGACGGCCAATTTGGGATGCCCGCCGTAAGTGAGGCGGCGCTGCTCCTGCCCGAGCGGCGTGAGGATGAACATGGAAACCACCTGTTCTTCGCCGGAAATGGAAAGGATTACTCCGAGCACGGCAGAGGCTTCCAACTTCCTATGGAGCATTTCAGCGGAACTGGCCAAAGTGTCCGCATTGATCTCGCTGGTGTCTCCACCTTGATAGGCTGGGTGGCCGGTGCGGTGGAGTCTTGCCCACAAGCTACCCTCCAACCCGCTTTCGACGGTAGCCAGGCTCCAGCCGTGCTTCGCCAGGGCGGCAAGCGTGACGCCTTCGAGGGTGTCGTTGTCCACGCCGAAGATATTCTTTCCCAGGCGGTTGCGGAGATCCTCTTCCACACCGGCGATCAGGTGGCCGGCTTCGGCCGGTGTGGAGGCTTTTGCGGCGATGCGGATGTCCACGATGCCGGAGTGCGCGGTAAGCCCAACGGTCGGGTTGGTGAGGATTTCCAGGTCACCGACCTGGTCGTCGAGGACGCCTTCGCCGATCCCGCTGACATGCAGGGTGCGGACCTGGATGACTTCATGTAGGTCGAAGCGTTTTTGTAGGTAGGGCAACACCGCATCCGCCAGGAGGGTTTCCATTTCGCGCGGTACACCGGGGAGGGTGATGACGGACTTCCCGTTCGAAGGGGCAGGGGAAAGAGGGGATGGGGGAAATTCTACGATGAAGGCCGGGGCGGTGCCGACCGGATTTTCAATGACAAGTGCGCCTTTGGGGATGTAAGCCTGGCGTTTTTGGTTTTCGGTGGGTGTACGGCCATAGCGACCGATGCGGGTGCTGATCTGCTCCCAGAGTTCCGGGTGAAATTCGAGCGGTGTTCCGGCGGCCTCGGCTATGGCCTGGCGGGTTGGATCATCTACGGTGGGGCCCAGGCCGCCGGTGGTGATGACGATGTCGGCTCGCTGGAGAGCTTCACGCACAGCCGCGGCTATGCGCCCGGCATTATCCCCGACCGTCTGGGTTCGGTATAGATCCACCCCCAGGGTGCGCAAGGTCTGCGCGATAAAGCGGGTATTGGTGTCGGCGGTCTCGCCGAGCAGGAGCTCGGTGCCGATGGTGATAATCTCTGCGGTTGGCATGGCTCGATTATATGCTTAAAACAGGCGGGGCGGCAGAAAAACTGCCGCCCCGAATGGGCAATACACCTGGCAGGCGCAAAGCCTGACCAGTCCTATTCCATTCCGAGGTAGGCTTTTTGAACCATTTCGTTGCTTTTCAAATTGGCGGCCGTATCCTGCAAGACGATTTGCCCGGTCTGGATCACATAGCCGCGATGGGCGATGGAGAGGGCCATCAGGGCATTCTGCTCCACCAGAAGGATGGTGGTGCCTTCCTGGTTGATGGCTTTGATTACGTTGAAAATTGATTCCACCAGAACGGGAGCAAGTCCCATTGAAGGTTCATCCATCAAGAGCAGGCGCGGACGGGTCATGAGGGCGCGTCCGGTGGCGAGCATCTGCTGCTCTCCACCAGAAAGCGTGCCGGATACCTGGCGCTGGCGCTCTTTCAGGCGAGGAAAGATGGTGTAGACGCGTTCCAGATCTTTCTGAATGCCAGCGCGGTCGCGGCGGGTATAGGCTCCCAGGTCGAGGTTCTCGGAGACGGTCAGACGGGCGAATATGCCGCGCCCCTCCGGGACCATCGCCACGCCTTTTGTGACAATCTCATGCGCCTTGAACGGGCCGATATCTTCGCCTTCGAGCAGGATGCTGCCCTGACGCGGTTTCTGGAGACCGGAGATGGAACGCAATGTGGTGGTCTTACCGGCACCGTTGGAGCCGATCAAGGTGACGATCTCGCCTTTTTCCACTGTCAGCGAGACGCCTTTGAGAGCATGGATGTTACCGTAGTAGGTGTGAATGTTGTTAACTTCAAGCATTGGCATAAGGACCTGGCCTTCAAGCAGGCTGTGCAGCGGCAGTATTCAGCCCTGAGGCGGCTCCGCTTCCCAGATAGGCTTCGATGACGCGCGGGTTGGCCTGGATTTCGGCGGGAGTGCCCTCGGCAATCTTTGCGCCATAATCCAGCACGGCGATCTGTTCGCTGATCCCCATAACCACGCGCATATCATGTTCGATGAGCAGGATGGTGATGTTCAGTTCATCCCGCAGACGCCGGATGAAGTGCATCATATCGGTGGTTTCATGCGGGTTCATCCCGGCAGTGGGTTCATCCAGCAAGAGCAAGCGCGGCTGGCTGGCCAGGGCGCGGGCGATTTCGAGACGACGCTGGGCGCCATAAGGCAGGTTACGGGCCAACTGGTCTCCCAAACCGACCAGGCCCACATAATTCAATAGTTGCCTGGCTTTCTCAACGGCCGCTTTTTCTTCTTTCATGACACGCGGTGTGTGAAGAATCGCTTCCACCCATGAAGCATGCAGGCGGGCATGTTCACCAACCAGGATATTTTCGATGGCGCTCATATTGGCAAATAAACGAATATTCTGGTACGTACGCGAGATGCCGCGATGCGTAACCTGATCGGGAGTTAGGCCGACGAGCGATTTTCCGTAGAAAAGTACATCACCGACCTCCGGTTCGTAGAATCCGGTGATGCAGTTATAGAAGGTGGTCTTGCCGGCGCCGTTCGGCCCGATGACGCTGAAGATGGCATTTTCCTGGATCACCAAATCTACCGAGTTGACCGCGGTCAGACCGCCGAATTGCTTGGTGAGGGAGCGGGTTTCCAGTGCGATGGTCATTTTTCTTTCCCTTCTTCGGGGGCGCGGTCACCCCGGTGTCTTTTTCAACCTCCATCTTTCGACGCGTGGCCGGGATGATACCGGCTGGTCTCAAAAGCATCATCACAACCAGCAAGGCGCCAAAGACCAATTCACGGTAATCCTGGAGCTCACGCAGCACTTCCGGCAAGCCCTTAAGCACGAGCGCGCCGGCGATGACGCCGGGGATATTGCCCATACCGCCTACGATCACGATTGAGACGACGTTGATGGAAACCATGAAGGCATAATCTTCCGGTCCGGTGAACTGGTTGCGGGAGGCGAAGAGCGCGCCTCCTAATCCGGCAAAAGCTGCACCGATGGCAAAAGCGAGCAGTTTCTGCGTGAGGGTATTGATGCCCATGGCCCGCGAGACTGTTTCGTCCTCGCGCATGGCTTCCCAGGCGCGCCCAATGCGACTGTTTTGCAGGCGGTTCGTGACGAAAATAATCAATAACACTGCCAGGAAGATCAGGTAGACGAAATCAATGCCGCTGTTAAACGGTTTCCCAAACAAGGTCGGGCCGCCGATGCTGGGGACCCCTTTTGGGCCGCCAGCGAAGGGGGTCAGAACGTCACTGGTGCTTAATAAGCGAATGATCTCGCCGAAGCCGAGGGTTACGATGGCCAGATAGTCTCCGCGCATACGCAGCACCGGTGTGCCTAGCAATAACCCGGTTAAACCGGCCAAAACGACCCCAATTGGCACGGCGACCCAGAAGCTCCACATGAGGTGCTGCGGCGCAGGGGCGGTTAGCAAGGCCATGGTGTAGCCACCAATGGCGAAGAAGGCCACGTAGCCCAAGTCGAGCAGGCCGGCCAAGCCTACCACGATGTTCAAGCCCAGGCCGAGCAGGACATAGATTCCAACGGTACCGATGGTGTAGTTCCAGTATTGCCCGGCGACCAATGGCACCAGGAAGAGCACCACCAGAAGCGCACCGTAGACGGCAAAGCGGGTATTGCGGTTGGTACGAACCTGATTGAAGAAGGGATTGTGAGTGAATTTATCCCAAATATTCTTCCCCTTTGCGTCGCTGCGGGTTCTCCAACTGCCGCGCACAACGCCGCGACTTAATAACCCGCCGGCCAGACCGGTCAGTGCAAACAATATGAGATGGATAAACGCACCCTGGAGGGAGCTTGTCCCAGCAGGAACAGCTTTATGGCATCTGGCAGCATAGCAGCCAGGTACATGCTGATTTGTACATGCTGCGTGTTCAGTATGCCAAGGAGGAGCGCAACAGCGGCAACGAGCAGCCCCTGCACCAAACCGGCTGTGAACCCGGCGGCTAACGCGGGCGCCCACGGATCATCTTTCTGATCTTTGGTCTTGCGCGAACCGTATGCTCCGGCCCATATCCCGATCAGGGCCAGGAAGATGAGCATATTGAACATCTGGGTAGTCAGGCCCAGAATGGGGGCGGCGTCATTATTGCCGAAGAGATCCCCGAGAAGGGTGCCGGCGGTACCCGTGAAGCCGATCAGGAATAAGAAAATGGTGACGATGCCGAAGGTTAATCCGGCGCTGAGTGCCAAGCGCAGTTGCTTTTTCATCACACTTTCTCCTCTGTAAGGACTTCACCGACAATGCCAGTTGGACGGAAGATCAGCACCAGCACCAGGATGCCAAAGGCGATGACATCCTTTAGCTGGAAGCTCATGCCCAAAATCGCAGGTCCCAAGGCTTCCACCAACCCCAGGAACAGGCCGCCCAGCATTGCGCCGGGAACACTCCCGATACCGCCCAATACGGCGGCGGTAAAAGCCTTGATGCCAGGGATGAAGCCGACGTAGTAGTAGACCAGGCTGAGATGAATGCCCCACATGACACCCGCCGCACCGGCCAGCGCCCCGCTAATGATGAAAGTGCGGCTGATTACCCCATCCACATCAATCCCCATCAACGAAGCGACCGGCTTGTTCTCAGCAACGGCTCGCATGGAGCGGCCCAGGCGGGTGCGCATGACCAGCATATACAGCCCAGCCATGAGCAAAAGAGAGAGCACCACCGTCAAGACACCCGTGTAGGGCAGGATGACCGTGGTACCCCCGATGGGGAGATTCCAACCATCACCGCGGGTCAGGATGACGGGATTGGCATAATCTCGGCGCTGGGTGCCGAAGAGCAACTGCCCGGCATTCTCCAGGAATATAGATGCGCCGATGGCGGAGATCAAGGGCACCAAACGCGGCGCTCCCCGCAAGGGACGGTAGGCGATTTTCTCAAGAAAATAGCCGCCCAAGGCGGCTATGGCTGCACCGACGATAAATGCAGCGATCACCGAAAGGATGGGTTGCGCATTTAGAAAATTCAATTGGGGATTGGCCGGAGTAGGGGTGGGGATGTTTTTGAGAGCCTCAAAGACAAAATAGCCACCAAATGCGCCGACCATCATAATGTCACCATGAGCAAAATTGATCATGCGCAAAATGCCATAGACCAGGGTATAGCCAATGGCGATCAGGGCGTATACACTTCCCAGGATAACGCCGGAGATAATAAACCGAGCCCATGTGTCAGGCCCATAAGCCGGGGTGCCAATGAAGACAACGTAAAGCCGCCAGAGAATATATCCGGCGAACACAATTCCCAGAACCGCTTGCACGATCTTATACGTATTAACCCGCCGGGCGGGCGATTTTGGACTGGGCATGGCCCTTCTCCTCAATGCTGGAGTGGTGGTGATAAGAAGATGGCGGGGCAAGCAGAAACTGCCCCGCCATCTTATCAATTATTGTACAGGAGCGCAAAAAAGCGTGCGCATCAATTTACTGAACAGGAACCCACTTGCCGCTCTTGTCCACATTGAAGACCGGGCCAGAGGCAGAGCATTCGCCAGTGGCATCGCAGGTGATCGTGCCGGACAGGCCCTGATAATTATTGGTGGCACGTACGGCCGCGACCAGGGCGGAGCGCGGAATGTACAGCTTGCCACCACTGAGGACGGCAACACTCTCAATGGCTTTGATCAGAACTGCGACGGAGTCGTAAGCGGTCCAGCTGTAGGGAGAGAGCTTGCCGGCGGGCTGGCCATAGGCGGCCAGGTAGGCAGCATCGAACTTGGCTTTGGCAGGCGAGGCAGGCGGGATGAGGGAGGTGGAGTAAGCGCCTTCGCCATTCGCTCCGGTGCGGTCGAGGAAGTCCTGGCCGAAGGTACCGTCATCACCAAAGAAGATGGTATTGGTGAGGCCGGCCTGTTTCATCTGGTTGACGATGACAACGGCCTCGGCAGTATAACCACCGTAGAAGAGGGCATCGGGTTTCTTGGAGGCAAGGTCAGCCAGCGCAGCGCTGTAGTCCAATTCACCGGGGGTGATGGCGTTGAAGGCGACCACATTACCACCTAGGCTCTTAAACTGATCGTTAACTACCTGCGCAAGGCCCTGGCCGTAAGCCTGGCCATCGTGCAGGATCGCCAAATTCTTGACGCTTAACTTGTTGTAAAGATAGGCGGCTGCAAATTTACCCTGGGCTGCATCCGTGAAGACGTCGCGGTTAAAGACCTTGGAACCGGACTGGGTCAGGGCGGGATTGGTGGCCGAGGGGGACATCATGGGGATGCTGGCGGCTTCGTAGATGGGGATGGCAGCCTTGGTAGCGCCGGAGAAAATGTGGCCGGCGATGGCGACAATGGTCGGGTCGGCAACAAACTTGTTGGCAACGGCTGCGCCGCCTTCGGCGGTACCGCCGTCATCTTCGGCGTCCAGGGCGAAGCTAAAGCCATTGAACTGACCAGCGTCTGTGATGGCGATCTTCCCGGCTTGGGAAATATCCTGGCCAAAAGCGGCATTATCACCGGTCATGGGCGCGCCCATGCCGATCTTGATGGTTTGTCCGGCGGAAAAGACGGCGCAGCCGGCTTTATCAGTCTTGCATACCGCGGGGGCAGAGGCAGTGCCACTGCAGGCGGTCAGGATCATGCCGGCTGCCAGCACTACGGAAAGAATAAAGGATAGGCGTTTCATGGATTTCTCCTCCAATGGATTGATTTGAACTGGTTGATAGGGAATGCACAATACGTGCGCTTGCATAAGCCGACCAGGCTTCTTGCTATGTCTGGGACCACCTCCTTTAGCGTAAAACTGTTATTTGTGTGATGAAAGCGGACTTGCCCGTCACACTTCTGGAAGCAACCACTGTGCTCTTTGTGGTGGTACACGGGGATTTACTAATTTACCATAAAGCTCTGGCATATTAAAGCAAAGATTATTATACAGAATCATCTAATAGTCAAGGTTTTTTGACCCTTTTTACGTACCGCAATTGCCCGGCAGCCCGTATTATTTCATAGTAGTGCTTCACGGATGCGCAGGTCGGTATTGCGAATTTTCATTGCCAGATCGGCGGCCAGGTTATACATCAGACGATAGCCCAATTGCGGATAGGTTTCGCAAAGCATCATCAACCGGTCACGCGCTAGAATAAGGAGGTGCGTGTCCTTCTGAGCTGCGCGCACAGTTGCAGAGCGTAATCCTTCATCTACTAGGGCAATTTCGCCAAAGGATTGACCACGCCGTAGGATGGAAATTGTAACCAGGCTACGCGGAGCCTCCGGTCCACCGACAACGGCAGGATTGACCAGGATTTCCACTTCTCCATGGGCGATAATATATAATTCTTTACTGCTCGCGCCTTCGTCCAGAATGATTTCTCCCATCCCATAGGTGCGTTCCTGACAAACGTTGGCAACCATCTCCAATTGTGTGGGTGTGAGTTGGTAGAAAATATCGGCCTGTTTCAAGAAGTTGGTTATTTCGCTCATGGCTTCCTCCGGGATCGGTTATAACCAGTTTAGCATAAACCGCCCGTTTACGTGTTTTGAAACTCCAACTGATTCCCAATTTTAAACTCATTCAACCGGCTTGGATGGATTTCCAGGATGTACCTGGCCGGCTGGTGGGGAGCATAAGCGGGGCGCCAGGAGCGTGCCAGGACGGTATCCACAACGGTGTATCCGGAGTTGATCCAGATAACCGCCAGATCCATGTAGACGAAGAGCATGTGGATGGATGTATCAAGCCTGCTGTCACGAGCTTCGACGAGTAAAAGACCTTCAGCGTGGTCTAGGCTGGAGCGGAACATCAAACCGCGCAGCCGGCACAGGAAGCTGTCACAGTAAATTGCCTGCAAGGGTGCAGGCAAAGGCGTGTTTTTGTTTTCAATGCGGATGGTTTTCATACTAAATAAGGAAACGGGGCGATTAATCGCCCCGTTTTGGTTGTTGGATGAGGGTCAGGTGTTCTTCTTGCTTGCGAGTACGCGGTCCACACTGTTCAATAGTTCCTGGGGGCTGAAGGGCTTGGCAATGTAATCATCCACTTTCGCAATGTGAAGGCCAAGAACTTTATCTATGCTCTGCGCCCGGGCGGTGACAACAATGACCGGGATATTTTTCATTGTTTCGTCGGCTTTCATCTGTTGATAGACTTCCCAGCCATCCATATCGGGCATCATCAGGTCTAACAGAATGAGATCCGGGTGTTCCTTCTGGATGGTTTTTAAACCTTCTATCCCGCTGTTTGCTCCACGGACATCAAATCCGCGCCGGCCGAGAATCAACCGGATGAGGTCAATCATTTCTTGCTCATCTTCTATACATAGGATAATTTTTGCGTTTTTTTCGGCCATGGCTTGTCACCTGAACGGATTAAGTTTACCACATTTGGGAAAGGATTAAGGGATTGAATGAGCGGTTCATTGGGAATCGCCGTGAATTAGCGGATGATTGGGAAAAACGTAAAGAAGCGCGTAAGAAAAAATGGGCAGGAAGGATGAAAGGGGGATAAGGATTAAGGAATTTATTAGAACTTCGTATAACATATTCCCCGAATCTGGCATAGAGTTCCATAGGTTGGTATAATCTCTCCTCACGGACAGGAGGTCCAAGTGAAATCACGTAATCAATCATACATAATCTATCTTCTGCTATTCATCGCGATCATAGCAATGGTCTATTTTAATATTCATAACCAGTCAAGTACGGCAGGACCATTAACAATCAGCGATGTGGCGCAGCAGGTGAAAGCCGGGAAGGTCGCTCGCATTATTGTTAAAAGTGACAATAGTTTAACAGTAATCTCAAAAAGCGACAGCACCATTGAGCAAACAGCGCAAAAAGAACCCGAGACCACCCTCGTCTCACAGTTAGTAACCCTGGGTGTGACACCAGACCAGCTTGCGGGTGTCTCCGTCGAAGTCAGTGCACCCAGCCCCTGGGCAGGTGTTCTGACCCTGCTTTCATACTTGCTGCCGGTGATCCTGTTTGGTGTTCTATTTTGGTTCATCTTCCGCCAGGCACAGGGCAGTAATAATGCGGCAATGGCTTTCGGAAAATCAAAGGCGCGCATGTTTAGCGGAGAGCATCCCACGACCACGTTTGAAGACGTGGCCGGGATTGACGAATCCAAGGATGAACTCAAGGAAGTTGTTGAGTTCTTGAAAGAGCCGCAAAAGTTCATTCAACTGGGTGCGCGCATCCCGAAGGGCGTTTTGTTGGTTGGGCCTCCCGGCACCGGTAAAACGCTGCTTGCCAAAGCCGTCTCCGGCGAGGCAGGCGTGCCTTTCTTCTCGATCTCTGGCTCGGAATTCGTCGAGATGTTTGTTGGCGTGGGTGCCAGCCGGGTGCGAGACCTGTTCGACCAAGCCAAGCGACATTCCCCCTGCATTGTTTTTGTAGATGAAATTGATGCAGTGGGACGCCAGCGCGGGGCCGGTTTGGGTGGCTCGCACGACGAGCGCGAACAGACCCTCAACCAGATGCTGGTGGAGATGGACGGTTTTGATACGGATACGAATGTCATCGTTGTGGCGGCTACCAACCGGCCGGATATCCTTGACCCGGCCCTGCTGCGTCCCGGACGTTTTGACCGGCGCATCACGCTCGACCGTCCGGATATGCGCGGACGCGAGGCCATCCTGAAAGTACATGCACGCGGCAAGCCCTTTGAGCCCAGCGTGGACCTCGGAACGATTGCACGTGGCACCCCCGGTTTTGTAGGCGCGGACCTGGAAAACCTAATCAATGAAGGTGCCATCCTGGCAGCCCGGCGCAATAAGAAGGCCATTGGTCAGCCGGAACTGGAAGAAGCCATAGAACGAGTCGTGATGGGCCCAGAGCGCAAGTCCCGCCTGATCAGCGATGAAGAAAAACGCATTATTGCTTATCACGAGGCCGGTCACGCCGTGGTGGTAACCGCCATCCCGGAAGCTGATCCGGTACAAAAGATCACCATCGTCGGGCGTGGACAGGCCGGCGGTGTAACTTGGTTCCGTCCCGAAGATGACCGTGTCCTGACTTCTCGCAAGAAAATGATAGCGCAACTGGCCGGAGCGCTGGGCGGGCGGGTGGCAGAGCAACTCGTCTTCGACGATATCACCTCGGGCGCTTCCAATGACCTGGAACAGGTTACCCACATGGCGCGTGCCATGGTCACCCGCCTGGGGATGAGCCAGGAAATGGGTTCGATGGTGTATGGCCAGAAAGAGGAGCTTATCTTCCTGGGCCGTGAGATCTCCGAACAACGCGATTATTCCGAGGCGATCGCCGAACAGATCGACCGCGAAGTGCGCAAACTGGTGGACGAGGCCTTTAACCAGGCGACCGGTATTTTGAAGAAATACCGCCAGGAATTGGATGCGGTTGCCAAAAAACTGCTTGAGGTCGAATCGCTCAACCGCGAGGAATTCGAGAAAATTTTCCCACCGCCGTTCCCCAAGTTGAGCGGCACGCCGCAGCCGGCGTAGGAAAGTAATTTGTAAAATCTAATGCGTAAAACGTAAAAATTTAGAAACTGAAGTTAGAAGGTAGAAGGAAAAGAGCCCCCAATTTGGAGGCTCTTTTTTACGTTTTTCGTTTTACTTTTTATTTTGCACCAACTCCCTTTTCAAGACTTTGCCCAGTGTGCTCCTGGGTAGTTCGGAACGGAACTCCAGCTCGGTTGGGATTTTGAAAGGGGCCAGGCGTTCCCGGCACCAGGCCTGAAGTTCTGATCCCTTCAGCGTTTGGCCGGGTTTGAGCACCACCCAGGCCTTGACCGTCTCGCCGCGGTAGGCGTCCGGGAGGCCAGCCACGGCAGCTTCAACCACTTTGGGGTGGGCGAGGAGAGCCTCCTCCACTTCGCGCGGCCAGACTTCCATGCCGCCGGGCTTGATGAGATCCTTTTTGCGGTCCACTATATAGAAATAGCCGTCTGCATCCATGCGGGCGATATCGCCGGTGTAGAGCCAGCCATCCCGCAGCGCGCCGGCTGTCTCTGCGGGCATGTTGTAGTAGCCCAGCATGACCTGCGGACTCTGGACGAGCAGTTCCCCGGCTGCGCCGACCGGCACTTCGGTCAGGCCATCCTCCAGGCTGACGATTTTCGCATCCACATCCGGGAGCGGCAGGCCGATCGAGCTAAGACGGTTTTCCCCACGTAACGGATTGCAGTGCGTGGCGGTTGGCGCTTCGGATAAGCCGTAGCCCTCCAGGATGCGGCCGCCGGTGAGACTCTCGAATTTCTGCTTGGTGGGCTGCATCAACGGGGCGGAGCCGGAGATGCAGGCCTTGAGGCTGGTCAGGTTCACTTGCCCGGCGGCCACTTGTGGGGCGTTATTGATGGCGTTGTAGAGCGTGGGGGCGGCCGGGAAGTAGCTGACGTGGTGGGTTTGGATGGCTGATAGCAAATCCGGGATGTTGCGCGGGTCTGGAATGATGACCAGGCTGGCGCGCAGGGCTAGGCCCAGTAGCATCCCGCAGATCATCCCGTAAATGTGATAGATCGGTAGGGCCAGAAGGAAGGTTTCTTTTTCCTCTTCCAGCGTGGACATCCAGGCCTTGAATTGCAGAGCGTTGGCGACCAGGTTGCGATGACTTGCCATGGCGGCTTTGGCGATGCCGGTGGTGCCGCCGGTATATTGGAAGATAGCGATATCGTCGGGATTAACCGCGCAGGGAGAGACACCCACGAAGGACCGGGTGGAGGCCTTCGCGAAGGTCTTTTCATTAATTCCCTTAGCGTACTGAGCTGTCAATAGATCATTGAAGTGGAGATCGCCGGATTGCAATGGAATATCCCCGGCCACGATAATGCGATGGATATTTGTGCTGAGTTGGGAGGTTTTGAGGCGCCCGTAGATGTTGGCTGCGCAGAAAACCGTCTCAAGCCCGGCGTCATTGACTTGGTGGACGATCTCGGGTGGGGTGTAGAGCGGGTTAATGGCAACGACAACTGCTCCTGCTTTCAGGATGGCAAAGTAGGCCAGCACGAACTCCGGGCAATTGGGCATGAAGATGCCAGCGCGTTCGCCTTTCCGGAGGCCGAGGGCAAGCAGGGCGGCAGCCAGATGGTCGGTGCGGGCGGCCACTTCCCGGTAGGTGTAGGTTTCATCCCGGAAGATGAGGCAGGGGCGCTCTGGGCACAACCGGGCGGCTTCATCCAGAAAATGGAAAACCGGGACAAGGGGATAGCCGAGGTGGGGCGGGACGCCGGGATCGTAGCGGGAGAGCCAGGGACGGATGGTCATGCGGGGAGTATATCTGAGAGAGAAGGTAGAGTCAAATGCTGCCAGGCGAATAGAACTGTGATCTTAAGGAAATTGCAGAAAATGTTGAATTAATATCGGAATTGTGCTATTCTTGAGGTGGAAACCTATCCTACCTGAACAGCACCGCCAAAGGAGATTACCAAATGGATCCAAAGCTGGTTAAGTCGAACGATTACTCGCTTTGGGCGGACGCCTTCGCAGGAGCGATACGCGCCGCCTTCGGATTGGTCTGGGCAATCGATGCATTCTTCAAGTGGCAGCCGGATTTTTTCAATAATTATCTGAGCTATATCACGGGCATCGTCACCGGCCAACCGCAATGGCTGATGCCCTGGTTCAATTTGTGGGTCAAATTGATCACTCCTGACCCGAACTTGTTTGCCTGGATGACCCGCCTGGTCGAGACGGCCATCGCACTGGGATTGCTATTCGGCTTCGGGCGTAAATGGGTCTATGTGCTGGGCGGCCTGTTTGCGCTAGTCATTTGGGCGGTTCCGGAGGGTTTCGGCGGCCCATATACCCCGGGGGCAACCGATGTTGGAGGGGGCTTGATCTATGTGCTGGTTTTTGGTGCGCTGATCGTGATGGATTATGCGCTGGGGCGTTCCCCTTATAGCGTAGATTTCTACCTGGAAAAGCGTTTCCCCTTCTGGCGAAAAATCGTCGAGTGGGCGCCGGCAGCCATACAGAAACAAGAGCCGCGCTACCTGCCCTGGAGAATCCAAATCATCGTCATCGTCGGAATGGTGATCCTGTTGGCAGTCTTCCTGGCTATTATCATCAGTGAGCTGCAAGCACCCGCGCCCAAAAGCAGCTTGCTCCCTATCCTGCACATTGTTTCCCTGTATCCGATCAGGGTTTAGTTGGCTTCTTCTGCCGCTGTCCCAGGTCGTCCCTCCATTTTTTTATTGTACTTTATTTGCGCCCCAGCCATCCCAGCGCCCCCATCCCGGCAGCCCGACCAGTGGCAAAGCAAGCGGTCAGCAGGTAGCCGCCGGTGGGGGCCTCCCAATCCAGCATCTCTCCGGCGCAGAAGAAACCCGGCAGGGCGCGTAGCATGAGGTGCTCGTCCAGCGACTCGAAGCGCACGCCGCCGGCGCTGCTGATGGCTTCGGCAAGCGGGCGCGCGGCCACCAGAGGAATGGGCAGGTCTTGGATGGCCGCAGCCAATTTTTCGGGGTTGGCGAAATCTGCTTTCGGGACAAATTCCCACAACAGCCCGGCCTTGACGCCGCGCAGGCCAACGGAATTTTCGAGGTGGCTGGGCATGGATCTCGAGCCACGTGGGCGGGAGAGGCGTGCAACCAGGCGTTCCTGCGTCCAGGCGGGGGCCAGATCCAGGTGGATGACAGCCTGGCCGCGGGTTTCGATCTCGTCCCGCAGGAATGCCGAGCAGGCGTAGATGAGACTGCCTTCCAGGCCGGTTTCGGTGACAATGAATTCGCCTTGTTGGTGAAAGGCATTTCCTTTTGAATCTGTGAAAGATAAGACCACGGATTTCAAAGGATGCCCGGCGAAATGGGCGCGGAAGTGTTCCGTCCAGGCCACGTCGAAGCCACAGTTGGATGGTTTCAATGGGGCGACCTCCACGGTACGCCCAGTCAGGAGAGGGATCCATGCGGCGGTGGAACCAGTCTGAGGCCAACTGCCGCCGCCCAGCGCCAGCACGACTGCATCCGCCCGGACGGAGACCTCCCCGGCCAGGGTGGCGAAGCGCAAATCGTTCTCGTTGTTCCAGCCAAGCCATTGGTGGCGAGCGTGGAAGGTTACCCCGGTGGAGCGCAGCCGGGCCAGCCAGGCGCGCAGGATGGGGAAGGTCTTCATGCCAACTGGGAAGACCCGCCCGGAACTGCCGATGAATGTATGGATGCCGAGCGCACCTGCCCAGACACGTAGTTGCTGTGGGCCAAAGTCTTTCAGCAGGGGTTCCAGTTGCGGACGGCGCGCCCCGTAATGGGTCAGGAATTGTTCGAATGGTTCGGAATGGGTCAGATTGAGTCCGCCCTTACCTGCCACCAGGAACTTGCGGCCCACGGATGGCATGGCATCGTACAGGTCAACCCGGGCGCCACCTTGGGCAAGCACTTCGGCAGCCATCAGCCCGGCGGGTCCGCCGCCGATGACTGCTGCCAAAGCAGGCTGGTTGGAAGAGGATGATTTCATAGCCCTTTATTTACCCAAACAGATCATTGTACATCTGCCTTCAAAAATCCCAGGATAACCCGCTCAATCTCCTCCAATCTGGCTTGGCCGGCTTCGAACCAGTGGATGGATGGATCGCCCAGCTTGAACCAGTTGGCCTGACGACGGATGAAGATGCGCGTCAGGCGGCGCATTTCGACTTTAGCCTGTTCTACATCCATCCGGCCGGCCAGCACGTGGATGCACTCACGGTAGCCGATGGCGGACATGGTTGGTAGGTCCGGGGAACAGCCCGAATCGAGCAGGTGCTGCACTTCGGCGAGCAGGCCAGCGGCGAACATGGCCTCGATGCGGGCATCCACGCGTCCGTACAGTTCCGGGCGTTGGCGCGTCAGCCCGATGGTTAGAAGGCGGTAGAGGCTCCCGGCCTGCTGGCGTTGTTCGGAGAATTTCCGGCCGGTCAGGCGGATGACCTCCAGCGCCCGGAGAGTGCGGCGCAGGTTGCGCGGGTCTATCTTTTCGGCAGATGCGGAGTCGAGCGCCTGCAGTTGCGCGTGTAGGGCCAGGTAGCCCTTTTCTTCGGCTTCGGCCTGCAGTTCCGCTCGCAGGTGTGCATCCGGGCCGGTAACCGGCGGGATCCAGCCATGCGTGACGGCGTGGATATATTGGCCCGTCCCGCCAACCAACAAAGGCAGGCGCCGGCGGGCGTGGATGGCGTCGATAGCCTCGGCGGCGGCCGACTGGAAGAGTGCCAGGCTCCAGGTATCGCGCGGGTCGGCCACATCTATAAGATGATGCGGGACGCGCCGGCGTTCCTCGGGCGTGGGCTTGGCGGTGCCGATGTCCATGCCGCGGTAGAAGAGGCGCGAATCCGCCGAGACGATCTCGCCATCCAGCCGTTCGGCCAGTTGGATTGAAATTTCGGTCTTGCCAACTGCAGTCGGCCCTACGATCACCACCAGATCAGACCCCAAAGGGCTTAGGTTCTCAGGAGATGACATTTTCAAAATGGACGATCTCCGGCTTGCCGCCGGGTTTTCTTTCGATGGCAATAACGTCAAACTG
This sequence comes from uncultured Chloroflexia bacterium, assembly GCA_963837875.1. Lineage (GTDB taxonomy): Bacteria > Chloroflexota > Anaerolineae > Anaerolineales > Villigracilaceae > UBA877. The sequence continues at coordinate 116,739 of CAWIOV010000004.1, forward strand.
CCAGCTTTCAGTGCTTTCTGGATGTGCTTGGAGATACTCTTCGGCGGCCGAGAGCAGGGCTGCCTGCTTGCGCAGTGTGACGGAAGCTTCCGGGTAGGCAAAAGCATGCGAACTGCGCGTTTTCACCTCGACAAAAATGAGCGCAGCTTCTTTGCCGGCAACGATGTCAATCTCGCCATGCGCCGTGTGAAGGTTTCGTGCCAGGATGGCGTAGCCGTGACTTTCTAGGAAGCGAACAGCGGTTTCTTCGCCCCATTGGCCGAGGGCTTGTTTTTGCGTGGTCATGAATGGTTACCCAAAGGTACTATTACCAGTACACTCCATATTAAGTCAAGCGGGAAGGCCTGTCAAGGTGGGGTATAATTATAGTGTATTAATTTGGCAGGATGTTTATGCTATATTTTTCAAGCCCCATGTGGGTAATCTAAATACGAAGGCAGGCTATGGCTGTCTCTTCTCTTACTTTGCCTACGGACTACTGGCAAGCATTTTCCCTTGGCAAAAACGACCTTGAATTCATCAGCACCCACCTTTTTGAAAATGAGATTCCTCTGACTGAGGGGGAACTTGTCCCTATTCTGGTTGAAGAACGCATTCGCTATGAACGCGCTGCGCTGGTCAAGCAACAGAAATCGGGCGGTAGGATGTACTTACCCGGAGAGCGATATACATCCGGGGAAAAGCTGGTTTTCCCGGCGTTGGAATGGAAGAAAGGCCAGGTCACAGGTGTACGTCCCGGTGTGAATCCCGACCTGGGCGAGTTTGAAGTCATCACAGTTGCATTTGAAAATGGTAACGTGTGCCTGTTTGCGGCGGGGCTGGAAAACCACAAGCTGAACCATCCAGTTGAAATATCCATTGATGACCAGTTGCTTAACCCGGACAATGTTCTCAAAACCCATGCTCCTGAATTGGAGCAAAAATTGGCTGCGGCGCTGGAGGCAGATACTGCCCTGGTGCAGGTGGCTGGACGCTGGTTCCCGCGCGCTTTACTGGTGGATGTGAACGTTGGACATCTGAACCTGGCCGAAGCAGTGCTGGATGAAGCCGGCGGTAAACCACTTCCAACCACCCAACTGATCGAGCAATTGGACCTTCCTGGCAATGTCAACCCGAAGCTACTCGAGTTCTCGTTGAACTTTGCCCTGCAGGAGGATGGACGGTTTGACGAAGTCGGACCGGCCGGTGAGGTGCTGTGGTTCCTGAAGCGTCTCGAACCGGAGGATGTGCGGCAGATCCCCTTACCATTGCGCTATATCGAAATCCCCTATGATCGTTCCGGCATGTCGCGCGAGATGTTGGCGCTCGAATTTGAATTGGATGACGAGCTGGCCGGGGGCCAGCCGCCCTCCGGGCAAATTAATGAAGCTGTCATCAGCCTGAGTTATCCGCACTGGCGGGCTGGCACTCTCCCGGTCTCGGCACGTGTGCGTGGGTTGTTCCCCACTGCCAACTACACCTCGCGGGTCCGCTTCACGCTGGTGGATGGATTATCGCACGAAGAGATGCCGGCCTGGGTGGTGCGCCAGCACGGTTATGTGGTTGGGCTGGGCAAGTTATATCAGAAGTATGGATTGATGCCTGGCAGCCTGGTCTCTGTGGCAAAAGGGAAAAAGCCCGGGCAGGTGATCGTCTCTGCAAAAACCCGCCGCCCGATGCGCGATTGGGTGCGGACGGTGTTGGTGGGCAGTGATGGTGGGATCGTCTTTGCCATGCTGAAACAGAACATTACTGCCGATTTCAATGAGCGTATGGTGATTGCCGTTCCCGATACTGCCGGCGTTGATGAAGCCAGCGAACAGATCGCAAAAAAACGCCTGCCTTTTGAAGACCTGGTTGCCAATATGATGAACGAGTTGGTAAAAATGAATGTGCAGGGGCATGTCCATGCCCAGGAATTGTATTCGGCCTTAAATATTGTCCGCCGCTGCCCGCCGGGGCCCCTGCTGACCTACTTGGCGAGTGATCCGAAATTCAAACATGTGGGCGATATGCACTTCCGCATGGCAGACACGGAGGATGGGAATGACTGAGTTGAAAAAATTCTCCCTGATCAAGCCGACTGTCGAGACGCCTTTCCACATTGATTTCGATTGGTGGCGGGCCAACGATGAAAACTGGCATGTCGCTTTGCGGAGCATGTTATGCACCGAGCACCAGGAAGCTTTTGCGACCCTGCCGGAAGGCCAGTTCATCGACTGGGTTGATCCGGAAACTGCCGAAGTCCGCCAGATGGATGGCTTGCAGCACACGCTTATCCAGCATTGTGCCAAACAGGCCGGCTTTCTGGATGAACACACTGCAGTTGTGGAAGCCATATTCCGTTTATTGCTGGCAAATGGCAACACTCCTATGACGGCGGAGGAGCTGGGCGCACGTCTCAACCGTCCGGCGGATACTATATTGAAAACGATAGCAGGGCCACGCGTGTATAAAGGCCTGCGACCCTACGTGGTTTGAAAGATGCCCCTGTAGCTCAACCGGACAGAGCACCTGCCTTCTAAGCAGTAGGTTGTGGGTTCGAATCCCGCCAGGGGCGCCACCCCCACTGGTTGCCTCCCCCTTTTTGCAAAAAAGGGGGAGTGGTTAAGGAGGAACTATGACTCTCGAACGCTTTGGTATTGTTAAATTCAGGGGCCAGGAAGTTACTGTCCTGGGCGCGGACCTGAAGCCGGGGGAGATAGCCCTGGAATTTACCGTTCAAACCCTTGAACGGTCACCCTTCCATGGGCTGGCAGATACGCAAGGGAAAGTGCGCCTGATCGCGTCCGTCCCTTCGCTGGATACCGATGTATGTGACCGTGAGACGCGCCGCTTCAACCTGGAAGCCGCCGCCTTGAGCAAAGATATTGCCATCCTGGTCATCAGCAACGACCTGCCTTATGCCCAGAAACGCTGGTGTGGGGCAGCCGGGGTGGACCAGGTAACTATCCTCTCCGACCACATGGCAGCGGATTTCGGCCTGAAATATGGGGTTCTTATTAAGGAAGCCCGCATCCTGCGCCGGGCTGTCTTTGTGGTGGACCGGGCCGGGAAGCTCACGTATGTAGCTTATATGCCGGTCCTGGGTGTAGAACCGAATTACGCTGAAGTCCTGGACGCGGCCAAATCCGCGCTTGCGTAAGGAGAACTGTATGTCTTCGTTGCTCTGGAAGCCAGATACTCAAACAGAACGTTCATTTTCCGGGTCACGTGCGATCGGCTGGCAAGTCAGCGTACATTCGTATGCCTGGAGTCCGCCGACCGACGTATACGAGACGGAGGCCAGTTTTGTTGTCAGGGTGGAAGTAGCCGGAATGCGCGAGTCGGATTTCACGATCAATGCCGAGGACAATTTCCTGGTAATCAGCGGCGTCCGGAGCGAGTCGCCAGAATGGCGCGCCTATCGCCAGATGGAAATCCGTTTCGGCGAGTTCAGTACGGCGGTTGAACTGCCGCTGGGTGTGGATGTGAGCAAAGCCGAGGCGGATTATAAAGACGGCTTCCTGAGTGTCATCCTTCCCAAACTTAAACCGACGAATATAACGATCAAAGGCTGATTGCTTCTTATGACTGCATCCCGTTGGTATACCGGTCAACTGGAAGGCTTGGATTGGCTCCAGGGCGGGGACAAGTCTCTGAAGGATCTGCTCCTGCCGTCCATTTTTACGCGTATCCAGAAAAAAGACGAACAGGACAAGCCTCCGGCAAGCAACGTACCCGCTGAAGGGGAAACGGTGAAGTATCCGGATGTTTTGCCAATCCTTCCCTTGCGTGGTGTAGTTGTCTATCCTCAGACGGCTGTCCCGCTGACGATCGGCCAAATGCGTTCGATCAAGTTGGTGGATGAAGCCTCGGTCACACCGGGAAAACTGATTGGCCTGGTGGCGGCGCGCAACCCGGAGATCGAAGAACCTGGCCCGGCGGACCTGTATCCGATGGGCACGATTGCGACCATCCATCAATTGTTCCGCGTGCCCGATAATACCATCCGCCTGCTGGTACAAGGCCTGGCACGTTTCCGCCTGGGCGAGTTCGTCCAGACCGATCCCTATCTCAAGGCTAAAATCGAACTAGCACCTGAGACGGTCGAGGACGGGCTGGAAGTGGCCGCATTGGCGCGTTCCGCCCGCGACCAGTTTGAGCAAATTTCAGGGTTGACCCCCTCCATCCCGCGCGAATTGGTGGCTTCCATCACATCCCTCGAAGAACCACTCCAGACTGCCTATACGATTGCCAATTTCCAACGGATTGATTTGCAGGATGCACAGACGCTGCTTGAACAGGATTCAACCAAAGCGAAGCTGGAAAAATTGGTTGACCTGCTGGTGCGCGAGACGGATGTTTTAAGCCTGGGCGCAAAAATCCAGAACCAGGCTCGCTCGGGAATTGAGAAAGTGCAACGGGAATACTTCCTGCGCGAACAGATGAAGGCCATCCAGAAGGAACTGGGCGAAAACGACGAGCAGACGGTGGATGTGGAGGATTTCCGCAAGAAAATCGCCGAGGCAAAAATGCCCGAAGAAGCCGAGAAGCAGGCCCGGCGTGAAGTGGACCGCCTCTCACGCCTGCCAACTGCCGCAGCCGAATATGGCGTTATCCGGACCTATCTCGAGTGGTTGGTCACATTGCCGTGGAGCCAGGCTACGCAAGATAACCTGGATATTGCACATGCACGCAAGATCTTGGACCAGGATCATTATGGTTTGCAGGATATCAAGGAGCGCATCCTGGAATTCCTGGCCGTGCGCAAGTTGCGTCTGGACCGCAAAGATGAGAAAGCGGAGCCATCGAAGGATATGATCCGGCGTGAGCGCGAAGGGGTAATCCTGTGCTTTATCGGGCCGCCCGGTGTTGGCAAAACTTCCCTGGGACAGTCGATCGCACGCGCCATGGAGCGCAAGTTCATCCGCATCTCATTGGGGGGCGTGCGCGACGAGGCCGAGATCCGCGGGCATCGCCGCACCTACATTGGCGCCATGCCGGGGCGTGTTTTGCAGGCTCTGCGGCGGGTCGAGTCACGCAATCCGGTTTTCATGTTGGATGAGGTGGATAAGCTGACGCAGGATTTCCATGGCGATCCAGCCTCCGCCCTGCTCGAAGTGCTTGACCCGGAACAGAATGTCGAGTTCCGCGATAACTATTTGGAAGTTGCCTTCGATCTCTCGCAGGTTTTCTTTATTACCACGGCTAACCAGTTGGAGACCATCCCGGCTGCGCTGCTCGACCGGATGGAAATCATCCAGCTCTCGGGTTACACCGAGAGTGAGAAAGTGGCCATAGCCAAAGGCTATTTGATCCCGCGGCAGGTGCGCGAGAATGGTCTGCGTTCTGGCGAGGTAGTATTCAATAAAGACGCTCTTAAAACCATCATCAACCAATATACGCGTGAAGCCGGCGTGCGGAATTTGGAACGTCGCATCGGTGCGATCTGCCGTAAGATCGGGACGCATATAGCCGAAGGAAAAAAACAATCCGCCCGGATTACGCCCAAGGTTGCCAAAGAATTGCTCGGTCACCCTGTTTTCCTCGAGACAGAGGAAATTGATACGCGCACTTCCATCCCTGGTGTGGTTCCTGGTCTGGCCTGGACGCCTTTTGGTGGCGATATTCTGTTTATCGAGGCTACCAAAATGCCGGGGGCAAAAGGTTTCCAGATCACTGGATCGGTGGGAAACGTAATGCAGGAATCGGCCCGGGCGGCGCTTTCCTACGTGCGTTCGCATGCCGAAGAAATCGGTTTGCATAAGGATTTCTATGACAAGACCGATATCCACATGCATATCCCGGCGGGTGCGCAGCCCAAAGATGGTCCATCCGCCGGAGTTACCATGGCGACTGCCCTGGTGTCTTTGCTTTCCGGCCGTCCGGTTAAAAAAGGCGTTGGCATGACCGGCGAGATCACCCTGCGCGGGCAAGTCCTGCCGGTGGGCGGGATAAAAGAGAAGATGATTGCTGCCCACCGCGCCGGCCTGAGAACCATCATCCTGCCAAAACGCAATGAAATGGATCTGAAGAATCTCCCGGCGGAAGTTCGCAAGTCGCTTACCTTTGTTTTTGCCGAGACGGTTAATGATGTCCTGAAGGCCTCGCTTGAGATACTGCCTCGACCCAGAAAGAAATCGTTAGGAAAAGAGAATGCAAAAGATTCTTCTGGCGGATGATGACTTTACCATGGTGGCGCTGCTGAAAACCCTGCTCGGTATGGAAGGGTACCAGGTGGCGACCCTGCTGGATAAGGAGGGCGACACCTTGGAAAATATTCGGGCTGCCAAACCGGACATTCTGCTGATTGATATTTACCTCGGCGACCGCAATGGTTTGGATATTGTCCGCCAGATACGCCAGTCGCCGGACTTGAATGGCATCCGGATTATCATGGCTTCCGGCATCGACAAGACAGAGGAATGCCAGGCAGCCGGGGCAGACAAGTTTCTGCTTAAGCCCTATATGCCCAATGAACTCTTCGAAATCCTGCGCGCCTATACCTAATAATAGTCTGTCACGCATTAAGCATGACCGGCAGACGGAAGAACGGATACAAGTACGGGAATTCCAGTACCCCGAGGATTATCCAGCCGCCCATCGCCTGTGGGAAAATGCTGGCTCGGGTATCCATATCCGCCGTTCCGATGAACCGGAGGAAATCCAGAAGAAGCTCCAACGCGACCCTGACCTGTTCCTGGTGGCCGAAACAAATGGCAGGATCATCGGTACTGTCATCGGCGGTTTTGATGGCCGGCGTGGCCTGATCTACCATTTGGCTGTGGATGCGGACTTTCGCCAGCGAGGCATTGGCAGTCGGCTTATGGATGAGGTGGAACATCGCCTAAAGGCCAAAGGCTGTTTAAAATGTTACCTTCTGGTAACAACAGATAATGAGAATGCCATGCGTTTCTACGAAGCGCGCGAATGGGAACGCATGAATGCCATTTATATGTATAGTAAAGAACTTTGAAAGACATGACTCTGCGCTTTGGCATTTTGACTGTCTCAGACCGCTCTGCTCACGGTGAACGCCCGGATCTATCCGGCCCGGCGTTGGTGGAGCTTGTGTCGGCGCAGGGATGGAAAGTCGAAAAGACAAGCATCCTGGCGGATGATTTGGAGGCCCTGCGCGAAACTTTGTCCGCCTGGGCGGATGGTGGTGGAGTGGATGTCATTCTGACCACCGGTGGAACCGGCTTCGCTCCGCGCGACGTTACTCCCGAGGCGACGCGGCTTGTGATCGAGCGTGAAGCGCCTGGACTGGCAGAGGCGATGCGTTTCGAAAGCCTGAAGATCACGCCACATGCCATGCTCTCGCGTGCGCTGGCAGGCATGCGCGGCAGGGTGCTTATCATTAATCTACCCGGCAGTCCCAAGGCTGCACTGGAAAATTTGCAGGTGCTCTTGCCCATTATGTCGCACGCGGTTGCACTTTTGCGGGATGATCCGGAGGCCGAACGGCAGCATTAGTTCCCTTGCCACGCCTGCATGGTTGGCAGTATAATCCCGCCCGCTTGTAAATCTTGTAAAGGAAGAACCTATGATTGATGTAAATGATCTTCGCAAAGGTGTCACATTCGAACTCGACGGCAACCTGTGGAGGGTGCTGGAATATGCACACCACAAGCCCGGGCGCGGCAATGCCACCATCAAAATAAAAGCCCGCAACCTGCGCTCCGGCTCCACCCTGGAAAAGACCTTTATCTCTGGCAGCCAGGTACCGGAAGCCCGCCTCGATTTCCACAACGTCCAGTATCTTTATAATGATGGCGATAATTATTATTTTATGGATAATGAAACCTTCGACCAGCCAGGCATCCCGAAAGCCATCCTGGGCAATTCGGCCAATTTCCTAAAAGAGGGCATGGAGTGCAAACTCACATTCTATAACGGGGAAGCGTTGGATGTGGAACTGCCACTCAACGTTGACCTGAAAGTGGTCTTCGCGGAAGTCTCTGTGCGCGGCGATACCGCCACCGGGGTAACCAAGAAGGTCAAGTGTGAGTCGGGTGTGGAAGTCCAAGTACCGAACTTTGTCAAGGAAGGCGATACCATCCGCGTAGACACTCGGGATGGTACCTACCTTACCCGTGTGTAAAACCAAGCCAGCCCGCAAACCTGTGGGAGGTTGAAACTATGAAAACACCCGCTGGTTCCGAATGTAAATATTTCTATGGCGATTACTATCGCGGCCGCGAGCATGAAGAATGCCGCCTGCTTGGTGCAACATGGAAGCCGGCCCTGTGCCGCACCTGCCCGGTTCCATCCATTGACCGGGCAAATGCGTGCGAATCCATGCGCTTGCACGCTGCGGTGGGTCGGCCGCTGATGGCCGCTTTCCAACCGCGCGTCAAGGTGATGGCTTTTTGCGAAAGGACTGGTCGCTCCGGTTTTGATCCGCACATCGGTTGCGGAGAATGCCATCCCATCCCGCCTATTTTTGAAGTAAAAAAGTAGATTTTGCCCGGTGGGGGAAATCCCTGCCTGCGCAGGAGAACCGTTTATGCCTATTACGCTGATGCTCGACCTTGACGATACCCTGCTCAATACCAACATGGACGCCTTTGTCCCAGCGTATTTCCGGGCGCTCTCGAGTGCATTGGCAGATTTGGTCGCCCCGGAAGTAGTGTTGCCTGCCCTGATGGATGGCACACAAGCCATGGTACTCAACCTGGATCCGGCCCTGACCTTGCAGGAAGTTTTCGATGCACATTTCTTTTCCAAGCTGGCCGTGGAGCGCTCCATCCTGCAAGAGCGCATAGATTATTTCTATGACGAAGTATTTCCGAAGCTGGGTTCCGTGACCAGGCCCATCCCGGAGGCCATCCGCATGGTGGATTGGGCCTTTGATCAGGGCATGCGAGTTGTAATCGCCACCAACCCACTTTTCCCACTGAAAGCCATCCAGCACCGCCTGCGCTGGGCCGGGCTGCCTCCGGAAAAATATTCTTTTGCTTTGATAACCTCCTACGAGACTTTCCACTTCACCAAAGAGGCGGTAGCGTACTACCCCGAAATCCTGGCACAGCTGGGCTGGCCGGAAGATCCGGCTGTGATGGTGGGGGATGATATTGAAAGGGAAGTCAAACCCACGCAGGCGGTCGGGTTGCCGCTCTTCTGGGTGCGAAAAAATGGCGAAATTTCTGCCGAACCGGCCGGCATCCCGCAAGGCCCGCTGGAGGGTTTGCGAGGCTGGCTTGAAAAGGCTTCTCCGGAATCACTCAAAGTTTCGTTCGCAAGTCCTCAGTCTTTGATGGCGAACCTGCGTTCCACTCCGGCTGGCCTGGCCACGCTAATCGCCGGCTTGTCTGTTGAAGCCTGGAAACGAGCTCCTGCAGCGGGAGAATGGTGCCTGACCGAGATTGTCTGCCACCTTCGGGATGTGGAACGCGATGTGCACCTGCCGCGTCTGCGCAAGGTGCTGGCCGATGAGAATCCTTTCCTGGCCGGGGAAGCCACCGACGCGTGGGTGCAGGAACGCCATTATGCGGACCAGGATGGCATCCAGGCGCTGGCCGATTTTACGGCGGCGCGCAAGGAAACACTTGCATTGCTGGATGGTTTGGGCGCGGAATGGGCCCGCCCGGCCCGCCATGCCATTTTCGGCCCGACCACTTTACAGGAACTGGCTGGCTTTATGGCCCGTCACGACCGTGCCCACATTCAGCAAGTCTGGAATACCAAGCGGGCATGACCAGCCTGCATTATCTTGATCCAAATCCACCCGGGAGGCCGTTCGTCCTGCTTTTGCATGGGCTGGGTGCGGATGGCACTTCCTGGGGCCTGCAACTACCGGCATTGAATCAGGCGGGTTTTCGCCCGATTGCCCCGGATGTGCCTGGCTTTGGTGGCTCTCCGTACGATGGGCAGGGTTGGAGTATCCGGCGCGTGGCTGCCCAGATGGCCGGATTGTTGGAGGAGTTGGGCAGCGGCCCAACCCAAGTGGTAGGAATTTCGATGGGGGGCGTGATCGCCCAGCAGTTCGCCCTGGATTACCCGCAACTCACGCAAAGGTTGGTGCTGGTGAGCACGTTCGCGATCTTGCGCCCAGAGAATTTCGGCGGTTGGTGGTATTTTATGCGCCGGTGGGCGGCCGTCCTGACGCTGGGATTGCAAGCCCAGGGGCGTGTGGTGGCCCAGCGAATCTTCCCGGAACCGGAACAGGCCGCGCTGCGGGAGCTGCTCGAAGCGACGATTTCCAGGGCTGACCCGCGTGCATATCGTGCAGCCATGCGTTCGCTGGGATTATTCGACTCATGCAAAAAGCTGGCCAGCCTGCATGTGCCCACGTTGATCGTGACCGGCCAAAACGACAGCACCGTTTCGCCCCTACGCCAGCAGGTCCTGGTTAAGGGTATCCCGGGTGCGCGCCAGGTGCTGATCCCGAAAGCCGGGCACGCCGTAACGGTGGACCAGGCAGAGCAATTCAACCGGGCGTTACTTGATTTTTTAGGGGAATGAATTACGGGCAACCTCCAGGCTGCCCGTAATGTTGGAAATTGGTTGATGGCGGGAAATATTAATTGACCGACACTGTTATCGTATAGTTGACCACCTGCCCACCAACCGGGATCACTTCGATAATGTAGTCTTCATTAGCCGGCAAGGTACCGGTCCATGTATTGAGCTTCTTGGAGGAGCTTAATAGGGTGCCGGTGGCCAGGCCAAAAACATCCAGATAGGCCGTGCTGGCGGGTACATTTAAGGTCACGGTCATGACCTGGCCGGTCTGGCAGACCAGTGCATAGGAGAACACGTTACCATCCGGCGTGGAGCCGGCCAGTGTGATGGAGGTCTCTCCGGATGTGAATGAAATGATCTGGGCCACCTTGGCGGTCAGGGTGTATTTTTCGGCAATGGCGCCTCCATAAACCTGGATGGTATACACCTCTGTTTTGGGGAGAAGCCACTGCCAGTTCGTCCATTTTTTGGCAGGATCGAGCAGCTTGGTGCCATCCGGTTCATGGACTCCCAGGTAGACATCGTGGTTGGGCGAATCCAGGATCAGGATCATCGGCTGGTTCTGTGCGGCGCTGAGCGTATAGGTTATGACCTGGTTGGGCTGAATGGTTCCCTGCGCCACCCCGGCAGTCGCACCGGTGGCGAAAACAATATTCGCTGGCGAAGCAGTGGCGGTGACCGTTGGTGTGGTGGAGGTCGGTTGGATTGTCGGAGTGGGGGGCGGCAGGGTGGGTGTATTCAAGGGCGGCAGTGGCGTGGCGGAAGGTATTGGTGTGGGGGTAAGCATGCCGGGCAGGTTGCAACTGATCAAAATGAGCAGTAACATGGCGAGACTCATAACCAGAGATGGTTTCCTGAAGGGAGTATTCGTACGGTTGGTAAGCATAAGGCACATTCTCCTCTTTATCGGATGGTACAATCCGAGCCCGCAAGTTTTATTGATTGGATGAGGCGATCTCCTGGAACCTGTGGAATGTTTACAGTGGGTGAACTGGTATGTTGATTAGAGGGCTATTATAGCATTATGATCTGATTTGAGATAAGTTTCAGGAAAATAGTCTCTTATCGGTCCCGACAGTCATAGTCCAAAAACTCCAAGGGCTACCGCTGAGTGGCGAGTTTGACACCGCGGCGCCACACGGCCCGAATGGACAGCGTGTCGGAGATGTTGGTGGTCGGATCGCCGTCAACTAGCAGCAGGTCGGCGCGGGTTCCGGGCGCTATACGGCCCCGGTCGGTGAGTCCGAACCGGCGTGCGGGAGTGGATGTGGCCGCTCGGAGCGCTTCGATGGGTGTCAGCCCAGCTGTCACCAGCAACTGCAGTTCGTGGTGCAAACTGGCACCGTGGGCGAGTCCGCCAAAGATTGGTAAAGGTTCCGATACATCACAGCCCGCCAGAATATCCACACCCGCTTTGTGGAGGGTCAATACGCTAGCAAAAGCATCTTCAAGCTTTCCTTCGGGATAAACGTTCATGCTGCGGGAGAGGGCGTCGAGCCACTTCTGGTCAAGCCTGGACTTTACTCGTTCATCGGCGGCCAGTGCAGCTGCGTTATTGCCAACGGCTGAGGAGATCGTCACCAGGGTGGGGACAACAAAAGCGCCGGAGACTGCAATAGCAGCCACAAATTCCTGGGAAGGCTGGTGGTCGAAAAATAAGTGTGCCAATCCATCCACTCCGGCCGCAATGGCTCGCTTCCCGCCTTCAATGGTCGTCACATGAGCAATGGCCATCTTACCAAACCTATGAGCTTCTTTCACAGCCGCAAGGATAGTCTCGTTATTGAGTACCGGAAGTCCGGGGAAACCGATACAAGCTCCGTCCTCAATAAAGATCTTGATATAGTCGGCTCCTTCAGCAACCTGTTTAGCTACGAATTTGGCCGCCTCGCCAGGGGTCGAGACAGATGGATATCGGAAGAGAAAACGTATAAGCAAGTTGCTGCTTGAACTCATATATTGCGTTGGGTGACCTCCCTTGGGGGTGACGCCCATCCCAGAGGAGCGCAAATCAGCGATATCGCTCCGTTCAGCGATCTCTTTGCGTTGTTTGGTTGACCAGTGACCATTCATCTCCAACTCTGTAGTGACACCAAACAACAGCCCGTTTTGCAGGCCATCCATATCGGTATGCACGTGGGCGTCTATTAGACCTGGCATCAGGGTCGCACCGGGAGCGTCAAGGACGGTTGCCCCAACTGGCGCTTTGCCACCAACGGCTTGGATGTTTGCCCCGTCAATCACGACGGTCTGATCATTGATGATGCGCTCTCCATCGAAGATACGCACTTTGGTGATGGCGGTAAGCATGTTCGGAGAAACTTCTTGGTCAATTTTCTTCATGTACTTTTTCTCCTTTTCTTGCTAAGCTCCTATCCGAAAATTCAGGCGGAGTTCGCATTTTGAGTGCCTACAGTCAAAATGCGATACTTCAATAATTTCTTAAGCGAGTGTTTATATAGGTTTTTTTGTGAAATCTAAAGGAAATTATAGGAGTTGGTTGTGAATAGAGTGTGAATTGAGTGTGAAAAGGAAACGGAGAAAGAGTATTTGAAGGCAAAATTTTGGTTTGGCAGATCGGTGGCGGATAAACAGATTACATAATAAAAACGAATGACGCAAAATTTACTGCGTCATTCGTTGCATGGCAGCGGAAACGATAACGGGTGTATTCGCTGAACAACTGCCCCGAACTCCAATATCACGGTTGGATATTACTTGGCGCTGCTTTTGGCCTCGCGTGCGTTGAAATCCATTTCAAGCAGGATGTTCAAGCCATGCGCGACCGCTTGCAGAACAGCGAAGAAGACCAGGGCGGTCAAGAGCGGAACGAGCAAATTGGTAAAAAGGTAAACGAAGAAGGATGGGTCCTTCACGAGAGTCGCTAATTGTATGCTTTGAGTTGTTATTTGTGATTGCAGGTTAACCACCCCTGCGATGATATCACCTGCGAATCCAACCAAGACAACCCAGGATAAGATATTGGCAAAATCCGAAACTAGGCCCACGAGTTTCGGGTTGAAATAAATGGGTTCTTTATCTTCTGCCAGATCAGCCATATCTTTATTTTCCATGTTCATGCTATTCTCCTTTTTTCAATGCCCAGATTTAGGTATTTTTCAATAAGGTTGGGAGGGTATGGATGCCAGCGCCCCCGCTTCCCGGTTTATTGAAATCAGTCCAAGTTTAACATAGATTTCTGTTTTTTGGAGTTTATTCGAATTCAATATCCAATTCTTCGTTGGTACCCCACTCCTCCATTTTCTCGATTTGGATATCGGTAAACAAACCTTCCTGGTGAGCGGCGACGCGGTAGCGTTTGATCAGTTCCAGCAGCGCCAGGAAGGTCACAACCACTTCCAGGCGGGAGGGTTTCTGGCCGAGCAAACTATTGAATGGAATGTTGGGATCGTGCCCGAGCCGTTCGGCAATTAGGGCGATCTTCTCCCGGATGGTGATGCGTGGCGCTGAGATGACCGTCCCCAAAGCCTGTTTCTCCGCTTCCCCGGCAAAGATACCTTCGGCGGCTGTCATCAGGTCCGCCAGGGTAATGTCGGAGAGGTCTAGGCGGCCCTCGATTTTCACTGGCGTGGCAACACGCAGATAGGTGCGGAGATGGCGGGCTGCGCGCTCATCCAGCCAGTTCGCCAGTTCCTTGAAGCGTTTGTAAATCTGCAGTTGGCGGGCCAGCGTCTCGCCAAGGTCTTCTTCGCCGGCTTCCCGAACCGGGGGCCTGGGTAGCAAAGCCTCGGATTTAATCTGCAACAACTTGGCTGCCACCACTAGGAAAGCAGAGATCTCGTCCGCCGGGACTTGCATCTGGTGAATGTAAGCCAGGTACTGGTCGGTGACCTGGGCCAGCGCCACGGCAGTGATGTCCAACTCGGCATGCTCGATCAGTTGCAACAACAGGTCAAGTGGCCCCGCATAGACAGGGATGGTGACTGTGTATCCACCGCTTTGGTGTCCGGCAACGTTTAGGTTCATGGCAGGCGGGATTATATCATTCCTATAAAAGATACCATCCCTGTTCTTTGGGGATCCCCTTCCCGGAAGGGATTCCCTGTGAAGGTGGCCTGCCGGAGGTTTAAAAATGCATTTCCAGGATCCAATCCGCCACCGGCGGAGGCAGCGCTTCCAGGAAAGCTGCGGCGGTCGCCATATACCCGATCGAATACCGCGGCTTTGGTGATTTGGTACCCAGCACGTTTAGAATCAGGTCAGCCACTTTTCCTGCCTCCGTTCGTTTTTCATCAAACCCTGCCATCTCTCTTCCCCATTTCCGCAGGGCATTTTCATAAGGCGGGATGGGCGCATCCGGTTCTTTTTTCAGAAGAGCTTCCACATCGGTGGTGGTTTTCAAACCAGCGGGTGTCTTGATCCCCCCACAACGGATCATAATGGTGGGGATGTTCCATGGCTTAAGTTCTATGGCAAGCGTCCGCACGATGCAGTTGACCGCAAAATCGCAGGCATGAATACTGGTTACATAGGGGGTCGGGATGGCCCCCGGAGTTGTGATCCATAAGATCCTGCCATTTACCCTGCGGATCATCGGAAGGAATGCCTGCACCATTGCCACCGCCCCCAGGACGCGCGCGTGTAGTTCAACCCGGAATTGTTCCAAATCCATCAGCTCAATCGGTGCAACCCTGCCTGCTCCTGCATTGTTGATAAGAGCATACAGACCGGTTTGCCCTAGCCTCTCCAGTTCACCTGCCACAGTCTCTGCCGTGATGGTAATTTGTTTCAGGTTGGTAAGGTCAAGCGGACAGATGGGAATAAGGTTCGGCACATGGTAACCATGCAGGGATTCGGCATCTGCTTCCTTTCGCAATGTGGCCAACACATTAAAACCGTGCTGCGCCAGTCTTAAAGCGGTTGCCCGTCCGATGCCAGACGAGCAGCCTGTGATCAGTACCGCCTCCCCCTCGGCGTGAAATCCATCTGGAGTGTGCTTAATCATTGTTGCTGTTCTCCTCTCGGCAAGATTTTTTTTGCATCCTTTTCATGTTGGCACACAGCATATCTCAAGATTTCGATTTTGTCAAACATGTGTTTAAATCAATTGTATAAAACAATTGATGTATATCCTTCCTCGCCTTTGCAATTCCCAAAAGGCGTACCATCGGGGTCGTGAATTGGTTTTTATCGGTGTACAATAGCCGGCAAGGATGAATTATGGAAAAGATACCTCCACGCCAGTTGATCCTCGAAGCAGTAGTGACCTGCATCGAAAAATATGGGCTGGATAAGCTGACCACGCGCAAAATTGCTGAGGAAGCCGGCACAAACATCGCCTCCATCAACTATTATTTCCGCACGAAAGATGCGCTGGTGAACGAAGCGCTTTCAATGACCATAGACCACATGTTGGAAGACGTCACAGCAGCGATTGAAAACCGGGAGAAGCCCTTCCTGGATGCTTTTGAGGATGTATTGTTCTATTTAATGGATGGCAGCCTTCACTTTCCTGGTGTTACTGCCGCACACCTTTATGATGCAGTATTCCAAAAAAATCCTGAATCCCTGGGTGCACAGGTGATGAACAAGTTGTTTGAAGAAGTGGCAGTGCGTGCCATCCATGAATATCCGCAGAAAGACCCGCTGATGCTGCGCTTCAGCCTGTCCCAGATCCTTGCATCTACGTTGTTTATGATGTTATCGCCAGGTTTCTTCCGGTCGGTTGACTCGCTCAAGATATCCGGTCCGGAAAGCTGCCGGTTCCTGGCGAAGCAATGTACCCAAATGTTTGCCAGAGCGCTGGATATTTGACTATTTCATCGTCGCTTATCCCCGGTGAATAAATGTCCAATTAATAATATGCGCATAGCCTGCTTATGATATAATATTCATCATTGGGTGCCTCATGTATCTGCCTGCACTTTTCTTTGGAATTGTTCTTTCCACCGCTTATGGCACCGCCTTCCATTTCTGGAAAGGCGGCGGCTTGAACAAACTATTCTTCTTTGTATTGTTGGCCTGGGAGGGATTCTGGATCGGCCACTTTTTCGGCGGGCACTATGGTTGGAGTTTTTTCGCGGTTGGCTCGATCAATACCGGGATGGCTACCCTCTGCAGCGCAGTTACCCTGCTGGGCGGGGAATGGCTGAGCCGCATTCAAGCAAACCGAAAATAACAAAAAAATTCCTCCCCGGCGTGGAGAGGAATTTTTGGGTTCAATTTTTAGATTACAGGGGTTTGACGTGCGCTGCCTGCAGGCCCTTGGGTCCCTGTTCTATTTCGAACTCGACCTGCTGGCCTTCCTGGAGGGTGCGGAACCCTTCGGACTCTATGGCGCTATAGTGGACGAAAACGTCCGGGCCGCCTTCGCGTGCGAGGAAGCCGAAGCCCTTCGACGCATTGAACCATTTGACCGTACCGGTCACACGCTCTGCCATTTTATTGCTTCTCCTTACTTTGAACAA
Organism: uncultured Chloroflexia bacterium; assembly: GCA_963837875.1. Taxonomy (GTDB): domain Bacteria; phylum Chloroflexota; class Anaerolineae; order Anaerolineales; family Villigracilaceae; genus UBA877. The sequence continues at coordinate 133,595 of CAWIOV010000004.1, forward strand.
AAAAAGAATAGGATAACGGTGTTCGGTATTCAATGCGGACGAGGTGCTGCAACAATGCCAGTTAAAAAACACCGACCCTTGTGGATTGCTCTTGGGCCGGCTCCCTGCGAATTCCAGCACGAACACTTACCACCTACAATGCCCATTTTATCTGGCGGGTGAAATTCCGTCAAGACCTTAAAATCATATTAATGCTTACCGGCCAACCGCCTTGGCAAGCTCATCGCTGACCAAACCGATGAGTTTTTCAGCGCGGCGGGGATCAGGGCAGATGCCGGAAGCGGATCCAATCCAAGGCTTCTTCCAAATCCTGGACAGCGCTGTAAAATCTGATCCATTTTTCGTGATAATATTGCAAGGAAAGGAGCACTTATGCAACCGAGAATCGAATCATTCCTCTCCGCCCGTCTGCACCTCTCTCCACAGATCGTGGGGGATCGGATCATCTTTATCAGCAATCTTTCCGGACGGTTAAGTCTGTATGCCATGTTTTACGGCGGCTCAGTCCCGGAACCTCTCCTGCCACCGCACATCGCCATGCAAACCCCGGACCTGGTGGGTGGGCGCTCGTTTTTCGCCTTTCCCCACCTGAATAAAATTTTGGTTATGCTCGACCAGGACGGGGACGAGAATTACCAGCCAATGCTCATCCCCATGGATGGCGGCTTTCCCGAACCGGCATTTGATAATTTTTTCAAAAACCACCGTCTGCATTTGGGCGAATGCGATATTGATAAAAACATTGTTTATTTCAATGCTGAACGGCGCGATAAGCCCATCCAGGAAGCCTACCGGGGCGACCTGCGTACCAATACCCTTGAAAAGCTGGATGAATCCGAATGGGGGGCATACCCATCTGGCTGCTTTGAAGATCATTCGAAGGTCTTTATCGGCGATGGGTATACTGCCGGTGACAGTGTATTGTATCTGCTTGAAAATGGCCGGAAGAGCCTGCTTTTCGGCAAGCCGATTGACCAGCGTAAGGCCGGGGAAGAAGTTCCTCTTAACGGTTTGGGCTCGGTGGAGTTCACACCGGATGGAATGAGCGCTCTGGTGACTTCGGCCGTGTTTGATGACAGGTATAGCCTGGGGGTGATTGATTTCACCAAGCCGGGTGAGATCCAGCCGGTCAAACTGGATGGCCTTGTGCATGCCGGGGTTGGGGAATTAAAAGATTTTTCCCACCTGAAAGGAACACATTACGCCGTTCACTTTAATATTGATGGGTGCTCCTGGCTCTACGAGGGTATTTACAACGGAGAGAAACGTGCCATGTCGCTCAGGCACGTCATTGTCGGCGATGGCGACCTGACCGGCGGCGTGTTGGAACATTATTATTACGATAAGACCGGCGACCGGTTCGTTCTGTCGTTTTCGACGGCTACCAGCCCGACCCAGATCTACACTGTGGAAGCCAAAGACCGCATGACCATTGTCATGCATACTGAGGAACGCATCCTGGGCGTCCCGGAGAACCAGCTTTCGCAAGGCGAGGATGCTTCGTTCATTTCGTTCGACGGCAGACGTGTCTCGGCCCGCTTATACCTGCCGGCCGAGTCGCTTGGCTACCTGGGGCCACGCCCGCTGGTCTATTACATCCATGGTGGGCCGCAGGGCCAGGAGCGCCCGGATTTTTCCTGGTTCTCGATGCCGCTGATCCAGTTCCTGACGTTGCATGGCCTGGCAGTCTTCGTACCGAATGTGCGTGGTTCCACCGGCTATGGCCTGGATTACACCAAGCAGGTTGACCATGATTGGGGCGGCCAGGACCGGCTTGACCACGTTCATGCCATGACAAAGGTGCTTCCAAAGGATAGCCGGCTGGATGTGAAACGCGCCGCGGTTGTGGGACGTTCTTATGGTGGTTATATGACGCTGACGTTAGCCGGTCGCCACCCGGAGTTGTGGTCGGTTGCCTGTGACATGTTCGGCCCCTACGACCTTTTGACCTTCTCTGCGCGCATCCCCGAGACCTGGAAGCCATATTTCAAGATCGCCCTGGGTGACCCCGAAACAGCGGATGGGCGCGCCTTCCTGACGGAACGCTCGCCCAAGACCTATCTTGAGGCATTGGCCTGCCCGATGCTGGTGATCCAGGGGCGCAACGATCCGCGCGTGGTGGCGAAGGAGTTTGAGGAACTGGTGGCCGATCTGAAGAAAAAAGGCAAGGAAATCGAAATCATGGTCTTCGAGGACGAAGGACACGATGTAATAAAGTATGCCAACCGCGTGGCGTGCTACAATGCCATTGCAGATTTCTTCGTTAAATATCTGAAACCCTGAAAAGGAGCAGGGTGGTCAAGGGTTCCGGCGATCAGGTAATAAGGCGATCAGGCAAGTGCCTGATCCCGATGGCCTGATTGCCTGGCGCCTGACCTGGATGCCCTGAACCCCAGCTCATGCCCTGGAATTTAAATACTACTCATTCCCAACCTGGCGACCTGGCCCTCCTGGTGGGCCTGCGTCATAAACATTTCATTTTCCCGCTCATCCCCGGCGGAGCCTTCCACACTCACCGCGGCATCTTGTATCACGATGAACTGATCGGCAAGGCATGGGGCAGCCAGGTCTTCAGCCACCAGGGCAGCCCGTTTTTTATACTGCAACCCTCCCTGGCAGACTTGCTGGTGGACCTGAAACGCAGCACACAGATCATGTATCCCAAGGACATCGGCTTCATCCTGACCAGCATGTCGGTGGGACCTGGGCAGGCGGTGTTGGAAGCCGGTACCGGTTCCGGATCCATGACGGTGGCGCTGGCTTATGCTGTCGGTCCACAGGGACAGGTTTTCTCGTACGAACGCCGCCCGGAGTTCCAATCCCTGGCGCGCAAGAACCTGGAACGCGTGGGGCTGGATGGGCGCGTCGCTTTCAAACTGGGGGATATTGCGGATGGCTTTTCCGAGACGAACGTGGATGCGATCTTTCTGGATGTGCCCAACCCGTGGGATTATATCCGGCAGGTGCGCCTGGCTCTCAAGCCAGGCGGTTTCTTCTGCAACCTGGTGCCTACTTTCAACCAGGTGGAAAAACTGCTCTATTCCCTGCGAAGGGAACACTTTGCCTTCATCGAAGTGGTCGAGCTGCTGATGCGCTATTACAAGGCCGAACCCACCCGCCTGCGTCCCACCGACCGCATGATCGCCCACACCGGTTATTTGATCTTCGCCCGCCGCATTGAACCCAGCGAGGATGAGCGGGCACGCCTCTTGTTGGAAGAACAAGGTGGGGCGGCGGGGGAAGAAGAAGTGGTAAAATTTCCCGCCGATCCAAATTTCCAGGAAACCTATGAATAACTCCGAAACCATTGCCAACCAACTGCATGTCAAAGTCTCCCAGGTGGATGCAGCCATTCGCCTGCTCGACGAGGGCAATACCGTCCCCTTTATCGCCCGCTATCGCAAGGAAATGACCGGCACGCTCGATGATGAACAGGTGCGCATCGTGGCGGATGAAATTGTCCGTCTGCGCAGCATTGACGAGCGCCGCCTCTCCATCCTGAAATCCATTGAAGAACAGGGCAAGCTGACCGGTGACCTCAAAACGGCCATCGAAGCCGCCGGGAGCCTGACCGCCCTCGAGGATCTGTACGCCCCTTACAAGCCCAAGCGCCGCACGCGTGCCATGGTCGCCCGTGAAAAGGGATTGGAAGGCCTGGCGGAGCATATCCTCAAGCAGCCGTTGGCGCAGCGCAGTCTCGAAGAGATTGTCAAAGAGTCGTACCTGAACGAGCATGTGACTACTGTCGAGGAGGCCCTGCAAGGGGCGCGCGACATCGTTGCCGAGACCATCAGCGATAATGCCAACGTGCGCTCCGTTACCAGGGAAAAGGCTTTGAAATTCGCCCAAGTGATCGCTACTAGGGTGGAAGATGCCGTTGACGAGAAACGAGTGTACGAGTCATATTATGCATTTGAAAGCCGGGTTGACCGCTTGCAGCCGCATCAGATCCTGGCACTCAACCGCGGCGAGAAGGAGGGCATCCTGAAGGTGCGCGTGGAAATGGAAGAACGCGACTGGCATGCGGCCATCGCGGCCGAATTCCAGGAGGATATTCTTTCGCCCTTCTCCGACCAGTTAAGTCTGGCTATCGAGGATTCTGCCGAACGCTTGCTGCTCCCGGCCATCGAACGGGATGTGCGCCGTGAATTGGGTGAAAAGGCCGATGGACACGCCATCAACGTCTTTGCGACCAACCTGCGCGCCCTGCTTTCCCAGCCGCCACTGGCGGGCCAGACCGTGCTCGGCCTCGACCCGGGTTTCCGTACCGGCACCAAAGTGGCCGTGGTTGACCCCACCGGCAAACTTCTGGATACCGGCACCATCTACCCGCACGAGCCTAAAAATGACTGGGCCGGCGCTTTGACCACTCTCGAAGATATGGTCAACCGTCACCACGTCACACTGATCACGATCGGCAACGGCACCGCCTCGCGTGAGACCGAGAAACTCGTGGCCGAGTTGACGCGCAACAAGGCTGAAACGACCAAATATCTGATCGTCAATGAAGCCGGGGCTTCGGTGTACTCTGCCAGTGCCCTGGCCCGCCAGGAATTCCCCGACCTGGATGTTTCGATTCGCGGGGCGGTCTCGATCGCCCGGCGCGCCCAGGACCCCCTGGCCGAACTGGTTAAGATTGACCCCAAGTCCATTGGCGTTGGCATGTACCAGCATGATGTGGATCAGTCTGCGCTCGAGCATTCGCTGGATGGGGTGGTGGAGAGCGTGGTTAACTCCGTGGGTGTGGATGTGAACACCGCCTCGCCTGCCCTGTTGACGCATGTGGCTGGTGTCGGCCAGAAACTGGCAACGAATATCGTCGCCTACCGGGATGCCAACGGTGTCTTTCGTTCCCGCGACGAACTGCGCGGTGTCTCCGGGTTGGGGCCGAAAGCCTATGAGCAATCCGCCGGCTTCCTGCGCATCCGGGAGGGTGCCAACCCACTGGACGCCTCCGCCATCCACCCCGAATCGTATGCCATCGCCGAAGCAGTCCTGGCCCGCGCCGGGCTGTCTCCGTCTGCGCCCATCCGCGAACGCAAACCGGCCCTGGATGCGCTGGTCGCAAAAAATCCACCCGAGCGTCTGGCGGCTGCCTTGGGTTGCGGTCTGCCGACCTTGCAGGATATCATTGAACAGCTTGTCCGCCCTGGGCGGGATCCGCGCGCAGATACCCCAGCACCCATCCTGCGCTCGGACGTGCTCAAGGCGGAGGATCTGCTGGTTGGCATGGAACTCAAGGGCACCGTCCGCAATGTGGTGGACTTCGGCGCCTTCGTGGATATCGGCGTAAAGCAGGAAGGCCTGCTGCATAAGTCCCAGATCCCGCACGGGACGCTGCTTAAAGTGGGCGATATTATTGACCTGGAGATCTTGAAGATCGAGCCCGAGCGCGGCCGCATCAGCCTGGGGTGGGCGAAGACAAAATCATAATGTAAAGGCGATATAGGGATAACCGATATTGCCGATAACCTTGCCACGATTTCGATTTAGGAAACAGACCAGCCGCGTGGGTAATGGTTCTTGACAATGCTCTGCACGCGCTTTCCCCAACCCAGCGGCCAACCATCCACAGTAACCAGCGTCCAGCCGGATGGGCCACCCGCCGGGAGACTCTCGCCGCGCAGGTAGGCCGCCAGTTCCCGGCTGCTCGCCGGTAGGTCCAGCACGTTCCCGGCCTGCCTGCGTGACAGGAAGAGCGCCAGTGGGTGTGCCGGTTCAAAGCGTTCCTTCTTGAAGGTTCCCAGCCAGACGCCCGGATGCAGAACGCGTAACCCTGGCCCTGAGCCGGCCGAAGGGTTCCCGAAATCGGGTAATTCCTCGGGGACGAAATACAACCGTTCCGCCCGTACCCGCAGCCGCTGCGCATCGAAACTGGTAGTAAGCACCTCACTGGCGAACGTCTGCCATAAGCGCTCCTGCGGTGTGGATGGGTTCGCCAATCGGTCGGCATTTACCCGGTGGGGTGCCATAGGGTCTGTTGCCCCCGTCCGCTGCAACAGGCAGACGAAATGCCCTTCCCCGTTGATGCGGTGGGGAAACAGCCGTACCGCACCTTCCACCATGTTCCCCTGTGTGTTTGATCCCGGTTCCATCCAATCCGGCCGGCCTGACATGAACCCTGGCAATTGTGGCAGCGCCACTACCTCAAATCCACCCGGTTCGTTGCTATCCGTTTGCCTGTCCCCAGCTCTCCACGGGTGTCCGTTTAGGAGTCCATTGATGACTTGTTCATCCTCTTCCGGCGCGAAGGTGCAGGTGGAATACAGCAAATACCCGCCCGGCCGCACCAGCTTGGCGGCCACGCGCAGGATATTGCGCTGGCGTACCGCGCAGCCCGCCACCATCTCAAGCGACCAATCCCGACGCGCGCCCATATCCTTGCGGAACATCCCTTCGCCGGAACAGGGTGCGTCCACCAATACCCGGTCGAAGAACCCGCCGAAGTGGTCCGCCAGCCGTTCGGGGGTCTCGTTGGTGATGACCACATTCCCTGCGCCCCAACGCTCCACGTTCACCGCCAGGTGCCCGACGCGTTTATCCTTGATCTCGTTGGCCACCAGCAGACCTTTGCCCTGCATGAGCGCGGCCATGTGCGTGGTCTTCCCGCCCGGAGCCGCCGCCAGGTCCAGGACACGCTCCCCGGGCTGCGGTCCCAGCAACTCGGCCGGGGACATGGCGGAGGGATCTTGCAGGTAATACAGGCCGGCGGAATGGTAGGGATGCAGTCCGGGAGAAGCGTCAGAAGGTGGAAAAAGGAAAGCGGAATCACACCACGGGACGGTCTCGCCCAGCTTGAACGGGGATATGCTCCGGAACTCCTGTGGGGTCAGCTTCAGTGTGTTGACGCGTAGCCCGCTGACCGGCGCCTGCTCCAACGCGGCGGCAAAGGCGGCATACTCGTCACCGAGCAGGCGCGCCATGCGTTCAAGGAATGCTGATGGGATCGGTGGGATCGGGTTGGGCGGCATGCTCGGTATTATACGGCACTTGGGGCTCTCTGGGAGTCGCCGGAGTGATGGGAGAAATAGCCATCTCATCCCCTATATACCGGCGATTCCCAATGAACCACCTGGAGCGATCGCGTTGCCTGGGTTGGCAAGGTATAATTATGAACATGAAAAATAGTTTACAGGGGCGTTATCTTCAAAGTTGGTGTGAAATGGAGGCAACATGCGCAGCGAAGATTTGAATTGGATGGATGTGGAAGCGTATCTTAAGCACGATGACCGGCTGATTCTGGTGGTTGGGGCCTGTGAACAGCACGGCTACCTGTCCCTGCTCTCGGATGTGAAAACCCCTTTGGCCCTGGCGGATGCCGCCTCGCAGCAGACGGGCGTGCTGGTTGCCCCGCCATTGAACTTCGGTTGCAGCCCGTACTTCCTGGACTATCCCGGCAGCTTGAGCCTGCGCCTTTCCACTCTGATGGATATTGTGGAGGATATTATCCGCTCGGCCTACGGAGAGGGCTTCCGGCGCATTCTGATCTTGAACGGGCATGGCGGCAATAACGGCCTCAAAATGCGCCTGGGGGAAGTTGCCAACGACCTGCCGGACCTGAAGATCCGCTGGTATGCCTGGTGGACGGCCCGCAGCGTGGAAGAGATCGCCCTGCGGCATGCGCTCAGCCCCGCCCACGCCAACTGGCTGGAAGCTTTTCCGTTTAATATTGTGGCGGACCTGCCTGAAGAGGAGAAAGTGCCGCCGCATGTTCCCTCTGACGTAATGGATGCCAAAACCTCCCGGCAGGTCTATGGGGATGGTTCTTTTGGCGGCCGCTACCGCGCCCCGGATGAGATCATGCAGGAAATCTTTGCCGCCTGCCTGGCCGACATCTTGGAGATGCTCCAGTTCGAATAACCACCCAACCTACTTGACGCAATCTGACCAAACAAGTATAATTCGCCCTTGTTGAGAGATAATCCAAAACTGCGACCAACAGCGAGCGCTTGAAGCGGATAGCTTCGAAGTGCTTGCTTTTACTTGTCTCTGGCGTAGGTGGAATACCAAGCCAGGATGATCAGTTGCAGGTCTTAGTTTACCGAGATAAGGAGCTGGCCTAGTGGAAACCAAGGGACTTGTTTCATTACGCATCAGTCTGGCTTCGCCTGAGACGATTCTTTCGTGGTCGTATGGCGAGGTTCTTAAACCTGAAACGATTAATTATCGCCGGCTCAGGCCGGAAAAGGATGGGCTGTTTTGCGAGGCCATCTTTGGCCCCACCCGGGACTGGCAGTGTTACTGCGGCAAATACAAGAATCCCAGATATAAAGGCATCACTTGCGATAAGTGCGGCGTGGAAGTGACCCGTTCTTCGGTACGCCGGGAACGCATGGGCCATATCATGTTGGCCACGCCGGTGGCTCATATCTGGTATACCCGCCGCATCCCCTCCTACCTGGGTATGCTGTTGGATGTTTCGCGCCGCAACCTGGACCGCGTGCTGTATTTTGCCCAGTACATCGTCAGCTACGTGGATGAGGATGCCCGCCAAAAGGCCCTCAAGCGCCTGGAAGATGAAATCTCTGTCTCCGAGCGGGAACAGGCCAGTGTCATCAATGCCCAAATTGCCGAGATCAAGACCGCCCGGGATAAGAAATTGGCCGAACTCCTGCAGAAAAGAAGCGAACTGGAGCACCAGTTCGATGAACAGACGGCCGCGAAACTGGAACCCACCATGCAGGAAGGCCAGCGGTTGGAAGCCTTCTTCCAGGACAATAAGGGCAAGGTGCTTAATGAGGCGGTTGTCTTTGGCAGCACCGGAACGGTGATTGCAGAGGCCGGCATCAAGGTCGGCGCAGCGCATATTACCAAGGTCCAAAAATTTGTCCAGAGCCGCCTGGATGCGATCGAGAACGAACTAAAAGACGAAAAGCAGCGCGCCCTGGAAGATGTTAAGATGGAAAGCGCCACGTTCAAGGCCGAAGCTGACGAGCACATGAACGCCTTGCGCGCCCAGCTCGAAGACCAAACCTCCAGCAGCCACGATGCCAATGCCCGCCAGCGGGATGAGTTGTTGGAACTGCGCCCGTTCACTTTCCTGGGTGAGATCCGCTACCGCGAACTGAAGCAGCGTTGGGGCCAGGTTTTCCGGGCCGATATGGGCGCGGAAGCTTTCTATGATATCCTGCGCCGTCTTGACCTGGATAAATTGGCTGAAGAGCTCTGGAAAGAGGTCAAGACGACCAAATCCAAGCAGAAGCGCAAGAAGGCCACCTCCCGCTTGAAAGTGACGGAGGCGTTCCGCCGTTCCAAGAATCGCCCGGAATGGATGATCCTGACCGTCCTGCCGGTCATCCCGCCGGACTTGCGCCCGATGGTGCAGTTGGATGGCGGCCGCTTTGCCACTTCGGATCTGAACGACCTATACCGGCGTGTCATCAACCGCAACAACCGTCTCAAGCGCCTGCTCGAACTGGGAGCGCCGGATGTGATCGTCCGGAATGAGAAGCGTATGCTCCAGGAAGCAGTGGATTCCCTGATCGACAATTCCCAGCGCGGTAAGGCGCTTTCACGGCGTGGCCGGCGTGAGTTACGCTCCCTGAGCGATATGCTCAAGGGTAAGAAAGGCCGTTTCCGCCGCAACTTGCTGGGCAAGCGTGTGGATTACTCCGGGCGCTCGGTTATCGTGGTCGGCCCGCAATTGAAGCTATACCAGTGTGGCCTGCCCAAGGCCATGGCATTGGAATTATTCCGCCCGTTTGTGATCTCCCGGCTGGTATCCCATAATTATGCTGCCAATGTCAAGGGTGCCCGGCGCTTTATCGAACGGAACCGGCCCGAGGTCTATGAGGCCCTCGAAGAAGTGATCAAGGATCGCCCGGTGCTGTTAAATCGTGCCCCCACCTTGCACCGTCTGGGCATCCAGGCTTTTGAGCCGGTGTTGATCGAAGGCTCGGCCATTCAACTGCATCCGTTGGTCTGTACCGCCTTCAACGCGGATTTCGATGGCGACCAGATGGCCGTGCATGTGCCGCTCTCTGATAAAGCGGTGCAGGAGGCGCGCCGTTTGATGCTGGCTTCCAAGAACCTGCTCAAACCGGCGGATGGCGAACCGATCATCGCGCCCTCGAAGGATATGGTGCTGGGCGTTTTCTACATGACCATGATGCAGGCGCGCGCTCACAAGGGCGATGGCCGGGCTTTCGCAGATATTGATGAGGTTGACCTTTGTTACCAGTTGGGCCAGTTGGATGTGCACAGCCGTATCAAGGTGCGCATGGCTACCTGGTATGACGATGATAATAACCGCTTGCCTGAACGAGAAACTCGTATTATTGATACTACCGTTGGGCGGGTCATGTTCAACCGCATTCTGCCCGAAAAGGTCCAGTTCATCAACCGCCAGTTGGAAAAAGGCGGTGTAAAGGACCTGATCGCCGAAGTTTATGAACTCTATGGACAGGATGTGACCACCGAGACGGCCGACTCGATCAAGCGCATTGGCTTCGAATACGCCATGCGTTCCGGCACCACCATCGCTGTCAGCGATATCACCATCCCACCGGAGAAGACCGGAATTATTGATGCGGCGCTCAAGGATGTGGAACTGGTGCAACGCGATTTCCGGCGCGGCCTGCTGACCGAACAGGAACAGAACGAGCGTATCATCCAGACCTGGCAGCAGACCACCAACGATGTTGCCAAGGCCGTCAAGAACTACCTCGACCCGGATGGCAACCTGGCCACCATGGCCAACTCGGGCGCCACCAAGGGCGGTTTCGGCCCGATCAGCCAGTTGGCTGGCATGCGCGGCCTGATGGCTGACCCGTCTGGCCGTATCATCCCTATGCCGATCCGCTCGAACTTCCGTGAAGGCCTGACGGCCCAGGAATATTTCATCTCGACGCACGGCGCTCGTAAAGGCCTGGCCGATACTGCCCTGCGTACGGCGGATGCAGGTTATTTGACCCGCCGTCTGGTGGATATTGCCCAGGATATTATCATCAATGAACAGGATTGCGGCACGCACCTGGGCATCTGGATCCGCCGCAAGGACGATGTGGCCGGCCAATCCATGATGAGCCGTTTGTATGGACGGCTGGTGGCCGAGCGGGTGCTCGACCCGCAGACCGGTGAAGTGCTGGCGGAACGGGATGATGCCCTGGACCACGAACTGGCCCGTAAGATTGCCGTTGCCGGGGTTGAGGAAGTCAAAGTCCGTTCAGCGCTGACCTGCGAACTAACTCACGGCATCTGTGCAAAATGCTACGGCATTGACATGGCACGCGGTGTCATGGTGGAAATGGGTTCGGCGGTCGGTATCGTGGCGGCCCAGTCCATTGGCGAGCCGGGCACGCAGTTAACCCTGCGTACCTTCCATACCGGCGGTGTGGCAGCCGGCGGCGATATCACCACCGGTCTCCCGCGCGTGGAAGAACTCTTCGAATCCCGCAGAATGCCGAAGGGTGAAGCGGTTGTAGCCGAGATCAAAGGTACGGTTCGCATTGTCCAGTCGGACAAGTACGCCGATATGCGCCTGGTGCGGGTCGAACACAGTGAGATGATCCACGATGAGTTCGATATCCCGGTCGAATGGACGATCCAGGTCAAAGATGAGGATGAGGTCAAGGCCGGCGATGTCATTGCCACGCTTGAGGATGCCAGCATCGCGACCGAACGGGCTGGCCGGGTGCGCGTGGAAGACCGGAAAGTATTTGTTTCCCACGAACAGCGCGAGGAGTTCGAGCACGAGATCCCGACCACCCTGCGTCTGCTGGTAAAAGAAGGCGACCAGGTCAGTGAAGGCCAGCCGCTGACCGAAGGCTCGTTGAACCCGCACCGCGTCCTGCGTGTGCAGGGACGCGAGGCTTGCCAGATGTACTTGTTGAGTGAGATCCAGAAGGTTTATCGCTCCCAGGGCCAGAACATCCATGACAAGCATTTCGAGGTCATCATCCGCAAGATGATGAGCAAGGTGCAGGTCTTCCGCCCTGGCGATACCCGCTATTTGCCGGGCGATGCCGTGGAGCGCTTGGAGATCCAGAAGGTCAACGAGCAACTGCTGGCCGAAGGGAAAGTCCCGGCCAAATTCCACGAACTGCTTCTGGGTGTGACCAAGGCCTCCTTGAGCACCAACTCGTGGCTTTCGGCTTCATCTTTCCAGCACACCATCAAGGTGCTGGCGGGGGCGGCCATCGGCGCAACCACTGACCCGCTCTTCGGGTTGAAGGAGAACGTCATCATTGGCAAGCTCATCCCGGCCGGCACAGGCTTTATCCATGGCCGCTTCGAGGTCACCGAACAGGCCCTCAAGCAGGCCGGATCCTCCCAGTGGACGGAGATCCAGGATACCGGTTCCCAGGATTAAAGTTTCGGAAAGGTATCAACGGGGCGGTCGCGAGACCGCCCCGTTTTTGTTAAAATGCTGAAAAGCATAAGATGAAAGGAAACGTGTGGAAGGGGTGTTGAGAATACAGCCAGCTAACCAGCCTTAAGATTAATCCGCCGCTAAAATCTGTTCAAGATGGTTGCGTAGTGGGGAAATATTTTGCTGGATGGTCCGCCAGAGCAATTCATCATCCACACTGTCATAGCCATGAAGGATGCGATTTCGCATCCCAACAATGCGGCGCAGCTCAGGCAGCCTACCTGCCATAGCAGGATCGTCCACTTCAGCCTGATGCAGGGCTTCGCCAATGATTTCAAACTGACGCTCGACCGCCGAGCACAACATTAATTTTTTTTTTGTAATCGGCAAGGGTGTGATCTGCAACAAAAGTATGGACTTTCTTTGATTGGAAAATTTGTGCTATAATTCGCAACGAAAACCGGGCAGTGCTTTAACACTCCCGGTCCATTGTTCACGCGAGATGGCGCGTGACGACCTAATGATAACACACCCGGGGCCGCTCACGCAAATATGTGAGCGGTTTTTTGTTTATGCAAAACGATCATCAGAGATTATTCTCCCGGCGCCAGGCTCATGTACTTTATGTGGCATCTGACGGTAAGTGTACAAAATGCGGCGGCCCATTGGGAACCGATTGGGAATCGGACCATGTGACCCCTTATAGCAGGGGCGGGAAAACCACTGTCGAAAATGGGCAAGCTTTATGTAAAAAATGCAATCGTATAAAGGGAGCGGGTATGGAAGAAACAAAAGCCTTTAAACCAAGTACAGCCAAGAAAGTCACTCCGAGGAATTGGCAGAACCAATTTGTTGAAGAGGTATTGAAAAAATACCAAACTGGGGAGCGGGATTTCCTATGTGAAGCTGTTCCGGCGGGTGGAAAGACGTTCGGAGCGTTGCTCGCGGCAAACATGATGTTTGAGCAGGGCATCATTGAGCAGTTAATTGTTGTTGCCCCAACAGATTACTTGCGCGATCAATGGGTTAGAAAAGCCTGGTCGATGGCTGGTTTCAGCCTAAAGCCATTTGAGATCGACACAAGAACTGGTATGCCCGTTCTGAATGACGATTATTGTGGGGTAGTGACTACATTTGCTCAGGTTGCATCAGGATCAAATGCAGATGTTTTATTGGGTTTGGGACGCAGAAAGCCAACACTTGTTATTTTCGACGAAGTGCACCATTGTGGAGAGGATAAAACATGGGGCGCTGGCATCCAAAATGCGTTTTGGGCCAGGGGCGGGGATAAGGTTTTCTATCGGTTGAGCATCAGCGGCACGCCTTTCAGAAGCGATAATGAGCGCATCCCGTTTGTGGATTATGAGAGGACTTACGTTACCAAGGATGATGGAACCATTGAAGTTCAGTGGGTAAGTCGCCCAGATTTCCGATATCGATACATAGATGCTTTGATGGATGATGAGATCGTTCGGGAAGTAACTTTCCGTATGGAAACGGGGAAGTTTTCTTGGAAATCTAATGTGGGTGAGTTTTCGGGGAAACAATTTACAGACGTGGATTTTAATGATGAGCTTGATGAATATCTGTGGAATGAGAGATATAAGACGGCAGTAAACCCGCAAAACGAAGCGACCGGGGACCCTTCGAAATTCGTGGTCGAGCTCCTCGCGAAAGCTAATGAAGAGCTTACCAGGTATAGGACCAAACAATTACACCCGAGTGCAGGCGGGCTTGTTCTGGTTGAAGGTAAAGAAGCTGCCGAACTGGTTGGTGATATCTTGTTTAGGATCACTGGCGAAAAAGCGGTAGTTGTTCATAATAGTGTTGCAGATGCGCGCACATTGATCGAGAATTTCGAGAATGAAGATAAGCGTTGGATCGTCTCGATCAGAATGGTAAGTGAAGGAGTAGACATCCCAAGGTTGCGGGTGGCAGTCTACCTTTCAGATTTCAAGACACAATTGTTCTTTTTGCAGTTTATCGGCAGAGTAACTCGGTGGATGAAGGATTTACCTATTGCGGATGCTGATGGCATTCCATTAGGGCAATCCGCAACCGTTTTCATTCCAGCAGACCCGGAACTGGTAAAGTATGCGCGTGATCTTCAAAATGAGATTATTGCTTATATCCGCAGAAAGATGGAGCGTCTTGGAGTAGCAGGAACGGGAGGAACGCGATTACCAAGTGAATATGAGTGGATCAATGCGACCGAGGCGCAGGATCACGCCGAAGGGCATCACGCTGCTGCTGGTTATGCCGAAGCGCAACCGGATGAGTTTTCAGAAATTGACCAATTCAAAAACCGTTTTCAGATTCTGCGTCACGCATCCAGAGGAAGCGTCAAAGGGATCATGCAATATGCACGGCAAGGACATGCTCCAGCTCCAATTGATGGCGATACAGGCGTTTCCGTAAACCCTGATATGGGAGAAGCTACCCACCTGAATGCAGTCAAGGCAATGGTAGAGCAGGATTTCCACAATATTCAAGACGGATGGGGAAGCGCGCAATCCAAAGCGCCCGCTAAACGTAATTTAGATTTGCGGTCGTCTGCATCAAAAATGGTTCCTCGTTTAGCCGCCAAGTTGGTCAAGGCCGAAATCATGCGGGGAGGCGGTTATTTATCGCCCAGATTCAAGAGCGATCTCGGCAGAAAAGGGATTCGCTTGGAGATTGACGAGAATAATCGACTTTCTCAAAAACTAACAGGACACATGGCTATGATGCTTAATGCTGCACTTAAGAAAATCCAGCGCACAGATGCCAAGCATGCTAATAATGACCAGATAGAGGAACGTAGAAGGCTTCTTGCTGATTGGGAGGCGGAAGTAGTTTCTGGGAATGTACCTCATATCCCCGATGTGACATTTTAGGAGCAGACTATGGATAACGATCTTGATCTTTCTTTCCTTGATGAAAATGTGTTTGAGCCGCTGCGCTCGCAAGGCCACCTCAACGCAAAAGCCTTTCGTACCTTGGCCTGGACAGATAAGACGCCCGAAACGAACTGGATTCGCGTTCAATATGCTTACGAATTGATGCGCGATAATTTGCACGGAGCCAGTGTTTTTCCAGGAGCGGTTGCTGCAATTATCCGATCCCGTGCCTGGGAAGGTTATGAATTCAGAGGAAAGGTTCTCCAGGCAACTTCGTTCCAAGCATTTGTCGAAGCCAAACCACCGCAAGGATTGGGTACAACAGTGGATGATTTAATCAACCTTTGCAAGAAATATCCGGCTGTAGTAGATGGGATTGACCAGGTGTTGCGAAACGAGAGAGGAAAGGTTGTAGATCGAGGGGGTGAGGGATTTAAAGAGAACGTTGCACATTTTGAAAAAAAGGCTTCAAAAGCAAATTCATTTCAACATTCCCTCCGCCGTTTGCGGACTCTTGCCGAAGCAGATCCCAAGGCCAGATCCCTTCGCGAGCAGGTACTGCGTGGAGAGATCAGCGCGAATCACGCCCTAAGAGAATTAGGTAAGCGGAATGCCCGCTACGGCGTCGATGCTTCCCCGGAGAGCGTCGTGGCTTTTGCAAAGAAGCATCTCAATAAGAGTGAAATTCGCAAGGTTATTGAGGCGTTGAAAGAGTAGGTGATTGCTCACACTCAATAAGCGAACTAATCTTAGTGCAATAGATCACAAAACTCCCTACTTCGGCCAAATCTTTATTCGTCATCTAGGGTGAGTTGTGTGGCTTCTTTTTTCTTGGTTTTCTCAGCTTGCTTACTGTCCCTTATGGAGACGGCGGGATGCCCTTGTAGACAAATAAATCTCCCACCGGGTTTTATCTCAATTGTGAGGTCCGAGAAATTTATCGCCATTAAAATGAATAAGATGATCGGGGGCATCAGCAATCCAAACTTCTGTCTCCCAAGCTAGCACGCTTAAATACTTGCGCATGGTATTCCTGTCTGGAAAGGCAGTAATGAATACAAGACCGGCTATGCACCCTGAAAATAAGCGGAGCAATTCCTCATGCCGCCTTGCGTCGATTGGCCCATTACTGGTCACACTCTCAATCAGTAAAATCCAGTTCTTATCAGGTAGAAATAGCACAACATCAGGCATTTGCCCATGAGCGTTGATTTGTATGTGTAATTCTTCCAGCCTTTCCCGATTGACAAAGCCCCACTTTTCACCAGTATCCCCAACGTATATAGTTATCCCTCCAACAGCAAAACGGGGACAAAAATCTTCGAGGATCTGTTTAATTAGCGCAGAGTGTTCGCCTGGACTGATTTTTATTTCTCCCCTATCTCTAAGATTTATCGTTGTCCGTGGTATTTCACGCCTGCGTGCGTAAAGTTCAACCAACGTAACCCGGTCAGACATATAAGCGGAAAGTGCTGGCTCCCACTCGTTCGTCCCGAAGTTCTTTATCAAAGTTAGTGCTTCTCCAGTCACTTGGTACACTGTAGCCGGGCTATTTGTGGACCGATCAGGCTTGTCAGGATTAAGCATAAGGAAGCCAGCTGCCACCATTGGTTTGATGCTTTCATCCCGGATAGTCTCTCGAGTATTTTCTGCATAAGGAACATTCAAGTTGTTTCGAATAAAATCCAAAATGCCCCGAATACCCATTAACTGGCTCTGTGCATCCCGCCATGCTATTTCGTCATGAATGTTTACGAGCGCTAGTAAGCACATTGCGGTCCGGTTGTTCTGCTGTTCCCTAGGCATTCCAAGCGCTGTCAGGATGGATAAAGCTTGCTCGATCTTCTCTTGGTTAGACATATCGTTGTAACTCTCCGTCGATAATTTCTTGTGTGAGCGTTATCTGCCTTCCGGCCCACGCTCCCAAACGTTCTAGCACTTCAATCGAGGGGTATTTCAACAATCGCAGATCGGTAGCATTTACCTGGGTATGACCGCTGAACCGCCGGAAATATTTGTCAACGAAGGTAGAATTTAAGTCAGATGCTTAATCCGTGTGCGATATTTGCGGTCAAGCCGTTCTTTTTCGTATGGAAGACATTTAAATGATTTTCTAACCCAAGCCAGTCCGCCTGGAACATAGTCGGATCAAGCACGCTTGCGACAATTCGACGCCGTTCTTCTTTACTCGAAAACCGACGCACGACCACATAAAAACCATTCGGGTATAACATGCGCTTGGTCTTGTCGTTCAACACAAGGGCATTTGGTTTTCTACCCTTCTTAGGCCATTCAACTCGTGAATTAGAAAAATGGCTTGGATAGAGCAAGGGTACGGTTCCTACTTCCGGCATCGATCGCAAGAATTCTGTCGCCCGAAAATCAACAACCGGACCTGTAGACACTTCTACCCTCAGTTCCGCAAGAGTGTTCTGGAATGATGGCGAATAATCCAATGGATTTATTTCGCCGGTTGTGGGAATATGTATAAACTTCTCTTGATCGCCGGTGTTAACAATCTGGTCAAAGGGAAAGATCGATACTTTGTAATCGCTAAATGTGCCATCTGAAGACGTTGATACTTTGACAGACCCTTGTTCGCCTCCACGTCTCAAATACAAAATAATATTTTCTTGCAACACACTTTCTTCACGGAAAGCCTTGTCCCTTGATCCGAATAAGTGAAGTTGAAGAATTGATGCACGCAGTAAGAGCCGCTCTCGGAATTGCTTGTAATAAGGTCCGTTGCAAAAGCTCCGAGGTACAATGGCTACTACTTGGCCTCCTGGCTGCATGAGATCAATTACCAGAGCCAAGAAAGCCGTATAGAGATTGACGGTTTCGATCCCGACTTCTCGCAGGAGAAGCCGGTGACGTGATCCGCTGTTGATTTTCTTATAAGGTGGATTGAGAATAGCGAAATTATAAAGGCCCCTATCATTGAACAATATTCGCTCAACCGCATCCTCAATGAAATCGCCTTTCCTTATATCGTGTTTTAAAAGAATGCCCTTTTCCCGGAAGCGATTGCAATATTCTTCTATGTTGGCTTGAAGGTATTTTCCTAACTTTTCGTCTATCTCGTAGCCGCACCAAGAAACGCTGATTGCTCTTTGACCCTCTAGAAGACGCTCAAATAAAGTGGCTGTAAGAGAACCAATCCCGGCACCAGCATCTAGTAAACAGAACTCTCGCACTCCATCCAGGTTGAATAGAGAAGCCATGAAATTGGCAATCTGGGATGGCGTCATATACTGGCCGAGCTCTGACTTTGTATCCTGTGTCTGTCCACGGGATGCTTGTTGCCTGGCACGGTCAAGCCAATTCAACATATCATTCATATCTGCAATTATCAATTTGGGCAATTAGAATTCCATTTTCTGATCTTCACTCATTCCAAACTCCTTTATAATAAAAGTATTGTACCCCCAACAGTGGGGAGTGACAAATTAAACATAATTTCCCCTCTATCTTCCCCCTGTATGGGGTGAGGAGTGAGGGCGGGAGACTTTATGGAACTCGGCCTCGTTCGCAAGATTGACATTGATCACGAAATGCAGCAAGCCTACCTGGATTACGCCATGAGCGTGATCGTGGCGCGCGCCTTGCCGGATGCACGCGACGGCCTCAAGCCCGTCCAGCGCCGCATCCTGTACGCCATGTACGATATGGGCATGCGCGCCGACAGCCCCTACCGCAAGTCCGCCCGCATCGTCGGCGAGGTGCTCGGTAAATATCACCCGCACGGCGACCAGTCCGTCTACGAGGCCATGGCGCGCATGGCCCAGGATTTCTCCATGCGCACCCTCCTCGTGGACGGGCAGGGCAACTTCGGCTCGGTGGATGGCGACCCGCCTGCAGCCATGCGCTACACTGAAGCCCGCCTGGCCGCCCCGGCCCTGGACTTGCTGGCCGATATTGGCAAGAATACGGTGGATTTTACGGATAACTTCGACGGCACGCTGACCGAGCCGTCCGTGCTGCCCTCCGCCCTCCCCAACCTGCTGGTCAACGGGGCCACTGGCATCGCGGTGGGCATGGCCACCAACATCCCGCCCCACAACCTGTCCGAGATTGTGGATGCGTGTGTCTACATGCTCGAAAGATGGGAGAAAATCGACGATATCAATGTGGAAGATCTGATGGAGTTCGTCGAAGGCCCGGATTTTCCCACCGGCGGAATCATCATCGAACAGAAAGATGAGGAAGGCATTCAGGCGGCCTACGGCAAGGGGCGCGGGCGCGTCACCATCCAGGCCAAGGCCCACTTCGAAGAGATGGAACGCGGCAAAAACCGCATCATCGTCACCGAACTGCCTTACCAGGTCAACAAGTCCAGCCTGATCGAGCGCATCGCCGAACTGGTGCGGGATGGCAACCTGGATGGCATCACCGACCTGCGGGACGAGTCCGACCGCCAGGGCCTGCGCATCGTGATCGAGTTGAACAAGAACGTGGAGCCCGAGAAGGTGCTGGCCGACCTGTACAAGCGCACGCCCATGCAATCCACTTTCAGCATCAACCTGCTGGCGCTGGTGGATTCCGAGCCGCGCCTGCTGAGCCTGAAACAGGCCCTGCATGTTTACCTGGATCACCGCCTGGTCATCATCCGGCGGCGCGCCGAATATGACCTGGAACGGGCGCGCGCCCGGGCGCATATTCTGGAAGGCTACCTGGTGGCCTTGAAGAACCTGGATGAGATCATCAGCCTGATCCGCAACTCCCCGGACGTGGAGACTGCCCGGACGCGCTTGATGAAACGCTATAAATTGTCCGAGCTGCAGGCCAACGCCATCCTGGAGATGCAACTGCGCCGCCTGGCCGCCTTGGAACGCAAGAAGATCGAGACCGAGTATAAAGAGACGGTCGCTCTGATCAAAGACCTGGAAAGCTTGCTCAAATCCCCGGCGAAAATGCGCGCCGTGGCCTCCGACGAACTGCTCAAAGTTAAGGCCGCTTACGGCGACCGCCGGCGCACGCAGATAGTCAGCTTGAAAGGCCGTAAAATTAAAAAGGCTCCGCTGACGGCGGCCGAGCTGGTCAGGGAACAGGTGGTCTGGATCGGCATGAGCGCTGAGGGGAGCATTGCCCGCACGCGTGACGACAAGCCGCCGCGCCTCTCCGGGAGCGATGCCCCCAGATTGTTGGTTAAGGCCAACGCCACGGACACGCTTTACCTGGTGGGTGCGCGTGGATTGGCTGCTGCAGTGGCCGTGCATACCCTGCCGGAAGCCGAAAAGCTCTCGGACGGCAATCCCTTCAACAAGCAATCCCCGCTGCAGGTGGACGAGCTGCCGGTGGCGGCTTTCTGCCTGCCTGCCCGGAAATCCGATCTGCCCGCAGAGACCTTCGTGCTGACCGTCACGCGCGGCGGGATGGTCAAGAAGTCCGCGGTTGCCGAGCTACCCGGCCCTTCCGCACAGACCTTCCGGCTGGCCAACGTCAACGACGGTGATAACCTGGGCTGGGTCGTCCTGACAGACGGGAAAAAGGAGCTTCTGCTGGCCACGTCCCAGGGCATGGCGATCCGCTTCAACGAGGAAGAGGTCCGCCCGATGGGATTGGCTGCGGCGGGCGTCAATGGCATCAAGCTGGGCGTGGGGGACGAGGTGGTGGGTGCCCAGGTCCTGCCGGCGGAGGGCGAGATTTTCATGCTTGCCTCGGATGGCAAAGGCCGGCGGGTGGAGCAAAAGGATTTCCCGGCGCAGGGACGTTATGGCAAGGGTGTGACCGGCTGGCAATTGCCGGCCCGCGTAACCCTGGCCGGGCTGGCGAGCGGCAAGCCCAATAGCATCGTCACCATTCACCTGGCCACGGCTGCGCCTAAGATGACCCGCCTGGATGCCGCTCCGCTGCGCAAGCGTGCGGCCGTCCGCGGCGAAGTAGTGGTGGAAGTGAAGCCCGGGGATGCTGTGCTGGGGGTTACGGAAAGTTGGGTTTTGGAGCGCTTTGTGATACCCGGGAAGGCAGGCAGTAAGATCCCTAAAATACGGGGACAGGGGCTGGAGGGAACAAGAAAAAAGGAAGAAAGGAAACCTAATTCGTAAAATGTACTAAAAATGCCGCGCCAGCCTTCCGATCGATCTCAGGGCTGGCGCGTTTTTATGTCGCGCAGCGCTCGTTCACTCTGTTTTGCTTATAGCGCGCGCCAGGCTTAAGGCCAGGAAGATCAGGGATGCATCCGTGAGCGCATTCCGGAGGGTGTCGAGGATGATCCACGTGCCCCAGGAGACCAGCGAACCTGGCAGGCCATCGTAGATGGTGGACAGGCTGAAGACTACGATCACGGCAATGGTCCCATATAGCAGCCAGAGCATCTGTTTCTTCTCGCCGGGGGTGGAATCCTGGATGGCGCGCCGCGCCAGGGCATATACTCCCACCAGGAAGAAGGCCACCCACACCCACGTAAGCCACAGGCTGGGATAAACCGGTGAGAATAGCCAGAACACGATCCCGTAGACACCCCCCGCCAGGGCAACCCACCTGGTGCCGCTCGGAAAGAACCGCCCAGTGGGAAAGACGAACAGGAAGAGCAGCCCCAGTCCCAGGGCCAGGCTGCGGATGAACTCATACGGGAAGAACAGGCCGAGTTGCCTGGCGCCTGCCAGCGGGAAATTGACCACGCCTATGCCTGCCGGCAGGACCACGACCAGGCCGGCTGCCAGGAGCGCCAACCAATCCTGCCGGTTCCTCAGGAAGATCCACAGGCTGATGGCAATGACCGCGATATCCAGGATGGATTCCAATCCGGTGGTGAGGCTGGTGAGCTGCGTATTATTCAACCCGATGCTTGCCAGTGCATCCAGGTAGCGTTTTGACAGGATCACGCTGACCGTTTTCTGGCTCCCATCCGGGCTGCGCACCGTCAGCGTGACGACCGCGCCCAGCTTGCCGGTGAGCAGTTGCGTGGCCTTGTCCACGGATGTGCCGGACGGGACGGGCGCCCCATTGATGGCAAGCAGCACATCGCCGGTGGTGATCCCGACGTGTTCGGCTTCGCCGCCGACGGTGGGCGCCAGTACCAGTCCGCCGCTGGCGTTCTGGGTGAGGTTGGCGTCAACATAGCCCTGGGCTTCGTCCGCCAGGTAGGGGGATATGCCGAAGATCGTCAGCCCGACCAGGATGAACAGCAGCAAGGCGTAACCGGCGTATGCCAGGTCTGCCGGGAGGCCGTTTATGGAACGAGAATTGGTTTGGGCCATCAGGATCTCCGTGGATGCGATGATCAAGTGATGAAGGTGTATTCCAGGACGATTTTCCCGTTCTGAACCACCAGCACCGTCTCCCCGCTGAGGAAACTGGCATTCCAGGTAAGCAGGCGTTCGTCCGCCTCCACCTGGCTGGTGGAGATGGTAAAGACCGTTCCATCCGGCAGGCCGGCGAAGAAGGCGGCATAGTTGGCCTGGATGGCGGGAGCGCTGCGCAGGATTTGGTTTTCCCAGACCTGGGTGGCAGCCGGGTCATACAGGGCGGTGACCGGCCCGGCCTGGAGACTGTTAAGCGCCTCCAGGAAAGCGACCAGGAAGGCATCCGGCTGGGCAGGCTGGGCGGTGGTGGGCGTTGCGGAGGCGGGGATGGTGGGCTGAGCAGGCTGGGTAACGGCGGGCGTAGCGGGGGTGGCGACCGGCGCAGGCTGGACGGCGACAGGCGCTGCAGCGGCGGGAATGGCAGCCGACGGGAGGATTTGCTTCGGAGCGGGCCAGGCAAAACCGGCGATCGCTTTCCAGACCAGCGGCAGGCTTTTCCGGCAATCCTCCCAGTCGAAGAAATTGACCGCAGGGAGACCGAGCGCCTGGGCGGCTTGCAGGAAATCGTTGATATCCGCCACTGTCGGGCTCCAGGTGGGTGTTGCACAGGCTATGCCGGTGGGGATGTAAGGGCGGGCGTAGGGCAGGGCGTCACATTGACGCTTGGATTCGCGCAACTGGTCGCCGGCGTTGTGAGCCTGTTCCCAATGAACCCTTGGCATGTGCAGGTCGCAGGCCTCCAGGAAGGCGGCCCAGGGAAAGGCCGGGTGGTAGTTGGGGAAGCCGTAGGACCTTAAGGCGATCGGCACAGGCAGGACGGTGCGAACGGCCTGCATGAACTGGCTGGCGACCCCGGCCATGCCGGGAGATGTAAATTCATTGCCGGCATCCACCACGTAGCCATCCAGGCCCAGGGCTTTGGTGCGTGTAATGGCGAGGGCGGCCTCGGCGGATGCGTTGTCCCCGTAAATGGAATGCCAGCCCCAAACGGCGATCCCGGCCGCGCGCAAGGCCTGTACCACCGGCAGGGCCCCATCCACACCGGCGGCATTCAGGCCGGAAACCCGCATCCCGTCGGCGATCTGGATGAGCACGTGGCTCAAGCCGGCGGTCTGCGCGACGGCCAGGATGGAGGCGGGCGCCCCGCCTTCACATGCAGACAGATCGAAAGTAAAGAAGCCTTTGCCCTGGAGAGTCATGCTGCCTCCAAACGCGTAGTAGAGACGCAATATTTTGCGTTTCTACGAGTTTATATTTCCGACCAGGCCCAGTTCCGGGGCGATCGTGCGCATCGCCAGGATGACGTTGCCGACGTGCTCCCAGAGCTCGATGCCGAACTCGGCGGCGGATTTTTCGATCTCGGCCCGGTTGGCCCCGGCGGCAAAGGTCTTGTCCTTCCACTTCTTTTTGACGGAACTGGTTTCAAGGTCGAGCAGGGAGCGGGAGGGGCGCACGAGGGCGACCGCGGTCACCAGGCCGGTGACTTCGTCGCAGGCATACAGGGCTTTTTCCATGCGGGTCTGGCGGGGGACGCCGGTATGGTCGGCGTGGGAGAGCACGGCCCGGATGATATCTTCGGGCACGCCGCGGGCGCACAGGATGGGTTCCCCGGCGGAGGGGTGCTCTGCCAGGGTGGGGTGGATCTCCCAGTCGAAGTCGTGCAGTAGGCCGGTCAGGCCCCACTTCTCCGCGTCTTCGCCGAACTTCCCGGCGTAGAAGCGCATGGCGGCTTCGACCGAAAACATGTGCCTGACGAGGGATTCGTTTTTGACATATTCCCGGACAATTGCTAGGGCTTCGTCACGCGTCATTTTTACCTCTCCACCCATTATACATCACGGGAAGATGGGTTCCTGTTTGCCCAGCACCGGGATGGGATGGCCGATATTAACATCCCAGAGCGCCGCGACGTCTGCCAGGACTTCCCGCAGGTTCCAGCTCAGCTCGGAAAGCCTGGGGTAGCGGCGCAGGTCAGAGGTCACACCGATCGCATTGACGCCCAGGCGGTTGCAGAGATACAGGGCGCGCGGCATGTGGAAGGCCTGTGTGACCAGGATGGCCTGGTCCACCTCGAAAATGGCCCTGGCCCGGTAACAGGTGTCGTAGGTGCGCCGCCCGGCGTAATCCAGAACAATGGCGTCATTCGGCACGCCCAGCGAAACGGCCAGCTTGCGCATGGCTTCCGGTTCGTTGTAGTCCACGAAGCGGTTATCGCCGCTCATGAGCAGCTTTTCGACCTTCCCGGCGAAATACAGGTTCGCCGCGGCGGTGACGCGGTCGGCCAGCACCGGGGTGGGGTAGCCGTTCCGGTATAACCCCGCGCCGAAGACGATGGCGACTCGCCGAGGCGGGACCGCCGCGGTGGTGTAGATGCGCCCGCGTGCATACGCCCCCAGGATCAGCCATGCGGCGATCAGCACCAGCAGCCCTAGGATGATCAGGATGAGGAGTATTTTCAGGAGGTTTTTGAACACAGGGGCGATTCTACCACGGGCGAGATTGTGAATGATGAATGACGCTGGTGATGGTGATGGTAGGGGCGGGTCTATTGGCACTGCGCCTATGCCCGATAAAATGGTTTTTAGCAAAATACCGTTGCCAGACGATTCACAGACCCGCCCCTACGTTGTGATTAACGCCTCTAATATCCGAAATCGTGCGTGCCTTCAAATTGTTTTCGCCCGGGCGGGTCAACGTGTTGCGTAAAAACGCCTTTTTTTGCTCAAAAAACGCTTAAAAACACCATTTTTTACCCCAATTCCCGCGTATCAATTCTAAAAAACAATTCGCATATCCGTCAATATTGCCTCTTTCGTCCCACTTTGGCCTCAAAAACCGCCAAAAACCCCATAAAATTGCCATTTTTTCGCCATCTCCTCCCACTTTCCCCCTGAAATTCCCCCTCCCCCCTGAATTGTTCCTCGTTGTTTTGTACTAACGCGCCCGCGCAACCCGAAAAAACGCCTTTTTTACCGCCGCGGCCGGGACAGTAGGGGCACGGCGGGTCGATTCGGAAACATCGTTGTTCCCTTCCTTTGCCGTGCCCCTACTTGAGCGCAGCCTCATAGACATCCCGCAGCGGGACGGCGTGGGCCCGGGCGGCCTGTTTGCAGTCTTCGTATTCGGGGGCGCGCTTGCTGGTGCCATCCGGCAGGGTGGCTACCTTGACGCGGATGGGACCGTAAGGCGTATCCACCGTCTGGGTGACGCGCTCGAGGCAGCGGCGCTCCACCGGCTGGCGGCGCACACCGAGCGTGCTGGTCTCGCGGAACAGGATCGTTTCGAGCGCCTCCGTATCCGCGGGGCGACACAGCACGGAGAGCAGCGTGGCCGGACGGTTCTTCTTCATCTGGATGGGGGTGAAAAAGACATCCAGCGCGCCGGCTGCCAGCAGGCTTTCCATCACGTAGCCGTTCATCTCGGCGGTGTTATCGTCCAGGTTGGTCTCGAGCAGCAGCAGGGTCTCGACGGCCGCTGCACCCGGCCGGGTGGCGGCGGCTTCGCCCAGCAGCAGGCGCAGCAGGTTGGGGATGGGCAGGTCCCGCCCGCCCGCTCCATAGCCCTGGCCGGTGAGCGTCATGGCTGGGATGGGGCCGAAGGCGCTGCAGAGGCTGGAGAGCAACAGCGCGCCGGTGGGGGTGACCAGTTCCATTTCGATCGGGCTGCCGCGCACCGGCAGGCCTTTCAGCAGGGCTAGGGTGGCCGGAGCCGGGAGCGGGATCTGTCCATGGGCGCCCTGCACGAAACCGCCTCCGAGCGGTAGCGGCGAGGCGAAGATCTGTTCCACGCCCAGGGCTTCCAGCCCGAGCAAGGTCCCGACCACGTCCACCATGGTATCGACGCCGCCCAGCTCGTGCAGGTGTACATGCTCAACCGGCTGGGCGTGGATGCCGGCCTCCACCTCGGCCAGGCGCCGGAACATGCCGGAGGCTTTGGCCTGGATGTGTTCCGGCAGGCTGCTGGCCTGCACAACCGCCTCGATCTCGGCCAGGTGGCGTCCATGCTCTTGAGCAGATACGATCACATCCACTTTGGTAGCGGCAAAGCCGTTCTTGCTGACCTTACGCGCCTGCAGCAGGAATTCCTGTCCCAGGTGCAAGGCGGCCAGCTTTTCGGACAGGCTTTCCAGCGGCAGACCGGCATCCACCAGCGCACCCAGGAGCATATCGCCGGAAACACCAGCGATGCAATCGAAATAGGCGATCTTCATACTGAATCCTCTCAATATTTTTTCACCACAAAGGGCACCAAGGATCACCAAGGAAAGCCTTACCATCGGAATTCTTTCTCCCCCCTTGTGAACCTTCGTGACCTTAGTGGTTAATCTTTATTCATCCTTAAGATACGGTGGGCCACCACACCGGCCCCGAAGCCGTTGTCGATGTTGACGACCGAAACGCCGGTGGCGCACGAATTGAGCATGGCCAGCAGCGCCGCCAGGCCATTGAAACTGGCCCCGTAGCCCACGCTGGTGGGGACGCCGATGACCGGGCAACTGACCAGGCCGCCTACCACGCTGGTGAGCGCCCCCTCCATGCCGGCGATGCTCAGGACGACGGCCGCCCCGGTGATCAGATCCAACTGGTCGAACAGGCGGTGGATGCCTGCCACGCCCACATCGTAGGCGCGTTCCACGCGCGAACCCAGGAATTCGAGCGTCTGGGCGGCTTCTTCCGCAACGGGCATATCGGCGGTGCCGCCAGTGAGCACCAGGGCATATGGAGCGTTTTCTGCTCGAGCAGGTGCCTCCCCGCGTATCAATGTCACCAGGCGGGAGAGCGGATCGTAGTGCGCGCCGGGGATCTCTTTCAGGATGGCTTGCGCCATTTCTGCGGAGACGCGCGTCCCCAGGATGCGGTCGTGGTGCTGCCATAAGTGTTCCAGGATGGCGGTGGCCTGTTCGATCGTTTTTCCCTGGCAGAGAACGACCTCGGGCATGGCATTGCGCAGGGCACGGTGCAGGTCTAGGCGGGCGTAGCCCAGATCCTCGTAGGGAAGTTGGCGCAGGCGCTCCAGGGCTGCCTCCACCGTGGTCTGTCCCTGCTGGATGGCTTCGAGTAACTGGCGCAGTTTTTCGATGTCCATTACTCGCCTGCCTGCGCGCCCGTTCTGGAAAGCGCATCGTTCAGACTGCCACTGCGAAAACCGGCCAGGTCGAGGGATACATACATGTAGCCGATGGCCTTCAGCGCGGCGACAATTTCATCTCGGTGTTCCAGCAGGCACGCGAAATCACCTGGCTCGGCCTCGATGCGCGCCACGGGACCGTGATGGCGGACGCGCAGTTGGCGCAGCCCCAGCCCGTGCAGGAGAGCTTCGGCGCGTTCCACCTGTGAAAGGGCCGCCAAGGTGATGGGCGTCCCGTAGGGGATGCGCGAGGAGAGACAGGCGGCAGCGGGCTTATCCCAGTTGGGCAGGCCGAGCTCTTTGGAGAGCTGGCGGATCTCCGCCTTGGTGAAGCCGGCCTCCAACAGCGGGCTGCGGACGTGGTAGGTGCCGGCGGCTTTGCGCCCGGGGCGGTAATCGCCGGTATCGTCAGCGTTGGTGCCATCCACGATAACCTGGAAGCCATGCTCCCCGGCATACGCGCTCAATATTCCGTAGGTCTCTTTTTTACAGAAGAAACAGCGGTTGGGTGTGTTGGCCAGGTATTCGGGATCGGAGGTTTCAGCGGATTCCACCAGGATGTGCTGCGCGCCGATCTGGCGGGCGATCTGCCCGGCTGCGAGGCGGTCAGCCGCCGGCAGGCTGGCAGAGACGGCGGTCATGGCGAGAGCTTTATCGCCAAGGATGTCGTGGGCAACTTTGAGCACCAGGGTGCTGTCGGTGCCCCCGGAATAAGCCACCACGACGCTGCCCATGCCGGCCAAGATCTCTGTCAGTTTTTGGTATTTTTCGTTTTGCATATCAAAATTCTCCACAATAAGAATTACCGTTAAGCCATCATCTCAATGCCTTGGGGAGTGGGGTGTACCCCCTATCTTCCCATTCATTTTGAGAAGATACCCATTAAGGGTATTCCAGATAATCATTCCTGTTTGCAGGCGAGGATTGTACTATAAAAAAGCTTTCCACCTGGAGAACATAAATACGGCTCCTTGGTAATCGCCGGGAAATAGGGGAAGGAATGGGGGCCAGCCCCCTATTTCTCCCAACACTCCGGCGACTCCCAGAGAGCCATAAATATCACAAATCCGGTATAATTGTTCCATGAAAAGGAATGGACTTTTTATCATCGTCCTGCTATTGCTGGCAATAGCCGCCATCGCGTATGTGGCAGTGACGGTTAATAACAGCATCCAGGCCAGCCTTAATCCGCTGCAAAGCGCCAATAGCCAACTCGGCACACAGGTCTCTGATCTGCTCCACCCCACTCCCACCGTCATTCCGGACCCGGTCACGATCATTAACCAGGTTCAGGCGCTGGCCCGCCTGGAAACGATCCGCTACACGGTGGAAAAGGTGATTACGGCGGAAACGAATCAAGGTATTTTGGCTCCGTTGTTCGGCGACCGGCTGCTCTTTGTGGCGCACGGTTATGTGATCGCCGGGATCGATATGAGCCAGATCAAACCGGAAGATCTCTGGCTGGATGGCAGCGTGTTGCAAGTGCGCCTGCCGATGGCGGAAGTGCTGGTGGCAACCCTCGATAACAATAAATCCTATGTTTATGACCGCCAGACCGGGCTATTAACGCAGGCTGATCCCACTTTGGAAACCCAGGCGCGCCAGGTAGCCGAGCAGGATATCCGTCAAAGCGCGCTGGATGATGGAATTTTGGACCAGGCCATGGCAAATGCGCAGACCTATCTGCTCTGGTTTTTTGAAGCGCTCGGCTATAAGCAGGTTAATTTTGTCCCGCCTGCGCCGGTTGTCACACCCACGCCGTGAATTAATTAAAGGGGGAGGGTACTTTTTCTGGCGAGGAGATCGTTTCCCTAGCGCAGGTGCTGTGGAGTACCTCGCAATGACAATATCAGGTTATTTCTCCGTCCAGGAGGAATGACCGTATTTTACCCGCACCAACTCTTCGGCGCGCCTTTTTTCGCCGGCGGTCAGGTCGCCCGGCTGGAGGGTTAGCGCAAGTACGGATGCGAACGCTGTGATGGTCGCCTGGGCGGCCTGGTCCCACGAGACCTTGCGCCCCAGTGCCGTTTCCAGGGTGGTGGCCCGGTCTAATAAGCGTTCGGCGGCGCGCAAGCGGGATCCTTCGTCTGGAAAGGTTAAACCTGTAGGATGCGCGTCAGGTCGCCGGTCAATGGCAGGGAACCATGCTGGAGAACGCCCTCTTTCCGGCGCGCCTGCGCCGATCCGACCAATTTCTTTCCCTCAACGGTGATCTCATAGGTGGAGGGTACTTCAAAGCACACCGGGTTGGAGTTCGTTCCGTGGGGGGCAGCGGAATTTTCATTTATTTCGACGCGCGCCTTGAGCAAGTCCAACGCCTGCACCAATGCCTGGGCCAGCCGGTGATAGGATTCAAGTACCGTCCCGGCCACGCGCGGCTCATTGAGCGGGGCGATTACCGAATAGGTCAACTCGTCAGTATGAAGCACGGCCCGCCCGCCGGTTGGACGGCGCACGGCCTCCCAGCCGCGCGCTTGCAGACGGGAGCCATCCACGTCGGAGCTGGGCTGGGCATAGCCGAGCGAGAGACAGGCCGGCTCCCAGGCGTACAACCGCAGGGTTGGGATCGACGCACTGCGTCCAACGGCTTCGAGGATGGCTTCATCCTCAGCCATGTTCCATGCGCCGTGAGAGGGAGGGGTAATGAGCAAGCGCCAAGTATCTGTCATGGAGATAATCTATCATAGAAATGAGCCAGGGCCGGCAGATCTCTGCCCTGGCGGCGTGGGTAGGTAAAATCCGGTTAAATCTCAATAACGCGATAGGGATAAACGTTGATGACGGTTGTTGCTCCCACCTGTGTTACGGGTGAGACGATATTGCTTTTATATACCATGGTATGCCCGTGCAAAAAGTAGCGCGGTTTGAAGGTTTGTATAAAATCTTTCAAGGCGGATAGACCAATATGAGCCGGATCGTCTTCATCGTGGGTACCGCGGGGCGGCGAATGTGCGATCAGAATATCCAGCACGTTCCCATGCCGGGGCAGATACCAGAGTAATTTGGGAATGAAAGCAGACATGCGGGAGTACATTTCGGTTTGGGTGTACTGGTTGGGACCTGGTCGATAGCGAACACTGCCACCAATGCCGGCAATATTCAGACCTTTAACCGTCCGCACCTCCCGGTCAATGTGGTCGCCACCATTAACGTACGTACCAGCTTTTTTTTCATCATAAACCGGGTCATGGTTGCCGGGCACATAAAGCAACGGGATGTTCATCGAAGAGACCAGGAATTCCAGATATTCATACGGTAAATCGCCACAACCCAGGATCATCTCAACATCGCGGAAGCGTTGGGCAACCTGCGCCGAGTAGAGACGGTCAACTACCATATCGCTGACGGCTAGTATTTTCAATGAAAGACTCCGCATGTATTTTGCCCCAAATTGTCCATATACGCAAGGGCGGCCTTTCACAAAGAATTGCCCGGCTGAGAGCCCTCTTGCTTCCAACACGGTAATATCCACCTGTTTTTATAGGTTGCAATTCCTGCGAGGGATGGCTATAATTCGTATAGTTCAAGAATGTTCAGGAGGTAACTCTGGAAACTCAGAAAATTACGTCTCCGATCAATAAAGAACCTGAAGAAGAGAATGTCCAGTTAGCTTCAGGAACGATACTCGTTAATCGGTATGTGGTCCAGGATGTCATTGGAGTAGGGGGGATGGGGTCGGTCTACCTTGCGCGCGACCAGCATTTTCCCAATGTGGTTAAACTGGTGGCGGTAAAGGAAATGATCAATCGCGCCCCCAATTCATTGGTACGGAAGACGATTGTCCAGAACTTCGAACGGGAAGCCAATATTTTAGCGTCCATCAACCATCCCTCCATCCCGCGCATATATGATTATTTCAGTTCAGGGAATCGCTCGTACCTGACGTTGGAATTCATCAACGGCAAGGATCTGGAAGCGATCATTAACGAAACGCCTGGTTTTTTGACGGAGGAACGTGTACTGGGCTGGGCAATTGAACTGTGCGATGTGCTTTCCTTTTTGCACAACCATAAGCCCGACCCGATCATCTTCCGGGATATGAAGCCATCCAACATTATGATCAATTTGCAGGATCATATCGTGCTGGTTGACTTTGGCATTGCCAAGCCATTCCAGGTGGGACAAAAGGGAACCATGATCGGAACCGAAGGGTATTCCCCGCCGGAACAATATCGTGGCGAAGCTGGACCGTTGGCCGATATCTATGCCCTGGGCGCCAGCCTGCATCATGCACTTTCGCGCCGTGACCCACGCCTTGAGCCACCATTCTCCTTCGGAGAAAGGCCTTTGCGTAAAATCAACCCGGCAGTCTCGGCAGAGGTGGAAGCGGTGATCAATACGGCCCTGCAATACAATCCGGAGGACCGTTTCCCAAGCGCTGAGGCGATGAAAGAAGCCCTGGTTGCGGCGGGGCGTAAGACGGGTATCTTGAATCGGGTGGGCACTCCAACGGCATCCATTCAATCCCAAAGTGGCCTCAAGCCTCTTTGGACCTTCCAATGTGAGGATGAGGTACGCGGCGCACCCTTGTATTATTCCGGCGCCATTTACATTGGGTCTTACGACCATAATCTCTATTCTCTGAATGCTGCCGATGGCACGTTAAAATGGAAATTCGCCACCGAGGGCGGTATCGTTACCCGACCGGCAGTCTATGATGATAATATCTTTGTCGGCTCAGAAGATAAACTCTTGCATGTGGTCAGCGCCCGGACCGGAAAAATAGTTTGGACATACTATTCGGAAGGACGCGTGCATTCTTCACCACGCATTGCCGAAGGGCACGTTTTCTTCGGTTCAGATGATCAACACATCCATGCGGTAAATCTGATAAGTGGACGGGCCGCCTGGCGATTTGATACGGCTGCGCCAGTGCGCTCCACCCCTTTTGTGACGCAGGATCTGGTTTATGCTGGTTGTGAAAACGGAGAATTTTACTGCGTGGATTTCCGGGGGGAACTCAAGTGGCATTATAAGGCCAAAATGGCCATCACTTCTTCGCCGTGGGTGGCAGACGGGGTCGTTTATTTCGCCTCGCTGGATGGCACTTTGTATGCATTGGATGCGCATGCCGGTTGGGTCATTTGGCGTTTCCGCATGGGAAAAGGCTCGATCTCCTCACCATGCCTTGCGGATGGATTGATTTTTGTCGGCTGTGTGGATGGCAACATCTATGCCATTGATATTCACACTGCCAAGGAATCCTGGCGGTTCAAGACCGATCATCAGGTAAGTGGTTCGCCCGCCATTTACAAGGATGCACTCTATTGCGGTTCTGTAGATGGAAATTTGTATTGCCTTGAGCACCGGACCGGGCGACTGCGGTGGAAATTTGCCACCAAGGGCCCCATTACGAGTACTCCACTGATCTATGACGATATCGTTTATACTGGTTCCGTTGACCATTTTCTTTATGCTTTGCTTGCCTAAATGGCTGATCCTCTAAGGAGATCATCGTGAAAAAAAATATTTTCAACCGCTTACATGTTAAGAAAGCCAAGCCCTTACAGCCGAATTCGAATATCAATACAATTCCTTTGGATGATCACCAAGTGGAAGGCGTGCTGGCAGATATTCAGCGCATCGAACCACAACAGTTCATGTACGGCTGCGGGCAATCGATTGGTAAACAGCGCGACCATAACGAAGATAGCGTCATAGCATTTACGCTTGCGATTGGCGGCGAAAAAAATAGTTATCCTCTCGGGCTGTTTATTGTTGCGGATGGCATGGGCGGCCACCAGTTCGGGGAAGTCGCCAGTTCCGCGGCGGCGCGTACGTTGGCCGGTTATATCTTAAAGCATTTTCAGCCCTATGTGGTCAATCCGAGCACGGGTATGGATGAATCAATTCAGGATTTGATGCGCTCTGCCATCAATGAAGCGCAACGGGCCGTAACGCAAGCAGCTCCTGGTAGCGGCACTACTTTGACGGCTGCCCTTGTGTTGGGTGGACAAATGACGATCGGCCATGTGGGTGATAGTCGTGCTTATGCTATCCACCCTTATGGAGGGGGAAATGCCCTGACGCGCGATCATTCCCTGGTTAAACGCCTGGAAGAACTCGGTCAGATTTCTTCAGAAGAAGCTGCAATCCATCCACAACGGAATGTTTTGTACCGGGCACTTGGCCAGGGCGAAGTGCTCGAACCGGATATTTTTACTGCCCCATTCCCACAAGGTGGTTATTT
The DNA here is from genome assembly GCA_963837875.1 of uncultured Chloroflexia bacterium. GTDB lineage: Bacteria > Chloroflexota > Anaerolineae > Anaerolineales > Villigracilaceae > UBA877. Next base: position 167,348 of record CAWIOV010000004.1, read on the forward strand.
GTTGCTTTGTAGCGATGGGTTGTGGAGTGTGCTTTCAGACACCAACATATTCAACCTTGTCACTACTGCGAAAAATCTTCAAGGTGCATGCCAAAGTCTCGTGGCTGCGGCGAATGAAGCAGGCGGACCGGATAACATCAGCGTTATCATAGTTCAACTTACGGCTTAGGGATGACGATCAAGCAGGATTTCTACGCTGTTCTGGGGATACGGCGCAACGCGACGCCTGAAGAAATTCGGGAAGCATATTTTGAAGCGGCGCGGCGTCTTCATCCGGATAAAAATCTGGCTCCGGGTGAAACCGAATTATTCCTAGATGTACAAGAAGCATATGAAGTTCTTTCCAACCTAAAAAAACGCGCTAATTATGATGCTTCTCTGCCTCCTGAAAAAAAGCCAGAGTTTTTGCTGGAGCAGAATATTCTTTTCAGCCGGCATGGCTTGTCGCGTTTGGACGAGCCACAGATAATTTATGTCATATTGGAATTCTCCATCCCAATGGATGTGGAAAAACACCCCGTTCCTCCCTTAAACATGTGTCTGGTGCTTGACCGTTCCACCTCCATGAAGGGGAGCAACATGGACGTTGTCAAGGCCACTGCCATCCGGATCATGCAAAAATTAAAACCGGAGGATATTTTTTCTGTGGTTGCTTTTAGTGATCGCGCAGAAACTCTTATTCCTGCCACCCATATTACGGATTTGAGTAAACAGGAAGCCCGCATCCAGATGATGCAGCCATCGGGTGGAACGGAGATATTTTCGGGCCTTGAAATGGGATACAACGAAATTATCCGCAATGCAAACCGTTCCCAGGTAAACCATATTATTTTGCTTACGGATGGGCGCACTTATGGTGATGAGGATAATTGTATCAGCCTGGCTCAACGGGCGGCTGAACAAGGTATAGGGATAAGCGGTTTGGGTATTGGTTCTGAATGGAACGATAACTTCCTGGATAAACTGGCTGCTCTTACCGGTGGCAGTAGCATGTATGTTCCGCGTGCACAGGATATTCAACATGCTTTACTGGACAAGTTCAACCGGCTGGGCAATTCTTATGCCGAGGAGGCTCGCCTGGAGTTCGAAGCTCAAGAAGGCATTGAGTTGCGTTACGCTTTTCGTTTGCAACCGGAGGCCGGACTGCTTTCTTTTGAGAGCCCCATAATGATGGGCCAGCTCGTTTGGGAAAGCAGCCTTAAAGTTCTCATGGAATTTATCATTCAACCAGGCTTGGTTCAGCAGGCGAAAGTTACTATTTTAAACGGGAAGATAATAGTCGTTTTAACCGGGAAATCATCCCCTGAAGAGCCAGTTCCCATCCGGCTAGTTTGTCCTGTTCTGGATAGTACTAATTCGGAAGCTCCACCTTTTGAGATCGTGGATGCCCTCTCCCGGTTAAAGCTTTATCGCCTTCAGGAACAAGCCCGTTTGGAAGCCACCGCCGGTGACTACGAACAGGCTGCCGAGCACCTGATGCGTCTGGCGACACATTTGCTTGCACAAGGGGAACGTGGGCTTGCAAAAACTGCCCTGATGGAAGCCGAAAACCTTCAAGAGAAAAAGTCGTTCTCACAAGAAGGCGGGAAAGAGATAAAATATGGGACGAGAGCTCTGTTAAGATCTGGAAGACTTGCGGAAAAGAAATGATCATTTGCCCAAATTGCCAACACAAAGAGATAAGCGGTGCCATTTATTGCAGCAAATGTGGAGCGCAATTGATTGACGCGCATCTTAACACCCATAAGATCCAGACGGCTGAGACGCGCAATGTGGTTGAACAGAGTACAAACCGGCTCCAACCACCTCCAGCGGCGCCGCTACAATCCTGGATTTCTTTACACATGATTGAAAGTGGCCAAATCCTGCCTCTGGCCGACCGGACTGAGTTTACTTTGGGGCGTTCTGCAGAAGGGCAGCCCATTGTTCCGGACGTGGATCTTTCCTCTTATAATGCTTATGCCAATGGTGTTTCACGCCTGCACGCGGCCATCAAGCTTATTAATAACCGGGTCATTGTAGTAGACTTGGGCTCCTCCAATGGCACCTATTTAAACGGCGTCCGGTTATCGCCTTATATTAAATCAGCAGTTTCCCACGGAGATCTTATTTATTTGGGCAAACTCAAGATACAAGTCTTGATAGATTAACAAAGGTCGCACTCATGGCAAATACCGTTATTATTCATATATCAAATGAAGATCCAATCGTTGGCGAATTGGATGAGCTTCCGTCCGCAACTGATACAGTTATTACCATCCATAGCCCGCGCAGCCGGGATGGGAAGGATGTCCAATACCTGTCCAACGATGTGGTCAAGGTTATCTGGCCGCTCAATAGAGTTTCTTTTATTGAGGTCCTGCCCAGTGAAGGGGAAGAACGCATTATTGGCTTCGTGAGAGAGTAGCCATGGCTGAAGACACCTTGAAACGGCGCAAAATCCTGATCGTTGACGATGAAGAGCGCATGATTCGTTTCATCCGTCTGAATTTGGAACATGATGGCTTTGTGGTCGCGGAAGCTTTTAATGGGAAACAAGCGCTGCAACGCCTGCGCGATTCCACGCCGGATCTGATCCTCCTGGATGTGATGATGCCTGACCTGGATGGCTTTGAAGTTCTGGAAATGATCCGCGAGATCAGCAGCGTTCCGGTAATCATGCTGACTGCCAAAGGCGAGGAAGATGACCGAGTCCATGGCCTGGAGAAGGGCGCGGATGATTACATCACCAAGCCTTTCAGCCCACGGGAATTAGTCAGCCGCGTTAAAGCTGTCCTTCGGCGCACCGAAGGCCTGAGCGGTGGAATGCATGGTTTGATCGAAATAGACGATCGGCTGAAGATCGATTTCGACCGGCGTGAGATCTGGCTGGAAGGCAAGATTGTTAAACTCCGGCCAACGGAATACCGCTTGCTGTACCATCTTGTACAGAACGCCGGGTGGGTGACCTCGCACGATCAGTTGCTTGCCAAGGTTTGGGGATATGAGTACCGGGATGAACCGCATTATGTCCGGCTCTATATCAACTATCTCCGCCAAAAACTGGAGAAGGATCCGGCCAATCCCAAATATATCCTGACCGAGCGTGGCGTTGGCTATCGCTTTGTGGATTTCCGGCGCGAAAAAACTGAATAGCCGGCCATCTTTGCCAGCACGAATTATAGCTGGCCCAGCAGGGCCATGTGGTTCATTGGGCCATGCCCATGGCCGATTTCCAGATCCGCAGAGGCTGCCAGCACCCGGGTGAGATAGTCTTTGGCGATAGCCACTGCTTCTGCCATAGGATGGCCTTTGGCCAACTCCGCCGCGATGGCGGATGCGAATGTGCAGCCGGTGCCGTGATCGTTGCGAGTTTGGATGCGCCGGGCGTGATATTCCTTAAAAGAATTGCCATCATAGAGCAGGTCAATGGCTTCGGCTCCCTCTTGCAGGTGCCCGCCTTTGACTAGGACATTTTGCGGCCCCAAGCGGTGGATGGCTTGGGCGGCGCGGCGCATCTCTTCCATGTTGCCAATCTCAAAACCAGACAATACGCTGGCTTCGGGCAAATTGGGAGTGACAAGGGTAGCGAGCGGCAGCAGTTGCCGGATTAATGCCTGCTTTGCATCCTCGCGCAGCAACGCATCCCCCCCTTTGGCGACCATGACCGGATCAACGACGAGATGGGTAAGGTGATGTTCCCTAAGGCTGGCTACCACGGCTGAAATGATCGGCGCGCTGGAGAGCATGCCCGTTTTTACTACATCCACCCCGATATCGCTCACGACGGAATCTATTTGCATGGTAACAAAGTCGGGCGGAATTTCAAAGACCCCCTGCACTCCCAGCGTATTTTGGGCGGTCAGCGCGGTCAGGACGCTCATGCCATACACGCCGCGCGCTGCGAAGGTTTTTAAATCTGCCTGGATCCCGGCGCCTCCGCCCGAATCCGAACCGGCTATGGTTAGTGCCCGTATCATCGTTCCTCCTTAAAGTGATCCCAACCATGTGCATCCAGCGTAACGATACGCCCATCCGGCAGGATTAACTGCCGGCCTGCCTCCCTGGGCACGATTTCGCCAATCACAGAGACCGGCGTTCCGGTCGCGCGGGTAAGCTGTGCGGAGAACTCCTGCGCCTGTATATCGGGCAGCGTAAAAAGAAGCTCATAATCCTCCCCGCCGTGCAATGCAAAATACCATTCATCGGCATGCGTGGCAGCCGCAAGGGCCCGATTCGCCTCCGCCACGGGCAGTTTGTCTGCTAAAAGGCGTACACCGATCCCGCTCAGCTCGCAAATATGACCCAGATCGCCAGCCAGACCATCACTCACATCAATCATGGCGGTAGCCTGGTGAGCGGCTCCGATCCATTGTCCCTCCCGAACGCGCGGTGTGGGCGTATCTCGGCGCATCCGGGCAATACCCGCATAGCTTTCATCCGTTGCGAGGGTATCATCCAACAAAAGAGCCACCCCAGCGGCAGCGTCGCCGAGTGTGCCGGTCACCAAAATCTTGTCCCCGACCTGCGCGCCGGAGCGAAGCAAGATGTTCTCACGCGGAGCCTGCCCAAGCAAAAAGATATCAATAAACAGGCCAAGGCGCGAGTGAGAGATGTTCCCCCCGACGAGGCTGACTCCAAACGAAGTGGCTTCGGCGTCCAGTCCGGCGTATAACCCATCTATGAATTCAACCGGAAGGTCATTGGGTAACCCAAGCGAAATGAGTGCGAAACGGGGCTGGCCGCCCGCGGCGGCAATGTCGCTCAGGTTGACGGCAAGCGCTTTGCGGCCTAAATCCTGCGGGGTTATTTTTCCCCGTAAGAAGTGGACGCCCTCCACTTGAATATCACAGGTAGCCAACCAAACGCAGTTTGCAGCGGCTTCCAGAACAGCCACGTCATCCCCAATACCCACCAGAACGCCGGGGCCTGTGGTTGGCAGGGCGCGTCGAATCCGATCGATCAAACCGAATTCACCCAACTGGTCAATTCTCATTTTTCACCTGCCATTCTGGATACGCCGCACAGCCTGGATAGCAAGTTGCAACTCGCGTGCGGCGTTTTCCGGGTCTTTAGCGCTGATAATAGCGGAGACAACTGCCAGACCGGCTGCGCCAGCTTGAATGGCCAGTGCGGCGTTTGTTATGTTCAGTCCGCCTATGGCAACCACCGGGATCGGGCAGACTCGGGCGAGAGCCTGCAGGCCCTGGAGCCCAATCGGCGGAGACGCGTCGGGTTTGGTGGGCGTGGCAAAAATGGGGCTGGCGCCCACGTAATCTGCACCGGCCGCGACCGCCAAGCGCACCTGATCGGCATTTTCCACCGACACCCCCAGAATTTTGTCCGGGCCAATCCACTGGCGCGCCAGCGTGGCTGGCAGATCGTCCTGCCCCACGTGAACCCCATCCGCACCAACGGCCATGGCGACATCCACCCGGTCATTTACAATGAAGGGAATGCGGTGGGAACGACAAAGCGCACCGAGTTCGCGGGCTTCTTCGATCATCTGGCGGGTGCTGGCGTCTTTCTGACGGTACTGAACGAGCGTGACGCCACCGCAGATCGCCGCTGAGAGGATGTGCGAAAGGGAGCGCCCGCGTGAAAGTTCCGCGGAGGTGACCAGGTAAAGGGAATAATCCAACGGGTCAGGTTTCATTCCATCTCAACAATCCGCACGCCAGATTCGACTTGCTCAGGAGAAAGTTGATAAACACTGTCGAGAAGCTCGGCGCGAAAAGAGCCTGGCCCCTTGGCCCGTTTCGTTGCAGCTTGAGCAGCGAGGCCATAACAGGCGAGCGCAGCCGCGGATGCAATCAAAGCATCGCTTTCCACCGCACAAAAAGCGGCGACCGCGCTGGTTGCCATGCAGCCGCTGCCGGTGATGGTCTTCAACATGATATCTCCATTGTCCACCCCCAAAGTGCGCCTTCCATCGGAAAGAATGTCACGCTGCCCGGTGATTGCTACCACGGTACTGTATTTATACGCCAAATCCCTGGCAACCTGGGTGGGGTTGTTAACATCTTGGATGCTTTCGACGCCTTTGACCTGGCCGCCCGCGCCAGCCAGCGCACCCACTTCCCCAGAATTACCACGTACGACTGCCAGGCGCAATGTAGAAAGGAAAAGTTCACCGGTTTGATTGCGCAGGCTGGTTGCGCCAACGCCGACCGGGTCATAGATCACGGGGAGGCCGAGCTCGTTGGCGCGCCTGGCCGCAATGAGCATGGCCTCCACCCATTCCGGGCTAAGCGTGCCTGGGTTAAGCACCAAGGCGCCGGCTGCGGCGACCATTTCAGCCACTTCTTCTTTGGCGTGCGCCATCACCGGCAGTGCGCCAAGCGCCAGGGTCAGGTTGGCGGTATCGTTCATGACAACATAATTGGTGATGTGGTGAACCAGCGGATGCCGGTCATGAATACGGGCGAGCAGTTCAGCGCAGAGCGCGCCGAAAGAGTTGTTTTTTGACATGGTTAGATCTCCTTATTCAAAATTATTTTCGTCGGCTGGCGGCGTAGAAAGAAGAACGCGCAGGCCGTGTAAACGATGAAGGCGGCGACAAAGCTAGGGAGCGAGCCGCCAAAGTGGGTCAGGGATTTTGGAACGATCTGGATCCAGCCTGGGAAAAACGCTCCCAGCGTGGTTGGATTGGCAATGTGATAGACCAGCAGACCGATCATCCAGGCGATCAGTCCCCAGATGTTCAGCCCCCCATGGAACCAATACGCGCCATCAGCACGGAAGAATTCGCGTAACGGATATTTCTGCCTATGCAACAGGAAATAATCGGCGGTCAGGATCCCGAAGAGTGGTATGAAGAAAGAGCCGGTCAGGAGCAAAAAGTTCTCGAACCGGGTGATATCGAGCACCACTGCAATCAGGAAAGAGAATATGCCCAACCCCAGGATCAGCCAGAGCTGCTTGAGCCTGGGAAAAACATTTTGGAACGAAACGGCGGCAGAGTACAAGTCAGCCCAGGCATTATGGGTCTCATCCACAAGCAAGATGAGCAGCGCCACCCATCCCGCTATAAGTGCAATTGCGCTGACAAAGCCTTTGGGTTCCTGTGTGAGACTCGCGGCCAGGAAGACCATCGCACCAAGCGTGTAGAACCAAATGTTGGTGAACAGATAACCGAGAAAAGTCCCCCAGAAGGCCGGCGCGGATTTGCGGGCAAAGCGGTTGTAATCGGCGACGAGCGGAAGCCACGATATCGGCATGGCGATCACCAGGTCAACCCCGACCCAGAAGGGCAAGGAGCCATCCCCGGGTTTGCTGAAGAGCGCCGCCAAGTTGGAAGTGGTAAATATATGCCAGGTCAACCAGATGGTGGTGGCGAGCGCGACCCAGACCGCGAATTTCTCCAGCCACTGGCGGATCACGCCAATCGGACCGCCGATACCCATCAGGATAACGATGGCGGCGAAGACTGCTGTCCATACGGCGAGACTGGATCGTCCGAAAACTACATTGGAGATGGTATTGGCAGCAAAGCCCATAATAATGAATTCGAAGATAGTCCAGCCGATGAGTTGAAGGACATTCAACACGCTAGGAAGGTACGAACCGCGGATGCCCAGCACAGGGCGCAGCAACACCATGGTCGGCAGCGAGGTCTGGCTGCCCAGGATGCCGACCATGGCGAGCAGCAGGCATCCCAAAATACTTCCGATGAGCGTGGCAAGAATTGCCATGCGCAGGCCGAGGCCGGGTACCAGGAAACTGCCGGACAGCAGGACGAGCAGTCCAATGCCCAAATCAGCCCATAGGACGAAGTAATCCAAAAAACCAAGGAACCAATTCTCCCTGGGAACGGGTTCGATGCCCCATTCCGGGGGTGCTTGCACCCTGGGGAGAACTTTATGCCACCAATTGCCAAGAGTGGACATGCCACCTCCAAAAAAGAAATCGCCACCTGATCTGGGTGGCGATTGCGGTATTGCAAAAAATCCCTCCGCTGGCATTATCCAGATCAGGTTTGGCGGGTCGAAGACAATCCGGTCTTCCTCTCAGCCCGACTTGAATCGAGCTCCCCGTAAACTTAACTATTCAATTGGAATATTTAGTATAGCACGATTTTGGTCTATTTAACGAAGATAGTCCTAATCTTCCCAAGGTTTTCTTTTGGGGTACAATGCCTGACATGCCCCAACCCATTACCGTCATCAAACGCAACGCTGCCGGGGTGGAAGTATTCAGGTATGAGGGAATCATCTTACATACGGAAACGGATGCGATCGTACTGGAAGCCTATTTTAATCGCCCGGATATGCTTATTATGGATACGGTCTGGAAACTAGGCGACCGTTTTGTTGAAACATATTACACCAAGCGTTGGTATAACATCTTTGAGATCCATGACCGGGAAGATGACCGGATCAAGGGTTGGTATTGCAATATTGGGAAACCAGTGGTGCGGGAGGCCGAAAATATTGTTTCGTACGTGGACCTGGCGCTCGACCTGTGGGTAGCCCCGGATGGAACGCAGACGGTGCTGGATGAAGACGAATTCGCCGCCCTGCACTTGGATGCGGAGACCGAGGCCAAGGCGCGGGCAGCACTGGAAGAACTGCAAAACCGTTTTGAGGGAATGGGACGCGAATGAACGCGGATATTCTGTAATAGAAAGGCGCTTTATTTAGAAGAATTATTTGTTTCGCTCTTGAAGCAAAAGAGCGCTGGCTCGGGTATTCTCTTCGATGCTGAGCGCCAAATAAATACCTTCACCCAAAGCGTATAAAGAGATCGAGGTTATGCCTCCATAAAGCAAGATGAGGCCTCCAATGATGACACCGCCGAGGATTCCGCTAATAGTCCGGCTGGACCAGCGGTGTTACCGCTACCGTAATTATTATTAAAGCTATTCAATATGGAATTCATTATAGAACCACCCAGTACACTTATCCCACAAAAACCAATCGCGCCGATACATGTAAATATCCCGGCAATAATACCGACGACTTTATAAATCGTGCCAACAAACCTGAGAGCCTTAAATTTCTTTTCCATATTTTCTTGCTCCTTTCTCTACTTTTTTAGGGTTTGGTTTGGCGTTTCCGGGTGGCGCGCCTCCAGAACGCCCAGATGATCAACGCAATCAATATGATCAGAAGAATACCGACCAGGATGGGAATGACTATGGAGAGAATGGAAAGTACGGTTGCAATTCCATCCTCGGCGAGGCTGACGGGCACATTGGCGGCCCCGCCGGTGGTGGCAGTGACTGCCGGGCGGATCGCGACGGATTTGACCGTATGAACGCTCCCGGCTACCAGCAGGCCGCAGGCCAATGCCAGCAGCGGGTTGACGCCGGTGACCGCGTGCGCACTGGCAGCGAAAACGATCGCGCCGGCGAGAGGACGGAAAACGGTCTGGATGATGTCGTTAATGTGGTTGACCGCTGGGATTTTGTCGGCCAGCATTTCGATGACGAGCAGGAAGCTGATCAGGATCAGGATCCACGGGTTGGCCAGCAAATCGTAGGGGGGATTTAATTTGATCCAATCCGTATAATGTGCAATGACGCCAATTACCAGCAGCGGGATATAGGCGTTCAGACCGGCGCTGGCCGATAACCCAAAGGCAGACATGATTCCAAAAAGCGCATCCATACCAACCTCCAATTCCCTAACCGCCGATGGAAAAACCGTTCCAGGTGCCGGTCAGCCACAGCCGCAGCATGTCTATGCCAAAGGTTTGAAGCATGGTCATCGTGAATCCAGCCAGAAGCGGCAGCCATAACTGGCGCATTTTGGTAAATTTGTTCTCCTGCCCGGTGATCATCACCCAGACGATTGTGTAAACCAGGGTCAGTAGGAGCAAGACCCCCAGGACACTGATGACCGCCAGCGGATAGAGGACAAACGGGTTCTGGGTCAGCACCAGCAAGTCGAGGATGACCTGGATGCCCAGCAACAGGCCGAAGGCTTTCCATCCCGGCAGGGGCGTTCGTGCGCTGTCGCAATCGCTCCAGATGCTCTGGTTGAAAGCCGGGAAGAGCATGGCGGCAATCACCAACCCCATTCCGCTGCCGGTGAGCAATCGCAGTGTGTTATTGGGGGTGTAGATATTGGGAATCTGCGGCAGTGCGCCCGGATGGATCTGCCTGAGCAGATACAGGTACGAATTGGCCCCGTCTATTCCAAAGACTACCAGAAAGGCCACCAGCATTGCAATAATGCTCCAGTGTGGCGCCTTGCCGCGCTTCCAGCCAAGGATGGATTGAAAAACCAGTCCGACCACTGCGCCCAGGTACATGCCTGAACAGCGTGCGCATAATGGCAGTTGATAACTCCCGATATGGAACGAGCGTTCCGAGATGCGGTGACAGACGGCATAGGCGATGGCATCCGCTTTGCCTGACAAACCCGGCGGAGTGCTCAGGAACCAGGCGGTGAAAACCAGCACGGCTGCCACAACCACCCAATATTTGGAGGCGGACCCGATGCGTTTGGACAGGGCGTTTGGCATGATGCGGCAATTATAAACGGAAAACAATTAAAACAGTTTCATCTGCTCGGGGGGTTCGAGCGGGTCGCCGGAAAACTCTTTTTCGAACTGGGCCCGCGTGAGGCCGGGCATTGCCTCCAACCGACGCAAGTGGCGAAATTTGAGTATATGCCAGGACTCTGCGCTAGAGCGCAGAGCCGGGTCGCGCCCCATTTTATAAGCCAGCAGGCCGGCGCGCCCGCCTGGCAGAACGAGAAAGCTGCTACCCATCCGGGCCGGAGCCTGGCGCAGGAGCCGCCCCACACATGCAGACGCCAGAAGATGGAAGACAGCGCTGATTTGTCCATTCTCCAGCCAGCGGACCAGACGCGGGCTGGTCTCTTCCCGCTGGATGGTATATCCCAACCGCGTACCCAGGGCGCTCAGTAATTGGGCAGCTGTCTCCAGGTCGGCGCGGCGGGCGGAGGGGAAATCTTCCGGGCGCAGACTCCAGCGCCCATCCGTCTCGAGCGCGTAGGAAGCCAGCACGGTGCTGATTTGTTCCAGCGAAGGAGTCAGCCAGGCGGGAAAGCCGGTATTCAGGGCCGTCTCCAGGTCGCGGAATGTGCAGGCGGGGTTTTTCTGCAGGAAGTGAACGGCAGCCACTTCCAGCCGGTCGGATAAGGGTTCGATACCGGCCTCCCATTCAGCCAGCGCCCACAGGCCGCTTTCGGGACTGGGACTCTCGGCGTGATGGATAAATTCCGGTCCGGACAGGGCGGCCTGGATAGGCGCGTGGATTTTGGTAAGCGCCTCCGGCTGCCAAACCAGGGAGTGCCCGGCAGCCATGGCAACCAGGCCGGCGGCATGCAAGTGCAGGTAGGGGAGTGGCTCACTACGTTCCTGCAGGACAAGCCGCATGGCCTGGCGAACCTCCCCGGCGTCCATCCCGGTCGGTTCTTCGCCGGCGTGGACAAAGGCACGCCGGTGCCAGAGCACCTGGGCCGGATCGTGGCGGGTGCGCAGTGCCAACCCACTCAATTCAAAGCCGGCTCCGGCAGCCGCCAGCAGGGCAGCCGAGAGAAAGGGCGGTTCCAGTTCGGGGAGCAGGGCGAATAACGGGGCATTCAGCGGCAAGTGATCGGAAAGGTTTTTCAGGGTAGCATACAGGGCGGCAGCATGCCAGTTCCAGTCGTACCGGCGGCGGCGCAGGACCGACTTGAACGGAGCGGCAGCCTCCCGTCCCCACAGCCAACCGGCCCAGAGCGCCGAGAGGGCCCAGAAAGCCTGGTTGGGACGCGGCAGGGCTGTCACCACGGCGGCAATGGACAGGTCTTTCAGGCGTGGCGCCAGGCTGCGCAGCCGGCCTTCGAACAGGCACAGGCCGCCGGCTTCACCGGGCAGTTCGGGCCAGTTGACCACCTGGACAGGCTTTGGGCTGCCCGGCCAGAGTTCCACGGCGCGTTCCAGGGCCAGCCAGACGTTCTTTTCAAGGAAGCGCGGCGGGAGGGCCAGTTGTTTCGGGCGCGGGCGTTCGTCCGGATGCGGCCAGAGGGCACTGGCCTCGTCGCATGCGGCCAGGACGAGCGCAAGCAGGGCACGGCGGCGTTCCGGACTGAGGGATATGCCATCGAGCTTATTGATGATGGTGATGAGCGCGTAAACGGCGCGCGGCAGGTAGCATTCCAGGGCCTGCTCGGCGTGGCGGCGGTCGGGATCGTCCGGGGCAGCCACGCGCTCGAGGGCACGCGCCCGGTGCAGCCCATCGGTGGCAGCCAGGCCGGCGGCGCGGCGTTGGTCGGCTTCGGTGGCTGGATATTCCCCGGCATCCCCGCAAGGACAATGATATATGCGGGCCGCCAGCATCCCATGTTCGCGTTCCCAGACGAAAGCATCCGCCGGGACCTGCTGGTGGCAACGCGTACATTCTGTTAGATAGAGAGATTGGAGGTGGGTTTCCAGGCGTTCGTCGCCCTTGCGGGCGGCGGCCAGTTCGGACAGGGCAGCCTGCAGGTCTGCCTGGGCGGGCGGGTCAGCGGCCAGCTCGAGCAGGAAACGGGTGACGGGATTGTTGACCGCCACCAAGGTACGGCAGCCATAGGCGGCAATTTCGGTGGCCAGTTGGGGGGAGGCTCCGAGCGGGTCGAGGATCCAGCCACCGGGTTTTAGCTCGCCCGATCCGGAGTGCCCGGCCAGGAAGGCCGCGGCAACGCCCTGCGGAACTGGCGGGAGATAGCGCGCCAGCGCGGCAGATTTTTCCGGTTCGTCGCCAGGGAGGTAGACGAGACGGTCCATTTGTTGTTAGTATACAGGGAATTGGGGGGACGGGAAAGGGGATTGCGAAGCTGCGAACGCCGGATGCGCTGCGCCGAAAAACCTGTTTTTTCGGGTTCCGTGCGCGCGTTAGTACAAAACAACGAGGAACAATTCCAGGGAGAGGCGGAATTTCGGGGCGAAATGGGAGGAGAGGGCGAAAAAATGGCAATTATATAGGGGTTTTAGGCGGTTTTTGGGGTGAAAGTGGGACGAAAGCTGCAATTTATACGGTTATGCGAATTGTTTTAAAAAATTGATACGCGGGAATCGGGGCAAAAAATGGCAGTTTTAGGGCGTTTTTGGGCAAAAAATACTGAAAAATATGAGACTGATGCATTACAAGTCTGACAGGTCTGACAAGTCGGGCTGGGCAAAGGCAGGAATGCGCCTCGGGGCGGATGGGCGGGTTACCCGATACCGTATTATGCATCCTGGATGAGCAGGCGAACTTCACAGGGGCCGAGAGGTGCGGCCGGATCGATGGAATCGGCCTGGCTGGAGAAGAGCAGGCGCCAGTTTCCGGGCGGAGGCGTGCCAGGACGGGAAGCGGCGCGCAAGGCGGCGGGGTGGGATCTGAAATTGAGCGCCACCAGGATGGTCTGCTCCGGGGTGGTGCGCAGGTAGGCCAGCGTGCCGGGCGGGGTTTCGTCAAGCGGAACGTAGGCGCCACGCCGCAGGGCGGGGTTTTCCTTGCGCAAGGCCAGAAGGCTTTGGGTAAAGTGGAAGAGCGAACCCGGGTCGGCTTGCTGCGCGGCCACGTTGCGGTGAACGTAATCGGGATGGACCGGCAGCCAGGGTTTGGCGCTGGAAAAGCCGGCATGCAGGCCCGAATCCCACTGCATGGGGGAGCGGCAGCCATCGCGGCCCTTATAGATGGGCCAGTAGCGTTGGCCGGGCGGGTCGAGAATCTCGGAGCGGCGCAAATGGATGTCGCGCATGCCAATCTCTTCGCCGTAGTACAGAAAGGGCGTACCGCGCAGAGTCAGCAGGAGCGCCATGGCAAGTTTGGGCTGGGCATCGTCTTCCCCACGGGCGTAGCGGCTGGCGGCGCGCGGCAGGTCGTGATTGCTCATCACGGTGGAGGGCCAGACGCCGGCAGCGTTGAATGTGAGTTCCCGCCGGGCAACCTGTGTCTTGATCCAGCCCGGCTCCCAGGGAAAGGCCAAGTCGTTGGATGTGAAATCGAAGCTGAAGGCGGCGTGCAACTTGTCCTGGCCGCAATAGGAGACCGTTTTTTGGGGCGTGGCCAGATACGTCTCTCCGACGGCGTAGCGTTCCGGATAGGAATCCAGCAGCGCCCGCAGTTCATTCAGGAGGGGTAGCATTTCGGGCTGGTCGATATCGTAGATGTGACGCTGGCGGTCAAAGCCGCGCAGGCCGAATTTTGGCGGGTTATCGGGAAAATCGGGATGTTTGAAATAGGCGTTGAACACATCCAGGCGGAAGCCGTCCACGCCACGCTCCATCCAAAAACGGAAAGCCTCCAGTTGGGCGTTGCGGACATCCGGGTTACGCCAGTTGACATCCGGCTGTTCTTTTGTGAACAGGTGCAGGTAATACTGGCCGGTGGGGGCGTCATATTCCCAGGCCTTGCCACCGAAAGAGGCCTGCCAGTTGTTGGGGACCCTCCTCCGGCTCCCCCCATTTTTTGTAAAAATGGGGGGAGAGTCCCGCCAGATGTACCAATCGCGTTTGGGGTTGGCGCGGCTGGAGCGGGATTCTTTGAACCAGGCGTGCTGGTCGGAGGTGTGGTTCATGACCATATCCAGGACTACATGCAGGCCGCGGGCATGCGCGCCTGCCACCAGACGGTCAAAGTCAGCCAGGCTGCCATAACGCGGGTCAACGGCGTAGTAATCGCTGATGTCATAGCCGAAATCCTTGTCGGGGCTGGGGTAGATCGGGGAAAGCCAGATTGCATCGACGCCCAGGCTGGCCAGGTAATCGAGGCGGGAGATGATCCCGGGCAGGTCGCCCAACCCGTCCGAGTTGCCATCCGCAAAACTGCGCGGATAGATCTGGTAAATGACCCCATCGCGCCACCATAGGGATTTGTCCATAAAGGCTCCTTGTATCATGAATTTTGCAGGCGGTGAACGGGAGACGCACTCCGTCAGAGAACGACTTCGTGCGTCACTACGAGCGGTCACTACAGGCTTTTTGATATTTTACACGAAACAAGCCTCGTACAGCATGAAAAGTGTTACAATCATCGCGATGGCTTTCACGCATTTTGGACATTCATGCTATGATTAGGGAGTATGAACGTACCCACTGAAAACATTTTACTCGTTGAGAGTGATCCGGATATAAGAGAGTTGATCGTACGGCAGGCTCTCCAGCCGCTGGGTTACCAGGTACAGATCGCGGAAGATGCCAGTTCGGCGATCATGAAAGCGGCCCAGTCCACGCCGGACCTAGTGATCGTGGATTTAAACCTAATCGGTTTGAGCGGAAAAGATCTGCTGGTGGCGTTCAATTCCCAAGGGCTGCAAATGCCGGTCATTGTGATCGCCGAAAAGGGCCAGGAGAACAAGGTGATCCAGGCTTTCCGTTTGGGGGGAACAGACTACCTGCTTTGGCCGGTGCGCGAAGCGGAAGTGGTATCGGCAGTGGAACGTGCTCTCAAGCAGGTGCGTGAAACCCATACACGCCAGCGCCTGGACCTGCAACTCAAGCAAACCAACCAGGAACTGCAACGCAGCGTGCGTGATCTCACCACCATTTTTGCCGTTGGGAAAGCCGTGCTTTCCATTGCAGACCAGCGTGTGCTGTTCGACAAGATCGTGGAGATAATGGTATATGTGGCGGAGGCAGATTACGGCTGGCTGAACCTGCGGGACGAGCGTACCCGGACTTTTATCCTGAAAGCTCATCGTAACCTGCCGGAGGCCTGGGCGAAAAAAATGGACCAGGTTCTCGAGGACGGGGTCAGTTCCCTGGTGGCGCTTTCCGGCGAAACTCTGGCGATAAACGGGGAACCGCTCAAGCGGTTCAAAATCGCCTCGTTGGGACTTTCGGCGTTGGCAGTGCCGGTCAAAATCCACCAGGAGGTGATCGGCCTGCTCGTGGTTGTCCGGAAGGTGGATCGGGCCTTCGAGGGCACCGTGCTATCCCTGCTGGAGGCGATGGCGGATTACGCCTCGATCTCGCTGGTCAACACGCACCTGTTCCGTGCACTGCAGGAGGGCGTTGACACGGCCCAGACAGGCGAAAAGAAGAAAATCGAACAGCTCCAGGAATTGCAGCAGCAAATGCAATCTTTAGTACAGTCAGCCACTTATCCCATTGATTTATTACTTACTGGTAAAATTGGGTTGTTATCGCCTGAACAGCAGGAAGCGATGGAAAATGCGCAGTCGCTCCTGCAACGGGCCATGCAGCTATTCACCAATAATCGGTCCTCTTCACCGAATACTATCCCACGAAAAGATAATGGATAATCGCATGGCAAAATCTGAATTGATCCTGCTGGCAATTGATGATGAACAGATCCTGCAATTATTTGAGCGGGCGCTGGCTGCGGGTTCTTTTGAAACGGCGGTTGCCCGGGATCGCACGGCCCTTGATAAAGCTTTGCAGGAATCTACTCCTGACCTGGTAATCATCAGCCAAAACTTCGCGAAAGCGAACGAACTGGAAATAGCCGCCTCCTTGTTGGAACGCTTCCCCACCCTGCCCGTTTTGCTTTTCTTTGCGCAGGCATCGCTCGAAATGGTCAAGAAGGCATTACATATCGGAGTGAGTGATTGTCTGTTCGCACCGCTGCGGATCGATGATATCAAGCAGACGGTGGAAAATAGCATTAAACGTGCACATGGTATCGGAGACTGGACCCGGCGCGAGGTGAAGCTTACAACCGCTTCGCTCCAACGACGTGTGGACGAATTGCAGAAAGTTGATACGATCCTTGAACACATCGAAGACGGGGTGATCATATTGGACGATAAGCTCAACATTCTGCTGATCAATGCAGCCGCCCGCAGAACATTTGGCCTCTGGCAGGATGATAACGTGACCGGAAAGCCGGTCGCCGATGTACTGCCTCATCCAGACCTACAGGCGCTCTTACACAAGGATGTGAAAACGGTTGCGCCCCACCATGAAATTGCCTTTGACGATGGGCGAGTACTCTCCTCGCAATATACTCCCATTCCCGGCATTGGTTTAGCGGTCACGATGCAAGATATCACCTACTTGAAGCAGGTCGACCGCCTCAAGAATGAATTTGTTAATACCGTTTCGCATGATCTGCGTTCTCCCTTGACGGCAATCCTGGGCTACGTGGATTTGCTCGAGCGTGTGGGACCGGTCAATGATCAACAGCGCGAATTTATCCACCGCGTCCAGACCAGCGTGGAAAGCATTACAGCGCTCGTAAACGATCTGCTGGAACTTGGCCGGATCGAAGCCGGCTTTGACAGCCAGAACGAAGTGGTTCCCTTGGAAGGTATCCTGCGCTACGCGCTCGAGACTGTCGGCGGAGTAATCTCAGAAAAACGCCTGAATATCCATCTTGAACTGCCAAGGGACGTGCCTCCAATGCGTGGGAACCCGATCCGCTTGCGCCAGATGCTGGATAACTTGCTCGGAAATGCGATCAAATACACACCCGAGGGCGGTGATATTACCATCGAGATGGAGTTGCAAGGGGAGCAGGTCATCCTGCGAATGTCCGATAACGGGCCGGGTATCCCGCCAGCCGACCAGCCGCACATTTTTGAAAAATTCTATCGCGCCAGCAACGTTCCGAAAGGTGTGGGCGGTTCCGGTCTGGGGCTGGCCATTGTCAAATCCATTGTGGACAGCCACCAAGGCCGCATCTGGGTTGAGTCCTTGCTGGGGCAGGGAGCAACATTCACGGTGGTGCTGCCGCTCACGCAGAAAACGCTCAATAAAGCCATATAAATGTAAATGATCCAATCCGTAAAACGCACAGGCCAGCCTGTGCGTTTTGAGTTTAAAGACCGCATTTTGAGTGTGTGCGGCGAAGCCGCACACACTCAAAATGCGAACTCCCTCCGAATATTCGGATAGGTTCTAAAGGCTCCATGGAAAGCGCCGGTTATCCCGGCAAATCCCAATAAACAGGTTAAACGCAGCCTCCGCAGAGTGGAGCTACTCTGCGGAGGCATTCGCCAAAGGAGGAGACAACCATGAACAAGGATGGAGCATCATTGCTCGTCTCCGTTCAGTATAATAACCCAGACCCTGGCAGCGTGACATGGAGAAACGTCATACAGAATTCGTGATTAAGTTCACAAATAGGTTAATCTTGTAGAAAAGAGCGGATGATCGCAATCGCATTATCCGCATCGTGGTATGGATTTACCCGGATGCGTGGATGCGTATTTCCACTGAGCATTTTGGAGATGGTGCGGCTCTCCTGGTAAACGCACAGGACTGGTTTGCCGATATGCAAAGCGTAGGCGACCTCATAACCGACACCATGTGAGGGGGTGCTGACCTCGGCTACCAGCGCATCGCAATCCCTGATCCAGGCAACATCGCGTTCGTAGACCTGGCGCGGACTGGCAACCGCTTCAAGCGCTTTGACATTCGAGTCTGCCAGGTGGGCGGTTGGGAGCGTGTGCCCATCTGCCTGCAGGGCTGCGATGATGGCCTGGTAGATGGGCTCAAAATCCCGCCCACCGGTGATGGAACAGGCAAAATAGATGTTCATTTTTTGGATTGTGAGAGGCTGGCGAGAAGGGCGGACTGGGACGCGCCATCCGCCTGGCTCTGGGATTCAACCCAGGTGCTGCGGAAACTTTCCATTTCCATGCTAAATTCCATCCACTTCGGTACGAGCAGCGCCAGACGGGTAGTTTTGTCAGGAAAGAAGAAAGGGGAGAGGAACAGGCTGAGCACCCGGCGCGGGACCGGCCAGCCGCGCATTTCCAACACGATGGCCGTTCTCCCGACCAACGGGCGCAGGAGGCGGCGCCGCAAGCCTTTGGATTGGCCGGGTGGAAACAAGTGCTGCATTTCAACGCTGGAAGCCTTCTGAATGCGCCGGTAGGAGATATTCAAGCGCAGGAAAGGGGTTACCAGGCGGAGGTGGGTCGGGAAAGGCTGGACGTAGGCCAGCCTGCCAAGGATGGCCAGGAACAGAGACAGGACCACGGCAACCATCCCCGCCCCGGCGACTGCCCACAAACCCTCATCCGATACCCACAGAAAATGGTATTGCGGCAGTTGCACGGGCAGGATACCCAATCCGGCGGCCAGCCCCAGCAGGAAGATGCCGATCCACAAGGTGTACTTCCACCAGCGGTCGAGCATATAGGTGTATAGGACCAAACGATGGCGGTGGCCACTGCGAGGCAAGGCGGGTTAATCCTGTTCCGATGGAAGCGGGAGGGAGGTGTTCTCCGGCAGCGTTTCCGAGCCGGGTAACTGCCCGTACAAGCGTGCGATGGCGCGCTGGAGCGTTTCGCCGCGCAGGCTGAAGGTCACATCGCCACGGGTCCGCTCGAGGATGGCGCGGATGATATCGGTCTGGCGGCGCAAGCCATTGGTAATCGCATCCGGATAGTCCATGGTCACCAGGATGGAGTAGATATCATCCATGTGGGTGAGCAGGCGTTCGGCTTCGGCCGAATTATCCTGGCGGAGCATATCCAGACAGCGGCGGCGCATTTCCCCGACGCTCTCGGCCAGCCCATTCAGATATGTTTGTGGGGGCAAGTCAAGTTCTTCGGGCGTGGGGAGAGCCTCGTGGCGGATGAGCGCGCAAGTGATGCTGGCTTCGGCGAATTCCTTGAGGGAATCCTGCGTATATCCGGCATAGTATAAGGCAGGATAACCGGCCAGGCCGGTCCGTAAAGCATTGGCAAGCTGGCGGGCCTCATCCAGGTGAGCCTGCATCACATCGGTTTCATCCCGATGGACGGCGCGGATGGACAGGGCGCAGGCACGCGTAAGCGCACGCGCGTGCGCCAGGGCCTGGTCACGGGCAGCGTTCAGGGCGTCAAAAGTCTGGCGGATCTGTTCGGCGATCTTTTCGAGTTTATCCATTTTGGTTTTTTCTACCAGCTCAAAAAAGGTGGGATGGAGTGTGCCCCATCCCAGCCTGCTTTTGAAAAGATATTATTTATCGGGTTCCTTGGGCGGATCCTGGGGCGGTTCGGGCGGGTGAGGCGGCTTGAAGAGAGAATCGGCCAGGGATGACGAAGCGCCGCCGGGAATATTAATCGTTCCAAAAATACTCTCGTAGCGCGCCAGGTTCTCATTGACCGCCTGGACAAACAGCTTCAAGGCCACCGGGCTCATGATAACACGCGCGTCGACGATGGCTTTGGAATCGCCCGGCAGGATGCGGGCAAAGTCCAGCACGAATTCCGCCGGAGCATGCGCAATGCGCGCCAAGTTGGCGTAGGCGGGATGCAGGTCCGGCGGAATTTCAATGGGAATATTCGTGGTAGGTTTTGGGGGTGGGAGGGCCATGGGAGTTAGAAGGGGATATCACCTTCATCCACGGATGGGGGCATGCCCTCTTCCGCGGCGGCCGCGCCAGCCTGCCCGGGTTCGGCAGTTTCTCCACGCGAGCTCAGGAAGCGCACTGTGGCGGCGCTGACTTCGAAGGAGGCGCGCGTGGATCCATCCTGCGCCGTCCAGACGCGCGGGCCACCGGTGGCCGGATCGGCGGTCAGGCGGCCTTCCACGAGTACTTTGGAGCCTTTCTTGAGATACTGGTTGCAGACCTCGCCGGTCTTGCCCCAGGCTGAGACGCGGAACCAGATGGTCTCCTTGACAGTTTCGCCGCTATTGTTGGTATACTGGCGGTTGGTGGCAACCGAGAAAGATGTGACGGCCTGGCCTCCCGGGGTATAGCGCATTTCCGGGTCGCGGCCTACGTTGCCAACAATGATAATGGTTTGGAACATGGGGAATCTCCTCTCAAAGGTATAGGTCCCGCCGCAGTGCGGCGGGTGCAAGGGTATAAGGCTATTTTACATCACATTTCCCACATTATCAGCGGGATTTCCATCTCCTGGCGGGTCAACCCGCCGTGATGGCCGTAGAATTTTTGCTCGAACTTATCTTTCTCGAACCACCAGACCGATTTGCCCGGGTAGGGCAGGATGACCAGATCCCCGGCGCGCGCCCGGAACTGGGGGGAAATGACCGGACCAAAGTAACCCAGATCCATCAGCTCTGAGACTTTCCTGACCTCGGCCCGGCCTTCCAGCCGGGAAGCCAGGAACGACTGGGTTTCCTCCACCTGCCCATCTTTGACATACAAGAAAAAGTCGCGCGGCGAGCCGCCCGGGACGAGTAGCTCATCCTTGCGGTTAGTCCTCAGAAACTTCTCGACTCCCACGAACGCCGGTTCCCGGTTGAGATAAATGGTGGTATGCGGATCGGTTTCCACGTGGCCATGATCTGCGGTCAGCAGGAACAGGATCTTTTTGCGATTGCCGTTCAGCGCCTTCAGGAAGATGTGCTCCATCGCCAGCAGGAAGACCAGAATCTCGGCAGTCGTCTGGGCGGATCCGGGGCCATACTCGTGGCAGATGGTGTCGATCTTATCAAAGTAAAAGAAAAAATACGCCGGCGGCCTGGCTTCCGAAAGGGCTCCGGCCAGATTAACCAGCGCCTCCGGCAGGGTTTTGTACCCAATGACTTTTGCCCCGGCCAGGAGCGCATCCGAGTAGGTGGAGGGGGTGAGTTCGCGGTGCTGAAAGATCCTGGAGGTCACGCCCTGTTGCTTGAACGGGCGGTAAAGGTTGGCAGCCGGGTATAGCATGGAAGGCTTGGCGCCGGCCGCCTTGAGCGTGTCACGCTGGGACGTTCCGGCAAAGGAGTAGAGCAAAGGCGCGATGAGACTGTCGAGCGCCGGTTCGTAGTAATACCACTCGAACAGGCCGTGCTGGCCGACCGGCATGCCGGTATGGATGGTAGTGATATGCGCGGCGGTGGTGGAAGGGAACTGCGCGGTCAGCCTGGTAACGGTGCCGGCCGGCGCGATCTGCTGGAGGAAGGGCGCGGACTGGAATTTTTCAAAGAAACGCCAGCCGAACCCGTCGATCAGGAAAAGCACTACGGCAGAGTAGCGGTCGGCGGAGAGGAGTTCCGTAATACGCTGCGGCAGGGAGGCAAAACCACCGGCGTCATAGCTGGGTTTGATGAAGTTGGAGTCCATGTTCTTATCCTTTGGCAAATTCCTGGCGTTATAATATCACAATGAGTATCATCTCAATGCCCTGAGGCGTGGGGGTGTGCGGGCGGCTCTGCCGCCCGCACACCCCCCTATTTTCCCAACCGTATTGAGGAAAGCTTTTTATGCCCCTGCCTTTAACCGAAGAATTCATCAACCAGCGCTTGCAAGCAGCCTACCAACCGGGTGTGATCGCCTCGACGGATGGGTATGCCGGATTATATGAGAATGTCGCGCTCAAATGTGCGGCGGTGCTGGTGCCGATGGCCTGGTGGAACGAGGAATGGCAACTGGTTTTTACCCGGAGAACCGATACGGTGGAACACCACAAAGGCCAGGTTTCTTTTCCGGGCGGCGGCTGTGAGACGGGGGAATCCACCCCCGAGGCAACCGCGTTACGCGAGACCAAGGAAGAGATCGGGGTGAGGCCGGAAGATGTGCGCCTGCTGGGCCGGTTGAACGACATCCTCACCATCACCCATTACCGGGTGACGCCGGTCGTGGGGGTGGTGCCGTGGCCGTATCCGCTGCAAATCGAACCGGCAGAGGTGGGACGCGTCTTCACCATCCCGCTAGTCTGGCTGGCCGGACGCGACCATTGGGACGAACAACCCATCACGCCGGAGGGTTTCCCGCGCCCGTTCCCGGTGCTCAGGTATCATCCCTACGATGGCGAAATCCTGTGGGGAGCGACTGCCAGGATGACGCAGAATTTCCTGGCGATATTGGGGTGGTAAGTTGATGCCGTCCCGAAGATTGGCATTGAGAGCGAAAATTGCATAAAAAAAACTTCAGGACGATTTATATTACCTATGGGGTGATTGTGAACGAAAATACCTGCGACCAGAGACTCGGGCCATCCACACCACGGCAGCGAACCCGCCAATAAATGGGGACGCCGGTTGGCAGGTTGGTGGGGGGAGTATATGCGGTAGCGGTGCCAGCCAGACCGGCGTTGACCAGCAAGCTTGTAAAGGTAGCCTTCCTCGAGATCTGGAGGGTGTAGCCGGCAATAACCGCTCGAGCGTCATCCGCCCACGTCAAAATCGGGTGCCCGCCAGTGAGATCGCTGGCGTTGGCAGGCTGCAAGAGCACCGGCGCCGGGATGCGCGTGCGGAAAGTCCGCACCGGTGACCAGGAAGAGATGTTTATCACGCCGCTGACAGCATTGGCGGCGCGTACCCGCCAGTAATAGGTGGCGCTGTCGGCCAGCGTAGGCATGGTCAGGCTGGTAACCGGCAGGCTGGTCAGGGTGGAATTATCCAGGATGAGCGACGAGAAGGCCGGATCGGCGGCCACCTGGACCTGGTAATAAGCAAAAGCGGTGTTATCAGGCAGGTTGGATTTCGTCCATACCAACGTTGGGGTGTAACTGGATACCAGGACGTTAGCGCCCGGAGAGATCAGGAGCGGGATGGACGGTGGATCGCCGGTTGTAAATGTCCATACCGGGGAGTACAGGCTGGGACCGTTCGGACCTTTGGCCTGGAGGCGCCAGTAATACAGCGTGCCGGCAGCCAGGTCGGCCGGGGGAGTGTAGCTTGGAAGGGATGTGCTGGTGTTGACGGCAAGGCCGGAGAAAGCATTGGATCTGGAGACCTGGATGGCATAGGAGCTGGCGCCGCTGACGCCGGCCCAGGAGAAAGTTGGCCGGAGGTTGTCCAGCAGGGTCGTATTGGCCGGTGCCACCGGGCCGGGCGGCAGGATGGCCGTGCGGAAGGACCAGGGCGACGACCAGGGGCCGGACCCGAGGCTATTGACCGCCAGGATGCGCCAGTACCAGGTGCTGTCCGGATCGAGCGGTTCCGGCAGCGGGTAGCTCGAATGGAGGATGTTCTTCTGATCCAACAGCAGCGGGCTGAAAGCGCTGTTCGTGGCGATCTGGACTTCATAGGAATCTGCCCCGGCCACATCCCCCCAGTCGAGGGTGGGTTGGTAGTCGGTGATCAACCCGGAATCGGGCGGGTAATCCAAGACAGCCACGCCTGGTGGACCCGGGGTGGGGGTCGGCGTAGGAGTGGATGTTGGCGCAGGCACGTTGACCTTGACGTGCAGCCAGCCCTGGATGGGGGCATAATAGTCCCAATTATCTACAGCGCCACCATTTCCAATCACCCACTTGGTCAGAGGCAGGGAGCGGCTACCGTTGGAGTTAACATCCTGCTCGAGCAGGCTGACCGAGCCCGTGCCACTGGCATTCACGCTCACGCCGGTCACAATCATGGCATGCCCTCCGAAACCACCGGCGGGGGAATCTTCCGTGATAATGTCGCCCGGAACGATCGGGTGCGTGCCATCGTCGGCGTAAAAAACCAGCGAGGAGGGATAGTCGTCTTTGATGGTATCGCCGTTGCCATCCCAGGGGAGTATGCCCCATTCCTGGTAGAGGAAACGGAAGACCAGTTCGATACATTCGAATTCATACTCCCCCCAGGTAGCGGAAGGAAAATAGATTAGATGAGTTGTTCCTAGAGAGGCTTGCGGCCCACAGGCTGGCACACCCAGCCAGGATGCGCCCAGTTTGTAAGCGTGTACACCGGTGGCATGATAAAAATTCGTGTCATCACAATTCCCATTCCCGCTCCACCAGGAGGGCGTGCCGACTTGATGGGGAGGCACATTGCCGGAAGCCTGGACGGCCGGCAGGGCCAGTACGCCTCCCAAGGCGGACAGCGCCACGGCCAGGAGCAGGAGCGCGGATAGGCTTATGCGGAGGCGGGAGGAAAGTCGCGCGGGCTTGCACCCGGCCGCGGGGTGGGAATTCGGACCATTCCGTTTCGAATTAGGGGACATATAACCAGCTATTATAATGCCATTGCGGGCCGGTCGAGGCAACTCGAAAAAGGATGTCATCCGGGGAATTCATAGCGCCAGTATAAGGGTATATCCGTCGGCAGCGGCAGGATTGGGATGAGCGTGTCTTCCTTGGGGAGGCCGGTCGTTCCGGGCAGCACGACTTCCTTCGGGAGACCGATCATTCCCATCCGCTTGGGTGTGGGGGTCTTGGTAGGTGTTTTGGTGCGGGCGGGTCTTTTGGTGCGCGTCGGCGTTCTGGTGCGGGTGGGCTTTTTTGTGCGCGTAGGTGTTTTGGTGCGGGTGGGAGTACGGGTGTGCGTAGGCGTGCGCGTAGGCGTGGGTGTGCGGGTGGGAGTATTTGTGATGCTCGGCGTCGGCGTCCGGGTGGGGGTGGCTGAGGGTGTGAAGGTGGGCGTGTAGGTGGATGTAAGAGTAGGTGTACTCGTACTCGTAAGAGTATTGGTGGGTGTAAAGGTGGCTGTGCCTGTGTCCGTGGGAGTAAACGTGTCAGTGAACGTAGGTGTATCGGTGGGCGTGAATGTGTCAGTGGGCGTCGGCGTAATCGTCGGCGTATCTGAAGCTGTGGGCGTATCCGAGGGTGTGGGTGTGGCAGTCGGCGTATCGGTCTGCGTGGGTGTCGGCGTGATGGTGGGGGTATCTGAAGGCGTTGGCGTATCCGATGGCGTGGACGTAGATGAGGATGTGGGTGTAGCTGTTGGCGTGCCCGTACTCGTAGGAGTATTGCTCGGTGTGGCTGTGAGTGTGCTGGTCGGCGTCGGTGTAGGGGGTGGTGTGGATGTGGTGAAGGCATATAGCCCGAACGGGCTGCCCAGGCCGGTCGGGCCGTCGTAGCCCGCCCCGGCAGTGCACAAATAAGAGGGGCTACAAGTGGTGCCGTTGGAGCCGCCCGTCACATCTCGCATGTTAACGCCATAATCAACCTTGGCATACGGCAGGGAATTGCCGAGTGTGCTCCCCACGCCGCCCGCCAGGGCGTAAATGGAGGCGATCAGCGGCGCGGCCAGGCTAGTTCCACCGTACTGAATCCAGCCTGGCTCCGCAAATGACGAATATATAAAAGCCCCCTTGCTCGGATCGGCATCCGCGGAAACATCCGCGACCGTTCTTGTGCTGCATCCGGGATCGTGCTGGAAACCTGGCTTGGGTTCATACGCACTGCAGCCGCTCCCCGCACCGCTCCAGGCGGTTTCACTATTATATGTATCGTCGCTGTTGACATCCAACGAGGTGCCTCCGACCGCGGTCACATTAGGGGAAGCCGCCGGATATTGCACTTCATAGCCGTCATCCCCTGAGCTGAAGACGAACGGTACTCCGGGATGGTTAAAGTAGCTGTCATAGCTGGTTTCGTCGGCGGATTCGGAACCACCCCATGAATTCGAGACCACATTGGCGCCCATGAGAACAGCCCTTTGATCAGCCGAGGCAATCAGATCAGATTCATCTTCGGAGGCAGCCTCAACCAAAAGGATGTTGCAGTTCTGGCACATGCCATGCACAACCTGCACATCCAGGGAGATTTCCCCTTCCCAGCCAAGTTTATTCCATGGAGTCGTTGGGTAATTGGTCCCCCCGTATTCATCCACTTTCTGGAAGCAGGGATTGGCTGCGGTACCGCCGCTCACGGGGCATTCGTTCATCGTCGGGATGCCGAAGTAGTTGCTGTAGGTGTTCAGGTCGCTCAAAACGGCCGGATCATCATAGGCATCCACGATGGCTACCGTCCGGGTGGTGGTAGTGATCCCGCTCACTCCGTAAGCGCCACGAAATTCCGCCGGCCCATAGGAGCCGGACAGGAGATCCATTGACGAGATTACATTTCCAGTCGCATCGGTCACGACCTCCGCGTCGCAGTAAGCCGTGCCGGCCTTTTTGGTATGCATACAGACAGGTTTATGATAGTGGTTGGGATGGGATATAAGCGTTACGCCCCGGGCGGCCAGGACGCTGTCCGTGGATAGCCCTGAGATGGGCGCCAGGGCGCTGATGGCCAGCGCCAGGATAAGCAAACCAACCGTCAGCCCCTTTTGCCCCCTACCCGTTTTTGGGGTATGGAAGGAGAAATGGAAACGGATCATGGCAGCCTGCCTGTATGGAAGAATTTAGGTCGGATCAATTGCCAGTCTGCGCGGGCTTCATCCCGACTACATACACGGGTGTGCGGCGATTCGTGGTTGTGCCGTCACCCACCTGGCCGGAATTGTTGTACCCCCAGCACTTGACATAGCCTTCCGTGGTAAGCGCACAGGTGTGGTCGCCCCCGGCGGCGATGGCGCTAACCCCGCCGCTCAGGCCGAGACCGTTCACGGGCCTGTGGCGATTCGTGGTTGTTCCGTCACCCAGTTGACCAGAGTGATTCCGCCCCCAACATTGGACAGCGCCGCCCGTGGTCAATGCACAGGTGTGGTCGCCCCCGGCGACGATGGCGCTGACCCCGCTGATCAGGCCGGCAACGTTCACGGGCGTGTGGCGATCCGTGGTTGTTCCGTCACCCAGTTGACCATACCCATTGTACCCCCAGCATTTAACTCCGCCTTCCGTGGTCAATGCACAGGTGTGATCAGCCCCGGCGGCGATGGTGCTGACCCCGCCGGTGAGGCCGGCAACGTTCACCGGCGTGTGGCGATTCGTGGTTGTTCCGTCACCCAGTTGACCCAAATGATTCCATCCCCAACATTGGACAGCGCCACCAGTGGTCAGTGCACAGGTGTGGTCGCCCCCGGCGGCGATGGCGCTGACCCCGCCGGTCAGGCCGATAACGTTCACGGGCGTGTGGCGATTTGTGGTCGTTCCGTCGCCCAGTTGACCGTACCCATTGTACCCCCAGCATTTAACCCCGCCACCCGTGGTCAATGCACAGGTGTGGTTGCCACCGGCAGAGATGGCGCTGACCCCGCTGGCCAGGCCGACGACG
This sequence comes from uncultured Chloroflexia bacterium, assembly GCA_963837875.1. Lineage (GTDB taxonomy): Bacteria > Chloroflexota > Anaerolineae > Anaerolineales > Villigracilaceae > UBA877. The sequence goes on from CAWIOV010000004.1 coordinate 194,965, forward strand.
TTCACAGGCGTGTGGCGATCCGTGGTCGTTCCGTCGCCCAGTTGACCGTACCCATTGTACCCCCAGCATTTCACCCCGCCGGATGTGGTCAACGCACAGGTATGGTTTCCACCGGCAGCGATGGCGCTGACCCCGCCTGCCAGCCCGTTTACGTTCACGGGCGTGTGGCGATCGGCGGTTTTTCCGTCACCCAGCTGGCCATCCCCATTGTACCCCCAGCATTTAACCCCGCCGCCAGCAGTCAATGCACAGGTGCGATCGCCACCAGCAGAGATGGCGCTGATCATGGTCGGTGTGGAGATGGTAAAGGCAGCCAGTCCGAGCGGGGTACCCAGGCCGGTCGGGCCGTCGTAGCCCGCCCCGGCAGTACACAAATAAGAGCCACAACTGCCGTTGGAACCGCTGGTAACATCGTGCATGTTAACGCCATAATCAACGTTGGCATACGGCAGGGAATTGCCAAGCGTGCTGCCCACACCGCCTGCCAGGGCGTAAATGGAGGCGATCAGCGGCGCGGCCAGGCTGGTTCCACCGTACTGATAAGGATAATCGTTGATATATATTAAAGCCCCAGTGTCCGGATCGGCATCCGCGGAAACATCTGCGACCGTCCTTGTGGGGCATCCGGGATCGTGCTGGAAACCCGGTTTGGATTCGTACGCGCTGCAGCCGCTCCCTGCACCGCTCCAGGCGGTTTCACTATTGTATGTATCGTCGCTGTTGACATATAACGAGGTGCCTCCCACCGCGGTCACATTGGGGGAAGCCGCCGGATATTCCACTTCATCGCCGGTATCCCCTGAGCTGAAGACGAACGGCACTCCGGGATGGTTAAAGTAGCTGTCATAGCTGGTTTCGCCATCGAAATCGTATTCGCCCCACGAATTCGAGACCACGTTGGCGCCCATGCTGACAGCCGTTTGATCGGCCACTTCGATCAGATCATAATCTTCATCGCTGGCAGCCTCAACCAAAAGGATGTTGCAGTTCTGGCACATGGCATGCACAACCTGCACATCCAGGGAGATTTCCCCATCCCAGTCATTATCAGGCGGTGGAAAATTGGTGCCTCCGTTTTCATCCACTTCCTGAAAGCAGGGACTGGCTGCGGTACCGCTGCTCACGGGGCATTCGTTCATCGTCGGGATGCCGAAGTGTGTGCTGTAGGTATTCAGGTCGCTCAAAACGGTCGGATCATCGTAGGCATCCACGATGGCGACCGTCCGGGTGGTGGAAGTGATCCCGCTTACCCCGTAGGCGCCACGAAATTCCCACGGCCCATAGCCGCCTGGCAGGAGGTCCATTGACGAGATACCATTTCCAGTCGCGTCAGTCACGACCTCCGCATCGCAGTAAGCTGTGCCGGCCTTATTGGTATGGGGACAGACAGGTTTATGAAAGTGGTTGGGATGGGATATGAGCGTTACGCCCGGGGCGGCCAGAACGCTGCCCGTGGATAGCCCTGAGATGGGCGCCAGGGCGCCGATGGCCAGCGCCAGGATAAGCAAACCAACTGTCAGCCCCTTCTGCCCCGTACCCGTTTTGGGGGTATGGAAGGAGAAATGGAAACGGATCATGGTACCTTCTTAATAAGCAGGAAAGTTAAGCGTTAAAGGCCATTATATAGGCCGGAACCAATGTGAGTCAATGGGACAATAGTCATCTAAAAACAGCAGGGCGACCGCTGGGGTCGCCCTGCATGGTAGGGTATCCGGGAGGAGTTACTTCTTGGCGGCTTCCTCTTCTTCTTCCTTCTTGCCCTTCTCGATCACTTCGGGCTCGGTGCCTTCGGCAACCGCAACGGCCTCAGGCGTGACTACCGCTTCGACCTCTTCCTTGGTCGGAGCCGTGGCCAGGACGACCATTTCATCGGCTGCGCTCAGGATGGTGACCTTGTCCGACAGGACGATATCCTTGACGTGGATGGCATCCCCGATCTTGGCCAGGGCGCCAATATCCACCACTACGCGCTCCGGCAGGTCTTGCGGGTACGCTTCCACTTCCAACTCATTCAAGCCATTGATCAGCATAGCGTTGAAATCCTTGACGGCAATGGACAAGCCCGTCAGCACGATGCCCACGTTGGCGCGGATCTTCTCAGTCAGCGAGACCACCTGGAAGTCCACGTGGATCAGGTTGCGCTTGATATAGTTCATTTGCTTCTCGCGCACCAAGCTGGGGTACTCCTTGCCATTCACCTCAACGGTGACCAGGCTGGAGGAACTCAGGCGTGCCAGCACTTTGGCGGCTTCGCGGGCATCCAGCGAAATGTTGATCGGTTCCACATTGTGCCCGTAGATGACCCCCGGAAGTTGCCCGGTGCGGCGCAAGGCCCGCACATGTCGCCCGGTGAGCGTACGCGGCGTGGCTTTCAAAACGACTTTATCCATCTTAACCTTCCTCGAGCGCCTATCACCCCGGGGAAGCGACTAAAATCGCTCCTTATCACCGGGATTACCTTCGCTCTGCGATTGAATTATTCCGGCCTGTGCCGGAAGCGGGCGGAATTATACACGCCCTGGGATGATTTGACAAGCAAATGTTGCTGCTCAAGCCGGTTATAATTCAGGCATGCGAAAATACCTGTACTTCACGGTCTTCATCTCCGGCATGACCAGCCTGGCGGCGGAATTTGGGGCATCCCGCCTGCTCGGCAACGTTTTCGGCACATCGAATCCGGTTTGGGCTGCCATCATCGGGCTGATCCTGATTTATTTGACCGTCGGGTATTTCCTGGGTGGACGGTGGGCCGACCGCTCGCCGCATCCAAAAACGATGTACTGGATCCTGGCATGGGCGGCTTTCACGCTGGGTGTGGTGCCCTATGTAGCCGGCCCAGTCCTGCGCCTGGCTGCGGATGCCTTTGACAACATGCAGATCGGGATACTGGCCGGGGCGTTTGTGGGCGTATTGGTGTTGTTCACCATCCCGGTTACCCTTATGGGCATGATCTCCCCGTTCGCCATCCGCCTCTGCATGAACGATGCCGGCCACGCCGGGAATACCGCCGGGACGATCTATGGCATCTCCACCATCGGATCTTTCATCGGGACCTTCCTGCCGACCCTGGTACTTATCCCCACCATCGGTACGACCCGCACCTTTCTCATCTTCAGCCTGACCCTGTTGGTGGTGGCGCTGATCGGCCTGGGGTTGAGCAGTGGGCGGCGGGCGGCATTGCCCGGCCTGCTCCTGTTGGCCGCGCTGGCGTTGGTGGCCTATTTTGCGGGTGGCGGCGCCATCAAGAGATCCACCGGCCAGATTTTCGAGACCGAGTCGGCTTACAACTATATCCAGGTGCTGGACATTAACGGTACCTATTATTTACGCCTGAACGAAGGACAGGGCGTCCATTCGGAATACGACCCGAATACCCTGGAATATGGCGGGCCCTGGCAGCAGTTCCTGGTGGCTCCGTTCTTTTACGCCGGCCGCCGGCCGTCGGATATCACCCGCATTGCCATCGTCGGGTTGGCGGCCGGAACAACGGCGCGCCAGGCTGCGGCGGTCTTCCCGAACGTCACGATCGACGGCTTCGAGATAGATCCCAAGATCGTCCAGGTGGGACGGGAGTATTTTGACCTGAACCTGCCCAACCTGAACGTTATCATCGGCGATGGGCGCTGGGGACTGGAGAAAAGTGCGCATAAGTACGATCTTATCTGCGTGGATGCCTACCGCCCGCCCTATATTCCTCCACAACTGACCACCCGCGAGTTCTTCCAGATCGCCGCGGACCATTTGAACCCCAATGGCGCGCTGGCCATCAATGTGGGGCGCGCCCCCGGCGACCGGCGCCTGATCAACGGTCTGGCAACCACCATCGGCACGCTGTTCCCCTCGATCTATGTGATGGATATCCCGGATACGTTTAACTCCATCATCTATGCCACCCTCCAGCCCACTTCGGCGAAGGATCTGCAGGCCAACCTGATCAATTTCATAACCCACCCGGGCGTGAATACGCTGCTGACCGATTCCATGGCATTGACCTGGACCAACCTCCAACCTGCGCCGCAGCATACCATCGTCTTTACGGATGATCTGGCCCCGATCGAGTGGATGACGAATGATTTGATCTTGAACTACATGCTGCATACTGATTTGAGTACGCTGAAGCAATGAAGGAAGAAGTAAAAAAAATAAAAAAGGAAATAAATATGAAAACCATCTACCGAATCATCGCCTGGCTTGTTACCATTTTTATCCCGTTTGCACTGACCTTCCTGGGTGTGCGGCTGCTGCTTACGCACGCCTTTCCGGAGGTGGAATACCGGACACCCGGCTTCCCGAATGACGATTATGGCTTCACCTTGCAGGATCGCCTGCACTGGTCAAAGATTTCCATAGATTACCTGGTTAACAACGCCGACATTTCTTTCCTCGGCAACCAGACCCTCCCGGACGGTACCTCCCTGTATAACTCGCGCGAGTTGAGCCACATGCACGATGTCAAGAATGTGGTCCAGCCCGTTCTGTGGATCGGATATACGGTTTGGGTCCTGTTGCTTTGTTTGGGGTTGTGGGCGCGCTTTGGCGGGTGGTGGTCTGAGTACCTGCGCGGCCTGCGGCGCGGCGGCTGGCTGACGGTCGGATTGGTGGTGGTATTTGGCACCTTTGCCGCGGTCAGTTTCTGGCAGTTCTTCACGCTCTTTCACGAGCTATTTTTTACGGGCGGTTCCTGGATATTCCTGTATTCCGATACGCTGATTCGTTTGTTCCCGCTGCCATTCTGGCAGGATGCCTTCCTGTTCGCAGGGGTATTGGATGTGCTGGGTGGGTTGGGGCTTGGGCTGGGCCTGCGACCGAAAAGCTCACCTAAAAAATAAGGTGGCAATACAGGTGATATAATCTTACGCATCTATGGAGGCAGAATGACCGAAACTCGTTCCACCGGAAAAACAACCCTGACGCCCGAAGTGCTCCTGACGATTGCCCGCATGGCGGCGCTAGAAGTGGAGGGGGTTAAGTCCATGGCGCCTATCAAAGGGGGCGTAAACAGCCTGTTCGGACGCGGCCATGAGGGTGTCCGGATGATGGTTGAGGATAATGTTGTCCTTGTGGACCTTTATCTGGTATTGGAAAGCGACCTTAACATTCGTGAAGTCAGCCGCACCGTCCAGCAGACCGTGGCGCGCGCCATTGTCGAAATGACCGGGCTGGAGGTTGGGCATGTCAATATTCACATCGAGGATATTGATTACAATGTTGAGGAATAGACCTTTATGAAAGCACGCACCAGGGCACGCGGTATTGCCCTGCAGGCACTTTACGAAATTGATATGGTGGGTCACCCTGCGGCGCAGGTATTGCAGGAACGCTTGCTGGAGGAACCGCAGAGCGAGGAACTGGCCGAGTTCACCCGCCAGATCCTTTTTGGCGTGCTCCCTTTACGCGAGCAGTTGGATATGGTGCTGGCCCGCTATGCATCCGAGTGGCCGTTGGACCAGATCGCCGCGGTTGACCGAAACATTCTACGCATTGCAGCCTGGGAATTTGCCGGGGTGCAAGGCACGCCGGTCAAGGTGGCTATTAATGAAGCAGTGGAACTAGCCAAGGCATTTGGCTCGGATAGCGCCCCGCGCTTCATCAACGGGGTGCTGGGTAGCCTTGCCGACCATGAGAATGAAGTGGTGCAATTTTTGCACAAACAACAGGCGGATTAACAGACAAGTCTTCCATAATCAGGAGGGGTTCGCGTATGCAACTCAACCATCCTTCAACCCGCAGATTTCTTTCCCTGGTAAGCCTGTTTGTGCTGGTGCTGAACGCCTGTTCCTTGTCGCTGCTTAATATTCCAGGACTTGCTTCTCCAACCTCCACGCCTGTCATCCCACCCGGGCCAACCTCCATCCCGCAGCCTTCGGCTCCGATCACATTCAAGGTCACGCTGCCCACGCCGCTCCTGGCAGGGGAAGTGCTGACCCTGTCCGTGGTGGATGAAGTCACCGGCCTTGGCTTGAACCCGGTTAATTATGCCATGCAGGGCATGGATACGTTGCACTATAGCATCACCATCCCATTCCCGCTCAACAGCGTTGTCAAATACCGTTATATCCGCCAGGGGAAATTGCCCATCCTGGAAGATACCTCGGCCGATACGACCGTGCGTTACCGCATGTACTACGTCACCAGCCCCGCTGAAGTGGATGACATCGTCTCTGCCTGGGCCGGCAGCCTCTTCAGCAGTCCGGATGGGCAGGTGAGCGGCCAAGTCGTCAACTCCAGCAACAATGCCCCGATACCTAACATCCTGATTGCCGCAGGCGGCCAGCAGACCCTGAGCGACTCGACCGGCAAATTTATACTCGAAAACCTGCCGGTCGGGACGCACAATCTGGTGGCTTATGCCATGGATGGCGCTTACCAGACCTTTCAACAAGGTGTGCGCATTGAGACTGGAAGTTCCACACCGGTGCTGCTCTCGCTTACCCCGGCGAACATGGTTAATGTCACATTCAACGTATCTGTGCCAAGCAATACCATTCCGAATGCCCCGGTGCGTTTGGCAGGCAACCTCTACCAATTGGGGGATACCTTTAGCGACTTGCAAGGCGGCTTGAGTACGGTTGCTACGCGTATGCCTGCGCTGGATCCATTGCCGGATGGCAGTTATACCATTACCTTACCCTTGCCGGCCGGAGCGGATATTCGTTATAAATACACCCTGGGGGATGGTTTCTGGAACGCCGAGCATGACTCGGACGGCGCATTTGTTGTCCGGCAGTTGGTGGTCCCGGCTGCCCCCAACCCGCTCCAGGTGAAGGACACCGTCCAGACCTGGCAAGCGGGCGCTTCTGCACCGATCCAGTTCGAGGTGACTGCACCCGCGGATACCCCGGCCAGTGATATCGTCTCTATTCAATTTAATCCCTATGGCTGGACCGAACCCATACCAATGTGGCCGAGCGGCAAAAATCGGTGGGTCTACCAACTCTTCAGCCCGCTCAATATGCTGGGCGACTTTCAATATCGCTATTGCCGCAACGATCAGTGCGGCGTGGCGGATGACGTGCAGATTGCGCAGGGGCGGCCCGGGCGACCGGTTTCCACCAGCCTGACCCCGCAGGATTTGCAGGATAGTATAAACGCCTGGACCTGGTTCCAGTCTCTGCCGGCGACTACACTGGTGGAGCAGCCGGTGACAGCGCGGCAGGGTGGGTTCTGGGCCGGGGTGGAGTTCCTGCCGGAGCAGGATCCAACCTGGCAGGCCTGGATGCCAACGGCCATCCAGGATATCAAAACCCGCTATGCCAACTGGGTGGTGCTGGCGCCTTCCTGGAGCGTCAGCCGGACCAACCCATTCGTCTTCTCACCTGTTCCCGGTGCGGATCCGCTCTGGGCCGACACTATGGACATCAGCAACCACGCCCGCGCCACCAACATGAGCGTGGCACTCTTCCCATCGGTGAACCTGCCGGTCGATCCGTCGGCCTGGTGGCAGGCGGCGCCGCGTGACCCGACCTGGTGGGATGCCTGGTTCGATCGGTACGCAGCCTATGCGGCCTACAATGCCGATCTGGCAGCGAAAGCCGGCGCACAGGCGCTCATCCTGGGAGGTGACTGGGTGGCCCCGGCCCTGCCGGGTGGGCAGGTAAACGGAGCCGATTCCGGTGTGCCGGTGGATGCAGAGACGCGTTGGGATGGCATATTCGCGGATGTGCGCAAGCGCTTCAAGGGAGAGCTTCTGTGGGCGCTTTCCTATCCCGGCGGTCTGAAATCCGTCCCAGCCTTTGCACCCACCCTGGATGGCATCTATCTGCTTTGGTCGGCGCCTTTGAGTGGCAGCAGCGTGAACGACCTGGAGGCTTCCGCCGGGCAATTGCTGGATAGCGATATCCAGCCTTTCCAGACGAAACTGGGCAAGCCAGTTATCCTGGCAGTGGCGTATGCTTCGGCAGACGGATCGGCAGGTGCCGCCTTCCCGGCGAAGTCTCTATTCCAGCCGGGGATGAACCCGGCTCCGGTCAATTTGCAAGCGCAGGCAGACGTGTACCAAGCCCTATTATTGGCCGTCAACACGCGTGCCTGGGTGGGCGGCCTCGTCAGCCGGGGCTATTACCCGCCGGCAGCCTTGCAGGATGCTTCGGCTTCGGTGCATGGCAAGCCGGCTGAAGATGTGTTGTGGTACTGGTTCGGAAGGTTTTTGGGGGATGTGTACTGATGAAACTGTAGGATGAACCTTACGGTTTTTCTATATACCTAAAACCGTCCTCCAGGGAATCTCCACGTAATTCGATATTTTTTCTGGTATCGCCCGGTGGAATGCATGGGAAAGGACTATAGTCACATTCGTTATAATACTCAGCGCAGAATAAAGTATATCCATGGATTGAACATGGAGCGGTCGCTAAAGAGGAATTATAGTCAGCCGGTAGAATGATCCGGGATGCAAGGGTCGAGATACTATTCGTTTTATATAGTATTCTGGCCTGAAAAAGAATCAGCAATATTACCATCCCGAAAACGAGATTCTTCTGATAGGGCATTTTATGTAATAACCAGACCAGGCAAGGCGTGATGGCCAGTAAAATGCTTGAAATGATAAACCCATATCCAAAGCGTATATCTGGAGCTTCGTATAGCCAGAAAATTAGCCCGATACAACTGACCAGGTATATATAAGCAAAATATCCTTTGAATATTTTTTTGTGTAACCCCGTCAACCAGGCCAGGCCAAAAACGAGCGGAGAAAAAACTGCACCGAGAACAAATAATTTTTGAATCTCGGTTAACCGTTCGGACCATTCTTTTAACCACTTTTGTAAGGGCATGGCAAGAACTATATCTCTATTCAGGTTGGGTATACGTGCCCAGGCTTGGATCATTCTTGCTTCCTGGGTAACATTAGGAAGAGGAATCTTCCAATCCCAATTTGGGCTCAAATTAGCCAGGAACGGCACGGGGTAGACCCAATACCCCGAGAGGATCAGATTGCGGGCAAGCCATGGACCCAGAATGATGAGAGCCACTGCCATTAATTTAAGTGCATTCACGGCCCGTTTTCGGGCCTGGTTGACTACAATGAATAATGGCAAAAGGATTACAGCGATTATGGAAAGTTTTACCGTGATCAAGAAGATGGTAAAAGTGAATATCAACAGCTCATCGACCTTGATCGGCTTGTTTCCGTCAGTTGGATTAATTTCGATTGATTCAAGCCAAAGAGCCAGGATGACCCATATAAACACATCCGCTGGAAAATCTGTCCCCGGGGATGAGATCTCAGAAACGAAGGTATAAAAAATCAACGGAATAAGGAGGGTCTTTAAAATATCGGTAATTGTAATATTACCTTTGAGCAAGCGGTCTGTTCCCCCTACCAGGTAGATCAACACCAGTATCAGGAAAGCGCCTGGCACAACGTGAAAAGAGCGCAGCCCCAGAAATGAAAAACTAAAAAAGGCATTGATAACCAACCAACTGGAATCGTAAGCCAGGCGTGAATGCAGATTCCCCAGGCCGGGCACTGCCGGATAGGTCTCGATCCACCGGATTGCCTGCGCGTGATAAATGCCCGTATCTGGATTTATAGGAGAGTGGCTGCCGTTTTCGAGCGTGGTGAGAAGGATTAGCAAAGAGAGCAGGATTAATAACCATGAAATTGAATTTAGCTTTATCTGAAATGACCGGGCCTGTGTTCTACGGAGCCGTAGTCCGAGGATAATTCCTCCGATAAGGAATATTGTTTGTGCCAACCAACCCAATTTAATAAACAATGAAAGCAAACATGCCAAGACAGTAATGCAACACAAGCCAAACAAAGCGATTAATGGCTTTGATGAAATTTGTTCATCCGGTTGGATATCGAAAAACTTTTGGAGCATCTCAAGAATGGTCGCTCCATATAAATATGAAAAAACGATAATGTAAATCCAGATCAATAGACTTGCAAGCATATATTTCCTTAGGCGATTGAACGGAATAGGTTCACGTATATCTATGGTGAAGAAGACCTGGTTAGTTGTTTCACAACTGCCAGGATGGCTCCATCTCGTTCGACAGTGAATATTGGGATAACGTCAGGATAAATTGCAACTTGGCCATACCTTGAAGATAAAACAGCATAATAATGGTTGTCTCTCAAAACAGGATGACGAACTGTTCCTGGTTTGATGATTAAATCATGCCTCGCATATGGTGCAACCAAATAATCAGGCCCCCAAACCATAACCTGTTCGTTTTGTTGTGCAGTTTGGTTTAAGAATTCAGTGGCTGCGCGAAAAGACGTCATCCAGTAGTCCGTGTCAAACTTATTATAGACTCCTTTCACATTCCCAACAAAACTATTGTAGTAAATATACTCATATGGATGCAGATTCCAGCACCAATACACTCCCGGGAGGACAACGATAATCAGGATCAATACCCTTATCCACGCTTTTTTTGCGAATTGAAAAATAGCATTTAAAGTGATTCCCGACAATAAAAAAATCGGGGGAACCAGAAAAAGGATCTGGCGAAAGTTATCATATATAGGTCGCTGCGTAACGATCAAGTATGCGAGTGGAAGAAAGAACCAGATGAATGGGAGGGCAAAGCTGAAATCCTGCTTACGGACGAGCTTATACAAGGAAATAAAGAACCCTGCTATAAATAAAAAGATGACAGGCTCGGTGAATTGGATCAGCATTAATTCGGGCAGATAGAACCATGGCAGGTTGGTGGAGGAATAATAAATCCCATTGAATAAAATTTTTCCAGTCCATGGAAAATTCGACATTATATTAATGCTATCGATGAGGTGGTGAACCGGATCAGACCAGAGATAAGGCCAGGTGGAATACATGATTACGATCGAGATGATCGTGTAAGCGATCAGGGCTGGCAGCGCGCTTTTTCCCTTCTTCCAGATTGCATAGATGACAACAATCACGCCTGCCAATGGAGCCAGGATTCGAATTGATGCAGCCAGCCCTAATGATATTCCTGCTGCCAGTACCGAAGGCGAAGCAAATGCAAGCCCTGTCTTTTAAGAAATGATAATGTTGCATTCCTGGAAGGGAAGTGAATTGACCAAGGCGAGCAGGCTCGATAAAGCCAAAGAATAAGGAGGATCCCAAGCACGAAATAAGGAAGATAAAGATTGGAAAAGAGAAGCTGGGCTTTGAGCACATAATTCTCAATTGGCAATGCACCTTTGTGATGGGCTAATTTTGAAAAAATGACGCCGGGCAGACTGGCCGGTCCAGCCGAATAGGCATTCTGGATAAGGCTGGCAATCCAATGATTGAATACTCCTTTTAATGCAACCAGAGTTGTCATGGATAATAAAACGATCAAGGTTATTGTTCCGGCTATTTTTTTCTTTTGTCCGGGCAGATCCAAATACTGCTGTTTGATCCGAAGAAAGATTTGCTTTGCCCATCCAATCCATCCATCCCAGCCAATTGCATGTTCCGTGGGAGCAATCTTGTCGCCCAACCACAACCCTGTGAGAATGCTTAGCAGGAAAAAGCCCAGGAAGGGGGTGTCTTTCGGGTTGATGAAAGCATGTCCCCAAAGGAGAGGTTGCGATGAGAATAGGAGTGCAATTCCAAAGGCGGACCAATCGTTCATCCAGCGCCTGGCAAGCAGATAAAGACAGATGATCCCAATTAAGAAACTGATGAAATATGCCAGATGCCAGATATCCCCTGCATTTGGGCCTGCTTCAGGTGCAGGCAGATGAAAGATCCGGACGATTAATTCCACGCCCATGACAAACGCCGGACCATAATACTGTACATCATATCCTACATAATGGAATACATATACCGGCTGGTGAAAATCTTTGTAAGCATCCAAGGATTGGATGGCATATTCGTGTAGACCGGCTTCATCTGTGCTGTCCCCATAATCCCGGTAGGTAAATCCCCCTATGATTAGATTTATGCAGACCAGAATTGCCAGTGGTAGTTGCCAGGTAAAATTCTTGTGCGGTGGGATCGCTTTGATGTTCATACCTAATATTTGACTTATCTTATTAAGAATTGAAGACAATATTTCAATCTATACGCCCGGTTGGACCTTTTCCATCACCAGGGCATCGCTGCCGTCGTTGTAGTATTTCGTCAAGGTGCCAACGTGAACATAACCTTCCTGCTCGTACAGCCGGATGGCGCCGGCGTTCTCCGGGCGCACGCACAGGCGCAAGCGGGGAGCCTTCAGGTGTTTTTCACATTCCAACAGCAAGGCGCGTGCAATGCCCTGGCGTCGGTACTCCGGTAGTACTCCCAGGGTGGCGATCCAGGCTATGCCCTCGGTGCGGTGCGGGTCTCCGGCGATGAAGCCGACCATGCGGTCATCCGCGACCGCTTTCAGGCGGATAACGTCTGGGAAGGTCAGGACGGCCATCAAGTCCAGCAGGGGCCAGGCATCCTTGGGGAAGCAAGCCTGTTCCACGCGGCGCAATTGGCCGAGGTCACGTAGGGAGGCGGGGAGGATTTCCATGGGAAGAAAGATGAATTGTGAAGATTGTTGAGCAGAGCTGCATATTAAGACAAGAAGCCTCTCGTAGTTACGGGAGGCTTCTATTTTACTCGGTACTGCTTACTTTTTACTGCTTACTTTTTACTTCTTCCTATTTCTTACCCTTGTTCCCTACCTTTGATGAAATCGGTCAACATGCCGGTGAACTCCAGCGGGAAGATGAACTTAGTGGAGGCACCCTGGCCGACACTCTTAAGGGTCTCAAAGTATTGCAGGGTCATGGTCTTCTGGTCGATCGTCTTGGCGGCCTCGAAGATCTTCTCCAGGGCGACCGAGAAGCCTTCGGCTTTGAGCACCTGGGCCTGTTTCTGGCCTTCGGCCTCCAGGATGGCGGCCTGTTTCGAGCCTTCGGCCGAAAGGATGGCGGCCTGCTTGGTACCCTCGGCCACGTTGATGGCAGCTTCCTTGGTACCGAGAGACTCGGTCACCACGGCGCGGCGGATCCGCTCGGCGGACATTTGCTTGTTCATGGCGTCCTGGACGTCCTTGGGCGGGATGATCTCGCGAATTTCAACGTTGGTGACCTTGACGCCCCAGCGCTCGGTGACTTCATCGAGCTTGGCGCGCAGGGTCTGGTTGATGTGTTCACGTTGCGAGAGCACTTCGTCCAGCGGGATGCCGCCGATGACGGAGCGCAGGGTGGTGGTGGCCATACCGGCCGCCGAGAGTTCGAAATTGCCCACGCCGACCACACTGAGGGTCGGATCCATCACTTTGAAGTACCACAGGAAGTCAATCGAGATGGGGGCGTTATCCTTGGTGATGGAAACCTGGTGGGGCACTTCCCGCACCTGCTCGCGCAGGTCAGCCTTGACGGCGCGGTCAATGATCGGGATGAGCAGGACCAGGCCAGGTCCCTTGGTGCCGATACAGCGGCCCAGGCGGAAAACGATCAGGCGCTGGTATTCGTTGACGATCCGGATGGCGTTGACCAAAAAGATCACCACCACCACGACAACGAAGGCGACGACGCAAAGCAAAGTTGTAGAAAGACCATCCATTTGTTCCTCCTTAGAGAACTGAATATGGGGCTATCTTTTTATTGACTGGTCATCCCGTTCGACGACCAGGGTAAACCCTTCCCGGCTAAGCACACGCACGCGGCTGCCGGCCGGAATGGCGGTTTCACTGCGGGCGCTCCACAATTCGCTGGCCACTTGCACTGAGCCCCCGGCGTAGACCTCGGTCTTGGTCTGCCCAACCTGGCCGATCAAATTCTGCAGGTCCTGCATCGGGCGGGCGCGACTGGCCAGCATGACCTTGCGGACAACGAACCACAGGAAGCCCGCGCTCAACACCGAAATGACCACGGCCAGGACCGGATTTACGGCCGGCAAAAAGCCTCTTCCGGGGAACATATACAACGAACCGACAATCAATGCCAGGATGCTGACCGCCAGCGCCCATCCCCGTCCGGTTTTTTGAATGGAGTAAATAAATGGTACCAGCGCCAGGATCAAAATAACCAGCGCCCACCAATTGAAGCCCAGTCTAAGAACCTCATAGCCGGCAGCGGCCAGCAGGAGCAGCGCGCCGCCTTCGAGGAAGTGCGTACCCGGTGTGGCGAGGGCCAGCATTGCCAGGATGAAGCCGAACATGAGCAGAATATAAGCAATATCAGGGTTTATAAATGTGTTCATCGCGAGAATCCTTTCCGGAGTCGCCAAAATGATTATACAACAAGGTTGAGTTGATTGTGTTAACATCCTGTTAGATATACGTTCCGGGCGGGAAGTTGGTGCACGCGAGCCGCCGCGCTTACCAGACGCGCACGGGCAGATCGGTGATGTGTTCCGCATGGTATCCCTCGCCAGCGGCATGCTCACCTTCGACGATTTCGATTCACGCCGATTCACCTCTCCGGGCCTGCTGACAAACCCGGGCATGGCCATGCCCATCCCGCCCCCAAGGGGAGAAGGGAGTATTCGAACCTCGGATCGACGGAGAAACGACCAGCCCTCTCCAGGGTGAATTATGATGGGTGAAGTATGAATTCAGAATGATGAATGATGAATGATGAACGGTATTCGTTCCGCGTATCGAAAAAAAAAACGAATAGGGGGCGGTGGGAATGGTGAATGATGAATGGTGAATGGTGAATGATGAATGGTGCAGGAGGAATAAGGGATTTGTTCCTGAGGAACAAAGGAGAGACAAATAGGGGGAAGGAGGGGGCGGAAAATGGTTTGAGCAAGGAGAAAGACGGAAGATGGAAGACGGAAGGGAGAAGGATTCGTTGGACTTTCCCGGAGGGCAATAACCATGCGGGAAGGGTGGAGCGGCGCAAACCGGTGAGCGGACTGGGAGAACATGGGTTAAACATAAAACATTTGTTCTATTAAGTCAAGGGTGTAAGGATGAAGATTGTGTGTCTGCCAAGGTGGAACGGGGTTGTTTTTAATCTTTCCCGCCTGTTTTGGAGCCATCTTTGAAGCCTGGCCTGGCGTAGGATTGATATTGTGTTGTAATTGCAACCAAAACCCAGGGCACGCCGACATATGTTGGGCTTCTCAGCAGAGTCCCGGACACCGGCAGTACTCCGATGGACATCACCTGGAATTATTTCAACCTGGAGCGCTGGCCGAACAATCCCTCCACACCCACATTCACTCCTACGCCGACAAATACTCCTACACCAACGGATACCGCGACGGCGACACCGACCGATACTCCCAGCCTGACTCCCACCCCCACCCATACACCCACGCCCACCACCGCCTTCCCGACTGGACCGGTAACCATTAACTACCAATATGACGCCCTCAACCGGCTGACTGCGGCGGATTACTCGGATGGCCAGTTCTACCACTACACTTATGATGCCGTGGGCAACCGCCTGAGCCAGGCCAGCCAGTATTCCAGTATTACCTATACCTATGACGCGGCCAACCGGCTGACCAGCGTGGACGGGGTGCCTTACAGTTATGACAACAACGGGAATCTGCTTTCGGACGGCACGAACACGTATGCCTATGACTCGGCGAACCGGCTGATCTCGGTGACCGGCCCATCCGGGACGATCACGTATGCCTACAACGGCCTCGGAGACCGCCTGCAGGAGACGGTAGGTGGAGTCACGACCACCTTCACGATGGACATTTCGACTTCGCTCAATGCTTCCGACCTGACCCAGGTGCTCGATGACGGTACGAATGAGTACATCTATGGGAATGACCGGATTGAACAAACGAGTGGCACTGACACGGAGTACTTCTTGCCCGACGCGCTCAATTCCGTGCGGCAAATGACCGATTCGAATGGCGCGGTGACCCTGGCGAGGAACTACGATCCCTTCGGGAATCCGGACGGGAGCCTGGGCAGCGCCACCACCATTTTCGGGTACGATGGCGAGCAGACGGATACTTACATTAAGTTAATTGATCTGCGCTCCCGGATGTACGACCCTTATCTTAACCAGTTTTTCCAGCCCGATACTATTGTACCAGATCCACGTAATCCAGCAGACTGGAACAGGTATACTTATGCGAGAGATAATCCGATCAAGTACACAGACCCAAGTGGTCATCATTATGTTTACGATCGCGAGGGTGCTGTTAGTTACGCTATGGCTTGGGATTATCAAGCTGGCCTTGACCCGACATATGATTTTACTACTAACCCCAAAGCGAAAGGAATGGACTTCTCAAGAAATCAATGTACGCTTTTCGCTTCAAGCGTTTTGTATGAAGGCGGTGTAAGAGATCCGCGCAACGATCCTAATCCAGATAAGCTACCTGGTATGGGATTCCTGGATCCCCCTTATTGGGATATAAATATATTGAAAACACAACCCTGGATATTCCTGGGCTATGGAAATAATAACACTTGGTACGACACACCTAATTTTTATAACTTTACTTCAACTGTTGTTGGTTCTACTGTTTTGACTTATTCCAACCCGCCAGAGTATAACGATACAACAACCACTGGATGGAACGTTCCTTTGGACAAAAATTGGGAAGACCTATTGAGAAGTAACCGTGGATCTATTCAAAAGGGAGATCTTGTGTTTTACCATACATCTACTGACTCCGGACCTTGGGGACATGTAGCAGTTGTTGTAGGCTGGGGACTACCAACATATTGGGGTGAAAAGGCTGACCCAGGTAGCGGTCCGTCAGGGATGGAAGGGGGCGCGGATTATTTAGCTTGGATAGAGTCTCTCGAAAAAGGATGTGCGAGTTTGGATCAGATGCCTCTGCGGCCTCTTGTTGTAGAGAGAAGTGGCAGCATAAACTACTTTGCAGGCTTCCGCTCTCTGGATAATACCGCTACCAAGATCCTAACAATAGCTATCGTACACATTGTAAATCACTGAGATAAAGAAGTCGAAAATGAAAAAGCTCCTTATAACAATTTTGCTGGTGAGCGTCGTTTCTTGTACGCCCATTTCTATCAGTCATCCAATCCCCACACCAACCGCTACTGCTACGGCGGAGGCAACAACAGCAACTCCAATGTTGCCACTGGCGACACAAACTCAAACGATAAACAGTATTGTTCAAAGAGCCTATGATCCTGCTGAATGGATACAACTCTATGATAAAGACATGGTGTTGAAGGTCATCCTAGATCCAACACGGAAAATGTGGATATGGTTAGGCGAAGAAATAGGATTTTTCAATGGAAATAACTGGACATTATTTTCTAAACAGGATTACGGCCTTCAAGATACGCCTTATGACATGGCTATTGCACCTGATGGCGCTGTATGGGTTTCGGGACGCGAAGCTATTTCCCGTTATCAGAAAGGACACTGGGTTGCTTTTGGTATTCCGAACGCAAGCGAAACCGCATTTCCGCGATTAGCCATTGATCCGTCCGGTGTAGTTTGGCTGGCCATGCCGCTTTGCTATTGCGGAAACAGCATAAGAAAGTTTGATGGAACGAACTGGGATACCCTGTGGACTTATACAACCGATAGGCGCGGAGAAGCATCTCAATTACTATTTACCCCTGACGGTGCGCTTTGGGCAGCGTTAGAGTTTCCCGGGAGCATTGGACGATATGATGGCAAAACATGGAAATTCTATTTCGGTAGCGACTTGTGGTCGGCGGATCCTAATTCAGGAATTCGAATCGCTTCTGATGATACGGGCAATATTTTTGCAATTGCCGCAGGAGGAGAATGGATTGTCAGGATAAGCAAGGATGGAAGTATCTCAAGAATTCCATTCGACTACGCCGATCTGGAACTCAATGAGGCGTTATTAAGGTTATTTATCGATAAACAAGGAACAATATGGGTTAATGCTGAACTGAAAAATACCAGAAATGCGAGTCTGGCATACTACAAGAACAACCAATGGGTCGCTTTCACCAATTTGCCTTTTGACACTGTGACTGATTTTAATGAATTGCCAGATGGAACCTTATTAGTTGCCACTTCGCGAGGTTTGTACCAATTTAAATCAGCAAGATAAGCGTAGATGGATACCAAGCCAGATGCAGTCTGAACAGACCAGGCCGAAGCACTGGCTCTCTTAGGAAAGGCAATTCTGAACAGGATTCCTTTCGCACGTTAACAACCTCAAATCTTTATCTGCTGAAGAAGATTAACATTGGGCACTAAGTCAAAAGTAACCGAATCCAACGGCTGATTCATCAACACTTGGCGCATTCGATCTGCGATCTCCAGGCGAGACTTAAAACTTAACTCAGGCTCAGCCACTTGTTGAATCAATGCAAGAAGCTGGGTGCGTTCGCTTTCAGGAATCAACGCCTTTGGCTCTTCTTGCTCACCAACCAACTCCAGCCGTTTTTCCACCTGGCTCATAGCTGTATAATAATCATCCGCGACGGTCTGGTCATGAACGCGGGCATAGATCATGGTGGTGTTCAACTTCTTGTGGCCGAGGAACTTCTGGATGGAAGTCACCCGGCAGCCAGCGTTTAGAAGCTGCGTGGCGGCGGTATGGCGCAGGCGGTGGGGATACACTTTCACACCCACCCGTTCCCCGGCGGCTTTGATGCGGCCGCGGATCAGGTCTTTGCAAACCGGCTGGTTGCGGTACAGGAAAAAGTGATCGGTGGGCCCCGGACCGCGTACGACAAGATATTCCAACAGCGCCTGGACGGTGGTATCGGTCATGAAGACCGTTCTATCTTTCATTCCCTTGGATTGGCGCACGATCAGCCTGCGGGCAGGTAGATCCAGGTTTTCCAGGCGCAGTTCTTCCACCTCACCGACCCTCATACCGCTTTGCCAGAGCAGGAGGAAGGCAGCCCGATCGAGCAAAGCCTCCCGGCGCTCCCGAAAGCCCTGTGCCAGGGCTACACGGCCTTCAAAATCGTCCCGCAGCAGGCGTACCTGCTCATCGGTGAGGAACTTGGGCAGGGGTTCGGGCTGCTTGAGGCCGGGAATGCGCAAAAGCGTCTGTGGAACCGCATAACCTTCTTCCTGGAGAAAGCCCAGGAAGCCATGGAAATAGCGCACACCCGCGTTGATGGTGGAAGCAGCCAGTCCCTGTGTGAGCTGATGGTCGATGAAATCAAGCAGGAAGCGGCGTTTGACATTGGCAAGTTCGCTCACATGGCACTGCTCGCACAAGAAACGCCAGATCCGCAAATGATCGGTCCAGAAGCGGCGGATATTTTCCTGCAGGCGGGCCTGCCGCCAGTTGCGTTGCTGGATATGTTGATAGCGGGTCAGTTCCTGGATGAGCCAGGCGGGCAAACCTTCGGTATGCAGTTCGGGTTCGAAAGGATGCACCTTGATCTCCAGGATGCCACGTTGATGGCTGAGGAACCGGCGAAATTTAAGCATCGAATTACGGCAGATATCGGTCCATTCAGCGCTGAGTTGTTTAGCGCGGAGGAAATCCAAGCCTCGTTGCAGGTCGGCCTCCAAATCGAGCTCGGGATGGGGCTTGAGCGCCAAGCCTAGGACATGACCGGCCATCGGCAGATAAATAGTGCGGATCACCGCCGGGCTGGCCCCACCCGAGCGCAGCCATTCGCAGTACTGCTCCAGCAGAACGATATTCTCCGGCGGCCATGTGCAGGTGGGTTGTGGGCGGGGATAATCGGGCGGAAGGTGTTTATCGCGTGCATACTGCAGCGCCCGGTCATACATCTCGGCTGGTGTGGAAGGTTTCCATACTTTTCTCATAGCGTCCCCCTTGAGGATGGATCCTCTTGTGTGGAGAACAGTCGCAGGGGAGATTGCCAGCTCTCCAGTTTGCGACAGGCTGCATAATAATCTTCGCAGACTTGCTTGTCGTTGGCCAGTACATAGATCTGGGTCGTCTCCAGCCAGCGATGACCCATGAGTTTTTGAATGGAAGTCACGTCTGCATCGGCATTGAGCAGATCGGTGGCGAAGGAATGGCGGAGCCTGTGGGCAGTGATCTTGATCCCGGCCTGGGCACGATAGAACATCAGCCGTTTGTGAATGGACGTGGTTGAAAGGCCCTTGATTTGATAGCTGAGGAAGACAAAATCGCAGGCAGCAGCAGGTCGCTGCTCCAGATAGGCACGCAGAGCCTTTTCTGCCTGGGGCGAGAGATATACCGAACGCTCACGGGAGCCCTTCCCTCGTACTACCAGACGCGGATAGGTTTCACGCAGATACAGATCTGCCTGCGAGAGACTGGCGACTTCGGAGATACGCAACCCGCACCTTAACATTAGCACGAACATGGCCCGGTCACGGCTGTTTTCAATCACTGCGAAGAATTTTTGCAGATCGTCCTCCTGCACAGGACGCGGCAAGCGCTGCGGTTCTCTCAGGTGATGGCGATGGGGCAGGACCGGGCAGACCAACTCCGTATCTTCATCCGAGAGGAAGGTATACAGGGACATTACCGCGGCCAGGCGGCGGTTGATGGTGGTGGGCTTGAACCCGCGTGAAGCTTGCAGGCTGACGAAACGGTCCACGTCATGAAAAGTGATCTCGTCCAGTGGACGATCCCCCATGACCGTGGCAAACAGGGTCAAATCGTACTTATAGTCCCGCCACGTGCGGGCTTCCGGGTTGCGGCGACGCACCCAATTGACGAACTGGTCGATTTCGACTAGCATGAGAATACCTCCTGTGAAGCAGAATGTTGGGCTGGTACTCTCATTCTACTCGCAGGAGGTTGTCTTTCCCGTTTTTTTGTTGTAGGTGCGCGTACGCGCACCTACAACAAAAAAACCACTCCCGTGAGGAACGGAGGTGGTTAAGATAAGTGTCCCGCAACTGGACAATTCCTAACCAAAGATTCTTGGCAAGGGGATGATAATAGTCCCCAATCTCTCAATCAATGGAGTTATGCTGAGGAAAATCCTATAGATGCTGTTGATCCTACAGGACACATTACTGAGCAAGAAGCGAGCGCCGCTGATAATGATGTGAATGAGTTAGCTGGATTGTTCAACATTCAAATTGATGAAGATTGGGGATATCAATTTGTGCCCGAAATAGATTTTGAACCTGATATTGTTTTTGAATTGAAGATACCACCAGGATTGATGGGTAGTTGTGAGTGGAAGCAAGGTGCCTGGCGAAATGTCCATGAATTAGACCTGGTACTGCAAGCCGTGAAAGATCTCTCGCGAGAATTTGGACCAGGAGATACTGGCGCACAAGTATTTAGGACCATTTACGATCATGTGCTGATATCCAGATGGAAAACAGACCCTATTCCGATCACATCCTTTGCTCCTCCAGGAAATCTGGCGGATATTCTCGGCGACGTTGTGTTGCCTGACTATACTTTCGATCATGCCGACAGTTATGCGCAGTTTGAGGTTGTCCATGAACTAGGCCATGTATGGGATTATCGCTCGGGCAACCAACTATCCTTTGGTTTAATGGTAGCCTTACATTCGTGGGTTTGTGGTGCCAATGAGGCACATTCCAACCAGCACTGTTGGGATCCAGCCAAGTCACTAGAGCCTCCCCCGGACGCCACAAGAAATTGCACTCTTTATCCACACGGGGCAGGATGCCCACAGGGGCAGAAGCCTTATTCACAGACATATGGTATGCCAGTGTTAGGTAGAATAATTGAAGGTCCAGGGTGGGAGGACTGGGCACAGTCGCTGGCTTATTATGTTTACCGATCATATGATCTAACTACATATGGGCTTGAATCAATTAGGAGAAACTATGTTGAAGAACAAATCCGAGCCGCGCGATTGCCTTAAGCTGATATTGGCTCTGGTGATCGTTTTGGGATTCTCTGCCTGCCAGGGGCAGGGTAGTGTTACTGAAACTCCTGAAACGCTCGACCCCAATTACTACGATCAAAGCTGGTTAACGGGGAAGCCTTGCGCAGCTCCATGCTGGTATGGGCTTGAACCGGGCGTTTCGACGCGCCAAGACTCGATCAACCGGGTAGAGCAACTTCCATTTGTTGACAGGAGTAGTATAAAATTTACTAATCTTCCTTACTTGGTAGGCGTAAGCATTTCATTCAGGAAAGGCCAATCGTCTAGTGGCCTGGCTATGGATTTTGAATCCGATGCCCTGGATTCCGTATATATCTTTCCCAATTATCGAATTACCTTTGATCAAGCGGTTGAAAAACTCGGAGCCCCGGATGGATATTGGATACAGCCAATCTATCCCAAATCGCTCGGATGTAGATTACTTGTCATATGGAAAAATCAAAGGATAGAGTTATGGAAAGAAGATGGGGAGATGGGTTGGTTTTCATTACTAAAGGATTTATGTACACAAATCCACGACCGCAACGGGAAACTACCTGAAAATATGGTGATCCAACAAGTACAGATTGATTCGCCTGACGGAATAAAAGCCATAACGAATAGCGATGCTTTTTTCCCTTGGGAGGGGTTTGCCAGGTAGAAATATCCCTGCTCCCCCTCTTCTGGCTATTTGACCTTCAATACCATTGCCATCTGCGCAATCCAAAGTCATCGGAGACCGCCTGCAGGAGACGGTAAATCCCCTATCGGGGACAGGTGGGGTCACGACCACCTTTACCATGGACATATCTTTCGATCTGTCCCAGGTGCTCTATGATGGCACGAATACTTACCTGTACGGCAACCCTTCGACAGGCGCAGGGCAAGCCGGCCCCGTCACGCAAATAACCGGTGCGGATACCGAGTATTTCCTGGGCGATGCGCTCGGCTCCGTGCGGCAAATGACTGATTCGAATGGCGCGATCACCCTGGCGAGGAATTACGATCCCTTTGGTAATCCGGACGGCAGCCTGGGCAGCGCTACCAGCATTTTCGGCTATGCCCGTGGGGAGCCGGGAAGGCACCCGTGAAGAGCCGGGTACAGGCAAACGGACTGTCAACGAATAGGCAAGCCCCCAATCCCCAAAGAGCGGGGCAGCCCTCCCGCCGGATGTACTTTCCCGGGAGAGATATGGGTAGAAATAGGTTGCCAAACTATATTGTTTTTGACCAGGGAAGTGGGTATAATTAGCGTAGTGAAATACGCCAAGCGCTTTTTAATTGTCATCTTTAGCATAGCTCTGATGGCAGCGGGGGTGATTCCGGCTAAGGCCCAACAGACGATAGGTTACTATTTTTCCCAGACCGGCCATAACGTTACGGGTGAATTTTGGACGTTCTACCAGAGCATACCGGATGCAGCGGTGGTTTTTGGCATGCCGATCACCGAGCAGTTCACCAGCGCGGATGGCTCCGGCCTGACCGTCCAATACTTTGAAAAGGCCCGTTTTGAACTGCACCCGGACCAGCCGGAGGGCCAGCGGGTGGTACTAACGCCTTTGGGGACAGACCTGCATCAGAAAGGCTTGCCCTCGATCAATCAGACCACTCCGGGAGCCTGCCAGACTTTCAATGGATTCGGGGTCTGTTACGAGTTCCTGACCTTTTTCGAACAACACGGCGGGTTGAGCCGTTTCGGTTACCCGATCTCGGCTTTCGAATTCCAGCCGGATGGTCGCATTGTGCAATACTTCGAACGGGCGCGCTTTGAATGGCACCCCGAACTGCCCGCCGGGCAAGATGTCACCCTGGCGGATTTTGGCCGGATCTATTTCGATGCCCATGAGGATCCCGCCCTTTTGGAATCCAGCCAGCCGTTCAACGATATCCCCGTCCAGGGAACTGCGCCAATTTCCATCCAAGCGCTGGCCTTCGTCAACAAATCGGTGACATTGTCCACTGATACGCAAACGGTGTATGTGATTGTCTTGGACCAGACCCTGACCCCGGTTCCCGGCGCAACCGGCACGGTAACGGTCCAACTACCCACGGGCCAGCCATTGGTCTACCCGATCACAACGGATGTCAATGGGATCGGGGTGGTGGCTTCGATACCTTTTTCCGACCAGGTTCCCGGCAGCCAGGTGATCGTGAATGTGGAAATGTACTGCCAGGGATTAACTTCCAATACGGTCACCTCTTTCCGCATTTGGCAATAAAGTTGCACAGGTGTAAATGGGGAGGATTACCTGTGTTACCATCTCGCAAACAGGAGTGAGTTCCCATGTCAGGCATTTATCCAAGCGGGCGCCAAATCCGTTTGACCAGCTATTCTAATTGTGCGGGTTGAGCATCCAAGCTGAATGCGGAAACGCTGGCGCAGGTGCTGCGCCCGGTTGCGAATACATTTGACGCACAGGCCTATCCGGACCTGCTGGTCGGCCTCGACAAACCCGACGATGCCGCCGTGTGGAGGCTGGATGCACGCCGTGCCCTGGTGGTAACGGACGATTTCTTCACGCCGGTGGTGGACGATCCGTATGACTTTGGCAGTATCGCCGCCGCCAACAGCATTTCGGATATCTATGCGATGGGCGGCCAGCCTTTCCTGGCTTTGAACATGGCCGCTTTTATCCCGGACATGCCGCCGGAGATCAACGGCGAGATCCTGCGCGGCGGGGCGGAGAAAGCCCGCGAAGCCGGGGTCGTCATCGCCGGCGGTCATACCATCCAGGATAAAGAGCCGAAATATGGCCTGGTGGTGCTGGGTTTTGTCAATCCGAAAAAAATGCTCACCAAGGGCGGCGCACACCCGGGGGATGCGCTTGTGCTGACCAAGCCGCTCGGCTTTGGCGTGACAACCACTGCTTTGAAGCAGCAGAAAGCCGCCCCGGAAGATGTGGCCGAAGTGGTGGCATGGATGAAACGGCTGAACAAAGCTGCCGCCGGCCTGGCGGTGGAGTACAACCTGCGCTGCGGCACGGACGTGACCGGTTTCAGCCTGCTGGGCCACGCCTCCGAATTGGCGGAGGCCAGCGGGGTGGGAGTGCGATTCTTCGTTGAGAAGGTGCCCTTCGTCTCCTGCGCCCGCAAATATGCCGGCATGGGAACCTTCCCCGGCGGGGCCTCCGACAATTGCCTGCACTTCGGGCCGCAGGTGCAGTTTGCTGCAGAAATTCCCGAAGAGACGCGCATGTTGCTTTTCGACCCGCAGACCAGCGGCGGGCTGCTGCTGGCCGTGCCGCGCAGAAAGCTGGGTCCCTTCCTGAAGCGTGCCGGAGAAACCGGGCAGCCCGCCTGGGTGGTTGGGGAGGCCTTTGGCGGAGCCGGCCTGGAAGTCAAGTAAATGGGAAATGAACTGCCAGTTCCCTGGCAGGCCGCGTTGGAACTGGCCTGGCAGAATTGTTCCATTGGCTCATATCTCTAGTAAAATAGGAGTATATTACGGAACTTTCTGCCAAACCCGCCGGGACCATCCCTGCGCGGGGCTGCGTGGAAGACCCTGGCTCAGATACCGAAGTCTGCTGCTCCCATGAACATTGGATTGGAAATTCTGATCATTTTCCTGCTGCTGCTCCTGAATGGCTTTTTTGCCTTATCGGAGACCTCCATCCTGGCCGCGCGCAAGGCCCGCCTGCAGCAGCGCGTAAATGATGGCGACGCCAATGCGCGCCAGGCTTTGCACCTGGCGGAAAACCCCAATCGCTTCCTGCCGACCGTGCAGATCGGGATTACGCTGATCGGGGTGCTAACGGGGGCGGTGGGCGGCGCGGTGTTCTCCGATTCCCTGGCAGCGCTGATGGATAAAGTGCCGGCATTGGTCCCTTATGCACGCTCCGCCAGCCTGGCGATTGTGGTCATCCTGATCACCTTCTTTTCCATGTTAATCGGTGAACTGGTCCCCAAGCGGCTGGCCTTGCATGACCCCGAAAAAGTCGCTTCCGGGATAGCCGGTATTATCGGCTTTATTGCCGCACTCTTTTCGCCGGTGGTCTGGCTGTTGGAAAAATCCTGCGACCTGGTCTTGCGCATGTTGGGTGTCCAGCCAAGCCAGGAACCACCCGTAACGGAGGAAGAACTGCTGGTGCAACTTGACGAAGGCACCCAGGCGGGGGTTTTTAAAGAGGCCGAGCAGGATATGGTTGAAGGTGTCTTCTCGCTTTCCGACCAACGAGTGAATGCCCTGATGACGCCGCGCAACGAAATTATCTGGCTGGATGTGAACGATTCGGTGGCAGAGACCCGCCGGAAAATCCAGGAAAGTCCCTTTTCGCGTTTCCCCGTGGCAGAAGGCAGCCTGGACAGCATCCTGGGCGTGGTAAAGGCGAAGGACTTGCTGCTGGCCGACCTGAAAAGCGGCGATGAGCTCAGGCAGATCCTCCGCCCGCCGATCCACATTCCGGAGACCGCCTTCGGCTCGCGTGCCCTGGAAATGTTCCGGGAAAGCAAACGCGAACTAATGCTGGTGGTGGATGAATTTGGTGTGGTGCAGGGCCTGATCACGTTGGCAGATATCCTCGAGGAAATCGTCGGCGCGTTCGAAGGCGGCCCACAGGCCACCCAGCGCCAGGATGGCTCGTGGCTGCTGGATGGGATGCTCCCCAACGATGAATTCAAGGAAATATTCAATCTGCGCCATTTGCCGGCTGAAGAAGAGTACGAAACGCTGGGCGGCTTTGTCATGCTGCAGATGGGCCGCATCCCACAAGTTTCCGACCAGTTCGAGTGGAATGGCCTGTGTTTCGAAGTGGTGGGCATGGATGACAAGCGCGTGGATAAAGTGCAGGTGACCTCTGCGCCGGTCAAGCTGACTGTGCCTGCCAACAAGCCGTAAAAGAAGCCCCAGGCAAGGAAAAAAACGGTAGAATATAGATACCCTTTTGACTTCTTTCGGAGGAGATATCCCAATGGATGTGCTTACTTTATCCCGCTGGCAATTCGCCATCACGACCATCTTTCACTTCTTCCTGGTCCCGCTTACGCTGGGGCTCTCGATCCTGCTGGCCATATTCGAGAGCATGTACGTTGCAACCGGCGATGAGACCTACAAGCGCATGACAAAGTTCTGGGGCAAGGTTTTCCTGATCAATTTCGCCGCTGGTGTGGTGACCGGGATCGTGCAGGAGTTCCATTTCGGCATGAACTGGTCCGGCTATGCCCGTTTCATGGGGGATATCTTTGGCGCCCCGCTGGCAATCGAAGCGCTCCTGGCGTTTTACATGGAGTCCACCTTCATTGGGCTGTGGGTATTTGGTTGGGACAAGCTCTCGAAGAAGCTGCACCTGGCCGCGGTCTGGTTGGTGGCCATCGCTTCCAACCTGTCGGCGTTGTGGATCCTGATCGCCAATTCCTTCATGCAGAACCCGGTCGGCTATGCCATCGAGAACGGCCGGGCAGTCATGACGGACTTCTGGGCACTGCTGGCGAACCCGAATTTACCTTACCAGTTCCTGCATGTTCTCTCGGATGGAATCACGACGGCCGGCTTTATAATCATGGGTTTTTGCGCCTGGCAGCTCTTGAAGAACAAGCAGTCTCCACTGGCCTTGTTTACCCGTTCCTTCAAGTGGGCGGCAGTCTATGCCCTGATCGGTGTGGTGGCGGTGATCGTGGTCGGGGACGCGCAAGGTAAGTACCTGGAAAAAGTCCAGCCCATGAAGATCAGCGCGGCCGAAGCCGTCTGGCAAAGCGAATCCCCGGCGGATTTCGTGGTCGTGGCAATGATTGACCAAAAAAACCAAAAGAATACCTTCGAGATCATGATTCCAAAAGCCTTATCCTTCCTCCTTTATAGTAAATTCGAGGGAGGTGTGAAAGGCCTGATTGATTTGCAGGCCGAGGCGGTTACAAAATACGGACCTGGAGACTATATGCCAGCCGTGCCAATCGCCTTCTGGTCGTTCCGGATCATGGTGGGGGTCGGCTTCCTGATGGCCCTCCTGGCGCTCCTGGCAGTCCTCAAACCCTGGCTTAAGTTCCTGAACAAGACCCCACTTTTCTTACAAGTCCTCTTGCCGGCCATGGCCCTGCCGTATATAGCCAGTACCTGCGGCTGGATATTAACAGAAGAGGCCCGCCAACCCTGGATCGTATATGGCCTGCAAAAAACGGAGCAGGCGGTCTCGCCCAACCTGACTGGCGGGGATGTGCTTTTCTCCCTGGTGCTGTTCATCGTCCTGTTGGGTGCGCTGATCGCCGTCACGGGCTGGCTGATGTACAAAGCCGGTACATCTGAGCCAAAAGACGAACCAGCTGCCGAATAAAGCCGAGGAGCAGAAAAATGAACCTCAATACTGTTTGGTTTATCCTTGTCGCGGTTCTCTTTACCGGGTTCTTCTTCCTGGAAGGGTTCGATTATGGTGTGGGCATGGTCATGCCTTTCCTGGGCAGGGATGATATGGAACGCCGGGCGATCATCAACGCGATTGGCCCGGTCTGGGATGGGAATGAGGTCTGGATGATCACAGCCGGCGGGGCATTGTTTGCCTCCTTCCCGCAGGTGTATGCCACCCTGTTCAGCGGGTTCTACCTGGCGCTTCTCCTGCTGCTGGCGGCGCTGATCCTGCGCGGCGTGGCCTTCGAGTTCCGCGGCAAGCGCGAGCAAACAGGCTGGCGGACTCTCTGGGATTGGGCAATTTTCACCGGCAGCTTGCTCCCAGCCCTGTTATGGGGCGTCACGGTGGCGAACCTGATGCGCGGTTTTGCGATCAAGGCGGATATGAATTATTACGGCGGCCTGCTGCCGCTGCTCAACCCCTACGCTTTGTTGGGCGGGCTGGTATTTGTGGCGTTGTTCATTCTGCATGGCGCCAATTTCCTGGCCTTGAAGGCTCCGGATGAAATTGCACAGCGCGCCCGCAAGCTGGCCTTTCCCGGCTGGATCGTTGCCACCGTGCTGACCGTGGCTTTCGTGGTTTGGTCGTTCTTCGCCACCGATATCCTGACAAAACCCGGCCTGAACGGACTGATCCCGGCGGTGCTGGCAGCGGTTGCCCTGCTGGTGACCGGCTGGCTGGTCAGGACCGGGAAAGGCGGTTGGGCCTTTGTAACCGGCGCGCTGACGATTGTCTTCGCAACCGTGATGGTGTTCGCCGGGCTGTACCCGCGCATCCTGATCTCCACGCTCAGCCCGGATTGGAGCCTGACGATCACCAACGCGGCTTCCAGCCCTTACACTCTCAAGGTGATGACCATCGTGGCGGCGGTCTTCATCCCGATCGTGCTGGCGTACCAGGCCTGGAGCTACTGGGTCTTCCGCAAGCGCGTGGATGCCAGCCCGGAGAAATTAACCTATTGATCCGGGAGATATCTCATGGCAATCAACTTTTCGATGTGGAAGACGGCCCTATCGGGCTTGGTCAAAATGGACAAGAAGGAGGAATGGGACAAGCTGGATGTCATTTCCAAATGGCTGATCGCCACCCGTTCCGCCGTGACCACGGTGACGCTCTATTCCTGCGCCATCGGCGGGCTGCTGGCCTGGCGGGATGGTTTTTTCCGTTGGCTGCCCTGGATCATTATCACACTCGGACTGTTCATTGCGCATGGAACGAATAATTTCCTGAACGACTACACCGATTTCAGCCGCGGCGTGGATAAAGATAATTATTTCCGCACCCAGTACGGTGTCCATCCGCTGGTGCAGGGATTTTGGAACAAGCGCCAGCAGTTGACCTGGTTCTTCATAAGCGGCGTGCTGGCGTTCCTGACGGGGGTGTATGCTCTCTTCTATACCAACTTTTCCCCGATAATTATCGGCCTGTTTGCCTTCGGGGCGCTGGTGTTGCTGTTCTATACCTGGCCGCTCAAGTACCTGGGGCTGGGCGAGCTATCCATCTTCCTGATCTGGGGCCCGATCCTGGTGGCGGGTGTCTACAGCGTGCTGGCGCGCGGCTGGACGCCGCATATCTGGTATGTGGCCCTGGCAGGGGTGCCTTTCGGGTTGAGCGTGCTCAGTATCAACTTTGGCAAGCACATTGACAAGTCCGCCGAAGACAGGAAAAAGGGTGTCGGCACACTGCCGGTCAGGTTGGGCGAGAAGACGGCCCGCTACATGAACATCGCCGTGCTGGTGTTGATCTATGCGGTCATCCTGTATTTGATTTTCGGACCGCATTTTTTCACACCGGTCATGCTGGTCGTTTTCCTGGCGGGGAGACGCCTGGTGTATGCGGTGGGTGTGCACACCAAGCCGCGCCCGGCTGAACCGCCCAAGGAATGGCCGGGCTGGCCCACCTGGTTCTCCGGTTTCGCTTTCTACCATAACCGCCTGTTCGAGAACCTTTTCGTGCTGGGTCTGCTGGCCGATACGCTCTTGCGCCTGTTCACCCATTTCTGGCCAATGAGGTAGTCGCGACTTCGGTCGCTTGTCAGAACAGTGCCTTTCTCAGCCCATGAGCATTTCCCGCCGCCTGCTGGCGCTCGCCTGTGACAGTCGCCTGGCCCTGGCGGCGACGATCCTGACCGGATTCCTGGCCGGGTTGCTGACCATTGGGCAGGCTGCGGCGTTCAGCCAGGCAATTGAGCGGGTCTTCCTGGGTAGGCAGGCCCTGCCGGGCATTGCGGGACTTCTCCGGCTTATCCTGGGTATCGTTTTTCTGAGGGCGCTGTTGGCCTGGGGCAGCGAAGTGAGCGCCAACGCCGTGGCTGTACGTGTCAAAAGCGATCTGCGCCAGCGGCTATTCGACAAGATCCAGAGGCTTGGCCCGGCCTATTCGCACGCCGAACGGACCGGTGAACTGGTCAATGCAGCCGTCGAAGGGGTTGAAGCGCTGGATGCCTGGTTCAGCCAGTACCTGCCGCAACTTGTAATCGCCGCCCTGGTTCCTTTAAGTATTTTGTTGGTCGTTTTTCCCCAGGATCCACTCTCCGGATTGATCCTGCTCCTGACCGCGCCGCTCATCCCGGTATTTATGTATCTGATCGGCCAGGCCGCCGAAGCCCTGACCAAACGCCAGTGGGATACGCTCAGCCGGCTGAGCGCGCATTTCTTCGACAGCCTGCAAGGCCTGGCAACGCTGAAGGAACTGGGCCGGAGTAAAGAACAGGCCGGATCCATCGCTGCCGCCAGCGACCAATTCCGGGATGTCACGTTGGGTGTCCTGCGTATCACTTTCCTTTCGGCGCTGGTGCTCGAACTGGTTGCGACGGTCAGCACGGCCTTGGTGGCGGTGGAAGTGAGTCTGCGCCTGCTCTACGGGCACCTGGCTTTCCAGCCGGCCCTGTTCCTCCTGCTGCTGGCCCCAGAGTTTTACATCCCGCTGCGCATGCTTGGCCTGCGTTTCCATGCCGGGATGTCCGGTACGAGCGCGGCGCAGCGGATATTTGCGATTTTGGAGGCACCGGAACCAGGGGATCAGGAATCATCCCTTGCTCCCTTATTATCTAACCCCTTACCTCCTGATTACCTGCTCACCTTTGACTCGCTCTCCTACACCTATCCCAACGAAACCACACCGGCCCTGAAAGATATCCGGCTTGAAATTCGGGCTGGGGAACACATCGCCCTGGTCGGCTCGAGTGGGGCGGGAAAATCCACCCTGGCATCCCTGCTGCTGCGCTTCATCGAACCTGGCAATGGGCACTTGCGCCTCAACGGGCAGGCCTGCACGGAAATTCCACCCGAAACCTGGCGCAGATGGATCGCCTGGGTGCCCCAGAACCCGTATCTTTTCCATACAACGCTGGCTGCTAATTTACGTATAGCCAAACCGGAAGCCAGCCAGGCTGAACTGAGGGCGGCCGCGCGCCTGGCGCACCTGGACGAATGGATCCAATCCCTGCCGGAAGGCTATGAGACTCTTGTCGGCGAGGCCGGCGCACGTCTCAGCGCCGGGCAGGCCCAGCGCCTGGCCCTGGCACGCGCTTTCCTCAAGGATGCTCCCATCCTCATCCTGGATGAACCGACCTCCAGCCTGGACCCTGACCAGGAGGCGCTGATCGAGGTCTCCCTGCAGGAACTATGCCGCTCCCGTACCGTAATCACCATTGCCCACCGTCTCAACACCGTTTTCAAGGCGGATAAAATCATCGTGCTGGACGCCGGCCGGATCGTCGAAACCGGCACACATCCAGAACTGATGCTGAAAGGGGGCGTTTATGCGAAGATGGTGGGCAGCGGCGGAGAATTGAGTCCTATTGTGGCATGGGATGAGAAACGACTAACGCTGAATGAGTCCTTGCAAGAGACGGATTTCCAACCGACCCCCATTTCTCATTTCTCATCAACACGCGCCTCAACGACGCATCCCCTCCTTCGTCTTCTATCCTTCCTGCGCGGTTCCTGGGGGTGGGTGGCTCTCTCGGTGCTGCTGGGCGCATTGACGGTTGGTAGCAACATTGGCCTGATGGGCACTTCTGCCTTCCTGATCTGCGCGGCGGCGCTGCACCCGGAGTTGGGCACGCTGGATGTGGCGATCGTGGGTGTGCGTTTCTTCGGGATCGCACGGGGTGTCTTTCGCTATACCGAACGCCTGAGCTCCCATAATGTGACCTTCCGCTTGCTGGCGCGCCTGCGTACCTGGTTCTACCAGAAGCTCGAACCGCTTGCCCCGGCCCGCTTGATGCAGTACCGTTCCGGCGACCTGCTCAGCCGGATCGTCTCAGATGTGGAGACGCTGGAGAATTTCTATGTGCGCGTAATCGCCCCGCCGCTGGTGGCCGTGGTGATCGCGTCCGGTATGGCAGTCTTCTTTTCCCACTACGCTGCCGGGCTGGCCTGGATGTACCTGGCATTCATGCTGTTGCTTGGCCTGGGCCTGCCCCTGCTGGCGGCGCGCTGGAGCCGCCGCCCGGCAGCGGAACTGCTTTCCCGGCGTGCTGGTCTTCAGGCCGGCCTGGTGGATGGCATCCAGGGCCTGGCAGACCTGCTGGCTTTTGGGCGCGCCGCAGAGTATGCGCAGCAATTGCGCGCGGATGGCAGAGTCTATGGCGATACTCAACGCCGCCTGGCCAGCCTGAACGGGATTTCCAGCGGGCTGACCGTCCTGCTGGCCAACCTGGGCATGCTGGCGGTGCTGGTCCTGGCTGTCCCGCTGGTGGTATCAGGGCAGATCCCTGGCGTCATGCTGGCCGTGCTGGCCCTGGCGGCCTTGGCCGGTTTTGAAGCCGTCATGCCGCTCCCGCAGGCCGCGCAAATGCTGTCCACCAGCGCCCAGGCGGCCCGGCGCTTGTTCGAGATCGTGGATGCGGAGCCGGCGGTCAGGGACCAAGTGGCAGTAATCAGTAAACCGTTACCAGGTATCAGCGAGCAGGGGAAAACGCCGGCGCTGGAATTTTCGCAGGTGAGTTTTGCGTATCCGGGCAACCAGGATTTGGCTTTGCAGGAAATTGATTTTTCTCTGCAGCCCGGCCAAAAGATCGCCATCCTCGGGCCGAGCGGGGCTGGCAAGTCCACCATGGCGAGCCTGTTGCTGCGCTTTTGGGACTATACGCAGGGACAAATCCGGCTGGACGGGCGTGACTTGCATGCTTATCCCCAGGAACAGGTGCGCAGGTTCTTCAGCTTCATCTCCCAACGCACCTATTTCTTTAACGATACCCTCCGGCAGAACCTGCTGCTGGCGCGCCCGGCTGCCAGCGCGGCGGAGATCGAAAATGCCGCGCAGCAGGCCCGTATCCACGAGTTTATCCTCGGCCTGCCCAAGGGCTACGAAACCGTCATCGGCGAGCGCGGCTACCGCCTGAGCGGCGGCGAACGCCAGCGCCTGGCGATCGCACGGGCTTTGTTGAAGGAGGCGCCCATCTTCCTGGCGGATGAACCGACCGCCAACCTGGACCCGCTGAGCGAGCGCGCCATTCTTGATACGCTTTTCACACTATCGCGCAACCGCTCGCTCCTGCTCATCACGCATCGCCTGGTGGGATTGGATCAGATGGATCAAATCCTGGTGCTCGAGCATGGGCGTATCCGGGAGCGGGGCACCCAGGCAGAATTGCTGGCCCTGGGCGGGCTGTATCGCCGGTTATGGGACTCGCAGAACCGGATGTTCGGATAGCGGTCAGCTATTAACGGTTAGCCAAAAACGAAGATTTCCAAGTTTTTTGCGCCATTCCACCAGGTGGATGGCTGGTTAGAAAGAGCCATTTGGGGCGGATTTTCCAGGCTGGCGACCGGTGTTGGGTTACTTTCGTTCCATTCGAATTCACCGATATTGCAGTGCGGACCGTTAATGTAATTTCAATTTTATTCTTCCTGTTCGGATCCATCAAGATGAATGGAGTCCGTAAACCCATTGAAATCCTTTTGTTCGAACATCCGGGTGTGGAGACCGCATTCAGTCTTGCCGCGCCCGGCCCAGCGCCCGGCGCGCTCATCCTGGTCTGTGCCAATTGCCACGGTGCAGGGGGCGCAGCCGATGCTC
This sequence comes from uncultured Chloroflexia bacterium, assembly GCA_963837875.1. Taxonomy (GTDB): domain Bacteria; phylum Chloroflexota; class Anaerolineae; order Anaerolineales; family Villigracilaceae; genus UBA877. The sequence goes on from CAWIOV010000004.1 coordinate 228,933, forward strand.
CGGTAGCCCTTGGCCAGCAGTGGATGGACCGGCAAAGCGTGTTCCCGGATGTAGGCTTCCACATCCCGCCTGGTCCAGGTCAGCAGCGGGTTGACCTTGAGCAAGCCATCCGGCTCAAGTTCCAGGATCCTGGCATGGGCGCGCGTGGTGGTCTGGTCACGCCGGATACCGCTGATCCAGGCCTGCAGATCGCCCAAGGCCTTCTGCATGGGCTGGACTTTGTTCAAGTAACAGCACAGGTCCGGGTCTTCAAGCGGCAGGTTGCGGCTGTGCTGGTGGGCGAAGGCGTCCCAGCGCTTATCCCGGTATAGGTCGAGCACGTTCAGTTTCCAATGGGAAGCAACTTGCTCGCGAAAGATGAGCGTATCCCAGAAATGATAGCCGGTATCCAGGAAGAAGATCAGCAGATCGTGCCGGATCTGGGTGGCCATGTGCAGGAGTGGCATGCTTTGCGTTTGGAAGGAGCAGCTCATAGCGATCTGTGGCCAAAACTGGCCAATTGCCCAGCGCAGGATCTCCTGGGGAGGTTGGGTCTCGAATTCATCCGATAAGCGTGCGATCTCTATTTGGGTCAGCATGCCTGGCATTATACATTAGGGCACCATTCGGTTTTATCAGAAACCAAGTACTGACAATTTTGTATTTTTCCCTGTTCAAATTAGAATATATGTTCTATAATAAGCCTGTTCGGTATGCACTTTTTTCATTCGAAAGAAAATGCCATGCACCCTTCAACCAACTCCTTATTTTTTCCTCCTTTGACCCTCAAAACAATGACTCTTTCCGATCTTCAATCCTCCTATTCGTTTCTCCGTCGTTACGAGGATCGAATATCGTACTCGCAGGGTAGATCATCCCCGTCTTCCCTTCCTTCCCCAAAACCAAAAAAATCCTGCTTGCGCCTCTCCCACTTGCGTGCTATAATGCCCTCGACGTTTGGCTTGAATCATCCTCGTCAAGATGACAAGTTGATTTTCTTGAACCCATACCCATCCCCTTAAAATCGAATATCCAAACAAGCCTGCTCTGGGGGGCTTGTCCTTTCCTCGTTCCCATCCTTCCAAAATACTCTTTGAGAAAGCCATATGATAAATATACTAGAACTTGAAAATAAACCCCTGGCCGAACTGCGCAGTATGGCCAGGGAATTCAACGTTGTCAATGCGAACCGCCTGAAGAAGGAAGCCCTGATCCTGTCCATTTGCCAGGAAGACGCTGCCAAACAGGGCATTGATATGCGCGGTGGCATCCTCGAGATTATGAGCGAGGGCATCGGCTTCCTGCGTTCGGCGCGCTACAGCATCAGTGAAGACGATGTCTACGTCTCACAAGCGCAATTAAGGCGCTATGAGATGCGCTCAGGCGACCTGGTGATCGGCCACGTACGTGCGCCGCGTGAATCCGAACGCCATTGGGGCCTGATCAAGGTGGAATTTGTCAACGGGATTGACCCGGAGGAGGCCCGCCGCCGGCCGCGTTTCGAAGACCTGACCCCGATCTTCCCCGACCGGCGCTTCGACCTGGAGACTAAAGGCGATGTCCTCTCCACCCGCCTGATCAACCTGATCGTCCCGATCGGGCGCGGCCAGCGCGGCTTGATCGTCTCGCCGCCCAAAGCCGGTAAAACCACCATTTTGAAACAGATCGCCAATGCCATTTCCACTCAAAACCCGGATGTACACCTGATGGTTGCCCTGATTGGCGAACGTCCGGAGGAAGTCACCGATATGGACCGCTCGGTGGATGCAGAGGTGATCGCTTCCACCTTCGACGAGCCGGTCACCTCGCATGTCCGCACGGCGGAGATCGCCCTGGACCGCGCCAAACGCCTGGTCGAAATTGGTCGCCATGTTGTCATTCTGATGGACTCAATCACCCGTCTGGCGCGTGCCTATAACCTGGTCGTCAACCCTTCCGGGCGTACGCTCTCAGGCGGTATGGATCCATCTGCGTTGTACCCGCCCAAACATTTCTTTGGGGCGGCCCGGAACCTGGAAGAAGGCGGTTCGCTCACCATCATTGCCACCTGCCTGGTGGAGACCGGCTCCCGGTTGGACGACGTGGTCTATGAAGAGTTCAAGGGTACCGGCAACATGGAATTGATCCTGACGCGCAAGCTCCAGGAAAGGCGTATCTTTCCGGCTGTGGATATCGAACGCTCTTCCACCCGGCGGGAAGACCTGCTGCTCGGCCCGGATATCCTCCAGCGTGTCTGGATTATGCGGCGTATGTACATCCAGATGGTTTCCTCACCGCCCCAGGGGGCCGGCATGGACTCTTCAGTGGCAACCGAAGCGCTCCTACAGCGTCTCAGTAAAACCAGGAACAACCAGGAATTTTTGGAAACCTTGACGGAAGGAATATAGTTCTTATGGGTAAGGTATCGGGATCTCCCCGCCTATTTAACGCTATTTCGTGGGGGGTGACCATCCTTATTGTTCTTTCCCTGCTTGGATTTGGGGTCTGGCATCTCATCCCGGCCTCTGCATCTGCAGCTATATCGCAACCCACCCCCACGGTAGTGAGAAAACCGGTTGCATCTCTTCCGGCTGTCAGCACCCCTGCCGGCAATGAGACAGCCCTTGTGCGCGGGGTCTGGCTTAAAACGGACATCACTTCGAAAATCAACTACACGGTCAGCCAGTATACCGTCCAACCTGGGGATGCCTTGTTCAGTATCGCGGCGCAGTTTAGCATCAAGCCGGAAACCCTCTTGTGGGCCAATTCGGACATTCTGCAGGATAACCCCGATAACCTGCTCCCCGGCCAGCAGTTGGTGGTTCCGCCGACAGATGGGGTTTATTACCAGTGGAAAGCCGGGGATACGCTGGAATCGGTGGCAAGTACTTTCGATGCCAAGGTGGACGATATATTAGACTGGCCCGGCAACGCCATAGACCTGACCAACCCCATCATAAAACCGGGTACGTATATCATGGTGCCGGGAGGGCAGCGGCAACTGGTTCAATGGATCGTTCCCCAGGTGGCGCGCGGCCCATCCGGAACGGCTGGCTTGAACGGCGCGAACTGCAGCGGCCCAATCGGGTCGGGAGCTTTTATCTGGCCCACCCAGAATCATTATCTTTCAGGCTACGACTTTTCCCCCACCCACTTGGGTATAGATATCGCCGCCGGCTTGGGCGCGCCCATCGTTGCGGCCGACAGCGGCGTGGTTGTGGTGGCTACCTTTCAGCCCACTTCGGGTTACGGCAATGTCATTATGATCGACCATGGCAATGGGTACACTACCGTTTACGCCCACCTAAGCCAGATCAATGTATCCCTCTGCCAGGGGGTAACACGCGGTGAGTTGATCGGACTTGCCGGTGCCACCGGGAACGCCACCGGCCCACACCTGCACTTTGAGGTGCGCTTGAATGGCGGTTTTGTTGACCCATGGTACGTTCTCCCGAAACCTTGAAATGGTAGGAGCCCGGATTTCGCAAGAAGCCGGGTTCTTAATTATGAACGAACACACCCTACGTAGAGCCCTTTCCGATACCCCCCTGGGCAGCCTGCGCTATTTTGAGCAGACCGGCTCCACCAATGACGTAGCCCTGGCTTGGGCGGCGGACGGCGCTCCGGATTGGGCATTGGTTTATGCTGAGGAGCAGACGGCCGGGCGGGGACGGGGCAGCCGCCGCTGGTTTACACCCCCGGGAGCGGCTTTGGCTTTCAGCCTGGTGCTGCGCCCCTTAAGCGGCGAGCAGCCATCCGCCTCCCGTTTTTCGGCATTGGGCGCGCTGGCAGTCTGCGAAGCATTGGCAGCGCAGGGCCTGCAACCGGAAATTAAGTGGCCCAACGATGTGCTGCTTAACCGGCGCAAAGTGTGTGGGATATTGGTTGAATCGGTCTGGACAGGAGAGAGGCTGGATAGCATCGTGTTGGGAATCGGGGTTAATATCAAGCCCGAGGCGGTTCCGCCTCCGGACCAGCTCAATTTCCCGGCGACCTGTCTCGAGACCGAGTTATCCCATCCCCGACATACCATCCAGACTTTCGAGAGGGCCAGGTTGCTCCAGCAAATCCTGCAAGCCGGGCAGGATTGGCGCGGCCTGGTTGGAAGCGACACTTTCTTGCATGCCTGGGGAAACCGCCTGGCCTTCCGCGGGGAGCAGGTGGAAATCTGGGCGGATGGACTGGCAGCCAGAATAGGGCGAGTGGATGGTCTGGAGAAAGATGGCAGCCTGCGTTTGCTTTCTCCGCAGGGGCAGGCCTTCACGGTGCTGTGGGGAGAAGTGCACTTGCGCCCGGTTGTGTGATATACTTTTTATCGTGAGGTGACCCATGCTCGATAATTTACGTAACCAGGCCACTTTCCAGCCGGAAGAAGAAGAGCCGCTGGAAGCCAGCCAGCCGGAAAAGCCCCAACCACCTAAACCGCGTCGCTCGTTTGACCAGATGACCGGTACCACTGACAAGCAGCGTTTATTGCTTGCGGTGATGCTATTTATTATAGTTTGCCTCCTGGGCACGACCCTTTTGTTGGTTTCCGGAACGGTTGTACTGCCAGTTTCATTCTAAAATGAACTCCCGGCCATTTAATCAGGCCGGGAGTTTTGATTCTGTGGGGAACCTATCAATTAATTGATAGGCAATTCGAATTGCTTACCTGGCTCGATGGGCGGTTCGCCATTGGTATTGGCTCCCACCTTTTTCAGTTCGGCAGCGGCGATGCGGGCAATGGAAGCCACCCGGTCCCCTTCCTTAATGTCCATTAGGTGAACGCCGCGTGTAACACGCCCGGCCTGTTTCACATCCTTGACCTTGGTGCGCAGAACCATGCCGTTAGCGGTGATGATGGTCAGATCATCGGATTCCTGAACGACCCGGGCGGAAGTGATGGTGCCAATCTTATCGGCTGCATCCCGGGTGATGGTCTGTACACCCCCGGTTGCGCGACCCTTGACCGGATACTCCGTCAGGGCTGTTCGCTTCCCGAAGCCTTGGGTAGTCACCAATAGCAAATCCCCATCTTTTTCGATGACTTCCATGCTGATAACCTTGTCTTTGGTACCAAGCCGGATGCCGGTCACACCGCCGGCCGAGCGTCCCATTGAGCGGACTTCCTCCTCGCCGAAACGCAAAGCCTGTCCTTGCTCGGTGACGAAGATGATTTCGTTATCGCCGTGTGTCAAGCGCGCCCAGCCCAATTCATCTCCTTCGTCCAGGCTAATGGCGATGATACCGGATGGGCGGACAGCTGCCAGTTCGGAAAGGGCCATGCGTTTTATTTTTCCGGTACGGGTAGCCAGGGTGATGTATTCAACGGTATCAAAGTTCGGGACAGAGACTGCCGCGGTGATAAATTCACTTGGCTCCAGTGAAAGTACATTTACTAATGGGATGCCTTTGGCTGCCCGGTCGGCATCCGGGATCTGGTAAACCTTTTCAGAATAAACCTTGCCTTTGTCTGAGAAAAACAACATGGTATCGAGCGAACGGGCCGGAATAAGGTTAAGAATCTCATCTTCTTCCTTGGTCAAATGGCCGGTCACGCCCTTGCCGCCTTTCACTTGCGAGCGATAGGCGGCGGCTGCAACGCGCTTAACGTAGCCATGTGCTGTCAGTGAGATAAGCACAGCCTCATCCGGCACGAGGTCCCGATTCACTTAAGTTTTCTACGGCCTCGATGGCAATATGGGTACGCCGCTCGTCGCCGAATTTCTCGGAGAGTTCACGCAAATCGTCCTGGATGATGGACAGGATTTTTTGGGGATGGGCGAGCAGATCTTCGAAATGAGCAATCTGTTGTTTGACTTGCTTATATTCATCCTCAATTTTCTGGCGTTCGAGGGCGGCCAGACGGCGCAGTTGCATGTCGAGGATGGCCTGGGATTGGAGATCGGAAAGTTTGAAGCGCTTCATCAATCGCTCTTTAGCCACATCGGCATCCGGGGATTCGCGGATGGTCTGGATGACAGCATCCAGGTTATCCAAGGCGATGGTGAGGCCTTCTAGGATATGTGCGCGTGCACGCGCTTTTTCCAGTTCGTAGCGGGTCCGCCGGGTGAGCACAGTCTGGCGGTGATCGATGAATATTTGCAATGCTTTCTTGAGCGGTAATAGGCGCGGTTCGCCATCCACGAGCGCGAGCATCTGGACGCCAAAGGTGGATTGCAAAGCAGTGTACTTGTAGAGCTGGTTAAGCACTTTCTTGGGTTGAGAGCCGCGCTTGAGTTCGATAACAATGCTCATGCCGCGCCGGTCGAACTCATCCCGCAGGTCTGAGATGGAGTCGATTTTTTCCTCCCGGACGAGGTCGGCGATGCGTTCGATCAGTGTAGATTTGTTGACTTGGTAAGGGATTTCGGTAATGACGATGCGGTAGCGGTTGCCGTTCATCTCTTCGATGTGGGCCTTGCCGCGTAGGACAATGCGCCCTTTCCCGGATCCGTAGGCGGCTTCGATGCCTTCCGTCCCTACAATGATACCGCCGGTGGGAAAATCCGGCCCGGGAATGAATTTCATTAAAACTCAATCGGCACCTCTTCCATCTTGTCGTAATTGTCAATCAGGTAGATCAGAGCTGCCGCCACTTCTTTAAGGTTATGTGGCGGGATATTGGTGGCCATGCCAACAGCTATACCCGTTGACCCATTGAGCAGCAGGTTGGGGAGACGGGATGGCAGAACGAGCGGTTCCTTGAGGGAACCATCGAAGTTATCAGTGAAGTCCACCGTGTCCTTGTCGAGGTCGGCCAGCATTTCCTCGGCCATTTTGTGCAGACGGGCTTCGGTATAACGCATGGCAGCCGGGGCATCGCCATCCACAGAGCCAAAGTTGCCTTGTCCATCCACCAGCAAGTAGCGCATGGAGAAATCCTGGGCCATGCGAGCCATCAACTCGTAGACGGCTAAATCGCCATGCGGGTGATATTTGCCCAGCACTTCGCCGACGATACGGGCGGATTTCTTGAAAGCTGTATTGGCGCGGATGCCCATATCCTGCATGGCGTACAGAATGCGCCGGTGAACGGGTTTCAATCCATCACGTGCATCCGGCAGGGCACGCGCAACGATAACGGACATGGCATAATCAATATAGGCGGAGCGCATGGTCTCGTCTATATCTGCCATTTGCACGCTGCCGATGATCTGTTTGACGGGTTCCGGGCCGAGGCCGGTGGGTTCTGGTTCTGCCATAAATGATTCCTCACGCGGTAAGGGCACAGCACTGCTGTGCCCTTATTAGTTAGTTGAATAAGCGGACGAATTATACCGCAAACGGCTTGTCAAATTAGGGGCGTACAGGTATAATCCCGGCTTGCTTATTCGGGGCGTGGCTCAGCCCGGCTAGAGCGCTGCGTTCGGGACGCAGAGGTCGGCGGTCCAAATCCGCCCGCCCCGACAAGTTTCACCGCCGACCCAATCCGGTCGGCGGTTCACCTTAACAAGGAATGACACAAGTCCGCCTTCCCCGACACAAAAAAGACTCCCAAACCTGGGAGTCTTTTTGTGTCCGAATGGATAGATATTATTTCGAGAAGCTATGGCAGACTGCCCGATAAACATTTATTTTGTTTTCAGGTACTCCCCGATGGCACTGGCGGCTTTCCGGCCGCCAACCATGGCAGTTACGACCAAGTCTGGCCCGGTGACGCCATCTCCGGCAGCGAAGACGCCCGTGCGTGTAGTGGTGCCGGTCTCTTTATCCACCACACTCACTAACCCATAATCATGGGTTTCCAAGCCAGGAGTGGTCTTACCTATGATAGGATCTGGCCAGTAACCGAGGGCCTTGATGGCCGTATCCACTGCTATAGAGAAATTGGAGCCTTCCACCGGGACCGGTTTCCGGCGGCCCTTGGCATCCGGTTCTCCCAGTTTCATTTCGATACACTCTATGGCGGCCAGGCGGCCATCCTGACCGGCAATGAATTTGACCGGTTGGGTTAAGAAGCGATATTTTGCGCCTTCTTCTTTTGCCATCTGGCGATCCTTTTTACCGCCGGGCATTTCCTTTTCGGTACGACGATACAGACAAGTTACATCTTCTGCGCCCAGGCGCAGCGCTGAACGAAGGCAGTCCGAGGCCGTGTCGCCGCCGCCGATGACAACAACACGTTTACCAAGCTGAGGGCGCTCGCGTTTGTCTTCAGGAAGAAGATTCGGCTCCGTGTTGGCGCGCATCAGGAAATCAGTGCCTTCGTAAACGCCGGGTAAATCCTCGCCGGGGGTTTCCATTTTGGCGTCAATGCCAGTTCCAACGCCCACAAAAACTGCATCAAATCCATCTTCAAATAGTTGATCTATTGTTTTGCTTTTGCCAATATAGGTGTTGCCAACGAACCTGGCGCCGGCTTTTTCAAAATCTCCCCACCGACAGAAGAACACTTCCTTGGCCAATTTGAAGTTCGGAATTCCATAGACCAACAATCCTCCCGGGGCAGGCTTGGAATCGAAAAAGGTAACAGAATGTCCCTCTTGGAGAAGTTGTTCGGCGCAACCCAATCCGGCTGGCCCAGCGCCGACAATGGCCACGTTTCGGCCGGTTGATTTTCCAACCGGAATCGCCACCCCGGCCATCTTGCGTTCGTAGCAGGTCACAAAGGTTTCCAATGGACCGCACAGAACTGATTCCTGATTCTTGCTCAGAGCGCAGGAACCTTGGCAGAGTTGTTCGTGAGGGCAGACGCGCGAGCAAATTTCCGGTAGGGAAGAAGTCTGGCGGTACAGTTCCGCGGCTTCGACATAATGGCCTTGTTCAATCAGCCACATAGCAGAAGGAATATCGTTATGGCAGGGACAGGCTAACATACAGGGGGCCGGGTCGGGGCAGTGGATGCAACGGGATGCCTCCAGCATGGCCCTGTCAGAGTCGAGTGGAATGATCACATCTCCGAAATCACAGACACGTTCAGTGGGAGAACGCAGCGACAGGTCCTGATAGGGCATGTAGACGCGTGCTTTTCGGTCAATTTCCAAATGCTCACTTGGATACGTTTGCATAAGTACCTCCGGCCAATACCGACAAACTCACACTAATTTGATATATATCATACTCAATCTTAGGCGCCGGACACAGGCTTATATGTCATTATTGCTTGCGACGATTATCACAATGTCATTTGTGCAATAAAATTACCTTGTACCTTGTTTTTGGCGCGTCTGGCGCCGATTATCCGAATAAACCGCCGGTTAGAATCGTTAACTTGTTGGATGTATATGAATTTCCTTAGAAAGACCCGCACAGCTGTGCGGCGGAATCCATTATAGAATATAATAAGCTGACAATCCTGTTGGCGGATGCAGTTTGTATTATTTGCCAGGTTGGTTTTGGTCCCCTAGCTTATGCAGTCGGGCGCAGGATGTCACGGCGAGCGCAGTGGCAAAATAATTCCCCGATGATCTCGCTTTTGCTCGGTGTATTAATTTTTCTAGCGTGGTTTCACATACTCGCGCTGGGCAAAGTCGTGTTGCTGGCTTGTACAGGCCTCGGGCTGGGTGCAACCTATCGTATTCAATTTTGCTTCAGGAGAAGCATGGAACCTTAATTCTTTGTTGGAAGATGATTATTTGTCCGTCCATTAACACTGAGTTTACAAAACTAATTTATGCTTGCATATAGAAAAAGACAGCTTTACATGGAGGTAGTACCAAATGACAAAACAATCTAATAAATCGAAGAACACCCGGGGAAGAACCTGGATCATCCTTTTGATAGCAGTTGCCGTAATTGTGGTTATCGGAGTTTTAGTCGCCCATAAACGCAGTAGCGGGGCGGCGGCAACTCAGTACCAGACGGTCCAAGTTGAAAGGGGCACCCTGACTGCCACGGTCGGAGCGACGGGCACCGTCCGTTCCAACCAAAGTGCCATTTTAATGTGGCAAAACACCGGCACCATCGGTGTTTTAAATGTTCAGGATGGGGATCAGGTAAAAGAGGGGGATTTAATGGGCAGCCTAGTTTTTTCGCCCTTGACCCAGAGCACCCTGGAATCCAACCTGGTCACCGCCCAGGAGAACCTGGCCGAGTTGACTTCGCCTGAAGCGATCGCAAACGCTAAACTGGCTATCACCACGGCACAGACGAATTTAACCAATGCTCAAACTGCCTTGAACAACGAGGATTATTGGCAAAACAACGGCCTGGCTCAAAATGAATATGCCAATGTAGTCCTTGCCAAATACAATTTGGATAAGGCCCAAGCAACCTATGACAAGCTGAATACGGGGGGGTATATCAGCAATGTAAATGAGGCAGCCGCCTACCAGACGCTCTATAATGCCCAGCAAGCCTACAATAATGCCGAGTATTATTTCAGCCTTTATTCGCAAGCTCCTACGCAGAATACAATGGAACAAGCCCAGGCGACTGTAGACCTGGACAATGCCACTCTCAAGAATGCGCAAATCTACCTGGCGGCGCTGACCGGCGGGACAGTACCAGCAGATGCCACCGGAACCGATTTACTTAAGCTTGACCAGGCCAAATTGGCTGTCCAGGTTGCACAGGCGAATCTGGACGCAGCCAAGCTTACCGCTCCATTCAACGCAACGGTCACCGATGTTAGTGGGATGGTGGGCGATCAAGTCGTCCCGGGAACTAACGCGTTCCGCATTGATGATCTGTCGCAGTTGAAGGTGGATGTACTGGTTTCGGAAGTGGATATAGACAGTGTCCAGGTTGGACAACCGGTGACGCTGACTTTCGATGCGATCTCCGGAAAAACATATAACGGCAAGGTTGAGGAGGTGAAGCAGACGGGTGACAACGTTCAAGGCGTAGTGGACTTTACGGTGACCGTGGTTCTAACGGACGCGGATGCCAATGTTAAACCGGGCATGACCGCCGCAGTAACCATCACGGTTAAACAGGTAAATAACGCGCTGCTGGTGCCGAGCCGGGCCGTGCGCCTGGTGAACAACCAGTTGGTGGTGTACGTGCTGCGTAACGGACAACCCCAGCAAGTGAATGTGACCCTGGGAGCCTCTTCGGATACCGAGAGTGAAGTGGTTTCCAGCAATTTGAAAATTGGCGATATTGTTATCCTGAATCCGCCCTCAACGTTGTTCAACCGGCCGAGCGGGGGCGGAACCGGCACGGGTAGTGGAGTTTTGGGCGGAGGCAACTAATGGGGATCCCTGTAATCATGGCCAAGGATCTGACCAAAGTGTATAGCATGGGCGAGCAGGAAGTCTATGCACTGCATGGCGTTTCCTTGGAAATCGAGCGTGGCGAAGTAGTCTCCATCATGGGGCCATCCGGATCGGGCAAATCCACATTGATGAACATCCTCGGCTGCCTGGACCTGCCCACTTCCGGCGAATATACCCTGGATGGCGAGGAAGTATCCACGCTCAAGGATGACCAATTGGCCGATATCCGTAACCGCAAGGTCGGGTTCGTATTCCAGGGGTTCAATCTCCTCAACCGGACCACGGCGCTCGGAAATGTTGAACTGCCGCTCCGCTATGCCGGAGTAACAACCGGCCGGCGAGATCAAGCGCTTGAAGCGCTTGAAGCGGTTGGGCTTAAGGAACGGGTTATGCACCGGCCAACCGAACTCTCGGGTGGGCAACAGCAGCGCGTTGCGATTGCGCGTGCCCTGGTAAACAACCCGGCCATCATTATGGCGGATGAGCCGACCGGCAACCTTGATTCCAAGGTCGGCAAAGAAATCATGGCCTTGCTACTCGAATTGAACCACAAAAAAGGTACTACGCTGATCATTGTTACCCATGACCCAACCGTGGCAGCGCAAACGCAGAGGGTTATTCATTTGCGCGATGGAGAGGTGGAGGTCGTATGAACATAGCACAATCCATTCTCGAGGCTTTGGAAAGCCTGAACGCTAATCGTCTACGCTCAGGCTTAACCATGCTGGGTATCATCATCGGAGTAGGGGCAGTAATTGCCATGCTGTCGGTTGGACAGGGCGCACAGTCATCCATTACCGGCGCTATTAGCGGGATCGGCACGAACTTACTGTTTGTTGCTTCTGGAAATAGGGTACAAAATGTGAAGAACCCCCGCCCGATCACCATGGAGGATGCACAGGCCATCGCAGATCCCCTGGTTTCACCGGATGTATCGGCAGTTGCACCGGAGATCGCAGGCAGCGTTGATGTTACCGTATCAAATGGCAAGCAGACTACAAATGCCATAACTGGCGTTACGCCGGAGTATTTTGATATGGAAAACTATACCGTTACGGAAGGTGCTTTAATTGACGAGCAGCAAGTGCTGGGGGATGCGTCTGTGGTAGTGATTGGCCCCACCATTGCAGACACCCTGTTCGGCCGGCACGATGGCCTGGTGGGTGAGAGCATCCGGCTGGCTGGGCAACCTTTTCACATTATCGGTATAACGGCTTCGAAAGGAGGCGGTTCGTTCGGCAGCCAGGATAGCAATATTTTCGTTCCAATCAGCACTGCGCAGGCCCGCTTGATCCATCGTACGGCAGTTAATGCAGTGGATATGCTCCTGGTTCAGGCAACCAGTGCCGATACGGTGGACCAGGCGACGGAGGAGGTATCCGAAGTACTGCGGGAGCGCCATCATACCGCGATCGGTGTTGACGATTTCACCATCTTTTCGCAAAAGGATATTCTCTCAATTGCCACAACGGTGACGGGTGTGTTCACCATTTTCATAGGTGGCATTGCCGGGATATCCCTGCTGGTGGGTGGGATCGGCATCATGAACATCATGCTGGTTTCGGTGACCGAAAGGACGCGCGAAATTGGCCTGCGCAAGGCGCTTGGAGCACGCAAGCGGGATATCCTGGTTCAGTTCCTGACCGAATCTTCTCTGTTGAGCCTGTTTGGCGGAGTGATAGGGATTGGCATGGGATGGGCGCTGGCGGTGTTGGTCGGACGCATCGCCACAGCCAGCGGTAATCCCTTCAGTCCGACCGTCAACCTCAGCTCGATCCTGCTGGCGACGCTCTTCTCAGCGGCAGTGGGCTTGTTCTTTGGGATTTACCCGGCCAACCGGGCAGCGAATCTGGAACCGGTGGAAGCATTGCGATACGAATAGAAGCGGTGCATGATTGGCGGTTGGCTTTTAGCAATCCGCAATCAGTAAAAGATGGTGTCTGGCAGCTTTCTGGCTCCAGATACCATCTTTTGATAAGATGTGGGTGGAAAGGAAACCCAAGATGGGAATAAAAATCGTCGAAATCAGTTCCTCCCGGTTGGCGGAATATGCATCTATTCCCATCCGTATAAAGGTGAAATCGATTCTCCAACCCGTACTTGTGGAAGATGGCCTGGGCGGAATTCTGCTGCGCGAGACTCCGGTCGAGACGCCTTATGTCAAGGATTACAACTCGTATGGAGAATACCCCACTGATTGGCCGAAGAAGTTTGATGTGAGTAAATGGGTCTTTCTCCTTGCCATGGATGGGGAAACTCCTGTTGGCGCGGCAACAGTGGCGTTTGATACTACTGGCGTGTTTATGCTCGAAGCCCGATGGAACCTGTCCGTGCTCTGGGATATCCGCGTTAAGCCGGAGGCGCGCGGAGTAGGTATTCCGCTATTCCGGTATGCTGCCAATTGGTCGCGCATACGAGGCTGCACGCAGATGAAAATCGAGACCCAGAATATCAACATACCGGCGTGCCGATTCTATCAGCGGATGGGGGCTCGCTTGGGGGAAATCCATCGTTATGGATATGCTGCCATCCCGGCTGTGGCAGACGAGGTGATGTTGAATTGGTATCTGGATCTTCCACAATTTTAGATATATGATTTCGGGAGTAAAATGGAACTGATTCTAGATATGGTTGCAAATACAGGAGAGCATTATGGAACAAAAAATCCAGCAACTTAGATCCATCCTTGAAGAAATTTCAGACCTCAATTATGTCTCCGCTCTGTTGGGCTGGGACCAGCAGACCTATATGCCGGTAGGAGGGGCAGAGGCACGCAGTAATCAACTGGCATTGCTCGGACGCCTGGCGCATGAGCGCGGCACTTCGCCTGAACTCGGTAAATTGCTTGAGGATCTCAAGCCTTATGTGGCCGACCTTGACCCCGATTCAGATGATGCCTGTTTAGTGAAGGTAACCAGACGCGATTATGACAAGGCTACACGTGTTCCGACCAGACATGTCGTCGAGTTTGCACAAGTGACCACACTTGGCCAGCAGGCCTGGGTGGAAGCGCGCCAGAAGTCGGATTTTTCCATTTTTCGGCCCTACTTGGAAAAAATCATCGCCCTGCGGCAGGAGTATGCTTCCTTTTTCCCAAATTTCGAGCATCCTTATGATGCTCTGCTGGATGATTTCGAGCCAGGTATGAAGACTGCGGATGTGAAGGCCATCTTTGAAGGCTTGCGTCCGAAACAGGTGGAACTCATTAAGGCCATTGCGGCGACGTCGCAGGTAGAGGATACCTTCCTGCACCAGCCATTCGATGAAACCCGGCAATGGAATTTTGGGGAGGAAGTCATCACCAAATTCGGTTACGATTGGAAGCGTGGAAGGCAGGATAAAACTGCACATCCTTTCACTACATCATTCAGCATCAATGACGTACGTATCACCACACGTGTGGATAAGGATTTCCTCAATCCAATGCTCTTTGGCACTATGCACGAGTGCGGGCATGCTTTGTATAACCAGGGCGTTGCCCAGGAATTGGAACGCACTGGCCTGGAAAGGGGTGCCTCGCTGGCTGTGCATGAGTCGCAAAGCCGCCTTTGGGAGAACCTGGTGGGGCGCTCACTACCGTTCTGGGAGCATTTCTATGCGCGCTTGCAGCAGGTATTCCCACAGCTCTCAGGTGTGCCGCTGGAGAAGTTCTATCGGGGTATCAACAAAGTCCAGCCCTCCCTCATCCGTATCGAGGCTGATGAAGCTACTTACAACCTACACATCATGCTGCGTCTTGAAATCGAGATTGCTTTATTGGAAGGCAAGGTGGCTGTCAGAGACCTGCCGGCTCTTTGGAATGCCAAAATGCAGGAATATCTGGGTATCATCCCGCAGGATGATGCAAAGGGTGTGTTACAGGATGTTCACTGGTCCAGTGGCATGATCGGCTACTTTTCCACGTATGCTCTTGGCAACCTGATTTCTGCTCAACTCTGGGAGAAAATCAACCAGGATATTCCCAGCCTGAGCGAAGAGATCCGGGCGGGTAAATTCGAAGCCCTGCTCGCCTGGCTGCATGAGAAAGTCCATCGCCATGGAGCCAAGTTCGAACCGCAGGAACTTGTACAGAAAGTTACTGGTTCCAAGATAGACCCGGCCGCTTACGTGCGCTACTTGACGAAGAAGTTTGGTGAAATATATAGCCTGTAAGATCACCTCGCCATGTTCTGCCGGTCCTTCCTGATTTTCAGCTTGGTTGTCTTCTTGACGGCCTGTGCCCCTGCAACTTCAATCGTGTTGCCGACCACGGTGCACTTGTCAGATACAGCCATCCCGCCTGCACTGCCACTTCCTGAAGCCTCCATTAGTTCTCCGACACCGGAAATGGCTTCCCCGACATTCCCGCAGGCAAGCCCCACGCTCCAACAGCCAGGACCTGATTTGGGCTTTACGGTAACCCCGTTGCCACTCCCGACCCTGCAATTGCTGCCGGCCCTGACCACGACGGTGGTACCGCAGCCATCCGCCAATTCGGGCTTAATTCAGTTCATCAGCCCTGGCCCGCTTTCAAAGGTGGTCTCATCTGTCAAGGTTTATGGCTACGCTGTTCCCGGCCATGACAACACAGCGCATTTGGATCTATATGGGGAGGACGGCCGCCTACTGGCTTCCCAGTTATTGCAGTTATATACACCCTACAAGTGGGCGTCTTTCTACTGGGAACTGCCATTTCATACCAATTCCGTCGGGGAACTTGGGCGGCTGACCCTAAGCACCCAGGATGATTATGGGCGGCTTAATGCAGTTAATTCAATTCACCTGCTTTTACTTTCGGAAGGCGTTTCCATTATTACCCCCCCGGATAATCTGAAGGAACGTTGTGTCATTGAACAACCGGTTGCTGGGCAGCATCTTTCCGGTGGAGTTTTAACTGTCCTCGGGAAAATGCGGCCTTATAATAACTTACCCCTAACGTTGGAACTGGTTGCCCGGGATGGCAGCATAATAGGAACACAAATGGTGCCCATCTCTCCTGCCCCTGATGGCGGTTACGTTCCTTTTCGTGCAGAAGTGCCTTACAACATTTCCCAAGCGGTATGGGCATTATTGAGTGTCCGCCAGTTCGACGACCGTATTGGCGGAATAATGTATCTTTATAGCCAGGAGCTTTTTCTCAATCCTTGACGCTCCCGGTTGGGTGGTGTACAATGGCCACTCGCTTGAAGCACCACACGTGGTATACCGCGGACCGGTGCAACCGACGCGGGGTAGAGCAGTGGCAGCTCGTCAGGCTCATAACCTGGAGGTCGCTGGTTCGAGTCCAGCCCCCGCAACTTTATAAGAAGACGCCTGAGAGGGCGTCTTTTGTTTTAGATATTATGTGAAAATGTGACCTGCCCATAAAACGTTAAGCTACCTTTTCGGGAAGTTTTGTCCCACAGGCAGCGCAGAAGCGGGCTTCCGGTGGGTTGGGGGCGCCGCATTGGATGCAGAAATTACCAGGCGGTGTGGCTGGTTGTGTGGTTGCAGGGGAAGGTGCTGGGGCAGGTGTTGCCGCGCCATCGCTGGTTTTTGCTACCTCTTCTTTAAAGCCCTCAGCGGCTTCTTTTGTGCCCTTGCGGAACTCGTTTATTGCCTTGCCGAGGCTGCGCCCTATCTCGGGCAGGCGGCTACCACCGAAAATCAGGATCACCGCTACCACGATGATGATTATTATATGTGTGGGTTGTATTGCGAACATATCAATCTCCTTTATTTTATAATCAGACTTGCTTGAACGGATAATTTCTCTCAGCCCATGGTTTTCTGGGAGACTTTTAAAGCTTTTGAACGGTTGGCTTCGATCCTGATTGCCACCCAGATACTGGCTTCGTAAAGCAGTACCAGGGGAACCATCACAACCATAGGAGCAACAATTGGATCACTGACGGGGGTGACGATCTCGGCGAAAGCGAACAGGATAAAGTAAGCGATGCGGCGCTGCTTCCTGAGGATGTTTGCGTTCAGGATGCGCAACTGGACAAGGATCGTAATGACTACCGGCAACTGGAAGGCGACCCCGCAAGCCACCAGAAAAAATATTACAAACGAGATGTATTCATCGGCGGCCGGCAGAAAATCCACCTCGGGCGGGAAGAGCGTGATCATCACATGGATCATCTCACCCAGCAGATAGTATCCAAAAAGAATACCGAGAATAAACAGGCAGGAAGAAATGAGCAACCCTGGCAGGAGAGCCTTGCGTTCCCGCTCCAATAATCCCGGAACGATAAACCGATAGAGTTCAAAACCCCAGATCGGGAAAGCCGCGGCAATGCCAATATACAGCGCGATCCGAAACTTGATCAGGAATCCATCCATTAAACCGAATGCTTTCAGACGCATCCCTCCCGCAGGAATGAGCAAAACCTTCAGGATGGTATCGGAGAAAATCAGCGCAACTGACGTGATGATCAAGATGGCGAGCAGGGAGATCAGGGTACGCCGGCGCAATTCATCCAAGTGATCCCAAAATGACATATCTTTTTCAGGCTTGGCACCAATTTGTTTGGGTTTCATTGATCTCATTTTGATGGCTGATTTTATGGAAAACCGGAAGGCTAGAGCTGTTTTTCGAGTAGTTTTGTCCCGCAATTGCTACAGAAGTGCGCTTCTGGCAAATTCGGCGCACCACACTGGATGCAGAAACTTCCAGCGGGCGCGGGAGCAAGAAATGAGGACTGGAAAGGTAAAGATTCTGCGGGAACCGGCCTGATCGTGTTTACCGACGGCTCATTATTCTTTACTTGCATATCCACAGGTTGGTTGACTGCTTCGTGGAAAACATCGGTCATTTCCCTGGTGCTATTGCGAAATTCATTTATCATCTTGCCTATGCTCCGTCCCATTTCGGGTAATCGTTTTGGTCCAAAAACTAGCAGCGCCACAAGGAGAATGACCACGATATGGATGGGTTGGATTCCAATTGACATACAGATTTCCTTTCTACGGATAAACTTGAATTATATCATCTTGCTTTGCGGCGCTTTTCAAGCTTTCATACTAAGCAAAATCATCACTGGGTTTCTTTGTCAGAATCGCGACGCCGTAGGGGGAAAGCTTGATTTCCCCTTGAAAAGCTTGCTGGCTTAGATGCTCGGTTCCTGCCCAAGGCAGATGTACCGTCTGTTCCGCGCGGGAATGATTGATGACGAAGTGGATTTCTTCAGTATTGTTTTTTACGCGTGTGCGCATTTCCACGCCGGGTGGGGTTGGGATGGAGTGGATTTCAGCCGTAAGCAGAATGTGATCAATCAAGACTTGTTGGGAGGTCTCGTCAAGCCAGGCTCCAACATAATAAACCATACCATTCCCATAAGGATGAATGGCCACCGCAACTTGGTCATCCAGCCAACCGTTGGAGTCGCCGTAACGTGCCATCGCTCTGGACAGGTTTCCATCCAGCAGCTTGAGCCGCTCTGCCCACAACCTGACGGTTCCTTTGAACAACTTCCCCTTGACCGGAATGGGATCGGGCAAGGCGTAATATTCTTCCACCTCCAGGCCAGCCAGTTCGGCCAGCGCTCCAGGCTGGCGGGAGGGGAGCAAGGCATTGTATTTGTCTTTCATACCGGTACGCAGGGTCAATACCAGGAAACCGCCGTTCCTGACAAATTCCTTCAACTGCTTGACCCGTTTTTCGTTAAGAATCAACAGGGCAGGAGCAACGACCAGTTTGTAGCCTTCCAATGGGTCATCTGCAGATATGATATCCACATTCACATTTCGGGCAGCCAGTGAGCGGTAATAATGGTTAAAGTGGGCCAAATAATCAAAATCGTTGTTATGACGCTGCCAACCGATCGCCCAGCGACTGTCATAGCAGTTCAACATGGCGATAGGGGATTTAACAACTGAACCGGCAACTAGGTCAGATACGGCCTTAAGATCCTGCCCCACTAGCTGGGCTTCAGCGTAGAAAGGCCGCGGCTGGCCGGATTGGTCAACAAGCGTGCCGTGATACTGCTCCTGCCCGCCCAAGGCCGAGCGCCACTGCCAATAAAGCAAAGCTTCCGCCCCGTGTGCCAATGCGTGCCAGGCCATGGCACGTGCTTCTCCCTTATCCAACACGTTATTAAGGGGCGACCAGTTGACATTTCCAGGCTGGGTTTCCATAAGCCAGAAATTGCGCCGCTTGAAACCGCGCGTCAGGTCATGAATTGAGCCGGATTGGAGATAATTGTTATGGCCGTTACCAACGTACCAATCCCAGGCAGCCAGATCTAAATCTTTTGCGACAGTATAGTGATCAAATCCATCATACCAGCCCATAAAATTATGTGTAATCCAGACCTCCGGCCTCAAATGTGGGCGCAGGAGATCTAATTGTAGTCTCTGGAATTTGCGATAACTATCCGAGATGAAATGCTTCCATTCCAGCATCAAACCGGGATTGTGATATCCGCGTGGGATCGGGATCTGCTCCCAAGATGAGTACGTTTGACTCCAGTAGCTGGTTGACCAGTGCTCGTTGAGGGCTTCCAGTGAACCAAATTTATCCTGCAAATATTCCTGAAAGATCTTCTGGCAACGCTCGCAGTAACAGACGCGGTTATACTCGTTATCAATCTGCCAGCCGATAATATGCGGGTTTTTTCCAAAATGTTCTGCCATCGCTTTGGCAATATGCTGGGCGGCTACGTGGAACTCAGGCGAGGTAACGCAATAGTGACAGCGGTTGCCGAATTGGACGCGACGGCCGCTTTCATCCACTGCCATCAAGTCAGGGTATTCCTGCACCAGCCAGGCGGGCGGAGCAGCAGTAGGCGTGCCCAATACTGTTTCAATGCCCTCGGCAGCCAGCAAGCTGATGGCGCGGTCAAGCCAGTCAAAGTTGAGTGTATCCGCAGCTGGCTGCAAGGTTGACCAAGCGAACTCGGCCATCCGGACAACGGTCAACCCGGCGGCCTGCATCAGACGGATGTCTTCAGACCAGTCTTTTTCCGGCCAATGCTCCGGGTAATACGCGGCGCCGAAATGCAATTTTTGGTTTGAGATGTTCATATTGGGGGGCTCCATAGATCGGGTCAGGACGGTTCAGAAGGTTGCTTATACATAGCGAAATCTGTAAAGTATAGATCAAATATCCAAGCGGGCATATTTTTATGCAGTATGACTGCTTCAATTTTACCGCGTAGTCTACCTTTGGATTGCGTGCCAGCAGGTGATGCTCGTTATGTGATCAAGTTAATCGGACAAATTACTGTTGTGAGATTTTTTGGCGATTGGCTCCCTAACCTTCGCCAGTGGAATGTATCAAAAAATTGATTCAGAAGCAATCAGTCACGAAACGGCCACCTGACAGTTTTAGTGTAAGGTGCCTTGAACTTAAGAATCAAAAATGATAGTCTCAAGGTATTTTCATTCCATAAACCAATATCACTTCAGATCTGATGCATTAGTTCGGATATGCTCGAGTTTAAGGAAGGTGAAACACGATCTCGAACTCGAGGTCTGTCAGCAAATTGGTTTGAAAAAGGATATTTTGATCCTGAACAACTGCTCCGGCAGGGGCCGATAGGATTGATGCACTGCTCGGAAGGTGTACACGGATGGTAATCGGTTCGGCCAATGTGCCAGGCTGTTTCTGTACGAGCAAGTGATAAGTGGATTGTCCGGAACTTGATTGGACTAGGCTGGCCGGCAAGGCAAATTGGAATGTTGTCACCACGGATTCGCCACCAGGCACCACCTGCAAGGTGCCGAACGCTTGGACACCGTCAATCCCATCGTTCGATAAGTTGTCCACCCGGGCTGGAACATCTTTCTCGAGGATCGTCCAGTTGGCCGGGACGAATTGAGGTGTAGCATCCATGAGCTTCGTTCCAATCGGTAAATAGACACGCAGATAGTTCCAATAACAATCCGTGATCGGATAATATTCTTCCCCTGGTAATACAATTTTACCCCACTGCTTGCAGATAACCTCAGAAGCATTATTCGTATGAACAACCGTCAGCGAACCTATGGGAGCACTTGGTTTGGTTAGATCGACATCATAAACCATGCTCGACGAGACGACCGCGTTGGTCTTATTGAAACCGACATTCGTATCTACCGCCATAAGAAAGTCACCGTGCTCCGGGCGAACGGCTCCATCCCAGCGATGGCTGGCCAGCAGGCTGGTTATGGATGGGCTATCCACTTTCAGCAATAAATCATGCTCGTTCAAGGCCTGCAGTAGAACAGTGAACAAACGGTCCGGTGAAAAATCTCCACTCATTAATTTTGCTATTACCACATCAGCCAGTTTCTGAATAAAAGTTTTGTTGTCAAAGTTGGTGGGATTTTCAAGATCTGCCTCAGTTGGTATTTTTGCCGTGCGCATATAATCGATCACATTGCCTGAATCGATTGGGTTGGGCACGCCATCCAAGCTAACAGGCCCTATTACATTCAGGATATTCACCAGAAGTTGCTGGTTAAAAGCAATTTCCCCATTCACCGAATAGCCTTTGACGTAGGAATATAGAGTCTCTGCATACAACGCGGCTGTGGGATAGTTGGTAAACCAACTGGTGTCCCGAAGAAGCAAGACGGGGCTATTCATATATTGTTGGAGTTGCCAGGGGGCAGCCGGGTATGGTCTTGACCAATCTACCAGAGTATTATTTGTCAGATCTTCATTCTCAAAAGTCAGTGCGCTTATATGCCCATTTTGCATGAGAAGTGTCCCTACTTCAGTGACCAGCCCTCCAGTTGGACGTAATTCATCTTCATTTTCGAGTAGTAGCAGGTATGTTTTGGGACCTTCACTGGTTGCCCCCATCAAACGGGGAAAATCCTCAGCTATGCTCAAGCCATCACTCATCAAGGATGTCAGAGGATCCACATCTTTCAAGATCAAGCTGCGTAATCCAGGAGTCAGAGTCTCTGGTGCCAGATGGCTGCGGAATGTTAACGCCAGATTTAATTGCCGGTCGGCCTCGATCAACTGGGGTTGGGCTCGGACCAGAACATCTGTCAGGTGCGTTGGAGTGAGGCCTGATGTGTCATTTTCACTCAGCGAAGGAACAACCGCTCTGTAGGATATATCCGCAGATGTAAGCATGGTCCCAGCCATATTCATCAGATCTTGAGCAGAAGCTAAATCCCCTCCATAGACCGGGATCCAGCCCAACCAGGGTCCAATCCAGAGAAATGGTTCGGTTTCGTTTTCGAGCGTTCCAAAATCCTGTCTTAGCCCCGAAAGGGCCGGGCCAGCTTTTTTAATCTGATCAAATTTGGAACCGGGAGCGTTGATCAAATCTCGCAAATGGAGCGCATCTTTCCGCACCAGCATGGCCTGAGTGTATATCTGCAAACCCTTGAACCCAGACAGGGCAATGAGCCCCAACAAGAGTATGCCTAGGAATAAAAATACAAAGCGCCATTTTCCTGACATACGCGGCTTTAATGTATGTATCCCCGTACCGGGGGATTCATTTTCCGTTGTTTGGCCACTCTGAGATATCACGGCCGGCTTTGAAAGGGTCCCCGATAAATAACTTTCACGCCTCAAGACCATTTCCATCAGCCGCTCCATCCCTTTTCTGTTCCAATCGCTCAGGGTACTGTTTGGAGCAACATCCAATTCCTTCCCAACTAACTTATAGGGTTCTTTTTCTGATTCCGAAAGGGCTTCACTTGGCTTTCCATACACAAAGAGCAGAATACTCTGATCGATATGCCCCCAGGCATCTCGAAGGGAAACAGGCATGGGCTGCCCAAACAGGAACGGAGAAAAGTATTGGGCAGCCAGTATCCCAAATTCCCCCCAGCGCGTATCCAGGCGTTTTCCGCGGCGCGGCGGGGTGGCAGGCATCATCTGGCAGAAAATCTTGCTCAAAACGGAAATTAGTTGATATCCTGAAGCTTTCTGGCTCAAAGATTTGTTGTCCCGAACCTCCTGACTAACCACCAAACTGCTTGCCCAAGGGTGATCATTGAGAAGTTCGGGAGAGCGAACATTGTTCAAAATATATTTCAACTCTTTGTAAGAAGATGAAGATTCCATAAAAAAGAGAAAGAGTCCGTCCAGGGTGATATCAAACCGAGTATATCATAAGGCAAATATCCACCTGCTGAGAGCGTCGCGCCTCTATGGGTAATCGCTTATCCTTGAAGAGATGTATATATTTTGATGTTATCTTTGTGCAAAAGCTTTTCAAGCGACTTTGTTAGAAACTCTGAAACGAAATTATGGTAATTATCCATACAAGAGCACATGCATGTCCATTTACTATTTGTAAAGTGTTTGAGTATAATTGAAAATAACCTGATTATGCAAATGTTTTCGTAATAAAACGGCTCACGATGTTGCAAAATATATGCTCATCAGTGAGACGAAGATTTACAAATTGGCGAATGATGGTCACTTTCCGGTGCTGCGTAAGGGCATCATATGGCGATTCAAGCTGGAATCGGGTCTGCTCTCGGGCAGAAGTGCGAATTTGATATAATATTAATCACGTTTCATATTAACCACATTTAGGTTGAATTCTGGTAAAAATACCCGGCACCGTGTTCCGTGCTCCAGAGGATTGTATTTAATGGTTGCTTCGTGGTATGTTCTGCACAGTAAGCCTCATAAAGAAGAAATACTGGCTGAACAACTTGAGCTCCGGAGGATCGAAACTTTTGCCCCGCGTATTCGGGTGCAGGTTGTTAATCCGCGTGCTCGCAAGGTCAGGCCTTATTTTCCAGGATATATATTTGTTCGGGCCGACCTAGAAGAAATGGGGTGGTCCGCTTTACAATTTGTGCCTGGCTCTAGCGGTCTGATCACCTTTGGAGGGGAGCCGGCATTTGTTCCCGATGGTTTGATCCATGCCATCCGGCAGCGCGTGGAAGAAATCAATTCTGCCGGTGGGGAATTATTTGATACCCTTAAATCAGGCGAAACGGTTCTGGTTCATTCGGGGCCGTTCACAGGTTATGAAGCTATTTTCGATGTACGCCTGCCTGGAACAGAACGCGTGCGCGTGTTGTTGAAACTGCTCCGGAATCGGAAAATGCCGGTTGAACTCCCGGCAGGTTACATTCGCCCGAAAAAATAGCCACGTTCCGCAACCGGGTAAGGTCGCTGATGGAAGGCTGGTTATATTGAAGAACGGTTCTGACTTGCACGGCGATGTCGGAAGGGCGGAGCATTTTTACAATTCTTTTTATGATATTGAAAAACTGATCAACGGTTTATTTAGCACCCTAGCAAGGTTTCAGTTCAACGGTTTAGGTAGGTTCAGTACCAAGAAAATGGGCTCATCCTATGGCAACCATCAGTAATGAAGCGGCATCCATCAAAAGCGTTCAGATCCGTACCGGCGAATTCGGTAAGCGGCTTTTCGATATTATTGTCTCCGCCTTGGGATTAATCATTTTATCACCGGTATTTGCTGCGATTGCTCTTTACATTAAGCGTACATCTCATACCCGGGTATTCTATGGTGGAGCGCGGGTTGGCCTAAGAGGCAAGCCTTTTACTATTTTGAAGTTTACTACGATGACCGACCGCGCAGGCGAGGATGGCCCGCGTGTAACCGCAAAAGATGATCCGCGTATTACCCCTGGTGGGCGCTGGTTGCGGGATACCAAACTGAATGAAATTCCGCAATTATGGAATGTCCTGAAAGGGGAAATGAGCCTGGTAGGCCCGCGACCGGAAGACCCTGATGTAGCTGCCACTTGGACAGAAAATGAACGTCAGACCATCCTTTCCATCCGGCCAGGAATTACCAGCCCGGCCTCCATTTTCTTTCGGGATGAGGAACGGTTATTAGAGACTGATTCTGTCATGGAAAAATATCTAAGCAGTATTGTTCCATCCAAGCTCCGCCTTGATCAAATTTATGCCAGAGACCATACCTTTCTGGGTGATCTGGATATTATTTTTTTGACGGCCATTGCCCTTTTACCTGGTTTGCGAGAGCGGCCCATCCCAGAGCATATGCTTACCTGGGGACCGCTTGCGCGGTTACTTTCCCGTCATGTTAGTTTTTTCCTTACTGATATCCCGATTGCTTTCGCAGCGGTGGGTTTATCCGGTCTTATCTGGCGCACGGCCGGTCCGCTTAACCTCGGTTGGGGACGAGCCATCTTTATGGCGGTGGTTATTGCGCTTCTTTTTGGTATCATCAATGCTCTGCTGGGAATGAACCGTATTTCGTGGAAGTATGCACAAGCCTCAGATACCCTGGGCTTAGCGATATCGGGTGCCTTTACGACAATGGTCATGATCGCTTTTAATTGGTGGTTTCCTGTCTGGGTACGGCTTCCGATAGGGTTGTGGATAACGATCGGTTTCCTGGCATTCTCGGGGTTTGTGGTTGTACGCTACAAAACACGGCTTGTGACCGGCCTAGCCACACGGTGGCTGCAATTGCGCGGCGAAGTGACTCATATGGGTGAACGTGTGCTGATCGTGGGAGCTGGCGAGATGGCTCGATTGGCAGCCGTTTTTTTCCGCCGGGGTGAGGCTGGTAAAGTTCTTACAATAGTAGGCATGGTTGATGATGACCCCAAGAAAATCGGCCTGCGTTTTGACGGTAACAAAGTAATCGGTTGTACCGAGGATATTCCTCAACTGGTAGCACATTGGAACGTTGGTGTGATTATGTTCGCGATTGGGAATATTCCGCTTGAAAAGCGCAAGAACATTCTTAAACTCTGTCGGCAAACACCAGCGCGGATTGTGTTGATGCCGGATTTATTGGATATGGTTTCTGGATGTTTGTTTCCTCCGGCCATGCTTGCTGAAAATGTTATCTCTCCTAACTTGGATGGCGCAGTACCGATCCCGGAAGTGGTGAAGTGGTTATCGGAATTGGAAACACTAGCTTTCCCAGAGAATGATCAGTTACTGGCACGCCTGCGACAGGTTCGTAATGGCTTGGCTGCCCATTTTGTCAATGGTCATGGATCAAAACTATCTTCAGATGATTATCTCCGGGAAGAGCGGAATATAACCTGATGGCGAATTACCTTGTTACAGGGGCAGCCGGGTTTATTGGGAGCTGCATCAGCGCCATGCTGATCGAACAGGGGTATGCTGTTACCGGCGTGGATAACCTAAATGACGCTTACGATGTGCGCATGAAGGAGTATCGCTTGCGGAAGCTACAGACTCTACCCGGATTTAGTTTCCAGAAGCTGGATATATCGGAGTATCGATCGGTGAAGAGTCTTCCAGCTTTCAATGCAGTCATTAACCTGGCCGCACGGGCCGGGGTGCGGGCAAGTGTCGAAAATCCTTGGGCTTTTATGCAGACGAACGCGACCGGGACTCTAAATCTGCTTGAATTATGCCGCCAAAAAGGGATCCGGAAGTTTATCCTGGCATCCACTTCAAGTATCTACGGGGCGGATGCCCCCCATCCCACCCCAGAAACTGCTGACAGCAACCACCCTCTCCAGCCATATGCTGCCAGTAAAAAAGCGGCTGAGGTGCTTAGTTACAGTTACCACGCCTTGTATGGGATTGATGTCAGCGTGGTACGATATTTTACCGTCTATGGTCCGGCGGGACGACCGGATATGAGTATGTTCCGCTTTGCAAAATGGATCTGCGAGGGTCAACCTTTGCACCTGTATGGCAATGGGGAACAATCGCGCGGTTTTACATACGTGGATGATATTGGGCGCGGCACGATTGCTGCTTTGAAGCCGCTCGGATACGAGATCATCAACCTAGGCGGGCACGAAGTCATCAGCATGAACGCTTTGATCTCCCTCCTGGAAGAGCGGATTGGCAGGAAAGCTGTTATTGAACGGCACCCACCCAACCAGGTCGATATGTTGACCAACCAGGCGGATGTTACCAAAGCCGCTAATTTGCTGGATTGGCATCCTAAAGTGGGGCTGGAAGAAGGGATTGGCCGGCTAGTGGATTGGTATTTGGCCGAACGTTGGTGGGCAAATGGAATCCAAACTGGGCAATAAAGGAACATGTTTATAAAATGAAAGTTGCCATTCTTGCAGGTGGATTAGGAACACGCTTGTCGGAAGAAACCACCGTCAAGCCAAAGCCGATGGTCGAGATCGGCGGCAAGCCTATGCTCTGGCATATCATGAATATCTATGCGGCCTATGGCTACAAGGAGTTTGTGTTGGCGTTGGGGTATAAAGGGGAAATCATCAAGGATTATTTCTTGAACTACCATTACCGGGCACGCAATATTTCGGTGCGGCTGGATACAGGCGAAGTAACCATCCATGACGGCAAAAGCGAAGACTGGACCGTTCACCTGCTGGATACCGGTGCGGACACTCAAACCGGCGGGCGCGTGAAGCGAGTGGCACAATTTATCGGTGATGAACCGTTCATGCTGACTTATGGGGATGGGGTGGCAAACATCAACCTCCCGGCCCTGCTGGCTTTGCACGCGGCACGGGGTAAGCTGGTGACGCTGACTGCCGTGCGTCCGGCGGCGCGTTTCGGGCAGATGCTGATCGAGGATGGGCGCGTAGTGCAATTCAAGGAAAAGCCGCAGATTGGGGAAGGCTGGATCAATGGCGGTTTTTTTGTGCTTCAGCCCGGGATAACGAATTATATCGCTGGTGACCAGACTTCATGGGAATTCGAGAGCCTTGAAAAGTTGGCCGCAGATGGGCAGGTAACAGCCTACCAACACGAAAAATTCTGGCAGAGTATGGATACGCTGCGAGATGTGCACTTGTTGGAGAAGCTCTGGTCGGAGCAGGAAGCACCATGGAAAATATGGAGTTGAAGCGTTCCTTTTGGCTGGATCGTCCGACCTTAATCACGGGTGGTACGGGGCTGGTGGGAGGCTGGCTGGTGCGCCGCCTGGTGGAGGCTGGGGCAGAAGTTGTCTGCCTGGTGCGCGATTGGGTGCCCAAAAGCGAACTGGTGCGCTCACACCAAATCGAGCAAGTAACGGTGGTGCGCGGGGATGTGCGGGACCGTGAAGTTCTGGAACGCAGCTTGGGCGAATATGAGATAGATACGGTTATTCATTTGGCGGCCCAAACGATCGTATCCATTGCCAACCGCAATCCGGTTTCCACCTTCGAAACGAACATTGCCGGCACGTGGAATCTGCTCGAAGCCTGCCGCCGCAGTCCATGTATCCGGCAGGTGGTAGTGGCATCGTCCGATAAAGCCTATGGGGACCAGGATATTCTGCCATACGATGAGAACACACCCTTACGCGGGCAGCACCCTTATGATGTCAGCAAATCCGCGGCGGATTTGATTGCCCACACATACGCGGTCAGTTATAACCTGCCGGTGGCGATCACGCGCTGCGGCAACTTTTTTGGCGGCGGGGATTTGAACTGGAACCGTATTGTGCCCGGCACCATCCGTTCGGTGCTACGCGGGCAGCCTCCGGTGATCCGCTCGGACGGCAACTATGTGCGGGATTACTTCTATGTGGAAGATGGAACGGCGGCCTACATGCAGTTGGCCGAGCAACTGGCAGTTCGCCCGGAATTGCGCGGCGAAGCATTTAACTTCTCGTACGGGAATCAAATGACGGTGCTCGAACTGGTGCAACACATTCTGACAATGATGGGTTCCGAACTCCAGCCCGAAATCCACAATGAAGCGGTCAACGAAATCCGCGAGCAGGTTTTAAATGCCGAGAAGGCAAAACAAGAACTGGGCTGGTCGCCCCTTTTCACTCTGGAAGAAGGGTTGCATAAGACGGTCGCTTGGTATAAGGAGTTTCTGGATCCACCACTTTTACAGGAAAGAAACCAGTGAACACAAAGGATATGCAGAGCACGAAAGGTATTTATTAATGTTTTTCAAGAAAAGAATTGAGAGTGTCGGTAATGAAACGAGATGAAACCATTCGTTCTGAAATCTTGAAGCTGGTAGAGGCATACTACCAGGAGCATTTCGCCGGACATTCCTTTGAGCCTGGCAAGGATGTGGTGCATTATGCCGGGCGCGTCTTTGATGCAAACGAACTGATCAATCTGGTTGATTCCAGCCTGGATTTCTTCTTGACCGCCAGCCGCTACTCCGACCAGTTCGAGACTGCTCTGGCAGAATACTTCGGACTTGGCAATGCTGCCCTGGTCAACTCCGGTTCGTCCGCCAATTTGGTAGCGCTGACGGCGCTGACCTCACCCAAGCTGGGTGATCGGAGGATGAGGCCGGGTGACGAAGTGGTGACCGTGGCGGCGGGTTTCCCGACCACGCTGGCCCCCATCCTCCAAAACAACCTTACCCCGGTCTTCGTGGATGTGAACCTGGGTGATTACACCGCCATCCCGGAGCAAATCGAGGCAGCCATCGGCCCGAAGACGCGCGCGATTGCCATGGCGCACACCCTGGGTGTGCCGTTCGACTTGGACACCGTCCTGCGTCTGGCGAAAGAGCATGACCTGTGGGTGGTGGAAGATAATTGTGATGCCTTGGGCTCGCGCTATCGCGGCCGGTTGACCGGAACCTTTGGTGATCTTGCCACCGTTTCGTTTTACCCGGCACACCACATAACCATGGGCGAAGGCGGCTGCGTGTTGAGCGATGATGAATCGCTCGGACGCATTGTGCGTTCGCTGCGGGATTGGGGGCGGGACTGTTATTGTGCGGGCGGCGAGAATAATACCTGCGGTAAGCGTTTCAGCCAGCAGTTTGGAAGCCTGCCAGGCGGTTATGACCATAAATATGTCTACAGCCACATTGGGTACAACCTGAAGGTGACCGATATGCAGGCTGCAGTAGGGCTGGCCCAATTGGGTAAACTGGATGGTTTCATTGCCCGCCGTAAGGCCAACTTCCAGAAAATCCATGCCATGTTGGAGCCGTACCAGGAACGTTTGCTTTTGCCGCACGCCACTCCTAATTCCGATCCAGCCTGGTTTGGCTTTGTTATAACTGTCAGTGGACAGGCCGGCTTTACCCGGAATGACTTGACCGGTTTTCTGGAGACAAACCGCATCGAGACGCGGACCCTGTTTGGTGGGAACCTGCTGCGCCAGCCGGCTTTCGTGGATATTGAGCACCGCCTGGTAGGCGACCTGACCAACACCGATACCATCATGGAAAACACATTCTTCATTGGTGTCTATCCTGGGATTGGGGATAGGCAATTGGAATATATTGATTCGGTTTTCCGCAGGTTCATGCTGGGGGAGCGGGTGCGCTGAGGCCGCTTTTTTTGTCTTCCCTGCCTTTTTTACTCTTCAGTCGCTTATAATTAAATTGCCTGTGCCCCAGGACGGCATTCGTTCCTCAGAAAAAAAACGAAGGAGGAACGAATACCCTGCCCCCATATATGGAGGAATTCTCCCGACGGGCCGCCAGTTCTTGGGGTCTGGAGAGGGAAAAGGGAGAATGGGGCATTCGTTCCGCGTATCGAATAAAAAACGAATAGAGGGTGGAAAGGGTGAAAATGGCATTTGTTCTGATAAACAAATCGGGGACATAAGGGTTGCGTAAGACGTAATGCGTAAAACGTAAGAAGGAAGAATGGTCCCGCGGATCTTCCTGAAGATAAGCCTGCGGACAAGGGAAGCAACTTTATTGGTGAATGGCTTAGTCTGCATGGGTTAAACATAAAACATTTGTTCTATATTGTCAAGGGGGTTGGCTAGAAATCACCAGCATAAATCAGGCCTACCTGGAACTTGGGTAGCCGCAAGTCCAGAAAGAAAGGCGCGGCATTGCATGGCTGGATGCCGGCACCCAAGGAACCCTGCTCCAGGTGGGCATTTTTATCTACCAATGAAGAAGTGTAGCTTTCGGTGGAGGCTGTTTTCGAATGCACAAGCGCAATCAATATAAGCTGGCGTGGGGGAGTAGTTTGTAAAGATGGAAAATATTGCCAAGCCACAAAACGAACCTGAATTAGAAAAATGGGATATGATCCTCGAACCCAAGCGCAACTTGCTGGATTTGCGCCTGGGCGATCTGTGGCGGGCGCGCGACCTGGTGATGCTGTTCGTCTGGCGCGACTTTGTCGCGTACTACAAGCAGACCATCCTGGGCCCGCTCTGGTATATCATCCAACCGCTGCTGACCACGGTAGTCTTCACGTTCATATTTGGAAGCGTAGCAAAATTACCGACGGACGGGCTGCCGCAGTTCTTGTTCTACATGTCAGGCACGGTTATCTGGAGCTACTTTTCCACCTGCATTACCAAGACCTCCGATACTTTCATCCTAAACACCCAGTTGTTTGGCAAGGTGTATTTCCCGCGCCTGGCGGTGCCGGTTTCCATCCTGATCTCCAGCTTGATCGGCTTTGCGATCCAATTTATCTTTTTCCTGGGATTCATGGTTTTTTTTGCGCTGCGCGGCAGCGTTCTGCACCCGAATTGGTGGATACTGATGACGCCGGTCTTGATCCTGTTGATGGCCGGACTGGGACTGGGATCGGGGGTCATCATTTCCTCGTTGACCACCAAGTACCGCGACCTGCGCTTTTTGGTGCAATTCGGCGTGCAATTGTTGATGTATGCCACTCCGGTGATCGTCCCGATTTCCTCTTTCCCGCAGCGGTTTCAGTGGATCATCCTGGCCAACCCGATGACCCCCATCGTAGAGATCTTCCGCTATGCCTACCTGGGAGGGACAGGGGCAGTGAACTTGCCTGACCTGGCATACAGTTTTGGCTTTATGCTGGTGGTGGTCGCCATTGGGACGGTGATCTTCAACCGGGTGGAGCAGACATTTATGGATACGGTATAAATAGGTTGAACTTGTGAAGATGAGAAGGGGGTTGGGATAGACATCAAAAGTAATCGTGGAAGGCATAAAGATGAAAATAATACCGGATAGCCTCAGGTATTTATTCGAGTACTATGTAATAAGCAAAGGGAACCTAAACCATTATTTGCGCACCCACGGAGTTCGCATAGGTGAAAATTGCCAACTATTAAACCGGGTGGATAACTATGGATCCGAACCCTGGCTGATAGAGATAGAAGACCGGGTCACCATAACTGCAGGGGTTTTTCTTATTACACATGATGCTGCAAGTCGTTTATTTAGAAAATCGCTGCCAGAATCGTCTCCTTATGGAAACCGCTTCGGAAAGATCAAAATTCTTTCCAATTGCTTTATCGGTGTTAATAGTATTATCCTCCCGGGTGTAACGATCGGCCCCAATAGCATCGTTGGAGCCGGCAGCGTTGTCGCCAAGGATGTGCCTGCAAACGTGGTGGTCGCAGGCGTGCCTGCCAGGGTAATATCGAGTCTGGATGATTACATTGTTAAGTATAAAGAAAAAATGGTGCCGATAAAATCCAAAAATCGTGCTGACTTGCGCCGGGAACTGACCGTTTATTTTTGGGGGGAAGAACGGTAAGAGGTAAGTAGTTGGCGAAAGAATAGTCCATGACAACTGTCATTTCCATCGAAAACCTCTCCAAGGTATACCGGCTGGGCCAGATCGGCACCGGCACCCTGACCGACGACCTGAAGGTCTGGTGGGCGCGGCAGCGCGGCCAGCCCAACCCGCTGCTCAAGGTTGAACAGATGGAGCATGGCAATCGTGAAGGAGCAGATCTTTGGGCATTACGGGATGTCAGTTTCAAGGTCAAGCAAGGCGAAGTGCTGGGGATCATCGGCCGCAACGGGGCCGGCAAGAGCACCTTGCTCAAGATACTCTCGCGGGTCACTGCGCCGACCTTCGGCAAGATTAAGGTCAAGGGGCGCATTGCCAGCCTTTTGGAAGTGGGGACCGGCTTCCACCCCGACCTGACCGGGCGTGAGAACGTTTACCTGAACGGCGCCATCCTGGGCATGGACCGCAAGGAAATCAAACGCAAATTTGATGAAATTGTAGCTTTTGCTGAGATCGAGAAGTTTATTGATACTCCGGTGAAGCGTTATTCAAGCGGAATGTATGTCCGCCTGGCTTTTTCTGTGGCCGCGCATCTTGAGCCGGAGATTCTCCTGGTTGACGAGGTACTGGCAGTTGGGGATGTGGCTTTTCAAAAAAAATGCCTGGGCAGGATGGGTGAAATTGGGCGGGATGGTAGGACGATCCTGTTTGTCAGCCATTACATCCCGTCAATCGTTAAATTGTGCGACCGGTCGTTACTGGTTGCAAGCGGCAAGATAGTGATGGACGGCCCCAGCATTGAGGTGGCGCATTTTTACCTGCACGAGCAGGCCGAGACAGTTGTTTATGCAGTTGCCACATCAGAGGATGGAAAGAATTCCATCGAACTGATCAATTCGCCTAAGGATTTACAGGTTCCATTATTGGGCGACTTGCACTTGGTGGCAGCAGTCGCATCCCAGGAGCTCCTATCTAATAAGGTATTTGGTTTTCAAATCTGCACCGAACAGGGCGAGGTATTGGCAACATTTGCAACCCGCGATCATGGAATCCAATTGCCTGCGCGTTCCCATATACAGGTTTCAGTTGATTTTCAGGTTCCTTTTCCGCCTGGAAAATATTTGTTGAATACATTTTTATTTCAGGATAATATGGGCTATGTAATCCACTCCGCTACGCTGGCTGAACTTGAGGTATTAAATACCAGTGAAAGCCGGGAGTATTTTTATCCTCCTGCGAGATTAGGTACTGTGGTCATTGAAGGGAACTGGAGTTTAGTATAGCAAAGCTTCTGCGTAGCAGTGGATCATAAGGTGTCTTTAGTGTGAAATCGGTTGAAAGATTGTGAAAAAGCTGCTTGAAGTGCTCTTTAATTTTGTTTTTATCGGGCTTGGCAATGCCTTGCCTAATTACGAATCATTCAATCGAATAAGGCCCCGTTTCTATCGTCTAGCCGGCTTACACATTGGAAAAAATGTCATAATTACAGGACCATTGAGCTTGAGGATGGATACAACTAATAAAATATATATCGGCGATGGATCTTATTTGAATAGCGAGACTTGTTTTGGTTGCGAGAACGATGTAATCCAAATTGGCAAAGATTGCCTCGTCGGGCCGAGGGTATCCTTTGAGACGGCCAGCCATGACAGATTTCTCAACAATATTAAAGTCAGGCCTTACTTTACGAAACCGATTGTGGTTCAAGATTCCGTATGGATCGGTGCGGGTGCAATTATTTTGCCGGGGGTCACTATAAAAGAGGGCGCAGTCATAGCTGCTGGCGCCGTTGTAAATAGGGATGTGGAGGCCTTCACCGTTGTGGGCGGGATTCCGGCCAAAAGAATAAAAGAGTTAAGGTAGGCGTGAATTTGAAGCCTGTCCGGATATATATGGATCACTGGGAAGATTATGAGAGCGTTGGCGATAAAGCCATGCTTCTGAATGCGCTCAGACGGCTGGAGTTGCACCTGGGGCCTTGCCAGTTCGTGGGGCCGCTTTCCCCCGAAAAAGCCGGGCAATTTCAATACCCGGGGCTGACAGGGGTGGTCCCGCCGCACCTGGAAGTCACACGCCAGGCCGGGCAGTTGAAAGGCCTTTATTTGACATTAATTAAATTCCTGCCCTCCCGGTTGACCCCGAAAATAAAAAACACTTTTTTTCTTGATGTGGCAATTTCCAGCCTGGCCCTCAAACTATTTCTTTATTCTATCGGGCTGCGCTTTGTTTTTGGGAAGCTCTTCCGAAACTTCCTGGATGAAATAAGCACCTGTGACGTTTTCTTTACTGTTGGGGATTGCAGCTTGAGCGACCTCTGGTTGGATGGGGTGGTTTTGAAAGCCTGGTTAGTGAAGCTGGTCAGGCCGTTCGTTTCCGTCAGCGTACTTTCTTCCCAAGGGATCGGGCCTCTCGAAACCGCCTGGGCACGCAAGCGCCTTGTCGGATCATTCCAAAGCCTGGATATCCTTTCCTTTCGGGACCATTCCTACAGCCAAGCGCTGGTGGAAGCGGAAGGGCTGAAAGGAGTGCCCTATCAGATCGTTGCGGATGAAGCGTTTTCTTTCCCGGTTGCAGACCAGGCCGAGGTTTGGAAGGCACTGGAGGCGGCCGGCGCTTCAGAAGCAGAACCTTTTATCATTGTCAACTTTCGCAACACAGACTTTACCCAAAGCACCAGCTTCCTGTTGAATAAGATCGCCAGCCTGCTGGATAGCGTTATCGCGGCGACCAATAAGAAGATGGTATTCATTCCCATGAGCAAGGGCGATCATTATGGCCGTGACCATGCAGCCGGCATGAGCCTTAAAGGCATGATGAAACAAGCGGAGAGGCTGTGTGTGCTGGAGCCTTTGGACGAAGTTAACCTGGTCAAGGGAATTATCGGAGCTGCGGCTTACTCCATCGGCATCAGCTATCATTTGCATGTGTTTTCACTCTCCCAGGGGCATCCTACATTGATCGTTTACACGGGCGATTACTACAAGACAAAATCGGAAGGGTTGATCTCATTTTATGGGCCCCCGAACAGGGCGGTTAATTTTTCAGAGGTGAGCGTGGAGCAAACCCTGGAGTACGTGCTTGCAATGGAGAACAACTATGCTGAAGCTTGCGCGCAGGTCAGAAAGGTGAACCGGGGAATCCTGGAAAATAATGATTGGACGATCAAAATGCTTAAGAGTGAATTGGTTGAGAAAGGCTTGCTCGATAGATGAAGCTTCCAGGGTCAGACCGGGTCCGACGGATGGTCAGGCGGATTGCCCCGAAAGCCCTGATCCTGATGTATCACCGGGTAGCGGTGCAACCTTCCGATCCGCAGTTGCTGTGTGTGACGCCGGCTCATTTTGCCGAGCACATGCAGGTTTTGCGGCGCAATTACCATCCTGTTCGTTTGCAGAGTCTGCGGCAGCGCCAGGTATATAATTTTTGGCCCTTCGGCAGCGTGGCGATCACCTTTGATGACGGATACGCCGATAATTTCCAGCCTGGCTGCGCTATCCTGGAAGCACAGGACCTGCCGGCGACCATTTTTGTAACCAGCGGCAAAGTGGATGCGCAACAGGAATTCTGGTGGGATGAACTGGATCGAATTTTTTTATTCACAGCGGTGCTTCCAGCCCACTTGGAAATTCTGATCAATCGGAAAGCATATATTTGGGATTTTGATGGCATAAGCGCTCTTCCAACCGCCCCTGCCTGGAACGTTTTGTCGGAAAGCGTTCCCACGCAGCGCCATCAAGCTTACCTGGACCTGATGAAGGCGCTGCATGACCTGGATGTGGATGCAAGGGAAGCGGCTTTGTCGGAACTGGCAAGCTGGGCCGGGATGGACAGGAACCAAGGGAGGCAGGCAGCTCTTCCGATAAAAGGGGACGAACTCCGCGGTTTGCCCAGTAATGGCTTAATTGAAATCGGGGCACATACCGTGAATCATGTAAGCCTGTCGGTATTACCGGTTGAGGCGCAGGAGAAAGAAATAATAGAATCCAAGATCGTTCTTGAGAAAATTCTTGATCGTCCCGTGGTGAGCTTTTCATATCCTTTCGGCGGCCGGAGCGACTATACCCCGGATACGGTAAGGTTGGTGCGGGAAGCCGGTTTTTCATGCGCCTGTTCCAATTTTCAGGGCCGCGTTACCATGTTAAGCGATCCATACCAACTGCCGCGTTTTATTGTGCGCGATTGGGACGGGGAAACCTTTGCCAGGCAATTAAGGGAATGGTTTGGTGGCTGAGCGCCCCATGCGGGTTTTGCAAGTAAGCCACCAGGATGGCAGGGGCGGCGCAGCGCAGATCGCCTGGAATTTGCAGCGTGCATACCGGGCGCGCGGATTGGACGCGCGCATGGCGGTCAAGAAGAAACTGGGCAGCAATCAGGATGTAATTGAAATTCCGCACGAGAAATATAAACCGGCTACCACGCGTTTCCTGCTCAGGCTTGGCCGAAAGTTAGCAGCCTTAAATTCGCAGGTGCGTGGGATGGAACACCTGGCTGCTTTTTTTTCCTATTAGCCGAGTACCCGCAGCGATTGGAAGTATATCGTGGAAGGGAGGATTTCTATGCGCCCGGAACCTGGCATTTGCTCGAATTATTTCCGGAACCGGTGGATATCCTGCACTTGCACAACCTGCATAAGAGCTGGTTAAATGATCAAGGCGAGTATTTCGATTTACGCGCTCTTCCCTGGTTGAGCCAGAGGTTGCCGGTTGTAATGACCCTGCACGATGCCTGGTTAATTAGCGGGCACTGCGCACACTCTTTCGAGTGCGAGCGCTGGAAATCAGGCTGTGGGCTTTGTCCCGATCTTACGATCTATCCGGCGATCCGCAAGGATGGCACGGCCTATAACTGGGTGCGCAAGCGGGATATTTATCGCCAAAGCCGCTTGAACGTTGTCGCTCCCAGCCATTGGTTGTTGGAGAAGGTAAAACAATCCAGCCTTTCGGCGGGTATGCTACGCGCATGTGTTATCCCAAACGGTGTGGATCTAACCGTTTTTCATCCGGGATCTGGCGAAAGAATTGCCCTCGGGCTGCCTCTGGATGCCAACATCTTGGTTTTTTCAGCTGATGGGATCCGTAAAAATCAAATGAAAGATTTCCAGACGCTCCGCCTGGCCATTGCCCAGGTGGCGGAACGGTTGCCGAAAACTTTATTCGTTGCCCTAGGGGAGGCGGGGCCAACGGAACAAGTTGGCCGGGCTGAAGTGCGTTTTGTACCTTACCAAACTGAACCTGAAATGGTGGCTCGGTATTATCGGGCGGCGGATGCCTATATCCACGCTGCCAGAGCGGACACATTTCCGAATTCTGTCATCGAGGCTTTGGCTTGCGGTACGCCGGTTGTCGCCACCCATGTGGGCGGCATACCTGAACAAATACGGGAAGGCGAGACCGGATTTCTTACCCCGGCCGGCGACCCACAGGCGCTAGCGACGAAAATTGAGCAATTGTTGAACAACTTGGAAGACAGGCGCCAGATGGGTAATGCCGCTGCACAGGATGCTCAAAGGCGTTTTGACGTGAACCGGCAAGCGGATGCATATCTCGCCTGGTATCGCGAAATTTTGGAAGAAAATAGGCATGCATTGTCCCAAAATTTTTGATCTTCCCCCATCACCTACAGGAAAGATGGGCTGGCCTTGGAACGAAGAAAGTCCCCAGACGCCGGATACTATGCAGGATGGTTCGGCTTGGCCGCGTATCAGCATTGTGACGCCATCTTTTAACCAGGCACAATTTATTGAAGAAACCATTCGTTCGGTGTTGCTGCAGGGGTACCCGAATCTTGAATATATCATTATGGATGGCGGCAGCACGGATGGTAGCGTTGATGTTATCAAGAAATATGCAACTTGGCTAACATATTGGGTTTCGGAGCCTGATCGAGGCCAACCCCATGCAATCAATACAGGCTTTGCCCACTCCACAGGCGAGATCATGGCTTGGATTAACAGCGACGATTATTATGCCCCTGATGCGTTCAGGAAAGTGGCGGAAGCTTTTTCTCAAAATGCAACCGGGTGGGTGTCGGGAAGATGTTCGTTAGTGGGTTTGGATGGATCAATCAGTCCCGGCAAGGACCAGCCGGCTCCATACATTGAAAATTGGCTTGTTTCCTGCCAATATACCCAGCCGAATGTTTTTTGGAAAAGATCGCTTTGGGAAAGAACAAACAAAATTGATGAGCAACTGCATTTTTCATTTGATTATGAGCTATGGATGCAATTTGCCCATTATCAGGCCTTTGCGTATTGGATTGAAACAACCCTGGCTTTTTTCCGTATGCAGCCCCAGAGTAAGACGGTAACCAGCCAGAGGCGATTCGAGATTGAAGATCACATCGTACGGAAACGCTATGGCGATCTGGCGCGTACATTCCGCCAAAAGAGCCGGGTAAGTTATTTGCGGCGGGTGAAAAAAGCCAGCCATTATCTATCATTGCCTGATCATTCGAAACCGCCAGTGAAAAATATCCTCTATGCACTTTATTATGCACCCTGGTACATATTTCGTGGGCATTTTTATCGTACAATAAAAAATATTTTGTAAAGGAACAACCTTATGCCGAGAGAAGGCTTAAGATCTTGGGCACAGAGTATAGGAATTCATGGGGTAGGTTACTATCTGGGAAAATTAAACTTTACTCGAAAGATTCATGTAGATGGCGCAGAGATGAAAATTCCTTGGATTCGGGGAATTACTTGCAATTCGTCTGAGCCTTGGATGAACGACTTACTCAGCTTGTTGCTGAAAATTCAAAGCGGAGTATTTCTTGATGCGGGAGTCAATGTAGGACAAACTCTAATTAAAGTGAAAGCTCTTGATCCCTCCAGAGAGTATCTGGGGTTTGAGCCGAACCCGGCTTGTGTTTTTTATGTTCTGGATCTCATCCAAGAAAATAACTTTAAGAATTGTACTCTTTTACCGGTGGGATTGTATACGGAAGATTGTATCTTGCCCTTAGATTTATTCTCAGATGATATAACCAACTCAATGGGATCATTGATAGACAATTTTAGACCGGAGCGTAAAGTTTATTCTCGAATTTTCGTACCAGTCTTTCGTTATGATAGCTTGGCCAAGCTCGTGAGCCGCAGTTGTGTGGGCATAGTAAAAATAGACGTTGAAGGCAGTGAGCTCGAAGTAATAAAAAGCCTGTTGAAGGTAATCGAGCGTGACAGACCTATCATTTTGGTTGAAGTACTTCCAGCTTATCCGGATGATAATTTTCAACGAAGAATGAATAGGCAGGGCGAGCTAGAACATATATTTACTGATGTTAACTTTGCAATCCTTAGAGTTGAGAAAACGAATATTAATACATTCTCTGGGCTAAGGCAGATTGAGAAATTCGGGATTCACACCAACTCGACCATGTGCGATTATGTAATTGTTCCCAACGAAAAACTGGCGAATCTTAAAACGGCTTGAGCACCACTGGCACCACAGCTCTCATTGTCGATGGGCCGGCTTAACCAGGAGATAAAGAAAATTCATGGAATTCGCTGCATAGTTTTTGAAAGGATTATTGTAACGGCTGGTTCGAGCGGCGCATTAAGACATTTCCGGGAAACGAAGAGAATTGCGAATGAATGCCAGGATCGATGTAAGTGTAATCATCCCCACCTATAACAGACGCAAATACGTTCAGGAAGCGATCGACAGCGTTCTTGCGCAAACGTTTACCAACTATGAACTGATCGTTATTGATGATGGTTCAACAGACGGAACCGGTGAAGTAATCAGAGCAAAATATGCGGGGAAATTGAAATATGTTCTTCAGCAGAATCAAGGGAGATCGAAAGCAAGAAACCTTGGAATCTCTTTGTCAACCGGGAAGTACCTGGCTTTTTTAGACTCTGACGACAAATGGCACCCCGAAAAATTAATCAGCCAAGTGAATGCCCTTGAAAAAGCAAGGCAGAAGGATGATAAGTTCGCTCTGGTTTGTTCGAGTGTATGGCTTATCGATGGGGATGGCAACTTGCTAACTTCCAAACTTTCCGGGAGAATAATAAACATAGAAAAAGTACCGCTTGAAGATTATCTGAACCGGTCCCCCATATTTGCATCTCCGAGCAATGCTCTATACTTTGGTGAATTCGTGAAACAGGCGGGAGGCTTTGATGAAGATATCCACTTTGGGGAAGACAGGGGTTTATTAATTAAATTACGTGAAAAGTATAATTTTATTTATTTGGATAAACCCCTCACATATTATCGTGTACATGATGTAAACCAAAAAGGCTTTCCAAACCATGCAGAGATTGAGGATAAATTATCTGATTTACTAAAATTGGTGGATAGGTTCCCAAAACCCAGGTTAAATTTAACACAAATTAATTATGCGAAAGCCCAATTCCATGAAAAAGCTGCCTACTGGTATTTTATTTACCACGATTGGGAAAGTGGGTTAAAGAAATTGTTCCAAGCGGGGGACTTATATCCGGATTGCCTGGAGAACAAAACCAGAGTCATTCAAATGGTTGCTTCGGCGGGTTTTGAAAGTGCTGCGTATAATGTTGAAAATAAGGTTCCGACCCTGATCCGTTATTTTGAAGAGCTTTACTATCCCAACCTTCATAAAATATGGCCGAACGGGTTGCTCTTGGATCCTGATGTAAAGAGGAACAGCCTGGCCGTGTTTTGCCACCTGACCGCTTGTGAAGACCATATCATAAAGACCAGGAAAGAAAATATCCAATTGTGTATACAGGCGTTTTCTTATGGGAGGTACCTAAGAAGCTTTACAACCTGGAAAATATTTTTCAAAAACATCTTATGACCAACCGATCTTTGGATATATCTGTAATCATACCTCTTTATAACAAAGCCCCTTATATAAAAAGGGCCATCGATTCGATCTTGATGCAAACGGTCCCGGCTGATGAGATAATTGTGGTGGATGATGGTTCAACCGATGGGGGGGGTGATATTGTGGAAGGGTACAGGAATTCCAGGATAAAGTTGGTCGGGCAGGTAAATTCGGGCGAGAGCGCCGCAAGGAATAGGGGAGCAGAGGAGGCTGCCCATGAATTGATCGGTTTTCTCGATGCAGATGATGAATGGCTGCCCGATTTCCTTGAAACCATCCGGGTGCTCAGGAATAACTTTCCTGATTGTGGAGCGTATGCTACTTCGTCCTATACCGTGAAACCGGACGGAAAGCTTTATTATCCGGATGTAACCCTGCTGCCCCCAGAACCCTGGATAGGTATCATTCCCAATTTTTTTGCCCTTTACCAGCAGGGGATGGCATTTAATTCATCTTCCATAGCGATCCCGAAAGCTATATTAAAAGATATAGGTGGATTTCCTGTTGGACAACAGCATACTCCTGATATAGATGTCTGGGTCAGATTGGCAATCAAATATCCAATCGCCATCAGCCCAAAACGTAAAGCAGTTTATCATCAGGATGCAATAAATCGCACCGCTCCCACTCATTCCGGTTTGGCCGAATTACCGGTGGTAGGAACGATTCGAAAAGCGATAAGGGATGGGTGTATTGCAGAAGGCGAGTTGCTCCGGGAAGCTCTGGAATATATCGCACAAAAACAGATTTTTATTGCCAGTAATAACATCATGTTCGGCAATCCCGTTTATGCCAGGCAATTATTGGAAACCTGCCACAAAACAAAGAAATATAAGAAGGAGTGGCGTTTCTGGCGCGTTTTGGCTTCCTTTCCTGCTGGGTGGCCTGCCAAACTCTTGATATTGAAACAAAAGATAATCGGGGAGAAATCATGAATATTTCTGTTGTGATTCCTCTATACAATAAGGAAGAATATGTTTATACAGCCATTTCCTCCGTACTGAATCAAACTGTACAACCCGCCGAAATTGTGGTTGTAGATGATGGTTCGACTGATAACAGTGTAAATGAGGTGATGAAAATAAAGGATGCCAGAATTCATTTGAAACGCCAATTGAATTCAGGCGTAAGCATGGCCAGGAACAGGGGCGTTTTAGAAGCGCAATATGATTTGGTGGCTTTTTTGGATGCAGACGATGAATGGAAACCCGATTTCTTATTCCATATCCAAAGACTGTACAATAATTTCCCGGATTGCGGCGCGTATGCGACTGCATATGAAATAAGCGAAGAAGATGGCAGCAGGGGCTTCCCACGCCTAGCGGAAATTCCGCCGGCTCCCTGGATAGGAATTATCCCAAATTTATTCAAGTTGATGCAAGATGGTCTCCCTTTCCTGCCTTCTTCGGTGGCGATGCCTAAAACCGTGTTCCAGCATCTAAAGGGATTTCCCGAAGGGATAAAACAAGGGGAAGACAAAATACTTTGGACCTGCTTAGGAATGGCATATCCCATCGCGTACAGCCCTTCCTACCAGGTGGTCTATCATAAAGAACCAATTAATCGAGCATGTAGAACATTCGAACCGGAACCCGCAGCCGCCAATTTCATTGAG
This sequence comes from uncultured Chloroflexia bacterium, assembly GCA_963837875.1. Classification (GTDB taxonomy): domain Bacteria; phylum Chloroflexota; class Anaerolineae; order Anaerolineales; family Villigracilaceae; genus UBA877. The sequence goes on from CAWIOV010000004.1 coordinate 271,682, forward strand.
GGGATGCTAAAAAACCAAGGCGCGCCTCCGGCATTATCGCAGGATCTGAAAGATTATTATGCCAGCTTAATCATTCAAAAAGCACAACTCAGCGTAAAAGAGGGCTATACCCAGTGGGCCAGGCATCTCCTGGGTCGCATTAAGCAAAACAGGAAATATCGCGCCCAATGGACCTGGTGGTATATTTGGTCCTTCGTGCCATATTCGTTTACAAAAAATGTTCTACGGATACTGTCAGTGATAAAGCGGAATAGTAATTCATGATTAAATCCAAGCAAATACAGAAAAATTTTCGTTTGGGAAAAGATTGGGTTGGAATGCTTTCCCAATTATGCTGAATAAATCTTTATTATCCCCGGAATGGGAGAAACGAATTTAGATGATCAACAATATTTCATTAATACTCGTATTAGGTTTTTTGGGATTTTTTGGAGTGGTCCTGGCATTTATTCGGCCGTATTATGGGGTTATCTTTGTTGCGGCCAGCCTTCCAGTGACCGACCTACTGCCTTCAATCCCTTATCTGACCTCGATCGTTATTGCGATAGGCGCCGTGACTCTGGTCGGTTTTTTCTTGCAGAGAAAGAGGGAGGGAGGGGCATTTTTTAAACTGCAATGGGTTCATATTTTAGGTCTTCTTTTTATTGTGTGGATGTTTGTCTCCAATCCACAGGCAGCCTGGTTTGGCGATGACCGTAACTGGCTGTTTACATTTATCCAATTATGGATCTTGGCCTGGCTGGCCGGTGATTTGCTGGATTCTCCCAGGAAACAGCATACGTTTATGTGGATTTTTTGCGTGGTTGCGCTCATTTCGGCGGCAACTGCCATTCTCCAAGGGCAGATCGGAAATACGGTCAGCACATCCCTGCGCGCAGGTGGCCTGGCAGACCAGCCCAATGCATCCGCTCGATACTTTGTGATTGCGATGGTATTCTTTAGCTATCTTAGTACGGCCGTGCACAATGGCCTCTCCCGCCTTTTGGCGATGGCGGGGGTTCTTATTACGTTCCTGGGAGTATTCTTTACCGTATCCCGAACGGGGATATTGCTTTTATTTATTGCAATAGCGATGCTGGTTTTGCTCAATGTTCGAAGAAGTTCCGTGTTCCAGTTCCTTTTTATTTTTATCGGTTCTGCGATTGTAATGTGGTTCTTATCCGGCAACATTGTTTCCATCATAAATTCGATTGTCCCATCCATTCAGGCAGGCACTGATACAATCGGCATCCGCTATGGACTTTGGCAGGCCGGATGGCGGATGTTTTTGGCTTACCCCATTCAAGGGGTCGGGATTGGAAGGTTTCAAGACCGATTGAATATTTTTGGCGCAGATTTATTGCCGGTGCAATATCTGTTTCTTAGTGCACATAATATGTACGTTTCGGTGCTGGCTGAAACAGGACTAATCGGATTCGTTCTTTTTATTCCCATGCTTGTCCTAGCTCTTATAAACTATTTGCGAGCCATTAATACCAGTGAAATCCAAAGCGCCTCCCTTGCGAGAATATGGCTGATCGTTTTTGTGGTTATACTGATTGGTAATATCACCATGATTGGCCAGTATGATAAACTGGTCTGGCTTCTCATAGGAGTAAGCGCACAATTTCACAACCAGCCCTTGATGGGAATACGAAAAATGCCGCTTGCAAACCAACGGGAAGTGTTCGGTAAAATATAATTCAAAAATGCAGATGAAAAAGTTGCGGATCGCTTTCCTGGCTGGAACTTTGGCGCAAGGCGGGGCGGAGCGCCAGTTGTTTTACCAGTTGGAGACGCTCAAGTGTCATGGCGCTCAGCTTTCCGTTCTTTGTTTCACCTGCCGGGAATATTGGCAGGAGTCAATTGAAGGGTTGGGCATCCCGGTGATCGGGTTGGGGCATACACGTTCCCGCCTGGGCCGCCTGGCACAGATGATAATCTTGCTGCACCGGATAGCGCCGGATATTGTCCAGTCGGTGCATTTTTATACAAATTTGTACACTGTTTGTACCGCCCGCTTTTTGGGGTTGAAAGAAGTTGGAGCGGTTCGCAGCGATGGCGTTCAGGATGCTGCAGGAACCGGAGCAATTGCTGGCCAATTGAGTTTGAAAGTGCCGCATTTTTTGGCCGTTAATTCAAAAAATGCTATTAGAAATATTGAGAAGATGGGCTGCACACCATCCAAACTTCTGTACTTGCCAAACGTGGTAGATACACAACGGTTTTCGCCAAATACTCTCCCATTCAAGAATGAATTTCACATACTAATGGTAGGAAGGCTTGTAGCAACGAAACGCTTTGATACTTTTTTGTCAGTTTTATCAATTCTGCGCCAACAGGGCAAGCTGAATATTGTTGGGCACATTGCGGGCGATGGTCCCGATCGAGGAAAGTTGGAACTGTTGGCCAGCAATCTACATTTGGGACCGGAACAGGTATGCTTTCATGGATCGGTATCCGATGTTGAGAATCTCTACCGTCATGCGCACCTATGCCTGCACCTTTCGGATCTGGAGGGAACGCCCAACACAATTTTGGAGGCGATGGCGTGCGGCCTGCCTGTGATTGCAAGCCGGGTTGGCGGCGTTTCCGACTTGGTGCAGAATGGCCAGACTGGTTTTTTGCTCGAACCAGGTGACGAATCGGGTCTATTAACTTTCATCCGCCAATTAATGGCAGATGAAGCGCTTAGAACAAGCCTGGGAGGCTCTGCCCGCGCTTTTATCGAGCAAAATTATTCTCTTCACAGACTGCCATCCATTCTGGATACGTTTTATGAGGTAATACTGGGATGATTGAGGCTGGGAAGGTTCCTGTAGTATGAAAAGTACCAAGCCCACCCTGTGTTTTGTAGGCCCGATGGCTGGGCAACATGCAGGAGTGATACCGACAGCAGGCGAATTCGTAGCGGAAGGTTTCCGTAGTGCTGGTTATCCGGTGCTAGCCGCCTCAATTTGCACGAATAAGTACGTGCGCCTGCTGGATATCTGCCGTACCATCATACTTAATAGCAAGAAAATAAATATACTGATTTTGGCTGTGTACGTTGGCCAAAGTTTTGTAGTTGAGGATATCGCCAGTCGGCTGGCAGTTATTTTTGGTATCCCCATTATTTTTTCGCTTCATAATGGCTTAATGCCGACATTTGTTTCTCTTTTCCCAGGTTGGACCCAGCACGTCCTCAGCCGGGCGAAAATTTTGGTCGCTCCTTCCACCTTCCTGCCCAGGGCGCTTCGACCCTATGGCTGGCAGGTACGGGTAATCCCGAACGCGATAGATATCAGCCAATATCCCTTCCGACATCGCCAGACTGTTTCCCCTGCGCTGCTTTGGATGCGGAGTTTCTACCCTTATTACAACCCTGAAATGGCCGTGCGCGTGCTGGCCCGGCTTCGCGATTGGTATCCATCTGCTTCCCTGGTCATGGCAGGTAAAGATAAAGGGTTTCAATCCCAGATCATTCATTCGGCTGATGTGTTGGGCTTGGCCGGAAATGTTCACTTTCCAGGCTTTTTGGAGTTTGCGGAAAAAATTCAAGCATATGATCAGGCCGATATTTTCATCAGCACCAACAGCGTGGATAACACTCCTGTCAGCATTTTGGAAGCTTGGGCCATGGGGTTGCCAGTGGTTTCGACTGCCAACGGAGGCATTGCCGATCTGGTCAAAGATGGTGAGACGGGCTTGCTTATCCCGGATGATGATGATGCGGCCATGGCCCGGGCAATTCGAGAACTTGTTGAGACGCCCGGCCTGGCGGAAAGGTTAGCGCGCCAAGGCCGGGAACACGTTAAAGGCTTTTCCTGGGAGGTGATACAGCCTCAATGGGAAGCCATTTTTCGTGAAGTTTTGCCTGAGCCGAGGAATGGGACTTTTTAATGTGTGGTATCTGCGGTTGGTTAAATCCAAAGGGTGTCGATTTACAATCACTTGTTTCCGTGAATAGATTGGCTGCACATCGTGGCCCGGATGGGGAAGGATATTGGTTGTATGATGGCAATACCCCTACAGGGGAGTGGTTCGGCCACTCCGAGGTGACAGAAAATCTCGCTCGCATGGGTGTTTTAGGACTTGGCCATCGCAGGCTGTCAATTATAGACTTGTCTGATGATGGCCTGCAACCCATGCCATCTACCAGTAGACAGCAGTGGATCGTGTTTAATGGTGAAGTTTATAATTACCTTGAATTAAGGAGCGAATTAAGTCAGGCCGGATATGTGTTCCAGACCAATTCGGACACGGAAGTAATCTTAGCGGCTTATCACCAGTGGGGCACGGCTTGTTTCAATCATTTTAATGGTATGTGGGGGCTGGTAATTGTTGATTTGGAGAAACGGAAGCTAATATTATCGCGCGATCGTCTGGGGATAAAGCCTCTATACTATTGGCAGGATAGTAATTCATTCGCTTTTGTATCTGAGATCAAACAGTTATTGGGATTGCCGGGGTTTGTCCCCACAGCTAACCTGAATGCAGTGGTTGAATATATTGATAACGGGTATGAAATTCCTCCGGAAACCTTTTTTCAAGATGTAAAAGCCTTTCCGCCTGCCAGCTTTGCGGAAGTTGCTTTGGATTCAATTATAGAACCACAAGCCAGGCGCTTTTGGGGGATCGATGATCTTTTACCGGCTTCCCAAAACCAATCCGAAGCAGGGGAAAAACTGCGCTTTTTATTTGAAGATTCAGTCAGGCTGCGTATGCGCTCCGATGTACCGGTCGGAGTTTGCCTGTCGGGCGGGTTGGACTCTTCCCTGATCTATGGAGAGATCCAAACCCTCAGGGCAAACAGGAATGCGACTCATGCCTTTTCTGCTTCTTTTCAGGACAAGCGATTTGATGAAAGCCCATTTGTTGAGTTGATTTTGGACAAATACGGTGGTCAGATACACTATGCTTTTCCCGATGCAGTTTCTTTTTTAGAGGATTTTGAAACATTTATTTATCAGCATGATGAACCTCCAGGCTCGATCAGCCAATATGCTGCCTGGTCAGTTATGCGCCTGGCCAGACAGAATTTGGTGCCAGTTTTGCTTAATGGGCAAGGTGGGGATGAATTGTTCAGTGGTTATTGGGCAGCGTATTATTTGTACTTGCGGCATCACTTGCTGCGAGATCCCTGGATGGTTGCTTCCCATTTGATTGGGGCTTTCCTTCCGGGAGGAAATCCGGAAATGATCAAAGAAATGCCGCCTCATTTTCGCCAATATTTGATCAGGAAAACCGAGGCGAATCGGAATGTATTGTCCGATGCTTTGCTTGCCTATAAACCTGGTGTTCCGCAGAATTGGGCCATACAGTCGCAAAAAATACGCCCGGAGAATTTCCGTTGGGCCGAAATCAGCCGGATCCACTTACCCCGCCTATTAAAATGGGATGACCGTAATTCGATGGCGTTTGCAATCGAGGGTCGTTATCCGTTCCTGGATTACCGCGTGGTGGAATTTGCCATGCGGTTGCCGGTGGAAATGAATTTCCATGCCGGCTGGAACAAATACCTACTACGTAAATCCCTGGGACATTTGATCCCGGCTGAAATTCAATGGCGTCGTTCGAAAGTTGGTTTTGTTACCCCTCAGTCTACCTGGCTGCAGACCACGCTCAAGCCAGTCTTTTTAGACTGGGTACAAACCCCGTCTGCGTCCTTGTGCCAAATGATCGATCGCGAAAAACTGAAAACATTGGTGCGTGAGCTTCTTTCATCTGGGCCAATTCATCCGATGAATGAGGATCAGCACCTTCTTTTCAGGCTTTTTGCTTTGGATGCTTGGTTGAATCGATTTAAAATCATTATATAAAACCATGCCTGATCCTTTTATTACACTCATTCTACCTATCCGTAACAAATCCGCCTATATCATGCGTGGATTGCACGCTTTAATTGAACAGGATTACCCTGCCGAACGCATTGAAACGTTGATTGTAGACGGCATGTCCACAGATGGAACGCGAGAAATCATCCGGGAGTTTGTCGCGCAGGGCACGCGCATTTCCATCCATCTAATCGATAACCCGGCCGGAATTGTTCCCACAGGGCTTAATCTGGCCCTGCGCCAAGCTAAAGGTGATATTGTTATCCGTGTGGATGGGCATTGCATTATTGCCCCGGATTATGTGCGGAAATGTGTGGAGCACATTCAAAGAGACGGTGTGGACGCTGTAGGTGGCTCAATGAAAACAATCGGCGAAACACACATAGCAAAATCAATTGCCATTGGTATGAGTTCCCCATTTGGGGTTGGTAACTCTGCTTTTCGGACGCTTTCTAAAAAAACCATGATGGTCGACACTGTCCCATTTCCGGCCTTTACCCGTCAAATAATCGAGCGCGCTGGCTTGTATGATGAGGAATTGGTTCGCAACCAGGACGATGAATATAACTATCGAATTCGTGAGTTGGGCGGCAAAATCCTGCTGGCAGGCGATGTGCACTCCTCTTATTTCAGCCGCGGTTCTTTAAAGAGCCTCTGGCAGCAGTATTTTCAATACGGTTTTTGGAAAGTGCGCGTGTTGCAGAAGCACCCGCTCCAGATGAGCTTGCGCCAATTCGTACCGCCTTTGTTTGTACTGACGTTATTTGCTTCCGTCCTGCTTTTTCTCTTACCCCCATTTTATTTCATATTTCCCATCATCTTCTTGCTTTATTTGATTTTTAACCTTTCTACATCTCTCTCTAATGCTGCCAAATATGGTTGGCGATATCTGCTATTTCTGCCGGTAATCTTTGCCATCCTACACCTCAGTTATGGATTGGGTTTTCTCACAGGCCTTTTCAAATTCTGGAATCGTTGGAGAGATAAGGTTGGCAAAGTGCCTGAGTGGTCAAATGAAACAGTTGGATGATATTGCTCGCCTGCGAAATGAATATGAGGATCGCAAACATCGTTTTGCTGGCAGCGATGTATATACCTGGTTTAATCATGCCAACCTTTTTGCTCTCCATCAGCGTCAGCGTGTAATTTTGACAATGCTACAAAAAAATGGTTTTACCGATCTTCAAAACCTTTTAATTTTAGAAATGGGGTGTGGGGGTGGGGGGGTATTGAGCGAATATTTGGAGTTTGGTGTACCTCCTGAAAAGCTATTTGGCGTGGATTTGCTCATTGATCGCTTGTTCTATGCCCGAAAAAGGCTGCCCGGTTCATTTTTCTTCAATGCAGATGGACAATCCTTACCATTCTCATCCCGTGCATTTGATCTGGTAATACAATTCACAGCGATATCATCAATTCTTGATTCAGATGTTCGTTGTAATATTTGTTCGGATATGTTGCGAGTGCTCAAACCCCAAGGCATGATCATCTCTTATGATTTTTGGCTCAATCCCAACAACCCGCAAACACGCGGAGTCACTCCTGCAGAGATACAGCGATTGTTTCCCAACTGCAAGTATGAATTTCACAAAATTACTCTGGCGCCTCCGCTTGCCCGGCGAATTGTTCCAATTTCCTGGACTCTGGCCCTGATCTTGGAAAACCTAAAGATCTTCAACAGCCATTATCTCGTTGCGATACGGTCGAAATAAGGTCCCCCGATCTCGATACTTTTTTAAACTTCAATTCTCAATGTCTTTCCAAATATTCGGTCCTGTTGCCTAAAAAAACGCCATTCCTAGTTCAGATCTGATTGTGACGTCACATAACTATTTGTTTCTCAATTGCTTAATGGAGTAATGTGGCATACCCCTGGTCTAACAAACATGTTCTTGTAACCGGCGCCGGTGGGTTCATCGGCAGCCATTTGGTAGAAGCGCTGGCGGCGCAAGGCGCGCAAGTAAGGGCTTTCGTGCGCTACAATTCGCGTGGCGATCCCGGATTGCTGCGCCTATTGAAGCCGGAAACCTTTTCCAAAATCTATGTGATCGCTGGGGATTTGCGTGACCCTCAGGCAGTGCGCAATGCGGTGGAAGGCTGCCAGGTGGTCCTGCATTTGGGAGCGTTGATTTCCATCCCCTATTCCTATTTTCATCCTTTGGAAGTGGCTGAAACGAATTTCATGGGAACGTTGAATATCCTGATGGCCTGCCGTGATCTTGGAGTGGAACGGCTGATCCATACTTCAACCAGTGAGGTGTATGGCACGGCCCGCCAAGTACCAATAACGGAGGCGCATCCTCTCCAGGGGCAATCTCCCTATTCCGCCAGCAAGATCGGGGCCGATAAAATGGTGGAAAGTTTCTATTGCACCTATAGTCTGCCTGTGGTTACCGTCCGGCCTTTTAATACCTATGGCCCACGCCAATCGGCCCGGGCGGTTATTCCAACCATTATTACTCAGGCATTGACTCAAAACAAAATCCACCTGGGCAATCTCGATACCACGCGTGACTTTACCTTTGTGGATGATACTGTGGCCGGTTTCATCAAGGCGGCTGAGGCTGCTGATGTAGAAGGGCAGGTGTTCAATCTGGGGGTGGGGCAGGATATCCGTGTGGGGGATCTGGTGGATAAAATTGTACAAAAAATTGGCCTGCCGGTCGAGGTGGTTGTCACTCCCGAACGCCTGCGCCCGGAAAAATCGGAAGTGCTGCGCCTGGTCTCCGATAATCGTCTGGCGCGCGAGGTTTTAGGGTGGTTTCCACAAGTGGATCTCGACCAGGGACTGGACAGGACGATCAAGTGGATTTCCACGAATATCGAGCATTACCAACCCGGTCGTTACCAATTTTGATGGAAATTAAAATTGAGGAGAAAAGTGATCTAATGAAAGCAGTTGTGCTGGCGGGAGGTAAAGGTACCCGTCTTTTACCATATACCACTATCCTTCCCAAACCTCTTATGCCCATTGACGATATGCCTATTCTGGAGGTCCTATTATGCCAGATGAAGCGCGCCGGTGTCAGCGATGTGGTTCTTACGGTTGGCCATCTTGCCTCGCTCTTGCGCGCCTATTTTGGGGATGGTGCGCAATGGGGTCTGGATATTACGTATAGTTATGAGCAGGTACCGCTTGGCACGGCTGGCCCGATAGCGTTGGTTAAAGGCTTGGATAAAACTTTTCTGGTCACAAATGGGGATGTGTTGACCACTCTGGACATAAAAAAACTGGTTGCATTCCACAAGAAAAAGGGCGGGATTGCCACCATCGCGGCCCATCAACGCCAGGTTAAGATAGATCTGGGCGTGCTGCAATGGGACGATGATGACCACGTAACTGGTTATCTGGAGAAGCCTACTACCGATTACACCGTCAGTATGGGTATATATGTCTTTGAACCGCGCGTTCTCAATTACATCCCGGTTGGCAAGTATTTGGATTTCCCTGATTTGATCCTGAAGCTGATTGCCAATGGTGAGAGAGTCTGTGGCTATACTTTTGACGGCTATTGGATGGATCTTGGCCGTCCGGATGATTATGCCCAAGCCAATCAGGATTTTCGCAGCATAAAACAACAATTTTTACCGGAGGATTAGCGATGGAGTGGCGTGTTCCCTTGGCGGATGTCAACTTTGGGGTGGAAGAAGAGCGGGCCGTTCAACAGGTTGTCCGATCCGGCTGGTTGAGCATGGGCGAAGTGACCCGTGCCTTTGAACAGGAATTTGCGGCCTTTATCGGTGCGAAGCATACCCTGGCCGTGACCAACTGCACTGCGGCCTTGCATCTGGCATGTCTCGCTGCCGGGATCGGCCCTGGCGATGAAGTGATTGTCCCCTCGCTAACCTTTGTCGCCACTGCCAACGCGGTCCGTTATACTGGCGCGACCCCGGTCTTCGCCGATATTGAAAGCCTGGATTGGCTGAGTATTTCGCCTGCTTCTATCGAAGCCCGTATCACCGAACGGACGCGCGCTATTTTGGTCATGCATTACGCGGGTTTTCCTTGTGACATGCCTGCCATCATGGATATTGCCCAGCGACATAACCTGGTTGTATTGGAAGATTCAGCACATGCCATTGGCTCGACCCTGGATGATCGCACGCTTGGCACGTGGGGAGCGATCGGATGTTTCAGTTTCTTTTCAAACAAGAACATGACCACGGGTGAGGGCGGCATGCTGGCCACGGATGACGATGCCCTGGCGGAAAAACTACGCATCCTGCGTTCGCATGGCATGACCTCCCTGAGCTGGGACCGCCACCAGGGCCATGCCTATTCCTATGACGTCGTTGACCTGGGTTACAACTATCGTATTGACGAGATACGTTCGGCTTTGGGCCGGGTGCAACTGCAAAAGTTGCCTGCCAGCAACCAAAACAGGCGTGAATTAACCGCTCTGTACCGCGAATTGCTGGTTGAACTGGCTCCGGAGTTAGAACTTCCATTCGGAAAGTCGCGCGGTAGTTCCTGCTATCATATTCTGCCTACGATGCTGCCGAAGGGAACGGACCGCCTCCGCTTCATGGAGGGTCTCAAACATCGTGGCATCCAAACCAGTATTCACTATCCGCCGGTGCATCATTTTCAGATTTATCATGATGAATGGCAGAAAAAAGGCGGAGTACTTCCCCTAACCGAAGAGGCCGGTATCCGTGAGGTGACTTTGCCACTCTATCCGACCATGCGTCTCGAACAGGTGCAGTGGGTCGTGCAGGCAATCAACGAGACGCTTAAGGATATGAATGTCTAAAAACCGAGGACGGCACCCCATCAATGATCGCGAATTTGGCTTTCTTTGCGCCGCCATCGCATCCAAGATTCTCCCAGATCATCCTTTCCCTGAGCTGCGTGCGGACCTGGATTAAGGACGGCTTGATAATCTTCTACGAATTCATCGTCTCAAGACACTTTTCTACATGCTGGGTAAATCCCAGCACAGAGTTGGCCTGAATCCATCTGTGAATTCCTGTTGCTGGCTAGCAATGCCATCTGGCTTGCCAATATTGCTTTTACGCGGATGAGTTTGAGCTGATCGATGGCATTATCGCCAATCATATGTGCGCCAGTTTGCGCAGAATGGCACGATGATTACTGAGGAGACCCTTGCGCAGTTCACAATTGGAAGTGGGAAAATACCTTTATGCCACTTTCTTACAAAATTCTGCCAGGGTTTTAAACAATCTAAGGAATTTGCGTTGACGTTTGCATTGATTTCTGATAATGCGCATGGAATAGCGGTATTTGTGCTCCACTTCGCAAAAAGCCCAGAATTTTGGAGGGTAATTGATGAGCAATTCCCTGATTGAGCCCTATAAACTTTCTTCCTGGGCAAAAACAAGGGGTTTCACTCATCGTTTTGTTTATGTCGGCCCGAGTATGAGCCCCACATTTCAAAGCGGGGATTTTCTTTACTTGCGCTCTGCTCCGGTGAAGCTGCATAAAGGTGATGTGATCGTATTTGCTGACACCAAGAGTAATGGTTTTGTTGTCCATCGGATCGTTTCTACTTCACCCATTGGCTTGGTTACCCGCGGAGATCAAAATCGTTTTTGTGACCCTCCGGTACCTTTGGACCAGGTTATAGGGAAAGTTGACCTTGTAGAAAACAAAGCTGGGATAAACCCTGTCATCCACGGTCTCCGGGGATTGTGGTCGGCTCGAATTTCGTACCTTGTTTTCCAATTGTATGCATTGTTTAGGCAGTTGTTCTGGATACCGTACCGGTTATTTCGGATCAGTGGCCTTGTATCGACCTTTTGGCGGCCAAATATTGTAAAATTACACCTACAGAATGCAGATGGATCGCTTATAAAATATATCCACAAGCATCGCACCGTTGCCGTGTGGAATCCGTTCCTTCAAAAATTTGATTGCCACAAACCATTTGATTTGGTAATTACTCATCCGGAAATTTAAAAAAACAAATGTATTCCTGGATCGATTATCTTCGTCGAGGCTTGTCTCGCACACAGACCAAGGACCGTATTGCTAAACAACAGGGGAATACCACTACGCTTGGCAATTTAAAAAATCTAAAGCCCTTTTTCCTGCGTCATTGGCAGAAAGGCTTGGTGGGGACAATAGTTGTCATCCTAACCGCCCTGCTCGCTTTTCCCCAGCCGCTGATCATGCGTTACTTGATAGATGACGTGATCCTGGCAAAGCAATTGAATAAGTTATGGATCGGCCTCATATTGCTGGCAGGAGTCAAGGGGTTGAGTATGGCGCTGGGGGCCATCCAGAACTATTACTGGGCCCGTTTTCAACTGGTGGTTAACTTGGATATGCAGAGCGATTTGTTTGAGCGCCTGTTGCATTTCCCAAAATCCTTTTTTGATGAAACCGAGGTCGGTTACCTGATGTCCCGCATCCAGCAGGATTTGGATGGGGTGCAGTTCTTTTTCTCCCAGACCTTGGTATCTGCGTTCAGTAGCATCTTGCGCTTGCTGGGGGGGGTGGCGTTTTTATTCTATTTGCAATGGCAACTGGCGGTGGCGGTACTGTTGTTGTTGCCCATATTGGTCTGGATGTTAAATTACTTTTCTCGAAAGATGCGCGTGCTCAGTCATGAACAGATGGAACAATCCGCCAATGTTTCGCGGGACTTACAAGAGTCGCTCGCATCCACCACGCTAATCAAAACGTTTGCTTCTGAAAAGCGTACTGTCAATCGAATGGTTTCTGCCTGGAAGGCGTCCCAGCAGCTCGTCATGGAGCAAACCATGGTTGGGTCTTTGGCCAACTTTCTGATCGGTTCTCTGCCAAGTTTGGCGAGTGCAGCGGTCTTTGTGGCTGGTGCCTACTGGGTTATCAGAGGATTTTGGACTTTCGGTTCCCTGACTGCCTTCCAATCTTATTTGGGCTATGTGTATAGCCCCGTTATGGCGCTTGCTTTCACTAGTCTGCAAATGCAGAATGCGCTGGCATCACTGGCGCGCGTTTCAGCCTTGTATGATATTGTCCCGGAGCAGAACTTGAACGAAGGGGAAAAGGTTGAACGCTTACGGGGCGACGTTGAATTTAAAGATGTTACTTTCTCTTACGATGGGCGTGAGCCCGTATTGGAGAATTTATCGTTCCATGTGGCACCTGGCGAGCATATTGCCATTGTTGGTCCAAGCGGCGTTGGTAAAACAACCCTGATCAGCCTGATCTTGCGCCTATACCGGCCCACACAAGGGGAATTGTGGTTCGACGGGCGGCCGGCTTCGGATTATGAATTGGCCTCGCTGCGCCAACATATTGGTTACGTACCACAGAGCAGTCTTCTGCTTTCAGGCACCATCTTGGAGAATTTGCGCTACGGTAACCTAGAAGCGGATGAGGTGCAAGTTACCCGAGCTGCCAAGGCAGCTGGCATCCACAATTTTATTATCGGTCTGCCAGATGGCTACAAATCCATGCTGGGGGAAGCTGGAGTGAATTTATCTGAAGGTCAGAAACAACGCCTGGCGATTGCGCGTGCTCTGATCAAGGATCCCGATATTCTCATTCTTGATGAACCCACCTCCGCGCTGGATAGCCTGACAGAAGATTCTTTTGTTGATGCCTTGAAAAGCGTGACACAGGGAAAAACCTTGTTCCTAATCGCACACCGTTTGAGTACCGTAAAAAATGCATCCCGGCTGCTCGTCCTCAATGAAAAGCACCTGGTTTCCATGGGTTCTCATCAAGAATTGATGAAAACCAGCGAATATTATCGCTCACTGGTTACCAACCAGCGAATGCTCGCTTCAAACTGAAATGGGCTACGGATGCACCAAGCCATTTAAGAATTGCCATTGATAATTTACCCGGTAATCAGTGATAAAATTCACTGATTGTTTGTTAGAAGTGAAAAGGAATCTACGTTTTATGGAAAATACACCTGGTGAAAGAACATCTGCCGAGTTAATCAGTGAATATAGTAGCTTATTATGGCAATGGTCTTGGTTATTAATTTTACTGGCCTTGCTCGCGGGAGGAACGGCATTTTTTATAACCAAGCGCCAAACACCGCTTTATCAAACCTCGACCTTGGTTATGGTTGATGGAGCTCCAGGATCCCAAAATGATCCCTATAGCGCCTCCATTGTGGGACAAGCATTGAGTTCCACCTATGCTAGGGTGATAACTACGCAGCCTGTTTTGGACAGCGTCGCCAAGAAGTTGGGCCTCCCGTATTTTCCTGCAACAGTGGATGTAGAGCCTCTTGCAAATACACAACTCATGACTATTACAGTTGAGGATACCGATCCCGATCGAGCAGCGCTTCTGGCAAATACTTTGGTTAGTGTTTTTGCAAATCAAATCCAAGCTGATCAGACCTCTCGTTATGCGGATACGAAAACAAGTCTTGAGTCTCAGATGGCATCCCTCAATCAAAAGATTGAAAATACCACAAATGCATTAACAGATATTAATACGCAGATACAGGAAACGAACAACGCGCTGACACAAACTAACGAAGAAATTCAAAACTATACTGTTATTATTACCAATAATATTAAAACACTAGATTCTGCAACCATTGCAGGGGATCAATCTATAATTACAGAAGATCAAGCCAAACGGGATCAATTATCAATCACTCTTTCGCAATATCAACCACAGTTGGCGCAGTTGCAGAACACCCTTTCGCAATATCAACAAAGCTATAATAATTTATTCCAAAGCTATCAGAACTTGTTACTTGATGAGGCACAGGAGGCTTCAACTTTCGTGCAGAAAGACCCTGCTGTTCCAAATAGATCCCCGATCTCGCCCCAGCCAATACGAAGCGCATTGCTGGCGGCATTAGTTGGCTTGATGGCGGCAGCGGGGATTATTTTTCTGGTCGAATTTCTGGATAATACCATTCGCGATCCGCAAGACATAACGCGGAGATGGGGAATACCCATCATGGGGATGATCATTAAATACAAATCATCTGATAAAACCAAAGCAGAAAGTCCAATTACCGTTCGATACCCCCGTTCGCCTGTTTCGGAGGCTTTTCGTTCCCTGCGGACAAATCTTCAGTTTGCCAGTGTTGATGTTCCCATGCATAGCTTGCTGGTGACCAGCCCATCTCCTTCGGACGGAAAAAGTACGGTTGTTGCAAATCTGGCAAGTGTTATTGCCCAATCCGGTCGCAATGTGGTGATTGTGGATGCAGATCTTCGCCGTCCACGCATCCATAAAATTTTTCAGCTATCCAATCGAAGTGGGTTATCGGATCTATTCATTAAGACGCAGCAGGATAACTTCAACGGCTCGCTAAAAAATACCGAAGTTGCGAATCTTTCCGCGATCACTTCCGGTAGTTTACCGCCAAATCCATCTGAATTGCTGAGTTCAGGAAGAATGTCCGAAATTTTGACGCAATTACATGATCAATTCAACACCGTCATTCTTGATTCTCCACCCACATTGCTTGTGACGGACGCGTTGGTCTTAGCCTCGCGTGTAGATGGCGTATTACTGGTTATCAAACCTAGTGTCACAAAATGGGCCGCGTTCAGGCAAGCGATCGAGCAATTACAGCAAGTTAAAGCGAACTTACTCGGGATAATTGTTAATGATGTCAATGTAAATCATTCCCGGTATTATTATTATCGTGGTTATTATAGACAGAAATATGGGAAAGGCTATCATTATACGGAAAATGGTCCTCAGGAACTAATTCCAGAATCGAAAGTCGCCGTTTCTGATACACAACTGCTGGACATTAAAGACGAGAATAAGAAAGATTGATCCACTCGATTTGTCTTATTGATTTAGTGATAAATTCTTGTGAATCTAGGCGAAATTATGGGAAGTGCAGATCGCAAAGTTCAAGTCTGTCCCTTTTTGGGCCTCAGAGACGATTCTGCAACTGCGCTTTCCTTCCCATCACAACACAACCATTGTTTCCATGCCAAACCACCTCTAGCTGTGCAGTTGGAACACCAGGGTACTTATTGCCTGGCAATTAACCATTCCAATTGTGAGGAATTTATTCGGACACCGGATACCCCCTTACCGGTTGATTTGCGATACGAGCGCGGTACAGGATTAAGGACAAAACCCAATAAGACTGGCATTTGGATCCTTTTGCTTGTTTGTGCCGTGATTGTATTGGCAGTCTGGCAAGTTCTATCTCGAGGGTTTTTCGGGATTGGAAACCCTGGTCATTTCTCCAATGCAACGGTACCTGCATTTTCAACACGGACTGTGTTGTTGCAGACCCCATCCATGCCGCCGACCCAAGTTCAAAATACCCCAACTCCGACATTCACGCTGACAAGTCCATCCATTCCAACCAAGGTGACAACGCCGACGACCGAGTCGCCGCATGTTTTGGAAACACCCATCGGTATAGTGTACAAATTAGTCATCCACCGTGTGCAGCCCGGAGAAAGCCTCGAATCCATAGCTAGCCATTATTGGACAACCGTTGATGCGATCGCGGCCATTAATTACCATATCCCGAGTCCGTTATTGGTAAATTGGTTGCTCATTGTGCCGATCAACCAAACGGATGTGCAAGGGTTGCCTGTCTTTGAAGCTTATACGGTGAAAACGAGCGTTTTGGTTGAGACACTCACCCAGCAGCTATCCATAGATCCTACAATGTTTAAACTCTATAATGGCCTTAATGATGGTGAGATCCTGAGCGCAGGGGAATGGGTGCTGGTCCCACACATGGCCACTGCTACTCCTTAATAGTTTCGGGAACCTCTCCCAGTTTTGTCCCCTTGCAATGCCATCCATCCTCTTTGTATGTTCGGCTAATCGTTATCGCTCCGTATTGGCGGCCGCGTTCTTTTGTCAATGTTTGGAACAGGTTGCGGATCGGGAAAGCTGGTCCGTGAGCAGCGCCGGCACTTGGACAAAGCCAGGCCTGCCTCCGGATGCCAGGGCTCTCCAGGACGCGCGTGATTGGGGGCTTGATATCAAGCGTCACCGTTCCCGCCAGGTTGATGCCAATCTCTTAGCGCAAAACGATTTGGTTTTGGTGATGGAAGCAGGACAGAAAGAGGCTCTTCAGATTGAGTTTCCCATGGAACGCAATAAGATTTATTTGCTTTCAGAGGTGGCAAACGGTCTACCGTATGATATTCCTGATCCATTAAATCCGGATGGTGCTACTCACCAGGAAATTGCCGTAGAACTGCATTCGCTGATTACACACGGTTTCATCCATATCTGTGAGCATGCAAAACCTTCTCGTAATCCTACTCTCTGAAATTTCATACAAGTAAGCTGGCGAAGGCTTTGGTATATTCCTAAATAACGACGCCAAGCTATACCTGTTTATATTTATTGGCTCTCTGGGAGTCGCCGAAGTGAGGGGAGAATGGGAAGGAATTGGTTTGATCGTATTGGTTATCGTAGCGGGCAGGCATAATCCTTGGGATTGTGCCAATTATCGTTACAGTTTTGCGTGGCGCCAGCGGGTATTAAGCTTGTTTCAATCTTGGTAGGGCATGAAAGTGACAATCACCTTTTCTATAGGTTTACGTGAAAAAATGTACTCGGATAAAAATTCAGCCGGCAATAAAGAGATTTCTTATATGGTGGCCTGCCTGGGGCAGCAACTCTTCCCCGACCGGCCCTCGCCGCCTGTCCCGGCGGACCTGGATTGGGGAAGGCTTTTTAATTTGCTAAAATGGCACCACCTGGCGGCTTACTTTTATACTCTGCGCCCCATTTTGGGAGCCAGCTGGCCGGAGGAATTTTTCCAAGGGTTAGGCGATATTCGCAAAATATATATATTATATAATGGACAGTTTACAGGCCACATTGCCCAAGTATTATCCCGCTTGCGCAATGCTGGCGTGAATGTGATCGTGCTGAAAGGCTGGGCATACATCCAGACGATCTACGGAGGCGATTACAGCATCCGGTTTTGTCAAGATATTGATATCCTGGTCCACCCACAAGACTCTGCTAAAACCGCCGCTTTATTAAGCGATTTGGCATACCAACCCCTGGATGAGAGTTGGCCTGGTTATGCAAGGCGTTTTATGAATGCTCAACAATATTGCCTGTTCAATCAGCCGAATGTGTTAAATCTAGATTTTGCAATTGGTTTTCATTGGGGTTTATTTCACACGCCATTTTACGATCCAAACCAGGTGGATATGGATGCGCTTTTTTCGCGCACCCGCTCGCTATCTGTTGCAGGCGTGGAGGTTTTGGAATTATCCAGCGAAGATCAAATTGTCTACGCCTGTGCGCACCTGGGGCTCCATCACAAATATGACAATGCTCTGAATAACTATTATGAAATTGGCGTACTCATCCGGCTCACCGGGGCGGACCTGGATTGGCAGGCAGTCATCCAACGCGCCCAGGCCTGGCAGTGCGTCATCCCATTACAGCGTAGCCTGGCGTTCCTCGAAAGCCTATGGCCTGGCTTGATACCGCCAGTTGTGCTCGAAGAGATCAGTTCCATTCGCCCGGTCTTCCTGGAGCGCTTTGTCAACTGGTGGTTTGAAAAGACCAGAGGTGGGCAGGCTTACGACCATCTTCTGACCTGGATCACTACACCCGGCCTGAAACGGCGTTTTGCAATCGCCTTTCAGGATATCTTTCCCAGCCTGAAGTATATGCAAAAAAGATATGGGCCGGCCCCGGCCGGTCACTGGCCTCTCTTATATTTTCGGCGATTTTCCCGGGCCTTCTTACAAATGAGAAGGTGAATTTCTCCTGAACCATAACATGAGGGATTCTTTATGATAGGTCGAGACAAACATATCGCTAAATTCTATGATAATGGTCATAATATTGTTGTGACAACAAGGAATCAAAATGTGTTAAAATTATTATGGTAAATGGAATCGAACTGGAGCGCTCAAACTACCTCACTATCAGGAAAGGTATAAGATGACAATTTCTGTTGCAACTCGTTTCCTGCGCAACCCGGATGTGGCTCTGCGTGAAGAGGATCCGGATGAGGGTGCCCTGCTTTTCAATCCCGATACTAACCAGGTTAAGGTGATCAACGCGACGGGCTGGTTTATCTGGCAGCAATGCGGTGTGGCTCGCACCCTGGATGAGATCGTAGCAGAAGTGCAGAAGGGCTTTGATGAGGTGCCGTCCGGGCAGGTTACCCAGGATGTCCATAGGTTCGTGGATGAAATGGTGGCGAGCGGGTTTATTGGTATTGTGGAGGCAACAAAAGAATAGATCATGGATGCTCAAGAATTAAAGGTAATGTCCTCCCCGAAGCGCGTGGATATTGCGATTACCGGTAAGTGTAATTTGGCCTGCCAATATTGTTTTTACGCCGATGAAATGGTGGCGCGCACGAATTTGCCAAAAGAGCGTTGGCTGTCATTCTTTAATGAGTTGGGCCGTTTGGGAGTCATGACCGTGTGCCTGACGGGCGGAGAGGTGTTTACCCGCCCGGATCTGTTCGAGTTGATTGACGGCGTCATTGCCAACCGTATGCGTTACAGCTTGCTCAGCAATGGAACGATGATTACTGAGGAAACTCTGAAACAGTTCGAGATGGGCAAACGCCGGCAGCGTTTGGATTCGATCCAGATCTCGGTGGATGGTTCCAGTGCAGAAGTGCATGATCTCAGCCGTCCGAAAAGTTTTGGACGGGCTCTGCGCGGGTTGAAATTGCTCAAGGAAGCTGGCTATCCGGTCACAGTCCGTGTTACAGTCAACCGCCATAATGTGGATGATCTGGAAAACGTGGCACATTTACTGCTGGATGAAGTGGGTCTATCCAGTTTTAGCACGAACGAGGCTTATGCCTGTGGCGCAACGGATCGTACGGAAGGAAATATCATCCTTACGCCGGCCCAGCGCGAAAAAGCCATGCAGGTATTGAAGCATTTATCCGAACAATATAACAACCGGATCAGTGCCAGTGCCGGACCATTGATCCTGGCACGCGAGCTGGAAACGATGGATGAAATGCTGGCGAGAGGACAGACCAGCCGGCCAGGACGTGGCACATTGTCCTCCTGCGGAGGAGTGTTCAGCCAGATGGGAATATTACACGATGGTACGATGGTGCCTTGCCACGCCGTGAGTACATTGCGGTTGGGGACGATCGGTAAGGACAGTCTGCAGGAAATCTGGTTAAATCATCCTGTCATGAACGCTTTGCGCCAGCGGCAGGCCATTCCGCTCAGTTCGTTGGAAACCTGCCAGGGCTGCTCCTATCAGGGCTTTTGCACGGGGGGGTGCCCGGCTGGTGCGATCTATGCAAACGGGGACTTCAATACCCGCAACCCGATGGATTGTTACCGGGTGATCAGAGGCGAAGACCCTTTTGTAACTTTATCCGTTCACCCTATTAATGCGAATATTGGTAGCCAAAATGACTGAGAACCAAGGACTCAAAACCTCAATAACTGAAACCCCCATCTACCTTCCCGAGGGTGTGCCGCTGCTTACTTCGTTATACATATATGCCGCTGGCTCGTGCAACCTGGCTTGCCGGCACTGCTGGATCGTTCCGAAGTTTCAGCCGGATGGTAACGGCGGGCCCTACGTGAAACTGGAACATGTGGAGAAAGCCATCCGCGAAGGCAAACCGCTGGGGCTGCGGTCCGTCAAGCTGACCGGCGGTGAGCCGACGCTCCATCCCCAATTTCGCCAACTGGTTGACTTGATTAACGACGCAGGGCTGGATATAATGCTGGAGACCAACGGAACGTTGGTGGACAACGACTTGGCGCTATTTTTGAAAGCCAGGTCCCATATTTGTTTTATTTCTGTTAGCCTGGATGGCGCAACCGCCGAAACACATGATGCCTTGCGGAGCGTGCAGGGAAGTTACGAGCAGGCTATATCAGGAATAAAAAACCTGGTCAGTGTTGGTTTTCAACCGCAAGTGATCTGTACCCTTCATAAAGGCAATGTGTCCGAAATGGTTGATTTAATCGCACTTGCAGAAAATTTAGGTTGCGGTTCTGTCAAATTCAACCAGGTTCAACAGGTGGGGCGCGGTGATCACTTCAGTGCAACGGAAGGGTTAACTGTTCCGGAGATTATTGACCTTTATCGCCATCTGGAGAATGAGATAGTTCCGCAGTATAATATTCAAATCCATTTTGATATCCCTTATGCATTTTCCCCGATCCGCAAGTTGATGGGAGAATCGCTGGGTAGGTGCACGGTACAGAATATTCTGGGTATGTTGGCAACCGGTGAGTTGGCGTTGTGTGGCATTGGTACGACCATTCCGGAGTTGGTGTATGGAAATGTTGAGACAGATGACTTGCGTGAGGTCTGGTGTACCAGCCCGGGGCTTTCCCTTATGCGTGAGCAGGTTCCTTTCCAATTGAGAGGAATTTGTGCGCACTGTATTCACAGGGATTTTTGTCAGGGCCAGTGCGTGGCTAATAATTATCACCTGGAAAAAAAGTTAGACGCCCCTTTCTTTATTTGTGAAGAAGCAGAGAAGTTGGGGCTGTTTCCCGAATCCAGGAAAATTGTCGCTTGAGGATCTTGTTCAGCCATATTCAGAAGAGGAGAATGCCATGAACGAAGAAACGAATAAACGCCGTTATCAGCCTCCACAAGCCAGGGATTTGTCAGCCAGTATCGCGGCAGGCGGGAGAGTATCGCCCATGGGTGCATGTAAAAGTGGGGCGTATCCATATTATAATTGTCTTACAGGTCCGATCTACTATGCTACTTGTGGCGGTGGTGCGACAGTTGATACTTCGGCTTGTGGTCCTGGTGGTTATCATACTTACCCGGTATGTACTAGTGGAGCTGTTGCAGCTACTAATTGTATTTCTGGTGCTCACCAGACTTGATCGGTCATTCGTCTTGGCCTGATTGAAAACTAAAGTGAAGGGAAAGCTGCTCTTTACTTTCTTTCATTAGGTAGTTTGCCCTGTTATTAGCCCTTTGCCGGAGGTATCCCCCGGCTGAGGTTGTGATACCTGCCTGGGAGGTGGAATGGGTACTTCAGCAGGCATAAGGAATTGAGCCGGGTTTCAACCACTGGTGAAAAGGATGTCGCGTTTCCGGATGTTCTCCGGTATGGATGGAATTTTTTCTGACTTTGAAATGTGCCTTAATGCTTTTTTGCTCCGCTGCCTACAAAATCCATGTTGAACGTTAATCACCAAATAGCGGGTATAAACTTCCTGACCGATTCAGATGTTCAACTCCCCCACTTACTACAACCTGTATTTGCAAAATTCTGCATTGAAAATAACCGGCCGGATATTTGCTATAGAATCCGCGCAGTAGATCCGGATTCTTTGCCTATTTCACCGCTGAGTGCAAGTATCCAAAAACATCTCCTGGAGACAATCGGTTTTCCGGCGCATTGGCTGGAGCGGCCCATGTTGCGTTTCCCGGAGGTCTGGCAGAAAGTGGAAGCCTGTTTAGATAAGCCCGAGTTGGCGCACATCAGTCTCAGATGGAACCGGGCGATTATCCGCAATTATGCTTGCAATGAAGTGGATTACTTTTACCCGCCTGAATACAAAGATCATTTTGCCAGCCCCTTAATCATTGCGTCTCATCGGAATATGCTGGCTGCATTCACACCCAACTTTTCCGCGCTTATGTTGCACGGGGCGGGCATCATCCGCAATGGTGTGGCGGCATTATTTTTTGCTCCAGACGAGGGCGGTAAATCTTCGGCGATCAAACTTGCGGCCGGGGCGCCTGTATTGAACGACGATCAAATTATCTTGCGCAAACAGGCCGGGACGGTTATTGCGTATGGTACACCTTTTGGCCAGGTCACCAGCGGTCCCATCCAATCCAAATTGGGCGCCATCTTTATGTTGGAGAAGTCCTCCCATTTCGCCTTATCGCCTCTGCCTGCCTCTGCGGCTGTCGAATTCGTGTGGAATGAGCACAACCATTTGTGGGTTATCATGCCCAGAAGCCTGAGGATCAACGCTTTTGGACTTATTGTGGATGCCTGCCAGCAAGCCAGAATATATCGTCTGCAATTCCAGAAAAATTATATAAATTGGAATGCGATAGACGATGCCATCGCGGGAGCCAGTTCGTTGGCTGGCTGAAGGTATTGGAATATCTTAAAAACCACGGGTAAAAATAAAAATGTTTGCATGGCTTTCTCAATTTGATGCCATCCTTGTTACTGGACCACAGCGTTCAGGCACAAGAATTTGCGCCAGGATGATTGCCAATGATACCGGGCATGAATATGTTGACGAGGATCAAATTGGAATGGATAGCATGTACCGGTTATGTGCCTTATTGCAAACCAATCGCCCTAAGGTTGTACAGTGCCCGGTACTTTGCCGTTATATCCATTTGTTTAGCGAAGATAATTATGCCATTGTGATGATGCGCCGGAAGGTCGAAGATATTATTGCTTCCCAAAAGCGTATTTCCTGGTCGTGGGAATGGCTTGAATTGGCCAAGTACGATCGAACGGATGGCATTATCGCCGAGGTTAAATATCAGTTTTGGGATGACTATCAAAAAGAGCGCATCAAGCACGCTTATGAAATTGAATATGATAGCCTGACTGCCCATCCCCTGTGGGTGGCAAATGAGGAACGCCAGAATTTTGATGCCAGGCAAACGGTTGGCGCAAACCAACTGGTACCGATCAGCCAAAATATGCGTTTTTTTTCTTATTCCAGAGTCCAGCATCTTGATAAATTGGATCGGGATTCAGCGTTTCTACTCAAAATGGAAGGAGATGCGAGGCTGGTGAATGAAACAGGCCAATTTATCTTGCATTTTTGTGATGGCATGCATACACGGCAGGATATTTTTGAAGCTCTTCAAAAGGAATATATTGATGTCAGCAAGGAAAAATTATCCTCCGATTTGGATGCTTTCCTTTCAGACCTGATTGCAAATGGATTTATTCAATTCGATGTTTCTGAAACAAAAACCAATAGATCAACTAATTAGTATGTTCTTCCATCAGGACGAGTTCTTCACAAAATGGCAATCTCACCGATTGCCATTTTACTGGAAGCTCGTTATTTTTTTCTC
This sequence comes from uncultured Chloroflexia bacterium, assembly GCA_963837875.1. Lineage (GTDB taxonomy): Bacteria > Chloroflexota > Anaerolineae > Anaerolineales > Villigracilaceae > UBA877. The sequence goes on from CAWIOV010000004.1 coordinate 295,394, forward strand.
TCCCTACTTTTTGTTATTTTGATAAATATTATCATGACAGAAAGGGACAAAAAGCGTTTGACGGGGAACTCGTTCTGTTGTACACTTTTCTCACAGTTATTTCTTTCTGGAATCCTGCCATTTCAGCTTAAGGAAGGGAAGATATCATGACGACCCAGGAAAATTTTGTCCGCCCGCACATGTCAACGTTTCGGCAGATCTTGCTGAGCTTCTTCTGGTTTTCAACCAACATGATGTGGTCCGCCATTCTCATCATCACGATGCCAAGCCAGATCAAGTCGGCGGTAGGGGATGCCAACAAAGGCAGCGCGTTGGGACTGGCTCTGGGTGCAGGGGCGTTTATTTCGATGATTGCCGCGCCGGTCTTCGGGGCGCTTTCCGACCGCATCCGTTTGCCGGGGGGGCGCCGCAAGCCTTGGATCGTGATAGGTTCGGTGGGCAATGCGATCGGATTGATCGGCCTGGCATATTTGATCCAGCCGGGGCATCCGGAATCGGTGGTGGGTTGGGCAATCGTCTTCCTTTTTGTTGAACTCTTTAACAACGTTGCCACCGGCCCCTACAGCGCCCTGATCCCCGACCTTGTCCCGGCTGAACAGCGGGGTTCGGCATCCGGCTGGCTTGGGCTGATGACCATGCTGGGTACATTTGCTGGCGGTGTGATGGGTTTCCTGATCGGCCCACTCGGCTTTCCAGGAATATATTTCATCATGATCGGGGTGATCCTGCTGGGCGCCATCGTCACTGTCTTTGGGGTAAAAGAATACGATATGCCGCATGAGGTCAAGCCGTTCCATCTGGGTGAGTTCATGCGTGGCTTGTATGACCCCTTTAAACATTCGGATTTTACCTGGGTGTTTCTCACGCGCCTGCTGGTAACAATGGGCATCTTTACGGTGCAGGAATTCATCCAGTATTACTTGGGGGATGTCATCGGTGCACCGTTTGTCCTGGCAGGATTGGGGAAGGTGGCCGATACAGCCGAGTCGGCGGTTTCCTTTTTCCTTCCAATGTTGTTGTTGGGTGCCATCATCACCACCCTGATCGCGGGCGTCCTATCGGATAAGTACGGCCGCAAGATGATGGTCTACATTTCCGGTGTGCTCATGGGGGTTGTCTGTCTGGTGTTTATCCTGTTCCATTCTTTTACCCTGGTTGTCATCATGGGGGTTGTTTTCGGCCTGGGCTACGGCGCGTATCAAAGCGTGGATTGGGCCCTGGCCTCGGATGTGCTCCCATCCATGGATGATTATGCCAAGGATATGGGCGTTTGGCACGTTGCCATGGTGCTCCCGCAGGTGATCGCCACTCCGATCGCAGGTTTCCTGTTGGATAACTTCCAACGCGTGGGCAAAGTCCAAAATATACCCAACCTCGGCTACACAGTTATCTTCATGGTGGCAGTCGTGTATTTCATTTTCGGCACCGTTTTTGTCAAGCAGATAAAGAAAGTACGCTGAAGTTCGCCAGCCGGATGATTGTCTGCCAGATTTACCTCGCCGACTGCAAGTAGGCCCGGGATTTTCTCGCCCTGCCTTTTTGGGCCTACCGGATGTATCGTGGTGGATACCTATCGACGGGATTTGTAAGATCAAGGAGTCTTTTTTATGGTTAAAATCGTAGCTGACACCACCTCTGGATTGCCGCGTGAAACATTGAAAGCCCTTGGGATTCCGCTCATTCCCCAGATCGTTTGTTTCGGGGAAGACTCCTACCGCGACGATACTGAACTGGATACAATTGCTTTCCTGCAAAAACTCAAGGCCTCGCCGGAGTTGCCCAAAACGGCCGCGCCGCCTCCGGGGCTGTATCATCCGGTTTTTAAGCAGGCGCTTCAGGATGGAGAAGATGTGGTGGTGCTGGCTCCTTCGGAGAAGCTAAGCGGAACTATGCGTTCGGCCGAAGTGGCCGCACAGGATTTCCCGGGTCTTAAGGTATGTGTGGTGGATACGCAAACCATTGCATGCAACCTGGCCAGCTTGGTTTTGATGGCGCACGATTGGGCCTCCAATGGGACGAATGCGGATGTCATAGTAAATCGTCTGAACGAATGGATGCCATGCGGGCGCATCTTTTTCCTGGTGGATACGCTCGAATATCTGCAAAAAGGTGGCCGCATTGGTGGAGCTAAAGCGCTGCTAGGTGAGATGTTGCATATCAAGCCGATACTGTGTCTTCAGAACGGGCAGATTGAGCCTTTTGAGCAGCAGCGTACCAAGCGGCGTGCCCTGGCGCGGCTGCTTGAAATTGTCGACGAGCAGTGTCCAAAAAGCCCGCAGGCGCATTTGTCCGTCATGCAGGCCGATGCAATCCAGGAAGCTGAGGGGCTGGCAGCGAACCTGCGTTCCAGGACTCATCTATCCGACATTCCCATCTACGAACTGCCCCCGGCTATCGTTACGCATGGCGGACCGGGCGTGATGGGGATCGGATTCTTTGTGGCGTAAATGTTAAAAGCCCTATGGTATAATTCGCAGGCTATTGCGCAAATTCCCACGAAAGTGGTACGAGGAGAGTAACTATGTCAGGTCACAGCCACTGGGCAACAATCCGCCGAAAGAAAGGCGCAGCCGATGCCAAGAAGGGTGCTATTTTCACCCGTCTGGCACGCGAAATCGTCATGGCATCCCGTGAAGGCGGCGGCGATCCCGACTCCAATTTCCGGCTGGCGCTGGCAATTGAAAAAGCGCGCGGCGGGAATATGCCGAAAGAGAATATTGACCGTGCCATCAAGCGCGGCACCGGCGAAGATAAGGATGGCACTGTCTATGAGGAAATCACTTACGAAGGCTATGGGCCGCACGGGGTGGCATTGATCATGGATTGTGTCACCGATAATCGCAACCGGGCCGTGGCGGAAATTCGTCATCTGCTCAACCGTGGGGGCGGGAATATGGCCGAAGCCGGAGCGGTTAGCTGGCAGTTCAGCCGAAATGCATATTTCTCGTTCCCGGCCAGTATGTTGGGCTACGATAAGGCGTTTGAACTCGCCCTGGATGCAGGTGGCGAGGATGTGCAGCAGGATGGCGATAATATTGAAATCATTGCGCCGGTGGATGCCTTCAAGAAGATCAGTGATGCCCTCAAAAAGGCCGGCGTGACCCCAGATGATGCCGAACTGCGCATGATCGCCAAGCAGGATCTGGAACTTCCCGTGGACCAGACCCTTTCGGTACTGCGCACGATCGAAAGCCTGGAAGAGCTTGACGATGTGCAAAGTGTTTATCATAATCTGAAGATCTCCGATGAGGCCCTGGCCGCTCTGGAGGCCGAAGAAGCATGACGTTGGTGCTGGGAATTGACCCGGGCACGGCTACGACCGGTTATGGTCTGGTGCGTGACCGGGAGGATGGCAGCCTGGAATCTCTTGCATACGGTACCATCCAAACCCCGGCGGGCATGGCGGCTCACCTGCGTTTGTCCATGTTGTTTCACCAATTGAATGAACTTTTACTTCTCCATCGCCCGGATTCCTGTGCGGTGGAGAAGTTGTTTTTCCAGAGCAACGTAAAAACTGCCATCGCTGTCGGGCAGGCGCGCGGGGTGGTGTTGCTGGCCATCAGCGAGGCCGGTCTGGATCTGGGGGAGTACACACCCAACGAGGTCAAGCAGGCTGTGGCTGGTTATGGCTCCGCTGGTAAGAAACAGGTGCAGGAAATGGTGCGGGTCCTGCTGGCGCTGCCAGGCATACCGAAACCCGACGATGCCGCCGATGCGCTGGCAATTGCGATCACCCACCTGCATACAAGACGGTTTTGATTAATATAAGGTTTTTATGATTGCTACCTTGCGTGGAGAGATCACCCAAATTGAAGACAGTGCCGTAATCGTTGAGACCGGCGGCGTTGGGCTGCGCGTCTTCGTTCCAAAACCCCTGCGCGAACGGCTGAAGACTGGCGAAGCCATATTTCTTTTCACTCATCTGATCGTGCGGGAAGATGACTGGAAATTGTACGGCTTCGAGACTCAGGCAGATCGGGAACTCTTTAACACTCTTCTGGGTGTGGATGGTGTTGGGCCGCGTACCGCCCTGGCGGTGCTCTCAACCCTGAATTTGGAGACTGTCCAGCGGGCGGTCTTTAGTGATGAGCCGAACCTGTTGAGCCGTGTCCCGGGTGTGGGCATAAAAACCGCCCAGAAGATGGTGTTATACCTGCATGACCGGCTGAAACCGGTCAGCGGCTTGGAAAAGATCGCCGCCATGTCGGACAGTGATTCCGAAGTACTGGCTGCGTTGACGGCGCTCGGCTACAGCGTTGTCGAAGCGCAGACTGCCATCCAATCCATTCCCGAGGATGCGCCGGATAATGTGGAGGAACGTCTCCGGCTGGCGCTGCAACAGTTCACTGGCAAGTGAGAAACAAGAAACGTGTAGGACGCTTGGAGGAGCCATGCTTGAAAAAAAGATCGCTTTCATCGGTTCGGGAGCCATGGCCGAGGCCATGATCTCAGGGCTGCTGCGGCACAATTTAGCCAAACCGGAAAACTTGTGCGCCTCCGATACGCGCCTCGAACGAGTACAGGAACTGCACGAAATATACGGCGTTCAGCCGTTCACAGACAATAACCAAGCAGCCGAACACTCGGATGTGCTCGTCCTCTCCGTCAAGCCGCAGCGATTAACCGAGGTGCTTGACAACCTGAAAGACGCGGTTCCCTCCGGGGCGGTGGTGCTGTCCATTGTCGCCGGCGCGACCATCGAGAAGATCAGCAAAGGATTGAAACATAATGCGGTTGTCCGCTCGATGCCGAATACCCCAGCCCAGATCGGCGAAGGGATCACCGTCTGGATTGCCTCGCTGGCGGTCAACGAAGCCCAAAAAGAGATCGCCCGCACCATTTTGGGGGCGTTGGGTGAAGAAGTTAACGTGGATGATGAAAACTACCTTGATATGGCGACTGCCCTTTCCGGCACAGGCCCGGCGTATGTCTTCATTTTCATGGAAGCCATGATCGACGCCGGGGTGCACATGGGTTTCTCCCGGCGGGTATCGGAACAACTGGTGGTGCAAACCCTCAGAGGCTCGGTGGATTATTACCAGGCTGTCAACCAGAAATCCAGCGTCCACGTAGCCGCGCTCAAGAACCAGGTTACCTCCCCGGGCGGGACAACCGCCGAGGCATTGTATTACCTCGAAAAAGCCGGTTTCCGTACGGCCATTTCGCGCGCCATATGGGCTGCCTACCAGCGCTCGCTGGAACTGGGTAAGGAGAAGCCGGTGCATATCCCGGAGACGGGCAACGGGAATGAAAAATAATACAATAGTTTCATGGGAATTGTCGGGATGAAGAAATGGCAATGTATAAGAGAAGCATTATTTACACTGGTCCATTTAATCCCCGCTTATGTGATGGTATCTCCAGCTCAACAATTGATCTGTTAGTATTTTTGAAGAGTAGAGGTCATGAAGTATTCATCATAAGTTTTATGCATGATAGTAATGACATTCGACAAACATTAAATACCGGGATCTATCCTTTCAAAACCGAAATCTTGTCCAGAGGGGATAATTTCTGCAATTTCATCATGGATGGTATAAATATTTATTCGGCATTCTTGCCATTGAGTCGAGATGAAATATTATCCTGCCATCCGATTGTCTTGGAACAGTATCTGAGGAAAATACGGGAATACTCTAATAGTTATTTTTTTACGGTTGACATAGACTGTACTTGTTTAGTCGCGCATTCAATTCTCAGTACATCTTCGGCCCATTTCATTCATTCTCCTGTTAGCTCTATTGATTTATTTAATCATGATGCCGCATTAAAAACGATTTTGAGGAAACAAACGGTTTTTACGGTAAGTGAATTTTCTCAAAATGAAATATTAAAAACATTAAATATCCAATCCCGTGTATGGCCACCATTCATTAATCCGGCTAAATACAAATACCCGAAAAGGAACAATAGCGGAAGGAAATTAGGCTATTATTCAGCCGGAAGCCATAAAGGTGACGAAATAGTAGAATCGCTGGTGGAGGAAATGCCAGATTATCATTTTGTCATCATGGGATACGGATATCCACCTGTTTGGAATGCGCCAAACGTTACCTTCCTGGGGCCTACAACGGATTTAGATTTGTTTTATGGAGAAATTTCTGCATTGCTGGTGCCTTCCATGATGCCTGAGGGATACCCAAGAGTAATAATTGAAGCAGCCTTAAATGGGATACCAGCCATCGCTAATCGAATAGGCGGCATACCGGAAGCCATGGGCCACTGTGGGATATTGATTGAAATGGAATCTCACGAAAAGATGGTAGAGAAGTATAAATTGGCAATACAGAACCTCCACGATAATCAGAAAAAATATGAAGAGTATAGTAACAAGGCGATCGAGAGAGCAGAAAAATATAAAATGGAAATAGAACAATTAAGTTCTGATTACGAGAGCAAATTCTTTTGAGTAGGGGCGCAGCAGAAGAGCTCGATCTATCGCGTGTGGGCGGTTTGCAATGTGGATAACCTTGTCTCGGCGCGTGTGCTGCAAAAGGCGGGTATGCAGCGCGAAGGATTGCTCCGGCGTGCGATCGTGCATCCAAACATCAGCACGGAGCCAAGAGATTGCTACCTTTACGCCATCGTAAAAAAGCCCTTTAAGGGAAAGGATCGGATTCTGCGTTGATGCTTTATACATGCCGCGTAGCGGTAACTATGCCGCGTAGCGGTATAATTCAGCGTCTATTTCCTTTTTCCTTCTTACTTCTCCATCCTCCCTTGCCCTCATGTCCCTCATTACCGTCACCTCCCTCTCCAAATCCTTTGGCCCGGTTGACCTGTTTTCCGGCGTCAGTTTTGCTGTCCCGAAAGGGGCGCGCCTGGCGCTGGTCGGGCCGAATGGCTGCGGCAAAACCACCCTCCTGCGCATCCTGGTTGGGTTGGAAGAACCCTCCGGCGGGACGATCGCGCGTGCCAAAGCCGTTCGTCTGGGGTACCTGCCGCAGGAGGCCAACTTCGAAATGGATGGGACGGTCTGGGAGGCCTGTATCTCTGTCTTTACGGACCTGATCGCCCGGCAGGAGGAACTGGAAAAGCTCGAAGCCGAGATGTCCGCCCCAGAGATGCGTGACCAGGCCATGCTTCGTTACGGCCCATTGCAGCACGAATTCGAGCGCCGGGGCGGCTACAGCTTCCATACCCGCATCAAACAGGTCCTCACCGGCCTGGGTTTTTCTTCTGATGACTACCATTTGGCACTGGCCCATCTTTCCGGCGGGCAGCGTACGCGTGCCTTCCTGGCACGCCTGCTGCTCTCCGAACCGGATCTGCTCCTGCTTGACGAACCCACCAACCACCTTGATATTGCCGCAGTGGAATGGCTGGAAGGCTATTTGAGCCAGTGGGACGGTGCGGCAGTCATAGTTTCCCACGACCGCTACTTCCTTGACCGGGTGGCCAACGGCATCCTGGAGATGGCCTTCGGTGCCACAGAGCATTATCCAGGCAACTACTCTGCATACCTGCAGACCCGGGAATTACGCTGGGAAAACCGGCGGGAGACCTTCGAGGCGGAAAAGGAAAAACTCCTCAAGGATGTCGAGTATATCAAGAAGAACATCTCCGGCCAAAATGTCAGCCAGGCCAAAGGCAAGTTGCGCCGCCTGAGCCGGATCGTCCAGGCCATTGAACAGGTCGGCATGGAGGCTGTGGTCAATCAAAAATGGGCCGAGACCGCTGAAGATGTGGTCATAGGCACTTCCCCGTTCGGGCCGGAGGAAGCGGAACGGCGGGTCCGGGCGCTGCGCCCTCCCAGGCGGACCCTGCCGCGCCTGCATCTGAACCTGCGTCCGGCCACGCGTTCCGGCGAACTCGTTTTGCGCACCACGAACCTGCGGATTGGGTATCCTGGTCGACTGCTTTTCACGGCGCCGGATATCATCCTGCGGCGCGGGGATTGCGCCGCCTTGATCGGTCCTAATGGTGCTGGCAAAACCACCTTCTTGAAGACCGTGCTGGGTCAACTGGAGCCGCTGGAAGGCGAAGTGACGCTGGGCGCTTCCCTGAAAATCGGCTATTTTGCCCAGGCCCACGAAGGGCTTAACCCCGAAAACACGCTCATCCAGGAAATCGACTCGGTCATGCCGCACTGGCTGCCGGGGCAGATCCGCGAATACCTTGGAAAATATCTTTTCTCTGGCGACGATGCTTTTAAGAAGGTATCTGTCCTCTCCGGCGGCGAACATGGCCGGCTGGCGCTGGCGAAATTGGCTTTGGAGGATACCAACCTGCTCTTGCTGGATGAGCCGACCAACCACCTCGACATTCCTTCCCAGGAAGTGCTGGAAGCTGTGTTGGACGACTACGCCGGAACGATTTTGCTGGTCACGCATGACCGGTATCTGATCGATGCGCTCGGCACCCAGATCTGGGAAGTGGAACCTGATGAATCCACCTTGACCTTCTTCGAAGGGACATACAGCCAGCGCCGGGCTGAACGGGAACGTTTGGCCGCTTTGCAGGTGGCCGAGGCATCCAAAGCCGCCAGCCCGCGTGTGCAGCGCCGGTCTACGGATCCGGTCGCCAAAGAGCAGCGTCGCCGCATTGCCCGCCTTCAGGAACTGGAAAACAAGATCGCCGCCCTCGAAGCAGAATTGAGCCAGATCGGTTTCCGGCTTGAAAATCCCCCCTCCGACCCGGCCAAGGTGGCTCAGTTGGGCCAGGAATATCAGCGTATCCAGCGGGAAATGGATGTCTGGTTATCAGAATGGGAGCAACTCCAAGCTTAAGGGCTATGCGTTTGTTCCCGCGGAAAACCCTCCACGCCAAAACCATGCTCTTATCATAAGAATCTCATTCTTTAAGATTTAAAACCAGAGTATGATATAAATTACTTATGGAAGTGCGAATTGATCCTGATCCTCTCTGGTTCATCCAAGCACGCACCCGCATTAACCGGTTACGTACACGACTCCCCCAACCCGGGAGTTATTTATATCTGAGGCTTCAATGAACGGTTTTAGACCCCGCCAGGTTGCGATCCTTTTCAACAATGATATTCGTGTAACCTCTGGCGATCCGCAGGACGTATTGGCAATCCGGTGTACCATTACGGCCACGCAAAACCTATACCAGGCCTTGACCGGCTTGGGTTGGCAGGTAGTCAAAATCCCGGTTAGGGGGAATCTCAAGAACCTCGAAAATAAGCTCTCTACTTTTTCTCCCCAGGATACATTTATATTTAATAACTGTGACGGCTTCAATGGTAACAACCTGGCCGCCGTGCAGGTTATTCGCTTGGTTGAACGGATGGGCTTCAAGCATACCGGTGCGAGCGCCGATTCCATTGAGCTTTGTATTGATAAGCCCCGCTGTGAGGAAGCCCTGACACGCTTTGGCGTGCCAACGCCTCGGCATCAGGTCTTTGAGCGCGCCGCCGGCGAATTCCAGTTGGAGTTCCCGGTCATTGTCAAACCCTCCGTGGAAGATGCCAGTATGGGCATTGACCTGCATTCTGTCGTCTGCAACCGGGAGGATCTGTTCAGCCGGATCGCCTATATCATCCAGGAATACCGCCAACCCGCCATGGCGGAACAATTTATCACCGGGAGGGAACTGGCGGTGGCGATGTGGGGGAATGAAATTCTGGAGGTCCTGCCCATCGCCGAGGATGATTTTTCTGCCATCCCCGATCCACTCCAGCATATTTTGACATACGAATCCAAATGGAAGCCTGAATCGCCCTATTTTCAGAATATTCCCAGCCGTATTCCGGCAGCTCTCTCCAGCCAGGAACTGCAGGTGGTCCGCCAGGCCGCAGAAGACTTTTTCCGTGCCGTCGGCCTGCGCGACTTTGGCCGGGTGGATCTGCGTTTTGACAACGGCATCCCCTACGTCATAGATATTAACGAACTGCCCGACCTCTCCCCGGATGCCGGCTTCTGGAACTCAGCCCGTGTCACCGGTCTGGCGTATCCGCAAATGGTGGAACGCATTCTTATGCATGCTCTCAAGCGGGAAGGATGGATGATTTAAATGATTACCACAGCCACCCAGGCAGATGGATCCCAGATCCATACCATCAATGCCGGCATTAGCATCTTCAGCGCAGAAGAAGTCCAATGTGTGGATGAACTCTTCGACGAATACCTAGCTGAAGGAGCGGATCAAAGTGGGTATTATTTTCTTGTCGACAAGGTAGAGCAGCAGGTGCTGGGTTACACCTGTTATGGCCCGCGTGCTCTGACTAACCGCACCTATGACCTGTACTGGATTGCCGTGGATGCGCAAACCCACAGCCACGGGGTCGGACGCGGCCTGCTGGCTGCCACGGAAGAAGCCATCCGCCTGCTCAGTGGGCGGCTCTTGGTCGTGGAAACCTCCGGCCTGCCGGAATATGTCCCCACGCGCGCCTTCTACCTCGCCACCGGCTACACCCTCGAAGCCACCCTGAAGGATTTCTACGCCGAAGGCGACGACCTGGTCATCTTTACCAAGCATCTATAACCTTCAAGCGTACACGTTGTTCATAAGACAGCCTCCCTCTGATTCAATGGGAGGCAGTTTGTGTTTTATCTGCTTTTCTACCTGGCATCCCCGGTCACGTAGAAATAATCCCTGGAATAATTCCACAGATACCGGTCGAGATTCTCCACCATCAGTTTGGGTAGCAACGCTTCAGGGATAAGATTCCAACCGGAGGGCTGGAACTTCACGAACAGCACCCAGTAATCATTGATATCCAATTGGATCGCATTCCAAGCGCCCGCCGCTTGCATGGACTTCGCCAGCATCTCCATCGAAAGACTTGGGCCGCAGAAATAGTAGAGCGTGGCATTATCCTTGCTCAGGCCGATCCCGGAACGCACTGTTGGGGAAACATCCTTCACCGTATAGCCCCAATCCTCCGGAGAATTATCGTAGATCTGCGCATTGATAACGCCCTGCTGTACTACCAGAGGCCCGTTCTGGCGGAAAGCCACCACATCCGGGGTTAGGTTCACGTCCGTCCCCCACGCTCCCAGCCTGACCGTGCCATCCTGATAAAGCATCACTGTTCCCAATCCGTCCCGGGGCGGCAAAGCCGTCACGCCGTCCGCCATGGCGCCGAATTCGCCGTTCCTGGCTTTGAATCCGCCGTTGAAGGCTGCCAGGAGTACGTTGGCACCGCGGTCATCCTTCGGGATGTAGCCGGTCCGGGGCTGCTGGTTTGTCCCGGCCGGCTCGATCGTGCCGAGCACAAAATGCAGCCGGGTGCGGGTCAGGTCGATTGCCACCACGGCCACCACGGCAAAGGGCCTGGTCGGGTCCGGCTCCAGGAAGGTCCGGTAGGCCACGCTATTGCCTTCCGCATCCTGGATATAAGCCGACCAGATCCCCTCTCCGGGCGTGCTGCCCAAAGGAGCCAGGGCCGCTGGCGGCCAGACCGGCGTTGGGGTGAAGGTGGGTTCCGGAGTCTCCGAACCGGCCAGGCTTCCCGTTGGCTGATAAGCTGGCGGGGGCTGCGTTGCCAGGCTGGGGGCCGTTGCGTTGGAGAATAATTCCGTTGGCGTAAAAGCCGCTACGGAGGCCGGTAGGCTATTCCAGGGCGCAGCCGGTGTTTCCAGGCCCAACTGGTATTTCAGCTTTTGGAAGGCATCCTGCACCTGGTCGAACGCCATTTCCAACCCGGCCACGGCTTTATCCCCGATCATGTTGCGCAGTAGGTCCGCCCCCTCCGCTCCGAGGACCGGCCAGGTATTCACTGCTACAAAAGCAAGTACCAACGCCAGAATACCGGCCACGCCAGCGGTCACCACTCCCCAACCTATTCGCTGCCATCGGGAACGGCGAATTTTTGATTTGTGAATGGGAATATTTTTGCCTGACCCTGGCCGGGCGCCCGTTTTACTTTTCACAATACCCATGCCTTGGAAATACGAGTTTGAGGATATCTATAGATAAGCATATTTTAGTCGTCTCGCCCTGTCGCGTAGACCTATCTCTTATTATATCTTGACCGGAAGGCGGAATATTGGCTGTAGTAAGATCGCTGGTGGAAGTTGTCTACCCAATCATGATTAAAATGAGTATAATGAAATTTGGTTAAAGCATTCCAAGAGGCAATTTATCTGGATGGTTCATAGTGAGGGTGACATGAGCGAAACCGGAAATGCCGAATTCACGCTCGAGGTCAGCGAGGCCGGCGCGACGGAAGAAGAACTGGACCAAATGACGCGCCAGCTCTTAGCGGAACTGCGCGAGATGGATGTGGTCTCGGCCGATCTGGCGGCAGGCGGGGTTGCGCCTTCAGGGACGAAAGCTGTTGACCCGGTCACGCTTGGCGCGATCACCATGGCCGTCTTGCCGAACTTTCTGCCCAAGATCATTGATTTTATCCAGGCGTGGAGTTTGCGTGGGCAGGGGCGCACGGTGAAATTCAAAGGCCGGGTTGCCGGGCAAAAGATTGAATTTGAGGGCTCGGCAGCGGATTTGCAGAAGGTGATGGAGATGATTTCGGCGCAAAAGGGGAAGTAAGATGAGCGAGAAATTCGCACTGATCGTCGCAAATACAGAATACTTGGATCCCGGGCTTGCCCGGTTGACCGCCCCCGGGCAGGATGCAGAGGAATTTTCACAGGTTCTCACCTCACCGGCTTTGGCCGGATTTGACCAGGTAAACAAGCTGGTAAACGAGACCGAGCCGGTCGTGCGGCAGGCGATTGACGATCTGTTTTCATCCAAAAAGACCGACGACCTGCTCTTGTTCTATTTTTCCGGGCACGGCATCCGGGATGAGTTTGGGGCGCTCTATCTTGCGGTTAAGAACACCAACCGCGCCCGCCTGCTCTCCACAGCCATCGAGTCGGAGTTTATTCGGAAATCCATGGATCAGAGCCGCTCCAGGCGGCAGGTATTAATTCTGGATTGCTGTAATAGCGGTGCTTTTATGCAAGGTACGAAGGCTGAAGTGGGCGGGAGTATGGGAATTGCACGGGCGTTCGAGGGCACCGGCTATGGTCATGTTGTGTTGACCGCCTCGGATGCGACCCAGTTTGCGTGGGAAGGGGATAAGGTTATTGGCCAGGGCCAGGCGGAGGACTCGCTTTTCACGCATTTCCTCGTAAAAGGCCTGGAGGGGGAAGCCGATCTTGATGGTGATGGACGCATTACGGTGGATGATCTGTATGATTATGCGTATGAGCAGATCGCCAACCGGACGCCCAACCAGACGCCGGGAAAGTGGTGCTATAAGCAGCAGGGGGAAATTGTTTTACGGCACAATATACCCATGGATGCTGCCAGGCCGGTCGCCCTGCCCGAGGATTTGAACACAGCCATCCAAAGTTCTCTGCCCTATGTGCGAGAGGCGGCGGTACACCAGTTGGAGGAGTTGCTTAACGGCCGGAACGTTGGCTTGGCGCGGGCTGCACGTGAGGCGCTGGCGCGCATTGCCAGTGAGGATGACAGTCGCCGGATTGCCCGGAATGCAGCCGATGTTTTGGAGCGTTTCCAGCAGGCGCGGGAAGGCGCTCAGGCTGCTGAAGCTGCACAACGGGAAGCCGTTATGCATGTTTCCCGTCAAGAATCCGAGCGCCAGGCGATTGAGCAGGCTTCCCGGGAAAAGGTCGAACAGGATGCTGCTGAAAAAGCGGCCCGGGAGAAAGCCGAACAGGAAGCCGCTGAAAAAGCCCGGCTTGCCGCTGCAGAAAAAATGGCCCGCGAGCAAGCCGAGCGGGAAGCCGCCAAGCAGGCTGCCCGGGAAAAGGCTGAACAGGAAGCCGCTGAAAAAGCCCGGCTTGCCGCCACAGAAAAAATGGCCCGCGAGCAAGCCGAACGGGAAGCTGCAGAACAGGTTTCCCAGGAACAGGCTGATCACGCTGGGGTGGAGAAAGCGCAGAAACCCGCCGCCGGGGAAAAATGGCTCCTGCCGGCTGGGATTGTTGCCGGGATTGCCTTTGCCCTGGCGATTGGCTGGTTTGCGTTGTTCTCCAAAACAGGTGCCCTCGGGATTGGCTCCACTTGGACGCGCCCGGCGGATGGCATGGTGATGGTCTATGTGCCAGCCGGGACTTTTACCATGGGCGATACGCTTGACCATGCCATGGCGGAGTGCTATAAAGTTGAGGTTGATTGCCAGCAGGGTTGGTTTACCAATGAGCAGCCGCTCCAAAGCGTGGCCCTGGACGCTTTCTGGATCGATAAAACCGATGTTACCAATGCCATGTACGAAAAGTGTGTGCAGGCCGGCGCCTGTCAGGCTCCTTCTGTCTCATCCTCCCAAACGCACACCAGTTACTTCAGCAACCCATCATTTGAAAATTACCCGGTTGTGTATGTGAATTGGAATGATGCCTCTGCCTATTGCCAGTGGGCCGGGGCGCGCCTGCCGACGGAGGCCGAGTGGGAGAAGGCCGCGCGTGGCACAGATGGGCGCGCCTATCCATGGGGCAATGACAGCCCGACTTGTTCCCTGGCAAACTTTGCATTCTGTGTTGGCGATACGAGCGCCGTGGGTAGTCATCCGGCCGGCGCCAGCCCCTACGGGGCGCTGGACATGGCCGGGAACGTCTGGGATTGGATCAACGACTGGTACGATGCAAACTATTATGAAAGTTCACCTACTTCCAACCCAACCGGCCCAACTTCTGGACAAGACCGGGTGATACGGGGCAGCTCGTGGTACGACAATGATGGCAACCTCCGCTCCGCTGGCCGCGGTGGGATCCTCCCCACGAATGTCGGCTTCAACATCGGTTTCCGTTGCGCCCGCCTGTCCGCGCCTGCACCCTGAAAGCTCTTTATTCGTTTCTTTCGATCTTGGAGGCTTTCTTCCCGGCTGCGGGCTTCTTCCTGCCCTCTGTTTTCTTTAAGGCGCTCTTTTCAGCCAGCTGTTTGGTTGCCCGCTTCCTCGTTACGCGTTTCTTCTTTCCTTCTTGCTTCTCACTTATTTTCTCTTCCTTTACCACCACTGCCACCGCAAACAGCTCGTCAATCTTTGCATGCATGGATGGCACGCCTGTCCCCTGCAACGTTTCGAAAACTGCTTTCCATTGCTCTCCCTCCACGAACCGCCAGTCCAAGAAAACATGGCACTGGTATCCGCCTAGCAGGACGAACAATCCCTTCTCAACCAGTTCCCGGCAGGGCCGGATATACTCCAACCCGCTCACGTAATCCTTGAAAATGGCATAGCCTTCGCGCGGCAGGCTTAACCCCTCTGAGAGCGTTTTCTGGATCAGGGTGCCGCTGGCTTTGTCCATATAAGCGGAGGAGCTTTTGACCCAGCCGCGTGTCTCGGCGAATTTGTTGTGATATATCACCACGCCACGCTCGCTTGTGCCGGAACCGTGGGGATCATCGTGGCGGTTGGAGTAGGCGAACACATCCTCGTTGACACGCCCTTCCGGTGTATAGAAATCGTACAACAGGAAATCCTCCACTTCGGCGAAGAGGTAGCGGCGGTGGGTCAGCGGGAAAATGCGCCATTCGTGGCCGCGCACCAACCCATCATCTATCGTTTCGTTCCATTTGGCGTAGCGGTATTCCATGCCATATTTCTCGTGATAGCCTTCGATCTGTCCGTGCCCGAACATCGGCAGGCCGGGCAAGGTCACCATCATGGTACACACGCCGAAGTATTTATCCATGCTGCCGAACTGCTCAACCGCGCTCTTTTCATCCGGGTTGTTCATGAAATTGACGTAGCGTTTTAGTACTTGCGGGTCGAACTCGAGCGTGTTCTTCATCACCAGGCGGTAATTGGCGTTATCCTCATCCCGCAGCATGTGCATGAAGGCCGAGTTGTAGACCCGGTGCATGCCCAGCGTGCGCACAAAGTAGCCTTCCATCATCCAGAACGCCTCGGCCAGCAGTAGCGTATCCGGTACCTCGGCTGCCACCCGGTCCACGACCTCCCGCCAGAACTCGTTCGGGATGGCCGCGTCGAACTGGGCGCGCGTCATGCCATACTCGGAGCGGGAGGGGATGGCCCCGCCTGCGCCCGGTTCGGGGAACCACAGGCGCTGGATATGCTTTTTGGCCAGCGTCATGGCAGCGTCGAAGCGGATGATGGGAAAGTTGCGCGCCACATGCAGGATCGTTTGGATGACGGCTTCGCGCACCTCCGCTTTGGAATAATCCAGTTGCGCAGTATCGTTCCAGGGCATGGATGTGCCGTCGTTGCCATGGTAGATGTAGCGCGCGTTGTTGGTCCAGCGGTCCAGGCGTTTGAACACCACGGCTGCGTCGGTCTTGGTGTAGTAATGGTCCTCGATGAAGATACCCACACGGGCGTCATTCGACAGGTCTGTGCCATTAAAGGCATAGTTGGGATAGGGGGAGTAAGGCAGGGAAAGGAACCAATCCGGATGCTCCACCACCCAGTGCGAGTCGATGCCGACATGGTTGGGTACCATATCGGCTGACAAGCGGATGCCGCGCTGCCAGGCGCGCCAGCGCAGATTCTGCAGGGCATCCCAGCCGCCCAGGTCCCCGGCAATTTGGTAATCCATCAGGGAATAGGCGGAAGCAACCGCTTCCGGGTTGCCCATCATCTGCTTTATCTTTTGGGAAGCCAGGCTGCGTTCCCATAGTCCGATCAGCCACAAACCGGTAATGCCGCGTTGTTTTAGAATTTCCAACTCTTCATCCGGGATCTGGTCGAGATGGGTGATGGAGCGCTGGTATTTTTTGGATAATTGATCGAGCCAGACGTAGGAGTTTTTTGCGATCAGGACAAGGCGCGGCATCCAATCTTTGTCCTGGCTGAAGCGTTCGTATTCCGTGTAATCGTATCCGCTGAAGGTCAACACGGGCGCATCGCCGCTAAACCCGCCCGGACCTGTCTGCCGAATGACCTCTTCTTTAACAAAGTCAATACTGCGCAGGATGCGGATCACAAAGTTCTCGCCCAGGAGGCTCCCCCAACGTTCGAGCAGGTATTCCAACTGGGCCTGGAGCGAAGCTGGCGCACGCCGTACCGGGGCGAGCAAAGCATCGAAAAGCGTCTCGCCGCCGGTTCCGAAGCCCGGCTGCGTCCCGAAAAAGGTTTGCAAGTTGGATATAACTTGCGCATAGCTGGTATGCTGCTGTAGTTCTGAATCATCGAACAGTTCGCGGTAAGGAGCCAGTGCGGGGTTGGCATTGGCCAGGTAGAGCATCAGCATTTCCTCCAGACTGGATTGGCGGTTTGGCCGGCCGGCCGTTTCTAAATCCAGGTAATAACGCGCCTCGATTTCGCCGCGATAAACACTCAATGGAGGAAACTCTTCCGTGAATTTCAACAGCGTTGCATCCGCATCGTTGCGAACATAGTCAAACGCCCGCTGCATTGTGCCGGGATGTTGCTGTTCATACTGGCGGATGAGGATATGTAAGATTTCGTCAATCAGGCCCATGGCATTGATATCTGATGCCGGAACAACCTGCCCACGTACAATGGTAATCCGCTCTGCAAAACGCCGGGCGGCCGCGAAATCTGCCAGGATTACATTCCCGTTCAGGGCGAAGAGACCCTCATCAAATTGGTATTTTTGGCGGGCTTTGCGTGAAATGTGAAATTCAAATTCTGGCATCTCGACCTCATGGTACCGAGTGTAGATTGGTTGTCACGCTTAATCATACTCGATAAGAGACTTTTTGGCATAATCTCTACATCACTGTGAAAAAATTCCACCTTGACGTATCCGAATTTTGGCTTTATCATAGAAGACGTAAGATGCCAGTAAGTTCACGTTGGAAAGAGAAAAACGATGACCCGAGGTTTCTTCCCCGGGTCATTTCATTTTAGATCGTCCGATGGAACGACCCTGACACATCATTTTTTCTTTTGCCATAAGGAGGCAAATAATATGTCTGAACGTATCGTCGGCACGGTCAAGTGGTTCAACGGCAGCAAGGGCTACGGCTTCATTGCTCGTGAGAACGGCCCGGATGTCTTTGTCCACTACTCCGCCATCCAGAGCGAAGGTTTCCGCAACCTGGATGAAGGCCAGAAGGTCGAATTCGAAGTCGAGCAGGGCAACAAAGGCCCTCAGGCTACCAACGTCACTATTCTGTAATACCTAGGCAGACCAAAACAAAGTTCCCGCCATTTTCGGCGGGAACTTTGCGTTTGTATGACCGGATCACTGGATGGCTTTCCTGAAGACCCGGTGGTTCTTGTACTCGACCCCATTCAGGTTTTTCAAGTCGGCCCGCATCTGTTTGGTGGTCTCGGCCACCTGGGTCATCTCGACGAATTTGAAATGATACACATCCAAAATGGTTTTGCCCAGTTCGTAATAAAGCAGGGCGTTACCGCCGGTGCCCTGGAACTCAGGCATAACGCCCATGCCGTTCCCGGAAACGGTCTTGGTGCGCTTCATTTCGAGCAGCAGGTCCACGATGCCGAAGGGGAATAAGTGGCCCTTGGCCCGCTGGAGTGCGGCCGAAGCGTCCGGGAAGGCGAACAGGAAGCCAACGATATCGTCGCCGTGCATGATCAATTTGATCAGGTGAGGATCTGCCACCATGAAAACATTCTGAACGGCGTAATCAACATCGCCCTGGGTAAAAGGATAATATTCCCAGTTGTTGATGAAAGTTTTGTTATAGGCCCGGCCGATGCGCTGCGCCCAACTAACCAGTTCCTTTTTAGTCTTGAAATTCTTGACCCATAGGTTGCCGCGCTTTGTGGCCCATTGGGCGATCCGTTCGACCCGCTCCGGCACCCTGAACGCTTCCGCCGGCAGGTAGCAGGAGACGAAATCCACTTCCTTCTCGAAACCGAGCGCCTCGACCAGCTTGGAATAATAAGCGTAGTTGTAGTTCATCATGGTCATCATCTGGCGGTGTTCAAAACCTTCTGTCTGAATGCCATAACCATCGAAGGGGGAAAGGCCTTTTGGCCCGATGATGGTATCCAGGCCGCGCTGGCGGGCCCAGTCGAAGGCGGTCTCGAATAGGGCCTTGGCGATTTCCAGTTCATCAAGCGCATCGAAGAAATAGAACTGGGCTTTTTTGGTCTTGTGGTATTCGTTGAATGGCTTGTTTTCTCCCGCACAGATGCGACCGACTACTTTTCCGTCCCGTACTGCCAGGAAGAAATCCGCATCCGAATGCTCAAAGAAAGGATGCTTCTTTCGGTTTAGCGGGAGATAGGCGTCGACAAAAAGAGGCGGCACCCACTGCGGGCAGTCTTTGTAGAGATCATAATAGAACTCGACAAAGCGCTTGACTTGTGATTTGTTGTCAGTATCCACTTTTTCGATGGTAAGCATGAGAATCTCCTTAGAGGAAATAAACGCAATGCATAGTATATAACACAAATCCATTTTACGGGTACGAAAATGGTTACATTTGTGCAAAATTATGTGATAATACCGATACTCGATAAAGTAAGATAATCAGCACTCCATAGCTGAATTCCGCTCGGAAGAGTTTCGTGTCAACGGCGAAGAGCTGATTGCCAAGATCAAGGAGTTGATCCATGCGGGTTACATCCAGCGTATCATTATCTAAGACCGGGATGGCAAGGTCATGATGGAATTCCCGCTGACTATTGGCGTGGTCGGCGCGGTATTGGCACCCTCGCTGGCGGCAGTAGGTGCAATCGCCGCCCTAATTGGCGAGGCAACCATCGTAGTGGAAAAAGTGGATGAATAGGGTGTGCTATGCCACAGCCGGGAGGGCGCTGGCGTCGGCGGTTTGGATGTTCGGCCGGGTGGGGTGCCGTCGTGCCTGTCTTTATTATGTATGCTGATGGTCATGTAACTGCCCAGACGTGGTACTATGAAACGCATTAATTACCGCCGCGTTTTTGTGATTGCCGGGCTGGCAACATTGCTGCTTGTCTACATCCTGTTGTGGCTGCGGATGATTTCCAGCCCTGCTGAACGCACCGGGACGGATTTTATTTCCCCGTATTCCGCTGCACGTGTTGCCCAACGCTGGGGCGGGGCGCATGTGTACGATCTGGGGTTGCAGCAAACGATCCAGGCCGAAGTAGTGGGGTTCAGCCTGGTTCCAGGACAAGTGCTGGCATTTGACCATCCGCCATATCTGCTGCCATTGCTCGCGATTCTTGTAAATGGAAATTATCTCACATCCCTGTTGCGCTATGCGGCGCTAATGGTGGCATTTTATCTGGCAAGCGCAGGGATCATTGCCTGGCTTCTCCGGCGCGCAGCCTGGAAACAGACGGCTGTTTTGTTGCTTTTGGCTGGGATATTGACTTTTTATCCTGTATTTGTCAGTCTGGATAATACCCAGGATACGGCCATCATGGTTTTTGGAGGGTTTCTCTGGATGGCCGGGCTTTTGACCGGGCAGGATTGGCTGGCGGGGCTTGGACTTGCGTTGACAAGCGTCCGCCCGCATGTGACGGTGCTGCTAGCTGTCCCATTCCTGTTCCGGCGGCAGAAGGTATTCGGCTGGTTTTGCCTGGCAGGCGCAGTCTTGGGGGTAGTAAGCCTGGCATGCGTGGGCGTGGATGGGATTCGCGGCTATCTTAACGTGCTGCTGGTCGCCACGGGCGGGAATTGGTATGGGATGAAGGAGCCTCTCATGGTCAATCTGATCGGCCTATTGTGGCGCGCCGCGCCGGGGCTGGGCGATACAGTCATCCATTGGATCGGCTGGACTGTGTATGGGCTGGCGTTGGCTGGGCTGTGTGTATTATGGGCGCGCAGCCGGGAGATTACCGAAAAGCAAATTGGGCTTGCGGTCACGGTGACCGTTTTTGCCGTCCCGCACCTGCACTATCATGACCTTGCCTTGCTGGTTGTGGCACTGGTGGCGGTGCTTTTGGTATTGGTGCGCGGCAAGTTCCTGCACGCACAAAATGCTGCCTTGATTCCCCTGGTTCTTTCGGTGGCTTTGCTGTTCAGCAATTTTTTGGATATTTTAAAGTACAATTTCCCTTACCTGGTCATGCTCCTATTGGTTATCGCGCTATTGCTTCCCGGCCTGCTCTTTCGTAGCAAGGAACATTCCACTTAAGGAAACCTGATGGAATCCAAAAAAAAACAACCTCGTTCCAGTGCTTCCTTTCGGAATATCTTCGTGATCGCCGGAGTCGCCTTCCTGCTGCTGATCTACCCTGTGTTGTGGTTGCGCATTGTCAATGATCCAGCCCAGCGCACCGCTGTGGATTTTCTGCCCTTTTATGCGGCCGGGCGGATTGCCATCACACAAGGAATGTCCAGGGTGTATGACTGGGAAGCACAGAGACAGGCGGAAAATGACGTACTGGATGAGACTATCCGGCAGATACTTGTCTCTGCAGGGAAACCGGTCACTCCTCAGAGTTTCGGCGCACCCATGCAGTCGAGCGAAGTAAACCCCTTCCCCCACCCGCCATTTATCCTTCCGGCTTTGATGCTGCTGGCGCACCTCGATTATTTGCCGGCTTTCATAGTCTGGTCGGTGTTGATGACCGCTTTATTTATCTTGAGCGCCTTTATTCTGGTTAAGCTTGTGCCTCAGGCGCAGAGATGGGATAGGTGGGTTTTGCTTTTCGGGACGGCTTTATTTTTCCCGGCCTTCTTTAGTATCGTCAATGGGCAGGACACGGCTTTATTGCTGTTGGGTGCATCGATATGGTTAAGTGGTTTGCTGCGGGAGCGCGAGCGGCTTTCGGGGCTTGGATTGGCTCTGACGCTGATCCGCCCCCACATGGGAGTGATGCTTGCCCCGCCTTTTTTGTTCAAGCGCAGAAGGGTCTGGGCCTGGTTCTGTGCAGGGGCAAGCCTGCTCGTGCTCGTCAGCGTGCTGCTCGTCGGACGGAGCGGGGTTGTGGATTTCCTGCGCATCCTGGTGGCCAGTGAGAACGGGGGGTTCAAATTTTATAATGAAGAACTGATGGTAAACCTGATCGGGTTCCTCCGGCGTACTTTCCCATCCATGCCGGTTGCTTCGGTTCATCTGGTGGGCTGGGTTGGATTTGCCGTAGCCATTATTTATCTTTGTCTTGTCTGGGCTAAAAGCGCCGAAATTAAAGAGCGCCAGATTGGCCTGGCGGTCATTGTCATGATCATTGGCACGCCGCATATCCATTACCATGATCTGGCGCTCCTGCTCATACCCCTTTTCGGGATCATCCGCATCCTGCTGGATAAAAAACTCATGCAGCCCGGCGAGGTGGTGTTGTTGCCTCTGGTAATCTCGCTGCTCTTGTTTACCAGTTTCCTGCTGCTCCCGGGCCTGAAGTATCTTGTGTATTATGCTTTGCTTCTCTGGATGGTGGTGGCGTTAAGGTACCCGGAGAAGGTCGTTTTCTGGAAGAGAATAAAAAAACAAGAAGTGCGCATATGAAATACTATCGTTATGGACAAGGAAATTACTTCTATTTTTGTTTTAATTATGATAATATATAGCATAATTGGAGTATTATAAATGGCCCTGTCCACAGAAACGCTGCTGGAGATGTATTGGTATTTCTTGCTTGCCCGGCGCACCGATGAGCGTGCCTGGGCGTTACATCGTCAGGGGAAGATCGCTTTCCATATTTCCGGGATCGGCCAGGAAGCGGCCCAGATCGGAGCAGCTTATGCCATCAAGCGCGGCTACGATTGGGTCGCTCCTTATTACCGGGATCTGGCACTTCTCATGACGCTTGGCCTGACCCCATATGAATTCATGCTAAGCTTGATGGGTAAGAAAGGCGAACCTTCCTCGGGCGGGCGCCAGATGCCCAGCCACTTTAGTTTGAAACGTGCCAATGTTATCAGCCTCTCCTCTCCAGTTGCCTCCCAGAACTTGCACGCGGTCGGGATCGCGTTAGGGATCAAGATGCGCGGAGAGGATCGGGTGGTGATCACCTCCATTGGTGAAGGGGCGACGGCCCAGGGGGAATGGTACGAGGCGGTCAACTGGGCCTCCATTCATAAGCTGCCAGTCGTTTTCATCGTTCAGAATAATTCCTATGCCATCTCCGAGCCGGCCAGCAAACAGATGGCCGTTCCCAGCTCAGCAGACAAGGCTTGCGGGCTTGGGCTGCCAGGTATTACCGTGGATGGGACGGATATGTTGGCAATGTGTGCTACTATGCAGGAAGCCGTCAGCCGTGCCCGCTCCGGGGAGGGACCGACCCTGGTCGAGGCCCGAGCGTATCGCCTCACCCCACACTCCTCGGATGATGACGATCGCAGTTACCGCTCGCGCCAGGAAGTCGAGGATCATAAGAAAAACGATCCTTTGCTGCTTATTCAGGATTATCTTCAAACCAACGAGATTTTGACGAAGACGGGCTTGGATGAACTGGAAGCCAGGGCAAAGGCGACTATTGACCAGGCGGTTGCAGATGCCAGCGCTGCGCCATCCCCGGATCTCGAAGATGCCATGGCGCCTATCTATGCAGAGCAGGTGCAGCATGCCTGAGATGACTTTGGTTGATGCGATCCGCCAGGCGTTGGATGAGGAGATGGAGCGCGACTCCAATATGTTCATCGTCGGGGAAGACGTGGGTGTACGCGGCGGAGTCTTTCGTGCCACGGCTGGTTTGATCGAAAAATATGGTTCCGACCGGGTGATCAATTCGCCATTGTCGGAAGCCTCCATTGTCGGGGTGGGGATAGGGGCGGCCCTTTATGGAATGCATCCGGTATGCGAAATACAATTCTCCGATTTCATCTTCCCCGCATTCAACCAGATCATCAACCAGGCTGCCAAAATGTGCTATCGTTCCGGTGGCGAATGGACCGTGCCGATGGTGATCCGTGCCCCGTATGGCGGTGGGATTGGTGGCGGCCTATATCATTCCCAATCAGTTGAAGCTTTTTTCACACATACGCCTGGTCTAAAAGTTGTCATACCTTCCAATCCCGCGGATGCCAGGGGGCTGCTCAAAGCGGCTATACGCGATCCCAACCCGGTCATTTTCCTGGAGCCTAAGAAAGGCTATCGTTTAATCAAGGCAGATGTCCCTGACGGGGATGGCTTGGTCCCACTCGGGTCAGCTAAAGTGACCCGGACAGGTTCGGACCTGACGGTGATTGCATATGGCATGATGCACTATTACACCCTCCAGGCAGCTGAAAAAATGGCCGCCGAGGGAATCAGTGTTGAGGTTATCGATCTGCGCACGCTCTATCCTGTTGACTTGGGGACCGTCCTGGCCTCGGTAGCTAAAACTGGTAAAGCGTTGGTTATATATGAGGATAACCTCACCGGCGGGTATGGCGCCGAGATCGCGGCAAGCATTGGTGAGCACACCTTCACGGATCTGGACGCGCCTGTTCGCCGGTTGGCTGGCCCGGATGTCCCGGCTATGCCGTTCAGCCGTCCGCTGCAGGACTGGTTCATGCTCAACCCTGAGAAGATCGCCTCGGCAATTCGGGAGTTGGCAGCGTATTGAGTTTCATAAAAAGAGCAAAGGAAGCCGAAGCGGACAGTTCATCTCACTGACTGGGTGCCTCGTTCCTGGATAAGGGAGAAGAATGCCTACAAAAGTTATCATGCCTCAATTGGGAGAATCGATCGTTGAAGGAACGGTTGTTAAGTGGCTGAAAGCACCGGGCCAGAATATTGCCGACCTGGAATCGCTTCTGGAAGTCGAAACCGATAAGGTTGTATCTGAAATCCCCAGCCCGGCCGATGGGGTATTGTTGGCAATCCTGGTCCCGGAAGGGATGACGGTCAAGGTTGGGACGATTATCGGATGGATAGGGCAGGCCGGGGAAGACATTCCTGGATCAAATGGTCCATTTGAAACCGGTGGAAAAGAGGACAATCTACCCATGGTAAGCGACCTGGGGTTTATTTCTCCGGTTGTGGCGAAGATCGCGCGCGAAAAGAGCGTGGATCTCCATAAAGTTAAAGGCACAGGCCTGGGAGGACGTATTACAAAGAAAGATGTGTTGGCATTTCTCGAAGCCTCTTCGCAAACCCAGGCTGCCATTTGGGAAACTCCTTCCGATGGTGACCTATTCCGTCCGACTGAACTGGTCTTCACACATCCTGACGAAACAAAGCCCAACGCCGGACAATCGGTTGTCCCGGCCCCTGCATTGGAAACATCAGGTCAACTGATTCCGCATGGCATCATTCGCAAGCAGATTGCAGAACGGATGGTTTTCTCCAAGGCAACCTCGCCGCATGTCACAACTGTCATGGAAGCAAACTTGTCACGGGTGGTGGCTCACCGGGAGGCTCAAAAAGCCGCGTTTGCCAAAGACGGCGCTCATTTAACTTATACCGCCTATATGGTCTCCGCGGCGGTCACTGCCCTCAAAGCATTTCCGATGGTGAACTCTTCCTGGGAAGAGGCCGGCATCCGTCTCCATCAGGCAATCCATGTCGGCATGGCAACCTCACTGGGTGAGCTGGGCTTGATCGTCCCGGTCATCAAAAATGCCGATGGCTTGTCGCTTTTGGGAATTGCCCGGGCTATCAATGATCTGGCAGAAAGGTCGCGCAATCATAAATTGCAACCGGATGAGGTCAAGGGGGGGACATTTACCATTACAAATCATGGCATATCCGGGTCATTATTCGCCACTCCCATTATCAACCAGCCGCAATGTGCGATCCTGGGTATAGGCGCCATCCAGAAACGCGTAGTGGTCATCAGCGCGGAGGATGGTTCAGGCAATGATGCCATTGTCATTCGTCCGATGGTTTATCTCTCACTGACGTTTGATCACCGTATCCTGGATGGAGTTTTAGCAGACTGGTTCCTCGCCAAGACAGTAGAAACGTTGGAGAAATGGACTTGAAGATAACGGCCTCATCCAATAAGTTAATGATCCGCGTATTGGCGGAAGCATTTGCATGATGAACTTAATTGAATCCGACCTTTACTTGGTGATCTATTCCTACTCTTCCAAAATAGCGATCGCCATGTTGTGCACTTCATAAATTCTGGTATCATCTGCCCACAAACTGGCATCCGCGGTAAATTGCTTGGTATTCCCAACCTGCTGCACCTTTTGGAAGTGAATCTCAACCTGCATTTGGCGGTGGCTCTGTAGTACCTGGCCGCGATAAGTCCAATTCATTTTCTGTCCGGTAGCCAGGATTACCGGCGCGGCGCTATTCGATTGCTGTTCTGCAAAAACCTTCATCGCTTGGATGATCGTCTCAATCCCCAACGATCCGGGCATGACTGGGTCTTCATGGAAATGGCAAGCGTAGAACCAATCCCCGGGAGTATTACGCCGGTTGGCGTACGCATATCCTTGTTGGTGTGCACCTCCGGCTTGATCGATAACTAGTGTATCCAATAGATGGAGCTTCCCTGGGGGAAGGCTATCTTCTAAGATTGCTTGATCGACGGGGGCTTTATTGATTTCTGGCCCGGCTATTGTCAACCAGGGCATGACTTTTTTCCCAGCGTCCAACCCGGTCTGGCCTGCCAGAGCCTCGGCTGAGAAATAACCGAATGAGGAGCTCCCAATGAAGAAAACTTCCCCATTACAGCTCAACTCAAAGGAGAAATGCTGGATAATAATGGCACCATAAAAAACGGTTTTTAGAAGCTCTGCCCGGATCTCGACCGTCTTGCCACGCGCATCCACTAACCGGTGGAACATCAATTCCCCATCCAGGTTACGAAAGTAATAATCAAACTCGGGATAACGGAGGGGCGTACCCAGATAAGCGGAGAGGACCCCACAAGGCTGCAATGCGATTTCTAAACAGATGAAATAAGGCAACTGACCGGGTACAGCTTCATTAAAGTACCAGGCATCTGCAGGAATATCGTATTCTGCCACTATGCCGGATGCCTGGTCGAATTCTCCTTTTCGTCCCCGGATGGACAGGATCCGGCTCATCAAGAGAAATTCGCCATTTGGGATGCGCGGACTACGGCGACCTGCATAAACCGCATATTCCTGTCCAAGACATTTCACAACAGAACCGGTGGCAAATTCATTCAAGTCATCTATGGTAAATAAAGCCCGTGTAGGCGCTTCTTGAACCGGGCGAGAGGCGGTCAACTGCTTTTCAATGCTGTCGGCTACCTGTTGCAAACCCGCCTGACGCAGTTCCAAGAATTGGCTTTGGATCTGTCCCAACTGGTGAGTGTGGGCTTGCCACCATTTCATATAATTTTCGAGGATGTCATTGGATGAAAATGTTTGCATAAGACTGATCCTAATAAAGCACATTTAGATTGATCGGTACGTGTTCGGCAACCAACCCTGCAATAAGACGGAGAATGGAAAGGTGGTCGGCAACCCCCTTGCGATTGATCGAATAGGATGCATGCGGCTGGCTTTGCAATGTATCATTAATCCAGCGAGCACAATTACTGCCCGCGCCAAGTTCGATAAAAATGCGCGCCCCGTCGTTATAGGCCAGATGGACCAAACGGGGAAAATCCAGACGATTGCACAAGGCTTGGGCGATTTGCCGGGCGATATCTTCCTGTTCAATCGGCATGGGACGATAGGTTGCGGCCGAGTACAAAGTCATGTCAGGCTGTCCCATGACCGGATTTGAATGTAATTCAGTCAACATATCCAGCTCGGAATGGATCGGTTCGGAATGAATGGCATAATTAAAAGGTGCCAGGATAGATTTACATTTCAGCCTGTCAATGATCCGGCGGCAGGCAGCCGGATCTCCCCCAATCACCACTTGGCGAGGCGTGTTGATATGGGTCAGATATACGCGCGCTTCACTCGGAAGAATTTCCTCGACTTTCTCCGGCCCAACCATCAGCAAGTAATTCGCCCAAAGCGGTTCATGCAGATTGCCTTCACCAAGTGTGGGTAAATTCCAGAATTCGCGCACCGCGTTTTGAGGTCCGGAAAGCCGGGTGTGGAAAAGCGGGGACTCTCTCAAGGCTTTGGATGCGCTGTCCGCGGCCCTCCAGACCCGGCAGGCATACATCATACTGATCTCACCTAGGCTGTAACCAAAAGCGCTGGCTGGATAAATCTCGAAAGTATTGCGAAGGATATCGGTAAAGAGGACCGCCAGGCAGCTTCCTGAAATGATCATCGTGATCGGGTCGGCAGCCAATTGGGTTTCGATGGTTGTTAAATCAATCGAAGAGAGAGCCATCAGGCTGCGTGGGTATAATAGCCGTTCGTTCAGCAAACCGCCAATATCCTCAGTAAGGTCGGAGATGTGATCGTACAGGTTCGGAAAGAGGTAAAAGAGGTCCCTCCCAATCCCGGGGTAGGAATTGAAAGCGCCCGGATAGACGAAAGAAATCTTCCCGTCTTTTCCGAGCGGAGCGGGTGTGAATGAACTCCCTAGTGGAGTTTGCCAATCCGCCTGATTATTAATTGCCTCCGGTATGCCCTTCAAGGCGAACACAATCTCGCGCAAGAATTCATCCGGAGAATGACCAATCAGGCATGCCACATATTGAGCTGCAGGTCGATCCAATAGATATTGACGGTAAGCAGCCAGCGCAATCCCAGGTAGACTGGCTCCTGATGCAAGTTTCGACTGCATGGCAGCCACCTTTTTAAGCAGTTTCTCGACTGAGTCGGCCGCCAGGGGAAAAAGACGGTAAACTTCCCGGCTTGGGGCTTCGGGGTGCTGGGATGTTGTTAAAGACTCATCATTAAGTAGAATATGGGTGAAGCTGCCATCCGCCGCGAGCATGTTCAGACCGGCATACCGTTTATCCTGAATTGCTGGCTTAAACCATGAGCGCGACTCGGCCGGTACGTAAAACGGCGAATGCTGCCAGTGGTCGGGTTGTGCCGGTCCGGTCCAGGCAAAAGTGCCAGGGATGATACGCCGGGATAGGCACCAAGTAATCTCCACCAATCCCAATAGGCCGGTATGGCAACGGCTGAGGGCGCAGGTTAATGAATCCTGCAAGTCAAAGGCTTCCAGTAACCCATTCAATAGCCCTTGCTGGTTACCCGGGTTCTCCAGAGTGGGAGTCATTACAAGACCAATCGCCATAGGTGGAATGCCAGCTGCCCAGTGCGCCTCCTTTATTGCGTCAGACACAACCGAAGAGGTAATAGGAGCGTCCGCTTGTGCAGCACCCGTTAGACGCGCATAAATCAGCCTGGAGTTATCCAGTGCTGGTCTGTATTCTGATATGAGAAGTGTACAAACCACCTGAGGAGCAGTGTGTGCCTCGAACAAGAGTACGACATCTTCACCGCTGCTCTCAAGCCAGTCTGAAGCAGTCAGGAGGGCAGAGGATGCATCCGAAGCATCATGGATCCGGGAGCTGTTCCCGCTTTCCTGGAGGGCACCGGTAAGACTGGGTGAAAGACTTATCAGCGGAACCTGCCTGCCTTCCAGATGAGCCTGCGTGCGTACCTGGCGGAGGGATTGAACGGCAGCTGCTTCCAATGGTAGTTGCTGATCGAATTGATCGTTTATTGGCAGGTTGCGATACAGCCGCCTGCCAAACTCGGTCAAGTCGCCCCCACCTGGGACAACGATGGACATTCCTACAATTGCGAGGTTCGCAAGGGAAGGGAGGCGACGGATCAATTTTCACCCGATTGTACGGACACGGTATCTGCTTTAATGAACCTTTTTAATGCCGGGCTGATGGTACCTTGAAGACTGGTAAATTTGGCAAGCACAGCCCCTTCTGTATCCGTGACTATTAGATCCGCAACAACGGAAGTCTCATTATGGGAGACGATCTTCATATCCACCAGAATTAAAACCCCAAAAGAGATTGCCTTAAATTGCTCCAACCTGACGAGGTGAGATGGCAGGCAAGGTGATTGATAATAGTTCTGTGCCCAAATGAGCATCGACTGCACAATTGCATCATAGACAAATGGATTGTAAGTCTGCATTGGAAACTGCCCCTGCCGTTCAGGAGGAATAGGCGGGAGCAGGCACTCCAGGACCAAACGGTCTTCACCAAGACTGATGACACGCTGCACACCTTGGAACGAAGGCCCATGAAAAAGAGTGCCGTTTGCATAAAGAGATTTGCCAGAAAAGCCTCCACCCGAAACGGCAGAGGCGGGTAGATCGAGGTAGTGGAGGGTTGTTGCAGGCATTTCCCTAAGGAGGGTGACATCCAAACTATAATGATAGATGGGCCGTCCATTTTTGGCATTACTCCAAATACGGCCTGCGAACTTTACCATATCTCCTGGGACCTTCTCAATCTCCGTAAGATCAAGGATATGCTCATCCGCAAGGTTTTCGTCGAAGACAATGCCTTTGAGTACTTTGAAATCTTCAATCTGATAGCAGGTAAATCCTGGAAATAGTTGTTCGGTGACACTGGCGATCCAGGATGCAGCGCAAGTTGCGGGCAACACCGGATGCAACCCAATCTGATGGTCGATCAAGAATGGATTTGCGTCCAGGCTGAGGTGGCGGCGGATCTCAAACTTTAGCAACCCGCCCGAGATGTTTTTTGGCAAACGCGTGGGAAGCTGGCCAACCACAATTTGCACTGGTTGGTCATCGAGGCTGTGTTCAGAGGTGATTTCCTCGACCAGCATTTCAGCCCCAGCCTCGATCGGAATGACGCTCATATTCCGTTCGGCAAAGGCGCGCCTGAGTTCGGGAGTTACCATTCCGGAATCCCATGGCCCCCAGTTGATGGACACAACATGGCAGGCAGGGTTATTTCGCTTGATTTGGTAGGCGGCTTTGTTAAGCACTTCATTGGCCATGGCATAATCCGTCTGGCCAATATTCCCAAAGAAACCGACCACGGACGAGAATAGAACCAGAAAATCGAGTTGTCCGGGTGGCGCTACCTTCAAGAGATTGCGCAGACCGTCCACTTTAGGGTTGAAGACAGTACCGAAATCCTGGATGGTTTTCTTCTCGATCCTGCGGTCCGCAAGCGTGCCAGCGCCGTGTAGGATGCCGGTTATTTTTCCAAACCGTTGGACAGCCCCAGCCAGTTTCTTTTGCAAAGTTTGAATGGGAGCAGTGATATCTAGGTTTAAGTATTCCACTACGGCACTTGTCTGGCGGATCGTCTGGAGGTTGGCCTCGACTTCCTGTTGAGCGCGAATCTGGCGAAAGCGAGTTTCAACAGCTTGTGGAGTTGCTTTTTCGCCTTCAGATGTGAACTGCATCATGGCACGGCGCTTTAATTCGGAATCGTCTGGGCAGTCCAGTGCCCAATCCGGTAATGGAGCATCGACGGAAGTGCGTCCAACCAGAATGAAATTGCAAGGGATATACTGGGCCAATTTTAGGACACAGCGGGCAGTTATGCCTCTGGCTCCGCCGCTTGCCAGGATAACCGTATCGCGAGTGATCAAGGTTTTTCCTATCATAAATTCAATTCCTCGAAGCAGGCTGTTCCACAACCAAGGTAAGACGACCCTTTCGGCTATACCCGACTTCACAGATTAATTGGTTGGGATCATGCAGCTCAGCCAGGATGTTTTCAACAGCCGTCTTTACATCTACCTCCGGGGATATGTCAATAGCCCGGCAAAAGACCTTGTCCCATTCGAGGTTGAGGGTTTTTACCAGGCCGAACAGGCTTCCGGTGACCGGTCCGAAACCACCTGAGCTCGTTAGGCCAAATTCGCCATCCATGTGCGTTACGGCGATAAATGCACCATAATTCATCTCAGCAGATTCGGTCAGATCTTTCATCAAATACTTTGCAACTAAAAAGGTTGTCCGCGCAATTATTTTCTCGTTCTCCGAAAACACCTCTTCCGATGGACAGGGTGGGTCCAAATGGATATACATTCCCGCCCGGCCATATTCCAATTGAAGCTCTTCCAATGTTTTCTGAATACCGGTTTCGGTCAGGTTATGCATTAGCACGGTCCGGATGTTCTTAGAGGGCGGAATCTGGTTACAAACTAAATCGTCGGCCAATCTTAGCGCGACTACCTTTAGTCCTTTACTGGAAAGTGCTTTTGCCAGAGCAGGAGTGAGGTCGGTGCCTCCGTCCATCAAAATGCATATACGGTCTTTTGGAAAAGTAACATTCAGGCGATCCGGAGTCGGAAGGTATTTTAAAGCTACAATGCCACGCGACAATTCATGGGGCCTTTCCAAGGCTTGGGGCGTTTGCGGTGACTGAATTTGTGAGGCGGGTTGCATCTCTGCAGGCGTAGCCGAAGCGAGATAATCTCCCATCTCACTTAGCGAGCGCAATTCAGCCAGCTTAGAAAGTCCCGCCTTAGGGAATTCCGGGAAACGGGCCTGGATGCCGACCATAATATCAGCCCACTTGACCGGGTCAATTCCAAGGTCGGTTCCCAGATCCAAGCCGGGGCCGATCATTTCGATGGAAAATCCAGTTTCCTTAGAGATAATTTCCTGCAAAGCTCGGGTGAAAGTTTCAACGCCATTCCCGGTTGATTGAGGAATAGGATCCGACTTTGGCGAGGCTGACTCCTCCACTCGTTCAGAACCCGGATTAGAAACCTGGGCTGACGGGGCAGAAGCCATCATCTGGTTGACAACCTGTCCAATTGTGCGTAAGGCGGCTAGAACAGCCGTATTCGCCTTTGGCAATTCCGGATAGCGCGCTTGCATTGCGCCCAAGATTTCAACCCGCTTGATAGAGTCGATCCCTAGATCAGATTCCATATCCATACCCATTTCAAGCATTTCAGTGGGATAACCGGTTTTCTCGCTGATAATCTCAAGTAATGATTTGGTCAGAATTTCGAGATTAATTGGTGGAAGTGTGGCTGCCGGGAGCAAAGATCCTGAAGCGACAGTATAAGCGACTTGAGAATGTCCATTTCCTCCCGCTTGGATCGGAGAATGCCCATTCCCGTTCGATTGGAGTGGAGTATGTCCAAGCGCGTCCGGATCGGCGATAGGATGTCCATTCCCGTTATTTTTGCTATCGGATGGTTCTTGAAAGGTGAAAGTGGCGGATTGGAGTTTGGATGGTTGGGGGGTGCCAGGCAAGGTTGTGGAAAAATTCTGTAGCTGCATCAGGCTATTGATCAATTCTGCCTGACTCTTCAGGTATTGCTCATGTATCCGTAATGTCTCTACCTGATGCTGGTGGAACTGCGCCATACTCCTATCGAGAGTTAAGAGGGCGGTATTGATTTGCTCCAAGGTTTTTGGGGAAGAATTTCCGGAGAGCAAGTCAAGTTCCTGCCTGGTAATCTGACCGTAAAGGCGGATATATTCGCCATCATTCGATAGAAATTGAGAGTGGGCTTTCAATGACTCATCTTGCCACTCGTGAAGCCGATCCGCCATCTGAAGCGCTCCGGTTTGGTAATTTGACTGGATAGGTAAGACCGGTTCTAACGTTTGGGACTGCCCAGGAACTGCATAGGAAGATGCGGCTTGTTCAGGCCGGATAGGGACGTTGGCAAGATCAAGCGTTTCCTTTTGTGCAATAGCGTTTTCAAAGGCGAGGCGGGTCTTTTCAGTCAGGAAGAGTCCGCCATTCAACATAACGCTGATGGCTGATGGATTCACTTCCATATAAGGTTTGGATGGCAATGCATACGGATCATAGTGGCGCAAGTCCAGACCAAGAACGCAGAGTTGGGCGACGGCTTCACGGAATTGCCGGTCGCCGTCTTTCCTGGCGTTGGAATTCAAAGCAATCGCAAAAATGGGTTTGCCTTCCAGGATATTTTGAACCAAGTTGGTAAGAATATTCTTCGGACCAAACTCAATGAAAATCCGGCCGCCTTGGGAATATATGGCTTCGATCTCGTCTTTGAAATAAACCGGATTCAAGATATGCTCGGCCAAACTTTGACGGATCTGTTCCGGGTCGGTAGCATACGCTTTCCCGGTGGTGTTCGAATAAACGCGGATGCTCGGTTGCTTAAACTCGGCTTTCTTGATCACAGCGGCGAACGGCTTTTGAGCGTGAGCCACCAGCTTGGTATGGAACGCAGCTGATACCGGCAGTGCAACTACTGAATATCCTTTTTCAACCAGCAGCTTTTGCACCGCAGCAACAGATGGCTTGGTTCCGGCCAACACCACTTGCGTGGGGGAGTTCAAGTTGGCCAGTGTGATTTCGGGGAAAGCCTTTAATTCTTCTTGTAACTTGCTCATATCCCCTTTAATGGCCAGCATTGTCCCGGCGTCGAAATCCGGGTCTGCAGGCGGGGTCATGGCTTTGCCGCGTGCTTTCGCCAGGGTGAAAAAGGTGTCCTGATCGTAAACACCTGCGGCCCATAATGCGGTTAATTCACCGAAACTATGACCAGCTGTGAAATCTGGGTTTATCCCGGCCTGTTGAAGTAAAGTATACATCCCCAAGCTCAGTGCAGCAATCGCAGGCTGGGCATGTTCGGTACGCGTTAGATTATCGAACTGTGCCTCTTTTCGAGTGTTATCGAAAGCTGGAGTAGGAAAAACCACGCTTGAAAGCGGGAGCAACTTATCGTACTCGAAGTGGGCATCCATGACTGCGAAGGCCTGTCGTACCGGTGGGAAGTTGACCGCAATTTCCCGGCCCATATCCACATACTGCGAACCCTGACCAGGGAACAAGGCAACCAATTTACCCTGCGGGTCAAGCCCACTCAGGCGGTAATGTACTCCCAATGGATGGTCGGCGCTTTCTTGTGTTGTATTGGCCTGCATGAGTTCCATAGCGATTGCAAGCTTACTGATAGCTTCTGCCTCATCCGCAGCGATAAAACCCACACGCGCAGCGCTTGATGGGATTGCTTCAGCCGTCCAGGCGGAAGCAAGGTTTAAAAATTCCTGCTTTGCGTTATGAACTTGAAGTTTCTTGGACCATTCCTGGCAATTTGCCAGCAATTCCTTCTGGGTCGGAGCGGAAAGAAGGATAACCTTCGATGTGGAATTTAGGCGATATGTTTCGGTTTGCTCACTCGTATGTTCTTCCAAGGCCACATGAAAATTAGTGCCGCCAAAGCCGAAAGAACTGACACTGGCTCGGCGGGGATGACCGGCAGGTTTTATCCATGGGCGGATTTCTGTATTTAGATAAAAAGGGGTTTTCTCGATTTCGAACTGGGGATTGGGCAGATTGACATGGATCGTGGCAGGTAACACTTTGTGATACAAAGCCAGGGAAACCTTGATTAGGCTGGCGATCCCAGCAGCCGCCTTGGTATGAGCGATTTGAGACTTTACACTACCCAACGCAATAGTTTGCACATCCGGGTTGTTTTCAGCAAAAACTTCCTTCAGGCCTTGGAATTCCGCCGGATCGCCAGCCATTGTGCCGGTACCGTGGGCTTCAATCAATCCGACAGTCGCCGGACTGTATCCAGCTTCGGCATACGCGCGCCGCATGGCCAATGACTGGCCTGCCGGACGTGGCGCATAGATGGATTTGAATCGTCCATCGCTGGAAGTGCCAATTCCTTTGATCACTGCATAAATCCGATTGTTGTCGCGTTCCGCATCGGCCAACCGTTTCAGCATAACCATGCCGATGCCTTCTCCAACCATCATGCCATCCGAATCCTGATCAAAAGGACTGGGGTGCTGACTTTTGGAAAAAGCCGGTGTCTTGCTGAAACAAAGATACGCGCCGATTGAGTTGTCCAGGTCAACTCCGCCGGTAAGCATCATCTCGGCCCGGCCCTCGATAAGTTCACTGGCGGCCATATGGATTGCGGCCAGTGAACTGGCGCAGGCGGCATCCACCACACAATTAGTGCCGCCTAGGTCAAACCGGTTAGCGATCCGACCGGAAACCACATTCCCAATCGAACCTGGAAATGAGTTTTCTTCCCAGTTTGGATAAGCCAACTTTATTTTATTGATTATCTTGCGGATATCCTCTGGCGATATTCCATAACTGCGCAAAACTTTCTCCCAGATCGGATACTGGAGACGGGCCATCAATGGGACCACCAATTTGCTGCCGATTCCTACAAATCCAAGGATTACGCCCACATTTTCGCGTGCGAATGGAATACCGTCTCCATAACCGGCGTCTGCAAGGCATTCCTTAGCAACCACCAAAGACAATAATTGGGTGACGTCGGTCACTTCCAGGATATTTGGTGGCAGTCCAAATTCAGCCGGGTTGAATTGGATGTCAGGGATGAAGGCGCCTCGTTTGCTGTAGGTTTTATCGGGAGCGGCTGGGTCTGGATCGTAATAATCATCGATATTCCACCGCGACGGTGGGACATCAACAATAGAGTCGACCTTGTTGAGAATATTATCCCAATATTCCTGAAGGTTATGAGCTTGGGGGAAGATACCTGAGAGACCAATAACGGCTAGAGGGG
Source organism: uncultured Chloroflexia bacterium (assembly GCA_963837875.1). Lineage (GTDB taxonomy): Bacteria > Chloroflexota > Anaerolineae > Anaerolineales > Villigracilaceae > UBA877. Next base: position 331,381 of record CAWIOV010000004.1, read on the forward strand.
TGGTCTGAAGTTTTTGTTCGAGATTTGACTTTGTGCTTTTCGAGTTCGATTTCATACTAATGGATCCTAGTCACCTGACAGATTGAATTTTAGAAGAGAAAATGTGCAGAACATCTATTGAAAGGCCTTTCATCAATCCTGGTTTTACATAAATTAGGTCCGCGCTGAATGTCTTCCAGAATGAGACAGTAACCCGATCAATAAGCGGTCACATACCGGCATGCACCGTTGGGAGATCCCGTCAGATTGGCCTGAACATAAATATTGGAACTACTAGAAAAAACAAGATAATCAAAAGAAATAGGATGATAACGTGCTTTCCGATAATTATTTCGTTTTCTAAAATATGATGGATCGACTATCTGCTCGCAACCGGACCAATGTTGAAGGCTGGTCGGGCCGGTAATTAGATAAATATTCTAAATATTATCTAATAATAACGCCCATATAAGGTTTTAGTTGCGGGTTGTCAGGTGCGAAATAGAGGCTATCTCGATTTTGCGAAGCCTAGTAAAATCTTCCTAAACTCAAAGATTCCCTGAGCGAGATGGCTTTGAAATCCTTTTGCAAAGAACTTTGGTTCAATATCCCTACCCGGCTCGGATTCGTAAATATCACCTTTCACGTGGAAACCTGCCTGCAGGAGAGTGGCATTCAGGAAGGCCTTGTGCCTGGTGGATAGTGATTACATCACTTCCTGTATAAGTCTTTATCAAGAAAAGTGACAAAACTCCATTAGGCGATTTGATCCTGGCCCTTCGAAGGCTGGCATAATTACGAGCGAGCAATGATCAACGATAACATCGGGAGCAATTTCAATGACTTTCTCGAAGATGAAGGTGTTATCCTAAAACTAATAAAGATGTCTCGGCGGATGAATACAAGCCGTGCAGCCTTAAATCGTCCACTTAATCCGCTTATATTTAACCGGCACGCCCGAGCACTGGAAACTATTCCAAAATCCGGGCGTGCTGGACAATAACTTTAATGTCTATTTCGGCGTTGGCGCATGATGTCTGTTCGTCGATTTATGCACCAAAGCCATTCAAAGCAAATGGTGTTAGAATAAATATGAAAAGTAGGTCGGCACTTGAGATCGTTGTCGCTCACCTATTCTTGAAGTATAGGTAATGATCGAGCACGACGGCATGTGCTGACTAAGAGCTTACCGGAAACCCTTTGCAGCACGGAAGACGATAAAAGTACAGCCAAATTTATTTATTGCCGAGTCGTTTTCGAATATCTTTCCCCATGGATCAATAACCTATAGATGCGAGCCATCCAAGAATGAGCGCGTTGAAGATGTCTTCCATATTTAGTACGCAAGTCTGACGCATTTCCTCGCGTTTTCCAGCGATATCTGTTCATCCACTTTAGGAGAAGACAAAATGGAAGAGAACAAAGCGCCAACCGCACCAGCTCCGGCGACCACGACAGCACCGGTCACATTTCCAGCCGTATCACCTGCACTGGAACCAGAACAGACATTCCTCGAAGAAATTTGGCAGCTAGCCGCGGTAGACGTCAAGAATGGCAAGATCGTCAGGCGGAGACCATGGCATGATGATCTAACAGGTATCAAACCCTTCACGTGCACCATTAAAGGCAAGACTTGGACTGCGCCCACAAGGTCGCCCTTGGCTCCTTATGCCCTGGCATACAAGAAGCGTGTTTATTCGCCCAATCGGATTCTGTATCCCCTGCAGAGAGTGGACTGGGAACCGGGCGGCGACCCAGCGAAAACGAACACCCAAAACCGTGGCGCCAGCACGTATAAAAGAATATCGTGGGATGAGGCCACGGACATCATCGCCAACGAGGTCACGAGACTCTGCGAGAAATACGGACCATCGGCAATTACCGCCATCCAATCTCCGCACGGGGAAAAAGGGATGGTTCACAAGGATCATGGAATTAACAACGCGTTCCTGGCTTACTACTGTTATACGAAGTATGGGGAATTCCATACCGAGCGCGCCGGCTCCCCAGCCAGTTGGGAAGGATCCGCGTGGGGTGCAAAACATGTCTGGGGTTTTGAAGTGTTTGGCCAGGAGACGGGCCAGACTATGAAGGATACGCTCGAAAACTGTCAAATGATGCTGCATTGGGGAAGCGATGGGGGGGCTAAGAATTGGAACTCCCCGCGCGGGCATATCGGTGACATGTTGTTGTACTATTCGAGCGAATTGGGTATCGAACATGTCTACATCTGTCCTGACGTAAATTCTGAAGCCCAGGCTCATATGGACAAATGGATCCCGGTGCTGCCCGGCACAGATCCTGCCCTGCAGCTGGCGATTGCATATACGTGGATCAAGGAAGATACGTATGACAAAGCCTATCTCGCCACACATGCAGTCGGCTTCGAGGCGTTCAAGGCGTATGTGATGGGCGAAGAGGATGGGGTGCCCAAGACGCCGGCATGGGCTTCCCCTTTGTGCAAGGTTCCGGAATGGACGATAAAAGCCCTAGCCAGGAACTTTGCAAAAAACAGAACGTCCATCTGCCATAAGATGGATGGAGGCGGTCTGAAGAGGGCACCTTACTGCCATGAGGCGGCGCGGCTCGAAGTCTACCTGTTGGCCATGCAAGGCTGGGGCCGGCCCGGGGTTCACCAACTCAAAGGGATACCTCTGCCCACCTCTGTGCATCCGCCGCGCTTCTCGCGAGGAATGGAGCCATTCATGGATGCGCAACCCGCTCCACTGACCAAGGCTCTGAATGGAAGAGTGCTCAGGGAGTGGGACACGGACAGGCCGTTCATTCCCGGCAACGAAATACCCAAAGCAATCAACGATCCACCTGTTGAATGGTATGGTGGCGGGGTCATGACCCGGACGGAAACGCAGTTCGTCAAGCGCACCTATCCTTTTCCAGGTAAGTCTGAAATACATATGCTGTGGTCCGACGGCCCCGGTTATTTCATTGGTGCTGGAATGGATGGGAACTCCACCTGGAAAGCCTTGCAAAACCCAAAGGTGGAATTCATTCTCGTTCAACACCCATGGATGGATTCCGGGACGAATATCGCCGATATCATCCTGCCCATCAACACAAAACATGAGAAGTACGATTTTACTGCCAATTCCGCGGAACTGGATGGTATTTACCTCGAAGGTAAGGCAATCGAACCCATTGGGGAATCCAGGAGCGATTATGAAGCTGTCTGTGAGATAGCGAAGAAGTTGAATTTTTACGATGAGTGGACACGTGGCAAGAGCATTGAGGATTGGGTCAAAGAGGGTTTAACAAATCGGGCTGGATGGATCTCGTCAGTTGGGAGGTTTTCTCAAAGCAGGGATACTTCTGCCAGCCGCTCGATCCCAACTGGCAGGAGGCCAAGCCTACCTCCGAGGCGTTCTATAGCGACCCGGAGAAGAACCCATTGCAAACGCCAACGGGCAAAATCGAGTTCTATTCCCAGAGGCTGGCCGAGCAATTTCCCAATGATAAAGAGAGGCAGCCGGTTGCCCATTATGTGATCGGCGGTCCCTCATCCGAAGGTTGGAGCCACGATGAGTCGCTTCAGGGCGAGCGAGCCAGGAAATATCCTTTGCTAGTGATGTCGAGTAACCGAACCTGGGGAGAGCACCAGCAATGTACCGATATCCCATGGATAAGGGAAATAAGCAAAGTCCCCGGTCCGGACGGTTACTGGTACGAGCCGGTTAAGATACACCCCAGCGATGCGGCGAAGCGGGGCATCCAGCCAGGCGATATCGTCAAGTTGTTCAACGAAAGAGGCATCGTCCTGGGGGTCGCGGTACTGACTGAAAGAATAATTCCAGGAGCGGTTGCGATGGAAAAGGGCGGAGGGATTGACTTTATCGCCGTGGCGGAGATCAATCGGGGAGGCACCAACAATTTGATCGCCCCGCACATGGGCGTTTCCAAGAATGCCATGGGCCTTGCGGTAACAAGTTACCTGGCTGAGCTTGCCAGGGTCACCGCGAATGAGATGGAGGCTTGGCGGACGGAATACCCGGATGCATTTGCCAGGAACTATGACCCGGCCTATGGCCCGCTCTTCACCGGATGGGTTGCAAGCAGCTCCGGCGATTAAGCAGACGGTAGCACGAGGAGATCCAAAATGAAAGTCTTTGTCATCGATATTGCAAAGTGCAATGGGTGTTATGGCTGCCAGATTGCCTGCAAGGATGAGCATTGTGGTAACGACTGGATGCCTTACGCTAGACCGCAGCCGGACACGGGACAGTTCTGGAGCAAGGTAACAGCACATACCCGGGGTACCATTCCCCAGGTCAGGTGCTCCTTCGTCCCTGAACTATGCATGCACTGCACGGATGCCCCCTGCATCAAGGTCTGCCCCACTCATGCCATTCATCAGAGGGAGGATGGGTTGGTCCTCATTGACCCAGCGAAATGCGGCGGATACCGGCTCTGTGTGGATGCCTGCCCTTACGGCGCGATTTACTTTAACGAATCGCTGGCCATAGCCCAAAAGTGCACCGGCTGCGCTCACCTGCTGGACCGAGGCTGGCCTATCAAGGAACCCAGGTGTGTAGACGCTTGTATTCTGGGAGCCATGCTGTTTGGCGAGGAGGAGGACTATAAAGACCTGATCGCCAGGGCTGAGATCCTCCACCCCGAGTATGGCCTAAAACCGAGGGTCTACTATCTCAACTTGCCCAAGCGGTTCATAGCCGGAACGGTCTATGATCCGGTTACCAGGGAAGTGGTCATCGGCGCTACCTGCTCCCTGAGTGGGGATGACACCGCCACCGCGATCACAAACGACTGGGGCGACTTTTGGTTGGATGGCCTGAAAGTAGGCACTTTCTCGCTGAAGATAGAGGCAGCTGGTAAGACCAAGATAATAGCCGATATCAACACAGCGAAGGATGTGAGCCTGGGGGACATCCCATTGGTGTAGAGACTCTGAATTCGCTGGCTACAGCCGGGTATGACGAACAGGCCAGACAGGAGAGTCGATGGACTACGATGTCTTATTGATCCATCCATCCGCGATTTATGACTTCCGGGAGAAAATCCAATTAAAGGTAGTAGAATTCTTCAAAATTTCGCAATTTACAATAAATCAGCGAACCTTTGCAGCTTGCCTCTCAAGAAAGGCTTTAACTTCCTGCATGGTCGGCAACGAGCTTTGGGCGCCAAAACGTGTTGTCGCCAAGGCACCGACTGCATTGGCGTACTTGACTGCATCTTCCATGTTTTCGCCACGTGCCAGTGCAACCGCCAATCCGCCGTTAAAAGCATCACCTGCCCCTGTGGTATCGACCGACTTTACCGGAAAAGAACTAATTCTAGTTGGGCTTGGGCTGTTTAGACCTAAGAGGATCGCCCCTTTTTTTCCCATGGTTATGATGACATACTTGATACCAAATTCTCTCTTTATCTTCAAAGCCAAATCTGTGGGATGAGAAGTCTGGTCCCTTATTAGTGCAGCTGCTTCCGTTTTATTCGGAGTAAGAAGATCGACCTTTCCCAACAATTCTTTCGAAAGCGTGGTCATTGGAGCAGGATTCAATATCACCTGAACATGATGTTCTGATGCCAACTCTATTGCAAATTCGACTGCTTTTATTGGAATTTCTAATTGGAGCAGCACACAATCGGCAGACTTAATAGCTTCTTCAGCCCTGGAAATATCTATTGTGGAGAGTTTGGCATTCGCTCCGGGAGCCACGCAGATGATATTTTCGCCTTGTGAATCGATCATGATCAGTGCTATTCCTGTCGGCTCATTCTCATCCTGAACAATATGCTTTGTGTTTATCCCCTCCTTTGCATATACTTCCAAAGCATCTTGACCAAAATGGTCTTTCCCCAACCGTGCTATAAAAGTAACATCCGCCCCCAAGCGTGCCGCAGCCACTGCCTGGTTGGCTCCCTTTCCTCCCAGAGATTGCATTAACCTATCGCCCAAGATGGTCTCTCCAGCCGTTGGGATCTTATTAGTGGTTACGATCATATCCGTGTTGGCACTGCCAATCACTACAATCTTTGGTTTCATAATGTTCTTCCGCTTGTTTTCAACTGGAAATGAATTATTGGTGGAGTGAGAGCCTGTCACATATTTCCCAGATCGAAGCAGAACGATCTTTTTTTTACCGCTTTCCTCCTAAAAATATGATTAGAGTTACTGATTTGTTTTATCTTTCTGGAACCATAGTTCCCGAAGTTTTTGGGCAGCCAGTTTGGGCCGCCGATCCCGGGTAAAAACGCCCTTATAGTTGGTTCCCCCGGCTCGATGAAGGGATTGGGTGGTTTTAAAATCGCATAAGTTCCAGATATGTTGCCCAACTACATAGGGTTTGCTGTTAAGCAGTTGAATGGTTCTCAGGATCATTTCAGCTTGATATTCCTCGCTGAAGACTTCATTTGCATCCGATTGGATGCCCGGAATAGCATCTGCGCCAAATTCAGTCAGGATAAAAGGTTTGGGGTATTTTTCGTAGATAGCATCCAGTTCTGTTGAAAGCCGCTCCAGGCCTAAATCGAGTTGTGCCGATTCAGTGTACCAGCCGCAGTAGCGATTCAAGCAAATGATATCCAGAAATTCCAACGCTTCTTCATCTACGCCGATATCACTCACCAGTGTCACGGGACGGGTGGGGTCAAGAGATTTTGCCTGGTCGTACAGGCTTTTGAAAATTTTCGTGCTGACCCCTGGCCGGGAGTGTGGTTCATTTGCCAGACTCCATATAATTACACTGGGATGGTTCCGATCGCGCTTAATCAGCTCTTGGACATATTGAGTACAGAGTCGGTTGCGTTTAGCCAGACCTTTCTTTGCAAAAAAAAGGCCAACTGCCGGCGTTTCAGCGATAACCAGGAAACCTAATTTATCGGCCAAATCAAGCATTTCTTCTGAATAAGGATAATGGCTGGTTCGGAATGAATTTGCTCCAACCCACTGCAAGAGTGAATAATCCTTGATTATCACTGCCGGGAAGTAACCCCGTCCAATCACAGGGAAATCTTCATGGCGTCCAAAGCCTTTCAGCTGGATTGGTTTTCCATTTAACAATAAGGCATCCCCCCGAATCGATATGGAGCGGATACCGATGGATAATTCGTATTGATCAATTATATGGCTTTCCCAGGAAAGTTCGACCTTCAATGTATATAAATTCGGAGCGCCTGGTTCCCACAACGCCGCGTCGGGAACGACAAACTCTGTTTCGGCTTGCCCGTTTGAAATCATGCTCTTCTGGCTACTTTGAGTCCCGTGCCCACCTAGAAAAAAATCCACGTTAGCATTTACTCCCGTGCTGATCAACTTGACTTTTACTATCCCGGTTGTGCCAGAAACATCTGTGGCTACGATCAAGTCGTCGATCCCTGCAGGATGTTTTGCATAAATCCATACTGGTCGATGGATGCCACAAAAAGGGAAAAAATCGAAATTCGAGGCTGGATAATTCTGAAAAAATGACACATCTCTTGGGTCGGGGGGCACATTTCCAGGTGGAACCCGGTCTGGAGCCAGGGCCCCGTCCACACAGACTACCAACAGGTTTTTCCCCGAATGAATATGCTTTGTAATATCGAACTCAAATGGTAGATGACCGCCTTCATGCTGACCGATGAATTTGCCATTCAGCCAGACTGAGGCGAGATAATTAACCGACCCAAACCGGATGAAAATCTTCTTGCCATCCCAATCCCAAGGAATGGAGAAGTGGGTCTGGTACCAACCCAGACCGAGATAATCCCGGCTGTCTGAAAATTGATTATTCCAGCTGGCCGGAACAGCGATTGGGGCGGATTCTTTCAAATCCTGGAACCAGCCTTGAACCTCTCCAATACCATCCGGGTCAAACCGAAAATCCCAGAAACCAGAAAGATCCACTGTTTGCCGATATTGGTTTGTTTGTGGAAAAAGCATCGCTATCCTCCTTGTATATAAACTAAAACACACCGACAGCCTTCAGCCAGTTTTGTGCGATCAGGGCATGCCCGGCTATGGTGGGGTGCACGCCGTCGCGCAACCAAAAAGCGGCTGGTCGCAGGCCAGCGGCCCGGATGAATATATCATTAAGTGGTATGAAAAGAGTATCATAAGTCCGGGCTAGTTGTCGGATAATAGCTATTTTTGGCTCCAAGTCAGCGCGCCAGGCTGATTGACCCTCAAGCACAGGGAGGAAGAAAGGTTCACAAATAATGATATGGGCATGTGTGCGTTTCGATGCCTGTTCCAGAATCAAACGATAACTGGCTTCGAATGTCTCAGGTAAAGTTGGATCGTTGCTGTCGAAACGCCGCCAGGTATCGTTAATGCCGATCAAAATAGATATCCAGGATGGGTCCAGTTCAATACAATCCCTATTCCAGCGCGATTCCAGATCTCTAATACGGTTGCCGCCAATTCCACGGTTGAGAAAACGAACTTTCTTTTCAGGATAGAGCGCCGAAAACCAGGCAGCTGTGATCATCGCATAGCCTCGCCCCAGATCAATATCATCTTCCCGGCTATGGTCGGAATCAGTAACACTATCACCCTGAAAGAGTACCAGGGCATTTTCTTCAATGATCGAGCTCATTCGTTTTCCTTCTTCCCAACTTGAACACTTAGCCAGTCCAGTACCATCTGTTGAATTGGAATGGAGAGGTGGTTGTAGTCTTCGGGTAACTCCTGACTCAAACTTGATGCGGAGTTTGACAATGAATAGATTTGTCGGGCAGATTCTATACAGGCGGTTATATCGGCCATGGATGTTTCCCGGTCGAGTTGCGGGCTGACGACCAGCAACGGCCTGGGTGCCATACAAGCCATGAGAGAGGCGCTGGTATATGGTAATTCGTCCGCATTTTTCTTGGACTCTGCCAGACATGGAACAAGGTCGAATTGGCTAATCCACTGGATCAACTCGTTCCCCGATCTGTAAAAAGGTGGGATGCAAACCGCTGTATAGCCGGTCAAGCGGTTATCCACGGCAGCCAGATGGAGCCCGACCAGGCTGCCCAAACCATAACCTACCCCAAAAATTTGCGTGGGGTCTACATATGGCAGGCGAACCAAAACATCCAGCGCTGAAAGGGCGTCACGCAGCATTTTCCCGAGCAATGACCAATTCGGGTAGCGTCGATAGAAATATTCAGCTTCTTCCACTCGTCTTCCCATCCCGATCGGATCAAAACAAAAGACAGCATAACCCTGCCGGGCCAGGCGGATGTAGAACTGCTCGCCGTAAAAAAATGCCGCCCGATATCCGTTGGGGAAAGAGAAGGGCGGCAGCCACAAAACAGCCGGAATCTTTTCCTGTCGAGTTTCATATTCGCGTGGCAGGTAAATATCGGCGTTGATATATTCACCAAACATAATTTGTTTTTTGGTGAGGTCATTGCCATCGGTCTCGTGATCGAGCAGGATGGCGAGGTGGGGAACTTCGGTGCCGTAATCGTGCCCCGGATTGTCGACTTTAGGCGGCTCCTGGCCTAAAAGTTGGGGAATGGAAGCAATAATATTGGCTTTTGCTTTTTGCCACTCATCCTGCGTTGTTACTTGGGGAAGGCCTTGACAGACTTTGGCTGGTACAGATCTGGCCGGTGCCTGGTGTTTTGATAACGCAGTTCGATTTACTGGGTAAACAAATCGAGCCGTATAAATGGGGCGAGAGTGTCCAAAACATCCATCACACCAATCCAAATAGCGCTCGATTATCTCGGAATAGGTTTCGTGACCGCCGGATCGCCAGATTAGATCTAGATTTTGCCCGGCCCCAAGGAATTGGTAGAAGCGTCGGGCTGCCAAGAAAGTTTGCTGTACCGCCCACGTGCTTTCGCAACGGTCATTAAGCGCCGAACTGAGCAGGCAGAAACGCGGTGCAGAGAGAGCGATCAACTCGTGCATATCCACTGGTAGTCGATCTTCCCTGCCTGTGAAAAAACGCAGGCGTGGATGGAACCAGTCGGGGAAGACGCGTGTGATCAATTCAATTCCTTCGCCGAAGTGCTGCTCGGAAAAAAAACGAGCAGGCAATGCACCGATGGCACCCGCGCTGCTTGCAATCACAGCGGCAATTCGTTCGTCCAGCGCAGATGCGATCAGCGCCTGTTTGGCATTGCGTGAATGACCGGTCAGGATAATTTGATGGGGATCAACTTGGGGAAGGGTGATCAGATAATCCATTGCGCGGCTGGCCGCCCATGCCCGACGCGCCAGAGTGCCCCAATCAAATTCAGGGTAGATGGCTCGAAAACCTTCGCTGTCATCCTGCGAATCACAGGCAGCATATACCCCACCGATGTAACCGCGTTGCAGGGCAATCAGTGCCCAACCGCGATGGTCGCTCTGGGTTAAAAAGACTGGAAAAGGGCCATTACCTTGGGGGATAAGTAACTCCAGGTGGAGGTTGGCTTTCTGATCCGGACCGAAGGTCAATAAAATTTTCTGCGATATTGCGTTGAATTGAGGGGTTGTCTCCAGAATATGCGCGTGCACATTTCCAGGGCCTGGCGGTATCGTCCCAAATATCCATTGCTGTAATTGTTCTTTCAATTGGTTTCGCAGCAAATCCCAATCTTGCAAGGAATTGAGCGAATGTTTCTGGTCGTTTTGTACCAATTCTAAAGGATCGGGAAGACTCCAACTCGAAGGCATGGTTGAAAAATCCGGGGGCAATTCCCGGCTGGTATCGAGCCAGGTTTCCCAGGATTCGCTGACCGGGAGTATTCGCCTGAGTTGCCTTAAATATACCTGCCGCCTTTTGATGGATTCTTCTTTGGAATTCATAATAGTCAGATATCCGCATTTCAACCTGGGGCAGCCCAGGCTGCCCCAGGTTGAAGAATAACACAAGATGGTTTGTAAAACTACTTTTAAGTCGCAGCCCAGGCATCCACCTGTTTCTGCGCTTCGGCAATCAGATCATCCAACCCAGCGGCTTTGGCCTTAGCAAGCAGGTTGGCTAGATCGGCATTGACGTCAGCCGATCTACCACCGGTTGAAGCTGCACCGAGATCGACATCGGCGGCGGTAATGGCTGCAACAACGTTGGCATACTGTGTCTTAACGGGGTCCTGGTTGAATGCGAATCCCATAATAACTGACACGGGCAGCGTGTTGTTTTCTTGTTGGGTTTCATCCCAGATCTTTGCGTCAGCCGCAGCTTGATCGGGGTAGTAACCCAGCAGAGTATTGCCTACTTCCCAGCCCCATCCCGGGGTGTAGTCCTGCTGGTTTGGACCAGCCGCATAGACTTTAGAGGCTTGGTTAGCCCAGACCCAGTGCTTTCCTTCGATGCCAAGCGAAAGCAGATTATAAAAATCCGGATCGCTGTTCATCAGTTCCAGGACTTGCATCGCCACTTCAGGATGCAGGGAGGATTTACAGATGCTGTTGACGTTTTGCGTAAAAGCAGTGCTCGGAATGAAAGGCGTGGTTGTCATCGAAACTGCAATGCCGTCATATTTATTTCCGGCGATACGAGGCTTCCACTCCACATCTGCTACACCCGGCTTCATGGCTGCCCCCAACCATTGAGCCAACACTTTGCCTGCCTGGAGGTTGGCGATATTGTCATCATTGTTGACAGGGTCTGTGTAGGTATAGCCGGCCTTGTACCATTGGTTCATTAGGGTGACCGCCTGCTTGAACTGGTCGGTGGCTGGATAAAACAGCACTTGTCGGTTCGGGTCGTCATACTTGACAACCAATAGAGCGCTGGAGTCAACAATGTCATAGCCGCCATAAGCGGGGGAATTGATGCCAAAATCTCCGAATGGGATTATTCCATCGGCTTTGGCTGATTTCCAAAGGGGCTCCAACGTGCTCCAATCACCCGGTTTTACGGTAGTAACATCAAAATTGTATTTTTGTACCAGATCTTTGCGTAAGATCACGCCCAGATCCATTTTCATGGCGCCATCGGCAGGAACGCCGTATATTTTGCCGTTTATACGACCGCCATTCCAAAAGGTGGGTGTGAACAACGCCAAAGTTTTTGGAGCATATTTGGGGAGGAGATCATCCAATGGAAGTAACACGCCATCGCTCACCAACGCATTGTACCCAATAACACCCCCCCAGTATGGGTCAAACACGATATCGCAGGGGGCGTTGCTGGCATACATCAACTTCATCTGGTCATTCCAAGTGCCCCAATCGTGGGAAATAATCTTGAAGTTGGCGTTGATCCCTTTTTGTTTGAGCATATCGGAGGCAGCCGCGGAAACAGCGTCGAGGTCTTTTGGGAATCCGCCAACAACATTATAAGTTATATCTACGGGCGGAGCCATGGTAGGTGTAGTTGTAGCGGCAGGAATGGGGACTGTAGTAGCGGGTGCTGCAGTAGCTGCGGGGGCCGCTGTTGGTGTGGCAGCCGATTGGCAGGCTGAAAGAACCAATGCAACCAACAGCAAACTGCTAAAGATCTTCATTTTTAGGCTGGACATTTTTATTCTTCCTTTCTGATTGAATGAGTAGTTGTTTGACTTTCGTTGGGCAGGCTGGTTTTAATTCTTGATTTTGCACCTCCTATTTAAGGGATGAAGGATCCGGGCGAATGACGAAATATCAACCCTTCACTCCGCCCAACGTAATGCCTCGAATAAAGTAGCGTTGTAGCGCCAGAAAAGCCAGCGAGATCGGCCCCATTGCAAGCACGGCGACAGCCATTCGAATGGTGTGTAGGGGTGGAGTATTTAAACCAAGGTTAGCAACACTGGTGTTGTTGAGCACATCTGAATTGGAGAGAACGGTATAAAGCCAATATTGCAGCGGATATAAATTCCGATCACGGATGAAAAGTAATGCCTGCCACCAGTCATTCCAATACATCATGATGGAAAACAGACCAATTGTTGCAAGTGCGGGAGTTGAGAGCGGCAGCACGATTTGGAATAGAATGCGCCACTCGTTTGCCCCGTCCATTTTTGCTGCTTCAATCAGTTCCCGAGGCAGTTCACTGAAGTAGCTGCGCATCAGGAAGACAAACCAGGTATTGACCATGATCGGTAAGATTAAAGCCAGGAGTGAATCAACCAGATGCAGCGTGTTTGCAATCCAGATATATGTGGCAATCATGCCCCCGTTAAACAACATGGTAAAAAAGACGATGAAGCTGATTGGTCTTCGCCATTGGAAGTCGACGCGCGATAACGCGTAGGCAAGCATGGATACAACCAGTAAGGTGCCAATTGTCCCAAAGACCGTCACGGTGATCGAAATGCCATAAGCATTTAAAACTGCTTGTGGATAATGGAAAAGGTAATTGTATGCTGCCGTGCTAAATTGAGATGGCCACAGGCCATAACCTTTTTTAGTCAGGGCGGTTTCATCGGTAAAAGAAGCTGACACCAGCACCCAAACCGGTATTACCCAGATCAATGAGATCAGAATTAACGTAAGGTTGATCAACACCTGGCTGATGGTATTCCGGTTGCGCTTTTTTCCGCGAGGCAGTGATTTCATATTGGCGCTTTTTCCTTTTTAGAATAATGCCCGTTCCGGATCCACTTTGCGAATAATCTGGTTGGTGGTAAGTACAAGGATAAATCCCACCACGGATTGGAAAAACCCGGCAGCCGCTGGCTGGCCCAGGTCAGTGGAATTCCGTAATGCGTTATAAACATAGGTATCTATAACATCGACAGAATTGATCACTCCTCCGCTTGCTCCCCTGGTGAGATAAAAGAATAGGCCGAAATCGGCATTAAGAATTTTTCCAATAGATAGAACGAGCATAATAATAATGATGGGCGAAATCAGCGGGATGGTGATATACCAGACTTGTTGCCAGCGTGACCCACCATCTATTTGGGCAACTTCGTATAACTCCGGGTTGATGCCCATCATTGCTGCAAGGTATATCAGGCTCAAATAGCCGGCATTTTTCCATAAATTCGCGAATACCAGGATAAATGGCCAAACCGATGGCGTTCTAAGCCAGGAAATTGGAGACAATAGTAATTGTTGACGCAGGTTGTTGAGTAGGCCGTTATCAGTGCTCAACAATGCCAATGCAAAATATCCCGCGATAACCCAGGAAACAAAGTATGGGAAGAATACTGCTGACTGGTAAACGCGCGCCAGGTAGCGGGAACGTACTTCGTTGAACAGCAGCGCCAACCCGATGGAAACCAGCATATTGGTGATAATAAAAACGGCATTATAAAGTACGGTATGGGTCAGGATACGGGCTGCATCACCGGAGGTAAAAAGATATTGGAAATTCTCAAAGCCGACCCATTTACTACCGAAAATTCCCAGATTGAACTTATAGTCTTTGAAAGCAATCAGGATTCCAGTCATGGGCATATAGTTAAAAACCAATAGGAGTAATAGCGCCGGCAGGCACATGAGAAATAGCGGTAAATTCTTTGACAATTGATTGCGAAGCTTTCCCCAATTTGGGCCGGATTTGCCTGGTGGGATACTTAATGAAACTGGTTTATTCATAAAGACCTTGGTTATGGAAATGGTTATGAGATTAAATTCCGATTTCGAGAGTCCGTTATTATCGAGTACTTCCACGCACCACTAATTCGTACTGCATGGTCATTTTTCCCAATGGGGTTCCAGCTTCAGCCCTTTGAATGATCATTTCTGCAGCTTTGGCTCCCACCCCGTACTTTGATATTGAAAGAGTAGTTAGAGGAGGAGTAATTAATTGGCCCATCAAAATATTATCAAAGCCAACGATGGAAATCCGGCTTGGCACATCTATTTCCAAAGTCTGACATGCCCGGATGGCTCCGATCGCGATCAAGTCGTTAAAGCAAATAATCGCATCCACATCCGGACGGGCCTTTAACAACTGGCGTGTCTGGATCTCGCCGATATCTATGGCGCCCATAACGTGTCCGTAAGGTTGGCGGCTGGTTTCATTCACTTCGGGTGGATAGGCCAGCATGAGACTTTCTTCGATCGGTAATCCGGCCTGTGAAAGCGCCCGCTTATATCCTTCCAGGCGTTCTCGCCCATTCCACGAATGGCTGGGGCCGCAAATATGTGCAATGATGTGGCGATGGTCTTGCAACAAGTGACTTACCCCCAGCTGAATACCGGTGATATTGTCAGTATTGATCTCTCCACAATCAGAATGCACAATCGAACGGTTGATCATTACGACCGCATCCTGGCGTTTAAACAAGCTCACCAACTCATCCTCTGGAAGGCGGGAGCTGATGCTGATAACTCCCCTTACCTGATTTTCCTCCAGGCGGTTCAGGATCTGTCGTTCCTGGTCCAGGTTTTCGGTCGTACTAATCTGGAGCGCCATATACCCCAGCTCTTGTGCCTTCTCTTGAATACCCAGAACGATCTCCGCAAAGAAGGGGTTAACGATATCCGGGATGGTTACCCCGATGGTGTGGGAACGCTGGCTTACCAGGCTGCGGGCCAGGGTATTGGGCCGGTAACCCAATTGATCAATTACTTGCAGCACCCGTTCGCGCGTATCCGGGGTAAGTTCCTTTTTATTATTAATTACCCGCGAAACAGTCTGGATTGATACCCCCGCGGCTTTGGCGACATCTTTAATAGTGACAGATCCCATAATATCCTTTATAATCTTGATGTTTACGTTGCCGTGAACGTTGCCGTGAACGTTAACATTATAGCACGGGAAATATTTCGAAGTCAAGTACCAATCACAACTTTTCCTCGTTGAACTCCTAGAAATGTGAGTAATAATGGTCATTGGAAAAAGATTTACCGATCCCATTCATCCGCAAGCATATCTTATTCGGCATTAGCGCTGGCACCTAAAAGGATTAAAATGGATTCCAAGTGGCTTAAAATCAATAAATCTGACTTACTGATAGAACGTCAACAGTTATTGGATGAGGGGATGGATCTTTCGGGATTCCAGGATGAATTTAATTGTCTGTCTGAATTGAATATTGACAATACTCCCCATTTGCAGGTTCGCCTGCAAGCGCTCTTCGATAAAGCAGAAAGCCTTCCATCCTTACCCGGCTATCCTTACACGGAACCGTCTGAACTCCAGGCGATCCGTTTTGCAAGCCACAGTAATTCACTCCATTTGAATGCTCAGAGAAGCGATGAGGAATTATATGATCATATATACGGTGCCTGGCTTGGGCGTTGCGCAGGATGTTTGCTGGGAAAGCCAATCGAAGGATGGTGGTCTTCTGATCTGTGGCCTTTCTTGAAAGATACAGAAAATTACCCGCTTTCCAATTACATTCGGTTTAATGTTTCTCAAGAAATCCAGGCGCGCTACAAGCTTTCCGCAAACGATGCTTATATTGACCGGGTAAACCACATGGTAGAAGATGATGATACCAATTACACGGTCACGGCACTGGCTGCATTTAAACGATATGGTCAAAGCTTTACAGCAGCTGATATAGCCTCCTTTTGGATGAGTAATATTCCGATATTACACACCTATACCGCCGAAAGGGTAGCATATCGCAATTTTTGCAATCTCATTTCCCCACCGCGCTCGGCGCGGTTTCGTAATCCATACCGGGAATGGATCGGCGCCCAAATCCGGGCAGATTTTTGGGGGTATGTAGCCTTGGGCGATCCCCATCTGGCTGCAGAATACTGCCTGGAGGGATGCCTCGATTAGCCATATCAGGAACGGCATATATGGCGAAATGTGGGTTGCTGCGATGCTGGCCGCTGCTGCATTCACTAAAAGCCGGATAGAATTGATAGAAATTGGACTCTCGGAAATTCCCACCAACTCACGGTTAAGCAAATCCATCCGGGCTATTTTGGAGGCATATCTGCAACAGGTTGAATATGATGAAATGATCGTGAAAATTCATACCGGTTGGGACGAGCGTAACCCGCACCACTGGTGCCATACGATAAGCAACGCTGAGATTGTAGCTGTTGGCTTGCTATGGGGAGCTGGCGATTTCGAAAAATCCATCTGCCGGGCAGTTCAGGCTTGTTTTGACACGGATTGTAATGGGGCAACTGTTGGCTCAATTATGGGTATGATGCTGGGAGCAAATGCCTTGCCTGAAAAATGGATTAGCCCGCTGCACGACACATTGGATACCGGGATCAGCAGATTTAACCAGGTACATATTTCGAACCTTGCCGAGGAAACGCTTAAATTATCCAAGGCTATACAGGATCAATAATCCATTATCCCAATTTTGATTTCCCTTCCGAGAAGGAATTATGAACTATGAAATCGGAATTGTAGGACTAAGCGTCATGGTACACAACCTGGCACTGAAAATGGATCGAAATGGTTTTCCGGTGGCAGGTTATGATCTGGAAAATACAACGATGAGTATGATTTATCTGGCGTGAGATTCTCTCTCCGATTTTCCATACATAATCATGATCCCATACATAATCAGACCCGCAGGATCTCGGGATTTTCATGCTACCCCTGTTTTACATGGCACGAGGCAAATATAAGTACCGCTTGAATCCCGGTCTGATTCTGAAATTCCCAGCAGGATTTTCGGGTAAGCTTGACATTACTTTCTGCGAATAGCTATCTCAATTTTGCGAAGTCAAGTAAAATCTTCCCAGCCACATAGATCTATGTAGAGAGATTACTATGAAATCCTTTCGCAAAGAACTCTGGTTCAATCTCCCCACCCGCCGCGGCTTCGTGAATATCACCCCGCAGGTGGAAACCTGCCTGCAGGAGAGTGGCATTCAGGAAGGCCTGGCCCTAGTGAACGCCATGCACATTACCGCTTCGGTCTTCATCAATGACGACGAATCCGGCTTGCACCATGATTATGAAGAATGGCTCGAAGGACTGGCTCCGCACGAACCGGTTGGAAAATACTGGCATAACCGCACCGGCGAGGACAACGCGGATGCCCATCTCAAGCGCCAGGTGATGGGACGCGAAGTGGTTGTGGCTGTCACCGGGGGACGGCTGGACTTTGGCCCCTGGGAACAGATTTTCTATGGAGAGTTTGATGGCCGCCGGCGCAAGCGCGTGCTCGTAAAAATTATTGGAGAATGAAGGTGAATTGAATGGCTCCTTTTACCACGCGGCCTGTCATTCTGGCTCGCCATGGCGTAGTCACCTCGGGCCACTACCTCGCCAGTGCTGCCGGTTTCCGCATCCTGGCCCAGGGCGGTAATGCCATTGATGCAGCCGCTGCTACTTGCCTGGTGCTTAATCTGGTCGAGCCGCACAATACCGGTCTGGGTGGGGAAGCCCCCACGTTGATCTACTCCGCCAGGGAGCGTAAGGTCTATTCCGTCTGCGGCATAGGCTGGTCACCCCAGGCCTTTACCATTGATTGGTGCCGCCAGAACGGCATTGACCTGATTCCCGGCGACGGCTTCCTGCCCGCCTGCGTCCCGGCCATGCTCGACACCTGGTGCTTGGCGCTGGCTCGGTTTGGCAGCATGACTTTTTCCCAGGTCTCCGCTCCCGCCATCCAACTGGCCGAAGAGGGCTTCCCCACCTACAACGGCCTGCGTGCGATCATAGCTTCCTGCGAGGAATTGTTCACCGAGGAGTATCCAACTACCGGGAAGATTTACCTGCCGCCTGGCGCTTTGATCCGCAACCCGGACTGGGCGAACGTTCTGCGCCTGATGGCCGAGGCGGAAGCTAACTGCCGGAAGGGACGCGTGGTCGGGATCGAAGCTGCCCGGGATGTGTTCTATAAGGGCGCCGTGGCCGAAAAAATCCTGGATTTCATCAGCCGTTTCCCGGTCCAGGATGCCACTGGTCAAGCCCATACCGGCTTGATTTCTTATAAGGATATGGCTGAGTGGCATGCCTCACTGGAAGAGCCCGTCAACCTCGATTTCCGTGGCCTGGAAGTGTACAAGTGCTCTGCCTGGACCCAGGGGCCGGTCTTCCTGCAACAACTGCGCCTGTTGGATGGATATGACCTGGCTGCCATGGGGCACAACTCTTCCGATTACCTGCACACTTTGATTGAGTGCGCCAAGCTAGCCTTCGCCGACCGGGAAGCCTATTATGGTGACCCGCTCTTTGACGATGTGCCTTTCGAGCGGCTGTTCTCGCCTGAATATGCAGCCCGCCGGCGTGAATTGGTCGGGGTCCAAGCTTCGCCTGACCTCCGCCCGGGGGATATCGGCCGCGGCGTTCCGGAGTATGCCACCCACCCGATCCTGGAGGATAACCTTCTCGCGTCTCATTCGATCCATACCGGCGATACCACCCACCTGGATACTCTGGATGCCGAAGGCAACCTGGTGGCTTGCACGCTCTCTGGCGGGTGGTTCCAGTCTTCGCCTGTAATCGAAGGGCTGGGTTTTCCGCTCGGCACACGCGGCCAGATGTTCTATTTGAACCCAGATCGCCCGAATGCGCTGGCTCCCCATAAGCGCCCGCGTGCCACCCTTACTCCCACTATCGTCACCCGGGCTGGCCATCCATTCCTGGCGTTTGGCACCCAGGGTGGCGATGCTCAGGACCAGTGGACGCTGCAGTTTTTCCTGAACTTCTGGGTCTTTGGGATGGACCTGCAAGCCGCACTGGACGCCCCGACCGTTAACAGCGAGCATTTTCCTTCCTCCTTTTATCCCCGCACAGTCGACCCACTGCGGGTCTCGGTCGAGCGCCGTATCTCCCGAAAGGTGCGCTCCCAACTGGCTGCGCTCGGGCACCGTCTCAGCATCCCTGGTGATTGGGCCCATGGGCGCGTCCTGGCGGTTTGCTTCGACCAGGAAAACGGCATCCTCCAGGCAGCTGCCTCCCCTCGGCAGGCGATTGCCTATGCTATGGGATGGTAGCACCGGTGTTGCTGCTTTGGTTCAAATAGAGCGAAAAAATACCCAACAGGTCAGAAAGGATGGTTTACATGCTACAAACTCGACGTTTTGGTCGCACGGAACATTTGAGCACCGTTGCCATTTTTGGTGGGGCCGCTTTCTGGGAGGTCAGCCAGGAGCAGGCTGACCAGGTAATGGAACAGGTGGTTGCCGCTGGTGTAAACCACATTGACGTGGCGCCCTCCTACGGCCAGGCAGAGCTGCGTCTTGGGCCCTGGATAAGGCGGGAACGCCAGCGTTTTTTCCTCGGCTGTAAAACGATGGAACGCACGCGCACAGGTGCTTGGAACGAACTGCGCCAATCCCTCCAGCGCTTGCAGAGTGAAACTTTTGATCTATATCAATTGCATGCCATCACCACTTTTGCCGAACTGGATGCCGTTACTGCTCCCGGCGGCGCGCTCGAAGCGTTGCTGGAAGCCCGGCAGGCTGGCTTGATCCGGTATATCGGCATTACCGGCCATGGGGTGGATGCCCCGGCCATTTATCTGGAAGCCTTGCGTCGCTTCGATTTCGACTCTGTCATCTTCCCGCTGAATTTTGTCCAGGCCGGCAACGCGGAATATTACCGGCAAGCCGGGAAGCTTATTCAGCAGTGTACAGTAAAAAACGTGGGGATGATGGTCATCAAATCCATTGCGATGGGGGCCTGGGGTGAAAAAGAAAAGACCCATACCACCTGGTATGAGCCATTTTCTGGGATGAATATGATTCAGCCGGCAATCAATTTTGTGCTCTCGCACCCTGTCACCGGCATTTGCATGGCCGGCGATACTCGTCTGATCCCGCTGCTGCTGAAAGCCTGTGAGAATTACACCCCGTTATCTCTCGAAGAACGGGCAGAGTTGATCGAATCCGGGCGGGCTTACCGGCCTTTATTTGAATAGAATTGAAGTTAATCCAAATCCTCGATAAGCGCTATCGGCATTACGGCGGCACCGACAACACCCGGCCCGGTATGGACGCCCAGCACGGGGGAAATGCGCACGATTTCCAATTTTTTGATATTCAAGCGTTCGTTCATGGATTTTGCCAGTGCATCTGCGCTTTCGGCAAATCGTCCATGCAGTACGGTGACCCACAACGGGATGGAACCATACATATCCGCAATATGGTCAACGATGGTGCATAGGTTCTGGGAAACAGTGCGGCCTTTGCCAACCGTGGTGTACTTGCCATCCTTGTGATCAACCCGGATGATGGGTTTCAACTTGAGAACTGACCCCATCAGTGCCTGGACGCGTCCGATCCGCCCGCCGCGTGCCAAATATTCCAGCGTTTCAAGCGTATAGATTACTTCGGTGTTTTCACGGATTTTTTCCAGCCGTTCCAGGATGGCCTTTAAGCTCCAGTTTGCCTTCTCAGCTTTGGCAGCCGCCAGCACTTGAAAGCGTTCGCCGCCGGAGAGGGTCATCGAGTCATAAATATTGACAACGTTTTCTTTGATATGCTCCGCGCCCACACGGGCTGAGTTGATGGTTCCGCTCAATCCGGATGAAATGTGAATGGATAGGATGCTCTTGCTGGCATCTGCCACTTTGTGATAAATCTCATTGAAAGTCCCACTGGATGGCTGGGCAGTGGATGGAATGGCGGGGCGCATGGCTTCCAGGCGGTTATAAAACTCATCGGCAGTGATATCGGCAGCATTAACCTCGCCTTCTGGAAATTGGATATACAGGGGTGCTTGGACGATGCCCAGCGATTCCAGTTCATCGGTGGACAAATCTGCAGCGCAGTCGGTTACTATTTTCATACCGGCCAGCCTTTCAAGAATTATAGAATATTTGGGTCATTATATTCCAAATTGCCAACTTTATGAATTGCTCTTTCCTTGCAGAATTTTTAGTATTTCCGAGCCAAAGGTTCCCAGCCTCCAGGGAGACTGCGGCATCAGCGCCGAGAGTTCTTCAATGGTTGCAGGGTTCCGCTCGGCGATGGCGTGCATCCAAGGCTTCGGCAGGACCACGTCGGATTCGACGCCCATTTTTTGGGCGACGCTCTTGCGCCAGTTTGCCAGATCATTCAGGCGGTTGAGGACCACGGCGTCGGGACGGTTGGAGGATGGGCGGTTGACCGGGGTGGTGTTCCGGCCGCGCTCAATGGCCTGGAGAATATCATCACCGAAAATATAGATCTGCCTGGCCGTCAGATTGAGGGCTTCCAGGTCAGCCTGGTTCCTTGGTGCAGCCAGTACGATGGAGACCAGGCGCTTATCATCCATCACTTTGAAGACGGGCCGGTGCATTTTTTCAGCTTGGGTGCATCGCCAGGTGCAGAGTTCCTGCAGGATAGCCAATTGCCGTCTGTTCAGATCCTTGGTCCCTTTAACGCGCTGCCAGGCCGGAAGGTCGGCCCGGGTGGTCTCATTCCCCAAGGCCAGGCGGGCAAATTCCTCACATGCCAACTCCCAGCGACCACGCTCCTGCAGTTCGGCTTGCAAACTGTCCCGCAGGTCTAGCAAGTGATGTGTATCGAGACGGGCATAATTGAGCATTTCAGGCGAAAGCGGCCGCTCTCCCCAGTCCGCTTTTTGGTAATGTTTATCCAATGTGATGCCAAGTTTTTCGGCCAGCATGGAATCCAGGCCAACCTGTTTATAGCCCAGGATGCGGGCGGCTTGCATTGTGTCAAAGATATGAACAAATTGGATGCCGAAATCCCGCTTTAGACAGATCTGGTCGTATTCGACAGCGTGGAAGACTTTTTCGATACCCGGGTGGCTGAAAAGAGGTGCCAGGGTGGAGAGGTCGTGCAAGGCGAGTGGGTCGACCAGGTAGTCGGTATGCGGTGTGGAGAACTGTATCAGGCAGACCTGCTCGCGGTAAGCATGTAGGGAATTGGATTCTGTGTCCACCGCCAGGCGAGGTTGAGATGCCAAGCTGCGGACCAGATGCTCAAGAGCGTCGGGTCCGGCCACCCAGATTGGCGGCGGGAGGATGGGAGTCATGTGCTGATTATAGCCGAAAGAAGGCCAAAAATGGCGCTTAAGAGTTCTTCAAGCACTTCCACTGCCTGCCGCGTTCCACATGTACCCATACAGGCAGGCTGAAATAATCATGCTGATCTTTGCGCCAAACCGGACCGTGGCAGGTTTCCTTGGTAAGCAGGTTGCGCCAATCGCCCTCGGGCAAGTAGTAGACAGCCTGTCCATCGGCATTGAAGACTGGTGCAACCAGCAGGGCTGGGCCAAGCATGTACTGCATGTCCAGCGTACTACAGGCGGGATCATCCGGAAATTCCAACAGCATTGCCCGTAACATCGGCCAGCCATGTTCGTGCGCCTCATTGGCGGTCTCCAGCAGATACGGCATTAGTTGGGTTTTGAGATGGCTAAAGAACCGCAGCACCTGCACCGATTCATTATCATAGAACCAGGGCATGCGCGGGCTGTCGTTGCCGTGCAAGCGGCTGTGGGAGCAGAGTAGGCCAAAAGCCACCCAGCGTTTATATAGATCGGGTGTGGCCGTTCCAATAAAGCCGCTGATATCGTGGCTCCAGAAGCCGAAACCGCTCAGTCCCAACGAAAGCCCGCCGCGCAGTGTCTCGGCCATGGAGACGTATTTGGAGGAGTTGTCGCCGCCCCAATGCAGGGGAAATTTCTGGCTACCGCAAGTGGCCGAACGGGCAAAGACGACCGCCTGTCCTTCCCCTTTTACCTCCTGCAGCAGGCTGAAGACAGTTTGGTTGTAGAGATAGGTGTAGTAGTTGTGCATGCGTTCCGGATCCGAGCCGTCGTGGTAGACCACATCGGCCGGGATACGTTCACCGAAATCGGTCTTAAAGGCTTCCACGCCCATATCGAGCAGCAAGCGCAGCTTGGACGCGTACCATGCGCGCGCTCCGGGATGGGTGAAATCCACCAGGCTCATCCCGGGCTGCCACTTATCCACCTGATACACATCTCCGTCCGGTTTGTGCAGCAGGAAACCTTGCTTTGAGCCCTCTTCAAAGAGCGGTGAGGCTTCGGCGATATAGGGATTGATCCAGACGCACACCTTGACGCCCTTGGCGTTGATGCGCCTCAACATCCCGGCCGGGTCCGGGAAGTAATGTTTATCCCACAGGAAACTGGACCAGGTTAGTTCCTTCATCCAGAAGCAGTCAAAGTGCAGCACGCTGACCGGGATGCCGGATGCCTCCATGCGTTCCAGGTTGGTCAGGATGGCCTGTTCATCGTAATTCGTGGTGAAGGAAGTGGATAGCCACAGGCCGAAGGACCAGTCTGGCAGTCTGGCCGGGCGCCCGCTCAGCCGGGTGTACTGATCGAGAGTCTCCTTGGGGGTCGGGCCGCCAAAGATATAGTAGTCCAGGCTGTGATCCTGCACGCTGAATTGCACCCGGCTGACGTGGTGGGAGGCCACCTCGAAGGAGACCCGTCCGGGGTGGTTTACCAATACACCGTAGCCCCGGTCGGTCAAGTAAAACGGAATATTCTTGTAGGCTAGTTCTGAATCGGTGCCACCGTCTTCGTTCCAGGAATCGATGGATTGGCCGTTTCTCACAAAGGGCCCGAAATGCTCTCCCAATCCGTAGACTTTTTCACCTGGTCTCAGCGAGAGTTGTTCACGCAGGAATGTTTGATTGTTTTGGGTCATCAAGGCTAATGCGTGTGGTTCGCTGCCGGTGAGTTCCTGCCCATCCCGCAAAAAGGTATACTGCCATTCCCCTGCGACCGGTACCTGCACCGATAGTCTGCCGGCTTTAAGCCAGGCAACCCGGTCATCCTGCCCTATGGAAGCCTCCGGATTGGAGATTCCATAATCCAGATCGAAGATAGGCAGGCGCGGCTGGCGGCCCTTGAAATGGGTGATTTGGATGCGGATGCAATCCGGGAAGGGGGATGTAAAACGGGCTGTTATACTTGTGCCGTCAATAAGGTCGTTGCGGCTGTGTACCTCGTGACTGTAGCCGGTAACAACGATAGCATCCGGCCCGGTCACCACATCCACCACGCTGATGGGATAGATGGCCTGTGTGCCGGGGAGTAACATCCAGTGACCGAAGTTGAATTTCATGGGGTAATCCTTTTAGATTCCTCCTCTCATGGAGAGGCGGGGGATGGTGAAGCAATTTCCCCTAAGTATAATCCGTCCCCGGCCAAATCTCGAAAGGCCGGGGATGGTTTGTGTGTAAAAGAGCTGCTCCTTCCCCAGATTTTCATTTTCTCTGGTATTCAGGAGCGGTCAGGCAGGAGTTTAAGGTGCCGGGATATCGTAGATGGTATGCGGGTTGACGGGCGCGCCTTTGTAATGCAGTTCGAAGTGTAGGTGCGGACCGGTGGCGTGCCCAGTGGCGCCAACCAAGCCGATCACATCCCCCTGGCCCACGCTTTGATCGCATTGAACATTGATCTGACTCAAGTGTGCGTAATAGGATTGCCAACCGTTGCCGTGGTCCACGATGATTAAGTTGCCGTAGCCCCAGTCATTCCAGCCGGCATAGACGATAACGCCCGCATCCACGGCGTACACGGCATTGCCCAGACTGCCAGCAAAGTCGACCCCAAAGTGGTTCAGGTCCGGGCGGTAGTCGGTGCCGGAAAGCCAGTGTTCGGTGGTGGGGAAGATGAATGTGCCATAGCCAACCAGGCCGCCGCTGACCGGTCCGCAGTAACCGGCTCCGGTGACGAGCGCATTGACCGGTGCACCGCTGCGCGATGCAACCGGTGCGTTCCAGCGGAACAGGATCGTCCCGCCCGGGATGACCAGCCAGGTGCCGCTTTGTATGTTAGGGTGGTTCAGATCGCCGATGGTGTCCGGGTCGAGATGATTGGCCGGACTGTTGAGGATGGCTTGGGGATCGGCATTATATTGGTTGGCTACGCCGGTCAATGATTCGCTGCCCTGCCATTGATAATAAGCCCCATCAACGGGCAGGATGTTCAGCACCTGGCCGGGTCGCAACAAATCCACATCGTTCTTCAGGGTATTGAAGTTCCCAAACAGGATGGTGCTCGGTTTCAGCCCAAACTTGTTCGCGATTACGAAAACCGTATCGCCCGGTTGGACGGTGTATTGAACTACATCCTCTCGCGGTCGGCTTGGGATGATGGTATGCATAACTGCCTGGCGTGTAACCCCATCCAATGCCAGGGCAACTGGCGCGGGCAATTGGGATGGATCTAGCCCGGCGACCAGTGTAGGTTCGGTTGCGGCTGCTGCAGCCTGCACGTTGCTGGGAGTCCAGCCGAGATCCGCCGGCTTGTAGAGAGTCTGCATCACCCAGACAACCAGGACAACGAATATGATAGTTATCACATTCGTTGCAATCCGCATGGCGGATTCTCCCAAGCCTAAGTGGGCCAGAGATTCCATCCATTTTGTGATCAGGTTTGGTCGTTCTTTTGGCTGCTCCCCAGTTGCCCCCTCATTCTCCCGAGGGAATTCTTGAAGAGGATTTTTATCCATACTAATCATGATAACATGCCGCCAAATGCCCGTCAAGCCGATTATTAAGGGAAGATTAAGCCGTTTTTTGACGAATTACCGGCCATTTTGCATGGGTGAATATTAATACTATCAGACAGATCGCCCCGCCCACCAGTGCAGCGCACGGCACCCCGGCTGCCTGTGCCAGCCAGCCGATGAACAGACTGCCAAAAGGGGCTACACCCTGCTGCGCCCACAGGTAGACGCTGAAAACCCGCCCACGCAGTTCGTCCGGAACGTCGATCTGGATGAGTGTGTTCATCATCATGAGTTGTGCCACGGTGGCCCAGCCATTTACGGCAATGAGCATCATTACCATCGGCAGGTTGTGGGCAAAGGCCATAAGCATTAGGGCAACTGCAAAGGCGAATTGACCGATGCTCATCAGCAGCCCTTTCCGGCGTAGTGTGCTGTAAGTTGAGATGGACAGGGCTGCAATCAATGCCCCCACTCCTTGTGCCATGTACAGGGCACCGGTCCGCCCGGCCACCGCTGCTTCGGTATCAGCAGCCCGTTGGAGCACGTCCCGTGCCAGGGCCGGGATCTGGTTGCTGAAGGGGAAACCGAAGAAACCGATTACCGCAACCATTATAATGATCAGTAGGATAACCGTGTTGCCGCAAATATATTCCCAGCCTTGCTTGAATTCGCCCATCAGGTTAAGTTTTTCTTTAAAAAGTCCAGGTTTTACGCTGCGGTAAGGGGTATGGACAAAGAACAATCCCACGATTACGAACAAAAAGCTAACTCCATTGGCGAAAAAAGCCCAGCCTTCGCCCTGGTTTTTGACCAGGATTAGTACGACCGCCGAAAAGGATGGTCCGATCACGCGTGCCAGGTTGAAGATGGTGGATTGCAGGGCGATGGCGTTGGGCAGGGCGGGTTTTCCAACCAACTCTACCAACATGGCTTGGCGGGCAGTGATCTCGATAGCGCTGGCCGCTCCGAGCACAAAGGACAGCCATATCAAGTGCCAGATCTGGATACGCCCGGTCAATGCCAGGAAAGCCAGGATAAATGCCTGGACCATTTCAATGATTTGCATCACAATGACTGTCTTACGTTTATCTATTCGTTCCACTAGCACGCCGCCGGGCAGGGCCAGGAGCAAGGTCGGCAGGGTAGCTGAAAAGGCGATCAGTCCCAGATCGAAAGGACTGCCCGTTATCCGGTAAGCTAGATAGGGCTGGGTGGTGTTTTGCATCCAGGTGCCGACCAACGAGATGAACTGGCCTACCCAGAATATAAAGAAGTCGCGCGAAGCCAGGGCGGGAAAACGATCTTTGAACGTCATGGATTAGTTATGCCGGTGCCAGCACGTCCGGCCGGTCGTTAGCAGGACTGTTGACTAGTGTAGAGATCGGCCAGGCTTCCATTTCTTCAGCGGGATAGGGACCAAGTAGGTTGTTCAAGTCAAGCGGGGAGTGGGATGCTGGATCAAGCCATTGCGCATAAGCATTATGTGGCAGTATAACCGGCATACGGTTGTGGATGGGTGCCATCAATTCATTCGGCGTGGTTGTGATGATGGTAACTGATCTGACCTCTGACCCATCCGGCGATTGCCACCGTTCCCATAACCCGGCGAAGGCAAAGGCTTTGCCGGATCTGAGCCGGATGAGATGGGGCACCTTACTTGGACTGCCTGGTTGCGCCTGCCATTCGAAGAAAGCATTCGCAAAGATGAGACAGCGGTGGTATTTATAGGCAGACCGGAAAGCCGGCTTTTCTGCCAGTGTTTCGGCGCGTGCGTTAATGAGACGGTTGCCGATTGCCGGATCTTTGGCCCAGGCGGGGATCAGCCCCCAGAGGAAGAAATCTGCTTGGTTCGTTCCATCGTTGGGCAGGACAAGCACTGGCTGGGTGGGGGCAATATTATAGCGCGCGGCTATCTGCGTTGGGAAACTGAATTCCGGGAAGGCCTCCTGCAGATCGGCCGGGTCAATGGTTAAAGCGAAACGTCCGCACATAATTACTCCTTCTTATAATGAAATTGTTCTCCATCAACCTGTTTTCTTTGCCACATATAAGACGGCCAGATAATCCCGTTCGATTGAGCCACCTTGCGCATCCATCGCCTCAGCAATAGCTCCGAAAAGCCGCTGGCGGGTTGATTCTGGTAGGCGGATGTGATCCGAATACGTGTTAAGTAAGCCAATATATATTCCCTGGTGTGGTAGCTCTGCGACCTGGGGAAACGCCGCAGAGCTACCAGGCCAAAACAAGCGCTTTGGGTGATCTGGTCGCGACGTTCCTGGATTGTTTCTTCGCTGGCATTTTGCGGGCTGACCAGTTCCGGTGCAACCTCCCGGTAGATTTTATCCAGGTCCACACTTATCTGTCCATGGAAACCCAGCGACATGTTCCAGAAAAAAGCTAGGGCCCCCCAAATTTCAAAGCCCGGGCGGCTTTGGCATAGCCAATTTCCCTGGGAACCCAGTGAAACGCCTGGGCGGAAATTACCAGGTCAAAACTCTCCGGGTGTTCCTGCCACTCCTCGAAACGGCTGGTCTCGATGGTGACGTGCGGATATGCTTGCAGGGTACGGGCCGCCACCGCCGCCATGCTCTCCCCCGGTTCGATGCAATGGATCGTATAGCCACGGGGAGCGAACAGACGGGTGGCTTTGCCGGTCCCGCTGCCGATTTCTAAAATGGTGCCGCCTTCCTGCACTCCGTTTAACGTGATGACGCTCTCCACCAGTTTTTGCGGATATTCGGGCCAGTATGCCTCGTACAGGTCAGCTACCCTTTCTAAGCTCTGACTGTCTTCTTTCCATTCAATAATGGATATTTTCATGCATCAGTTTTTTTCAATCTCCGGAAATCCCCATTCCGGACCGTCACGCCAATTGCGTCCATATGTTCGAGCAGCGGCTGGACAAATTTTCGGCTGGTCTGGAACAGGTCACGCACTTCGGCCAGGCTGACCTGGCCCTTTTGCTGGATAGTCAGGCGGATCTTTTGCACCATTGTTTCGTAATCCGGCTTGAGGAAGACCACCTCCTCCGAAACAGCCACCAGGTCACCAAACTCCAGCAGGGCGGAAAAAATATCCTCGCCGGCCTGCGCCTGGCATTCTTTTACCGATGGCGGGGCATAGGGAGCCAGGGCAAACTGTTCCATCAGCTTGTCCACTTTCGCCTGCTGGAAAGGAGAAAACCGTACTGTGTGCCCGGGCAGGCTCGCCCACTTGGAAGCTTCGCTCAGGCTGCCTTCGGACGCGAGCCTGTGCAAGACCAGGTTGAAAAGGCGCGGCGGCAGTTTCTGCCGTGATTTGAGCTCCTCGCGCGGCATACCGCGCCGCAGAGGATAGGTTTGGTGGTAAGCGGCTAAAGCTGCTATTATAGATTCTTTCAGGGTTAACCACTGCGGAGCGGTTATCAGCACGTCATCCAGGCAGATTACCTGGCTGGTAGCGAGCAGTTCCTTCAGGGCTGCCTGGGCTGCCGGCCCATCCAGCCGGGATCGCGTGATAGCATCTTTAATCAGCGCCGGGCCGAGCGCCAGCGCAGCCTGCCAGAGCACCTCCGCAGGAGAGCCTTCGGCCATACTTTCCAGTGCCTTGAGAACTGAATCGTCAAAGCGTTTATGACGCTGCTTGGGTTGGGGGTCAACTACGATCCCGCCGCCGAGCGTTTCACCCGGTGACGGGCGCCGCAGGATGTAGTGGTCGCCGCGCACGGCCACAACCGGACTGCGCAGTTCGAGTTGCAGCCAACCAGCCTCGCCGGGGTTCAACGAATCCACTCCCAGCAATCGTACCTCCGCAATGGTTTCAGACGCGCCCGTAAACAGTTTAACTTCAGTGTGATGGTGCAGTGGTGCAGATGCGTCTGCCAGCAGGCGGAAATGTACATCCAGGCGCTCGGTCGGGATGTATTGCCCGGGATGTGTTACCACCTCGCCGCGCCGGATTTGCTCTACATCCACACCGGAGAGGTTGACAGCCAGCCGGCTGCCTGGAAGGGTCATCGTGGCTTTCTTTTTGTGGGTCTGCAAGCCGCGGATGCGGGCGCGCAGGCCGGCCGGCAGGATTTCCACCTCGTCACCGATTGCCAGTTGTCCATCCAGGAGGGTACCAGTGACGACGGTGCCAAACCCGGCAATGGAGAAAACCCGGTCAACTGGCAGGCGCGGGCGGTCTGAGTTGGGGCGGGGGGACGTATTTTTTAGGAGTAGTTCCAGGGTCTGCAGGAGTTCCGGTAAGCCTTCTTTGGTGCGCGATGAAACGTGCCGAATGGGCGCGTCTTGCAAGACGGTGCCGTGCACAGCGGCTCGTACATCGGTTTCGATCAGGCCAAGCCAGGCGGGATCGTCTACCAGATCAATCTTCGTTAGAACGATAATACCGTTTTTGATTTGCAAGAGGTCGAGAATGGCGAGGTGCTCACGCGTTTGGGGCATTACACCTTCGTCTGCTGCGATGACCAGCAGCGCCGCGTCGATCCCCCCGATGCCGGCTAGCATGTTCTCAATGAAGTCGCGGTGACCCGGCACGTCTACAATGCCAATTTCCTCGCCGCCGGGCAGGCTTAGCCAGGCGAAGCCGAGATCAATGGTCATTTCCCGTTCTTGTTCTTCTTTGAGACGATCAGGATTGATGCCGGTGAGGGCCGCGATGAGAGTGGATTTGCCGTGATCAACGTGGCCGGCAGTGCCGATAACGCGCATGGTTCCTCACATAGCAAAGACGCTGCAAAGGAGCATAAGTGCTGCCTCGGCGATTTTATTTCGTGCTCATGATCCGTTCGTAGGCGGAGAGGAGTTCGTGAATCTGGGCCAGCATGCCCTGGAATAACTGCTCGTTGGCTTCCTTGGTCTGTTGGAGTATATCCTGTTGGGTTTGAACCAAGTCTTCCAGCATGGTCAGGCGCTGTTCCAATTTACCTGCGCTGCTGCGGGTATCCTTATGGATTTCATCCTGGGAGAGCGTGTAGCTGGTCCAGCGTTTTTGATCATCGGCCCTAAAGGTGACCCACTCCTGGCGGAAACGATCTTCGGCCAGGCGCTGCATTTCGGTAATCTCATTGATCCGACGCTCGAACTTCTGAACGATTTCCTCATAAGTTTCCTGGGCATGTTTGGCAGCACGCTGGATTACATCCCACTCTTGTAATTGACGGTCCATGATCCCGGTTTGGTTGCGCATGTTAGTCAGGTGCTCTTCCATTTCTTTCAAGGCGCGGTCGCGATCTATTTGCAATCTAGCCTGGGTTTCGATGAAACCGGATTGGGACTGGCGGCGTTCAGCTTCGCTGCTCAGGATTTCATTTAAGCGTGTCTCGATGCGGCGGATACTATCGCTGAACAAATCATTCTTTTCACGCACCTCGTCCATGCGTTTACGGGCCGCATTGATCGTGCCTTGCAGGTCTGCCAGGCGTTTGCTATCCTGGCGGCGCGGCCCTTCGGTAGCTTTTTGGATTAGTTGGATTTCTGAAATAGTTTCAACAATTTCCTGAAAGCGTTTTTCCCACCCGGCAATCTGCTGATAGTGGTTGGCTTCTTTTGCTTCATTGGCCTTGATCTCGCGCTGGAGGTCGGCAATCGGGTCTTTGAATTTTCGCAATTCTATAACGGCCCGGTTAAGCCCGTCAATCTGCATCTGGAAGCGCTTCTCCGCCTCCGGAAGCTTATCAACATCTTTGTTATCCATTTCATCAACATATTTAAGAATATCCACGCGTTGTTGGGCAAGCGTACCGTTAAACTGCTCAAGCCGCGGCAATACCGTTGAATACTGTGATATCTCCATGTTGAGTTCAATGATCTTTTTATTGGCAACTTCCAGTTCCCCTTTCGTTTCGTCCAGTTGCTCAGAAAGTGCATCCAATGCAGCTTTGTCTTTGCGGTGTTCCTCGTCAAGCCAGTCCAGTCGCTTGATAATTTGATCGAATTCCATCTGTTCTATCTCCGTTCAGTACGGGGCTTTTTTCAGGGGTATGTCTTTTTGATTATACTGCTTCTTATAAAAAAACAGGTTATTGCCCTAAATGTGCAAATATGGCCGGTAATTTTGTCCACAGCGGCAGGGCCCATTGTGGGAACAAACCGAGCATAATTAAACCCAGCAAACCGATCATCAGGAGAGCACGCTGAAGCTGTGTCTCACGGCTTCCCCAGGTTGCTCCTTCGGGTGCACTGGTGAGGGCGGCAAGTACGCGTATCGCGCTGGCGCAAAGCCCCAGGCTCCCCAGGAGTACCCAGAAGGCGATAGGTAAGGAGGATGTGCGTGCCAATCCTTCCCAAACTGCCTGGTGCGCGGGGAAGCCTGCCAGCAGTGGCAACCCGGCCAGAGCCAGGTTTGCCAGGACCAGGCCCAATGTTGCGAATGGCCAGGTATGTACGAGCCCTTTGACCTCTTTGAGAGTCAATCCTGGGGCTTGTTCCTTCAAGATGGATAGGGCCAGTGCCCAGATGCACAGACTGAGAGTTCGGGGAACCAGGAGCAGCAGAAAAATATTCAGCCCGGTTGAGCTGCCTAGGCTGAGTGCGAGGAGGCTAAAACCAGTTTCAACAATAATTGCATACCCCATGATGCGCCCCAACTGATGTTGGAAAGCCGATAAGAGACCACCCGTCACAACCATCAACACGCCAACCGTGGACAAGGTGGTTCCCAGGCCGGTTGCATCGCGCAGCCAGGAATAGCGATCCAGGAATCCGAGACCATAAAACAGGCTGGCTGTGGTGAGCATCCACAAAAGGAATCCGACCACGTAAGGATGCGCTTCCTCAGCTAACAGGGGAATCCATGTGTAGAAAGGGAAAATGGCCAGCAGGAAGGCAAACCCCAGACCGAGTAAGGTGGCTGCTTGCTGTACCTGGCCAAGGTCGCCGGGATTGGCTCCAATTCCGGCGAGCAGCCAGCCTGAAAAAAGGATGAATGGCACTGCTAAGGTTTGGAAAATAAGAAAACGGATGACCCCTTTGGCAGGCTTTTTCCCTGGTGATGTGAGCAGTGGAATAGACAGGAGCACTGCCATCTCAATAATTAGGGCGGCATACAGGAACGGATCCACCGCCAGCGCAGCTACCAGGAGGGAGGTGATGGCTAGTCCCAGCGGAATCAAACGTTTGGTTATTTGCAGGGAAGCTGCCGGAATAAACCAGAAGAAGGCAGATCCGTAGATCAGGGCCAGGAACGAACGGTTCGCAGATGTAAGAGTCAAATTGCGTCCCAGGATTTCGAATGAAGGTGCTAATTTGAACGTCCATGTTCCAATGGCGAGGGCAGTGTCAATCGGGAGTAGCCAGGCAGCCAGGGTCAGAAACAAAGTAATTAAGCAGGCGGCCAGAAAGATAATCCTCTGGTTGCTTAACAACATTAGGAGCCCAGACAGGCAAAATGGGATAAAAATCCACAGGATGGGTGCGCTCATGTTTTTTTCTCTGGGGAGATATTTAGGAAATAGGCGCCAGCCATTGCCAGCCCGAGGTTGACGACAACCAGCAATGCAGTAACCAGTGCCGAACTTTCCACTGCGGCGTACATGATCTCAAATCCGGCTAGGACTGTCAGGAGGCCGATGATCACCTGAAACGGATCGGATGTGATGCCAAGATGGAGCAATCCCAATCCAATCAGCAGCAGGCTGCCCCAGGCGACTGGCAAACTCAATCCAAGCCAGTCAACTACGCGCAATGACAGCGCAAAGGAGGCCACTAAAACCATCCCAGCGGCGAAAACGTGGAACAACCGCCCTTGAAGCCAGGTGCTTTCTATATCTCTTTCTGCTCTGGCATTGAGTTGAGCGATTCCAAGAATTGCGCAGGCCATCCAACCAGTGATGAGTTTTACAGCGGCCATGGAAACTGGCCAGTGGGATTGTACCATCCAGAAAACGCTTAAATATTGAATTGCCAGTAAACCCAGACTCCAACGCCAGTCCCGGCTGAAAAGGCTTCCTGTGGCAGTGAAGATGGCCAACAGGAGCATGACCCAGTTAAGGGCAACAAGCATGGCTACTGGCCTCGTGTGGAAAGAATGGAAAGGATTAGAACTAGTAACAAGAACGACCAGAGCAGGCCGCCTTCCCCCTCCAGGGCGCCAGTAATAACATCGGCAATCCTGCGGAGGAAGTTAAATAGCGATCTCAATACTGAATAAAACCATTCGAGCCGAAAAATTTGAGTCCATTGGCCGGATGGATTGCTTGACGGTATTCGAACCAGTATTCTAAGTGACAGGATCGTGAATCCGGCAGCCAACAGGATGACTACTATGGCCAACCACCATGCTCCAACAGTTCGTGCTCCGTCCCATCCCCATAATCCCAGGAGAACTGTGGTTGCTATTAGGATCAGGAGGCCGGTAGGGTAGATGGCTTTTACCCATTTTTCTTGGCTCTCGAGACTCGTTTCGCCAGGGTGGAGTGTATGGCGGAGGAATCCTGCCATCAGGAGCGCTTGTGCGGGGAGAAATGGGATGATAAAAAGCCAGGATGTGCCATTGTTTGACTGCCAGGCCGGAGCAGTCAGGGAAAAGGGCAAAGTTGAAAGCCCCCACAGACCCAGGAAAGGCAGCCACAGGATGCTTCTCCGGCGCGCCGAGAACAGGAAGAGCACCCCTCCGCACAAGATCAAGGCAGCTCCCCAGCCTGTACTGCCGGTCGGGTTGCCGCGCAGGCTTTCCGCAACGGCCAGTGAAGCCAGCCCCAATATCCAGAATGGACGGCCCAAGATTTCATCAGAAACGCGAAACCACATCCAGCCAGCGTACAGGGCCGCGATGGCAGCCAGGATGAGCAGGTAAGGCGTAAGAGCCGATTTCAAAGCAGTTGCCGGGATACGCGCCAGTAAAGCCAGGCTGGATGCGGCCGAGACCAACCTGAGTGCTGTTCCCAAACCGCGCCGGATAACATTCTCCTTGCGATAAGGCAGATGTAGAGGCAAAACACCCAGGCGTAATCCAGCCGCAATGAGCAAATAAATCCCGGCACTGGCGGGAACCGAACGAAAATCCAAAGGAGTTCCAGCGGCAACACTGACCAAATTTGCCCATAATACCAGACCGGTTCCGGCCAGACGCACAGCGAAGGCGATGATGACTCCTTCGATCTGGGCCTCTCCCTCTGTGGAGCGAAGCATTGCGACCAGTTCGAACAAATCAATTGCCGACCAGGCTAACAACAACGTGAGTGGATTCTCAGCGGCAACTGCCAGAATACCGAGCCCGGCCAGTGCAAGAGTACCGGCCCAGGGCATGGGTCCGTTTTCGGCCCGCACAACCGATGTCCAGATTACCCCTGCGGCGAGGGCTGCCAGTGCCAGCGCATAAGGCCAGGAGATTCCGTCTGCCAGCCAGGCGGGCACGTATATAAAACCTGCTACCAGTTGCCAGGCTGGCAGGGAGAGGCTTTGGGGGAAATGGATGTGCCACAGGAACATACTGAAAAATGCCAGTGTTGCTCCACCGGAGGCAAGCATCCAGGGATATTTGAATTTTGGCCGGACGAAGTGCAGGATCAGCAGTGCCAGTGCGGTCAGGAACATCAAGATGACGGGCAGGAGGATAAGCATAATCGGGGGTATTGTATCAGAAACGTCGCCCCTTTCAGAGTGTTCTCAAGTAAAATAGAGCACACTTTACTCAAGGAGAGAACCCGATGTCTCGTTATTTGTTGATTGTTAATCCGATTTCTGGAAGGGGATTTGCTGGCCGGTCGCTTCCTGTAATTGAGCAGGAAATGAAAAAATACAATTTGGATTACAAGCTCGTTTTGACAGAACGACCCTGGCACGCAGCCGACTTGGCCGAGCAGGGAGCCAAAGATGGCTACGATGTGGTGGTGGTCGCCAGCGGCGATGGAACTGCCAACGAGACCTTGAATGGGCTGATGCGTGCTAAAATGGCCGGTTTCGATAAGACTGCCATGGGCCAGATCGCAGTGGGCACCGGGAATGACTTTGCCTTTGGTATGAATATTCCCAGCGGAGTCGAGATTGGCTGTAAGATCCTGGCTGAAAATTACCGGCGTCGTATGGATGTGGGCATCTTCAAGGGCGGTGATTACCCGGATGGGCGCTATTTTGGTAATGGGGTTGGAATTGGTTTCGATGCTGCTACCGGGTTTGTAGCCGCGAAAATTCGCTGGACACGCGGTCTGTTGCTCTATCTGATCGCGGCCATTGAAACGATTTTTGTATATTACAAAGCCCCGACCATCCGGTTACAGTATGAAGGAAAAGAATTAACCCAGGCTTCGTTGATGGTTTCCATTATGAATGGGCGGCGTATGGGCGGCGGTTTCTTCTTCGCCCCCAATGGTGATCCTGGCGATGGCTCGTTTGACATGTGCATTTGTCGTGCGCCTAATCGATTACGCATCTTTGGCTTGATTCCTTATTTCATGAAAGGCACCCAGGCCACTCAGAAAGAAGTCCAGATGGATAAATGCCGCAAGTTGATAGCGACGGCGGTTACCGGCACATTGCCAGTGCATTGTGATGGCGAAACGGTCTGCTACGAGGGCAAGGAACTGGCCGTTGAATTGCTGCCAGCACAAATTGAATTTGTTACCCAAAAAACTCGATGACGCAGTTCTTTCAATGGCTTCTTGTTCTGCTCATTAAGGCTGGGACTACGATCCTGTGTCGGATTGATAAACCCGACCTTGCCAATGTTCCTGCAAATGGTCCACTGATCTTGGCCACGAATCACATTAGCTCGCTTGAAGCGCCTGTATTGCTGGCCTATCTCCAGCCGCGCCGGATGACTACTATTGCGAAAATCGAAACCTGGGATAATAAGTTCATGGGCTGGCTCTTCGACCTGTGGAACTCCATTCCCATCCGGCGCGGCGAAGCGGATCTGGAAGCTATTCACCGTTGTCTGGGAGTTCTTGCAGCTGGAAGTATTCTCTTTGTCGCCCCTGAAGGAACACGTTCTCGTGACGGTATATTATTGCGCGGCCGGCCTGGGGTGGTTTTGATTGCCCTGCATGCTGGCGTGCCGATCCTGCCGGTGGTACATTGGGGCGGGGAATCATTTTCAGAAAATCTCCGGCGCTTGAAGCGGACGGATTTTCACATTCGCGTGGGGAAACCGTTTCGCCTGAATGCGCAGGGGGAAAAGGTGAACGGCCAAGTCCGCCAGGCGATGGTTGATGAGATCATGTACCAGATTGCGGGCCTGCTGCCGGAAGAGTATCGCGGCCTATATGCAAACGGTACTCCACCTCCGCAGAAATATCTTCAATTTGCGTAGAATGGATTGTATGACCCCCTCAGTACACCGCAGTTGTGCATTTTATTCTGCCGGTTGCAGGCCCCGGAGAACAAGCTTGCAGCGGTTGGAGTTCCCGCTAAAAAAACAGAAGGAGTGAGTTGAAATGGCAACCAAGAAATCTGACTTGGAGGGATTGACCTTGCTGGGGCGCGATGCCGAACCCAGCAAAAAACTTGAAGCTTTCCCCAACCATAACCCGGACCGGTTCTATCGGGTCACCCTTGAAACCGATGAGTTTACATGCGTTTGTCCGATGACCGGTCAACCGGATTTTGCTTCCATCCGCGTGGATTATGTGCCGGATAAAACGGTGATCGAATCAAAATCGTTCAAGCTCTATCTGTGGTCGTACCGCAATGAAGGCGTCTTTCACGAGCATGTTGTCAATACAATATTGGATGACCTGGTAAAAACGCTTGACCCGCACTGGTGTCGAGTGACCGGGGTATTCAATGTGCGTGGCGGGATTGGCATCACCGTGGAAGCGGAGCATGTCAAAACCCCGGAGGCGAAAGAGGCTGTCCGATGAATCCGCCGGGCCGGTCCTATCGCTGGCTTTCATTCCTGACAGCCTTGTTCGTTGTTACATTGTTTACATCGAATATTATCGCCGTCAAGGTGGTTCATATTGTTGGATTGTTCCTCCCGGCGGCGGTGATCCTTTTTCCGATCACATACATCTTCGGCGACGTGCTGACGGAGGTGTACGGCTTTACCCGCGCCCGCCAGGTGATCTGGACCGGTTTTTTCTGCAACCTGCTTGCTGTTGTGGCGATCTGGATCGGCGGATTGCTGCCCGCGGCTCCATTTTGGACCGCCGGCGTTTTTTCCTCTCCGCAGACCGCCCAGCAGGCATACCAGGCGATCCTTGGATTTACGCCGCGGTTGCTTTTGGCTTCCTTTACTGCTTATCTGGTTGGCGAATTCCTGAATTCATTTGTGCTGGCTCGCCTCAAGGTCCGGACAAAAGGACGCTTCCTGTGGGTTCGGACGATCTCCTCGACCATCGTTGGGCAGGGAGCCAATTCCGCCATCTTCATTACAATTGCTTTCTGGGGAATTCTATTGCCGGGCAATATCGGTCTGACCATTTTGTCTCAATGGGCTTTCAAAGTGGTTTACGAAACCATTGCCACTCCGTTGACTTACCTGATTGTCAATGCTTTGAAGAAGGCTGAGCACGAGGATTACTACGATCGGGATACGAATTTCAACCCGTTCTTTGGAAAATAAAAAGAAATGCCCCGCCGTAACGCGGGACACTTTTTATAAAAAAATACCCCGCTTATGTCGTGTACTGCAAAGTTCTGAACCTGCAAAAGCAGGTCGGGCTCCTACCCGGCAAATCCGCCTTGGCCAAAGCCTATCGCGTCATTGTCGCGAGATTGGAACCCTTTTTGTGGGTGTTGGCTCAGAACGGAAGTGCAGCATCGCGAACACAGCAGGGCACCGTGCTTATACCACAGAGTCAAGTGCGTGAGTAGATAAATATTAATGACAGTGCTTTACGGATATACCCGCTTGATCGTTCTTGGGAACGCAATGGCTTCCCGAATATGTTCGATTCCGCAGATCCACGAGACAGTTCGCTCCAAACCCATGCCAAACCCGCTGTGGGGAACACTGCCGAATTTGCGCAGATCCAGGTACCAGCGGTAGGCTTCCTCGGGCAAGCCGTGTTCGTGAATGCGCTGGAGCAGCAGATCATAGCTGGACATGCGCTCAGAGCCGCCGATGATCTCGCCATAGCCTTCCGGAGCCAGTAAATCCACCGATTTGCACACCTCCGGCCGGTCTGGCCAGGGTTCCATATAGAAGGCCTTAACCTTGGTGGGGTAGCCGTAAACGAAGACTGGCTTCTCGTACCGATTGGTTAATTCCGTCTCATGCGGCGCGCCGAAGTCCATCCCCCACTCAAATTTAAGTAGTTCCTTCTTTTCGGGATCGCTCTCTTTTTCGTAAAGCTCCTGGATAACTTTGGCCGCCTCGTCATAGGAAATGCGTGGGAAGGGCGGTTCGATCCTTTCCAGCTTCGTCAGGTCACGCCCCAGGGATTTCAGTTCCGGCCCGCGCTCTCGCAGGACGCGCTTGACGATATGGGTGACGAACTGTTCCTCCACCTCCATCAACTGGTCCAGGTCGTAGAAGGCCATTTCCGGTTCGATCATCCAGAATTCGGTCAGGTGCCGGCAAGTCTTGGACTTCTCCGCCCGGAAGGTCGGCCCAAAGCTATAAACTTTTCCGAAAGCCATGATATTGGCTTCGTTATAGAGTTGGCCCGATTGTGAAAGATAGGCCTTGCCCTCGTCAAAATATTCCGTCTCGAACAGGGTGGTCGTCCCTTCGACCGCCGCCGGGGTCAGGATGGGTGCGTCCATGTTAAGGAAACCATTCTGCTCGAACCACTCTCGGATTGCCGCGATAACCGTGGCGCGCACGCGCAGAATGGCCCATTGGCTTGGCATGCGGATCCACAAATGCCGGTTGTCCAGAGCAAAATCTACGCCCTGCTCTTTGAGTGACATCGGGTAGTTATCCCCGGCTAACTGGACGACTTTGATCTCCTTGACGCCAATCTCGTATCCCCCCGGGATGCCGGGAGCGCGCTTGTCTTCCCGCACAGGCCCAGTGACGATCACCGAGGATTCCTGCGGCAGACGGGTCAGTTGATCAAATAGTTCCTCCGGCAGATCGCCCTTGAAAGCCACGCATTGCACGAAACCGGTACCGTCCCGCACCAGCAGGAAGACCAGTTTGCCTTTATCGGTTCGGTTATAGACCCAGCCCTGGACGGTTACTTCCTGGCCGGTATATTTGGATATTTCTTCCACGCGGATGATTGGGGACATGCTCTACTCCTTGCTCAAATTATACCTCGCAAAAATCTGGCATGCCCTGCCCGTGTCAATCCTTCTTCAGTTTGGATAATGCCTGTAGGAGCAACTGGCGTGCCACCTGCGGATCGGCCTTGCCTTTGGTGAGACGCGCCACCTGTCCCATCATCCACTGGAAGACGGTCTCTTTCCCGGCCAGGTAGGAAGCCACTTCTTTGGGATTATCGTTCAGGACTTGCGCTATCACCTGTTCAAGATAACCTGCATCGGAGACCTGCGCGAGGTTTTTGGCCTCCACGATGGCTTTGGGAGGTTGCCCGCGTGCGAACATCTCCTTCAGTACCACCTTGGCGCTGTTCTCATTGATGGTCTTCCCGCTGACCAGATCAACCAGTTCGGCTAGGTGCTCCGGCGGCACCGGCAGGGCATCCAGATCAAGACCCAGGTCATTAACATAGCGCAGGAATTCCCCGGTGATCCAATTATTGATCGTTTTAGCCGGACTCTTGGATAGGAAAACAGCCTTTTCAAAGTAATCGGCAAGGGCTTTTTCGGATGTGAGCAGCCTGGCTTCTTTGACCGTCAATCCGAAATCCACTACAAAACGCTGGCTCCTGGCATCCGGCAGTTCCGGCAGCCGGGCCTTGATCTCTTCCATCCAGGCGCGGCTGATATCGAGCGGAGGCAGGTCCGGTTCGGGGAAGTAGCGGTAATCGTGGGCTTCCTCCTTGCTGCGCTGGGAGACCGTCACTTCTTTCATATCATCCCACCCCAATGTTTCTTGGATAACGACACCACCCAATTCGTAGAGTTGGGTCTGGCGCTGAATTTCATAGGCCGAAGCGCGCGTCAGGGCTCGGAAACTGTTCAGGTTCTTGATCTCGGTGCGGGTACGCAACTCCTGGCTGCCTATGGGCCGGACGGAAACATTCGCCTCGAATCGCAGGACGCCTTTTTCCATATCTCCGGAGTTGACGCCCAGATATCGGAGGATGGCCCGGATCTTCGTGGCATAATCCAGGGCAGCCTCGACGGTGTGCATGTCCGGCTCAGAGACAATCTCCAGCAGCGGAACACCTGCCCGGTTGTAATCTACCAAGGCATGCTTCCCCTGGTGGGAGAGTTTGGCAGTATCCTCTTCCAGGTGGGCACGCCGGACACGCACACGCTGAGACGCAGTCTCATCCAGGATATCCAGCCAGCCATTCGAAGCCACCGGTAGGTCATATTGTGAAATCTGGTAGCCTTTGGGTAGGTCCGGATAAAAATAGTTCTTCCGAGCGAACTGGTTCATCGGATTTATAGTGCAGTGAAGCGCCAATCCTACCAGGATGGCCTGTTCGACGGCTTTAATATTTACTACCGGCATGGCTCCCGGCAGGGCGGTGCAGACCGGACAAACCAGCGTGTTGGCCGCCGGTGCTTCAGAGTAGGCAACCGAACATCCGCAGAACATCTTGGATTTTGTCAGCAGTTCAGCGTGAATTTCCAATCCAATGACTGGTTCGTAGGTTGTCATCTTGCCACCTCGGGACGCATTTTATGCCAGCCGGTGACAGATTGGTAGGCGTGCCCGATCCGGAGTAGCACATCTTCGCTCAAGTGTTTTCCGATCAACTGCATGCCCACCGGCATCCCGTTGGAAAAGCCACACGGAACGCATAATGAGGGCACGCCGGCCGGGTTGGTCGCCACCACGTAAATATCCGACAGGTACATTGTCAGTGGATCGTCGGTCTTTTCGCCCAACTTGAAGGCGGTGGTGGGGCAGGTGGGCGCAACCAGCGCGTCGCATTGCCCGAAGGCGGCTTCGAAATCCTGGTGTAGTAGCGTTCGGACTTTTTGAGCCTTTAAATAATACGCGTCGTAATATCCCGCCGAAAGAACATAAGCGCCCAACATGATTCGGCGTTTCACCTCAGGCCCGAAGCCTTCTCGGCGGGTTTGCAGGTATAGATCAATAACGTTCTCCGCCCCCGCCTCTACCGATAACCCAAAACGGGTGCCATCGAAACGCGCCAGGTTGGCACTGGCTTCGGCGAACAGCACCAGATAGTAGACTGGCAGCCCGTATTTCGTATGAGGCAAGGAGACTTCCCGGATTTCCATACCGAGTTCCTCGAACTTGCAGATGGCCTCCCGGATGGAACTCTCAACTCCTGGCTCCATGCCGGCCTGGAAGTATTCCTTTGGAATGCCCAACCGCAGGCCTTTGACCGGTTTTTCCAGGTTCTGCAGGTAATCCGGGACAGGCGCTGGCAGCGATGTGGCGTCATAGGGGTCCTGCCCGGCGATGGCCTGCAGCACGACCGCGCAATCGTAGGCATCCCGTGCCATCGGGCCGATCGAATCGAAGGAGGATGCCAGTGCGATCAGGCCATAGCGGGAGACGCGCCCGTAGGTGGTTTTCATTCCCGTCACATTGCAGAACCCGGCTGGCATGCGGATGGAGCCGCCAGTATCTTCCCCCAACGCGAAGGCGCTCATGCTGGCTGCCACGGCTGCGGCGGAGCCTCCGCTCGAGCCGCCCGGGACACGTTCCAGATCCCAGGGATTGTGCGTATTGAAGAAAGCCGAGTTCTCGCAGGAAGACCCCATCCCGAACTCGTCCATGTTGTGTTTACCTATAAGGACTGCCCCGGCTTCTGCGAGGCGATCAATAACCGTGGCATTGTATTGCGGGATGTAATTCTCCAGGATCTTCGACGAGCAGGTGGTGCGGACGTTCCTGGTTGAAATGCAATCCTTGACGGCAAATGGGATGCCGGTCAGTGGTGTGACATTTTCTCCCAAGCGCAGGCGTTCGTCGGCTTGGCGGGCCTGTGCAAGCGCCAATTCCTCTGCTACGGTGACGAAGGCATGGATGTGCGGATCGGTTCTATGGATGTGATCTAGTGTGTCGGTGGTCAATTCCACGCTGCTGACCTGCTTCGTCGCAAGCAGGTCATGGGCTTCCCGGATGGAG
Source organism: uncultured Chloroflexia bacterium (assembly GCA_963837875.1). GTDB lineage: Bacteria > Chloroflexota > Anaerolineae > Anaerolineales > Villigracilaceae > UBA877. The sequence goes on from CAWIOV010000004.1 coordinate 374,542, forward strand.
AGGCTGTGGAGTGCCATCGCGCTACTCTTCCACGAAAACCAGCGGCACCTGGACGGTATCGCCGTTCGTCTGGGGCACATTCTTCAGGAAATCTTCGCGCGGCATCGAAGGCCGCACTTCATCTGCACGCAGCACATTGCGGGTGCTGGAACTCTCGCAAGCTGGCGGCACATTCTGTGTTTCCACTTCGTTCAGCAGGTGGAAATAGTCAATAATGGCTGTGAACTGGTGACTGAACGCTTGGGCTTCCTCTTCCCGGATGCCCAGGCGTACCAGGAATGCCACGTGCTTAACCATATCGGCGTCAATGCTGAAATCGGTTTGGGGTGGTCGGTCTGTCATCATCTTATCTTCCTTATGCAACTGAAGTAGCCGGTCGCTGGCTGCGAATGGCTAAATATTAGCCGTTAACCGCTGATTGCTAATCACTGATCTTGATATGCAACTCCTTGAGCTGTTTTGGCTCTGCCGGCGAGGGAGCATCTGCCATCACATCCCGGGCAGCCTGATTCTTGGGGAAGGCGATCACCTCGCGGATGTTGGGTTCATCCGCCAGCAGCATAACCAGCCGGTCGATGCCCGGGGCTATCCCACCGTGCGGCGGAGCGCCGAACTCGAAAGCCTCCAACATGTGCCCGAATTTCTGCTGGGCTTCGGCTTCGCCTATGCCGAGTAGGGAAAAAACTTTGCTCTGGATATCGCGCCGGTGGATACGGATCGAGCCGGAGGCCATCTCGTAGCCGTTGCAGACCATATCGTAGGCATCCGAGAGGATCGTGGATGGATCGGTTTCGAAGCGGTCCAGGTGTTCCAGACGCGGCATGGTGAACATGTGATGGGCGGCGTCCCATTTCTGGTTTTCCTCGTTCCACTCGAACATGGGGAAATCCAGCACCCAGGCGAAGGCCATCACATTCGGATCAATTAATTTGAGCGTGTCGCGGAACCACAGCCGCAGCGCGCCCAGAACTTTGTGGACTACTTTGGCATTGTCGGCGACGAACAGGATTAGGTCGCCGGTCTTGGCTCCGGTCAGGCTGGACAGCCCTTCAATTTCTTTTTCCCCGACGAATTTGGCGGCCGAGCCTTTCGGCCCCTCGCTCGTCAGCGCCAACGAGACTAGGCCCTTGGCACCCAGGTCTCTGGCGGTGGTTGTCAGGTCATCCAATTGTTTGCGCGTGTACCCGGCGCAGCCCGGGGCAACAATGCATTTGACCACCCCGCCGCTTTCCAGGGCGGATTTGAAGACAACAAACTCGCTTTTTGCAAACAGGTTGCCGGCGTCATACAGTTCCATACCAAAGCGCACATCCGGTTTGTCGGACCCGAAACGAGCGATTACCTCGTTGTATGTAAAGTGTGGCCAGGGGGATGCGAGCAATTTCTTTTGGGGTGTGACGGCCGGGAGCATGGCGGTGAAGAGGCCTTCGACCAAGGCCAATACGTCGTCCCGGTGGACGAAGGACATTTCCAGGTCGAGCTGTGTGAATTCAGGCTGGCGGTCCCCGCGCTGGTCTTCGTCGCGGAAGCAGCGCGCGATCTGGAAATACCGCTCGATGCCGGCTACCATCAGCAGTTGCTTGAGTTGTTGTGGCGACTGCGGCAGGGCGTAGAATTGGCCGGGGTAGAGACGCGCCGGCACGAGGTAATCGCGCGCACCTTCGGGGGTGGTCTTGAATAGCGCCGGCGTCTCGATCTCCAGGAAACCGCGCTCCGACAAATACTTGCGCATAAACAGCACCACTTCGTGGCGCAGTTCCAGGTTGCGGCGCATCCTTTCCCGCCGCAGATCGAGGTAGCGGTATTTGAGGCGCATGTTTTCATCCACCTCTTCGTCGCTGCTGATCATAAAAGGCAGGGCCTTGGCCGGGTTGAGCACCACTACTTCGGCAGCGATGACTTCGATCTCCCCGGTCGCCATTTTGGGATTTTCCATGCCGTCTGGTCGTTTTTGTACTTTGCCGGTCATTTGCAGTACCCATTCGGAGCGTACGTTGGAGACAAGCTCGAGGGTCTCCTTGGGCAGGCTGGGGTTGATCACCACCTGGGTCAGGCCGAAACGGTCGCGCAGGTCAATGAAGACCACGCCGCCGTGGTCGCGCCGCCGGTGCACCCAGCCTGCCAGCGTAACAGTTTGCCCGGCTTGCGTGCCGCGCAGTTCCCCGCAAGTATGAGTTTTGTACATATGCCGCCTCCAATAAAATAAATCGCCCTCCGCTTTTGCGTCGGGCGATTGGTTAGCTTGGTTTTTTCATTAACCTTGCAGGCTTCGCCCAACGGCCGGGGGTCGATTATTATTATCGTCATTCGGATTGGCGAAGGAGATCCTGACCATGCTTGCCTCTAATAAAGCAATTATAGCATGATTTTTTTGGTTTAAGCCTTTCGTGGTTGATTGGGAATCACCGGGAAAAGGGGAAGATCTAGAGCCCTTCCCTAGTTGGCTGCCTTATTTCGGCGATTCCCATACAATACCTCTTGTATTGTAAGGTAATTGTAAGGTATAATGAGTCAAGAAGTAATTAAAGGCTGGGCTTTTAGAAGCAAAACATAATTGACAACAGCTAACAAAAAAGAGACGAATGGTATTTCAGGAACTTTGATTATCTATTACTAATAATCCGGAGTTAATAAGGATAAGGTACCTCTCATAACCTGTGAAATCTTCTGAGAAATCAATAAAAGAAAGGAGGTGAACACTTATGTTATACGCCATAAAGGAAAAAGGCCAGGGCTTGGTTGAATATGCGTTAATCCTTGTTTTGGTCGCGGTCGTAGTAATCGCTGCTCTCTTGATCCTCGGCCCGATGATCGGAAATGTATTTACTTCAATCAATTCAAGTTTAAGTCAATTATGAGTTTTATCCCTATGCCGCCTACAATAAACTAAATCGCCCTCCGCTTTTTATGGAGGGCGATTTGATTCTGATAGGTCGGTTTTTTTTACCCCGCTAGCCTTCGCCCAGGCCTCTCACATGGACCTATATTTTCTTCTCCAAACTGGCATCAGTTAGAATCTTCGATTAAAAAAACATGCACTTCCTTCGGCCCATGCACCCCGATGCTGAGGGTCATTTCGATATCGCCGGTGCGGCTGGGGCCGGTGAGGATGACCGCCGCTGAGGAGTTCCGGATTTCCGGTCTGCACAGCGCCTCCGGCAGGCTTCGCACTAGGTCCGATTCCCGCAGGACGACAATGTGAATATCCGGCAGCAAGGAGGCGGTCAGCGGATGGCCTTCCCCACCCACCAGTACCAGCGACCCGGATTCGGCAATCCCCAAAAGCGCCCCGGTGATGCCCACGCGGACGCTCGGGTCCGGCTCACGGATGAACGGAATTCCGGCCGCATAGGTCTCCGCAGCATCATCCACGTGGACACGCTTCACCCCGCGCACCTGCAGGAATTCCGCCAGCCGGGACCGGACTTCCTTCTCCGGCAGGCGATAGGTTGTGACTCCGATGACAGCCAGTTCTTCGATGAACTGATCTGCCAGCGCTGGTACTTCCGGGGCCCCAGGTACCCTCGCCTGGCCCGGTTGCCGGATTGTCCCTTCCCTAGGATGGTTTTCCTGCTTGATTTTCTTCCAACGTGCCCGGAAGGGGGATGGCTCCAGGCGCGGAAAATCTTTGCTATACCCCCAGCCAGTCCAGGCCGGGATGCGCATATATGGATTCCGCGGGGAATACGCACGGCTGAAGAGACCGCCCAGCCGCTGGCTAATCGAGAACAGCATTGGCCTGCTTGCAGCCAGGCGGAAGGCCACCAGGCCAGCTTTGACACTCCCCGGAACTCCGACCCCCTCTTTTTGATTATTGTTTTTTGTTTTTTCTTCCATCTCACCAGCGCGCACCCGCAGCAAAAGCTCCGGCAGGTTGATGTCCACCGGGCAGGCTTCCTGGCAGGCCCCGCACAGGCTCGAAGCTTGTGCCAGTTGTCCAAAATTTTCACAGCCCGATAGCCCCGGCGAGATCACCGCGCCGATGGGGCCGGGGTAGGGGGCGATGGAACCATCCTGGCCGATATAGGCATGCCCGCCTATCTCGCGGAAGACTGGGCAGGCGTTCAGGCAGGCCCCGCAGCGGATGCAATAGAGCGATTCTGCCAAAGGCGAGGCGCGCAGACCGCTACGCCCATTATCCACCAGTATCAGGTGACGTTCCCGGGGGCCATCCACATCCCCAACGCGTTTTGGCGAATGGATCAGGCTGGTGTAGACGCTTAATTTTTGCCCGGTGCCCGAGCGTGGCAGCAGTGAGAGGAACAGCCCCAGGTCATCCAGCGTGGGGACGAGCCGTTCTATGCCCATCAAGGCCACATGCACCGGCGGCAGGCTGGTTACCATGCGGCCATTGCCTTCGTTGGTGACCAGGCAGAGCGTTCCGGTTTCCACCACGCCAAAGTTGACCCCTGAGACACCGATATCGGCTGTCAGAAATACCTGGCGCAGGACCCGACGGGCGGTCGCGACCATTTCGGGAATATCCTCAGTGTAGGGACAGCCGAGTTTCTCATGGAAAAGCTGCCCCACCTGGCCCCTTGTCAGGTGCACGGCCGGGGTAAGGATATGGCTGGGGCGTTCGCCGCGCAGTTGCACAATATACTCGCCCAGGTCCGTTTCAACGACCTGTATCCCGGCCGCCTCCAGGGCATGGTTGAAATGGATCTCTTCCGACACCATGGATTTCCCTTTGGCCACTAGGTGGGCATTGTGCTTTTTGGCGAGGCTGAGAAAGATCTGCATGGCCTCCTGCGCGTCTGCGGCGCGATGGACCTGGATGCCATTCTCCGTGACGCGTGCAAGGAATTGGCTTAGATATTCTTCCAGGTGTGCGATCACGTCTGCTTTGATGGCGTGGGCACGCGCCCGCCGCTCCTGGTAATCCGGGACGCTGGCAAAAGCGTTCAGCCGGCCAACCGTCCGGCGCTGGGCGTTCCCGTCCAGGGCGGTCTGCAGGGTTTCATCCGCCAGGGATTGGCGGATGCGGGCGCGCAAGGTTTTTGTGTTCACTGGCTGTCCAAGACCTCTGCAATGTGCACGACCCGTTGCCCCATCTTTTTACGCTGCAAGCCTCCCTGGATGTGCATCCGGCAGCCGGTATCGCATACCACCAGGGTGGGCGCTGCGGTTTTTTCCAGGGCTGCGATCTTGCGTTTCAGGAATTCCGCCGAGAGTTCGGGATGCTCCACCGAGAAAACGCCGCCGAACCCGCAGCAGTCTGTGTTTTCGGGCAGTTCGACCATTTCAGCGCCTTTCACGCAAGCCAGTAAAGCGCGCGGCTGGCGGTCCACACCCAGGCTGCGCAGGAGATGGCAGGAAGGGTGATAGGCCAGCTTCCCATCCCAGCGGCTTCCCAGATCCGAAATGCCGCGCACATCCACCAGGTATTCGCTGAACTCATATACCCGACCGGCCAGACTTTGGGCGCGCCGCAGCCAGCCCGGGTCATCTTTGAACAGTTCCAGGTAGCCATGCCGGAGCATGGCCGCGCACGAGCCGGATGGGATGATGATATCGCCGGCCGTCTTTTCGAATACCTTAATGGTATGCTCGGCCAGGGGGCGGGCCTGTTTACGCAGACCGGCGTTGAACGCCGGCTGCCCGCAACAGGTCTGTGCGGATGGGAATTCCACCCGCACCCCGGCGCGGTTTAAGACATGCACGATCGCCTCGCCGGTTTGTGGGTAGAACGAGTCGATCAGGCAGGTGACGAAGAGTTGGACGGTTTCAGTCGCAGGCATTTAAGGAATCAAAGTCACTTAACTCAACTGGTCAAGGTACTTCAACCCGGATCCGGTATTGAACAATACAATGCGCTCCTCGGGCTGGATCCACTTTTGTTCCAGCAGGCTTTCGACCGCCACCAGCGTGGCAGCCCCTTCGGGGGCCGGGAAAATTCCCTCCAGCCGGCTCAGCTTGTGTTGGGCTGCCTGAATGGCCGTATCGCTGACCGCGATGGCCGTCCCGTTGCTCGCACGCAAATCTCGCAGGATCAGCTCATCGGCAAAACTCTTGGGTACGCGCAGGCCGGAGGCCAGCGTCTGGGCATTGATCCAGAAATCACAAAACAATGCGCCAGTTTCAAACGCCTTAACCACCGGAGCGCACCCTTCTGCCTGCACCGCCACCATGCGCGGCCTTTTGGTGTCGCGCAGCCAGCCCAATGCTTCAAGTTCATCAAAGGCCTTCCACATGCCCACCAGGCCGGTTCCTCCTCCAGTGGGATAGATGATCACATCCGGCAAAGTCCAGCCAAAGGCTTCGGCAAGTTCATACCCCATGATCTTCTTGCCTTCCACGCGATATGGCTCCTTGAATGTGGATAGATCGAACCAGCCTTCCGCGCGTGCTTTTATGCCGGCCATGCCGGCCGCGTCGCTGATGATCCCATCCACCAGCACCACTTCCGCACCGGCCATGCGGCTTTCCTCGATATTGGCGCGCGGGGTATCCCTGGGCATGTAAATGAGCGCCTGGAGGCTGGCCCGGGCTGCATAGGCGGCCATGGCTCCCCCGGCGTTCCCGGCGGTCGGGATGATGACCTTCTTGATCCCCAATTCTTTGGCTTTCGAGATTGCCGCGGCCAAGCCGCGCGCCTTGAACGAGCCGGTCGGATTGGAACTTTCATCCTTTACATACAGGTTGGGAAGCCCAAGGGGTTTGCCGACATTGGGAATGGGAAGTAAGGCGGTATCCCCCTCTCCCAGGAAGACAAAGTTTTCAGGATCCAAAACCGGCAGCAGTTCATGCCAGCGCCACATGCCTCTTGGGCGGCGACTGATGGCGTCCCGGTCGATCCGGCTGCGGGCAGTCTTCAGATCATAGCGGGCCAGCAGCGGGGATTGGCAATCGGGACAAAAAGTGTGGATTTCATTGGATGAATACAGCTCACCACAACCGGAACATTCCAATTCGACCAGCAAAGAGGTTACCTGGGAATCGGAAGCATTTATGGACAGAGGGTAGGTTGGCATTCTGTTCCTGTTTCCAGTACCATTATACCGATATTAATCATTAAAAAATGTAACGAGATCACTTCGTGGAGGCCACAAAAGCTTCGACCCTGGCCCAGAGCTCCCGAATATTGATGGGTTTGGACATATACACATCACAGCCCGCGTCCAAGGCCCTTTCCGCGTCGCCTTTCAAAGCATTGGCTGTGATGGCGATGATGGGAACGTAGGCTAACTGAGACTTACCGCTCTTGCGTATTCTCCGGGCCACTTCGTAGCCATCCATATCCGGCAGGTTAATGTCGAGCAGGATGAGATCCACATCTTGCTTTTCTGCTATCGCCAGACCGGACGCGCCGTCCCTGGCTTCCAGAAAATCGTAGCCGCGGCTGACAAGCACACGCTTGACCAGCAACATGTTATCCGGATTGTCTTCAATGTAGAGTATATTTTTTCCCATAGGAGATCGCTTTCCTTATTCTAGGATTTATCTTCGAGGACCTGGATAACCTGATCCACAAACTTACGTGGTGGCAAGGAACCTTTTTGATAGACTGCTTCGATATGACCGTTCAAGCGCTTTCTTTCTTCCGGGGTGATATCTTTTGCACTGACCACTACAATAGGGATGCCGCACGTACGCGCATCCCGGCGTAGTTCTTCCACCAGGCTGAACCCGTCCATCCCGGGCATCATCAGGTCGGTCACGATCAAGTCGGGCAATTTTTGGCGCGCCTCGGCCAGGCCCGTCTGGCCGTCCCTGGCATGATAGACACGATAGGCCTTGCGGCCTTCCAACAGGCGCCGTATCAGCGTGGCATCATCGTCATTATCATCCACAAGCAGTACGCTGGTGGTTTTCTCGTCCAGGTTTTCGAGGGCGGCTTGCAAGCCTTCGCGTGGGGCCGGCGCCTGGCTTTCACTCAGGTGCACATCCACAGCGAACTGGTCTCCAATGATGTACTTCTCGACCGGGAAGGTATGCCCGGTGCAGTTGACGACCACCAGGTCCTCCTTCCCAAGCACGCCATTGTGAGCGAGTTTTTCAAGCCCTGCGAAGGCCACCGCGGCAGCCGGCTCGACCGCCATCCCCTCGCTCCTGGCCAGCGTGCGCATGGCGGAGAAGGCCTCGGCATCTGAGACGGATTCCATCACACCGCCGTATGCCTGGATGAGCTTCCACAGGTAGGTGTACATTTTTCCCGGATCGCCCGTGGAGAGCACGATGATATGGGTATCGGGAATGACCGCTTCGGCCACTTCCTGCCCGGCTTTGAAAGCTTTCACCATGGGGGCACAGCCTTCGGCCTGAATGACTGCCAGCTTGGGTATGCGCTCGATCAAGCCCATGCTGTACAGTTCTTTGAAACCTTGGTACACGCCCAGCGGCCCCAGGCCGCCGCTGACCGACTGGATATACCAATCGGGCGCCCGCCAGCCCAGTTGTTCCACGATCTCATACGCAATGGTCTTCATCAATTCGCGCGCCGGGATGGAACTGGCGCCCCGGTCGAGCAGGAGGTTGCGGCGCTGGGCGAACTGGGCGGCGATTTGCTTGGTCTGGTCGTAATTTCCGCTGACGCGGATCACTTCCGCCCCGAAAAGCGCGGCTTCACGCAGCTTCTCCTGCGGCACCAGGCTGGTCATGAAGACCCACAGCTTGATCCCGGCCCGGGCGCAGGCCGCCGCATAGGCCACTGCGGCGTTGCCCGTGGAGGCGATCACGGTCTCGCGTACACCCCCCTCGACCATGGCGGCCACGGCCACGGCTGCCTGGCGATCCTTGAAGGAACTGGTCGGGCCGTAGCGTTCGTCTTTGAAGTAAACATGTGCCAGCCCAAGCGCCGGCGCGAAACGTTGCGAAAGCCAAAGCGGCGTTCCACCGGCCGGGTAGAGGTCCAGGGTGGCCGGGTTTTCCAGCGGCAGGACATCCTGGTAGCGTCCAAGGTTGGACGAACGGCCCGGCAGGCCACGCAGGATCTCGCGCTTGAAATCGGCGTAGGCATAGCGCCCCTCCAGCCATAGCGAACCACACTGCTGGCAGACGGCCGCTACGAGAGGCTCGTAGGGCTGCTGTTTTCCACAAATAATGCATTCCAAATAGCTCGGGCGGGCCATCCTATTTTTCCTGTTTCTCGATTGGCTCGGTGATCCTGGCTTCGATCGGCAGTTCCACAAAGAGAGTGGTTCCCTCTCCCGGAATGCCGTTGCTTTCGGCCCACATGCGCCCGCCGTGCATCTCAACCAGGTGGCGGCTGATCGGCAGGCCCAGGCCGGTGCCGCCGGCTTTTCGGGTGGATGAAATATCCACCTGAGTGAATTCCTGGAAGACCGCTTCCAACTTGTCCGGCGCGATGCCGATGCCGGTATCCTTTACACGGATGAGTATAGTTGCAGCCTCTATTCTGTCAACGCGAATGGCAATATAGCCTTTGTCTGTGAATTTAATGGCGTTGTTGATCACGTTGATCATTACCTGGCGCAGGCGCGTGCGGTCGGCCGTTATTACCACTTCTTGGTCAGAATCGGCTTCGACGAAGAGGGCTAGGTTCTTTTCGCTGGCGAGGTTGGAGGTGATGCTGGTGACCTCATCAAAGATCTCCTGGAGCCTGAATTTTTCAGGACTTAAGTTCATCCGCCCGGCTTCGATCTTGGCCATATCCAGCACATCATTGATCAGGTGCAGTAGGTGCTGGCCATTTTTTTGGATCGTTTGCAGGTCCGTGTTCATATTCGGCGTGAGTGGTCCGTCCAATTCTTCGAGGATCACATCCGTAAACCCGAGAATGGAGTTGAGCGGCGTGCGCAGCTCATGGCTCATATTCGCCAGGAAGCCCGATTTGAGCCGGTCCAGTTCCATCAATTCCTCGGCGCGTTTCTGGAGCTCTTCATTCAGCCGCAGGGTTTCCAGGTGTGTACTGGTCTGATCCGCAATGGCAGCCGCCAATGCAGCCGCTTCCGGGGGAATGTTCATCTGGCCGGTTGCCGCCAGCCAGCCGATGGTTTCTCCGCGCACCTGCAGGGTAAGGAGATCGCCACATCTTTCGGCAGGGCAGATCCGAACGGGGTCACCTGGTTGGTATCGTAGGCAAAGCCCAGCGCTTCTGCCTCTTTCTCCGCAGTGAAGGTCGCCCAACTTTCGCGCGTAACGCGTCTGATCACTTCGTCGGCCTCGCTGCGCGCCCGCACGGCGTCAGCCTGCAAGCGGATGCTTTCCACCTGCTGCGCGATCTGGTTGGCGACTGAGCTGATCATCTGCCGGTCATCCTCCGTCACCCGACGGGTTGGGTCCGGGGTCAGATAGACTGCCCCCACCTGTTCCTCCAGCACGCTGACAGTTTCTTCTATTCTATTTTCGGGTCCCACACCCGGGTCGATTTTTCCGATAAAAGGTTCCACGCCGGCCTGGTCGTATGCATAACCGATGCGTTCGTTCTGGTGGATGGCATCCAGGTAGGAAGCCCAGCCCGTGTGCATGAACTGCCGGGTGGCGGATTCGGCTTCGGCGCGCGCCCGTTCCGTTTCGGCCAGCAGGCGCAGGCTCTGGATTTGCAGCGAGGCTTGCTGAGCCACGGCATTCACCACATCCGTTTCTTCGGGTGTCAAGGGGCGTTCGGGCGGCGGTGCGATCTGCACTTTCCCGATTGGCTCCCCGCTGTCTGTCAATGGCACCGTGATGGCGGAAGGGATATTTTCGAGGCCGGTCTCCCGGATCGGCTCCAGCCTGCCATCCGAAAAGGCGAAGCCGGCTTGCTCGCGCTCATACAGGAGCGGAGCGGACGGTAGTGTATGCGTATTCGCAACCGCCGGCTTGGATGGGGTACCGTCCGGCGAGGGGGCGCTTTCTTTATCTTCCGAGATCTGCTTTTCCAATGCAAACAGGCGGGCGCGCAGCGCTTCCAGTTCCAGCCGGACTTCCGGGGCCGGTCCGGCCGGGGCGCGTTGCAGTTGCTCGATATCCACGAACATGCTATCCAGCCGTTCATGGTATTTTTCGGCCCGCTTTATTGGCAACCTGGCGGCGGAGCCTTTCTGACTCATAACCCGTTTACCAGCTTTTATATCGGTAGGCATGGCGCAAGCTCTCCTGGGTACGCTTATTGCTTGTCTTTCAGGCCCAGTTGGGCGATCGTCAGCGGAGCGCCCAGGGCGTGTCCCAATTCACGTGCGGCGATCTGCAGCACGGCTTCCACACTGGTGGCGCTGCGGATCTTCTGGCCGATCACATTCAAGGTACTTTCGCGTTCGGCCTGCTTTTGCGCCCGCTCGTACTGGCGGCGGTTTTCCAGCACCGTGGCAATTTGGGGTGCCAGCGAAGTGAACACGCGCAGCTCTTCCGGTTTAAAGATATGTGGCTCTTCCCCTTCCAGGAAGACTGCGCCAATTTGGTGTGTTCCAATATGGAGTGGCAGGGCCGCCCCGGTGCGAATATTCAGCCTTTTGACAAGTCCCAAGGTTGTTGCATCAATGCGTTTATCCGTGAAGGCGTCGTCGATAAAAACGGGGATTGGGGTGATGAACATTGGCATCATCCGGATCACATCCAGCCCATAGCGTGTCCCGATGGGGGTAGCTGTTGCCCCGGTGCCGTTCCACCAGTTTGCAATGATATCCAGGCTCTCTATATTGTTTTCTGAATCGTAGTTGAAGGAAAATATCATTGCCCGGTTGATCCCAGGGATGCCGAGTAAGTTCACGGTGGAGGCAACCAGCTCCTGCAAGTCCGTAGCTTCGGTCAGGTGGCGACTGGCTTCGAATAATTTTTCAGACTGTGACAGTGCAGATTGGGTCTGTTCGAACTGCCGCAGGCTCTCAATATGGGCTCCCAGGCGCTCGGCCACCGCGCTGGCAAACCCGCGGGCTTCGCTGTCGTCCGCTCCCAGGCCTTCCACGACCAGCTTGCCGATGGTTTCATCCCGGACCTTGAGCGGCAGGGTCAGGGCAAATTCGCCCGCCGGAAGGGCGATCTCCTCGCCGGCCGGTTTGACTTCATTTAGGTCGTACTGGTAGGCGATCGGTTGGTCGCTTTTCCCTTCCAAGTAGCCTTGCCAACCTTCCCGCGTCAGGCGGCGGCTGGATTCCTCCGCTTCGGCGCGGTAGCGCTCTGCGCTTTCCAGCAGGCGCAGGCTTTCGATCTGTTGCGCCACTTGGCGGGCCACCGCGTGGACCAGTTGCATACTTTGGATGTTCTGGCCTTGCGCCTCCATTTCGACCGTCAGCGTCCCGACCGGCTCACCTGTCACTGCAATGGGAGCCGAAATTGTATTTTCTCCAACGGCTGGTTGGTATCCATCTGTGTCTGCCAGCGGGCTGATAGCATTTCCTTCGAACACGAAACCGGTCTGCTCGGGCTTGTGGATGGCATCCTGGTAATCTTTCCAGTTGCTGCGTACCAGGCGGCGGGCTTGTGCTTCCACTTCAGCGCGGGCCTGCTCTGCTTGTGCCAGCAGGCTGGCGTTCTGGATGGCGATGGCCAGTTGTCCGGCCAGGGCCTCGAAGGCCGGCAGCCCATCCTCGCTCAACGCGCCCGGTTGGCTGCTTTGCATATCCAGCACGCCCACCACGTTTTCGCCCGCGATCAAGGGCACGGCCATTTCGGAGCGGGTATCCGGTAGGAGCGGGTTGGGACGGAAGGTCGGGCTGGCGGCGGTATCGGAGATAACCACGGAGCGTTTTTCCACGACAGCCCGCCCATTGGTGGAACCCGTGTCTATCGGTAAACTGTGGCTGCGACCGACCAGTTCCACGCCCACGCTGCCGGTGCCCGATTGCAGCACCAGGGCGTTCCTGGCCGGAGCTGTCAGGTAGACCTGCACGTAGTACAGGCCAAAGCGTGCCCGGATGGTTTCTGCCGCTTCCCGCATCATGCTGGTCAGGTCGCGCACCTGGGATACCGATCGGCCTACTTCCGCCGCCAGTTCCAGGCTGTGCGTGCGCTCCGTCACGCGGCTCTCAAGGACCGCTTGCAGATCGCGCAATTCCTGGTTGGATTTAATTTGTCCCTGCTCATTGGTCCGGGATGCTTTAATGGAAAAATTCAATCGGGCCATCAACCCGTTCAGGGAGGCAGCCGCAATGATCTGGATCATGCTGATGACTACCACATCCCCAATTTGGGTGTGGGATGCCAGTGCAGATGTATTGATCCCGGTCATATCCGCATAGGCCACTATCCACATTCCCAGCAGGGTCAAAACGAGTGCCGGCGGAATGGCCTTTTGCCCGATCACCATGCCGGCCAAAAGGATTACCACGATATAGCCCGTGATGGTCGAATCGTGCAAGCCGTCCGAAGAGAGCGCCAGGGCGGTGATGGCCGCCAACGCGATCAGCGGGAAGAACAGCCTGGCTGGCCAGTAGATTTTGCGATAAGAGAGCAAAAGCAGTATGCCTGAAAGGATGGCAACAGTTCCGGCCCCTGTAACACCCAATCCTAAATACCCTATATTTCCACTGGTTAGGAACAACACAACCGCCAATATTGCAAGCCCTGCTGTACCTACGATCAGCACGTTCTTAAGTAGCCGGACGGATTCAGGGTCCTGGTCATTGAGAGCAGCGTTTAAATCTGCAAAGTAATTAAGCATGGTCAACCTCGCTAATTTGGCTGGACTGAATTTTCGCGCTCACCCGGCTGGCGCCCAGCGCCGTCCCGATCTCGCGGATGGCGATTTGCAGCGTTTCTTCCAGGCTGCCGGCGCGCTGGATCTTCAGGCCGATGGCATTCACATTCGATTCCAGTTCGGCCTGGGTTCTGGCGTTTTCGAACGAACGCACATTTTGAATGGATACAGCCACCTGCGCCGCCAGGGTGGTCTGGATGCTGATATCCGATTCGGTAAAGCGCCCGACCAAGTCGGATTGGATATCGAAAACTCCTATGAGATTCCCGCCTGCGATCATCGGCACAGCCAGTTCCGAGCGTGTCTCCGGCAGCAGGGGGTTGGGCAGGAAGTCCGGTGCCTGGGTCACGTCGTTCACGGTAACGCCTTTGCGTTCGCGCGCTGCCCGGGCTACCAGGGATTGTTCAGTCTTAAGCGGGATGGAGCGCTTTTCTGCCACCATCTGTCGGCCTGCCTGGCCCGCACCGGAAGCCAGCACCAGGTTTTCCCCGGATTCATCCAAAAGGTAGATATGGGAATGGTACAGGTTGAAGCGCTCTTTCGTCAGGTCCACCACTTCCTGCAGCAGCCGGCCGGTTTCCTGGAAGGTGGCCGCGGCCGTCCCTACTTCGGCCACAACGGCCAGGTCCCTGGTGCGGGCCGCCACGCGCTGTTCCAGGCTGCCGATCAGGTCATGCAGTTGGGCTGTCATGCTGTTGAAGGTGCTGGCTAGCGTACCGATCTCATCCTTGGAACTCACGTCCGATTGAACGGAGAAATCGCCCTGGGCGGCTGCCTGGGCCGTATGCGTCAAACTGATCACAGGTGCCGTCAGCGAGTTGCCAAAATATATGGAAATGGCTATGGCAACTAGCAGGATGGCTGCCAGGATGAACAAACTTGTTGTGAGTGTTTTAACGGCCGGTGCATAGATCTCGGATTGAGGTTCTTCGTATACCAGGAACCAACTGGGCGTCTTCCCACCCGATAGGGTAATAGGGGCATAGAAGTCGATATTTTGCTGATCGGTGAATGAGCCTGGCTGTCCCGATAGCAAGGCGGCCGCCTGGTCCGGCAGGTCCTTGGTAAGGGTAAACCCGGTTTTCAGGTCGTTCGGCCCGCCAAAGAGTTTGTTCGTACCCTGGTTGTCGTAGAGATAGTAGCCCTGCGGATCCACCACCTCGACGTGGTTGTTCGGATCGTTTAATATGTTCAGGAAGTTCTCCGCCAGGATATTGCCTACGACGACCCCGGCCAGCTTGTTGTTGTAATATACCGGCGTTGCAAACCGGATCACAGGACGGTTGGGCACGATGATCTTACCCAGATCTTGTTCCAGTTCCAACGGGGAGGTATACAACGCACCGGCCGGGAGTTTGCTTGGTTCGATGAAGAATGGGCGGGTGGCTTTGTTCTGCAGGGTGGCGGAGATGTAACTGGAGGTCACCTTGACCACTTCCTGCCCCTTTGCATCAATGAAACGCACGTTGTCGTAAACCGGATGGGCATCGTAAAACGCCTGCAGATCCTTGCGGACGTTTTCGGTATCGGTAGCGATAGCAGCCGGATCTGCTCCGGTTTGCTCGGCCGCGATCAGGGTATTGAGATCGGGCAACTGGCTCAGAATGATCACATCCTGGCTATGTTCTTCCAGGAACGTTTGGATGGACAGAATATGCTCTTGATTTAATGTGGTGATCTGCGCTTCTGTGGTGGTATAGGCAGTTTGATAGGCTTGATTCAGCAGGTAGCTGGCCAGAATGGCCACGGTGACCACTATGCTGCCTACCAACGCCATGATTATTTTTAACCGCAGGGAGAGGCTGGGGAATTGGCGGATGGAAATTGCCACCACGGCCACCGCAGCCAGTCCTGTGATCACGAAACCGAAATTCTGCAGGCCGGTGCCCATCCGGAATACTGGATTCCAATACTCGATCCCCAGGCTCACCGCCACCGCTAGCACAGCCGCCACGATCGCCGACCGCCTGGATGCAGCCGGCAGGACCCAAATGATCAGGACTGAGGCCAATAGGACGATATACACGATCACAATGGCAAGGATCCCCGTAAGCAGCAGGATCGCGACGATCGGCGGGATCAAGACATCGTAATAATAGAGCAAGCCGGTTGCCAGGGAGAAGCGATTGCGCTGGATCAAGAGCAAGCTGGCCCCGGCGACCAGGAACATCAGCACCGTTACCGGCATGAGCACTTTATCGGAGAGATCGAACCGCCCATTTTGATTGATGAATACGATGATGACATCGTATATGAAGAACGCCACGCCCAACAGGATAAAGATGCCGGCCGTCCACAAGGCGATATTTTTTTGCCGGCTGGCAGTATCCGCCGGGGCTGCTTGCATTCCATTCTTGTCTTCAGGCAGGCTGGAGCTATTTTTCAACATGGGGTTATTCCTTTCCTTATTCCTTGGCGGGTTCGGTCTGTTCACCGGCCAGCCGGGTGGGGTTAAGCTCAACCAAGGTCTGGTGCATTCCCATAGCGTGGCCCAGTTCCCGGGCGGCGATTTGAAGGGCCGCTTCCACGCTGGTGGTGCCCTGGATTTCCTGCGTGATCCGGTTAAGCGCTTCCTGGTACTGTGCCCGGCGCCGGTTAAGTTCCTCGATTTGTTTGCGTTCGGTGATATCCTGGTTGGCGCCGTAGTAGCGCAAGATATGGCCCTGGTCATCCCGGTCAATATGGACGACTACCGAGATATATCCCACACCGCCGTCCGCATACAGGACGCGATGCTCCAGTTGGGTGCTGTAGTGTTGGTCGGTGGAAGCCAGGGCTTTTCCGATCGCATCGCCCACCATGGGCACATCCTCCGGATGGACCAGGCGCTGGGCGTACTGGGCGGAGGACAGCCGATATCCGCCCATCTGCTCTGCGGTGGTATGGAAGATCGCATAGAAATGATCGTTGAAGGTGAATAGGTCTTTTTCAACGTCATACTCCCAGTTGGCCAGCCGGGCGATGTCCAAGGCTTCCGACAACTGGGTGCTGGTTTTCTCGGTCGCTTCGTACTGGCGGATGTTCCGGAGGGCGATGGCCACCTGGTTGGCGATAGCCCGGATCATGTCCGCGTCCTGCTGTGAGAGACTGTCCGGGACGTTGTTCTGCACATCCAGCACCCCCAGCACCTGGTCGCTGGCCTGGATCGGCACGGCCACTTCGGATTTGGTCTCGGGCAGCAGTGGGTTGGGCAGCCAGTCCGGATCTTTGGTGGTATCCGGCACCAGCACCACCTGCCTAGTTTCGGCGGCGCGTCCCACCAGGCCGCGCCCGTGCGCCAGCCGGTGGCCGCGTTCCAGCAGGGTTTTCCCGGCTTCGCCGGTGCCGCCGGCCATCACCAGGTCGCCGTTAGCTTCATCCACAAGATAAATATGGGCATGGTAATAACCGAAGGCCGATCTGACCTGTTCCACCACCCCGTGCACCAACTGGCGCTCGTCCAGGATGGTTGAGAGCCGCTGGCTGACCTCCGCCGAGGTTGCCAGGGCCTTGGTGCGGTCGGCCACGCGCTGTTCCAGGGTTCCAACCATGCTGCGTAATTCCGATGTCATATTATTAAAGGCGGTTGCCAGCGAGCCGATCTCGTCTCGCCCCTGTACTTTCGCTTCCACGTTTAAGTTACCTTTGGTTATTTCTTCAGCAGCTGAAGTTAACGCCCTCATAGGCTGCATCAATATGTTTGTAATGAACAGCATGGCCAGGATGGACAGGATTAGCACGACGAAGATAATTAATCCACCGATCAAAATGGAATTTTGTGTTGATTGTGCGATTTGTGCTCTTGCGGTTGTTACGCCGGTCAATAACTCTTGTGAAGGTACAACCAGAGCCAGGCTGTACCCTACTTCCGGGATGGGCGTGTAACTGATAAAGTTCTCGACACCGTTAACGCTAATGGTCTCCAGACCACTTTGGCCTTGGCTCATCTTCCCGACAATAGTTGAAAGCGCCGGAGAGATTTTGGTTGTATCCAGGGCACTCCCCAGTGGAGATGCAGTTGGTGTGATTCCGAAATCTGCGTAGGATGCGGCCGGCATGGCTATTAATAGTTTATCCTTGCTCAACAGGAAAGCATGTCCTGTAACGCCAATGTGGATGTCGGAAACGATCTGGGTGATCCTTTTCAACTGGACATCCATGGCATCCACGCCGCGCAGATTTCCGGATGCATCATATACCGGAACGCTTGTGGTGATGACCAGGCCATTGGAAGCCGCGTCCAGATATGGGTCCGCCCACACGGCTCCCCGGGTTGAATTTTCCGATGATATGGCATTCAGGAACCACGGCCTCTTCGTGACATCGAAATCGGGTGGAACCACTGTAGCCAGGCTGACATTGGGGTAATAGAGTGTTTCACCTTGGAGACCGCCAAAATAAATTGCAACCGCATCTGGGTTCGCCTTTAGAAGTACTGGTGCAGCGAAGTTTAACTGAGCCAGTGTATCCAGCTCTGAATCCAAGGATGGGGTGAGATCCTGCTTGGCAGGGATGAAAACAGATAATTCATCCGTTTTTGGGTTTCCCCAGCTTCCATTGGGCAGGCGAGATAGGGATTTTGTAGCATCCCAGTACGCACCGTTGCTAAGTTGGTCCTCGTTGCTTAGCATCTTTCCGGTTGTGGCTCCAAAGTTGGTAATGTCTGTCCGCAGCGAAACAAAGAAATTATTCAGGATGTCCACCTGCTGCGTGCTGGTCTTTTGCAAGACATCTTCTGCCTGTTGGCGGACACTCGTATCCAGTTGTTGGGTCAGGTAAAGATTTGTTTGCTGAGCGCGATAATAAACATAGATGCCCATGCCGGCTACGGCTAGGAAGGTGACCACGATATTTGCCCAGATCAACCTGGCTCGGAAGCTGAGCGTACCACGTGGCCGGTCTGCGAAATTCTGGGGAAGTTGAGTGAGATTCTTGAACATGTTGTATTCCTTTACCTGATTTATGCAGAACGTTATTATCCAGATTTTCTCAAATGAGTTGATTTATGGCTTGGTTTTCGGATGGCAGGGCGAGTTTATGTACTTGCCTCAAGGGCAGCACGATGCTGAAGCAGGAACCTTTCCCGAATTCGCTTTCCACTCGCACCTGCCCGGCGTGTTGTTCCACGATGGATTTGACGATGGACAACCCCAGCCCATCGCCTTCGATATCTTTTAATTGGTCGTTGTAGACGCGATAAAAGCGGTCGAAAATGAAGGGCAGTTCCGTTTGCGGGATGCCATATCCGTTATCTTTCACGTCAATCGTCACGCTGTCCGGACCGGCCTGCACGCAGAGCACGATGGACCCTTTTTCGGGCGTGTACTTGAGCGCATTGCTGACCAGGTTGCGCAGCGCCTGTTCCAGTTGGAACGAGTCTCCCTGGATCTCAGGCTCAGCCTCGGCCGGCTCAAATTGCAGTTCCTGTTCCCTGGCTTTTGCCTGGACCTGGAACTCCTCAGCGATCCTGGAGACAAGATCATTTATCTTGACTGGCTCGCGCTTGAGTTCCAGGCCGCCTGCATCGATCTTTGCCAGTGCAAGCATATTCTGCACCAGCCTGTCCATGTCAATGGCCGTTTCACTGATATTCCGGATGTAGTCCGATTGCTTTTTGTTAAGTGTTCCAAGTTTGGGGATAAGCTGGCTCATTAAGGTGATCTTGGTGAGCGTATTTTTCATACTATGGGTGGCGGTCGAGATGAAATTGTTTTTTGCCTGCTCCAGTACTTTGAACCGGGAAACATCGTTCAGGATGGCCACACAGCCACCCGCTTCGATGGGCGTGAATGACACGCTAAAGGCTCGCTGGTCCGGCCAGACGATCTCGCTTGTTTGTGCTTCTCCGCTCTTCAAGGTCTCTTCCAGCAGGCCCACGAATGACTCATATCCAACCCCGCGGGCCAGGCGGGCGCCCAGTTTGGCATTTCCATTGCTGAACAATTTCCCGCCGGCTGGGTTGAGCAGGCTTAGCTTTCCATCCGCATCGAACATCAGGATGGCATCGGCCGCTTTTTCCAGGACGGCTGCCATGCGTTGCTGTTCCCGGGCCGCACTGCTGTACAATTGGGCATTTTCCACGGCGATGGCCGCCTGGCCGGCAATCGCCTGCAGGAGCAGTCTATGCTCCAGGCGGAAATAGCCGCTCTGCTCGTGGGCCAGCACCAGCAGGCCGAGCAGACCCAGCCGGCCGAACATGGGCACGATCACGATGGCATGGGTCGGATCTTCCGGTGGTACCGGCCAGCGTGTATCGTTGTGTGCATCCACAATGGTGATACCCTGGCGGGTTTGGGTCACCTGTGCCAGCAGGTCTGTCAGGGAAGGCATTTTCTCCGGTACAGCCGGGGAGGGGGAAGAGGAAAAATGATAACTTTTGAAACTCGGGCCTTGTGGGGTCAGCAGGATCATGTGCCCAACCCAGGCCCCCAGGGTTTCCACCGTGCGGCGCAAGACCACATTGGTCAACTCATCAATGTCCAGGCGGGCGCTTAGTTCCCGCCCGATCTCGGGCAGGAGATTAAGTTCCTTGTTCCGCAGGCGGATGTAATCTTCAGTCTCTTTCACCCGCAACCGCGTCCGGATGCGCGCCAGCAGCTCGCGCCGGTCGAACGGCTTGGTCACGTAATCGTCTGCGCCGATATTCAGGGCATATTGCATATCCATGGGTTCGAGCCGGGCGGCCGTCAGGATGATGACCGGAATGTGGGCGATGGCCGGATCGGAGCGGATTTCCTGCAGTGCCTCGAAACCATCCTTCACTGGCATGTTCACATCCAGCAGCACCAGGTCGGGCATTTCTGTGCGCGTCTTGATCAAGGCCTGTTCTCCGTCCAAAGCTGTCAGGCAAACGTAGCCCTCGTTTTCCAGGTAGCGGCTGAGCAGAGTGATGTTATCCGAGCGGTCATCTGCGATCAGGATTTTGAGCTGTGATTTGGTTGTCTCGACCGGGGAGGTGGGCGCACGCCCCAGGTCTTCGATGGCCTTGCCGATGATCTGGCTCATGCGTTCCGGCCGGATGGGTTTGTTAAGCACATCGTTCACCTTCAAACGCCGGGCGCTCTCTTTCAAACCAGGCACATCGAAGGCTGTCACCAAAGCCGTGTAGGCTGGCCTCCCGCCCGGGTGCGCTTGCATTTTTTCGATCAATTCCAGGCCGTTGATGCCCGGCATGACCATATCGGTGATGAGCAGGTCCACTGTGAGGTCCTTCGAGAGTTCCAGGGCTTGTTCGCCGCTCTCGGCCGTCAGGATCTCGATCCCCGGGCCCAACTGGGACATGGCACGTGCCAGGGTCGATGCCGTATTGGGGTGGTCGTCAACGATCAGGATGCGCACAGGCGCAGGACTTGGAGAAGAAACAGACTTATTCATCGTCTGTATTCTCCCAGAGTTTGCTTTAATTGGCGGATGGACTTAGGGCAGAAATAGTTGGCAAATGTTGGGGAATTGTATTCATAATGATGCACGCAGTCGCACACCTGTCCCCGCCAAGGGATTGACGGAGTGCATCCGTTCCCATATTGATCTGGCTGTCAATCCCCCAGCAACCTGTACCCGATCCCGCGCACGTTGAACAGATAGGTGGGCTTCTCCTCATCCGGTTCGATCGCCTGGCGGATATGGTGGATGTGCCATTTGGAGATCTCCTTGGCTTCGTGCGCCTCTGCCTGGAAGCCCTGCGCTTCCGCCACCAGCGTCTGGTAATCAACCACGTCGGGTGCATGGCGTGCCAGCACGAGCAGGTAATCAAACGAGGTTGGAGGTAGGCTGATGGTGCGTTCGCCGATGGAAAGGCGCTTCGCATGCAAGTCCAGCACCAGGCTGCCGCGCATGAGGTAGCGTTCCACCGCAGCCGGGCTGCGCGCTGGGGCGGCCTCTTCGCCATCCAGGCGCTTGAGTTCCGCCTGCAGCGCTTCGATCTGCGCCTGTATGGCGCGCTTGCGCTGCTCTTTTTGTTGGATCGCCAGGATCGTTTTCGTTCTTTCGATGAAAGCCTCCGGTTTGAGCGGCTTCAGCAGGTAATCCGTGGCGCCGTTCCTTAACGCCTCCATTGCTGAATGGATATCCGGTTGGGCCGTGAAAAGGATCACCGGTATGTTCGGATGGCTGGCATGTACCAGTTTGAGCACCTCCAGCCCGGCCAATCCCGGCATGCGGATGTCCAGATAGATCAGGTCAAAACTGGTCGTTTTCAGGAATTCCAGCCCCTGTTCCCCGCTCTCCGCAGTGGTGGCTTCGAACCCGGCGTGTTGCAGCACGCGTGCCAGCGTCTGCCGCAAGATGGCTTCATCGTCAATGATCAGGATTTTGCCTGGGAGGCTCATTTTGAATCTCCATTTTCAACCGGCAACCAGAGGCTGAATGTGGCTCCGCCGTGCGGGTTGTTTTCCGCCCGGATGCGCCCGCGGTGCTTGCTGACGATTTCATAAGAAATGGCCAGTCCAAGGCCGGTGCCCTTCTCTTTGTTCGTGATGAACGCCTCGAAAATATTTGGCAGGATGGATTCATCAATGCCTGTCCCCGTATCGGTTACGTTGACCAGGATTTCCCGGCGCTCTGCCAGCCAGGCCGTGGATGCGATCAGCCGTCCCCCGTTGGCCATGGCATCCACGGCGTTCATGAACAGGTTGAGCATCACTTGCTTGAGCTGGTCACTCAGGCCGGGGATGTCGGGCAGGTTCGGGTCGGGATGGAATTCGAAGGAGATATGGGCGTGCCTCAGGTGGGTGGACAGCAGGGCTTGCACATCTTCGATGAGACTGTTAATCTGCACCGGCTGGAAATCTTCCGCTCCCACGGGTTGGTAGGTGGTGCGCAGCCTTTCGAGCAGGGTCGCCATCCGTTCGGCTTCCGACAGGACGATCGTCAGGTCGCCCTGTCCTTGCGCGGAAATGCCTTTTTCATCCTTCAACAGGAAAAGGGCATTCTGGATGGCTTGCAGGGGATTGTTGAGTTCATGCGAAACGGAGGCCAGCAGACGCCCCGCCACGGTCAGTTTTTCCGTTTGGATCAATTGTGCCCGTGTCGCCTGTTCCTGCAGCAGGGAATTTTGCAGGTCGGTATAAAGCTGCGCTTTTTGCAATGCCACTGCCAGTTGGTCGGCCACCGCGCTGACCAATTGCACATCCCTTTCCGTCAGTGCGGTAGGCGGCGTCTGGTGAATATCCAATAGACCCAGGAACCGGTCGCCTGTTTTGATCGGGACGGCCAGTTCCGATCGCGTATCCGCCAGGAAGGGCATCCGTACGGAAGAGATCACTTCGTCAACATTGTTGGTAAAGAAGGGTTTTCCGGTTTCGGCGGTCAGCCCCACGATCCCTTCGCCTGCTGCCAGACGGTAGCCCTGGCTTTTGAGCTGCTTGCCGATCTGTCCGCTACCGGCGCGCAGCTCAAAGTCGCCTGTTTCCGGATGGATCACAAATATCTGCACGTAATAATAGCCGAAGTTCTCCTGCAGCAGGTTGACCACGTTCTCCATCAATTGCCCGGAATCCACGGTGGAAGCCATATCCTGGTTGATCCGGTATAATGCATCCGTCTCTTTCAGGCTTACTTGCGTCATCTCCAGCAAACGCGCATTATCAATGGAGATGGCTGCCTGCCCGGCCAGGGTCTCTAGGAACTGCAGCCAGTTCGGATCAGGGGAAAGCGCTGAGCGGTGGAAGATTTCCAGTACGCCTCGCAAGTGGTCCTTGGCGATCAAGGGAATGCCATAGTACGCAACGAATTTTTCATTCATAATCGAGCGCGCCAGTACGGGATCGTTTTCCAGCTTGGCCAGATCATCCACGTGCACGATCTGGCGTTCCTGCGCGGACTGCCCGGCCAGCCCGTTGCCAATTTTCAAGCTGGTAAATTTCAAAGCTTCTGTGATAAAGCCTTGCCCGGCGGCAAAATCGAGCGTCTCTTTTTGCGGGTTCAGCAGTAGAACCGAGACTGCATCCACCTGGAGCTGTCCGACGATTTCCCGGACGAGCAGTTCCAGGAGCGTTTTCAGATCCATGCTGCTGACAATGGCCTGTTCGATCGTATGCAGGGCGCGCAGGCGCTCGACCTGCTGGAACAAGGCTTCTTCGGCCTGCTTGCGTTCGGTGATATCGCGCACGGCCACCATGCGTGTCGGACTGCCACGATAGAGGATCTGTTTGGCGAATATTTCGATGGTCAATCTGGTGCCATCCGGCCGGAAATAGAATGTCTCGAAGCGTTCCGGTGATTCGAACATAAAATGTTCCCGCAGGCGCTGGCGTGTTTCGGCCGGAGCAAAGTCCAGTATGCTTTTGCCAACCGCCTGCCCATGCGTATATCCAAATATCTGACTCGCCGCATCATTTATTTCCAGAATGATCCCCTGATCATGGATGACAATTCCTTCCACCGTGGCTCCCCATAACTGGCGGAACTGGGCCTCGCTTTCCCGCAGCGCATTCTCCACCTGCTTCTGTCCGGTGATATCGCGGATGATGGCCACCCTGGTCTGGCGGCCTTTATAGGAGATCGTTCTGGCCCTGATCTCCACCGGGAAAATGGTCCCATCCTTTTTGATGGCCATGTGCTCGTAGGGGCCATCGAATCCGACCTGCTCATTCGTCATCACCAGGTCGCGTGATTCGGGCGCTACGAAATCGTTGGCATTCAATCCGATCAATTCACTTTGTTGGTACCCCATCATACTGGCCAGTTGGGCATTCGCGTCCACTATTCTGCCCTGGTCGCTTATCCCGATCCCTTCAGACGTGGCAAGGCTCAGGCTGAAGAAGCGCTCCTCGCTTTCCCGCAGCGCCTCTTCCGCCCGTTTGCGTTCGGATATGATGGTTAATAAGGTCACAAGCTCCGTGATTTTACCGTCCGCCGCTCGCGACAGCACGACCGATTGACTCTGTATCCATTCCCACTCTCCGCTTTTATTGCGTAGCCGGTATTCGACCGGATTCGTTCTTTCCCCTTTCATCACAAGTTCCCATTGCGCCATTACCGCCGGGGCATCCTCTGGATGAACTGCGTTGAGAATGGAACCGGGCCGCATTAACTCGGAACGGTCATACCCCAGGAAAGCCTCTTTATTAAAATACGTTACCTTCCGGCTGACCATGTTCAGAATATAGATCACGTTTGGCAAGGCTTGTGCAAGGTCTCGAAAGCGTGACTCGCTTTCCTGCAATGCAACTTCCGCCTGTTTGCGCTCGCTGATATCCTTGATGCTCCCCTGGTAACCGGTCACATTTCCGATAGCATCCTTTACGACAGTCAGATTTAAAAGGGCGTTAATGATGGAACCGTCTTTCCTTTTCCCTTTGATTTCGAGATTCTCAATATATCCCCTTCGTTCAACTTCTTCGTCCACCAGTGTCCTTTCTATGGGATCAAAACTTAGCTCTTGTAATTTGATTTTCTTAAGCTCATCCGTCGAATAACCAGTAAGCATACTGGCGGCTTCATTAACCTCAATTATCTTGCCTTCCGGGTCGATGATAAAAATGAAGTCCCTCGAAGTCTCGAATAGTATTCTGAACTTCGCCTCGCTTTCCCGCAGCGCTTCTTCCGCCCGCTTGCGCTCGGCCAGTTCTCGATTCGCGCTGTCCAACGCAGTGCGTATCCCGTTGATCGCGACCTGCAGTATTCCAGCA
Source organism: uncultured Chloroflexia bacterium (assembly GCA_963837875.1). Lineage (GTDB taxonomy): Bacteria > Chloroflexota > Anaerolineae > Anaerolineales > Villigracilaceae > UBA877. The sequence goes on from CAWIOV010000004.1 coordinate 399,727, forward strand.
GTTAAGAGGAAACAAAAGGTCTGAAAGGCCCAGATTGATATGAGCGAAATTTGGGGCTGGACTTGCAAGAGACCGGTCGATTCCGCTGCGACCATCCCCAAACCGACTAATGCGATAACTAAAGCGTACCCCAGCGCAGCCCCCAGACCGTTCAACATTCCTACCAGGATGATAATGATCATATTTGCGCCGAATCCGGCCGCGCCAACTCCGCCGGTATTTAGCACTGAAATATTCAGCGCGATCCCCCCCACCACCGGCACAAGCCAGCCAGCCAACTTCACCCGCCCGCTGTGGTTTACCTGCCTGTTCCCAAGTAATAGAGCGAAGGTAATCAAAAGCTCCGCCTCGCTCACCCAAATATTGCTTGGTTTGGTAAATACCGTCAGCAGGGCAAAAACGAACAAGCTGGCGATGGCCCAGTTATTAATAATATTAACCTGTCCCGCTTTTAGAGTTTTTTCTGGGTCATTTTGGAAAACCGGTGGCTTAAAAAATTCCCGGATGCGTGAAAAAAGAGACTTCCCCTTCACGTTAGACACGTTATCATCCCGGCTGTTATTGGTTGGCATATCCGTGGTCCCTTTGGAACATCACCAAATCAGAGCATAACCATCTTTGCAAAACCTGGAATTTGACTCTCCATAATATTTTACTCCAGAAGGTCTCCGGCAAAGCTGCCCTGTGCTCAACATTTTTCTGTAAAATTTGCTCAAAAACGCCCTAAAACCACCATTTTTTGCACTAATTCCCGCGTATCAATTCTATAAAATAATGCGCATAAACATCTATATCCTGTCTTTCGTCCCACTTTGGCTTCAAAAACTGTCTAAAATCCCCATAAAATCGCCTCTATTTCACCATATCGTCCCACTTTGCCTCAAAATTCCGCCTCCCCTGGGAATTGTTCCTCGTTGTTTTGAACCAACACTCCCGCGCAACCTAAAAAAACGGCTCTTTCGCCCCCTGTCCTCATTCCCCGCAACTAATAACCAATCCCTTCTCCCTGCTTCCCTACGATTGAAGGTAAAATGGGTACCAGCCAGTTGTCTGCAATTCTGGTGTAGAATACCTATACCCATTCATCACTCATCATTCACCATTCACATGTCCCGTACCATCACTGTCATCACTGCTATTTTGCTTGTTTGCCTGACTCTGGCCGCTTTGGGCGGGCTGGTTTGGGCCAACACGCTTGCAGTACACACTCAGCCGGTTGAGAAGGATTTCCTGGTGCCCTGGCTGGGCGCGCGCACCTTCCTCCAGTACGGCGACAGTCCTTACAGTGATCCTGCCACACAGCGCGCCCAGATCCTTTACTACGGGCGGCTGGCCGAGCCGGGGCAGGATCCGTTGGCGCTCTGGTTGCCGTTCCCGCTGGAGCTACTTTATTTTCCGATTGCCCTGATTAACGATTACTCTCTGGCGCGCGCCATCTGGGTGACCTGTCTCGAAATTGCCCTGGTGGTCATGGCCTTCCTGACCCTGCGCTTGACCGGTTGGAAGCCTCGGCGTATGTTCCTTCCGGTGGTACTGCTCTTCCCACTGCTGTGGGTCTATGGAGTGTTTTCACTTGTCAGTGCAAGCGCGGCCGGGTTTGTGGCGCTCGCGCTGGCGGGCTTCCTGCTGGCCCTGCGCGCAGAAAACGACGAACTGGCCGGAATCTTGCTCGTCCTGCTGGTCAGCGCGGTCCGCCTCACCGGGGTCCTGGCCTTTTTCATCTTTTGGTGGATTATCTACCAGCGCCGCTGGCGTGTCTTGTGGGGTTTCCTTATGGCAATTGCCGTTCTCCTGGCGCTGGCCTTTTTGTTTCTACCAGATTGGTTCCTGCCATTCCTAAACGGCCTGCTTTTGCATTATGCATATAACCCTGGCTTTACCTCGATCGGCATCTTCGCAGCCTGGTCGCCGGTGGTTGGCCTGCGCATCGGCTGGATCCTGGCGGCTGGCTTGTTGCTCGCGTTGTTTTTCGAGTGGGGAAGTTCTATGGCGAAAGACCACCGTTCCTTTCTTTGGGTGGCCTGCCTGACCCTGTCTGTGACACCCCTGCTAGGCATCCCATTCGTTCCACGCGACTATCCCTTTCTTTTAATACCCCTGATGTTATTCCTGGCTATCCTGTCGGAACGCTGGCCCAGGCTCAAACGCTGGGATGCGGCCGGAATGGTAATGCTGGTAATTCTGGTAGGCCTCTGGCTCCTGACCCTGACCCTGAACACGGCTCTGACGGGTGTTTTGATCTTGCTTCTGCCGGCTCTGCTTGTATTGGGCCTCTACTGGATGCGCTGGCGGTTCATCCATCCTATGCCGGCCGGATTGAGACCACCTCCATGACTTGGCGTCGCTCTCTCCTGCTGGCTGTACTTGGCTTGGCCGTTGCACTTTTCGTGGCGGCCTTCCAGCCAGCGCCTGGTTATATGGATGCGGATTATTACTATGCTGGGGGACGTCAATTGGCCACCGGTCATGGCTTTTCGGAATCATATTTGTGGAATTACCTGGATGATCCAACCGGATTGCCGCATCCGTCCAATGCCTACTGGATGCCCCTGGCTTCTCTCTTGGCTGCGGCTGGCGCATCTCTTTTCGGACCGACTTCCTGGTCTGCAGCCCGGGTAGGATTCCTGGCTGTAGCAGCTGCCATCCCGCCTCTGACGGCTGCCCTGGCCTGGTCGCTCACAGCGCGGCGTGATCTGGCCTTCACATCCGGGTTGCTGGCGGTTTTTTCGGCCTTTTACTTGCCCTTCCTGCCCGTGACAGACACCTTTGGTCCTTACATGCTCCTGGGTGGACTCTTCTTCCTGCTGCTTTCCCATGCTTCCTCAACCGCATCTCGCATATCTTTGTGGATTGTTGCCTTTCTCTTGGGCATCATCTCAGGCCTCATGCACTTGGCGCGTACAGATGGCCTGCTTTGGTTTCTTCTGGCATGTATGGCTGTCCTCTTTGTGTTACCGAAGCCACCCCAGCGTCGCTTTCATTTGATGTTTTTTGCTTTATTGCTTACTTTGCTTGGTTACCTGCTCATTATGGCTCCCTGGTTTGTCCGGAATATTTCCGTTTTCGGTACGCCACTGTCTCCAGGCGGCTCCCGCATGCTCTGGCTTACCTCTTACGATCAGTTGTTTGCTTATCCTGCCAGTCAGCTAACACCGGTATTCTGGTTCCATTCCGGGATCACCGCTATCCTGAATGCGCGCTTGTGGGCGCTGGGCCTGAACCTCGCCAACGCCCTGGCGGTGCAGGGAGAAGTATTCCTTCTCCCGTTGATCGGCCTTGGTCTGTGGTATTTCCGGAAAGAACGGCGCATTCAATTGGCTGCACTGGCATGGCTGCTGACGCTGGCTGTGATGACGGTCGTTTTTCCTTTCGCCGGCGCGCGTGGCGGCTTCTTCCATTCCGGTGCGGCCCTGCAGACGGTTTGGTGGGTACTGGCACCGCTGGGCCTGGAACGCCTGATCGAGTGGGGCCGGCAGAAACGCGGCTGGAAAGCAGCCCAGGCCGGCAGCATTTTCCGGATGGCGTTGGTCGGCCTGGCGATTTTGTTGACGGCGGTGATTGTCTGGACCCGGGTGGCTGGCGGAAACGGCGGCCCGCCTTGGGGCCAGGAGAACGCCGTATATAGCCAAGTAGACAAATACCTGGCCTCACAAGGTGCCTCCGGCAGTGATGTTGTCATGGTCGCCAACCCGCCCGGGTTTTACCTGGCCTCCGGGAATCCGGCCATCGCTGTTCCAGATGGGGATATAAATACTTTGTTGACTGTTGCCCGGAAATATAAAGCGACTTATCTGGTTTTGGAAGACGGCAGTGTACCGGCAGGTTTATTGCCGATTTATGCTAACCCACACGAACAGACGAATTTGGTCTATTTGAACGAAATCGAGCAAGCACGGATTTTTATCATTCCTCACCCTTGATGCGATGCATGGTACCCATGTTCTAACTTACGGAGGTTGGTAGCTATAGCCTTAGTTCTTGGTTTATTCAGCGAGTGACGTGGATGGTGTCTGTGTCTGTTTCACCTGAACCTTTAACTTTCTTGCGCCAGCGCGATTATTTAATCCTCTTCATCGTGGGTTTAATGGTCGCGCTTGTGATTGTGAGTATCCAACCTGTGCCTGGTTACATGGACGCGGATTATTATTATGCCGGCGGTATGCAGTTAGCCAGTGGGCACGGTTTTACCGATCCCTTTCTCTGGAATTATTTGGATCATCCTCTGGGGCTGCCGCACCCTTCGAATTCGTATTGGTATCCGCTGGCATCCATTGTGGCCGCCGGAGGCATGGTTCTTACCGGTAAGATCAATTTCCTTTCCGCGCGGATTGGCTTTGTCTTGATGGCCGCGCTGGCTCCGCTGATAATTGCTGCACTTGCTTATCGGGTCACCCGCAAACGTTCATTGGCTCTCTTGGCTGGTTTCCTGGCAATTTTTTCAGGCTACTATTTGCCTTTCATCGTTACAACTGACAACTATAGCCTGTATATGCTTGTGGGTGCACTCTTTTTCTCGATGCTGGATAGATCCACTTTCCCCAAATCAATATTCCTTGGCCTCCTGGCGGGGGCATTGAACCTGGCGCGTGGGGATGGAATACTCTGGTTACCGCTCGCCTTTCTTGCTGTTACTGTGCTTTCCTGGCGTCAATCGTCCGCCGGTTCTTTGCGGACCAGAATTCTGCATTCTGTTTCGAATGGTTTTCTGGTCATTTTGGGGTATCTGTTGGTGATGGGGGCCTGGTTTGTACGGAACCTGATCGTGTTTCGCGCCTTGATGCCGCCTGGCACTGGCTACGTGCTTTGGATGACGGACTACAACCAGACCTTCTCTTTTACTCCTGAGATGTATACCTTTCAATCCTGGCTGGCAAGCGGATTGCAAGAAGCCTTGAAAGTGCGAATATCGGCGGTGTGGCAAAATTTGGGCACTGCCTTCTTCGCAGAAGGGATGATCTTTTTGTGCCCTCTGATTATCGCGGGGGTTTGGAAAAGCCGGCACTTACTATGGGTTCAACTTGGCGTAGTCGGTTGGCTGGCCATGTTGCTGGCTGAAAGCCTGCTTTTCCCCTTTGCCAGTGTAAGAGGCGGTTTTTTTCATGCCGGAACGGCATTTCAACCGGTTTGGTTTGCACTAGCCCCGCTCGGTTTGGAGGCTTTGTTTGCCCCACTAACACGGAACAACAAGAAGTTTAGGAAGATAGATAAACTCTTCCCAGTGCTTCTTTTGGTTATCATGATCCCGTTTAGTGCCATGCTTGTCAAGATACGCGTCTTGGATTCGGGCTGGAACGAAGGCGAATATCTATATCAGAAAGCCAACCAATTTCTGGTCGGGCAGGGAGCCCGTCCGGATGCAATTGTGATGGTGCGAAACCCACCGGCTTATTTTATTATGACCGGTCGACAGGCTATCGTGGTTCCTGACGGAGATGTGCAAATGTTACTTGCTGCATCCCGAAAATATAAAGCCTCCTATGTAATACTCGAGCAAATCGGGACCACCAGTCCTCTGATTGATTTGTACGAGCACCCCGAAAAATATACCGAATTTTCTACTCTGGGAGTACTAGGTGACAACCATATCCTCCTCATCAAATCTACCCCGTAACCGGGCAACCGGTTGGCCGGTGTGGCTGATCCTCGCTCTCGTTACTCTTGGGAGCGTGTGCAGTTATCTTTTGGTCAGTGCCATTACATACCGGACCGGTTTCCCGCTGGATGATGCCTGGATCCACCAAACTTATGCTCGTAACCTGGCGATGCATGGGGAATGGGCTTTTAATCCTGGAAAGCCTTCGGCAGGCTCAACCGCGCCACTCTGGTCGGTGCTCCTGGCGCTTGGGTTTCTGTTGAAATTGGCCCCCTATGCTTGGACCTATTTGCTTGGTGCGCTGGCACTTTGGGGTATCACCCTGTTGGGCGAAAACACGCTGCGTGAACTGGTACCGGCTTACCATCCACGCTTTCCGTGGGTGGGAGCGGTCTTCGCTCTGGAATGGCATCTGGTTTGGGCGGCCGCATCCGGTATGGAGACGCTCCTGTACGCCCTCCTTGCAATTGCCGTGCTTGCTCTCGTCATTTCGGGTACCCAGAAATATTTCAGCCTGGGCTTGTTGATCGGCCTCTCCGTCTGGGTGCGCCCGGATGGGGTCACCCTGCTTGGCCCGGCGGTGCTGGTGATTTTGTTATGCCAGCCTTCCTGGTCGAAACGCTTGCGAGCGTTGGTTAATTTTGGTGTGGGCTTTGGAAGCCTTTTCGCGCTTTACCTGCTTTTTAACCTGATCATTTCCGGCCATCCCTGGCCGAACACGTTTTACGCCAAGCAGGCGGAATATGCAGTTTATCTGCAATTGCCTTTTTGGGAGCGGTTGGGAGGCGAGGCGCTTCAGCCTTTGGTTGGGGTGGGCGTGATTCTGTTGCCAGGTATGCTGATAACGGTTATCTCGGCTGTTCGTCGCCGGGCCTGGGGGGTATTGGCCGCGGCGATCTGGTTTGTGGGTTTCCTGGCGCTATATGCCTGGATTTTACCGGTTACCTACCAGCATGGACGTTATGTTATGCCGGCCATGCCGATTTTCTTTCTGCTTGCTCTGGCGGGTATGTTGGATTTTTGCCTGAAACCCGGTCCACGCAGCACTCGTGGTATTGCAACCTTTTGGAGACTGGTGATGGGAGCGGTTCTGGTCGTTTTCTGGGGACGCTGTGCTTTTGTTTATGCCCAGGATGTTGCCGTGATTGAAAGCGAGAATGTTGCAACAGCAAAGTGGATATCCGTGAATGTGCCGCCGGGTGCGTTGGTAGCGGCACATGATATTGGAGCGCTTGGGTACTTTGGCGGACATGAACTGGTCGATTTGGCCGGCCTCATCTCTCCTGAAGTTATCCCGTTCCTGGGGGATGAGAGCCGCATTGCGGATTATCTAAACAAGCGCGGCGTGAGCTACTTGGTTGCGGTTCCGGATTGGTACCCATCCCTGACATTCAATCTACCTCAGGTTTTCACTACAGGTGCACCATTTGCTCCGGCTCAAGGAGTTAAGAATATGGCGGTTTACCGCTGGCCGCGTCCATGAAGTTTAACGGTTAATTGCCGCCTTGGTTGACCTGTGCTATACTCTAGCTTGATAAATGCTGTGTAAATCGCCAAACTGAGCCCTTGTGTTCGCCGGGGTAAAAAGGTTCTATCAGTTCCTCGGTTTACTTTAAAAGGAATGGTCTAGTTCTGGCAGGCATGTAGCATGGAAGAAGTCACTATTGTTGTTGTGGACGATCACCCATTGTTCCGTCAGGGGGTTATTAATACACTCTCGCTTGAGCCTGGATTCAATATTGTGGGGCAAGCAGATAACGGTACGAATGCTTTATCGCTAATTCGTAAATTGCGCCCTCGTATTGCAGTAGTAGATATTAATCTGCCAGGTGTTAACGGGCTGCAAGTGACTCACCGGGTGATCCAGGAAAAATTGCCTACCCGGGTGGTTCTATTAACCGCTTATAACGATCAGGAGCAAATTATTCATGCTGCTTGGGCAGGTGCTGCTGCCTATTGTGCCAAAGATGTTGATCCGTGTCAACTGGTCAAGACCGTCCATGAAGTCGTTGGTGGTAAGTTCGTTATTGAAGGACGCGTTCTTAACCAGCAGGAATTTGAATCTTGGCTTGACGAAGAGATGGAAAAAGCGCGGCATCTTTACAGCGAGCCAGGCAACCCTTTTCATCCCCTTTCAGATCGTGAGATGGAAGTACTTGCCTGCGTTGTTAAAGGGATGAGCAATAAAGAGATCGCTTCTTTTCTTGGAATCAGCCATCAAACAGTTAAGAATCATGTGACTTCCATCTTGCGCAAGTTTAGCGTTGAAGACCGTACACAGGCAGTCGTTTACGCTCTTAAGCGCGGTTGGATAAAGCTGCTTGATAATCATTCGCAATCTCAGGAGTAACTTATGGCGCAACCCCAGGAAGAAAATGTCCAAACATCTTCTATTGAAGATCCGAAGCAATTGATTCAATCAGAGCTCGACGACACCACGCGTGCCCTCAAAGAAATTACTTTAATGCTGGAACAAAGCCGTGTGGAACTTGGCAAATTGACCCAACGTAACACGGCAGTAAATGCACATTTGCAGCAGATCCACGATCAAATTGATAAACTGCCCGCTGAGGAAGTTCGGACAGTTTACGATTCTGCTTTGGATGCACAGCAGCGTCTATTCCAAATGCGTGGGCAACTGGAAAAACTTCAGAGTGATCAGACCCACCTGGAACATTATAAAACGATGATGGAACGCTTGAAGGGCGCAACGAGTACTGGCGGGATGGGGGCAGGTGGAAAAGGCGACCGGGGTGGTATGGCAGGCGTGGAGATGTTGGTAAATGCACAAGAGTCGGAGCGCCAGAGGCTTTCGCGCCAAATGCACGATGGTCCCGCCCAGGCACTTTCAAATTTTATTCTCCAGACTGAAATTGCCATGCGGTTGCTTGATGTAGATCCAGCCCAGGCACGCAATGAACTCAACAACTTGAAAGTTGCGGCAATGAGCACTTTCCAGAAAGTCCGCAATTTTATTTTTGAGCTCCGTCCAATGATGCTGGATGACCTGGGACTTGCGCCCACCATCCGCCGATACGCCGATACTTTTAAAGAGCAGGCCGGTGTGGAAGTAAATGTGGTAATTTCAGGCAATGAACGCCGGCTGGAATCCTACGTGGAAGTGATGGTCTTCCGGTCAATGCAAGAATTGCTTAGCAATGCCGTTCATCAGAACCAGGCTACCCTGGTTAAAATCCAGGTAGACCTCGGAGATACTGCCATCCGATTGTCATTGGATGATAATGGAAAAGGCTTTGATACAGACTCACTCGAGAAAGAGTCTAATCTTGGCCTGAAGTTAATCAAAGATCGCGTTGAAATGGTGGGTGGCAGGTTTGATGTCGACACTGCTCCGGGGAAGGGTGCCCGCGTTGCATTATCCATTCCAGTACATGCTTAACATAACATTACTGTAAAGTATTTGTAATGGAACGATATTGTTTTTTATAAGTATATGCTATACAATATAGGCGTCAAACATCTCTGAACGGCCTTCAGAGAAATCCAAAGAAAGAAAGGAGGTGAAACCCCATGTTATTCGCCCCTAAGGAAAAAGGCCAGGGCCTGGTCGAGTATGCGTTGATCCTTGTTTTGGTTGCTGTCGTTGTAATTGCTGTTTTGCTGATCCTCGGCCCGATCATTGGCAATGTCTTCACCAAAATCAACTCAAGTTTGATCAGATAATTTGGTTTGTTTATACCGTTGATGGGACTCTGTTTTATAGAGTCCCATTTTTTTATTGATCGGGCTTTACATAACTGTAAAGTACTTAAAATGAAACGTTCTTGTTTTTATATAAAAAACATCTTATAATGCAGTTGTCTAATACCTCTGAACAGCCTTCAAGAGATTCCAAGCAAAATAAATCATACTTTGGGGTAAGTAGTAAAGACTTCGTTTTTACTGTATAATAATGTTACAAATCCAAGTTATAAGGAGTGTCCTATGCGTCGCGGACGAATATTCATTTACTTGGCTCTAATCATAATTCTTGCGGTGGCTGCGGGAGGCGCATATCTATATTTGCGCCGCTCAACTACTCCTCCCCCTGTTGCGCAACCAACCCCGCAAATACAGTACGTCAACATTATAACGGCTGGGCAAAATATTGCTCCAGGCACGCTTATCACGGAGGATATGTTGAGTTCCATTCAAATTCCTCAAGATAAACTCGTGCAGGGACTCTTCACAAAACCCGCTGACGTAGTGAACATGTATGCCAATTACGCGATTACGCAAGGAGTCCCTATTACCAATTCGATGATTTCTTCATCGCCGGGTAATGTCAATTTGCCCGGAGCACCTTGGGCAACATATATTCCGCAGGGTGAGACGGCCGTGTCGTTCCCGATTACCCGCCTCGGTTCAGCGGCTTTTGGTATACGCGATGGCGACCATGTTGACGTTATTGTTACCATGCTCTTGGTCGATGTAGATCCTGCTTTGCAAACTGTTCTACCAAATTCTCTCGCGGACTTGGAGCCTGGTGCAAGCGATGGGGCATATAAGATTTTGCCAGGAGGTGCTGTTCAAGGTCATTTTGAGGTGGATCAGGTTGCAACAGATCCGCCTTCCAATTTATTGCTTTACGTGCAACCATCTGAGAAGCAGCGCGGGCGTCTGGTTACTCAGATGATTATGCAGAATATCCAAGTGTTGCACGTAGGTACGTTCCCTCTCCCGGGCGAGGCTTCTAACATCCTTACTCCCGCTGAGGCAGGGGGACCGACCGCAACTCCTTTACCTGCCAACCAAACCCCGGTTGCTCCGGTTATTGTCAGTCCAGATATTATCACGGTAATGGTATCCCCACAGGATGCGGTTACACTTACATATCTTATCTATAGCGGTGCGGAAATTAGCCTATCTCTTCGCAATCCAAATGATAAGACACCAGTTACGCAGCCTGATGCTGCTATGTTGGAATATCTATTAACGCAATATAACATTCCTGTGCCCTCGAAATTGCCATATTCATTACAGCCGCGTTTGGACATTCTCCAACAACCCAAGTTGCCGAATGACCCAGCGCCGGCACCTTAGGAATCAACTTTGGTAAAAATATAGATATAAAGCTCGCGTATGGAGAATCTGCATGGCCGACAGTAATAAGTTCCGCGTAATAATTGTTGATGATATCGCTGAAACACGCGAAAACATCCGAAAACTATTGCAATTCGAGGCGGATATTGATGTCGTTGCTGTTGCCCGAACCGGACGCGAGGCAATCCAACTTGCTCAAGAAGCCAACCCCGATGTGGTTTTAATGGACATTAATATGCCGGATATGGATGGCATTGCTGCAACAGAAATAATCCGGCAAAAGATGCCCTCTGTCCAGGTTGTTATCCTATCGGTACAAGGGGATCAAAATTACATGCGCAAGGCTATGTTAGTGGGAGCACGGGACTTCCTGACAAAGCCTCCCATGCCTGACGAATTGGTCGCAGCAATCCGGCGTGCTGGTAAGATGTCTCGGGAAGAGCGCGCCAAGACTGCACAGGCATATGTCGCAGCGCCGAATGGTACAACCTTCAATGCCGCGCCTGGGGTGAGTACCCAGGGGAAGATTATCATGTATTATAGCCCAAAGGGTGGAACGGGCTGCACTACTTTGGCAGTAAACACGGCAGTGGCACTTTGTAATGAAGAGACGCGTGTTGTTATTATGGATGCGAACCTTCAGTTTGGCGATGTGGCAATGTTTTTTAACGAGCAGGGGAAAAATACAATTCTCGACCTTGCTCCTCGCGCAGATGAACTCGATCCAGGCGTCGTTGAAGAGGTAATGATAAAACATGCTGTGTCAGGCGTACATATTCTGGCGTCGCCGTCGCGTCCTGAACATGGTGAGAATGTAAGTCCGGATCAATTTACAAAGCTGCTCCGTTTTTTACGCCAGTTATATGATTATGTTGTCGTCGATACAAGTTCTTACTTGAACGATATTACTTTATCGGTATTGGATGTTGCAGATGCAGTTGTTCTGATTACGGCTCAAGACATACCCTCAATAAAGAATGACCGCTTATTCCTTGACCTCTTGTTGACAATCAATGTTCCAGTTGAAAAAGTGTCACTTGTAATGAATAAGTTCGATAAGCGTATTGCCATCTTGCCAGAGAAGGTTGGAGAGAATCTCAAGCAAGCAATAGTGGCTGTCATTCCTTTGGATGAACGGACGGTTATCACATCTGTAAATCGTGGCGTGCCGTTCATGCTTGATAATAAGACACAACCAGCCGCGCGCGGGGTCTACACATTGGTTGAAGCATTGCGAGCCAAGTTTATTAAACAGGAATCGGTTGAGCCGGAGAAAACGATTAAACGGTAACGATGATTTAGGAGGTTGTGATGTCTTTATTGAAGCGTATTGAGCAAGGCCAGGGGACTTCGCCCCAACAACCAACCGGTGGTTCCTCTCCAACATCCGGCGGAGATGCGTCTCGTCTGTCATCATTGCAGGCTCGGCGGGTGAGCGCTCCGAGTGCGGCTCCCCAGGCAGGAACATATTTCGATTTGAAAGCACGTGTCCAGAACCGGCTTTTGGCCGAGCTAGACCCTTCTTTGGATGTTACTAAAACGGATGACGTACGCAAAACTATCCAATCGTTGTTCGAACAAATTCTGAGTGAGGAGAATATAGTTCTTTCTCGGCCTGAGCGCGCCCGCCTTTTTGAACAAATTTCGGCCGAAATCTTGGGATTGGGTCCATTACAGCCTCTTCTGGAAGATGAGTCAGTTACTGAAATTATGGTGAATGGGGCAAAGAATATTTATGTTGAGCGTAAGGGTAAGATCCATCGGGTACCCGTGACTTTCGAAAGCAACGACCATGTGATGCGTATTATTGATCGTATTGTAGCGCCACTAGGACGCCGTATCGATGAATTTAGCCCATATGTTGATGCGCGCTTGGCAGATGGCTCGCGTGTAAATGCTATAATTCCTCCCATTTCCCTGGTTGGTCCAACGCTTACTATCCGTAAATTTTCAAAAGTCCCGATCACCCTCGAACAATTGATCCAATACGGAACACTTACAGCGGAATCTCTGCAGTTCTTAAAAGCATGTGTTGAAGCTCGGTTGAATATTGTTATTTCTGGCGGTACTGGTTCCGGCAAAACCACATTGTTGAATATCCTTTCGACTTTTATTCCAAGTGACGAGCGGATCCTCACCATAGAAAATGCTGCAGAATTGCAGCTTCGCCAGGAGCACGTAGTTACTCTTAAGTCTCGTCCTGCTAACATTGAAGGCCGTGGTGAAATTACTATTCGGATGTTGGTGGTTAATGCCCTCCGTATGCGACCTGACCGAATTATCGTAGGAGAAATCCGTGACGATGCTGCACTGGATATGTTGCAGGCTATGAATACAGGCCATGATGGTTCGATGACAACCTTGCACTCAAACTCCCCGCGCGATACCTTATCTCGTATGGAAACAATGACCTTGATGGCTGGGATGGAGTTGCCTGTTCGTGCCATCCGGGAACAGGTTGCATCGGCAATTAACCTGGTAGTTCATCAAGAGCGTATGCGTGATGGATCCCGCCGGGTAACGAACATTACTGAAGTGAGCGGCATGGAAGGTGATGTTATTACTACGATGGATATTTTTGTCTTTGAGCAGACCGGCTTTGAGAATGGTAAGGTTCTTGGCCGGTTACGCCCTTCTGGTCTGAGACCGAAATTTATGGATAAAATTGAAGGCGCTGGTATTCACCTGCCCCCGTCCATTTTTGGCGTTGGAAACAGGCAGAGATATTAAAAAGCAGAGTTTTGCTTTTCTGTATAGGTGATAAATGACAATTTTCCTGATCGTTGGAGGTGGTATTGCTCTTGTTTTACTGATCGTGGGGATTGTTATCTCTTCCTCTGGTGAGAGAGGTTTGGTGGATGATCGCCTAAACAAGTATCTCGAAGAGGACAAAAAGAAAGAAGGCGATAAGGATAAGGATTCAAAAGGGGCATTAACCGACTGGGTAAATAAGCGTGTTGAAAAATCCTCCTTTGGAGAACGCATTGCCCGCGACCTCGCTCGCGCTGATTTGAAATTCAAACCTGGCGAATACATTGCTCTGTATGTTATCTCTATAATGGGCGTGGGATTGATAGCATACATGATAGGAGGCAGGCTTTGGTTTTCGGCTGTAATTGGAGCTGGAATCGGCGCATTCTTGCCGGGAATTTACGTAAAAAATCAACAATCAAATCGCTTGAAGCGCTTTAATGATCAATTGGCTGACATGCTTAATCTGGTGGTAAATGGCCTTCGGGCGGGCTACTCAACTTTGCAAGCCATGGAAGCCGTAAGCAAAGAATTGCCTCCTCCCATCTGCGACGAGTTCAAGCGTGTGGTGCAAGAAATGCAGTTGGGCATTCCTATGGAAAAGGCACTGGATAATCTTTTGCGCCGAATCCCAAGCGAAGACCTGGATTTTGTTGTAACTGCGATTAATGTCCAGCGTGAGGTCGGCGGTAATCTGGCAGAGATCATGGATGTGATTTCTTACACGATCCGGGAGCGCGTCCGCATCAAAGGTGAAATTAGTGCTCTGACCGCACAGGCAATTTATTCCGGTCGTGTGCTTGCACTTATGCCAATTGGCCTTATGTGCATCCTTTGGTTCCTCAATAGATCATATGTAATGGAATTCTTTGATAAAGCTAATGGCGTATGCGGTTTTATTGCTTTGGGAGTGGCAGGCGTATTGATCGTTATCGGGTATTTTGTAATGACACGCATAGCGAATGTAGAGGTGTAACATGTTACCTGTGATAATAATTGTTGTTATACTGGTTGTTCTTGTTGGTGCCATTCTAGTTGTGGCTGCGAGTGTCCGGAATTCGAAATCAGCAATGGAAGATCCTCTGGCTGAACGTTTGGCCGAATATAGCCAACGCGGCGATGTGGTATCGCTCGAAGAAATCGAGCTTTCGCAACCTTTTTCTGAGCGCGTTGTGATGCCAATTTTGCGCCGCCTTGGCGAATTGTCAACCCGTTTTACCCCCCAACACGTTCTCGAACAGACCCGCAAGAGATTGGAATTGGCGGGAAACCCTGGGCAGATAGATGCGTCCACTTTTATGATATTGCACTTTGTGGCTGCTGCTTTCATGGGCGGCTTGCTATTTGTCATTACTATTTTCGCGCATAGCGTTTCGGTTCCGGAGAAGGTGTTGATAGTTCTGGCTTTTACGGTGCTAGGTTATTTTCTCCCGGACTTGTTGATTAAGAGCAGGATTGACAGCCGCCAAAAGCAAGTACGGAAAGCCATGCCGGATGCTTTGGATCTATTAACAATCTGTGTGGAAGCTGGTCTGGGTTTTGATGCAGCCATGTCGAAAGTTCACGAGAAGTGGGATAATGAACTTGCCCAAGCGTTTGGCCGTGTAGTCAGGGAAATCCAATTGGGCAAGCTTCGCCGTGATGCTTTGCGGGATATGGCTGAAAGACTTGGCATCCCGGAAATGACCAGTTTTGTTGCTGCAGTTATTCAATCTGAAATGTTGGGCGTCAGTATGGCAAAAGTCTTACGTATTCAATCGGACCAAATGCGGGTAAAGCGTCGTCAGCGTGCTGAAGAGGCAGCTCACCAAGCGCCGATCAAAATGATTTTTCCAATGGGCCTATTAATTTTCCCTGCTCTGATGATTGTTTTGTTAACCCCGGCTGCTTTGAAGCTATCGGGCTCTCTGAAGTATTTCTAGTAAAACGACTGACAGAGTGTGTTCCGGACCTATCGTTTCAATCAATGGCTATGGAATGGCATGGACTGGCTGTTCCCACCAGTCTGTGGAGGGTGTAATCGAACAGGATTCCGCTGGTGTCCGGATTGCCAGCAGCAAGTCAGCCATGTGCCGGAACCAGTCTGCCAGATCTGCGGTTCGCCGCTTTCCCATCCCGGTTTGTGCCTTACCTGCCATGACTCCCCCCCTCATACGCGGCAATGCGATCATGGGTGATTTTTGAGGGCCCGATTCGTCACGCTCTTCATAGCTTGAAATATCGCCGGAATGTGGCTCTCGCGGATGCTTTAGCGCCATACTTAGCGGAGTATGTAAGTGATTTGGGTTGGCGAATGAACTTGGTGGTTCCTGTTCCGTTAGGCCGGCAACGAATGAAGGAACGCGGTTATAACCAGGTTGCACTATTGGCGATGCCGTTGGCAGCCATCCAGGGTTGGCGATACTCACCAAGAGTTTTAACGCGTGTCCGGGAAACGCGGTCACAGGTAGGGCTATCGGTTGCAGAACGGAAAGAGAATATATCCGGCGCATTTCAGGCGAACCCCGCTCTGGTATCTGGAAAGACCATTTTGTTGATGGATGATGTTGCTACCACTGGGGCAACATTATCAGCTTGTTCTGATGCGCTTGTAAAAGCTGGTGCAAAGATTGTTTATGCCCTGACCCTGGCGAGGGCGTTGCCTCATCACGGTTTGCAAATAGTTTGATAAAATCAAATTCCACAGGAGAAACCTATGACAGTCGCAGTAGATATCTTTGCACGAAATATGGAGCTGAATGACCAGCTCAAAGAGTATGTTACAAAGAAAGCATCCAAACTGGATCGGTATTTTAGCGAGATTGAACAGGTGAAGGTAGATTTGGAATATATCAAAACAGCTCGGAATGCAACTGATCGTTATGTGGCTCAGATTACTGTGAGAGGCCATCGCGCATTGTTGCGTACCGAAGAACGTTCTGATGATCTGACAACTGCTTTTGACGTGACTATTGATAAAATGCAGCGCCAGTTGGAACGTTATAAGGGAAAACATTATCGTGGACGTGGCGATGGCCGATCGGTTGCAGAGGTTGAATCATTGCCTTCAGAAGGAACGGATGAGCAGGCCAGCGTTATATCACGGCGCAAGACTTTTGATCTAATTCCGATGAACGAGGTGGATGCTCTCGAACAAATGAAATTACTTGGACATGATAATTTCTTTATCTTCTACAATATTGAAACGGATATGATCAGTGTTCTTTACCATCGTCGTGATGGCACCTATGGTTTGATCGAGCCAAAGCTCGGCTAATCATTTGCCCTGCATCCCACTGGCCCGGGAATGCCCCGGGCCTTTGTTTTTGAGAATCCTATGGAACATCTTGAATTTGACGATAACTTGTTTGATGAAAGACTGGTCGACCGAAAAATTGATACGGCGGAAATACAAGAAGCCGTTTCTCGCATTCTGCACGCGATCGGCGAGAATCCTGACCGTGACGGCTTGAAACGCACCCCGGAGCGTGTAGCCCGAATGTATGCTGAATTACTCTCGGGTTATCATGCTGACCCGCATGTGGTTGTTAACGATGCCATTTTTGAAGTTAAATATGATGAGATGGTTATCGTGAGGGATGTGGAGTTCTATAGCTTGTGTGAACACCATCTTTTGCCTTTTATGGGGCGTGTCCACGTGGCTTATATCCCGGATGGAAAGGTGCTTGGCCTTTCCAAAATTCCGCGCATAGTGGATCTTTTTGCCAGACGTCTCCAGGTGCAGGAACGTATGACCCGTCAGATTGCCGACCTCATCCGTGACCTGCTCCATCCACAGGGGGTGGCCGTGGTAGTCGAAGCTCTCCATTTGTGTATGATGATGCGCGGTGTTCAGAAGCACAACGCTCGTATGACCACTTCAGCCATGCACGGCGCGTTCCGGGCGAACCTGGCGACGCGTCAAGAGTTCCTTGAAAATATCGGGCGCGGCGCTTCCCCCCTCCAGATTTAATACTTGTCTGGCTCACTGTCCACGCCAATGAACTTTTTTCTAAATGGAAGCGCTATTCCCTGTGATGGCGCGTTTTTTTATTGGGGAGCTGGTATGAATCAGTTGCACGGAAATCATTTTTGTTCTACACTATGGGTAACCGTATTGCACCGTATCTGTGATTGACTTCTTGATAATTATGCCAACATCTTCTCCCGTTTTCGTAGGCATTGACCCGACCGCTGGGCGACATCCGTTCACCTTTGCGGCATTGGATCAGGATTGCCAATTGGTCGCGCTGGAAGTTGGCGACGTTAATGATGTGCTTGCTTTTCTTATTGACCAGATGGGCTGTGTTGTGGCAATCAATGCCCCAGCTCATCCCAACCACGGGTTGGTGCGGAAAAAACTGGAATCTCAAAATCTGGCCCCCGGCCAATTGCGTGGATCAGATATGCGCCTGGCCGAATATGAACTACATGAGCGTGGCATTTCTATCTTGCCAACCCCTGCGCGTGTGGAGATTTGTCCGGCTTGGATGCAAGTGGGTTTTGATTTATATAACCGCCTGGAGGAGGCTGGATTCGAGCAATATCCTGCAGAAAGCGCCTCGCAGCAATGGTTGGAGACTCATCCACATGCGGCCTTTTGTGCTTTGCTTGGGCAATTACCGCTTTCAAAGCCAACCTTGGAGGGACGGCTTCAGCGTCAGATCGCCCTGTATGAACAGGGAGTTGGCATCAAAGACCCGATGGATTTTTTTGAGGAGATTACCCGCCACAAATTGCTGCATGGGGCTCTCCCAATGGAATTCGTTTATGCTGCCGAAGAATTGGATACTTTGATGGCAGCATATATTGCTTATCGTGCGGTTACTTGTCCACAGGAGATCATGTTGGTCGGGAACCGGCCAGAGGGGCAGATCGCTTTACCAGCAGCAAATTTGAAAGAGCGGTACAGCTAATTTTTTCAAATATTCAATTTCTACTAAGAGGACTTCCTTCACCATACGGTTATCGCGCAGACCGGGATCAATTTGATTCCCTTATTCCTGCACCAATTCGAGGAATACCGTTACCCAGGTTATTTTATGGCTAAGCTTTTCGCTTGCGCGCTTTGGCTTTTTACAGCCTGCCTGGCTTTTAGCGCTTCCAGCACTGCCGGGATAACCGAGATAACTACGATGGCAATGATGACCAGTTCAAAATTATGCTGGACAAAGGGAATGTTGCCAAAGAAGAAGCCGAGCAGGGTGAAGGTTGCTACCCAAGTGGCGCCGCCAATAACATCCCAAGTGATGAAATGCTTATAAGGCATTTTGCTTGCTCCGGCCACAAAAGGAGAAAAGGTGCGGATAATGGGTACGAAACGCGCCAGGAAAATCGTCTTGCCGCCGTGCTTTTCGTAAAAAGCATGCGTGCGCTCCATATATTCTTGCTTGATCCATTTGACTTCGCCAGTGTAGGCTTTTGCGCCAATGGTACGTCCTACCCAGTAGTTGACGTTATCTCCGGCAACTGCTGCAACAGCCAGAAGGACAAAGAGGAACCAGGGATTGAGGGCACCGCGGGCTGCAAAGGTGGCTGCAGCGAAGATGAGCGAATCGCCTGGAAGGAAGGGGGTGATGACAAAGCCGGTCTCCATAAAAATGACGAAGAACAGCAAGCCATATGTCCATGGGCCGTAGTGGGTGATGATGGCGTTCAGGTATACGTCAACATGCAAGATAAAGTTGACGATTTGCATTAGGATGTGCATTGGTATTCCTTCTCGTTTAGGATTAGAGCGGGGCGATTATATCACTTTGTGCAGGCGAACTTGGAACCATGGGAACGGGCTGGCGCAGTTTCCGGTTGATGAGAATCAGGGCCGGCAAGATGAGCACCACCATTAAGCCCAGCACGGCGGTTCCGAAGATCGAATAAGGATCAGACGATTGGGGGTTTGTAACGCCATTCAAGTAAGATTGAAGCGTGCCAACTTCGATGATGATCGCAGCACCGTTCCATAATCCGTGGATCATGACGCTTACCAGGTAGGTTCCCACCAGGCGCAGGCGTTTCCCCTGAAAGGCGGAGGCGATCCCCCAGCCCATCACGCCGCTGGCGAAAATATGCATCAGCCCGCCGCCGGCCCGGGCTGCCAGGAGCTGTCCCCAACCCTGGCCGGGGGTGCTGGCAGCCAGCAGGCTTTCAACCAGGGCAAAGCCGGCCCCGCTGATGGCACCCAGCGCAAATCCCTGCGCCGGTGTTTGCAAGCGCTTTGCCATCACCCAGACCACCGCCGGTTTCACGGATTCTTCGATCAGTGGAGTGAATACGCACAAACCCAGGAAGAGGCTGGACAAAACGGCAGGGTTCACGAGATAGGGGGCCAAAATTTGCATAATCTGATCGATATCTGTCTGGCCATGCAGTTGCGCGCCCAAATGCCGGAGGATGGAAAGAAAGTCTGGATTGAGCGCCAGGATGAAAAACAGGACCGCGAGGATGACCATATAAACAAAGAATTCCAAGAAGGTTCCCAGGAACGGTCCCACGGTCATCCCGATCCCGAGGCTGCCCCAGAAGCGGTTGCGAGAACCCAATGGAATTCCTCCCACCCCGATCCAGACCAGCAGGACAATCGGCACCCCGATCGAAATTGCGTAGAAGGGAGCGGCCGCCAGCCAGCCAAGGGCCATGTTTTGGTCGAGGAAGCTACTCAGCAGTATGGCTCCGATCCAGACGACTGCCAGGACAAGGCCCTGCCAAACCTTTATTGGCCTGGCAATGAAAGGCCGGATGGCTTTGCCGTTCATCCGTTGAAAGCTGTAGAGAACTGCGGGCAGGAGAGCCAGCCCGCTGAAGCCCAGCCCCCAGGCCACGACGAAGTCGGTGCCGGTATCCGTGCCCGCACCTGAGTGAGGATAGACAAGTTCTACCGCGCTCGAAAGCAGGAGGAAGGCAGCCAGCCCTAGAAAAGATGCCAGGCCGGTCAGGGTGATGACAAAAAGCATGACCGATTGCCATCTGTATCTATCCGTAGTCTGCATGATTCCTCTACTTTTCCTGGACGGTAACGCTTATAAGCTCGTCCCCTGGCGGAAGAGCTACGCCTGGCTGGGGAGCACGCGGGGTGATGGCGGATAACACGTCCATACCGCTCAGAACCTGCCCGAAAACGGTGTACTGCCCGTATAACTGTGAGGCAGGGGCAAGGGTAATCAAGAAGCGGCTGCCATTAGTATCCGGGCCACTGTTGTCCATGGCGACCATACCAGGCTGATCGAAGTTCGGATTGGCGGAGATTTCTGTCTCGAACAGGTAACCGGCATTGCCCATCCCGGTTCCACTTGGATCGCCGGTCATGACCAGAAAATCAGGGAGCATTTTATAGAATGTGATGCCATTATACCAGCCGCTGCGGGCCAGGAAGACAAAATTGTTCACGGCCAGGGGCGCCTTATCCGGGAAAAGCTGGATGACCACGTCGCCTTTGGCGGTGTGGAGCGTGGCGATATATTGCTTGAGCGGGTTAATGCTCCAGGCGGGGCAGCGGCTGAACTGACGGGCCGCCAGTGCGTCCAGCCGCACCACCGTATCTAGACTGGCGAAATCGGCCAGCCCGGCATAGGCAGAGGTGCCATTGACGAACAAAATGGGCGGAACGATCGCCTGAGCTGGAGCGGATTGGGTGATCTGCTGGAGACGCTGCGCAACGGTCTGGCCCTGGAAATCAGCCTGGAATTGGGTCGGGTCCAAGCCAAGGCTGGCGGCTTGTTGGACCGCCCAGGGTTCAAAGGCTGCCGGGGCGAGGCTGGACCACTCGGCTTGTTTCTCATAAAGCAGGTCGTGCATCTCCCAGAATTTTCCTTGCAGGTCAGCTGCTTCGACTGCCTGGGTTGCCAGGGCATCCTTGTCGCGGTTGGCCAGGGGGGTATTCACAAATACAAAACGCACATCCTGCGGGTGCGCTTCCCGGATCTGCTTCAAACTACCGGCCAGAAAGGCACAGGCCGGGCACTGGTAATCGCTGAAAACCACAATGGTCACGGGTGCATTTGCCAGGCCGGTGACGTGCCCGCGCTCTCCGAAGGCAGCCCCGAGCGCCGCGGGTGTGGCCGGAACATGCAAGACCTGGCAGGCCATGGCAGATGGTGTGGCAGTGGGTTTGGATGTGACTACCGGTGTAGCGACCTGGCTGGAAATATAGGGGCTGTTGCCTGGGGTGCAGGAGACTACCAGGAAGGCAGCCGCCAGGATACTGAAGAGGAAGATGATTTTTTGCATGGCAACTCAATTGCCTATCGTGTTGAACGCAGAGATATTTTGACGGAGTCCAACCGTTCAGTTGGTCAGAGCATCCTGGAGTTGTTGGAAGGAATTCATTTGTGCAATGGTTTTCAAAAAGTCGGCTAGCGAACTGCTGCGGGCGCGCAAGGACCGCACCGCCGGCCCGACCGGGTCTTCCCCGGCCGCGCCGCCCGGCACATCCGCGTATGCGCCGTAAAAGGCGAAATAAGCCTGGTTGAGCTTGCGGATGGCGTAACCGTTGTTCCAAAAGAACTGGCGGCGCTGTTCCATATAAACCTCGGCTTCCACGATCTTACCCGCCTTGAGCAGTTCGTCCACGTGGACGCGGGTGGTGTGCATTTCGACCTGGAAATCAAAATTTGCCCGGGCCGGGCTGGCAGTCAGGCTGCCGGGTTGGGCCGGCGGGGTTGTGGATGCGGGGACCATTTCGGGGTAGTAGCGTTCGAGCAACGTCTTGCCTACCTCGCCTCCAACGATATCGGCGGTGGTTTCGTTCATCGTACGCAGTTCCGGGCTGGTATCGTAGTTAATACCGAGCGGATGCCAGGCCAGCCAGTTATGGGTCCACTCGTGGGAAACCGTACTGGTGAGCCAATCCAGAGCGGTGACGCGCTCGACCATGGTCGGGTAGGAACCCATGCCTCCCACCGGAACCACCAGTGCAGAAACATTCAGGCCCCGGGCGACCTGGTTTTCGAGCACCGCCTGCTGGTCAACGGTCAAGTTGGTGTTGAGAGGAATGGAGGCATCCTCCCGGATGACGTTGCGCGGGGAGATGATCAGGTTATAGGGCAGGGGCGTCATGTGGAAAAGGACGGGCGGGATGGGTTGCCCGCCGGTGGTGAGACCCAGGTCCGCCAGCGTGGCGGAAACCTGCGCCTGTAAAATAGACTCAGCCAGCGGGGCAAGCTGGTCCTGGCGGGTGTACAGCCCGGCCAGTTCGGCCCGCAGGGAGGCGGAAGCGGCGGCGGGGTCCTTGACCGAGGGGTCCGTATAGATCAGGCTGAGCTTGTCCTCGTCCTGGAGGATGTTATCCATCAGGTGCAAATAATCCACCACGAGCTTGTGACGGGCGGCTTCGTCAAAGTAAAAGGGCGTGTCGAGGGCGGCCTGGCCCAGCTTGACGCCCAGGGCGTCCAGGGTCCAGTTGACAAAATCGAACTCGACCGGGCGGGTGTAACGGCGGGCGGCGTTGTAGGTGGTGGTGGCCGGGAGGGCAGTGCTGCCTGCCAGGAGCATGGCGAAGAAAATGGCGCTCAGGCAAAGGACGATGGCCAAAAGAATGCGGGCGATCCAGGTCATGGGGGGATTATAACATCGGGGGGTAAGGGTGAAGGAATTAGGGATCAGGGATCGGAGTTGGATGCGATTGGCAACGCCTGGCGGGATATTCGTTCCTCGAAAAAAAACGAAGGAGGAACGAATAATCCCATCCCCTATATCTGGTGGAATCCAGCGCCATTTCCCAAATGAAGGCCATATTTTGGGAGTGGGCAAGCGGAGAATGGCATATTCGTTCCGCGTATCGAAAAAAAAACGAATAGGGTGGTCGGAATGATGAAGGAAGAATGATGGAGGATGAATAAGGGATTTGTTTCTTAGGAACAAAGGAGGAACAAATAGCGGGATGGGAAGGATGAAGAGGGAGGAATTGGATGGATTGGTTTTTCATAGCCAGGTCATTTCTCAGTACAACACACAAGCATGTATCTACTCACACTCTTCGCGATCTGAACAAGGTTTGATAATATAGGGCCTATATGACCCGAGACGACCTGGCTGGGATGAGCCGTGATGAACTAATCGAGAAAGTACTTGCAGACTATGCGAGACTTCAGCAACTGCAAGCCGAGAATGAGGCATTGAAACTGAAGCTGGAAAAAGGCAAAAAGCCACCAACGAACTCGAGCAACTCATCACAACCGCCCTCGCGGGATCAGAAGGTGAACCGACCGAAGGATCGCAAGCGGCATCGGCATGGGCCACCAGTCGGGCATGTGAAGTACGAGCGCAAGTTTGTAGCGAAACCGGATCATATTGTGGAAGTGAAGCCGTGCGTTTGCGAACACTGTCAGACTGATCTTTCAGCAGGAAGCAGCAAGTTGGTGGATGTCAACCAGATCACCGAACTGCCGGAAGCGAAAGCGGAAGTGATTGAAGTGCGCCAGTATTTGGTGGATTGCCCATGTTGTGGGAAGGAGCAGATTGGAGAGCCTCCGGCTGGCCTGGAGATGGGACGCACATTCGGCGCACGATTGGAAGGGACGGTGGTGTACTATCGCCAGGAACAGCATATGAGCTATATGCGGACGAAATCTGCCCTGCGGGACTTGCATGGGGTTGAGATCAGCCAGGGTGGGATAGACCAGATCATGCAACGCGGCGGGAAGAAAGCGCTTGAGCAAATTGGTCCGATCCAATCCAAGATCCAGCAGAGTGCTGTGGTGCATTGCGATGAAACCAGCAGCCGGGTGGGCGGGGATAACTGGTGGCAATGGGTGTTCTGCTCTGCGAGTGCCGTTTTGCATGTGATCCGCTTCAATCGCAGTGTGGATGTGATCAGGGATGTGATGGCGGAACATACAGTGGATGTTTGGGTAAGCGATTGTTACTCTGCCCAAATGAAATCTCCGGCCAGACAGCGTCAACTTTGCATGGCGCACCAATTGCGCAATCTGCAAGCCGTGGTTGACCGTTACCCGGCTGCTTTTTGGCCGAGAGCGATGCAAGCTCTGTTCCGCTCTGCCATTCATTTGCACAACCGGAGAGATCATTTGTCTCCACCAGAGTTCCACTTCCAAATGCAACGGATTGAACATATCTGCAACTGGTTACTTGAACGCTCCATCAAATTGCCGGAAGCTAAAAAACTCCTCAAACGCTATCT
Organism: uncultured Chloroflexia bacterium; assembly: GCA_963837875.1. Taxonomy (GTDB): domain Bacteria; phylum Chloroflexota; class Anaerolineae; order Anaerolineales; family Villigracilaceae; genus UBA877. Next base: position 424,227 of record CAWIOV010000004.1, read on the forward strand.
CAAATACCGGAAATGCTTGTTCGTCTTCTTGCAGCGCACCGATGTCAGCCCAACTAATAATGTCAGTGAACGAAACCTGCGCCCATCCGTTGTCCACCGTAAGGTGATCGGTTGTTTCCGATCCGGTTGGGGAGCCAGAGCGTATGCCGCTTTTGCTTCTGTCATTGCCACTGCTGCCTTGAACAGTATTTCTTCCTTCGATGCAATTCAAAACCTATTCGGCACTCCTGCTCTTCCTCTTCCATCTGGAGGGTGAGTAGATACACAAGCATTATAGAACATATATTCTAAATTTACAATAGCATTCAGCGGTTTTTTTACGCCAATTCACAGAGGCATTGCATTGACCTGAGACATAGTATATACTTCTTGTAAACACAATCTCATGCCTGCATTAACTTCATGGAAGGCGGATATTTTGAAACAAAAAAATCTCTCAACGGCTTCTTTTTCCGTAGAGTCGGAACATCGGATGGTAAAACAGTCTGAAGATTTTGCTTTGCTATCATTTGATAATGGCGTTCTTTACAACAACGTTTTCGCTAAAGGCGATATTCAAAATGCCTTTCAACAAGTTTTTCTGGATGGAAACCAGTTCGGCTGGGAATGGAATTGGCCGGAAAATACAGGCCCAGCGGTTAAAACCTATCCTGAGGTTATTTTGGGATGCTCTCCATGGAGTAAAGCGAAATATGGCAACCAACTTCCCTGTGCCCTGGATAAAGTCCGCTATGTTTTGGATTTTGATCTTATAACGGACGCACAGGGATCTTGGTGTGAAAGTTTTGATTTCTGGATAACCAATAAACCCACTCCAGAAGTAAAAAACATTGTCTGTAACCTATGTATCTGGACCAGGACGCATCAACTGGAAGGAGACTACCACGGCAGCCATGAAACCATAAAGATTGGGGGCCGGACCTATTCAGCGATCGTAGAAACCCCGGCTGATGCGCCAGCAAAGACTTGGAAGACACTTTTTATTGTTGATACCGAACCACGCTCCCAAGGCAGCCTTGAATTACAGCCCTTTATGGAAATATTGACAAAACGAGGTTTGGCAAAATCGGATCATTTTCTCGCAACAGCGGAACTGGGTAATGAAGTGGCTTATGGAAGAGGCCGGACTATCGTTCAAAAGTTTGGTTTACGCTAAGACTTTGCCGGTTGTAGGATTCGTTTGCCGCGACACCGGACGGCACTCTATGATTTGGTACCGATGGAGGTGTATCGCGCTTTCAGCCGCAAGCGTAACCAGCATGCGATGGAGTGCAAGGTAAAATCGTCTCATGTTATCCATCCCCGAAACCGCCCGGCCTTCCTTCCAGGAATACGATTTCGCAAGTCTCGATCCGGAACGCGCCGGAGGCCTGGTGATCGTACGCCTGCTCGCCTATATGGGAACCGGGAGGAAGGGCGCTGTCTGATGGGGTAGGATGGGGCGGCACGCCTGCGCGCCCGCCTCTCCACCTTCCCCGCCGGCGCTACCGGCTCTGGTGTGTTCTTCTGGATATGGCCGAGACTCAGCCTGCCTCTGCACCCGTATGGTCCTATTAGAATCGCCTCACCGGGATAGCGTTTCCCCAAGCATGTACACCCTGCTGGCATGGATCGACCAGCAGGCTTTTGCGGCGCGTTAATCCTTGCCTTGCGGAACGGTGCTGGCATTGCGGATAGGCCAGCACTACCTGGTTATATTAGATCTGTTAATGTTTCCGTTTGTTCCTGGGAGTATTCTATTTTAAAAGGGTGGGATCTCTTAATCGGGTTATGTTCGCTTGCTTAAGGAAAGGCAGGGTCGTAACGATGAATAATACCCGGTATTGGTTTTCCTTTCTTTTTGTGCTTGTGTTGGGGTTATCTGCCTGCCAGCCAGCCACTCTGCGCGCCATACCGGACCCAACTCCGCCAGCCCCAACGGCCATTCCGTTCCCTACAGCCACTACAGCCATGCTGGCCTTAACGGCCACCGGGAGTTCCACCAGCGTCCGCACCTGCGATTACGTGCCGGGACAATCCCAGCCAGCCCAAATTCCCGCCGGCAACGCTCAACCTACGGGCAACCCAAGCCCGACCCCGCTGGTATTTTCCCAAGCCCCGCAGGATGCAACCACCATTGCCAACCAGATGCGCCTGTATGACCAGATCGTCAAAGATATCACGGATCACTACTATTCCACCGATTACAACGGGGCGGATTGGAGTGCCATCCAGGCAAAATACAAGCTCCTGATCCAGAACGGGTTGAGCCAGGCCGATTTCTACCAGGCCATGCAAGAAATGGTAAATGACCTTGGTGATGGTGTGTCCGAGTATTCGATCCCTTCCGACCTGGCCACCCCAACGCCAACTCCGCCTGGTAATAATTTCGTTGGAATTGGGGGAGTCTTCTACACGCTCAACCAGAATGGACAGGATAAATATATTTTATCCTGGGTATATTCGGGTAGCCCGGCCGAACAGGCGGGTATTAAAAACCACGATGCCATCCTCAAGGTGGATGGCGGTCCCTTCCTGGATGCAAACGGGACACCGCGCTCCCTCGGGCCGGCCGGATCAACGGTGACGCTCACCATACAAACGCCCGGCCAGGCTCCCAGGGATGTGCAGTTGGTTAGGCACGCCATCAGCATGACAAGGGTGGTGGACTATTGCAAGGTGGCCGGGACGGCCATCGGCTATATGCGCTGGTATGATATTGATAACAGTAACACCATGGACCAAACCGCTGAGGCCCTCAGTCGAATGAGCGCCAGCGCTCCTCTGCAAGGGCTCATCCTCGATCTGCGTCGCAGCGATGGGTACTCAGAGCTGGACAATCCCCAAGCCCTGGTGGGCTTGTTTACCAGCGGTAATCTGGGTAGTTATGTCGCTCCGCGTAAAGATTCGGACCCGGTGGCGTACACCGCTGCTCTATCCGATATCTATGGCTCACAGAAAATTCCCATCGTCGTCCTGCAGGACCAGGATACATCCGGCGCGGCGCTGATAGCCGGTGTGCTCCAACTCAACGGTCGCGCCCGCATCGTCGGCCAGACTGCCGATGGCGGTTCCTATGATACTTTTTGCGATAGTTATACTGACGGTTCGTCCTTATGTGTGGCCAACGAAGTATTCCAACCAACCGGTAAGACACCCGATTACTGGAAAAAGACTGCGGTTGTTCCGGATGTGCTTGTAAATGGCTGTTGGGATCAATACTCCGAGGCGGATGATCCCTACCTGGCCAAGGCCATCGATCTGCTCATGCAAAAATAGAATCGGTTCGAACTGATCGCGGAAATATTTCGGGAATAGTTGAAGTAGAATGAACTGCGCAAGAAAGGCCGCACATATATATTTGCGCTGCCTGAAGTACAAGATTTGATCGCTTGAAAGGCGAATGAAATGACCCTGTTCCCGGCTTTGTTGATCGCTACCTCCATTGTATGGATCGGATTTGAATTAACCCTTATCGTTAGAGACCGGGTCCGGGGGAAAGGGAAAACGGGCCGGGACCGGGGCACGCGTTCCTATAACTTCATCGCGATCATCCTGGGCATGACAGTTGCCTCTGTTCTTCAAGGGAATCCCAGGTTTTTCTTCCCTGGAGGCCGGTCCAGCACAATCTTCTGGGTTGGGCTATGCCTCGAATGGCTGGGGTTTGGAGTGCGCATCTGGGCGGTTATTACCCTCGGAGCTGCGTTCCGCACCACGGTGGAGACGCATACGGACCAACCGGTAGTCAGGAGCGGCCCCTACCGGCTCGTCCGGCACCCCTCCTATATGGGCCTGCTATTAATGTGCTGCGGCTTCGGGATCGCCCTGCAGAACTGGTTGTCATTTCTGTTCGCATTGGTCCTGCCCCTGGCCGCCATTCTGTATAAAATCCACGTTGAAGAGGCCGCCCTGGTCTCCTCCATGGGACCCGCCTACCAGGAATATCAAAAAGAGACAAAAAAACTGGTTCCCTGGGTGTGGTGATGGGAACCTTGCTCTACAAGGGTATAATCACGCCAGGAACCGGAAACGCATGTCTCCACAAATAAAGGACTCCATCCAACCCATCCCTGCGGCGCTGGCCGGGGATCTACTCCAATCCGTCCAGGAAGGGATCGTTGTCATTGACCCGGAGGGGCGGATCACATTCTTCAACCGCAGCGCCGGGCGCATCACCGGCTGGAGCGCAGCCGACGCGCTCCAACAGCCGCTGGATGAGGTGCTTTCCCCGACAGTCGGGCGCGGGAAATTCATCGAGCAACTAGCTTCCAGCGAGAAAATGCCGGTGGTCAATATCGTTAACCGGCGCGGCCTGGAGATAACGCTGGCAATCACCACTGCGGCCCTGCCTGCGCAGCCCGGCGAACCCGCCCAAACCGCCGTGGTCTTCCGGGATGTGACCGAAGAAGACGCGGCCCAGCGGCTGCGTTCGTATTTCCTGGCAAACATCTCGCACGAGTTCCGCACCCCGCTTTCCGCGCTGAAGGCTTCCGTGGAACTGCTGCTGGAAGAGATCGAAGACCTTTCCAAGGCGGAGACGGTCGAACTGGTCAAGTCGCTGCATTTCAGCGTGACCGGCCTGCAAACCCTGATAGATAACCTGCTGGAAAGCGTCAGCATCGAAGCCGGGCGTTTCCACATCCGCCGGCGTCCCACGGAGCTGAATGGGCTGGTGGCGGACGCGCAAAAGCTGATGCAGCCTCTGCTGGAACGGCGCAACCAGAGGCTGGTGCTCGACATCCCGCAGGACATCCCGCGTGCGGACGTGGACCCGATGCGCCTGACGCAGGTGCTGGTAAACCTCATTTCCAACGCCAGCAAGTACGGCCCGATGGACAAGCCGATCGGGCTGCGCCTGGCGCTCGAAGATGCAAATACCCTGAAAGTCTCGGTGAGCGACCAGGGTTCCGGGATTCCCTTGGAGGAGCGCGAAAATATCTTTCGCCGCTTCATCCGCCTGGATGAGAAGGATAAGGCCCAGTTCGGGGTCGGGTTGGGACTATCGGTGGTCAAGACCATCGTGGAAAGCCACGGCGGCCGGGTGGGCCTGGACGCACGCCCGGGCGGCGGCAGCGTTTTCTGGTTCACCCTGCCATTGCGAGGCGGTTAGCATGAAAGCACTGGTTGTGGATGACGACCTGGCCCTGGCCGACGTGGTCTCTTTTACCCTGCGCCGGGCCGGTTACGAAGTGATCGTGGCGCATGACGGGCAGATGGCGCTCGAACGCTGGCAGGCCGGGCGGCCCGATTTCATCATCCTGGACCTGAACCTGCCCAAAATGAGCGGCTTGGAAGTCTGCCGGCGCATCCGGGCCGAGGCGGACACCCCCATCCTGATCCTGAGCGTACGCGACGACGATGACGACGTGGTCAACGGGCTGAAGGCCGGCGCGGACGATTACATCGTCAAGCCTTTCAGCCCGCGCCAGTTGGTGGCGCGCGTCGACAGCGTTTTACGGCGGGCGGGGGCCGTCACCCGGCCGGCCCCGGACAAGCTCAGCGCCGGCAAGCTCGTCCTGGAGGCGGCCCGCAGCGAGATCTCGGCCGGCGGGGAAACGCGCCAGCGCCTGACTCCGCTGGAGAGCCAGTTACTGCAGACCCTCATGCTGAATAAAAACCAGGTGTTGCCGGCGGATGCCTTGATCGACCACGTCTGGGGCCCGAACGGCGGCGACCGGGCCATGTTGAAGCAACTGGTCTACCGCCTGCGCGCCAAGATCGAGACAGTCGCGGGGGCCTCCGTCCAGATCGAAACCGTGCCGGGAGTGGGGTATTCACTGGTTCCATCGCAGGAACGATGATAAATCCAGCGCTGCTGCTGCGATAATCCTCGCCGCCGTCACCGGCGGGGTTAAATCCTCTTACGGGGAAAAGTGGCCAAAAAACGGGTTCCGCGCGCGCGTTGGTTCAAAACAACGAGGAACAATCCTAAAAAAGGGTAAAAATGTGCACAGGGGTGGTAAGAAATGGGCTTTTCAGGCGGTTTTATGCCATATCTGGAATAATTGTTCCTCGGGAATCAAGGTAAAAAATGATTGTTTTTAGCAAAAAAAGGCGTTTTTTTTGACAAAAAAAGCGAGGGTGGAATAATAAAAATAAACTATACTTGGCTTCATGAAGAAAATCTTCTTTAACTTCTCCTATCTTTTCAAGCCGCGTTGGGATACGGGCGTCCCGGCGCCGGAATTGGTGCGCTATATCGCCGGGAAAGCGCCCGGAAATGCCATTGATATCGGCTGTGGCACGGGGACCAATTTGCTGTACCTGGCAAGCCATGGCTGGAAGGTAAGCGGGATCGATTTCTCGCCTCTGGCAATCCAAAAGGCCGGCAGGAAATTACGGGATTATCCAAAAACGCTGCTGGTGGCGGATGTGACCAAAATGGCCGGGTTGGACCTGCCCGGGCCGTATGACCTGGGGCTTGACATGGGTTGTTTCCACAGCCTGGCGCTGGCCGAAAGGGGCGCGTATGTAAAAGGGATGCAGAAATGGATCACCGCCAGGGGGATGCTGATGATCTATGCGTTCCAGCCATCGGATGCCGTTGGCCCGGACGGAATCACCAGGGATGAGATGGTCGAGTATTTCAGGAATGGTTTTGAACTGGTTCGCTACGAACAGGGGCAGGGGCGGCCTTCGGCCTGGTATACCTTTCAGCGGAAATAATGGAAATCTGACCTGAGCTTCATGCCTCGAACCCATTTTGCTTAATGACATCTGCGTACCAATATGCGCTGGCTTTGGGGGTGCGCTTCAAAGTCCGGTAATCAACGTGCACCAGCCCGAAACGAATGGTCAGCCCCTCGGCCCACTCGAAATTATCCCAGAGGGACCAGACAAAATAGCCCTTCAGCGGAATACCCTCCGTAATGGCACGGTGGGCGGCTTGCAGATAGCGTTTCAGATAGATCAACCGGATGGAATCCGCGACGGTGTTGTCATCATCCACCCAATCATTCGAGGCGCAGCCGTTCTCCGTGACGATGATCTTTTTGGGGTGGTATGTGTCATTCACCCATTTGATGATCTCGTAGAATCCTTCCGGATGGCATTCCCAGCCACACTGGGTCTGCGGCCGGCCGGAATGGACGAATGAATAATCCAGCGGCCAGTCGCCGCCGGCCTTGACGTAGGTGGCGCTGTAATTATTCAGGCCAAAAAAATCAAGCTCCGGATGCATCAACTGCATGTCACCCGGCTTGATTTCAGGCAGAACGATCCCTTTTGTTTTCAGCAATTCAAAGAATTCGCCCGGATATTCCCCTTTCAGGATGGGATCGCAGAATAATGCATTGTGTTCGGCATGGCACCTGCGGGCAGCCGCAACATCTTCCGGGTTGTTTGGGTCAGCCGGATAGATCATGTCCAGGTTCAGCTTGATCCCGATCTCACCGGTCCGCCCGCTTTCCCGAAACGCCCGGACCGCCACAGCGTGGGCAAGGTTCAAATGATGCGCAGCGAGCAGCGCGGCCGAATAATCCTTATACCCGGGCGCGTGGATACCCCGCCAGTACCCCAACATACTGATGACCCAGGGTTCGAGAATGGTGATCCAATTATCAACCAGGTCACCCAACTCCGCATACATCCGTTTGGCATAATTTTCAAACCAGGCGACCATTTCACGGTTCAGCCAGCCGCCGCGTTCCTGCAGTTTTTGCGGCAGATCCCAATGATACAGGACCACATAAGATTTGATCCCATTCTCCCGCAGGCAGGCCAACACCCGGCGGTAAAAATCGACGCCGGGAGGGTTGATAGCGCCCGTGCCATCCGGTATGACGCGAGGCCAACTGATGGTCAGCAGGAAGGATGGATAGCCCAATGCTTTCATCATGGCAATATCTTCCTTATACCGGTGATAAAAGTCACAACTGATATCGGCGGTTGTCCCATCCTTGATATTTCCGGGCGTATGAACAAAGCGGTCCCAGATGCTTTCCCCCTTACCGTCCTCATTCCAAGCGCCTTCCACTTGATACGAACCGGCGGCGACACCCCAAACAAAGTCATTTGGAAATTGAACCTTTTGCGACGTGGTCATGGAGGATCCTTTCGGTACGGATTAATTCATACCGCGCCGGAGGCATTGTCTTCCCTATCGGGAAGTAGAGTTGTTCAGGCCGCATAGACAGCCTGTGCGCTTAATGGCAGGTTCCATCCGTCTTTATCCCATCCCGGGAACGAGTTCCTGCCTCTTCGCAATAGGAACCGCCATAAATTTCCTTCCTGAAGCCAGCCATAGCCCCATACCCACCAAACAGGCGCTTATCTCGGCAGCCGGCAGAGACCAAATGACCCCATTCAGGCCAAGCATCTGGTTTCCAATATAAATGATCGGGATCAGAGCCAGGCCACGCACAACCGCCAGGATGTTCGACTGTAGCCCTGCCCCAAAAGCCTGAAACATGTCGGAGATGATCGAAGATAAGCCTGTGAACAGGGTCGAAACCAACATGGCTGTCAAAATCTTGAACCCGGCCACAAGCACACCGGGGTCTTTACTGAAAAGGCTGAAGATTTGCAGGCGGAACACCATGAAAACCGTCCCGATTATCACCGTAATCACGACGAAGAACAGCGTGGTCGTAGCCACAACTTGATTAAGTCGTTTCGAGTTACCCGCCGCGTATGCATAGGCAATCAGAGGAACAACCCCTGTGAAGAGCCCCGAACCCAAAAACTCACAAATCTGGACGACCCGATTGGCAATCCCAAAGGCCGCGATCACATTGTCGCCATAATGCAGGGCGTACGTGTTGAATATGGACGTTGAGATGATCGCCAAGGCTGAGAACAGGAATGCAGCCGATCCGATCTTGAAAATGTTGGAAAGAATTTCCTTGTTCGGGCGGAAATCTTGGATGCGGAGACTTTGCACCTGGCTCTTCGTCCGGATGTACCAGACGAAGTAGGCCACCGCCACCCCATTGGCGATCACGGTCGCCAAGGCAGCTCCCATGACATTCATCTTCAAGACAAAGATAAAAATCGGATCCAGCAGGATATTGATCACGACACTGAGGATCATCCCGGTCATGGAGGCTGTCGAAGCGCCCTCACCGCGAATCGTCTCTGAAAGGGCCATATTGGCAATGATCAGCGGACTTCCCAGGGCTAATATCAGGGCAAAGCCTCTGGTATACAGCAATGCCTCCCCGGTCGCGCCCATCAGGCGAAGCAAAGGGGTAAGGCATGGCACCAGAACAAGCGTCAAGACAACTCCGGACAGGAGGGCGAGATAGAAGTTCACCGAGGAGGCTTTCTTCGCTTCCTCAAAATTCTTATCGCCCAGCAGACGCGGAATAAGAGTGCCGCCTCCGCTTCCATATATCATTCCTACTCCCATCACCAGGATTTCAATGGGAAAAGCCAGTGTGATGGCGGCCAGCATGGCGGTGTTGTCCAGCCGCCCAATAAAGTACGCGTCGATAATGTTGTAAACCAGGCCCAGGATCATGCCCATAATCATGGGAACTGCCATATGAAGAATGGCACTTGGTACCGGCGCCTTTTCCAGATAGTAAATTGAGTCTTTCTCAGTTGATTTCATATTGTTTCCTTTTTGTTCCTTCTCAAAAATGGAATAGGAATAGCATGCCGCGGCGCCTTGCGCGCCCGGTAAAATACCGTCTCCAGTTTTATTGAGAAGATTTCTGGGTAAATTTACTCGCTACAATAGCAATATTTACATTGCTTCCCTAATGAAAAATTCCTCTCCATTAACCTTTAGACTGATTGTTGTTTTAACTTTGAAAACATAACAAATGCTCCTATCACAATCAGCGTTGCCAGACCATAAAGAATGCCTGGACTGTAGAAATAAATTGCTGCTGCGGCAATAGGAACCAATACTCTATAGGCCGATTGCAAACTTTGGTTTACTCCCTGCAATTTGCCCTGACTACTTTCATCGACCGACTGGGAAAGTCGCCCGTTATAACACGGGTCAAACAATCCCTCGCCAAGTGTAATACTTATCACTGCCAAAGCAAGCAAATAGGCAGAATGAACATAAATACTTAAAAGTAGAAGACCCAATCCAAAACCAATTCCGATCAGGCCTGCAATACCAATGCTTCTTTCACGAAACTTCTTGAGAAGACGGGGTAATAATATTGTTCTCGAAACAATATCGCAAGCCCCAATGAGGGTAATCATTCCTCCAATTATTGCTGGACCCCAGGAGTAAACATCCTTCGCGAATACACTAAAATTGAACTGATAAATATCCAAACTTACATAGAAGAAAACACCCACGATGAGTAGTGCTTTGGCTTCTTTTAGAGTAAATATATCCTTAAAATGACCAAAAGTATTGAGACTCTCCAATGACAAATGTTTTGATCGCTTTTCGGGAGCCAGTGATTCCGGTAAAAAGAAATAAGCGACGAAGGTGGAAAGCATAAAAATTCCAGCTGTTACGTAAAACGGAAGTGAAATGGAAAATGTTCCGAGTAACCCCCCTAGAGCTGGGCCAACCATAGATCCAATACCTATCGCCCCACCAAAATAGCTAAACCATTTTGTTCGCTCATCAGGTTCAGTGCTGTCAGCAATATATGCGAACAACGTGGTAATATCTCCCGCAGTCAATCCGTCAATAATTCTTCCAAGAAAGAGCATCCAGAGTGCTCCTCCGATGCCAAATAAAACGTATCCGATAACAGAACCGAAAAGACTGATAACTAAAATATATTTACGACCATAACGATCACTCAGGGCTCCAAAAAATGGAGCTGCTAAAAAAGTGCATAATGCATACACCGCCGCAAGCGCACCCATACCAATAACTATTTGTGAATTGGGCAGGTATTTTCCGAGTAAGAACGGAAGCAAAGGAAAAACTATTGTCATTCCAATTGCATTTATTAATACGATGCCAACAATTATCCACAAAACACTCAATTTCGATTTCATACTACCTAATTTCTTTCTCAAATTGGACGTAAAAGATTATTATCCCGACTTGGAAGAGGGCCCCCCTAACCCTCTCCAAACGGGAATGGACGCTAGTCCCGGTAAAAGAAGGGATCGAAACCTCTGAAACCGGCCGGGCCGCGTCCTTCACCTCGCCGGAATGGATTACCCCGGCCTCTGTCACGGAAGTCAGGACCCCGGAAGGGCCCCGATCCACCTTCGTCCAGTTGTTCTTCCAGGTTCTTGATCAAACGCTCCAGGTAATCGTTAAGCGTTGTTTGTTCTTCTTTAGTGAGGCAGCCTAAAAACAATTCCTGTTCCGCCGGCTCAACCTCTTCTTCGGATACCGCTTTTCCACTTTCCGTCAAACGAATATCCATGCCGCGGCGATCCACCTCGGAGGGTGTGCGGGTGATATATCCGCTGCGCTCGAGTTTTGCCAGCAGCTCCCCCAGGGACTGGGAACGGATATTCAGAATATGGGCGAGTTCCTTCTGGCTGATTTCCGGCGTGAGTTTCAGCAAAGACAGGATTCGGCCTTGCCCTTGATACGGTGCGCCCATCGGGCCGTGGTTCCTCAAGTGCCCGATCATGTTGCGGCGTAACAGCCACATCAATTTGCTGAATTTTTCCAATAAGTCCTGCTCGTTGGTTTCCATTTTTTCTCCTTTTGTGTGTATCATAACTTGGGGAGTGGGGGTGTGCGGGCGGCGGAGCCGTCCGCACACCCCCTACCTTCCCATTCTTTTGTCTCTTAATATTATGAAGGTACCTTATAAAATGTATTGTACAGGTACCTTCATAATTTGTCAAGGCATTTGAACAGGCTGACATTCTCAAGGTCTTTTTGTTACCAGTTTATAACCAGGTTGTTACGCCACTTGTGACATGCTTCACATATACTTATAATCGAGAATGAAAACGTAGTTAAATGGAGCCGGTCCGCTCCAAACCAATAATCAATCAATCCATTTCCTACTGGAGGAAGCATGTACACGAAAACCGAATTGATCAACAAGATCTGGGGCCTGGAAAACAAGTACTCCCTGCAGGCCATCGAGGAACTGCGTGTGCGCGGCTGGCTCTCGGATGGTTCCCTGCGCGGGGTCGCCTTGTGCCAAGCCCAGCTCCAGGATGCCAACTTGATGGAAGCCGATCTGTGCAACGCGGATTTCCACCAGGCCACCCTCGACTACGCCGACCTGCGCAAAGCCCGCTTGAACGGCGCCAAGTTCAACCGCGCCAGCCTGCAGAACGTCAACTTTGACATGGCCGACCTGAACTATGTCGAAATGTACAAAGTCAACCTGCGCGGCGCCCGTAACCTGACCGAGCAGCAGCTTTCCAAGACCAACCAGTTGCTGGGTTCCATCATGCCGGATGGCAAGCCCTACGATGGCCGCTACAACCTGCCGGGTGACCTGGGACGCGCCCGCTGGGCCAAAGTGGATGTCAACGATCCGGCTGCCATGGCCAATTTCTACGGCGTATCCCTGGATGTTTACCTGGCAGGCCAAAAGAATGCCGTTCTAGCCACCAGCCTCGCATAGGCAGAGACATGATCGCCTTGTTGCTGGTCGTTGTCGCAGTGGTCTTCGCGCTGCAAGCCGTGCGCGCGCGTGGACTGATCACCAGCGCCCTCTGGCTGGCGGGAAGTCGAGCGCGATATGCGCCATGCTGTTTTACTGGTACGGGGCGCACGAAGTGGCCGTGATCGAACTCAGCGTGGGGACCGGCCTCGTGACCGTCCTGTTCGTGCTGGCGATCAACATCGCCGGGGATGCCCCGCTGGAGGGCCGCCGGGTGATACCGCTCCCGCTGGCGATCGGTGTTTGCCTGCTCTTCGTGCTGGTGCTGGGTGGATTTGTGCTCTTCGCACAGCCGCTCCCGCCGGTGGCTGCCCAATCCGGGACGGTCTTCGCGCAGGTCTTCTGGCAAGGCCGGGGCCTGGATGTGCTGGTGCAGGTGGTGCTGATCTTCTCGGGCGTGCTGGGCTTTTTGGGCCTGCTCTCCGAAGCCAAAGCGCCCCTGGAAGGTTCGCTGGCCGAGGCCATCGCCTCCGGGCGCGAGCGCGACCTGAAGAACCTGGAAAACCAAATGCTGGAACAAGAGGAAACCCCTAAATGAATCTTTCCCTCTTTGCAATTGCCTTGATCGGCGTGGTTGGACTGCTGGGCGTGGGATTTTACGGCCTGCTGGTCAGCCGTAACCTGATCAAGATCGTCTTATCCCTGCAAATCCTGGCGAAAGCGGCCATATTGGTGCTGGTGGCAGCCGGGCAGGCCACCGGCCAGATCGACCTGGGCCAGAGCCTGGCGTTGACCGTCATCGTGGCGGATACCATCGTGGCCGTCATGGGCATTGCCCTGGGCGTCCAGATCCGCCGGCGCTCCGGCACCCTGGACGTGCGCGAACTTGCCAGCCTGCGAGGTTAACAATGGGGAACATTTTACCTTTAATTGTGATCGCTCTGCCCTGGCTGGGCGCGGCCATTATCTGGCTCGCCGGAGACAAGCAGACGCGCCTTTTGCATATCCTGGCGGTGGTTTTCTCCGTTGCCACCGGCCTGGCCGCACTGGCAATGATCCCGCTCGCCAGCAGTTCCGCCACCGTGCGCATCCCGTTGGGGGGCGTTCTGGGTGACTTCACGCTTGTCCCGGATGGATTGGGCATCCTGATCGCCGGCATTGCCGCCGTGGTCGGCAGCCTGGCGGTCATTTTCGCCACCGACTACATGCGCCACCACCCCGAACAACTGAGCCGTTTCTATGCACTGATCCTGTTCTTCATCGGCGCCATGATCGGGTTGGGACTTTCGGGCAACCTGCTTTTTACATTCTTCTTCTGGGAGATCACCGCGTTATGTTCCTATGCTTTGATCTCCTTCCACAATGACGATCCGCGCGCCGTGGCTGGCGGAGTCAAGGCCCTCATCATGACACAGTTAGGCGGCGTGGGCTTGCTGGCCGGCGCGCTGCTACTGTATGCCTACCAGGGCAACTACCAGATCAATGATTTCCTGGCGAAAGCCGCCACCTTCCCGGCCGGGGTTTTGGGCGTGATGGCTTTTGGCTGCCTGATCGCCGCCGCCGCCAAGAGCGCCCAGGTGCCCTTCCATTCCTGGCTGCCGGATGCGATGGAAGCGCCCACCCCGGTGACCGCCCTCATCCATGCGGCCACCATGGTCAACGCCGGCGTGTATCTTCTGGCCCGCTTTTACCCGGCCTTCAAATCCGTCCCCGGCTGGAGCCTGACGGTCATGATCGTTGGGGCCGCCTCGGCCCTGCTGGCCGGCCTGATGGCCGTGGCCGCGGATGATATCAAGCGTGTGCTGGCCTATTCCACCATCAGCCAGTTGGGCTTCATGGTCTACGCGGTTGGCAGCGGCGCCATCTTCGCCAGCCAGTTCCACCTGCTCAGCCATGCCATCTTCAAGGCGCTGCTTTTCCTTTCCGCCGGTGCGCTCATCACCGCCCTGGATACACGGGACCTGCGCCAGATGGGTGGGCTGGGCAGAAAAATGCCCTTCGTGCGGGCCGTGTTTGTCATCGGCGCGTTCGGCCTGGTGGGACTGCCGATCGCAAACGGCTTCTTCAGCAAGGACCTGGTGCTCGAAGGCGGGTTGGCAGGCGGCCCATTCTGGTTATACCTGGTCATGTTGTTCAGCGTGGGCGTGACAGCTTTGTACAGCCTGCGCCTGTACCGCTTGATCTTTACCGGGGAACGGCGTGGCCCGGAACCCGTACATGACGGTTTACCGGCCATGCGCGTTTCCCTGGCCCTGCTGGCGCTTGCCACGCTGACTTCCTGGATGCTGGCCGGCCCGCTCGGGCGGATGTTCTCCGCGACCCTGCCGGCCCACGGCTTGACCGCCGAAGGCACCTGGGAGTTGGTTGGGCGGATCCTGCTTAACCCGGCCACCTGGATCGCGCTGGCAGTCATTGCCCTGGGATTCAGCCTGTGGGCCTTGCGCAAATACCTGGTCCGCGCGGCCAACGCGCTCAAGCCCCTGGCCGAAAGCGGGTTTGGTTTCGAGTGGATCAACCGGCAGGTGGCGGCCTTGACAGAGTCGGTCGCAGCGTTCCTGCAGCGCTTCCAGACCGGCCAGTTGAATTGGAACGTGGCCGGCATCCTGTGTGGGATAATCGTGGTGCTTTTCATCCTGATGGGAGGTAAATAACATGAACCTGCCCATCTTCCTGTGGGTGATCCTGTTACCCTTGCTGGCGGGCCCAGTAGTCTACCTGGCCGGCCGCCTGTTCCGCAACCCGCGGCTGGTGCGCCTGCCCGGCTGGCTGGCGCTGGCTGCGCTGGTCGCCACGTGGGTTCCCTTCGTCCTGGCGGCCCGCAGCCTGGCTGCCGGCCAGCTCCTGCGCTACACGCTCGGGACCGTCAGCCTGCAGATGGACGGCCTGAGCCTGCTCCTGGCGGCCGTCGCGCTGGGGCTGGGAACGCTAGTGGTGTTGTATTCCGGTCCCTACCTTGCAAAGGAGCAGGGCCAGGAAAAGTTCTATGCCTTGCTGGTGCTGATGATCAGCATGATCGCCGGCCTGGGCTGCGCTACGGACCTGTTCAACCTGTGGATCTGGTTCGAAGCCATGGCGATCACATCTTACCTGTTGGTAGCCTTCTACCGCAACCAGTCTGCTTCGCTCGAAGCCGGTTTCAAGTACCTGGTGCAGAGCGCCGCCGGATCGGTACTGGTGGTGATCGGCATTGGCCTGGTTTTCGCCGCGGGCGGTACGCTCGAACTGGCGCAGATACACCTGTCGGCGCTGCATTCCCCCTTATACCTGGCCGGCGGCGCGCTGCTGGTGATCGGATTCGGCGTCAAAGCTGCCCTGGTGCCCATGCATACCTGGCTGCCGGACGCCCATTCGCAGGCCCCCAGCGGTATCAGCGCCATGCTTTCAGGCGTGGTGATCGAGGCCGGACTGGTGGCGATGCTGCGGGCTTTGGCGGCGCTCACTGCGGTCAGCTCCTCCTGGTACCTGCTGCTGATCGGTTTTGGTGTGCTCAATATGCTGGTGGGCAACCTGATGGCGCTGCGCCAAAAGCAGGTCAAGCGCCTGCTGGCCTATTCCAGCCTGGCGCACATCGGCTACATGCTGGTGGGATTTGGCATCGCCTTCTACACCAGCCAGCCGGATGGCGCCCAGGGCAGCCTGTTCCACCTGCTGACCCATGGTATGATGAAGGGTCTGGCGTTCCTTTCGGCCGGAGCGCTCTTATACTGCCTGCACATTGCGGCGGGTGACCATAGCCCTCTGCTGGTGGCGGATATGGCCGGAGCTGCGAAGCGCTACCCGCTGGTCGCCCTGGCTCTCAGCCTGGCAGTCCTGGGGCTGGGCGGGCTGCCGCCGCTGGCCGGCTTCATGTCCAAATGGCAGATCTTTGTGGCCGGTTTCCAGACCCGCAATATCTGGCTGGAACTGCTGGTGGTCTTCGCGGCCCTCAACAGTGTCCTTTCCCTGGCTTACTATGCCCCGCTTGTGAACACCCTTTACCGCTTGCAGCCTTCGGAGCGGGTGCAGAAGGGTGCGCGCCTGCCCTGGGCCATGGCCCTGCCGTTGGTGCTCTTGAGCCTGGGCGTTATCCTGCTGGGCGTCTGGCCGGGCCTGGTGAATGGGTTGACGGCCCCGGCGGCGCATGCCTTGTTGGCAAGTTTCGGTGGTTGATATGATGCAAATCCTTTTTAATCCCCTGGCAGCCTTCTTCATCTATTTGGCCCTGGTCGGGTTGTTAAGCCTGATCGGGAAAAAACTGGCCGGCCCATCCAAATATAATTCGGTTAAATCCAGCACCTATTCGAGCGGAGAGCTTGCCCCTGCCACGGTGGGGGTGCCGGGTTACCGACCCTTCTTCGTGGTGGCGTTGTTCTTCGCCGTGCTGCACCTGGGCGTTCTGGTGCTGGGAACCGGTTTCACCTCCCCGGTCACCATCATCTACCTGGTCGGCCTGATGCTGGCGTTACTGGCACTGATATTGGGTTAATGTTCGCACACTTTATTGATAGGGATACGAGAGGAGTTTTTAATGGAAACGAAAGAGAATCTCTGGCAGGAAGTGATCAAAGGCTTGAAAACCTGGGCGCGCGTCAACTCACCCTGGGTATTACATTTCAACAGCGGCTCCTGCAACGGCTGCGATATCGAGATCCTGTCCACGCTGACGCCGCGCTACGACCTGGAACGCCTGGGCGTCAAGCTGCAGGCCAGCCCGCGCCACGCGGATATTTTGATGTGTACCGGCGCGGTCACCCGCCAGGCTCGTGAGCGGCTGGTGCGCACCTACGAGCAGATGCACGAACCCAAGTTCGTTGTCGCCATCGGCTCGTGCGCGATTTCCGGCGGTGTTTTCGAGGGCTGCTATAACATCATGGGCGGGATCGACCAGGTCATCCCGGTCAACGCCTATATCCCCGGCTGCCCGCCCCGCCCCGAAGCCATCATTGACGGCGTGGTCAAACTGCTCAACAGCCTGCTGCCGCCCGATCACCAGATCATCGCCGCCCTCCCGGCGGAAGAAAAAGTCCCTGAAAAGGTGGTGTCTGCATGAATACGGAAGAATTGTTAACCATGGCAGAAGCAATTGCCGGACAATGGGATTGGGCCACCGAAGTCTCCCGTCCCCGCCCGAACCAATTGGATGTGAAAGTTAAACAGCTTGAAGAACTGCTGCCCATCGTAGTCGGCCTGCGCGTCAAGCGCCTGGGCTACCTGAGCGCCATTGTCGGCCTGGACCTGGGGCCTGCCGCGAACGAGATGGAAGTGCTCTATCACTTCTGCCCCGGGAACGTGGTGATCGCCCTGCGGGTGCGCATCCCGCGCGAGGGCGGTTGGGTGCCCAGCCTGAGCGATGTCATTCCCAGCGCGGATGTATTCGAGCGCGAACTGCATGAGATGTTCGGCATCGAGATCCGCGGCCTGCGCAACACCGAGCGCCTGTACCTGCCCGAGCGCTGGCCGGAAGGCGTCTACCCGCTGCGCAAGGATTTCGATCCCGCCATATTGGCGGCGCAGGAGGGAGGCGTATGAGCACGCCAGAGAATCCTGCCCCCCAGCGTTTCACCATCCCGATCGGCCCGCAGCACCCGGCCCTCAAGGAACCCGGCCATTTTCAGTTTACCGTGGATGGCGAAGTGGTCACCAGTGCCTACGTGCGGCTGGGATACGCTCATCGCGGCATCGAGAAAGCCGCCGAAGAACGCAGTTGGATCCAGAACCTATACCTGATCGAACGGATCTGCGGGATTTGTTCCCACATCCATGCCCTGGCCTACTGCCTGGCAGTGGAAAACCTGGCCAATGTGGAAGCTCCGCCGCGCGCCCAGGCCATCCGTGTGTTGGTGGCCGAACTGGAACGCATTCACAGTCACTTCCTATGGATCGGCGTATCTGCCCACGAAGCCGGCTTTGAAACCCTCTTCATGTATTCCTGGCGCGACCGCGAGACCGTGATGGACTTGCTCGAAGGTCTCACCGGCAACCGGGTAAACTACTCGGCCAACCTGCTGGGCGGTGTGAAATTTGACCTGGATCAAGCCCAGATCGATTCCATCTGCAATGGCCTGGATTTCCTGGAAGAACGCACCCGCCATTACCTGGATGTGGTCTCGCACGACTCCATCTTCTTGCAGCGCACGCGCGGCATCGGCGTGATGACCACTGCGCAGGCTGAGGTGATGGGCGCAGTTGGCCCCACCGCCCGGGCCTCCAACGTAAAGCGTGACCTGCGCGTGGAGGTTCCTTACGAAGCCTACAAGACCTTCCCGGTCCAGATGGCCCTGGATACGCGCGGCGACCTGGAAGCGCGTTTCGAAGTGCGCCTTAAGGAACTCTTCGAAAGTTTCCGCCTGATCCGCCAGATCCTCGACAACCTGCCGGAAGGCGAACTGGTGGCGCGCGTCCCGCGCCGCATCCCGACCGGCGAGGCGGTGGTGCGCCTGGAGGCGCCGCGCGGTGAGGTCTACTACTTTGTCAAGAGTAACGGCAGCGACAAACCCGAGCGGGTCAAGGTACGCACCCCCACCATTTGCAACCTGACTTCCGTGATCCGCCTGGCAGTCGGGCACCAACTGGCCGATGTGCCCATGCTCCTGGCAGGGATTGACCCATGTTTTTCCTGCAACGACCGCATGGTGCAGATCCGCAACAACCACGATGACAGCCTGAAAATGATGACCTGGGCTGACTTACGTCAGCACGGAATTGACTTCTACCGGAGATCCGCACCATGAACGTTTTCTTAGGGTTTGCTTCCTTGCTGGTCTTTCCCGGCGGACTGGCATTGCTCATTGGCGGCCTGCTGTACGAGTGGGCCGACCATAAACTGCTCGCGCTCCTGCAGAACCGGGTTGGGCCGCGCTGGTTCCAGCCTTTTGCAGATACGCTCAAGCTCTTGGTAAAGGAAGAGATCATCCCGGATGGGGTCAATCCCTATCTGTTCGTCGGGCTGCCACTGGTGGCCCTGGCGGGCGCATTGACCGCTGGCCTGTACGTACCGCTGGCGGGCCTGCCCCCGGCTTATGGTTTCCAGGGCGACCTGATCGTGGTGCTTTATCTGCTCAGCTTGCTGACCCTGGGCATTGGGCTGGCCGGCGCCAACAGCCAGGACCGTTTCTCGCTGGTCGGCGCCACCCGTACGCTCACCCAGGTCTTCTCCTACGAAGCCCCCTTCCTGCTGGCTTTGCTGGGACCGGCCATGGTGGCCGGCAGTTGGCAGATCGGAAAGATCACGGCCTATGCCAGTACCCACTGGTTGATCCTGACGCAGCCGCTCGGTTTCCTGGTGGCGCTGATCGGCCTGATGGGCAAATTGGAAATGGCACCTTTCGACGCCCCCGAAGCGCCGACCGAGATCGTCGCCGGCGCGATGACCGAATACAGCGGGCGCGGCCTGGCCATCTTCAACCTGGGCAGGGCCGTGGAACTGGTGATCGGCTTGACGCTTGTATCCGCCTTCTACCTGGGCGGGCTTTCCAACCCGCTCTGGTTCATTGGCAAGACCCTGGTGATGTTGCTGGTGCTGGTGGGCATCCAGGCCCTGCTCACCCGCCTGCGGATCGATCAGACCGTGGGTATGTGGTGGCGCTATGGCGTTTTACTGGTACTATTGCAATGGTTGATCGTTATTCTTGTAACTTTAAAGGTGTAGAAAATGAATAAATTAGGTACAATGTTTCCGGATGTATCCAAATCCCTCTTCATCCGGCCGGCCACCGAAAATTATCCTTTCGTACGGTCGGCTACAGTGGGACGGCTGCGCGGCTTATTGAAGTTTGACGCAACCACCTGCAACGGTTGCGGCGTGTGTACCATGGACTGCCCGGCCAAGGCCATCCAGCTTACCATGATAGACCGCAAGGCCAAGCGTTTTTTCCTGACCTATCATACCGACCGCTGCATGTTCTGCGGCCAGTGCGTGGTGAGTTGCAACAAGGATTCCTTGCGGCTGTCCAACGATGAATGGGAACTGGCTTCCCTGGATAAGAATTCGTTCGTGATCTATTTTGGAGAGAGACCGGATGCCGAGCCAAACCTGGCAGGCCAGCCTGAGGGCCAGCCTGAACCCGCCAAACCGGAGTGATACTCCCGTTCGCTTGGCCGTGGTGGGAATCGGGCATGAATTGTGCGGCGATGACGCCGTAGGCATGCGCCTGGCAGGGATGCTGCGTCCATACGCGGCCGGGCAGGAACGGCTGCTGGTCGTGGAAGCCGGCCCGGCCCCGGAGAACTTTACCGGTCCCCTGCGGCGCTTCAAGCCCGACTTGGTGCTGTTGGTGGATGCAGCCCAAATGAGCGCCGAACCCGGCCAGATTGGCTGGCTCGACCTGCCTGGAACGGACGGTATCAGTGCCTCCAGCCATACCCTGCCGCTGCATATCCTGGTTTCCTACCTGGAAGCGGAACTGGGCTGCCGGGTGGCATTGATCGGCATCCAACCGGAACAAACCTTTGCAGATGCGCCTTTGACCGGGCGGGTGCAGGCAGCCGCACAGGAAGTAGTCCAAGCGCTGTTGGAGAGTTTGTAAAATTGGCTGTTCGCCGGAGGTCCATCCTCCGGCTGAAATGGAAAAATCTTTCAAACCCTAACGACCTGACGAAAGGATAGGAAAATGGCTAAAATTTTGGTAATTGACGACGATCCTGATATCATCACTGCCGTCCGCATGACCCTGGAAAACGCCAAACACCAGGTTGTCTCTGCCTCCAGCGGCCAGGAAGGCCTTGAAAAAGTGAAGGCCGAAAAACCGGATATGATCATCATGGATGTGATGATGGAGACGCATACTGCCGGTTTCCAACTGGCGCTCGAACTGCACAGCCCGGACCCCTCGTCTGAGTTGAAACAATTCAAGGATATTCCGATCCTGATGCTGACGGCCATTCACAGCACCACCCCATTACATTACGAGCCCGATATCGATTATTTGCCGGTGGAGTTGTTCGTGGATAAGCCCATTGATCCGGATGACCTGATCGGCAAAGTGAACTGGGTGCTTGCGCATCGCAAAGCCTGAGGTACGCTGCAAATGCAATACAGGCGGATGAAGAGTGCATTGATTAACCATCCGCAGGTTCCTGATTTCCCAACCAGATTGCCTGGTATTGGACGGGAGGCAGGCGCATGAATCGGATAAGCACGTGGTTGTTTGGGGGGCGGTTGCTGTATGTAATGATTTCAGCGCTGGCGTTGGTGGCAGTGCTCACCGGCGTGTTGAGCGCAGTGGTAATCTCACAGGTTATCAATAATTACCTTGCCAGTGCCCAGGCGGACCGCGAGGCGCGCGACCTGGATCTGGCAAATGGCTTTTACCAGCTCGATATGCAGGATATTGTCGGTATCAGCCAACGTGCCGCCGTGGATACCATCCTGGTGGATAATGTTGACTCTGCCATGCGGGGAAACTCGAGCGCTTTCGGGGTGGTTGACCAGGAGATCATAAAAAAGCTCACCGTTCCAGCGCCAGAAGGTTCCCAGGCCATGCTGGTGCTCGACCGGAACGGAAATATTTTGGATGCCCGTTCCATGCTTGTGAACGGAACGATGTCGCCCTCTTATACGCAGGGCAACTGGGGGACGCTACCGCTGGTAGCGGATGAATTATCTTCTCCCCAGCAGCTCAGCGGGACGGAAGTCATCCCCGGCGGGCTGTTGGCCGAGGTTGGCCTGGCGGAACAGGCCAGTGTGCCGATCATCCAAACTGCCCAGGAAGCGCCCAACGTGTTCAATCCTGAGGAGGGCAGCGCCGGCCTGGCCCTGACCAGTGTTACCCCCATGAACGACAGTTTTGGCCAGCCGGTCGGGGAAGTGGTGGCTCTGCATTTATTCAACAATGATTTCTCTTTTGTAGACAACCTGAAGAACGTCGGCGAGATTGACACCGCCACCGTCTTCCTGGGCGACTTGCGCGTCTCCACCAACGTCATGGACGAGAATGGGAAACGCGCCGTGGGCACGCGCGTTTCGCAGGCCGTTTTCGACAACGTCCTGACGAAAGGACAGGAATACCTCGGGCGGGTCTTTGTGGTGGATGCCTGGTACATCGGGCGCTACGAACCACTGCGTGACCACGCCGGAAAAGTGATCGGGATGCTCTACGTGGGGGTGCGTGAGGCGGTTTTCAAAAGCCTGGTGGATGCTTTTAATCGCACTGCCGGGCTGGTGGCCCTGCTATGCGTGCTGGTGGCGGTTGTCATTGCCTTCCCGCTGGCCGATCTGATAACCCGCCCCATCGTGAGACTAGCAGAGGCCAATCGCCGTTTGGCCGATGGCGATATGCATGTGCGCGTGGAACCGTACGGGCGCGGTGAGATTTCCTTGCTGGGCCGCTCCTTTAATAGCATGGCCGAGACATTGCAGGCCACCGAGCGGGAACTGGCGCATAAGGAAAACCTGGCTTCGATGGGCCAGTTGGCTGCCGGTGTGGCCCACGAACTTAATAATCCGCTCAGCACCATCCTACTCTATTCGGATATTATGTACAAAGAGACCTCCGAGGGGGAGGAACGCCGGGCTGATTTGAAGATGATCATGGATGAAGCCCAGCGCTGCAAGGTCATTGTGAAAGACCTGTTGAACTTCGCCCGCCAGCAGGATATCCTGGCGAAGGATGTCGAACTCCCGGCGCTCATAAGTGAAGTGATCGTCAAGGTAAATCGTGGCAAAAGGTTCGATGGCGTCCACATCGTCCAGGAATTCAGCCCTGACCTGCCGCCCATCCAGGCCGACCCGGCCCAGTTACAGCAGGTCTTCATCAATTTGTTCAACAACGCCGCCGATGCCATGCCGGGGGGCGGAACCATTACCATTTCTGCCAGTCCGCTCGACAGCAAAACGGTTGAGATCCGCGTGGCCGATACCGGCTCCGGCATTTCCCCTGAAAACCTCGAGAAACTCTTCACACCATTCTTTACTACCAAACCGGCCGGCAAGGGTACCGGCTTGGGACTTTCCATTGTCTATGGCATTATCAAGATGCACAGTGGCCAGATCCATGCCCAGAGTGAGCTTGGCAAGGGTACTACGATCGTGATCACCCTGCCGGTGCGCCTGCCGGAAGGGCATTTCGAACAGTCTGGCGACCACAGCAATCTGATTGGCTGAAGCGAGGAGCGCCCGTGGAACCCAAAGGTAAGATCCTGGTGATTGATGACGAAATCGGCATCCGTAATGGCTGCCGCAGGGTTCTGGAACCGGCCGGCTACACCGTCGAGACGGCTGCCAGCTATCGCGAAGGGCTGGAAAAGGTCACCCTGGAACAATATGATCTGGTTCTCCTGGATGTGATGATGCCGGATGGGCGCGGCGTGGATTTGATGGCCCCCATCCACGAACAGGATTCTGAAACGGTCGCCGTAGTCATTACCGGTTATGCCACAGTGGAGATGGCCGTGGAAACCATTAAGCGCGGGGCTTATGATTTTATCGCCAAGCCTTTTACCACTGATCTGTTGCTGACCACCGTCAGTCGTGGGCTGGAAAAACGCCGCCTTTCGCTGGATGCAAAACGCTTGCAGATCTTGGAAAGGGAAGCTTACCAGCAGGCCGTTGCCAGGGAACAGGCGGAGAAGCTAAGTGAATTCAAAGCCTCTTTTGCAACCATGGTGGCGCATGAGTTGCGTTCCCCGGTGGCCGGCGTGCAGAGCCTAGTTCGGACGCTGGTCCGCGGCCTGGCCGGCGATCTGAATGACCAGCAGAAGGAAGTCCTGACCCGCGTCGAGACCCGCCTAGATTTCCTGCTGCACCTGATCAACGACCTGCTCGCCCTGGCGGCCAGCAAATCGCTGGAGGATGAAAAACCGCTCGAGGCCGTGCCGGTGCAGGTTGTTCTCCAGCGCGTCCTGGACCGGTTTACCGAGGAAGCCCGCAATAAGCCGGTCGAGATCAAG
Source organism: uncultured Chloroflexia bacterium (assembly GCA_963837875.1). Taxonomy (GTDB): domain Bacteria; phylum Chloroflexota; class Anaerolineae; order Anaerolineales; family Villigracilaceae; genus UBA877. The sequence goes on from CAWIOV010000004.1 coordinate 448,520, forward strand.
CAGATGCTGCCGGAGCAAGCCCTGCTCATTCGGGCCAGCGAAGATGGCCTGGACTTCCATCCTGCGCAACTTGATCGGGAACGCCATTAAATACACGCCGGCCGGTGGGCGCGTCGAGGTGGAATGTGCCTTGGAGGAGAAAATCGTCCGCCTGCGCGTCTCAGATACGGGTATTGGCATTTCTCAAGAAGACCTGGCCCACATCGGGGAGGAATTCTTCCGGGCTAAAAATGCCCACCTGCAAGGTATCCCTGGCACTGGCCTAGGCATGAGCATTGTCAGGCAATATCTGGAACAGTTCGGCGGAGAGATGCACATCCAGAGCGTAGAGGGCCAGGGCACCACTTTTACACTCACCCTGCCGCTCTGGCAAGGCTGGATAAATCCTCCCGAGGCGGAACACACGCCTGAAACCGTGTAGCCTATAGGCGTTGCAGGAGAAGCTGGAAAAACGACCAGTGGCCTTTCTGGCTGGGTATGTGCCAGCCGGAGGAGTTCCGCATAGGCCGCTTCCCCGGTGCAAAGCTCATCTTGCCGGGGTATTGGGCCGCCGGAAGGTCGGACAGCCGGTCATCAAATTATTAGGAGATTCCGCATGCACGAAAAACGCTTTGAAGGGAATATCGAACGCCTGCGTGCCCCTGAAAGGGTGGAACGGCTGCAGGTTGAACGCGTCACGGAGCTTTGCCTGGAGGGGCAGGCCATCCGCAGCGTACTGGACGTGGGTACAGGCAGCGGATTATTTGCCGAAACCTTCGCTGGGCACGGATTGGCGGTAGCCGGGGTGGATGTCAACCCGGAAATGCTGGCAGCCGCGAGCCGGTTTGTGCCAAAGGGAAGTTTCCGGGAAGGTACGGCCGAGGCGCTGCCTTTTGCGGACGGCAGCTTCGACCTGGTTTTCATGGGTCTGGTCCTGCACGAAGCGGACGACACCCTGAAAGCCCTACAGGAGGCTTTTCGTGTAGCCATAAATAGAGTCGGCATCCTGGAATGGCCCTACCGGGAGACTGTCTTCGGTCCGCCGCTGGCGGATCGCTTGGACCCGGCAGACCTGGTTGACCTGTTCCACCAAGCCGGGTTCCGGAAATGGCAGAGCACCGACCTGGACAATACCAGTTTGTACCGGTTGGAGAGGTAATTTGAGAGCACATGGTAGTGTATTGCAACAACAGGTAATCAACCACAGATCCCCAAGAAGAACCAGGAACGTGTAAAGGGGATGAAAAGAATTTTGGTCGGTTTTAGAGGATGCCTGTCGCAGGTTCCAGTCTATTTTTCCCACATGGGGAATAATTTTAGTATCCAGCGGGTCATGTAGACGCCAGCGAAGGATGAACCAGTGGTGACTGGGATCATAACTGCCCAGGCGCGCCAATCCAGCGGGATGACGCCAAAAAGAGAACGCAGCGGAGTATAAAGTGCCAGCAGTTGCAGGCCGACCGCGACGGCGTAGCTGATCAGCAGCGCCCGGTTCGACCAGAGGGTGAGCGAGTCCATCTGGCGCACTACCATGACGCGCGTGAAGGCGTGCAGAACGATGCTGGTAAATAACATGCTGCGGGCGTAGGTGACCCCGCCAAACTGCAGCCCGGCCCAGAAGATCAGGCCGTATGCGACCAGGGTGCGCAGGATGCTCCCGGCAATGGTGACGTAGATGGACTTGTTCAGGATGGGTTCATCATGCCGACGCGGGCGGCGCTTCATTACGTGCGGCACCACCGGGTCGGCTGCCAGGGCGCTGGCCGGCACCAGGTCGGTCACCACGTTTACCCACAGCAGCATGATGGCCGAAAGGGGGAAGTACCCGGCAATGGAGAGTGCCAGGACGACAAAGACTTCCCCCAGGCTGGTGGAGAGCAGGTAGTTGGTGAACTTGCGGATGTTGTCGAAGATACGCCGGCCTTCCTCGATGGCGTCCACGATGGTGGCGAAGTTGTCGTCCAGCAGGACCATGGCGGCGGATTCCTTGGCGATATCCGTGCCGCGCAAGCCCATGGCCACGCCTACATCGGACTGCTTCAAGGCGGTCGCGTCGTTGACCCCATCCCCGGTCATGGCCACGACGTGCCCGGCCTCCTGCAGGGCCTGGAGCGCCTGCTGCTTGAATTGGGGCGTTGCGCGCGCCACGATATCCACTTCCTTCATCTTTTCGACCAGCTCTTCAGCGCTGATCACACCGATTGTGCGCGCGTCCACCACACGGCCCCCGATGCCGAGCGTACCGGCGATGGCCTGGGCTGTCAGGCCGTTGTCGCCTGTGATCATTACTACCCGGATGCCGGCCCCCTGGGCGCGCTGGATCGCTTCGGCGGCACCGGGGCGGGGCGGGTCGATCAGGGCCAGCAGCCCCAGGAAGGTCATTTCGCTCTCGGCCTGTTCTGTTGGGAGACCAGTGGGCAATTCCCTGTAGGCCACTCCCAGCACGTAGAACCCCTGACCCTGCAATTCGCTGACCTGCTGGCGGATGGACTGGCAATGGGCGTCCTCGAGCGGGTAGGCCTGCGTGTTCTCCTGGCAGCAAGTGCAATGCTCCAACACAGGCCCGGGCGCACCTTTGGTATAAGCCACCGAGTGGCCTTCCCAGGCGTGGAGTGTGGTCATCATCTTGCGTTCGGAGCTGAATGGGATCACGTCCAGGCGTGGCGCCTCTTTGCGTGCCTGCTCGGGTTCCAACCCGGCTACTTGGGCGGCCTTAACCAGGGCCGTGTCCACCGGGTCGCCGCGTACCTCCGAGTCAGGCGCATTACTAGCGGTGGCCTCGTTACAAAGGATAGCCGCGCGCAGCAATTCACATGCAGCCTGACTTTCCCGGATCGCCTGGGGGGTCTCCACCATCTGGCCGCCGACATACAAGCGTTGGAGCGTCATCAGGTTTTGGGTAAGGGTGCCGGTCTTGTCGGTGCAGATGGTATCTACCGAACCGAGCGACTCGACCACCGACAACCGGCGCACCACCGCCCTGCGCCTGGCCATCTGGCGGGCGCCCAAGGCCAGGGCAAAGGTCAGCACGATGGGTAGGCTCTCGGGGATGGTGGCAATTGCCAGGCTGAGAGTGTTTAATGCCACATCCACCGGCGCTTCGTGCAGGGCGAAGAGCAGGATGAGCGCTACGACGGCTGCCAGCCCGGCCACGATGGCGGTCATCTGGCGAGCCATCTTCTGCACTTCCACCTGGAAGGGAGTTGGGCGCTCAGCCATCTGCTCGAGGGTCTCGGCAATTTGCCCAACCTCAGTGGCCATCCCGGTGGAAACCGCTACGGCCTGGCCGGTGCCGTGCGTTATATAAGTGGATGCGTAGACCATGCTGGCGCGTTCCGCCAGGGGCGCATCTGCCGGGACGGGCTGGGGGGATTTATCCACCCCGACGCTTTCGCCAGTCAGGGCCGATTCGTCTGTCCGCAGGCCGTACGCCTCGACCAGGCGCGCGTCCGCCGGGACTTTCTGGCCCTGCGCCAGCACCAGGATGTCGCCGGGAACCACTTCGGCGGCCTGGATGGCCTGCGGAGCGCCCTCCCGCAGCACGCTAGTTCTGAACACCAGCAGCTTATCCAAGGCCTCTAGGTCTTTCTGGGCGCGGTATTCCTCGAAGAAGCTCAAGGCAACGCTCAGCCCGAGGATGCCGAGAATGAAATATGCGGTCAGCCTGCGACCGCTTTCCCCGGGCAGGAAACTGACTGTAAATGCCAGGAGGGCTGCAAAGAGGAGCACGTAGATAAAATAATTGGCGAACTGCTTAAGCAATAACCGCCAGGGGCTGGTGGGCTTGCGGCGGATAATCTCGTTGCGTCCATGTTGGGCCAGGCGGCCAGCGGATTCTTTCGTGGTCAAGCCTTCGGGACGGGTCTCAAGCTGTTGATAAACTTCGGGAATGGAGAGATTATGCCATAAAGGTGTGATCATTCTTTTTTCTCAATAACAAACAAATCTATTTCTTGCGAGTATCGTACCACCCGCTTCGTGTATCCATGCGAATATCGAACTCGGGCACATAGGGCTTGATATCCAGTAGCGGCGTACCCTCAAGCATATCCGCACCTTCGATCTCAAGGGTCTGGCCCTGCCGCGCGATCAGCCGCACGACCGACAGACCGATCGGGTTCGGACGGTATGGATAGCGGGTGGCAAACAGCCCATGCAGTTGGTCATCCAGGAAAGGCTTGACCAGCAGGCTGTAGCCGGAGGATTCATAAAAAAAGTACAACAAGAAGATGTGCGAGAACCCTTCCAGGTCCTGCAAGCCCGGCGCAAATTCCGGGTAAATTTCCACAACGCCCCTGGCCTGGGAGCGGGAAGCCTGGATGGGCGCCTGGGATTTTTCGGTAAACGGGGAATGGATTACTCCAATCGGGTGCATGATAATTTCTGGAATATTTTTTTTCATTTTACCTCCTTGCTGCGCTGTTCAAGCCTGCGCTTTGCAGCCATCAAAACGATCGAAACCAGCATCAGCAGAACGGATAAGGCACTCATCAGTTCGAGGGCATTCCTGCCGTGAAACTCCCAGTTTGCATTTTGCGCTGCAGGTATTCGGCTTTGTCAAGTTGCTCCTATAGTTTATTAGATTGTGCGAATTAATGCCATGGTTTTCAATCGCCGGAAGCCACTACCATATGCGGGTAATTAGCTGGACAGCCAGCGACGAGAGTGCCACAGCCGACCAAGTGGCTGCTCCCAGGATCAGGGCCTTTGGTCCTGCTTTTACAAAAGCCTGAATGCTGGTGTTCAGGCCAATCGCAGCCATTGCCATAATAATGAAAAATTTGCCAGTCAGGGCCAGGTTTCCGGTGATGCCGGTTGGGATCCAGCCGGTGCTGTTGAGGATGGCCGCGGCCAGGAAGCCCAATACGAACCAAGGGAATACCCTGGCAAAGTTGAAGTTCTGCCGGCCCTTTTCGGCGCGGGCGGTCAGGTACGCCAGGACCAGGGTCACCGGCACGATCATCAGGCTGCGGGTCAGCTTGACTACCGTGGCGAAATTCCCGGCCACGTTGCTGAACGAGAAACCGGCTGCCACAACCGATGATGTATCGTTGATGGCCGTGCCCGCCCACATCCCAAACCCGGTATCACTTAACTTAAGCAGGTGCCCGATAAGTGGGAACAGAAAGACGGCAATCACGTTGAACAAAAATATGGTCGAAATGGAATAGGAAATATCCTGATCCTCGGCGTTGATGGCCGAGGATGCGGCAGCAATGGCCGAACCGCCACAGATGGCGGTGCCTACGCCTACCAGGGTGGTGAGTTTTTTATTGACCTGTAGTAGCCGGCCGGCAAAATAGGCTGTCAGAAAGGCGGCCGTCAGCGTCAGGCAGATCACCAACAGGGACTGCTGCCCGACCCGAATCACACCGGCGGCATTCATCTGGAATCCCAACAAGACCACTGCCAGTTGCAGGATATATTTGGAAGTAAATTTTATCCCTTTGCGGGAAAGGGCCGGCAGTTTCAGTGCCGAAACGACCAGGATACCCAGAGTGATGCCCAGAACGGGTCCGCCGACAACGGGGATGAGCGTTCCCAGGAAATAAGCCGCCAGCGCGACTGCCAGGGCAATCAGGATGCCCAGCCCGTTTTCTTGAATACATTGTTTCAATGTGACCTCCGTGCGTGGATAGTGTGTGTGGATAATCCAATACGGCCCATCATAACCAACCTGAAAACATTTGTAAAATAGTATAATATTATAAATATGATAAGGATTTACCTATGAATCTGCGCCATTTCCGCATCTTTCTAACGGTTTGCGAGGCCGGCACGATGCGACGCGCCGCCGAAATCAGTTATATGACCCAACCCTCCATCAGTCAGGCGATCGCCGAGCTCGAAAGAGAGTACGGCGTGCGCCTGTTCGAGCGCTTAAACCATAAACTATATCTGACCACAGCGGGTCAGCAACTGCGCTTTTACGCCAATTCCATCCTCAATTTATCAGACCAGGCCAAAAAAGAACTGGCGAACCTAGGAGCGGGCGGGTCGCTGCGCATCGGCGCCAGCCTGACAATCGGCACACACCTGCTGCCCGGCTTTGTCAATGCCTATCGAAAGGAGATGCCTGCTGCCGATATTTTCACGCAGGTTGACAACACCAGCGTGATCGAAAGATTGATCCTGGAAGACCAGTTGGACCTGGGCCTGGTGGAAGGACCGGTCTATTCGCCCTATATTCTGGAGGAAATGCTATGTGAAGATGAAATGATCATCATCTGCGGTCCGGGCCATCCCATGTGGGATAAGCAGCAGATAGAGCCTCGTGAACTGGCCGGGCAGGCCTTTATCATGCGCGAACCCGGCAGCGGGACGCGCGATATCTTTGAGCGGGTCATGAACGCGGCCGGCGCTAATTGGAAAATTGCCGGGGTCTATAACAATACCGAGACCATCAAACAGGCCGCCCGAAGCAACCTTGGTCTGGCTATTGTTCCCAAAATTGCGGTCGGGGAAGAAATGCAACGCGACCTGGTCAGGCAGATCGAAGTAAGGGGGATGAACTTTACTCGCCCGTTCAACCTGGTCTACCACCACCAAAAATTTTTCACGGCTGCCATGCGGACCTTTATGCGCATTTGTAAGGAGAATTCCCCGACGCTATCTTCCCAATAATTAGTTTTCCTTGCTTACGGGATCTTGCCCTGCACCGGGTAGCCGGCCGCCATCCAGGCCTCCAAGCCTCCCTGCATGTAGGAGACGGGCTTGAATCCAGCCTTCTCCAAAATGACCGCCCCGTTCTGGCTGCGGAGGCCAGACAGACAAACGACAACAATTTCACGGCCCTTGGGGAGCTCGCCCAACCGGCTTGAAAGCTGGTCCAAGGGTATCAGGGTGGCTTTGGCGATATGGAATTGGTTCCATTCTGCCTGGGTGCGAACATCCAGGAAGAAAATGCCCTGCTGGTATTTTGCATAGGCCTGGGCGGGGGTGATTGCGACCAAGGGCGCGCCCTGCGAAGCGAGCAGTCGGATGCCCACCCCGGCAACCACCAGGGATCCCAGACCGACCCATAGCCAGGCCAGGTTGCGCCTGGAGGGCTTGCGCGCCCGCTTGCCGGCGGACCCGGAGGCCGGATGGCTCGTTTTTGGGTGTTTTCTTGACAACCGGTTCTCCCGATTCTCCTGCCTGTCAGCGCGGATATCTGGCTTCCGCCGCGCTCCAGAAGGTATGGCCTTCCTGCTCGACCGCTTGGACTGTGTGCTGGTTTTCCAAATCAGCGAGAGCAGCCTGCACTTCTCCAGCCGGCCAGCGGCTGAAGAGTTTCTGCAGTTCTTCGGTCTGCATGGGGTGGCGGGTGATCACATTCAATACGCTTTCTCTCAGATCGCCGGTCTGGGCGGCCTGCGCCTGGGAGGCAGCCGGGACGGTCACCACGGCGACTTCTCCCAGGATCCCTGCGGCACGGCGCAGCCCATTTTCATCGGAAGGCTTGATCCCGGCCCTGGCGGGCGGGCGCACCGGCAGCGTGATCTGTACCTGGTCCGGCTGAATGCGATCAAGTATCTGAGCCATTTCCCGCAGCGCGGCTTCCGTATCGTTCATTCCCTGGATGAGCATGACCTCGATCCATAATTTTCCAGAATACTCCTGGCGGAAGGCGTACAGCCCGTCCAGAAGGCTGGCGAACGTGAAAGATGACGCAGGCCGGTTGATCTGGCGATAGAGCCGGGTGTTGCCCGCATCCAGCTTGGGCAGGATCGCATCAGCGGTAGCCAGTTCTGCGCGTGCTTCGGTCAGGGATAACAGGGAACCATTGGTGATGACTGCCACGGGTAGGCGAGTGAGCGCCTTGACCTGGCGGATCAGCCAGCCGATGTCGCTGTGCAGGGTCGGCTCGCCGGAACCGACGAAGGTAATCCAGTCAATCTCGCTGGGACTGTAAGCTGTCAGCGCCTGTTCTAGCTCTGCCAGAATCTTGTCACGAGGTACATAGGCGCGGCGTTCGAGGGTCAGGGAGGGGGTGCGTCCCAACTGGCAATAGACACAGTTCCAGTTGCAGACCTTGAGCGGAACGGTGTCAATGCCGAGGGATTGACCTAGACGTCGGGAAGGGATGGGACCAAAAATATATTTCAATGCAGCTCAGAGGGAAAGTGAGGCTGGGCCAGTGCAGCCCTCGGGCAGTATTATAGTGCCAGGAGTGCATAAAATCAATCGAACGAAGATTTTATCGAACAGGTGAGCCTTTTACCCCCTTAGCGTGGCGACCAGGCGTTGGGGAAAAAGCAGGCTGTCCAGCGCCGGGCAAATGCCCGGCATAACCACATCGGCCGCTGCAAGGATTTCGCCGGCCGCGCCTTCCGCCTGCACCACCGCGATCCCCAGAGCGGCAGACGCCAGCATCAAGCGGTCATTGCGCCCATTCCCGATGGCCACAACCTGCTCCAGCCCCAGGCTTTCAACGTAGGCCAGCTTCGCTTGCGCCTGCCCCTGCGTAGGCAGGATGACCAATTCGCAAGGCAGCCCTTCCAGCTGGCTGCGCGCCATCCCAAAGGTATCCGCTGTGATTACGTGCAGGGACAGGTTGCCCGCCAAACTTTCCAGGCGTGGCCGGATGCCTTCCAGCAGGCGGCCATCCTGTGCCAGCGTACCGTTGTAATCCATCACCAGATGCTGCAACCGCAGGCTGCGGTAGCCAGGGATAGTGATCTCGATCATGCTTGTTCCGGCTGGGTGGCGGAGGTTTGCCGGGCCAACCAGGCGACCGCCGCAAAGCCGAGCAGGGCCGGCAGCCAGAACGAGAATAAGCGGTAGCCAAGAATCACTACCACGCTGATCGGGTTCGGGACGTTCAAACTGTCGTAAAGGGCCACCATGCTGCCCTCCACAACCCCGATCCCACCCGGGAACATGAAGGCGGCCTTTCCCAGGATGAACGGCAGGCCGTATCCGGCAAACAAGATGCCGAAATTGACGTTGTACCCGGCTGCGACGAACAGGAAATACAACGTAGCCATGTCAAAAGCGATGTTGGCAATGGCGCCCAGCAGTGGGCGCTGCCAGTGGCCCTTGCCCAGGAATTCCCAGACGACCACGAACTGTTTCATGGAGGCAATGGTATCTTTAGGCCGGAACGGTTCCCGGCGCAAGGCCGCCCAACGACCCGCCAGCCAGACCGCCAACCGGGTAGCCGTTTCCGGGAAACGCATGGCGGCCAGCCCGGCCACTGCCAGCGCTCCCAGGAACACAACCAGGCTGCCGAATTCGATCAACTGCATGTCGCTCAGGTCGTGCAACAAGAGCAGATGGATGGTCCCGATCAGGGCCACCGTTACCAGCAGCGCGTCGTTCAACATGGACGGCAGCATCCCGGCCAGGATGGCGGTATTGCCGTCGCGGTTCTCCTGGCGTACCCAGCTGTAGGTTGCCGCCGAGGAAGCCAGCGCGCCACCGGCCACCAGTCCCACACTGAAGGAGGCCATGCTGATCAGCACCCCTTTCAGCGTGGATAACTTTTCCCCATGCGGTGCCAGGATGGCGTGCAGCATGTAACCGCTGCCAAGGTAGCTTAACACCTGCGCAACAGCTGCCAACCCGACCGCCCACCAAATCATGTCCTCGACCACCGACCAGGAAGTGGTCAGGGTGGAGATCTGTGGCACCAGCAGGCGCAGCGCCAACCCCAGGAGGGCCAGGCTGATCAAATATCGCCAGAGATGATTCCTTTTGGGTCGCACTGCGGGTGCGGGCTCAGCCATTATTTCTGGCCTGGCGATAGAAAAGGCGCTTGGTCAATTCTGCCGAAAGGAAATATAGAACGACGATCCCAAAGATCACCAGCAGGAACGACAGTGGCAGTGGCACAAAACCCAGCAGCCCGGCCAGCGGAGAATAGGGCAGCCACAAGGTGATCAACATGATCAGCCCTGTAACCGCCAGCATGGCACGGCTGGGGCGGCTGTGGGTGAACGGCAGGCGCGTGCGCACTGCAAAGACCACCACCCCCGCCGAAAGGATCGACTCGACGAACCAACCCGTCTGGAAAGCGGGCTCGCCGGCCTTCATTATCAATAGCAGCACGCCAAATGTAGCATAGTCGAAAACGGAACTGAGCGGGCCGAAGATCAGCATAAAGCGCCGGATGAATTGGATATCCATGCGGTGCGGGCGTTCGACGAAGACATCGTCCACGCGGTCGCCGGCGATGGTCATTTCCGGCAGGTCGGTCATAAAGTTGATCAGCAGGATCTGCTTGGGCAGCATTGGCAGGAACGGTAGGAACAACGAAGCCCCGGCCATGCTGAACATGTTGCCAAAGTTAGCGCTGGTGGCCATGAAGACATATTTGAGCGTGTTGGCGAACGTTTTTCGCCCCTGGATAATCCCTTCACGCAGCACATCCAGATCCTGTTTGAGCAGCACCAGGTCGGCGGCTTCTTTGGCAACATCCACGGCGTTCGCCACTGAGATACCCACATCCGCGCTGTGCAGCGAGGGCGCATCGTTAATGCCATCGCCCATGTAGCCTACCACGTGCTGGCGTTTCTTGAGCGCCAGGATGATGCGCTCCTTCTGGTTGGGATCCACCCCCGCAAAAATGGTGGTCTCCTCCACTGCATGCCAGAGCGCCTCATCGTTCAAGTTATCCAATTCCGCACCGGTGATAACCTTTGCATCCCCCAGTCCGACTGCCTGCCCGATATGGTGTGCCACCAATTTATTGTCGCCGGTGATGACTTTAAGCCGGACGCCCAGCTTCTCCAACGCCTGGATGGTATCTGCCACGCCCGCTTTAGGCGGATCGAGGAACAATAGGAACCCGGCGAAAGTCATGCCGGTTTCTTCCGTCTTGGAAAAAGGATGGACCTTCCCGGCAACCGATTTGACTGCCACCCCCAGCACCCGGTATCCCTGGGCGCTCCAGTCCTCATATTTTTTCTGGATGCTGGCCTGCTGGCCGGCATCCAGGTTTTTTTCCGCCTCCCCCACTTGGATCAGGCTGCATGCGGCGAGCACATTTTCCAACGCACCTTTCGTGATCATGCACGGCGCGGAACCATCCTTTCCAACCACGATCGACAGCCGTTTTCGGATAAAGTCATAGGGAATCTCATCCAGCTTGGTGTAGGCCTCCGCCCCCGGCGCGGCCACGCTGACAATGGCATCATCGAGCGGGTTAGGTAAGCCGGTCTGCATTTTTGCATTCAGGTAGGCATATAAGCCCAATTGGGCGGATGGATCGCCGTTGGCGTCCAGCGCACCGTCCAGGTGCACCACGCCCTCGGTGAGCGTCCCGGTCTTGTCGGTGCAGAGAATGTCCATACTGCCGAAGTTCTCGATCAACTCAAGCCGGCGCACGATCACGCCATGTTTGGCCATCTCCTGTGAACCTTTCGACAGGTTGATGTTGATGATGGCCGGCAGGAGCTGCGGCGTCAACCCGACCGCCAGGGCGATCGAAAAGAGCAGCGAATCCAGCACCGACTTGTGGAAGAGCACGTTGAAGAAAAAGATACCGAACACCATGACGAACATGATTTCGGTGAGCAGGTAGCCCAGTTTGCGGATGCCGCGCTCGAACTCGGTCTCGGGCGGGCGCAGGGTCAACTTGCCGGCGATCTGGCCGAAGGCGGTGTTCGGCCCGGTTTCGACGATCAGTACCGTGGCGCTGCCGCTGCGCACGTTCGTGCCCATGAACACTACATTAGTGCGTTCGGCCAGCCCGGCGCTTTCTGGGAGTACGCCCGGCATTTTCTCCACCGGGAACGTTTCACCGGTCAGCACGGCCTGGTTGACGAAGAAATCCCGGGCTTCGAGCACCAACCCGTCCGCCGGGATCAAGCTGCCGGCTGTGAGCAGCACCACATCTCCTGGGACGATCTGCTCGGTAGGGATGGAAACGGTTTTCCCGTCCCGCAAGACATTCGTCTTGAACGAGACCTGTTCCTTCAGTTTCTCGGCGGCGTTGTTGGCGTTGAATTCCTGGAAGAAACTGAGCAGGGCACTGCCCAGCACGATCAACAGGATGATGATGGCATCAGCCCAATCCTTCAGGAAGGCTGAGAGCAAGGTGGCGACGATTAGGATGATGACGATGGGACTTTTGAACTGGTTGAAGAACAACCCCAGCGGCGTGGTTTTCTTTTTGGATTGTGTGCTGTTTGGCCCGGTTTGCCGTAGGATCTCCTGGGCATCCGTTCCGCTCAAGCCGCCGGTGGACGAGTGCAGGCTTTGCGCGACCTCACTGACTGGCTTTGACCAAAATGGGAAAGTGGGCATGGCTACCTCCAGTTATGTTATCCAATTATAGCCGTCATTTCGTAAACTTTGTGTGCTTTGCATTTATAAAATATTTACAAACTAAAATGACAAATGCAACCATGAGGGGTGACATCCGGCACTTTTGTACACTTTGTCACAAGTTGTATTATAATAATACATATATGTGTTTATCCGAATAAGGTCATATATTATGGTTTCCTCCACGCTTGTTCAAGAAATTACCCTGTTGCATGCCGATTTTTGCTCGGCGCTGGCAGATTCTACCCGCCTGATCCTGTTGTATGCCTTAGCGGATGGCCCGCGCAACGTCAGTGAGTTGACCCAGGAACTCGGCCAGCCCCAGCCCACCATCTCGCGACATCTCAAAAACTTGCGCGAGCGCGGGCTGGTGGTAGCGACGCGCCAGGGTACCATGGTGCAGTATAGCCTGGCGGACCGGCGTATCCTGGATGCACTGGATATCCTCCGCAGCATCATGCGGGATGACATCCAAAAGCGTGCCAGCTTGATGGAAGTGGTGGCAGCGTAGTTTGAAGACCCTTAAGATCTAACTAAAAACCATTAGAGTCTGTATCATTTTTGGAGGAGGCGGACATGCGGCCAAGTAAAAAGCTCTCTTTTCTGTTCTTAGGGGCGGGGTTGGTTCTTTTGGTGACGGTGGGGATACTTTTCCTGGTACCCGCCCAGGCGGTCAGCGCCCAGTGCGGTTCACAGGCCTCCTCGTGCAAGAATTGTCACGAGACCCAGGCAAAGGACCCGGTCAACAATGACGGGACGGCCTGGCATACCTCCCACGCCTTTGGCGATTTCTGTTACCTGTGTCACGGCGGCAATAACCAGGCCACGGATGAAACGACGGCCCATGCCGGCATGGTAAATCCACTGGCAGACGTGATGACCAGTTGCAAGAGCTGCCATGCCAGCGATTACCAAGCCAAGGCCCAGATCTACGCCACCACGCTGGGAATAAAGATCGGCACAGGCACAAATTCTTCCGCTCCCACCCCGGCCGCCGCCTCCGGCACTCCGGCTGCACCGGTCGCCTCTGCGCCGGCTGTTGCTGCAGCAGTGCCGGCCTCCAGCGTCCCGGCCGGGACACTGGTGGATTATACCCAGCGCTATAACGAGAGCGTCCTGGGCGAGCAGCCCCTCAACGTGGGCAACCTGATCCTGATCGCCATGATCGCTGCCATGCTCTTCGGCGGCGGATACTTTATCCTGCGGCGGGAAGGCTGGGTGGCGGTTTCCTTCCAAGAGACCAAACAGATCCAGGAGAGCTATCCGGCGGATGTGGTTGAGATGGTGCCTGAGCTGACCAAGCTGAACCCGACCGCCCGGCAGAACCTGCGCCAGATCCTTTCCAAGCCCGCCACGGCAGCGGAACTGTTCGCGCTTGTGAACAAGCTGGCCGGCAAGGAAGATTCGTCCAAGCCTGAGCAAGAAAACGACAAGAGCGACTGAAGTCGTTATTACAAGACTTAAAGAAAGGAGAATGATATATGGATTGGTTGAGAAAACAGTTGAGCAAGGAAACCTGGTCGCCTTACGCCGCCGGCGTCCTGCTCGGGATCGTCGGCATACTGGCCGTGGTCCTGTCCAATACCCTGCTGGGGGCTTCGGGCGCTTTTGAGAACGTAGCCGGGATGATCGGCAAGGCGCTTGCGCCTGCGGCCTTTAACAACACGTACTTCAATTTTGTCATGCCGCCGGGAATTACCTGGGGCGTGATCCTATTGGTGGGAGTTTTCTTCGGCGGGATGATCGGCGCCGCCAGCAGCAAAAGCTTGAAGTGGGGCAAGAAAGACGCCTCTAACAGCGATTCCCAGTGGAAACGCATCTTTGGCCCGCAGACCTGGAAGCGTTGGGTCCTGGGCTTTCTGGGCGCGATCTTGCTGGAGTACGCGGCCGGGATCGCCGGAGGCTGCACCAGTGGGCTGGCCATCTCGGGCGGCATGTTACTGGTGCCGGCCGCCTTCCTCTTCATTGCCGGGATGTTCGCTTCGGGCATCATCACGGCCCTGGTCATTTACCGTAATCGTTACTAACCAAGGAGAGTCGCTATGAATTATGTCATTGCGTTGTTCCTCGGCGGGTTCTTTGGCTTTTCATTGAACAAAGCCGGGTTGACCAAATACAATAAGATCGTCAACCAATTCCGCTTCACCGATATGGCGGTCTTGAAGTTCATGATGACCGCGTTGGTGGTGGCCATGATCGGCTTGTACGGGCTGCACGGCCTCGGGTTGGTGACCTTCCCGGTTGTGCCTGCCACCTACATCGTTGGAAACCTCGCCGGCGGGCTGTTATTCGGGGTCGGCATGGCCCTGACCGGGTACTGACCAGGCACCTGTGTCGCCGGGTCCGGCGAAGGAAAATTAGATTACATCGTCCCTGGTTTGCTCGGTTTCCTGGTTGGCGCCGTTATCTATGGTCTCACCTACCAGAACGTTTTCCCGCAGATCTCTGCAATTGCCAATTTTGGCAACGTGGTCATGCCGCAATTGTGGAACCTGAACCCCTACCTGACCGTATTCGCTTTCACACTTATGGCACTGTTGTTGTTCTACCTGATCGACCGCGCCGGCTGGCAGCGTAAAAAGAAGGACGAGGACAAGTAAACTTATGCCGAATACGATCTCACGGCGTGATTTCCTGAAAGTGAGCGGGGCGGGCCTGGGTGCGCTCGCTTTGGGGCAGTTCATCCCGCCGGTGGTGGCCGAGGCGGCGCGCGCCAGCGGCCAGTTGGACGCCACGGCCAGCGGCTACATTCCCAGCATGTGCGAGATGTGCGTCTGGCGCTGCGGCCTGCTGGCCAAGGTGGAGCAGGGGCGCGTGGTCAAGCTGGAAGGCAACCCGCAGCACCCGCACTCGAATGGCAAACTCTGCCCGCGCGGGCAATCGGGCCTGATGAATACCTATGACCCAGACCGGGTACTGACCCCGCTCATCCGGGTGGGCCAGCGCGGCGCCGGCTTGTTCCGCAAGGCCTCCTGGGAGGAAGCCCTGGATATGATCGCCGAGAACATGCTCTCGATCAAGAAGAGCTATGGGGCCGAGGCGATGATCTTTTCAACCACGCACTGCCTGAGCCAGGTGCAGTTCGAGAACCTGCTGAATGCTTTCGGATCACCCAATTACGGCACCCAACGCAGCCTGTGCTACAACGCCATGATCGTTTCCAACCTGACCACCTACGGAATGCAGGAACCCGACCGCAAGTATGATAATCTGAAATACATCATCCTGACCGGCCGCAACCTGCTGGAGGCCATCTCCACCTCGGAGACGAGCGCCTTGAGCCAGGCAATTGACCGGGGCGTCAAAGTGGTCACCCTGGACCCGCGCTTCACCAAGACGGCCGCCAAGTCCTCCGAATGGCTGCCGATCCGCCCGGGCACCGACCTGGCCTTCCACCTGGCCTTGCTGAACGTCATCGTGGGCGAAGGCCTGTATAACCATGCCTTCGTCGCCAGCTATACCTCCGGCTTCGAGAAACTCCCCGCCGCCGTGGCGCAGTACACACCGGAGTGGGCGGGTGGCATCACCGGAATCCCGGCGGATACCATCCGGCGGATCGCGCGTGAATTCGCGGCCGCCGCACCCTATGCCCTGGCCCACAACGGCTGGCGCACCTCCAACTTCGTTAACTCCTTCCAAACCGAACGGACCATCACCATCCTGAACGCCATCACCGGCAACTGGGGCACGGCCATGTTCGACGAATCCGGCCAGGGCAGCGGCGGGCTGGGCCTACCCAAGCAGCCGCCCTACCCGCGCGTTTCGGCCCAGCGCCTGGATGGCATTCCCTGGAAATACCCCTTTGTCCCACTGGAGATCGGGGTCTTCCAGGAACTGCGCGAAGCCGCCTTGAGCGGGCAACCTTACCAGGCACACGGCTGGCTGATCTCCCGCCAGAACCCGGCCATGTCCCTGCCGGACCGCGGCCGTACCCTGCAGGTCTTCAACAAGATGGACTTTATCGCCACCATTGACATCATCATGAACGACACTGCCTGGTTCTCGGACGTGGTGCTGCCCGAAGCCTCCTACCTGGAGCGCTACGACCCGCTCAACATCGTCGGGAACAAGGCCTTTATCCGCCAGCCGGTCATCCAGCCGCAGGGCGAAGGCCAATCCACGTTGTGGATCTACAAGCAACTCGGCCAGCGCCTGGGGCTGAGCGATTATTTCCAATACGCCGACGAGGAAGATTACCTCAAGCAGCAACTGGCTCCACTGGGCGTCTCGCTTGACCAGGCGCGCCAGCAGGGTTACGTGGACCTGCCGTCCGAACCGCTCGAAACCGCCAGCCTGAAATGGGATACGCCAAGCGGCAAGATCGAGATCTATTCGACCACCCTGGCAAGCGGCGGGTTCCCGGCTCTGCCGGTGTGGGAGCAGCCGCTCGCGCCCAAAGCCGGCGAGTTCTACCTGCTGACCGGCAAGGTGGCCCAGTACACCCAGATGGGCACCCAGAACAACCAGCTCCTGCACAAATACGCGGATGAGCCGCGCATGTGGATGAACACACAAACTGCCCAAAGCCTGGGCTTGAACACGGATGACCTGGTGGAAGTGACCAGCCCGGCCGGCCAGATCCACATCAAGTTGCTCTCCACCCAGGCCATCCGCCCGGACTGCGTCTATATGACGCCCGGGTTTGGGCATCTCTCCAAGGGCCTGCGGACTGCCTACGGGGTCGGTGCGAGCAACTCGGACCTGCACCTCACCTTTACCGATCCCATCAGCGGCAGCCAGGCGCTCAGTCAGACCTTTGTAACGGTAAAGAAGATATAACATGACCGAAATCCAACACAAGACCTTTATTTTCGACGCCACGCGCTGTATTGACTGCCGCGCCTGCATGGTGGCGTGCAGCGTGGAAAACAAGATCGACATGGATAAGACGCGCATCTGGGTGGCCGGCGTTGGCGTGATCGGGCAGTTCCCGAACCTGAAGCGCGCCACGATGGTCTACCACTGCATGCACTGCAACGAGCCGGACTGCCTCTCGGCCTGCCCGGTGGGCGCCTATACCAAACGCCCGGATGGGCCGGTTTTATATAACCCCGCCAAGTGCATCGGCTGCCGTTACTGCATGAACGCCTGCCCGTTCGGCGTGCCGCACTTCGACTGGAATAAGGGCTTGTTCGAGGGCGCTTTCATAGATAAGTGCACCATGTGCCCGCAGCGCATTGACATCGGCCTGCAGCCGGCTTGCGTGGCCACCTGCCCGACCAACGCGTTGGTCTTCGGGGAACGGGATGACCTGCTGGCGGAAGCGCACGCCCGCATCGCCGCCCACCCGGACCGCTATGTCAATCATGTTTACGGCGAGTTCGAGAACGGTGGCACCTCTTACTTTATCCTCTCGCACGTCCCGTTCGCCCAACTGGGCCTGCCGGCGGTGGGGGAGCGCCCCGTACGGGAAGTGAGCGAAGAGGTGATGGGACTGACCATCCCGTTCGCGCTGAGCTGGGGGGCGGTGTTGACCGGGGCGGCCGTGGTGACCCACCTGGTCAATAAAAGGAAAGCGGCCCTGGCCAGGGAACGCGCCGAAAAGGCCAGCCAGATCGAGGAGGCCGAAAAATGAAAATGCAGATTGCAGTAAACCAACGCCTGCGTGACACGGCCCGTTCGCTCGGTATCGGCCCCCTGCCGGTGGTCCTGGTGGTCCTGATGGGGATCGCCTTTGTCATTGCGATGGTGCGCTACGCCAGTGGGATCGGCGCTGTCAGCAACTTGAGCAATTCCTTTCCGTGGGGTTTCTGGATCAGCTTCGACCTGTTCACCGGGGTCGCCATCAGCAGCGGTGGCTTCCTGATGGCCGCGACCGTGTATATCTTTGAACTGAAGCAGTTCCAACCGCTGTTGCGGCCTTCCGTATTGACGGCCTTCCTGGGCTACATCATGGTTGTCATTGCCTTACTGGTTGACCTGGGCCACCCGGAGCGCATCTGGTATATGATGATCCACATGAACGGTACCTCGGTGCTCCTGGAGATCGGCCTGTGCGTCATGACCTACCTGACCGTGCTGGCGATCGAATTCGCGCCGGTGGTATTTGAAGGCCTGAAGTGGCAGAAATTTGCCCATTTGATCCATCGCTACATCATGCCGTTCGTGATCCTGGGCGTGGTGCTTTCCACCCTGCACCAGTCCTCGCTGGGCTCGCTGCTGCTGATCCAGCCCGCCAAACTGTTTCCGCTCTGGTGGACGCCGATATTGCCGGTGCTGTTCTTCACTTCTGCCATCAGCATTGGGTTGGCCATGATCATCCTGGAGTCGACGCTGAGCGCGCGCTACTTCAAGCGCGGCTTGGAAATCCATCTCTTGGAAAAATTGGCGCGGGCCATACCGATTGTGTTGGGCATCTACCTGGTGATCAAATTCAGCCAGCTCACCATTGCGGGTGACTTGCCATACCTCTTCACCAGCGGCGTGATGAGCATCCTGTTCTGGGCGGAAATCCTGATCGGTGCGGTCATTCCGTTGGTCTGGTTCTCGATCAGGCGCATCCGCCAAAGCGAAAAAGGCTTGCTGACCGGCGCGATCATTCTTCTGCTGGGCATGATCCTGAACCGCTTCGACGTGAGTTGGTTGGCGGTGCGGCACCCCGACCCGATCACCTACATCCCGACCTTCATGGCGAATAACGTGCATTACATCCCCTCCATCCCGGAGGTGCTCATTTCGATCGGCATCTTCTCGGGCGGCATCCTGGCCTTCGGGCTGGCGGTGAAGTATTTGCCGGTGTTCGAGGGGGAGCAACACCGCGACACAGCCTTGTGATCTGAATCTGTTGTTTTGCGGGTCCATCCCCTGAACCAAGAAAACCGCTCCTGGTAATGGGGCGGTTTTTATCTTTCGTATATAATTAATAAATGCGCCCCAACTTTTTCCACCATCTCCATCCGCCCACCATTCCGGCCCGGCAGGCGCGCTTCCGGTATACGCTGGCGGCGGGCGGGCTGGCGGTTTTTCTGGTGCTGGTGCTGGCGGCCACCGGCATTTTGGAGGTCTTTTATTATGTCCCGGCCCCGGACCAGGCGGCCCAATCCGTCCAGATGCTGACCTTCCTGGTGCCGTACGGCGGACTGGTGCGGGGGCTGCATTTCTGGGCAGCGCAAGCCTTGGTGTTGGTGGCACTGGTGCATTTGCTGCGGGTGGTCTTCACAGGGGCTTACCTGCAGCCACGCCGGTTTAATTACGTGCTGGGGATGGGCCTGTTCGTGCTGCTGGTGCTGCTGGATTTTACCGGCTACGTGCTGCGCTGGGATACGGGCATCCGCTGGGCGCTGGTGGCCGGGACGAACTTGGTTAAATCCATCCCCTGGATCGGAGCGGCGCTCTACGGAAGCCTGGTGGGCGGCTCCCAGCCCGGCGCGGCGACACTGCTGCGCTTCTACGCCTGGCACATCTTCGGCCTGATGCTGTTGGCCGGGATCCTGCTGGTCTGGCACGTCTTCCGCGTCCGACGGGATGGCGGGATCGCTGTACCGCCGCCGGCCCTGCGGGAAACCCAGGCGCGTATCGCGCGCTTCGAGTTGGTGCGGCGGGAGGTGCTGGCGATGCTGCTGGCCTCCGTGGTGTTGCTGGTACTGGCGGTGTTTGTTCCCGCTCCGCTGGCTGCACCGCTCACCTCCGCTGCGGCCGGCCCGGCGGAAGTGCGCGCACCCTGGTTCTTCCTGTGGGTGCAGGAACTGCTTAAGTTGGGCAGTCCCTTCCTGTGGGGCGTGGTCGTGCCGCTGGCACTGCTGGCCCTGGTGACGCTCATACCATACATCCTGCCGAAACCGGCCCCAGCCGAATTGGGGCGCTGGTTTCCCAAGGGCAACCGCCTGGCGCAGGTGCTTTTTGGGATCATCTTATTGGCGCTGGTGGCTCTGACGGCGCTGGCGTTATTGCCGGCAGGATAAAAGATTTCTCCACAACACTCATGGAGTACCGGTTGCAAGCGAACACAAAGAACACGAAGGAAAAGCTTTTACTGTAAATGGTACAATCATCACGAAACCCCCATTGTTTCCGTCCCTTGGCACTTGACCCTTGACACTTCCTCCCCCATGCGCCGCCTGATTGTGTTCGCTTCTGGACTGTTGTTGTTGACCCTGCTGGGTATCGCCTGGTGGGACAGCCACCGCATTAAGCCGGTCGCGCTGATCCCATCGCTGACCGGTAAAGTGGAATACTGCCTGACCTGCCATAGCGACTTGCCTCAGATCGACAAATCCCATCCGGTGGCGGTCTTCGGCTGCGTGATCTGCCACGGCGGCGAGCCGCTGGCGCTGGATGAGACCCTGGCGCACAGCACCCTGCGGGGTGGCGCCAACCCGTCTGATTTTTCGGTTGTCCAGCAATCTTGTGGCGGGCCGAACTGTCACAGTGGCCTGGCCTCCACGGCCAGCGACCAGATCCCGCGTGCCACCACCAGTATCCAGGATACCTACGCAGGCGCGATCGCGATCATGCGCTACGCCTACGGGGCCCAGTCCAGCCTGATGGCGCTGTTCGGGACGAGCGCCATCCAGGACAGCCAGAGCACCAGCGGCATCACCAGTCTGCAGGCCTTCGACCCGGCCACGCAGACCAACCCG
The DNA here is from genome assembly GCA_963837875.1 of uncultured Chloroflexia bacterium. Classification (GTDB taxonomy): domain Bacteria; phylum Chloroflexota; class Anaerolineae; order Anaerolineales; family Villigracilaceae; genus UBA877. Next base: position 469,330 of record CAWIOV010000004.1, read on the forward strand.
CAGTTGCAACTCTTCGGGCAGAACTGCCTGGCCTGCCACCTGTCGGCCCAGCCACTGCAGGGGAGCGCCTATGCCCGCTTCACTGGCTGCTCGGCCTGCCATACACCCACGGCAGGGACGCCCCTGCCCGTTCTCGGAGAAAATGGGGGCAGCCAGGGGCTGGTCCACAAGCTGACCACGGCCATCCCGTATACCCAGTGCAATACCTGCCACAACCGCGGCAACTATGATCTGCGCAGCATGACCTTCCAGCCCCGCACCGACACGCCGACGAACCGTTTGCAGGATTACTACCAGCCGATCGCCCAGTTCACGCAGTGCGAATATACCCTGGATTGCATTGACTGCCATACCGGCATTGAGGCGATGGGGAATGGCAGTCTGTATAGTAGCGAGACGGATATCCAGTACATCCAATGCAAGACCTGCCACGGCACGCCGACCCAGCTCCCGCTGACACGCACCCTGACCGATCCAAATGATCTGGCCTTCACACTGGCGCAACTCAACCCGGTGGTGAAGCTGCAACTGGGCGATACCATCTTGGTGACGGACAAAGGCGAGCCGCTCTGGAATACACGCCTGCTACCGGATGGGACGTATGAATTGATCGGGAAAGCCACGGGGCAGGTGTTCCCGTTCAAGCCGGTGATGGGCTCGGGCTGCCTGCAGGACCCGAATGACCAGAGTTCAGACTCCTGCCACGCGTGTCATTCGGTGCAAAGATGAACAGTCCGAATCTTTCCAGGCGTGATTTTTTGAAATGGATGCGGAATGCCCTGCTGGCCCTGAGTGGGCTGCTCGGACTGGCTGGCCTGGCGCGTTTCCTGGGTTACCAATCCCAGCCGCCCGCCCCAACCGAATTCGACCTGGGGCCGGCGACGGGGTACGCACTTGGTTCACGCACGCTGCTCCCGGATGTGCCGGCATTATTGACCCGCAGCGACCAAGGCTTTACCGCCCTCAGCCTGGTTTGCCCGCACTTGGGTTGCACGGTGGCGAGCCAGCCGGATGGGTTCACCTGTCCCTGTCACGGTTCGCGGTTCGATCTGCAGGGGCGGTTGGTGCATGGCCCGGCCGCGCAAAGCCTGGCCGTTTTGCGCGTGGAGACCGGCCCGGATGGCAAGCTGCATTTGTTTACGAAGTAAACCAACTATGGAAATCCATGAACTTCTCAAACTGTCTTCCGCCCGGCACGACCACCTGTGTCCCCGGCAAGTGCTTGGGGTGCGGATGGGCTTGGCTGGGCTGGCTGCCATCGGCCTGGAAGCGCCCATGCCGCATAAAGCGGCCCTAGTCTTTATCGAGACGGACGGCTGCTTCGCGGATGGGATCGAAGTTGCCACGGGTGCGACGGTGGGGCACCGCACGATGCGCGTAGCCGACCTGGGCAAGATCGCGGCCACCTTTGCCAGCGTGGAGAGTGGGCTGGTCATCCGCCTGGCCCCTGCCCCGGGTGTGCGACAACGCGCCCTGAAATATGCACCGGGTATCAAGGGAAGATATTACGCCCAGCGCAAAGGCTACCAGGTCATGCCAGAGACCGAGCTATTCACTTTTCAGGAAGTCGTTCTGGACCCGGCTCTCGAGCAAATCCTCAGCCGCCCGGGCTTGCGGGTGAATTGTGCAAAATGCGGTGAGGAGATCTTCAACGCGCGCCAGGTCTGCGTGGATGGCGAAATTTTATGCCGGACCTGCGCGGGGGAAAGTTATTTCAGGTTCAAGTAGTTTTCTTCCGACCTGGCTCGTTCTTCCGCCTGCCGGAATTCTTCAGGCGTATTCAGATTCCAAAAGGCCAAGCCATGTGGGTCGAAACGGGCGCTTTCTTCCGGAAGAACCAGCCTGACGTTCACCTGCGCCAGCCAGCCGGTCAGCTTGTATTGGCCGGTTTGGAGGGCGGATTGGATGACCGGCAGGCAGGTTTCCCGGCGGTAGAGGGCGTGGAGCGGCTCCAGCCCATCCGGTGTGGTGGGGATCACCACGTCTGCCCCGCTGCTGCAGAGCAGCCTGTGTTCGTAATTGAAGAGGTCCGGATTGGCGAAGGGCATGTCACAGGCCACAGCGGCCACGATGGAATTTGCGGCTACGGTCAGGGCAGTGTAAAGCCCGCCTAAGGCACCGCAGCCAGGCTGCAGGTCTGGGTGGAGCGGCAGGCCCAGGAAGGCATAGTCGGCCGGGCGGTTGGTGGATACGAGCACCTCTTCCCCCACACCGGACAGGCGGTCCAGGATATGCAGGATGAGTGGGCGTCCCAGGAAGGGCATGAGTGCCTTGTCCTGACCCATACGGGATGAGTTGCCGCCGGAGAAAAGTGCCAGGGAGAGCATGGGCAGGATTATATCAGGTTGTCTTCCCAACCTTAAAATTTCCTAGAATTGTAAAACAGGTACTTGACTTTCGCATTAATTAATGCTATTATTTTCTTTGTAAACGCTTCCAAAATTGGATACAAATATTTGACCTGCAAAAGCAGGCTTTTCCAGAAAATTTGAGCTATGGGCCATGATTTAGCCTGAATTATGCCCTTTTGGCTCAACAGCCGACCTATATTTGGTTGGTTCTTGAGTCAAAGGGCATAAAAAATGAAAATTCATGTAAACGCTTCCAATATTATGGACAAGAAAACGAACTCAAAAGTAACCATAGTTGATGTAGCCGAGCAAGCCGGGGTTTCATTTGGAACGGTTTCACGTGTCATTAATAATGATGCTCATGTTAAAAAAGAAACCCGTGAACGTGTACTAAAGACGATGGAACGCCTGGGCTTTGTTGCCAACCGTCAGGCCCGCAGTCTGGCGGGAGGAAAATCGCATAGTATCGGCGTGCTGGTGCCAGACCTGGGAACCGGATATATCGGGGAAATCATACGAGGCATTGACGCCGAACTCAGCCTGACCGATCTTGATCTTATTTTGTATACCACGCACCGCACTGCCAGCAAGGAAGCCAGTTACGTTGCCAACCTTGCCACTGGCATGGTGGACGGGTTGTTGCTGGTATTACCCCGCAACCCGGTTGATTTTATAGGTAATTTAACCCAGCGCAAATTCCCATTCGTTCTCATTGACCACCAGGGCGCTGGCGGCGATTGCCCGGCTGTGGGTGCCACCAATTGGCAGGGAGCTTATAACGCTACGGAATATCTCATCAAGCTCGGGCATAGCCGGATCGGTTTCATTACCGGCTCCATGGACCTGGGTTGCGCAGCCGACCGTCTGGCCGGCTATCGTTCCGCTCTGCGTACCTATCATATCCCGGAGGCGCCCGAGTTGATCTATGAAGGCACTTTTTTTCAGCCGGATGGCTATGCGGGCGCCTCGGCTATGCTGGATTTAACCGTGCCTCCCACGGCTGTTTTTGCTTCCAACGATGTCATGGCCATGGGCGTCATGGATGCAGTTCGTAATCGCGGCCTGCGCGTACCGGAGGATGTCTCGATCATTGGCTTTGACGATATTCCGCAGGCCTCCCTGGTGCGACCGGCGTTGACCACCATCAACCAGCCGCTGGAGAAAATGGGACGCGTTGCAACCCAAGTTTTGCTCGATTTACTCGGTCATCCCGATAAAGAGGCAGTCCGGATTGAATTGCCCACCCAACTGGTTGTGCGGAACTCGTGCAGCCAGCCGCCGGTTAGGGGGTCAGTTCCACTTTCAGCGTAGATACCGAGAATCATTTAATGGAAAAGGAGGTGCCGCTGATAAGAAATATCAAATTTTTTCACACAATGATTTAAGATCAATTTCCCTACCCATCCTGGGTACCAATCAAAAAGAAGGAGAAAACAAATGATTCGCAAACTTTTAACTCTCGCCAGCTTGGTATTGATCGCTGCGTTCGTATTGACCGCTTGCGGCTCTGCAGCGACCACGGCTGCGCCCGCTACTGCAGCTCCCGCAACTGCTGCTCCCGCAACCGCCGCACCTGCCACGGCTGTTCCTCCCACGGCTGTTCCCCCAACGGCCACCCTCAAACCGGTCACGATCAATTGGTGGCATATTTCGACCGCCGATCCCGGGCTGTCATTCTGGGCAGGGCTGGCCAAACAATATATGGCCGCTCACCCGAATGTCACCATCAACATTACTGTGTTGGAAAACGAGGCCTTTAAGACCAAGTTGACCACAGTTCTGCAGTCCGGCACCCCGCCTGACATCTTCCAGAGCTGGGGCGGCGGCGACATGAATGCCCAGGTACAGGCGGGCATGCTCCAAGACATCACCCCGGCCTTGGATGCGAATAACGGTGCCTGGCGCAGTACCTTCGGGGCTGGCGCGTTGTCTGTCTATGCTTATCAAGGTAAGAACTACGGCGTGCCGTGGGACATGGGCATGGTTGGCTGGTGGTACAACAAGGACCTCTTTGCCAAGGCTGGCATTACCAGCACGCCCGCGACATGGACGGACCTTTTGAATGATGTCAAGGCTCTCAAGGCTGCCGGCATTACCCCCATCGCTCTGGGCGAAGGTGACAAGTGGCCCGGCATGCATATGTGGATGTACCTGGCCACCCGCATCGGCGGCGAGGCTGCCTTTGATGCTGCCTATACACAGAAAGGTTCCTTCACGGATCCGGCTTTTGTCGAAGCCGGTCAGAAACTGCAGGAGTTGATCGCCTTGCAACCCTTCCAGCCTGGTTACCTGGGTGCTACTCACGATGACATGGAAGCCGCCTTCGGTAACGGTAAGGCCGCCATGGAACTGACCGGACAGTGGGGCCCCTCTGTTGAGATGGCCGATAGTGCCACTAAAAAAGGTGTTGCGAATCTGGGTTTCTTTAACTTCCCGGCGGTTGAGGGTGGTGTTGGTAAACTCACCGACGTTTGCGGTGGCGGCAACGGCTTCGCCATCGGCAAGAATGCCCCTCCGGAAGCGATCGACTTTGTTAAGTTCCTAACCAGCGCTACTAATGAGGCTGCCATGGCCAAATTGGGCATGGGCATCCCGCCGGTCACCGGGGCCGAATCTGGCTTGACCGATCCCAACATGCTGGCTGTAAAGCAGAACGTGGCGAATGCAACCTATTTCCAGTTGTACTATGACCAATATCTGCCTCCGGCCATGGGCTCCGCCCTGAACGACTCTGTACAGATGATTTTCGCGGGTACAGGTACGCCTCAACAGGCTGCCCAGGCAATTGAAGACTCCGCCAAACAAAACCTGAAGTAAGTTAGACAGGCTCTTTCGAAAGTGCGGGGGTTGGTTGGGGAATACCCGACCCCCGCACTTTTTTACCTTTTACTAAAAGGATAATGGGTACAATTCACTAGATAAATCGCTCGCGAACCATTGTGTTCTTCCTGTTAGAATTCTTTGTGTAAAAATTCTTCCAAAATGGAAGGAGATTCAGCATGAATATTTCCCAGGCCCGTAGTGATGATCTGAAATTGCATCAACGGACTTATTCTCCACGCCGCGTTCAAGACTACCTGACCATTGTTTTCTTCCTGGCACCGGCTTTTATACTTTTTCTCGTTTTTCTCGTTTATCCCATTTTCCGATCCGTTTATTTCAGTCTGTTCAATTGGAACGGCATGGGGCCCGCGACCGACTTTGTCGGGTTGGATAATTTCAAGCAGATCCTGACTGATAAAGTATTTATGCAAGCGGTGGGGGATTGTCTCCTGATCGTGGTACTCTCTTTATGCATCCAGTTACCAATGGCGCTGGCGCTTGCGATCATGGTGGGAGGCGACCTACCCGGGCGGACTTTTTTCCGGACAATTTTTTTCCTGCCTTACGTGCTTTCTGAAGTCATCACGGCCATCATCTGGTTGAGCCTTTTCAATCCAGACCCCTCACGTGGTTTGATTAATGCCCTTTTGATCCTTATTCCAGGCGTGCAGCCCCAAATGTTTCTGAGCGATATTCACATGGTGCTGGCATGCATATTTGTTGTCCTGACCTGGAAATATTTTGGGTTACATATGCTGCTTTACCTGGCCGGCTTGCAAAATATTCCCAAGGAGATCGAGGAGGCCGCCCTGATTGATGGCGCGAATAGATGGCAGATGATCAGAAATATCACCATACCTTTGCTCGCCAGCACCATTCGCACCACCATTTATCTGTCGGTTTTGGGTTCGCTGACGCAATTCAACCTGGTATGGATCATGACCAAAGGAGGGCCAGTCAATGCCAGCGAAGTCATGGCCACATACATGTACCGCTACGGTTTTGTACGTTTCCAACTGGGCTACGGATCGGCTGTGGCGCTGGTCATGTTGTTGATCTGTCTGGCCTTTTCGATCATATACCAGCAGCTTATGCGTCAACCCGATTATCTGGGCGGCATATAGAAAGGAGCGACCATGACAGCCGATTCATATCGTCGAAGAGACGCTTTCAAAAAAAGCCTGCCCAGGTTCTTCCAATACCTTGTGCTTTCTTTTTTCACGCTGATCATCCTGGTGCCCATTGTGATCCTGGTCTTTGGCAGTCTTAAGACGCGCGGGCAGATGATATCCAGTCCCTATACCATCCCCACATCCCCACAATGGGATAACTATGCCAAGATCTTGAGCATGGCCTCGTTCTGGGCCATGTTGCGCAACAGCCTCTTCGTTATGTTGTGGGTAACAGCAGGCGTGTTGGCCATTTGCAGCCTGGCGGCTTACGTATTTGCCCGCATGCAGTTCAGGGGCAAGGACCTGGCTTTCAATTTTCTCACCCTGGGCCTCATGTTCCCGATCACGGTTGCCATAATGCCGGTGTACTTGGTCGTTCGCCAGATGCATCTGGTCGATTCGCTCCTATCGGTCATCCTTGTGCAGACCGCCTTTGGGTTATCCGGTAACATCCTGATCTTGCGCGGTTTCTTTCTGTCGGTGCCGGTCGAATTACAGGATGCCGCCTCCATAGATGGTTGCTCGTCATTCGGCTTTTTCTGGCGCATCCTGCTCCCGCTGGTCCGCCCGGCGCTGGCATCGGTGGGTGCGCTGACCATGATCGTCAGTTGGAATGACCTGCTCACCCCCCTGGTTCTTCTCAATAGTGACAAACTCTGGACTCTGCCGCTCGGCACCATGCAGTTCCAGGGGCAGTACAGTTCGGATTTGGCACTAACGGCTGCTTTTGTGGCCTTGTCTGCCGTGCCGGCGGTATTATTCTATCTGGTTGCCGAACGACAAATTGTCGCCGGTTTGACGGCCGGGGCACTAAAAGGCTAGTGCATAGATTTATTTTTTCATATGGAGACATAAGATGGCAGAGAGTTATACCCCCAAATCTGGACACATATTCACCTCTAATGCCGGCCATGACCCATCTGGCGGCCCGGTGCGGGAAGCGAAGAACTCGGCCGAGCTGATCTATCTGTTGGGGGCTGCTGATGTTGTATCCTGACGCGACTCTTCCCATTCCCGGGCGTATTGCTGATTTGCTGGGCCGGATGACTTTGGATGAAAAACTGGCCCAGCTCAATTCTTATTGGATGCGTAATTTTCTGGAGGATAGCAACACTCTTTCCAGGAAAAAAATAAGCCAACTACTTTCGCTCGGGATCGGGCAGATTACGCGCCTGGGCGGTTCGTCGGCATTTGATCCCGTTTCCAGCGCCAAGGCTGCCAACACACTCCAGGGCTTTCTTGTTAACGAAACCCGCCTGGGCATTCCCGCCATTATCCACGAGGAATGCTGTTCCGGGTATATGGCCCTGGGCGGGACGGTTTTCCCGCAAATGATTGGCCTGGCAAGTACTTTCCAGCCTGAACTCGCCCATAAAATGACGGCTGTCATCCGGACACAGATGCGCGCGGTCGGCGCGCACCAGGGACTGGCGCCTGTGCTGGATGTGGCGCGTGATCCGCGCTGGGGCCGCCTGGAAGAAACTTTCGGCGAAGACCCCACCCTGGTCAGCCAGTTCGGGGTGGCGTATGTGCGTGGTTTGCAGGGAGACAGTTTGAATGAGGGGGGAGTGATGGCCACCGGCAAGCACTTCGTCGGTCACAGCCTTTCGCAGGCAGGCATGAACTGCGCCCCGGTCCACCTGGGCAAACGCGACCTGATGGAGATTTATCTGGCTCCCTTTCAGGCTGCCATCCGGGATGCCGGACTGCATAGCATAATGAACGCCTATCCCGAACTGGATGGGGAACTGGTGGCAGCTTCACGTGCCATCCTGACCGATTTGTTGCGCGGTGAACTTGGCTTTGACGGGCTGGTTGTTTCGGATTACGAGGCCATTTTGATGATCCAGACGTACCATCACGTGGCAGCCGATCGGTCCGGCGCAGCCGCGCTGGCTTTGCACGCCGGCATTGACGTGGAATTGCCCAACCCGGATTGTTATCACGAAGCCCTTAAACATGCCATCGAAATCGGCCAGGTGGAAATGGATTGGGTAAATACGGCCGTCTCCCGGCATTTGCAGAAGAAATTCGAGCTGGGCTTGTTCGAAAACCCTTATGTGGATGAAGGCCGCGTGCTGGAAGTTTTCGACACTCCCGAACAGCGCAGCCTGGCCCGTTCCATTGCCAGCCGGAGCATGGTTCTGCTGGCCAATGATGGCCTGCTACCGCTCCGCAAAACCAGTGGGACACTGGCTGTTATTGGGCCGAATGCAGACGAGGGGCGCAACCTGATGGGGGATTATTCCTATGCTCCGCAAATGGAATATATGCTCTCCATCCTGCCGCCGGATTCCCCTCTCTCGGGTGTTACCCCGGCCGGGCTGGCTGCGTACTCGGTCAGTACCCCTTCCATCCTGGATGCCCTGCGTGCGGCTGCCCCAGCGGTAAATATCCTCTATGCACGGGGTTGCGATGTTCTTGCCCGGGATACCTCCGGTTTTGTCGAAGCCATCCAGGCCACCCAGGCTGCGGATGTAGCCATTCTCGTGCTGGGCGATCGTTCCGGGCTTACACCGGAGTGCACCACCGGGGAAACGCGCGATAGCGTTGACCTGCGTTTGCCAGGCGTGCAAAACGAACTGGCTCAAGCCATCCTTGCCGTCGGGAAACCGGTCGTGGTGGTTCTGGTGAATGGCCGCCCGCTGGCGATCCCGGATCTGGTTGGCAAAGCCGCTGCCATCCTGGAAGCCTGGCTGCCGGGTGAAGAAGGGGGAGCCGCGGTCGCAGATGTGCTTTTTGGGAAAGTTAATCCTGGTGGCAAAATCCCCATCTCCTTCCCGCGGCATGTGGGACAATTGCCTATTTTCTACAACCAGAAACCTTCAGGCGGCAAATCCAACTGGTACGGGAATTATGTCAGTGTTGATTCTGGCCCCCTTTATCCATTTGGGCACGGACTGAGTTACACCACCTTCGAATACACCAATTTCAGCCTCGCCCCGGCCCGGGTGGCGGCTGGCGGGATTGTGGATGTGCACGTAAATGTCACGAACAGCGGTAGAACAGCCGGGGATGAGGTGGTCCAGTTGTATACCTGCGATGAGGTGGGCTGCGTGCCGCGCCCGGTTAAGGAGTTAAAAGGGTTCCAGCGCGTCACCCTTCACCCCGGTGAGACCCGCCAGATCACATTCCACCTACCCGTGAATCAATTGGCTTTTTATGATGAAGAGATGAAGCTGGTGGTGGAGGCCGGAACACTCAAGGTGATGGTGGGGGCATCCTCGTCAGATATACGCTGCGAGGGAGTTTTTGAGATCGTAGGCGAGAAGAAAACGCTTGTGCAGGAGAGAGTGTTTGCCTGTCCGGTGGAAGCTACGCCAGATGTGAAAACTGATCGAGGTGGTGAAGATACGGGCAGGCAAGAGATCTTGCCACCAGGAATGGCATCCCTGTGACGGTGAGTTGGAAGACGAAGTGGATTTGATATAATCAGCCACCCATCCATCTGGGAAAAGTTCTTTTGGCGGGTGGATTTAATTGAAGGACAGCCTGACAAACATCTTCACAAAACTTTTGTGCGGCCGCTTGATATCCCAATTCGAGGTTCCCGCGGACATACTCTTTGGAGTCTCCGATATATGCAGATACTTCCAATTCCATATTTTTTGTACGCCTGGCAACAAATGGTTTTACCTGGATACCTTTGAGTCTCGCCCCAGCTACGACAGTGCCAGATTGATCTCCATTACGTGCCCAGATAAGCCACTCAGCCGTGAGAAGGATAGCTAGGTGGACGATGGTATCATGATCCCCGTCCAGGAAGGCGGCAAGTTTGCCGGGGTTCTGTTTCTCAGAGATGGTTTCGCAGCACAGGCGAGTCTCGCTTTCCAAATCTCCCACTGGATTTGTTTGAACAAATTCTCGAATGGCTTGGAAAAGGCTGGGATGCAATTGGCTTACGGAACATTCCCTGGTCGTGCGGATAATACCACTCATAATTTTCTCTTTCTGATCATCCGATCTTTTTTTTAAATACATCTCGGCCATATTCGCCGTTGGTGTTCGCTTTATCCTGGCCCCATTATTGCACATTTTTGCACTTCCGTGTGTATCAACTCAATAACTTGAGGAGTGGAGATGTAATGGCATCGCCGCGGGGTGATTTGGCAGGCTTGTATACAAATGTTACAAACATGACAAATGACAGTGTCAAATGTCACTTGAAGAGGGTGAACAAAATCGCGATAATGTTAGTATGTTGCTTTTATATACAAAGCTATGAAAAAGCAAATTGGTGTTGACCAAAGCTTGGCCCGAAAGCACAATAGCGCCACCATACTGGATTATCTTCGCCTGCGTGCACCGCTTTCGCGGGCAGATTTGGCAAAATACACCGGGCTGACCCGCAGTTCCGTCTCAAGGATCATTGACCAACTCCTTTCGGAAAACCTGGTCCATGAGATCGGGACGGAACGGGAAAGCGGTGGCCGGCCGGGGACCCTGATCGAGCTTAATCCTGTGGGAGGTTCAGCAATTGGGATCGAGATTGAGGTGGACTGTATCTCCATTATCCTGACAGATTTTGTTGCCCGGATTTTATGGCGGAGAAGTACCAATCTCCCGGATGGATCCGGGGTGCCAGCATATCTGGAAGCAACTGAAAAACTGATCAGCGCAGCTCTAAATGAATCCAAAAAAGTAGGAATACAGCCGCTCGGGATCGGGGTGGGAGTGTGGGGCTTGGTGGATACCAAAAAAGGCGAAGTGCGCTTTGCGCCAAATCTTAAGTGGAATGATGTTCCGCTTAAACAATTATTGGAAGATCGTTTTGGACTGACGGTCTTTGTAGACAATGAGGCCAATGCGGCTGCGATGGGGGAATACTATTTGGGTTCCACGGAAAACGGTAAAGATGTGGATGACTTCATTTACTTGAGCACCGGCATTGGCATGGGTGGAGGGATAATCAGCGCAGGCAACGTGTTTGGGGGATGGAACGGTTACGCCGGCGAAGTCGGGCATATGGCCATTGACCCGGATGGAAAAATCTGCATGTGTGGAAAACGGGGCTGCTGGGAGACCCTGGTTGGGTCGCGTGTGGCTGTGGAAAGTTACAAAAACCGGACCGGCAGGGAGGTCTCGTTCGCAGAACTGGTTCGCCTTCTGCGGGCCAATGACCCCGACAGCCTGGCAATATTTACCGATATGGCGCTGGCGCTGGGGATCGGGATCGGTAATCTGGTCAATATTCTTAATCCACGACGCATAGTTGTGGGAGGAGTGCTCGAACAGGTCTCCGAAGTGATCCTTCCCATCGCCAAGGATTCTTTTGCAAAACACAGTTTATTCCAACCTCAAAAAGAAATGAGCATAGTCCCTTCTGCTTTAGGCGCAGACAGCTGTGTGCTCGGATGTGTAGCCCTTGTTCTTGATGAAGTGATTCGCCAGCGGGCTCAACTCTGAGGTTTTTTTGACTACCTTGCCTGTTTTTATCACTTTTCCTGACTCTATGACCCGGAAAGGAGGTCCAGAAAAATATAAGCCAGATGCCTTAAATGTTTTACCCTACCCTATTCGATAATTCTTTCCAAAACCATAAGGAGCTGAATGATGTCTCGCAAAATCTTGTTTGTAACCGTACTAGTCGTCTTGATTGCCAGCTTGGTGGGCTGTGCACCCGCTGCTACTTCCACTGTTGCTGCCCCTGCCACCGGCAAGACCTTGATAGGTCTTTCCTTCTCCGATTACGCCACCGAACGCTGGCCAATCGAGTCCGCCGAGATGACGCAATTGCTTCAGAAAGATGGCTATGCAGTGATCGCGCAGGAAGCCGACCACGATGTCAAGCTGCAGAACGACCAGATCGATAATATGGTCTCTGAAGGCGCGAAGGGCCTGATCATCGTTGCTGAAGATGGTGATGCGGCTGTTACTGCTGTAAATGCGGCTGTTGCTGCGGGCGTGAAGGTGATCGCCTATGATCGCCTAATCAAGACCGACAAAATCTCTGCCTATTTGTCCTTCGATAATGTCGAAGTCGGCAAGCAGGAAGCTTTGGGCGTTATGACGGCCCTGGGCCTGCCCGGAAGCACCACTTGGACGAAGGCCAACCCCGCCAAGGTAGTCCTCTCCGGCGGATCTCCGACCGACAACAATGCCGTTTTGGTTCGCCAGGGCCAGATGGAAGTCATCCAGCCCTACATCAACTCGGGTGTGGTCAAGATTGTGGCCGACCAGTGGGTAGATAACTGGGATCCTGCCAAGGCTGAATCTATGATGGAAAACATCCTCACCGGGCAGCAAAACAAGATTGACGCCGTGGTGGCCTCGAACGATGGCACAGCCCTGGGCGAACTCCAGGCGCTGGCCGCCCAGGGATTGGCCGGCAAGGTGCCGATCTCAGGCCAGGATGCCACCGCGGATGGCTGCAACAGCATCGTCAAGGGCCAACAGACCGTGACCGTCTTCAAAGACACCCGCCTGCTCGCCCCGAAGGCCGTGGCAATGATGGATGACTTGATCAAGGGCGTACCCTTGACCGGTCTGACAACATACACTCTGGCGCAACTGACCAACAACAAGGCTCTGACTGGTAACATCCAGGCTGCCTTCCTGCCGGTTGTCCAGGTCACCCAGGCCAATGTCTACCAAGAGATTGTTGAAAGCGGCTTCCAGACCTACGATGATGTTTATCGCGGCGTTCCTGCCACTGAACTTCCTCCCACGTTGACACCTGCACCGTAATATCTCTTTCTCCTTGTAAACCGGCCCCCCTATGCTTCGCGTGGGGGGGCCGGGAACTTACCAAATATACACATCGGTACATCCTTTAACCAAAGGAGTTCGCAGTGGACAATGATATTATTCTTGATTTTTCAAATGTAACCAAACGCTTTCCGGGGGTGGTGGCTTTGGATGATGTTTCCTTCTCGATCCGGCGTGGCGAAATTCATGGCATCTGTGGCGAGAATGGCGCCGGCAAATCCACACTGGTGAAGATCCTTTCAGGGGTTTATCCTTTTGGAACCTATGAGGGCTCAATAACCTACAACAGTGTGGAATTGAAATTGGCTCAAAGTTCCATCCGGGCAGCCGCCGAGCAGGGTATCGCCATCGTTTACCAGGAGTTGACCCTGGTCCCAACCCGCACTGTGGGTGAAAACGTCTTCCTGGGTAAGGAACCGGTGGAACATGGCGGTATCAATTGGAATAAACTTTACGCGGATACGCAGGCGATCCTGGATAAATATCAATTGGATGTCGATCCCCGGGAAACAATTGCCAACCTGGGAGTCGGCAAAATGCAGATGGTCGAGATCGCCAAAGCGCTCTCCGAAGACGCCAAAGTTTTGATCCTGGACGAGCCGACCAGCGCGCTAAGCCAGGCCGAAGTCGAAAAACTGATGGAAATTCTCAGAACGCTTAAAAGTCACGACATCACCTGCATCTATATTTCCCATCGGCTGGAGGAATTTTTCCTTATTACGGATAGGGTGACCGTGATGCGGGATGGCAAGGTCATCACCACGCAACCGACGAAAGCCGTGACCCAGGGCGACCTGGTCAAGTACATGGTTGGTCGTGAGATGAAGGAACGCTTCCCAATGGGCCATCGCCATCCCGGAGAAGTTATTTTTGAAGTGAAGGATCTGGAGGCATTCGACCCCAATAATTCCGGCCGCAAAGTGCTGGACGGTGTAAGCTTCGATGTGCGCAAGGGTGAAATATTCGGGATTGCCGGATTGATGGGTTCGGGCCGCACCGAACTGGTATTGACGTTATTTGGCGAGTTCGGCAAAATCTCCAAAGGGCAGATCCGCATTGGGGATAAGGAGATCCACCCAAAAAGCGCCCGTCAGGCCATTGACGCCGGCTTGAGTCTGGTGCCTGAGGACCGCAAGAGGATGGGCCTGGTGTTGATCCAATCCATCCTGAGGAACATTTCCCTACCCAACCTGGATCAATTCTCCAAATTCTTCCGTATAGATGCCAATGCAGAGTTGCAGGCCAGCCAGCGGCAAGCCAAAAGCCTAACCATCAAGGCTCCCAACATGCAGGTCCAGGCTTTAACCCTCTCGGGCGGCAACCAGCAGAAGGTTGTCATTTCGAAATGGCTGCTATCCAAGCCGCAGGTCTTGATCATGGATGACCCGACGCGTGGCATTGACGTTGGCGCCAAGTTCGAGATTTACAAGCTGATGAATGAACTGGCCGAAAAAGGCGTGGCGGTCATTATGATCTCCAGTGACTTGGAAGAGGTGCTGGGAATGAGCGACCGGGTCATGGTAATGTGCCGGGGCCATTCAACCACCACTTTGCCGGTTGCTGAAGCCAGCCAGGAACGTGTGATGGCACTGGCCACAGGCACTTTAAGTATATAAAAAATCAATTAAAAAGGACAAAACGAGGTAAACCCCATGAACCCTTCTGTCTCTGACATGAAACCAACCTCAAGCCTGGCATCCAGGCTGTTTCTGAGTGTGAGGCGTAACATCCAGACCTATACACTCATCATAGCTGTTATCGTTGTTTGGGCGATCTTTTACATTTTAACCGGCGGCAAATACCTGGATTCGCAAGATATCTCCAACCTTTTCCGCCAGATGTCTGTGACGTCTTTTCTGTCCATTGGCATGGTGCTGGTGATTGTTACCGGCGGCATAGACCTTTCGGTGGGCAAATTGGCGGGTTTTGTCTCCGTGGTTGCCGCATATCTGCAATATTACGTCTGGTTCCGTTTATTTCCTAACCAATTGTTCCTGTCGGCCATGCTTTCCGTTCTCGGTGGTTTGCTGGTTGGCTTGTTGGCCGGCTGTATACAGGGCTACATCATCGCCTTTCAGGGGCTGCCCGCTTTCATTGTCACCCTGGCCGGCATGTGGCTGTTCAACGGCCTGATCCTGCTGGTTACCCAGGGTAAAACCATCGCGGCCGATCAAGCCGTGTTTTCCGATATTGCCCAGGGCTATATCCCGCCCGTTTGGGGCTGGGTGATATTTGCGCTCATACTGGTGTTCCTGGTCTGGAACATACTTAGCAGCCGGCGGGGCAAGCAGAAATATGGTTTTACGCTTCGCCCGCTCTACCTGGATTTGCTGGGGGCAGCTATCCCGGCGGTGTTGATCCTGGCATACATCCTCAGCGTCAATAGTTATAAAGGTATCCCCGCACCGGTGTTACTGCTGGCGATTGTGGCGATGATCATGGTGTATGTGGCAAACA
Organism: uncultured Chloroflexia bacterium; assembly: GCA_963837875.1. Classification (GTDB taxonomy): domain Bacteria; phylum Chloroflexota; class Anaerolineae; order Anaerolineales; family Villigracilaceae; genus UBA877. Next base: position 484,841 of record CAWIOV010000004.1, read on the forward strand.
ATACCCGCTTCGGGCGGTATGCCTATGCCATTGGCGGCAACCGGGAGGCCGCCCGCCTCTCGGGTATTAACATCACCAGTGTCCTATTCCGGGTTTTTGTTCTGATGGGCTTGCTGTGCGGTGTGGCCGGCGTGGTGCTGGCCTCCTATGTCGGTTACGGTACCATCGCAGCCGGCACCGGGTATGAACTGGATGCCATTGCCGCCTGTATCCTGGGTGGCACCTCCACCCTGGGTGGCGTCGGTACCATTCCGGGGGCCCTGATCGGCGCCCTCATTATTGCCAGCCTCACCACCGGCCTGCAAATGATGAATGTGCAACCTGCCTGGCAGTATGTTTTAAAAGCGATCGTGCTGGTTGTGGCAGTTCTTGCAGACGTTTATTTCAAACGAAACCGTTAATTATTTGAATGGATGCGTATAAACGGTTCCTCTGAGCGCCTCTTTATATGCAGTTATTTTATGAAAGGATAAAATGAGCGACTACACCCCCAAACCCGAACACAAATTCACCTTCGGCCTCTGGACGGTTGGCAATACCGGGCGTGACCCGTTCGGCGGCCCGGTGCGCGAGCAAAAAACTCCGGCTGAACTGGTACGCCTGCTCGGCGAAGTGGGCGCGTACGGCGTCAACTTCCACGACAACGACCTGATCCCGATCGACGCCACGTTTGCTGAAGAGCAGCAGATCAAGAAAGAGTTCCGCCAGGCCCTGGCGGATACCGGGCTGAAGGTGCCGATGGCCACCACCAACCTGTTCGGCGACCCCGTTTTCAAGGATGGCGCCTTCACATCCAACAACCCGAAGGTGCGCGCCTATGCTCTCCAGAAGACCATGCGGGCGATGGACCTGGGTGTGGAATTCGGCGCGCAGGTGTACGTATTCTGGGGTGGGCGCGAAGGCGTCGAGACGGATGCCAGCAAGAGCGCCGTGGAAGCGATCAAGCGCAACCGGGAGGCCATGAACTTCCTGTGCGAATACGCTCTCGACCAGAAATACGACCTGAAATTTGCCCTGGAAGCCAAGCCGAACGAACCGCGTGCGGATATGTATAATCCGACCACCGGGCACATGCTGGCCTTCATTGGCACGCTGGACCACCCCGAAATGGTGGGCGTCAACCCGGAAGTGGCGCACGAGCACATGTCGGGTCTGAACTTCATGCACGGGGTGGCGCAGGCGTGGGAAGCCGGCAAGCTGTTCCACATTGACCTGAACGACCAGTACCCGGGGCGTTACGACCAGGATCTGCGCTTCGGCTCGCGCGACCTGAAGGCGGCCTTCTTCCTGGTCAAGTTCCTGGAAGATGTGGGGTATAAGGGGTCACGCCATTTCGATGCGCATGCCTATCGCACAGAGGATTACGAAGGCGTGAAGGACTTTGCGCGTGGCTGCATGCGCACCTACCTCATCCTGAAGGAAAAGGCGGCCCGCTGGAATGCGGATGCTGAGTATCCAGGCGATCCTGGCCGAGGCGACCGCCGATGATGGCAGCCTGGCCTCCTATTTCGGCGCCTACACGCCTGAAAAAGCGGCGGCCCTCAAAGCCAGGCCTTTTGATCGGGTTGCCTTGGCTAGCCGAGGGCTGCAATATGAGCGGCTCGACCAACTGACGGCCGAATTGCTGCTGGGGGTGTAGTAGATCATGTGCCCAGCCCATTTCCTCGGATTGGATATTTCCACCACAGGCAGCAAAGCGCTCTTGATTGATGAGCGCGGCGCAGTCGTCGCGACAGCCGCCGCACCTCACAGCCTCCAGACGCCCAAACCGCTCTGGTCGGAACAGGATCCGCACGAGTGGTGGAGGGCTGTTTCAGCAGCAATCCATTCGGTGCTGCAGCAGTCGGGTGTGGAAGCGGGAAGTGTGGCGGCAATTGGCCTGACCGGGCAGATGCACGGTCTGGTACTCTTGGATGCGGCCGGACAAGTGCTACGCCCGGCCATCCTGTGGAATGACCAGCGTACCCAATCCCAGTGTGACGAGATCCACCGCCGGATCGGTCGGGAGAAGTTCATCCAGATCAGCGGCAACGTGGCGCTGACGGGTTTCACCGCCCCTAAGCTGCTATGGGTCCAGCAGAATGAGCCGGATGTGTACGCGCGGGCGCGGCACGTGTTGCTCCCGAAGGATTATATCCGTTATAAACTGACCGGGGAATATGGCATGGATAAGGCGGATGGCTCCGGCACAGTGCTGTTCAATCTGAAGCGGCGGGATTGGTCGGCGGAGCTGCTGGCGGCGCTGGATATTCCGCTGGCCTGGATGCCGCCCACATGGGAAGGCCCGCAGTTTACCGGCCGCGTCAGCGTGGAAGCCGCGGCGGCGACCGGCTTGCAGGCCGGCACGCCGGTTGCAGCCGGCGGTGGCGATCAGGCCGCGCAGGCAGTCGGAGTGGGCGCGGTTGAAACGGGCGTGGTGGCACTGACGGTGGGTACCAGTGGGGTGGTCTTTGCGACCACTCCTTCGGCGCTGATCGAGCCGGAAGGCCGGTTACACGCTTTCTGTCACGCCGTGCCGGGCATGTGGCACTTCATGGGCGTGATGCTCTCGGCGGCGGGTTCCTTGCAATGGTACCGCGATACGTTGGCTCCCGGTATAAGCTTTGACGATCTGGTGGGGGAGGCCGAGGCCGTCTCGCCCGGCAGCGAGGGTCTGCAATTCCTGCCTTACTTGAGTGGCGAACGCACGCCTTACCCGGACCCGCTGGCGCGCGGGGCCTTCATCGGACTGACTCTCCGCCATGGACGAGGCCATATGACGCGGGCCGTGCTTGAAGGCGTGGCTTTTGGTTTAAAGGATAGCTTCACTTTGATCCAGAATGCCGGCCTTGGGGCAATCAAGCAGGTGCGGGCCTCCGGCGGTGGTACGAAAAGCGGCCTTTGGCGGCAGATCATGGCCTCCGTTCTTGAGGCAGAACTTGTAACGGTAAACACGACCGAAGGGGCGGCTTTCGGAGCGGCCCTGCTGGCAGGTGTGGGAGCAGGCGTCTGGGCGGACGTGCCGGCGGCCTGCACGGCGGTGGTTCGCATCACCGGCAGCAACCTGCCCGACCTAGCACAAGTGGATGCGTACCGCCGGGCCTATCCGCTCTATCAGGAACTCTACCCGGCGCTCAAGCCAGCGTTCGATAAAATAGGGGTTTAAGTTAAGGCGTGAGGAGCGGTACGTACTCCGAAGTTCCCAAACTTCGGAGTACGTGCTGGCGGCGGTATGCAAGTTCTGCATTGATATGGGAAGGTTTAGGGGCTACTTGGCGGAGCGGACTTTGGTGCCGCTAAGGGGAGCGCCGAAGAGCGGGGCGAAGACGCAGAAGTCGAAAAGGCCGGCTACGAGCGGCAGGAGGCCGATCACAGCGACGATGATGCCGCCTACATGGTGGATGACCAGCAAGCCAAGAGCCACCAGGATAAGTCCGGCGAGGATGCGGGTGATCCGGCCAGCCAGGGAAGACATGAATTTTATGAAGGGGTTCATTTTTTAGCTCCTATTGGGTTGGAATGGATTGATTTGTACCCCCAGTATAGGAGCATAATGGCTGCTTGTCTGTGACAAAGTCACACAACCGAGTGAGCTTGTAACGCCTCTACGTCCAGCACTTCAATGGATCCCCGGGTGACACGCAGCAAGCCATCGGCGGAGAAATCTTCCAGGATGCGGCTGATGACCTCGCGCGAGCTACCCAGTTCGGCAGCGATCTCCTGGTGGGTGATGTGGAGCGTGCCGGACAACTGGCTTCGTTCGACCAAAAATGCTGCCAGGCGGGCATCCATGCGGCGGAAGGCCACCTCCTCGACGATGTCCATTATTGAGGCAAGGCGCTGGGAGAGCAGATCGAAGACGAACTCGCGCCATATGTCATAGCGCCGCACCCAATCCCGGAAGGCCTCGGCCGGGATTATGACGGCCTCGGCGGCCTTTTCGACCGTGGCTACGGCGGGGAAATTCTTCCGGCTGAGGATGGCGTTGGCGGTCAGGATGCAGGATTCGCCGTTCCCGAAACGGTAGAGGGTGATCTCGCGGCCGGTTTCACCAATCTTGTAAACACGCACGACACCTGAGATCAGCAGCGCAATAGCATCCACGCGGTCGCCTTCGACGAAGATATCCTGGCCGGCGGGGATGTGCGCAAAGGTAGCCGCCTGCTGAAACTCGCGCAGCAGACCCGAGTCAGCCTGGCCGAGGACGGGCAGGGAACGCAGGATGCGTTCGAATTGTGGGGTGGTCAGCATGGGTCACCTTTGAATCCCTGAAGGAGGATTATTGGGCGGGGTTTAGAAAATAGATCTGGGCCCAGTGGGCAGGGTGATCGGTGGCGGAGGCAGGTGGCAGGAGGTAGACCGGGTTGCGCACACCCAGTGCGTGCGAGACGAAGATATGGTCAATGCGGTCAGCACCGGACATATTCACTCCATCCGGGCCGACCTTGGATGGATAGACGCTGGTCCAGGCGTTGGTGAAAAAGTTGTCGAGTAGTTGATAAGCCACTGTGGTATCCGGCAGGTTGTAATCGCCTAGGGCAATCACATACGGCTGCCCTTGCGAGATTTGCAGCAGCGTCTGTGTGAAAACCATCTTCGCCATGTCAGAGCCGTCCGGGTGGACATTGTAAATGTTGATGGTCTGTCCCCCCACCTCGATCGCCGCTGCGGCGATCCCGATCTCATCCATGTCACTGTAGGTAAAAATGGATTGTGTATTCAGAAGCGGATATTTTGACAGAATGGCAGTCCCGAATGTGCCGGCTACCGTGGTGGGTCCATAATAGGAATAATAGCCCAGGGCTTCGGCATAGTAGCGCACGTAATCGTTATTATTGAGCGAGAGGCGGGCTGAATCGGATTCTTGCAGGGCCAGGATATCGGGTGAAACCTTTCTGATAAGCGCCAATTGCCGCTCGAAGGATTTCTCCCCATTTGCGTCGTTGGCCTGCTGGATGTTGTAGGTCATGACCGTGAGGAAGGCCTTGTCGTTCGAGTCACTCTGGACCCGTTTTACTGGGAGAGCGCGCACGAGCGTGCCCAGGAAGATTGCACCCAGCAGGAGCGCCCAGGTCCACGGAAAGTGCCCGGCGGATTCCTTGTCGGCCTTCGGGCTTGTTTTTTAACGTTCCAGAGAAGCAGGCTGAGAATCCCGGCCGGCAGAAGATAAACCAGCCAGAACTTGCCGCGGAAAAACAGGCTGACCGGTTGAACGTATCCCCAGACGTTGGTGAAGATCTGGGCGAAAACCAGCAGTACCAGCGCCAGGCCGCCCAGCAGGATGCCGGGGACCAGGTCAGGTGGAGTGGGAGCGGCCTGCTTGAGCCGGTCGAGAAAGATACCCAGGTCGAAGAAGAGCACCGGAAAGAGTAGCAGCATAAGCACCAATGGAATGGCTTGCCAAGCGGTTGGAGCACCCACTGCTATTGGAGCGGATGTAGATGTGGCTGGGAAAGACACGCTGTGCCACAGGATGGTACCGGTCAGGCAGGCTGTGAAGGCCAGGTTCCAGGCCAACAGGATGCTCGGGCGGATGCGCTGGAAGAATTGCGGGCAGAACAGCGCCAGTAAAATCCAGCCGGCTGCCAGCAGGCTGACGGCGAGCACAATGAGGGTGTAATTGGCCTCGGTCCAGCGGGCGATGACGGCCGGTGCCGAAAAGGCAAAATAAATCAGGGTTAGAACGAGGAATACCCCCAGGATGGCAGGCGTGACGCCGCCAGTTTTTTTCGCTTTGCCCGGTTCACTGCCCGGTTCCAATTGAAAGAGCAGGCCGGCGAGCAAGAGGCCCAGGAGGATCCCGGTCCAGCCACCGGAAGGGGTAAGGGAGTAGTCGAGGCCATAGTAAATGGTGCGCAGTAGAACGGACAGGCTGACGGCCAGGGCAAGCCCGGCAGAAGCCCACAAGCCGGTGTTGGCCCAGCTGGAGCGGCGCGGCTGGGCGTTCAGCATGAGAAAGAACAGGCTCAAGGCCGCGCCGGTGGCGATCCCGGAAGCGACCAGGCGGCTGGCCGTATTCAGGTAGGGCAGCAGGCTGCGCGCGAGCAACAGCAGGGCGAACGTGATCCAGACCAGGGGAAGCCGGAATTTTTTATAAAAAGGTATCAGCAGGAGCGGTGTAAAGAAAAAAAAGAGCCCGAGCACTTTTGTATCCAGGTTCAGGTGCATTAGATCCAGGATGTAGATGGACTCAACCAGCGTCCCGGCGGCCTGAATAAAGAACAGGAAGATGAGGGCATAAAAGAGAATGGGGAAGGTTTTTTTCATGGGGCGAAGCCTGCTTTTCGGTGAAAATAAAACGGTGATATGATTATATCGTATCTATTATTGTTGTTTATTGGAGAGATGATAATATGTCCCAGAAATATGATGTGATCGTTGCCGGCGGTGGCCCTGCGGGAGCCACGGCGGCTTTTTTTCTCGGGCAGGCCGGCAGAAAGGTGCTGGTGCTTGAAAAGGAACACCTGCCGCGCTATAAGACCTGCGGCGGAGCTGTCTCGGCGTCTGTGTTGGAACAATTCCCGTTTTCATTCGAACCGGTGATCCAATCCAGGGTGAATGCCATCTCGTATGTGTTCGGCGAAAGGGTCTTCACCATCCCGGTGGAAGGCTCCAGTTTGCGGATGGTGATGAGGGATGAGTTCGATGCATATTTATTGAGCCATACCCGGGCGGAGATCCGGTCCAGGATGGCGGTGCAGGCGGTGGAAGAAAACGATGGAACGGTTTGCGTTGAAACAGGGAATGGAGAGCGGATCGAAGCGGAAGCCCTGATCGCGGCGGATGGAGCCAACTCCATCGTGGCGCGCCGGCTGGGCTTGCGGCGGAATAAGGTTATGGCCGGGGCGATCGAGATCGAGGCGGCAGTGCCGGACGCGACCCTGGCCCGTTTTGCGGAGCACCCACTGTTTATCTTCGGTGAGATCAGCACCGGCTATATCTGGATCTTCCCGAAGGCCGACCACTTGTCCATCGGGATCGGTGGGTTGAACCCGAAGCCTGGCGAGTTGCAATCGGCTTTGGAGCGCGTGCTGAAGCAATTCGGGATTCCGCTGCAGAGGCAGGCTTGGCGCGGGCATCCTGTTCCGATCTACTGGCAGGATGAACCACTCGGCACCCGCCGGTGCCTGCTGGTGGGGGATGCGGCCGGGTTGGTAGACCCGTTCACCGGGGAGGGCATCCGTTTTGCCATCAAGAGCGGACGCCTGGCGGCGCAGGCGCTACTGGCGGGGCAGCCTGAACGCTATACGGACTGGGTAGAAGATTCCATCGGCCGCAACCACCGGCTGGGCAACTGGATGCGGCAGACATTCTACCGTTTCCAAAAACCGTCCTTTGAACTGGCTTTGCGGAACCCGACGGTCAGCCAGGGATTGGTGGATATGTTCGCAGATAAGATTGGATATGGGAAATTATTGCTGATCATTGCAAGTACGTTCCCGCGGGCCGTGGTAACCAAGAAGGTTGCATTGGAAGATTTTGTGGGAGCGCCCAAATCCAGGGGGGTTTAATATTTTCTGCTAATGCAGGATCTCCTGGTTGGCTCGGTCGGCTTCCTGGAGGATCTGACTTACCTGTTCCTTCATCTCAAGGGTGGCGCTGGGGGTCTTGGGGATGTACTTGATCAGGTCGCGCGCCTCCTGCAGGAAGGCCTTGACCTGGGCAACGTAGGAGAAATTGTATTTGCCGGCCTCGGTCGCGTCCGGGACAGGCAGGTCACGCGCTTTTTGGATGAGCAGGCGGGCGCGCCGGATGCGTTCGGCAGCGAGGATGAGACGGGACATGGGGGAGCCTCATAAGTCGAAATAGTCTACCGGGTCTAATACGTCTTAATTAGGTATTATACAGGAGTATCTTGATGCTGGGTGGCAAAAAAGGCATTCAAAAAACCTTGACACAGAACACCTGTTCTGGTATATTTATTCTTAGCACAAATGAGCGAGTGTGAGAAAGGAAGGCGCACATGGTACGAACGAGTAAAGGCTTGACCGAACGGCACCAAAATATCCTGAAATACCTGAATGAACGACTGGAAGAAGGCTACCCGCCCTCCATCCGGGAGATCGGAGAGGCCACTGGTATTTCATCCACTTCGGTGGTCACGTATTACCTCAAGCAATTGGAGGAATGGGGACTGATCCGGCGGGATGCCAAGTTCTCACGGGCTTTGCGGCTAAGTGGCCCGGCAACTGCCAACCACGGCATTTTCAAAGTCCCGCTTTATGGGCCGATCGCTGCCGGTCTACCCATCCAGGTGCCTGCTCCAGGCGAAACCTATATTGGCGAAGAAATAGACGGAGTGGATGTGGCGCGCAGCCTGTTGCCCATGGGCGAGAAGGGGGCCGATCTATTTGCCTTGAAAGTCCAGGGCGAGTCGATGATCGACGCGATGGTCAATGATGGGGATATCGTCATCCTGAAGCGCACTGCGCAGGCCAATAATGGTGATATGGTGGCGATCTGGCTACCAGCCCGGGATGAGACCACGCTGAAATATTTTTTCAAGGAAAAGGACGGCTACCGCCTCCAGCCGGCTAACCCCACCATGCAGCCCTTCCATTATGGTAAGAGCGAGCCGTTGGAGATCAAAGGCAAAGTGGTGATGGTGATCCGGAGTGTGGCAACGGCGGCGTAAAAAAAGCCTTTAAACACAAAGGTCACGAAGGTTTAATGATTAATAAAAGAGGCCTCCGCAGAAAAATGCGGAGGCCTCTCTATTTTGTCATACCTGAGATTTGGGGCCTGGGTCGGAAGAACGGTTCTGCTCGAGCAGTTGAACGCCATTGCGCACCTGGATCAGTAACTGCTCCATGGCATGTTCCAGGTTCTGGAGTGATTCCTGGGCGTACTGGTCGGCGCCGGCCCGGACGGCTTCGGCATCCACATGAGCCTGTTCGATGATCTGCTCGGCGCGCCGCTTGGCATCCACGACGACGGCTTCCTTCTCAACCAATTCACCGGCCCGGTCACGCGCCAGTTGCAGGGTACGGTTGGCTTCTTCCTGCGCCTGGGCCATGACGCGGTCTTTTTTTGAATAGACCTCCTGGGCCTTTTTTACCTCTTCCGGGACGGTGATGCGCATCTGGTCAATGATGTCCAGGAACTTATCCTCATCCACGATGACGTTATGCGTCAGCGGAATGGCATGGCTGGCGTTGAAAAGTTCTTCCAGGCGGTCAACTAAGTGAAGAATGTCCATTGGCTCCTCCGCTTGAACAGGCGGAATATATTAATTATAAGACCTTCCCAAAAAGGAATGTAATGGCATTTTTATCCGTTTTTTATACCATATATAATTATACTTTAATCCCAAAAGGCCGGACCTGCTGGTCGCTGATATCCTTGAGTTTGTTGAGCAGGGCAGTGTTGACGTGTGGCGGGACCATGCTGGAAACATCCCCTCCAAGCGATGCGATCTCGCGCACGCTGCTGGATGAAATGAAAGTATGTTCCTCGTGCGTGATGAAGGCGATGCTCTCGATATCCGGGGCCAGGCGGTGGTTGGCAAGGGTCATGCGGAACTCGAACTCGAAATCCGAGAAAACCCGCAGGCCGCGCACGATCACTTGAGCATTGATACGGCGACAGAAATCCACGGTCATCCCGCTGTAATTGACAACGCGAATTTTGGGGTTATCTTGCAAGGCCTGGCTCACCAGGGCCAGGCGTTCTTCCGGCAGGAACATCAGGCTTTTGAGCGGCCGGTCATAGACGGCCACCACCAACTCATCAAAGAGACGGGCAGCGCGCGTGGCAATATCCATGTGGCCGTAGTGGATCGGGTCGAACGTTCCAGGGAACAAAGCGCGCACCATCTAGCTCACATCTCCTTTTCCATTGCCCCAGAATCGACCGAGTGCTTCGGCCAGTAGGCTATTTTCAGGGGCTTTCAGATCGGGGTCGCGAGCAAAGAGCGCCTGAGCCTGGACTCTGGCTTTCTCGATCAAGGTGGTGTCGCCCAGGCTGGCCATCTTGAGCGAATCGGCATAACCGGCCTGGCGCGTGCCGAGAAACTCGCCCGGGCCGCGCTGCTGCAGGTCGCGTTCCGCCAGGACGAAGCCATCGTTGCTCTCGACCATGGCTTCCAGGCGGGCGTTTTCGGCGGCGTCTTCGTGGTCGGGGATGAGCAGGCAGAAGGAGCGGTCGCCGGCGCGCCCAACCCGTCCGCGCAACTGGTGGAGTTGGGCCAGGCCGAAATGGTTGGCGCCCTCCACTAGCATGACGGTAGCATTGGGCACATCCACGCCCACCTCTACAACGGTTGTGGAGACCAGGATATCGTATTTACGGTCGCGGAAGGCCAGCATGACGGCATCCTTTTCATCCGGTTTCATGCGCCCATGCAAGAGGCCCAGTTTCAGTTTGCGGAAAACTTCTTTCTGCAGGCGGGCATGTTCCTGCGTGGCGGCCAGAAGCTCACTTTTTTCGCTCTCTTCCACAAGGGGATAAATGATAAAGGCCTGGTGCCCGCTTTGCACCTGGCTATCAACCAGACTGTAAGCGCGCTCGCGCCCGGCCGGCGCCAGAATGTGCGTCTCAACCGGCATGCGGCCGGGGGGCAACTCATCCATCACGGAAAGGTCCAGGTCGCCGTAAACGGTCAGGGCGAGTGAGCGCGGGATGGGCGTGGCGGTCATGACCAGCAAGTGTGGGTTGGTGCCTTTGGCGCGCAGGAGGGCGCGCTGCTCGACCCCGAAGCGGTGCTGTTCGTCAATAGTGATGAATTGCAGGTCGGCAAAGCTGACCGGATCTTCGAGCAAGGCATGTGTGCCGATGACGATCTGAATGGCGCCGCTGGCAAGCCCGGCGCGGATTTCTTCTTTCTCGCCGGCGGAAGTGTCGCCGACCAGCAGGCGGATTTGTGCAGGCAGGCAGGGACCGTTTTCGTCGGCCAGGATTTTGAGGAAGTTGCGATAATGTTGTTCGGCCAGGATAGCCGTGGGGGCCAGAATGGCAGCCTGCGCGCCGGATTGGGTCACCATCGCTGCGCCCAAGGCCGCCACAACGGTCTTGCCGGAGCCAACATCGCCTTGCAGTAGGCGATTCATGGGCTTTCCCGATTTCAGGTCAGAACGTATGTCGGCGAGGGCTTTTTTCTGGGCATTGGTAAGGGCGAAAGGTAGGCCGGCCAAGCGCGCTTCCATCCAGGGCTCTTCCACGGCGAAGACGCGCCCGGGGGCTGACTGCCAGTCCCGGCGCTGGCGCAGGACACCGGTCTGCAGGAAGAGATCTCGTCGAAGGCCAGGCGCTGGCGGGCAGCCTGCAATTTCTCGGCGGAGTCGGGAAAATGCGCCTGGAGAAGGGCCGTGCCAAGGTCCGGTAAAGCGGCAGCTTGACGGATGGATTCAGGCAGGTGGTCGGTCAGCTTGGGAGCCCAGTAGGTGATTACCTGGTACATCAACTTGCGCAGCCACTTCTGGGTGACGTTGGCAGTGAGCGGGTAGACCGGCACGATTCGGTTGGTATGCAGGTTTTCGACTTCTACTGGTTCCCAGTCGGGACTGCTCATGACCAGACGGCCCAGGTACTGCTCAACTTTGCCGGAAACGGAGATGGCGTGGCCGACCTTGATTTGGTTAGCCAGCCAGGGCTGGTTGAACCAGGTGAGGCGTAAGGCGGCGGTGCCATCGTTGATGATGGCCTCGGTGAGACTGCTTTTCCCACCGCGCAGCGGGCGGGAGGTGAGCAGAGTGACCTCGCCGATAACGGTGACCTGCTGGCCGTAGAAGACCTCCCGGATGGGCTTGAGCTGGCTGTAATCATCATAGCGGCGCGGAAAGTAGTACAGCATGTCGCCGAGCGTATTGAGACCCAGGCGGGTGAGCATGCTGGCGTGACGTGGCCCAACGCCCGCCAAGACGGTGAGGGAGGCGTTCAGGGCGATGGGCCGCTTGCTGGTGACGCCGCCCGGGCGGGAATCGGCCCGGCCTGGCGTGGGGCGTTGTGGGCGTGGGAAGGCCGGTGGCGCAGGCTGTGGGGTTGGCAGTGGCTGTATGGATATATTCGCGGCAGCTTCCGGGGATATTTCAACGATAGTCTCCAGTGAAGACTCCGGTAAGGCCTCGGCTGGCAGCTCAGGCAGTGGCGCTGGTGCGCTCTCTGCTGGAGGTTCGGGGGGCAGACTGCGAGCTGGCGGTATGGGCGGGCGCATAGATGGCGCATTCGCGGGCGAGTGGGTTGGTGTATCTTGCGGATAGCTTGCCTGGATCTGCTTCCAAAGGGATTTGAGCGACTCGGTGCGCTGGGCCGGCGGCTGGTCGGCGTAAGCGCGCAGGGTGGCCCCAACGGCTTGGATAAGCGGCTCAGGAATGTGCTCATTGCGGGCTTCGCTTTCCCAGAAGTTCAGGATGTTAACCAGCCCGCCGATCACGGCTGTGTTGGAATAGCCATTGCCGTGCTCGAGCCGGAAGAGTTTGCGCAGTTTTTCAAGGGATGATTGCATGGGAGTATTTTACCGCAGAACGGTCATACAGGTTGAGGAGGTGGGGTAAGTCGGGGAGGTCTGACAGGTCAAATAGGTTTGACAGCTTGGCCAGATTGGCAGGATAGGGTCATTCCTGGCATGGGTGCCCAGGATCCGTTCCAGAAAGAACAGGCTCTGCGAGTACGGGCCCTGCCGGTACGGGTCGAAAACTCGCAGGTCTTGGTCGCATAGGCCATGGTTCAAATTGGGAAGCGTACGGCCAGGCAGCCATCGTAGAAGTAGGTTGATGCCATTTTACTTGCCATCCTGCTAGGACTGTGCGATAATAAAAAAAGTAAAGGGTCTCGGGCAGGGCTGGCCGGCATGTTTCCGCCCCATGCGGAAAACGTTCTGTACAGGCAGTCTGCCCGGAAGGAGAAAAGGTATGAAAAAACAATCATTCGGTTTGATCAGTGCGATCCTCATCGTGGTTTTCCTGGTGTTTTTTTCCGGTTGCCCGTATCCTACCGCGGCTGCCTCCATCCGGAGTGCCGCGGCTGTTGTCCTGCCTGCGGTGACATCCATTTCTCCAACCTCGGCCCTGAATGATGTGGATACGCCGGTCATCATCACTGGCAGTGGGTTCTTCGTTGATCTGACCGATCCGGCCAACCCGGTCCAGCCAACGGCCTATCTGGGCAGCGCGGCCCTGTTGAACGTGACCTGGGTGGACGCCAATATCTTGACCGCCAGTGTGCCGTGGGGTATGGACGCGGGAGTCTACCCGCTGACTGTCACCAACCCGGATGGGGGCACGGGCAGCCTGGTAGGCGCTTTCACCGTCCAATCCGGCATTGGGCAGTGGAATACCGGCGGCATCTACGGAGGCCAGGTCGACAATATCCTGATGAAACCCGGCGATCCTGCCACCCTGTACGCAGATGCCAATGGTGCCGGCCTGTTCCGCAGCCAGGATGCCGGCGAGAATTGGACTTTCGTCAGCAACTTTATGAGCAGCGGATACGTTATTGATCCATTGCACCCTGCCTGGCTGTATACATTCGGCTACAACGGCCTGTACCGTTCACAGGATGAAGGCAATACCTGGACTAAGATCCTGGGAACAACCTGGCCGGATGGGCGTGCCATGAACTTGACAAGGCATGTCTATCCTTCACCCTATAACCCCCAGGTCCTTTTTGTGAGCGTGGCGAACCAGCCCGACTTTCCCGCCACAGGCGCTTTGGGCTTGATCAAATCCGTGAACGGCGGCGCAACCTGGCAGATCGTCAGTGATCTGGATGGTATCTCCGTCAATGATGTGGCCTTTCATCCGAGCGACCCTGCGCAGATGGTGCTGGGTACCCAGGATGGCAATGTGTATCGATCCAGCGATGGTGGGGATACCTGGAGCGTGGTAGCCAAGCCGCCGGTCAGTTCCATCGGTTCGATCACCTACAATCCGTACCGGCCCAGCGAAGTGTGGATCACAGAGTATGCCGCTCCTGACAATAGTACTGCCGGGCTATATAAAAGCACGGATGCGGCTTTCACAAGCTGGCAGACTGTGTCAACCACGCTCGGGTCAAGATTTGTTAAATTTGCCAGCGCGGAACTCGGTCTACGTCATCCGTAACCATTCCACCGATGGCGGCCTGACCTGGCAGCCATTCGGCACGTTTAACGGTCAGGGCGAGATAACCTTCGACCCCGCTGATCCCCTAGTTATTTACCAAGGAGATTATGTTTACGGGGTGCAGAAGAGTACGGATGGCGGTCTCACCTGGCAGGTCAAGAGCCAGGGCTTGACAGGCATGCTGGCCCGCCAGATCGAGGTCTCCCGGGCCGACCCGCTGCGCGTCTATGCGTTGTTCTCCTGGCCGGGCGTTTTCCGCAGTGACGATGGCACCAGCCACTGGACCTACCTGCCGTTCAATCTTGGCGATTATGTTGGCGCGGGCGTGGTACGCGAAGATCCCTTTGACCCACAGCGCCTGTACGTGGCCGCGGTTATCGGTTTTCTGGAAAGCACGGATGGAGGCCAGACTTGGTCGAATCTGGGCTGGAATACCCCTTCACCAGGGTTTGCAGGCGCACCTGTTTCCCTGCGGGCCGACCCTGACCACCCCGGCCATTTGCTGGTCGGTACATTAATAGGTTCCACGCCCCCCGCTTATGATACGGGCATGCTGTATACCAGCAGCGATTACGGGGCCTCCTGGCAGCCGGTCAGCGTGGCGCCAGACCAGGGCTGGATCACGAACATTTACTTTGATCCTGTTACGGCCGGACAGGTCTATCTCACTACCGGCGGGACAGGTCTCTATCGCAGCACGAACAGCGGCAGCACATGGAATCGTATTGATGACCAGTCGCAAACGGGCATGCAGAATATGAATTTTCTTGCCATTGCCACCCATCCCCAACCCGTCCTGTTTGCCGGAGGAAACTTACCTTTCCGCTCCCTGGATGGCGGGGCGACCTGGTATGACCTGGGGTTCTCGCCGGGCGGCGTTTGGGACTTTATGTTCATGGACAACGATTCGACCCGCCTGTATGCTGCCTCCGATTTCGGATTGTACCTTTCGAGCAATATCGGCAGTTCGTGGGAACGCGCTGCCGGGACTCTTGGCAGTTTGGATGTTACCACGCTCGGGTATGCAGACGGGCCGGATTATACGATCCTGTATGCCGCCACGGCCGGAGGCATTACCAATGTGACCAATCCGGCTTTGGCCGGCCAGGAATTGTCCAGCCAGGCAGGCAGCCAACTGATGGGTGCGGGCGTCTATCGCTATGTTCGATATAAAAACGTGCCCGGCCTGGCGGGCGTGCCGGCACTGCTTTCCCCGGCTAGTGGCATCTTGTTAACCAATACCACGCCCCAATTGGGTTGGCATGTTTCGGCCAATGCCCAGCATTACGAACTCCAGCTTGCCACCAGCAGCAACTTTGCTACAATAGTGCTGGATAAACCGATCCTGCTCTCATCCGAGTTCACGCCGGCGGGCCTGCTTCCAAACAGCAAGTATTATTGGCGCGTGCGCGCTTTTAATTCGCAGGGAAAGGCCAGCGCCTGGTCGGCTGTGCGCAACTTCCGCACGGATCTTCCAACGCCTGTCAACCTGGAGGCGGATACCACCGTCCAGAACCTGCGCCCCAATTTCACCTGGCAGATGCCTGCGTACCCGTTTCCTTTAGCGACCAGCTTTACTTGCAGGTCTCGCAGAATAGCACTTTCAGCAAACTTGTGCTTAGCAAGAAAACCACCGGCCTGGGCTATACCCCGGCGACCGACCTGCCGCGCAGCCTGCCGCTCTACTGGCGTGTGCGCGCCAACGGTTTGAACGGTCTGAGCAGCTCGGGCAACCAGTGGTCCTTTCAACACTGGCAACCCGCCGCCCGCCCCGGCACTGGTCTCCCCGCTCGCCAACGCCCTTGTGACGAGTTTAATCCCCGTGCTAAGCTGGAAGCAGCCTCTCCAGCCGGCCGGGACCACATTTGGCTCCTACAGCGTAGAAGTGGCAACGAATTCGGCCTTCACGAACATTGTCGGGAGCACCAGCATAGCTGACCCGGCGGTGCTTGGCTGGAATGTCAGCCCCGCGCTCGGCCTGGGTAAGACCTATTACTGGCAGGTGCAGGCCTGCAACTCCGGTGGTGTATGCGGCGACTGGAGCAAGGTCTGGTCCTTTCGAACACCCAGTCACTAGCCGGCCTTGTTTTTTAGGAGTGACAGTGCCAGCATGGCTAGCTGGGCTGCCGGACATTAGCCATTGCACTATAACTCTCTTGTCGTATCAAACTTCCGAGTTCTTCAAAAACTCGGAAGTTTATGCTGCGGCTATAGGGTACCCGGCTACTCAGTGTATCCCATTACGAACCAGTGGGATGGAAAAAGATTTGCGGTGGATTGCGCATAGGCCCCATCGATGGATGGCTTGCTGGTGCAGGCGGGTGCCATAGCCTTTATGGCGGGCAAAACCATAGGCAGGGTAGTGGGAATCCAGTGTGCGCATGACGGCGTCGCGGGCGGTCTTGGCCAGGACAGAGGCGGCTGCGATGCTCAAGGAAAGCTGATCGCCTTTGACCAGGGCGGTCTGGGGGAGGTCGATGGCCGGGAAGATGAGGTAGTCGGTGAGGAGATAGTCAGGGAGCGGGATACGAGGAGAGAGTGGATTGGTCGAGCTGGAATTTGGGAATGAAGGGGGAACCGGGGATAGGTTGCTGAGGGCCCGTATGGCGGCGAGTTTGGTGGCAGGCAGGATGCCGATAATATCGATCTCCTCGGAGGATGCAAAGCCGATACCCCAGGTCAGAGCAGCTGCCTGGATGCGCGGGGCCCAGGTCTCGCGTGCGAGAGGGGTCATCAGCTTGGAGTCGCGCACCAGGTGCAGGGTGTCCAGGATGGACGGATCGGGCGGCAGGATGACAGCAGCAGCGCTGACGGGCCCGGCCCAGGCGCCACGCCCGGCCTCATCTATGCCGGCGATGTAAGTGAAGCCGGATTGCCAGAGCGCCTGTTCGTAGATGAGCGTAGGGAGTTTGGGATCCATCGAAGGATTGGTTCTGGCGAACGGGGATTGCTAAGTAAAGTGCTCTCGCAATGACACGATCAGGTATACAGCCCGTGGCGGAGGTTACGGCGGATGGTGAGTAGGTCGAGGAACATTTGCCAGGAATCGTGCAGGATATTAATTTTGCTACCGTGGTTGTAGTACCAGGGGATGCCAATTTCGCAGATCGAGTAGCCGCGCTGCCGGGCAATAGCCAATACTTCCACATCGAAGGACCAACCCATCAGGGTCTGATAAGGGAAGATGTCTGCGGCGACGGAGGCCTGGAAACATTTGAAACCGCACTGAGTATCCTGCAGGCCCGGCAGTACGAGCGAGCGGATCAGGAGATTGTAGACGCGCCCGGTGATATGGCGGGAACTGGGCTCGCCGTAGCGGATCGCGCCGTTGGCTTCGCGGCTGGCTATGGTGATATCACAATTGCTGGCAGGCGGGATGAAGCGATTGATCTGCTCGACCGGCATGGAGAAATCCACGTCGGCGATGAATCGGTATGCTCCTTTGGCTTCCAGCACGCCGCGCCGGATGGCGCGGCCTTTGCCGGGCAGGTCTTCGTGCAGTATGCGCAGTTCCGGAGAAGTGCGCATAAAACCACGCGCCACTTCCAGGGTATGATCGCGGCTGGCGTTCTCGACCACCAGTACTTCGGCTGTGTAGGACTGTTGTTCCATGAATGTGAAAACCTGCCCGAGAGCACGCGGCAGGCGTATCTCTTCATTATGAGCTGGAATGACAATGGAGAGGAAAGGCGGTGTCAAGGGAATGGGCCTAATTCAAGAGTAAGCGCAGATTCATATCCCTTTGAGTATCAGGTATGCGAAGACAGCCACGATCAGACACCAAACCACGGCCATGATGATCAATAGAATAGCCTGATTCCTGGTGATACCCGACCGGCGGCGAACCGGCGGGCGGGCGGGTGGCGGGAACGGTTCGGCTGGCTGAAAGGGCCAGGGTGTCGCTTCCTGAGTTGGGGTGGGCGTGAATTCGGCGCCAGGTAGGGCGAAACTTGGAACGTAAGGGTCTTGCGCCTGTTCCGGAGCGGCTGTGTCTGCACTCCCTTCGGCAGGCACGGCGGTATCGGGCTGGGCGGGTGCAAGCGGTGTGATGATGCAATTGACGATCTTGAGAACGGATTCCGGGGGCAATACCACGCGTGCCTGGGAAATCGAAGCGGCAAATCGATCCAGGGCATCGCGCATAACAACACGAACGATTGGTCGCATGGTATCCACGTGCAGGCTCGGGTCGGAACAGAGCAGAACGGCTTCCGCTTCCAAAAATTCCTGGATGCCCTGTTTCTTTAGAAAAACCTGGATGGCACGCGCCATTCGCTCGGTCAGGGTGAGCATATTGGGCGTTGCGGTTCGTAAGGAGTCACCGACAATGGTGCCCCATTGGTCAGCTTTGGCGCGCACCGTGCCGGTAAGTGGGGTTACGGTCATCACATATAAGCCGGTTGGACCGACCAGGATGAGCGGAAACATGATATTTAATCCGGGGGGTGTGACGTTGTGTAGCAGGGTGTATTTTTTGTCTAAGTTGCGGTCAAACACGGCGATGACGGATCTCTGCGCTTCAACTTCCTTAAACCAACCGGCACCGAAGCGAATGACCGCCTTGGCGCGGTCAACCATACCCAACTCGCCGTTTTCTTTATAAAAAGGGGTTTGGTCAATTGTTTTCATAAGGGCCCTCCAAATTGAACCAGACGGGAGAAACTAGAATACCGGCAGGCCGGCTAGTTGATCGTGTGCAGCTGGTTGTGCGCTGGTAAGGATGTGCCCGTCCATGAGGAGTACTGCCGGCCCGGTCTCGAAAACGCTGCCGAGATTTTCCTTCCGTTGGCCGGTCACGAAATGCAAGCCACTTTCGAGCCGATGGGCGAGTTCTGGCCGGCCGAGAAGGATGTGGTCTGACCAAACTGCGCCGCGGCGGATGTAGGTGCGTACCAAGCTGATCTCGCCGGCTGGAGTATAGCGCACGGCTTCGATAACTCCGTCAATTTTTGTCCGTGACATGCGTGTTTCCTTTCGGCTTTATTGTAGCATAAAACTAACCAGTAACAAACCGCCGAGAACCAGGCTGGTCTCGGCGGAAAGTCGGGGTGGGCGGATTCGAACCGCCGACCACCGCGTCCCAAACGCGGTGCGCTAGCCAACTGCGCTACACCCCGGAACAGAGTGAGTATAATGCGGAGTAGGGCTGCGCGTCAAGCAGGAGAGTAGGATATAATTTTGTCTGTTTGAAGAGTTTTTTTAAACAGGAAGTATATTAAGAACCTATCCGAAAATTATTGAAAGACCGCATCTTTGGATAGATACTAAGGAGAAAGATGAAGATTTTTGTAACGGGTGGGGCAGGATATATTGGTTCGGCTACAGCGGAAGGGCTGCTTCAGGCGGGACATTCTGTCACGGTCTATGACTCGCTCGTGACTGGTCACCGGGCAGCAGTACCAGAAGGGGCACGTTTCATCCAAGCGGACCTGGGTGATGCGACGGCTCTGGGAGCAGCCCTGGCAAGTGGCCCATTCGATGCGGTGATGCACTTTGCGGCTTTCATTGAAGCCGGGGAGAGTATGCGGGAGCCTGGGAAATTCTTCCAGAACAACTTGGCGAATTCGCTGCAATTGATGGAAAGCGCCCGCCGAGCCGGGGTAAACCGGTTCGTGCTTTCATCTACGGCGGCGGTGTACGCTTCCAACGATGCGCCGTTGAGCGAGGAGTCGGCCATTGACCCAGTCAACGCCTACGGGTTTAGCAAGCTGGCAATCGAACAGGCGCTGGAATGGTACAGGCGCATCCATGGAATGCACTTTGCGGCGCTGCGCTATTTTAATGCCTGTGGAGCGCTGCCTGGACGCGGCGAAGCCCACCAGCCTGAGAGCCATCTGATCCCGCTGGTGCTGCAGGTGGCGCTTGGACAGAAGGATGCGGCAAGCATCTTCGGGACGGACTACCCCACACCGGATGGTACTTGCGTCCGGGATTACATCCACGTGGCGGACCTGGTTTCAGCGCACTTGCTGGCTTTGGATGCGCTGGGGGAGCATGACCGGCTGGTGTTCAACCTGGGTAATGGGAATGGGTACTCGGTGCGGGAGGTGGTCGAGACAGCCCGGCGTGTAACTGGTCTTCCCATCCCGGCCAAGGAATGTCCACGTAGGCCGGGCGATGCAGCTCGGTTGGTGGCTTCGTCCGAAAAGATCCGGCGCGAGTTGGGCTGGATTCCCAGGCACCCCGATTTAAGCGATATTGTTAAAAGCGCCTGGGAATGGCAGCGTGGTCACCCGAAAGGATATGAGCTGTAATTCAGAACGCACTCCGTCGAAGAGTTGCTACCCAACCCCAACATAACGGGGCGGGCGAACGGGCATAGCTGCGTGCGTTCCTACGTACGGGATAAGGTATTTTATGGCAATCGCTGAGACATTCCTGGTGGTGATCGTGGGGTGGATTTTTTCGCTTTGTCTGCACGAGTTTTCGCATGCACTGGTGGCGTATTATGGGGGGGATACAAGCGTGCGTGACAAGGGCTACCTGACGTTCAATCCGCTCAAGTATTCTCATCCGGTCTATTCTCTCCTGCTGCCGATGATCTTCCTTCTGCTAGGCGGGATTGGCTTGCCGGGCGGTGCGGTCTATATTGAAACATGGCGTCTGCGTAGCCGGGGCTGGGAGAGTGCGGTTTCTTTGGCAGGGCCGGCGGCTAATCTGGTGCTGGCCGTAGTGCTATCGCTTGTTTTGCGCTTTGCGCCTATTTCCACAAACGGTATCTGGCCGGGGCTGGCCTTCCTGGCACTATTGGAAGTGATGGCGGCAATTTTGAACCTGATCCCCGTGCCTCCGTTTGATGGGTACCGGGTGGTGGCCCCTTACCTGGATCAGGATATTCGGATGCGGATTGATCAGGCCAGCATGATCATCATGCTGGTGGTGTTTTTCCTGTTGTGGGACGTGCCTCTCGTATATGATACTTTCTGGACGGTAGTGGGATGGGTCTCCACACAGTTGGGGATACCGGTATCTCTGGCAGTATACGGGATGAGCCAGTTCCAGTTTTGGAGGAAGTAGAATAGGGCCAAGTGGATTAATGGTGTACGTAAGGCGTAAAATGGTGAAAGAGAAGTAAGCCGTGAAAGAGGAGAACAAGATGAAAAGTACATTCCTTTTGGTGGCCATCCTGCTGGTTGTGTGCGCCGGGTGTGAGCCGGCCACGCCGGAGGTTCCAACGCCGGCTGTCCCAACCACGCTGCCAAATGCCCTGGTGGTGGAGCCGGACAAAGACCTCGGTCCGATTAGCTCGTACGTATACGGCTCAAACTACGGGCCATGGACGGCTGTTCCGGTGGATATGATACCGGTTGCACTGAATGCACACATTACCGTTTTACGCTGGCCGGGCGGGGCCTGGGGAGATGAAAACGACATCCAGACCTACCAGTTGGACACCTTCATGGCTTTCTGCAAGCAAATGGGCGCCATCCCAACCATAAGCGTGCGGCTGCTGGGAGGCACCCCAGAAGCCGCCGCGGCACTGGTACACTATGCCAATATTGAGAAGGGCTACGGCATCCAGTATTGGAGCATCGGCAACGAGCCGACACTTTACGCAGAACAAACACAGCAGCCATATGATACGGTCCGCTTTAACCAGGACTGGCGGGCGATCGCCAAGGCGATGAAGGCGGTGGACCCGAAGATCAAGTTGATGGGCCCTGAACTTCATCAGTGGGGCACCAGCCTGGCGACGACCCCGAAAGATGCGGCTGGGTGGGATTGGATGACGGAATTCCTCAAGGCCAACGGCGACTTGGTGGATATCGTCACGATACACCGTTATCCCCTATACAGCGAGACCGGCCATGCATTCACGGTGGCTGACCTGCGGAACGACACGCTGGAATGGACCGGCATGGTAACATACCTGCGTGGGCTGATCAAGACGACCACCAGGCGGGATATTCCGATCGCCTTCACGGAAGTAAACTCGAATCCAAGCAATGTGATCGAAGGAGTAGCAACGCCTGATTCATTCTATAATGCCATCTGGTATGCGGATGTGCTGGGCCGGCTGATCCAGCAAAATGTGTTCATGGTCAACCAGTTTGTCCTGGCCGACCGCAGCGGAGGCCTGGGGCTGATCTACAATAGCACCGTCCGGCCGATGTATTACGTTTTTCAAATGTACAGCCATTTTGGGAATGAGCAAGTGTACGCTGTTTCGGGCACGCCGGATGTAAGCGTTTATGCAGCCAAACGTGCGGATGGCACCTTGACTGTCATGGTAATCAACCTGGCAGACAGCGCCCAGAAAGTGCCTCTGAGCATCCAGGGGAATATGCCTACGAGCGCCGATGTGTGGTCCTTCGACGCGACACACAATGCCGTTGATCTGGGGCAGCAGCCTTTCGCGAATGGTGGCGAGGTCGTTTTGCCGGCGCAGTCCATCACGCTATATGCGATCTCCAAATAATAAGATTTATTAAGATTTAGGTATTGACTTTTGATGGATTGCGTGCAATAATGTAACCGGTTACTGTAACCGGTTCCCCTTTTTGAAATGAAACAAAGAATTCAGTCAGTATGACAAAACGGTCCCATTTTATTACCATCCGGGAGGTTGCCCACCAGGCGGGAGTATCTGTGGCGACGGTGAGCCGTTTCATTAATAACGCACCTTCCATCTTATTAAATGTTAGCACCGGTCTAAAGATACCGGAGAACGTGTCGGTGGTTGAGTTTGACGCCCCACGTTTTGCGGAGCTGTTCGCGCCTGATTTGATGACCGTGTACTCACCGATCGAAGATGTGGAGTGGGTGACCGGACAGAAAATGCTCGAGCTGCTGAATGGAAAAACGGTCATCTGCACGACCGCCTTGCCAACAGAACTGGTTTTCCGGCAATCCTGCGGATGTTGCGGTTAAATAAAAAATGGAATCTGATTGGACCCTTGCCAGATTAACGAAGGATTAATATAATCAGCGAGTTTGCGTTATAATACAGGATGTAGAAAGGAGGTGACTGCCTCGCAAAGAGTACACACCCGCTTGCTCGACCGTTTCACCCTATTTAAACCTTCTACTAACCAATCTTTTGAGGAGAAGAAACACAATGAAAAAGCAACTGTACGTTTTAGCCGGCATCCTTCTTGCCGCCACCATGGTCCTGACGGCCTGCGGTGGAGCTGCAACCACGGCTGCCCCGACAATGGCTGCCCCGACCGCCGCTCCCGCGACGGCTATGCCCGCCCCAACGACCGCCCCGGCCACCGCCGCCGCCCCGACCGCTACTGTTCCCGCTGGTACAGCGCTGATCCGCTGGAGCATCGGTATCGGTACCGGCTCTGATCCTTCCCAGGTCACCATCGAGAACGATGTAGCCAATGACTTCAATCAGTCACACACTAACATTCACTTGGTCATCGAAGTTCTCCCGAATGCCTCCGCCCGCGATACCATCTCGACCGAAATCGCCGCCGGCGATGGTCCTGACATTGTCGGACCTGTCGGCTGGATTGGCTCGAATGCTTTCGGCGATCAGTGGATGGACCTCGCTCCCTACATCGCGAAGACCAATTACGATATGACCAAGTTCGATCCCGCCATGGCGAAATCCTACCAGACCGGGAATGGCACACTTGGTTTGCCCTTCGCCGTTTATCCCTCCGCCATGTACTACAACCCCGCGCTGTTCACTGAAGCCGGTGTGAATCCCCCACCTGCCACGTACGGCACCCAGTACAAGATGCAGGATGGCAGCATGGTTGATTGGAATTGGGACACTGTGGCCAAGGTTGCCCAATTGCTCACGATTGACAAGGCCGGTAAGCACTCCGGCGAAGCTGGTTTCGACAAGACCAATATCGTCCAGTACGGCTTCAGCTTTGGTGATGAAGGCCACCCGAACTATTGGGGAGCCTATATGTCCAACGGCGGTTCCCTGCTCGTCCCCGGTGGTTCCAAGGGCAGCTATGCTGCCAAGATCCCGGATGAATGGAAGACCGCTTGGGCCTGGGTCTATAATGGCATGTGGGGCGATGCGCCCTACATTCCGACCGGCGCTGTTGCCAGTAGCGCGGCCTTCGACAGCGGCAATGTCTTTGCTTCCGGCAAGATTGCCATGTTGGATCAGCCTTCCTGGTATACCTGCTGCCTGGGCGATCTCACCAAGGCCAAAGGCACATTCGAATTCGGCGCCATGCCGATCAGCCTGGATGGCAAGACCGTGGCTGGCCGTGTAGACGCGGATTCCTTCCGCATTTGGAAGGGCACTAAGAACCCGGATGCAGCCTTCACTGTTTTGACCTATCTTGTTGATACTGGCATCCAGAAATTGGTTGTTGGCACCCCCAAGACCCCGCCCGCTTACGGCGCTGTCCCCGGTGTCGCGGCTGACCGCGCTCCTTGGCTGGCCTCCCAACAAGCCGCCTTCCCGTTCGTCAAGAACTGGCAGACCCTGCTTGCTGGCCTGAACTACCCGGATGTCCCGAGTGCGGAAGGATACATGCCCAACATCAATGATGCCTGGGCGCGCGTCCAGACCTTCGGCGACCTCTTGAGCAACACCAGTGGTGTTGATCTAAATGCCCAGGAAGCCACTCTGGAATCCGACCTGACCACCATCTTCAATAAGTAACAAATTTTTAATGTAAAGAAGGCGGGCCGGCACTTGTGCCGGCCCGCCCAGTCTATCCAAGGAGTGCCAGATGGAGAATTTAACCCACCTCCCCAAATTACCATCTTTTGGGAATATCAGGAAGCTAACGCCGATCGCCAGGCGTGAGTACCGCAATGGCCTGCTCTTCCTGACGCCATGGTTCATTGGTTTTGTGGCTTTCACCTTGCTGCCGATGCTGGCGACCTTATTCTTTACTTTTATTGACATGCGGATCACTACTGGCGTCCTGACCAAACCCAAGTGGGTGGGCTTGGCGAACTATGCCTTATTGTTCAGAGATAATGCGGTCTGGGCTTCGAAAGCCCCGCTGGGATCCTTATGGATCACGATCCGGTTTGGAATTATCGCCCTGCCGGTGGGCATCTTTTTACCGTTGGGGATAGCACTCCTGATGAACAGCCAGTGGTTGAAGGGGCAAAACTTCTTCCGTTCGGCTTTTTACATGCCTTATATCATTCCTATGGTTGCCAGTATTTTCCTGTGGGGCGGCATGCTCAACCCTGATAGCGGCTGGATCAACATGGCACTGCATGCCCTGGGTGTGCCCAAAGGCAACCTGCCCGGTTGGGCGAATGATGTCAATTGGGTCTACCCGGCCTATGTCATCATGGGTATCTGGGGGATCGGGAATGCCATGCTGATCATGCTGGCGGGGCTCCAGGGAGTCCCGACGGATTATTATGACGCAGCTAGGGTGGACGGAGCGGATACCTGGATGACCTTCTGGAATGTAACCTTCCCGATGATCTCGCCGGTGATCTTCTATAACCTGATATTAAGCGTGGTTGGCCTGTTCCAGTATTTCCTGGTGCCCCTGGTACTTAACCAAGGCACGGGAGCACCGGGCGGGGCTTCCATGTTCTACAACCTGTACTTGTACAAGACCTTCTTTGTGAGCCAGAACATGTCGTATGGTTCAACGCTGGCTTGGATGTTGTTCATTGTGATCCTGATCACGACGTTAATCCTGTTCTCTACCGCCCGTTACTGGGTCTATTATGCCAGCGAGAATCCATAAAGAAGAGGTGCGCCGATGAATGCTGCAAGCAGAGTACGCAAATCCAAATTCAGGAAAGCCATGAACTCCACGGTCGTGACCGTCTTTACTTCGGCGTGCCTGGCGCTCTTCCTGGTGCCTTTCCTGTATATGATTTTTTCCTCTTTGAAGACGCATGATCAGATGACTGCAATAAATACGCCGCTCTGGCCGGGAACCTCCCCAACATTTACCTTAAACGGCCAGAATACTAATTCGTATACTCTCAAAGTGGTCAGGGATGGCATTCCTGGTACGGTGAATATAAATATGAAAGATTATGCCGGGCAGTCGTTGGATATCTACAGCGTCCCACTGCCTGGCGGTACCAAGAGTCTGGCCTTGGTGGAAGGATTTGTACAATTTTCGATCTTCCTGGATCCGCAACACCCGGCGGCTACACCGATCGTTTGGGAAGGCTTCTTTAAATCTCTGGAACGCCCATGGGTTTTTTCGCCGACCTGGTCGAACTATTCGTATGTATGGAACCTGCAGACTCCAGGACAACATGGCACGGTGCAACTTTTTCCGACGGCGTTCTGGAACACCTTTTTCTATGCGTTCATGACGACCATTGGCGTGCTGCTATCGTGCACGCTGGTGGCGTTCGGTTTTTCGCGCTTCCGCTTCCCCGGGCGCGATTTCTGGTTCGTGGTGCTGCTTTCGACCTTGTTTCTGCCCGCCACGGTCACGATCATTCCAACTTTCACATTCTTCTTTAAAATCGGCTGGGTGGGTACCTGGCTACCGTTGATCGTACCGGCCTTCTTTTGCAACCCGTACGATACATTTCTGCTCCGACAGTTCTTCATGACGCTGCCGCGCGAGTTGGACGAGGCAGCCATGATTGACGGCGCAGGTCCATTGCGGATATTGTGGTCGGTGATCATCCCGCAGTCGTATGCGGCGCTGGTGGCAGTGACGATCTTCCACGTGGTGTGGGCCTGGAATGACTACTTCGGTCCTTTGATCTATCTTTCCGAGCGCCAAGACCTGCAACCGGTTTCGGTGGCGCTGGCCCGCTTCAATTACATGTACTCGAGCGATCCACAGTACATCCAGGCGGGTGCGTTGATGACGCTTGCCCTTCCGCTGCTCATCTTTGTGTTGGCGCAGCGCTTCTTTGTCCAGGGTATCGTAATTACCGGCGTGGAGAAGTAAACGCTCTGGGGAAGAACAAAAATGATAAAATATAGTGACGACGCAAGTCGTCACTATATTTATTAAAGCTGTGGCTGACCTTTATCTTGAACCGGAAACCAAAAAAAATAACCACGAAGCGCACAAACAGATCCTGCAAGGGCGAGCGCGGCTTGCGAAAATTATGTCCCAACCAAGTTATTCCAAATTGATCCTGACGATCTATCTTACCTTCCTCATCTTGTTATGCGGATGTAAACCGATGACCCAAACCAATCTTTTCAGCACTGAACAGCCATTCACACCCAAGCCGGCTGCGTTCCGCGTGGTAGCTTACGTGACCGATGCGATTGTTCCTGCAGCCATCCCATATAACAAGCTGACGCATATCAATTATGCCTTTCTGCTCCCTAACGCGGATGGCACTTTTCAGGAATTGCTGAATACCTGGATGCTAGGGGAACTGGTCAGCCAGGCGCATCAGCACAACGTTAAAGTATTGATCTCGGTAGGTGGCTGGGGTTGGGATAGTCAGTTCGAGGCGCTGGCGGCCAACCCAACTACGCGCACAGCCTTTGTGCAGAACCTCGTAAAGATCGTGGCTCAATACCAATTCAATGGAGCGGATATCGATTGGGAATATCCTGAACCGGGACAGTCCGGGCAGAATTTCTTGGCGCTGATGCAGGAATTACGGGCGGCCCTACCGAAGGATTGTCTGCTGACGGCAGCGGTCGTGGCGTTGGGTCCACATGCCCCGGGCATCCCAAACGAAGTATTCCCCTTGGTAGATTTTGTCAATATCATGGCATACGATGATAATACTGGGCCGCACCACTCTTCCTTCGATTATGCCCAGTCCGCGCTGGATTATTGGCTTGGGCGCGGCCTACCGCCTGAAAAAGCGACCTTGGGGGTGCCTTTTTATGCCCGCCCAATCGAAGTCGCCTATGGGAAGATTGTCGAGTCCGACCCGGCGGCGGCCCAGCTCGATTCAACCATTTATGAGGGTGTATTGATCAACTACAACGGGATTCCCACGATTCAGGCTAAGACCCGCCTGGCAATGCAACGAGCTGGTGGGATCATGTTCTGGACGCTAGAAAACGATGCCAGCGGGGATTTGAGCTTGCTGGGAGCGATTCACGCGGTGGTGGGGGGAAGATAGGTCGGAGATTTTTGACAGGTTGGACAGGTCAAAACGTCCCGAAGGTTGTGGTTGCTAAGGCAAGTTGAGCAGGCAAATCTTCAGGGAGTTCTGTTTGTTTAGACCTAATCCGAAAATGCATGAGGGGTTCGCATATTAAGGCACCGCGCTCAAAATGAGATACTTTTATAAATTTCGGATAGACATTTAGTGAGTCTCGGTGATTTTGCCGATGGTGCGGGGTTTTTCTGGGTCGAAACCCTTAGCGCGGGTCAGGTGACCGGCGAAGATCTGGGCCGGGACAATGCTGACAAGCGGGGTGAGCCATTCGGGAATGTTGGCGGGCAGGAGAATGGGAGATTGGGCCAGGGAGAGGGCGCGTTTCTCATCGGAGATGACAACCAGCTCGGCCGACTGCTCGTGGCGCAGCTTTCCGAGCATTTCCAGCATGGTGTCGAAAACCTTGCCATTGGGGGCCACGGCCATAACAGGGAAACCGCCTTCTATCATGGCAATCGGGCCATGGCGGAAATCGGCGGATGAATACGGCTCGGCAACTACGTAGGTTAGTTCTTTGAGCTTTAATGCCCATTCGAAGGCGGTGGAGTAATTGAAGCCGCGGCCAAGCACCACACATTGGCGCATGTAGCGGTAGCGTTCGGCCATGCGGGCAATGGGGGTATCCTGCTTGAGGGCCTTTTCGACCCAGCCAGGGACTTTGGCGAGTTCCTTCCAGCGGAGCTTGTTTTTGGACAGGGCAGCGGATAGCATGGCCACTGCCATTAACTCGGTGGTGTAGGTTTTTGTGGCGGCGACAGCTTTTTCCGGGCCGGCCTGGATATCTAGGACGAGGTCGGCGGTATTGGCGAGCGGTGAGGCGGGTTCGTTGGTGATGGCCAGGGTTAGGCAGCCCTGGCGGCGGCCTTCGGACAGCACGCTGACGATATCCGGGGATTGGCCGGATTGGGAGATGCCGACGACCAGGGCATCCTGTAATTGCGGCGGCTGATTATAATAGGTGAACAAGGAGGGGGCGGCAAGCGCTAGGGGCAGGCCGTTCAGGGCGCCCCATAAGTAGTTGGCATACCGCCCGGCGTTATCGGAGGTGCCACGAGCGGCTAGGAAGACCCAGTGGATGGAGTATTGGTGGATGGTGGCGGCGATTTTTTTGGCAGTTTCGCGCTGGTTATCCAGCAGGGCAGACAGGCGTTCTGGTTGTTCAAATATTTCTGATTGCAATGTCATGGGTATCTCCGGAAGAAATTATATCAGATAGGTCTCCGCTTACTTTCTACCAAAGAAATGTGAGATGGCTTTATATAATTGGGGATTATGGTTTTTGAAAAGGTAATCTGTGTTCTGGAAGTTGGTTAATAAGCTAATCATTATTGAAATTAAGATCGAAATCACCAGGATGAACAGGATTATTCTCCAGATACGCGGATAAGTATGGAGGTACGTGGACAACCACCCAAGGGTCAGCGCCAACAAGATGGTCAAAAGAGGCAGCAGATCGGCTTCGTAGCGCATACTTGTGGTAAGAAATGTTGCTAAAACGGTCAGGTTTAGTAGGACTGTCCCGAAGGCCATCCAGGCCATCCATATGGGAAGCGGTTGATCCTTGAGTGGGGGAGATGTGCGAGGACTATCTTTAAGCCAATCCCGGAAAGCGCGCGTAGGGATAATGATCAATGGAATCAATAAGAACCAGATCGCAGGAATGGCGACGAAAATCCCCGCAATGGTTTGGCTGACGTAATAATAGTTTGGATTGTGTGGAAAAAAAAGGGAAGGCCACATAGCATAATTAATTGAGGGCGTATGGAAAAAAGGGAATGCATGTGAATACTCAAATGGTCGCGCGAGAAGACTGTATAAATTTGGCAGAATGAAGGAAGCAGAGAAGAGGCCTTGAATATCAGACGGCACACCGGTGCGGGTTAACTGGTAACGATGGCCGGTTTCGAGGATATTCCCGAAGCGGGCATAATTAAACCACGCCAAGCCCGCGCCCCAGATAACCATTGGCAGGATCACTGCAAGTATGGATCCGATCATGAACCTGGCCCTTTTTCTGGATTTGAGGATCAGGAAAAGGCAGACCAGGAGGACCATCCAGGCGATGCCCAGGCCGAGTTCAACCCGGCTGCCGATGGCAGCGCCCCAGAAAAAGCCGGCCAAGACCAGCAGGAGGAGGCGATGTTTTTCACTTGCCAAGCCTCTGATGGCAGTGTAGAACCCCAGGATCAGGAAAAATTGCCCGACTGCAATGGCGGCTTCATACACATCCGGGCGGTTCACCAGCCAGAAGACGGGCGTATTGAGCACGCCCAGGAGCGTGAGACCCAAAACCACCCAGCCGGGGATTTTGGGTAAATATCTTGTTTGTAGCCAGTAAAACAAGGCGGCTAAAACGATTGCCAAGCCGGAAATCGAGAAAAAGATCAGGTATTGGTCTTCGATGATCCAGGCGGGATGAAAGAGTTTGACCACAGCGGCCATTAAAGCAGGGACAGGACCCCAATAGAGGTAATAGCTTCCCTTAAATAAGGAAGCATCCCAGATATAAGAGATGGTAGCGCGTTTTTTAGAAGTGTATGGATTCTCCAGGGCCAGAAGCGCGGCGGGCGGTTTTTCAAGCAGGGAGAGTTTTCCGGCCAGGAAGCCGTCGGCTTGGAGGTCAAAATAGTTCGAATATGGGACCCAAACGGTCATTTTTCCACTGGTGAAGTACCAAAGTGAAATGATGATTGCAATTGTTGCTCCAGCGACGGCATACCAGACCGAAGCACGCCGGCGTAGTTCCTTTTTTTCTTGCCTGGGTTCAAACAGCCACAGGAAAGGAACTTTAATCGCTTCGACCAGTCGCTTGGCTTTTAATAAAAAGGAGGACTTTAATAGACGCTTGAGAAAAGGGGGGTTAAGAACGATTACAAAGGCTAAGAGGAAAAGCATCCCCAGAAAAGCCAAAGCGATTCGTTTGGATCCCCAGACTTGATGAAGATTAAAATGAACCGGTTTAGCAAAGAAAGCCATGATAAGCATAGTCAGCCCAGCAAGCGCCAGCCCTAGAGCCACCATTCTTTTTACTCGGACTATTCGCATAGTTATGCCTTATGGGTGAAATATTGACCCAAGTTTAACCTTAAGGAACCATTTGGTGGGCAGATACGTATGTCTATCCTACTTTCGATCAAAGAAATTCGCGATGGCTTGATATAACTGCGGGTTGTGGCCTTTGAAAAGGTAATCCGTATTTTGGAAGCTGACCAGCAAGCTAGCCAGAATCGCAAGAAGAATCGAAAACCCAACCAGGAATAAGAGTGTTCTCCAAATATGTGGATAAACTTGGATGTGGGTGGACATCCAACCCAGGGTGAGCGCCAACAGAATGGTCAAGAGGGGCAGCAGGTCCGCTTCATAGCGCATATTCGTGGTGGTATAGGTTGTCAGAACAAACAGGTTTAACAAGACTGTCCCGCCGGCCATGCAGGCCATCCAGGTGGAAAGTGGTTGATCTTTGAGCGGAGAAGGTTTTCGAGGCCTTTTTTTTAGCCAATTCCGGAAAATGCGGGCGGGGAAAAATATCACCGGGATCAATAAGAACCAAATCGGAGGGATGGCAATGAAAATCCCCGTAATGGGTGGGCTGAAGTAATAGTTTGGATCGTGGGGATAAAACAGCCTTGGCCACATTGAACTATTGATAATTGGCGTATACAAAAAAGGGAAATAATGGATATATACATCAAAGGGCCTTGCGAAAAGATTGTATATATTAGGCAGTATAAAGGAGGCAGAAAAGAGGCCCTGAAAATCAGGCGGCACGCCGGCACGGGTCAACTGGTAACGGTGGCCAGTTTCGAGGATATTCCCGAAACGGGCATAGTTAAACCAGGCCAGGCCAGCGCCCCAGATAACCAGAGGCAGGATCAAGGCTAGCATGGCTGCGATGATGATCCTGGCCTTTTTCCCGGATTTGAGGATCAGGAAAAGGCAGACCAGGAGGACCATCCAGGCGATACCCAGGCCGAGTTCGACCCGGCTACCGATGGCAGCGCCCCAGAAAAAGCCGGCCAAAGCTAGCAGGAGCACTTGGTGCTTCTGGCTCTCCATGCCTCTTAGGGCGATGTAGAACCCCAGGATCAGGAAAAACTGCCCGATTGCAATGGCGGCTTCATATACATCCGGGCGGTTCACCAGCCAGAAGACGGGCGTATTGAGTACGCCCAGGAGTGTGAGACCCAAAACCAGCCAGCCGGGGATTTTTTGGAAATGCCTTTTATAGAGCCAGTAGAACATGGCGGCTAAAACAGCCGCCAACCCGGCAATCGAGAAAAAGATCAGGTATTGGTCTTCGACAACCCAGGCTGGATGGAAGAGTTTGACCGTTGCGGCCATTAAAGCAGGGACGGGGCCCCAGTAGAGGTAATATCTTCCTTCGTAAAGAGAGGCATCCCAGAGGTAGTAACCGACGTTGGCCCGGTTCTGAAGCTGGTAAGGATCCGCCAGGCCCACCAGCGCGGCAGGTGGTTTTTCACCCAGGTAGAGTTTTCCAGCTAGGAAGCCGTCGGCCTGGAGGTCAAAATAGTTCGAATAAGGAACCCAAACGGTCATTTTCCCGCTGGTGAAGTACCAGAGCGAAATAACGATTGCAACGGCCACTCCAGCGA
This sequence comes from uncultured Chloroflexia bacterium, assembly GCA_963837875.1. Classification (GTDB taxonomy): domain Bacteria; phylum Chloroflexota; class Anaerolineae; order Anaerolineales; family Villigracilaceae; genus UBA877. The sequence continues at coordinate 517,479 of CAWIOV010000004.1, forward strand.
CGGCATACCAAAGCAGCGCGCGCCTGCGCGGCGCCTTTTCTTCCTGCCTGGGTTTGAATAGCCAGTGGAAAAGCGCTTGGCCCCACGCCTGTATTGTTCGCATAGTCATGCTCCTGTGTGTGGAAAAATCGTTCCAAGTATAACGCAGATTAGGGAGAATATCCGTTATACTGGGTGTATCTGAAACCCATTCTCGAATTTCAAGGCTGATCTTACCCATGTTCAAAAAACTGATAATTCAAATCCCGTGCTATAACGAGGAAAAAACGCTCCCGATTGCCCTGGCAGAACTTCCACGCCAATTACCTGGAGTATTGAAAGTGGAATGGCTGGTAATTGACGATGGAAGTTCGGACAGGACCGCCCAGGTTGCAAAGGAGCATGGGGTGGACCATATCGTCCGCCACCTGCGCAACCTGGGCCTTGCACGCGCTTTCATGACCGGCCTGGAGGCCAGCATTTCGCTGGGAGCGGATATCATTGTCAATACCGATGCCGATAACCAGTATGTCGCGGCAGATATTCCAAAACTGATTGCCCCCATCCTGGCGGGCGAAGCCGATATCGTAATCGGCAGCCGCCCGATCGAAGCCATCCCCGAGTTTTCCCCACTCAAGAAATCCCTGCAAAAACTCGGCAGTTGGATGGTCAGGAGGGCCAGCCGGACGGGGATTCAAGATACTACCAGTGGCTTCCGCGCCTTGAGCCGAGATGCAGCCATGCAAATGCACGTTTTTAATGATTACACCTATACCCTGGAGACCATCATCCAGGCTGGTCAGAAAGGGATTGCAATTATTGATGTCCCCATCCGGACGAACCACCCGTTGCGCCCATCACGCTTGATCAAAAGCATCCCGGCCTATATCCGCAAGTCAACCTTTACTACCGTTCTAATATTCATGACATACCAGTCATTTACATTTTTTGTCATTCCCGGCCTGGTCTCCTTCGCGGCAGGAATTTTGCTGGGGGCCCGCTTCCTTTATTTTTATTTCACGGTCGGCGGGAATGGGCATGTCCAGTCGCTGGTTTTTGCGGCGATCCTGTTGAGTTTGGGGGCCTTCCTGGTGATAACAGGCCTACTGGCCGAGCTAATTTCGGTTAACCGCAAACTCCTGGAGAGAATAGACTGGCAAATCCAGAAAATCCAAGTAAACAATAAGGTACATAACAATGAATAATGAACCAATCATTGAAAATGGGATTATCGCCGGGAATGTTTATCCGAAATATGACACCCGGAACCCAATTGCCAGGGTTCTTACAGATGGATATTTGAAAGCACTGGATCGGCTGGTGGATTTTATTGCCCCCACATCTATCCACGAGATTGGATGCGGGGAGGGATATTTGATATCCCGTTTTGCAAACGGCAAACGGACCCTGGCAGGGAGCGACTTTTCCATACAGGTGATCCAAAAAGCTCGGTCATTATGGGGCAGTCTGGATATCTCTTTTCATGTGGGTAGCGTTTATGAATTGACCCCGCAAAAAGATTCGGCGCAGCTTGTTTTATGCTGCGAGGTAATGGAACACCTTGAATCCCCAGAGAGGGCTTTAGATAAACTTGTCGGGATAGCCGATCCCTACCTCATCACGAGCGTCCCACGCGAGCCGCTCTGGCGGATGCTTAATATCCTGCGGGGAAAATATCTCACCCAGTTGGGTAATACCCCCGGGCATTTGCAGCACTGGTCAAAAAGCGCCTTTTCTCGCCTGCTTGAAACTCGGTTCGATGTATTGCGCGTGGAGACACCGCTCCCGTGGACAATGGTTTTATGCCGGTTAAGAAGAAAATGAAGGGACAACTTACCCCGGCGTTAAGGCGCGCCATCCAGATTTTTGGCATCCTCATCACACTGCTTGCCCTGGTGTTCGCTTTCCAAAGAGTCTGGTCCATCGGACAGGCAAACTGGGAAAAATTAATCAGCACCCAAATCCTTCTGATCATCATATTGGGCGGCCTGGCTCTCGGGCTGAATGGGTTCCTATTGGGTTGGGCCTGGCAAAAGTTGCTGGTCTGGTTTGGGGAGGCGACTGCCCGGCCGAGAACATGCCTGGCGGTCTATGGACGCACGCAAATCGCTAAGTACTTGCCGGGGAATTTCTTTCATTATCCCAGCCGCCATGTGCTGGGCAACCGGGCGGGCTTCCATCACCCGGCCCTGGTGGGGGCGCTGGTCTATGAAATCATTGGCTTGTTAGTTGCAGCGGGTACAATCGCATTGATCGGGTTTCCAAAAGGAATTTCCCTGGGCAATAGCATTTTTATCCGGCTGGCAATTCTGCCGGTGGTATTGCTATTACCTCTGGTGGTCCAATTTGTGTTGAGACGTTTCTCGATCGGGCGAAGATTGGGCTTTCCGGAAAAACCAGTCTGGGAGGCGGTGCGGGAGTTATTGCCCATTTGGGCAATTTACCTTGTGTTTTTCCTGATTGAGGGCCTGATCTTTTGGGGCATTATTGGCGTAAGTACGGGGAAGTGGTCGGAGGTTCCATTTTTATATGCTGTTTCCACTTTCGCGATCGCGTGGGTGGTGGGATTCCTTACGCCAGGGTCTCCGGCGGGCCTGGGCGTGCGGGAAGCCATCATGATCCTCATTCTGACCGCTTTCGTTGGAGCGCCAGCCGCGGCATTTGTGGCCCTGGTGGCGCGCCTGGTTGTGACCCTGGGTGATCTGGTGTTTTTCCTGTTATCTTATCCGCTGGCGGAGAAGGGGGTGTTCGATGGGAAGCAGGAAGAACGCAAATCGTAAAAAGGGAAAGGAAACCCTATGTCTTCTTATGAACGGATCAGCCCAACCGCGTGGCTGACTGCCTACCAAAGAACCTTATCGAATATCCCGCTCGCAGCCGAGATCTTTCAGGAGCTTGAGGAAATAGTAAGTCGGACGCGCACAGACCCGGAAATTGAAATCCTGAAAGCCATGAAATCCCCCAAAATGGCGGTGATGTGGGAAGCACGCTATAAGATCATCAACCATCTACTCCAAAAGTATCCGATTGATCAATTCTTTGAGATTGCAGCAGGTTTCTCGCCCCGGGGGTTGAACATGGCAAGTGCTGCGCATGTGACTTATGTTGAGGTTGATCTGGCGGGGGTGATCCAGGAGAAGCGGCGGATTGTGGAAAGCCTGGTTGCCCGGGCGGTTATTCCTGCGCGGCCCAATTTTCATCTGGTTGAAGGCAATGCGCTTGATCTGGATGATTTAATCTCCGCAGCACGCTTTTTTTGCCGATGACAAACCCGTAGCGGTTATCAATGAAGGCTTGCTGCCTTATCTTTCCCACGCTGAAAGAACAACGTACGCCAGCGCCGTTCATACGATCCTGGAGCGTTTTGGTGGTATCTGGGTTACCCCCGATATTGACATTCGCCTGCTGGAGCCCGTATCCGGACAGGACCGTTCGGCGGTGAAAGTGCGGACGGAAAAGATCGAAAGCTTGACTGGGGTGGATGTACTGAAAAACCGTTTTGAAAGTGAAGAGACGGCGCGGGCTTTCTTTGAAAACCTCGGATTCCATGTGGAGCGGCGGCGCTTTATGGAAGTGGCAGATGACCTGGTTTTTCCTCCGCAAGGCTCCCTCGCTCAAAAAGCGATTGCGCGCGGGATTGTTTTTGTGATGCGTTTGGGGGAAGTATAGGCGAAATATTCTAGTAACGACTTCAGTTGCTTTTCGTTGAGAAAAGAACGGCTAAAGCCTTTGCTACGAAAAAATACGGTATTTACATTCAAGAGTATGAACCAAACAATGGGAGCTTGGCCCCGTTAATAGTGGATGCGGCGTCGGAAAGCAGGTAGAGGATGGCGGCGGTCAGCTCTTCGGGGGTGGTCCAGGCTGCGTTATCGGCGGAGGGTGCGGAGATCTTTTCGCGCTTCACGTCAATGGTCTTGGCCTGGAGCAGGTTGGCGGTGACACCCGTGCCTTGCAGTTCCTGGGAGAGCGCCAGCATGAGCGCTTCCTGCCCGGCCTTGCCGATAGCGTAGGGGCCGCCCTTGGCGTTGGGACGGGCGGCGTAGGGTGAGGTGATCATGGCGACCCGGCCCCAGCCATTCTCGACCAGGTGGGGAACAAAAGCCTGGATGACATTAAAGCTAGTCCAGACGTGCTGGTTCAACATGAAGGCCAGGTCGCTGGCAGGGGCTTCGAGCAGAGTCTTTCCGCCGGTCCAGCCGCCGACCACGTGCAAGAGGATGTCCAAGTGGCCGAATTTGGCGTGGATGGCCTGGGCGGCGGATTTTGTTCCGGCCGGATCGAGTAGGTCCACGGTCTGCATGAAGAGCCGGGAGGCTGGTAGGGATAGGGATTGGGCCAGCGTTTCCAATTTGGCCGGGTCGATATCCAGCAGGGCCAGGCTGGCAAATTGCCCGGCCAGGCTGCGCGCCAGGGTAGAACCCAGCCCACCTGTAGCCCCGGTAATGACGGCTACACGATTTTCAAGAGACATATACGCTCCTTTTTGCGATTAAAACACAAACGGAAATAGGTCACCCTTCGAGCGTTACCCGCTGGTTATTCGTCATAGTGTTGTTCGATCCATTGCACCTGCTGCTCGTCCATGCCTTTGATCACGGGCAGGTCGGCCTGTTCGGGCAAGCGCTCTTTGCCGCTGAAATCGAGCAAGTGCCCGGATTTGTTGGCTTTGGTCTCTAGATAGAAACGGTTGTACTGGTTGGGCTGCATGATGTGGGGGATGCGCCCGGTGACTTTGATCCCATTGCGGGTGAGATCTTCGATCTTTTTAGGATTGTTGGTGATAAGCTTGATGGATTTGACCTTGAGGCTTTCGAGCATGTGAGCGGCCACGCTGTAATCGCGTTCATCGTCGCGGAAACCCAGGGCAATGTTGGCCTCAACGGTATCATAGCCATGTTCCTGCAGGCCGTAGGCGCGGATCTTGTTGATCAGCCCAATGCCGCGGCCCTCCTGGCGCATGTAGAGCAGGATGCCTTTTTCCATTTTGCCGATCATGCGCAAGGCCGATTCGAGCTGGTCGCGGCAGTCGCAGCGCAGCGAGCCGATCACGTCGCCGGTGAGACATTCTGAATGGACGCGCACGGGCACATCCTCGGCGTTGGTTACATCGCCGCGCAAGATGGCAACGTGTTCCTTGTTGTCTTTGTTATTGTAGAAAGCGACTATGTGGAACTGCCCGAAGCGCGAGGGCAGTTCAGCGATGGCTGCAATCTTGACGCAAACATGGTCTGGACCGACGCCGTCACAGGCGTGGGCCCGGCTTTCATCCAGTAGTTCTTTGATATGCATGTGGGTGAGGCCCATTTTGTTGATACTCCTTAGGTTTGATGTAGCTGACATTGTTTACCAAAAATATACTGAAAAACTTGCAGAGAATTAGCCGCCTGCCCAAAGGGCCGCTTCCCTGCAGGTATGTTTTTACCAAACGCAGTGCTATTTCTTCGGGAAGATTCTCCCTAAAGAATCTTCTGATGAAGATGAAAAATCACCCCGGGCGGCATATCTTTCGATGATGTGTTGGACGATCTCGGCATCATGGCGGGAGATGTCCATGATGCTAAACCCAATATCGTACATTGAGGGTTCAACCGCATCCGGCGAGCACCATTTGCTGCGGGCTGTAAACCTGATGTAATTTTTATCGGCGACTTCCGGCATGGTATCCAGGCGGAGGCTGAAATCCTTTTCCATGGGGAACGGCTTGGGGCTGTCGATCAATAAGCCCATGGAGGTTATGTCAACCAGGTGCCCGATGGTTTCCTGCGTGTTGGCGTCCAGAACCAGCAGGTAATATGCCAGACTGCGACGTTTCAGTTTTCGCCTTTCCTGCGTACTTGGTTGCTCCATAAGTACATCCTTTCATGCTGTTTATATAAGTATAGAACAAAACCAGGCACAATGCAACAGAATAATAGTATGAAATGTGACGCTCCCTTAACGCTGCGTGCCACACTACGAGCAGCCGGCCTTAATGTTCGACCAGGTAGTGCAGGAATACTCCGCCGGAGTCGTCAAGTTCTTCGGCGGTCTTCAGGCGCAGGATGGGAGTCTGCCCGGCTAAAAACCCGGGACCATCGGCCAGGGTTGGGGCGGAGGCTCCGCCGAAAATGACCGGGGCCAGATACAACATTAACTCATCCACCAGGCCAAGACGGAAGAATTCAGAGATGAGGCTGCCGCCGCCCTCGAGCATCAATTTTCGGATGGCCAGTCCGGAAAGAGATTCCAGCACCGTGGGCAGGTCTACGCGCACGTCGCCAAATACAAAGACTTGCGCGCCAGCTTGTTCCAGGCGGATGATCTGTTCCGGCGCGGTGCGCCGGGTGGTGTAGATTAGCCGGCGGGCAGGCCCGGCGGTCATGAAATCGCCATCCGGTTTGATGTCCGCCACACTTATAATGCCAACTTTGGCGGGATTTTCTGCCAGCCCATCCGCTTTCCGTGCGGCGCGCAGGACCGGGGATTTGACCGTCAGCTTCGGATCTTCACCCCGCAGGGTGTGTCCGCCGACGAGAATGGCATCCACGCCGGCGCGCAGGCGGTCCACCCGGGCCTTATCGGTGGCGGATGAGATGGTTGTGCCTTTCCGGGTAACGGTATCGAGTTTCCCATCCGCGCTCATGGCGACGTTGACGAGCACATATGGACGGTTCATTGGTATTATTCTACTCAGAATTATCTGGTTTGAATATAGGAGGTTTGTTAGAATAGGTCGGACAAGCCTTATAGATCTTACCGGCTGAAGAAGTCGGACTGGTTATTGGGTGAAGGAGGAACGGGCTGCAGGTAGCGAATGATATTAAGGAGACATTTAACTGGGGATAGCTGAGGTAAAAACTGGTATAATTTTGACCATTATCTTACCAAAAGGAATTGGAATGAACATTGCCCCACCCCCTTCGGCCCTGCCGAATATCCCTTGGGAAGAACGCCCGGATGGAAATGCCAACGTGGTCTGGCGCTATAGCCGCAACCCGATCATCCCACGCGACCTGATCCCCTCCTCCAACAGCATTTTCAACAGCGCAGTGGTGCCGTTCAACGGCACGTTCGCGGGTGTATTCCGTTGCGACGATAAAGCGCGTCACATGGATATCCATCGCGGCTTCAGCCGGGATGGGATCCAATGGAAATTGGATGACAATACGATCGAGTGGATCTTCGATGATCCGGAATGTGCCTATACCCAATACAAGTATGATCCACGCGTGTGCTGGATCGAGGATCGCTATTACATCATGTGGTGCAACGGTTTCCATGGGCCAACCATCGGGATCGGGTACACCTTCGATTTCGAGGAGTTCCACTTCTTGGAGAACGCCTTGCTGCCTTATAACCGCAACGGTGTGCCTTTTCCACGCAAGATCAACGGCAAGTATGTGATGTTCAGCCGACCGAGCGATAATGGGCATACGCCTTTCGGGGATATTTACCTGAGCATGAGCCCGGATATGGTACATTGGGGCGAACACCGCTACGTGATGGGTACCAAAGGCGGCTGGCAGGCTACCAAGGTGGGGGCCGGCCCGGTGCCGATCGAGACGCCGGAAGGCTGGCTGCTGTTCTATCACGGCGTGCTGACCTCCTGCAATGGCTTTGTGTATTCTTTCGGTGCCGCCCTGCTGGACCTCGAAAAACCCTGGAAGGTGATCTACCGGGGTTCCTCTTACCTGCTTTCCCCGCAGACGTACTATGAATGTGTGGGGGATACACCCAATGTGGCCTTCCCGTGCGCCAGCCTGTACGACAGGCCGAGCGGGCGCATCGCCATTTATTACGGCGGCGCAGATACGGTGACCGGGCTGGCCTTTTGCAAGCTGGATGAAGTGATGGACTTCCTGAGGCACAACTCGGAAGTGTAGGCGGGGGTAGGTCGGACAGGTTGAAGGGGGCCGAAAGGCGACATTAAATAAGCAGAAGGCCACGCTTTAAGCGTGACCTTCTTTTTGATTGATAAACCCGGTGAATTTAAATATTAGCTGGCTCCGTATTTTTCCGCGATGCTCTTAACCACTTCCGTATCCTCTGGAGCGATATCGACGAATTCAAAACCAGCGTTGTATAAAAACGGTTGGATGGAATCGGGTCGGCACCACTTGCTTCGAGCTGTGAAATCCAGTGAGCCTTTACCATCAACCGCTTCCATGAAATCCAGGTGCAGGTCGTAGATCAGGTTGGTGGGGATCGGTGCTTTGGAATCCATCATCAGGCCTTTCTGGCTGATATCCACAAGGTGCCCGATAACTTTTTGGGTATTGCTATCCAGCACCGGCATATAATAGGCGAGATTGCGTCGTTCGAGCCTTCGTCGGTCCCGGTAAATGGGTTCAGTCATAATAAAAGAGGAATCCTTTGTCCAGGTGGTTATTTTTCAGGCTTGTTGTCACGAAACCCGAATTCCTCGATGATGCGTTGGATGATTTCAGCATCCTCAGGCGCAAGGTCGAGGATCTCGAAACCGGTGTTATACATATTCGGGATGATGTCGGGTTCGCACCACTTGCTGTGGGCCGAGAATTCCATAAAAGGTTTTTCGGTAACTTCGCTTGTGAGTTCCATGCGCAACCGGGTGGTCTGCCCTTCGGGGAGCGGGTGTTCGCTGACAACCATTATGCCACGCGGAGTGATATCCACCAGATTGCCGATTTGATGGAGCGTAGCCGCATCATAAACGCGCATGTAATACAGCAAAAAGCGACGCTCGATTTTGCGCTTATCCCGCATGGTCCTCTCTCCTGAAGTGACATAAGTATACTGCTTTTTAATTGATTTGCAAATTGGCTCATTGAGAATTTTAATGAAAAAGCAAGAAACGGAAACCGGATTCTTGTATATAATAGGAAATGTACAGCACACCGAAAAAGTACACAGGCTTTATTCTTTGCTCCGCCGGGGAGTAGAATTCTTGTCATACTAAAAGGAAAAGCGCTTCGGCTTGTAAAGGGTGATATGCAACAAAAAAACTATTGATCAGTTCTGTTTATCCGGTTCATAATTTATACTGGGGATTCCATTTGAACAGAATAGCGTTACTTTTCGCTCTCGTGTTCCTGCTGTTGACAACCGCTTGCGGCGCGGACTGGAGTGCGACCGACGACCCGGCTGGGGATGTGACTCCGACCATCTCGCCGACACAGCCCGCCCCGACGGCGACCTCGATCGGTTGCAATGCATTGACCGTCGTATATGCCAGGGAAGATGCCAATGCCGTAGGAAATGGCAATGCTGGAGAAAATGGTACTGTTTATCTTTGGAAGGAAGGCGGAAGTGCAGAGCAATTGAGTTCCGCGGGTGGCGTCTCCAAAGTTAGAATTTCACTGAATTGCCGATGGGTGGCTTATCTGCAGAATAACGAACTGATGCTTGCCCCGACAGATCGGAATACCGCTCCAAAGCCGTTGGTGACGAACTTCTTTTTGGATAGTCTGGCCATGGGAGGCGGGCGGATCGTGCGGTTCGATTTTTCTCCCGACAGCCAGGCTATTTATTTTACAACTTATATTGACGGGGATAATGGTGGCCTGGATTTATTTAAAATAGATATGAATGTACAGATGCCGGTTCGTTTCGTTGGACCCGGCCTGGGTGGAAATTACACCATTTCACCGGATAGTAAATGCCTGACCATTTCCCGTCCCAACCAACTGGATGTTTATTGTGATGGCTACCGCCAGCCGCAGCGCGTGTTTGACTTGGCGGATGAATGTGGTTTTGGGGCGGATGAAGGCCCGGATGTTCAATGGAAAGGCGATTCGAGCGGTTTCTACGTGGTCACCCCAAAATGCGATAATAACACCCTCTATGGGCATTTGATTCTTTGGGATGTGTCGCTGGCTGCAATGGCAGCCAATAAGCCGCCCCAGAATCGGGCTGAGTTCGTAGGCTGGACGTATGATATGGTGGTGATTGCCCCGAACGGAAATTGCCTGGCCCACATGATGGATAATGGCGATTTACGGGATCTGCATTTGGTTTGCACGGATAACTCGGATGTGATTTATGCATCCTATCCCAAGGATGCATTTGAGTTCCAAAACTGGTCACCCGATTCCAAGTACTTTGTCTTTTTGATGAATCCCGATAGTAAACGGAACGGCTCCATAGCCAGTCCGTATTATGCCGACCGGATAGAGATGCCAAAACCTCTCTTAAGTGAGCAATCTTCGGGCATAAATTGGATGGCTGCGCCGGTGACCCGGATAAGTTGGGTGGGCAGCAACCGCATTCTCTTTATCAGCAAAGGCTTGTGGGTGGAAACCCTGGGAGGGGCGATCTCGCCTATTGATAATAATGCCAGCTCCCTTTTTGATGATTACGCCTTTGCTTATCCCAAATAACTTTATTTCCCGGCAATTCCCAATGAACCAGGATTTTGCTGGGAACCGGATTGCCGGATTTGTTGTATACTGGGGTGAATGTCTGCCACATTGAATATCCTTTTTCTTGCTGCAGAGGCGGAACCGTTCGTAAAAATTGGCGGGCTCGCCGATGTGGCCGGTTCCCTGCCTTTGGCGTTGCGCGACCTGTCGTACCAGGCCACCCAGGGGGTGAAGCTGGATGTGCGGCTGGTGCTGCCGCTACATCGTGCTATCCGGGCCGAATCGGCCACGCTGCGCCCGGTGGCGGAATTATCGGTATACCGGCGCGGCGGGACGATCCCGGCCCAAGTGTTCGAGATGAGTTTGGGGGGAATGCCGGTTTATTTTATTGATGGCGACCCGCTTTCCGTATCGCCCTCCGTCTACTCGCTCGACCCGGCGTTGGATCGCGAAAAATTTACATTTTTCTCCATGGCGGCCCTGGAAATGGTTTACCGCATGGACTGGCGCCCCGATATCATCCATGCCAACGACTGGCATACCGCCCTGGCGCTATATGCCCTGCGATCCCGCCAAACTGACCCTGTGCTGGCCCGCATGCACTCCGTGCTGACCCTGCACAACCTGCCTTATATGGGCGGCGAGGCTAAGGATACGTTGATGGACTATGGCCTGACCCTGTCCAACGAGGCAACTTTGCCCGCATGGGCGCGTACCCAGCCTCTGCCGCTGGGATTGTGGGCGGCGGACGCGGTGGTGCCGGTCTCTCCTACGTATGCGCGCGAAATCCTGACGCCTGATTTTGGTTGTGGACTGGAAACCTTCCTGAATGGCCGTTCGAACAGTATTACTGGCATCCTGAACGGTCTCGATATGGCTGCCTGGGACCCTGAAACGGATAAAACCCTGGCGGAAAAATTCAGCTTTGCGGAGCTTCCCATGCGCGCAGCCAATAAAGCGGCTTTGCAAAGACAATTGGGCCTTCCGGAAGAAGCGCGCATCCCGCTTTTGGCAATGATCGGACGGATTGATCCACAGAAGGGTGTGGATATCACCCTCGAGACGCTTCGCCGGATGACCGACCAGCGCTGGCAATTTGTCATCCTCGGTTCCAGCGACCCGGCGCTCGAAAACGCCGCCCGGGCCTTACAGGCCGAATACCCCGAACGGATCCGGGCGGAGATCCGTTTCGACGCTAAGTTGAGCCGGCTCATCTATGCTGGCGCGGATATGCTCCTGATGCCCTCGCGTTACGAGCCGTGCGGGCTGGCGCAGATGATCGCCATGCGCTATGGCTGTGTGCCGGTGGTGCATGCCACTGGCGGGCTGAAGGACACCATCCAGGAAGACAAGACCGGCTTCCTGTTCCAGAAGGCGGAAGTGGGGGATATGCTGGCATCGCTGCAGTGTGCGCTGTCTGTCTACTCCAGCCCGGAAAAATGGGAATGTTTCCAACGCAGTGGTATGCAGCAAGACTTCTCCTGGTCGAGTTCCGCAGCCAGGTATGCCATGATCTACAGGTCGTTAAGTTCGAGCTCGAGCTGACATATTTTTTATGGGACAAGGACGTAAAAAAGCGGATGCTATTCAGGTATGTATTTTTAACGAAGAGAGCTTTGTATCTATCCTAAAATTCGGAGGAAGTCGCATTTTGAGAGTGTGCGGCGAAGCCGCACACTCTCAAATTGTGGTCTTTCAATAATTTTCGGATAAATTCTTGGGAAAATCTTTGAGGTGACGTATGAAAACACGTGCGATCATCCTGGCGGGCGGCGAAGGGGCCCGCTTGAGCGCCCTGACCGAAAAACGGACCAAGCCGGCGGTGCCATTTGCTGGAAAATATCGCATCATTGATTTCGCACTTTCGAACTGCGTCAACTCTAATATTTTCGATGTAATGGTGGTGGCGCAGTACCGGCCCCAGTCGTTGATCGAACACATCGGTTCCGGCGGCCCGTGGGATCTGAACCGCGATTTTACCGGCGGAATCCGCATCCTGACGCCCTACAAGGCCCGCTTCGATGCCGATTGGTTCGAAGGAACAGCCGATGCCGTCCAACAGAATTTCACTTTCATTAAGCAGGGTTCACCCGACCTGATCCTGATCCTTTCCGGCGATCATATCTATACCATGGATTACGACCGGATGATTCAGTACCATCTGGCCAACCAGGCGGAATTGACCATGGCAACCATCCATGTGCCGCTCGAAGAGGCCTCCCGTTTTGGTATCCTGGGGGTCGACGAGGAGTACCACGTGACATCCTTCATCGAAAAACCGAAGGACCCGCCTTCCGATTTGACCAACATGGGGGTTTATCTGTTCAACCGTGACCTGCTCGACCGGGTTTTATGGGAGGATCACCAGCGTGAAGATTCCTCGCACGATTTTGGCAAGGACATCCTCCCGCAGTTGATCCGGAGTGAGACACGCGTCTTTGCGTTTCCCTACACCGGGTATTGGATGGATGTGGGCACGATCAACTCCTACTGGCAGGCGCACATGGACCTGCTTTCGCCCAACCCGCCGCTCAAACTGTATGACCGCAGTTGGATCATCCATACCCGCACCGAGGAGCGGCCCCCCTCCCGTATCCCGGTGAACGCCGATATCTATGCCAGCATGCTCTCGGATGGCTGTTACGTCCGGGAAGGCGCACGGGTGGAGAGCAGCGTGCTCTCGCCGGGCGTGATCATCGGTGCGGGCGCGGTGGTGCGCGAGTCCATCATCATGACCGATACCATCATCGAGAACGGGGCGATTATCGAGCGTGCCATCATTGATAAACGCGTCCACGTGGGCAGGAACACCCGCGTTGGCGGCGGTATTTCCACTCCCAATATCCGGCTGGCAGTGATCGGCAAAAATAGCGATGTGCCGGCCGGCATGGTTGTGGAACCCGAGGCGGAGATCGGCACCGATGTGGTCGCATCGGATTACCCCAGCCCGGTGGTAAAATCGGGCGAAACCATCCAAACGAAAAGGCAACCTTATGAAATTTAAACGCGCTTCAGGCATGATACTGCATCCCACCAGTTTGCCGGGCCCGTATGGGATCGGTGACCTGGGTCCGGCTGCATTCCGCTGGCTGGACTGGCTGGCGGCGTGTGGCTGCTCGCTCTGGCAGGTGCTGCCGCTCGGGCCCACCGGGTACGGCGATTCGCCCTACCAGTGTTTTTCGGCTTTTGCCGGGAATCCTTACCTGGTCAGCCCGGAGGTTTTGCTGGAGCAGGGATTATTGAAACCGGAGGATTTCTCCGGTATGCCAGCCTGGGAGTCCGGGCGGGTGGACTTTGGGCGGCTGTATCTCTGGAAACCGGCCTTGCTGGAAAAGGCGTTTGAGCGCTTTTCGACCGCCCCGGGCCCTTTGAAATCGGCATTTTCGGCGTTTTGCGCCGAAAATGCCGGCTGGCTGGATGATTACGCCCTGTTTATGGCGATTAAAGAGACGCAAGGCGGCGGCGGTTGGGATGGCTGGCCGGCCCCCCTGCGCCACCGGGAACCGGCTGCCATTACCGCCGCGCGTGCGTCCCTTTCAGCTTCGATTGGCCGTTTTTCGTTCTTCCAATTCCTGTTTTTCCGGCAATGGCAGGCCGTGCGCGCCTACGCCCACGCCAAGGCTGTGCAGATCATCGGCGACATCCCCATTTTCGTGGCCTACGATTCAGCCGACGTGTGGGCCAATCCGGACCTGTTTTACCTGGATGCGAAGGGGCAGCCCACCGTCGTGGCGGGTGTCCCGCCGGATTATTTCTCCCCCACCGGCCAATTGTGGGGCAACCCGCTCTATAAGTGGGAGGTCCACAAGGCGGGTGGGTATGCCTGGTGGATGGAACGGATCCGCGCCACCTTGAAACTGGTGGACATCTTGCGGATTGACCATTTCCGCGGCTTGGCCGGATACTGGGAGATCCCGGCCGGCAACCCGACCGCTGAAAAGGGCCGCTGGGTGCCCGGCCCGGGCGCGGACTTTTTCAACGCCGCCCAGGCCAGCCTGGGCAGCTTGCCTATCCTGGCCGAAGACCTGGGTGTGATCACGCCGGATGTGGTGGCTTTGCGGGATGGTTTCGGCCTGCCGGGCATGAAGGTGTTGCAGTTCGCTTTCTCCGGCCCCGATAATCCTTTCCTGCCGCATGCCTACCCGCAGAACTGTGCGGTGTATACTGGCACGCACGATAACGACACCACGCTGGGTTGGTACGCCAGCGCGCCGGAGGCGGAGAAGGATTTCGCTCACCATTATCTAAAAGTGGATGGTAGCCAGATTGCCTGGGACCTGATCCGGACTGCCTGGAGCTCGGTGGCGGTTTTTGCCCTGGCGCCCATGCAGGATATGTTGGAACTCGGGACGGAGGCGCGCATGAATTTCCCGTCCAAGCTGGGAGGAAACTGGGAGTGGCGGATGGGTAAGGAGGCGCTGAGTGTGGAGCTGCAGGAAAAGGTTAAGGAGTTGAACTGGTTGTACCAGCGTCTGGCAGCCGACTCTGAGATCCCCCCATTACGGAAACCCTGATTTGCCGGTCTTTTATCGCGGCCTCTCCGAAGAAGCGTTGCTGCACTATTTTCAATCGCAAAATCCCGGCCATCCCCAGGGCTGCGGGCCTTTTGCCATTGCCATGGCGGCCAATCTATTCAATCGCCGATCTGAGTCGACGAATTATCGGGGAGCGGAAGTGGAAGCTTTTCTGGAGCGAAAGGGATGGAAGATCCCGGCTTCGGAATGCCGACATGGCTGTTCTATCGGAAGTCACTGCGTCATTTTACGCAAGGGCGGGTGGAGCATAAAAGCCAGGCGTCGATCAAGGACCTGGAACGGATCCTATCCAATGGTGCGTTGCCGATAGTGTCGGTGGCATGGCAGACGGACCGCGAAATTATTCGCGATATCCGGCATGCCAGGGTGGGACATTATATGCTGGTGGTGGGGTTTGAACCACAAAAAGAACGCCTGTATTTTTTGAATCCCGGCCTGCTTTTAAGTGAAGGGTCAGCGTGCTTATATTCCATGGCGTATCAGGAATATGATAAAGTCTGGAATGGGGTCAGTAATTTATTTATTCAGCCGGGTTCCTTGTGGACAGTTTCTTAATGAATTTGCCCTAAAAGAAAGTGTTACTGGTGGACGATCTTGACCAGCACCACGCCATGCGGTGGGACATTGGCGGTGTAGCTGTTCGTAAAGATCCCAAGATCCGCGCGGGCCCACAGGTCACGCACCTGGGCCGGGCCGGAGGACAGGCCGAGCGCGCTCCAGGTTACCGTGATGGCGGCGGCCTGTTTGGATCGGTTGAGGAGCAGGACCGCCAGGGTATTGCTCCCGGATAAGGGTTTGGACCAAATTTCCAGCTCGTTTGCGGTACCGGAGTTGCCGACCAGGCTGCCCTGAATACCCCGCGCATCCTGGTCAACCGCGATCACCTCAGGCGCGCTCAGGATGTCGAGGGTGGTCTGGTTCATGGTGCGCAGGTCGTTCCCGGCGATGAGCGGGGCAGCCATGATGGCCCACAGGCTGAAATGCGTGCGATATTCAACCTCTGTCATACCGCCTCTGCCAATTTCCAGCATGTCGGGATCGTTCCAGTGCCCCGGCCCGGCATAGGCGGCGTAGGCGGCATTGGCTTGGGCATTGGAGAGCATGCTGGCCCAGCGATCCTGGATATCCTTGGAGGTGCGCCACAGGTGGGCAATGCCGAGTTCGGGAACCTGGGTGCCGGGAAAACCCCAACTGCACAAACTGAAGACGATAGGCCGGCCGGTGGATACCAGGTCATTGTGCATTTTGGTATAGTCTGTAATGAGATTGCCAACTGCCGAACAGTTATCTTCCTTAATGTAATCGATTCCCCAGGATGCCAATGTATTGGCATCCTGGATTTCGTGCCCGTAGCTGCCCGGGAAGCCTTGACAGGTCTGTTTGCCGCGGTCGAGGTAGAGGCCCAATTTCAGCCCTTCGGAGTGAACGTAATCTGCCAGGGCTTTCATTCCGTTGGGGAATTTAACTGGATCGGCCTGCAGGTTGCCCTGGGCGTCCCGGTCGCGCGCCATCCAGCAGTCATCGATGATGATATAGCGATACCCGGCTGCCTGCATCCCGCTGCTGAGCATGGCATCCGCGGTTTCCCGGATGAGTTCTTCGCTGACCGCACAGCCAAAACTGTTCCAACTGTTCCAGCCCATGGGAGGCGTGCGGGCCAGCCTATCCCAGGCCGACAGGGGTGTGGGAGTGATGGTGTTGGTGGGAGCCGGGCTGGGACTGGCAGCGGGGGTTGGTGTATATGTTGGTAAAGGGGCTGGAGTGGAGCTTGGGATTGGGGTGGGGGTGGGTGGTTGGGCCGGCGCACCCGTACAACTGGCAAGGAATCCCGCAATGGTCAGGAGCAGCCCTAAAATTTGTTCAATTCCAGATAGGGATCTCATGCCATTTTTCTTATCGGCCAGGCGCCCACCCTTATTGCCCGATCTCCTTCAAGACTTTCAGGGCACGCAGGCTCACCCATGGGTTGGGCGCATTCTTGGGACCAAAATCAACCCAGGTCTTGCCGGTGTAATCGTATTCGAGCGCCCAGCCGCTCTGCGCAGCCTGCTTTTCACGGATGAGCTGGATGGCATTTTCCAGGCGCGCGTCGCCTCCATGACCTAGCGCGACCAGGGCCTCGACCACCTGGAGGCTGTCGGTTATGTAGAAGACCGGGAAGCCGAACTTGCGCCAGTTGGGGCTGGGCGCGCCAGCGTTGCGGGTGGGGTAATCCGCCCGGGCGGGGTCGCGGCTGAAGAGAAAATCCAGGCTCTGTTGGATGGCGCGTTCGATCAGGGGCGTGCGGCGGGAGACCGGCCAACGCGCCAGGGCCAGCATGACCTTGGTCGCGCCCCAGGCGCACGGTTTCCCGCCGTTATATCCGCAAGCGAAGTTCGGCCCGCACTTGGCTGCATAGTAACGCAGCGGGGCCTCCGGTTGGGAAACGGGTGCCAGGCCTTCGCCGGTGACGCTGCGCGCCATCCATTCGTAGGCCTGGACGAGCCGCGGGTCGTCGCAGCCCAGCGCCACCAGGGCGGCGCACAGGTTGCCTTGCAGGCAATCGATAGTGCCGGAGGCTGCGCCGGTATGAGTGAACTGTCCCTGGGAGGTCATGGCGTGATCCAACAGGTATGCGCAGGCGCGTGATATGCGCATATCCATGGAGGTGGAAGCGCCCAACTGCGCCAGCAGGATCAGCGACCAATCGGTGGAGAAATACTTGGGGGTGTAGCCGGGATTGGGCTTGACCCAGTAGCCCTGCGGGTGCATATTTTCCAAGATGGCGGCGATCGCTCCGTGGGTGTGGGCGGCCCGTTGCGCGGCAAGCAGTTCGGGGTCGCCGGCGGGCCGGCCGGGCAGGTCGCGCAGGGCCAGGTAGCGCACGCCCGGGTCTTCGGATTCGAGTAGCCAGGAGAAAGAGAAAGTCATTTACCCAGCGATGGCCGGATACCACACTTTGAGACGAACTTGCCCCAGATCGTCGTAGTGTTCCTCGCACAACTCGGCCCGGATTCCCGGCGCATCCCCGACCAAGGGATAAACGGCTTCCGTCATTAGGATGTATTCCCGGCTTGGAATGGAGTTCTTCAGTAAGCGGTGCGCCAGGATAACATCTTCCCCGGCCAGTTCGTCGAATTGGCGTATTTTTTTGAAGGCCACCATCCCGGCATGCACAACCGCTTTTAATTGTAAATCGAGAATATGCTGGCAGGCATCACACGGACAGGAGGAACGATCCCCGGCCAACGTATGGGTCTTGGCATGGAACGCAATAAAAAAAGCTTGCACCTGGCGGACCACATCCTGCAACGCGGCGCCTTCCGCCTGGCCCGTTTCAGCGTACATCAGGGCTGCATCTCCCTCGAACTTATTTAAGACCAGGGGAAACTCGGCTTTATCGGTGACGGTTTCCAGGAGCTGAGAGATGATTTCCTCGGCGTGAAGCAGGCTGCCTTTATTGACTCTGATGAACTGGGTGTACCCACTTATGTCGGCAATTACCAGTGCAGCTTTTTTGAGTTCCATAACTTCCTCGGCTTACTTCACCGAAGGGAATTCTTCAAGATAAAGCTCTGTGGCTTCTTTGAGATTGGCAATTGCTTCTTCAACAGTCTTCCCCTGGCTGACCGTCCCAACCTCGGGACAATCAGCTACATACCAGTCATCTTCCTTATGGATTACAGCGGTAAAGGATCGAGTCATATTGATTCTCCTATTTCAGGAATTCATTATACACCCCCAAAAACACTTCTGATTACACGTCCAGCCGGTAGCCCACGCCCCGGATCGTCTTTAGATATTTGGGGGCTTCCGGGTTTGCCTCGATGGCCCGCCGCAGCCAGGAAACGTGCACATCCAGGGTGCGCGTATCGTCGGTGTAATCCGTCTCCCAGACTTGCGAGAAAAGCGCCTTGCGTTCGACCACTTCACCCTGGCGTTCCATCAGGATCTTTAGGAGGCGCGTCAGGCGCGGCGTAAGGCGGGCCTGCTTGTCGAGGCAGCGAACGATCCGTTTTTCGATATCCAGGCACACCGGGCCGGCATGCAGGTCGTGGTTGCCGTCGCTCGGCAGGAGGTGTTTGATCCGGTTGACCAATTTTTGGGCGGTAAAGGGCAGGGACAGGCTGACGTCGGCCTCCATTTTTTCGAGTTCCCCATCCGGAGCGAGGATCACCAGGATCGGGATGCTGGGAGCCTTGCCGCGCAGGCTCTGGCAGATTCGTTTTCCGCTGGTCCGCAGGGAAGCCGCGTTGACGATCATCACGTCGGGGGTCAGGCCGGCAGCCAGGCGCGCCAAAGCTTGGCTGCCATTGGGGACCAACTCGACAGTGTAGCCTTTTTTGCGCAGGGCGGGGGCAAAAGCAGGATGGTCTGCATGTTTGCCCTCAATGACCAAAAGTGTTGAATCACTCATGAGAAGATATGTCAAAGTCTAAAATATGTCCACGCATTATACACCAATGTTAAAAAATGCGGTTCCACTCCTAGTACCAATGTACCAATGGATCTTTTCCCCTGGAGCGATTAGGGACTGCCTGTCAGGGGAGAGCGGGTAAATGTACGCCTCCAGGTCGGTACCCTGGTTGGTCATGGCTACTGCCGGGCCATGAACGCCTCAGCAGGCCGCCGCCGTGCTCACCGCCGGGTTCTGGGTGTCGGGTGTCAGGCTGCCGCTCTTGAAACCCTGCGAACCCCCGTTAGCCCGCCCCCGCTCCCACAGGTGCCTGCACCCGACTCTCCATGGGTGTCCTTGACAAAGTCCGTTGACGAATCCCCACTGAGAGACGGGCTGGCTGGTTCCATCCGGTCGGTTCGTCTTTTATGTTGGGAAAGAGAACTATTACGCATTTGCCTTTCTGCTCATGTTAGGAGTAAAGCTTTGAAAAAGGCTGTTATCAATCTTAGGGCAGTTCAAGCATTGTGGATTCACGGCCTCCAATCTGGAGCCCAGCCATAAGTAATATATATATTTTCCCCGGTTTCTATATTTGCTTTATATATTTTTCCGTCTGGCGTATTGTAAACTAACCACTTATTATCAGGAGACCAACCAGGTAGAAAAAGAAAATCAGAATTAGAAGAATAAGGGTCATTGTCCGTGAAAACGTGGGTGACCGTTTTTTCCACGCCGCTCTTGATATTGCGAACAATAAGATCTCCGGAGAGATTGTAATATGCCAACCATGCACCATCCCTGCTCATGGACGGAAAGTATCCAGGAAATGAAGTGAATGCCTGAGTCGTTGGGTCAAAGATGATGATCGTGTCTATGTCTGTATTGGATGCATTAAATTCGGCCGTAACCAGACCATTTCCAGCCTCACTAATATTCCATAGATCAAAATCCTGTGGTACAGGTACGGAAAATACGCCCACAACTGTACAGGTTCTTAAATCATAGCGACCAATCAGGCTGATATTTGCGGTAATATTTTTTTTATATTCCGGATAGAGAGGAGAATCCTTCGTTATTTCCCCCAAAATATTTCCCTGGGAGTCAAAGGTTAAGTCTTGGTCAAGCCCATCACAATTTTGCCCATACATCCTACCGCTGGAATCGATCAATCGAATATCTGGAGGGATACTTGCAACTGAAAATGCCAGCATGGTTCCCGATCTGGACCATCGCGGATAGTTTGCTTGCTGGTTATATAATCGCAATCCGAAGTTTGAGAGTGCTCCACCAAAGATTTTGAAGGTGTAATCGACAGAATGGCTCCCATCGTCATTGATAAAACCAAGAGTCTTCCCTTCCTCATTTTTATTCACCGGATTGCCATCCGGCATAAAGACAAGATCGTCCTTGGGTATCCCATTGGGCAGGGGAATTTTTGGTTCCGCTTCACCACAAGCAACCAGGAAAAGGGGAATAACGAGAAAAGCTAGCCAAGAGCGAGGGTGGAGAATTAGTTTCGAAAACATATTATCCTCCTGAAAGTCATGGTCTTGTAATAACAACGAAATTATTATCCCATAGCCCAATCGGATCCTTTTCATACTCTTGGAATTGAGCTATAGAAAACCAAGTGAGCGAAGGGGATTGGGGCCCGTGGGGATTACGTCCCCAACCAGAGTTTAGGAAGCCGAAGCCTTGCTTCGGATCGTAAGCGGCTAATACAATCGTGTGACCGCTTAACCAATTACCGCGAATAGTATTGAACGTAAACAAAACTGCTTCCTTGGGATTTGAAATTGCCTGGATCAAATCTTCAGGGCTCAACATTTTCTCCTCTGCTATTGGAAGATCATTCTTTTGCCTTAAAATCTTTGAAGAAAATAGATTAACTATACTAACTTGCTGATAGGGCAATACTGCATCGCCATTAAGTCCCCAATAGAGCCATCCCCAAGACGGACAGTGACTTCCTCCAGGATCAATAAGTCCATAAATATTCCAATAAGCAGACACAACGTCCATACCTGTAGTATGCGTACCATAGAGCATATTCAAAGCGGTCGAAATTGCATAAAGAGCGCAATATTCTGTGTTTCCTTGATCCTGTTGAAATTGGTTTACCAACTGTTTTTCGGTTAATCCAAAGTGATACACGGGCGAAGGACCATATAAAGGTGGACATTGGGGAAGACCGGGATCAATTTCGCATAGTTTAGTTGGGTTGGTATTTAATGTTCCGCCGCCAGTATTGCAGGCAGGACTACCATCCGGTAAATTTACTCCTTCTGGCCCAATGCAATGCCCTGATGGGTCTGTTTGAATTATCGGATCGTCCTGTGCGTAATTGTATTTATTCCATTCATCTGGGATATTCGGATTTGGGACAATAGTATCGGGCTGTTGGAACTCCATTATACGAGGGTCATAATCTCTGGCCCGCAAATATATCATGCCGGAGGGGTCCACCTGCTCGCCGTCGTATCCGAAAATGCTGGTAGCGCTGCCCAAGCTGCCGTCCGGATTCCCGAAGGGATCGTAGTTCCTCGCCAGGGTCACCGCGCCATTCGAATCGGTCATTTGCCGCACGGAATCGAGCGCGTCGGTCAGGAAGTACTCCGTGTCAGTGCCACTCGTTTGTTCAATCCGGTCATTCCCATAGATGTACTCATTCGTACCGTCATCGAGCACCTGGGTCAGGTCGGAAGCATTGAGCGAAGTCGAAATGTCCATCGTGAAGGTGGTCGTGACTCCACCTACCGTCTCCTGCAGGCGGTCTCCGAGGCCGTTGTAGGCATACGTGATCGTCCCGGATGGGCCGGTCACCGAGATCAGCCGGTTCGCCGAGTCATAGGCATACGTGTTCGTGCCGTCCGAAAGCAGATTCCCGTTGTTGTCGTAGGTGTAAGGCACCCCGTCCACGCTGGTCAGCCGGTTGGCCGCATCATAGGTGTAAGCAATATTGGAATATTGGCTGGCCTGGCCCAGGCGGTTGCCCACGGCGTCATAGGTGGCATATAGCTGTTCCACCCGCCTCCCGTCGCCGTCATGTTAGCATGTAATTGCAGCTCGGTTGGCGAGTTGCAGTCGGGCACGTTTTGGGGTACGCTTCATGCGTTTCGTGAACGGGAACGCGTACCCGGGAACGCTGCGTTAGGGTCCAGCCGGCTTTACGTATGGGAGACCGCCAGGCCAGCCCGCCGTCGTATTTGACTGCCCCGTTCGAATCCGCTTAACTGGGAAGCTCCTGGATTGGCTTCGGAGCCAGCCCGTATCTGTGTGTGATCCAGTGGCCCAAAAAAGAAACGTGCCCGACTTTCTTCTTAGCCCCAAGGAGTTTCTCATGCCGAATCCCCAAAAACGTTTCATCGGTCTGGATGTACACAAGTATTACCTGATCGCATACGGGGTTGATCAAGATCTCACTGTCCGGCTGCCCACCCAACGCGTGGAACTCTCACGCCTGGAAGCCTGGATGAAAAAGAACCTCACAAAACAGGATCAGGTTGTACTGGAAATGACCACCAACACCTGGCAGCTCTACGATGAACTCTCGCAGTATGCCAGTTCGGTCACCGTGGTACATCCGCCACACGTGGCACTCATCACCCGTTCGCAGGTGATGACCGATAAGATTGCCGCGGTAATTTTAGCCCGCCTGCTCGCAAAAGGCTTGCTCGTTTCCATCTGGGTGCCGCCCGTGGAAGTGCGTGAATTGCGCGCCCTGGTGGCACAGCGCTCCAAGATGACCCGCCTGGCCACACAGTCCAAGAACCGGCTGCATGCGGTCCTGCAACGCCATCATCTGACGCCTCCAAAAGGCAACCCTTTTCGTGCTGATCAAAGCAAATGGTGGCTGGCTTTGCCTATTGGCAAGTTGGAGAAGGTCAACCTGCAAAGCGACCTCGAGACTTTGCGCTTCGCCGAAACCCAACTCGCTCGCTTGACAACCATGCTGCGTGAGCTTGCGGCCCAAGATGAGCGGGTCCCCCGCCTGATCCACCTGTCAGGCTTTGGTGTGGTCACCGCTATTACCGTTCTGGCTGCCATCGGTGATATTGCGCGCTTTGAGGACGCCAAACATTTGGTGGGATATGCCGGCCTGGGCGCCAGAGTCCACGATAGCGGCATGACCACCCGTACCGGTCACATTACCAAAGCCGGACGCAAAGACCTGCGCGCCGCACTGGTGGAAGCCGCTCAAACCGCTGCCAACACCCACCCCCATTGGAAGGCCGAACTGGCCCGCCTTGAACCGCGTCTGGGCCGCAACAAAGCCATTGTGGCGATTGCACGCAAGCTGCTGGTCACCGTCTGGTATGTCCTTGCCAGGCAATCCACCGATCGCTTTGCCGAACCCGAGCTCGTCGCCCGCAAGTTGATGCAGTTTACCTACCAGACCGGCAAAGACAACCGCCCTTCCGATCAATCCACGGCCCAGTTCGTTCGGCAACAATTGGATTTGCTCCAACTCGGCGCAGACTTGTCTGAGATTCCCTGGGGCAGCAAGAAAAAGCCCATTCCGTTGCCGCCCTCGTCTTTCCTGGCAAACAAAGTGAGCGATGTCCCAAACACGTGACCGTGTGAACTCCCATCAGGAGACCTAAAAGGTTTTGCGGGCTCATCGCTCGCCATTATTATACAACTTCCTGAAACGTTTCGCACATTTGCGAAGGCGTGGTATTTTGTTGTTAAAGTCCGGTCTCCCACCAGCCATCTTGCAGTACAATCAGTCTACCCCCCTTCCAAGACGAGCCAGGCTGTGCAATATCAGCCGGTTCGTCTTTTATTTTCCAGTTCCCTTCCCAACCTTGACTTCCCATTACATCTGTAGGTATAGTGGAAGTACTGGCCATCCGAGTAGTCCGTCGCGCTTAGCCGGTAAAGTGGTTCGTAGGTGTAGTTGATTGTAACATTCGTTGGCTCGCTCGAGCCCCCAAGGTGCTCACAACAACCACGTCACAGTCCGGCAGAATACAGGCATTTGCAATTCTGCGCCAAAACTGCTTTTGAGTCAACCATTTTCCAGATACGTTTAATAATTAATTGGCTTCACAAGTAAGCGTACACGGCTAGGTAGAGTAGAAGGATTATTATCAATATTATGATTATCAATAAAACAAGACGAGGTATTCCATTATATAAGGGAAGCCAGAAACTCCGTTGTCGGAGTTTGGGGATAAACGCCATAAAGATGGTTAAAAACATCAACGCGCCCATTAATTGTGGGATCCCACTGAGCCATTTAATTTGCCATTCAAGGATTATATTACTGGCTATACCTCCGAGAAAGAAAAAAATCAATATTAAATACACAATATATATACTTTTTCGGTTTTTCATATTCTAATCCAATTGCGTAGATAAATTGTTCGTTTGTAATATTCTTCACTTATCATTTGAAATTATTTGTTGGAGAACCTCTGGTTCGTTTATTCCTGGGATGCGATCAATATAATCCCATGCCAAATCTGGTCTTTCCCATGGAGTCACAAAACCCATTGAATCGAAAAGAGAGCCACCAATACCTGGCGTATAAAATGCAGTTATTGATGCTGAACCATTTAAGCAAAGAGATGCACTTAACCCACCTATAATTTGACCTTGCACATTTCCACAAATACCAACTATTGTTTCATGAATTTGATTTTCGTCAGGTATATCACTTTGATCCCAGCTAAGACTTGACGGATTCCGATCTACATAGCCTTCTCCAGCAGATACATATCCCAAACAACTACCTTGAAGGCCCAAAAAGAATTCCCCGTATATTTTTCCGTACCTATCAATTATGCCTGTTATCCCCCCCGTAAATGCTTTACCACAAAGCGTGAATGGCACTGCACCTAATCCCGACCAAATCAATGGAGCAAAATCTATGCTTGCAACTCGAAAATCAGGTAAATCTCTAGGACGGGTTCCATCGATATATTGTTGACCATTTAGTACATAAGTAGTTGGGGTCATATTTCGATAAGGAAAGTAAACCCTGGATTGTATCGGTTTATTAATTTCATTATTCGTATAATCTATTAAATTCATCCCATCAACGGTAATGGTACCCGAACTGGTATCAAAATTTGTATGTTGACTTTCATCTAAAAATGGTGGTAGAGTTATTGGAGCACCGTAATAAACATCGTCACCGTTTTTGGCATCTAATAGGAGTTTTAACCACGCCCAGCGGCCTTTTGCCCCTGGAATTGAAACTCCGGATTCAAATGCACTCACTACCTCCATTATATTAGAAACCCCAAAACTAGCGGCTATCGCACATGTACTAAACAGACCTGTTGAATTTACATTATTTATTGGATTAGAATCTCCATATATATACGCATTATTGATACGAAATACTGGGTCTTTATTAATAAACCTTCCGATGGCAGGACACTTATCTTAACCACCTCCGTTCCTCACGGGAGTGGTTTTTTGCTGTGGGTGCGCGTACGCGCACCCACAGCAAAAAACGGGGAAGATACCTCCTGCGAGTAGAATGAGAGTACCAGCCCAACATTCTGCTTCACAGGAGGTATTCTCATGCTAGCCGAAATCGACCGGTTCGTCAACTGGGTGCGCCGCCGCAACCCGGAAGCCCGCACTTGGCGAGACTATAAATACGACTTGACCCTGTTTGCCACGATCATGGGGGATCGTCCACTGGACGAGATCACTTTTCATGACGTGGACCGTTTCGTCAGCCTGCAAGCTTCACGCGGGTTCAAGCCCACCACCATCAACCGCCGCCTGGCCGCGGTAATGTCCCTGTATACCTTCCTCTCGGATGAAGATACGGAGTTGGTCTGCCCGGTCCTGCCCCATCGCCATCACCTGAGAGAACCGCAGCGCTTGCCGCGTCCTGTGCAGGAGGACGATCTGCAAAAATTCTTCGCAGTGATTGAAAACAGCCGTGACCGGGCCATGTTCGTGCTAATGTTAAGGTGCGGGTTGCGTATCTCCGAAGTCGCCAGTCTCTCGCAGGCAGATCTGTATCTGCGTGAAACCTATCCGCGTCTGGTAGTACGAGGGAAGGGCTCCCGTGAGCGTTCGGTATATCTCTCGCCCCAGGCAGAAAAGGCTCTGCGTGCCTATCTGGAGCAGCGACCTGCTGCTGCCTGCGATTTTGTCTTCCTCAGCTATCAAATCAAGGGCCTTTCAACCACGTCCATTCACAAACGGCTGATGTTCTATCGTGCCCAGGCCGGGATCAAGATCACTGCCCACAGGCTCCGCCATTCCTTCGCCACCGATCTGCTCAATGCCGATGCAGACGTGACTTCCATTCAAAAACTCATGGGTCATCGCTGGCTGGAGACGACCCAGATCTATGTACTGGCCAACGACAAGCAAGTCTGCGAAGATTATTATGCAGCCTGTCGCAAACTGGAGAGCTGGCAATCTCCCCTGCGACTGTTCTCCACACAAGAGGATCCCATCCTCAAGGGGGACGCTATGAGAAAAGTATGGAAACCTTCCACACCAGCCGAGATGTATGACCGGGCGCTGCAGTATGCACGCGATAAACACCTTCCGCCCGATTATCCCCGCCCACAACCCACCTGCACATGGCCGCCGGAGAATATCGTTCTGCTGGAGCAGTACTGCGAATGGCTGCGCTCGGGTGGGGCCAGCCCGGCGGTGATCCGCACTATTTATCTGCCGATGGCCGGTCATGTCCTAGGCTTGGCGCTCAAGCCCCATCCCGAGCTCGATTTGGAGGCCGACCTGCAACGAGGCTTGGATTTCCTCCGCGCCAAACAGCTTAGCGCCGAATGGACCGACATCTGCCGCAATTCGATGCTCAAATTTCGCCGGTTCCTCGGCCATCAACGTGGCATCCTGGAGATCAAGGTGCATCCTTTCGAACCCGAACTGCATACCGAAGGCTTGCCCGCCTGGCTCATTCAGGAACTGACCCGTTATCAACATATCCAGCAGCGCAACTGGCGGCAGGCCCGCCTGCAGGAAAATATCCGCCGTTTCTGGACCGATCATTTGCGGATCTGGCGTTTCCTTTGCGAACAGTGCCACGTGAGCGAACTTGCCGATGTCAAACGCCGCTTCCTGCTCGATTTCATCGACCATCAGCTCACACAGGGACTGGCTGCTTCCACCATCAACGCGGGTGTGCGCTATTTCCATGGCTTTCTGGGCTTCCTCCAGGAAGAAGGCTATGCGGTTACCCAGACGCTTTTGCGCATTCCCGGCCTCAAGCAGCCCGAGCCCTTGCCCAAGTTCCTCACCGATGAGCAGGTACGCCTGCTGCGGGACGATTTTGAAGGCCGTGTTGCTCTGGCACAGGGCTTTCGGGAGCGCCGGGAGGCCTTGCTTGATCGGGCTGCCTTCCTTCTGCTCTGGCAAAGCGGCATGCGCGTGGGTGAGGTGGAAGAACTACGCCTGGAAAACCTGGACCTGCCTGCCCGCAGGCTGACCGTACGCCAATCCAAGGGAATGAAAGATAGGACAGTTTTCATGACCGATACCACCGTTCAGGCGCTGCAAGAATATCTGGCCGTGCGCGGTCCCGGACCCACCGATCACGTTTTTCTGTACCGCAATCAGCCGGTTTGCAAGGACTTGATCCGCGGCCGCATCAAAGCCGCCGGGGAACGGGTGGGTGTGAAAGTGTATCCCCACCGCCTGCGTCATACCGCCGCCACGCAGTTATTGAACGCGGGCTGCCGGGTGACTTCCATCCAGAAGTTTCTCGGCCACAAGAAGTTGAACACCACCATGATCTATGCCCGTGTTCATGACCAGACCGTCGCGGATGATTATTATACAGCTATGAGCCAGGTGGAAAAACGGCTGGAGTTGGTTGGTGAGCAAGAAGAGCCAAAGGCGTTGATTCCTGAAAGCGAACGCACCCAGCTTCTTGCATTGATTCAACAAGTGGCTGAGCCTGAGTTAAGTTTTAAGTCTCGCCTGGAGATCGCAGATCGAATGCGCCAAGTGTTGATGAATCAGCCGTTGGATTCGGTTACTTTTGACTTAGTGCCCAATGTTAATCTTCTTCAGCAGATAAAGATTTGAGGTTGTTAACGTGCGAAAGGAATCCTGTTCAGAATTGCCTTTCCTAAAAGCTGGTCTTCGTTTACCCAGAGAAAAGCCATGCTATGGGAAATAGTGAATGATGCCTTCCCTTGCCGAAGCGATCCAAATTGAACCATCCCCTGCGCACTTAATATCGTTAATCCCAGAATAAGGAAATGTGATCCCTTGGTCATTTGAAAAAATATAGGGAACAAACCATGTGTGGCCATCAAAGTACGATAAAGGCACATCAGCAATACTCCACTTTCCAATCCACAGGTTTCCGTTGGGAGAAAAGCAGAGGTTTTGTATGGGAGAGTCGGATCTAAAGATTGGTTTGTTTTCATACTCGGTCCAATGAATAAAATCATAATGGAACATGCCGACATATTCTACTGTAACCCATACTGTTCCATCCGGGCCTATTGCGATCCGATTTTGGAGAGAAGCATAACATAACGGATCAGTGCAGAATAAGGCCATTGGATAATTATTCCACTTTCGCCCATCAAAGGAAGAAATGCCATCTTCAGCAGCAAACCAGACCATTCCATTGGCAGCAATGGCAATCCCAGAAACTTGATCGCTGATCAAACCATTGTCTGTAATGTAAGGAATCCAATTCTGCCCATTGTATTCCAACACTCCCCCATTTGGCATGTAAAAAGACCCAATATACCCATCTGTTCTATCAGGTTGCACGGCAAGCCAGACCGTCCCATTTTGGGAGACTGCGATCGCATCTATGACTACTTTATCCAGTTCCTTGTGCCAAGTGCTCCCATCAAAGCGATATAGAGAATCATTCTTTCCTCCAAGCCAAACAGAATTGTCTGGCGCTACTGCAATGGCAGATAGTTGGTG
Source organism: uncultured Chloroflexia bacterium (assembly GCA_963837875.1). Classification (GTDB taxonomy): domain Bacteria; phylum Chloroflexota; class Anaerolineae; order Anaerolineales; family Villigracilaceae; genus UBA877. Next base: position 546,587 of record CAWIOV010000004.1, read on the forward strand.
GTCAGATTCGGTTGGAAGCAATTCACCAGGAATGGGGTAAGTAGTCCAATTTCGGCCATCAAATTTAGAAATCTCGACCCCGCCGCCAGCCCAAATAGAACCGTCGGGGGTAATGGCAACGGAACTGTAATTGGTTAAATTTAATCCAGGAGTTGAATAAGGGCCTTTTGCGGCATACGTAACCCACTTACCAGGATCGTTTTGTTTGAAAACAACATATTGCTGAGCCATTTGATATATCGAAGTGACAGTTTCATCCACAGAAAGCATGTAGCCCGTCTTTGTAGGTGTCTCTGTCTGGAAGAAAGGCGTTGGGCTTGGTTGTTGATCGCAGCCGGAAAGTAGAATACCGAAGACGATTGTGAGTATGACATTTCCGAAAAGGTTGGTTTTCATCATCTCACCTGACATGAACAAACAGAACTTGTCCCACTTGTAGATCGGTATTATCTACCGACCTTAAATCATGATAGGGTAATATACCACTTGCTTCCACAACACGAGGTTTGTTTACATCATAGTCAAACTGATGATCACTGCAGGAAAATGGATAACCTGCTTGAAAAGCATTGTACGCATCTCGGGCAATACTTTCCCAAGGATCCTCGCCCTTATCATTGACATAAGTCTGATAATCCCATCCGACGATGAATGCAACGTGATCCCATTGAAAAGATGGTTCCAACCGAGGAGAAAAGTTATAGAAAACCAAATCGCCCGGTTGAATTGAGGGAACATAAGTCGTAAGGTAATTCACCCAAGCGTCGTTGTTTCTGTTGGCATTGGGGGTTGTTAACCCATATTCAAAGTGAGGAATTACACCATTGTAAGAAGCAACAGAATCCGCAAGGCCATTCGTTGTCAGAAAATCCAGCAAATCATCAGTAACATACCATTCATCAAAATTCAAATTCGGATAAGTAAAGTAAGGGTTGTTTGACATTACATCTGCATTCCAAATAGGGGGTTCCAATTTCCTAGTTCCCATATCCATTTTTAAATGGCTTTCATTCTTATAATAATAACTATTTTTGGGATCCAATGGACTTGGTCTTGGATCTGTGATTCCTCCCGCTGATAAGGCATACGACACATAATTTGTACAGTCATTATTGTTAGGCGACTCAAAATTAAGGTTAGCTCCTCTATAATGCTGCAACGCAAAATCTACTGCTGCCTGTCGATTATAGTGTCCTGTTGGATCAACATACCTAATTGGATTATCTTGGGCATATTCGTAGCGATTAAGTGTCTGAGGGTTATACTGATCTGGTACAATAGTATCGGGCTGGATAAACTGGTTAAGATAAGGATCATAATCTCTCGCTCGTAAATATATCATCCCGGTGGGGTCCACTTGCTCGCCGCTATACCCGAAAATGGTGGTGGCGCTGCCCAGGCTGCCGTCCGGATTCCCGAAGGGATCGTAGTTCCTCGCCAGGGTCACCGCGCCATTCGAATCGGTCATTTGCCGCACGGAATCGAGCGCGTCGGGCAAGAAGTACTCCGTGTCAGTGCCACTCGTTTGTTCAATCCGGTCATTCCCATAGATGTACTCATTCGTACCGTCATCGAGCACCTGGGTCAGGTCGGAAGCATTGAGCGAAGTCGAAATGTCCATCATGAAGGTGGTGGTGACTCCATTCACCGTCTCCTGCAGGCGGTCTCCGAGGCCGTCATAGGCATACGTGATCAAGCCGGAGGGCCCGCTCACCGAGATCAGCCGGTTGAATGTGACTACCTTTATTTTCAAGGTGATGTTTTCATCCACCCAATTACAGTATAGGTCTTAGCAACCTCGACCGCTCTCTTTTTCTGAATATCCACCACAACTACATATTCAGGATCACCTTCTTGTTCGAAAACAATCTGTTGGCTGTCAGGCGACCAATGTGGTTGTGTGCTTATTGCATCATCCGATGGAAGACAATAGTCCGTAGCCGTTTCCGTCACGGTATCGAAAACGGTCAGGGAACCCGCGAACCAAAAGGCAATATACCGACTATCCGGCGACCATTGCGGTTGTGTAATATCCAGCTCCGGATATCCTGGCCCTTGAAAATGGGTCAACTGCTTCGCCTTTCCATCCCGGTCAACAACAAACAATTGAAAAATGGGGGCATCATATTCTGGCGGAATGCCAACAGCAAACCGGCTTCCATCCGGCGACCACCGCGGTTGGATTGCGGCCCAATACCCATCACCTATATCTGCATGCCATAACTCTCTTCCAAACTGCAGATCCCACAACACTAAACTAACAACAAACTCCATCGGCGCATTACGCTGATAGACCATCCGTGTGAGTGTAGGATCGTAAACTGGAATTGTTTTGTTATAGACCGAGAACGTCGGGGACGAATAATCAAGACGTGTGAGTTGGCCAGCTATGATGTTGGCCACGACCTCACCAGAAGGAGGATCATCAAGTACTATCCGTTTGGTATCCAACCAGTATAACGGACCGATCCAGTTTTGATCGTATGGAATGGCACCTTGCTTTTGACCCTCTGCTGATAACAATTCCAGAAAATCCATGGATTGCCCATTATTTCCATTATTTGTGACTTCCTCGGCAAGTCTTTTACCATCGGGCGAGACAATTTGGCTGGTGTTATAACTGGCGGGAAGAGCAAGAAGACTGTTATCGCTGGTAAACAAAGCAGATAAGGTAGGGTTTCCATTTGCATCTTCATCCGAAAGGATGATCGCCCCTTTGGACAGAAAGCCCGGCGGCATCGTTGTCTCAATTTGAAGGCAATCTTGTTGATATCCAGAAATCGTTTGGGGAGTCTCGGTAAGTGTTGACTCAAGAAGGTCTGTCGGCGACGGGGAAATCTCGGTAAGCGTCGGCGCGAGGGTGTCTGGGGGCAATGGAGTTATTGTCAAACGAGGGGGCAGGGGTGTACCTGTAGAGGTTGAAACGGCAGGTTTACAACCGCATATCAAGGCTATAACAATCAACATTGAGATTCCTGGTAATCTCTTCATCGCTCTACTCCTACTGAAAATTTTGAGGAAGCCAGGTTGGCTTGGGCAAATTTGACCTAAAACAGGCTTGAATACCGCATAAATCTTCACTCTGGTTTGGCGTCAAGATTACCATGAATACGGGCTTAGTACCAAAGGCGTAGACAACCTGCATATTGCCAGATTTATTCGACCCCATCCCAAAACCGCCCTCTGGTTTATGTTTATTGTTTGCATCTTGTTGTTGTGCAATCCAATCTATCATCCAAAGTGGGCTACTATCTGTGTCGAAGAAATCATATGGTCTATCTGGGTTCTTACCAGCGTATCCCACCCATCCGTTACGAATGGCCCTCGCCGTTCTCAAAGCAGATCCTAACTCGATAGGATCTGGAAAAACCATGCTTTGGTCTGTAATAGAAAATCCAGTGTCCATCGACTGGCTATAACTCAGGAAGTTCAGAAATGCATTCGTAGCTGTCCAGTCCGACGATACGCCACACAAATCTCCTCGACAATGGTCCCAATATTGTCGCCCTAATCCCTCGGCATAGAGCGGTCGTAATATAGGATTAGTGACCGCTGCTCCTGAAAACTCCTTTAATATCTCAATAGCCATCGTGACTACTACTTTGTCATATTCCGGCTCTCCATCATTTTCACATGTCATTTTGAGCCACCAGGCAACGCTTCCGGCATTTGCCCATCTCTCTGAATATTCTCTCAAGAAATAGTCCCAACCGTTAGATCTCTCAGGATGCGCTAGACTGTAGAGATTATTTTGAATACTAGATGCTACGTCTGGGTTAGTCAAAGGTATATCTTGAGCAGGCGTAAACGGCTGGCAGTCGGGTATTGAGTTCCAATCCCTGGGATCAACATGGGTACAGATAATGGGTATTTTGCCGCTCGGGTCAACTCCATTTACAGGGTTCCCGTCTACATACAACCAACTGTTATATGACATAGGTTGCTTATCATCCCCATTCCAAGTATCCCTAGTCAGGAACTCGCCCGTCGATGGGTCATAATCTCTCGCCCGTAAATACACCAATCCAGTAGGGTCCAACTGTTCCCCGCTGTACCCGAAAATGGTGGTGGCGCTGCCCAGGCTCCCGTCCGGATTCCCGAAGGGATCGTAATTCCTCGCCAGGTTCACCACGCCGGTCGCGTCTGCCAACTGCCGCACGGAGCCGAGTGCATCCCCCAGGAGATACTCGGTAGTCGCACCGTTTGTTTGCGTGATGGGGCCGGCCTGAGCGGCGCCATTCGTGTCTTTCACCGTCACGTTCATCGGGATGGTTACCGTGATATCCGCCTCCGTGCAGCCTGGCAGAATACAGGCGTTATCGGCGCTGCTCCAGAATTGCGTGCCGCTCAGATCGGTCCGGAAGCGGTAGGAACCCTGAGGTAATGTGAACGAAATTTGTTCACTGGTATCCGTGGTGTCGTTGTAACCGGTATAAGTCGTCCCATCGAAGGCATACACCGGCAACCCGGCTTTGGTTGTGCCATCCGTGTCTTTCACCGTCACTGTCATTGGGATGGTGACCATGACCGCCGCGGTGCTGCAGTCTGGAACCGTACAGCTGTTTTGAGGATCACTCCAGAACTGGGTTCCGTTATAGTCGGCTCGAAAGCGGTAGGGGCCCTGTGGCAAGGTGAACTGCGCCTGCCCATTGGCATCCGTGGTGCCGTTGTAACCGGTGTAGGTAGAGCCATCAAATGCGTAGACTTTCAGCCCGGTGTAGGGTTGCCCGGTCTGGCTGGCAACCGTGACGGTCACCTAAGATGAGAGCCAACGTGTTCAGCTACTGAAGCTGGTGACCCAACTGGCCAAGCCCGAGTTGGACCCGGAAACACTCTTGAAGATACTGACGCGGATACGTGAAGTACTAATTATTATAGAGAAGTCAATAGAAAAACACGGAATAAAACAATTGGAGCAATCACTACCGTCTCTTGCTATATCAGAGGATGCTAAAGTTTAACCAAAACCCATTTCGCTGTTAATGTGTTCTGATGCACTTAAAAAATCCATGTTGATAAGTTTAATGTGGTTGATAACTAAATAATCCATTTTCAGTTGATATTAACATAATTCCATTTGGTTCTTCATTTATTTCTAATATATTTTTGAATGGTAAATTTGTAAAAGTGAACCAATGCGTACCATTAAAATATCCCAGGGTAGTTGGAGTAATTCCAGAAAGATTGGCATTTCCATCCGTGCCGGCCCACAGGACGTTACCTTTACTATCATACATTACCAGGTAAAAGACGTTAGTCAGGTCAATTCCGAGCCTGATTGGAAATCCTTCAATTTTCCCAGTTTCATCAATACGGACAATTATTGGAGTCGAGTCAAGGTAAGCCCAGATTGATCCATCTACTCCGGCGACTATGATAATGTGTTCTGCCGGGGCTCTTTCTCCTAAATTTGATGGCCTGTCAGGCCAAAGATCTTTTCCAGTATAAATTTGCCAACCAGTGCCCAGAAAACGTGCAATACCGTCTTGCCAGCCTCCACAAACCCATATATTGCCCTTTGTATCTGAGATGACAGATACTCCTCCCAAACCATTGTCGTGATTACGTACCGGAAGCGGATATTCCTGCCAAGTGGCACCATCAAAACGATATAGGCATTGATTAGTAGAACAAACTGATAATCCAATCCAGATTCTATCGGATGCATCAACAGCCAAAGATACCACATTATCAGGAGAAATCGAGATCGGTAATGGAAATATTGTCCAATGCTTCCCGCCATAATGAGCAAGTAATGTGTTTTGTGCCTTTTCACCTAGGACCCATACGGTTCCATCATGAGCTATATGAGTTTGACTCAAGTTGGATAAATTAAGTCCACTTTGAGAAACTGAGATCCAATTCTGTCCGTCGAAGTATGATACTTTATCTCGCACAATTGCCCACATACGGCCCTGCGAATCCGTCGTTATCCCCGCTGGTGCATCATCGTATTCTAACAAAAGCGTCCAATCTGCAGGATTATAGGCTAGACGTACAGATCCATCACTGGTAGGGCTTATTTCAGATTCAAGTGTTGCTGTTGCTTCGGTCTGAGTTACTGTACTGGTAGGACTTATATAAGATATCGTGGCCGCCGTCATTTCCGAGGGCGTTATTGTAGTTACGGAAGTACTGGCGATTGAATTACAGGCTACAGAAAATATAATTAGCAAGATAATCACTATAATCTTTTTCATATTTCGATCCCTTTATCATTGAGTTATATGAACTATTTCCAGATAAGGAATGGGTTGGGATGTGTTGTCTAGAGAGCGATACGTCATATAGTTGACTGCTCCAGAACGCTCAACAACTTCAGGTACAATAGGATTCAAGAAGTAATCCGGTCCACAGGAATAATATCTTGCTATATCTTCAGGTAAAGGTGCATATCCGGGTTTTGCATCGAAATATGTTGCACTTCCCCATCCAACGATGACGGCAACATGGAAAAAGGAGGATGATTCTGATGACATTCCATAAAACACAAGATCCCCTTTTTGAATCAGACTTCGGTTTTCTTCAAGAACATGATACCAATCTAAAGTTTTTAAGCCAAGTTCGCCACCATTATTTCCTCCCCTTATTCCATATTGAAATCTCTGAGGAGGGTAAGAATAACTGAGTACGCTTCGCCCTACGGTATTCTGGGTCGTAAATTCGTAAAAGAGAGGTGTATTGTACCAACTTTCTCCGTCATAACTATTTTTATTTTTGCCTTGGCTATTCCAATCACCCGTCATGAGAATTGAAATATCCCAATAGGGAATACCTGGATAGTCACTTGTTCTCCCATGTTTATAAGGATCTCCTCTACTATCACGAATTCCACCAGTATATAGAACGCTGGAAGCAAAGAGTGTACATTGGTTATTTAGAAGACTTTGCTTGAAAGCGGCATTCCCACCATAGCTGGTATTGATCTTTGAAATAAAATCAAAATTCTGGTCAAGGCCTGCTGCTTGATCCCATTCCATAGCATAGCTGGCTGCGAGATTACGGTCGTAGAAGTGTCCAGTCGGATCTGTATGATTGACTGGATCTGCATCACCGTACAACCAACTGTTTAATGACAAGGGGCTGGTATCATCGCCCTGCCAAGAATCCTTGGCGAGGAAACCTCCGGTAGAAGGACACTTATCTTAACCACCTCCGTTCCTCACGGGAGTGGTTTTTTTGTTGTAGGTGCGCGTACGCGCACCTACAACAAAAAACGGGAAAGACAACCTCCTGCGAGTAGAATGAGAGTACCAGCCCAACATTCTGCTTCACAGGAGGTATTCTCATGCTAGCCGAAATCGACCGGTTCGTCAACTGGGTGCGCCGCCGCAACCCGGAAGCCCGCACTTGGCGAGACTATAAATACGACTTGACCCTGTTTGCCACGATCATGGGGGATCGCCCACTGGACGAGATCACCTTTCACGATGTGGACCGCTTCGTCAGCCTGCAAGCTTCGCGCGGGTTCAAGCCCACCACCATCAACCGCCGCCTGGCCGCGGTCATGTCCCTGTATACCTTCCTTTCGGATGAAGATACGGAGTTGGTCTGCCCGGTTCTGCCCCATCGCCACCACCTGAGAGAACCGCAGCGCTTGCCGCGTCCTGTGCAGGAAGACGATCTGCAAAGATTCTTTGCAGTGATCGAAAACAGCCGGGATCGGGCCATGTTCGTTCTGATGTTAAGGTGCGGGTTGCGTATCTCCGAAGTCGCCAGCCTTCAGCAAGCCGATCTGTATCTGGGTGAAACCTATCCGCGTCTGGTCGTGCGAGGTAAAGGCTCCCGCGAACGTTCGGTATATCTCTCGCCCCAGGCAGAAAAGGCTCTGCGTGCCTATCTGGAGCAGCGACCTGCTGCTGCCTGCGATTTTGTCTTCCTCAGCTATCAAATCAAGGGCCTTTCAACCACGTCCATTCACAAACGGCTGATGTACTATCGCACCCAGGCTGGGATCAAGATCACTGCCCACCGATTGCGCCATTCCTTTGCCACCGATCTGCTCAACGCCGATGCAGACGTGACTTCCATCCAAAAGCTCATGGGCCATCGCTGGTTGGAGACGACCCAGATCTATATGCTGGCCAACGACAAGCAGGTCTGCGAAGATTATTATACAGCCTGTCGCAAACTGGAGAGTTGGCAATCTCCGCTGCGACTGTTCTCCACGCAGGAGAATCTATCTCAAGGGGGCGCGCTATGAGAAAAGTATGGAAGCCTTCCACCCCAGCCGAGATGTATGACCGGGCGCTGCAGTATGCCCGTGACAAACACCTTCCACCCGATTATCCCCGCCCACAACCCACCTGCACATGGCCGCCGGAGAATATCGTTCTGTTGGAGCAGTACTGCGAATGGCTGCGCTCGGGAGGGGCCAGTCCGGCGGTGATCCGCACTATTTATCTGCCGATGGCCGGTCATGTCCTGGGATTGGCGCTCAAGCCCCATCCTGAGCTTGATTTGGAGGCCGACCTGCAACGAGGCTTGGATTTCCTCCACGCCAAACAGCTCAGCGCCGAATGGACTGACATCTGCCGCTGCTCGATGCTCAAATTTCGCCGGTTCCTCGGCCATCAACGTGGCATCCTGGAGATCAAGGTGCATCCTTTCGAACCCGAACTGCATACCGAAGGCTTGCCCGCCTGGCTCATTCAGGAACTGACCCGTTATCAACATATCCAGCAGCGCAACTGGCGGCAGGCCCGCCTGCAGGAAAATATCCGCCGTTTCTGGACCGATCATTTGCGGATCTGGCGTTTCCTTTGCGAACAGTGCCATGTGAGCGAACTTGCCGATGTCAAACGCCGCTTCCTGCTCGATTTCATCGACCATCAGCTCACACAGGGACTGGCTGCTTCCACCATCAACGCGGGTGTGCGCTATTTCCATGGCTTTCTGGGCTTCCTCCAGGAAGAAGGCTATGCGGTTCCGCAGACGCTTTTGCGCATTCCCGGCCTCAAGCAGCCCGAGCCCTTGCCCAAGTTCCTCACCGATGAGCAGGTACGCCTGCTGCGGGACGATTTTGAAGGCCGTGTTGCTCTGGCACAGAGCTTTCGGGAGCGCCGGGAGGCCTTGCTTGATCGGGCTGCCTTCCTTCTGCTCTGGCAAAGCGGCATGCGCGTGGGTGAAGTGGAAGAACTACGCCTGGAAAACCTGGACCTGCCTGCCCGCAGGCTGACCGTACGCCAATCCAAGGGAATGAAAGATAGGACAGTTTTCATGACCGATACCACCGTTCAGGCGCTGCAAGAATATCTGGCCGTGCGCGGTCCCGGACCCACCGATCACGTTTTTCTGTACCGCAATCAGCCGGTTTGCAAGGACTTGATCCGCGGCCGCATCAAAGCCGCCGGGGAACGGGTCGGAGTGAAAGTGTATCCCCACCGCCTGCGCCATACCGCCGCCACGCAGCTTCTAAACGCTGGCTGCCGGGTGACTTCCATCCAGAAGTTCCTCGGCCACAAGAAGTTGAACACCACCATGATCTATGCCCGCGTTCACGACCAGACCGTCGCGGATGATTATTATGCGGCCATGGGCCAGGTGGAAAAACGATTGGAATTGGTTAGTAAGCTGGAAGAGCCAAAGGCGTTGATTCCTGAAAGCGAACGCACCCAGCTTCTTGCATTGATTCAACAAGTGGCTGAGCCTGAGTTAAGTTTTAAGTCTCGCTTGGAGATCGCAGATCGAATGCGCCAAGTGTTGAGGAATCAGCCGTTGGATTCGATTCCGGTTGACTTTGTGCCCAATGTGAATCTTCTTCAGCATATAAAGATATGAAGTTGTTAACGTGCGAAAGGAATCCTGTTCAGAATTGCCTTTCCTTTGAGAGCCGGTGCTTCGGCCTGGCCTGCTCAGACTGCATCTGGCTTGGTATCCATCTACGCTTATCTTGCTGATTTAAATTGATACAAACCTCGCGAAGTGGCAACTAATAAGGTTCCATCTGGCAATTCATTAAAATCAGTCACAGTGTCAAAAGGCAAATTGGTGAAAGCGACCCATTGGTTGTTCTTGTAGTATGCCAAACTCGCATTTCTGGTATTTTTCAGTTCAGCATTAACCCATATTGTTCCTTGTTTATCGATAAACAAACTTAACAAGAACTCATTGAGTTCCAGATCGGTGTAGTCGAATGGAATTCTTGAGATACTTCCATCCTTGCTTATCCTGACAATCCATTCTCTTCCTGCGGCAATTCCAAAAATATTGCTCATGCTATCAGAAGCGATCCGAATTCCTGAATTTGGGCCCTCTAGCCATAAGTCACTATAGAATTTCCATGTTTTACCATCATATCGTCCAATGCTCCCTGGAAACTCTAACGCTGCCCAAAGTGTGCCATCAGGGGTAAACAATATTTGAGAGGCTTCGCCCTGTCCGTCGACGTAAGTCCATAGGGAATCCCAGTTAATTCCATCAAACTTTCTTATGCTGTTTCCGCAATAGCAACCCGGCATGGCCAGCCAAACTACACCGGACGGATCAATGGCTAATCGCGGAAATGCAGTTTCGCTCGCGTCCGGAATACCAAAAGCAACCCAGTGTCCTTTCTGATAGCGGGAAATCGCTTGCCGTCCCGAAACCCATACTGCGCCATCAGGTCCAATGGCCATGTCATAGGGCGTATCTTGAAGGCCGTAATCCTGTTTAGAAAATAATGTCCAGTTATTTCCATTGAAAAATCCTATTTCTCCGCTACCTAACCATATCCACATTTTCTGCTCTGGATCAAGGGCGACCTTCCAAACCATGTCTTTATCATAGAGCTGCATCCATTCAGCAGGATCATAGGCTCTCTGCACAATGCTGTTCATCGTTTGAGTTTAAGTCGCCAGCGGCAACATTGGAGTTGTTGTTGCCTCCGCCGTAGCAGTAGCGGTTGGTGCGGCGATTGGATGACTGATGGAAATGGGCGTACAAGAAACGACGCTCACCAGCAAAATTGTTATAAGGAGCTTTTTCATTTTCGCTTCTATCTCTCAGTGATTTTCAATATGAACTATTGCAATGGTTTAAATCTTGGTTGAGGTATTATCCAGAGAGCGGAAGCCTGCAAAGTAGTTTATGCTGCCACTTCTCTCTACAACAAGAGGCCGCAGAGGCATCTGATCCAAACTCGAACATCCTTTTTCGAGAGATTCTATCCAAGCCAGATATTCCTCACCCCCTTCCATCCCAGATGGACCGGTACCTGGGTCAGCTTTATCACCCCAGTATGTTGGTAACCCCCAACCTACAATAACTGCTACATGTCCCCAAGGTACGGAGTCGGTAGATGTATGGTAAAACACAAGATCTCCCTTTTGAATAGATCCACGGTTACTTCTCAATAGGTCTTCCCAATTTTTGTCGGAAGAAACATTCCAATCAGTGTTTGTTGTATCGTTATACTCTGGCGGGTTGGAATAAGTCAAAACAGTAGAACCGACAACAGTTGAAGTAAAGTTATAAAAATTAGGTGTATCGTACCAAGTGTTATTATTTCCATAACCCAGGAATATCCAAGGTTGTGTTTTCAGTATATTTATATCCCAATAAGGGGGATCCAGGAATCCCATACCAGGTAGCTTATCTGGATTAGGATCGTTGCGCGGATCTCTTACACCGCCTTCATACAAAACGCTTGAAGCGAAGAGTGTACATTGGTCTGAGAAGAAGTTCATTTTTTGCGCAGCCGGGTTACTGGTAAAATCATATGTCGGGTCAAGGCCAGCTTGATAATCCCAAGCCATCGCGTAACTAACAGCACCCTCGCGATCGTAAACATAATGATGACCACTTGGGTCTGTGTACTTGATCGGATTATCTCTCGCATAAGTATACCTGTTCCAGTCTGCTGGCTGGGTCGGATCTGGTACAATAGTATCGGGCTGGATAAACTGGTTAAGATAAGGGTCATAATCTCTGGCCCGCAAATATATCATGCCGGAGGGGTCCGTATCCTCCCCATCGTATCCATAAATCGTTTGCACTTCTCCCTTAGTTGAGAGTACATCACCATACGGATCGTAGGAGGCCGCATAGACCACCGCGCCGCTTTCATCTGCCATCTGGCGCACGCTTCCCAACGCATCACCTAAGAAGTAATCCGCTTTCTGCGGAGCACCATCCGGCAATTGCGCAATGCGATCTGTGCCATACAGGTAGGTGTTCGTACCATCGTCCAGCACCTGGGTAAGGCCGGCATTCAAGTCGTTCACATACGTGGTTTTATTACCGTTTACAACTTGCTGCAGGCGGTCTCCGAGGCCGTTGTAGGCATACGTGATCGTCCCGGATGGGCCGGTCACCGAGATCAGCCGGTTCGCCGAGTCATAGGCATACGTGTTCGTGCCGTCCGAAAGCAGATTCCCGTTGTTGTCGTAGGTGTAAGGCACCCCGTCCACGCTGGTCAGCCGGTTGGCCGCATCATAGGTGTAAGCAATATTGGAATATTGGCTGGCCTGGCCCAGGCGGTTGCCCACGGCGTCATAGGTGTAGTGGTAGAACTGGCCATCCGAGTAATCCGCCGCAGTCAGCCGGTTGAGGGCGTCATATTGGTAGTTAATGGTTACCGGTCCAGTCGGGAAGGCGGTGGTGGGCGTGGGTGTATGGGTGGGGGTGGGAGTCAGGCTGGGAGTATCGGTCGGTGTCGCCGTCGCGGTATCCGTTGGTGTAGGAGTATTTGTCGGCGTAGGAGTGAATGTGGGTGTGGAGGGATTGTTCGGCCAGCGCTCCAGGTTGAAATAATTCCAGGTGATGTCCATCGGAGTACTGCCGGTGTCCGGGACTCTGCTGAGAAGCCCAACATAGGCCGGCGTACCTGGGACATCCAGGGGCGCCATCTCCGTCCAGGCCTCGTTCGGGTCATGCCGGTACATGAAGTCATAGGTCTGGCCGTGTTTTTCCAGCCGCAAATAGATCGGGAGCGTCTCCGGTACCGAGACCGGCCAATTTACTCCCATCTGGTACGTATTCAAGGTACCGTCATCGGTAAAACCATACCAGATCTGGTTATACTGGTCGAATCCGATCTCGAGACCGATCCAGTAATTCGCGTCGGTGGCGTTGATGGAGGTCAATTGGGTTTCGATGGCCCAGTCTCCGTCGCCCAGGTCGCTGCGGAGCAGTTCGGGGGCGTCGTCGGTATCCAGCCAGTGCTCGTAGGACTGCTCGGCCGGCAAGGACATGGTTAGGCCATTGTTCAAAGAGTAGGTTGGTCCTTCCTGGGGGACGTACCAATCCCAGGCCGGGGAAATGCTTCCGTTGAAATCATCCGTTTCCAGTTCGGTGTATGGGGCCGGCGCAGCCGGTCCGTAGCGTTCCAGGCGGAAGTAATCCACGTCGAAAGTGGCGTTCCCTGGCGTGGGAGAGTAGGTGCGCACTTCCAGCCCCACGTATTGGACAGGCAGGTCCAGGGTATAAGTGCCCAGAGGTATCCAGGCAGCCTGGCTATCGGCATCCGGATCCCCGGTATCCGGCTTGTATAAGAAGGTATAGAGCGTCCCGGTCTTCTGGATGCGCAGGTACAGCGGCAGGAAGGTGTTGTACGCCACCGGTGCAGAATCTTCCCCGGTGTGGTAGATGTGCAACTGGCCATCGCTGCCGGCTTCCAACCAGAGCTGGTTATACTGGTCGTAGCCCACCATCAAGTCGAAGGAATAGCCATCGGTGACGCTGTCGTCACCCAGGGAAACGTGGGTCTCGATGGCCCAATCGCCGCTGCCCATGTCGCTGCGGCGCAGTTGGGGGGCATTGTCTATATCGCTCCAATGATCAAGACCGGGCGGCACCACCAGGTGGATATTACCCGGTTTGACGCCCATTTGATAAGTCGGCCCGCTTGCCGGCACATACCACTGCCAGGCCGGGTCGAGCAGGTTCTCGCCGAAATCATCCTCAATGACGGTCGGAAGAGGGGTGGGAGTGAACGTCATGGTGGGTGTAAAGGTATCCGTGGGAGTATCGGTGGGCGTATCGGTTGCAGTAGGCGTAAAGGTATCCGTGGGAGTATCGGTCGGCGTATCGGTCGCAGTGGGTGTAAAGGTATCGGTAGGAGTATCGGTTGCGGTGGGTGTAAAGGTATTGGTGGGTGTGTAGGTGTTGGTGTTCGTTGATGTTGGTGTGTAGGTAGGTGTGGGAGTACGGGTGGGTGTGTTGGTACGGGTAAAAGTGGGAGTTTTCGTCGCAGTAGCGGTGTTGGTGGAGGTATTGGTCGGGGTGGGAGTGCGCGTGGAGGTCGGCACGGTGTTGGTCGGGGTGGGTGTACGCGTGGAGGTTGGTACTGTGTTGGTCGGGGTGGGTGTGCGCGTGGAGGTTGGTACTGTGTTGGTCGGGGTGAAAGTGCGTGTGGAGGTCGGCACCGTGATGGTCGGGGTGGGTGTGCGCGTGGAGGTCGGCACCGTGTTGGTGGGCGTGAAAGTGCGCGTGGGGGTATTTGTAGCCGCCATTGGCGCGACTGCCTGCGCAAGCAGGCTGCTCTCCCCTAAAGGCAGGTCAAGCGCGCTCATCTCGAAGTACATCTGCATCCCGATCGGAGTGACATCCGCCGTCTGCGTTGGCAAAGCGGAGGCTGTCGGTGTCATTGTCCCGGCCGGCGTATCGGAAGGTGTTGCTTCCTGGTTCTCAGTGGAAGTTGGCGTGATCGTATCCGCGGGAGTATCGGACGAGGTTGCTTCCGTTGGCGCCGCCGGGGTCGGCGTGGGGGTTGTCGTTACCGTCCCGGTGGAGCTGGGTGTACCGGTTGATGTGGAAGTTGGCGAAGCGGCCGGGGAGGCCGGCGGCTGGGACAGGTTTTCCACCACCTGCTTGCGGTTGCCGGCGGCATCGTACTGGTACTGGTACGATGCCAGCGTCCCGCTCCCATTGGCATGCACAATGCCCAGCAGCCGCCCGGCATTGTCGAAGGTATAGGTGCTGGTCACCCCGTTGGCGAGCGTCACGCTGGTCACCCGGCTGGCCGCGTCGTATTGGTAGGCGGCTGCCGATACCTGGCCGTCCAGCACGCTCTTGAGGCGCTCGGCCGAATCGTACTCGTAGGAAACAACCCGGCCATTCGGGTAATTCTCCGAAGGAGGATAGGTCAGGGTGGCGCGCTTTCCCAGCGCATCGTAGCTGTAGCTGACCGTTTTTCCGAACGGGTCCGTGACCGAAACCGGCCGGTCGAGCGCGTCGTATTGCCAGAGGGTGGTGCCCAGGCCATCGGTCATCTGAACGCGCCGTCCGGCGGCGTCGTAGCTGAAGGTTACGCCCGCATCCGGGGCAGGATAATTTATCCGGGTCTGCCGGTTGAGGGCGTCGTACGTGTAAGTGGTCGTTTTGCCGTTGGCGTCCACCTGCGAGATGCGGTTACCATCTTTATCGTAACCGTACTGCCAGGTATGGTTAAGCGGATCGCTTTCCGTTATCTCGTGCCCCAGCGCATCATAGGTGAAAGTGGTAACGTGCCCGTTCCCATCCTTGATCGTCACGCGGTTGCCATCCGCATCGTAGGTGTATTCCGTGCGGACGTTGGTCGCCTGGTCCGCTTGGACGCCGGGCCGGTAGTTCTCCACCACTGCGGTCAGCCGTCCCAGGGCATCGTATTCATAGCTGGTGGTGATCTGGTTGGCATCCGTAGAGCTCACCAACCGCCCGGCCGCGTCGTAGACCGAGGTCGTGGTATCGTTGAGCGGGTCGCTGGAGCCGGTTTGCCGTCCCAGGCTGTCGTAGGCGTAGGTGCTGGTGTTCCCCAGTTCGTCCACGCTGGTTGTTACCTGCCCATCCCCGTCGTAACTGCTATCCGTGCGCAGGTTGGTTTCCGTCCCTCCCCGCGCCGGCGGGGTGGTAATATCCACGTCCTGGCCGACCAGGTTGTCCACCTGGCTGATGGATTGTCCCAGGGCGTTGTAATAAGTGTGGTCCACCATCCCAAGCGGGTCGGTTACCGCGATCTGAGAGCCTCCGCCGTCATACGCATACGTTGTGGTGATATTGTACTGGTTGCCGGAATTCTGCGGCTGCCCGGCCATGGCGTTCTGGGTGCTGGACTGCGTGCGGCCGAGGGCGTCGTACTGGCTGGCCGTCACCCGCCCGAGCGGATCGGTTGTCGTCAGTTGGCGGCCGAGGGCGTCATAGGTGTAGCTGGTGGTGAGGTTGTACTGGTTCTGGTAGTTCTGCGGCTGGCCGGCCAGCGGGTTGATGATCGTGCTGGTCAATTGCCCCTGGGCGTTGTAAACGTATTGCGTCACATGCCCCAACGGGTCGGTCACGGCGCTGCGCCGGCCGCTGGCGTCGTATTGGGTATCCGTGCGCAGGTTCTGGTCGCTCGCCCCGGCGGCGCGGTCGGGCGGCGTGGTAGTATAAATATCCTGCCCGACCAGGTTTTGCACCACCGTCACCGGGCGGCTGGCCGAATCATAATAGGTTCGGGTGACAACGCCCATTGGGTTCACCGTGGCGATCGCCCGCCCGGCCGGATCATAATAGGTGTCGGTGCGGATGTTCTGGTCGCCCGTCCCGAAAGGCGGCGGGGTTCCCACGCTGATGGCCTGTCCGCTCAGGTTCCGGACTACGCTGATCGGACGGTTGAGCGCATCGTAATAGGTGCGGCTGATGTTGCCGAGCGGGTCGATCGTGGCGATGGTATTGCCGTTGGCGTCGTAGACCGTGTCGGTGCGCAGGTTGGTCAGCGCCAGGCTGCCGCCGCGCACCGGGGGTGTGGTCGTTGTAATGCTTTGCCCGGTCAGATTCTGCACCACCGTGACCGGACGGTTGAGCGCATCGTAGTAGGTGCGCGTGATCCGGCCGTTCGTGTCGATGCTGGCGATCGCCAGGCCGCTTGCATCGTAGACGGTGTCCGTGCGCACATTTTGATCGGGATAAAGCGGGTTGAATACCGGGGGCGTCGTGACCGAAATGTCCTGGCCGGTCAGATTTTGCACCGTCGTCACCGGGCGGTTGGCGGCATCGAAATAGGTACGCGTGATCACGCCCAGCGGGTTTATCGTGGCAATGGCGTTCCCGGCGGCGTCATAGACGGTGTCGGTGCGCACGTTCTGGTCGATCGCGCCCGATCCGCGCGCCGGCGGGGTGGGAGTTTCGATGCTCTGCCCGCTTAGGTTCTGCACCGTTGTGACCACACGGTTGTCGAGGTCGTAATACGTGCGCGTGATCACCCCAAAGGTGTCGGTGACGGCGATCTGGTTCCCGTGCAGATCGTATGCATAGGTGGTAACAATGTTATTCCACCCGCTGCCGGTCGGGTAGTTCTGTTGGGTATGGATGGGGTCATAATTTTGGGTGGTCTGCACCACCCGCCCGGCATTGTCGTAATCCGTCTTGGTCACCTGCCCGGATGGGTCCGTTACGGTGATCACCCGCCCCAGGGCGTCATACGTGTAGGTGGTGGTCAGGTTGTATACATTCTGTTCGTCGGTCTGATGGCTGGGGTCGTAGTTCACGATCGTTTCCGTGCGCTCTCCATCAGGATCATATTCGTAGCGGGTGACAATGCCCTGGGGGTCGGTGATGGTCTGGATTTGGCCCTGGGGGGTATAGGTGTAGCTGGTGGTATTGTTCAGGGCGTCCACCGTGCTCATCAGCAGGGTGCCGGAGTAATTGAAGCTGGTCAGATTGTTAAGTGGATCGGTGACGGAACTAGGGTTATGGAGTGAATCATACGTAACGGCTGTCTGCCCGCCGGCTGCATCGGTGATGTTGGTCAAGTCGGCCCCATCCGCGCTCCAGGCCAGGCTGGTGGTATGCTGGCCTGGGTCGGTTATGGTGAGCGGCTGAAAGTTGTTATCATAGGTCTTGGAGGACGCAGCGGTCAGGGGGTCGCTTTCCCCCACATTCGTTTTGCGCCCATCGTAGGCATAGGTGGTCACGTTCCCAAAGGCATCCTGGGCCGAGGTGGTGTCAGCCGCGTTATAGGTCAGCACCAGGACTTCCTGGCCATTCCCATCGTACTGGCGCACCGCCCGTCCCTGGCTATCGTATTCGGTCCGTTCGGTGGTGGCCCCGCCTGGGTCGATGACCTGGGTCAGGTGATGGGCGCTGTCATACTGGTATTGCCAGGTTCCGCCCAGCACATCCGTGGCGGTGATCAGGTCGCCGGTGCCAGGATCATAGCTGAAGGAGACGCTCCGCCCGGAATAGTCGGAAACCGACGCAATTTGCCCTTGATCATACGTGAGCGACAGGTAGCGGTCGCCACTGTCGTTGGCCACCCTGGTCAGGTCACCACTTGGGTCATAGGTATAGTTCCAGGCATTGCCCTGGCCATCCTGCCAGGTCTGCAGCTTGCCGTTGGAAAATGTATACTGTTCCTGGGATGGGAGCACGAGGTTGCAGGAGCTGCCGGTGCAGGTGAGGCTGCCCTTCACGCCTGCATCCGGGCTGTAACTGCCGTCGTCGTTGATGATGAATTGATACTGGTTGGCAGAATGGTCTTTAAAGAGCACGTAACCGGCCTCGCCGCCCGGATCCGTTGGGAAGATCAGGCGCGTGTCCAGGTTGTCCGTCCAGCCGTAGCCGAGGGTCGTGGTATACAGGGCAGTCGCCAGCGACGAGTACGTCCGCTCGAAGGACAGAGGGCCGGCAGTGGTGGGAATGGAGATGTCAGTGTTCTGATAGTACAGGTCGCCTGTGCGGGTATTGATGGTATGATGGACGGGTACCTGAGTTTGAGCCTGGGATGATTCTGAGCCATCTCCACCACATCCGCAATTAAGTGCGGCGTCCTCCGACACCACCGGCACAGGCTTGAATTTGACTACATATTGGATGTAGCCCGTACTTAATCCATCTATACCATATACGTAAGCATTGCCAGCTGCATCGATTCCGACAGAATAGGCAACATCATCAGTTTGATTAGAACCAAAGGTTGTCGAATAAACCTGCTTTTCGCCATCCGAGCTCAATTTCACCACAAAACCGTCACTCAGGTAAGCATTATTTTTCGTATTCTGGCTGGTTTGAAATGTGACCGGGAAAGTATTTGATAAAGTAGATCCTACCACGTATGCATCACCGCTTGCATCAACGGCAATGCCCGAATCCGTATAACCTCCCGAATATCCGCCACCTAAAAATGTAGAATAGAGCAGGGTACTGCCGGTCGGATTAAGTTCCGATACCCAGATATCCCCTCCTTGAAATTGTGTATCAAAGGCATTCGGGGTAACGGGAAAGTCAGGCGAACTTGTTCCTCCCGTGATATAGGCATCTCCGGATGAATCAAGAGCGATACTATCCACACCTGGGTAATTTGTGCTCACCAATATGGCCGAATAGACCAGGCCGCTCCCAGTGGTATTCAACTCCGTTACGAAATTTCCCGAACCGTTCGCATTTTTATAGGCCCCCGGGGTAATAGGAAAATCTTCCGTGTTGCTCCCACCAGTGATATAAACATGACCGGCTGTATCTACTACAATATCAGAGCAGTCGGCATTAGGAAAATAAGTGGAATAGACCAATCCGCTGCCACTAGGATTCAGTTTTAAAATAAAGAAACCATTATATTCGTCATTCGGGGCGAAAGAGTTATCATAAGCACCCGGCGTAGTCGGAAAGTTGCTTGACTTTGTTCGTCCCATAACATAAGCATTATTGTCCGGGTCAAGGGCAATAATAGTTCCATTATTTAATGCATAATTCGATCCGTCGGTAATTGTACCGCCTATAAACGTCGAATAAATAAGCCCAGTACCATCCGCATTCAACTTCGTTATGAAGGCAAGAGTGCCTTTACTTGGATCCATGCCTCCCCAACTCGTATCATAAGCCCCCGGTGTAACCGGGAAGTCAGGTGAGCTAGTAGCGCCGGTTACATATGCGTTACCGCTTGTGTCAATGGAAATCCCGAAAGTCACACCATTTAGGAAGGTTGAGTACACCAACGTGGAGCCATCCGAACTCAATTTCGTGATAAAGCCATCGGAATCTTCATTATCACCATTAGTATCAAAGGCCCCGGGGGTGGTTGGAAATTGAGAGGTTGATGTCCAACCAGTAAGGTAAACGCATCCACTCAGATCGATTGCCATATCTACTGCGGAAAATGGGAGGAATGTATAATAGACAATGTTTGCGGTGTTGTAAAAGATCGGGTTCGAATCCGACAAGGCTTGGCTAGCGTCGCCCAATGTATTAACAGGAATATTTTTATCAATCGATACCTTTTCTAGGGCTTGATCGTGCCCACCCCTTTGGTTCTGATGCGCCAGGCTGGCGGCAGCCTGGTAGGAGATGCTAGCTGGTTCCACCCCGGTTGTATCTGCCATGACCTGTCGGGAATCTCCGGCGGGTAAGGCGGCCCCGGTTGTTTTCCAGACCGGCAGCACGACCGGCAGGACCACTTGGTTCCCGTCGATCCGGGCCTGACCTACCGGCCGGGCCGTATTCCCTTGCGCGGCTTCATCTCCGGCCAGCCCAGGCAGCGGCAGGTCCACCTCTCCCACCCCTGTTGCGATCTTCACCATCCCTTCTCCCAGGGATAACGAATTCGCCCCGTCGATCTGCAGGCGGATATTGGCGCTCTCCCACGCTTGCGTGCCCGGCTGGTTCGGCGCGGCCTTGGAATTCCGCGCAAACTGCCACGACCATTCCCCTGGCCCGCCGGTGAGCACCAGGTCGTACCCCGGATAGAAATTCTCATACCGCACCCCGCCCCAACCCGGCACATTGGCATGCCGGTCCGCCGGATTCTTTCCCATCATATAGGAAATATGTGAACCGGCCGGATCGAAACCCACCACGGCCGGCGCTGGATTTGCATCCGCGAACGACAGGCGCAGGTTGACCCCTTTCAAAGCAGCATCAGTCGGCGGATTGAGTCCAGGAACAGGGTTGAGTCCGGGAATAGTATTGATATTGAGACCCTTGATATTTGTACTTTGCGAACTGGATGCGAGATCCTTTTCCACCCGGCTGATCCATAGTGTATCCGACGCCAGGAAAATGGTGTCCTGGCCGCCTTGCATCTCGAAGAGTGCTTTCGAATTGAACTGGCCGACATTCTGGACAAAAATAGCCGGGAGGGCCTTGGGCAGGTTAGTCGGGGCTATCTTAACAGCCTGGTCGTTGGCTTGTTCGGGCCGCGTTCCCACTCTCGGCTGCGGGCGGGCAAACACCGGTGCCGGATGACTAACCGGAGGGTTGGAGGCTGGTTGCACTGGCGAAGGGGCCCGTTTTTCCTCGGCCACTTTCACGGCTGCCGAACCCGCCCCGCTGATAGTCAATGATAAAATCACAAGAACATTCAGGATCTTAAGCCCCAACTTTGCCATGCGTCGATTCAATGTGGACATGGTTTCCTCCTGAAACTTTTTTATCAATGAACCGGCGTGGGCAGGCTGGCAGGGCAGACTGCCGGGATACTCGCCGGTCTCGGCGTGGCCGCCTGGGGCTTGTTCACCGCAGACTCGTAGACATTCAACAATAAAACTACCCTCACGCCAATGCGCAAATTGGTCCCGATACGGCTGGTATATTTAAACATCAGGCACCTCCCCGAACGCGAAAATAATATGGCTTTTTTGGTTTTTCGAACTCCCGTTCCCACCAGTAAAAAATGCTTCCCCGGTTCCTTTTAGTTCCCTACTTGTAAAAAGGATACCTTAAGATTGTACATATAATTAGGGTAAATTTCAAGAGGGTTGAAGAAGATTTAACAAGGCCTTAACGTAATGACAGGCAATGATTAATCCTATGATGCTCCATTCCGCGTCTTTCCTGTCGGGCGCATGTGCGCTCGTCCGCGACACAATATCAATAGTACGCCAGGCCAGGCCTCAAAGGTGGCTCCAAAACTGGCGGAAAAGATTAAAAACCATCGCGTTTCCATCCTGGCGGCCACACAATCTCCATTCTTAAACCCTTGACTTAATAGAACAAATGTTTTATGTTTAACCCATGTTCTCCCAGGCCGCTCACCGGTTTGCGCCGCTCCACCCTTCCCGCATGGCTGTTGCCCTCCGGGAAAGTCCGACGAATCCTTCTCTCTTCCGTCTTCGGTCTTCCGTCTTCCATCTTCCATCTTCCATCTTCCGTCTTCCGTCTTTCTCCTTGCTCAAACCATTTTCCGCCCCCCTCCTTCCCTCTATTTGTTTCTCCTTTGTTCCTCAGAAACAAATCCATTATTCCTCCTGCACCATTCATCATTCATCATTCCCACCGCCCCCTATTCGTTTTTTTTTCGATACGCGGAACGAATACCGTTCATCATTCATCATTCATCGTTCCCCTGGGAGAGGGCTGGTCGTTTCTCCGTCGATCCGAGGTTCGAATATTGTCCCGGCATGCCCCATGCTAAATCCGCCCTTCCCATCCACGCCGGGGTCTGGTAAAATCAGCCCCCGGAGCGTTGTACCCTTCGCTCCTCCATCCTATGGAAAGAAAGGGCTTGAAAAGAAATGAAAGTGCTATTGATCAAGGACGTTTACAAACTCGGACGGGCTGGCGATGTGAAGAAGGTGGCCGATGGCTATGGCCGCAACTTCCTCCTCCCGCAGGGAATGGCCGTGCTGGCCACCCCGGGCGCGGTCAAGACGGCCGAACGCATCCGCAGTAAAGCCAGCGAGCGGCGTGCCATCCTTAATAACGAAATGGGCGCAGTGGCCGAAATCCTGAAGAAGGTGCAGATCTCCTTCGGAGCGCGTGCCGGCGAGACCGGCAAGCTGTACGGCTCGATCACCTCGCAAGATGTGGCCGAAGCCATCCTGAAGAAATCCGGCGTGACCGTCAAGCGCCAGCAGTTGGATATGCAGCCTCTGCGCAGCCTGGGCGAGCACACCGTACGCATCCGCCTGACGATGGACCTGATCCCGGAGATAAAAGTCACCGTGTACCGGGAAGGCGAAGCGGAACCCAGTCTGCCGGTCGAAGAGCCGGCTGAGAAGGCCGAAAAGCAACCGGCCGGATCCGTCCCGCAAGAGGCCTCCGCACCCGTCGAAGCCTGATCTACCCAAGAGTATTGCTCCCAACCATCACCGGTCCAACCTTGCAGGGGAAGCCGGTGATGTTCATTAAATCGAAATCATCATGCCAGAGACCATCGGCCAACAGCTCAAAGCAGCCCGCGTAGCCCGTAACCTGACCTTGGAAAAGGTTACCCAGGCCACGCACATCCAGGCGCGCCTGTTGGCGGCGATGGAGGCAGACGATTTCGATGCGCTCCCCTCGCCGGTGCAGGCGCGCGCCTTCCTGCGGCTGTATGCCGGCTTCCTGGGCCTTTCGCTGGACGAGATGATCGCCCGCCAGCGCGCCGGTTCCGGGGAATCTCCGCCCGGTTATCTTTCCGGGCGGCCGGCCGGCAGCGCGAGTCAACCGCCGGCCGAAGTCCCCGGCGTGCCGGACGCGGCCATGCCGTTCGGCGAAGCGCCGGCGGACGCAGCCCGGCCCGGGCGGGAAAAAAGCCCGGGACTGCTCCAGCGCCTGCGCCAAAATCTTTCCCGGCCCTCCAAGCCTGCCATGCCTGCCGAACCCGCCCCGCCGGAATCACCGGCCGAGCCCGAGCCTGTGGTTGCCCCGCCGGAGCAGGAAATTGAAGCGCGATCGGAAGAACCTGTGCCGGAAAGCCCCTTGCCTGAGATGCCTGGATCACAGGCGATCTTCACCCGCATCGGGCAAACTTTACGCCAGCGGCGCGAGATCCTCAGCCTCACTTTGGATGAGATCGAGCAACACACGCATGTGCGCATCCATTATCTCCAGGCGCTGGAAAGCGGGGATTTCGAACATCTGCCCTCCTCGGTGCAGGCGCGTGGCATGTTAAGCAACTATGCGCATTTTCTCGATATGGATATGGATGCGATCCTGTTGCAATTCGCCGAAGGCTTGCAAGCCCAGCGCCTGGAGCGGCAACCCGCACCGGCCGAAAAAACGCAAAAGGCGCGGCCGGCCAACCCGCCCCCTAAAACCGGTTTGCGGCGTTATCTTTCCGTGGACGGTATCGCTGGCGTTGGGTTGGTGCTGGTATTGCTCGTTATCGCCATCTGGGGCACCGGCCGTGTGATCGGATTGCGCTCTGCTGCTACGCCGCAACCGACCGCCCGATCCATCTCCGATATCCTGGCGGCCTCAGCCGGGGTGGCCGGCACTCTCACCCCCACGCCGACCGCGGCGGGAACGCTGACGCTCATTCCGACCGCGGGCATCACGGCCATCGGGACGGTACCAACCAATGGACCTGGCCCGGTACAGATCGTGCTTGTGGCCACCGGGCAGGCTTTTGTGCGTGTGACTGTGGATGGGAAGATCCAATTTAATGGACGTGTCAGCAACGGTACGGCCTACTCTTTTAATGGGAACGAACAAATCGAGGTACTGACCGGCGATGGGCTTGCCATCAGCATTTTATTCAATCAGAGCAACCTGGGAGCCATGGGGCGCTTCGGCGAAGTGGTTGACCGTATCTACACGGCCAAAGCGATCCTGAACCCGACCCCAACCTTCACACTGACGCCCTCCATAACCCCCACTCCCACGCTAACGCCGCGCTTTTCCCCTACGCCGAGCCCGGATGGCACCCCGACCGTGCCGGCAACGCCATGAGCAGCCGTGCCATTCGTGTGCTGTAATAACCTATGAACAAAAAAACCTTTCACATGGTCTCGCTCGGTTGCGCCAAGAATAGCGTTGATTCCGACTCGATGGCGCAACTGCTGGAGCAGGACGGCTACCGGGCGGTTGGCGCGCCTCAGCAAGCCAGCATCCTGGTGGTCAATACCTGCGGCTTCATCGGGTCGGCCCGCGATGAATCATATGTCGAGTTGGCCAGGTTGGCGGCAGAAAAACGCCCTGGTCAATTGCTGATCGCGGCCGGCTGCCTGACCCAGCGCTACGGCCTGGAAGTGGCCCGCCGGGTGCCCGGAGTGGATGGCATTCTTGGCACGCGTCACTGGATGGATATTGTCCAGGTGGTGCGCAGCCTGCGGAAAGGCGCCGCACCCAGCCCGCTCTATCATTTGCCGGAGCCAGCCGGCCCCGGCGCAGGAGCGAACGAACCGGAGACGGTGCTGCGGGCGAGCATTGCGGAGGCCAGCGCTTATCTGAAAATTGCGGATGGCTGCCGCCGCCCGTGTGCGTTCTGCGCCATCCCGCTCATCAAAGGCAGCGCGGTCAGCCGCCCGCCGGAAGCCATCCTGCGCGAAGCCCGGCGACTGCACGAACTGGGCGTACGTGAACTCGTCCTGATCGCTCAGGATACGACCGATTACGGCCACGACCTGGGGATGAAGGACGGCCTGGCGAGCCTGCTCGAACAGATCACCGGGGCTGTTCCGGAACTGGACTGGATCCGCATCATGTACGCATTCCCTGGCTACGTCACCGACCGGCTGATCGAGGTAATGGCAACGCACCCGCAAATCCTGCCATATCTGGATATTCCCCTCCAGCACGCCCACCCTGATACGCTCACGCGTATGCGCCGGCCCGCCAACGTGGACTGGGTGCGGGCGACCATTGCAAAAATGCGCCGGGCCATGCCGGGGTTGGCGATCCGCACCACCTTCATAGTCGGCTACCCGGGCGAGACGGAACAGGAATTCCAAACCCTGCTGGATTTCGTGGAAGAGATGCGCTTCGACCATGCCGGGGCTTTCAGGTTTTCGTTCGAACCCGGGACTGCCTCCGAAACGCTGGGTGACCCGGTGCCGGCGGCGGTCAAAGAGGAACGTTATGGAAGGCTGATGGAACTCCAGCAAGGCATCTCGCTCCAGGTCAACCAGGCGCACGTGGGGGAGCGGTTGGATGTGTTGGTGGAAGGGTACGACAACGGCATCACGTTTGCGCGTTCCTACCGTGAAGCGCCGGAAACGATTGATGGCATGGTACTGGCCGAGGGGGAAGCGGAAATTGGCACCATTGTCCCGGTGAAGATCACAGGTGCTCTGGCCTATGATCTGACCGGTGTGGTGATATCCCCTTTTCGCCGGAACGGGCCGAGGAACAACCAGAGGAAGAGCGCCATTCCGACCAGCGCGGCCGGAAGCGTGTAAACTGCGTCCAGAACGTTGATGGTGAAAAGCGAGGGGGATGGCAGCACAGTGGTGATGGCGTAATTTGCGATTAAAGCCGAAAAAAGGTCATTGGCGGCATGCACGCCTAATGCCAGTTCCAGGCTTCCATCCCGCAGGGTGATGTAGGCCAGGAAAAAGCCCATGGAAATATAGTAAAAACCCAGCAGGGGATAACTGACGGATGCTTCTGGGTTGAGCAGGTGCGGCAGGCCGAACAACAGACCGGAGACGGCGCATAACAGCCAGATATTGCGCGAGCGCAGGCCAACCTGCTGTAGGATGTAGCCACGAAAAAGCAACTCCTCCGCGGAAGTCTGGATGGGCACCAGCACCAGGGCCAAAAAGGCGAACGGCAGAAAATGCTGCATGTCCGGAGTCCAGGCATAGCGTCCCGGATGGAGAAGCGCTTCCACCAGCGACATAAGCGCCACCAGGACAAACCAGGCCCCGAAGCCCTGGAACAAACGCCCCCAGGCAACGGAGCGGGCTGGGGTTACCAGCGTGCGCATGGGACGGCGGTGAATGAAACGCATGGCGAGATAAATCCCGCCGATAAAAAAGACCGCCGGTAGCAGGGTCAGAACGAGATTGGGCAGCATGCCCAGGCCGGACAAATTGCCGGTGGCAACCACGCCATGCTGTTTGCCGTTTAGTATGGTCCAGACCAGCACGGCTGCAATAGGCAGCGCGCCGATGATCTGCCACATGAACAGTATCAACAAAACCGCCAGGACGGTCCGCCAAAGCCCGTTTTTACCCTGCCGGGCAAGCTCCAGGTAGGTCTGCATGTTCTCCTGTTTCCCGGTCATTCCCCTTGAGCCAACAGGATGGAAGACCGTCGCGCTTTCAGGGTGTTTCTATTGCTGGCTGGCCCGGCCGGCAGTGGCTCAAGGCTTTGCGGTGGGGATTGCGGTGGGCATGTTCACGGCCCCAGCACATACATTGCGAACATACGTGGCGGTTGGGTAGTATTTGCCGTTATCCGGGGCATTCAGGGCGAATAATCCCACAAATTGTTTCTCGGCGTCGCAGAAATCCCCCTTATCCAACATTTGTTGGGCATATGCAACGGTAGCCTGCTCCCAGCGCTGCGTGGCCGTCACGCAGGAAGAATCCATTAAATTGGGCTCATTGGCCTTCAATTGGGAAAAATAATTCAGGACCTGGACCCAGTCCTGGTCCCAGAAGCTGGAGCCGGTGATATACATGCGTGCCCAGGTACGTAGAGAATCGGCATTCGAATCCAGGGGACCGAAGTTCTCTGCCTGGGTCAAGTCATAGATGCCGCCTTCAAGGTTAATATTGAGAGACGCGCAGGATGCGCTAGCCTCATAGGTCTGCGGGTAGATTTTGCAGACACCCCGGTTGCGCAGGGCAATATAGTACATCCCGTCCACTTGGACTGTTTTATAGGTGGGTCCCGCCTTGCGCAGGGAATCAAGATCGCCAATAATGGTATCCCAATCGCGCCCGCAGACATTCTCGCCGGGAGCGGTAAGAAGGGCGACCACATTATTATAAATGGCATCCACGCTGCGCACATCAGGAGTCGGCGAAACGGTCGGGGTGGGGCTGGAAATCGACGATGGCGTGGTCTGCATACGCACGAGCAGGTCGGTATATGCGCTCTTTGCGCCGGGAAAATCGGGATAATTCTGGATGATGAACTCAAAATGCTGTTTGGCAAGATCATACTGGCCGGCGTTGACGGCTTGTACGCCCAGTTGGTACTGTTGCATAAGCTGCCTGGTCACCAGGGTGTCCTGGGCGGCATAACGTACCTGGATGCCGGAGCTGTATCCGCCCAGGATGCCGATGGCGATCAAGATGATTAGGACCAGCACAGCCAGCCAGATCGGGAATTTCTTCCTGGCAGGCGGGGGGACTGTCTCTTTGACAGAACTCGGTTGTGTATCTTTTAATTCATTTTCAGACATAGGGGCGATTATACTCCATCAATTATGTCGGGGTGGGGTTACAGTTTTACCAACAAGCGCACTTCCGGCCAGATGAACGGCAGGCAGGCGGCCGTTCCCAGTGGCAGCGCCAGCAGGCTCGACAGTACCGCCGGGACCGGCAGCCAGAGCGCCAGGGCATACGCCACGCCTCCGCCAACGGCCGCGCCCGCCAGCCCGCGTAGCAGGGAAGTCCCCAGGGTCACTTTTGCCGGGAGTAAGCGGTTGAGCCAGACCATCAGGATGATCGCTTCGAGCGTGAAAGCCATTTCAATCAAGGCGATGCCGGGCGCGCCCCATTCCGGCCAGCGCAGCAGGATCAGCGCCCCTCCACCGATAAAGAAAACCGTGTTCACAAAGGAGGCTACCAACGGGCGCAAGGCATCCTTTCGGGCGTAGAAGGCCCGCGAGGCCACCTCGAGCACGGATTCCCCGGTCAATGCCAGCAGGTAGACCCGCACTGTCCAGGTCAGGAGAGTTGTCCCGGAATCGTCCAGGTGGAAAGCGCTGCGTACGAGCGGATGGATGACCGCAGCCATGATGGTTGTCACCGGCAGGCAGATTGCTACAAGCACGCGCACGGCCCTTTCGATGGTACCCCGGAAGCTTTCCCAGTCTTTGGCGGCGGCCTGCTCGGAGATGGTCGGCAGGAGCGCTGTCCCGACGGCCGTGCCGATCAGAGTCTCCGGCACTTGCATGATCATCCAGCCGTACGTGAGGGCCGAGATGGCGCCCACCTCCGGTAAGCGGGAGGCCAGGTTGTCACGGGCAATGAAAGTGACCTGGATGAAAAACATGGTGATCAGGCGCGGGCCCACCAGCCTGAGTACTTGGCGGACACGTGCATCCTTGAGGCTGACCGAGGGCATCCAGTGGAACTGGTATTTCACCAGTCCGGGAATCTGGATGGCAAGGTGCAGGACGGATCCCAGGATGACGCCGTAGACCAACCCGTACACTCCCAACCCATACGCAGGCAGCCGGACCGGCCCGAAGGCATAGGGTTTGGTTGGGGCTAGCACCACCGCCCCCAGGATCTGCCCGATGTTATAGAAGATCGGCGCCAGCGCAGGGAAAAGGAAGTGCTGGTTGGCCTGCAGCCCAGACATCACCAACCCACTCAGCGAGAAGATCAGCGTGGCGATCAAGTTCAGGCTCATCAGGTTGGCCACCAGGACATGCTGGGAAGCTGTAAAACCCGGGACGATGCCGATCTGGCTCTCCACGATCGGACGTGCAAAAATGGCGACCAGGGCTGCCAGTGCGGCCGCGGTCAGGAAAAAAATGTTGGCGACCCGCGAGAAGACATTCCAAAGCTCCTGCCTGCCGCTGGCATTGAGGGTCTCGCTCAGGACGGGGATAAGGGCCATCGCCAGGGTCCCGCCGGAGATAAGCGCATACAGCAGGTTCGGCAGGCCGTTGGCGGAGTTGAATGCGTCGAACACGGCGGACAACTGGAACTGGCGTAAAACGATGACCGAGCGCAGGAACGCTAGGGCCTTGTCTACGCCGAACAGGAAGAAGAGCAGTACCAAGGTGCGGGAGATGAAAGTGGGTTTTTTCATACCTTTTTCCTTTTTACTTCTTGCTTCTTATCCCGCTAGCATCCATGCTATCACCTGTTGGATCATGGCATCCCAATAGCCCCAGGTGTGGTCGCCGGGGGTTTCTGCGTAAGTATAGTCGAAGCCGAGCGGCCGGATGAAATCCCGGAAGTGCAGGTTTTCCTGGTAGAGGAAATCTTCCGTTCCGCAGTACTGGAACAGGCGCGTTCGGAGGGAGGAATGGGAATTTTTTTTGGCCAATGCAAACAGATCGTGCGGGCCGCCGGATACTTTTTCCGGGTCGCCGAAAATATCCTGCATCAACCCGGACCAGGCCGGATCTTCAGGGTGGTGCTGCGTGACTGCCGCGTGAATATCCAGCGCGCCGGAGAGGCTGGCCGCGGCGGCGTAACGCTCCGGGCGGGAGAGAGCCAGTTTGAAGGCCCCATAGCCACCCATGGACAGCCCCGCCACAAAAGTATCCGCGCGTTCATGGGAGAGCGGGAACAGGTCGTGGAGTAGCGCCGGCACTTCTTCGGAGAGGAAAGTGAAGAACTTGCCACCGTGGGCCATATCGGTGTAGAAACTGTTCTGGGCAGACGGCATCACCACGGCCAGGTTGAGACCCTCAGCGTAACGCTCGATGGAAGTCCAGCGCTGCCAGGCGGTCTGGTCGTCCGTATAGCCGTGCAACAGGTAGAGAACCCGGAAGGGCGGATGATAGGGATCCTGCGGATTGGCCGGCTTGCGCTGCGGCAGGAGTACATTCAGCGTACTACGCGCCGCCAGCACATCAGAAAAGAAATGCACTTCACTCCAAATCATCCCAACCTCCTTCGGTATGTCTTGCAGGTCATATAGGTTTTACAAGTTCTATTCAAGCGCGCCAACTTCGCTTTCCACTGCCGAGAGGATCTCCCCTGATTTAACCAGTTCCTTCATGGCATTATGGTCGGGATAGAGCGGCCTGTCCACGGCGAGATGGGCAACATGCTTGCGGATGGTTTCACGTGCCTTTTGCGTACCCCGGCCGGGCGTGAAGGTGCGGAAATCCAGCGCCTGCGCGGCTGCCATGAACTCGATTCCCAGCACGCCGTAGGCGTTATCCAGGATCTGGCCGTTCTTGAGGGCGGTATTCATGCCCATCGAGACGAAATCTTCTTGGTCGGCCGCGGCCGGGATGGAGAGGACGCTGGCCGGCGCGCTCAGGATGCGCTGCTCGACGATCAGGTGGTCGGCTGTGTACTGCGAGAGCATCAGGCCGGAATAAAAACCCGGTTCGTGCGCCAGGAAATCCGGCAGGCCTTGCGAAAGGGCCGGGTTGGTCAGGCGGTTCAGCCGCCGCTCTGAAAGGACGCATACCATCGTGATGGCTATTCCGGCCATATCCATTGGCAGGGCCACTGGCGAACCCTGGAAGTTGGCCCCGGTTAAGGTCAGCTTGAGTTCGGGCACAAAGATCGGGTTATCGCCTACCCCGTTCAGCTCGATCTCCACCTGCGAGCGTGCATAGGCGATGGCGTCCCGGGCTGCCCCGATCACCTGTGGTGTGGCCCGCATCGAATAGGCATCCTGCACCTTGGTCTTCATCTTGCCGGTGACCAGGTCCGAGCCTTCCACCAGCTTGCGGATATTCGCGGCGCTGGTCACGGCACCCTTGAAGCCGCGCAGTTCGTGCAGTTTGGTATGGTAGGGCTTGAGATTGCCGAGCAGGGCCTCGATGGACATGGCGGCGGCGATCTCGGCCTGTTTCAGGAAGCGTTCCATGTCATGGATGTGCAGGGCCGACATGGCCGTCAGCAGGTTGGAACCGTTGATGGCCGCCAGCCCATCCCGCGCCATTAAACCGGGTATGGGGATACCCGCCCGCCGCATTGCTTCGGCTCCCGGCAGTCGTTCGGCGGTCGCGCTGCTTCCGGCAGGGGCATAAAAGGCCTCGCCCTCTCCCAGCAGCAGCAGGGCCATCTGTGCCATCGGAGCCAGGTCGCCCGAAGCGCCCACCGAGCCTTTTTGGCAGACCACTGGCGTGACACCTTTGTTTAGCATCTCTAGCATGGTTAGCGTGATCTCGGGACGGCAGCCCGAATTGCCATGCGCGTGCACATTGATGCGCCCCGCCAGGGCCGCCCGCACGTGTTCCACGGGGGCGGGTTCGCCGATTCCGGCGGCGTGGTTGTAGATCAGGTACTTCTGAAATTCCAGCACCTGCGCATCGCTTAAGAGCTTCTCAGAGAACTCGCCGATGCCGGTATTCACTCCGTACATGGTCTCGTGCGCGGCCAGTTTCTCCTCCAGCATGGTCCGGCAAACTCGGATGCGTTCCAGGGCGGCCGGCGCCAGCTCCACTTTTTCTCCATAACGGGCGATCGCAACCAGGCTTTCAATGCTCAGGGAAGAGCCGTCCAGGACGATGGTCATAGATTCTCCTCATAATTTTTTTGATGACAAAATATCCATGAAAGGAATTCACCCCGAAGGATGAAAATGTCCAACATCCGATTTTACACCCCCTTCCGATAAAAAGGTGTTATTACGAACAGAGCCTACTCCGTCAAAGAGCGACTTCGCGTGCCACTACGAGCATTATTAAAAAACCCAGCCCCCGCATGGGGGACCGGGTTCCGGGTAGGGCTGATGGATGACCATCCCGCAGGTTCTTGTATGCCGACCTGTTGGTAGGCTAAACCTGCAGGATGGTTTGTAGCATTATTTGGCTTTGATGTTGATGGTCTTCGGCTTGACCGTTTCCGCCTTTGGCAGCGTGATGGTCAGAATGCCGTTCTCGAAATCCGCTTTGGCCTTGTCGGTCTGTACGTCGGTTGGTAACATGACCGAGCGCTCGAACGAACCGTAGCGATGCTCGCGGATGTGGTAGGTGGCCTCTTTCTTTTCGGCTTCCTGCTTGAATTCGCCGGATAGGGTCAGCACATCCGCCGTGACGGAGATATGCACATCCTCCGCTTTGAGGCCGGGCAGGGCAGCCTTGACGACCACCTCATCATCGGTCTGGAAAAGATCAATGGCAGGAACGACGGAGCCTTCCCTCATGCTGATGGGGCGGGTAAAGGCATCGTCGAACAGACGATCCATCGCCTCACGCAGAGTCATCATTTCATGCACTGGCTCCCAACGGGTTAAATTGGACATAATGAACCTCCTTTTGAGAATGGATGGATTTGTTGTTACGTTCTTAATATAGCCCGGCAATATCAAAAAAATACTAAAAAAATGTCTGCATTTTGTTAAAATTGGGCCCGCCGTACCTCCGAGTTGTTTGAGACCCCATACCTTCTCTTCTATCTTGGCAAATCCTAGTGAACCCGGATTCTCCCGCTACCGAGGCGGATAAGGTATATAATGTAGATGTTAATTATACAAATTGCCGCAACGCGCGGCGCAAACCACTTACCACAAGGAGAAATGGTTATGGGCGATAGAGGCGCTAAAGATAAAGG
This sequence comes from uncultured Chloroflexia bacterium, assembly GCA_963837875.1. Classification (GTDB taxonomy): domain Bacteria; phylum Chloroflexota; class Anaerolineae; order Anaerolineales; family Villigracilaceae; genus UBA877. The sequence continues at coordinate 579,532 of CAWIOV010000004.1, forward strand.
TAAAAAGGAAGAACGCAAAAAGGCTAGGCTTAATCCCAAGGAAAAACGGAAATTAAAGAACGAGAAGAAGAATCCCACCACGTATGGCGGCGTGATCAAATAACTTGCGTTGCGTCCCGGAATATCCAGAGCTTCGGATACGGAACGATTGCAAGTTTTATAAACCCTACAGGTCTTAGAAGTCCTACAAGTCTTACAAGTTCACAGGTTGGCATGAAAAACAAATGCGTGACATGCCCACCTGTCGGACTTATTAGACTTGTTATACCTGCCAGGCATTTAAGGTTTAAGGTACAATCATTCCTATGAGCAAAAAAGAATATATCCCCACCATTGCCATGAGCATCCAGGCCCATCCCGATGATCAGGAGTTTACGATCGCGGGGACGCTGGCCAAATGGGCTCAAGACGGCTGCCAGGTTATCTCGGTCATCGTGACCAGTGGCGACGCCGGATCGAACGATCCCTCCAAATCAGCCGATTACAAACCCATCCTGGCGCGCCTGCGCGAGGATGAACAGATTGCTGCCAATCTCATCCTGGGCATACACGAGACAGCTTTCCTGCACTACCCGGATGGCGAACTGGAAGCGACCCTGGGCCTGCGGAAGGACCTGACGCGCCTGATTCGCCAGTACAAGCCGGACGTGGTTGTCACTGGTGATCCCACACGCCTTTTCCACGGCTCCGGTTACGTCAACCACCCTGACCATCGGGCAGCCGCCGAGGCAGCCGTGTACGCAACCTTCCCGTCTGCCGGGACGCGCCTGATCTTTACTGACCTGCTGGACGAAGGTTACGAACCGCACAATGTTAGGAAACTCTACATAAGCGGCGCCAAGAAGCCGGACGTCTGGGTGGATACCCGCGCAACTCTGGACCTGAAGATCGCCGCCCTCAAGAAACATGCTAGCCAGTTGGGCGATTGGGACCCGTCCGAACGGATGAAGGAATGGGCGGCCGAGACTGGCAAAGAAAAAGGCCTGAAAGCCGCCGAGGCCTTCAAAGTAATGACACTGGTGGAAGAAGATACACCGGAAAAGTGAACCGCTGGCCGGCGCAAAGGGGCTTGTGAATCCGAAATGGCCGGAGGAGGCAGCATGGACAATCACATCATTTCCCTCGAAAAGAGCGCCATGGAACGCTGGCGCAACGGCGACCCCTGGGGCTGGACGGAGATCAGCGCCGGGGATGTTTCCTATGTAGATCCGGGCCTGACCTCCCCGATCGTTGGCCTGGAGGCCTACCGAGCTTACCTGAAGCCGATCGAAGGCAAGGTGCGTTACCAGGGCTCCGAATTCCTCGCACCCCGCGTGCGGATGGTCGGTGACGCCGCGCTACTCACGTACAACTACCGCTCCACTTCCATTGAGCTGGATGGCTCGACTGTTCAGACCCCCTGGAATACAACCGAGGTCTACTTCCGTCGAGAGGGGCGTTGGCAGATCGTGCACGCCCACTGGTCGTTCGTCAACCAGCGCCTGCCTGAGAGCGTGGATATGACCCTGCCCGTGCTGTCCCAGACGCAGTCTTACGAAGGTGTCCTGGGGGAGCTCATGGCGCTGGAAACGCGCGCCATGCAGCGCTGGCGTACGGGCGATACCGGCGGTTTCCTGGAGATCAGCGACCCGGATGTAAGCTACTTCGATACCGGCACCCCGCAGCGCCTGGATGGGTTGGAAGCGCTTAAAGCCGAGTACGCTCGGCGACAGGGCGAGATATTTTACGACGTGATGGATTTTGTTGGCCCGCGCGTGAATGTGTGCGGAGATCTGGCAGTGCTGTTCTACCGCTTCCTATCCACCTGGCTAAATCCGGACGGATCCGTGGCGCGCCGGATCCCATGGAATTGCACGGAAGTTTTCCGGCGGCAGGGTGGGACGTGGCGTATCCTGCATACCCATTGGTCTTACATTTTCGGAATGCAGCGAGCCACCACCCTGTGAACCCTTGATATGAATCAGATCTACTTCGGTGATAACCTTCCCATCTTGAAAGCCATGCCGGACGAGTTGGTGGATTTAATTTACATTGACCCCCCTTTTAATACCGGGAAAACGCAGAAAAGGACCACCCTTAAAACGGTCCAGTCGGAGAACGGGGATCGCAAGGGTTTTCAGGGGAAAAGCTATGAAACGACCGAATTAGGTACCAAAGCTTATGCCGATTTATTTGACAACTATATCGATGGCTTTTTACGTCCTCGGCTGCAGGAAGCGTATCGTATTTTGAAAGGGGATGGGAGTCTATATTTTCATATCGATTACCGGGAAGTGCATTATTGCAAGATCCTTTTGGATGAAATCTTTGGGCGGGCATGTTTTCTGAATGAAATCATCTGGGCCTATGACTATGGCGGACGCGCAAAATCAAAGTGGCCAGCCAAGCACGATAATATTCTTTATTATGTAAAAAACCCGGCTGGCTATATTTTTAATTCCACCGCAATTGACCGTGAACAATATATTGCGCCGGGCCTGGTCGGGCCTGAAAAAGCGCAGCGAGGCAAACTCCCCACCGATACCTGGTGGTTTTCATATGTTGGGAAAAAACCGACGGATACCTGGTGGCAGACGATCGTTCCAACCAATGGCAGGGAGCGGCTCGGTTATCCGACCCAGAAACCCAGGAAATTACTGGATAGAATGATTAAAGCCTCTTCATTAGAAGGAATGGTAGTTCTTGATTTTTTTGCGGGGAGTGGCACGGTCGGCGAGAGTTGTTTGGAACTCGGCAGAAAGTTTATCCTCATTGACAATAACCCTGCGGCGCTTGCGGTAATGGCGCAACGGTTTTCAGGCATTGATGATCTGGAATGGATCGGATTTAACCCGGCTCCATTTGAAAAAACCAATGATATCGATGAAAAAAGAATTGACCCCCGGATTGTTCATCAACCTCTTAGCCAGGATTTTATACTGCTGGTTGCCTGCGCAGTGCGATTACAAAGGGAGATTGAATATAGTGAATCGTGGGACGACAGCCCCTTTGGATGGATTTTACACTTTCCGGATGACCAAAAAGGGGAAATTGGACGGCAATTGCTGCTTTCCTGGATCGAGAGAAAAGGAATATCAACCGGTCGTTCCAAAACCCTGGATGGGAACATTGTTATTAATGGGCATGCTATCGCGATTAGGTTTTCCACCCTGGCGAGTAATGGACTGTATATATTCCAACAAATCCAAGAAGAAGGCTATGACTATCTTTTATGCTTCGGTATTTCCCCGAACGAGGCTCATTGTTGGGTCTTTGACAGGGAGCATGCTTTAAAGAATGTGACTCCGCAGCAATCGACTGAATACAGGCTTGACATTGATCTTAAGCGCCTTCCCGATTGGATTAAGGGGTATGGTGGAAGTTTGGAAGAAGCTTATCGGTTCCTAAAGATTTTGAAGTCGAAATAGAAACGCATATTGATATATCAACTCTGGGATTTAGCATCTATCCGAAAATTATAGAAGTATCGCAATTTGAGTATGTGAGGCTTCGCCGCACATACTCAAATTGCGAATTTCTCCTGAATTTTCTGATAGGTTCTTAGCTAGACTTTATCCAATCTTGATGGTTCAAGGCGTGTAAAAAGCGGCACTATTGAGGTAATTGAGCACTTCCGGCCGGATTTTTCGAACATCATACCGTTTATGCGATAGCTGAAAATAGCGATGGTGCCACACTTCCTGTCTCACGAGCGCCAATGCGTCCGAAAAAGTTGGCAAGGGCTTGCAGTACCAGGCAGCCTGCCTAACCGGGATATTATCGTTCTGGGCATGCGAATTGGCCAGCAAAGTCACCAGCGAGAACAGGCCCAACAAGGCTGGTGTAGTGCGAGCAATAGCCCAATCCGACCACTGGCGTTGGGTCTCTACGCCAAGATGATCCCTGACTTCGTGAAAGGTGACTTCCAACTGCCAACGCATAACGAACCATTTCAAGATTTGCTCCGGTTCTTCGTTCAGGTCGGTGCACAGCAAGGCTTGCGATTTGAACTTGCCCAGTGGATCACGGATCAGCACCCAGCGAATTGGCAAAGGTGGCATACCACTGTGAAACCAGACCGCTGTACTGGAAGCAATTTCGACTTCTCGTCTTCCTTCACCATACCAGTTTGGAATGATGACTTTCTTCCAACTGGTCCGAGTATCTTCCAAGGTCTGTTCAAGCGTAGGCAAGCGTTTGCCCTTCTTGCGAGGTCGTCCATTTTGTCCTGGCTTGCGCTCGGGAGCAGGCTCATACAGAGCCGCATCCAGCCGAAAACGAGCGATCAGGGTGATTGGATGAGCAAGTTTCGCCACTTGCCACAAGAAATCAATGGCCGCAAAGCTCGCATCCATCACAACTACCAGTTTTCGACCCGGCAACCAGCGTCTCGCCTGGAAAAGCACTTGCCTGCCCCAGTCAGTCAGCTTCTTGTGAGCCCGTTTACGCTTTTCGTAGTAGCGCTCGGAAGGCGCAAGAACTGTCAGGAAAGGCAGCGCCCAAATCCGCTTCGCCCATGGGATGGGTGTCAGCAGCATCAAGCTCAACCAGCGCAAGCCACTGGCTTTGACGAAATGACTGTGGCTGGATCGAACCGGATCCCGGTAGATGCCCTTGGCATTGATCTTGGCTCCCCGGCGGCGCTCAATGGTATCATCCAAACCCATCACCACCGGCCCAAATACGGCAAAGGCAGCCACCAACAAATCCAGAAGCACGCGACTGGCTTCACGGCTGGACCAGATCGCACGATTGAGCACCCGATGAAAATTCTGAAAGTGCTTTTCGCTGCTCAATCCCATAATGCGCAGAATGGCGGTCACCGTTCGCTGTCCAGGAGCCAAGATGGCTCCCATCAACAGGATTTGTACATGCTGCCAAACACGTTTGGAAAAAAGTCCGGCAAAGGCCGTCAGGATCGTGGTATATTCGCTTCGCAAGGTAGGTTTGGTCCTTTCTCTTGGCCGAGTAAAGACACAGCTTACCTTGCATTTTGTTAATGTGCAAATGGATAAAGTCTAGCTTAGTAATGGACATCCACGGGGGTGCCGTAGCCTTTGACATCCAGGGTCTGCATATTGATGTTGTCGAAAGCGGCCGTGGGGGTTGACCAGCGGTACAGCCACAAGGCGTCTTCGTTGCGCATATTCACGCAACCGTGGCTCATGGTGAAACCGAAATTATTGTGCCAGTACGTGCCATGCAGGGCATGGCCTTGTGCAGTAAAGAAACTGGTCCACGGGACACCCACAAGGGGAATGACATCATCCGCAAAGAGGCTGTGGGCGCTCATGTTCCGGGAGGGGAGTTTGACCATAATGTTGAAATGTCCGGTTGGAGTATCGAACAAACCGGTCACACCGCTCGATACCTTGGTTGTCAAGACGGCCTGTCCGGCTTCCAGACAGGTCAGGGTTTGCGTGGTCAGGTTGACGTCAATGCTTTTTTGGCCCAGTGGCACATCCGCGGAGAGCGGAGTGATCTCGGACGGGGAGATGGGGCGTAATTGGGTTGCAGGAACGTAGTAGTGCATGTTTTTATCGGCCTCATCCTGGATAACGTACCAGGGCTGGCCGTCCGGCCCGGTATCAATGCCGGTTATCCATTGGATGGTGCTGTAATACAGGCGATATACGATGAACCAGCCATCCCATTGGTTGTAGCGATATGCGTCGGTATATGGAACGGTCAGCTCTGACAATACTTTGGGGGTCGGCAGGCTGGATAGGGGTGTGTTGTAGTGGATGTGCACCTGTTGCACGCGCGCCGCGTTCATGTATCCGCCGAAGACGCGGTACCAGAGCGGATTGTTGCCGGGGGTGGGGGTGGTGACCGAATCGTAAACGTTGATCAAGCTGTCGCGTGCCCATGTGTGCATGATCTGGCTCGTATCGGAAGGCTCTTGATACACGCTGACCGGGTCTTTGGCCACGCGCACTAGGTCAGAATCTTCGAAACCGGTATATTCGGGCAGGAAGGTGGTGAAGGCCAGGCTGGCCAGGGCCAGTCCGCCCAGTTTAAGGAAGTCACGCCGGGAAATTGTTTTCATAAACAGGCATTGTACTCGAAAATGAGACCTCCGAGGCGACCGGCCTCGGAGGTCCATGGGTAAATGAGTTGGTTTCGTTCAGGCTTTTTCGGCTATGGGGAGCATGCCTTTGAGGAGTTCTTCGAGAGCCATCGTATGGGTGCACAGGCCGTGGCCGGTGAAGAAGTCACAGTCGCAGTTCCATTTCCCATCCGCCAGGGTGATACGGTGGGGGTTATTGGCGCCGTCGATCGAAACTGTCAGGGCTTCGAAGTGGAAGCGCTCACGTTCCTGGGCGTACTGCTTGGCTTTCTCGATCTTGCCGATCATTCCAGAGTCCATTTTTTATATCTCCTATAGAAGATAGAGAAAGGCACGCGAAATAACGGCGTGCCTTTCAGGAAACCAAATGAGTATGGATGTTAAAAACTCGCATGGGCAATTACTCTGCTGCCAGTATAGTGCGAATCGGCATGAAAGTCAATTGTTTTATTGCGGATGTTAGCGTTTAATAGTAATGTCCCCTTTGCGCACGAGTTAGAATGTCCCCTCTGAAAGGGACAAAGAAATGGAACTGGTAACCATGAGCAAAGCGGAAATGAATCGTTTGGAAGTAATGGGACAATTGGAAGAGAAACGGATGACGCAAAGGGCAGCTGCAGAGATCCTGGGGATGAGTATCCGGCAAGTAAGGCGGTTGTTGCGAGCCTACCGGCGAGAGGGTGCGGCCGGGTTGGTATCCAAACAGCGCGGAAAGCCAAGCCATCATCAATTGGATCGGGAGACTGTGCAGGCAGCCATTGATCTGCTGCATGGGCGCTATGCTGGCTTTGGGCCGACATTGGCGCATGAGAAAATGGTAGAGGGGGAGGGTTTGAAGTTGGGTCTGGGGAGTGTCCGCAAGATCATGATCGAGGAGGGGTTGTGGAAAGCGAAGAAAGCCCGCAAGGTGGAAGTGCATCAGATGCGGGAACGGCGGGCCAGTCAGGGAGAACTGGAGCAAATGGACGGGACGGATCATGACTGGTTTGAAGGACGCGGGGAACGCTGTACGCTGCTGGTGATGATCGATGATGCCACAGGGCAGTTGGGAGCATTGTCATTTGTGCCAGAAGAGAGTTTCTTTGGTTACTGCGGCCTGCTGCGCCAGTACCTGGCAGCCCATGGCAGGCCTGCCGGGCTGTACACGGACAGGCATGGCATATTTCGGGTCAATATCCCCAATACGAGCTCTGGAGACAACTTGACCCAGTTTGGGAGAGCCATGCAAAGCTTGGAGATCCCGATCCTGTGCGCCAATACGCCTCAGGCAAAAGGGCGTGTGGAACGAGCCAATAAAACGCTACAGGACCGGCTGGTCAAGGAGATGCGCTTGCGTGGGATCAACAACATGCAACAGGGCAATGCCTATCTGCCTGAGTTCATGGCGGATTTCAACGCCCGTTTTGCAGTTCCACCCCGCAGCACCCTGGATGCACATCGCCCGCTCCTGGCTCACCAAAATCTTGACCAGATCCTCGTTTGGCAGGAAAACCGGCTCGTTTCCAAGAACCTGACGCTCCAGTTCAAGAATGTCGTCTACCAGATCCAGACTGATCGCCCTGCCTATAGCCTGTATAAAGCCCAGGTAACGATCTGTCAGGACGCACAGGGCCAGGTCGCCATTCTCTACAAAGGCGATGCACTCGCTTACACTATCTTCCAAAAACAGGAACATCAATCCGAAGTGGTGACTGCCAAGCAAGTGGCGCACCCGCGCAAACCTTTTCACCCTGCTCCCGACCATCCCTGGCGCAGAGATTTTTCCGTCAAATAAGGATGTCCCCCCGGGGGGACATCCTTATTTGACCGATGCAGGGGACATTTCTATTAATCCTTGACATTGTTTTATTGCGGATTTGCGAAATTGTATGGCAAGCGTAGGGGAGGGGAAGGCTGCTGGAAGGTGAGAGAGGCTAGAAAGGTAAACGTGAAATGTAAGATGATGAGAAACTTATTGGGCAGGCGTGGACTCTTCGCTGTTATATGTGCGCAAGTGCGGCCATTTCAGGACAATCAAGCCCAACCCGACGATGCAGCCGATGCCCCCGCTGATGATGGCAAAGGGCACGCCGAAGGCTTGCGCCACCACCCCGGCTTCTACTTCGCCCAACTGCGGCCCGCCCTGGAAGAAGATCTGGTTGACCGCGGTCATGCGCCCGCGCATGGAATCGGGGGTTTGGAGCTGGCGGATGGTGTTGCGGATGATGGTGCTGACCGCATCTGCCGCGCCCATCAGTACCAGCGCCAGGAGCGCCAGGAAATAAACATGCGTTATCCCGAAGGCCACCGTGGCTGACCCGAAGACCAACTCCGCCCACAGGAAAACGGGACCCTGGCGGCGCAGCGAACGGATCTGGGAGATGATCAGCGCTGCCAGGACCGATCCGACCGGCTGGGCAGCCGAGAGGAACCCATAGCCCACTTCGCCGACTTTCAGGATGTCGCGTGCCACGATCGGCATCATGGTATTCGCCGATGCAAAAAAGGTGGCCACGAAGTCGAGTAGCATGGTAGAGAGGATGGTCGGGCGGGAAAGAATGAAGCGGAAACCATCCCTGGCGGCTGCCAGATTGACCCCGGTGGAGTTTCCGGTATCCTGGCTCACCTGGCCGATCAGGAGCAGGGCAACGATTACGGCTATGAACGAAACGGCATTGAACAGGTAGGTATAAGCCTGCCCGAGCGAGGCAATGACGCCCCCCGCCAGCATCGGGCCAATCACCGAGCCGGTATTGGCGGCAATGGACTGCATGCTGAAGGCGTTCGGCAGGTCTCGGGCCTGAACCAGATTGGGGATCATAGCTTGGCGGGCCGGTCCATCAAATGCCACTGCCGAGGCCTGCAGGGCGGTCAGGGCGTAAATTTGCCAGAGACTGATCCGCCCGGTAAAGGTGAGCACTGCCAATACTAGCGCACCCAGAGCCATCAGGCTCTGGGTGATGAAGAGGATGCGGCGGCGGTTGAACGAATCCGCCACCGGACCGCTGATCACGGAAAATATGATAATTGGTAGGATGCGCGCCAAGCCGATCCCGCCCAGGGCAAGCGGATCGGGGTTGCCGGTCAGCGTGCGGATATGCCATAAGAGCGCCGTCACTTGCATTTGCGAACCGGCGAAGGAGATCAACAGGCCGGCCCATAAATAGAAATAGCGCCGGTTCTTAAGCGCAGGAGGAATGTGAATTTTCATCGAGGAAGGTACAAGATCCGGGTGGCTCGTTACGAGTTACAAGCTTTTTGCTCATTTCCCATTTTTCATTACCCGTTTCTTTATTTTTCGTTCCCGTATCTCAAGTACCCCAATCCCTCAAATAGAGGAAATCATAACCGACTGTGCGACTGGAAAGCTTGGCAATCGGCGGCAGGACGCGCTTGAACTGGTTCCGGCGCAACCGTTCCACCACGTTACGAACGAATTTTTCTTCGAAGCCGGCCTCGACACATTCCCCTGGGCGGTAGCGCTGGTCCACCAGTAAATAAAGCAGTTTGTCCACGGCTTCGTACGTGAAGCCGAGTTCACCTTCGTCGGTCTGACCGCTCCACAGGTCGGCGGAAGGCGGCTTGGCCAGGATGACTTCAGGGATCTGCAATGCCCGGGCCAGGCTGCGCACCTGGGTCTTGTACAGGTCGCCGATGGGGTTAAGCGTGCAGGCCGAATCGCCGTACAGGGTTGTGTAACCCAGCAGGATCTCGGTCTTGTTGCCGGTGCCGACCACCAGGCCCTTGAAGGCCTCAGATTGGTCGTAGGCTACGATCATGCGGGAGCGTGCCATGATATTGCCCTTGCGCATATCCGACATATCTGCTTCACGCCCGATCAGCGCCTCCACCATCTCGGTGATAGGAATGGTTACAGCGGCGGAACCGAACTGGTCGATCAATAGCTGGGCGTGTTCGAGCGAATCGGCCGAGGATGTCCGGTATGGCAGGCGGACTGCCAGAACGTTCTGGGGGCCAAGTGCTTCCACTGCCAGGGCAAATGAAACCGCCGAGTCGATCCCACCGGAAAGATTGATGCAGGCGTGTTGGTACCCGGCGCGCGTGATCTCCGAATGGATGAATCCGGTCAGGATCTTGCGGACGAGGCCGGTATCAATGGAAAGGCTATATTCCATGCAAGATCCTTTCCAGTTCGCGCTTCACCAGTTCCGGGCGCTCGTCCCGCAGCAAAGGCAGGCGCGCGCGCGTGCGGTGCAACTGGTTTAGGTCTGTTTCGGCGCAGGTCAGGGCTTCTTCGAAATAAGGCCCCTGGACTACCAGCTTGCCGTTCGGGTCGAAGACGGTTGAGCCGCCCCAGAAATTCAACCCGTCCTCGAAGCCGGCCCGGTTGGCATGGGCGACGAAGGCGGTGAACAGACCCGCGTAGGCGCGATTGGTATGTTCGACCCAGTCGGATGATTCCAGTTTCGGTTCGCCGTTCAAGCCGCGTCCCGGCGAAGCGGATGCGAACAGCAGCACATCCGCCCCATCCAACCAGAGCAGGTAAGGTGGGGAGGCGTGCCAGAAATCTTCGCAGATGAGCATGCCAAAGCGCCCGAAGCGCGTGTCGAAGGCGCGTACGCTCTCACCTGGGGCGAAGAAACGGCCTTCGTCGAACAAGCCATAGGTGGGCAGGTAGACTTTGTGGTGGACGTGGATGACCTGACCCTGCGAGAGATAAGCCGAGGCGATATAGAAGCGATGGCGGGTATCCTCATCTACAAAGCCGACCATCATGTCGATGTCCCGGCTGGCTTTCAGGAGCGGCCGGAAGATCGGATCATCCGAATTGGGCCGGCAGGAGACGGACGGGACCAGGTCCTGAAGCACGTAGCCGGTCAGGGAGAGCTCCGGGAAGAGGATCAGGTCCATATCCTCCTGGCGTGCCTGTCCGGCCAGGCGTAAGTGCTTTTCCAGGTTGGTCTGGAGATCGCCGAGTTTGGTGTTGATCTGTGCGAGGGCAAGCTTGAGTTTCATGGTTTTCGCCAGGGCTATCTTACCACAGAAGGGAATATCCCAAAATCTTCCCCTATTTCCCGGTGATTTCCATGGAACCCGGAAAAGTATGACCCGTTACGGTGCTATAATACCGGAATAAGGTTGAGAAATATGACCTTATTTTATTGGAAACCATTTCAGAAGGATGTTCCCTTGCCAAAAACAAACTATCAATACGAAAAGCGCCAGAAAGAGTTGGATAAGAAAAAGAAGAAAGCCGAAAAGATGCGGGTGAAAGAGGAAAGGAAGGTTCTTAAGCCGGAAGAGAATCCGGTGCCCTTGCCGGAGAAGGAAGATGCGACGAAGTAGAAAGCCGGGCTTGGATTTGCCGGGGATTGTCAATATAAAAACCCTGAAGGGCTTCAAAACCTTCAGGGTTTATTTTTTAACCCGGCGCTCCCATTACCGCACAAGACCGCTGCAACTCAAACATCCCTCGCATGGACAATCCGCTCGCCTGCGAACACAACGAGATATTGGGTGACGCCTTCCCAGACAAAAACCGCCGGCTTGGCAGGGTCGAAAGCCGTTCCACCAAACGCGGTTTCCAGGCCTTGTGTATCGAAATCGAGGGGAATATGGGGCAGGAAGGTGAGCAAATGCAGCCGCGAACAGTTGTTCCTTCGTGGTACTTGGTGCCCTTTGTGGTGAAAAACTTTTATTATGACATTGTCAAGTTAAATAAAAAGGCGGAGAGGGTGGGATTCGAACCCACGGTGGCCCGAAGGCCACAACGGTTTTCGAGACCGTCCCATTCAACCGCTCTGGCACCTCTCCGAACAGCGGCGAAATTATATCTTAAATCGTAAAAGGATGGGGCAAAATACAGATGCCGGTTGCTCGTAACTATTTTCTCGTAACTCATCACAGGAAGATTTCCCAATTAGCCCAAGAAGCGTTACAATCATCCCCATGTCGTCCATCCATAAGCCTGTTATTGCCGCCGGCGAGAGTATACGCGCCACTTGGGCCGAGATCAACCTGACCAGGCTGAGCCGGAACCTGCAGGCCATCCGCGCCTACGTCGCGCCGGCCAAAGTAATGATCATCGTCAAGGCGAATGCCTATGGGCACGGCTTGGCCGAGGTAGCCAGGCTGCTGGCGCCGCAGTCGGATTACGTGGGCGTGGCGGTGTTGGAAGAGGGTATCTTCCTGCGCGAACTGGGCGTAACCGCGCCGATACTTGTGCTGGGTGGCATCTGGGGCGACCAGGTACCGGAGTACCTGCGGCATGACCTGACCCTGACGGCCTCCTCGGTGGAGCGCCTGGAACAGATTGATCAGGTGGCCGGGCAGATGGGCGTCCAGGCGAAAGTCCACCTGAAGATAGACACCGGCATGGAACGCATTGGTGTGCATTATTACAGCGCCAATACCCTACAGGAAGCCGCGCTGAGTTGTAAAAATGTTGTAGTGGAAGGAATTTTTTCGCACTTTGCCAATGCGGATGTCCACAATCTTTCCCATGCCAGTCTCCAACTGGAACGCTTTAACGAAGTGCTCCGCTTCTACGAGAAGAATAGCCTGCCCATGCCCATGCGCCACATGGCTAACTCGGCTGCTATCCTGCAACTAAAAAAGAGCCACTTCGACATGGTCCGGCCGGGCATCCTGCTTTATGGCGTCTATCCTGCCCGCAAGGTGAAACGCACGGTGGTGGTGCAGCCCGCGCTGGCCTGGAAATCGCGCGTGGTTTATTTCAAGGTGGTCAGGCCCGGTCACCCGGTCAGTTACGGTTCCACCTGGCAGTCCGACCACCCGGTGCGCATCGTCACGCTGCCGGTGGGCTATGGGGATGGGTATTTCCGCAGCCTGTCCAACCAGGCCCAGGTCATCATCCGGGGCAAAGCCTACCCGCAGGTGGGGCGGGTCTGTATGGACCAGATGATGGTCAATATCGAATCCGATTCGGCTTTTAATGGCGATGAAGTTACCCTGATCGGGGAGGCCGGTGAGGCGGCCATCACGGCCCAGGACTTGGCCGATTGGGCCGGTACGATCCCGTACGAAATCTTAACGAACATCAATACGCGCGTGCCGCGCGTCTATATCACGGAGGATGAAAGTAAATGAATGCTCCCCAATCTGCCATGCAGCCCAGGCGCTCGCTCCCGGACTCCATCGGCCGTTTTATCAAGAACTATTGGAGCGATTACATGCTCCTGCTCGTAGTTGCAGCAATTATTGTGACCACCGACCAATTGGCGAAAATGTGGGTACGGACGAATATCCCGCTGGGTGGCTACTGGCTGCCCGCTCCGCTGGCTTGGCTGATGCCGTATGCCCGTCTTTATCGTTTGGATAACTCCGGGGCAGCCTTCGGGATCTTCCAGAACGGCAACCTGGTATTCACGACCCTGGCGATCCTCGTGATCGCGGCCATCCTTTACTACTTTCCACGCGTCGCCCGCAAGGATTGGTGGCTGCGTTTGGCGCTGCTGCTGCAGTTCAGCGGCGCGATCGGCAACCTGACAGACCGGCTGCAGTTCGGGCATGTCACCGATTTCATTTCCGTTGGCAATTTCGCCATCTTCAATATTTCCGATGCATGTATATCGGTGGGAGTAGTGGTGCTGGTCTTGGGCGTCTGGATTACGGAAATGGCCGATAAACGGCGCTCCGCTGCGCAGGCTTCTGCTGCGCCTGCGCCGGATAAAAACGAGGATCAAGGTGGGTGACCGGCTCGAGGCATTCCTGTTCGAGAAAGCAGAAAACGAGCGCTTGGACGTTTTCCTGACGGCTTGCCTGCCGGAATTCTCCCGCTCGCGCTTGCAAGGCCTGATCCGGGATGGTTTTGTTACGGTGAATGGCGAACCGGTCACGAAAACGGGCTGGGACCTGGAGTCGGGCGAACGGATCGAGATCCGCATCCCTCCGCCGGTGCCGAGCGGGCTGGTGGCTGAGGATATCCATCTCGATATCGTCTTCGAGAACGCCGATCTGCTGGTGGTTAATAAACCCGCCGGAATGGTGGTGCATCCCTCGCCCGGGCATGATAGCGGCACACTGGTGCATGCCGCCCTGGGGCACATCCCGGATTTGAAGGGCATCGGCGGTGAGGAACGCCCTGGCATCGTCCACCGGTTGGATAAGGAGACCTCCGGCCTGATCGTGGTTGCCAAGAACGAACAGGCCCACCGCTGGCTGCAAGACCAGTTCCGCACGCGCAGCGTCGAGAAGATCTACCTGGCGTTGGTGGATGGCAAGCCGCCCACACCCAGCGGGCGCGTGGAAGCCCCGATCGGGCGCAACAGCACCCACCGTAAACTGATGTCGGTTGTTCCGCTGGATAAAGGCCGGGAGGCGGTCAGCGAATACCGTACCCTGGAAAGTTTCCCTGCGCATACCTTGCTGGAAATCCACCCATTGACCGGGCGTACGCACCAGATCCGCGTGCACCTGGCGTTTTTGGGCTGTCCGGTGGTAGGCGATACGATCTACGGCAAGCGTAAATCCACGCTGGAGTTGGACAGGCATTTTTTGCATGCGTACAAATTGAAGATCATCCTTCCTGGCGAAAAAGTCGCCCATGTTTTTGAAGCGCGTTTGCCGGAGGAGTTGGATGCGGTGTTGAAATTTCTGAGGTAGCAGAAATGAACTATGCGAAACGAGAAATGTGAAACTAGCCTCGTTTCTCGTAACCCATTTCTCTTTCCCCATTCTCACCCCAGGAGCCTCCCATGACCTACATTGACTTGCGTTCCGATACCATTACCCTGCCCACTCCCGCTATGCGCGCAGCCATGGCAGAAGCTGAAGTGGGCGACGATGTTTATGGCGAAGACCCTACCATCAACCGCATGCAGGAAATGGCGGCGGAAAGAATGGGGAAGGAGGCCGGGCTGTTTGTCGCTTCTGGAACGATGGGCAACCTGACCGGCATCCTGGCGCACTGCCAGCGTGGCGATGAAGTCATTGTAGGGAAGAAAAATCACGTTTTCGTGCACGAGGCCGGCGGGATCTCCGCGCTGGGTGGGCTGCATTCCTGCCAGTTGCCCAACCAACCGGACGGATCGCTTGCGCTGGAAGATATCGCCGCGGCCATCCGCCCGGACGACCAGCACGAGCCGGTCACGCGCCTGGTTTGTTTTGAGAATACGCATAACGGCTGTGGTGGGGTCTACCAGTCGCCGGAATACATGCGCCAGGCCTCCGAGCTTGCCCACGCGCGCGGACTGTTCGTCCACCTGGATGGGGCGCGTATTTTCAATGCCGCCGTGGCCCAGGGCGTGGATGTCAAAGAACTTGCCGGGCCGGCTGATTCGGTCACGTTTTGCCTGAGCAAGGGCTTGTGTGCGCCGGTTGGCTCGGTGCTGTGCGGGTCGAAGCCGTATATCGCCAGGGCTCACCGCTTGCGCAAGATGCTGGGAGGCGGGATGCGCCAGGCCGGCATCCTGGCAGCCGCTGGGATCGTGGCGCTGGAGCAGATGACCGGGCGGCTGGGGAAGGACCATGCTCGTGCGAAGAAACTGGCGCAGGGCCTGCGGCAGGTTCCGGGCTTGGTGTTGGCCCAGGGCACGCCCGCCACGAATATGGTTTTTCTATCCCTGACGCCGGATGTCAAATTGTCCTCCGATGCTTTTATCGAAAGACTGAAAGAGCACACGGTGCTGATCGGCGCCACGGGGGAGCGGAATTATCGTCTGGTGACGCATTATTGGATTGAGGACGCGGATGTGGAAGAAGCGGTTGATGCATTCCGGAGTGTGTTGTCTAAGGAAATTTAGCCCCGAATTTCTCGAAGCTTTTGTATGGCCAAGCCAGTTAAGATATAATTTATTTATTGAATGGTATTTTTAAGGGAGCTCAGAGGATGGGTATGCCGATCACTTTAGAAGCGATAGACCGTGTTGCCGGGGTTATTCGTTCGAAAATAAAAATCCAGCCGCGCATTGGCTTGATACTGGGTACCGGCTTGGGAGGGCTGGCAGAAACGCTCCAACAGCCTGTCATCATTCCCTATTCCGAATTACCCGCTTGGCCGGTTGCCACTGTCGTTGGTCATGCCGGACGTTTGGTGTTGGGGGAATTGAATGGGCAGTCGCTGCTGGTAATGCAGGGGCGTATTCATTATTACGAAGGTTATGATATGTCCCAGGTGACGCTGCCGGTACGCGTGATGCAGCGATTGGGGATTGAGATCCTGATCGTGACCAACGCGGCCGGAGCGATTAACCCAGACTTTGTGCCCGGCGATGTGATGCTCATCACGGATAATTTGAATCTGGCTGGTATGGCTGGCCTGAACCCATTGATAGGTCCGAACTTGGATGCATTTGGCCCGCGCTTCCCGGATATGAGCCAGGCTTATGACCGGGCGCTGTGTGAACTGGCCCGCAAGGTCGCCCGGGAGAACAATTTGAGCCTGCACGAAGGCGTTTACGTTGGCTTGAGCGGGCCGTCGTTTGAGTCTCCGGCGGATCTGCGCTTCCTGCGCCTGGCTGGAGCGGACGCGGTTGGCATGTCCACTGTCCCTGAGGTGATTGTGGCGCGGCACGGTGGTACACGCGTGCTGGGTTTCTCCGGGATCAGCAACAAGGCCAACCTGGATGGAAACACCCTCACCTCGCATGAAGAAGTGCTGGCTTCAGGTCGGCTGATCGTCCCAAAGCTGGAAACGCTCATCCGTTGCGTTCTGACAGAACTTTAACCGGGGTGGAATGATCGCAGTACTGGGCTTTTTTGTCCGTTTGGCGCCTTTCATCTTTTCCATGTTGGTCGTGGGGTTGATTATTGCTCTGTGGCGGATGGGGCGCGTGCGTGCAGAGAGGCACAGCGCGGTTTTTGGATTGGAACGGGAAATTGCCAATCGCCACATGAGCGAGGTGGTTTCCGCCCTGGCCTTGATCGGTTTCCTGGCATTGGCAGAATTCGTCCTGGTTATATTCCTGGTTCCCAATATCCCGGCGCTGTCGCAGCTTGCCACCCCAACTATAAATCCTCTCCTGACGCCAACGAGTACATTTCCACTCGAATTCAGGGAAACCTTGGGATCGGCACAGCCTGCTACCACGTCAACTGCTCAGGCGACCGGCTGCATCCCGGGACAGATTGATATTACTTCGCCAAAGCCGGGCGATCAGATCAGCGGCTCGGTTGACTTGCAGGGGACAGCCAACGTCCCCGACTTTGGCTTTTATAAATATGAGTTTGCTCCGGTAGGATCGGATAATTGGGCTACCATCGTGGCAAGAACTACCGTTGTCCAGGATGGCGATCTTGGGAACTGGGATACCTCCGAGATCGCGACGGGAGATTACCAACTCAGGTTGGTGGTTACCGATAACCAGGGTAACGCACTGCCCGCCTGTGTCATCCCGCTGCGGATTATCGGAAAGTGAGGCTTTATGCCGGATGTGCAGATACGCCGCGCCATTGCGACCGATATACCCATCTTGATGGCGATTGACCACGCTTGCCAGACAGATTATGTCTGGCAGATGGATATCCAACGCGAAGAGGGCCAGATTGGGGCCATTTTTCGGGAAGTACGCCTGCCCCATTCGGTGTCGGTACCCTATCCGCGAGCGCTGTCAAGCTTGCCGGAGTCATGGAACCGCCCGGGTGGGATGCTGGTTGCAGTCATTCAAGAACAGGTGGTTGGATATATCCGCATGAGCGAAGTGATCTTGCCGCACACTGCCTGGTTGACAGATATTGTTGTCTCGGCGCGTTTTCGGCGCCAGGGAGTCGGGATGGCGCTTGTTGTTGCGGCGCAGTCCTGGGCGATGGACCGCAAGAATAGCCGGGTGGTAATGGAAATGCCATCCAAGAATAATCCGGCCGTCTGCTTGGCCCGAAAGCTTGGCTATGAATTCTGCGGGTATAATGACCTGTATTACGAAACGCAGGATATTGCAATATTTTTTGGACGCTCGCTCCGGTAGCGGTACGAAAGGTTTCCATGCTTAGCGGTTGGACGCAGGAAGTACTTACGGGGATCATTACTGTCAATCAAATCCTTACAGCCGGGATTGCCATCACGGCCTTTTCTTTATTCTTGTATGCCCTGTCATTTAATTTGCGGGACCGGGTGGCGCGTTCTTTTGCAACCATTCTATTGTGCGTGGTGGTTGTTTTCACCGCGGAAGCCCTGGGAAGCGCCTCAAATTCTCCTCAGGTTATTGATCTGCTCCTTCGCCTGGAATGGTTTGGGATCATTTTCCTTCCGCCGGCGTATCTGCATCTTTCGGATGCCATTCTTGTGACCACCGGGCGGCCTTCGCGAGGACGCCGGCGTTTGGCTGTCCGGCTTATGTATGTCCTCTCCGGCATTTTTTTGCTCCTGCTGGCTTATGGCAATCTGCTTGGACCGATGGTGATCAATGGACAGCCTGCGCCTTACCTGCAACGCACGCTCTGGACCGATATCTTCACCGCATATTATGTCATCCTTATGGCGGTATCGTGGATCAATTTTGGGCGCGCATTTCAGCGCACACTGACGCGTTCGGGCCGCCGCCGCCTGATCTATTTGCTGGCCGGGGCGGTTGCGCCGGCGCTTGGCAGCTTCCCATATCTTTTGTATGGTTCTAGAATCGCTGCCAATTATCCCTTCCTGTTCTGGGGCATCGCGACAATCACTCATTTCCTGGTGGGTGGACTTATCATTCTTATGGCCTATGCAGTCGCCTTTTTTGGAGTCTCCTGGCCCGACCGGGTAGTCAGAAGCCGCCTCCTCAAATGGATCATGCGTGGCCCTGTGGTTGCATCGTCAGCCCTGGCTGTCATGACGATTATCCGGCGCAGTGGTGAGCGTTTTGGGACGATCTATTCTGCCGCAGTCCCGGCGGCGATGGTGGCGACGGTGCTGCTCTTGGAGCATATCATAACGCTGGTCGCGCCTCTCTGGGAGCGCTTTATTTTCTTCGGCGGCGACCGGGCTGATCTGGCTTTGTTGCAAAACATGGAAGAGCGCCTGATCACACAAAACGATCTGCGCCAGTTCTTGGAGGCAGTTCTGGCGGCTGTCCGTGACCATTTACAATCGCCGGGCGCGTTTATCGCCGCGCTGGATGGGGAGAAACTATCCCTGGTAGTTGCGACAGGCAGTTCGCCGCTCCTGAAAGAATCCAATCTTTCGGAGGCCTTGCAGGTTGTTAATCGTGCTGGGAACGGGAATGGAGAAGAATATGCCTGGGGCGATTACTGGTTGTTCCCGCTTCACCAGCCGCCGGAGACCTTGGAAGGAACCCCGGTTTTGCTAGGTTTGCTCGGGGTCGTTCACCTCCCTGGTCAGAGCATTGTGCAGGATCAGCGCCAATCGCTTGCGGTACTTCTCGAGCGCGCCTTGGTGGCCCTGCAGGATCGCCGCTTGCAGCAAAGCATTTTTCAATCGCTGGAAAATTTACGCCCGCAGGTGGATATGTTCCAACGGTTGCGCGCGGTTGGGCGGTATGATAGCAAGATCAGCCTGTTGGAAGAGACTCTCCCGCCCGAATCGGATATGGCGGAGTGGGTGCGGGATGCCTTGGTGCATTACTGGGGTGGCCCGAAGCTCACCCAAAATCCATTGCTCAATCTCCAGATTGTCCAACAGGCCTTTAAAGAACACAACGACAACCCTGCCAATGCTTTGCGCTCTATTCTGCGCCAGGCCATGGATAATGTCCGCCCGGAGGGGGAGCGGCGTTTCACTGGCGAATGGATTCTTTTCAATATTCTTGAAATGAAGTTTGTTGAAGGTCGAAAGGTGCGTGAAGTGGCCACCCGCCTGGCTATGTCAGAAGCGGACTTGTACCGCAAGCAACGTGTTGCCATAGAGGAAGTGGCCCGGATTGTACTTGAAATGGAACGCCAGACACAGGAACAGGCTAATGGGAAGGAGATTGGATGAGCGCAATGGATCATACTCAGCATTCTGAACAAGATCTGCCGAGCCAGGATGATGGCTGGTGGGAGTCTGTCCTGGCGGAAGAAGAAAGCCAGGCATCTGCCCCGACTGTGATGCCTCAAAAAGTCAAAAAGGTGGGAACACAGACAGGAAAACCTTCCCAGGATTGGGGAAGGGCCGCGGCGCTTTATCGCCAGGATGAGATTATTTTCATGAAAGTGAAAGGCCACAACCGGGGTGGGTTGCTGGTCGAAGGAGAGGGCTTGAGTGGGTTTGTTCCCTGCTCCCACCTGGTGGATCTGCCGTTCCAGACCGATGAGAATTGTCGCGAAGATTACCTTGCCACCTATGCTGGTCGCAAGCTGCGCTTGAAGATTATCGAATGTGTGCAGGAAGAAAACCGCCTGATATTTTCGGAGCGCGCCGCATGCGTGGAGGCAGGCAAACGCCCGGAACTCTTTAATACGATCCAGATCGGACAACATCTAACCGGTGAAGTCACCAACGTGACCGAATTTGGCGTTTTTGTGGATCTGGGTGGTGTGGAAGGCCTTATCCACATTTCGGAACTTTCCTGGGGACGGGTCACACACCCCAACCAGGTCTGTAAAGTGGGCCAGCGTGTGGAAGTGCTGGTGATGGAAGTTGATTCGGAGAGGTGCCGGATTGCGCTCAGCCTGAAGCGCCTGACGCCCAACCCTTGGGAAACAGCCGAGCGGGTCTATCCGATCAATGCGGTTTTCCCTGCGGTTGTGACGGCGCTGGCCCCCTATGGCGTGTTTGCCCGTCTCGAAGAAGGTTTGGAAGGGTTGATCCATGCCTCGGAAATTCCTCTGCCACCCCATCGCACCGTAAAAGATATCCTTTCGCCCGGTAAGAATATCCAGGTGCGGGTCCTGCAGGTGGATGCCTCGCACCAACGTCTTGGCTTGAGCATGAAGCTGGATTAGTATGCCGATCACCCAGCCACGCAAATCTGCTGTTCCTCCCCCCACTGATCACCCTGATCCGCCCCGTTCCGGCAATTGGGTGGATACTGTTGCGCGACTTGAAACCCATTTTGGACGGTTTCTTTGGGATATCCTGGGGGTTTCCCTATGCGCTTTAGCCATCATGACCCTCCTGGGGATTTTGAAGCTTTCCAAAGGCACCCTTCTTGAATATTGGGTGGACAAGCTCAATGTCTGGTTCGGATGGGGAAGTTTGCTGGTGGTACTCTTAGCCGGGGCGGCCGGGGTTCAGGCTTTCCGCCGCAGCCTCCGGCCGGTTAAAACCCGCTGGGGGCGGGTGATTGCTTTGGAATTGGCAGCTTTTCTGACCCTGGCGTTGTTAGCGGCGCTCAGCGGAAACCAGCTTTCGGATGGAAATATGTGGGGTGGACAGGTTGGCTGGGGCCTCTCGATATTAATTTCCCGTTACGTGGGTACCATTTGGGGTGGGCTGATCATATTTATCCTGTGGGCTTTGGCGGTTTTCGCTACTTTTGGGATCTGGCAATCTCTCGAAACCTGGCTGATTCAACAAGCCGGAGCACCTGTTGAAAAAATCCCGGGCCTGCTTCGGCTGGATCAGGTGCAAATAACCAGCCTGAAAATCCTGTAATTTCTCCGCTTCCGTCAGACCAACTAGCGGCTTCTTCTGCCGGCAAAAAATCTGCCCAGGTAATCCCGCCGGAGTTCCGCAAGTCATTCAAAGTGCCGGAACGGCAGGATAGCCGCCCGGTCGCTCCGCAGCCGCGCAGCGACCGCCTGCCGCCGTTAAATGTGCTGCTGGGGGAACAGTCCGTCCGGCCGGATGAACGCAATATCAACCAGACTGCCGGCCTGATCGAAAAATCGCTTTCCGAATTTGGCATCCCGGCCAAGGTGGTTGGATTCCGCATTGGCCCAACCGTAACACAGTTCGCTGTCCAGCCCGGTTTTATCCGCAAGGGCACCGAAGAAGACGCCCAGCAGATGAAAGTCCGCGTGGCACAGATTGCCAGCTTGCAAAAGGACCTGGCTCTGGCGCTATCGGCAGAACGCCTGCGTATCGAAGCCCCGGTGCCAGGGCGCGCGTACGTGGGGATCGAAGTTCCCAACGCACGCTCTGCGCTGGTGCGTTTGCGGCCATTGTTGGAGACAGATGTATTTTACAAGATTGGTTCGCCGCTGACGATTGCATTGGGGCGGGATGTCTCCGGGGGGCCGCTGGTGGCTGACTTGGCGCGCATGCCGCATTTATTGATTGCCGGAACGACCGGTTCTGGTAAATCGGTTTGTATCGCTTCCATAGCAACTTGTCTTGCGATGAATAACGCTCCTGAAGATTTGCGTATGGTGATGATCAACTCGAAAATGGTTGAGTTGATCCGTTTTAATGGTCTCCCGCATCTTTTCGGTAAAGTCGAGACGGATGTCACGCGCATCCTTGGTGTGCTGCGTTGGGTGGTGGTCGAGATGGAACATCGCTACAAATTGCTGGAGGCCGCCAAAGTGCGTGATATTGATGCTTACAACCGCCACCTGCAGCGCCGCAAGGACACACCCGCCTTGCCGCGCATTGTCGTTCTGATTGACGAATTAGCCGACCTGATGATGTCTGCGCCTGACCAAACCGAGCACAACCTGGTGCGCCTGGCGCAGATGGCCCGCGCCACCGGGATCCATCTGGTGGTGGCGACGCAGCGGCCCAGTACTGATGTAGTCACCGGCCTGATCAAAGCCAATTTCCCGGCCCGCCTGGCCTTTTCCGTGGCTTCAGGTGTGGATTCACGCGTCATCCTGGACTTGCCCGGGGCGGAAACGTTGCTTGGGCGAGGCGACCTGCTTTTCCTGAACCCGGAGGTGGGCAACCCCGTTCGTGCCCAGGGCGTGATCATTACCGACCAGGAGATCGAGCGCGTCATTGCCCATTGGCAGAAAATGGTCCCGGAAAAAGACGGCAAAGCGCCCTGGGAAACCATGCTGTCCGAAGTGGAAGCGGATGGCAGCGATGAAGTGTTGGTGGAGCAGGCCATCACCATTTTGAAGAAAGATCAGCGCGCCAACGCCTCTATGCTTCAGCGGAAGTTACGGATTGGGTATCCACGCGCCGCGCGCCTGTTGGACCAGTTGGAAGAAATGGGCGTGGTTGGCCCCTCAACCGGCGGCGGGCGCGACCGGGAGGTGTTGCTCGAACCGGACGAAGAGAAGGAAGACTTACCCGAAGGGAAATAGCGCCCGTGTGGTATCATCGGTTCCATGAGACTTTTTATTAAGAGGATATACAGTTGACCCAGCCGGCCGAACAAAAAAAGAAGACATTTACCGATCACATGCGGGTCTGGTTCCGCTGGTATTACCATCCGATAGTTGTATTTCTAAACCGCTTGGGCATACGGCCAAATACGCTTACTTTAATCGGCCTGGCAGGGACAGTGGCTTGCGCCGTGTTGATTGCTTTTGGGCAGATGACTTGGGCCGGCCTCCTGCTATTGGTTATGGGCCCGGTGGATGCTATGGATGGGGCGCTGGCGCGTTTGCGTAATGAGGCCAGTGACTGGGGGGCTTTCGTGGATGCGGTGACCGACCGTTATTCAGAATTGTTCCTCTTCCTGGGTTTTTTGATCCATTATATGATACATCCGAATGCAGCCGGTATCCTGCTGGCTTACTTGGCTGCGGCCGGCTCGGTGCTGGTCTCTTACGTCAAGGCCCGCGCGGATGCCCAGAAATTGGATGCAAATGTCGGCCTGCTTACACGCGTCGAGCGTTACCTGGTTCTGATCCCGGGTTTGATTTTTAGCGGCCTGTATGCTCCCCTGGCGTTGATTACCTTGGCCATAATTGCCATTTTTGGGAATTTCACCGCCCTGCAACGGATATTGCGTGTCCGGCAGGATGCCCACCGACGGTTGTCCCGCCCACAGGAGTAGGTCATGCAATCCTTGCCGAATGGTTTTGATATTCCACTGCCCTTTTTAAATACATCTTTCCACATTTATTTTTATGGCATCTTGATCATGCTGGGCGTGGCGGCAGCGGCATTTTTGGCGCAGGCGGAAGCAAGGCGGCGCGGCATCGATCCAGCTTATCTTTGGGACGCGCTTTTCTGGATTGTCTTGGCTGGGGTTGTCGGGGCACGTATTTGGCATGTCTTTTCACCACCGCCCTCCATGATTGCACAGGGCATCACCACCCAATTTTATCTGACCCACCCGTTGGATTTGATCAACATCCGTAATGGTGGGCTGGGCATCCCCGGTGCAATCATCGGCGGTGCTCTGGCCCTTTGGCTTTACTGCCGGAACCGTAAAATCTCTTTCCTTAACCTGGCAGATGCGATTATTCCGGGCGTGGCTCTGGCCCAGGCGATCGGACGCTGGGGCAATTTTTTCAACCAGGAAGTCTATGGGAAGCCCACCAACCTGCCCTGGAAGATTTATATTGATCCGGCGCACCGCGTGGATGGTTACCGTAACTATGCGTATTTCCAACCGCTTTTCCTGTATGAGTCGCTCTGGAATCTGCTCAATATGGCGCTCCTGCTCTGGATGTCACGCCGTTTTGAGAAATGGCTTAAACCTGGCGATATCATGCTCATTTACGTGATTATGTATTCGATCGGGCGTTTCTTCCTGGAATTCCTGCGCTTCGATTCCTCCCAGATAGGCGGTATAAACTTCAACCAGACCTTTGTTGCCGTGGCGGCGCTCGTCTCGGGTGTGTTATTATTCCTGAATCATCGAGTGCTTCACACCAATCCCCAATGATCAAAACTGAAGACCTGAGCAAGCAATTTGGCGACTTCTGGGCCGTGGATGGTGTCACATTGAGCGTGCAGCCCGGCGAGGTGCTGGCATTGTTGGGCCAGAACGGCGCCGGGAAGACCACCACTGTCCGCATGTTGACATCGGTGCTTGCCCCAACGCGCGGCTGGGCGCGCATCGCCGGATACGATGTGGTCGAGGCGCCTGAAAAGGTCCGCGCCTCGGTGGGCGTGCTTACGGAACAGCACGGTCTGTACCTGCGCATGAGTGGGCTGGAATACCTGGAATTTTTTGGAAAGATCTACCGGCTGGATACAGCTACCCGTCGGAAGCGTAGCCAGGCGTGGATGGAGTATTTCGGCTTGGCGGAGTCTGCCAGGCGCCCCATCGGCCAGTATTCGAAAGGGATGCGCCAGAAACTGGCCCTGGCGCGTACCCTGCTCCACGATCCGCCGGTTTTGCTTTTGGACGAACCGACTTCGGCCATGGACCCGGAGTCGGCGCAATTGGTGCGGAAAGCGATTGCCACTCTGCGCTCGGAACAGCGCACCATTATCATTTGCACACATAACCTGGTCGAAGCCGAAATGCTGGCGGACAAGATCGCCATCGTTTATCGCGGCCGCATTCTCACCAGTGGGACGATCGAGGAGCTAAAAAGAAAGTTGCTGGGGCCGGCCGAGTACGAACTGCGGGTGCGCGGCGTGTGGTCGCAAGCGCTCCTTGATCTACCGGCAGGCGTTACCCCGCTGGAACCAGGTGAGGCCGGGCCGCGCTTTCGTGTCGAAGACCCGCAAACGGCTAACCCGGTTTTGCTGAAAGAATTGATGGAACAAGGTGCACAGGTGGTGGCATTGCAGGAATTGCCGCGTACGCTCGAACAGGTCTATCTGGCTGCCATGGCGCAGGTGCGACATGAATAAAAGGAACTGGAAAGACGACCTGGATATGACCTGGCTGGTTGCCTGGCGTGAACTGCGTGACCAGTTACGGGACTGGCGCATTATCCTCCCGATGATTGCGTTGACGCTGCTCCTGCCATTCCTGGCAGTCCTGGGCGCGCAGGCTGCGATTGGTTTTACCACCAAATACGGCACGCCCCTGATTGCCGAGCGATTGGTGCCCTTCTTGTTGATGGTGGTGGGTTACTTCCCGATCACCATTTCATTGGTGATTTCCCTGGAGTCGTTTGTCGGCGAGAAAGAGCGCGGGACGATTGAGCCGCTCTTGAGCAGCCCCCTCGAGGATTGGCAGCTCTTTATGGGCAAGTTGCTATCCGGGACGATTGCGCCGCTCGTTACCGCTTACTTGGGAATCACTGTCTACCTGATTGGCCTTTTTTTCCAGCATATTCCGTTCCCGGACCCCAACCGGATGGCGCAGACGCTGATCCTTACCGCGGTACAGGCCTTTTTAATGGTCACCGGAGCCATTCTTATTTCAACCCAGGCCACTTCGGTGCGGGCGTCCAACCTGATGGCCTCCTTTATCGTCATCCCGATGGCTTTACTTATCCAGGGTGAAAGCGTCATGTTGTTTTGGGGCAACAACCAGGGCCTTTGGCTGGCGGTGGCAGGTGTTAGCGTCCTGGCGTTGCTGCTGGCGCGCGTTGGGGTGGCTCATTTCCAACGGGAAGCCTTGCTCGGACGTGAAATAGATGTGCTCAATATCCGCTGGATCATTCAGACTTTTTGGCGGGCGTTCAAGGGGAATGCGAAGTCAATCCCGGCCTGGTTCCGGGCAGAAGTTTGGGGTACGCTGCGGAAACAGGCGGTCTCCATCTGGATGACCATCGGCCTTGGGGTCGTTGCGGCGCTGGGAGGCTACATTTGGGTTGCCATGAACGCGCAGAGCGTCATTGCTGCGTTCCAGATCGGCGACCTGGCGGGCTTGTTGAACGTCGGAACGGGTGTGCCGCCGGCGAATATCGAAATTTCCTTCCCGCTGATTTGGGGGCATAACTTGCGCGCCGTTTTCGTTATCTTTTTGCTCGGGCTGTTTACTTTTGGGGTTTTGGGTACTTTGGCCTACCTGCTGAATACGGCCGTGATTGGCGCAGTCCTGGCATTGAAAGGTGCTTTAGGAGTTTCCCCGCTAACGGTGTTCATTTTTGGGATTCTTCCGCACGGCATTTTTGAGCTACCAGCGCTGATTCTTTCCAGCGCGGCCGTCCTTTATATAGGAATCGCTTTGGTAACCCCGCGCTCCCAGCGGACGTTGGGGGAGGTCTTGATTGAGGCGGTTGCCGATTGGATGAAAATTGGGGTCGGCTTGGTGTTGCCTTTGATGACCATCGCGGCCATCATTGAAACATGGGTTACTCCTGTACTATTGCGCTCCGTATTGAAATAGGAGTAGGATGGAGTAATGAAAGGCGTTTGCGCTGCCATGGAAAAATTAATAATTTTGGGAACATCCAACGCCATCCCAGGCGAGAATCACGAAAACTCTCATATGGTTTTGGTGGGGGAGCAAAGAACTGTATTAATTGACTGCCCCAACAGCCCGATCATGCGATTCCAGAAAGCCGGCGTGGATATTAATAACTTGAGTGATCTTATCCTGACGCATTTCCATCCGGACCACGTTTCCGGTGTGCCACAGCTATTAATGAATTTATGGCTGATGGGGCGCCGGCGGCCGATAGATCTATATGGTTTGCAGCATACGCTCGATCGCGTCGAAAAAATGATGGGGCTTTATAGTTGGTCTGATTGGCCCGATTTTTTCCCAGTTGGATTTAACTGCCTGCCTGACCAGGCCATGGTTTCCGTGCTTGACTGTGATGATTTCCATATCTTTGCCTCGCCGGTGAAGCATTTTATCCCCACGATCGGCCTGCGGATCGAATTCAAGCAATCGAAGAAGATCCTGGCCTATTCTGGCGATACCGAGCCAAACGCAAATTTGACTAAACTGGCCGAGGGAGTGGATGTGTTTATTCATGAATCCTCCGGCGCGTCGCTGGGACACTCCTCCGCAGCCCAGGCCGGGGAGGCGGCCCGCTTGGCCGAAGCGGGCGCGTTATATTTGATCCATTACCCCACCGGAGAATTTGCCTCCGGCGACCCGCTAGCCGAAGCTCGGAATCACTTCCAGGGTCCGGTGAAGCTGGCGGAAGATTATATGGAATTGAATTTCGACTGATCTGAGTATCTCTCAATAACTTGGGGAATGGGGGCGTACTCCCTAGCTCCTTTTTTTTGAGAAGATGCTGAATTTAACTAAATAAAAAAAATCCACCGGCAGGTGGATCTTTTTTTTACCATCCTTTGATAAACTGCTCCCATTCGGCGTTCTCATCCAGGTGCCGCCCGAAAATATAATAAGCGTTTACGGGCGGCTGTTTGGGAACTTGGAGCAGGTTCATGTGGACTTCTCCCAATGGGTGACCGCCTTTGCGGTGATTGCAGGCCGGGCAGGCGGCCACTACATTGGTCCAGATATGCTCTCCGCCCAAGTGCTTGGGCAAGACGTGGTCCAGTGTCAGATCGCCGGTCCGCCGTCCACAGTACTGGCAGGTATAGTTATCCCGGCGGAAGACCTCTTTGCGGGTCAGTTTGATCTGCAAGCGCGGACGGTGGATCATTTGCTCCAGGCGGATGACGGAAGGTCGCGGTAAGGTTTGTTTGACAGTCTGTATGGTGCCGCGGCCATTCATTACCATGTCGGCTTTTCCAGAAAGGATCAGGCCAATGGCGCGGCGAGTATTACAAACATTCACAGGCTCGAAGTTGGCGTTGAGGACCAGTACCGGCGCGTTCATATTTTTTCACGTTGGCATTTATTATACTCCAACCAATCCTGCGTCTTTGGAGATTCGCGCGATTTGCGCGATAATAAAGGTGTAGATGTTTTTCTGGTCAGATATATAGTTTTGGCAACGCCCCGAAGCATGAAAATGTCCTTCCGAAGGGTTCCTCGCAGTATTACGGCTTTTCCACAGCCCTTCGGGACGTTTCTTTGCCTATTATCGTAGGAGCCCGCCAATTCCAAAATAACCCCGGCGGGTTACATATTATAAAAGGAGCATGCCATGCGCGTTTTGATTGCCGGTGGAAGCGGGATGATCGGTACAGCCCTGGCAAAATCCCTCCTGGCAGAGGGCCACCAGGTGTGGGTGTTGACTCGCACTCCCCAGGCGGCGCGCTTGCCGCAGGGTGCTCTGGCGGTTGGCTGGGATGGCCGTGCTTGCGTGGAATGGGCGGATCTGCTCAGCCAGGTGGATGCAGTGGTCAACCTGGTTGGCGAACGGCTGTCCCGGTGGCCATGGACAAAGCGACAGAAGCAGCGTTTTTTGGATAGTCGGGTGGAAGGTGGACGAGCGCTTGTCCAGGCCATCCAGGCGGCTTCGCCGAGACCCCGGGTGTTTATGCAGGCCTCCGGCGTGAATTATTACGGGCCGCGTGGCCTGGAACTGGTCACCGAGGCCGACGGGCCTGGGAATGATTTCCTGGCCAGGTTGTGCCAGGCCTGGGAAGCCTCCACGCAAGCGGTTGAAAAGCTGGGTGTGCGGCGCGTCATCCTGCGCTCCGCCATCGTCCTTTCCACGCAGGCTGGCATTTTGCCGGTCATGCTGTTCCCGCTGAAATGGTTTGTGGGTGGGCGGCTGGGCAGCGGCAAACAGGGCCTGGCGTGGATCCACCTGGTTGACGAAGTGGCCGCCATGCGCTTTTTGCTGGATGCCCCCAGCGCCCACGGGCCGTACAACCTGACGGCCCCCAACCCGATTTCCAGCGCCGAATTTCTCCGTGCCGCGGCCAGGGATCTGCACCGCCCCTTCTGGTTGCCCGTCCCGGCCTTTGCGCTGCGCCTGGCCCTGGGCGGCATGGCGACCCTGGTGCTGGATGGGTTATACCTGTTTCCCACCCGCTTGCAGGAACAAGGCTTCGTCTTTCGTTTTGGAACTGCGGAAGCGGCCCTGCACGATTTGCTGAATATTTCAAAGTAGGCCCCGCGTTAAGGGTGTCCTACTTTTCTTCTTTCCGCCGCACCCTGCGTAAATCCCGCAGCACCTTGCGGAGGCTTTCCCAAAGGCTCTCAGCCCGGCTTGCCTGCCCGGCCGGGATGTCGTGGCGGCTGTAGCGTGCCTCGATGAAGGCCTCCGTCATCGCTTGCACTGCCTCTTTTTCCTCTTCCAGGCTGGAACTGAGCCGGCGGGCGTATTCGGAGGGGGTTTGGTTGTCCATGCGCGGAATGCCGGCCTCTTTGGCTCGCCTGACCAAGGCGAGGTAGTAAAAAATGACTTTCTGGCGGGGGGATAACCGGCGCGGGTTGATGATATCCCATTCCATCGTCTCGGCGGGATTCGCAGCGCCCGTGCGCAGCCGTTTGAGGCTGTCCTGGAGAAATGTCCCGACGCTTTGGTTGGCTTTCTTGAAAGATACTTTGAAACGCCCCCAGACGCTTACCAGCCATTGCAGCGGCCGGAAACGGCGCAGTTCCTCGGCCAGGTCCCGGTTGAAGGCGATATATTGGCGTAAGGCCACGATGCACAGGACGATCAGGCTGCCCCAGATAAAGACGGATGTGATTAGGTTCCAGTTGATCGGGCTGGCTGGTACTGCCGGGAGTTGCCCATTTGGGATCGTTTGCGTTGGAATTGGCTCCGGTTGGGGGGACTTGCCGGTGACTTGCCGAACAGGCCGGCAAGTAGGACAATGAGTGCCCCGAGCAGGCTAAATAGCGTTATGAACGCCTGGGTAATGATGTGGAAGACCGCATTGAGCGTGTCAAATAACCCCAGCCCGTAATTGGTGGGCAACCAGCTTATCAGGAAAACTAGCACTGCCAGGATCAAGGCGCTGGTTGCGAACCAGCGCCGCGGGATCTGCGCCGGTATGGCTAGCTTGGCCTCCAACCAGGTCGTTTCCAGGCTGGCGTATCTCGTCAGGCTGAGCAGGACGATGCCGAGCACAAAATATGCGCTGGCTGCCGGGGCGATCGCGGCTTCTGCCGGCCGGGAGGTCGGGAATACCCTTTGGAGTGGAATGCCTGCCAGCAGGATCACCGCCATCCCCAGGGTCAAAAAACGCCGCAGGATCAGGTCGCGTACCGGGGTGGTTTTTGAGCGTTCATCCAGGCTGGCAGCCTCAGCCGATCCAAGCAGGAACAGGTCGGCCGCAAACAAGGTCCCGGCATACCACGCGGCCATGACCGGCAGGGCCGTAAGGATGTAATGAAGATTCAATATATTGCTCGGGAATGCGACCGACCAGAGCAGGAAGTTGCTCCAAAAGCTGGCGGTACCCGAGCGCAGTTCGGTAAAAAACTTCAAGGCTACCAACAGGATCAACACTTCCGTCCCGCGGTACCAGGCGGTCTGTCTTTGGGCGGTTGGCAGGCGCTTGATCAGCCAGAAAGAGAGCATGGCTTCCAGCGCCGCCAGTGCACAGGCCAGCAACATGCCGCGCGGATCCAAAGTGGGAAAAAACCAGAGCAGGAACTGGATCAAAACGGCCGCGCCACACGTTATCATCCCAAAAGCGGCCAGGTAGGCGGCATTGATGGGCCAGCGCCGCTGGATGGGGGCCGTGGTCATTTAAGCCTCCAAGCCTCCAGGCTTTTTTCATTCGGGAAGGCGTAGATGGGGAAGCCGAACCGCTGTGCCTGCTGGCGCGCTTGCTGGATGTTGCTGCCGTGGCCGGCGATGATCACGACCACATTCTGGCCGCGCCGCTGGATCTGGAAAATTTCATCGAACAAGGCTTCGTTAATGGCACCGGTGATGATCACAACCGTCGTCCCCCAGGGCAGGCGGGGCGTTTCCTGGCTGAGCATTTGAGTGAGCGGGCACGTATTGCTGGTCTGGATGCCCGCCAGCAGGTCGAGAATATGCACGAGCTGCCCGCGCCCCTTGCGGGAGGCGATCGGCTGCACCTTGCCATTGTTGGCGCGGCTGTCAACGCCGTTCGTTGTTAGGCCGATGGCTTGTTTCTGCGTGACCGCCCAGTTCGCCAGGGATGCCGTGATGATGATGGCCAGTTCGGTCGCGTCGATTTGCTGTTTGGCGGCGTACTCGGAAGCGTTCAGGTTAAGGAAAATGACCGTTTGCAGGGCAATGGAAGGCTCGTACTGCTTGACTTGTAACCGCCCAGTGGAAGCGGTGGCTTTCCAGTCCACCTGCCGCAGAGAGTCACTGGCCGTGTAGTCGCGTTTGCCGCGCACGCGCGACGGGTCTTCGAAAATGGGCTGGTGATGGCGCAGAGTTCCTAGCGGCGAGCGCGATGGCAGCCGGGCATCCGTTAAGGGAACAATGTGCGGGTAGACTGTGATGGTCTCGGATTGCTGTTCTAGTTCCTGAATATCTGCCAGGCCGAGTGTGTCGCCCAGCTTGGTGGTGAAAGGACCCACTGGATAAAAGCCCCGTTTATAGGCTTCTAGCTTGTACACTACCTCCGCCCGGCCATGCGGCCCCAGGCTGAGCACGCGTTTGATCGAGCTTCCGGCGGCCAGTTCCACTGGCAGGCTTTCGTACACGAGTAGCCAGGGTATTGGCAGCCAGCCCTTATTGCGGATTTCCAGCCGTACGGTGACTTTCTCGCCCCAGAAAACCCGTTTTTCGAATTTTCGTTCGCAGGTGAGGTTTTTCGCCGACTGGCGCGTCCAGAACAGGTTGACGATGGTGATCCCCAGGAACAGGTAAATGATCGTGAAGGCAAACCCACCCTTCACGAAAGCGGCAACCGCGAGCAGTAAAACCAATAAAACAACGGTTTCGACCAGCAAGTTTTTCTACTTTTTAACGGAGCCGAGCTCCAGGGGCGTGTTGCAAAGTATCTCCCTGACAATGGCAACCGCGCTGTGCCCACGCAGTTCCGCCTCGGAGGTGACGATCAGCCGGTGGCTCAAGGTCATCGGCACCAGGTACTTGATATCGTCCGGGAGCACGTGGTCGCGCCCGCGCAGGGCCGCCAGGGCCTGGGAGGCCTTGAAGAGCGCCAAGCTGGCGCGCGGGCTGGCGCCCAGCGCCAGGTCAGGGTGGCTGCGGGTGGCGGAGACCAGGCGGATGATGTAATCCTGGAGCGTGTCATCCACATGCACCTCCCAGACCTCCTTCTGGAATTCCAGCAACTGGCTCCCATCCGCCACTGCTTGGAGGCTGTTGATCGGGTGTTCGCGCTGGAGATGGGTCAGCAGGGCTTTCTCATCCGCGAAGGCCGGGTAACCGACCGAAAGACGCATCAGGAATCGGTCCAATTGGGCTTCGGGCAGTGGAAAGGTGCCTTCGTACTCGATCGGGTTCTGGGTGGCCAGCACCAGGAACGGGCGCGGCAGCGCGTGCGTGATGCCATCCACCGTGACCTGCTGTTCCTGCATGGCTTCCAGCAGCGCCGACTGCGTTCGTGGCGTGGCCCGGTTGATCTCGTCAGCCAGGAGGATGTTGACAAAGACCGGGCCGGTGCGGAACTCGAACTGTCCGTTTTGCTGGTTGTAAATGGAGACGCCCGTTACGTCGTTGGGCAGCAGGTCGGGTGTGCATTGTAGGCGCTTGAACTGCCCGCCCAGGCTGATGGCCAGGGCGCGCGCCAGCATGGTCTTGCCCACTCCTGGCACATCCTCGATCAGGATATGCCCGTCGCATAACAAAGCCACCATCAGCAGCTCGATCGCCTCGGCTTTCCCTATGATGACGCGTTCCACATTTTCGGTGATCTGTTTTGCGAATTCCTGTATCCTGGTCATGCTGCCTCCACTTTTATGATACCATGCTTTTGTATTGATTCTTGAGCCCCTGGGTTCTTCTATGCTCCAGGCCCCTGCAGGGTAGCTATTGTGGTTCCAATATTTAGGATTTAATCTTCATTATCGCCGGGGACGCTGGAACCGATAGCACGTAATGGTTATTGGCAAAAGTGTGTAGGAAAAACCCTGCCGGGCCGATGAGGCTGTCACGCCTTTTCAGGGTTCAGGTTTGGGTGTAGAGTCTAGCTTCCGGCTTGTGGATGTACACTTATATTTCAATCCGGAACGCTGTGAATAACAAAAAGACTTGTACCCGTTCTTTGGGTACTTGTATCCGTTCTTCGGATAAAGGAAGGCACTATGGCGCGTTGGGGCATCTTGCTCGGGATGGTTCTGCTGCTCTGCCAGGGCGCAACCGCGCTTGGCGTGGCCTCGACTCGAACGCCATCCATCCAGGCGCCCCCTGGTTTGGAATCGACTCAAACACCCTCTGTCCCGCCGACTCAAAGCGTGGTAGCGGATCAAACACCCTCCGCCTCGCCGGTCGGGGAACCGGTAACGGTGACCGTCTCCCCCGGCCAGCCGGGCTATCCAATCCCCGCCGATTTTCTCGGCTTGAGCTATGAAGCTCCCGTGCTGGTGCAGGATGACTTTGATGTCAGCAACACGGCGCTCGTTCATTTGTTGACCGCGCTTGGCCCGGGGAACCTTCGTTTTGGGGGTAACAGCGTGGAGCGGACCTATTGGGACAGCTTCGGCCGGGCCACGCCCTCCCCGAAAACCCCGACAGTCCAACCCGCTGACTTGGATAGATTGTTCGCCTTCACACACCAGGTCGACTGGAGCATTATCCTGGGGGTTAATTTGGGTGATTATTCGCCTCAAATGGCCGCTGCCGAAGCGGCTTATGCATGGAAAAATGATAAAGGCCAGATCGCTGCCATTGAAATCGGGAATGAACCGAACGTGTTTCCTACAAATGGCTTACGGCCTGAAAGCTGGGGCGTGGACGACCTGCTCCGGGAGTTCGCTGCCTACGTAACAGCGATTCACGCAGCAGTTCCGGGCGCTCCCATTGCTGGCCCGGCTACCGTCGATTCACTTGATTGGTTTACCAGATTTCTGGCCGCCGACAGCTCTGCTTTGACGCTGGCAACACACCACATTTATCCGCTGACGGCTGCTGCTACCGTCCCACCCACTTCGTCCCGCTATGCCACCATTCCTCAACTCCTTAGTGCTGCCACCGCGGCCCGCGTCGACACGGAGATCAAGGCATTGTCCGGAGTGGCGGCTGAATACCATGTTCCGCTGCGCATGGCGGAAACGAATTCGGCTTCGGACGGGGGCAAGGATGGGGTGAGCAATACATTCGCATCGGCATTGTGGGGGAGCGATTACCTTTTCGTTCTGGCGCAGCATGGCGTTGTCGGGGCAAACTTTCACGGCGGTTTTGCATGCACGGGCTATACGCCCATCTGCTTGACGGCGGACCTGCAATTCCACGCCCAGCCCTTGTATTATGGGATGCTGTTTTTCCATCTCGCCGCGGAAGATGGACGGCTTGTGCCCGTGATGATCCAGACGTCTGCCAATGTGACTGCATACGCTGTTGCTGGTGCGGATGGATCGCTGCGTGTCGCCCTCATCAATAAAACGGCCGATCAGGATGTGACGGTCCAGGTGAATGCCGGCCAAACCTATGGTTTGGCGTCCATCCTGCGCCTAGCCGCGCCTTCGCTTGACGCGCAGAACGGAGTTACCTTGGGCGGGAACGCCGTGGCCGCCGATGGCACCTGGGCGCCGGCCGCCACCGAGACGGTTTCACCCTTGGGGAGTGGCTACAGCGTGGCGCTGCCTGCCGCCTCAGCGGCTCTCCTGGTGCTCCACCAGTGAGCGCCTTCCCGGCGACTCCGAAGTTCATACCCCTGCGGTTCATTTGGCCGCAGGGGTATTCGTTTCTCCGTCGTTTCACGGAACGAGTACCACCTTTTTCATTCACGCTGAAACGCAGTATAATTCTTCAACCTATGGGCGAAACATCCTCCCTAATTCAAATTAAAGGCATCCGGGATGGCTTGCTGGTTACCCTGGCGGGCGCGGCTTGGCCCGAGTTGGTGGCGGCCTTTATAGAAGCCATCGAGAACCGCTCGGCCTTCTTCCAGGGGGCGCGTGTGGCGCTGGATGTGGGTCCGCAAGAGTTGCGTGTAGCGGCCATGTCGAAATTGCGCGACCAGCTTTCGGAACGCGGCATTTCCCTTTGGGCAATTTTAAGCGAATCCTCCATCACCGAGCGCACCGCCCAAAACCTTGGGCTGGCCACTCGCATCGCCAAGCCGCGTCCGGTGGAGACCCCGCCACCTGTGCCGGTATCATTGCCGGAGGACGCCGCGAAATGGGTCAAAGGTCCGCTGCGTTCCGGTGGCCGGGTTGATTTCGATGGGAACGTGGTTGTGCTGGGGGATGTTAATTCCGGCGCGGAGATCGTGGCCGCAGGCAGCATTATCGTCTGGGGACGCTTGCGCGGCGTGGTCCATGCCGGCGCGCAGGGGGACGAGAATGCGGTCGTGTGTGCGCTCGAGCTGGCTCCCACGCAGTTGCGCATTGCCGGCGAGATTGCCGTCTCGCCGAAGAAACAAGGCAAGAGTCAGCCTGAAATGGCCCGTTTGCGGGACGGCCAGTTGGCGGCTGAACCCTGGCAAAAGATAACAGGACGGTGAAATGACAGCGAAGGTGGTTACAGTGGCTTCGGGAAAGGGCGGGGTTGGCAAGACGACCTCGGTCGCGAATATTGCCGTCGCGCTGGCCGGGCGCGGCCAGAAGGTGACCTGCATTGACGGCGACATCGGCCTGCGTAATTTGGATGTGGTCCTGGGCCTGGAGAACCGCATTGTGTATGACCTGGTGGATGTGATCGAAGGGCGCTGTCGGCTGCGCCAGGCCATGATCCGCGACAAACGTCTGCCCGAGCTCTATCTCATCCCGGCCGCCCAGACGCGCGATAAGACTGCCGTCTCGCCCAGCGACATGGTGCGCCTGTGCGATGAATTGCGCAGCGAGGTGGACTGGATCTTGATAGATTCCCCGGCCGGCATCGAGCGCGGTTTCAAGAATGCCATCGCACCCGCTGACCGTGTGCTGGTGCTGACTAACCCGGAGGTTTCCGCCGTGCGGGATGCAGACCGGGTTATCGGATTGTTGGAAGCGGAGGGCAAAGGCCCGGCCGAACTGGTCATCAACCGCTTGAACCCGGCCATGGTCAGGCGCGGCGACATGCTTTCGGTGGAGGATGTGCTCGACCTGTTGGCGATCGAGCTGATCGGTATCGTGCCCGAAGATGAAAATGTGATCGTTGCCTCCAATAAAGGCCAGCCGCTGGCCTTGGACGGAAAGAATAGGGCCGGCTTGGCGTTCCAGCATATTGCCCGGCGCTTGCTGGGAGAGAAAGTGCCGTTCCTCGATCTCGACACGCAGAATGTCTTTCAGCGTTTCCTGGGGAGGAAGTAATTATGGCTTTCCTATTTGGACACAAGAAAAGCGCCAACAGCGCCAAAGAGCGCTTGCAACTGGTCCTGATCCACGACCGCACCGACCTGAACCCTGCCCAGTTGGAATCGCTCAAGGATGATCTCATTGCAACCATTTCGCGCCATATCGAAATAGACCCCAGCGGAGTAAGTATCAACGTAGCGCAGGATGGGCGCGAACAACGGCTGGTGGCCGATATTCCCTTAAAGGGCGCTATTCGCAGGCGGGCGCGTTAAGCTCGGGCCTGCCTCGCACACCCTTTCCAACCCATGTTCCGTAACAACTTCTGGCGACATTTCGATTTTTGGCTGCTCGGGGCGGTCATCCTGGCCCTGGTATTTGGCGTGACCATGATCCGTTCCGCCGTTGCCGGGAACGATAGCCTGGCTGAACTGGTTCCCCGCCAGATGATTTATGGCGGCATTGGCTTTGTGGTCATCATCTTGGCGTCTTTGATTGATTATCGTTTCTGGTCTGGGGCGATTGTGCCAATGTATGCAGTGATCGTTTTTTCTCTCTTGCTGCTTTTTATCGTTGGCACCACCCACTTCGGGGCCACGCGTTGGATTGAGACCGGACTGGTTTCCATTCAACCGACCGAACTGGCCAAGATGATCGTCATCTTGGCGCTGGCTGATTTTTTCGATAAGAACGTTAATTCAAACAAGAGCTGGGGCTGGTTGATAAAAAGCTTGCTCATCGCGGTTGGCATCGCCGGGCTGATTTTCATCCAGCCGAACCTGAGTAACGTTATCATTATCATGGTCTTGTGGGCAGCCATGGCCTGGGTGGCTGGCTTGCAGCCGCTGCAAGCCCTGCTCTTGTTCCTGGCGGTGGTTGCGCTGACTGCTGTTGCTTTCACTTTCTTCTTACAACAATACCAACGCGACCGCATAACCACCTTCATTTTTCCACCGGCAAGTTCCAGTTACGGCGCAACCTATAACGTGCTCCAGGCGCTGGCGGCGCTCGGTTCGGGCGGCTGGGTGGGCGAAGGCTATGGACATGGCACGCAGACCCAGTTACGCTTCATGAAGGTGCGCCAAAGTGACTTTATTTTCTCCGTGATTGGGGAGGAACTGGGCTTCGTGGGCGCCCTCTTCGTGATCATACTGCTGGGCTTCATTGTATATCGCTGCCTGCGGGCGGCGCGCCTGGCGCGTGATCCTTTCGGATCCATGATCGCCTATGGGGTGGCTATCATCATATTCTTCCAGGCGGTGGTGAACATTGCCGTTAACCTCAACCTGATGCCGGTCACCGGCATCCCGCTCCCCTTTATCAGTTATGGCGGCAGCGGGCTGATTTCGCTCATGTTGGGGATTGGCCTGGTTGAAAGCGTTGTATTAAGGCATAAACCGATCAGCTAATGATGGAGTATTCTTTTGGCCGATAAACCTGTTCGTACTCGTTTTGCCCCTTCTCCCACCGGGCGGATGCACCTGGGTTCTGCCCGAACGGCGCTGTATTGCTTCTTGCTGGCGCGTCACACTGGCGGCGACTTTCTATTGCGCATTGAAGATACCGACCAGAAGCGTTTTGTTCCCGGATCGGCGCAGGAACTGATGGAAGGCCTGCGCTGGCTGGGAATGGAATATGACGAAGGCCCGGATATTGGTGGCCCGCATGCCCCCTATCGCCAGAGTGACCGGCGTGAGATTTATACCGACTATGCCTGGAAGCTGGTCGAACTGGGCCATGCCTTCCCATGCTTCTGCACCCCGGAACGGCTGGATAAGGTCCGCCAGGAGCAGATGAAGAACAAGCACAATCCGCGCTATGACGGCACCTGCCGTAACCTGGATCCCGATGAAGCCCGCCGGCGCGCCCGCAGCGGGGAGAGGCACGTCATCCGCTTCAAGATGCCAAAAGAGGGTTCGATCACCACCACCGACCTGTTGCGCGGTGCCATCACTACCGAGAATTCCGCCCTGGACGATTCGGTCCTGCTAAAATCGGACGGGCTGCCCACCTATCACCTGGCTGCCATGATAGACGATCACTTGATGGAGATCACCCACGTCATCCGCGGCGCGGAGTGGCTTCCGTCCATGCCGCTTCACGCCCATATTATCCGCGCCTTTGGCTGGGAGGAACCGCTCTTTGTCCACCTGTCCGTCTTCCTGAAACCCTCCGGGAAAGGCAAGATGAGCAAGCGCGAAGCTGCCGAAGCCGTCCAGGACGGTCATTCGATCTTCGTCGGTGATATGAAGGAGCTGGGTTACATCCCTGCCGGTGTGCTCAACTGGATCGCCCTGATGGGCTGGGGCGTTCCGGAGGACGATATCATGACCCTGGATGACATGATCGCCCGCTTCGATATCAATAACCTGTCGCCTGCCCCGGCCGCCATCAATTTTGCCAAGCTCGACCACTTCAACGCCACCCATATCCGCCTCCTGCCGGCTGCGGACCTGGCTGCCCGCCTCAAGCCGTATTTCATCCGGGAGGGGCTAACCGTGGAGGATGCCAGGCTCTTGAAGATTATCCCGCTTATCCGCGAACGCCTGGTCACACTGGATGATTGTCTGCCTTTTGCAGCTTGGTTCTTTAGAGATACGGTCACACCGAATCCCGCCGAACTGATCGCCAAAGGTCTCAATGCGGCGCAGTCCGCCGAGGTGGCGCGCAAATCCTATGCCATCCTGGCTGTGTTACCTGAAGTCACGCTTGCCCTGGCCGAGCCGCCCATGCGGGCGCTGGTGGAGCAGCTTGCCCTCAGCCCCAACCAGGTCTTCGGCATCCTGCGCGCGGCTGTGACCGGCCAGACCGTCAGCCCCCCACTCTTCGAGAGCATGGAGATCGTAGGGAAGGAAAAGGTCCTTGAGCGCCTGCGCAATGCAATTGCCTTATTGGAGAGCGCCTAAGGTATTCTTACCCGATGGCTTATGAACTTTAACGAAATAATGCCTTAATCCGATTCCGGTGTCTACCGTCTCATTCAGGGTCGTATCTGCCATTGGATCTAAATCAAGTTCCCGGTGGATGCAAATAACCCGCCCCGACAAACAGCCGGGGCGGGATTTTTTTACAGACGATCAGCCATTCACTTCCCATTTGCATTCAGACGACAAAATACGTTTTAACTAGGTAAATGATACCCACGATCAACCCGATCGTGACAACGATCCAGCGCAGGGTATTGGGCTTGACTTTGCCGGCCAGTCGCCCGCCCAGGGAGCCGCCTAGCAGCGCGCCGACCATCATCACAAGTGCAACACTCCAGACCACTTTCCCCGAGAAGATGAAAAGCAGCGCGGCGGTGAAGTTGGCCGAAAAGGAGATGATTTGTTTGAGCACGTTCAGGTGTGTAAGGCTATCGCTCAGGAGCAGGCCCAACACCGCCAGCAGGATGATGCCTAGGGCAGCGCCAAAATACCCGCCGTAGATAGCGGCCAGGAAAACGGGCAGGAAGATCCAGGCTTCCGGAAAGGATTTGGCCGCGCCCTTTTCCTGGCGACGGGCCAGCCAGTTGCGCAGAGGGGTCTGGATGGCCAGCAGGCCGGTTGCCAGCAGGATCAGGAATGGCACCAGGTTCGAGAAAAGCGCTTCGGTGGTATGCAGTAACAATAACCCACCGGTTAGCCCGCCCAGGATGCCGGCCGGAAGAACGATCAAAAGTCGTTTTTTCTGATCTGCTAGATCATGGATCTGGGCCAGGGTTCCCCCCACGGTGCCGGGCCATAGCGCCATCGTATTGGTAACGTTTGCTGTGACAGCCGGAAGGCCAATTGCCATCAGGACGGGGAAGGTGATCAGCGTGCCGCCTCCGGCCAGGGCGTTGATCATCCCGGCGGCTGTGGCAGCCAGGAGGGCGAAGAGGTAGGAAAGGATGGGCATTGACTATCCCAACTTCTCCATCTTCGCCCAGGTATCCTTGAGCGTCACGGTGCGATTGAAGACCAGGTGTTCGGGGGTTGAATCCAGGTCGGCGCAGAAGTAGCCGGTGCGCTCGAATTGGAATTTGTCGCCGGGTTGGGCGCTGGCCAGGCCGGGTTCCAGGAAACAGGTGGGCAATACTTCCAGCGAATGTGGGTTGAGGATGGTGTTGACGTCCTCGCTCATATCCGGGTTTTCGACGGTAAACAACTGCTCGTACAGTCGCACTTCGGCTGGGATGGCGTGCTGGGCCGAGACCCAGTGGATGGTGGATTTGACCTTGCGCCCATCTGGGGCATCCCCGCCGCGCGTGGCCGGATCGTAAGTGCAATGCACCTCGCTGATCTCGCCCGTGGACGGGTCGCGCGTTACGCCGGTGCATTTGATCAGGTAGGCGTAGCGCAGGCGGATCTCGTTGCCGGGGTACAGCCTGAAATACTTGGGCGGCGGGGTCTCGCGAAAATCATCCTGTTCGATGTAGAGCACCTTGGAGAAAGGTACCTGGCGCGTGCCGGCGCTCTCGTCTTCGGGATTATTGATGGCGCGCATCTCTTCCGTCTGGTCGTCCGGATAATTGTCAATCACCAGCTTAAGCGGGTGCAGGATGGCCATGCGGCGCAGGCAGCGCTTGTTCAGGTCGTCGCGGATATACGCTTCCAGCAGGGCCATATCCACCCAACTGTCGTTGTTGGTTTCGCCGACGGCCGCGATGAAAGCTTGCAGGGCTTCGGGTGTTACGCCGCGCCGCCGAAGGCCGCGCAGGGTGGTCAGACGCGGGTCGTCCCAGCCTCTCACCACGCCATTTTCGACCAGCTTGCGCAGTTTGCGCTTGCTCATCATGGCGTAAGTCAGGTTGAGCCGTGAGAACTCGATCTGGCGGGTCTTGAACTCACCTAATTGCTCCAGGAACCACTCGTACAACGGGCGGTGGATGATATATTCGTTCGAGCAGAGCGAATGAGTGATGCCTTCCATCGAGTCGTTCTGGCCGTGGGACCAATCGTACATCGGGTAGATGCACCACTTGTCGCCGGTGCGATGGTGGGTGGCGTGCATGATGCGGTACATGACCGGGTCGCGCATGACGATGTTGGGGTGGGCCATGTCGATCTTGGCGCGCAGCACCCGGCTGCCGTCCGGGAACTCGCCGTTCTTCATGCGTTCCAGCAGATCGAGGTTCTCTTCAACCGAGCGGTTCCGGTAAGGGGATTCGATGCCGGGCTTCAAGGCCAATTCGGTCTGGCTCCACTTGGTGCCGCGCGGCAGCGTGCCGCGGCTGGCGCTCATTTCCTCGGGGCTTTGGTCGTCCACGTAAGCCAGGCCCTTCTTGACCAGCCGGATCGCCCATTCGTACAGCCGGTCGAAATAATCCGATGCAAAGGTCACTTTGACCCACTGGATGCCCAGCCAGCGCGTATCCGCTTCGATGGCTTCGACGAATTCGGTCTCTTCCTTGGCCGGGTTGGTGTCGTCGAAGCGCAGGACCAGCTCGCCACCGAAGGCTTTGGCGGTGTTGTAGTCGATCAGCCAGGCCTTGACGTGCCCAATGTGCATGTAGCCGTTCGGCTCCGGGGGCAGGCGCGTGCGCACATAGTTGAAGCGGCCGCTCTTGAGGTCTTCGGCTACGGCCGCGATAATGAAGTTGGCGGGTTTGGGTGTTTCGTTGGTGTCCATGGGGTTATCCTTTTTCTATCCTTCCAGGTTCGTTATTATAATGGAGAAATGGGGATGGATGGGAGAAGGGAAGAACGTAACCGGAACCCGCTCCCGCTAGAACTGATAGAGCAGGAACCGCTCCATTCTCCGTAAGGATGGGAAACAGTTCACCAAACCGAACACGACTCGGAACCCCGGGGAGATCTTGTCGCTTTCTCTTCCGATTGCTTCGGTCCAGGCTATTTCTCTGACTAGCTGGAGTCGCGGGACCCATTCCTCGATCGTTCGCAGATCGTTGACCCCCCAGCCTTTGTTCTTATCGGTAATGACAAAGGTGGGCTGATGCCTCGAGACCCACACGGACAGCGCATCCCATACATCAAAAGTCAATTGGCCGCCCTGGAAATGGCTGGTCAGTCGTTGGAGCAGCCCCTTGACCTCCGCTTCTGCCAGGTACATGAACAGCCCCTCGGCAATGATCAGCACGGGTCCGGAGGTCTGGACCTTATCCAGAAAGGTGGAGTCTGTTACGGAAGACCCGATCATGAAATACCCGTCGCGGGGTGGGTAGAAACGTCGGCGCAATTCGATGACTTCGGGATAGTCAAGATCATACCATCGCACATTCTTTGATCGGGCAACCCGATCTACCCGACTATCCAATCCACAGCCCAGATGGAGTACGGTCGCCTCGGAATGATCGGCGAGAAAGGCCTTTGTCCACAGGTCGAGTTGTTTCGCTCGAATCACAATGTTGAGGATATCGTCCTTTTGGACCTTCAACTTTCGGAAATCGAAATCGATGCGGTCGACGATCCCCCCGGCTGCCGTGTCGTTTAGAATTGGGTTCTTCGATCGGCTATCCAACGCCCTGCCATAGAGCGTACCAAGCAGGGTTTCCTGCTCCTTGGTGAGGTTAACTTTTTCGGATGGCATCCGCATCCTCCTAAAAAGGTTTTTTGAAATTCCACGTCAAAATATTTTTGCCATCTTTTTCATTCAACCCAAATGAAAATTTTGGCTGCACCTTATTAAATATAGCATCATTCTTATCACTTCGCAGAATTTATTGCCAATCGTTTTTTATCGTTACATAATTTGTGCACGCGGTTTTCGATGCGCGGACAGCCGGCTTACTTTTTTTGCTTTTCCACATTGCTCTCTCTTGGAATTGTTGTATAATAGCGCAATTATGAACGCCGGAATTTGTTCTTTGTACTATTATCCCTGCCTATAAAACGCCGTTGCGGGTGGGGAGAACGCGCCTGCCGCAGCGGGCGCGTTTTTTTATTTATGAAAATGAGGAGGCCTTTATGAACGTGGATGAGCAAGTGACCCTGCTAATGCAGGGGACCGAGTATGGCGACGAAGAAATCAAGAAAAATATGGCCGCGGAGCTGCGCGCGCGCCTGCTGGAAGCGGAAAAGGAGGGCCGCCCGCTGCGTATCTACTGCGGGTTCGACCCGCGCACCTCAGACCTGCACCTGGGCCATACCGTGCCGATGCGCAAGCTGCGCCAGTTCCAGGAACTCGGTCACGAGGTTACTTTCGTGGTTGGCTCCTTCACTTCGCTGATCGGCGACCCGTCTGACAAGGACAAGCTGCGTCCGATCCTGACCCAGGCGGAAGTCGAATTCAACGCCCGCACGTACGCCGAACAAGCCTATAAGATCCTCGACCGCGCCAAGACCAGGATCCGCTTCAACTCGGAATGGCTGGCGGAATTGAGCTTTGCCGAGTTGATCAAGCTGGCCTCCAACTTCACGATCCAGCAGTTTATCACGCGTGAGAACTTCCGCAAACGCTGGGATAACGGCGACCCGATCTACCTGCATGAGACTTTCTATTCTATTATGCAGGGTTATGACGCACATGCCTTGCAAGCGGACGTGCAGGTGGGCGGGACGGACCAACTCTTTAACATCGTAACGGCGGCGCGCAAGATCATGACCTCCCTGGGCGACAAACCCAACATCGCCATCATCCTGGACATTTTGCCTGGCACGGATGGAGAAGTCAAAATGAGCAAATCCCTCGGCAACCATATTCCGCTGCTCTCAACGCCCGAAGATATGTATGGAAAAGTGATGTCCGTGCCGGACAAGGCCA
Source organism: uncultured Chloroflexia bacterium (assembly GCA_963837875.1). Classification (GTDB taxonomy): domain Bacteria; phylum Chloroflexota; class Anaerolineae; order Anaerolineales; family Villigracilaceae; genus UBA877. The sequence continues at coordinate 623,977 of CAWIOV010000004.1, forward strand.
TGGGAGCCTTCATGCGTCTGGTCACGCGCTGGACCCCCGACCGGATCGCAGAGATAGAGGCCGAACTCCACGCCGGGAAGCTGCATCCACGCGATGCCAAGATGGCGCTGGCGCGCGAGATCGTGTCCATTTACCACAGCGAGGTGGCTGCACAGGCGGCCGAGGAAGCCTTCCGGAAAGTTTTCCAGCAAAAGGAAATGCCGGATGAAATGCCCGAATATGCGCTGCAAGCTGGCCAGACGGTGTTGGATGTGCTGGCTGCCGCCGGCTTGGTAGCGAGCAAGTCGGACGGGCGCAGGATGTTGGAACAGAAGGGTGTCAAACTGGACGGGGATGTGCTGGAGAAATTCGAGGCGCCTTTCCCGCACCCGGGCATCCTGCAGGTGGGGAAGCGGCGCTTTGTACGCGTGAAATAAACATAACATTTCACTACCGAGGTCACGACACCGTGAAGAACCGGGTGCAAGCGGCGCACGAAGGAAAAACAAAAAGCCGGAAATTAAAATCCCTGGTGCTTTTGCAAGTGCCAGGGATTTTTGATTATCTAGGCTGATTGGCCCCGGACAGCCACTGCTTGCTGAGAAAGGCGGCGCCTGGCAGGATCATCCTGGATGGAATAAAATGATAAAGAGAGAGATTAACACCAGTTGCGTTAAGGGATAATAACTGGCTTTATCAAATAAACCGGCGGCTTGGCGGCTTTCTCTTGATTGAAAGAGTTGAAAACCTGGCTGCAAAAGTAGGAAGTATCCTGCCAGTAAACTGGCCAGCAGGTAGAGGATGCCAAGCCGCATGGGAGAAATCAGCGGCAAAAACAGGCTTGTAATAACGGAAAGCGTCAACGCGATGATTACGATCAGCCCAGCTTTTTTGGCGCCAAATTGAAGTGGAATTGTTTTGGCGTGCACGCGCCTGTCTTCCGCAACATCGTTCCAATCCGCCGGGATGTTCTGCCCGCCGATCTCCCAAAAGATCAACCAGGCGATTTGCAAAAGCAAAAGCAGAACAGGCGGGTTGTGGTCCACCACAAAAACAGCCGCCACCGGACCGCTTGCTTTGACCAATCCGCTGACCAACGTCCGCCAGTACGTTACCTTGAACAAAAGACAATAGGCGGTCTCCAGGAAAGCGGCTGCAAAAACGATGATTAGTATGGCGGGATTAAGGATATAAGAACCGGCCAGAGCCAACAGAAACCAGGCTGCGCACCAGATCCAGCCGCTGCGGTAGCTAAGCACATTCTGCGCCAGAGGATAGCGTAGATCAGAAGCTTCAACTGAATAGCCTTGGTTTATCCCGCTGCCGGCAAATTTTTCCCGATCCCCGCGCACACCCACGAGATCATTCAATGCATAAATGGCAGTATAACCGGCAAATGCCGTCAACAATGACAGGAGCAGGGTTTGCCAGGATGGAAACTTCCCCAGCCACAACAAAGCGCAGAAGGCCGGCGCTGCAATATCCAAAATGCCGTGCGTTGTTCTTGAGAGTGCGAAAAATCGTTTCATATGCCTGGTTCAACGTTGGAATTATTTCTTGATGAAATGTGCCATGTAGTTTACGTCTTCTTTACCTTCAACAACGGTAAACTTCCGCGTGAAAAGATTGTACATCAGGCTGGAAATTTTTACAAACTCCAACCCACTTTCTTGTGCCCATCTTTTTAGCTCCCGAGGCCGGATGAGTTGACCGTATGTATGAGAGCCTCTTGGCAAGAGACGTAAAATGAATTCACCGCCGATGATCGCAAACAAGAAGGCCTTGGGTGTACGGTTGATGGTTGAGCAAAAGAAATGCCCGCCCGGTTTGAGCACCTGCGCGCAGGCCGCCAAGATTTTCTCCGGCTCCGGCACATGCTCCAGCATTTCCATGCAGGTAATACCGTCGAATGCTCCCATCTGGGCCTGGGCGACTTCTTCCAGATTTTCATACCGGTAATCAATCTGCAGACCCTGTTCTTTGGCATGACGCCGGGCTGCCTCAAGGGATGCCCGGGACAGATCCATCCCCGTCACTTGCGCGCCCGCTTTTGCCAGCGCTTCTGATAAGATTCCGCCTCCGCAGCCCACATCCAGTATCTTGGCGTTGTACAGATTGAGAGATTCCAGGATGAATTTCATTCGCAAGGGGTTAATAGTGTGCAAGGTTCCCATTTTTCCCCCGGGATCCCACCAAATTTCCGAGACTGCCTCGAATTTATTTATTTCCTTATCACTGGCGTTCGAGGACTTTGTCATATTTTGGTGAAAGAAAAGCACAATCCCGGCATAACCTGCCTTAGTGATTACGGTTGGATGGCTGCTACCAGCAATTGTTGGCCGATGGAAGCGGCCCCCGGCTGGTCGGCGTTCTCCAGCAAGACCGCCACCGCCAGGGGAGTGCCCTTCCAATCGGGCAGCGTCCCAGCCAAGGCCCAGGAGACGGTTTTATTGCCAGACCCGCCCAAGCTGCTCCACAGCCAGAAAGGCAGGCCTTTAACCAGCAGGGCTTGCGCGGCGGATGTGGCTGCGCCGGAGGATAACGCCTGGATTGGCTGACTGAGCGGCGGCAGGATAACCCAGCCCTGGGCAGGGGTTTTGACAGCCATGGTCAGGCGTGGGGCCGGTCGCAGGCCGGCGTGGCTGAGCGCTGCAGCGACGAGCGCCACCTGAAGCGGGCTGATGCGGACGGGTTGATCCGGCGCGACCGCCGCGGCGGTGGGCAGGCGCAGGGTGGGAGAAGTATAGAAGCCCAGGGCGGTATACAGCTGGGAAAGAGTCCCCATGGATGGCAGGCTGGGAAGCCCAATGGATTGGAGCCAGGCGAACATACCTGACCCGGGAGCATATTGCTCCTGCGCGGCGCGGTCGAGCAGTGGCGATTGCGGGTCCTTGAGCAAGGTGGCGGCCTGTTCGTCCAACTTATTTGGGTCAAAGGTGGGATGGGATGCCATTATCAGGATCTCGCCGGTTTCCGCATTCAGCAGCACGATTGCCCCGGTGCGGTTCCCCAGCAGGGCATCTGCACGGCGCTGCAAAGTGAGATCAATGCTCAGGCGGACATCCAGGCCGGGCGGAGGCTGGCCGTAGAGCAGGTGGTTCCACCAAATGCTGCTGGCCGGGTTGCCTTCCAGACCACGCAGGTAGGGGTCGAGGGTGGCTTCCAGCCCGGATTGTCCATAAGAAGGATCCGTATAACCGGTGATGGAGCCCAGGTCGGGATAGAGGTAGGCGCGCGTGTAACTGCCGGCCTGCCCCTGGGTGATGTTGATGGGCAGATCATTCCGGTCGAGTAGACTGCCGCGCTTAACATAGCGGTCGTCAATCGAACGGCGGGCGTTATCGGTGCGCTGCAAAAGGTCGGGGCCTCTCCAGACTGCCCACCAGGCATTCAAGATTGCCAAAGCACACAACCCTAAGCCAAGCAGCCCGGCCAGGAGCAGGTAAGGTTGTGGCGAGGGGAGCGGGGCTGGTTCGTCTTCGGGCTGGCTGGATATGAGCAGGAGTATGAGCAGGGCCAGGAATGAAGTCAGCAGGGATGAGCCCCCATACGAGACGAAAGGCAGGGTCACGCCGGTGAGCGGCAGCAGGCGGATATTCCCGCCAATGATGAGGATGGACTGCGCGCCAATGTAAGCCGTCAGGCCGGCGGCCAGGATGCGGCGGAAATTGTCGGGAGCGCGCAAGGCGGCGCGCAGACCACGTGCGACGAAAAAGCCAATTAGTGCCAGCAAGCCCAGGCTGCCGACCAGGCCAGTTTCCTCGGCAATGGCGACAAAAATAAAATCGGAAATAGCCACCGGCACCAGTCCAGGGCTGCCCATGCCAGGGCCGCGCCCGGAAGTGCCGCCATTCGCTACCGCCATGAGGGATTGCACGATCTGGAACGAGCGACCGGATGGGTCTAGCCAGGGATTGATCCAGGCATCCACGCGCAAACGCACCACGTCGAAGAGGAAATATCCGGCCAGGCCGGCCAGCGCCAGTCCAATCAAGCTAATGAGCAGGATGCGTTTTCGTCCGGAGGCAACATACAGGATGACAGTGTAAAGAAAAATAAAGATGGAAACAGTGCCCAGGTCACGCTGGACGAACAGAAGCAACAGAGCCACTCCCATAATTACCGCGGTGGGGGCAAAAAGGGGCAGCGGGCGCAGGCTGAGCGGCAAGCGGTCAGCCATGTAGGCGGCCAGATAGATGATCAGCAGGAGTTTGAGCGGTTCGGATGGCTGGAAGTAGACGCCGCAGCAGCCCAGCCAGGCATGCTCGTAGCCGCCGCCTGGATCGGTGCCAAAGATAAGTGTGAGGGCGGTCAGCAGCAGGCCGCCGGTCAGCCAGATATATTTATAGCGGCGTAGGAAGCGTAATTCGGGCGAGAGGCGCAGGCCGAACAGGAATATAATTCCACACACCAGTAGCCAGGCGGTCTGGCGGTAACCGAAACCAGGTTCGAGACGATAGATGGTCAGGATGCCCCAGCCGGTCAATAGGGCGGCCACGGGCAGCAAGTATGGATCGGCATCGGGAATGGAATGATTGGTCAGGCGGTCCGCCAGGAAGAAGACGATGACCCAGGCGCCAAAGCCGAGCCAGGGAGACCAGCGATAGTCTACGGCCCAGGAGCGGGCGCGCGCAGCCGGGGCAAGCGTGAGGATAACCGCGTAGAGAAATAGAAAGACCCCTGCCAGTGTCAGCAGGCGGGACTGGATTTGAGAACAGGTGAGGGTGATCGGGCGAGGGCGCAAGAGGATTGGGATAACCTGACCCGGACAAGCCGGGACCGAGTGGATTTGATAACTTCTTGGATTGATTAAGACCCTATCCGAATTTTCAGGAGGAGTTCGCATTTTGAGTGCAGGCACCCAAAATGTGCTACTTCTATGATTCTTTGATAGATAAGTATTTTCCAACCAGGAGAGCCAACTTATTGCGGGTCTCCGGCGGGATTGCGGCGGGGTTGGTGATGATGGCGGTGGCGAGCGCATTTTCACAGTCGCAGGTGCGCGTTGCGGGCAGCTTTTTCACCAGGTTGTGGATAGCCTGCTGGGCAGTCAGGGTGTTCTGGTTAAGGGTTTTGATTACCATTTCCACCGTCACGGGCGCTTCGCTGACATGCCAGACATCGTAATCCGTAACGTGCGCCATGACGGCGTAGCACAGTTCGGCCTCGCGTGCGAGGAAGGCTTCCGGCGCGGCGGTCATGCCAACCAGGGACATGCCCCAGGCGCGGAAGGTGTTGGACTCAGCCTTAGTGGAGAAGCGTGGCCCTTCGATGATGACAAAAGCGCCGCCGCGATGGACGGTCGCGCCGGTTTCCTGGACAGCGTCTTCCAGCGCGGCGGAGAGGTCTGGGCAGAATGGGTCGGCAACCCCAATGTGAGCAACCACCCCTTCCCCGAAGAACGTGCGGGCGCGCTCCCTGGTATTATCGAAAATCTGATCAGGGATGACGATGTGGCCGGGGGCGTATTCCTGGCGCAGGGAGCCGCAGGCGTTGATGCTGACGATGCGTTGCGCGCCGAGAGCTTTAAGGGCATAGATGTTGGCCCGGTAGGGTACCTGGGTGGGCATGATGGTATGGCCGAGACCATGCCGGGCCAGGAATGCGACGCGCTGGCCTTCCAGCGTGCCGATAACGATGGGAGCGGACGGTTTCCCGAACGGCGTGGTGATATCGTTTTCCACGCTATCGGTCAGACCCGACATGGAGTACAGGCCGGAGCCTCCAATGATCGCCAGGGCTAGGTTTTCAGACATGGGAAGAGCCTTCCTTTGCCGGTGAAATCAGGATGTCACCGGCCAGCGTGACGGCGAAAATAGTATCGCCACAGCGAAACTCATCACCGGAGATAAGCACAGTGGGCAGGATAAGTTTTTCCTGGTTGAGCCGGGTGCCATTGGTTGAACCCAGGTCTTCCAGCCACCACTGGTTGTGATGGTAACTCAGGCGGGCATGCCGGGCGGAAACAGCCTCATCGTCCACAGGACATTCGCAGGCAGGATCACGCCCAATGGTCACCTCTGCCTGGATGAAACGACGGATTTGCCAAACCTGGCCGGCTTGGCTGAGAGTCAGGTTGATGGGCGGGGTTTTACGCGTTGCCAGGAGCGCGCTCTGCAATTTAATGTCGCGCCACAGGCCCACGAAACCCCACGCCAGGAACGCATACAGACAAGCGGTCAGAAGGAGCCGCAGGGCAAAGACGACCGGTCCGCTCATTTGGCAGTATATTCTTCTTTTGGAAGGGTGGCCGTAGACCGGTTGGATGAGTTGAGGGTGGTCGGTTCGGTGCGCCCGGGTTGGGGAACGCGGCCAGCAGGTAAATCTTGCCCAAAAATGAGGGAAACGCCTGCCAGGCTGATAACATCGCCGGGATAGAGAACGGATTGGTCGGTGCGTTGGCCGTTCACAAAGGTCCCGCCGCTGGAGTTTAGATCGAAGAGTACGAAACGGCCTTTGACGATCCGCAATTGGGCGTGCGCCCGGGAGACGCGTGGATCATCTATGACGATATGATTATCGAGCCTGCGCCCGATGTTGATAACGGTCCGTTCAAGCGGGACAACCTGGGTGCCCCCCACGATCACGAAGGCGTTGCCGGGGATCGTTTCGGCGGCCGGCTCAGACTTTTCCTGTTCCAAGCCCTGGGTCTCAACCACATTTTCCAGGCTGAAGGATGCAAGAACGTGCAATTCTTTCACGGGCATGGAATCATCGGGCCGGATGGTTATGGCTGGCCTGGTCGAGAACTGGAACCCGGCTTCCTTCCCGGCAACATCCAAGGCGTCTTCCAATTCATTGAGCAGGTTGGGGTCAGTCTCCCAGCCGCTCAGCGTAGAGGGGTGCGCAACGATGGCATATAGGTTGGGGGCTTGGATTACACCAGATTCTTTCTTTAAATTGCCATGCATCGCGGCGGCCAACTGATGTGCAATTCCATCCTCCACCTTGTAACCAGGCAGATATTTTAGTAAATGGACTTCAAGCAAAGATTGCAAGCGAGATTCGAATTCATCAAGCGATGCCATAGTAATAATATTCCCTTCTCGTATTATAGAAGAAATGGGGGGATTATGCAAGTCTAATAAAGCAGGGAATAAGGGAAAGGGGGAGAGGAAAACAGAAGAAAGCGACCAGGGAACAGGGCAAGACCGACGCAGGAATAAAAAAGCGCAGACATGCTGCGCTTTAGAACTTAGTTGGTGAAAGCTTAGTTAGGCTGCCCGCAGTTCGGGCAGAATTTTTCAGCGTGCTCGAGCACAAAACCGCATTTGGCACAGGTTTTGGGTTGTTCCTTGCCAAGGGGAGCGCCGCAGGCCACGCAGGTGGGTTCCCCAACCGGGTTGGCCGCCCCGCAATATTCACAGGTTAACCTGGAGAGCCGTTCAGAGAGCTGCTGGCTGGCTCCAGCCGCACTGGTAACTCGGGCAACCACTTGCCAGATTTTGTCATTTAACTGCAAGCTGCTGACGTCCTGGGCGACGCTGCCCAACCGGCCCAACAGGTTGAGCGGATTGATCAGGGCGGCAATAGCGGTTTCTCCCAGGTCGGCAGCCACGCCCAGCCATTGTTGCTCTCCTAACTCCACCATGATACCATCCGCCACCTGCTGGATATTGACGGTCAGGGCGGTCCGCCCGCCGGCATGCGCCGAGGCTGTGGCAATCTGAACGGTCAGGTCGTTATTCCCGCCAACCAACTGGGTGCGGGTATTGCCCTGGTTGAATTCGGCCTCGAGGGCCTGGGCGATGTCATTAGGGGTTATGCTTCCGTGGAAAATGCGTCTGTCCATAATGTTTTAGATTATAATCGTTTCGCCCGCTTGGGCAAATAGTTAACTTTATTTACGAAGGGCACCTCGACAAGTTGCGGCACTTTCATTTGTTCAAAGTTGGAGTTTGGATTTCCTTGATGTCAGGGCTGGCAGCTCTGCTATTCCTGGGTGCATCCGGGAACCCTGTGGCAGCCCAGCAGCCGGCAAGTACCACTCCAAATGCAAGCCAAGCCGGGCAGCCCTTTATTACGGTGACGTATATAGAGCCGATCAATGTGCGCACCGGCCCGAGTTCTTTTGATTACCCGGTGGTCGGTACCATCCCGGTGGGAGGAACGGCAGTGGCAGTGGGGCGTTCCCCGGCGGGAGAATGGATCGAGATCGTCTATCCGGCTGCCCCGCGTGGGACCGGCTGGGTGTATGCCGCCAATGTCACCCTCTCTCCGCCCGGTTTCATGCTCCAGATCGTGGAACCGCCGCCCACGCCAGCGCCTTTGGAGACGGCCACGCTCAACCCGACCTTTGTTGCTGCATTTCCAATACTTCCGACTTCCACACGCATGCCGACGTTCACCGCTCCTCCGCCGTTGGCGATTCCCACCTACACCTATCCGGTCGAGGACTCCTCTGGGCGGGTCACGACCACCTGGGTGGTGATCGCTATGGGTTTGATCGGCGTTGCCGGTATCATTGTTAGTTCGCTCCGCCGCCGCTAGTATGAAAAAAAAACTTAAGATCGAGCGTTGGATAAAACTGTTCCTGCTTGGGGGATTGGCCGGATTGATGAGCAGCCTGCTACTATTCAGCCCCCTGGTTGGAAGCGTATATGCCCAACAACCGACCGGTTCCGTTGCCACGGTGACCGGTACGCCGACAGGCCCGGAAGTTATGGTGTATTCCGACCAGACCTTTATAGAAGTATATTCCGGTCCAAGTTCATACCATTACAATCCCATTGGCGTCCTGGCAGCCGGAACAACCGCGCCTGCGCTTGGGTATAGCCTGGATGGGAACTGGATCGAGATCGTGTACCTGGGTGTACCGGGCAGTGTCGGCTGGGTATATGCACCGCTGGTGAGTATTTCGGCTGGTACTTTGCCGCAAATCCCCGCGCCTGCCACGGCTGCACCCGCTACCACGCCGACCCTCAATCCCACCTACGTGGCGGCCTATGGCCTGCAGGTGCAACCCACCCGACTGCCGACATTCACTCCACCGGCTGCCTTGAAAATTCCAACTTTTACACCGAATGCCGGCAGCGGGCGTAAGATACCGTATGGCCTGGTGATCGTGATGCTGGTGTTGATCGGGGTTGTGGGGGCGATGGTCTCATTCCTGCGCGGGAACCGGTAGGGGCTGACCGACGAAGTAACCCGAAGAAACTCGAATTTTCTGGGATGATAACATTTAAAGACCGAGGCCGGGGTTGTCCCGGCCTCGGTTTGGTTTTAGTTTTGGCTGCATCCGCAGCCGCCTTCCCCACACGAACAGGCGGGGGCAGCGTTGGGATTGTCCACCACGAAACCTTTGCCGCGCTCATCATCAATAAATTGAATCGTAGCGCCGCTCAGGTACTGCATGGAGCCTTCATCTATAATGACTTTCATGCCTTCGCTATCGAAGATGCTGTCCGTTTCGCCGGGCTTGTTTTCCAGGCCCATGCCGTATTCGAAGCCGGAGCAGCCACTCCCGGAAATGAAGAGGCGCAAGCCGTAACTATCATCCAAGTTGCGCTGGCGGAGCAGGTCCCGCACGACTTCAGCAGCGGCGGGGGAGAGGGAAACAGAAGTGGTTTGGATCAGAGTTGCCATGGTTACCTCGTTTTGTAAATTCGACCTATATTATCAGAATTGATTATACCTGTCAACACAAAAATGCTGCTTCTTGTGGGATCGGCCCTTTCGTTGTATATTTATAATCATCTCAATAACTTCGGGGAAGGGGGGTGCGCAGGCGGCTCCTCCGCACGTACACCCCCTTTCTCCCCTTTCTTTTTGAGAAGATACGATATTTGATTAATTGCCTTAACAAATATTAATTGTGCGAGAGGGACGACCATGGACGAACCAACCAAGCCCGTTTACCGAATTACCGACCTTGCGAGCGACGAACGCCCGCGCGAGCGGCTGGCGCACCTGGGGCCGCAAGCCCTGGCGACCTCGGAACTGATCGCCATTCTGCTGCGCGTGGGCGTGCCGGGCGAGAATGCCGTCCAGGTGGGCCAGCGGCTCTTAAATGAATTTCACGGGTTGGCGGGGTTGCAACGGGCTCCCTTCGAAGAATTATGCAACCAGCATGGGATCGGGGAAGCCAAGGCCGCGCAGATAAAAGCCGCCGTCGAGTTGGGCCGCCGCCTGGCGCTCGAATCCCCCGAAGAACGCCCGTCTGTCAACAGTCCGGCGGACGCGGCCGCACTGGTGGCATATGAGATGTCGGCGCTGGAGCAGGAGCACCTGCGCGTCATCCTGCTCGATACGCGCAACCGGGTGCTGGAGATCGTTGAGATCTATAAGGGTTCGGTTAATTCTTCCCAAATCCACGTGGGGGAAATTTTCAAGCCGGCCATCCGGCGCAATGCCCCGGCTTTGATCGTGGTCCACAACCACCCCAGCGGGGATCCGACTCCCAGCCCGGACGATGTGGCCGTGACCCGTGCGATCGTCCAGGCCGGAAAACTGCTGGACGTGGATGTGCTTGACCACATGGTGATCGGGCAGGGCAGGTGGGTCTCGTTGAAGGAACGCGGCCTGGGATTTGTATAGAATATTGCTTATTTGTAGTTCTGGGACAGGTACGTAACCAGCGTCTGTTCTTCCTGAGGATTAAGCTTGGCGCCGTTGGAGATCATTTTATCCACGGTGGCCTTCCATTGGGCAGCCGTCTGGTGAGCAGAAAGGATCCGGGCGGTTGAATGGCAGACGGTGCAGCGGGTATTCATGAGCGTTTGTCCATCGGCAGTACCACCTCCGGAAGAGAGCGTGGAGGTCGATTTGGTGGGGGCCGGGGAGCTGGATGCGCAGGCTGCCAGCAATGCCCCTGCGAACACGAGCAGAAGCAGGATACTGATCAGGCCAAACATTCGTTTGTTCATTTTTCCATCCTCCAGGGTCGTATTAAGGTTGAAGCAGTGCTATTTTACCTCAAATAGGCGGGAAACCAGGCGTCAGGATTCCCCTGGATTTTTCCCCTGCCACCAACCTTGTAACGCCGCAAACGGCAATGCCTGGGTCTGTTCGCCGGTGCGGCCGGTGTTCCAGGTGATGACCAGTTCCTGGCGGGCGCGCGTGATGCCCACGTAGAGCAGGCGCAGGCGCTCGCGCACGTAGTCCAGGCGGGCCTGTTGAGTGGCCCGGCCGGGTTCGTACCAGGCATACTCGTTACTGGCGCCCAGTAGTTCCAACTGCGCCAGGGTCTCGGCTTCCAGGTTCAGGCCATCGCGCACGAACCAGCGTTCCGAGATGTAGCGATCGTTGGACTGGAGGGATGGGAAATCATAGTTGTTGACCGACATCAGGTAGACCCGGTCCCACTCCAGTCCCTTGGCCTTATGCATGGTGGTCACGACCACCTTGCCGGCGTGGTGGGAGGGGTCGAAGCCGGCGTCGTCCTCGCTGAAGCCCAGGAAACGGCGTTCGTTGCGGGCGATCAGGCTGAGTTCCCCGGTCAGTTCGGGCAGGCGCCAGTCGGAGTGGTCGTCGCTGACCTGGCGAAGCACCAGGGCGAGTTTGTGCGCCAGGGCCAGGTCGTTGGGGGCGGTGAACAGATCCTGGCCCAGGGTCAGGATCATCTGGTCAACCGGCAGGACGGTGGTACCCTGCCAGCGGCGCAGGACGGTGCGGAATTGTTCCAGTTCTTCCTTCACCCCTGCCCCATCGGGAGAGGGGCCCGGGGTGAGGTCTGCCAGCCAATCCCGGTCCAGCCGGGGGCTGACAAAGTTCTCCACCTCGGCGCATTTGCGCAAGAGATCGGCAACCTGGCGTTGGAAATCGTCGTTGCCGGTGGCTTCTTCTCCGCGCCGCCAGGCCAGGTAGGCCTTGGCCAGCCGGGCGGAGGACTGCGGGTCGGCCAGGGCGCTGACGATCTCGCCCAGCCGTCCGGCCGCGGCGCGCGTGGAGGCCGTGCTGCCGAGCAGTTCCACGAAGTCAATATTGCGGCGCTTGAGCGCCTCAATGACATCCACGCCGCGCTGGTTGCGCGGCACCAGCACCGCCACGGTGGAATCCGGATGCTCCGGCAGCCATTTGGCGACGGACTTGACGACCGCCTCGACCTCCTCTTCGGGGGTGTACTTCCGGCCCATCAGGCTGACCGCCTGGGGGTCATCGGGCGGGTTGGGCTGGGGATCGCCGGCGGGGGCGGCCCGGATATACGGGACGGTGAGGGCATCGCGTGCCCCGGCGACCGGGTGGCCGTTGTTGACCCATTTGATCAACTGGTTGGCCAGATCAATTATGGAGGGCTGGCAGCGGCCCGAATCGGGCAGCTCGCGGTACTGGTCGGCTTCAGTGTGGATGAAATCCAGCAGGTGCTCGGGCGAGGCGGTCGTGAAAGTCTCGAAGATGGCCTGGTTGGGATCGCCGACGCGCACCCAGTTGCCCTGCGGGCCGGCCAGCAGGCGCAGGATCTGTTCCTGTAACTTGCTCGAATCCTGGGCTTCATCTTCCAGGATGTAGGGCCAGCGGTAATGCAGGCGCTCGAGGAATTCTGGATCGTTCTCGAGCAGGTCGATCGCCAGGCGGATCAGGTCGTCGAAATCCACCGCGCCGCGGTAGGTCATGGCGCGCTGGTAGTCGCTGTAAATGGCCAGGCCCATCTCGGCCAGGGGCAGGGCAGCCGGGGCGGCCGCCAGCAGGTCGCGCAGTTTCTCCGGGGACAGGCGGGCATCCTTGGCGGAACGGATGAAGGCGTTGGCAATGCTGGTGACCAGTTCGGGCAGGCCCTCGCGGCGGATTTTGCCCCATTGGTACTCATCAATATCGGGTTTCAGGGTATCCGTGAGAAAATCCGGGTTGGCGGCCAGCCAGGCGGTGGCGGCTTCCTTGCGGATGAAATCGGCTTCGCGTTCGTCGAGGATGGCGAAGCGCGCCTCCAGGCCGACCGCGGCGGGTTTTTCCCGGACGATGTCGTGGGCCAGACCGTGCAGGGTGCGGACGCGGTAGCCGAAGGGCATGGACGAGGCCAGGAAGCCCTTGATGCGGGCGGCGAAGTTATCCACGGCCGAGTTGACCAGGGTGACGATGAGCACTTCCTGCTCATCCGCGATCCGGCCGGATTGGATGAGCTGGGCGGCCAGGGCGCTCAGGGTGAAGGTCTTGCCGGAACCGGGCACAGCCGAGATGCCGAGTTTGCCGCCGGTGTAGGCGAGGATCTGGGCTTGGGCGGGGCGGGGGGTGAAGGGGAGTGTCATTGGCTGACCCCATTTGCGACGGTTTCCTTTTCCTGGAGCAGCACGGGCTCATTCTTACATAATTGGTTCTGTTTGAGGATGAGGATAACCACCATCCAGGTATTCAAGGCGGTCGCGATCGCCAAATTCGGCATCAGGCCGAGGTGGAGCAGGTTAATGCTGTAGACCAGCACGGAGATGCCCTGGTAACCGACCGGCACAAACCACAATTCAGGCGTAAAGAATGCCAGGAGGATGGAAAAAACATCCGCCGGATAGAAATAGCGGTCATGCATCCTGGGCAGGATAAAGGGAACCCAGGCAACCGATACGAGCGCCAGGTAGACCAGCAGAGCGGGGGTGAGTTTAAAATTCCTCCTCCAATAGATAAAGAGCCACGCCAGGACTAAAATAGCAGCAATGGTCAAGCCAAGGGGAGCCGCCAGTGAATAGCCGCCCGGGCGGATGAAAACATACAGGTTCGGTGCATTCATACTGGCCTGGGTAAAAGAACCCACCTCGCTGCCATACAATGTCAGTGCGCCAAACGCCGGCTTGCCGAGCAGGATGACAGGCAGAAATAAAACTGCGTACACGACCGGGATGAGCCCAAAGTGGCTCCAATGGATGCGTTTTTTGAGGAACATCAGGACTAAAAACGGCCCCAGGAAGGCTGCTTGCGGCTTGACCGCAAAGGCGATGGCGAAGAAAACCATGGCGGGTAATGGCTTCTCTTTTAAGATGTAATAGAAGCAGGCCAGTAGAAAACAGGTGTAGAAGCTGTCCACCTGGCCCCAGTAGGCGCCGTTGAGGATAACGGTTGGAGCCAGCGCAAAGACCGCGGATGCCAGGATGGGCAATTTCCCCGTGGGGTACTTGATGCGGACAATTTTATAGACAAGAAAGGCGTTACAGCCATCGAAGAAGATGGAGATCAGTTTTATGGCTGCAATGTCGGATAAGAAGGATCTCGTAAAAGTTGCCAGGTAGAGCAAATACAGGTAAGGCGGCGTGTAGCTGAAAACAGGCAGGGCCAGGGCCTTGTAGCCCCCATCGGATAATAAGTGGTACCAGGAGATGTAATCCCTGGCCATGTCGATGGATAAAAAGGGAATCCCGGCGTAGCGGAGGGCAGCCGCAAGCGCGAACATTGCCAGGATGCCTAGGTTTGCCAATCTGTTTTTCATGTCGTATTTTTACTCTGATGTTCCATTTGCATTTTCCAGATGGCTTTCAACAAAGGGCCGCGCTGTTCGAAGCCCGATTCGCCCAGGTCGCTCAAGCCGAGATAGATGCGCCCACTGCAGCGGCGCAGGAGCCCGCTGACCAGGCGCGCCAGGGTCTGCTGGTTGGCGGCCAGGTCGTCCGCATCGGTCCAAAGCTTGTCGCGCTCCCAGGAACGGCTCAATACGTAAGGCTGGGTGAGCGGCTGGAACAGGCGCTCCCACCAGCCGCCGGAGCCGACATCCAGCCAGAACTGGACGGCGGCCGGCCGGTTCATCATCAGGAAGGTGTGCGCCGGGGCGAGCAGGACCGCCTCGGCCTGCCCGGCCTGCCAGTCTTCGATATACTGGGCGGCGATGACGCCATCCTGCAGCATGGCCAGGTATTCCCGGCCCACGTCGATGCTGGTGTCGCCGGAGGCCTGCATGGCCTGGCGGAATTTCTGGATGGATTCGATCAGGCTGGCAGCGGTGCGGGCGGCATCGAAATTGCGGTGGAAGCCGAAGCCCTTCTGCGAGAGCAGCTCCCCGAACAGGCGGCGCAGGAAATGGTCGAGCGGAGCTGGAGGCACGCGGCGGTACTCTTCCAGCCAGGCCCGCAGGAGTTCATATTGCCCGCCGAAGACGAAGGTGATGCGTTCCTGCACCTCGGAGCGGATCTGCTCGAAAGACGAGAGCGTGAAGTCCCTCTGGCGGTAGACGATCTCGGCCAGCAACTGGGCGCGCACCAGGTCCATCCCGTCAATGGCGTACAGAAAGGCGTAGGCCACGTCGAATTTCGCCGGGCGGATGCCCCAGGCCGGATGGGCCAACGCGGCCAGGGTCAGCAGGCAGTGACTGGCGGGTTCATCACGCAGCGAACGCGAGGGCCGGTGCGAGCGCCAGGGCAGGCCCAGTTCCTCCAGGCGATGGCTGAGCGAGAAGCGCAGCGCGTCCGGGAGATAGGGAGCCAGGACAACGATCTCCGAGGGCGGGCAGCCTTCTTCGCTGACCAGGCGCTGGACCTCTCCGGCCACCCAATCGAGCATCTGCGGGTAAAAACGGGTCGGCGTCCCGGCGGGTGGGGAGACCAAGGCGGCCAGGCTCTGCGGGGGTAGCGGCGCAGGCTGGCCGGGCAGGAGCTTGGCGGTAAAGGCGCTTTCCAGCGCCCGGATTTCCGGCGTGGTGACGAAGGACTCGCCCAGCGAAGCAGACTGGTTGCACAGGCCGGCCAGCCGCAGGGCGGAATCCGGGTCTGCGCCCAGGAAGCGCCGGTATCCGGCCTCCGTGTCGAAAATGACCAGGGCCGAGTCAAACTCGGGCAGCCATTCGGCCAGCAGGTCGTGCGCCACCGGGATGTCTTCTTCGACGTTATCGCAGAGCAGGTGGCGGTACTGGCGCGCCAGGTAGGCGTGACATTCGGGCGTGCGCCAGAGGATGTTCCAGAAAATGTGCAGTTGCAGGGAAAAATCCAGCAGGTTGTGTTCCAGGCAATACTGGCGGAAGCGGTTGGCGGATTCCTGCGCATCCGCGTAGATGCGGCGTTGGGCGGGATCGCCATACCAGGCGGCCGATAACCTCTCGCCGATCTCGGTGTATGGGAACCCGACCGAAGCGGCTTTGTTCAGGTTGTCGAGCACCTGGCTGTACAGGCGGTTGCGGTCGATGGTGACCGAGGCGAAAAAGCCCTGCTCCACCAGCGGGCGGAGGATGCGCGCCATGTAATACTGGGCGGTCTCCAGCGTCAGGAAAACGGGCGGCTGGTCGGGATGGGCGAAGCCGGCGGATTCGGCAGCCAGCGGCCAGAACAGGTCCACCATGCGGCGCGCCAGCCCGCCGACCGTGGCGAGGGTGACCTGCCCGCCCGGGGCGAGACCGGGGGCGCGCAGGGCGGTCTCATATGGGGCTTGCAGGGTGCGCTGGGGGGTCAGGACGAGGATGGAATCGGCCGGCAGGCCCGGCTGCGCCAGGAGCAGATGCAGGTATTCCGTCCCGACGGTGGTCTTGCCGCAGCCGGCCGGCCCGGAGAGGAAGGTTTTCCCGCCCGGGCAGGCGGCAATGATCGTGCGTTGTTCATCCGTTAGATCCACGGGTCAAGGGTATCGGAAAGCGGGGGATTTGTCAACCGGAGGAAGGCGGGGGAATATTCGAACCTCGGATCGACGGAGAAACGACCAGCCCTCTCCCGGGGGAACGATGAATGAGGAATTTGGAATGATGAATGATGAATGATGAAGGATGAACGGTATTCGTTCCGCGTATCGAAAAAAAAACGAATAGGGGGCGGTGGGAATGGTGAATGATGAATGGTGAATGATGAATAGTGCAGGAGGAATAAGGGATTTGTTCCTGAGGAACAAAGGAGGGACAAATAGGGGGCAGGAGGGGGGCGGAAAATGGTTTGAGCAAGGAGAAGGACGGATTCGTCGGGCTTTCCCGGAGGGCAATAACCATTCGGGAAGGGTGGAGCGGCGCAAACCGGTGAGCAGCCTGGGAGAACATGGGTTAAACATAAAACATTTGTTCTATTAAGTCAAGGGTTTAAGGATGGAGATTATGCGCCCGCCAGGAGTGGAACGGGGTTGTTTTTAATCTTTTCCGCCTGTTTTGGAGCCACCTTTGAAGCCTGCTCTGGCGTAGGATTGGTAATGTGCCGAGAACGAGCGCGAATGTGCGCACGGCATATGTACAATTGTCTCTATATTTTTTATAAGTAGAGTTCCAAAGAGAACCGGGGAAGCATTTTTTACTGGTGGGAACGGGAGTTCAAAAAGCAAAAAAAAAAACGACATATCTTTTTTTTGGGAGGCATCCATGTTTAAACAACCCAGCCGTATTGAGACCATTTTGCGCATTTGCGTGATGGTTGTATTGTTGCTGAACGCCTGCGGGCCGGCTGCCCAGAGCAAGCCCGATGCGACCGCAGCCAAACCGGCCAGCAGCCCGTCAGTCAGCCCTGCCAGCCTGCCCACGGCGACGCCGGTTCACTTCAACCCTCCCACGCTGCCAACTCCCACCCGTACATCGCCGCAGGCGGATGTGCCTCCCTCAAGTCTGCCACCCCAGCCACAAACAACCCCGCTCGCCCTGACCATTACCCCAACCCCGGCAGTGGTCTCCCTGAATGGGCAGGTTACCCTGAACGTACGCGTCCGCAACAATTCAGCGCAGGACTACGCAGGCCTGGCCTACTCGGACGACCTTGTAAAAGGCCTGGTGTTCGTTCCAAACCCTGCCAGCGGGGTGGGATTCGACAGCCAGAAACAGGAAGTTTCATACCAGATCGCGGCCCTTCCGGCGGGCCGGGAAGCTGCATTTTCCTATAGCCTGAAGGTGACGGAGTTCAATCAGGATGACCAGAATGGTGAGGTCTGGCTGACCGTGGGGCATTTGAAGGATTCAGGAACGCTTAACCTGTTGGGGCAGGCAGCCTTTGTGGTAGGCACGTCCGCCCAGGCCGAGGGAACCACTTTCGCCCCGGTACGGTCGAAAGGAGGCTGGGCCTCGACGGGAACGGTGTCGGTCTACATGCCCCAGAATACGCTCCAGCAGGACGGCTTGCTGGTAGCTGCCCCAACCACCAAACCGGGCAAGGGACCGGCCGTGCAATACAGCCTGAGCATTATCAACACGGGGACGCTTGCGCAGGATGCATCCGGAGAAGTTACGGAACAAAGAGCCGCGCTGGGAGAAGCCGCCAGCAGCCAGTTCAAGAATCCGGTCTACCTGCAGATCGCCCTAGGCAACGCCATTAATTTAAAAAACGTCCCGGCCGGGCAGACACCCTACGTGGCCACGTACGATGAAAAGTACAAAGTCTGGGTGAAGGTGCCCATCCAGGCAAAGGATGCCGCCAACAATACGCTGATGGTGCAGGCGGCGCACTTCTCCACCTGGGGGGCCGGGCTGGGGGCTTCCATGCCGCAGAACGGGACCGGGGCTTTGTTGTTCAGCGAACCGTATACCGCGCTGTTCACCGGCGCGGCCGAATACAGCATCCCGATCTGGGCGCCCTCCGGACGGGCCGGGATGACGCCCAGTGTTTCGCTTTCGTACTCCAGCAGCACCGTGGACGGGGTGCTGGGGGACGTGCAAGCGCCCTGGGTGGGGGAAGGCTGGAATATAGACGGGACCGAGATCGTGCGGGTGATCACGACGAACGATAACGGCTACGGGTACGAGAACTTGTTCGCACTGACGCTGAACGGCGCGGAGTACGATTTAACCCAGGATACCAATCATCCCAGCCACTATTACGTCCAGCAAAATGGTTTCCTGTATATCGTACGGCACAACTATGCACTTGGGAATGAGGCAGATGCATCGAATAACTTACCACCAAATAACCCTACGGGGGAATGGTGGGAAGTGGTGACCACGAATGGGACGCGTTATCGCCTGGGTTGGAACCAGGATTCTCAACAATTGGCGCCGATGTATGGCTATTCCTGCACCGGCGGCAGTTCCTGCCTTTCGCCAGACGGAACATACGCTTCGGTGGGATATGCAGGGACTGACACCAACCTGGTGGCGCGGCGCTGGCGGGTGGACTTGATCACCGACGTGCATAACAATTCCATTCAATATGCCTACCAGAAATACCAACCCCCCAGCAGTTCAAACGTGCTCCCTTATGACCGGGAAAGCTACCTGCAATCCATCTCTTACGGTGGCACACTCAGCTCGCCAGCCTATCAGATCGTTTTCACCACGGGCAATCGCTCAGCAATCGGGGATGTGCCCAACCTGTACAACGTTTGGGATTACGTAGATACCAAATACCTGCAGAGCATCCAAATCAATTGCCTCGTCTGTACTTTCAGCAAGGGCGGCAACCCGATCCGTACTTATCAGATGAACTACTCTCTAGCCCAGGCGCCAAATGCCAATGGGTCACTTATCCTGACCAGCATGACCATCAGCGGCGGTAATTTTACCGAGAATATCAATGTCGGTAATAATCAGTCAGTACCAGTTGCTGTTCCTGGCGCGAATTCAGCGACCGTAAGCTTTACGTACACGAATATGCCCAACCGCGCCCCCCACGGAACAGATGCTCAGTACAATTATCCCCGCTTGACCCAGATAGACAACGGCTACGGCGGTAAATTGACCTATACCTATGAGACCGATGGACGGGATTACACTTCGTGGTACAACTACCGGGTGCTGAACGCGCAAGTGGATAGCGGGATGGGGCCGGCGGCCTACCAAAAATATACCTATCCAACCTCGCCAGCTTACGTTGGGTCCGGCAACAACCCCAATGCAGGTGGATTGATCGGATACCCCACGGTAATCGAAAGCATGCTCGATTACAACAACGGCAATACCTCCCTGCTGGATACCACGCATACTTTCGGCACAACCGGCCTGGATATCGGGAATGAGTTGAGCACGGTCATCGCCAGCGGGGGAACCGCTCTGAATAAAACGATTTATACATACGTCACTGATAACAGCCATGCGCCCTTCCCGGGCTGGAACTATCGCTACCTGGAGCGGACTGATTCCTTCGTAGGGAACGCAGGAATCCTGGCTCTCACTTCCTCGACCACATATCAAAATGACCCGGCAACCGGCAACCTGTTGGTACAGTCCGATTACCTGGGTTCGACGCTATACCGCAACACCTATTATGAATACCTTGTCAACAGCACCCCATCCGTTTATATCTTAAGCAAGGTCTCGCGAAAATTGGTCACCGACGCCAACAACCTGGTTTCGTCGGACGTCCGCTATGATTACGACTCCACGATCAATACACCTCCCACCAAAGGCGACCTTACCCTGACCCAGACCCTGACCGGGAATGGCAACCAGACCGTGGACGCCTCATTCGCTTATGATGGTTATGGCAATCAGACATCTGCCACTTTATATACTGCTAATGGAACGCTTGGTACTGCGCCCAGCGCCGGCAACAGCTACACGGCGACCACTACAAGTTATGATCCGACCATGTCCACGTATCCCGTCAGCCAAACCGATGCCCTGGGAGAGACCACAACGACGGCCTACCTCTACTCCCTGGGCGTGCCATACCAGGTGACGGATGCCAACAACTGGACAACGACCACCACCTACGACGGGTTGGGCAGGACCCTTTCGATCACAGCACCCGGATTGAACCAGGCAGGGGTTTTGTATACCTATCCAGCGCCGGATAATTTGACCCACAAGGTTGGCGCGCCATATGCCATCCAGATGCAGATCCTGGATGTGCCGGGGGGCGCATACCGCTCGGTCTATGGGATTTACGATGGCCTGGGGCGCATCATTCAGAACCAGATCCCCGATGCCGACCACCCGGGCCAGGTACTACTGACGGAGACGGTTTTCAACGCGCAAGGTAAACCATCCAAGCAAAGCCAGCCGCATTTTGCCAGCATGAGTGCAGGCTGGTACTTGGCGCCGAACTGGGCCAACCTAACCTACACCGCCAGTGTATACGATGGACTGGGGCGGGTGACCAAGGTTACCGCCCCGGGCAACCTGGTGACCAGCACCAGTTACAACGGCCTGACTACCACGGTCATGGACCCGAGCGGAAACCTGAAGAGCAGCACCATTGATGGATTGGGCCGCCAAGTGCAGGTGCAGGAATACATGGGTACGGCCCTGTTTGCCACTACCCAATATGCTTATGATATAGCCGATCGACTGATCCAAACGATTGATGCCCAAGGCAATGTTAGCACGCTGACTTACAACCAGCTCGGCCAAAAGATCGGGATGAGCGACCCGGATATGGGGAAATGGTCTTACCAGTATGATGTTGACGGGAATCTTTCGCAGCAGACGGATGCCAACGGCCAAACCCTGGCCTTCACGTACGATGAGTTGAACCGCATGACCCAGAAGGTGCAAAAGATAGCCAACCAGAACGACACCGTCCTGGCAACGTACACCTACGGGAACAGCGCCGGCCAATACGGAATGCGCGTCGCGATGACCGACCAGAGCGGCAATACTACCTGGGTATATTCCAATTACGGCCGAACGGTAACCGAAACAAAGACCATCACGGGCGTCAGTTCCCAAACCTTCGTTACAACTTCCGACTGGCTGGGCCGCCCGATCACGGCTACCGGCGCGGATGGAGAGATCACCAACTACATGTACGATGCCATGGGCCGGGCAGAAGACTTCTCCAGCAATGCCTATAAGAACAGCTCCGGCCAGAACGTAACCCTGGCCAGTCTGGCATATAACGCCTTGAGCCAAATCACCAACGAGACGCTCGGGAACGGCGTGACCATCAGCAATGCCTACGACTCGACGACCGGCCGCCTGACCTCGCGCCAGGCAAGCACTACCTCAACTGCCACACCGGCAGCCACGCTGATGAATTTCACTTATTCATACGATAATAACGGCAACATCACCCAAATTCAAGACGGTGCGCTGAACGAAAATGCCACTTATACCTATGATGGCCTGAACCGCCTCACGAACGCCAATTTAACGAATTCCTCGGCCACGGTCTATACCCGAAACTATGCCTACGACAAGCTCGGCGACATCTTGGGGATAGGCCAGGTAGGCCAGGGTTCGCAGGCAGCGGTGGTCGGACAGGGATCAGAAGTAGCCTTCCGCCTGCTGCCCGACGCCAGCACGGCCGGGGAAGAATTGGCCTCCTACCAACGGAATATGGCGGTCAATGATGGCGGTTCGACTTCCACGCCTACCAACATTCCTACCAATACTCCCTTTCCAGCACCGACGTCTACGGTCACTCCCACGCCTTCCTTCACGCCAACGTTGAACGGTTCGCAAACGAAAACCCCCACTTCCTCAAAGACACCTACCCCTACCAATACCCCAACGATAACCAAAACGCCCACCCAGGTCAAATATACTCCCACCAGAACCCCAACCCCCACGACCGGCTTAATGGGGTATTGGAGCTTCGACGACATTAACGGCACAACCGTGCCTGATGATAGCGGGCGCGGCAACGCCGGCACGCTGTACCCAGGCGCGCAGCCATTCTCTCCGGGAAAATCAGGCACAGCAATGCATTTCGACGGTAGTACGAACGGGTACGTCAAAATTCCCTACAATTCCGACCTCGCTCCTGCCGGCAGCTTTATGATCTCGGCCTGGGTCAATCCGGATAGCATCACCATTGGACGGAATACGCGCCTAGTGGATCGCGACGGCGTATTCCAGTTAGGCTTCAATGCCAACGGCTATCTCCAGTTCCAGGTCACCGGCCTGACGCCTGCCCAGGTGGTTGGTCCACAACTCCCCTTGAACCAGTGGACGTTGGTGACAGCCTCGTACGATTCGAGCGCGCAACAAATGAGCCTTTACGTCAACGGCATCCTGGTAGCTGCCGTGGTAGCCACGTCCGGAACGCCGCAGACAAACCAAAATAAATTGGTTTTTGGCTCTTCCAATTCATCCGAACGATACAGGGGTTTCCTGGACGAGGTGCGTTTCTATAATGTTCTTCCCGCAACCCCCACACCAACCACTACGCCGGTTGCCACCAACACGGGTACGCTGGCGCCTTCTGCGACCCCCACGTACACGTTGACGAGTTCTGCCACCTCAACCAACTCTCCGGTCACCCCAACACCGGTCAAGGTAAACACCTTCTCCGTTTTGAACGTTTCATCGGCGACCTCTTCCTCCGGTACCTTGGCCTGGAGCCACACCACCGTTGCCGGCAACAACCTGCTCCTGCTGGTAGGGATTGGCGTTTCCCCAAGTTCCGCCGGCGTTTCTTCGGTGCAGTACAACGGCCTGAACCTGACCCGCTTAAAAGCCGGGATGGGAGCAGAACTGTGGTACCTGCTCAACCCGCCGGTAGGCACGTATCCGATCCAAGTAACCACAACCGGGTCATCCCTGGAAGCCGGCGGATTGACGATCTCCGGCGTAGACCAGACCGATCCTTTCGGCTCGGTAGCAGTATCGGATGGGAAAGGCGCGAGTTCGTCGGTCAATGTTTCCAGCAACAACGGCGAAATGGTGGTTGACCTGCTGGCGCTGTTCAGCACAACCTCGACTCTCGGTTCCGGCAGCGGACAAACCAGATTATGGCTAATGCATGATAATAGCCCGGATAGTGGAATGTCCACCAAGTCCGGCGCGAACGGTATCGTGAATATGTCTTGGAGCTGGAGCGGCTCGCTGAGTTGGGCGATGGCCGCGGTTTCACTCCGTCCGGCTGGTCTCGGCCCCCGGACGCCTACCCCCGCTCTGACGGCCACCCCCACCGGCCAAAGCTATTGGGGCACCGGGGCGGACGGGAATGTGGTCCTGGGCACTGCTCCCACCACAACGGCCACGCCCACACCCGTTACCTATAACCTGAGCATACAGTCCCTTAGCGGGCGGAGCTGCGCCGATGGAGGCGACGCGGTCGCATACTCGGTGACCCAGTTGACCGCCGGTTATGCCGATCTCGAGCTTTCTCCCTCCGCCGGCTGCCTGAGTGCAGGCGACGAAGTGCTGCTCATCAACCTGCAAGGCTCCAGCGGCTATACGAGCAACGTTGGGAATTATGAATTCCTGCGGGTGGCCGGCCTTTCCAGCAACCGCGTCTATTTCGCCAACCCCAAGATCCATTCCTACGGGGCAAATCCCTACGACGACACCAATATTGGCGTCAACACCGGCCAGCAGAATGTGATCATCCAGCGGGTGCCCAATTACTATAACGTGACCATCAATGCCAACGCTACACTGACGGCCAACTCCTGGGATGGGAAGAAAGGCGGCATCCTTGCCTTCCGGGTGGCCGGAACGCTTTCGGGCAGCGGGACGATCCTGGCCGATTACCTGGGGTATGCGGGTGGGGCTGGGGGAGCGGGCAACGGCGGCTGCGGATCCCAGGGGGAGAGCTACGGCGGCACGGGAGCGGGATGCAATTCCTCGCCCAATCTGGGCGGAGGCGGTTCCGGAAGCACCGCCGGTGGCGGCGGTTACGGATCCGCAGGCGCAGGCCAGGGGGGGACGAATTACGCCTACGGAGGCAACGTCTACGGCAGCCCGGATCTGGGCAGCCTGTTCCCCGGTTCGGGCGGCGGCGGAAGCAATGGCAACACCGGCAGTAAAACGAATGAAGGAAAGAGCGGCGGGAATGGCGGCGGGATCGTGTTCATCGCCGCAAACACGATCAACTGGAACGGCGCGATCACTTCGAACGGCGCAGACGGCCAGGATGACGCCGGGTACAGCGGCGGCGGGTCGGGCGGGAGCATCCTGATCGATGCAAACACCATCACCGCCACATCCGGTTCCTTGAGCGCCACCGGCGGCAGCACCGGCGATACCAACCGAGGCGGCGGAATCGGCCGGATCGCCATTTATACCGTGTCTGCGCCATCCTCGATCACCTCCTCGCCATCGGCAGCCTATTATTCCCTGGCAGCCGGCCCTACGCCTACTCCAACTTCGGTGATCCTCGCCACGCCCATCGGCCAAAGCTATTGGGGCACCGGGGCAGACGGGAATGTGGTCCTGGGTACTGCGCCCACCACTACGGCCACGCCCACACCCGTTACCTATAACCTGAGCACCCAGTCCCTCGCCGGGCGGATCTGCGCCGATGGAGGCGACGCGGTCGCATACTCGGTGACCCAGTTGACCGCCGGTTATGCCGATCTCGAGCTTTATCCCTCCGCCGGCTGTCTGAGTGCAGGCGACGAAGTGCTGTTGATCAACCTGCAAGGCAGCAGCGTATCCACGGCAAACGTCGGCCATTACGAATTCCTGCGGGTGGCAAGCGTCAATGCAGACACCGTGTACTTCGCCTCGCCCAAGCGGCTGTTCTATGGGGAAAACCCGTATGACGATAGCAATATCGGCACGAACAGCGGCCAGCAGAATGTGATCATCCAGCGGGTGCCCAATTACTATAACGTGACCATCAACGCCAACGCTATACTGACGGCCAAGGCCTGGGATGGGAAGAAAGGCGGCATCCTCGCCTTCCGGGTGGCGGGAACGCTTTCGGGCAGCGGGATGATCCTGGCCGACCATCTGGGATATGCGGGTGGGGCTGGGGGAGCGGGCAACGGCGGCTGCGGATCCCAGGGGGAGAGCTACGGCGGCACGGGAGCGGGATGCAATTCCTCGCCCAATCTGGGCGGAGGCGGTTCCGGAAGCACCGCCGGTGGCGGCGGTTTCGGATCCACAGGCGCAGGCCAGGGGGGGACGAATTATGCCTACGGAGGCAGCGTTTACGGCAGCCCGGATCTGGGCAGCCTGTTCCTCGGCTCGGGCGGCGGCGGAAGCAATGGCGCCACCGGCAGTAAAACGAATGAAGGAAAAAGCGGCGGGAATGGCGGCGGGATCATATTCATCGCCGCAAACACGATCAATTGGAACGGCGCGATCACTTCGAACGGCGCAGACGGCCAGGATGACGCCGGGCACAGCGGCGGCGGGTCGGGCGGGAGCATCCTGATCGATGCAAACACCCTCACCGTCACATCCGGTTCCATGAGCGCCACCGGCGGCAGCACCGGCGATACCAACCGGGGCGGCGGCGTGGGCCGTTCAGCAGTATATTATCAGACTTCCTTCTCGGCTCCAACAGGCTTTGCTCCCAATTATCTCGTGCAAGGGCAGAACCAGCCGGATGAAATTTTCTTGGATGGCTTCGAGAGCGGCGACCTGAGCAGGTGGGACGACGCGCCGGCCACGGACGGCGGCGAACTTTCGGCCAACCCGGCCGCCGCCTATTGGGGCCAATACGGTCTGCAGGCTGTCATAAGTGGCGACAAGAAAGATCAATACGTACAGGATACTTCGCCCAGCAGCGAGGAGCATTACCGGGCGCGTTTCTACTTCAACCCGGCGGTGAGCATGGCCGGCGCGGATACCATCGATATCTTCGACGGGTATTCGAACGCTCTCGGCGCCACACCCGCCTTCCAGGTGCAGTTGTCGGAAAAGAGCGGCGCCTACCAGGTGCGGGCCCTGGCCTGGAACGGGAGCAGCTTCGTCACCGGCGGGATCACCCCCACTCCGACCGGATCGCCTACCCCCACGCCGACAGCTAGACCGACCTCGACCGTCCCGACCGGGACCGCCACACGAACAGCTGCACCCACTGTCACAGTCACACCCTTGCCCACCGCGGCCCCCATCGCTTCCGGCTGGATCGCCGTGGAAGTGGAATACTATGCCGATGTGCAGACCGGGCGGTTGAGCCTGTGGGTGAACGGTTCCCTGCAGACCACCCTCAACTCTCTCGATAATGGAGGTGACGACATTGACACCGTGCGACTGGGCGCGATGAACATGAGCGCAGATACCGGCACGACGGGCACGATCTACTACGATGATTTCGATTCGCATCGCAACAGCTACATCGGCCTGCTGGCGAACCCAGGAACGAATATGCCCACGCCCACCCCGCTGCCCACCGAAGTAACCTACACGTATTCCCAGACGCAGCCGCAAGCGGTGACGGCCCTCACAACCGGTAGCACCCCGCTGGCGTCGTATTCCTATGATTCCAACGGCAACATGACCTGCCGCACGGAAAACAATAATACCTATAACCAGGTGTATAATGCCGAAAACCGGCTATACTTGGCCCAACTGATGAACACCGGAGTCTCCTGTCCAACTGCCGATACGGCAGCCCCTTCCACCAGTATTGTCGCATCCTGGCAATTTACGTACAGATGTAATGGGAAGTCAAGGTTGGGAAGGGAACTGGAAAATAAAAGACGAACCGGCTGATATTGCACAGCCTGGCTCGTCTTGGAAGGGGGGTAGACTGATTGTACTGCAAGATGGCTGGTGGGAGACCGGACTTTAACAACAAAATACCACGCCTTCGCAAATGTGCGAAACGTTTCAGGAAGTTGTATAATAATGGCGAGCGATGAGCCCGCAAAACCTTTTAGGTCTCCTGATGGGAGTTCACACGGTCACGTGTTTGGGACATCGCTCACTTTGTTTGCCAGGAAAGACGAGGGCGGCAACGGAATGGGCTTTTTCTTGCTGCCCCAGGGAATCTCAGACAAGTCTGCGCCGAGTTGGAGCAAATCCAATTGTTGCCGAACGAACTGGGCCGTGGATTGATCGGAAGGGCGGTTGTCTTTGCCGGTCTGGTAGGTAAACTGCATCAACTTGCGGGCGACGAGCTCGGGTTCGGCAAAGCGATCGGTGGATTGCCTGGCAAGGACATACCAGACGGTGACCAGCAGCTTGCGTGCAATCGCCACAATGGCTTTGTTGCGGCCCAGACGCGGTTCAAGGCGGGCCAGTTCGGCTTTCCAGTGGGGGTGGGTGTTGGCGGCGGTTTGAGCCGCTTCGACCAGTGCGGCGCGCAGGTCTTTGCGTCCGGCTTTGGTAATGTGACCGGTACGGGTGGTCATGCCGCTATCGTGGACTCTGGCGCCCAGGCCGGCATATCCCACCAAATGTTTGGCGTCCTCAAAGCGGGCAATATCACCGATGGCAGCCAGAACGGTAATAGCGGTGACCACACCAAAGCCTGACAGGTGGATCAGGCGGGGGACCCGCTCATCTTGGGCCGCAAGCTCACGCAGCATGGTTGTCAAGCGAGCGAGTTGGGTTTCGGCGAAGCGCAAAGTCTCGAGGTCGCTTTGCAGGTTGACCTTCTCCAACTTGCCAATAGGCAAAGCCAGCCACCATTTGCTTTGATCAGCACGAAAAGGGTTGCCTTTTGGAGGCGTCAGATGATGGCGTTGCAGGACCGCATGCAGCCGGTTCTTGGACTGTGTGGCCAGGCGGGTCATCTTGGAGCGCTGTGCCACCAGGGCGCGCAATTCACGCACTTCCACGGGCGGCACCCAGATGGAAACGAGCAAGCCTTTTGCGAGCAGGCGGGCTAAAATTACCGCGGCAATCTTATCGGTCATCACCTGCGAACGGGTGATGAGTGCCACGTGTGGCGGATGTACCACGGTGACCGAACTGGCATACTGCGAGAGTTCATCGTAGAGCTGCCAGGTGTTGGTGGTCATTTCCAGTACAACCTGATCCTGTTTTGTGAGGTTCTTTTTCATCCAGGCTTCCAGGCGTGAGAGTTCCACGCGTTGGGTGGGCAGCCGGACAGTGAGATTCTTGATCAACCCCGTATGCGATCAGGTAATACTTGTGTACATCCAGACCGATGAAACGTTTTTGGGGATTCGGCATGAGAAACTCCTTGGGGCTAAGAAGAAAGTCGGGCACGTTTCTTTTTTGGGCCACTGGATCACACACAGATACGGGCTGGCTCCGAAGCCAATCCAGGAGCTTCCCAGTTAAGCGGATTCGAACGGGGCAGTCAAACACGACGGCGGGCTGGCCTGGCGGTCTCCCATACGTAAAGCCGGCTGGACCCTAACGCAGCGTTCCCGGGTACGCGTTCCCGTTCACGAAACGCATGAAGCGTACCCCAAAACGTGCCCGACTGCAACTCGCCAACCGAGCTGCAATTACATGCTAACACGATGGCGATGGAACACGGGTGGAACAGCTTTATGGCACCTACGACGCCCAGGGCGATCCAACCTCAGCTCTTACCAGCTTCTATTTTGAGGGCGGATCGTACGAAGTGGACACCAACGGGAGCACCACCACAAAAGTGTATTACGCCTTTGCAGGCCAGACCGTCGCCATGCGCAACGGCCCGCCGGGCACGCCATTGGAGTACTTCCTGACGGATCAGTTGGGTTCGGTCATACTGGTCCTGGACGCCTCCGGGAATCCGATTGCAGGCACGCAGCAGCGCTACATGCCATTCGGTCAGTCGCGCTTTAACAATACGCCGGTGACCGACTTCGCCTACACAGGGCAGCGTGACTTGGATATGCAGGGAAATCTCTCGCTGGGACTGATGGATTACAACGCGCGTTTTTACGATGATTATATTAACCGCTGGACGCAGCCGGATACACTGACTCCGGGTGGGCCACAAGGACTAAACCGCTATTCGTATGTGGACAATTCACCCCTCGATGCCATCGACCCGTCAGGAAATACCAGTTGCTCTGATATACCAAATGAACAAGCTCAAGCATATTGTGAGAGTCAAGGAGGAGAATTCGGATTTGGTATTGATACTGCCCTTGATGTTATGAATAAATATTGGGTGAACCCGTATGCAGCTCCTACATGGGATGAATTACCTCAGGGGGAACGAAATCTTTTAGTAGCAGCTGGATGCGCTGCTTGTGATAAAGTAGGCTGGAATGCTGAAGTGCGTGGTAGTTCAACAAATATTGATGGTACTCTACAAGATCCGGCGGTTTATTTATCACTTATAGCTAGCGGAGGAATGACAGGATTATGGTCATCTGGTTTTGGATTATTACAGATGGGTATATCGCGAGCTGGTTCCTTGGTAATGATGCAGTTTGTTTCTTTGTTAGCAACTTGGTTTACAATAAACCCCGATAGTACGAATGTTAGCTTGGGAAGTTATGCTTATGGTAGCGGTTATACCTTGATGGGGAACGCCATAAATATGACTTATTTGCAAGCACCGTCATTTGCCTATGAAATACTCAATAAATTGGATTTGTGGGATCCGGTAAATCAGGCTTTTATTAACGACCAAGCTGAGCAATTAAAAACCTTTTTTATAACCCAAATCGGTGATAATTTAGGACCTGACACGCTAAACGAGATGGATTGGATAAGGGAGAGCGGCGCATACGATGAGATGAGTTCCTTATGGTCGTCCTTTGTTACCATTTTTACTCCTAAACAATAGAGAATCGTTTATGGAAAGGCAAATAGCTATGGGATTTATGGATAAGTTCAGTCCAGTATTAAGAAATATAAATACTAATTTTGGATTCTTGTTCGAAAAAGGATATAAAGTTCGATATAAAAGTTTTAAACAGCGAAGAATGGTGTTTTGGGACGTTATACTTGAGTTGTCTAAATGTCTGATCCATTTTTTTCAAGATAGAAGTGAAATTCGCCTAACTCTTGCTCCACCCCAAGAAATAATTATTAACGATAAAGAAATAGTTATAAATGATCAAATTGGAATACAAATAATAATATATTACCTAAGCAACGGAAAAGAATTTATTGGAATATATGAAAAAGATTTTTATCGAGATAAGAAAAAGCAATTTAGAGCATTGGCAGATTTATTATACAAACACTATGATCAAATAATTACCTATTACGAAAACAAGTTTCCAGAGAGTCGAGGAGATCTGCTGTTGGCTGCAAAAGAGTATAACGATCTTCTTAAACAAAAGTATATATATGAACATCAGAAAAGGGAGAAATATGATGATGGGGGTCGGAAATAGGGCCATTTTTATTTCCCAAATAAAAGACGAACCGACCGGCTGGAACCCCCATTCTGGGGGCAGGCCAGTCCGTCTCTCATGGGGAACATTCGTCAACGGACTCTTTTACGGACGCCCGTTGAAAGCCTGGTGCAGGCGAACGGATAAGCGGATTCGTAACCTGCAACCAGGCGTATAATGCCGATCGCGAAGCATCCCCGAAGGGGAGAACCGGCTATACTTCGTGCAATTGATGAGTGCGGTCGCAGGCTGCCCGGCAGCCAATACCCTGACAGCTCCTGCCAATACCAGCGCGGCCTGGGACTTCATTACCGATGGCGATGGCAACCGGGTCGAGCAGATCTATGCCACGTTAAGCAATGGCAATGGCACCGGAACGTTAACATCCTACTACTATATGGGCGGATCGTACGAAGTGGACACCAACGGGAGCACCACCACAAAAGTGTATTACGCCTTTGCGGGCCAAACCGTCGCCATGCGCGCCGGCCTGCCGGGCACGCCATTGGAGTACTTCCTGACGGATCAGTTGGGTTCGGTCATTCTGGCCCTGGACGCCTCCGGGAATCCGATTGCAGGCACGCAGCAGCGCTACATGCCCTTCGGTCAGCCACGCTTTAATAATACGCCGGTGACCGACTTCGCATACACAGGGCAGCGTGACTTGGATCTGCAGGGAAACAGCTTCTCACTGGGACTGATGGATTACAACGCGCGCTTTTACGACGATTATATTACCCACTTTAACCAACCGGACACTATTATACCCGACCAGTATAATCCGCAAACACTAAATAAATATGCCTATGCCCAAGATAATCCGATTAATTTTAACGATCCGTCAGGCCACTGCATAGAGGATCTTTGTATCGGAGAAATTATTCTTGCTGCAGTAGTCATAGAGATGGCATTACCGGGGATAGAAGACTTTGTTTCATCCGAGGCTCCTCAAATTGCAGATGTTACATCCGCAACGGTTGATGCGGCGCAACCTGTATTGGATCAGGCAGTAACAGATGGTGGACAGGCACTGGAAGATGTATCTACAGAAATCGCAGGAGCTTCCCAACAGCTTGATCAAGAAATAAGTAATGTTAGCACAGCTATTGATGATGTAGGATCGGATCTTTCTACTGGTGATACAAGTGACTTGGTCTATCGAGTAATGAGACCAGATGAAGATCCCGATTCTCTTGAAAATGGGATAGTGGCAAAGGATCCAATGGCAGATTACAATCCACAATATCATGTAACCCATGGCAATGTGGTAGATACGAACTGGATATCGACTACCAGAAGTCTTCAATGGGCTCTAGATCATCAATCGAGTGATACACCTATCTATGTTATCAATTTGGACGATGTTCCAACTCAAATTGTGGATACAACTGTTCCTCATGTTATGGATGGGTGGCATCCGATTGCGCAGGCACTTGCATCGAGAGCATCTGAAGTGCTTATAAATACATATATCCCGTATAATGCAATTCAAGGCGTGATTCCAGCAACACCAGAATAGAAAAAGCATTATTAATACTTCAGGAGTAAACTATGAATTGCCAAAATTGTATAGAGATAATTTATTCTGAATGTACTAGTATGGATGGATTTCTCGTTAAGTTAAGGTCGAGAGAGTTTTCAAAAAATCAATATGAATCCTTATTAAACGTGTTATCTGAGTTTCGAGAATTGATTCGTGGTCAGGACTATATAGAAAGAAAAGTGACGTATTGTTTATACAATCTAGATATTGCACTAACTGGAGCATTAAAGGTTTATTCACGAACGGAAATTGAAAAGGGATTAATCCAAAGTGCACATCAAGAATTTTCTAAATTAATAATTGATATTTTGACGCCGGAATTTTTAATTGGTAATAAATGACCGAATTATTCTGTAGTATTTTTATTGAACGATGCTTATGAACCGTTCCAAAATTTGACTGCGAGTCTCTTCTGTCCAACAGAAGAGGCCATAAATTTATTGTGCTTTCCTGAAAAGAAACAAATTAATTGGTAAATAATTGTTTTATCAAACATCTACCAGCACGTTAACATCGATCATCTGGATCTGCAGTCCGGCCAACAAGGTTAGGCCAGAGCGCAATGCCGATACAATTTCGAGTTGTGCGAGATCCAAGGCGGTACCTTGCAGCGAATCAACCAGGACCAATAATTCGCTTGTTGAAGGTGAGCATTTCACTAGGTTCATAGGCAAAGCCAACTGTTGTTCGACCTGCTCCATCGCCTTGAAATAATCCTCGGCTACGGTCTTGTCGTGAACTCTGGCATAGACCATGGTGGTCCCTAGTTCCTTATGTCCCAAGAACTTCTGAATGGATGTGATCCGGCAGCCCGCATTGAGAAGCTGGGTGGCGCAGGTATGCCTGAGCCGGTGCGGATAGACCTTGACCCCAACACGTTCCCCGGCAGCCTTGATGCGGCAGCCGATGAAGCATCTGCTCAGCGGCGCGTTGCGGTACAGGAAGACATGCTCACCCGATCCGGCCCCGCGCACGGCCAGGTACTCCCGCAGCGCCTGGATGGTGGTATCGGTGACATAGACGGGGCGGTCTTTTTGGCCTTTGCCATCCCGGACGCTGAGATTACGCCCATCCAGGTCCAGGTCTTCCAAGCGCAGCTCCTCCACTTCGCCGGAGCGCAAGCCGCACTGCCAGAGCAAATAGAACATGGCGCGGTCCAGCAAGGCCAGGCGGCGGTGGCTGGCCAGGCTGGCCTGGGCAACCCGCCCTTCGAAATCGTCCCGCAGCAGCCTGACCTGCGCATCGGTCAGGTATTTCGGGAGAGAATCAGGCTGTTTCAGGTCCGGAATGCGCAGCAGCGAGCGCGGAACGGTGCAGCCTTCGTCCTGCAGGAAAACCAGAAACGAATGCAGGGTGCGCAGCTTGTTGTTCACGCCTGAAATGGAGTAGCCTGCGTCCAGGCTGTGATCCATGTAGTCCAGGATGTGCTGGCGTTTCAGGTCGGCCAGTTGGCAAACGCCGCGCTGCTCGCACAGGAAGCGCCAGACGTGCAAATGTCCGCTCCAGAAGCGGCGGATGTTGACATCCATGCGCGCCGTGCGCCAGTTGCGCTGCTGGACACGCTGGAAGCGCTCCAGTTCGCTCACCAGCCAGGCAGGCAGGCCTTGGGTATTGCCGGTGATGTCGAATGGTTTTGCCTTGGAAATATCGCCTAGGCCGCGTTCCAGGCGCAGGAAACGCCGGAACTTGATCAGGCTGTTGCGGCAGTTCTTGATCCAGGATGCGGTCAAGCCTTTGGCCCGGATGTACTCCAGTGCGCAGTCCAGGTCGGTATCCGGATCGAGTTGGCGGTATGGCTTGAGCGTCAGCCCAAAGACATGGCCCGCCATGATGATGTGATAAATGTTGGTGACCCTCTCGTTGACCCCGCCGCCGAGCAGCCAGTCGCGATAGCGTTCGAGCAGTTCAACGTTTCCGGCAGGCCAATGCCGGGTGGGCAGGGGACGGGCTGCGCCGGAAGGCAGGCCATCATCCCGGGCATATTGCAAGGATTGATCGTACTGCATGGCAATGCTGGTGGCTTTATGCCAGGGACTCATAGCATCCCCTTTGGGGATAAGGCCCATCCTTCCAGCTTCTGGCAGGCGGCAAAATAATCGGCCCGTACCTGGTGATCGTTGGCCATCACGTAGGTCTGGGTGGTCTCGATCCAGCGGTGGCCCAGGAGCTTCTGGATGGAGGTGACCGGCACGTCCGCGTTGACCAGGTCGTTGGCGAAGGAATGTCTGAGCCGGTGGGCCGTGATGCTGATGGCGCTTTGCTCGCGATAGCGCATCAGGCGCAAGTGGATGGCATGCGAGGTGAATTGTTTGTTCTGATAGGTCAGAAAGACGAAGTCGCTGGCGACTGAAGGCCGGGTGGCCAGATACTCCCGCAGGGCCAATTCCGCCTGTGGCGAAAGGTATACTGCCCGTTCGCGGCTACCTTTCCCGCGTGTCACCAGGCGGGGATAGGGTTCGTCCAGGTACAGGTCCGCCAGGCGCAGGTTGGCGGCTTCGGAGATACGCAAACCGCACCTTAACATTAACAGAAAAGCGGCCCGATCGCGCAGATCGGTGATAACCGCAAAGAACCGGCGCAGTTCGTCTTCCTGCACCGGGCGCGGCAGGTGTTGTGGCTCGCGCAGGTGATGGCGGTGGGGGAACACCGGGCAGACCAGATCATCATCTTCCGGGGATAGGAAGGCATACAATGCAACCACCGATGCCAGGCGGCGATTGATGGTGGTGGCTTTGAAGCCTTTTTCGGCTTGCTGCCCGATGAAGGTATCCACATCCCGGAAAGTGATCTCTCCGGCTGGGCGGTCCCCCACGGACTCCATAAAGAAATTTAGGTCGCAGCGATAATCCCGCCATGTGTGCGCTTCCGGGCTGCGGCGGCGCACCCAGTTGACGAACCGTTCGATTTCGACTAGCATAGAAGAGCCTCCTGTCATGCAGAATGTTTGGTTGGGCAAACCACATTCTACTCTCAGGAGGTATGTCGAAAATTTCCTTTTTTGTTGCGAGTGCGCGTACGCGCACTCGCAACAAAAAACCACTCCCGCGAGGAACGGGGGTGGGTAATATAAGCGATCTTATCTTAACCGGTGGAGTCAACCCGACTCAATTATACCCGACGGTAACCCTCAAAGCCTTAACCGTTACTCTTACGTCTTAAATTCACCTATTAATTTTAACGATCCCTCAGGCCATTGCCTTGGACCGGGAAATGTCTGGATTCCCGATGGCACAAGCGCCTGTACCAGTGGTAGTTACTATATGAAAGGGTATACTCCTCCCACTGTTCCTGATAATCCCACTACTGGTACTAATGGAAGCAAGGCAAAGTCACGCACGGATCCATGCCAAATCGACCCTGGCCTTGCCCAATGTCCATCTTTGTATACTCCTCCTTCTCCAAGCACAGCTCTAAGGGTGGTGGAAATTGCGGCTGGAGCTTTTTTGGTTGTAGGTGGCGTGTTAGTAATTGCCACTGGAGTTGGTATTGGCGCGGCCGCCGTAATCGAGTTAGGCGGAGGTGAAATAACAGGTCCTTTTTACCCTTTGGTAGCTGGGCATGCAGTGATGGCTTTGGCGATAAGTATGTTTACAACAACAATTGGAGTATTTATCACCTCGGTCGGTGGTTATCTCATATATGCAGGCGCTACGGGTCAGAATCCAGTGGAGCAGTATTTTAATATTCTAAAATTCATTGCTTGATTGCATATACATCCTTTTGTGCATCATTTAGTTGAAAATCGATGGAGTCAGAAAGATGAATCTTCGAATTCGCTTGGCAATTTTATTGTATGGCCTAATCATGGTCTCTTTAGCTACGGTCACCGCATATTTCTTTATGCATATCGTTATGCACCTCCCTGTTCTATATACATTAGGCATGACCGCCTTGGTAATAGTTGCTGTCATCGCTGGAATAGTAATTACCACTTTCCTTAGTACAAAGAGAAGAAAATAAACACATGTAGAATCTCTCTCCTAATACCGATTATTGCATTTGTTTTATCGTGGACGATATGGTTCGTCCTAATTAGGCTAGGGAAACAAACATCTCAGCGCGTTAGTAGCATTGAGTTTGTCGATTTTTGGACAACATAAAAGACGAACCAGCCAGTTAGAAACCAGCCAGCGCTTCTCCCATAGGGGGGTTCTTCAACGGACTCTCTCACGGACACCCGTAGAAAGCCGGGCACAGGCACCCGTAGAAAGCCGGGCACAGGCACCCGTGGAGAGCCGGGTGCAGGCACCCGTGGAGAGCCGGGTGCAGGCACCCGTGGGAGCGGGTGCAGGCAAACGGGGGTTCGCCGGGTTTCGAGAGCGGCAGCCTGACACCCGCGCCGCCCACCTGGAGCGGCCTGCCTGCCAACAGCCAGAACCTGTCCGTGAGCACGGCGGCGGCCTACTGGGGTGTTTATGGCCTGGCAGTCACCGTCAGTGGCCAGGATACCTACGTGGAGGACAATTCGCCGCTCTCCGAGGGCGAATACCATGCGCGCTTCTACGTCAACCCGAACGGCGTGACGATCGGTTCCGGCCAGACCGTTGACCTGTTCGATGGATATTCGAATGCAGTTTCAGGCTCGCCGGTCTTCCAGGTGCAGATGCAGGAAAGCAGCGGCGCCTACCAGGTGCGCATTGGCGCTTCCGGCGCATATTCCACCTGGTATACCCTCGCCAGCGGGTGGAACGCCATCGAGATCGAGTACACGGCCGTCCCCCTGTATGGCGAAATGAACTTGTATGTAGGCGGGAATCTGAAGGGGAGCCTGGGTAACCTCAACGACGGCGGTTCGAAGGTTGACCTGGTCCGGTTGGGGGCGCTGAACGTGCAGACGGCGAATCCGGGCGGCACGCTCTACTTCGATGATTTCGATTCGCGCCGTTTCTCCTCGCCCGGCCTGCTGCCGAACCCGGGCACGGCCATGCCCACACCCACCCCGGTGCCGGGGATGACCGAAGCAAGCTACACCTATACCCAGGCCAAACCGCATGCGGTGCTTGCGGTTACCACAACCGGCAGCACCCCGCCGGCTTCGTACAGTTATGATGCCAACGGCAATCCTTCGGCAGGCTCAGGGCAGGCATGACCTGCCGCACGGAAAACAATAATACCTACAACCAGGTGTATAATGCCGAAAACCGGCTATACTTGGCCCAACTGATGAACACCGGAGTCTCCTGTCCAACTGCCGATACGGCAGCCCCTTCCACCAGTATTGTCGCATCCTGGCAATTTACGTACAGATGTAATGGGAAGTCAAGGTTGGGAAGGGAACTGGAAAATAAAAGACGAACCGGCTGATATTGCACAGCCTGGCTCGTCTTGGAAGGGGGGTAGACTGATTGTACTGCAAGATGGCTGGTGGGAGACCGGACTTTAACAACAAAATACCACGCCTTCGCAAATGTGCGAAACGTTTCAGGAAGTTGTATAATAATGGCGAGCGATGAGCCCGCAAAACCTTTTAGGTCTCCTGATGGGAGTTCACACGGTCACGTGTTTGGGACATCGCTCACTTTGTTTGCCAGGAAAGACGAGGGCGGCAACGGAATGGGCTTTTTCTTGCTGCCCCAGGGAATCTCAGACAAGTCTGCGCCGAGTTGGAGCAAATCCAATTGTTGCCGAACGAACTGGGCCGTGGATTGATCGGAAGGGCGGTTGTCTTTGCCGGTCTGGTAGGTAAACTGCATCAACTTGCGGGCGACGAGCTCGGGTTCGGCAAAGCGATCGGTGGATTGCCTGGCAAGGACATACCAGACGGTGACCAGCAGCTTGCGTGCAATCGCCACAATGGCTTTGTTGCGGCCCAGACGCGGTTCAAGGCGGGCCAGTTCGGCTTTCCAGTGGGGGTGGGTGTTGGCGGCGGTTTGAGCCGCTTCGACCAGTGCGGCGCGCAGGTCTTTGCGTCCGGCTTTGGTAATGTGACCGGTACGGGTGGTCATGCCGCTATCGTGGACTCTGGCGCCCAGGCCGGCATATCCCACCAAATGTTTGGCGTCCTCAAAGCGGGCAATATCACCGATGGCAGCCAGAACGGTAATAGCGGTGACCACACCAAAGCCTGACAGGTGGATCAGGCGGGGGACCCGCTCATCTTGGGCCGCAAGCTCACGCAGCATGGTTGTCAAGCGAGCGAGTTGGGTTTCGGCGAAGCGCAAAGTCTCGAGGTCGCTTTGCAGGTTGACCTTCTCCAACTTGCCAATAGGCAAAGCCAGCCACCATTTGCTTTGATCAGCACGAAAAGGGTTGCCTTTTGGAGGCGTCAGATGATGGCGTTGCAGGACCGCATGCAGCCGGTTCTTGGACTGTGTGGCCAGGCGGGTCATCTTGGAGCGCTGTGCCACCAGGGCGCGCAATTCACGCACTTCCACGGGCGGCACCCAGATGGAAACGAGCAAGCCTTTTGCGAGCAGGCGGGCTAAAATTACCGCGGCAATCTTATCGGTCATCACCTGCGAACGGGTGATGAGTGCCACGTGTGGCGGATGTACCACGGTGACCGAACTGGCATACTGCGAGAGTTCATCGTAGAGCTGCCAGGTGTTGGTGGTCATTTCCAGTACAACCTGATCCTGTTTTGTGAGGTTCTTTTTCATCCAGGCTTCCAGGCGTGAGAGTTCCACGCGTTGGGTGGGCAGCCGGACAGTGAGATTCTTGATCAACCCCGTATGCGATCAGGTAATACTTGTGTACATCCAGACCGATGAAACGTTTTTGGGGATTCGGCATGAGAAACTCCTTGGGGCTAAGAAGAAAGTCGGGCACGTTTCTTTTTTGGGCCACTGGATCACACACAGATACGGGCTGGCTCCGAAGCCAATCCAGGAGCTTCCCAGTTAAGCGGATTCGAACGGGGCAGTCAAACACGACGGCGGGCTGGCCTGGCGGTCTCCCATACGTAAAGCCGGCTGGACCCTAACGCAGCGTTCCCGGGTACGCGTTCCCGTTCACGAAACGCATGAAGCGTACCCCAAAACGTGCCCGACTGCAACTCGCCAACCGAGCTGCAATTACATGCTAACACGATGGCGATGGAACACGGGTGGAACAGCTTTATGGCACCTACGACGCCCAGGGCGATCCAACCTCAGCTCTTACCAGCTTCTATTTTGAGGGCGGATCATACGAAGTGGATAACAACGGAACCACTTCCACCGCGAAAGTGTATTACATATTCGCAGGCCAAACCGTCGCCATGCGCGCCGGCCTGCCGGGCACGCCATTGGAGTACTTCCTGACGGATCAGTTGGGTTCGGTGGTGGCTGTGACCGACTCAAATGGCAATCTTTTGAGCCAGCAGCGCTACATGCCGTTTGGACAGGTGCGCACGAGTGCGAGTCCGATCACCCAGACCGATTTCGCCTACACAGGGCAGCGTAACTTGGATGCCCAGGGGAACAGCTTCTCGCTGGGGCTGATGGATTACAACGCCAGATTCTATGACAACTCGCTGGGAAGATTCACACAGCCGGATACGATGACCCAGGGTGGGCCACAGGGACTCAATCTTTACAGTTATACCCTTAATAATCCTATTAATTTTAATGATCCGTCCGGCCATTGTATAGGAGAAGATGGCACTCACTTGTCTGATGCCAATCCTGAATGCCGGGGTAGCACCGATACTGACCTATGCAACATGGATCCTGGTGCCCCTGCCTGCAATTCTGGCGACGATGGTGGAACTTCGCAATCTAAAACTTCAAATGGAAAACAAACTGATTGTAATGCGGTCTGCCAACTAGAAAACCAGTACATCCAGAATTGGGAGAACTTTGTCCCAGCATATAGTACTTGTGAAGGCTTTGATACCAGTAATGGATTGGGATACTATGCCAATGCGTGTGCATACGCATCAGCATGGTGGGGTGCGCATTCTATGTTACTTACGGGCACTGTTATCCTTACATGGGAAGCTATAGCCGCGACCGGAGTATTATGCGCATTAAATCCCGAATGTGAGCAAGAAGCAACAACTACACTTACTTCTTATTATCCTCCAAATATGGGATTTCAATCTGAACCTGAGGAGATTATATTAAAGACAGACGATATTATTAGCCGATATGGCAGTGAGTTTGGACACTTTTTTTCCCCTGCAGATGTTCCAGCATGGGCACGATCTCTTTCGCCTGATGTAGCAAGTACAGCCGAAAGGGTATATCAGGTTACCCGACCATTTACTGTTTATGCTGGCCCTGCTGCTGCATGGTTTGGCCAAGCGGGAGGTGGCATGCAGTATTATTCTGTCGTGAATGAAGCCTATCTTGTGGAGCAAGGGTTTATAAATGCGATCACCAAATAATCACTATTTGTGAGGTGCCCCATGCTTAGTCTTATAGAGATTAAATACAAAGTAGAACAATTAGCGAATAAAATTAATGTACCTGCGAAACGAATGCCAACTTATGGCACATCAAAAAATGATGGTACTCCCTACATTGAAGTTGATGATTCGTATTATTATTATTTAGCTCTAGAGCGTGATGTAAAATGTATTAACCGACAAACACCAGACTTGGAAGAATTATTGTATTGGATCTTTCACGATATAACTTTTACTATGGCAATGTCTTATGAATTAGAACATCGTGTCTCCAATGTGAGTCGTGATCATAGAAAAACGATATTTGCTTATCAATTAGACATGCTAAATAAGCTCAACCCTTTGTGGAAAAAGCGACGTGAACAGGAAATTATAGATATATTAAAGGAGACCCCATATCGATAACGACATGCACATTTTCATCAGGTGAGCGAATAGATTTGTACACTATTTGATCTTCAAATACATTACTTTACAAAGAAGGCCAAAATCTCATAAAAAACTAGCCAGCCAGTTATTCACCAGCCAGCCCGTCTCTTGAGAGGGACTGCTTGATTATACCGCCTCTTGCTCCTGGCGCAGCACCTTAACATTCGTATCGTCTTTTTCCGCCAGGAGCGCCAATCCGGAACGCAGCGAACCAACCAGCTCCAGTTGGGCCGGGTTGAGGGTGCCATTGCGCAGGGCATCCACCAGCGCATGCGGTAACGAAGCTCTCGACTGGTGAGTCGCACAGCTACGGCGACGGGAGGCGGGTGGAACAGCTTTATGCCACCTACGATGCCCAGGGCGCTCCAACCTCGGCTCAAACCAACTATTATTTCTCGGGCCCAGCGTGGGAAATGGATTTCAACGTGAACACCATCACCGCGAAGGTGTATTACCTCTTTGCAGGCCAAACCGTCGCCATGCGCAACGGCCCGCCGGGCACGCCATTGGAATACTTCCTGACGGATCAGTTGGGGTCGGTGGTGGCTGTGGCCGACTCGAATGGCAATCTTTTGAGCCAGCAGCGCTACATGCCGTTCGGACAGGTGCGCACGAGTGCGAGTCCGATCACCCAGACCGACTTCGCCTACACAGGGCAGCGTGACTTGGATCTGCAGGGAAACAGCTTCTCGCTGGGACTGATGGATTACAATGCAAGGTTCTATGACGATTATATTACCCATTTTTCCCAGCCAGACACTATTATACCCGATCAGGATAATCCTCAAACTCTAAATAGATATGTCTACGCGGCCAATAATCCTATTCGTTACAACGATCCGTCAGGCCATTGCTTCACTGACCCATTCACTTTCATGCTATGTGCTATGGCGGCTGGAGCAATTATAGGGGGTGTTGTTGATGCAGTGGCGCAATATCAAAATACTGGTCATGTAGATTTGGGACAAGTTGCTCAGGCTGCAGCAGGAGGCGCTCTCCTTGTTGGTGGTGTTGTACTAGCTGCAGTAGCGGCTCCTGTGGCAGTGGCGGGAGCCGGAGTCGCAATGGCAGCGGCAGGCAGCGCTATTGGAGTGGAAAGTGTTGAGAATGCTGGCGTTGATACACTCGCTTCCTCATTGACTTTATCAGACAAACTAAATGGTTTGTTTGCACCTCCTGCTGAATTGCCTACTTTGAATATTGATTCAGATCGAATGCCTAATATTGCTGAAAATATTCAAAACGCTCAAGCGAACGGAGCTCCAGACATTTTAACACGTACAACTGATCAGGCAAGAATAGCTGCTAACCGAGCAGCAGCATGTATCGACTTTTGTGGTACAGGGAGTCCCGATGAATATCCATTTGCATCTACATACGAAGGGGGAAAAGGTGCTTTTGTTGCAGATGTACCTCAGAGTGAACAGAATATTCAGGGAGGGGTATTAGCGCAGTTTTATCGTATATATGGTATTCAAGATGGAGATCAATTTAAGGTAACTGCACAGTGATAATTGATAAAATTGTTGACATGATAGAATATTTCAAATTGGCATCCTTCAAGAAGTTGTATACATGGGTTAGTTAAGGCGGCTTCCAAGTATGATGATGAAAGTCTAAATACGAGGAGAAAATGCAATGGGAGAAGTGTTATATAGAGGAAAAGCTTTAGCACTTTATAATCAGGTTATGCTCATTGACGCTGAAGATATCGATGCTTATCCACAGTGGTCCACTGGAATTGAAAACGCAATTTTAGGACCAAAGGGAGTGGCTGTTTCAGCATTAGGGGACACCCAAGTCGAGATAATTATATACAAAGGAAATACTGTTGTTGAAAGTACCCTTTATATTTCTGGAGAAATAGAGATCGGGAAATCTGGATTAATTGTAGGAAACGAAATTGCCGGTACATCAGAGAGAATTCCTTGGCCGAGTGGAAAAGCAAAGATAAAAGTTTATGCAAATGGTCCTCAAAATACAGCTACTCAGATTATCTTTGTTCTTGATACCCTAACGGATTAGGAATAGAAGTCAAATTATCCGCTCTCTATAAGTACCTTAACATCTCCAATCCCAATCTGCTGCCCGGCCAACAAGGTCAGGCCGGAGTGCAAAGCTGATACGATTTCGCGTTGTGTGAGATTCAAGGTGGTTCCCTGCAGCGAATCAACTAGAACCAATAATTCGCTTGTTGAAAATGGACATTTCACTGGGTTCACGTGCAAAGCCAATCGCTCTTCCACCTGTTCCATCGCCTTGAAATAATCCTCGGCCACGGTTTGATCGTGAACGCGTGCATAAACCATGGTGGTGCCCAGTTCCTTGTGCCCGAGGAACCTCTGGATGGAAGTGATCCGGCAGCCCGCATTGAGCAACTGCGTGGCGCAGGTGTGCCTGAGCCGGTGCGGATAGGCCTTCACCCCTACGCGTTCCCCGGCGGCCTTGATGCGGCAGCCAATGAAGCATCTGCTCAGCGGCGCGTTGCGATACAGGAAGACATGCTCTCCCGATCCGGCCCCGCGCACGGCCAGGTACTCCCGGAGCGCCTGGATGGTGGTATCAGTGACATAAACGCTGCGGTCTTTCTGGCCCTTGCCATCCCGGACGCTGAGATTACGTCTATCCAGGTCCAGATCTTCCAGGCGCAGTTCCTCCACTTCGCCGGAGCGCAGCCCGCACTTCCAGAGCAAATAGAACATGGCGCGGTCCAGGAGGGCCGGGCACGCCATTGGAATACTTCCTGACGGACCAGTTGGGGTCGGTCATACTGGCCCTGGACGCCACCGGGAATCCGATTGCAGGCA
Organism: uncultured Chloroflexia bacterium; assembly: GCA_963837875.1. Classification (GTDB taxonomy): domain Bacteria; phylum Chloroflexota; class Anaerolineae; order Anaerolineales; family Villigracilaceae; genus UBA877. The sequence continues at coordinate 667,682 of CAWIOV010000004.1, forward strand.
CGCAGCAGCGCTACATGCCATTCGGTCAGCCACGCTTTAATAATACGCCGGTGACCGACTTCGCATACACAGGGCAGCGTGACTTGGACCTACAGGGAAATCTCTCGCTGGGACTGATGGATTACAACGCCAGGTTCTATGACTCTCGTATAATGGAGTTCCAACAGCCAGATACACTGGTATCAGAACCTTACAATCCTCAAACTTTAAATCGCTACGCTTATGCCCAAGATAATCCTATCCGGTATAACGATCCGTCGGGCCATTGCATAGAGGATCTTTGTATCGGAGAAATTTTTCTTGCAGTAGCAGCCCTAGTAGCAGCAGCGCCTGAAATTGATGATTTCGTTTCAACCGAGGGTCCTGAAATTGAAGATACAGTATCTACAACAGTTGAAAATGCGGGACCTGCGATCGAACAAGCAGTAGCAGAGGGTGAACAAGTGACGGGGCAAGTGGCAGGAGATGTAGAATCAACAGTAAATGGAGCAGTATCTTCGATTGCTGACACGTTAAATACATCAGAAAGTACACCTAGCACAGGATCTATAGTCCGCATGCTAGACCCTTACGATGAGACTGTCCAGATTGGAGCCAAAACTGTTACAGACAATCCATTAGTACAAAATGCTTATAATGTAGTAGGTCATGGAGATCCGTTTTCAATGGAAGGAATTGATGGAGCATCAGTAAGTGCTGATGATCTCGCTGGTATGATTAAATCCGATCCTGAATATGAACCTGGTACACCTATATGTCTTGTATCTTGCTCGACAGGTGCAGATCCGAATGGTTTCGCCCAACAATTAGCTAATAAAATGCAAACGGAAGTATATGCCGCGGATGACGAAGTGTCATCAACAACCTTAAAAGTCTTTGCTGGCGGTAGTTGGAATTGGTTTAAACCAGAGGCGATAGGAGAGTAAGTTGCATAGTATGAGTATCTGCTTAGAAAGGATGATATATGAATTTCTATTTTCCTGATTTATCAATATATCCAAAGGCTTGTTGCGAAGAAGAGCAAGGGATGGTATTAGTTGCAGTCGGATGGTTAGAAAAAGGCCATACTTTCCCAAAAGGAAAGTTATCTCAAGATGACATCGAAAAACTAGAGCAATTCTGTTTAAAGCCCATGATTTAAACTCTTGGAAAACGTGATTGCCCGCTCTGTGATAAACGAGGACCGGTGAAGATGATTATTAGCACTGGTAAAGAATTGATTCTTCATGGAACAGACCAATTAAGGATTCTATCAACGGATAGAACAAAGGTTTACGTTGTTCCTAACTTAATCATACATTTTGTAAAAGCGCATGGTTATACACCACCTCAGGAATTTATAGATGCCATACAAGCTGCACCGCTACCTGGAACGCGTGCATATGATGAATTTTCACTCCCGTGGAAGGATTTTCACTAATCTGCGAGCATGCGGCACAACTTCAACAATACAAGAAATAAGAACCATTCCTTATATCTATCAGGGATGGCAAAAAAATTATTCTGGTACGATAGATGAATCGGCGATCCATTAAATAATTCGATCTATAGAACTATTTCGCGATTGGGTATAGCAATAAACTATTAGTTACATTAAGTATCTACCAGCACGTTAACATCAATCATCTGGATCTGCTGCCCGGCCAACAAGGTCAGTCCTGAGCGCAAAGCCGATACAATTTCGCGTTGTGCGAGATTCAAGGTGGTTCCTTGCAGTGAATTAACCAGGAACAATAATTCGCCTGTTGAAGATGGGCTTTTCACTGGATTCACAGGCAAAGCCAACTTTTGTTCGACCTGCTCCATCGCCTTGAAGTAATCCTCGGCCACAGTCTTGTCGTGAACTCTCGCATAAATCATCGTGGTGCCCAGTTCCTTATGCCCGAGGAACCTCTGGATGGAGGTGATCCGGCAGCCCGCATTGAGAAGCTGGGTGGCGCAGGTGTGTCTTAACCTATGAGGATACACCTTGATCCCCACTCGTTCCCCGGCCGCCTTGATGCGGCAGCCGATGAAGCATCTGCTCAGCGGCGCGTTGCGGTATAGGAAGACATGCTCACCCGATCCGGCTCCGCGTACGGCCAGGTACGCCCGCAACGCCTGTATGGTGGTGTCGGTGACATAGACGGTGCGGTCTTTCTGGCCCTTGCCATCCCGGACGCTGAAATTGCGCCCATCCAGGTCCAAGTCTTCCAGGCGCAGTTCCTCCACTTCGCCGGAGCGCAGCCCGCACTTCCAGAGCAAATAGAACATGGCGCGGTCCAGGAGGGCCGGGCACGCCATTGGAGTATTTTCTGACGGATCAGTTGGGGTCGGTGGTGGCTATAACCGACTCGAATGGCAATCAATTGGGCCAACAACGCTACATGCCGTTCGGACAGGTGCGCACGAGTGCGAGTCCGATCACCCAGACCGATTTCGCCTACACAGGGCAGCGTAACTTGGATGCCCAGTGGAACAGCTTCTCGCTGGGGTTGATGGATTACAATGCAAGGTTCTATGATCCTTCGCTGGGAAGATTCACGCAGCCGGATACGCTGACTCCGGGTGGGCCACAGGGACTCAATAGGTACAGTTATACCCTTAATAATCCTATTAATTTTAATGATCCGTCCGGCCATTGCGTAGGAGAAGATGGCACTCAATTGTCTGATACCAACCCTGAATGCATGGTTGGAGGAACGCCTCCGTCAACCTGGAATCCAGCCCCAACTGCAACGACGACGTTTACCCCAACTCAGTTTAATCCAATACCGACCGTTACGAGTACTCCTACTCCTACGGAAATATTTACTCTTACACCTACACAAACAGCAAGTCCGACTATAACAATCGCTACACAATATGTTAGGGCAGCTACTGATGAGGCTAACACTTCCTTTATAGGCACAGTATCATCTGCCGTAATTCATGCTTGTGATGGAGACTTAAGTCACGCGCCGGGCTGTAGTGATTGGGCACGATATATCAACTATGCTAATCCTGCAATAGATCAACCAGCCGGAGAAGATCCAACAGACATAGTAAATTTAGGCTCAACTATTTGGCAAATTATTCTTGGACTTCTTTAGTGAACACCGACAACTTGAATTCTCTATTACCTGCAAATAAGGCCACAAAATCTCCCAATCCAAGATTAGGGATAGTGTTTATTGTTCTGGTGACCTTGGATTCACTTATTACGCCGCTATTGTCTTTATTAGCAGGAAGTGACGAAGCCAAGTATGCTAATTATATTTACGTTCATACGATTATTGCTTACACTATAATTGTAATCAGCATATTAATTTTCCATAAATATGGGCTGGATGTGTTTCAAGACCATTTTTCCCTATGGCTAATCGTATTTACTTGTTTCTTTCGGCCCCGAACAGGAGGACCAGGCGAACATGTTTTCCGCGCCGCAATGGACATCCTGGGCTTAGTGCTCTCAGGGTATATTATCGCAAATCGAAAAAGGATTAAAATACCTAATTGGAAATCCATTCTTATTGGGGTATCTTGGTCTGTTGGTACTGTTATAGTAGGAACCGTTGTGCATGTGCTTGAAAGTCCGAGTCACGCAACCCTTCCGCCATATTTAACACTTGTCATCTTTTATACATCAGTGTACCAACTTTCTTTTACCACGGTGATCGAGGAAGCCTATTGTCGTGGTTTGCTGTATGGGTTTCTGGTCATGAATGGCGTTAAAGAAAATACCGCCCTGTGGATTCAGGCGATCTTTTTCTGTCTGAACCACTATTTTGACATAATACAAAACCCACTACTTTTTATTTTTGGGGTGGTTCCGATAGTTGCTATCTCAACCACTCTGATCATTAAAAAATACAAGATGTTATATCAGTCAATCATAATTCATACTCTTATGAATGTTTTTGTACCTATTCTAATATTAATTCTCTAAATAATCAAAAGTACATAAAACATTAGACATAACTGATTGACAAATAAAAAGACGAGCCGGCAGGATGGAACCCCCATGCTGGGGGCAAGCCAGCCAGCCCGTCTCTCAGGGGCGATTCGTCAACGGACTCCTTTACGGACGCCCGTTGAAAGCCTGGTGCAGGCGAACGGATAAGCGGATTCGTAACCTGCAACCAGGCGTATAATGCCGATCGCGAAGCATCCCCGAAGGGGAGAACCGGCTATACTTGGCCCAATTGATGAGTGCGGTCGCAGGCTGCCCGGCAGCCAATACCCTGGCAGCTTCTGCCAATACCAGCGCGGCCTGGAGCTTCATTTACAGATGGCGATGGCAACCGGGTCGAGCAGATCTATGCCACGTTTGGCAATGGCAATGGCACCGGAACGTTAAACATCCTACTACTATATGGGCGGATCGTACGAAGTGGACACCAACGGGAGCACCACCACAAAAGTGTATTACGCCTTTGCGGGCCAAACCATCGCCATGCGCAACGGCCCGCCGGGCACGCCAATGGAATACTTCCTGACGGACCAGTTGGGGTCGGTCATTCTGGCCCTGGACGCCTCCGGGAATCCGATTGCAGGCACGCAGCAGCGCTACATGCCCTTCGGTCAGCCACGCTTTAATAATACGCCGGTGACCGACTTCGCATACACAGGGCAGCGTGACTTGGATCTGCAGGGAAACAGCTTCTCGCTGGGACTGATGGATTATAACGCGCGTTTTTACGATGATTATATTACCCATTTTTCGCAGCCGGATACGATGACCCAGGGCGGGCCACAAGGACTCAATCTTTACAGTTATACCCTTAATAATCCTATTAATTTTAATGATCCCTCAGGCCACTGCATAGGAGAAGATGGCACTCACTTATCAGATGCCAATCCTGAATGCCAAGTTCCTCCGGCTGCTGTTCAATGTGTTATTGCTCCTGGTCAACCTGACTGCTCTACCAAAAACAATGGTGAGGAAACTTCCGGTGGCGGGGATACATCGATAAAAAGAATTTTGATTGGATCATTTTCAGGATTGCAACCGTATCTAATGGATTCTCCAGAAGAACCTGAACCGGAAGAAGATGACCCATCCATCTCCGGTCTCTTTGATCTGATTAATGAATTGTTGGGAGCTGGTCAAAATATCGATGCCATGGTACAAAAACCCGATATATCTGTTTACCTAAATTACACTAGAGATTCACAAGGGAATGTAACCATACCATCTCTTACAATAAATAACCAAAGTGGTTCAGATCTTAGCGTAATGTATGTAGGTTTTTACGTAACAAATCGAAACTTTAGTTACGGCTATGATGTGCAAAGTGAAGATATGCTAATAAACGCTGGTGATAGTTATCCAGGTATCAGAGCGGGAGGAGGACGTCTCTCAGTCTCCACGGTGGATCTTGAGCCAATAAATTTACCAGCCCCTACGAATACATTTAATCTTTGGGATTATGTAACCATATCTGTTTCTATCGCTAACAGAAATAGTGGGCAATTTTATCCCATGCAACCTTTTTCCTCTTATGTTTGGCAAATTGGAAGGTAAAATGAAAAATATTTTCCCCCTCAATGTCTTTTTCGTCGTATTGCTGTTAATCCTTTCATCGTGTATTTCCCATAGCACTGCAAACGATGATTTCCCAGCAGTAAATGTACCCGCGAAGGCGATGAATACAGTAATACAAATCGAAGAGTTACCCCAATTTTTCAATTCAAATAAGAATAATACTCCGATTACTTTGCATGTTAAGAATTTGTCTGATAAGACGATCATCTTTCCTGCTGATAGCGGTATATCAGTGTACACAAAATTAGGAGATAATTGGCTCCCGGTTATAAATAACATGCAATATCCATCTGAGATTAATTATTTACCACCATTTCATCAGGATCCTCCTGGTATGGTTATCAGTATTTTCCCTAAAATTCCTAATATGACTGAGACTCAAGTCATTAGTATAATTATTATTGGATATTATGAGAATTCGGTGGAAAATCATGTAGGTGCATATCTCGATGTGAAGTTGCTACCTTAGATCATACGCGTTATCTAGTAAGGCCAAAACGCAATAAAAGACGAACCGACCGAATGGAACCCCATGCTGGGGGCAGGCCAGCCGGCCCGTCTCTCATGGGGGGATTCGTCAACGGGCTTTGTCACTGACTCACGGACAAGAACGGATTGATAACCCTTCGGCCCTCCATCCGGACGGTTTCGAGAGCGGCAGCCTGACCCCCAACAGCCAGAACCTGTCCGTGAGCACGGCAGCCGCCTACTGGGGCGTTCATGGCCTGGCAGTCACCGTCAGTGGCCAGGATACCTACGTGGAGGACAATTCGCCGCTCTCCGAGGGCGAATACCATGCGCGCTTCTACGTCAACCCGAACGGCGTGACGATCGGCAACAACCAGACCGTTGACCTGTTCGATGGATATTCGAATGCAGTTTCAGGCTCGCCGGTCTTCCAGGTGCAGATGCAGGAAAGCAGCGGCGCCTACCAGGTGCGCATTGGCGCTTCCGGCGCATATTCCACCTGGTACACCCTCGCCAGCGGGTGGAACGCCATCGAGATCGAGTACACGGCCGTCCCCCTGTATGGCGAAATGAACTTGTATGTAGGCGGGAATCTGAAGGGGAGCCTGGGTAACCTCAACGACGGCGGTTCGAAGGTTGACCTGGTCCGGTTGGGGGCGCTGAACGTGCAGACGGCGAATCCGGGCGGCACGCTCTACTTCGATGATTTCGATTCGCGCCGTTTCTCCTCTCCCGGCCTGCTGCCGAACCCGGGCACAGCCATGCCCACACCCACCCCGGTGCCGGGGATGACCGAAGCAAGCTACACCTATACCCAGGCCAAACCGCACGCGGTGCTCGCGGTTACCACAACCGGCAGCACCCCGCCGGCTTCGTACAGTTATGATGCCAACGGCAATCCTTCGGCAGGCTCAGGGCAGGCATGACCTGCCGCACGGAAAACAATAATACCTATAACCAGGTATATAATGCCGAAAACCGGCTATACTTGGCCCAACTGATGAACACCGGAGTCTCCTGTCCAACTGCCGATACGGCAGCCCCCTCCACCAGTATTTCTGCCTCCTGGCAATTTACGTACAGATGTAATGGGAAGTCAAGGTTGGGAAGGGAACTGGAAAATAAAAGACGAACCGGCTGATATTGCACAGCCTGGCTCGTCTTGGAAGGGGGGTAGACTGATTGTACTGCAAGATGGCTGGTGGGAGACCGGACTTTAACAACAAAATACCACGCCTTCGCAAATGTGCGAAACGTTTCAGGAAGTTGTATAATAATGGCGAGCGATGAGCCCGCAAAACCTTTTAGGTCTCCTGATGGGAGTTCACACGGTCACGTGTTTGGGACATCGCTCACTTTGTTTGCCAGGAAAGACGAGGGCGGCAACGGAATGGGCTTTTTCTTGCTGCCCCAGGGAATCTCAGACAAGTCTGCGCCGAGTTGGAGCAAATCCAATTGTTGCCGAACGAACTGGGCCGTGGATTGATCGGAAGGGCGGTTGTCTTTGCCGGTCTGGTAGGTAAACTGCATCAACTTGCGGGCGACGAGCTCGGGTTCGGCAAAGCGATCGGTGGATTGCCTGGCAAGGACATACCAGACGGTGACCAGCAGCTTGCGTGCAATCGCCACAATGGCTTTGTTGCGGCCCAGACGCGGTTCAAGGCGGGCCAGTTCGGCTTTCCAGTGGGGGTGGGTGTTGGCGGCGGTTTGAGCCGCTTCGACCAGTGCGGCGCGCAGGTCTTTGCGTCCGGCTTTGGTAATGTGACCGGTACGGGTGGTCATGCCGCTATCGTGGACTCTGGCGCCCAGGCCGGCATATCCCACCAAATGTTTGGCGTCCTCAAAGCGGGCAATATCACCGATGGCAGCCAGAACGGTAATAGCGGTGACCACACCAAAGCCTGACAGGTGGATCAGGCGGGGGACCCGCTCATCTTGGGCCGCAAGCTCACGCAGCATGGTTGTCAAGCGAGCGAGTTGGGTTTCGGCGAAGCGCAAAGTCTCGAGGTCGCTTTGCAGGTTGACCTTCTCCAACTTGCCAATAGGCAAAGCCAGCCACCATTTGCTTTGATCAGCACGAAAAGGGTTGCCTTTTGGAGGCGTCAGATGATGGCGTTGCAGGACCGCATGCAGCCGGTTCTTGGACTGTGTGGCCAGGCGGGTCATCTTGGAGCGCTGTGCCACCAGGGCGCGCAATTCACGCACTTCCACGGGCGGCACCCAGATGGAAACGAGCAAGCCTTTTGCGAGCAGGCGGGCTAAAATTACCGCGGCAATCTTATCGGTCATCACCTGCGAACGGGTGATGAGTGCCACGTGTGGCGGATGTACCACGGTGACCGAACTGGCATACTGCGAGAGTTCATCGTAGAGCTGCCAGGTGTTGGTGGTCATTTCCAGTACAACCTGATCCTGTTTTGTGAGGTTCTTTTTCATCCAGGCTTCCAGGCGTGAGAGTTCCACGCGTTGGGTGGGCAGCCGGACAGTGAGATTCTTGATCAACCCCGTATGCGATCAGGTAATACTTGTGTACATCCAGACCGATGAAACGTTTTTGGGGATTCGGCATGAGAAACTCCTTGGGGCTAAGAAGAAAGTCGGGCACGTTTCTTTTTTGGGCCACTGGATCACACACAGATACGGGCTGGCTCCGAAGCCAATCCAGGAGCTTCCCAGTTAAGCGGATTCGAACGGGGCAGTCAAACACGACGGCGGGCTGGCCTGGCGGTCTCCCATACGTAAAGCCGGCTGGACCCTAACGCAGCGTTCCCGGGTACGCGTTCCCGTTCACGAAACGCATGAAGCGTACCCCAAAACGTGCCCGACTGCAACTCGCCAACCGAGCTGCAATTACATGCTAACATGACGGCGACGGGAGGCGGGTGGAACAGCTTTATGCCACCTACGATGCCCAGGGCGCTCCAACCTCGGCTCAAACCAACTATTATTTCTCGGGCCCAGCGTGGGAAATGGATTTCAACGTGAACACCATCACCGCGAAGGTGTATTACCTCTTTGCAGGCCAAACCGTCGCCATGCGCAACGGCCCGCCGGGCACGCCATTGGAATACTTCCTGACGGATCAGTTGGGGTCGGTCATTCTGGCCCTGGACGCCTCCGGGAATCCGATTGCAGGCACGCAGCAGCGCTACATGCCATTCGGTCAGCCACGCTTTAACAATACGCCGGTGACCGACTTCGCCTACACAGGCCAGCGTGACTTGGATATGCAGGGAAGCAGCTTCTCGCTGGGGTTGATGGATTACAACGCGCGTTTTTACGACGATTATATTGCCCGCTGGACGCAGCCGGACTCGATTATACCCGACGACAACCCGCAAAGCCTAAATAGATTTTCTTATGCGGGAAATGATCCTATTAATTTTAACGACCCGTCAGGTCACACTAGTTGCTCTGATATACCCAATGAAGAAGCTCAAGCGTACTGTGAGGAACAAGGGAAGATCAATGGGACGGGAGGTCTGCCTGGCTACGGCGATGATAGCGGATACCAGTATTATGGTGGTACTCCTACTGTTCCTCAAAATCCGACTGTTCCAAAGAATCCAAAACTACAAATCCAAGGCCAAGTTGCGTATTGTTCGCAAAATTATTATTTACCTCCAGAATGTCAAGTATATGTACAAACAGAGTCACAGTCTTGTACACAAGCTAACCCTTGTATTAATAATGGGAATGGAAGTAATGATTTTGGTCCTGATTATTGGAATTTTTCCATTAGTATTGGTGAGGGAGGAGGATTTACAGGAAATTTATTAGTTGACCGTTATGGAAATGTTTATTTGGCACTTGGAGGAAATATTGGGAAAAGCCTAACACCTCTCTCTGGAAATCTTTCTGGAGGATGGATCGGTGACCCATTCGACAAAAATCGTCCTCTGCCGCAACAGACAAGCGATTTTCTTGAAAATCTTACAGTGAATGTAGCTGCAGGTATATTTGGAGGTGGAGGAGTGACAATAAGCCCTGGTTCAACCAAAACAAATGGTATTGCTTATGAAGCTGGAGCTTACTGGCCACAACTGGGGGTATCTGCTTCATGGACATTTTTAATATTTCAGAGGTAATTATGAAGGATATTCTGATCATTTTAGTTGGATGTTTTGGGATATTATATTCTGGTCGATATGCCTATTGGTCATGGTTTCAATCAAAAAAATATGTGGTGATGACGCAAAAGCAGAGAATAAAGTATAGGAAAACTTTGTGGTTCATGCCACAAGCCGTTACCTTTAATTTTTTAGACAAGAATCCGGTTTTTGAAATCTGGTCAATACGAATCGCTTCACTCTTAGTAATGGCAATCTGCATTTTTTGGATGGTTGCCGGGATTCATGGTCCTTTATAAAAGACGAGCTAGCCATATGGAACCCCATGCTCGAGAATGCCAGCCAGCCCGTCTTCGTGGGGATTCGTCAACGGACTTTGTCATGGACACCCGTTGAAAGCCGGGTGCAGGCACCCGTGGGAGCGGGGGCGGGCTAACGGGGGTTCGCCGGGT
>CAWIOV010000005.1:0-77723 GCA_963837875.1 uncultured Chloroflexia bacterium
AAAGAGTTGTTGCTATCCCCCGCCAGCCGCTGGGCCATTATGGTGGGAAAAATGCTGGGTTCATTTTTTCTCAGCCTGGGATCAAGCGTGATCGTCTTGTTGGTGTTGATCGTGTTTGTTGGCGTGATCCCCATAAATTGGGGAGAGATGTTTGGCTTTACCCTGCTCAGTCTGGTGATCTTCAACACGGTCGGAACGCTGCTGGGAACCGTGATTAAAACACGCCAGCCGGTGATTGCCTTGAGCATGGGAATAAGCCTGCCGCTCTTCTTCCTCAGTGGCGCCTTTGGCCCCATTTCGTTTAACACACCATTACTGCAAGTCATCGCCAAAATATTTCCGGTGTATTACCAGATCGTGGTCTTGCAGCATGCGTTTCACGGGTTTGCATTGAATACGCTCAGCCTGGGCGGTAATACGCTCATCCTGATCGGCTATGCTCTGGTCTTGATCATCCTGGTGACCGTGGCTTTACAACGCACCAGCGTGAGCCATTGAGTCCAGCAGAGCGACCCTTAAAAAGTGAAGGATGGATAAAAAAGATGATTAGAAATTTTTTCCGCACAACGTGGTTCATTTTACGCAAGGATCTGCAAATCTGGCTGCGCCAACCAGCCAATATAGCCGCCACAATTGTTCCTGCATTGGTGGTACTGCTCGTCCAGGCGCTGGGAGCGCAGGCGGTGGGTCGCAGCCCGGTGGCGCTCGTCGTGGAGGATACTGGCGCCCAGGGCGTTTTGATCGCCCGGGCCATCCGCTCTGCGGATGTATTCCGCCTGCATGAAGTGGATGCAACCCAGGCGCAGATGCAGCTCAAGAATATAGATGTAGTCGCCATCGTGACGATTCCGGCCGGCTTTACCGCGCGCCTGCAGTCCCATCAACCGGCGCCGGTGGAAGTGACCGTTAACAACCTGAATCTGGATCTAACCAATGATATCCGCCGGGCTGTACCCGATGCAATCACGCAGTACTACCTGGCGCAGGGGGATACCAGCCCCATCAAAGTCACGGTGAATGAAAGCGATCTGCGCCAGCGGGACATCCAGTTGTTCCAATATGCGGTGCTGCCAACCATTGTGCTGCTGCTCCTCATCAGCGGTCTGATCACCGGTGGATTGGCCACTGCACGCGAATGGGAAACTTCTACTGTCAAGGAGCTGCTGCTTTCGCCCGCTCCCGGATCTGCGGTGATCGCCGGGAAAGTACTGGCCGGGTTTGTGACCAGTTTCTTTTTAGGCGTGCTGGTGTTATTCGTGGCATATCTGCTGGGCTGGATCTACCCGCAGGGAATTTACTGGCTCTCCACCCTGCTGATCGTTGCCCTGATCGCTTTAATGGGATCCAGCCTGGGTGTCACGATCGGTGCAGCTTTCCGGCACGTTCAGCCGGTCATTGGCGTATCCATGTTCATTTCCCTCTATCTTTTCTTCCTGTCGGGTGGGATCAGCGTCCTGGCTTTTGAGCCAGCCTGGCTGCAGTCCATTGCCGCCTTCGTACCGCTTACCTACGGTAACCACGCTTTACAGATGGCAGTCTTTTACAATTCTGCTGACCTGCTCGGCCGGGATGTATTGGTTCTGGCGCTTTTTAGCATTGTATTGCTGTTCTTGGGCAGCCTGGCGATTAACAGGCAGTCCAGGAATTAAATCTGCCCCGTGATCGGCACCCCGGCCGGGATCCTCTGGATGTGCGGGATGTCGTGGCATCAGAAGGAGAAAATCAAATGAAACTCATCGCCTTTGGTTCTACCGGAGAAATCGGTCGACAAGTCCTCACCCAGACGCTGGATGCCGGGCATTAAGTGACCGCGGTCGCGCGCTTAGGGTCTTTCAAGTCATACCCAATTTGTGAGTAAAGCAGACCATTGATCATAGATGCATCCTTTCGGCCCAAGATGGGCGCGATTATAGCAGCACCTCGCCCAACACGCCCTTACTTGCCCCATTTCCCGGCGATTCCCAATGAATCACTCTTGAAGAATGTGAATCATGCGTACATTAAGATAAAATACTTACCAGAACCCAAGTACCAACCAACTATCCCAGCGAGCTCTTTCCAAGGAGAGAAATGTATAAGCCAGCCTTCCCGAACATGGTCGTTCTGCCGGGTCTATTGTTGGCACCATGCAGCCCGCTTGGCGCGCCAACTGACCAAGTGAGCAGGGAATCCCGGATGGTCGAGAAAGCCAAGCGGTGACCACCTTGTTTGAATACTCCATTGGCATTGATGTTGGCGGCACCAGCCTGCGGGTGGCCTTACTGCGGGCAGGGGAAGGTCGCATTCTGGTTGAACGCCAGGCCCTGACCCTTTCGGAAGAAGGTCATGAGGCAGTGCTGGCGCGGTTGGCAGGGTTGGTGCGCGAAGTGATCTCGGCAGCCGGGGCACTGCCCCAACAGGTCGGCGCGATCGGGCTGGGCTTGCCCGGACGGTTGGATCCAGCCGCAGGTGTTGTGAAATTTCTGCCGAACTTGGCCGGGAACTGGGTGGGGGTGCGGGCGGCAGAGACCCTTTCAGGGATGCTGGATCTCCCGGTTCACCTGATCAATGATGCCCGCGCGATGACTTTTGGCGAATGGAAATATGGCGCCGGGCGCGGGGTGGAGACCATGGTTTGCTTCACCCTGGGAACCGGCATCGGCGGCGGGGTGGTGGTCAATGGCCGGATGTTGACGGACGCGGATGGCGCAGTCGGCGAACTGGGACACCAGGTGGTGGTGGCCGATGGGTTACCGTGCAGTTGTGGCGGGCGCGGCTGCCTGGAAAGCTATGCATCCGGCCAAGCCATTACCGCGGCGGGGATCCGGGCGGTTTTGCTCCGGTGGGGTACCAGCATTGGCAAGCTGGCCGATTTTGACTTGAACCGGATCTCTCCCAAGCTGATCGCGCAAGCGGCGCAAGCGGGCGATCCATTTGCCCAGGAGATCTTCGCACAGGCCGGGCTATACCTGGGCATTGGCATCAGTAACGTGGTGCTGGCTCTCCATCCGCAGCGGGTGGTGATTGGCGGCGGGCTGGCCCAGGTAGGCGATTTGCTTCTTGAGCCGGCGCGCCAGACCCTGCGTGAACGCGTGCACCTGATGTTCGTCGCCGATATCGAAATCATGCCCGCCCAACTGGGAATAGACGCCGGCTTGATCGGCGCCGCCAGTTGGACAGAACAGCGGTAATTCGGCGAGCAACCTATTTCACTGTCTTGTGCCATTCTGCGGTCATGCGGAGACCCGCTTCGTTAAGAACGCCACCTTGCCCGGGATCTTCAACGGCGATGACCGCCTGGTTCATCTTCAGCCTGTGAATGTCTTACTAGACGATCTGGCGCACATCGCCGGGCTCCAACCCGAAGACCCGGTCGAGCCAGTCGAAAACGATCATGTGGAGCAGGCGCAGGTTGTTGAGCTCGCAGTGCCCGTCCGCGCCTTGTTCGGCGGTGAATTCTCGCAGGCTCACATCCACGCCCCTTCGCTTGAAATCATCCAACATCACCATGGTCTGGCGCTTCAGTTCCGGCGCTTCGCCTTCACTGATCAAGAAGAGCGACGGGCATTGGATGGCGGCATAGTTCACCGGGCGGGTCTGGGCCGTCACCTGGGCCACAGCGCTCGTCAGATCGGGCATGCCGAACTGCCAGGCATATTTGTTGAGGTTGATCTCGGCGCTTTCGTTGAACGAACCGCTCAGGCGGAGCAGGAGATTGAGCAGCCAGCCGGGGGTCTTCAGGGCCGGGCCGAATTCCCGCACGAAGGTCAGCCCCATGTCAAAGATCGGTGTAGCGGCGATCCAGGCCCGGATGCGCCGGTCGCTCGCCGCTGCCTGGGCGGTATGCCAGCCGCCGCCGCTGATGCCGTATAGGGCGACTTGCTCCGGCTTGACCGCCGCATTTGCCTCCAGCCAGTCCAGCGCCGTACTGATCGGTGCGCCCATGTCGGCGCGGTAATGCAGGCCACGGCCCGGCACCTTGCCCTGCCCGGGCAGGTCCACCATCAATACGTTGTAGCCGCGTTTCCAGCCCGGGTAACCCGCAAAGTAGAACAGGTCTTCCCGGAAGCTGTCGCCGCCGCCGATCATCACGAGGGTCGGGCGTGGCTGCCGGTCGAGTTCCAGGTAGTAGCCCGGCAGGCTGGCGTTCTCGAACGGGATCTCCACCGCCCGCAGCGGCACGCCCAGGTACGTGATGCCCTGCAGGAACGCCTTTTCCATGGCCGCCACATTCTCGTCAAAAGTGCTCTTGGTCGGGTCAATATACTGCAGGGCAAAGCGGTAGGCATACGCCGAGCCCAGATAGGCCTCGCCCGCCGCGAGGGGATGCTTTTCTTCGACCAGGGCTTGCGCCTGTTCGAGCTGGGTGCGGGCCATGCGCATGAACCCTTCCCGCCAGCCAACCGCATCGCCATCCTTGAGGCCGTGAATGGCCACAAAGACCTGCGAAGGCGCCATGCCGAGGATCTGGCCGAGACCGATGGCCCAATTGAAAAAGAAATCCATATCTTCATTCTTGAAACGGTTATTGAACTTCTGTCGCTTGACGATAACTTCATTTTCTTTCATGGCTGCTCTCCTTTTTCAAAATGGATTCTCTAGTACCCGCCGTGCTGGCTGAGCCAGCCGGCGATGAATTGATCGGTGAGTTGCTGTTTATCCCAGTGATAATAGGCCTCCAGACCGTCCCGCAGCAGGATGAAGTGGATGAATGGCAGCAGGCCGGTGAACAACTCATGCAGGAGTTCATCCCCGTTCAAAGGTGGTACTGTCCGTCCGGCCTTTTCAGCCACCTCCAGCCCGTTGGCAGTGGTCAGGTCCAGCAGTTGGAAAAGTTGGGCCTGGAGTTCTTCCTGGAGAATGGCGCTTGCCATCAACACCTTTAATAATTTCTTCTTGCTCTCGATATACTCCAGAAATTCTTGCGTGGCCGCGATTATGTCTTCCCGCGAAGTGGGGTTCCGCTTGGACAGATCTCCCAGCTCTATTTTTAACTGTTCCATTTCGGTCCGGAACAGCTCATTGAACAAGTCTTCCTTGCTGGCAAAATAGTAATAGATCATGGCCTTGTTAACCCCGGCCACGCGTGCGATCTCGTCAACCCGGGTCCCCGCAAGACCTTTGGCGGCGAATTCCTCCAGCGCTGCTGAAAGGATCCTGGCTTTTGTTTCGTCGCTGTTTCCCATTTGTTCGCTCCTTTATCAACTAACTGTTTAGTTGATTTTATTCCCATCATGAGATCCTGTCAAGAGAGAAAAGATGGGAGAAACAGCTTATCGCAAACCATAAAACTATTCGATGGGAACTTATCCCTGCTTCATCGCCCCTTCTACTGTATCCTCGAAAGGCTTGGCCTGCGCCCGTGCCCGCGCGGCATCAATTTGCATAGTAGTCAGTTGCGCCTCCAATTCCTGACGCAACTGTTCAGCGCGCAGCCTGGGTTCTTGGAGACAGGCAGGATGCTGCAAAACAGCCAACACCAATTCCAGGGCATATTCCTGCTCGCCCTGCCTGGCGTACAGGCATGCCACGCCAAAAAGCGCTTCCAAGGTGAAGAATGGCACCAGCGTCTCGTGGGCGAGCTGCAGTGACTCGTGCCAGATCTGCCCGGCCTCGGCTTCGTTTCCCAAGGCCAGGACACTTCGGCCCAGCTCGGCCAGGAAGCGCGCCACATCCTGACTCGCCCCCAGATCCCTGAGGATGTCCAGCCCCTTCTTGAATTGCTCCACTGCCTGGACATGGTCGCCCTGCGCCTGGGCGATCAGGCCAAGTCCCCGGTAGGCAAATGCCAATCCCTGGCGGTCGCCGATGGAAAGGCACAGTGCCAGGCTTTCTTCCTGTAAGGCACGCGCTTCAGCATACTTCCCCAGCCATAATGCACACAGGCTGAGACTGATCAGTGCATTGGCGGTGAAGCGCGGATCGCCGATGGCACGCCAGTTTGCCACAGCCTCCTGGAAGCGTGCGTGCGTGGTCTCGAGATCCACCAGGCTTTGGGTGATACCCAGCAGGCCGGTCTGTAGGGTGAAGCACATCGCCGAATACCAGCGGTCGCCGATTGCCCGGGCGGTCTCCAATCCCTCGGCATACCGTTCGCCTGCCAGAGCGTAATTCCCGGTCAATTCCATGGCCACACCATGGAAGGTCAGCGCTTCGACCAGGGCGTGCGGCTCCTGCATGGAGCGCAGGATCCCCAGGCTGCGCTCCAGCATGGCCTGCGCCGTCTCATACTGCCCGATGCGGATTGCCAACATGCCACGCGCAGCCAGGATGCGGCCCAGGGCGAGCCGGCTGGTCTGAGCGGATGGCGCCGCTTCAAGTGCCTGGAGGGTGCGTCCAAACAACTCGAGCCCTTCCTGCCACCAACCACGCGTGTCGTAGAACAGCCCCCCCGCGCCCAGGGCCTGTTCGATGAGGGCGAACTCGCCGTGGGCGCTCGCCCACTCCCAGGCAGCCTGGAAGTTGTCCGCTTCGGCAGTCAGCTCGGCCAGGGTCTCGCGCTGCGCCGGGCTGCGGAGCCGGGCATCCGCCTGGCTGAAATATGCCAGGTAGTAACGCCCGTGAACCGCCAGGGCGGCCGCTTGTTCTTCCGGATGTTGGGCGAATTGTTCGGCGGTGAACTGGCGGATCAACTCGTGCAGGTCGTAGCGCCCATACCCCCTCGGGGGACTTTCTGCCCTGCGGCGCACCAGGGATTTGACCACCAGCCGGGAGAGGACGGCCAGACTGGCCCCTGCCACGGCCTCTGCCTCCTGACGCCGGAACCCGCCCTGGAACAGCGAGAGCCGCAGCAGTACCTGCTGTTCTTCCTGCGCCAGGAGCGCCCAGGAGTGCTCGAAGACGGCCTGCATGGAGCGATGGCGGGGAGGCAGGTCCCGGGCGGAGATGCTCAAAAAATCCAGGCCATGTTCGAGCTCCGCCGCGACCTCGCGGCATGACAGGGCGCGTGCCCATGCAGCCGCCAGTTCAATTCCCAGCGGCATCCCTTCCACCAACTGGCAAATCCTGACGATGGTCGGATAATCCTCCGCTGTGGCCTGGAAGCCGACATTGGCGCGCCGGGCACTTTGCACGAACAAGTCCACGGATGTATCCTGCCCTTGCTCCTGTGCCTCCCGGCCCCCGGGGACCGGCAGACCCGGGACTTCGAAGACCCACTCACCCTGCAGCCCCAACGCTTCCCGGGAGGTTGCCAGCAGCTTCACCTGCGGGGCGCCGGCCAGCAGTTCGGCCAGCACTTCGATACCCGGCTCGGCCAATAATTGTTCCAGGTTGTCTGTCAGCAGGAGCATCTGCTTATCCTTCAGGTAGCTGAACAGTTGCTCCTTCGGCTCAGTGTGGCTGGTCCCCTGGAAGGCAAAGCCGAGCGTCTCGGCGATCACCGGCACGATGAAGCGCGTGCTGCTGACCGGGGAGAGGGGGACAAAAAATACGCCATCCACAAAGCTACCCTGCAACTGCGCGGCAGTCTCGATAGCCAGGCGGGTCTTGCCAATGCCGCCCGGGCCGACCAGGGTCACCAACCGGCAGCGTGGGTCATCCAGCAGTTGGCCGAGTTGCTCCAGTTCGCCCTGCCGTCCGACCAGCGGGGTTGGCAGCACCGGCAGGTTGCTCGTGGTGGGCTGCGATCCGACAACCGGCACGCTGGCGGAGAGCAGGGATTCCATGCCCAGTTCACCGCGGGCCACCCGTACGAATGTAGCCCGTTCCTCCGCCGGGATGTTCAGGCTGCCTGCCATTAGCCCGGCGATCTGGGCCGAGGGCCGCCGCTCGCCGTTCTCGATCTTGCGCAGCGTGGAGACCGAGCATCCGATCCGTCCGGCGAATTCCTGGCGCGTCAGCCTGAGCTCGCTGCGGCTCTGTCGCAGCCATTCTCCGAATGTAGCGGGAAGTTCCATCTCTGGCATATGCCGGGATCCTTGTGTCCAAAATTGTAACACTTTCTGTATCACCCTAATGCCACCCATACCGGGCCGCGGCAGGGTTTAATCGGCGCATATCTGAACTTCAACCAGAGGAACGGTAAGTCCATGAATACAAACCCGATTTTATTAACCTATGCGAGCCGCTATGGCTCAACCCAGGAGGTAGCCGGGACCATTACGGCCACCCTGCGCCAGGAGGGCCTGGATGTCGATCTGCAGCCCATGCGGGAGGTCAAGACGCTCAATTCTTATGCTGCTGTGGTGCTGGGGGCGGCAATCTACAATACCAGGCTGCACCCGGATGTGCACATCTTCCTTGCAGAGCACGCTGATGTTCTCCGGCAACTGCCCGTTGCGCTCTTTATCCTCGGCCCGCTGGGAAACAGCCTGGGAGCGATGCAGAACTCGCGCCGGCAGCTCGACCGGGATCTCGCCAGGTACCCCTGGCTGAAGCTGGTCTCCATCGAAGTATTCGTCGGGAAATACGACCCAGCGAAGCTTGGCTTTTGGGGCAAGCTCTCCCCTGCCAGCGACAACCGGGATTGGGAAGCAATCCGCTCGTGGGCAAATGAACTGGCCGTGCAGTTCCAGCCTGTTTAGAACAAAAATCATGGAAATACTTTTTATTCATGCAAGGCGAAGCAAGAAGAAAGTTGGCTTTGAGGTTCTGCCATGAAAATTCTGGCGATTATCGGTAGTCCCCGGAAAGGGCATACTTTTCATGTCGTTCAGCAGATCGAACGCCGGCTGATCCAAAACCCCGAGGTGCAGTTTGAGTATGTATTCCTCAGCCAGGTGAATTTGCAACCCTGCCTAGGTTGTTATGTGTGCCAGTCCAGAGGTGAGCAATATTGTCCCATCAAGGATGACAGGCCGGCCCTGGTCCAGAAAATGCAGGCGGCTGACGGAGTGATCTTTGCCTCGCCAGTGTACACGGCCAATGTTACCGCCTTGATGAAAAACCTTATGGAAAGGATCGCTTATCTCGCCCACCGCCCGGCTTTTCTTGGCAAACCCGCCATGCTGGTGGCTACAGCCAGTATGGGAACCGGGGATACACTGAAAGCCCTCGCCTGGTTTGGATACACGGGATTCACGATCGTTTCCAGAATTGGACTGCCGGTCTGGCCTTCGCCGCGGGTTGCCTGGCAAGACCGGCAAGCCGCTAATAAGAAACTGGAAAAAGCGGTTGCACGCTTTGGGCGCGCGTTGACGCGCCGTCCCGTTTCCGTGTCGCTTGGGCAGGTCTTTCAATTCTATAGCATAAAAGCCACAGGCATGACCGATCCGAAATTCTTCACGGCGGATTACACGTACTGCCAGGATATCGCTCAATTGAATGGTAAGGTGCACGTATGGAAGAAGGCACTGGGCCAGGTGTACTTCTGGATCGCATCGCGGCGGCTGCGTGGCAGCATAACGCCTGTCAAAAAAGGGGATCAGCCCTTCTGATACAATTAATTAATTTTTTCAACGATAAAGAGCAAGTATGTCACCAACAATCGATTCGTTTCGTTATATTAGCGGCATCACCCGCCGGGTGGTGAGATCCTGGATCGCCCAGGAATCCCCGCGCCCAATCCCCTGGACCCCTTTGCGTAAGCCCGTCTCCGAAAGCACCCTGGCGGTGATCAGCTCGGCGGGACTAGCCCTGAAAAGCGACCGGCCTTTCGATCAGCAGGGCGAGCGGGATAATCCCTGGTGGGGCGACCCGTCCTACCGGTCCATCCCGCGCACTGCCCGGACCGGCGATGTGACCATGTATCATATGCACGTGGATCCCTTTTACGTCAACCGGGACCTGAACGTCTTGCTGCCGCTGGAGCGACTGGCGGAACTGGAAGAAAACAACGCGATCGGCAAGCTGGCCCCCACAGCCTATTCCTTCATGGGCTACAACCTGAAACCGGATGGGCTGCTCGAAGAGACCACGCCAGCCATCATCAATGGCTTGCAGCAGGAAGCAGTGGAGATTGTCCTGCTGGTGCCGGCCTGACCGCTGTGCAACTGGTCCGTCGGACTGGTACAGCGTAAAATCGAAGCAGCGGGTTTCAGTACCCTGACCCTTTCCAACATTCCCGACCTGACCGCGGCGGTCAGCGTGCCACGCTTGGCTGGCATCAGTACCCCGATGAGCCGCACCCTGGGCAGGCCGGGCGACCGGGAAGGGCAGCTGGCCGTGCTGCGCGCCGCCCTGCAGGCATTCGCCAGCATCACCCAGCCGGGCGGGCGGGTGGACCTGCCGTTCGAATGGGTGGATGAGAAAGGCGACCATGAAGACCACGCAGCGCCGCCGATCTCGGGCTACCTGGTGCGCCATCCCTGGCTGCTGCCGCGGCTGATCAACCGGGAGGTGAATGATCTCTACTAACTCGTGTAAATCCATCCAGGCACTGGCTAGCTAATCCCCGTCCAGGCTCGGCGGTTGGATGCCCATCATCTTGTAAGTACCTGCAACACTCAGCCAGCCAAAGCGGTCGGACATATATTCGGGTGAATGCGGGAGGTCGTTTTCCAACCACCAGATGATGACGCCCAGCAGCGCCCCCGCCACGTACTCGCTGATGAACACATCGTCCAGAATCGGCACAGCGACGGGGTAGAGGGTGTGCAGACCGGTAATGCGCTGTTGCGTGAATGTGGCCAGGTATTCACGCATGCGTGCAACGAAGGCGGGCACACCCGATCTCCCCAGCACCACTCGGTAAAAGTCCCGGTTCTTGGCCAGGTGCTGGAAGAGAATCACCACCTGCTGAGGAGGCTTCTGGAAGGTAAGGTTGCCACGGTCGATCGGCCCGGCTTCCGCCACCAGACGATCAAATTCAGCCTCACTCGTCCGAATGAGCAGGTCTTGTTTGTCCCGGTAGTGAAGGTAAAACGTGGCGCGGTTTAACCCTGCGCGCTCGGTGATATCCTGAACCGAAATCGCGTCGAAACCTTTCTCCTCGATTAAGGCCATCAGCGCAGCGCGGAGCGCTTCGCGGGTGCGCTCGATACGCGGATCGATTTTCTTGTTGTCGGAATGGACCTTTTCAGCAGACATTTTCAACACCTGTCGCTTATACGACGCATCAATTCTATTCGGGATTGACCGGCCGCGCCGGTACTCTTATAATTTTATCAACAAACAGTCGATAAAACAACAGTCAGTAAAGGAGCAAACCATGAACAAGAATATCAATCAAGAGAAAATCATGAAGCGCCGAAACGCCAAAGTCTATTTTGACAACGAAGATATGGATTTCAACCTGATGTGGGTGCTGGGCCAGGCCAGTGCCGGTGGCGCCGAACTCGGCGAGTGTATTCACGTTGCCGCGCGGATCAAGGACGGGGACACGGAAAGCTGGATCGCCGAATGGACGGAGGCCGGGCAGCGGCTGGAGGCTCGGGCCCAAGCGGCTGAACAAGCGCATCACCTGGTCAGCGCCCGTGAAACCTATCT
This sequence comes from uncultured Chloroflexia bacterium, assembly GCA_963837875.1. Taxonomy (GTDB): domain Bacteria; phylum Chloroflexota; class Anaerolineae; order Anaerolineales; family Villigracilaceae; genus UBA877. Next base: position 11,347 of record CAWIOV010000005.1, read on the forward strand.
ACGAGCCTTCAGCTACTTCCACATCAGCACCCTTTTTACCCGCCCGCAGGATAAGCGCCTGGCCGAAAACTGGCGCGGGGGCACAGCCTGCTTCCAGAAGGCGGCAGCCCTCTTCAATCCGCCGATTGTCCCGATTGAAGTGCCTTTCCAGCCGTACCCATTGCATGGCTATTTCATGCCGGCCCTGAATGGGGTAGCCAAAGCGCCGACCTTGATCTACGTGACAGGCGGTGAGGGCTGGGCCGAAACCGCCTACTTCTGGGTTGGAGCCGGACGCAGCCGCGGGTATAACATCGTCGCGGTGGATCTGCCCTACCATGTCGGAAGCCGCTTGCGCTACCCTGAGCTTCCCTTAAAGACGGCCACTGAGGGGATCGATGCGCCCCTGAAGGCCGTCATCGACTACACGGTACTGCGCCCGGACGTGGATGGCGACCGTGTGGCGCTCATCGGGTTTAGCTTCGGTGGTTGGTGTGCCATGCGGGCAGCGATGCTCGATGGCGACAGCCGTATCAAGGCCCTCATTGCCAACTCACCGATATACAATGTGTATGCGCTGTCAATGGCAGAGTTCCCGCCCGCGCTGCTGAAAGCCCCGGCCATCGTCACCAACCTTGTGGGCCAGATGGCCAAGCACCAGAACACGACGGAAGGAATCGACTTTGAGCGCAGTCTCTGGCAGTTTAATGTGGGCAGCCTTACCCAACTCCTTGAAATGGCGCGCGGGGAGGTCGTCAAAGTCGACAAAATCCACTGCCCAACTCTGTGCCTAGCCAGCGAAGGGGAAGCCCCATCGTTCCTGAAACAGGCGCATGAAGTCTACGATGCCCTCAACGTCCCGAAAAAGCTGCACATCTTTGACGCCGAGAGTGGTGCCAACTCGCACTGCCAGGTCAACAACCTCACATTGATGCAAGAAGTTGTGTCCGATTGGTTGGACGAAACGTTCGGCGCCTAATGCCTGTTCCCGCGACAAAACCGGTTGCCAGGAGCACTCCTGGCAACCGGTTTTGTGAAGGTAAATCAGGCTACCGTAGAACAAGTTTTTACCCACCATTTTTATTGGTTCGGTTACACCCGGATTTTCCAGACCGAGCGAGGCATATCGGGGGGAACTAACTCGCTATCGAGTAGATGCAGAATTTTATTGCCGTTATATCGCCAAAAGCCTTGGCCTGTACTGCAGCGCCTCCGCCAGGTGACTCGGCCCGATGCTCTCGCTCCCGGCCAGATCCGCGATGGTGCGCGCCAGCTTCAGTACCCGGTGATAGCCACGGGCCGAAAGCTGCAACTGGGTCATGGCCGACTGCATCAGGGCCTGCCCGGCCTGATCCAGGGCGCAGAACTTGCGCACTTCCGCCGGGCGCATATCCGCGTTGCACATAACGGAATTCGATGATCCGGTATTCGTAAAGCGAGCCCGTTGGCGCTCTCGGGCCGCCTCAACGCGTTCCCGCACCGTGGCGGAGGATTCGCCCAGGCGCGATTGCGACAACTTCTCGTACTCCACGCGCGGCACCTCCACGTGGATGTCAATGCGGTCCAGCAGCGGGCCGGAGATGCGCTTCTGGTACTTGCTCACCACCATGTTCGAACAGGTGCAGGGCTTGACCGGATCGCCGTAATAGCCGCACGGACACGGATTCATTGCGCCGACCAGTTGGAACGAAGCCGGGAAGGTCAGCGAGCCCTGCGCCCGGCTGATCGTGACCACCTTATCTTCGAGCGGCTGGCGCAACACTTCCAGCACGCGCATGCCGAATTCGGGCAGTTCGTCCAGGAAGAGCACCCCGTGATGGGCGAGCGAGATCTCCCCCGGATGCGGCCAGTTGCCGCCGCCCACCAGCCCGGCGTGGCTGATGGTGTGGTGCGGGGCGCGGAAGGGACGGTTGCGCAGTAAGGGTGTATCCGATGGCAGTTGGTCAGCCACCGAGTAGATGCGGGTCACATCCAGCGACTCGTCAATGGACATCTTGGGCAGGATGCCCGGCAGGGCGCGTGCCAGCAGAGTCTTGCCCGCTCCGGGCGGCCCCATCATCAAGACATTATGCCCGCCGGAAGCCGCCACTTCCAGGGCGCGCTTGACGTGCTCCTGGCCCTTGACCTCGCCGAAATCCGTCGGCGGGAAAAGCGGAGCATCTTCCTTTGCGATCCGGACATACGGTTGGATGGGCTTGCGCCCGGCCAGGTGGTTGTACAAGGCTGCCAGCGAATCGACCGGGATGACTTCCAGGTCGGGGATCAGGGCGGCTTCGGCGGCGTCTGCTTCGGGCACCACGATGCGTTTGAAGCCGGCCTGGCGGGCAGTCGCAGCCATCGGCAGCACGCCACGGGCGTGTCGCACGGCCCCGTCCAGCGAGAGTTCGCCCACCACCAGCATCCCATCCGCTGCGCCGGGGGGTAACATGCCGGTGTAGAGCAGGACTCCCAGGGCAATGGGCAGATCGTAGGCCGGGCCTTCCTTGCGCACCGAGGCCGGGGCCAGGTTGACCACCAGGCGCTTGCGCGGGTAGGGCACCCCGGCGTTGCGCACGGCCGCCTGGACACGCTCGCGGCTCTCCTGGATGGCGGCATCCGGCAGGCCGACGATGGTCATGCCGGGAAAGCCGGCGGTGTAGTCCACTTCCACTTCGACCACTACTCCATCCAGACCGATGACAGCACAGGAATAGACTCGAGCGAGCATATGTAGAGTGTAGACGGAAATGGGAGATACGTCAACGGGTGGGGTGCGGCTCAACTTTCCAAACAATTCTTATATAAATCGAATAAACTATTCCAATTCTTCGTTAATAGTGTGATGCATTTAACCTATTCAATATTTGGTAACACACCGCACAGAGGAGAGATATGAACACAAATAGTCCAGGCCTTGAAACAAGGAAAAAGGTAGCACTGTCAATATCATGGATATTTTTACTATTCAACATGATCTATGCCGATATTATCTCCCTAATGGACCCATTGTCGCCAATCCGCAAAGTAATGGCTGGCGCTCCTTTACCTCCTGGAGGATTGATAGCAGGTGCAGTATTGATGGAGACAGCCATTGCAATGGTGCTCCTGTCCCTTGTACTTAAGTATAGAGTAAATCGTTGGCTGAACATCATCATTGCTGCAATAAATATGGTAGCTGTTGTCACAGGTGGCCGGGGTCTTTATTATATTTTCTTTGCATGTATAGAAGTTGTATGTTTGGCGCTGATCATCTGGCAAGCATTCCGATGGCAAAATTCTGAAGGTAATCCAACCTATAATCCTAACGCAAGTTGATAGCTGCACAACGCCGGCTTACCCTGAATGCCTTCCACGTAGGTATGCAGCGGCTACTCGCAAGAAAAAGTGATTTCAAGCCGTCGCTCTTGCCTAGTCCGCCCGCCGCTTCGGCAAACCGTTGGTGCCGCACTTTTTACCTTGATAAACAAAAACCCTATTTGTGCAATTAAGCTTTCTCTACTAACGTACAGTAATTAACGCATTATATCCTTTGGCCGCTCATCCCCGTTCGGTATATCAAAAGAAGGAGAAGAAAATGAATCAAATATCCGATCCCGAAATTGTTGATCCACGCTGGAAAGATCTATATCAGGTCGGGGGGATTTGTGGCATTCTTATACCAATCCTGACAATTCTTGCCATTGCCATTTATTTCATCTGGCCATATCAACCAGGGCTTACATCTATGGCAGAGATTTTTGAAACCATCCAAACCAATAAACTTAACGGGTTAATGTCTCTTGATTTCTTTATGGTAGTCATAACTCTCATTAATATCCCATTCTTCTTGGCCTTATATGTGGCTCTAAAAAGGGTAAATGAATCGTACGCGTTACTCGCATTGATTTTTGGTTTATTTGCTTGTATTGTAATTATTCCTGCAAGACCTATTGCAGAAATGTTTACTCTTAGCGGCCAATATGCCGCTGCCACGACCGACGCAGCGCAGAGCCAATATTTGTCAGCGGGTGAGGCGCTAAGTACACTCTTTAACGGAACTGCCTGGATAGTATATATGATCACATATACTCCTGCTGTTCTGATACCTTCTCTACTTATGCTACGAACAAACGCCTTTAACAAGACAACGGCTTACATAGGGATTTTCATGAATATTGGTGTATTGTCTATTTTTGCCATAATTCCCGCCCTGGTAGTTATATCTACGCTTCTAAACCTTGTCACTACCATCATAAGCACGATATGGTTTGTTCTCGTGGCGCGAACTTTTTTCAAATTGGCTCGGTGTTCATAGCATTGGCTGATGGTTATCGGTGGGTTATGATTAGCGTATCATACTGCCTGAAAACTCCCCTTCACGATCACCATTTTCTCCCTTGTAAGGCACACAAATAATGTCCGATTGTGTGTATCCCTATGGACACGGGTTCATCGCGCCGACCAGTTGGAACGAAGCCGGGAAGGTCAGCGAGCCCTGCGCCCGGCTGATCGTGACCACCTTGTCTTCGAGCGGCTGCCGCAGCACTTCCAGCACCCTCATCCCGAATTCGGGCAGCTCATCCAGGAAGAGCACCCCGTGATGGGCGAGCGAGATCTCGCCCGGATGCGGCCAGTTGCCGCCGCCGACCAGCCCGGCGTGGCTATGGATACCCAATCTGCGCCTCCGCCGCTGGCGCAGGGATGCCATTGCTCCCGCTGAAGCGGAAACCCGGCTGCTGCGTGCGCTGGTCGTCACCAGCCTGCTCTTCATCGGCGTCGCCTCCTTCTGGTTCCAGCCATGGTACATCACCTGGGTCATCACGCCGGCCATGCTGCCGCCGGAATCCGATCTCAGCCGTTTCCTGCTGCCCTGGCTCGCCTTCGGCGCCATCGCCTCGAATATCACCGCGGGATATCCATCTCGCGCCTCTTTGGGGCTCACTGAGCCAGGTGGGGGTGATCTGGGGGCCGTTCCTGGCAGCCGGGCTGGTGCTCCTGCTCGTCCGCCGCCGCTCCAGACCGGGCCCAAAAGATCGGGCTTGAAGCCCCTTCACGGGGAGGTGATCGTGGCGTGCCGGGAGAGGCTTAGGCGGCTGTAGTGGCGCGGATGTCGATGATCTGATCCACCAGCGGCTGGATGGCCTTCTCCAGCACGTCCATCTCCACTCCTTCCACCTTGAAAGTGACCAGACCCTTCGTCGGACTCTCACCCATGAAAGTCCCCAATGCAATAATATTGCCACCCTGGAGTTGGACGGCCTTTGTCAAGGCGGCCAATTCCCCGGGTTCGTCCGGCAGGCTGACCGTGACCCGAATACCGGCTCGGCGGGCGCCCAGCATTTCCAGGAAAATGCGGAACAGGTTGGTTTCGGTGATTATCCCAACCATGGTTTTGCCACGCATCACTGGCAGTCCGCTGAAATGGTGGTCAGCCATGATGCGGGCGGCCTCTTCCACCGGGATATCTTCCGTGACAGTGATGACCTGCTTGGTCATGAGCCGGTCGATGGTCAGCTTGCTGAGCAGGTACGTCACCTCATAGATGCTCAGACTGGTGGCTTCGGACGGGGATGCCTTGATCAAGTCTGCTTCCGTGATGATGCCGACCAGTTCGCCGTGTTTGTTGATCACCGGTAAACGCCGGATGTGTTCCTTGTGCATCAAATCGAGTGCCTCCGGCATGGTTGTTTCGGGCCGGACCGTGATGACCGGCTTGGACATGCGTTCTCCAACTAACATAGTGTTGCCTCCTGAATTGAATTAAGTTTTTGGTACATGTTAATATTGTAAGGAAGTTCTGACAAGAGTCTTAATCATGATTTCTACGGGCCGGAGCCCGCAATTTATTCCTTTCCCAGGCATAGAATCATGCTGGTTCTCCTTCCATGCCGGGGAATTTACCGCTCAAATAAGCGGCTGCTACGAACCCCAGTAATGTGGGCAGCCAGAACGATAACAGCCGGTATCCCAGAATGACCACCACGCTAACCGCATTCGGTATCTTGAGGCTGTCGTAAATCGCCACCATCCCTGCCTCGATCACCCCGACCCCGCCCGGAAGGATGAAGGCCATTTTCCCCAGGATGAACGGCAGGCCGTATCCGGCAATTAGGACGCCAACGCTGACATAGTGCCCGGCTGCGATGAACAGGAAATACACGGTCAGTATGTCAAAGGCCAGGTTTGCGATAGCACCGAGCATGGGACGCTCCCAATTGCCTTTGCGCAGGGAATGCCAGGTTTCCACGAATTGATCCACCAGCGCAATAGTGGGTTCCGGCGTGAACGGTTTTCGGCGCAGTGCAGACCAACGGCCGGCCAGCCAGGTGATGATGCGGGTGGCTGTTTTTGGGTAGCGCAAGATTAAGGCCCCACCGGCAGCCAGCAAAATCAATGCCAGCAGGACGATACCAAATTCGATCAACTGCGTATTGCCAAGGTCATTGACCAGCAACAGGTAGAGAACCCCTACCAGTGTTACCACCGCCAGGGCAGCATTATCCAACAAGGCTTGCAACGTCCCGGCCATCGCAGCGGTATTCCCGTCGTGATTTTCCTTATGGATCCAGCCAAACGTAGCGGCTGCCTGACCCACCCAGCCCCCGGCCACCAACCCGATGCTGGCGGAACCCATGGTGATCAAAGCGCCTTTCCATATTGGCAGCTTTTGATGTTGGATGTTCAGAATGGCATGCAGCATGTACCCGGCGCCCAGATAGCTGAACACCTGGGAGACGACTGCCAGCGCCACTGCCCACAAGATCATGTGCTGGACAACCAACCAGGACTGTTGCAAGGAAGCGATTTGGGGGAGCAGCACATAGGCTGCCAATCCAAGTATGATCAAGATCGGTAAATACCGCCAGGGGCGTATCTTTGGAGGGGTAGGGCGATTTTTTTGATCATCCATGGTTTTGACTCTGAAGTTGGAACTGGCGCTTCGATAGTTTTTATTCGGTTGGCGCGATTGCCGTGGCCCAGACCAGTTCAGCTACATCGTAAGCAGCCCTTGGGCGTCCCAAACGATGTGCGTTTAGACTCCGCTCTTTATAAATTTCTCTGCCTTTTTCCAGCCAATGGCACATGACTTCGAGTACTTCTATTGGATACCGGGCAAGATCACCAGCGTTGCCATTGACTACGAATTCGGCATTACCGGTTTCCTGACCGGGTATCGCATCCACCAGGATGAGAGGCAGGTAACACGCCAGTGCCTCGGTTACGATCAGGCCACCTGCCTTTGCCAATACGCAGTCTGCGGCTCTCATTAAGGGCGCCATATCTGTAACGAAATTGTACAGGTGCGTATCTACATGCCATTCCATTGCCTGGTAACTTTTGTACATGGCGTCATCGCCGCCTGCAACAATAGCCAATTGCAGCGGCAGGCCGGAATGATTGAGAGTACGCAGCGAATCGGATATATTCTCGACCCGCTTGCTGCCGACAGCAAGTACGGTGAATAGGTCCGTCCGCCATCCCAGGTTGGACCGGATGGAGGTTTGGTCCTGTTTCCCTTTTGCCAGGTCTGGATGGACGGGGATGCCGGTGATCTTTACTTTTTCGGGAGAAAGACCAGCCTCCACCGCCAGATCGTATACAGTTTTGGTGGGCACGAGATACAAATCTGAGGCCGGATGAAACCACAACTTGTGTACAAGGCCCAGGTCGGTGACAATGGTAACTATAGGGACGCGTCGTTTCTCAAGCTTGAAAATTTCCGATAGGATGGCCGGGTATATCGGATAAGCGCAAACGATAACGTCTGGTTGATGCTGTTGGATAATCTCGCGCAAGACGTTGAACAACAGCAGCGTCATTGCGCTCTCGATCAGGCTGCTGGCCACAGTACTATCACTGACTTGATAGCCCAGTTTATATAATTCGGGCATTTCTCTGACCAGTTTATCGTAATTCGCCTGGTCGTTCTGAAAAAATGCCGGGGCGCGTTCATCATCCAGGGGATTGATGATTTCAACCACACAATCCTGCCCATGCGTTTCTCGCAGCGCTTCCGCGAGGGCATTCGCAGCGCTGCGGTGGCCGTAGCCAAAATCTGCCATCAATATGAGAACACGCTTACGATGTTGTCGATCGCTTTTGGTGTTCATCTCAGGCTGCCTCCAGGGCTTGTTTTACAGCACTTCCATCCAGGTTTTCGCTCTGCAATAATTGCCGGGTCAGGGATTCCAGGGCTGCGCGGTGTTCCGTCAGGAGCGACTGGGCACGTTCATATTGCTCACCGACGATCCGCTGAACCTCTGCGTCGATGATCTGCTTTGTTTCCGGACTGATCTGATCATTCGCCCCCGCCATGCCTCCCAGATATTGGAGTTGTTGCCCGGCATATCGCACCGTGCCAAGTTTTTCGCTCATTCCAAACTCGGTCACCATACGCCGGGCCAATTCCGTGGCGCGCTGGATATCGTCGCTGGCCCCGGTACTGATGGCTCCCACGGCGACCTTCTCGGCGGCCCGGCCACCCAACATCACCGCAATCCGGTCATACAGCTCATCCGTGGTCAGCAGGTAGCGGTCTTCCGTCGGCATTTGCATGGTAAAGCCCAGCGCACCCCGGCCGCGTGGCACGATGCTGATCTTGGCAACTGGATCGGCGTGGGGCACCAACCCGGCCACCAAAGCATGCCCCGACTCATGGTAAGCCACTTCCGTGCGCTCCTGTTCGTTCATGACGCGGGTTCTTTTCTCCAGGCCGGCGACGATCCGCTCGATGGCAGCTTCAAAATCAACCATCTCGATTGCTTCCGCATTGCGACGGGCAGCCAGCAGGGCAGCCTCATTCATCACATTGGCCAGGTCTGCTCCGCTAAATCCAGGGGTCATGCGGGCCGCGCGTTCCAGATCGAATTCGGACGCCAGCTTTATTTTTTTGCTGTGGATTTTGAGAATTTGCAGACGGCCGGTCAGGTCGGGGTTGCCAACGGTTACCTGGCGATCAAAACGGCCGGCGCGCAGCAATGCCGGGTCAAGCACTTCGGGACGATTAGTGGCTGCCATCAGGATCACTGGAGTTTTGGCATCGGTCTTGAAACCGTCGATCTCGGCCAGCAGTTGGTTGAGGGTCTGTTCGCGCTCATCGTTGGTGCCCATGTTGACTGCGCCGCCCCGGCTCTGGCCGATGGCATCGATTTCGTCAATGAAGATGATCGCCGGAGCAGCTTTGCGCGCCTGCTCGAAAAGGTCTCTTACCCGCGCTGCACCCACTCCCACAAACATCTCCACGAATTCCGAGCCGCTCGTCTCCAGGAAGGAGACACCCGCCTCCCCGGCGGTGGCTTTCGCCAGCAGGGTCTTGCCGGTACCGGGCGGGCCGATTAAAAGCACGCCCTTGGGGGTTCGCCCACCCAACTTTTCAAACTTCTCCGGCGCTTTCAGGAATTGAATGACCTCCTGCAATTCGGTGATGGCTTCATCACAGCCGCCCACATCTTTGTAGGTGACCCCGGTTTCTTCAGGCTTGACCTGGGTGGCCTTGCTCTTGCCCACCCCGAAGGCGCCGCCCATACCGCCGGCGCCCCCTCCCATGCGTCGGTAGCCAACATACCATATTCCGGCCAACAAGGCCAGCGGCAGGCCATATGACAGCAGGAACTGTCCCAATGGGCTGGGAGGTTGCTGGACATCGTATTGCACCCCAGCGGCATCCAACTCATCGATCAACTTTGGATCACCGTTCGGCACTGCTACGGTGGTGAATGGAACCGTCTGGCTTTTTTGAGCTCCGGTGCTTGTGTTTTTCATCTCCCCCACGATATTCGTATCGCCGAGGGTGACTTGCGTGATTTCGCCGGCTTTGAGTTTTGTTTTGAACTGGCTATACGGGATCTCGGCCGCCTGGATCGCGAGCGGGGCCAGTATAAACTGTTGGAACAACCACAATCCGACTAGGCTGACGATCAGGTAACTGAGGCCAAAGTTTGCCATACGCCGCATGGCATCCCGGCGTTTCTTTTCGTCGTTTGGGTCTGGTTGAGGGGTTTTATTTTTGGGGTCCATTTATGCTCTCCTTATACATTATGAGTAATACGTCATCCCGGTGATAGGGATAAGGTGGCTGCCAATCTTTAGGGGGTGATGCAAAATCTATTGGATTGAAGTCGCAATATTGGGAAGCTTCACTGCTGTTGATGCTCAATAGCACGCTACTATCCGTCACGTAGCTAACTACGCGGATCGGGATAACGACACGGCGTTCTTTCTGTGGCTCTTCGTCCGATGATCCATGGTCTGTATGTTGTACATTGGAGAAATTGCCTGAAGCCACGAAGGCGGTCACCCGGCGGTTATGGGGATTGATGATGACACGCTCTACGTTTCCCAGGAGTACGTCAGTGGCATATACTCCCTGGCCGATGGGAGGTTCCAGGACCCGCTGCTCATTAGGATTGACAACCACATGCGCTGCATTGAGATAATTGACAACCCCACGTACCTGAGGAACGCTGGCTGCAACCTCTTCCGCAGTCTCCCGGGCGGTAACGCTGGCGACCTCGCCACTTAATGTAACGATCCCTTTCTGAGCGCCAACAAAAATCCTCTCATGGCGGGTGCGGCAGTCGCTGCCCAGCGCCTGGGCTACATCGAGCACCAGGTCATCATCCACGACTAACTGATTCTGGATGCCCAGCACCCCGGAAACCGAGCGGGCGGCCTTTTCCGCACGGTATCGATTCATTGGGGTAACCACGTGACCTTGTAAAATGACAATTCCACCTTCAACCGTTACCTTGATCTCTTTGTAATCCGTTACACGCAAGGTATCGTCAGACCACAAGGCATTGTCCACCTCTGCAGCCAGGAAAAGATCAGGGCTATAATCCGCCAGTTTCTGCAAGGCGGACTTTTCAACAGACAGATGCACATTTTTCCGGTCGACTTCCCGGACGAATGCGGCCGGCACGATCAGGTCACGGCCAGACAGGTGACCGGCGTGCATCACAAATCCCTTCACCCGGCCTTTGGGGTTGAGCAAAATCTGGGACACTTTTCCGGAGTGACCATCCGTGCAGAACACCTGGTTGCCAGCCTGCAGCTCTAGTGCAAGCTCCGCCCGCTCAGACCTGGCAAGTTGATCTTCCAACATACCCGGTTGCTGTGCGGTTGGCGCGCGCCCAACCTGCATGCCTTGCCTTCCCCGTACGGCATACGAATCCTCGCTCACCTCATACTTGTGACCTTCTACGAACAGCATAATATCGGGCTTATATTCTGGCAGTGCATCCGCTTGTTCCTGGCTGATCTTTAAGCGCACTTCGCTATCGGTAGCATCAGCCACCTCAGCCTCTGGAACAATAACTGAATGAGATGGTTCCATACCATGCCGATGCACGAGCAAGGCGACGATGCGCTCTTGGTGTGGATCAAGGATCACCTGTTTTAACCGGCCATATTTGCCGTCAGTCGCCTGTACAGGCGATCCTATCGTTAATTCCCATCTGGGCTTGATCATAGATATATACCTCCGGGCACCTTGAATCGAATAATCCTGCTCATTCGTTCCACCTCTGCTCTTCGACCCGGGCGGGAAGTTCGAAAAGCCGTCCTGCAATCATCCCAAAGAGAAAACCGCCCACATGTGCCATGTAAGCCACACCGCTGGTGTCCACTTGCACCAGGGCGCCGACCTGGCTGAATAATTGCGTCAGGAACCACAGCCCGACCAACAACACCGCCGGGATGTATCGAATGCTGACGAACCATCCCAGGAGGAGCACAGTCTTGATCTTGTCGCGCGGATAGGTGATCAGGAAGACTCCCATGACCGCTGCGATCGCCCCGCTGGCGCCCAGGTTGGGAATGGTGGAACTTGGGTCGATCGCGATCTGGGCAAAGGTGGCCGCGCAGCCGCCAAGCAGGTAGAAAGCCGTATATCGCATGGACCCCATGGCATCCTCGATTCCCGGCCCAAAGACCCACAGGAAAAGCATGTTCCCCAGGATATGTTCCCAGCCGGCGTGCATAAACATGGCCGTCAGGATGGTTATCAGGTTATGGCCGGCGACAATATCGGCCGGTACCAGCGACCAGCGATTGATGAAAGGGTCCCCTCCCGCCAGTTCGAAGAAGAACACAATAAAGTTCAATCCGATAATCGAAACGGTAGCTGCCGGGAAATGCAGGCGCCTGCGTGAAGTATCACTTAAAGGGAGCATAAGATCTGGATTCTCCAAAAGAACTTATAGATGGCGTGATTGTTATTCATTTGATTCTCGATAAAGCCTACAGCGACCAACGCTTAATAGGTACAGCCGGCAGCTCTTTGATGCCCTTTCGGTCCAACTTTAGGGCAACCGAATCCTCGTCAACATGATCGATCTCGGAGACCGGGATTGCCACATCTCTGTTTCTCCATAAGTGCTTTTCCCGCACTACCAGGTGAGTAACGTGCATATTTTTCGAGTTAACCAACAACTCCTCAACCTGGCCGAGATAACCATCCGAAGCCTCCACCCGAGCGCCCCGGCGCACGGCTTGTTCACCATTTGGGGTGTTCTCGAGTTCCAGCGGTATATACCGGCTTTCTTCAAAAGTGGAATTATTCTCAGATAGAACATATGGCCAGGCTAAACACGCTTCTCGCCATTTTTCATAATTGGGGAATTTAACGTGAATGTATTCTTCGATGACAAACGGAACCATTTTGCTCAATTCCTCTCGAGTGCAACATAACTTGATTTGGTTGGGCGAAGTTTCTTCCACCCGTTCAACCGGGACCATATGTTCGGCAAACGGCGGCCATTCTTCTCTCACCACCAGGTGAGTCAGGAGCTGGTTGATTGGGTTGACGATCACGTACGCAGAGCGGCCGGCCGGGCCGTCAGAACAGCGCACCTCAGCATTCACAGGAATGTCGATCATTTTTCAACTCCTCTCTTCAAATTCCTATTCCTCTTAGTCGGATATCCAGGAAGGTTGGTTTTCCATACAATGTTCCAACAGAATGCGTTCGGATTGGTCTCTTTTTGACCAACCTGAAATTTCTTGGAGCATGGTTTCATAACCGGTCTGGAATAATTGTCGATAATTTCTGAAATCCCAGATGGGTGTGGGGGGTGAGCTTTTCAGGGGAATATAGTGGACAGGGATATTTCGGGCCGCAGCCAGTGCCATTTCGAGGCAGGCTTCCCGATGATTAACCGAATAAAGAAGCCTTTCCAGTTGCTGGCTTTGCAGATTTTCAATGCCGAGCATTCCATTCGGATCGCCCAGATAAAGAGCAATGATCTCGGTGGCTCCCAATGCCATGGCAGGTTCAATTGGCAGGTTGCTGAGGGCGCCGCCATCCATGATGGTATGGCCATCTTTCGCCAGGGGAGCAAACCAGGGTGGTATGGCTATGGAAGCCATTATTCCTTCCAATACAGATTGGCTTGGATCCTGTCCATAAATCACTGGCTCGCCCAGGTTCAAATCAGCGCCAATCAAGGCCAGATGGGCATGGGATACCTGATCAAAACGGAGGTCTGGGGTAATTCCTTTCGAGATGATGAACTCTTCAACCCGGCGGCTGCCATAATAGTTTGAGCGCCCAGACAGGGCTAGCAGCATTATTCGAGCCAGGCGTGGATCCATCAAATTAGCATCCGCCACTTCTTGATAAACTTGCTCCAGCGCTTCAACTCCAGCCATGTCAACACCCCATAGCGCCAGGCCGGTTGCATTGGCCGCCCCGATCGAAGTGCCCACGAGCAGATCCGGTTTAAAGCCAGCTTCGAACAAGGCCTTTAATGCGCCGACCTGCATCGCGCCGCGTGCGCCACCACCTCCAAGTACAAATGCCAGACATTTTTCCATTTTATAACTCCTCTTCAAATCTCCAGATCGAGGTCCGGTTTCGTTTGCCGTTCACCGGTCAAAACCGGGCCTCCTGACGGTAACTCATGCTACTCTTATGCCCCGTTTCCGTTCCATAAAGGGTATGCTTTTCCACTGTGCGCTCACACATGGCTTTGGCATGGTATAGAACCGGAAAGGCAGGCTATTTATCAGACTTTACCTTCGGTTTCACCGCGATCTTCTTTCCTTTGGCTGTTGCAACTTTGGGCAGGGTCAAGGTCAGGACGCCGTCTTCAAACTCTGCCTTGGCCTTGTCGACATTAACGGCACAGGGCAATGTCACCGAGCGTTCGAAACGACCATAGCGTTGTTCGTGCATATGATAGGCTTCTTCCTTGCGCTCCTTTTCCTGTTTTGTCTCGCCGGAGATGATCAGAACATCATCGCGAACCTCGATATTCAGATCTTCCGGTTTGACACCCGGGATGGGCGCCTTGACAACCAGGTCGTTGGCTTCCTCATAGATGTCGAGTGGGATGAACTCAGCGCCCAGCGAGTGGGCCATCCAGGTGCGCGGTAGGATGAAGCTCTCCGCGAGCATTCGATCCATGGCATCCCGCAGGCTAATGATTTCATTATTTTGTTTCTCACGGTTGATAGACATAGTTTTTCTCCTTTTCTTCTTTCAAATTGGTTAGCCTCTCTATTTGGCAGGTTCGCCTCCGGTTGGAGCGCACAGCGGAAAAGTGTACCCAACCCATCGAATTTGTTTTTGCATCACCTTTCAAAGGATACCCCCAAGCGATCCAATTGCCATCCGAGGGGTGGGGATTTTCTTGTCCACGTTTTAACCAGGTCTTTCCAACGAAACGCGTAGTTCCAGATCCATTCAATAAAAAACCGCCAACCGGCGGTTCAGGCAGGTTTATTCACTCAGCGCCCTGGTTGTGCGGCTATCTCCGCCCAGACCGCCAAATGGACACCATCAACAATGCGCCAAATACAAGCGACAAAGGAAAAGCCACGGCAAAAAACACGCTGGCGATGCGTTCCCAACTGGTCGGATGGTATGCCACCACGGCCAGGCCCAAGGCAATGATGGTGGCCGCCAGCAGCACAGCCAGAGTGATCCGGTTCACCATGCGCTTCATCTCAAGGAGTAAGTTTTCCAGTCCTTCGTGACTGACGTTGAGTTTGACATCGCCATGCTCCATCTGGGTGAAGAAACGTCCGGCTCGCTCCGGTAGGGACAGGCTGAGTTCTATAGCATCCAACGCGGCATGGGCTGTACGGCCGGCCATCACCTGCGGTGACCGCCGTTCCATGTAGAATTGCTTCAAGTACGGCTTGGCAAATTCAACCAGCCGGAAATCCGGGTCCAGGCTGATGCCAAGGCCATTGATGATATTCCAGACGCGTGAGAGCAATACCAATTCGCCGGGTAGTTGCAACCGGTTCCGCTGGGATATGGCCAGGATCTCATCGATCGTTTGTGGAGAACCCAACTCCTTGATTGAACCGCTTGCCAGGCGGTCCAACAGGTGATCCAGATCGTGCTCAAGAGTATTGTGGCTGGCGCCTTTACCTGCCGCGCCTAGTTCATAGAGTTCATCGGCCAGGCGGCGGCTGTCATTGCGTACAACGTCCATCCCCATACGCAGCAATGCATCCTTTAGGCGGTCGTCAAGCCGTCCAACCATTCCGAAATCGATCAAGGCGATCGAACCATCCGGGCGTACGAAGAAGTTACCAGGGTGCGGGTCGGCATGGAAAAATCCAAATACAAAGACCATGCGCATCACCAGCCGGCCAGCGTTTTCAGCCAGGCTGTGCCGGTTTATTCCGGCCGCATCCAATTGCGCCAGGTCATTGACCTTAAACCCATCCACGCGCTCCATGGTTAGGACATGATCGGTTGTAAGGTCCCAGTACACGCGCGGGATGGACACACCCGGGTCGTCCGCGAAATTCCGCCGGAATCGGTCAGTATTATGCCCTTCCCGCCGGAAATCCAGCTCGTTTCGTAATGTGTAGGCAAACTCGTCTGCCAGGGCCGGCAGGTTGTATATCCGCCCGATGGCTGAATGAGCCGCCGCCCAATCCGCCATCCCGGCCAGGATCTCCAGGTCCTGTTCGACCACGCTGGAAATGCCCGGGCGCTGGATCTTGACCACAACATCTTCGCCATTTTGTAATTTGGCAACATGCACCTGCGCGATCGAAGCGGAAGCTAATGGCTTGGGCTCAAACTGGGCAAAGACCATTTCCGGGTCCTGGCCCAAATCTTGGTTGATCACCTGGCGGATCTGGTCGAGTGGCACTGCCGGAGCGTCATCTTGCAGCTTTGCCAGTTCCGCGGCATATTCATGCGGAATCAGGTCAGGCCGGGTGCTGAGCATCTGGCCGACCTTGACGAACGCGCCGCCCAACTCGCCCAAGGCCAGGCGCAAGTGTTCGGCCTGGTTGATGGGAGGCCCGCCCGGCCGGCGGGCCTCCGAACGGCGAGTGAAAGGCCGGCCGCCGTTAAGGCCGATCTGCTCCATCATGAAATCCAGGCCATGCTTGGTCAGCACTCCGACGATCTGGCGCGAGCGCTGGAGCAGATGCGGGCGGGCGTACCACGGGCGGATGAAAACGTTAGGCATGCGACGATGTCCCGCCGGAGGGGTTGGCTTCGCTTGCCGTGACCTTGATCGTCTTCGCTAGAACGCTATCGCTCTTTGGCAATGTCAGGGTAAGCACTCCATAACGCAGGTGCGCCTCGGCGCGATCAGCGTCCACGGCTAGCGGCAGGGTCAGCGAGCGGGTAAATGCTATGGCGCGGCGCTCGTGGCGCAGGTAACTTGCATTATCTTCTTCGGTGCAGGGTGTGACCTCTCCCCTTAGGATGAGAGTGTCACCTTTCAGGGTAATGGCGAGATGGTCGGTTTTGACACCCGGCATATTCGCCCGGATCACAAGGGCTGCACCAGTATCCAGGACATCGATCGGTACGATGCTTGAGGACAGGACAGCCACTGGAACATCGCGTGGGCTGTTCCAACCTTCTTCGAACAACTGGCGCAGCGCGTCCCGAAAGGCGTTCAGTTCGATGGAAGGATCAAATCCCAACAGATCATTGATAGCGTCAGGGGTATTCATAGCTTATCTTTGCTCTTTTCTTCATCAAGTATCAAGTATTTCAACTTAGAGTATTTCCACTGTCTGGATCTCAAGTGTTTTACCCAGCCTTCGCACCTGAAGCGCCAGGACAAACAGCAAGATACCGAACAGGATAGCATAGGCTCCCACCAACCAGACGAGCACCTGTGCACCCAGTACCGGGAAAGCGACCAGGAATGCTCCCAGGAGCAAAGAGAGAATGCCGTCCAACACGAGCAGCCACTCGCCTTCGATGACTGTTCTAAGATAAATGGCAGCCACGATCTCCATAATGCCGGTGACCAGCCCCCAGACGGCGATCAGTGTGATTAATACCGCTGTTGTAATTGCCGGCCAGAGGAAGACCAACACGCCTATGATAATTCCTGCCAATCCCTCCAGCAGCCACGCCCACCAATGGTCCACCTCGCGCCGGATGGTCACGCCGATAACGATAGCCAAGAGGCCGTCCACTAGTGCGTAGACGCCAACGAGCAGAACGATCACTTTCAAGGCGATGACAGGCCATATGATGGCTGCCAGTCCAAAGAGCACGGCAATTCCGCCGCGCAACGCCAATACCCACCATCTACGAGCATATTCGTTTAGCATAAAATAATCCTCCTATGAGATTAGTTTGTCTCTATCGAGACGGATTTTGTGTTACGGGTCAAGCATACGCTCCTCCGCTCCGGTTGTCATCACAAGGGTGATGATTTTTACATCCACATTTTGATGAGAAATGGTATCTTCTCAATAATGGCGGATGGTGGAGGCACACCCGCGTTCTCCCTTATATTGAGATGGTACAGGGAATGCTTGGAAAGGTTTTTGCGTAAAAAGGCGTGTGAATAAAAAAGACCGCCGGAAGGCGGTCTCTAAAACACTTCTGCTGTGCTGTTTATTCGCGATAGGCTGCCTACTTTTAAGGGCAATCCTATAAACCGCGAAAATGGCGGCAAGCTGGGCGTATTTCGTAAAGATAGTCTTATTTACTTCTGTGGCGTCGCCAGCGGATTTTGGACAGGCTGTCCGGCATTGCCGCCCTGATAATATGGAAAGGTCACCGGCAGGGGAAAGCCGAAGTATGCCGAGACGCGCGACACGATCTCGCCTGAGATCTGCGCCCGGCGGGTGTTGTAGGCTTTGACAGCATCATTCCAGTCGCTGCCGGCCAGTTGAATGGTGTTCATAAACTCATCAATGGTGTCGCCGAGCGCCAATGTGACCTGTGAATCCGGTACGGGGGGCGGGGCCTGGGTGACGGCGTTGACATACAGCGAGAAGCCCTGGCCCAGGTTGTTGGGTAAGGCACCCTTCCCTTCCAACTCAGCCAGGTTCAGCTTGGTCGGGTCCAGCGGCTGGCCGTTTGCATCCTTGTAATTATTCAGCAGGTTGGTCAGGGCATCCGCCTGCGAGCGGAAGTTACCGGTCCAGACCTCGCCGCTGGCATTCACGGCGTCATAATAATCTTTGGTGATCTGCGTTTTTGCCTGGATTTTGGCGTATTGTGTATCCACCACCAATTGAAAGTTCGACGCGGAGGACTGCACACCCTGAACCAGGGCGATCAGATCGTTGTAATCGTTCGCGCCTGCATTCACAACGCCGCAACCTGTCAAGCTTACGACCAAAGCCCCCACCAGTACCATTTGAACAATTTGTTTGATAGAAAGTTTCATTTTTTATCTCCTTTTCATTACTAATTTCCGCGCCCGGAACGACCGCTGCCGCTGCCGCCCCGCATCCCGCCGGAACGTCCTCCCCAACCACCGGAACGCCCACCCCAACGGTCAGAACGCCCGCCCCAACGATCAGAACCGAACCCGAACGGGATGAAGAAGATTCCTCTTCCGGCTAAGAAGGGTAACCCAAATATCAACAGCAACAACAAGATGCCGAGACATAACTGATCCCCCGTCGAGCCACCGACCGGCGACCCGGAAGTCGGTTGTGTTTGGGCATCACCCCCAGGGGTCAGTGTTGATGAGTTCAGTGGCGGATATTTGCTGCGGGCAACGCTATCGAGCCCTTGCGCCAGGGCCAGCAGCGCATTATCCATGCTATGGCTGGGTTGGTAGGCAGCCTCGGCGGCGCGGTTGAGGCTGGTCAAGTCGTAGGCGGTCAGGGCCGGCAATCCCAGGCCTACTCCGTAGTGCACATCGATGGCGTCGGGTTCAACAACGATCAAAAAGACAAGACCGTTATCCTTGCGCTCACCCGTTGGCAGGCCCAGTTTCATATAACGCAGGAAATGCACTGCACAGTCCACCCGGTTACCAACCTGTTCCTGCGGCAGGATCAGGATCATTGTCTGGGCGATGGAATCGGTATTCAACTGGTCGAGAAGCGTGTCCACCTCATCCACTGCTTGCTCTGAGGCATAACCTTGCCAACCCACGGTCCAATGTGGCTGATTCAGGTCGTAGCTGAGACCATAATCAGGGGCGGAGCCGTCGCCGCACAGGGGTGCGGTGAAAACAGCTCTCGCGCTGGCCCGTGTAAAACAGCCGAAAAGCTGATTGCCAAGACCATCATTGCCGTGATGCCCACAACGATCAACGTGATTCCATGCCGGGTCGGGATACGATCCAATGGTGATCTACCTTTCCTGAATTGCAACTTTTTCTCCATTATTACCTTTCCTTCAGGCATGTTCGTTGTCTGGTCTGCATGTCGTAAGGATCGTATCGATAAGCTTTTCAACCGGACATCCCTTGAGCAGGAAGGCATCCACCCCGGCTTCTGTGGCAGCCTCTTGCTGTGCAAAATACATCGTTAACATAATGACTTTAACTTGTGGCCAACTGGCTTTGATCGCCCGTGTGGCTTCAAAACCATCCATCACCGGCATGTGCGCATCCATCAGGACCACATCCGGCTGGTGTTTCGCGATGACTTGTAAAGCTTCCCAGCCATTGGTTGCTTCGCCGACCACCATTATTTTGGAAATAGGTGCAACAGAATTCAATAAAGCATAGGTTGAAAGCAGTGATTTAAGCGCCTCGCGAATGAAGGTTTCGTCATCGCAGATCAAAACTTCTACAATGGAATTGGAAGTGATATCGTCTTTTTTGTGCGGATGCGCGTTGTTTATCATGCCTGTAGCATACGTCCCTGCGCCCCATTTGTCATCAGGAGAATGAGTATTTTTTCATCCACATTTTGATGAGAAGATGGGTTGTCTTACAGGTGGAATACAGCGTGAGCACCCGGTCGTTGTCCTGGATATGTCGATCTTATCCCCCATATTTCAAGAGAGTGGGTTTACTAAAGAAAAAAATCCACCTGGCTAGAGCCAGGTGGATTTTCACCATTATCTCAAGATCAGTGTTTGTGCGGTCCATGGCGTCACGGGGTCACGGGTTTGTCTGCTGGAAGCGCAGTGAATTCCAGCCTTTCTTTTCCGCGTTCCACGCGGATGGTATCGCCATCGTGGAACTCACCGCCCAGGATCTTGACCGCCAGTGGGTCCTGCAGCTCGCGTTGGATGGCCCGTTTGAGCGGGCGGGCACCATAATCGGCATCATAACCGATCTCGGCCAGATATGCGCGTGCCTCCGGGCTGATTACCAGGTGATAGCCGCGCTCTGCCAGCAATGCGGAAACATGCCGGAGCTGGATGTCCACGACCTTAACCAGATCATCGCGGCTGAGCGAATGGAAGACGATGATCTCGTCGATTCGGTTCAGGAACTCGGGGCGGAAATGTGCCTGCAGTACTTGCGTGATTGCGTCACGCGTTACCCTGACTCCTTTTCCGCCCAGCCATAGCTCACTGCCCAGGTTGGAGGTCATGACGACCAATGTATTGCGAAAATCCACCGTGCGACCCTGACCATCCGTCAGGCGGCCATCATCCAGTAATTGCAGCAGCACATTGAATACGTCCGGGTGGGCTTTTTCGATCTCGTCGAACAGAACTACGCAGTACGGACGCCGGCGCACCAATTCGGTCAACTGGCCGCCTTCCTCGTAGCCAACATACCCCGGAGGGGCGCCTATCAGGCGGCTGACAGTGTGTTTCTCCTGGTATTCGCTCATATCGATGCGGATCATGGCGCGTTCATCGTCGAACATGAATTCAGCCAGGGCCCGTGCCAGTTCGGTCTTGCCCACCCCGGTCGGGCCCAGGAAAATGAACGAACCCAGCGGCCGGTTCGCATCTTGCAGGCCGGCCCGGGCCCGGCGTAGGGCGTTCGAGACAGCCTTCAGGGCATCCTCCTGTCCGACCACTCTTTCGCGCAGCCGGTCTTCCATATGCAGGAGTTTCTGGGTCTCGCCTTCCATGAGCTTCGAGACCGGGATATGGGTCCAACGGGAAACGACCTGGGCGATCTGCTCGGCATCCACTTCCTCCTTTAGCAAGGCGCCTCCCTGGGCCTGCAGTTCCTTCATGTGGCGTTCATCATCGGCTAATTTCTTTTCCAAATCCCGCAGAGTTCCATAGCGCAGACGGGCAACCTTTTCGAGGTCCGCTTGTCGTTCTGCGCTTTCGATCTCCTTATGTGTCTGTTCGATCTTCTCTTTGGTAGTGCGAAGCTCTGCAATGGCCTGTTTCTCGGTCTGCCAGCGCGCCTGGAGTTCGTGGCTCTTTTCCTTCAGGTCGGCCAGTTCTTTTTCAATATTCTCAAGCCGTTCCTTGGAGGCCTTGTCATGTTCCTTTTTAAGCGCCTGGCGTTCGATTTGAAGCTGCATCACTTGCCTGTCAACCTCATCCAACGCCTGCGGCTTGGAATCGATCTCGGTGCGCAACCGCGCGGCGGCTTCGTCGATCAAGTCGATTGCCTTGTCAGGCAGGAAACGATCACTGATATAGCGCTGCGAAAGTGTTGCTGCCGCCAGCACTGCAGCATCGGTGATACGTACACCGTGGTGGACTTCGTAGCGTTGCTTGAGACCGCGCAGGATACTGATTGTGTCTGGCACGGATGGCTCTTCCACCACCACCGGCTGGAAACGGCGCTCCAGGGCGGGATCCTTTTCAATATATTTGTGATACTCGTTCAGCGTGGTCGCACCGATCAGGTGGAGTTCGCCACGCGCCAGCATGGGTTTGAGCATGTTACTGGCATCCATGGCACCCTCGGCCGCCCCGGCGCCAACCACCGTATGCATTTCATCCAAAAAAAGGATAATTTCCCCTTCGGACTCAGTAATCTCTTTCAATAGGGCTTTCAGGCGTTCTTCGAACTCGCCGCGGTACTTGGCCCCTGCCACCAGAGCACCCATATCCAGTTGGACCAGGCGTTTGTGCTTGAGTCCCTCGGGAACGTCGCCGTTAATGATGCGCTGGGCCAGCCCCTCGACAATGGCAGTCTTGCCGACGCCTGGTTCGCCGATCAGGGCTGGGTTATTCTTGGTGCGGCGGGACAGGATCTGTATGGTACGGCGGATTTCCTCATCGCGCCCAATGACCGGGTCAAGCTTGCCCTGGCGGGCCATGGCGGTCAGGTCCCGACCATATTTTTCCAGTGATTGGAAGGTCTCTTCAGGATTCTGCGAGGCGACACGCTGGGAACCACGCACCTGTTTTAAGGCGGCCAGGATGGCATCCTTGGTTAAACCGAACTGGAACAGGCGTTTGCTTTCACTGCTATCCGCCAGACCCAGAAGTAAATGCTCGGTGGAAACATAATCGTCTTGCATGCCTTTGGCATAGCGTTCGGCCGCAGCCAGAACTTCCCCGGTCTGGGGCGACAGGCCGATCTCCAGATTGGCACCCTGGATCTTTGGCCTTTTTTCCAGTTCGTTGCTCAATTCTTCCTGGATGGCTTGCGTCCCGCCGGCCACCTTGGTGATGATCGCCCGGACGATCCCATCTGATTGTTGAACCAGCGCCAGCAATAAGTGGATTGGTTCGACCATCTGGTGCTGGTAATCCTGCGCCAGGTGCTGGGCTGCCAGGATGGCCTCCTGGGATTTTTGGGTGTACTTGTCTAGGTTCATGCGACTCTCCGTTTAGCATTAAAACCGATTGGCTGGACTCATCCCTGGATTTCAGTTTCGATCCAGGTTGCCTCATAATAGTCTTCCCGGTAACGCGCCAGGCGCATGTGCTGGCTGGCATTTTGGTCGGCCAATTCGGTTTCCAACTGGCGAATAATAGTCTGTAATTCGACCACCTGACTGCGTAGGTGTAGGATGGCCTCGGCTGCGCCTTCATCGATTCCCAGGTCGTTTTGCAATCGGCGCTGGCTACGGGATTCGTAGCCTTCGGATGGAGCATACTTATATCGGTTTTGAGATTTTTTTTTGGGAGTCATACACTGCCTCATTTTGGGTGCGACGGAGAACGGTCTGGTCGGGAGGCGGCCATCGTGCGGATGGTATCGACCTCTTGGTCGGACAACGAGTTGGGTAACACTAGCCTGACCATGACATACAGGTCGCCGCGTTTTTTGGGATCGCCCAGGTGGGGCATACCCTTCCCGCGCAGGCGGAAACTCCGTCCAGCGTTGGTTCGGGGTGGGATCTTCAGGATCAAGGGTCTTTCCAGAGATGAGATGCGGATTTCACCACCGCCGATGGCAGTGAAAATATCGACCGGTACATCCATGTGCAAATCATCCCCCTCGCGCTCGAAGGTTTCATTTGGCAGAACGTGCACGATCAAATACAAGTCCCCAGCCGGACCGCCTTTTTGGCCCGGTTCGCCTTTCCCCGCCAGGCGGACGCGTGATCCGGTGCGAACACCCGCCGGAATGCTGGCTTCGAAGCGGTGCTCATCCATTTCCAAAAGGCGCTCGGTGCCATGAAAAGCCTCTTCCAGGGTCAGATCTACTTCATACTCAATATCCCGCCCGCGACCTGGTCCTGGGGGAGCTGCTCGACCTTTTCCTCTGCCGCTATTGCGCGCCTGTCCGAATATATTGGTGAAGAAATCGGAATAAGGTGAGGCGCCGCCAAAGAGGTCTTCCAGGTCCTCGGGAGTGGCATATTGGACATGCACTCCGTCACCGGTATTCGTAGTAGTCCCGGTGCCAGCTTGGGCAGCTGACCAGTTCTGCCAATCGAAATCCTGTTGGCCAGCGCCGGTCTGTTGCCATTGCTTGTATTGCGCCCGCAGCTCATCGTACTTCTTGCGCTTTTCTTTATCCCCTAGAACCTGGTACGCCTCGTTAATGGTCTTGAATTTCTCTTCGGCGTCTTTATTACCCGGGTTGACATCCGGGTGAACCTTGCGGGCTAGTTGGCGGAAGGCCTGCCTTATGGCTTTATCGTCAGCATCCGGCGACACACCTAATACTTCATAATAATCCTTAAAGTCCATAGTGGTAGCAATCTGCCTTGATAATGGTCTTATCGACGACGGTTCATCAGTCGGAGTATGTCGAGAAATATATTGATGAAATCCAGGTAGAGTGTAAGTGCCCCGAGTATACCAAACTTCATCCCTTCCTCGCCGTTCATGCTCATTTCCGCTGCCATGCGACCAATCCGCTGGGTATCATAGGCGGTAAGTCCAGTGAAGATCAGCACACCCGCCATGCTGACGATCGTATCCACCAGGCTGCTATTGAGAAACAGGTTAATTAACATCGCAATGATCAACCCGAGCACCGCCATCATCAAGTAAGTACCCAGCTTGGATAGATCCACCTTGGTGGTGTAGCCAATGACGGACATGACCCCGAATAACAACGCGGTCGAGGCAAATGCCAAAAAAACCGACGTGATACTGAAAGCCAGCAGAACTATGGAGAGAGTGAATCCGTTCAACGCAGCATACACGATGAATAGCATGGTCGCCGCGCCTGAGGACAGCCGGCATAAACCGCGGCTTATTACCAGGACCACTCCAAGTTCAACGAGTACGGCGATCAACACAATAATGGGGTCCGATGCAAGATTGATCAGCATTGGGTTGCTTGCAGTGACATATGCAACGCAAGCGGTGATAAGCATCCCCAAGACCATCCAGGTATAAACCTGGCGCATGACCGACTGTAAATCGATCCCCCCAGACAGTGGGTACGACCAACTTTCGTTACGATCCCAAGCGTTCATAGGAACATCTCCATTCAAAAGTGATTTTCTATTTTTCTCTCATATGAATTGAATCGAACCGGCGAAAACCATCACTACGTCTTGAAAATTCATGAACGGTTTTCAGCAGGATAACCGGTTTGGTAACCGCGATTAAATACCCGGTATTCAGGAACCGATCAGGTCACTGGGTATCGGCGTTACTTTCCAATTGCCAAATTGCACCTTTGTTGCAGCTTTTGCAGGGTGGAAAGATCTCGCCTTCCCGAAGCGGAATAAGCGCTTCAGCAGAAGCGTCATTGGTCGTTCCATCCAGGTGGCTGACGAAACGGTAGTTGCCGGAGGCGGTTACTATTTCACCTGTCTTGAATTGTGAACCTAATGTAGTCATTTTCTTAGCTCCTTTTTTTCT
Source organism: uncultured Chloroflexia bacterium (assembly GCA_963837875.1). Classification (GTDB taxonomy): domain Bacteria; phylum Chloroflexota; class Anaerolineae; order Anaerolineales; family Villigracilaceae; genus UBA877. The sequence continues at coordinate 36,623 of CAWIOV010000005.1, forward strand.
GTTGTATTCTCTGCGGATAATGTTTGGGTTGCCTGTCTTTCACCAACGAAGTTGAATGCCTCGGATTTTATTTTCAATACAGCCTCTTCATCAGGCAAGCGCGGTGCCCGTTTTGCATTTGTTCAGGATTGTTTCGATCAGCTTTTCGGCCGGGCAGCCCTTAAGCAGGAAAGCATCCGCCCCGGCCGCCTTGGCAGCCTGTTCCCGTGCAGAATAAATTGTCAGCATGACAACCTTTACTTTTGGCCAGTTTGCCTTGATCGCCCGGGTGGCTTCAATGCCATCCATCACCGGCATTTGTGCATCCATCAGGATCACGTCTGGCTGGTGGTTTGCGACCATCTGCAAAGCTTCCCGGCCGTTGGCTGCTTCGCCGACCACCTTTATTTTCGAAACAGGGTCATTTGGCTTCGATAAAGCATATGTTGAAAGCAGCGATTTGAGCGCCTCTCTTATGAAGTGGTCATCATCACAAAGGTAAACCTCTACAATACCAGAAGAAGGGCTATCGTCATTTCCGCGTTGTTGTTCATTGTGAGTCATGCCTATAGCATACCTTTCTACGCATCAAATGACATCGGGAGAATAAAGATTTTCATGTCCACATTTTGATGAGGCCTCATCCTACATTCCCCTGCGATTCCCAATGGACACACAATTTGGGCAATTGACAGAGATGGAATAGGTGTATGATAATAGGAATATCGAATTCACTAACCCTTATTGGCTTCATTGAATGCCAGGTTGACTCTTTCCGGAGATAGAGAAAACATGGTGCTATGATGCAATATCAATTCACAGACCTGATCGACATCCGAAGCATCCGGCAAATGATGGAATCCTTTTATTCGGCTACGGGAATTCCATCTACTTTGGTGGATCCACAGGGTGGGATCTTATCCACAGCAGGCAGTCAAGACATTTGCACGCAGTTTCACCGGATCTATCCACAAACGCAAGAGCGTTGCAGGTTGTGCGACCAATACTTTTTGTACCATCTGATGGATGGCCCATATGCAGAGAATCAGTGTTTGAACGGTCTGATGGCTTATGCCGCTCCGATCGTCCTGGATGGCCAACCTGTCGCGAGCATTTTCCTTGGGCAATTCTTACACGAACCCGCCAATAAGGAGGTATTTCTCCGTCAGGCGCGCGAGTTTGGTTTCGACGAAGCAGCCTATATGGAAGCACTGCAAAAGGTGCCGATTGTTCCGGAGGAAAGAAGCGAAGCCCTGCTGGCCTTTATTGTTGACCTGGTTCAAAGCCAGGCATCCAAAGGGCTTGAACACCTGCGCCTGATGGAAACGACGGCCGAACTGAAACGGTCCGAAGAATCATCGAGACTGGCATATGAGGAATTGGAGGCACGCGTACGCCAGAGGACTCTCGAACTATCTGATGCGAACAAAGCCCTGAAGAAGGAAATCACTTTTCACAAGCGAACACTGAAAGCGTTGCGCCGTTCGAATACTGAACTGGGCAAATCTGAAGCGCGGATGACCCTGATGCTGCGTTCTATCCGGATGGCGGGTGTTCCGATGGAACTGGATCGGGTACTGGAATGGGTGGCAAAAAACTTGGCAAAAGCAACTGGCGTGACTCATTGTGCCATCTATCTTATGAATTCTGAAAATGGCAGGCTTGAGCGCCGGGCAGATACAAAGAGTTTAAACCATTCTCAACGCCTTTCGGTACAGGATTGGAAGCCGGATCCAGCGCAAATTCCTCTTATTCAGGCAGCCCTCACCCGTATGGAACCCATGGTTTCTCAGGATGCCAGATCAGATTCACTGGCAAAGCTTGAACTGATCTCGCTTTTAGACATCCGCTCCGTCCTGGTCGTGCCGGTGAAAGTTGGCCACCAGGCATTGGGAGTTGCCATTATCTACAGCTTGGAAGAGGCTCATTTCTTCACTAGGAAAGAAATCGACCTGGCGAGTGGGATTGCCAATTCAGTGGCGTTAGCAGTCGAGAATGCCCAGCTTTATGATGAGACCCGCCAGAGATTGGCCGAGACCCAGGCCGTGCAGCGGATCACAAGCGGATTGCTCCAGAAAGCTAGGTTGCAGGAAATCCTGGATATTGTCTGCCAGGAGGCATTAAAGTTGACGGGGGCCACGGGCAGTGCAGTTCTACTTTTGGAGGGCAGCCAATGGCTGCAAATGGCCAATTCTGCTGGAACTACTTTGTCAATTCCTGAACATATCCCACTCCAGGGCTCATTGGCAGAATTAGCCATCCAAAAGAATGGACCGGTTCTGGTCAACGATCCAGCCAGCCTAGGGGAGGAATACTTCCGCTATTTGCAACTCACGTGTCTTCTGGTCGTCCCGCTCCGGGTTGATTCTTCATTGATCGGTGCAATCGATGTAGTGAATAAACCGGAAGGCTTTACCCAAAACGACATCCGCATCATCAGTCTTTTCGCCGATCAAGCCGCCATCGTGATCGAGCACACCCGGCTGCATGAGCGTGTCGAGCAGGATGCAGTCAATGAAGAACGCGGCCGGCTGGCGCGCGAACTCCACGATTCGGTCAGCCAGGCCTTATTCAGCGCCAACCTGTATGCGGAAGCCGCCCGCATGGCGCTTGCCTCGGAAAAGCAAGCGGTAGCCCTGGAGAACCTGGAGAAGCTGCGCAGCATGACGCGTGAAGCCATCCTGGAAATGCGCCTGCTGATCTTCGAACTGCACCCGGTGGTATTGGAAAAAGAGGGTTTGATCGCAGCCCTGCAGGCCCGCTTGGCTGCCGTGGAAGGCCGCGCCGGGCTTCAAACTGAGATCCAGGTGGACGGGGAGGAGCGGTTGCCCATATCCGTCGGGCAGGAACTCTACCGTATTGCACAGGAAAGCCTGAATAACATCGTAAAACATGCCAGGGCTCATGGCATAACCCTCCATCTGAAATTCGATGCCCAGAGTGTTTGTATGGAAATCCACGATGACGGCATTGGGTTTGATCCGAAGGCCGCCCGCCAAAGCGGCGGGCTGGGCTTGCGTGGGATCAAAGAGCGCGTCCAGAGAATGGGTGGGAAGCTGGAGATCAAGAGCTCCTCGAAGGCAGGAACAACATTGCGAGTGACCGCCCCCATTAAGGAAATATAAAAATATCTCTTCTGCAGAACCTGAAAGGTGTCCAAATGACAAAAAGAACGGTCCGGCTTCTTGTGGTAGATGATCAGGGTATCGTCCGCGAGGGCATTTGCGCGCTTTTGGCGGAGGTGGATGGGATGGAAGTGGTGGGCGAAGCGGCCGATGGTTTGGATGCCGTGGCCCAGGCCGGAACGCTCCAACCGGATGTGATCCTGATGGATCTGGTGATGCCCCGCCTGGATGGGATCGAAGCCATCCGCCAGATCACCGCCAAACAACCCGACGCCCGCATCTTGGCTTTGACCAGTTTTACAGCCGACGACAAAGTTTTTCCGGCCATTAAAGCCGGGGCGATGGGGTACTTGCTCAAAAACTCCGATCCCAAAGAACTGATTACAGCCATCCAGGCCGTTTATCGCAGGGAACCATTTCTGCCGCCCAGCATCGCCCGCAAAGTACTGGAAGAGATCAGCCACCCATCTAAGGATCCCCCCACGCCCGACCCGCTCACCGGGCGGGAGTTGGAGGTCTTGCACCTGGTAGCGAAGGGGATCAGCAACCAGGAGATCGCCCGGCGATTGGTGATCAGTGAAGCCACAGTTCGGACCCACATCGATAACGTGCTCAATAAACTGCATCTGGCCAATCGAGTTCAGGCGGCTTTATACGCGCTCCGCAAGGGAGTGTCTACCTTGGACGAGGCAGAGATACTGGAAGAATAATGAGCTTTTGCTTGGCTATGGCTGATAAAAAACAAATCTTAATTCTGGAAGAGCTTGGTGTTCCAAGGGCTACTTTTGAGGAAATCGCTGCAAAAGCTGGCTTGTCGTTTAATATTGTCTGGGAAAATCCAACAAAAGCGGACTCAGTTGAAGTTATTGTGACTGTTAAAACAAAAGTCGGGCAGCAGTTGCTTGCAAAGTATCCAAATACAAAAGTAATTGCCGTTGCATTTACTGGCTATGATTGTGTTGACCTCGATATTTGTCGTCGAAAAGACATCGCTGTTTACAACGTCCCGGCCTATTCAACGAATTCTGTAGCGGAATTAGCTGTCGGTTTGGCAATATCGTTACTGAGAGAACTTCCAGCTGCAAATAATGTAGTGCATTCTGGCAAATGGAATTTGAAACCTGGGCAAGAGCTTTCAGGGAAAACGGTCGGCATTTTAGGAACAGGTTCAATTGGTACATTGGTGGCAAATTACTTCAAAACTTTTGGCTGTAACATAGTAGGTTGGTCTCGAACAGAAAAAGAGCAGTTTAAATTGCTCGGCAATTACATCTCTGATCTACAGAAATTCTTCTCAACTCCAGACATTATATCGATTCATCTTCCACTAAATGTTGAAACAAAGGGTCTGGTAGGAAAGGAAGAACTTTCCGCCATGCGATCAACCGCCTATCTTATCAATACGGCCAGAGGGCCAATTGTAGATGAAAAAGCTTTGATAGAAGCGTTAAGTACAAATAAAATCGCTGGTGCAGCTCTTGACGTATTCACACAAGAACCAATTGACCCAGAAAGCCGGCTTTTGCACCTGGAAAATGTAATTCTAACGCCACACATAGCCTATAAAACTATAGAGGCTTTGGAACACCGTGCGAGAATAACAATAAACAACATCATCAACTTCCAGAATGGTAATAAGACCAACAGGGTTGGTTAGCGGTTATTTATTCCTCCAAGTAATATCTCAATATAAGAGGGAACGGGAGTGTGCGGGCAGCGGAGCCGCCTGCACACTCCCACCCTCCCCCGTTTATTGAGAAGACACTTGTCCAACGTATGTTTGGAAATGGATAATCATCAAAACATGGAATTTATTTTCATGTGATGTCTAATAAATAAGCTGGTTACAAAATATCCGGTTTATTTATTATTCTGAGCCATACAGTTCCGCATTTATTTGTAGCAGAAAACTGCTTGGCGCATTAATCTTGGGCTATTTTTCCTCTGCAGGAAAGCGATGACCGCCTCAGGGCGGTTTTTTTATTTATCTATCTCAAGTAAAGAGCAAATCATCAAAACGTGGATGAATAAATCCTCAGCTTTCCGATGGAATTTCGGCAAGGGCAGAGTATTATGAATTGAAACAAAAACTTAAGGATAAAAGGAAGTGGCGAGTATGAAACATAGCACGATTTCTTTAGGTCGCATTTTTGGAATTCCGATCAGGGTGGATTATTCCTGGTTCCTGATCTTTGCGCTGGTCACGTGGACGCTGGCCGCCAGTTACTTTCCCCTTGAATTCAAAGGCTGGCCGGTCGCCCAGTATTGGATCGCCGGCGCGGCTACTGCCATATTGATGTTTGGTTGCGTGCTCCTGCACGAACTGGGCCATTCGGTGGTGGCCTTGCATTACAAGGTTCCGGTTAGCAGTATCACGCTCTTCATCTTCGGCGGCATTGCCGAGATCGAGGCAGAACCACCCAGTGCCGGTGCCGAGTTCTGGATCGCCCTGGCTGGTCCGGTGGTCAGTTTTGCTTTGGCGCTTTTCTTTGGTTTGCTCCAATTTCTTGTGACCTCGCTGGCCCCACTGCTGGCGGTGGCAGAGTACCTGGCGTATATCAATGGAACGCTGGCGCTATTTAACTTGATCCCGGGATTCCCTTTGGATGGTGGCCGGGTTTTCCGGGCAATTGTCTGGGGCATCTCCCATAATTTTCGCAAGGCCACGCTCATCGCCGCCAACCTGGGACGCTTCATTGCCTTTCTCTTTATCCTTTTGGGTGTATGGCAGGTATTCACCGGTGATTTAAGCGATGGCCTGTGGATCGCCTTCATCGGTTGGTTCCTGGAAAGCGCGGCAGCTTCGCAAGTGCACCAACAGACCATCCGCGATCTATTTGCTGGCCGGCACGTATCCGATGCGATGCGGCTTGATTACATCGTTGTAAGCCCGGAAGAAACTTTGGAGAAACTTGTCAATGAGGACATCCTGGGACGCGGCAAGCGTGGCTTGATTGTGGAACAGAATGGCAGAGTGGTCGGCATGCTGACATTGCATGCTGTCAAAGCAATTCCCCGTTCGGACTGGCCAACCACCACCGCTGCCCAGGTAATGATCCCAGCCGATAAAATAAAATGGGTTCGGTCTGATGAAGAGGTCTGGGCTGCAGTCGAGGAAATGGACCACGAAGGCGTCAACCAGTTGCCCGTGATGAAGGATGACCAGATTCTAGGCATGTTGAGCCGGGATGATGTGATTGGCATGATGCGCAATCTGAATGAGCTTGGCAGTAATTAGTTTGACAATGGCTCCCTTTTCTCCCTCGTTATGCACGAAAAGAATGTCCGATTGTGTGTAGCCCTACGGACACGCATTCATCGCGCCGACCAATTGGAAGCTGGCCGGGAAGGTCAGCGACCCTTGCGATTGGCCGATGGTGGTACTTTATTTCTTGTTTTTTGTGTTAACTGCCCACCGCCGGCAATCCTCCCGCCGGCTGCGCCGCTTTCACCGCCCTCACAATCGCCAGCGCCACCGCTTCAGCGGCATACGCCCCGACGGTGCTTACATCCGCTCGCCTCTGCCCGGTGGCGAGCGCAAAGACCGTGTCACCATCCAGCATGGTATGGGCCGGACGGATGGTGCGCGCCAGCCCATCCTGCGCCATCTGGGCCACTTTGGTGGCCTGGGCTTTGTCAAATTTAGCATTGGTCGCCACCACCGCGATGACGGTGTTGCCACCGGTCGCCAGGCGCATAATCGTCTGCCCGGTGAAAGATTTCAGCACTTCCAACGTATTGGCGAATGGAGCAGCCCCGCCCAGTTTAACCGGGCCAACTTTGGCCGGGCGCGCCCCGGCGATGATCTGGCCGGTGACTGGGTCGAGCACATCCCCGAAAGCGTTCACGGCCACGATGGCGCCCACGACAACTCCGCCACCGATCTGCAGACAGGCCGTGCCCAGGCCGGACTTCATCGCCCCGGCCATGCCGAAGATCTTTCCCACGGTTGCCCCCGTCCCCGCGCCGGCATTCCCCTCGGCCACTGGCCCGGCATTGGCTGCCCGCGCGGCGGCGTAGCCCATTTCCGCATCCGGGTGGCGCGTGGACTTGCCCAGGTCCAGGTCGAACAGAATGGCAGCCGGGACGATCGGGACACGGTTGGCTCCCAGGCCGTAACCGATCTTTTGTTCGGCCAGGTATTTCATCACACCCGAGGCGGCATCCAGCCCGAATGCCGAGCCGCCTGCCAGCACCACCGCGTGGACTTTGTCCACCAGGTTGACCGGGTCAAGCAGGTCGGTCTCGCGTGTGCCGGGAGCGCTGCCGCGCACATCCACTCCGCCAACTGCGCCTTTGCGGCAGAGCACCACCGTACAGCCGGTCAGGGCTTCATCATCCTGGGCCTGACCGACTTCGATCCCCGGGATGTCGGTGATGGCGTTGTTTTGCGTCATAGGGAGGCTATTTCAGGCTATGGGCTAGTTCAAGAAATTCGTCCCACTCTTCCTTGAAAAAATGTACCGTGACATTGTTGAGTTCCAGGTGATAGGTGGTCTCGCCGTCTGGTTCTTCGGCTTTCCAGGCCAGGTAGCTCTCGGTCTCGGCCAGGGTTTCGGTTTTGGGTTCAGGATTGGTTTTTGGCATGGGGTTTCTCCTTTTTTTATACTCTCATTATACGGACTTCTTGGCTTAATTGCACACCCAAAAGCAAACTTATCTGATCTTCGTAATGTCTTCGAGACCGGTAGGTTCTGTTTTTACCGGGACAGGTTCTTTTCCTCGACGCTTTTGCCACCAGGCGCGGACCTTTTGCAACCATTTTGGCGTTGACGGAGGCGGCAGCACATCTTCTTCGGGCGGCCAGGGATCTCTATCCAGCAGTTTACGCACGGTATACCGGACAATCAGTTGCAAAGTAGCCAGTAGGGGGGCAGCGATGAGGATGCCCAGGATTCCGATCAGGTTGGCGGCAATGATGGCAGTGATCAGCACAAAAGCCGGATGGACTTTTAGCACCTGCGCCATGAGGCGCGGCGAAATCAAATTGTCGTGAACCTGGTCAATCAATAAGGCAACCGCGATCGCAATGATCGCATACGTCAGCGGCGCCAGCCCGAACGGGTTGGAACCCTGGAAAAAGGTGACCAGGCCGAGTACCGTCCAATTGATGGCTGGACCAATATAGGGCAGGAAGCCGGCGAGCCCGGCGATCAAAGCCACTGGGATGGCGTAATGAACCCCCAGGACGGTCATCAAGATCGTATATGTGATGACCTTCGAAAAGAAGATGATGATCTGCCCGCGCAGGAATGCATTCCAGATCTGTCCCAGTTTCTGGCTCAAGCGGTGCACATCCTCGGCATATACGGGGATACTGATCTGGATAATACGGTTCCGAAGACCGCCACTCTCCAGCAGGATAAAGAACGAGACGATCACCACGAAGGCCATCCACCCCACCGTGGTGGCCGCGCTGCCTGCCAGGGTCCCGACCAGGCCGCCCATTTTTCCCAGCGCAGGCTGGACGTACGAAAGGATCTGCTGTCCGATGAAATTCCAGTCGGTCGTTGAGAAGTTGAAGCGGAAGGGCCCAAACAGGTAGGTTTTGTTTGAAAGGCCGGTGATGAAGCCCGGCAGTTCGTTGATGTAGTTTTGAACGGCGGTGATCAGGTTTTGTACCTGCCCGATCAAACCCACCCCGCCCCAGGTCAGTAAAGACAGCAGGATGAGCACAAATACCAGGTAGATCAGAGAAACCGCCAGCGCCCAGGATTTTGGCTTCTTCCGGCTCAACAGTTCAACCAGCGGGAATAAGAGGTACGCCACGGCGAATGCCATCAGCACAGGCACAATGAGAAATTTCAGACGCGCCAGCAGTACGCCCAGGGCAGCCACCAGTGTCAGGGAAACCACCAGTTTGGCCGTGGAACCCCACTGTGGCGAAACGGGAGGCTGATTCTTTTCCATGATCTTCTCCTAAAGGTTCACCCGTACAATTCAATGTTTGGGACGATTCATTATATTCTATCGTCAAAGAAAAGAACTTACAACCAGGCGCACCATGAAGGCGTTCCTATGGCTTAAACGTAACCAGTCCGATCAAATTTCCCGCCGGGTCATGGAACATTACCCACCGCCCGCTGGCATTTGTTTCCACTCCCCAGGGCAGCTCCACGCCATGGGAGCGGAGTTTACCCATGGCCGAATCCAGGTCCGGGACGGCAAAGGCAACCATGGGAAAACGCGGCCCTGCATCCGTGGGCAGCGCAGGTCGGCCGTGCACGATGGTGAGGTACGTGCCGCCCAAGTCGAAGTGTGGGCGATCCTCGGCGATGTGAGCAATGCGCGGCAAGCCAAGCACATCCTGGTAGAAATACGTGGCAGCGGGAACATCTTCGGACCAGAGGCTGACAACGGCGATCCGGATTTCCATACAATCTCCTTTCTAAAAATAAAAAACCCGCCAAACGGCGGGAGGAGGCTTATAAAGCACGAACAGCTGGGTGAGGGGGGCACCCAACTGTTCGTACCTCTATATTACATGAAAATCCAAATTTAAGCAAGTTTTTTATATTAGAAATAGGTTAACGTTTTTAGGGTAGTGCCCCAGGCGGGAATTGAACCCACAACCTTAGCCTTAGGAGTGCTCTGCTCTGTCCATTTGAGCTACTGGGGCGATGAGGAAATTATACCAAATTCTTGCGTTTCCTCTTATCCATTGCTATACTACAGGGTATAGCAATCTCTCAATAATCAGGCAAAAAAATACCCCTTTTCTGATATTATTGAGGTATTATGATAAGTATGGATAAATATATTAAAACCTAGTCATTTAATTCAGGAATTTTATCGCATAAACCAGTTTACGGATGCACGCAAGGAGCAAGAAAGTCTATGGATGCACAAAAGTTCGGACGATATGAAATCAAAGGCGAGATCGGTCGTGGCGGAATGGCCACCGTCTACCACGCCTACGACCCGCGTTTCGAGCGCGAGGTGGCGATCAAGGTCTTACCGCGCGAGATGCTGCACGAAGTGCAGTTTCGCACCCGCTTCGAGCGCGAAGCCAAGACCATCGCCATGCTCGAACACCCGGCCATCGTGCCGGTCTACGACTTTGGCGAGGAGGATGGGCAGCCTTACTTTGTCATGCGCTACATGCCCGGCGGTTCGCTGGCCGACAGGATGAAAAAAGGGCCAATGACTGTTCAGGATGTGGCGCACCTCTTCTCAAAGATAGCCCCCGCCCTGGATGATGCACATAACAAAGGTGTCATCCACCGCGACCTGAAACCCGGCAACATCCTCTTCGATCAGTTTAGCGAACCGTACATCTCTGATTTTGGCATTGCCAAACTGACCAAATCACAGACAAACTTTACCGGCAGCGCCATCGTCGGCACGCCGGCTTATATGAGTCCCGAACAGGCACAAGGGGAGAGCATTGATGGCCGCAGCGACATCTATGCGCTGGGCGTCATCCTGTTCGAACTGCTGAGCGGCCAGCAGCCTTACCATGGCGATACGCCCATGAGCGTGGTTGTCAAACACATCACCGACCCGGTCCCGCACATTCTGGATGTCAAGCCAGACCTGCCGCCTGAAATCGAAACCATTATCGAAAAATCTATGGCCAAGGATCGCAACGAACGCTTTCAGGATGTGAAATCCCTGGCAGATGCCTTGAACTCGGTTGCCAATGGCGAGAGCCCGAACCTGGAAACTCCAAAGACTGCGACGGCCGCGACACGCCCATTCCAGTCTTCCCCCGGAATAGCGAATGCCAAAACAGCAAAAATGCCGCCGATCGTTGCGCCGGTTCAAGACGCAGGTACGCCACCCAGAAAGACGGGATTGTGGGTTGGCTTGGGGGTGGCATTCGTCGTCCTGATTATCGCGGTGGTCGCCGGAGTCGTGCTCTTTAAGAATAAGATCCCCTTCTTGGCTGCCCCTCTCCCAACCCAAACGCAATTCGCCATTCCGCCTTCCCAGACACCTCTGGCTTTGCTGCCTACCCCGACCACGGCCGTGGTCGCCCTTCCGGTTGCCAGTGGCACGCCTGCCCTCAATACCCTTGCTCCCCGCCCCACAGCGACCGTGGCCAGCCTGCCTACTCTCGGCGGCGCAGACCTGATCGCATTCTTGAGCGGCAATGATATCTGGTTGGTAAACGTGGACGGTACGAATGCTCACCAGCTTACCCATGATGGCGCCGTTAAGCATGGCATGCAATGGTCACCGGATGGCAACAGCCTGTTTTATATCAGCGGTAAATGTGTTCAGAACGTGACAGTTCCGGGAGGTGTAGTCTCCACCGTTACCTGTTTCAACGCGGCGGATTTTCTGGATGCATTCGAGATTTCACCGGATGGCACGCAGGTGGCTATCAGCCTCAACCGTGTTCTTTTTATCGTGCCCTTCGATCTGGTCAAGATATCGGCTGCCACCACCAGGATCCAATTAGAAAATATGAAGGGTATCTTTACATACACTACCCTCCCCAATCAGGCGCCGGTAAAAAGCGTTCGCTGGTCGAGCGATGGCAAGAAAATTGCGGCAGATGTGCTTACTCCTCATAACGGCCAAGACCTGGATGTGATCGTTATCTACGACTTGTCCGGTTGCACCAGCGCATCCCCTTGCAACAGCGCCATGTTTTACAAGGATAATTTCCCGGCCGGACGGTTTACCATGATTGGTTATGGCACCGGCAGTGGTCAAAGCTCGATCATTCCCTTCTTTGATTGGGATGGGAACTCGCTTTTCCTGCTCAACAGCATCATCCGCAACGGCGTTTACGGCTACTTATACTACTATAACACCTCCAGCCAAACCGGAGGCCAGATTGACCCCATCGGCGGCCAATGCTGCTATACGAGCGCACGCTTCAGCCCGGATGGTACCTACGTGCTATTCTCCTACCAGGAATTGAGTTTGGGGAGTGCCTCCAGGAACTTTCTCTACTATATCCCCTACGGGAGTATTGGCACGGGCGAAAAATATACTCCGTTGCCCTTACCCGATACCGTTCTTACGAATATTCTTGACCGTCCGGATCCGACCCTGCGTCCGGCCAAATAAACAATCTCCGGGCGGTCAAACCGCCCGGATGATTTTTTGTACCAGCTCCGGCCCGGCATACACCAGCCCGGTATAGACCTGCACCAATGCAGCTCCCATATCCAGGCGGCGTATGGCCTCTTCGGGGGACATGATCCCGCCTGCACTGATAACTGGCAGGCGGCCATCCAGCCTTTTTAGCACCTGCGCCAGCACGGTTTTGCTGCGCAACCGCAGCGGGCCGCCGCTTAACCCGCCGGTTTCACCTTGCTGGCGGGAGCGCAGACCGGCGCGCTCAAGGGTGGTATTGGTGGCAATGATTCCATCCATGTTTGTGCGCAGGATGACATCCAGGGCATCCTCGAGTTCAACCTCCGACAGGTCGGGGGCGAGTTTAACCAGGATTGGCGCGTGCCGACCGCCTCTGGTCACGATTGCCTGGCGTTCCAGCGCAATTGAACCGAGCAGGGCTTCCAGCATATCCCGCCCCTGCAAGCGGCGGAGTCCGACCGTGTTGGGCGAGGAGATGTTGATTGCCAGATAGTCTGCCAGCGCGGAAAATGGCTCCAGCAGCGCAACATAATCCTTTGCCGCTTCTTCGAGTGGTGTATCTTTGTTCTTCCCCAGATTCACGCCAATAACAGTGGATTGCGGCCGGTGGGCAATGGAGGATAGATGGTGTTCGACCTGCCAGGCTCCTGCGCCCGGAAACCCCATCCGGTTAATGACGGCTTCATCTTCGACCAACCGAAAAACACGCGGCCTGGGATTTCCCGGCTGCGGGCGTGGCGTGACGGTGCCGATTTCGAGATGACCAAAACCCAACGTGGCCAACCCGCGCACGGCCACCCCGTCCTTGTCGTAACCGGCTGCCAACCCGACCGGATTCTTGAACTTCAACCCGAACACTTCCACCGGTTTCTCTGGTGCCCGGAACATCGCCTGCAATCCCCAGCGTGCGGGCGGCAGGATGCCGGCAAGCCGGATCAATTGCAGGGTCAGATGGTGGGCGGTTTCAGGGTCCAACCTGAAAAGAAACGGCCGGAAGAGCGGGTACATGCGCTGGTTATGATTTATGAATCGAAAGATAGCGCTGGCATTCCAGGTCGTATTTTTTGGCGCGCGCCTGCAATTTTGGCATGATTGCAAAATCACCCTTTAACAGGTTGGCGCCGTAATCCAATAACTGCTGTCCCAATGTTTGCAAGGTGGGATCTAGCCGGCCTTCGCCCAACGGGGTCGGGCGAAAAGCCTCTTCCGGCCTGGGGGCCTTGTCCACACCCAACTCGACCAGCAGCCAACCGAGCGTGGACTTATTATCAGGGTTGTTCGCATCAGAAATCTCCAGCCAGGGTGTGCTGCCGAGTTCATAGTTCAAGAGGATGTCCGTGGTTGCATTTTTAAATTGAACGGTGCAGGTGCGATTCACAAAATGGGTTTCGGTTTTCTTGAACCCATATTTGGCTTCCAGGCCCCAAAAAGCCTTATCTACCATTGTTTCAAATTCTGTTTTCTTCATTCCGTACTCCTCGAACGGGGAAAAGCCTTCCTAATGGTTGTACCACATTATTCCCCCTTCCCCAGCATGAAAATCGCGTTTTTTTCTCATCCCTGCAGTACCCACAGGGCCAAAATCACAGCCCCTTGGGAATTGCCGGATTATTCCCGGCGCTTTAGTTTTAAAGCATATTGGAGCATTGTTTCAACCATTGGCATAGCATACGCGAGCCGCTTTTGAGTTTCCTCCAGGCTGTTTTCCTTTTCGCGTTTGAGCTCTTCCGGATCACGCGACCAGACGAACGGATCCTCCCAGGCAAGCCAGTCCACCTCTTTGGTCCTTATATCTGCTTGAAGCAGCAGTGCCATCTCGGCAACCATGCTCAAATCGGGATTTCGTACCAGGGGCAGGATTTCTGCCAATTGGGCGGCCCGGACAGCCAGGTGACACCAGGCATAATCCAGGGATTTCCCAAACAGGATCTCCCCGATGGTTGTGACAAAGCCCTCGATCTTATAATAGTTCTGCGGATGCGTTCGCCAGGCAGTCGCGGAACGCTGAAAGATCAATGGCACATCTGCGCTGGCGACGGATTGTACATCTGCCAGGAACTGCTCCCGATAGGGTCCCTGTAGTGCAAAAGATAACCTGTCTATAAAGGCCAGATGGATGATCTCACCAGGATCCGCTTCACGGGCCGTGTTCCGATAAAGATCGGCGAAACGTTCGCCGATCAGCATTTCCTGGTCATGAAAGAAAACGGTAAAAAAATCCTCCCTGGCCAGCCAATCCATCAGGCTGGCGTGCCGGCGGGTCTGCGGCTGCAGGCTAACATAAGCCTGCCTGAAAAGGACCTTCAAATCTGGCAGGATGGCCTGCAGATGCGGGAACATCTGCAAATCCGGATCGTGGTAGGGGAAAGCGATAACAGGCAGCATGGGAGCCGGTCAACTTGGAGATCGAGGCTATTTGTTCTCTTTCAGGAACGTGCGCGCCACAGCAATTTTTTCCGCCTCCACCTTGCCCGTCTTCTCCCAATACTCCAGTAATTCAGAAATCGTCAGCACGGCATGCAGGCGGACACCCGCTTCTGCCAGCGCCTCTTTTGCCCCGGATTGGCGGTCAATCAGCACCACCACGTCTTTCACCTTCAACCCGGCGTTGGTCAGCTTTTCGATGCCTTCGAATTTGCTCCCACCCGTGGTGGCGAGGTCATCCACCACCGCTGCGGTTTCCCCGGCCTGATATTCGCCCTCGATCTCGGCCTTCGTGCCATAGGTCTTGACCTCCTTGCGTGGGTAAATGACTGGGTATCCGGCCTGCAAACTGATCGCCGTCACGATCGGGATGGCGGCGTAAGGCAGGCCCGCCAACCGGTCGAATTCCAGCTTTTCCAACGAAGGCAGGTAGGCGGCTGCCACCCGCGCCAGCAGACGGGGATGGGTGACCAGGCGGCGCAGGTCCAGGTAGATGGGCGATTGCAGCCCAGATTTGAGCGTGAACTCGCCAAACTTGACGCAGCCTGCCTCCAGCAAGCCATCCGCGAGAGAAGCAAAGGCATCCGTATTCAGGGGATTAGGGCTTGGGTGACCAAACTGTGATTTTATTCCCCGGTTGCCTGATCCACGCTGACTTATTACCCGCAGCACTTCATCCCGCAGTTTTGCCGCTTCCAGTCCCGGATCCTCCGCGCGCGCGATGGCCCTCGAAACATTTACAAGCACGCCTTTTCCATCCGCCCGCAAACCAATATTAAGTGCAAATTCCAGATCGCCCCCCTGGGCGCCTACCCCCGGGATGAGCAGCCACACACCCGGCGCCGCCTCCCTGACTCGCCTCAGTGCCTCCGGTTGTGTCGCACCGACCACCAGGCCGATGTTATTGCCGGTATTCCAGGCCTGGGCGAGCCGGGCAATATGCACATGCAGAGGCTCTCCATCAACATTCAAATCCTGCAAATCCGCTGCCCCCGGATTGGATGTTTTGCATAACAGGAAAACACCCTTCTCCTTATAGGCCAGAAATGGGTCGATCGAATCTTTGCCTAAATATGGATTCAGCGTGATGGCATGTGCGCCGAGCTCCTCGAAGGCCGATTGGGCATAGGCTTCGGCGGTGGAGGCAATGTCGCCGCGCTTGGCATCCAGGATGACCGGGATCATCGAACCCATCCTGTTCGACTCTGCCTGCACAGCCGCAATGACATCCTTCAACGCAGCCCAGCCCTCCGGGCCGTAAAGTTCGAAGAAGGCCGCATTGGGCTTGAAGGCCGCCGCGTAAGGAGCGGTCGCTTTGATGATCCGCAGGCAGAAGGCCCGTGCGGCTTCGGCCGTGGGGGCCTCCAGATCGGACGGGTGCGGGTCGAGCCCTACACACAGTCGCGAAGAGCAATCATCCACGCGCTTGGCAAGAAAGGTGAAAAAAGTTTCCATGAGTTTCATTTCACATTACCCAGTGTCAAGTGTTTCGGTATCACGTGACACTGGGCAACATGACACCGGCCAACTTCAATTCTGGCAGCGAATCAGGCTTTCCCCAATACCATTGCCAGCAAAGCCATTCTAACGTATAGCCCGTACTCCATCTGGCGGAAGTAGGCCGCGCGCGGATCATCGTCGACTTCCATGGAGATCTCGCCGACGCGCGGCAGCGGGTGCATCACGATCATACGCTCCTTGGCGGCTTTTAGCACCTTGGGGTCGATCACATAAGCGCTCTTGACCGACTCGTACACGGCCTCGTCGGTGAAACGTTCCTTCTGGACGCGCGTCACGTACAACACATCCGTTTCAGGCAGGCAGGTCTCCAGTGTGGCGTATTCGTGCTGTTCGATTTTCTTGTCGTTGAGCTCGTCTATCAATTCGACGGGCATGCGCAGGAGTTCGGGCGCAACGTAGTTCAGTTTGACCTTGTAGAGCGAGAGCAGGCGCGCCAGCGAATGCACGGTGCGGCCATGTTTCAGATCGCCCAGCAGGGTGATGGTGAGACCATCAATGTGGCCGAGTTCCTCGCGGATGGTAAAGGCATCCAGCAGGGCCTGGGTGGGGTGTTCGCCGATCCCATCGCCGGCGTTGATGACCGGCTTGCGGGCCGCCTTGGCGGCGATGGCCGCCGAACCGACCTCCGGGTGACGGATGACGATCACGTCCGCGTAGCACTCCAGGGTGCGCACTGTGTCTGCCAGGTTTTCGCCTTTGGCCACGGACGAGTATTTCACATCGTTAATCGGGATGACCGAGCCGCCCAGCCGTTCCATCGAAGCGGTGAACGACGAGGAAGTACGCGTGGAAGGTTCGTAGAACAGGTTGGCCAGGATTTTGCCTTTCAGCAGGTCGAAGGTGCCGATGTGGTCAACCATATCGTGCATCTCGTGCGATACGGCGAAGATGTACTCCAGGTCTTCGCGTCCGAACTGCTTGACCGAGAGGATATCCTTGCCGTACCAGGGCGCGGTCTTGTGGTCGCCGAAGGGCAGGTGGGACATATTGTGTTGGGTGGGCATATTCACTCCTTATTTAGGTTTTATGATTTTTGATTGATGACTGTAGAATAAATTCAGTCGGAAACGTGTAATGGCATATTGTTGCCAAAAGGCACACAGAAGACTATAATTGGAGTATGAAAACCTTTTCGTGGAACGACGAAAAGAACGCCATCTTGAAAGCCGAAAGGCAGGTTTCTTTCGAGGATGTCGTCCTTTACATCGAGATGGGATTCCTGCTCGATGTGTTGGAGCTTCCCAATCAGGAAAAGTATACAGGACAAAAGATATTTGTGGTGCAGTTGGATGATTATGCATATCTTGTGCCATTTGTCGAAACCGATGATCAAGTGTTCCTGAAAACCATTATTCCGAGCCGCAAAGCAACCAGGAAGTATCTAAAAGGAAGTGCAAAATGAGCGAATTGAAACTCCAACCGGATGAACTCGAACTGCTGGCGTCTTATGAAAATGATGAATGGCAGTCGGCCAGAAATGTCAAAGAGCAGAAGGAACTATACCGTACTTACGCGCGCGCCACGTTCCGCAAGGATAAGCGCGTCAACATCCGTATTTCCGAAAAAGATCTGCTCGACCTGCAAAGACGTGCCCTGCGCGAAGGCATCCCGTACCAAACCTTGATTGCGAGTGTACTGCACAAGTACACTTCCGGGGTGCTGATTGAGAAATGACATTTGCTTGAACCACTTCTCATTCCTATTCCCGTGAGCGCGGAGATACCTCTGTGCTCACGGCTTTTTATGCCCTCACATTTTTACCATACCCTGGCTCGGCCAGCACCTTTCCATTCTCGAAAGCTGTTTTCCCGCGCAATACCACCTTCCGCACGCGCCCTTTCACCTGCCATCCCTCGAAAGGCGTCCAGCCGCAGCGCGAGTGCATCTCCGCGCCATGCAATTCGTAGACGGCCTTCTCATCCAATTCGACCCAGGTTTCGGGTTGTTCGGGCAGACGGAATATCTTTCGGGGGTTGGTCAGCATCCTTTGGATTAAATCCTCTAATGTCAACCGCCCATCGGCAACCGCAGTGAGCAATAACGGCAGGATGGTTTCCAGGCCGGGGAAACCGGGCGGAGGGGCTTCGCCATCCTTTTCGGCCAGGGTATGCGGGGCGTGGTCGGTGGCAAAGCAGTCGATCCCGTCCAGGTTGTCCCACAGGGCCGCCACATCCTCCTTTGTCGCCAGCCGGGGCCGCACCTCGCCGCGTCCGGGCCACCCGTGGCTGATGGCCGGAATGTCCTCCTTGGTCAGGAACAAATGCTGTGGGCAGACCTCACAGGTGACTTTAAGCCCGCGCTGTTTGGCTGCCTTGATGAGCAGGATCTCCTCTTTCAGTGAGATATGGGCAATGTGGACAGGCCGGTCGTAGATCGCGGCGAATAAGATTGCCGCCGCCATGCTGCGGCTTTCGGAATGCACCACGAGTGGATATTCCTTGGGATATTTCTCGAAATGTGGTCTCCATAGCGTCATGTCATCCAGGCGTAGTTGGCCGAAGGTGCTGTCCAGGTACATCTTTAATCCGGCTGCCCGCTGGGGTAGATCTGCGTGTCTGTCCCAGTCGGCGTTATCCGGCCCCGCGCCCAGGAATTGGGCATAGTCGCAGCGGGCCTTGGAGCGCGCCGCCGCGAGCGCCAGGTCGAGTGTCCCGGCGTCGAAGATGGGCGGCTGGGTGTTGGGCATGGCGAGCAGCATGGTCACACCGCCTGCCAGGGCAGTGGACGTGCCGGTATCCCAGTCTTCCTTGTGGGTTTGGCCGGGTTCGCGCAGGTGAACGTGCGGGTCAATCAGTCCGGGTAATTTCAGCATGGTTTCTCGGCAAAAAGATAAAAAAAAGAGCCGTATAACACGGCTCTCTAAAAGGAAAACAAAAGGTGCGCTCCCAGGCGCTTGATGGGAAAGTCTTGAAACTGCACCAAGCTAATCATATCGGGCGGAATTATAGGCAAGGCGGAAGTTTTGTCAAGGGTTTTGGAGCGGAAATCCTGCCAGGGGCCAATGGGCATTCCGGTTGCAGTTATAATCAGCCCCGATGATCCTGCTCACTGGTGGGACCGGCTTTATTGGCCGGTCCCTTACCCGTCAACTGGTCGAGTCCGGCCACCAGGTGCGCGTTTTGCTGCGGCCTTCGCCGCGCACGCCCCGCCTGCCTATAGGCGTGCCGGTCGAAGTGGCCGTTTCCGGCCTGACCGATGTGCGCGGTCTGCGCGCGGCCATGAAAGGTGTGCAGGCAGTCTACCACTTGGCCGGAGGGGAAGGCGAAGGCGGGCGCGCCAACTTGCAAGCTGTGGACATTGACGGAACGCGCGCCCTGTGCGAAGCCGCCTCGGATGCACGCGTCGGGCGCCTCTTCTACTTGAGCCACCTGGGGTCTGACCGGGCATCCGGCTTCCCGGTACTCAAGGCCAAGGGCATTGCCGAAGAATTTATCCGCAGATCCGGGGTCCCGTACACAATCCTGCGCGGCTCGATCCTGTTTGGTCCGGGGGATGAATTTACCACCGGCCTGGCAATGTTACTGGCCATTGCTCCCGGCTTTCTGCCGCTGCCTTCAAAGGGCCAGACGCTCGTCCAGCCGCTCTGGGTCGAGGATGCAGTCACCTGCTTGGTCTGGGCGCTGGATAACCCTGAAACGCTCAACCGCACCTACGAGATCGGCGGGAGCGAATGCTTTAGCCTGCGCCAGGTGGTCAGTTCGGTCATGGAAATTACCCACCAGCCGCGCCTGTTGGTCAATTTGCCCACGCAATCCATGCGCGCCCTGACCATCCTGATGGAATCCATCTATCCGCACTTCCCGGCCTCGATCTTCTGGATGGACTACCTGGCTGTCAATCGTACCTGCCCGGTGGACACCATCCCGCGTGTGTTTGGCCTGATGCCGGCCCGTTTTAACTCCCGCCTGGATTACCTGCGCGGCGGCCATTGGACGCGTGCCTGGCTTCGTATCTTGTTTAGCCACCATGACTGAGTGGACCATTCATGTACTCGAACAGCCCGAAGAGATGATCGCCGTTGAGGCTCTGCAACGGCTGGTCTGGTCCAGCCCCGATATCGAGATCGTGCCGAAGGATATCCTTCTGGCGATGGTCCATAATGGCGGGCTGGCCATTGGGGCGTATGCCGGCGGCGCCCTGGTGGGGGTGACCTTCGGCTTCCCCGGTTTCTATGCCACTCCCGATGGCCCGCGTTTGAAACATCATTCGCATATCCTGGCCGTCCACCCGGATTGGCGCTCGAAAGGGCTTGGTTTTGCCCTCAAGCGCGCCCAGTGGCAGATGGTTCGGAAACAAGGAATTGACCGGATCACCTGGACGTATGACCCTCTGCTCAGCCGCAACGCTCATCTCAACATTGCCCGCCTGGGTGCGGTCTGCAGCACCTACCTGCGTTCCGAATATGGCGAAATGCGCGACGGCCTGAACGCCGGCTTGCCCTCCGACCGCTTCCAGGTGGACTGGTGGCTGAACACGCAACGCGTGCAACGGCGCATCAGCCGCCGTTCCCGACCAGCGCCGGCCCTTGAGCATTACCGCCTCGCCGAAGCGACCCTGCTCGAAGCGCTCCCTGGCCATGGACCGGCCCCCCGCCCGCTCGCAGAGTCCCCGCGCTGGCTGGAACCCTGTTGCTCGTTGAGATTCCCTCCGATTTCCAGGCTCTCCGGGCCGCCGATTTGTCCCTGGCGCGGGATTGGCGTTTTTACGCCCGTGAGGTTTTCGAGAATGCCTTTGCAGCCGGCTATCTGGTGACCGATTTCGTTCATGATCAGAGCCGCAGTTTCTACGTTCTGACGCATGGTGAAACAACTTTATAAGAGTTCGCTTCGATAAGGATGTAGGGGGATGTGCGGGCGGAGCCGCCCGCACATCCCCCGCTTCCCAAGCTATTGCGATATTATTTTATAAGGAGAAAAATGATTATGGAAAATACACTCTCTCTCAAAACCCTGGCGAAAATGATTGATCACTCCCTGCTCCATCCGACCATGACGGATCAGGCGATCGCCTCCGGTTGTGAGCTGGCCCGCCAATATGACGTGGCGACAGCCTGTGTCAAGCCGTACGCCATCCAGTTGGCCAAAAGCATTCTGGACGGTTCGGATGTGGGGGTCTGCGCCGTCATTGCCTTCCCGCATGGGAACAGCACCACTGCCATCAAGGTTCAGGAAGCGGGTGAGGCGGTCGCTGCCGGGGCATCCGAGATCGACATGGTCGTCAATATCGGCAAGGTCCTCGGCGGGGATTGGAACTATGTCTCGGACGAGATCAAGGCGGTCAACGCCGCCGTCGTGCGTGCCGGCGCCATCCTGAAAGTCATCTTCGAGAACGATTATCTGGAAGATGCGCACATCCTCAAGTTGTGCGCGATCTGTTCGGAACAGCCGGTCGCGTTTGTAAAAACTTCCACCGGATACGGGTTCGTAAAACAGCCCAATGGGTTTTACGCCTATGCCGGGGCGACTGACCACGCTTTGAGCCTGATGCGCGCCCATTCCGCCCCCGGCGTCCAGATCAAGGCTGCCGGAGGCGTCCGCACCCTGGATGATCTATTGCGTGTGCGCGCCTTGGGTGTGACCCGCATCGGCGCCACCGCCACCCGCGAGATCCTGGAGGCCGCCAAAGGCCGCGGCTACGTGTAGCAGGCCCGCCTGCCAGAACCAGATTTCGTCCGGTTCTTCCTCGCCTCCGCCTGTGGCTATTCCTGTCTCTTGTCGGTCATGTAACGATAGGTGGTCCCTTCCACCTGGACGAGGTAATAATGCACGTCCGCGTGGGTCAGGTGCATGATCATGGCATTCTGGCGTTCGGCCAGCCTGGCCAGGTCATCCATGCTGTTTACATCAATGACGGGCGAAAGGCTCTCCAGGCCGGGTTCGCGTACCCCCACCAGCAGGGCGGCATATTTCATGCGGATGATGCTTTCCTCGCTGCCGCGTGTTGCGAAATAGTAATAGCACCCGAGGGCCAGCAACCCGAGCAGGGAGATGCCCAGGCCGATCTCCGAGACCAGCCGCATCCCGCGGATGGTGGGGTTTACCCCAAACACAGGGATTGTATTTTCCACCAGGCTGGAGCTGGTGAATGATCCGGGTTGGACGGTCTGCATGGGATCGCTTCCGGATGTATTCCCTGAAAGGGAAAAATGCAGGCTGTCGAAATCAAAGGCCAATTGCGGTTCGAAGGTGTCTGTGAATTTCTGCCCGGTAATTTCCCCCCCAACGGAAATGTCTGCAACGATCAAGAGACTATTGGAACTGAGCCGGAAACCGGTTTTCTGGGTGACCGAGTCCAACAGGGCCTGTATCTGGCACAGGTCAATCGTGGTTTTGCTGGTAAAGGAATTTCCGGTAAATTTGGTGGCTGTGGTCAGCGGGATGGTACGTTTCCAGCCGCTTTGTTGGTCAACTAACTGCGCGTGGAATTTCTGGGTCCCTGAAATGGCCGAGAGCCCTTCCCCTTGCAGGCTATAGGCAAACCCCAGGTTGAGCGTACAGGTCAATTTGGTGAAGACCGGCTCGCCGGAACGGGCGGAACTTGTATCGTACACCCCCGGGGCGCCGGCCGCCGAGTAGGAGAAAACGCCGGTCTGCTTATAAGGGATCTTGTCCGCCACCCGCATGACCGGGCGGGTGAAGGCAAAAATTGCCAGCGCTAGGAACGCCAATGCCAGTATCCCTGCCAGGATCAGCGCCATTTCAAATCCGGACGGATCAACTGCCGGTTTATTCTTTCGCTTGCCACGCTTGTTCGGTTTTTGAACGGTTAAATTCACCATAAATAGGCCTCCGATTAACCCTGCTGCCAGCGCCATGTGGACGGGCTCTTGCAACCATAATACCGCTGTGCCAAATTTCGGCAGGTGGATCCACAGTTTTCCGAGGATATCGGCGCTGGTGGGCAGGGTTGCGTCATCCCAGGTATTATTGTCGCCCTTGAGGACGAAATGGTCGCCCTGCTGGCCGATGATGCGGTGGATGATATCGGCATTCATTAAAGGATCGTGGTAGATGACAACGTCTCCGACCTGGTATGCGGAGGCCTGACGGACCAGCACCAGGTCGCCGGTGTGGAAGTTGGGCAGCATGCTGATGCCATCCACCAGCACGTAGGAGACTTGCCCGCCCAATTTGACCGGCGCAAACAGCATCCAGATGGCCGCCATGCCGGCGACCAGCAGGATGTTCATAAAAAAACCAGTTATATGCCCTGATTTTCCCATAAAGTTATTGTATATCCAATTAGGCTGGTTAAGCAGTCCTATGCTGAAACTGGTATTTTGGGTATTTATAAGATAAGGCCTGCCAGGCGCAGGCCTTATCTTATAAAGTTACTTGGTTACCCGGCTGCTTTTTAAGGGGCGTTGCCGTCTACGGTGCTGCTGGCTACAATGTTCAAAGCGGTCACGCCTGCAACTGTCGGGGAAATGGTGGGAGTGCATACCACTGTCGAGGAAGTGGTCGTGGTGACGACACAGGTCGTCCAGGGTCCTGAAAGTGCTGTCTGGAGATAGACCGTTACAGGTGCAGGATCGCCGTCCGTGGTGGGTGCAATACCGAAGGTGATGGTATCAACGGTAGTGGGGTCTCCTGATGTCAGGTTGTATTGGATGTTGCTGACCGTATAGCCCGAAACCACTTTGGCCGTATAACCAGCGGCGGTGGTCGGAACGGTGTTGGCGGCTGCGAAGCCATAAGCGGCTCCTGCCAGGGCGAGAATGGCGACAAAAACGAGCAGGACTTTGATATTACGGGACATGGCTTTTCTCCTGTTTTGCGTTGCCGATTTTGGTCGGCTCCGCGCTAGTGGAACAAAACGGAAGGGGAAGCAGCCATCCAATAAAAAATTGGCTTTCGAGGAGCAAAGCCAAAGTATCATCGGAAAAATATATGATCTTCGGCGGCCTGGCTGTCGTAGTCTTGGGAAAGACTTTAGATCCATGGCTTTGCGTCGCCGGCTTTCACCGGGTTTGCCTTTATCGGATGCTGTTTTGTATTGCTATTCTAGCACGATATCACACATTAAACCTTACAGCGCACCCTCAATGCGCCCTCGATCCGGCCCGGTGCCGATAACAATAATGCAAACACATTCGGTCCACTCGCTCAACGTAGCCGCAGCCCGCCTGCCCTGTCTGACTATCCTTCCGGCTGCAGGCAACCGGGATTTTTCTTCCCTGGGAGAGCGTTCAGTAACTTGCTCCGCCACCTTAGCCAGGGAATAGATCTGCCCGGTTGGGGCCCTGGAAACCGCATGCCTGTACCCGCAGGAGTATTCGTTCTCTTTCGTTCCACGTATCGAATCTCCCCCTCCCGGTGCCTTCCCGGTGATTCCCAATGAACCAAATCTATAGGTCCATTGGGAATTGCCGGAAAATAGGGGAAGATATGGATGTGTTGGGCGGGCTTCGGCCGCCCAACACCCCCTATTTTTCCTATCACTCCGGTGACTCCCAGAAAGCCAATCTATAACAGGAATTCCGGATTGCTGTATAATGTAGTAGGGAATTAACCACATTTTGCAAGATAAAGCCGCCCTCATATAACGGAGCATCTATGGATAATATGGCTGGTAAAGACCTGGGTCGTTATCATGTCATCGAACCGCTCGGTAAAGGTGGCATGGCATCTGTCTATAAAGCGTATGATTCCACCCTCGAACGCAATGTAGCCATCAAGATCATCCGGTCGGATGCAATTGTCGGTGATGAACAGTCTCAATTTCTCGCCCGGTTCCAGCGCGAAGCCAGAGCGCTTGCCCAACTCGATCACCCTTACATCCTGAAAGTCCTGGATTATGGCGAACAGGAGGGAATACCCTACCTGGTCATGCCTTTTATCGAGGGGGGAACATTGAAAGAAAAGATGGGCCATCCCATGCCCTATCGGGAGGCGGCTGCCCTGCTGGCGCCGATCGCACGAGCGCTGGAATATGCGCACCAGTTAAAGATCATACACAGGGACGTAAAACCTGCCAACATCCTGATCAGCCGCTCGGGCGCACCAATCCTGTCTGATTTTGGTATCGCGAAGATGATCGGAGGAGGTGAAACCACCCAGTTGACTGCCACTGGCGTCGGAATTGGGACACCAGATTACATGGCGCCCGAACAATGGATGGGCAAGGCGGATGAGTCTACGGATATGTATTCCCTGGGTATCGTTTTCTTCCAGATGGTCACCGGGCATCTGCCATTTAGTGCGGAAACACCCGCCGCGGTTTTGATCAAGCATATGCAGGACCCGTTGCCCCGGCCCAGCCTCTTTGTCCCCGGGATGCCAGAACCGGTTGAACAGGTTTTGTTCAAAGCTTTAGCCAAAGATCCAAAAAATCGCTTCCCCAATATGGGAGCCTTTGCGGAAGTGCTTGAACAACTCGCCCATACTGACAGGACCACGCTTGAACGCATTTCCCAGTTTTCCGCCGCATCTGAGGCGACGGTGGTGCATATGCATGCTGTCCATCCGCCGGCGGAGGTCGCGGCCCCGATCGTGGTCGCGCCAGTTCATAAAAAGATGGCTGGCTGGATGGTCGGCCTGATCATTTTTGGCGGAGTAGCCGTAGTGGTCGCGTTAATTGCCGTGATCGGTGGCGCGTACTTCGCCACGCAGTATATCTCTAGGATAAAGCCATCCAGTATGATCCCTCCGGCGGCCGTGTCCACCCAAGCCACCCCGCTTTCGACAGCGCTAACGCAAAGCCTGTCATCTCCCACGCAGATTCCTCCCACTCAGCCTGCCACACCAACACCAGTGGAAGCCGCCACGAATGTGACGCCGTTTCTGACCATCCCGGGCTTTCCTGCAGATATTCCCATCTTGACGGATAACGAAGGGGACCTGAGGACAACGACCATGTCCGCAGCTTCTGGTGAAAACCCGGCCCCGACGGTGTATTCTTTCAGCACTAAAATGACGCTTCAGCAACTAACCGATTTCTATACGAAGGGTATGAAAACAAACGGCTGGACGGTTGAGGCCACTTCCACGGCGAATAACATAGTAAGTTGGACATTCACTAAAGGAGATAATCGTGTGGCCCAGATCACCATAATAACGGTACCAAGTAAGCTGATTCAACAAGTGGAAATCATGGTCCAATGAACAGCCCTATTTCCAGCGCCCCCACCCGGCGCCTCCCGGCCGTCCTGCCATCCATCCTCAAATCACCTACCCCTGCGCGCGAATGAACCGCAGGGGTATTCGTTTCTCCGTCGTTCCGAGGTTCGAATACCCCCACAAGATGGCCCCCACCTTTTCATGGAGTACTCGTCACACGTTCCTCATCATTCATCATTCAGCATTCACCCTTCCCCCCTACTCCCTCACCCCCTCATTCACGTACCGCATCAGCTCGCCCACGCTCAGGTCGCCGATGCCTAGCTTGTCCACTGTCCGGCCGCGCTTCCAGTAATCGGTGTGGTGCACGATGCAGCCCAGGCGGATGATGCTGTCCATACCGCGCACCGAAACGCCGAAACGCTCGCCCAGCGAGGCGATCGGCACTAGGCTCATCGGCACGTCCTCGAAAATGTAGCGGTGGCTGAGCGTGCTGGGGGCCTTGATGCCGTAGTAACCCGGCTGGTTCTGGATGGCATCGTGCAGGTTCTCGCCGACGCTGTCGTAGGCCATTTTCAACCATTCCATGGCAGTCCTGGCCCGGATGCCCAGCGAAGCTGCCACCGTCACGCGCTCCCGGTCGAGCGCCTCCAGCACGCGCGCCACCGAGGGCGTCACGCCGTCAATGTAGAACTGGTAATCGCCGTGCGTGGCCTCGATCCAGCCCGCATTCAGCAGGGTCAGAGCCGGGTGGAAGATCGCCCCCATGTTGTTCAGCCCGGTGTTCAGCACGTTCACCCCGTCGATGAACTGCGGGTAGATCGGATGGATCGCCTCCAATACCTGCTCATTGCGGCAGGCCGGCAGGGCCGCCAGGGGCACGGCTTCTTTTATCCGGAAGATGCGCGCCTGGGCCGGCCCGTCCGAGCGGCTGGCATACAGGAAGGTCTCCGCTTCCGCAATGGTCACGTCCGCCTTGCAGCCCTCCTCCCGCAGCACTTTGGCAAATTCCAGCGCCCCGCAAGTCCGTCCCGGGTGCAGGACGACGATCTGTCCATCCTTGAGATACCGGGCGGCCGTCTTCGCTATGTCCGCATGGGCGGAGGACGGCACCACCACCATGATCATCTGGGCTTTCCGGAGCGCCTCGCCCATCTCCGCCGTCGCATTGGCGAGTTTTCCAAAGCCATGCGGGCCGCCTTCGGCGCTTTCCAGCTCGATCCCGCCGCGCTTCTTGATCACGCTGATGTGGTCGAAGGTGCGGTTATACAACGTGACTTTCAAGCCCATCAGCGCCAGGTGGGCTGCCATGGCCTTGCCGCCGTGCCCGGCGCCGATTACCGTGTATTTTTCAGGGGTGCTCATATCTGCTCCTTTTCCAATGCTGCCAAACGCGCAGCCTCGCCCAGCGGACGCCCGTCCGGGTCCACCGCCAGGCACATGCTATCCACGATCTGCGTGCGGATCTTGCCCCTGCCAAATGGGTTATTCTTCAACTGTGGCGCGTCCAGGATGCCGGAAGTGACCGCCTTTGCCAGGCTGGCGGCATCCGTCCATGGGTCTTCCACCCCCGGCGCAGCCCGATCGCGCATGGCCCCCAGCGTGAGCCTGGCCTCGGCCATTAATTCTTCCTTGCGCCTTTGTACGGCCGGGTCAGCGGTCATATCCGGCGCGCCGCGCACGGCATTTTCGATCGCCCGGCGGGCCATCTCGCTGGCCTCGATTACATCTTCGGCGGTGGCGGCATGATCGGCCTCGCTCGGCCCGACGATATGAACGATCTCCGGTTTGAGTGCCATCTGGAGGTAGATGCTCGCCGCCAGGTGCCCACGTGCCGCCGCCGGGTCCAGTGGGTAACTCAGCAGCCCTGTCCGGGTCTGCTTCCATATCCTGAATTCCCTTTCCTTTCTCCCCCCTCTCCCGCTCGCGGGACGAGTGCCCGGCAGGGTAGAGGGGCCGGGGGTGAGGTTGGGGTCGTGGGTGAGCTCCGTCACTATCTCCAACGCCGCCAGCATTTTGGCCAGGTCCATCGCATCCGAGAGGCCGGGCGGGCTGTTGAACATCAACGCCGCGATGTAATCCCGCACGCCGGATGCTTTGGCATTATAGGCCGATAGGAAAGCCGTGGCCACAAAGATCACATCCGGCGCGTCCCGCATGGCCCAGTGATGCGGCTCATTCAGCTCCACCGGCAGGTCCTGCGCACCGTACCAGGCCATCAGGCGCTGGTGCTCCCGGATCGAGCCTTCCAGGTCCCACGCTCCGCGCCCATCCATGCGGTTGAACCAGAATAGCGGTACCGCGCCCCAGGCGATCTGGATAGTCTGCACGTACATTTCGGCCAGGCGCACGAAATCGTCTGTGCCCGAGTAGGTCCGCAGTAGGGGAAAATTTCCCCTCCGGCTGGCCGCGTAGAGCGCCCGGTAATCTTCGGCGCTGCGGACGGGCACACCGCCCGCCCCCGTGCGGCGCGCCTCCTGCCGCTCTGGATGGAAGAAATGCTCCTGCGCCTCCTGGTCTATGCCCAGCGAGATGACATCCACGGCTTTTGCCTCGGCAATTTGCTCGATCCCGCGCAGGCTGGCTGCCATGCTCGGGAGTCCGAAATGATGCCGCAGGAGCGGGTAGGGCAACTTCCAGCGGATGCGTTCCAGCATGGTCTGAGGATAATCCTCAACCGATGCGCCCGGGCCGCTTTGCCCTTTCAGGAACGCCAGCACTTCTTCGGGGGCCTGCCTCCCGTCGAAAACCCGCTCGAAAAAGCCCAGCCGGAGGGCCCGCTCCGCCACCGGCGGTGTTCCCCCGAACACGAAGCGCACACCCTGCGCCTGCAACTGCGCAGCTTCTTCGGCGAACTGCCCCAGCAGGCGTTCGCCCGTTTCCGGAGTCAAGCGGTACGAGACCCCCACCAGGTCGGCTTTTTCCTTCCTGGCCGACTCCAGCACGCCTGCGATGGATACCGCCGGGCCGAGGAAGACCGTCCGCCAGCCGGCCGCCTCTGCCAGGCGCAGGAAATTGGAGATCCCTGCTACGTGGACACATTCCCCCAGCGCTGCCGCAACGACCACTTTTTCCTGCATAGCCCTGCTCCTTCCTCGATACCGGATGGAATTTCACTTACTCGCGAAGGTGCTTTTTCCGCATCGAATGTCACGAATTGCCACGAAAATTCCGAGAGATTCGTGCATTTCGATGTCGAGCTTCCAATCCTCCCCTTGCTCTGCCTTTATAACACAAAATAGGGAAAGGTTCATTGGGAGTTGCCGGGAAATTGGGAAAGATATGGGTGTAGCTCGCGGGCAAAAAGTGGATGAAAATCATTTGTCACACCGTGGATAAAGTGCTAAACTTATGCCAACCATCTTCTCTGTAGCACGTATATTTCTTATGGATTTATGGAGGCCGGTATGAAACCTACAACCTGGCTGTATATTGGAGCGGTGGTACTTCTCCTTTTGGCTGCAGCGGGCATCTGTCTCGGGGGCTTTATCCTGCTGGGCGCGTCTGGGGGTGCCCAGGGGGTAAGCGGTATCGGTAGTGTGGGGGTTGTGCTGGGTGTCATTGCACTGGTGGCTGGCATTATCGTGATCGTTATCGCCGCCCGTAAGACCAGGCAGGAGACCGCCCAAAACGTTACGCTCAAAGTGGATCTGCCCGGCGAAACCAAGATCGAGGAAATGAAATGCAAATCCTGCGGCGGTACGTTGTCTTCCGACAACATCAAGCTGGTCAACGGCGCACCCATGGTCACCTGTCCATATTGCAATACGATTTACCAATTGACCGAAGAACCCAAGTGGTAAAGGGAAAAAACAAAATGCAAAAAACAAAACAGCGTGTGCATTTTGTTTTTGTTTTTGAAAGGATGGCATCATGAAACCTCGTCTGATCGTTTCTTTCTTGCTCATCGCCGGCATGTTTGTTTTTGCCTCCAGCGCCGCCGCGCAGTCGAGCTATTCCTTCAGCCTGGATAAGGAAATCGTCCAGGCTTCCTGGAATGCGGATGGCAGCTTGTCCCTGGATTACCAACTCACGTTCACCAACGATTCCAGCGGGCATCCGATTGATTTTGTTGACATGGGCATGCCGAACAGCAACTTCGACATAAACGCGGTCACTGCGGATGTGGGCGGGAAGAGCGTGGATGTCGACACCTCGGATTACCAGGGCAGTGGGTCGGGCTTCTCAGTGGTGATGGGTTCCCAGACCATCCCGCCGGGCGGCAGTGGTACCGTGCACGTCTCCGTCGGCTCGATAACCGGGGTGCTTTACAAGGATACAACCAACCCAAGTACCGATGCCAGCGCGGATTTCTCACCGGTCACTTTCGGTTCCCAATATGTGCATGGGAACACGGATATGACGGTGGTTTTCCACCTGCCTCCGGGTGTATTACCCCAGGAACCGCGCTATCACAGTACGCAAGGCGGCTGGCCGTGTGCCGACCAGCCTGTCAGCGCCTACGATAGCCAGAACCGCATCACCTACACTTGGCAATGCGCCACTGCCAGCGCCTCCACCCAGTATACGTTTGGGGCTTCCTTCCCCAATCACTACGTTCCTGCGGATGCCATCGTTGTCCCGGCCTCCTTCGACATCAGTGGTCTTCTGTCCGGCCTGGGCAGTACCTCCCCGACCGTTTGTTGTTTTGGCTTTTTTATCCTGCTGTTCATCGCGGTCCCCATCTGGAGCGCCTCCAGCCAAAGGAAACGCAAGCTGGATTACCTGCCGCCCAAGATTCAAATCGAAGGGCACGGCATCAAGCGCGGCCTGACGGCCGTCGAAGCCGGCGTCCTGATGGAACAGCCGCTTGACAAGGTCATGACCATGATTCTGTTTGGCGTGGTTAAGAAAAACGCCGCCACGGTGGTAACGCGTGACCCCCTCAAGCTCCAGATCGCCAATCCCCTGCCGGCTGACTTGCAAGACTACGAGAAAGATTTCTTGCAGGCGTTTGCCGTGGATGACCCGGCCGGCCGCCGCAAGGACTTGCAGGAAATGACCGTCAAGCTGGTCAATAGTGTCTCCGATAAAATGAAAGGCTTCAGCCGCAAGGAAACCATTGCCTACTATCAGAGCATCATGGAGCGCGCCTGGCAGCAGATCGAAGCGGCCGGCACCCCCGAGGTCAAGAGCCAGATGTACGACGATGCCCTCGAATGGACCATGCTTGACAAGAACTACGACCAGCGTACCCGGAATGTCTTCGTCGGCCCGATATTCCTGCCATTGTGGTGGGGTCGCTATGATCCCGGCTATCACCCGGCCCCGACCGGCTCTGTCCCGTCTGCGTCCATGCCGGCTTCCGGTGGGCGTTCTTCGCCCGTCAGTATTCCGGGCTCGGCTTTTGCCGCTTCGGTGGTAACTGGCGTCCAGGGCTTCTCCGGCAAGGTGCTCGGTGATGTAAAATCCTTCACCTCCGGCGTAACCACCCGCACCAACCCGGTGCCTGTCGCCACGAGCAGCGGCGGTTTCCATGGCGGAGGCGGTGGCGGCCACTGTGCCTGTGCCTGCGCCTGTGCCGGTTGCGCCTGCGCCTGTGCGGGAGGCGGAAGATAGGACAGCCAATTTTCGATTGACGATTGCTGATTCTTTTACAGGTGCTGCATGTTGAAACAAGTATTCGATCATAAATCGACGATCAACAATCCTCAATCTGGTCTCTACCATTATCGCCGGGAGGGCCCGGATGAAAAGAGCCGCGTCCACCTGCGGCTTGACCCGGACGGCCACGGCACGTTGATCGTCAATGCCAACCGGATTTTGCACCTTAACCCGACTGCCGCGCTGATGGCGTACTTCATTCTGGAAGAGGCCTCCGAAGGGGAGACCGTGCACCTAATTCGGCAAAAATATCACGTCGGTGCGGCGCAAGCGCGCACCGACCTGGGAACCATGCGTGGCCAGATCGAGGAACTTATTCGCCCGGATGGAGCCTGCCCGATTCACGAGCTTGGTCTGGAAACGGTCATGCCCTTCTCGGCGCGTCCCACCGCCCCGTATCGCCTGGACCTGGCGCTGACCTATCGCTGCAATAACGACTGTGCGCACTGTTATAACGTGGAAGGCCGGGCTTTGAAGGAGCTTTCCATCGCTGACTGGAAGCGTGTTCTGGATAAGGCCTGGGAGTTGGGCATCCCGCATATCATCTTCACCGGCGGTGAGCCGACCCTGTTCGCGGACCTGCCGGAGCTGGTTGCCCATGCCGAGCACAATGGCCAGATCACCGGCCTGAATACGAACGCCCGCCGCTTGTCGGACGCCCATTATGTCGAAAAGCTGGTGGCGGCTGGGTTGGACCATGTTCAGATTACGCTCGAATCGAGCCAGGCTGAAATCCATGACCAGATGGTGGGGTCGCGCGGCGCCTTCCCACAGACGGTCCAGGGTCTCAAAAACGTTCTGGCCAGCCCTCTCTACGTGATGACCAATACCACCATGCTGCGAACGAACATCCACACCATCCCGGCCACGCTGGATTTCCTGGCCGATACGGGCGTGCCGACCGTCGGGCTGAACGCTTTGATCTACTCTGGCCGCGGGGCTGCGGTGGGAACGGGGCTGGCCGACTCCGAGTTGACCGATCTTCTGGAGGTCGCCCGCCAAAAGACCGAAAAGCGCGGCCAGCGTCTCATCTGGTACACGCCCACCCAATACTGTAATTTTGACCCGATGGCGCTCGATTTGGGTGTGAAAGGCTGTACGGCGGCTTTGTACAACATGTGCGTCGAACCGGATGGGAACGTTTTGCCCTGTCAGTCGTACTACCAGCCGCTTGGCAACTTGCTGGCGGATGAATGGGATTCCATCTGGAATCACCCTCTTTCGGTGCGCCTGCGCGAACGGGAAGGCCTGCCGAAAAAATGCGACGGCTGTAGCTACCTGGCCGAATGTGGCGGCGGTTGTCCATTGCAGTTTGAATCTATGAAAATACAAGAAAGGTCTGTTTGATGAAACGCATCCTGTCTATATTTTTCCTGCTTACCCTTGTCTTAAGTGGTTGTAGGGGCGCAGTTGTGTCGCCTTCACCTTCCAATGTGGCCGCGAATTCTGCGGTAGCCACGCTGGCACCGCTTGGTACACCCGCGCCCAGGTATGGGGATATTGCACGGGCCCTCATAAGAGACTTGACGAATATTGGCCCACGCGTAGCTGGTTCGCCGGCCGAAACGCAGACCGCCCAATATATTGCGAGTGTTTTCAAAGCGCTTGGGTATTCTCCTGAAACCCAGCCGTTCACTGCCTCTGCCGGAAATACAACCATTAAGTCAGCCAATGTGGTTGCAGTCAAGACCGGTGCTTCCAAACAAGAGATCATCGTTGGTGCGCATTACGATTCCACCGCGGATGGGCCTGGGGCGGATGATAATGCCTCCGGCGTGGGCGTCATGCTGGAAGTGGCCAAGCTCCTGGCGGGAAAGTCTACTCCATATACCATTCGCTTTATTGCTTTTGGGGCGGAAGAAAACGGTTTGTTGGGCTCCTATGCCTACTTGAACCAGATGAGCCAGGCTGAATTTGAGAATACGATCGTCATGATCGACCTCGACTCGCTTGTGGCCGGGGATAATGCCTACGTTTACAGCGATGAAGGACAGTCAAGTGTGCGTGACTGGGCGCTCGACTGGGCGCTCGGCAATGGCCTGGTTTTACAAACCATCCGGAATGCCGATCTGACAGATCCTGCAACGGGAAAAGGTTCTTCTGATTATGCGGCTTTCCGGGATGCCGGGATTCCTTATGCATATTTCGAAACCACTGACTGGAGCATTGGCGATAAAAAAGGCCATACCCAGGTGAATACAACGTACGGCGTGAATGGGGTTATCCGGCACACGAAGTACGATACGCTGGCATATCTGGATGCCACCTTCCCCGGCCGGGTGGATCAACACTTGAATCTTTTCATAACCATTCTATATGCCCTTTTGACGCAATACGAGGTTCCGATCAGATGAAAATTCCCGAGTATTCCTGGGTTAAAGAATTTTCCGGAGCAGTCATTGTTTGTGATGCGGATGGCATTATCGTTGAGATGAATGACAAATCCGCCAAAACATACGCAGCCGATGGGGGGCGGGCGCTGATTGGCAGGAACCTGCTTGACTGTCACCCCGAGCCGGCCCGCAGTACGGTGAAGCGCATGTTGGAAACGCGCCAGTTCAATATTTATACGATCGAAAAGAACGGCGTCAAGAAACTTATTTATCAGTCCCCCTGGTACCACAACGGCGAATACGCCGGTTTCGTCGAACTCTCGTTGGAAGTCCCATTTGAAATGCCGCATTTTGTGCGCGGCTGATTGAGAGGAAAAAATGTCTCATGCATCCCTCCTGACACAATTGGTAAGGCAGCTTCCTGCGGTTGCGCTGATCGTTTTCAGCCTGTTCATGCTGGTATCCGGCTTATTGGGGCTCTTTTTTGGCCGCCTTTCCGTTGGCCATCTTAGATTGAAAGGCGTGGCCGTCCGGATCTTGAGCGCTTTCCTTTTCCTGGGTGCAGCTAGTTATTTCATCCCGAAATACGGGTTGCTGGTGGAAATCGCCCTGGCCATTGTGATTGCGGTTATTGGCGTGCTTCTCGCCGAAAAGCAGGCCGCCGCCCAGCCCTTGCCCGCCGAGACGCATACTCTCAAGTCTGGGCCGGATGAACCGCCCTACCGCCTGCATCTGCGCCTGTTGAAGGATGGCACGGGCATTCTCATCATCAATGCGGCCACGGTCCTGCACCTGAATGCCACCGCTGCCGAATTTGCCTACCACATGATGAAGGGCACTCCCCCCGAGCAAGTCGCCAAGGAAATTGCAAAGCGCTACCGCATCCGCCCGGCCGAGGCGCAGAAGGATTACCAGGATTTCCGCGACCGTGTCCAGACCGCCATCCATACCCCAGACTTGGACCCGACCACGTACCTCGACTTTGAACGGGTCGCACCACACTCGCAGGAGTTGACCGCGCCGCTGCGGCTTGACTGCGCCCTGACCTACCGCCTGCCGGCGGGGACCCAGGCCGAGTATGCCCCCACCAAGCGCGTCGACCGTGAACTCACCACCGCAGAGTGGCAGACCATTGTGGATAAGGCTTGGGCGGCTGGCATCCCGCACATCACCTTTACCGGCGGCGAGCCAACCCTGCGCGCAGATCTGCCCGCCCTGATCGCCCACGCCGAGAAGATTGGCCAGGTTACCGGCCTGTTGACGGATGGCTTGAAGCTGGCTGATAAGGAATACCTGCACACCCTCCTGCAGACTGGCCTCGACCACCTGCTTTTCATCCTCCAACCCGAGAATCCGGGTTCCTGGGATGCGCTCACGGCCATCCTAAAGGAAGATCTATTTACCACCGTCCATCTGACGGTCACGCCCTGGAACGTGAAGAAAGCCGGGGAAACGCTCCAAAGATTGGCCGGGCTGCAAGTTAAAAGTCTCTCGCTGGGCGCATCCGAGGCCTCGCTGCATGATGCGCTGCATGGCTTGCACAATCAGGCCTCCGGGTTGGGCCTGACCCTGCGCTGGGACTTGCCTGTCCCATACTCTGCCGAAAACCCCGTCTCCCATGAGACCATCGAAGACGAAGTCCCTTCCGGCGCGGGCAAAGCCTGGCTCTACGTGGAGCCGGATGGTGATGTGCTTCCCATGCAAGGCCAGGCCGACCAGATCCTGGGGAATTTCCTGAAAGATCCCTGGGAGAAAATCCATAAAGGATGAGTGGCCGTTTGTTGATTCATTAACCGGGAGTCTGGTAACCATGTCTCCAATTGCGCTTGATCCGAATGAGGTCCGTTTTTTCAGCGGCAGTTCCCACCCACAACTGGCAGCCGACATTGCTGCTCACCTGGGCCTGTCGCTCGACAAAACCCATATAAAGCGTTTCAGCAACGACAACCTGTATATCCAGCTTGGCGCAAGCGTGCGTTCACGCGTCGTGTATATCGTTCAATCGCTCACGCCGCCTGTGAACGATGCCTTGGTTGAACTGCTGATGATGCTCGACATTGCCCGTTCTGCCTCAGCCAGGGAGATCCACGCCATCATCCCTTATTACTCCTTTGCCCGCTCGGACAAGAAAGATGCGCCGCGCATCTCCATCACCGCCCGCCTGGTAGCCGACTTGATCCAGACTGCCGGGGCCACGCACGTGATGACGATGATGCTGCACTCCCCACAGGTGCATGGTTTCTTCAGCATCCCGGCTGACCCGCTTACCAGCCGTCCGGTCTTCAAACGTCATTTCGAAGCCCGCGACTTGTCCGGCACTGTCGTGATCGCTCCGGATATGGGACACGCCAAATCCGCAGCCCGCTTTGCAAAAAGTCTGGGGATACCGGTGGCGGCTGGCGATAAGGAACGTATCTCTGACTCCGAAGTGCAGATCAACGGGTTGATCGGACAGCCTGTTCAAGGCTACCGGCGGGCGATTATTTATGATGATGAAGTTGCTACCGGCGGTTCCATTGTCGGGATCAGTAAAGTCTTAATTGAACAGGGTATCCAGGAGATCTGGGTGGCTTGCACCCACGGCGTTTTTGTACGTGGTGGCCTGGAAAGACTGGTCGCCGTTCCACAGATCACGGAGATCGTGACAACCGATACCGTTTATATTCCTCCTGAAAAGCGCCACCCCAGGCTGACCGTGCTCTCGGTCGCGGCGGTCTTCGGTGACGCGATTTCGCGTAATTACCAGCGACAATCCATCAGTGATTTGTTCGTCTATGGAGAAGATAATTAATGCCCACACCTGCTGAAAGCGCTGCTGCCATTTTTAGCCAGAGCTTCAACTGTTCGCAATCTGTTTTCTCGGCTTTTGCCCCCCAGTTTGGCCTGGAAATGGAGACTGCCCTCAAGCTGGCTTCCCCCTTCGGCGGCGGCGTGGCCCGGCGCGGCGAAGTCTGCGGGACGGTGACCGGTGCCCTGCTGGCGCTTGGCCTGGCACGTGGCGCAGGTACGCCCGCTGGCAAGGATGAAATTTACAGGCTTTCGCAGGAATTTATGCGCCTGTTCGAGGAAAAGCACGCCACATTGCTTTGCCGCGATCTGATCCATTGCGACATCAGTACCCCCGCCGGCTACCAATCCGCGGCTGAGAAACGGGTTTTCATTACCGTTTGCCCGGTTCTGGTGCAGGACGCGGTGGAGATCCTCCAATCGCTGCTCGCAAAAGCCTGACTGGAATCCCAATAGCAAGGGCACACGTGTGACAGCCAGATCGGACGCGGCTGTACCATGCTGTGATGAAGATATTTCTCGCCGCCATGAGCGATAAACCCATCCCCAAATCGTATTGGGTTGCACCGCAACGTTTTTTGGCCGGTGCGTATCCGCTCTCCAGTGTTGATGAGACGGTTGCCCGTCAATGCCTGGCGGCTTTCGTTGATGCCGGTTTCAACGTCTTCTTCGACCTCACCAGCCCCGGCGAACTTTCCTCTTACCTGCCTGGTCTTCAGGAAGAAGCTGCCCGGCATGGCATTTCGATCAAATATCAGCGCTTCAATATTCATAATAGTGGCGTGCCATCTCACGACCAAATGGTGCTTCTCCTGGATGCCCTGGATGCCGCCCTGGCAGCCGGGAGCAAAGTCTACCTGCACTGTTGGGGCGGCATCGGTCGCACTGGCACGGTGGTTGGCTGCTGGCTTGTTCGCCACGGATTAACCGGGGAACAGGCTCTCATTCACTTGAACGAACTCTACCGGACTTCCGAACAAAGCCGCCTCTACCCCCGCTCACCCGAAAACGATGCGCAGGTGAAATTTATCCTGGACTGGGTGGATGGCGATGAAATGGCATGAGCGTTTTGTCCAGCAAGGTGCCTGGACGAAGGATCTACGCACCTACTTGTTCGAACGCGCTGGAATGGAAACTGCCCGCCGGGTGCTCGAAGTGGGTTGTGGTACGGGTGTGCTCCTATCCGATCTCGCCACCGGCGCAGCCACCTACGGGATTGACCTGGAACCTGGCCCCCTGGTTGAGGCGCACCGGCATGCTCCGCAGGCAATCCTGACGCGTGCAAATGCCATGTGGCTCCCATATGCTTCCGGCACGTTCGACATTACTTTTTGCCATTTTCTCCTTCTCTGGGTACGGAACCCCCTACAAGCGCTACATGAAATGAAGCGCGTCACCCGCCCCGGCGGGAGCATCCTGGCCCTGGCTGAACCCGATTACAACGCCCGCATTGACGAACCGGACGCACTGGCTGTGCTGGGCCGCTGGCAGACTGAATCCCTGCAACGCCAGGGCGCAGACCCGGGTCTGGGGGGACACCTGGCGAACTTGTTCTATCAGGCAGGCATTCCACTTATCGAAACAGGTGCCTTGCAACCGGACAAAGCGCCTATGCTAGTGCCCTCGGATCGTGACCTGGAATGGGCAGTACTGGAAGCCGATCTGGCAGGCCTCGTACCGGCAGAGGAAATGCAACGGTTGAAGCGCCTGGACAAAACAGCCTGGGCACACGGAACGCGCAGGTTCTACGTGCCGACATATTTTGCTTGGGGACAGGTGCCGCAGATGGTATAATTCTTCTTGGAGGCCCCTTTGTCTGACTTTTCTCCTGTTAACGATCCCCAACTTACCCCGAAAGCCTTGCCGAAACAACCAGGCTGGAAGAACTTCGTCCAAGAGGTTCTGGAGACCCTGGGTTTGGCAATCCTTCTTTTCCTTGTGATCAACATTATCTCGGCACGCGTGCGCGTGGATGGGTTCTCGATGCGCCCGACGCTTAATGATGGCGAATTCGTGCTCATCAACCGCATGGCATACCAGGTTGGCACTTTTCAGCACGGCGATATCATTGTCTTCCGTCCACCGATGTACCCTGAAGCGAGCTTCTGGCGGAGTTTGCTCGGCCTTCCCAATATCAGTGATAATTACGAGGATTACATCAAACGTATTATCGGCCTGCCGGGCGATACGATAAAAATTGCAAATGGCTTGGTGCAGATCAATGGCGTTACCATAAACGAACCCTACATCGCCGCCGCGCCTGATTATTCCGGCCAATGGACCGTCCCGGCAGGGAATCTCTTCGTTTTGGGCGATAATCGCAACAATTCGGCCGATTCACACGCCTGGGGCTTTCTACCCGAAGAGAATGTCCTTGGCAAGGCGCTGGTTATCTACTGGCCGTTTGCCGACTGGAAGGTGCTGAAATCCAATCAGGCGATCCCGGTCACGCCATGAGCGCATCCATGCAATCGTTGAAGCAAATTCTTGAACTGGCAAATGCTTACGAGCAGGAACTTCCGGCTGCTCCGCCTGCGCTGATCCCACCGCAGGGCGCTGAGATCACTGCTTGGATTGACCATACCCTGCTCAAACCCGAAGCGACTGCCGCCCAGGTCAAAAAGTTGTGTGAAGAGGCCCGGCAGGTCCATTTTGCTTCCGTTTGTGTGAACCCGGCCTATGTGCCGCTGGCGCGCGGCCTGCTCAAAGATTCGGGGGTGGGCGTGTGCGCGGTCATTGCTTTCCCGCTGGGCGCCACTTTACCGGAAGATAAAGCCCATGAGGCGCGCCGTGTGATGGAGAATGGGGCGGTCGAAGTGGATATGGTCATCAACCTGGGTGCGCTCAAGAGCGAATCTTACGGGTTGGTGCTGAATGATATCCTTTCCGTAACCCAGGAAGTCCATGAGCAAGGGGCCAAGGTAAAAGTCATTATTGAGACTGCCTTGCTTACCCGCCGCGAGAAGATCCTGGCTTGCCTGCTCGCGCAGGCAACGGAAGCGGACTTTGTAAAGACCTCCACCGGGTTTGGCCCCGGCGGAGCCACAGTGGATGATGTGGCCCTGATGCGCCGTGTGGTCGGACCCGGAACGGGTGTAAAAGCTGCCGGGGGAATTCGCACGTACCAAGATGCCCTGGCGATGATTTCCGCCGGTGCGAACCGCATTGGGGCAAGTGCGGGCATTGCCATCCTGAATGAAGCCTTGGGAGTAACACAATGACCGACGACCCTGAAGAATCCTTCCAGTGTAGTGAATGCCAGGCCGGGGTGATGCACCTGCAACATATAACCTACTTCACTTGGCTCGATGAAGAACTTGTCACAGTACCCAATTTCCCGGCCTGGGTGTGTGATATGTGTGGGCGGCGCGAATATGATTCGCGCGCTATATCCTGGTTGGTCACCATTCTCAACCCGGAGACGGGCAAAGCCTCCGCAGCCAAACGACGCCCGCGCCCGCCACTGAAAAAACAGGATGGAACGCGTCCATCCCCGGAATAAAACTGGTTTCCTATAGGAATATAAAAGAGATGCCTGAACCAAATGTTACGCATCGCATGCTTTCCGCTGATTTTCTCACTCTGAGTTATCGCGTGGTAGGCAAGCTGATGGTACCCAATACGGGCGTGGTGGGTTTAATGAATGATCCGACCACATCTTTCATGGAAGTACTGGATGCCAAACTGGCCCGCATTCACATGCCGACCAAACTGGTTGGGGAATACAAAATGATTGACTTGGTCAAAAGCAACGTTTTTGCCATCTGCCTCACCCGGCATGAGGATGTGGGGCCGCAGGCCCTGGCGCGCGGCGGCTACCAGAATCTTGTCGAGTATTCCATTCGCGTTACCACCCAGGTCTACGAGCTGGAGGGCAAGCTGGAGTGGACCGGCCGGTTCGACTTTGCCACCATCATGGTGGAAGGTGTGCGTGACTTCGTCCCGCTCTATGATGCCACGCTGACCGCCATCCTCATCCCGCAGTTGCACATCGAAAGCCCGGCGATCCTCTTTAATCGCAAGCAGGTGGACTTGCTCGGCTTGGTCTCGGAGAAAAAAGAAGCTTTATGAATTGGCTTGACCAGCCTGGGGGGGGATGGTAAAATCCGTCCGCTTAAGTGCGGACTTAAGCACGCCAAGCATGCCCCCATTGTCTAGCGGTTAGGACGTGGCCCTTTCAAGGCTAAAACTGGAGTTCGAATCTCCATGGGGGCAC
>CAWIOV010000006.1:0-114514 GCA_963837875.1 uncultured Chloroflexia bacterium
CCAATTACATCGAAAAGAACGGGCAGGCGGACTCGATCTTCACGGATGGTTTCGAGAGCAGCAGCCTGGCCCCTGACACCCAGAACCTGTCCGTGAGCACGGCAGCCGCCTACTGGGGTGTTTATGGCCTGGCAGTCACCGTCAGTGGCCAGGATACCTACGTGGAGGACAATTCGCCGCTCTCCGAGGGCGAATACCATGCGCGCTTCTACGTCAACCCGAACGGCGTGACGATCGGTTCCGGACAAGCCATAATATTAATAACTTGATGGATTATTCCTCCCGTTGGTATGACGACGAGTTACAAGTAAAAAGAAGTAAGGGGTAAGCAGGGTGATGGCTACCTGAGGTTGCTCGCGAAGAACTTCGTCACGCGCACCCAGGCATCCTGGGCGGCGGCGGGTTTGTATACGTCCGGATCGCTGTCGCGGAAGAAGGCGTGACCGGAGTCGGGGTAGACGATGACTTCATGATGCACGCCGATCCGGCCGAGCAACTGGTCGAACTGCTCGACGGTTCCGACCGGAATGGAGACGTCTTTGTCGCCGAACAAGCCCAGCACGGGGCTTTTGAGACTGCCGAGCTGGTCGAAGAGCTGCTGCATCCCGCCGCCGTAGAAGGTGCAGATGGCATCCAGGGGACGGGTGATGCCGAGCGCCAGCGACATGCGCCCGCCGAAGCAGAATCCCACGCTGCCGACCTTGCCGGTGCAGCCGGGCTGCTGCTTGAAGGCATCGTAAACCTT
This sequence comes from uncultured Chloroflexia bacterium, assembly GCA_963837875.1. Taxonomy (GTDB): domain Bacteria; phylum Chloroflexota; class Anaerolineae; order Anaerolineales; family Villigracilaceae; genus UBA877. The sequence goes on from CAWIOV010000006.1 coordinate 746, forward strand.
TTCCAGGTCGGAAGGCGCGCCGGGGGCGTATTTCTGCACGAGCGCAGCGGCTTTCTGGTTGTCGCCGAGCTTGGCCTGTTCGCCGTGGTACAGGTCGGGGGCGAAAGCCAGGTAGCCGAGGGCGGCGAAGCGGTCGGCGATGGAGCGGGTCTGCGCGTCAAGCCCCCACCATTCCTGGATGACGATCAGCCCCGGCCAGGGGCCTGCGCCGGAAGGGCTGGCCAGGTAGCCGGAAATCGAGCCAAGTTCAGCGGATGTGCCCATAGTTTATTCCTCTTGGAAGTTATTTTAGATTTTTATGATATTATTTATTATAATACCATCCCACTACAAATGCATATCAACCTGCCTGGGGATGAAGCCTTTGGATGGCAAAGAACAGCAGCAGCAGGAATTCGATATCCAGTGGCTTGGTCAGCACGGTTTTGATCCCCTCCTCCAACCCCTGCCGGATCAGGTCATCGGCTGCGTAGGCCGTCATGAAAATGGTGTAGGGGGCGGGCTGGATCTGGCGGGCTTCCCGGTAGAGCGCCAACCCATCCATATCCGGCATTTTGACATCCGTCAACAGGATGTTGACCGGATGCGCTCTGAGGATCTCCAGCGCTTCCGCCCCGGAATTGGCCGTCAGCACTTCGAAACCCTTAACTTCCAGAATATCCTCCAGGGTGCTGGCGATGGAGGGGTTATCGTCAACGATAAGGATGGAGAAGGGGGATGTCATTGGTCAGTGACCGGCCAGGCTTGGGGGGACATCTTTGGCCCGTTTTTCACGGTACATGGCTGCATCGGCTTCTTTAAGAACCACAGAAAGGGGGCCGGGGGTGCCGGCAGTACTTACGCCGAGCGATAGGTTCAACGCCGCCCCGCCGGAAGCGGCATTGTTCTCCCGGATCATCTGGCGGACCCGCTGGATGGAGACCTCCGCGGTGGCTGCATTGGTATCAGGTAGGAGCACGGCAAACTCATCCCCGCCGATGCGCGCGACCACATCTTCCACACGGAAGGCTGCGCCCAGCACCTGGGCAACGCGATGAAGCAGGATGTCGCCGGCAGCATGCCCATACCGGTCATTGGTACTTTTGAGGTGGTCCACGTCTGCCATGATGATACTGACAGGAAAATTCCGTCCAAGTTCGAGCCGTTCCATCTCTGCGATAAAAAAGCCACGATTATACAGCCTGGTCAATCCATCGTGGATGCTGATATATTTTTGCTCTGCCTCTGCCTGCTTGCGCTCGGTAATATCCTGGATGACGCTCAAAACGCAAGCCTGGCCCTGTAATTGAATAAGTTCCGCTGAGATCGCCCCGCTGAACCCCTGGCCCGATTTATTGCGGAAGTCGGCTTCGAAATTCATTACCCGGCGCTGCTGCTTCAGGGCCTTCACGAATGCGTTGCGCTGGTCGAGGTTGCCCCAAAGATCCGGGTCCATGGCCGACCTGCCCAGGCTTTCTGTTCTGTCAAAGCCTGTCAGGCGAAAGAAACTCTCATTGGCGTCAATGGTCTTTCCATCCTGCAGGGAACTGATCAAGATCGCATCGGGGGAATTGTGAAATGCGATCGAGAATTTTTCTTCGCTGGCCTGAAGGGCCGCCTCTGCCAGTTTCCTTTCCGAAATATCGTTTTCCAGGGCCGTGAGCAGCCGGCGGCTGACCATCAGAACCAGTGCAAAGGTCAGGCAGAGATAGAGCATCTGGTAGGTCAGGACCCCCAGGTTGTCATACGGGCCGGATTGGAATAGATCGTTTCCCGGCGGCGCCACCAGGGCCGCGCCGATGCGGGCCAGGCTTACCAGGCTGAAGAGCACAAAAACAATGCCCGCCGCGCGCGTGCCGGGTCGCCAATCCGGGCCAACCCGGCGCAGCAGGAGCCAGGCGCATTGGGCACACATCACCAGTATCCCGATGGAAATATTGATGGAACGGGCGGGCAGGTTGTCCTGTACATAAAGAAAAACCATTTGGGCCAGGCAAAATGCGGCCATGAAGATGTAGTTGAACCGATGCGGACCGGTTTTACCGGTATAGCGTTCCAGGCCGATCAAAAGGAGCAGTGTCCCCCCGACGATCAGGGTATTCGAGAGCACCACGCTGAAGAAATCCGGCATATGGCCGCGCAGGGCGATCAACAACAGCCCGATGAACTGCATGATGAAATCCGCCAGCCAGAAGATCAACCCAGGGGAACGCCGCCGGTTCTGCGCCCACAGGAACACCATGACGGCCACGCTGATGAGGCTGCTGATGCTGTAGCCGGTTAAAATGGTGCGCATGTCGAGCAAGTTCATGCCGTTTCCCTGGGGAGAGCGTTCACGGGTAAGCCCTGGCTGGCAGCGGGGTCAACCGGCAGCACCAGTGTGAACATGGAACCCCGGCCGGGTTGGCTTTCCGCTTCGATCCGCCCGGCGTTGGCCTCAACCAGTTTCTTGCTGACGGCCAGCCCCAGCCCAATGCCGTTGGTCTTGGTGGTGAAGAGCGGCTCGAAGAGTTTCTGCATATTCTCCGGGGTGATGCCGGTGCCGGTATCTTCCACCTGGATGCGGATGGCCGGATGCCCGGCGCTGAACGCCGCCGGTTGTGCGCGGATCGCCAACGTGCCGCCTTTCGGCATGGCCTGGCAGGCGTTCGTGACCAGGTTGCCGAGCACCTGTTCCATGTGGAGCGGGTCGGCGTAAACCTGTGGGAGGTCTGCGGGAATATCAAGGGCCACCTGCAGCGTTGCGGGTACCGGGAAGCGCCTCAGGCTGCGCTGCACCAGATCGGGGACGGAGAGCGCCTGCGGGTTGGAAGAGATGACGCGTGCAAAATCCAGCAGGTCGCCGATGATCCGGGAGGCGTTATGCACCTCCTGTTCGATCATGGCGTGGTAATGCTTGACCTTTTCGTCCGCCCCCGGCTGGACCAGTTTCAGGTAATAAACGGCGTTGTTGATGACGCCCAGCGGGTTGCGCAGTTCGTGACCCACCCCGCCGGCCAGTTGACCCAGCAAGGCCAGCTTCTCCTGGCGGACCAGTTTCTCCTGAGCCTCCTGCAACTCTCGCGTGCGTTCAGCTACCATTTCTGCAAGATGGTCGGAATATTCCTTCAACTTATCTTCAGCCTGCTTGCGCTCGGCGATGTCGCGCTCGCTTAAGACGATAGCCTGTACATCCGGGTTGTCCAACAAATTGACTGCGGTTGTTTCAATCCATCCATAGGAACCATCCTTGCGCCGGAGCCGGTATTCGGCCAGCGTGGTTTTACCCGGTGTCAATAAAAGTTCCGTGAACTTTTGCGCAACGAGTTCTTGGTCTTCAGGATGGACGCCGGCATACCCGCCAAGTTCCTCCGGTGTAAATCCGAGAAATTGTACGGTCACCGGACTCGCATATGTTATCTTTCGCCCGGCATCCAGAAAAACAATGCCATTGCTGCTATTTTCGACCACTGCCCGAAACTTGACTTCACTCTTGCGCAGCGCATCTTCGGCCTGCTTGCGCGCGGTAATATCGTTTGTCAGCGCCATGAAGGCGGCGGGCTGGCCGGCCGCGTCCGGGATCACCGCCGCGCTGAGTTCAGCCGGAAATCGGACACCATCCTTTTTTACCAGGTAGTACTCCACGTTTCTGACGATCCCATCTTCCAGTGTTTTTTGCATATTTATTCTGGCGCGTTCCAGTTCATCCGGCGGGAACAGCGCGAACACACTTTGGCCGATCAGTTCCTGAGGGGATCCGTATCCGTGCATGCGGGCGGCCTGGGCATTACACATGCTGATCTGGCCGTCCAGGTTGGATTGAACGATCGCATAGGGGGAGGCTTCCACCAGTAGTTGATATTTCTCTTCGCTTTCGCGCAATCTCTTTTCCGCCTGTTTGCGCCTAGTAACGTCGTCTGCATGTTTCTTTTTTCGTGGCATTGCGAATCTCCCTGGGAACAGAACCGGGATCCCGAACGACTTCAGTTTGTAATGGTGAGCATATGAAATAATTGTACATCCTTAAGAACCAATTTGGGGCAGCCAACCGCCTTTTTTTCACGCGCAATAACCGGGTATCTACATATTTATTTTATCTTCTCAAAATAAGAAGACGAAGATAGGGGGTGTGCCGGCGGCGGAGCCGCCCGCACACCCCCGCTCCCCCTTATATTGGGATGTTTCCATTTTATTCATACGTAAACGCGGCTACAACAAAAGCGGAAACTGTTTTATACTCGCTCTATTATTGTTAAGTACCATAAATGGATCGAGAAGAAAGATATTACGGGATTGTTCGCCTACCTGCACAACCTGCTCAAGCTCGCCCGGAATGACCGCCATCTGCACCCACAGGCGGCCGTCTTTTACGTTACCGGCCAATGCAACCTGAACTGTTCCTATTGCGAAGATTTCGGCGCGCGCCGCAACAGCGGGAATTTTACACCGCCCCCGCTCGAGCAGGCCATGAAAATCATGGGCGTCATCCGGACAGGGGTGGATGCGCTCATGCTGACTGGGGGTGAAACGCTTACCCATCCCGATATTGATGAGATCGTGTTGCGCGCCAAAGAGGAACTGAAGTTCCGGGAGTTGACCCTCATCTCCAACGGCTGGCTGCTCCCGAAGCATGAGGCGGCGCTTTCGGCGGTCGACCGGCTGATCATCAGCCTCGACTCGACCGACGCTTCGGCCTGGTCGCAGACCATCGGCATAACACCGGCTTCCGCCGGGACCATCATTGAAAATGTGCGCCATTATGCGCAGGAACAGGCCAGGTTCGGCTACCAGATGGTTATCAACGCCGTGCTCACCCCGGAGACCCTGCCGACCGCCGAGGCCCTGCTCGACTTTTGCCGGGGTCTAAAGGGCAAAGGCCGCCCACCCCTGCTGATCTCTTTCTCGCCTCAGTCGTACAATAACTGGCCGCGTTATGCGTTGATGGTGTCACCGGAATATAAAGCCTTCCTCCAGGAACTATTGGAGCTTAAACGCGCCGGTGGGCCGGTCCTGGCGAGCGGCCTGTATCTGCGGACCATGCGCGATTTCAGCCCGTACGATTGCCACCCCAGCCTCATCCCCCGCATCCTGCCCAACGGTGACCTGGTCTACCCCTGCCGCCCGTTCGAAAAGGCGGACAACGGCCAGGGTGGACGGCCGGTGAATTTGCTGCATGTGCGCACCTGGGCCGAGGCCTGGCAGACCGCCTACGCCGCCTACGGCCAGCCGCCGCGCACCTGTTCCAGTTGCTTCCAACAGTGTTACACCGAGCCGTCGCTGATGCAGGCATATCCGCTTTGGCTGGCCTGGGAGTGGCTGCGCTATCCGGCCGTGCGGAGGGGGAATCTGTTGACCTATGCGCCCGGATAGCGATCAGAGGTCCTTGAAAGAAGTCCACGCCGGAGCAACCCCGCAGAGTGGTAACGCAGGGGAGCGCAGCCATGACACGCTTGTCATCGGCGGCGGGATCGCCGGACTGACGGCGGCGCTGCATCTGGCCGAGCGAGGGTTGAAACCAGTCCTGCTCGAGGCCGATCCGAGTTTTGTGGGCGGGAGACTGGCCGGGGCCGGGGAAGTGGAAGTCAATGGGTGGAAGTTCCGGCTGGAGCACGGCGTGCACGGCATCTGGTCGCCTTACCGCAACCTGCAGGCCATGCTGGCGCGTCACGCGCTGCGCCCGGTCCTGGTACCCGCGCAGGAAGAGCGCTGGTTCTACCGCGACCCGGTCGGGGTGCGCTCGGCCGCGGTCGGGAATGCCATCCGTCACAGCCTCTTCCCGGCGCCGTTCCATTATTTTCAAATGTTCCTGCGGGCGGACGTCCTTTTGATATTCGACCTGCGCGATATGGCGCGCATGTTCAACATCTTGTCGGTACTTTTCATGGCGGTCGGCATGGACCCCTTCGGCGAGGAGGAACCGCTGGAGGGCCAAACGTTGGGAGACTCGATCGGCAAGTGGTCGCCCTCCTTGCGGGCTTTTTTCACCGGGCTGGCCCGCAACGGGCTGCCTACCCACCCGGACGAGATCCCCTTATCCGGGTTCCGGGCTTTTCTGCGCTTCTATACGGTCTTGCGCCGGGATGCCTGGGCTTTCTCATACCTGCCGGGGGATGGCGGGAGCGCGCTGGCGGAGCCGCTGGCAAAGCGCGTGGAAGCGCTCGGAGGCCAGATCCAGATGGGAACGCGCGTTGACCGGCTTACCACCCTGAATGGGATATGGACCGCCTGGTGCGGGAAAGAATCGTTCGATGCCCCGGATGTGATCCTGGCGGTGGACGCGGCCGCCGCCGGCTCCATTTTCAAAAACAGTTTCGGGGAACAGGGGCTGTATTTCCCGCGCAGCCTGGCGAATGCTGTAGTGCGCCTGTGGTTCGACCGCCGGCCGAAACCGGGCGCAGAGGGCGGGATGTTCACCGGCAATTTTGTGATGCATAACTTCTTCTGGCTGGAGCGGATGTACGCGCCCTATCGCGCCTGGAGCAAGGCCACAGGCGGGAGCGCCATCGAGATGCACATTTACGGGCCGCCCGAAAAACTCGAACAGCCGGATGTAGTGCTGCTTACCGAGACGATCACGGATTTCTACCGGGCTTACCCGGGCATGCGCGGCCATTTGATCTTTCAACATCTCCAGCGGAACGCGGCCGTGCATACCCTGCCCTCGCTCGGGTCGAAGGAAAGCCATCCCGGGATCTGCACCCGCTGGCCGGGCCTGTTCTGCGCCGGGGACTGGGTGCGGGACCCTCTGCCGGCCTTCTTCCTGGAGCGCGCCTGCGCCACCGGGATCAAGGCAGCCAATCAAGTTTTGACCAGGCGCGCGCTTGCGCCGTGGCCGCTGGTGCCGTATTTGCCGCCCGAGCCGCTGGCAGGCTGGATCGAGAAGATGATGGCGCGGGCGAGGAAACGGTTCCGTTCAAAACGTTGACATGCCTGCGGGTCGCATGTATAATATTGCCCGCCTCTGCCCCGGCAGGTTGCTGGGGCATCTGTTTGTTTTTATCCCGGCTTCCCCGTGTCCTGGCGTAGGGGCCGACCCAAGGGCAGCACTATGCCCAGGGTTCCGGCCCGTACCGCAGGGATGGCGGTGAAGCGAAGACCAGGAGTGATATATGAAGTATGCCATTGTGGAAAGCGGCGGCAAGCAGTATCGCGCCGTCGAAGGCGGCACCCTCGAAGTGGACCGCCTGCCGGTCGAACCCGGCGTGAACGTCAAACTGGAACAGATCCTGCTGCTGGCGGATGGGGAGAATATCACCGTCGGCACACCACTTGTCAAGGACATCCCGGTATGGACGACGGTTCTCGAACACTTCAAGGGCGATAAAGTCACCATCTTCAACTATAGCCCGAAGAAGCGTATTCGCGTTAAGACCGGCCACCGCCAGAACTATACCCGTTTGCTGGTTGAGCAGATCGGCGGTTCCGAACTGGTGAAGCGGGAACCTGTCAAGAAGCCTGAGAAGGTCGTCAATGCCAAGGCGGAAGCCGCACAGGTGCCGGCTGAAAAACCCGTCAAGGTCGAAAAAGCCAGCGTGCAGGAAAAGAAGCCGGCTGCGAAAGCTCCGGCAAAGGCTGCTCCAGCCAAGGCTGAAAAGAAACCCGCCACAAAGGCGAAGGCCGCTCCGGCCAAGACGGAAGAAAAGAAACCCGTCGCAAAGGCAAAGGCCGCTCCGGCCAAGACAGAAGAAAAGAAACCGGCTGCCAGGAAGACGGCGCCGAAAAAACCGGCCGAAGAGAAGTAGGAAAGTGAGGTTGTCATGGCACACAAGAAAGGTGGCGGCTCCAGCCGCAATGGAAGAGACTCGAATGCCCAGCGCCTGGGCGTGAAAAAGTACGCCGGCGAGCATGTTCTTTCCGGTAATATCCTTATCCGCCAGCGCGGCACACGCATCAAGCCGGGCATGAATGTGGACGTTGGCAAGGACGATACCATCTTTGCGACCATCGAAGGCGTCGTGGTTTACGATGTCATCAAGGGCCGCAAGCGTGTTAATGTAATGCCGGCCGACGTAATACCGGCTGCCGTAATGCCGGCTGAGAAATAACCGGCGAAAGGATCTTGAGATAATGAAACAGGGTATTCATCCGACATACTACCCGGATGCCAAGGTGACCTGCGCTTCCTGTGGCAACACCTGGACAACCGGTTCGACCAAGAAGGAAATCCGCGTCGAAATCTGCTCGAAGTGCCATCCGTTCTTCTCCGGCGAGAGCGCCCGCATGATCGATATCGAAGGCCAGGTGGACCGCTTCTATAAGAAGCTGCAGGTGCGCCAGTCCTATGTGGACGAGAAGAAATCTCGTGCAGAAGCGAAGGTTTCCCCGAAGCGTCCCATTGCAGACCTGGAACTGGGCGTTCGCGCCACGGCTGCATTGGACAGAGCCGGCATCCAGGAAGTGGGCCAGTTCCTGGCAAAACTGGGCGAAGGCGAGGCGGCCGTTCTTTCCATCGAAGGGTTTGGCCGCAAGTCGCTGATAGACATAAAGAAGAAATTACGTTCTCTTGGCTATACACTCCCCGAAGTGGTGGAAACTGCTGCCGCATAGGGCTTGCCGAAAGGCGATAATCAGGTAAACTTAACAGGCAGATGGATGGCGCATCTGCCTGTTTGTTTATGGAATTGTTTATGTTATCATGAGGAGACCATGACACCCCATATGCCCGGTACGGTTGAAGTTATCTGCGGTTCGATGTTCAGCGGTAAAACGGACGAGCTCATCCGCCGCTTGCGACGGGCGACGATCGCGCGCCAGCATGTGCAGGTTTTCAAGCCGGCCATTGACATGCGCTACGCCGTCGAAAAAGTCACCTCCCACGCCGGGAGCGACTTTGCAGCCATCCCGATCGAGAAGGCAGCCGAGATCCGTGCCCGGCTGGATCAGGAAGCCACCGTAGTGGCCATTGACGAGGCGCAGTTCTTTGACGATGAGATCATCCAGGTGGTCGACGAATTGGCGGGTAAGAATATCCGCGTCCTGGTGGCCGGATTGGATACGGATTTCCGCGGCGAACCGTTCGGCCCGATGCCGGAACTGATGGCGCGCGCCGAGCGCGTGGACAAGCTCCAGGCGATTTGCATGGTCTGTGGGGAACCGGCCGCGCGCACCCAGCGGCTGGTGAATGGAAAACCGGCCCGCTACCACGACCCGGTGGTGATCGTCGGCGCGGCGGAGATGTATGAGGCGCGTTGCCGGGCGCATCACGAAGTCCCGCGCTAGCGGGGCGAAGTCCCGCGTTAGCGCGGGTACGGGTGCCAGTCAGGAGCAAGCATGCAGGATTACCATGACATCATTGCCGAGATTTTGATAGATGAAAAAACCCTCCAGGGCCGGGTAAAGGAGTTGGGCGCCCAGATCAGCCACGATTACTCCGGCGAGGATCTGCTGCTCATCTGTATCCTGCGGGGTGGGATCGTTTTCATGGTGGACCTGATGCGGCATATCACCGTCCCGCACGCCCTGGACTGCATGGCGCTAACCTCCTACGGGGCGGGGGCGCGCTCTTCAACCGGCAACATCCGCATGAGTTTGGACCTGCAAACCAACATCGAGAACAAAAATGTGCTGCTGGTGGAAGATATCGTGGACAGCGGGTACACCCTCTTCCATGTGCTCGAAATGCTCCAGACGCGCCGCCCGAAAAGCCTGAAAATCTGCGCCCTGCTGGATAAGGAAGAGCGGCGGGAAATATCCGTCCCGATCCACTATCGCGGCTTCAGCATCCCGAACAAGTTTGTTTTTGGGTACGGGCTTGACCTGGACGAGTACTATCGCAATTTGCCCTTTATTGCGGTGGTGGACCTGGAAAAATACAAGCCGCCTGTTTAATAGGAGAACCCATGCAGGATTATCGTGAATTTATGGATGAAGTATTGGTGGACGAACAGGCCATTGCGAAGCGCGTTTCCGAACTGGGCGCCCAAATCAGCCGCGATTATGCCGGCGAAGAACTGTTGATCGTCTGCCTGTTGCGCGGCGGGATCACCTTTACGGCCGACCTGACGCGTTTCCTGACCATCCCGCATAGCCTGGACTGCATGTCGCTTTCATCTTATGGCGTGGGGCATTATGCCTCCAGCGGTAATGTGCGCGTCAACCTCGACCTGATGACCAACATCGAAGGCCTGAATGTCCTGCTGGTGGAAGATATCGTTGACAGCGGGCGCACCCTGGCGCATGTGCTGCAAATGCTGCGGACGCGTGAGCCAAAGAGTTTGAAAGTCTGCGTGCTGCTCGACAAGAAATACCGGCGGGAGGTGCCGGTGGAGGTGGATTACGTTGGTTTCGATGTGCCCGATAAATACGTGTTCGGTTACGGGATCGACATTGACGAACGCTACCGCCACCTGCGCTTTATTGCCTCGGCCGATATGAAGAAATACAAGCCGGGAGCGTAGGCCTGCCAGAGAGGCGTATGGTGGGAGAGGACCAGAATCCGTACGCCGGCCGCTGGGTGGCGCGCCTGCGCGGCAGGGTGGTAGCCCAGGGCGGCACGCCCGGGCAGGCCCGGCGGGCCGCCCAATCCCGTTTCAAAGAAACACCCGAAGTGCTTTTTATGCCGACCCCTTATCCGTTGATTTTTCCACCGCTTTTGGAATCCGTCCGCACCATTTTACCGGACGGCCTGACCGTTTACCTGGTGGGTGGGGCCGTGCGGGATGCCCTGCTGGGCCGGCGTGTGCACGACCTGGATTTTGCCCTGGAGCGGAATGCCATAAAGACTGCCCGGCAGGTTGCGGATAGCCTGAAAGCTGACTTCTACCCGTTGGATGCCGATCGCGATACCGGGCGCGTCATCGTGACCGGCGCGGATGGGAAGCGCATGGTGATGGATTTCGCGGCCTACCGCGGCTTGGATCTGGAATCTGATCTGAACGGGCGCGATTTTACCCTCAATGCGATCGCCCTGGATCTGCGTGACAACAGTCTGCACGATCCGCTGGGCGGGGCGATGGATTTGAAGGAGAAATGCCTGCGGGCCTGTTCCCCGTCTGCTTTCATCGATGACCCGGTGCGCGTCCTGCGCGGGGTGCGGTTGGCGGCCAACTTCGATTTCCACATCCTGCCGGAAACGCGCGCGGCCATGCAAGCCGCCGCCGGATCGCTGGAGAGAATTTCGCCGGAACGGATGCGGGATGAGCTTTTTCGCATCCTGGATGGCCGCCGGCCGGCGGCCTGCCTGCGCGCCCTCGACCTGCTGGGCGCCCTGCGAGTATTCCTGCCGGAGCTGAGCGCCCTGAAGGGTGTGGAACAAACACCGCCTCACGTCCACGATGTCTGGGAGCATACCCTGGCGGTGATCGGCCACCTGGAAAGGATACTGGCCGCCCTGGCGCCAGACTACCAGCCGGAGAGCGCGGCGGACCTGCTGAACGGCTTGCTGGTGCTGCAGATCGGGCGTTACCGCCAGCCCATCAGCGCGGCCCTGGCGGCGCCGGTCACAGCCGACCGTTCGTTGCGCAGCCTGCTTTTCCTGGCGGCGCTCTACCACGATGTTGCCAAACCACAAGCGAAAAAAGCGGATGAAACCGGGCAATACCACTTTTGGGGGCACGACCAGCAGGGGGCTGAAATCCTGGAGGCACGCGCGCGCGCGCTGGCACTTGGCAATGACGAAGTCGTACGCTTGGAGACGATCGTCAGGAACCACATGCGCATCCATTTCCATACCAACCGGCGGGTGCGGGAGGGCCAGCCGCCTTCACGCCGCGCGATTTACCGCTTTTTTCGCGAGACCGGTCCGGCGGGCGTGGATATATGCCTGTTGACACTGGCGGACCTGCGGGCCACTTACGAGCAGACCCTGCTGCAGGAGACCTGGAATGCCGCGCTGGAGATCGTACGTACCCTGCTTGAAGCCTGGTATGAAAAAAAAGAAGAGCAGGTCAGCCCGCCGGCGCTGGTGGACGGGAACGACCTGATGCAAGAACTGTCGTTGCGGCCGGGTAAAAAGGTTGGCGAATTGCTGGAAGCCATCCGCGAGGCCCAGGCGATTGGGGAAGTCTCCACCCGGGAAGCTGCGTTGGATCTGGCGCGCCGGCGGATGGAAGAGGAAAGACACAAAACGTAAAACGTTTTTTACGCTTTACGCATTACGGCCTACTTTCCACCGGCAGATCAAAAGGAGTCTTTATGAATATCGTCGTCTTCGATCTAGAAACCCAGAACCTGTTTGAAGATGTGGGCGGAAGAGGCAATATTGCCGCACTGAAGATGTCCTGCGGGGTAACCTGGAGCTCGGCCAGGAACGATTTTGCGGTTTATTGGGAAAAGGATGTGCCGGCGTTGATCGCTGAGTTGAAATCCGCCTGGCGGGTGGTTGGGTTCAATATCAAGAGCTTCGATTACGAAGTGTTGCGCCCGTACGCCCCGAACGAACGACTGCAGTTCCTGCCCACGCTGGATATCCTGGATGACCTTTTTCATACGCTTAGTTTCCGGGTCAGCCTGGACGCGGTGGCCCGCGCCACCCTGGGGGATAGCAAGTCCGCCAGCGGCGTGCAGGCGGTGGAATGGTGGCGCGCCGGCGAACTGGAAAAGCTGGCGGCCTACTGCAAGGTGGATGTGGATGTGACCCGCCGTATCTACGATTTCGGTTGCGAGAATGGTTTCGTTCAGTATTTCACCAAACTGGGCAGTAAGCAGAAAGTGAAGGTGAATTGGAAATGTTAAGAACAATAGTTAATGGGATTTCCATCGCTTACGAACGCAGCGGGCAGGGCACGCCGCTGGTGCTGTTGCATGGCTATCCGCTCGATCACAGCATTTGGGAGCCGCTCGTGCCCTGGCTGGAAAAGGGTTTCGATCTGATCCAACCGGACTTGCGCGGCTTTGGCGAGTCAAACTCGGCGGGAGCGGATTGCTCCATGGCTGATTATGCCGCGGACCTGGCCGGCATGCTGGACCATTTGGGCATCCAGAAAGCCGCGGTGGTGGGCCATTCGATGGGTGGATATGTGGCGTTGGAGTTTGCGTATAGCCAAAAGACAAGAATGCTTGGGCTGGGGTTGGTGGCCTCCCAGGCCCTGGCGGATACGGCCGAGCGGAAAGCGGCCCGTTTCCTGGAAGCGGAAGATATCCTGGCCCACGGCGTGAAAGCAGTTGCCGAAAGCATGTCTGGCAAGCTGACCGCCAAACCTGAACTGCAAATTTGGCTGAAGGAATTGATCCTGCGCCAGCGCCCGGAAGGACTAGCGGGGGCGGTACGGGCCATGGCAGCGCGCCCAGAACTCGACGCCACGGCTCTCCGGGTTTGATTTTCCCATGGCGGTCGTGCACGGGTTGGCGGATGCGCTGATCCCGGTGGAACGCGCCCGCAGTGTCAAAGCAGTCGTGAAGCATGGGCATCTGGTTGAAATCGAAGGAGCCGGGCACATGCCGATGATGGAAGCGCCGCAGGCCACGGCCGAAGCGCTCCAGGCAGCCTTTGGATTGCTTCGATAATTCAAAAAAAGGCTATTTCCTACGCCACTCCCGCAAAATGCAGCAGCAGGAATGCCAATCCCAGGAAGGGAACCAGCATGAGCGGCAGGGCAAAGAATAGGCAACAGCACGGGCGCCGGTATCCCCACCGCCAGGGCCGCATCCAGCCCATTCCACGATGCCAATAATGACCATATCCTCGACGCATATGAGCCTCCAATTCTAATCTTAGAACCTATCAGAAAATTATTAAAAGGCCGAATTTTCGGATAGATGCTTATCAATAATTACGGGGAACGGGAGAAAAGGTTGTAAGGAGGTTGGCCTTGGATAGAACTGTTATACAAAACCGGGTTCCTTTTGAGGAACCCGGTTCGTGTGCTTTTGGCTGTATCTATCCCGCCACTTTTCCGACGACGGCAGTATCTTCCAAAACCGGCTCGTAGAAACAGCGGCAGCCGTTTTCCTGGGAGCAACCCGCGTGAGGCAGGCGGGGGACCTGGTCTTTCGGATAGGTATTCATGCGCTCATAGCAATAGGAACAGGCATCAGCCGCAACCGTGACGCGGATCAGGCGGACGCGTGGGTTTTCCTGCATTCGTTTGAGCGCCACGGCCGTGGCGGAAAATTCAGCCAGGTCGGCCTGACAGTGTACGCAGGCCAACGCGGCATCCGGAGAGATGGCATTACACTTGGAACAGGTTTGCATGGAGTACCTCCAAATCACATACGCAGGAGCCGTTCGGCGTTGGTGTGCGCGATGCGATCCCGGTCGGCCGGGCTGAGCGGGAGCTGCTCCAGGAAATTCCGGGCGGCTTGCATGGATGCGTAGGGATAATCCGCCGAGAACATGATCCGGTCAACTCCCACTTGCATGAGCAGGTCGAGGAAATTGGGAGTGTAGTTAAAACCGCTAAAGGTGTAATAGAGATTCTCGCGCAGGTAGTCGCCGATCGGGCGCTCCAATTTGGTGAGCTGCTTGGGCAGGTTGTGGTCCAGCCGGGGCAGCATGAACGGAAGCGCTTCGCCCAGGTGACCGATAATGAATTGCAGATTCGGGTAGCGGTCGAAGGCGCCACTGAGGATGATACGGAGGATATGCACGGCCGTCTCGATGTGCCAGCCCCAACCCGAGGCAGCCAACTGGGCCGTCACCTGCGCAGAGAAATTCCCTGTGTAGGAGGCCTGGATGACCGCCTGCGGAGGCGGCGTGGGGTGCAGGTAGATCGGCACCTGCAGGGCTTCGGCTCGCTCGAGGATGGGCCAGAAGAATGGGTCATCCAGGTAGCGCCCGTGTACGTGACCGTTGATCACGGCGCCCTTGAAACCGTAATCCCGGACCGTGCGTTCCAGTTCTGCCGCGGCGATCTCCGGGGTGGCGGTTGGCAGGGCGGCAAACCCGCCAAAACGGTCGGGATGGCGCTGGATGGCTGCCCCCAAGAAGTCGTTGGCCTGGCGGGCGAGTGTGCCTGCGGCGGTGGGATCGAGTTGCTCCACGCCGGGGGAGTTCAGCGACAAGACCTGCACGTCAATGCCGGCGGCGTCCATGTCTGCGATCCTGAGTTCGTCCAGGTCCGCCAGTTGTTCCACCAGGTGGACGTTAAGCAGCCCCAGCGGAACTGGCCCCTGGGTTCTCCGGACTAGTTCCCCGAGTTCCCGCCCGGGCCCTTGCATAAATTCCGGGTTAACGTAGTGTTCTTCCAACGTGATTGTTTTCATGGTCTTTTCTTTTCCGGGTTGATATCTACCTGCCCATGTTTTCTTCGAAGGCGGCCACATCGCTGAAGTAGCGTGCGGCCATTTCCGCCTGGCCTGGATTGGTATAGATCTCGGCGCGCGGATGGTCGATCAATTCAACGATGGCAGCCGCGGTCTGTTCGGGCGTTTGGGCGTCGGCGCCCGGGCGGTAGCCGCCGGGAGGCGGCGGAGGCGTGCCGTACAAAGCGTTCCTGGCAAAGTCCGTGCTTACCATGGGTGGCATGACCACGGAGACGTGGATATTGGGATAGGCCCGGCGCAGGTCCATGCGCAGGTTGGCGGTGAGACTATTGAGGGCGGCCTTGGAGGCGCTGTAGGCCGAGCGGTAACTGGCGAAGGGGATGCGCCCGAGCGCGGAAGAGATGTTGATCAGGTGGCCGGCGCCGTGTTCCTTAAAATGAGGCAGGATGGCCTGCATCCCATACAGGGCGGATTTGGTATTAATTGCCATCATCAGGTCGAAATCTTCATCGGTCAGGTCGAGCACCTGGCGGGTGATGGCGCGCCCGGCGTTATTGATCCACACATCCACCTGGCCAAAGACGCGCAAGGCCACATCCCGCAGATGTTCCACATCCTCACGGCGGGTTACATCCGTCACAACGGGCAGGGCGTCTTTCCCGCACTGGCCGGCCACCTGTTCAAGCTCGGTGAGACGGCGGGCCGCCAGGACAACTTTATCGCCGCGCCCGCCCAGGATCTTTGCTGTGGCGGCCCCGATGCCGGCGCTGGCGCCGGTGATCACGATCACTTTTGAGGTCATTATTTCTCCTTATAATTATTACCAATTTTACCGCGTTTGAAAAAGAAAGCGCGTGGTGGATGTTTAAGGTTCATTGGGAGTTGCCGGGAAATAGGGAAAGCTATGGGGGAACACCCCCTATTTCTCCCATCACTTCGGCGATTCCCAAATAGGCATGTTTTACGGGGAGGTTACCGTGCAAAACCTGGTTTGTGCTTTTTCCAGATATGGATTCTGATTGGATCCTGGTTTGATCGTGGAGAATTGGTTCCAATTATTACAAAGGTTATTTCCCATTTGTGGGTCAAGCGCAATAGCCTTCTGGCTGAGATCAAAGGCTTTCGACCAATGCCCTGTCAGGGCGTTGGCTTCGATGAATGGAATGTATTCCTGTCCCAACAATGGCTGCAAGCCTTCGGATTCAGCCTCCGCTCCGAACTGGAGTACGGACTGCCAATCACCCATCTGGCGGGCCAGGTCAGCCTTTTCAAAATAATAACACCAGCCATGGGATGGCTCTGTCCCAAAGATATCCGGATTCGGAGAGGTTGGAGAGTTGCTCGGGAGGATTAAGTTAAGGTTTGAGATTGGAACCAGGTTATTGATATCTTGGGTGCCCTTCGGAGTCTCTGCATAAACCGAGTCAAGCAATCGAACGCAGCCACCTGATTGATCGAAGTACATTACAACTGCCTGGGAAGTATTTCCCAGGAAACTGCCTCCGCGGAAGGGCAAAACAACCGGGATATTGAGATGGAAATCATCCGGTTTGATAAATTCGATGCTATTGTAGGCATCACGAAGGGGTACTTGCACTGGTTTGGAAAAGAGTATATTGATTGCATATGAGTCATCGCTGACAGCGCTTTTATCCGTAAAAGCGCCACTTCCAATAATGATTGTTCCAGGCTTTAAGGATGGAATCCGCCAGGCTAACTGCCAATACAGGTTCCGTTGGAGATCCCAATCGTGGGCATATATATTATCGGTATAAATTTGAATATATATGGAAGAAGCCAAAAGAATAGCACACAGCCACTGCTTTTGGGCGCGTGTCCTAAACACCCAATCAATAATACTGACGACCAGGATTACCGCACCTAGCATTGGGGCCAGTGTAAAGCGGTCAAACCAATGGATATTGGCTGAAATTTGTTTATCCATGGCCCAGATAGGCATTGCCCCACCGACGAGAGCCAAGCCACCGATGATAATTTGTTGGATAAATTCCTGTTTTTCTATAACCTTTTTCTCATACTTACTTTTGACATAAAGACTGAATAATAGAGCGGTAATGCCTCCCAGAAATAAGGAAATCCAAGTGATTTTTGCGTAGAAATTTACGTTGGCAGATGAAAATGGGCTAAACCA
The DNA here is from genome assembly GCA_963837875.1 of uncultured Chloroflexia bacterium. GTDB lineage: Bacteria > Chloroflexota > Anaerolineae > Anaerolineales > Villigracilaceae > UBA877. The sequence goes on from CAWIOV010000006.1 coordinate 17,997, forward strand.
CACCCTGGCTAAAAGGTACCAAATATCTTTAAATCCAAATTGAACTAACTGTTTCACACTCTCCACTGGCGACCTGAAAAGGGCTTTTAACAAGGAAGGGCTGTTGGGATCCGCCGGAAGCGTACTCGGGAGATAAAGGAAGCGCCACCAAGCATAGAACGCCAAACCGATCATAAAAGGCAACCAATAAAGCAAGGTCTTCCGGAGAACCCGTTCCTTTTCTTCTTGTTGTTGGAGGATAAGCCAGATCAGCACCGGACGAAGGATTTCCAACCCTACGAAATATTCCATCATAAACATTTGGAGTACGCCAAGAAAAACCGACAAAGGCATCCATAACCAGAAATGTTTGCGATCCTTAAGCGCCAGAACGGTCAAAAACAAGGAAACACTAAAGAACAAAAATGTCAAATAGTGCCGTGTAAAGGTGGCTGGGAGAGGTTGGACAAGATATCCCGGAAAAACGATCAGCAATGCCGCGATCCAACAATTCTGCCAGACACGCTTAGGCCATATTAGATTAAAAGTAAAGTATAAAAATAATATCCCGGCCCAGCGTAGCAGCAGACCAAGGATTTGCCATGCCAGAGGCGTCATCTTGACCAGGGGAAAGAAAATTAGATAAGCCAGAGTGGAAAATGGTCGTTCATTAAAAAATGAAAAACTTAACGCTGGATTATGGAGTTGATTAAGATAAACGGCTTCCCAATCATCCCAGTAGAAACCCAGGCGAGGTAGCATCAATCCATACGCAATGACCCCAATTGCCAGGAGAACCAAAGGATAGAACCAACGATAGCTGAATAATTTTTCTGCAAAAGATTTGGCAGCTTTCATGAAAAAACACTCCGGGCAGCCTTATTCATCTCTAGGCTGCGCTTTTTCGAGACCCAGCCGGCCTGATTAAATTCCATCGGATTATACCTTGAAGGCAATTCTCAGACAGAGAAAACGCGGGCTGTGCGCCCGCGCTTTCCCGAAACAAGGAGAGGAGATCGGAGGTTGTTAGATTGTCAGCGGTGCAGGGTTGATTATCACAGGTTTGCGGTTGTTTTTTTCGGTAACGGCCCGGCGGGCGAGCGTGTTCAAGTGGGCGATCAGCACGCCGCTGGGAACCGGCTTGACCAGGTAATCGTCTGCCCCGGCGTCCAGGGTGCTGGCAACCATACCGGGGTTGTCGAGGGCAGTGAGGATGAGGATGGGGACATTGCTGAACGAACGAATTTCCGTACAAACCTGCCAGCCGTTCATGCCGGGCATCATTAAATCCAGGATAATGACATCCGGGGAAAGCTTGCGCATTAACCGGAGCCCATCTTCACCGGAATTTGCCATATAAGCATCCAGCCCGTGGGTCCTCAAGAACAGGGTCAGGAGTTCGGTCATGGCCGGATCGTCGTCGATCATAAGAACTTTATACATTATAGAGGTCTCCATTGAGTATGGAGTATCTTATCATCAAGGCGAACCTCCCGCCTTTGCAAACGCTTTACAAATTGGGCCTTGGCTTGTATTTGGTTAATCTCAAAGCCTTGGGTGGTGGGGCGTACTCCCTATCTTCCCTTTCTTTTTGAGAAGATCCTTTTTTTGGAAAATTACCCGGACTTTGGCAGAAGTTTGTGGTAAACTTGCCGACTGGCAAGCCAATACCAGGAAAATACCTGATATCATATTTCATGTATAAGGAGGCTTATAAAGATGGCAAAGAAATGGGTCTATTTGTTCGATGAAGTCGCCGATGTGGAAAAGTACGCCGGTTCATGGGAAGGCGTACGCGGTCTACTGGGCGGCAAAGGGGCCGGCCTGGCCGACATGACGCGTGCCGGGGTACCGGTCCCGCCCGGATTCACTGTCACGACCGAGGCCTGCAACGAGTTCCGCAAAACTGGTAACTTCCCCGAAGGCCAGTGGGAGCAGATGCTTGAGGCTCTCAAAGTGACCGAGAAAAAAGCCGGCAAGAAATTCGGTGACCCGACCAATCCGCTGTTGGTTTCCTGCCGTTCGGGCGCCAAATTCTCCATGCCTGGTATGATGAACACCATCCTCAACATCGGCTTGAATGACGAGGTTGTGGCTGGCATGATCAAATTGACCGGCAATCCCCGCTTTGTATGGGATTCCTACCGCCGCCTGGTTGAAATGTTCGGTACCACTGTCTTCAACCTGGACGACGAGGTTTTCGAGCACCCGATGGGTGAATACAAAGCCAGCAAGGGCTACAAGCTCGACACGGAAATGACCGCCGAGGATTGGAAGGCCGTGGTCGCGACCTTCAAGAAGGTCTACAAGGAGCATATCAAGGCGGATTTCCCCCAGGATGTGTTCAAGCAGATGGAACTTGCCACCAAGGCCGTGTTCGAATCCTGGATGGGCAAGAAGGCCGTGGATTACCGCAAGGCTACCGCCATCTCGGACGATCTTGGCACTGCCGTCAACATTGTGACGATGGTCTTCGGCAACATGGGCGATGACTCCGGCACTGGCGTGGCCTTCACCCGCAACCCGTCCACCGGTGATAAGAAGATGATGGGCGATTACCTGCTCAACGCCCAGGGCGAAGATGTGGTGGCCGGCATCCGCAATACCAACCCGATCGCGGACCTCGTCAATACCATGCCCGACGTGTACAACCAATTCATGGACATCACTGGCAAGCTGGAAAAGCACTACAAGGATATGCAGGATGTCGAGTTCACCATTGAGCGCGGCAAACTGTGGATGCTCCAGACCCGTAACGCCAAGCGCACTGCCAAGGCGACGATCAAGATCGCCATTGACATGAAAAATGAAGGGCTGATCTCGAAGGAAGAAGCCGTATTGCGCGTTTCTTCTGAAGTCGTGGATATGCTCCTCCACCCGCAGTTCGACGATAAGGCCCTGAAGGCTGCCCGGTTCTATGCCAAGGGCGTGAATGCTTCACCGGGCGCGGCCGTCGGCCAGGCCTATTTCGATGCCGATAAAGCCGAGAAGATGGCCAAGAATGAAAAGCAAAAAGTCATCATGGTGCGCCCGTTCACCAAGCCTGATGATGTGCACGGCATGATCGCCTCGCAGGGTGTGCTCACCAGCGAAGGCGGCGCCTCCTCCCATGCCTCCGTGGTTGCCCGCCAGTTCGGCATCCCGTGCGTGGTTGGCGCCTCGGCGATCAAAATTGACCTCGAGAAGCGCGTCATGGAAGCGGAAGGCATCCTGGTCAAGGAAGGTGAATGGATCTCCGTGGACGGCACCACTGGCAAGGTGTATGTCGGCCAGATCCCGACCGTGGAAGCCAAGATCGAAGAGCAGACCGAATTGCTGACCCTGTTGAATTGGGCCGACGAGATCGCTGCTACCCCGGCGATTCGCACCCTGCCGGATGGCCGCAAGGCCCCGGGCGTCCAGGTCTGGGCGAATGCGGACTATCCCAAGGATGCCCGGCGCGCCCGCTCCTATGGCGCCAAGGGTATCGGTCTGTGCCGCACCGAGCACATGTTCTTTGAGACCGAGCGTCTGCCCATCGTCCAGAAGATGATCCTGGCCAACACCAGCGCAGAACGCACCAAGCAACTCGACCTGCTGCTCCCGACCCAGCGCAAGGACTTCGACGGCCTGTTCGAGGCGATGGACGGTTACCCGGTCATCATCCGCCTGATCGACCCGCCGCTGCACGAGTTCATGCCGGATGAAGAGAAGCTGTTCGAAGAAGTTGTCACCATGCGTGTCAAGGGTGAGACCGAAGGCTTAAAGAGAAAGAACACCTGCTGGCCGCCATTCGGGGCCTGCATGAATCCAACCCGATGATGGGCTTGCGCGGCGTGCGCTTGAGCATCTACATGCCCGAGATCGTCGAAATGCAGGTGCGCGCCATCTTCGAAGCCGCGGCTGACTGCAGCCTGCGCGGAATCAAGGTCCATCCGGAAGTGATGATCCCGCTGACCGGCACCGTCAAGGAACTGGAATGGATCCAGCCGCGCCTCGAACGGATCGGTAAAGCCGTCATGGAAGAGAAGAAGGTGAACTTCACCTACAAGTTCGGGACCATGATCGAGATCCCGCGCGCAGCCGTGACGGCCGGTGAACTGGCCAAACTGGCCCAGTTCTTCTCCTTCGGCACCAATGACCTGACCCAGATGACCTTCGGCTACTCGCGTGACGATGCCGAGCGCAACTTCCTGGTCACGTACGTCAGCCAGGGCATCCTGCCGAAGAATCCCTTCCAGACCCTGGACCGCGAAGGCGTGGGCAAGTTGATGCAGATGGCCATAAATGATGGCCGCAAGACCCGCCCTGAATTGGAAGTGGGCATCTGCGGTGAACACGGTGGCGATCCCGAATCGATCGAGTGGTGCCACATGATCGGCAACAATTACGTTTCTTGCTCGCCTTTCCGTGTACCGATCGCCCGCTTGGCGGCTGCGCACTCTGCGCTGAAGCATGCCGGAACGAAGATCGCGGAAGACAAGTAAAGTAAAAGGTATCAGTAAGAAGTAAGAAGGAGCCGCGCCCGGAAGGGCGCGGCTTTTTATGTATGGATTGTTTTCATCGTTTTGGGCAAACGCTTCTGGAAGTAGTGTACAATCCGTTGGTGAGGAGATAGGATATGGATGCAATGGAAGCCATCCTGACCCGCCACTCGGTCGCCAAGGTCAAGCCTGACCCGCTGCCGCGTGTGTTGATTGAGAGCTTGCTGCACGCGGCAGTGCAGGCGCCTAACCACTACCGGGTGCGGCCCTGGCGCTTCGCTGTGCTGACCGGCCAGAGCCGGCAGGCGCTGGGGGAGGTCATGGCGCAGTCCCTCCAGAAACATAATCCGGATGCCCCCGAGGCGAGCCTGGAAATCGAACGCGCCAAGCCTTTGCGCGCCCCGCTCGTGGTCGCAGTGGGGGTGGACAAGCCCGCCGATCCGAAGGTATTGGAGATCGAAAATATCTGCGCCGCCGCCGCGGCGGTGGAGAACCTGCTGCTGGCTGCGCACGCCGCCAGGCTGGGGTCGATGTGGCGCACCGGGCCGTCCGCACGTGACCCTGAAGTCAAGAAATTCCTGGGTTTCGAGCCTGACCAGTCAGTCATCGGTTTTGTCTATATCGGCTATCCGGACCTGGCAGCCCCGGCGGTGGAACGCCCTTCGTATGAGGACCGGGTGGTGTGGATGGAGTGAGTTTAGCTTATTATTGTAAGTGAAGCGAAAGGGACTTGGGAATGACAACTGAACGCGAAATTACTTTTACTTCTGCCTCCCTGCGCCTGGCAGGCACTTTGCGGTTGCCCGATTCGGGCGGAAGATGCCCGGCGGTATTGTTGATCCCGGGCTCCGGCCAGGTGGACCGGAACGAGAACGCTGCAAAACTCCCCATTAACGCTTTCCACGATATCGCCGTTGCCCTGTCCGGACAAGGCTTTGCCACGCTGCGCTATGACAAGCGTGGCGTTGGCGCAAGCGCAGGCAATTTCTATGCGAGCGGTTTTTTTGACAACGTGGCGGATGCGGGCGCGGCTCTGGAATATCTCCGGTCGCTCGAAGAGATCCAACCGGACCGGCTCTTCCTGCTGGGCCACAGCGAAGGCGGATTGATCGCCACACGCCTGGCCGCTACGGGCGCGCAGGTGGCCGGCGTCATCCTGCTGGCAGGCCCGGCCCAGAGCGGCGAGCAGGTCTTGTTGTGGCAGTCCGTGCAGGTGATGAAAGGCATGCACGGGTTAAACAAATGGATCATTGATCTATTTCATATTGATATCCGCAAGGCCGAACAGAAACAATTGGACAAGATCAAACGTTCCAGGAAGGACTGGTACCGGGTGCAGGGGATCGCCAAATTAAATGCCAAATGGTTCAGGGAATTTATGGCCTACCAACCTGCTGAGGATTTCCCGAAGATCCAGGCGCCGGTGCTGGCCATCGCCGGCAGCAAGGATATCCAGGTGGACCCGGCCGACCTGGAAAAAATGGCCGGCTTGGTGCGGAGCGATTTCGAGTCGCATCTGGTGCCGGGCCTGACGCATATCCTGAGGACGGAAGCGGGTGAGCCAACCGTATCTGCGTATAAGCAGCAGGTTACCCAACCGGTGGATAGCCAGGTCCTGCAGCTCGTTTCGGAATGGCTGCGTAAGAAAACGACCGGTTAGTTCTGAAGGTTTCTCTTGTTTTAGGTATTGCTTTGCGAATATTAAAACGTTTCCCCGCCAATCCCATACTCAGCGCTGCGGATATTCCTTACCCGGCCAGCCTGGTCTTCAATGCCGGTGTGACCAAATATGCCGGCCAGTACGTAATGGTATTCCGCAATGATGTTGCTGAGGTCCCCGGCCAGGCGCAGTTCCGTGAGACCAACCTGGGGCTGGCCTTCAGCGCCGATGGCCTGCGCTGGCAGGTGCAGCCCGCGCCGTGCTTCCGCTGGCAGGACGCGGAAACCCTGCGCGCTTACGATCCTCGTCTGACGGTCATCGATGGATGCTGTTATATGTGCTTCGCCGTCGACACCCACCACGGGGTGCGCGGAGGCATCGCCAAGACGGAGGATTTCGCCCACTTTGAAATTCTCAGCCTGAGTGCGCCCGATAATCGCAACATGGTGCTCTTCCCCGAGCGGATCGGTGGCAAATACTGCCGCCTGGAGCGGCCCTTCCCGGTCTATAGCCGCGGCGGGCGCGACCGCTTCGACATCTGGTTTGGCGACTCTCCTGACTTGGTCTATTGGGGCGATCACCAGTTGGTGTTGGGAGTGGAGGATGTTCCCTTCGCCAATGATAAGATCGGCCCCGGTGCGCCGCCGGTGCGCACCGCGCAGGGTTGGCTGGCGGTCTTCCACGCCGTGGACCGCGATGAGACGCGCGGCCAGAACGGCTGGGAGCCGGCCTGGAAGAAGCGTTATACCGCTGGGATCATGCTGCTCGACCTGGAACAACCCTGGCGGGTGATTGGGATGAGCAAGCTGCCCCTGATGGTCCCCGAAGCGCCTTACGAAGTGCAGGGCGGCTTCCGCAATCAGGTCATCTTCCCTGGCGGTATGATCCTCGAACCAGGGGGGGAAGTCAAGATCTATTACGGCGCGGCCGATACGGTCGAATGCCTGGCCACCGCTGACGTCAACGACCTGCTGGCGTTGTGCAAAAGCCCACGATAGAAATAGTCTGCCCGACAACTCTGTTGTGGTAACCTTACGGACATGCACCTGTCTTATTCTCCCGCCGGGAGGGGTTTATACATCAGGAAAGACACACAGGCCCGATGGATGAAACCCTTCTTAAAAAAAGAGCCTTCCAGGCCATGAAGACCGACCCCCGGAATGGAAGCGCCGAAGCTGCCCCAGATTCCAGGTCCTTCGATGATTTGTTCCTGGAGCACTGGAGCCCGATCTATCGGCTGCTCGTGCGCATGACCGGAGATCCGGCCGAGGCCGAGGACCTGGCCCTGGAAACATTTTTCCGGCTCTACCGGCAGCCGCCCAGGCCCGGGGCGGGCTATAACCCGGGCGGCTGGTTGTACCGGGTGGCCACCAACCTGGGCTTGCGTTCCATCCGCAGTTTCAAGCGCCGGGAACAGTACGAAATGGTAGCCGGGAAAGGTGCCCTGGAAGAGCTTTCTGAAGACCGTCCGGCGGTCATCCTCGAAAAAAAAGAGCAGCATATCCTGGCCCGCCAGGCCTTGGCACGGATGGATCCCCGCCGGGCGGAGCTGCTGGCGCTGCGGTATTCGGGCATGTCCTACAAGGATATTGCCAAATCCCTGGGCCTTTCCCCCACATCCATCGGTCCGCTGCTGCTGCGTGCCGAACGCGAGTTCGAAAAAGTCTACCGCGCCCTTGATCCGGAGGAAGTATGAAAACCCATTTGAAGGATGGTGACCTGCGAGCCGCTCTCGACGGAGAGTTGGATGCAGCCGGCCTGCAACACCTGGAAAGTTGTCCCACCTGTCAGGCGCGCCAGGAATGGATCCTGTCGCAAACGCAGCCGGCCGCCCGCGCTCTGTCTTTCCTGTCCGGCCGAGCCCAGCCAACCGGCCCGGCCGCCCCAACAGCCTTGGCCCGTTTCTACCAAAATAACCATGACAAAAAGGAGATTCCCATGTTTAGAAAATTGTTTGCTTCGCCGCTCGTGCGTGTCGGACTGGCAGTCGTGCTCATTTTAGCCATCGTATTATCTGTCCCCCAGGCGCGTGCGTTTGCAGGTCAAGTCTTGGACCTCTTCCGTGTCCAGCAGGTGGTGGTGGTGCCTGTTGATTATACCGGCATGCAGCAACTGACCGGGAATGATACCCTCGGCAAACAGGTCAGTGACCTGATCTCGAGTTCGGTTACCGTACAGCAGAAGCCCGGCAGCCCGGTCACGGCCGCGGATGGCACCCGGGCCAGCCAACTGGCCGGCTTTAACGTGCGTGTTCCAACGGCCATGCAACCCTCCCGCATCAGCGTGGAAGGCGCCGCGGCTTTCACGATCAAGGTGGATGTGACCAAGGCCCAGGCGCTCCTGAATGAAGCCGGGCGGCCCGACTTGGTGCTGCCAAATACTATCAATGGAGAGAACGTGTCGGTAAGCATCCCCGCCAGTGTCAGTGTTGCCTTTGGGACCTGTCCCGATCCGGCTGCCCAGGCTGCGGCCGATGGCATCAACGCAAATGGATCGGCCGGTCGCCGGTACCCCGATTGTGTCATCCTGGCGGAGCTTCCGGCACCGACCGTATCTGCTCCGGCGGACCTGAATATCGCCCAACTGGCCCAGATCGGCCTGGAGTTCACTGGCATGACCAGCGACCAGGCGGCGGCTTTTACGCAGACAGTGGATTGGACCTCCACCCTGGTGATCCCGCTGCCCAGGAACGCCGCCACCTACCAGCAGGTTCCGGTTGATGGTGTGACCGGGACGCTCATCCAGCGCCCGGCCGATGATGCTCCGCAGTATGCCTTGTTATGGGTCAAGAATGGTATCATTTATGCCATCAGCAGCCTGGGCACCAATTCGGGACAGGCCATCCAAATGGCGAACAGCCTGCCTTAACAGGTCCGTATGCCGCTTGCACTTGCCGTTGAAACGGAAAAATTAAGAAAAGTATTCGGCGATAACGCCGCCGTGAAGAGCCTCACCCTGCAGATCCAGCCGGGTGAGGTGTTCGGATTCCTGGGCCCGAACGGGGCCGGAAAGACCACTTCGATCAAGATGCTGGTGGGGTTGATCGCGCCGACCTCCGGAAGGGCCGCCTTGTTGGGAGCCCCGCTTGGTGACCGCCGCGTGCGCGCCCGCATCGGTTTCCTGCCGGAGCATTTCCGCTTCCAGGATTGGTTGAGTGCGCACGAATTCCTGGCTTTGCACGGCCAGCTCTTCGGGATGGAACGTCGCCGGTTGGCGCTTCGCATAGACGAACTGCTCGAACGGGTCGGGCTGGCCGGTTTTCGGGATAAACCCCTCTCCACTTTTTCGAAAGGAATGCTGCAACGCATCGGCCTGGCCCAGGCCCTGCTCAATAACCCCGCGCTGGTTTTCCTGGACGAACCGACCTCCGGGCTGGACCCGGTCGGCCGCGTATTGGTGCGGGATATCATCCGCGAACTGCGCGCCCGGGGCACCTGCGTCTTCCTGAACAGCCACCTGCTCAGCGAGATCGAGGTCACTTGTGACCGCGTGGCGTTCATCAGCCATGGGGAAGTGATCCGGGTGCTGGAACTGGCTTCCTTGCAGAATGACCGCCTTACGGCTGACCTGCGCGTCGAAGGACTGGCCCAGGAAATTCTCCCGGGCCTTTCAACCTGGGCCGAGGATATTCACTTGGATGGGAAAGCCCTGACCCTGACAGTCCACACGGAGTCCGCCTTGCCGGAGATCAACCGCTACCTGGTCACCCACGGGGTCTCCGTATATGAAATTTCCCCGAAACACATTTCGCTGGAAGAGCTGTTCATAGAAACGGTCGGGAAGGAAGGCGGATTATGAACGCGATCTTCATCCTCGCCCGCATGACCTTTGTCCAGGCGGTCCGCCGCCGGATCGTGCTCACCGGCTTGCTGCTCGGCTTGTGCTTCCTGGTCGTTTTCAGCATTGGCTTCCACATGATCAATGTGAGTAGTATTGCCACGCCAATATGGGGTGGACGGGAAGGAATCCAACACATCATTGAGACTGAAAAATCCAGCGGAGTGTTCCTGGCTGGTTTGTATGCGGTCGCCTTCCTGTCCATTGCCATGGCGGCCCTGCTGGGCGCGGATACCCTGGCGGGCGAGATCAACTCCGGCACCATCCAGGTTATCGTGACCAAACCGATTCGCCGCTCGGATGTTGTCTTTGGAAAATGGCTGGGGTTTGCCTGTCTGTTGGGCCTGTACGTGCTGCTCCTGGCGGGTGGGACCACCCTGAGCATCCTGGTGCAGTCCGGCTATGTGGCTCCCCATCTACTCGCCGGTTTGGTCTTGATCTACCTGGAAAGCCTGCTGATGATGACCATCGCGATGGCTTGCTCCAGCCGGTTCTCGGCCCTGGCCACCGGCGGTGTGGTTTTTGGCCTCTACGGGCTGGCCTTCATCGGCGGCTGGATCGAACAGATTGGCGCAGTCCTCAACAGCCAGACGGCTGTGCAGGTTGGCATCCTGACCAGCCTGATCATCCCGAGCGAGTCCCTCTGGCGCAGGGCCGCCTTTGAAATGCAGTCGCCCCTTTCGGGTCTATTGGGGATTTCTCCTTTCGGGGCAGCCTCGGCGCCCAGCCTGTTGATGGTCGCGTATGCCGTGGTGTACCTGCTGGTGGTACTGGCTTTAACCGTGCGCACTTTCCAGAAGCGCGACCTTTAAGGAGAATGAAACGAAGGAACGGGTAAATGAAGAATGCGATTATCTTACTCATGAACCTCCTGACGGTGACCGCCTGTGCTTCCCTTCCAGCCATCTGTCCCGCAGCCCATCGTTTCACCCCAATTGCCACTGCAACTGCTACGCTTTTTCCCACGCCGACCCAGACGCCTTCGGGGCTTGTTACCGCTGGGCCTGGGAATGGTCTCCCAGCGCTATATCTCACCGCCACTGCAGAAAAAACAATTGACCTAGCGCCGCAGGTGTCAGAAATTAACAAAGCGGCCATTATTATTCAATGTCCGGATGGAAGCCTTGAGAGATATCTTCTTACGCCGGATGGGACGGATGCATTTATAAAAGGACTCCCCAACGGTGTCATCCTGAAAAACGTCATTCCTCCCCAATCTCTCATGGGGCCTGAGCCGCCATTCATAACGCCTTAGCTAGACTTTATCCAATCTTGATGGTTCAAGGCGTGTAAAAAGCGGCACTATTGAGGTAATTGAGCACTTCCGGCCGGATTTTTCGAACATCATACCGTTTATGCGATAGCTGAAAATAGCGATGGTGCCACACTTCCTGTCTCACGAGCGCCAATGCGTCCGAAAAAGTTGGCAAGGGCTTGCAGTACCAGGCAGCCTGCCTAACCGGGATATTATCGTTCTGGGCATGCGAATTGGCCAGCAAAGTCACCAGCGAGAACAGGCCCAACAAGGCTGGTGTAGTGCGAGCAATAGCCCAATCCGACCACTGGCGTTGGGTCTCTACGCCAAGATGATCCCTGACTTCGTGAAAGGTGACTTCCAACTGCCAACGCATAACGAACCATTTCAAGATTTGCTCCGGTTCTTCGTTCAGGTCGGTGCACAGCAAGGCTTGCGATTTGAACTTGCCCAGTGGATCACGGATCAGCACCCAGCGAATTGGCAAAGGTGGCATACCACTGTGAAACCAGACCGCTGTACTGGAAGCAATTTCGACTTCTCGTCTTCCTTCACCATACCAGTTTGGAATGATGACTTTCTTCCAACTGGTCCGAGTATCTTCCAAGGTCTGTTCAAGCGTAGGCAAGCGTTTGCCCTTCTTGCGAGGTCGTCCATTTTGTCCTGGCTTGCGCTCGGGAGCAGGCTCATACAGAGCCGCATCCAGCCGAAAACGAGCGATCAGGGTGATTGGATGAGCAAGTTTCGCCACTTGCCACAAGAAATCAATGGCCGCAAAGCTCGCATCCATCACAACTACCAGTTTTCGACCCGGCAACCAGCGTCTCGCCTGGAAAAGCACTTGCCTGCCCCAGTCAGTCAGCTTCTTGTGAGCCCGTTTACGCTTTTCGTAGTAGCGCTCGGAAGGCGCAAGAACTGTCAGGAAAGGCAGCGCCCAAATCCGCTTCGCCCATGGGATGGGTGTCAGCAGCATCAAGCTCAACCAGCGCAAGCCACTGGCTTTGACGAAATGACTGTGGCTGGATCGAACCGGATCCCGGTAGATGCCCTTGGCATTGATCTTGGCTCCCCGGCGGCGCTCAATGGTATCATCCAAACCCATCACCACCGGCCCAAATACGGCAAAGGCAGCCACCAACAAATCCAGAAGCACGCGACTGGCTTCACGGCTGGACCAGATCGCACGATTGAGCACCCGATGAAAATTCTGAAAGTGCTTTTCGCTGCTCAATCCCATAATGCGCAGAATGGCGGTCACCGTTCGCTGTCCAGGAGCCAAGATGGCTCCCATCAACAGGATTTGTACATGCTGCCAAACACGTTTGGAAAAAAGTCCGGCAAAGGCCGTCAGGATCGTGGTATATTCGCTTCGCAAGGTAGGTTTGGTCCTTTCTCTTGGCCGAGTAAAGACACAGCTTACCTTGCATTTTGTTAATGTGCAAATGGATAAAGTCTAGCTTAGAACCTGTCCGAAAATTATTGAACGACCGCATTTTGAGAGTGTGTGGCTTCGCCACACACTCTCAAAATGCGAACTCCTCCGAATTTTCGGATGGATACTTGGTCATTTTCCAGGGCGAGTCTGGTAGTAGTAGTTCACGTTCGTTTCATCTTCTTGTCATCTTGGCAGCATAGAATATGCTTGCATAGCTACCGAGAGAATTGTTTGGCTGGGAATTGCCGTGGTGAGGAAAATCATCCCCCTATTCAGGCGAATCCCAATGAACCAATTGTTTTGCAATGACTGGAGAAGGAATATCGAGGCTGGTATGAACCTTCCAGAGACAGATGAAACCTTGGAAATTCCGGATAGGGCGACGAATATTCTTCAACTTTCCGAGGCGCAGTTGCGCGAGTATGCAGCCGTTCTCCAGGCCCGCAATGAAGAATTGGAGGCCTATGCCCACACCGTGGCGCACAACCTCAAGAACCCGCTGGCTGTCCTGGTCATTACGGCGGACCTCATTACCGATATCCCTGACCTGACGCGCAAAGAATTAAAGGAGTATCTGGAGCAGATCAGGTCGGTTGCCTACGAGATGGACAGTATTATTGACAATTTATTGCTGCTCTCCGAGGCCCGCCATGCGCAGGTATCGGTGGAACCCGTGGATATGGCCGGTGTGGTGGCAAACATCCGGAAAAGGCTGAACCATATGATCAAAGCACAGCGGGCCAGGGTCAGCTTTCCGGAGAGCTGGCCAACTGCGATCGGTTATGCTCCCTGGCTTGAAGAGGTCTGGGCCAATTACCTGAGCAATGCCCTGAAATATGGTGGAAAACCGCCCTGTGTGGAGTTGGGCGCCACGCCCCAGCCGGATGGCATGATCCGGTTCTGGATCCGTGATAACGGGCCGGGCATCCCGCCGGAAGCCCAGGCGCGCTTGTTCACGCCCTTCACCCAACTTGGCCAGGCTCACGATGGAGGCCACGGCTTGGGCCTGGCGATCGTGCGTCAGATCGTCGAAAAGCTGGGCGGCCAAGTGGGCATCGAGAGCGAATTGGGCCTGGGAAGCCTCTTTTTCTTCACCCTGCCGGCCGGGTTATGAATTTGTTTTTCTGGTGATATACTTGCTGGGAAGACGATGAAACCTACCCGACTTTCCCCTTTTCTGGATAAATTGCTTGGTATCGTCATCACGATGATGGTGATCATCGGGATACTTCTTCCTGTTGGATCTGTCAAAGCCGCCGAGCGTGTTTTTGGACTGCCGCTGCCCATGCCTGATAATCAGGCCCATATCACTGACGGGATTATCGTTTTGGGGTGTTTGATAGTGGTCATCATCTTCACCGGGGTGATCCTGGGTACCCGCGGGACGCGCAAGCACCAACCCAACAAACCAAAACGGCAGTAGGGCGGTTGATAAAATGGCTGAAAATAAACCTGATCCGGTACAGAAACAGCGTGCCTCCAGGGGCCCATTCATCTTCCAATTAATTTTAATAGCAGCGGGAGGGCTTCTTTCCGTGGCGCTGTGGATTTTCCTGGGCGGTTTTGTATCCTGCTGGAATGTGACCTCGCTGCCCGGCGTGCCTCCGGCGACCTGTTCCAAAAGCGTGCCCACACCGGTTGCCACCGTTCCCGGGGCTACACCGGTGTCGGTCACCGCTTCGGCTACTCCCACTGTGAGCGCGCCACAGGTCCCCTTGCCACCCGCCTGGGATGGAGCCAGCCGCGTGACCGTGCTGGTCCTGGGACTGCGCGGTGGCAATGGTAACGATTGTCCCCTCTGTACCGATACGATGATCCTCCTGACGATCGACCCTGTCACCAAAACAGCCGGGATGCTTTCCATCCCGCGCGATATGTGGGTGGATATCCCCGGCGCTGGATACAACCGGATCAACGCGGCGTATACGTACGGTGAACTGTACAAACTGCCAGGCGGGGGGCCGGGCCTGACCATCCAGACGGTGGAAGAATTCCTGGGCATCCCGATCCAGTATTATGCACAGATCGACTTTGACGCTTTTGCGAAGATGATCGACGATATCGGAGGAATTTGCCTGGATGCGCCCGTGAAGGTGAATGTGGGTGTGCTGGACGAACCCGGAACAACCACTGTGAAACCCGGCTACCAATGTATGAGCGGTAAAGTGGCGTTGGGGTATGCGCGCGCCCGGGATGTTCGGCAGGGCATTGCGAACGGGGATGTGCAGCGCTCCCAGGACCAGCAGTTGGTTATCCTGGCAGTTCGGCAGAAAGTGCTTTCCAATCTGCCGGCGTTGGTGACCAAAGCCGGCCCGCTCTATGGCGAGATTTCTTCCGGTGTCCATACGAATTTAACGTTGGATGATATTTTACGGCTGGCGATGTTGGCAAAAGACATTCCATTGAGTTCTATCCAGCAGGGAGTGATCGATTACACAATGATGAAGGATGTGACGACCACCATAGATGGCCAGAACGCAGATGTTTTGCAGCCATTCCCCGATAAGATTCGCGTTCTGGTGAATAAGATGTTTGGGGGTAGTTTGGAAACGCCGCTGGCCTCCGGTGATCCGGCCCAATTGATGCAGCAGGAAGCTGCGCGTGTGCTGGTGATCAATGCTTCCAGCGTGAATGGGATCGGTCAGAAAACTGCTGCTTACCTGAAAGCCCAGGGGATGAATGTGATTGGATATGGGACCGAGGCAGAGTATCCGGATAAATATTATTCTCCTCCGCTGCCTACCCGGACATTGCTGATCGTCCACGCAGGCAAACCCTATGCGATGGCATACTTGAAGGCCTTGCTGAAATTTGACAGTGCCAACCAACTGGAAGTGTATTTCGACCCGGGTGCCCCGTCAGACATTGTTCTTGCCGTAGGGAATGACTGGGCCAATTCCAATCCGATGCCATAAGGACAATTATTAGAAAGGACAAAAGAAATGAAAATTGGATTGCAAGTCCCGAATTTTACCTGGCCCGGCGGACCGGCCAGCATCGCCGCCAAACTGGCGGAAATTGCCACCGCTGCCGACACAGCCAACTTCGCCAGCCTGTGGGTGATGGACCACTTCTTCCAGATCGGAAGTCGTGACCGGCAATCCGGGCTCGGCCCGGCCGAGGACGAGATGTTGGAAGGCTACAGCGCCCTTGCCTACCTGGCGGGCAAGACGAAAAAGATCAAGCTGGGCACCATGGTGACCGGCGTGATCTACCGTTACCCGGGCATATTGGCCAAGACGGTGACGACCCTCGACGTTCTGTCCGGGGGGCGCGCTTACTTGGGTATCGGCGCGGCTTGGAACGAACGCGAGGCGCTCGGGCTGGGCATTCCCTTCCCGCCGGTGGCCGAACGTTTCGAACGCTTGGAGGAGGCGCTGCAGATCGTCCTGCAGATGTGGTCCGGCCAGCGCGCACCTTACCAGGGCAAGTACTACCAGCTTGCCGAGACCTTGAACAGCCCACAGCCGCTCACACAGCCTCACCCGCCCATCTTGATCGGCGGCTCGGGCGAGAAGAAAACCCTGCGCCTGGTCGCCCGCTACGCGGACGCCTGCAACCTGTTCGCCGGCCCGGATATGGAAACCCTCCGGCATAAACTGGATGTGCTGAAAGGACACTGTGAGCGCTATAACCGGGATTATGCCACCATTGAGAAGACCACCCTGGCGACGGCCTTTTTAGCTCCCGGACACATGCGCGCAGCCGATGTGATCGCGCAGTGTCGCAGCTTGGCGGAAATCGGCATCCAACATGCCATCTTCAACATGCCCAATGTCCATGAGATCGCCCCGCTGGAGACGTTCGGCAAGGAGATCATCCCGGCTGTGGCCGGACTGTAGACGACGAACGGAAATCTCTCATTATCATAAAAGATCTCTGGCTCACATGGCCGGAGATTTTTTGGCTGCATGGGAATCGTCGGGATTAGGAAGCAAATTGGGTATGTTGGGAGGGTGAAGCCCGCCCAACATACCCATACCTTCCCCTATTTCCCTGCGATTCCCAATGTGACGGGATATTTTCTGGTATCGCGTGGCTTTGCCCCTTTAATGGTCAAGCAGGGTCGCGGGAGGATCATCAATATCTCCATGAATTATGAGACGATGAAACGGCGCGGCTTTATTCCGTATGGACCTTCCCGCGCCGCGGTTGAATCGCTCTCCGTCATTATGGCCGAAGACCTCAAGCCCTATGGCATTACCGTCAACCGGCTGCTGCCGGGAGGCGCGACAGACACGGGCATGATCCCGGATGATAAAGAGATCCATGCAGAGATCGTAGCGCACATGAATTTACTTCCTCCCTCCGTTATGGCAAAGCCTGTTATATTCCTTTGCTCTGATGAAGCCGAGGGAATTACCGGTGAACGGATTGTAGCGGTTGATTTCGATGCCTGGCTGAAGGCCAGGAACAATCGCCCGGCCAGTGACGCAAGGTAGAGATTGTTTCCTAAAGAACGGGAGTTCGGTTCAGACTAAACAGATCAGACAATAAAGGCAGTCGGGTTTCGATTGCATCTGACCTGAATGGTTGGAATATCGTTTCCGCCGCGCGCTCCAGCAGGGTGGTATACCGCGCCACGTCAATGGTCCTGCGGTCCAGCTCTCCTGGCACATCCCATGCCCGCACCCCCGGTTTCCCCAGCGTATACAGGAAGCGCACCACCTGCCCGGGGCGCAAGTCCTTGGCGTGTTTTGCCAGTTGCTGCGCCGCCACGGCTGCCGGGGAGGGCGAGCGATAGGCCTCCAGCTCCCGGCTCAATGTTTGGCGGACGACCAGTTTCTCCGGTGCCACGCGCCCGCCTCTCAGATCCGCCAGCCGGCGGCAGACGAGCGCCTGCACTTCCGGGAGCAGCTCCGGAACATGGTCCACATCCGGGGCTTTGGCGAGGATATCCAGCATCCCCTGCTGCAGCTCCTTGATGAGGTCGGGCGTGTCCCGCCGGCGCAGTTCGATCCCGCGCACCTTGATCTCCCCGCTCTGGAACACACCGAAATAGCGGTTGGCCACCGGGATGCGCACATCCTGCCTGGATGGCAGGAATGCCACCCAGCGATAGATCCCATCCAGGGCGATCGGCAGCCCGGTGCGGGTCAGGATCTCATCCAGCAGCGGTTGGAAATCGGCTGCACGAACGGAACCGGGCTTTTTGATCCACATCCCATCCACGTAGAGATGAAGTACTTCGAAGCCCAGGTCC
The DNA here is from genome assembly GCA_963837875.1 of uncultured Chloroflexia bacterium. Classification (GTDB taxonomy): domain Bacteria; phylum Chloroflexota; class Anaerolineae; order Anaerolineales; family Villigracilaceae; genus UBA877. The sequence goes on from CAWIOV010000006.1 coordinate 35,829, forward strand.
TCGGCGGCTTCCTTGGCGCGCAAGAGCGTTTCGCGCCCGTAGGCCGTCACGGCCTCGTGCGATTCGATCCGCCCGAAGCGGGCATTCTTGTAGCCCAGGTAGCCGAAGCAGGTTACCAGCAGCCACTTGTGGGCGGATGCAGCCGCCTTGTAGCGTTTGCGGCGCGCATCCCATTTCGGCAGAACCAGCAGTTGGCTCTTGATCGCAATGCGCTTCTGCAGCAGTGGCTGGAGCGTCTCAGGCACCAGCCCGCGCTCCGCCCGGGTGAGCGGCAGGCCGGACAGCGGGTCGTATTTCCCCGGCAGGATCGTCTCCGGGGATATGTTGAAATGCGCCATTACGCTCGGGTACATCGAGACGAAATCCACTTCGGCCACATCCCTGTGCAGGCCGACGGTCGGCTGGTAGATCATCCCGCCCATATCCGCGTGCACGAGTTCGAGCAGATTCTTCGGCGCCTCGGCCTGTTGCTTATGCCAGGGCACCAGGATGCCCTGGCGTAGGGCCGTCACGATCTGCATGGACGAGATGCCCGTCCCCGGCGAGACGCGCGCCACCGTCTGGACCGGCAGGCCGGTCACGCGCGCCAGCTCGAAGATGCCGTCTAGGCCGTAGTCGTGGTACATGACGGCATTGCACGTGTCGATGTGCCAGCGTCCGGCCAGGTGCACCTGCGCGCCGCGGTAGATCACCTGCCCGTAGGCATAATACGTACGCTGCGCTTTGCGGGTGATGTCTCCGGCCGGGTCGCGGTTGAGCAGCAGGGGATTGTCTTTCGAGAGTTCGAGCAGCTTCGGCAGGAGCCAGGTGTCGCCCCAGGTCGTCAGGATCAGGTCGGGATCGAAGGTCCGCAGCACGGCATTCAGGTTGGCCAGCAATGCCCGGGCCGGCTCGAGTGGCTGGCGGTAGCGGTAGCCTTTGTAGGAATAAATGATCCCTTGCGGCGCAGCGTGAGCGGGGTTGCAGTCCGGTTCCAGCCCCAGGACGCGCAGGGACGGGTATTCGGGATCGATATCCCAGGGGGAATCGAGCGGTGCAATGGCTTTGATCTGGTCGCCCTGCAGTTCCACCCGGCAGTGGCACAGGGCGAAAACGCCATGAACCGCCGCGTAGCGCAGGGAGATCGGCAGGTCCGCATCGTAGAATGTCAGGGCGGGGAAAGCCTCTGCGCAGCGCCGGAACAGGCCTGGCAGATCGCCCGGGCGCTGCACTTCGATGGCCAGGACCGGCATGGGCCCGGTGAACAGATCCCGGCGTTCCACACGTGCCAGGTGGATTGGTTCGGGCTGGGCGGCCAGCCAGCGCCAGGCTGCCCGCAGATCGGGGAGATGGCCGTTCGTTTTTTGAGCAGCCTGGCTCGAAACGTAGAACGTGACCGGGAAGGCCTGGCGCAGGCAGTGACGCTCCCCATCTTCGCCCAGCAGCCAGACCGTCAGCCCCTGTTCTCCGGTGTATACATCCAGGAGCCAGCCGCTTAGTTCAGTCATCTCCGGGGGGCAGGTGCAATGCTTCATCCATTTGCTGGCGCAGGAGCATGACCTGCTTGTGCTCCTCCAGCAGCATGGCCAGCAGGAAGGTCTCGAAAGGCAGGGCGTGCGCGGCGTAGCCGGCCGCTGCGATGTGCTTGTGGGCGGAAGCGAACAGGTCATCCAGGGCGACCTGGTCCGAGCGGCGCAGGGCCCGCCGGAAGCGCGCGAAGGAAGCCTGTTCCTGGAGAAATTCCTGGGTGATGGAAGGCAGGGTGCGGCCCATGGCAGCCTCTAGAAGAGCGCGGGTTGTAACAAAGGCAAGGCGGGCATTTCAACGGCGTAGAGCTGGCTGGCCCGCTCACACAGTTGCTCCACCAGGCCAGCCCGCTCGGCGCTGGGCGGTGGGCTGGCGGTCACCAGCACCGGAGAGGTCCGGCATAGGCGCTCGACCTGTCTCAGGCAGCCCTCCAGCAGGCGCCGGACTTCCGGCAGGGGGACCTGTTCATCGTAGAACGTGGTCAGGAGGTCCAGGATGACATACGGCTGGGGCAGCGCGGGCGTGCCTTCGAGCATGGCCAGCATCTGGTAACAGGTGAAAGCCCGCCGGACGGAGGTGTGCTGCAGGGCCGCGGCTGGATCGGGTGTGCGGCTTCGGATGAGCCGGATCAAATGGTAGGCCGGGAAGCGGTTGCCGCCGTCCAGGATGGCCAGCGGGCCGCGCACGGCCAGTTCCGCCAGCACTTGCGCAACCGGTTCCGATCGGCCGGAACCGCAGAAGACGGTCAGGGAGTAAGGGAGAGGAATGGGTAAGGTATCCATGCTCATAGCATAGACCTGACCGGATCGGATGAAAATCCCCCTGCGGGGGAGGCACGGACTGACGGGGCGGGGGGAGCAGATGCTGCACCTTGCTGGGCCAGGGGGGCCATCCCTGGGCGGAAAAGTCCCCAGCATCCAGCCGCGGGTGTGAATCGGATGTGTTGTAGTGTCGTATAATCGGGGATACTTCCTGAAAACCAGGCAATCCGCCTTTGTAAAAAAAAAAGAGATAGACAAACTCTATGAACCACACACTGCCAGCCATCCGAAAGGTTCCGGAAATAACGATTTTCTTTTGGATACTCAAGTTGTTGACTACTGCCATGGGCGAGGTGACTTCGGATTACCTGGTGCACCAATTCAACCCGTATTTCGCAGTAGCTTTGGGGGGCATGGGTTTTGTGGTTGCGTTGGTACTGCAGTTCTCGGTACGCCGGTATGTAGCCTGGGTCTACTGGCTGGCAGTCGTAATGGTCGCCATATTCGGTACGATGGCTGCGGATGTTTTGCACATCGGATTGGGCGTCCCCTATCTTGCCTCAACTATCTTCTTTTTAGCCGCTCTGGTGGCCATCTTTGTGGTTTGGTACAGGAGCGAGAAGACCCTGTCTATCCACAGCATCACCACCCGTCGCCGTGAGACATTTTACTGGGCCACCGTAATGGCAACGTTCGCGCTAGGCACGGCTGCCGGTGACATGACTGCGATAACCATGCACCTGGGTTATTTTTCCTCGGGCGTGATGTTTGCCGTTTTATTCGCCGTTACAGCTCTGGCGTACGGATTGTTGGGGCTGAATGAGATAGTTGCCTTCTGGCTCGCCTACATCCTGACCCGTCCCCTGGGAGCCTCATTTGCGGACTGGATGGGGAAACCAAAAAGCGCCAGCGGCCTTGGGCTGGGTACGGGGCAGGTCAGCCTATGCTTGATGATTTTGATTATTATCCTGGTGGTCTACCTGACACTCACTCGCAGGGATATCAAGGACGACCAGCGCTAGCCAACCGATTGGGGATCTGATGAATATGATAAATGATGCAGAACCCAATAGAGAAAAAGACCGGGCAGCCCTCTTATCCGTGCTGGCTATTATCTTTTAACCCTGCTGAAGGCCAGCGTGGCCCTGTTAACCGGCAGCCTGGGGCTGTTGGCCGAAGCCGCCCATTCCTTGATGGACCTGGTCGCCGCCGGAGTCACCTTCTTCGCCGTAAGGATCGCCGGCCGCCCGGCCGATAGTAGCCATACCTACGGGCACGGCAAATACGAAAACCTTTCGGCATTGGTGGAAGTGCTGCTGCTCCTGTTCGCCTGCGCCGGTATCGTCTACGAAGCCATCCAACGGCTTTTCTTCAGATCCGCGCCAGTTACGGCCTCGGTTTGGTCCTTCCTGGTCATGGGAATTGCCATCCTCGTCAATATTACCCTGGCAGGCCGGCTCAACCATGTGGCAAAGAAATATGAAAGCCAGGCGTTGGAAGCCGAGGCGCTGGATTTCTTGAATGATATCTGGTCTTCCGCAGTAGTGATCCTGGGCCTGGGCCTGGTTACGGCTTCCATAAAGTTTAATATCGCCTGGCTGGCAAAGGCCGATGCCGTCGCCGGGATGGCGGTCGCCGCGCTGATAGCCAATTCCGTCCTGCGGCTCGGACGGAGGGCGGTGGGCGAACTGCTGGATGAAGTCCCTGAAAACCTCCAGGGGGAGATCACACGCGCGGCCAACCTCCCGGGCGTGGAAGAGGTCCGGCAGGCGCGTGTGCGCCGGAGCGGCGCGCAGTACTTCGTCGACCTGACGCTGGCCGTCAGCCGTAGCGCCAGTTCAGAACAGACCCATCAGATCACCGAACAAGTGGAAAAAGCCGTGCAGGCTGTGCTGCCGGATGCCATCGTAATGGTGCATACCGAGCCGGTTCGAGCAGAAGATGAGCAGTTAACCGAAGCCCTGCGCGCGTTGGGTGACCGGTTTGGGGTGGGCGTGCATCACATCCACATCTCGGAGGTGCACGGACAGCAGATCCTGACCGTTCACCTGGATATTGAAGAGGGGCTGCAGCTCGAAGAAGCCCATGAGCGGGCCAGCGCTTTTGAGCAGGCTGTCTCGGAGGCGTTCCCTGCTTTCAGCCGGGTCTGGACCCACCTGGAACCGGTGCAAAGACAAACGGGCAGTACCGGCCAGGCGACCTTCCAGCACGATAAAAAAATAGAACGACTCATTCAGGAACTTCCCCAAGCCATCGGGGTGCCTTGTGATATCCACGAGATCACTTTATTAAAGGAGGGCGATCGCTTGAACATCTCCTTCCACTGCTTGATAAATGGCGAGACTTCCATCAACGATGCCCATGCGTTGTCTGAGCGGATGGAAGCTGCCTTGCGGGGGGAGATCCCCACCCTGGGCACCGTCTTGATCCACATGGAGCCGCTGGACCGGTAGACGGTATATTGGGATCCTCATGCGCCGGTTGGGTAGGTAGTAACGGCTTCTGCCATTCCTTTCCATGAAAAAACGACTGAAGCCGTTACTACTTTGACATTGGCTCGACTTTGTGCCCCTTGTGGTGAAAAGTTTTCTCTTTAATTGCAGGCGGTTGGCAACAAGGCGTTAACGTTGGTGCCGTTCGCCACTTGGGTGAATTTTCCGGCGATGATGCCCATGGGTTGGAAGGGCGGAGTGGCTTGCACGGAAGGTTGCCCAAGGCGCAGGCTGTAGCAGCCTACAAAGGTTTGATGGGTGTTCGATGTGGTGGTTACCAGCAAAGCCAGGGGCACCTTGTAATATAGGCTGCCGGCTGCGCCTTCGCTCTGCACAGTGCCGAAGACGACATTGATCGCACCCGTGTTCGCATATCCGGCCGCGTACGGGTCAAAGGCCCCCGGATACGTGCCGGGATTCTGGAAATAATAGTAAGAGCGCACGTATTGTTTCAGGTTGAGGGCATTCAGGAATGAACTGACCGTCTCGATCGGCCCGCTGCGGTTATCGAGAAAATTATTTTTACTGATATCGAGACTGGTGCCGGAGGCTGCGAATGGATTGGGGCCCGTGGGATAGCCGTTGCAAGCCGTGGCGAGTACGCTGGCGTCGCTGGCATTTAGGGCTGAGACTTTGGCCGAACCACGATCTATGCCCATGGGTTGGAAGGGCGGTTCCCCGAAGAGTTCCGGCCGGGCCTGGTGTACTACGTAGCAGGCTGCAAAATTGGCATGTGTGCCATCCTTTGCGGTTGTTTTCAGGATGACCGGCACGGTGTAGTAGATCTGGCCCATCCCGGCATCCCCGCTGATCTGGCCGAATACCAGGTCCACCGAGGCCGTATTTTGAAAGCCATTGGCGTAGGCCGGAAAGCTGCCCAGCGAGCTGGCCGGATTGGTCCAGTAATTGTAGGCTCGCAAATATTCCTGGCGGTTGATGGCATTGTATAATGAAACGATTACCTGGGAGGGTGTGCTGCGGTCATCAATATAATTCGCTGGCATTGGAATGGGGGCGGCCGTATCGGTGGCTACCGCCGCAGGGGTGGCGCTGGGAGCCAGGGTGGCGCTCGGAGCCATAGTGGCGCTGGCGACGGGTGCAGGGGTAGTACTGGGAGTTAATATGGTAGTGTCCGTGGGAAGGACTGGGTTGCCGGGGACGGGGGTGTTCGTGGCCGCCGGGACGGGCGTGGCAGTGCCGTTCGTAACGCCGATGGAGCTGGCATTGCAGGCCGCGATGATTAGAAAAATAAGCAGCGCTGAAAGGATGCTTGCTCTCGATTTGGATTGCATGGCTTTCTCCTGTTTGGGATGAGATATGGCCTTATTATAGAACTTTATTTCCAGATGCCATCCCATCTTTGGTACTCCCCCATCCGCGGTTGCCTGTCCCACGCTCCTCGTTGGATTGGATGGGGAGGCTGGATGGGCTTCTCCCCTCCCCAAATCCGAAGGATTTGGGGAGGGGACGGTGGTGGGGTTATTGTCCTGGGTTCAGCATCCGGCCCATGAACAGGATCGTTTGGGTCTGGGGGTCAAAGATGAAGAACAGGAAGGGGTGGTTGATGGTCACGTTTTGAGGCTGGGCGGGCATTGCCATGCTCATCATGGCGACGCCGGTTGCTGCCGCGGCTTCGGTGCCGTTTTCATCCACATTTACATAGGCTTTGTGAAATACGTTCCCGATGAACAGGTCTTTCTGTCCATCCATACCGGAGAAATCTGCCTGGCCGGTAAAAGCATCCGGCATGCCCAGGGATGCCAGTGTGCTTTTCAGGTCGAACTGGCTTTCGGTCTTGAATTTGGGCATTTCCAGGTTCAAAGGCGTCTCCGCCATTCCGGTCAGGATGCCTTCCAACTGTGCGTCGGTCAGGCCTGCCTCGAAATTGGCGAAACTCCCGGCAGTCGGCATCAGTACCACCATCATCACGCCACTGCCCGCATACGGCAAACCGACCGCCTGGTAGTTGCTGCCCTGTGCGTACAGGTAGGAAGAATCGCTCTTGGAATGCATCATGGGTATGCTGGTTTGGCTGCCATCTGCCAGGGTAAAGGGTGCATTGGCCGTGCTGGCTGGATCAAAGGGACTTTCCCAGGCGGCCTTGAAGTAGATGGCGTTGGCCAGGACCAGGCGGGTGGTATCGTCAAGGGAGCCTTGCGGGAACAGGTTCGTGATCTTCCCCTGGGTCTGTTGTTCCACCCAGCCGTTGATTACCTGCCGGGTAGGCTCGGCGGCATGGATGAAGTCGGCCACGTGCATGCCGGCCCCATAGTCCTGCGCGAGCAGGTCCAGGTAAGCCGGCAGGAATGGGAAACCATCCTGGCCCCAGATGGCGTTGGCAATATTCAGGTGGAAACCCTGTCCGGGGGCGTTGTTTGCCTGGGCGTATGATGCGATTTTTTGATTGAGTGCGTTCATGGCCGGGTGCAGGCGTTCCGGGGGCAGGTTGAAATGCAGCGCCTGGGCCATCTGCGTCTGCGTATTCCCCCCGGCTCCGGCGTAGACCATCGCCAGGGCCAGCGAGATGCTGTAAGGCGAAAAGAACAGGTTCCCGTCGCTGCTGCTGCGCAGGTCCTGGTACAGCGCCATGGCGAAAGCGTTGTTCCCCTGCGCCAGTTGGGTCAGATCATTCCCCGGAACGCTTGGGCTCTGGACGCGGGCCAGTTTCGACAGCAGGATCTTATCCCCCGGCAGGGCCGGAAGTTGGGTCGGCGCGCTGGCGGGCGGGGTCGGGAGCCCCGGCGCGCTGGTGGCTGGCAAGGGCTGGGGCACTGGGGGGATGGGTGTGGGGGTTGATGTGCACGCGCTGGCCACGAAAGCCAGGGCGAGCATCAGGACAAAGGACTTGGTGAAGAAAGATGGTAGTTTCATGTTTATTCTCCAGGTAAAAAAAGATGGGTTTATAATCGTATGACGGAATCCGGCTCTATTTGGTTCCAATATCATTTGGTTATTCGCTCTACGAAGATTGCCCGGCCCCGCCCGGCAATTAATCGCCGGGCTGAATTGGCAACGCCGTCTGAAGATGGCTAATTTGTTTTTTTAGCCCGCTTTCGCGCAGCATCCTTTAGGACAGCGGGCTTTGTACTCTGAGCCGGGGGCTTCAGCCCCCCGGCAGATACGGTGATGAGTTGATGAATCAACCTGCCTGTAAACTCCGCTATCTCCTTCTTACTGCAGCCGCGCTGATTTTCGCCTGCCTGCTGGCCGCCTGTACCGTCGGGAGCGCCACCCTCCTTCCCGCAACGGCGGTCCCAACGGCCACGCCGCTCCCCACGCTGACGGCCACGCGGTTGCCTTCCCCGACCGATACGCTGACGCCCGCACCGACAGTCCGCCCGCCGGTGCCTGATTTTACCCACATCATTGTGATCGTTTTTGAGAATCATGAATTCGACTCGGTTGTCAGGAACCGGGAGATGCCGAATTTCAATCAATATATCCAGGGGAACACCCTGCTGACGCAGTATTACGCCATCATGCATCCCAGCCTGCCCAATTACCTGGCCATATTCGGCGGGGATACGTTTGGGGTGACCACCGATTGCGAGAAATGCTTCGTCTCCGCTCCCAACCTGGCCGATCAGATCGAAGCCAGTGGGCGTACCTGGAAGGCCTACTTTCAGGATATGCCGCGGCCTTGTTTTGTGGGGGACACGGCCATTTACGTGCAGAAGCACGATCCGTTCATGTATTTTGATTCTATCCGCCTGGATGCGGCCCGTTGTGACCGATCGGTGGTACCGCTTGGCCAGCTCGATTCGGATCTGGCGGCGGGGGCATTGCCCAATTTCCTTTATATCATGCCGAATAGCTGTGTTTCCACCGATGACGATTTCAGCGATCCGGCTTGTACCCTCAGCTTGGCGGATGGCTGGCTGGGCGGCGTGATGGATAAGCTGCTGGCCTACCTGAACCCACGCGCGGCCAATGAACCATATTTAATTGTGCTGACCTGGGACGAAGGCCAGGGGAGTCATTCCTGCTGCGGCTTGCCTCCGCAGGCCGGCGGGCGCATTGCCACCGTCTTGATCTCTCCCCTGGCAAAAAGTGGCTTTCAGGATGCCACCCCTTATACGCACTATTCATTGTTGAAAACCATCGAATCGGCCTGGGGGCTGCCTTTTCTCGGCCATGCTGCGGACGACGATAACGTTTTGATGACCGCGCCCTGGAAATAAAGGGTAATTGTGTCATTGCGAGCCGCGTTCTTGGCGGCGAAGCAATCTCCAAATCAGCGGGGATATCGCTCCATTCAGTTGTCCTTTTTTCGTGAAATTTGCGTCCGGGCTGGTTTACAGATTGCCGGAGGCTGTTGACGAACCTGCCCGGTGCTGCTATTATTAGCGGGTCGTAAACTTTAGGATTCACTAATTTTTGCCTATGCAACCGATGACCCGCAAAACCAGCCTGTTCCACCGTTTGCTTTCCCGCCTTCAGCATCAAAAGCGCGGGCAGAGCTTTATTGAGCTTGCATTGGTGTTGGTGATCATAATGCTGCTGTTCTCCGGCATGGTGGAGTTCGGCTTTATGCTGAACAACTACCTGCACGTGGTGGATGGCGCCCGCGAAGCCGCCCGCTATTCGAGCAGCTCGGAGCCCTTTCAGATGAATGTGAACGGGACGATCAAAACGGATGGAAATGGGAACATAGAAGATAATAATTCTTTTTATTATATTGCCGCGGCCAAGGCAGCCACCACGATGGACCCGATCCTGCTCAGCCCGGAAAATCCGGATGATATCGTCATTTCCGTCTTCAGCGTCACCACCGTCCCTCCGAATGGTCAACCGCAAGTGTTGCGCTTTCCGGTTACTGCTCAAAATGGTTGGAGCCTGTGTGCAAATTACGCTGCTTTCGCGGCCTATTTCCCCACCATCCCCCCTAGCGGTGAACCCGTTCCATCCGAATTAAGCGACCCTGGCTGGTCTTCGGGTTGCACGGTGCACACTTCACAGCAGAGCATCGCCAGCATCGAAAACATCATCAACACGAACACCCCCTCCGCGCCCAACGCCGGGGTGGTGCTGGTGGAGATCTTTTATAACTACCCGCAGGTATTGAATCTGCCCGTCTTCACGGCCGTCATTCCCAACCCGGTCCCTCTCTATACCTACTCGATCATGCCCCTTTCCTCGGCTGAACCGACCCCGACCCCATAGGCCTGGATACTATGACAAAGATCATTCGCAATGCTAAAAGAAGATTCGCCCGCCTTGAGCGCGGCCAGATACTGGTACTGGTGGCCGCATCGGCCATCGGCATCATCGCTGTCGTTGGCCTGTCGCTGGATGTGGGCGTCATGTTCATTGGGGATGCCCGCCTGCGCCGGGCCGTGGATGCGGCCGCCCTGGCGGCCGCCCTGCAGTACCGCGAAGGCTACAGCATCACTGACATGACCAACGCCGCCGATGAATTTCTGGCGCTGAACGGCATCAGCGATGCCACCGCCACCGTGGATGACTGCGCCACCGATCCATCCAGTACCACGCTTTGCACCACTCCCCCCCGCAAGCTCGTCCAGGTGCACGCCTCGGCGGAAATACCATTGGATTTCCTGCCGGTTATCGGGATCAATGACGCCAACGTCTCCAGTACGGCTGTTTCGGAGGCCGCCTCGCTGGATGTGGTGCTGGCGATTGACCGCTCCGAATCCATGACTGAAGGGCCTGACTATGCTGATGAGTATGCAGAGAATGACCCGCGGCGCGATCCGTGGTATTGCAACGGCTCGCCGCCCAGCCCATCCACCGACCCAAATTACGCCCTTGACCAGGCTGATATCGGTTCCTGCCAGCCCTTCAACTCCGTCATCAACGCCGCCGTGGCCTTTACGAATATCCTGGTCTTCCCCTATGATGAGGTGTCGGTCATCACCTTCGACAACATGCCGCACGAAAATTTGTCACTGAACAACGATTGTCCCAGCGGCATCGGTAGCTGTTTGCCGACGATCACCCAGACCCTCGAGAATTTGACGGTTTTCCAGGGTGGATCATCGAACTTGGACCAGACTGCCAACCCGGCGCCCCCCAGCCAGTACCTCGCCCCGGGCTGGGGCGCCATCTATCAAGGCCCGAACAGCCCCTCCCCCTCGCGCTGTTATGATAACCGAACCGATGCGCAAATGAATAACTGTTCGCCCATGATCTGCCAGGCTACACCCTCTTGTACCCCCGGTACTGCTTGTGCTACTTCTAATTTCAAAGGCCTGGAGGGCTATCACGAAGACCCATGTTATGCTGGCACGGCCTCACCAGACCCCTATACCGATGATCCCGCCACCTACGCCACCACCAACATCGGCGGCGGCCTGCAAATGGCCGGGAATGAATTCACCAATGACCCGCGCCAGGATACCCTCTGGGTGGTGATCTTGCTGACGGATGGCGGCTACGGTAACACCGGGAATGATAACTTTAATAACGCCAGCGGTAACACGAATTACTTCTGCCCATCCGACACTTGGCACCGTCCGCCAAATTGCAATGAGGAAAACCCGCTCATCGCCACGAAGTCCCTGCGTCCCGCTGAATATTTGGACCCCCCCACCGACACCCTCCTCAACCCGGCCTATGATGCCGCGGCTTACGCCTACGATATGGCCGATTTTGTTGGGTTGAAATACTCGGACACCGGCCCGAGCGGCCAGGGGGCGTTGATCTATGCGATCGGGCTGGGCCCGGAGCTGTATAAATTTAAGCAGCCTGCTTATGCGGATCCGTATAGCACCCCTGTTAATACCACGAATGAAGGCCTCGGGACGATCTTCCTCAATTACGCTGCCCACGTTGGCAACGGCCAGGCTTTTTTTGCCGCCGAACCGCAGCAACTGCAGCAGATTTTCACGCTGATCGGCAGCAATATCGCCATACGTTTGGCGCAGTAGGAGCATGAAAATGGAAACTTCCGGATACCGGCTTACAGGCAAGGGAAAACGGCTCTGGCAGGGGGCCGGCCGTTCCCAGGGCATGGTCGAGTTTGCCCTGGCGGCCCCGATCCTGTTCATGTTGCTTTTCGCCATCATTGATTTCTCGCTGCTCTTCTCGGCCTGGCTGCTGGTCCAGAACGTTTCCCGCCAGGCCGTCCGCTATGCCGTCACCGGCCAGTTTAACTCGGCCTACTGCCCCAATACGGATACCAGTTCGCCGTATTACTCTACGTATGAGAATGGGGCCGCCCCGTGCGTCTCCACCCTCCCCACCGGTACTGCCGCCCAGGATGCAGCCGCCCAGGCCAATGTCAGCGCCATGCAGGATATTGCCCGCGTCCCCTCCATCCACGATGAGGCCAAGAATTACCTGGCCGGCTTGATGACGGTCAGCGCCTACACCGACCAAACCTATACTTCTCCCGCCGCTTTCCAGGCCGCCCAGGCTCAGCCGGGCTTTTTGCAGATTACGGTTTGTTCCAGCCGGACCACCGGCATCGCGGGTTCCCAGACGGACTACGTCCTTACCAGGGGAGAGACCGGCACCAACATCTATACCGACTGCCAGCTCAGGGAAGGGCCGGACACTTCCAACGGTATGCCCAATGAAGACCCCGGCGGCCCGAACGATACGGTGGTGGTCTCGGTGGATTTCAACAATCCCTTCGTTACGCCTTTCCTGCAGATATTGAGCATCTTTGGTCCCTCTAATCCCTCCTGGAAGATGACCCACCTCAACTCGCTCCAACAGGGTGTGGTCGAGTCTTTCCGCACCTCCCGGATGATGGCTTATAATCCCAACACCTGTCTCTCCTGCATGGAAAATTCACCCACGCCCATCCCCACCAACACCCCCACCATCACGAATACTCCTACCAACACGAATACGCCTACGAATACGCCTACGAATACGCCCACTCCGACGCGCACGCCTACCCCGACGTATACGCCCACGAATACGCCCACTTCCACTCCGACGTCTACCTCCACGCCGACCAAAACACCCACGAATACGCCCACGCCGACCAAGACGCCGACCAATACGCCGACGATAACCAATACGCCGACAAAAACCAATACGCCGACGATAACCAATACGCCGACGATAACTAATACGCCGACCAATACGTACACGCCAAGCAATACGCCGACGATAACCAATACGCCGACGATAACCAATACGCCGACAAAAACCAATACGCCGACCCCAACTCGCACGGCGACTATTACAGCTACGCCGACGCTGGTCCCCACGGCGACGAAGACGCCCACGCCGACCAATACGAATACGCCCACGCCGACCAAGACGCCGACGAATACTCCGACGATAACCAATACGCCGACTAAGACGAATACGCCGACCAATACGCCGATTACGCCCACGGCGACCAATACGCCGATTACGCCCACGGCGACCAAGACGCCGATTACGCCCACGGCGACCAATACACCGATTACGCCCACGGCGACCAATACACCGATTACGCCTACGTCCACGCCGACCAATACGCCCACGCCGACCAAAACGCCCACGGCGACCAATACCTCCACGCCGACCAATACGCCGACCAGCACGCCGACCGTTACCAACACCCCCACGGCCACCTATACGCCGATCCCCACGTTCTGTATCAGTTGTAATAGCTTCGTTCCGTGGGGCCCCAAGGAGGAGTATATTTTGGTATGGGATGGTATCCTGGCGAGCGAGCGTTATTCCCGCGCGATCGATTAGCATATGAGAATTGTTGGGTGAGATCAGATTGATATTGAAACAGGAGGCGCGGTTGCCGCTGGCACACGCCTCCTGTTTTTTTTTATCTATTTTGACAGGTCACATTGTCAAGGTATAATCCCTTTCAAAGGAGCCCACCTTGCAAAAACTCTTGCATAAGCTGATACCCCGGCAGATCCAGTGGAAGGGGAGCCTGCTTGAGTCCATCCTGTTCCTGGCCGCCTATATTGCCTGGGTCATTTTCCGCTCCCCGCAATCCTACGGCCGCCTGTTCATCGGCAGCCTGGCGGTGTTGGTGCCGGGGATTGCGGCGGTTATCCTGGTCTTTCAGTTCTTGCCGCAGTTCCCGCCGGCCTCCCGATCGGCCTGGCGCTTCCTGGGGTTGGGGCTGGGTTGCTGGTCGCTCGGGAACCTGGTGCGCACGTATTACGAAGGCTTGCGCGGCCTGCCCGTGCCGATTATTTCCCTGGCGGATATTTTCAGTTTCCTGGCCTATGCTCTGCTTCTCCTGGCCCTGGTCCTGTACCCGTTTGAAAACCGCTACGCCCCCACGCGCTTCCGCTTCTTGCTGGATGTGACCATTTCGGCCGGTGTGGTGGCCACGCTGGCCTGGATCATCGTGGGCCGCCCGGGCGGAGTTTTACACCCGGCCCAGGTCGTGCCGCTGGTTTATCCTATTGCCGATTTGGTGCTCCTGATGCTCCTGGTCAACATGCTGCTGGCGAACCGCACGGCCCGCCGTACGCTTTTCCTGTGGGGCGGTGGGTTCTTTGCCTTTCTGGTATCCGATTACATCTACAGCCTGCTTGCGCCGGTCAATGGCTACCAGGCCGGTGGTCCTGAAAGCATTGGTTGGGTGCTGGGTGGGCTCCTATTTGGATGGGGAGCGGTTTTCCTGGCCAGCGTACCGCCTGCGCCCGCCCAGCCGGACCAGCCTGCCTCCGACCTGGGGACCCGCCTCCAAAACCTCCTGCCCTTTGTCCTGGTGGTGGTGCTGGCCTGGTTCATTCTGGTGGATTGGCGCTTGACTGGGCGGCTTCCCGGCGTGGCCGCCGGGGCCTGCCTGTTCCTGGTATTGGCGCTGGGGGTGCGGATGGGGGTGCGCGCCGGAGAAATTGAGTTGCACCAGTACTGGCAATTGTTCAGCCGCCTGGCCGAGCCGGTCTTTATTTGCGATGGGAGCGGAAAGATCCTTTTGGGGAACCCGGCGCTGCTGCGCGCCCTCGGCCTGCAGGAAGCTGGCCAGGTCACCGGTCGGTCCCTGACGGAGATTTTTGAGGGCCAGGCTCTCCCCGCCGGCCTGCTCGAGCGGGCTGCCCTCCAGGAGTGTTCGTTGGAAGTACGGCTGCGCCCGAACGAGACTGCCTGCCTGCTTTCGCTCAGCCCGATCTTCTCCGAAGGTCGCCGGGTTCTGCTGGCCGGGGCTGTCCACGATCTGAGCGATCAGAAACGCCAGCAGGCTGCCATCCAGAAGGGCTACACCGAGCTGCAGGTGCTCCACCGGCAGTTGGAAGATCTCAACACGCAGTTGGAACAAAAGGTGGAGGAACGTACACATACCCTCAGCGTAGCCTATCAGCAGTTGGAAGAGCAGAACAAGTTGTTGCAGGAGCTTGACCAGTTGAAAAGTGATTTCATCTCGATGGTCTCGCACGAATTGCGCACGCCCCTCACCAGCTTGAACGGCGGCCTGGAATTACTCCTGCTGCAAAAGGAGCGTTCCGCACAGGATCGCTCCACGCTTACCCTGATGAAAGAGGAAGTGGGCCGCTTGACCCGCATGGTTGAAAATATCCTCACCCTTACGGCCACCCAGGCCGGTCGCATCCAATTAGATCTGAAGGCGCTGGCGCTGGACGAAGTTCTCCGATCGGTCTGCCGCGGTTTCGAGACGGTTCCCGGGGCGCAGCAGATCCAGGTGCGCTTGCCGGCGGACCTGCCGCCTGTTTTGGCGGATGCGGGCATTTTGGCGAGTATCTTTAACCACCTCCTGGATAATGCCTTGAAGTATGCCCCGTCCAGCCCGGTGCTGGTGGAGGCGGTGCGGGTGAGGAGCCGGGTGCGCGTCCAGGTGACGGATGGGGGCCCCGGCATTCCCGAGGCGAAGCGCCCGCTGCTTTTCCAGCGTTTCCAGCGCTTGGATGCCAGGGATTCGCAGTCTGTCTATGGGTATGGCTTGGGCTTGTACCTTTCCCAGCGCATGTTGCGCGCCATGCAAAGCGACCTGGTCTTTGAAGCTCCCGAGCAGGGCGGGGCCCGTTTTACTTTTAGCCTGAAGGTGGCGCGATGAAAACGAAGATCTTGCTGGTGGATGACGACCAAACGCTTTCCAGTCTCCTGGGCCAGTATTTAAGGGAGAGCAATTTTGAGGTCCACCAGGCCCTGGATGGCTCGGCCGGCCTGCGCATGGCATACAACGAACGCCCCGACCTTGTGCTGTTGGATGTGATGATGCCGGGCATGGATGGCTGGGAAGTCTGCGCGCGCCTTCGCGAGCTGAGCGACATGCCGGTCATCATGCTGACCGCCAAGGCGGCCGAGGCCGACAAGTTGCGCGGCTTCCAGTTGGGCGTGGATGATTATGTCACCAAACCCTTCAGCTTTATCGAGTTGGTCGCGCGCATTCAGGCGGTCATCGGGCGGGCGCACAGGGACCGTAAAGAGACCGGCTTTATTGCGTATGGGGAGATTGTGCTGGATATGGAGAAATACCAGGCCTCGTTGGCCGGCCGGACGCTGGTTCTGACGCCCACCGAGTTCCGCCTGCTCGAGGCGCTGGTGCGCCGTCAGGGTCGGGTGGCTTCGGAGCAGGATTTGATCCGGGATATATGGGGCGCCGAGCGCGCCGACTCGGCCCTTGTCCGGCGCTATATCCTGATGCTGCGCAAGAAACTGGAGACTGACCCGGCTTCCCCCGTTTGGGTGCGGACGGTGCGCGGTTTCGGCTACCGTCTCGGCACCGCTCCGCTTAAGCTGCCGGAGGATAACTAAATAAGCGCCCTCCGGAGACTATCTACAATATATATAGCATATAAATTGCGCTCAGGATTAAAAAGGGCGCATACGGGATGGCGGTAAAAGCCTTATATTTTTTCGCGATTAGCATCCCCACGATGATGAATAAACTGATCAATCCCCCCGCCAGCACCGCAAAGAGCAGCCCGATCGGGATGGCCCGCCATCCCAGCAGCAGGCCGAGGATGCCGGAAAGGTTCACATCCCCGAACCCCAGGGCCACTTCATCTGTGGCCATGCCGCGCTTCTTGGCCATGTAACGCACATAGCCTTCCCCAAGAAAATAAAAGAGCAGCATGACGCCAAACCCGATTGCGCCGCCGATCAGGGTGGTCACCAGGCCGTGTAGATAATAGCCGATCCCCAGCCCCAAAGCCGCGCCGACCAGGCTGACCGGATGCAGGATCAGGCGGTGCTCCAGGTCAATCACAAAGACCAGGCTGAGGAAAACGAACAGGCTGAAGGCCAGGACGAACGGGAAGCTGGGCCGCAGGGAGAACCATGCGGGGAATCCGTGCCGCGGGAAAACCCACAGGATAATGGCCGCGCCGGTCAGCACAACCTGGACGAAGAAGGTGCGCAGGCTGCGTCGTTTGCCGCACGTCCTGCAAGGCCGGAACAGCAGGTAATCGCCCCAGCGGTAGGGCGCTTGGCAATGTGGGCAGGCCGGCTGGCTGAAGCTGCGCGTAACCGGCAGCACATCCGACAGGTAGTTGACCAGCCAGCCGCACAGCCAACCCAGCAGGAGTGGAATGAGGACGGTTAAGTTCATGCCCCCATTATAAACGAGTTACGTTCGTAGTGCATCACGTTGTAGTGCATTACGTTCGTAGTGGCTGTTCAATAAGGGTGGTTATCGCATCGCACACCGCCGCAGGTAGGGGCGCAGCAAGATTTAATGCGCTACTTGTTGTACTCCAGACACGCTGCGCCCTGCTTTTTAGACTTTTCCACAACCCTTCGGGACGTTTTATTGCCTGTTTTATAGCAGATACCAATCTTTTGCCAATGGAATTGAAAAATGAGTATAATAGGGATGGTTCGATCGTGAATAAAGGCATACCTTGGTTCAGGAGGAGAATGTATGAGAATACTAGATCCTGTACTGGTTCCGGATGTATCTTCCTGGTGCGACCATATCATCGCGAAGGAATTTGAAGACGGCGGCTGCACCTCGGTGGTGGTGGGGCTGTATCCCGTCTTGGACAGCCAGGGCAATAAAGTCCTCTCGCCGGTCTCGCGCCAGCAGTGCGTTGAGGTGGCAACCAACAGTTCTATGGTACTGCAGGTCTACTATTGGGATGATATTACCCTCGACCCGATCGAGCAGGCCAACTGGTTGGCGGATATCGTCGAGACGGAAGCCTTGCCGATCAAGTGGATCTGGGCCGACCAGGAGCAGTGGTGGACAGATTGGAATGCCTGGAGTCAGGCCAAGCTCGGGAAGACCGAGTGGAGCACGGTTCCGGTCGGTGCGCCCGCCAATATCAGTTCTCATTTTCAGAATTTCAACTTGCAATTGCACAGCCGGTACCCGCAAAGTGGCGTCTATACCAATAAGGGCTTCGTCACATCCTGGGCGGCGGCCATGGATGCCTGGCTGCCGCAGTATCGTTCATGGGTGGCCCAGTATGGCAACCAACCCAAGGAAGCCATGCAGATAACCTGGGCGGACTTGGTTGCGGACTGGCTCCCCAATTATGACCTGGTCCTTTCGGAGGGCCAATTGCCGCAAATGGTGATGGGGCATCAGTTCACTGGGGATATTTTCTATCTGCCGGGCTCATACAATGCCGGTGGCGGCAAGGAATCGCCTTTGGATGGTACCCTGCCGCTGGATGTGAGCGTGTTCTCGAAGGCATTTATCACCGCCATCCAGGCGAACAGCTTGAATCCGGTCGCAGGTACGCCGCCACCGCCTCCACCGCCCCCGCCGGGTGCACCGGTGGCCTACGTGGTGGTCCCGGCGCGTATCAATGTGCGTGCCCAACCCTCCCCGAGTGCCGCCTTTGTGCGCTTCGCCGTGCAGAACGAAGTGCTGCAAGTGGTTAATATCTCCAACGGCTGGGCGCGCTTGGCGGATGGGACGTATGTCTTTGCGGATTACATTACGCTCCAGACCCCGCCGGTCGCTGGCCCGATAACTGGCCCTTCGCAACCGCAGGCCCCGCAAACCCACCCGCCTGCCGCGGTTAATTATGTCGTGCTCTACGCCCGCATCAATGTGCGCGCTCAGCCTTCCTCCACTTCCACCTGGGTGCGCTTTGCCGTCAAGGACGAGGTGCTGCAGGTGGTCAATATTGCCAATGACTGGGCCCAATTGGCGGATGGAACGTACGTTTTTGCGGATTATATCCAGAAGGCGTAGAGAAGAAGTCAGACATCCCTGTCAGGTCGAATAGGTCTTAAAGGTTAATAGCGTCCGGCTGTTTTTTGGCCGGACGCTATTCGTTCCTCCGCCGTTCCACGGAATGAATAGCTACCTGGGAATCGCTCGGGTGTGGTAAAATAGAACTGCTGTTCTGAATAGACCTCTTCATCCGGAAAACCCTATGGATTTTAAACTAAACGCCCCCTTCCAACCCACCGGCGACCAGCCGGAAGCCGTACGCCAGTTGGTCGAAGGCGTCCAGCGCGGCCTTAAGCACCAGGTCCTGCTGGGCGCGACCGCCACCGGCAAGACCTTTACGGTGGCTTCGATCATCCAGCAGCTCCAGCGGCCCGCCCTGATTATGGCGCATAACAAGACCCTGGCCGCGCAGCTTTTTTCCGAATTCCGCGAGTTCTTCCCGGAAAACGCCGTCTCGTATTTTGTCTCCTATTACGACTACTATCAGCCCGAGGCCTACGTGCCACGCCATGACCTATACATTGAGAAGGAGACCGAGATCAACGAAGAGATCGAACGCCTGCGGCTGGCGGCCACCACCGCCCTGATGAGCCGCCGGGATGTCATCATCGTGGCTTCGGTTTCCTGCATCTACGGGCTGGGCAACCCGGAAGAATATGGCAAGGGCGTGGTCAGCCTGCGGGTGGGGGAGATCACCCGGCGCAACGCCCTGATCCGCCAACTGGTCGACAGCCAGTACCAGCGCAACGACATGGAACTAAAACCGGGCGCTTTCCGCGTGCGCGGCGATACTCTCGAGATTATCCCGGCCTACGAGAACAAGCGCGGCTACCGGGTCACCTTCTTTGGGGATGAGGTCGAGCGCATCCAGGAAGTCAACCCCCTCACGGGCGAGATCTTCTCCGAGCCGCAGTCGGCCGATATTTATCCCGCCAAGCACTACTTGGCCGGGGATGAACGCCTCAAGGAATCCATCGCTAACATAGAGAAGGAACTGGAGGAACGCGTCGCTTATTACAAGGCCAACGGGAAACTGCTCGAAGCCCAGCGCATCGAACAGCGCACGCAGTTTGACCTGGAGATGCTGCGCGAGATCGGCACCTGCGCCGGCATCGAGAATTACTCGCGCCAATTGGATCAGCGCGCCGCCGGCACGCATCCCTGGACGCTGATGGACTTCCTGCCGAGCGATTACCTGTTGGTGATTGACGAGAGCCATATGACCATCCCGCAAGTGCGCGGCATGTACAACGGCGATCGCTCCCGCAAGGAAACCCTGGTGGATTACGGCTTCCGCCTGCCCTCCGCCATGGATAACCGCCCGCTCAAGTTCGACGAGTTTGAACAGGTCATGGGTTCCACTATCTACACTTCCGCCACGCCCGGCCCGTATGAGATGCAGCATGCCGGGCAGGTGGTCGAGCAGATCATCCGCCCGACCGGCCTGGTGGACCCGGAAGTGGAAGTCCGTCCGACCAAGGGTCAGGTGGACGACCTGGTGAAGGAAATGCGCCTGCGGGTGGAGGTCGGCGAGCGCGTGCTGGTCACCACGCTGACCAAGCGCATGGCCGAAGATCTGGCCGAGTACATCGGGGAACTCGGCATTAAGGTGCACTACCTGCACTCGGAAGTGGACACGCTCGAGCGCATCGGCATCCTGCGCGACCTGCGCCTGGGCGTCTTCGACGTGGTGGTGGGCATCAACCTGCTGCGTGAAGGCCTCGACCTGCCGGAGGTCTCCCTGGTGGCGATCCTGGACGCCGACAAGGAAGGCTTCCTGCGCTCGGACACGGCCCTGATCCAGACCATCGGGCGGGCCGCCCGGCACATTAACGGGCGCGTCATCATGTACGCTGACCGCATCACCAATTCGATGAAGCGCGCCATTGATGAGACCAGCCGGCGGCGTGCCAAGCAGGTCAGGTACAACCAGGAGCACGGCATCACGCCCGTCAGTATCCACAAGGCCATCCGCGACCTGACCGACCAGTTGGCGCCCAAGGCGGTGGCCGAAATGCGCGGCGAGTACAAAGCCGCCGGCAAGCGCGCCGAGGCGGCCTCCCGCGGCGAGCTGCAGAAGGTCGTTGCCGAACTGGAAAAGCAAATGAAGGAAGCCGCTAAAAACCTGGAGTTCGAGCGCGCCGCCGCCCTGCGGGACGAAATGTACGAATTACGCACTGTCCTGGCGGACGACGAAAGCCTCAAGCCCTGGGAGCGCCTCAAGTTGATCGCGGGTGAGGAATAAAAGGCCTGAGCGGATGTGCGCACTTCGCGCCTGAGTAACGATAGGCCATGGGCCTGAGCGGAGGCGCGCACTTCGCGCCTGCGTAACGAAAGGCCATGGGCCTGAGCGGAGGCGCGTTCTTCGCGCCTGAGTAACGATAGGCCATGGGCCTGAGCGGAGGCGCGTTCTTCGCGCCTGAGTAACGATAGGCCATGGGCCTGAGCGGAGGCGCGTTCTTCGCGCTTGAGTAACGATAGGCCATGGGCCTGAGCGGAGGCGCGTTCTTCGCGCCGTAGACGAAGGCCTGACCTTGGATGAAGGCATCTTTGTGCCGGCAGGAATGATGAACCGGAGCGTAGTTGCGTACTTCGCGCCTGAGTAACGAAAGGCCATGTGCCTGAGCGGAGGCGCGTACTTCGCGCCTGAGTAACGATAGGCCATGGGCCTGAGCGGAGGCGCGTTCTTCGCGCCTGAGTAACGATAGGCCATGGGCCTGAGCGGAGGCGCGTTCTTCGCGCCTGAGTAACGATAGGCCATGGGCCTGAGCGGAGGCGCGTTCTTCGCGCCGAAGACGAAGGCCTTGTACGAACCCATCTTCGCGCCCGGAGGCTTTGCAATGTCCCAGTACGTTTATATATTGCATTGTGCGGATAACACGTATTACACCGGCAGTACTGGAAACTTGACCCGCCGGTTATATGAACATCAGAACGGAGTGTCGCCCGAGGCCTATACCTACCGCCGCCGGCCAGTGGAATTGGTCTGGTATCAAGAGGTCCCAACGGTAACCGAAGCCCTGGGATACGAACATCAAATCAAAGGCTGGAGCCGCGCGAAAAAGGAAGCCCTGATCCGAGGCGACATTGATGGGATCCATGCTATTGTCAAAGATGAACGAAATAAGCGGGAGAGAGAAAAGCGCCAGAAGGCAAAGGAAAGCTGAATGTTGACCTTACGTGAAAACGCTATACAAGATAAAACCAAAATATCTGTGCATTATTTGAGAATGGCCCTGAGCGGAGATGCCGAGCGCATGCGCGGAGCGAAGACGAGGCGTCGCATACCAAAGGCCCTGAGCGGAGATGCCGAGCGCATGCGAGGCATCGTAGACGAAGGGCCTTTCGCCACACCGGGGATTCTGCCCTTGCTATATCCCCAGCCTTTTGATCATTTCCTCCACGGCCTGCTTGGCAGCCGGCAAGGTCTCGTTGTTGATTTCCCGATACACCTTGATCGCCTCCATCATGTTGCCCTTTTTGATCTGCTCGATCACCCGCGGATCATCCCCGGGGCCGGCTTCGGGCACGAACGTCACACCCAGATGGTTGTATAAGAATGCCACTTTCGCCTCGAGCTGCAGCACCTGCCTTTGCAAATCTTTGAAATCCTGATCGGTAACCATGCTGTTCTCCTTTTTTATCAGGGCCGTCGCTCATGCATCGCCTTCGGCCGCCGCGCGGACGGTTTGCAAAACACCCTCCGGATCGCATAATGCCAGTTGATCGAATAGCCGCATCATGCCCTTGACCACGCCGGCATGGAGGGCGATCTGCCGGGCGCTCCGGAACGCCTGGATGGCCTGTTCGATCTCCGCCGGGGCGGGTCTCATCTTGCCCGCCTCCAACCCGTCTGGTCGTGTGCCTGTCCCCTCCGTAGGGGCGGGTCTCTCCCCGCCTGCCTCCAATCCGTCTGGCCGTGCGCCTGCGCCTGGCGGAACGTCGTTCCTGCCGGGCAGACCCTCCGGCGTTTTGGTCAGGATTTCCTCTTTCCCCTTGTCGCCGATCTCACGGTCAAAGGCCAGGGCCTGAATGGATGCCGGCCTTGTAATTCATCCGCCAGCCGGGTCGCGAAATCCAATCCATCTGCATTGGAATAACTGATAAAACAGTACCCGTCGGTCATGGGAGGCCCCTTATCGAAAAGAGTGTGGGATCGGGTTGATTATAGTTCCAACCGGTCAGCTTGTGCGTGAAATCATTCATAAACGCATTCCCTGTCTTATCGGGGGATGGGTGTTATATAATGGATAAAGCTGATAAAAATCCTCTATATTTTGGGTTCATTGGTCTATCGTTTTTTATCGTTTCGCCCATTTTGCGCGCCTTTTGTGCGAGGAAATCCCTTCTTTCTACCCAGTTCGCCGGGACTATCCCTGTGTGCATACTTTCCATCGTTTTTTATCGTTTCGCCCATTTTGCGCGTGGGAATTCCTTCTTTCCGCCTCGTTCGTCGTGACCGTCCCTGTGCGCGGCGCCTCACCTCAGCGCGCACTTTCCATCGTTTTTTATCGTTTCGCCCAAATTGCGCGCTCTATGCGGGCGATAATCCTTTTTTGCCCGCGTTCGCCAGGGGCTATCCAGCCTGGCCGCGCCTCGGCATTAAAATGATCTCCGAAGGTCTTGACATTCGGAGATGGGGATTCGTCATCATTCATTCTTGATCAACCCGCCGTGGTAGAGCAGTTCATACACGCAAACACCGGCATGCGCTATGAATTCCCGGCCGTGGAAGGAGTTTGCCTCGCCTTCATTGGTATCGGTGTAGGTGAAACCGGCGTAGGTGTGGACGAACCCTCCCAGGAAACGCCCTTCGGCGTAGAGCTTCGACAGGCTGGCCTGGATGACCTGTCCGGCCTGGGCTGGCGTGATCAGGTCGGCCTGCAGGATTCGGCCATAATAGTTCATGGCCCAGACGGGCTTACCCTGGTGGAAGACCACTTCCTCGCCGATGAAATCGCGCCCGCCGAAATAACTGTCCAGGTAAGCCCAGTCCCCGCTGGCGAATTGCAGGTCATGCGACCCGGGCCGGCAGGCTGGAGATGGCTGCCCGCCGCCGACATAAGTGGCGGCTTTGGCTCGTAAGATGAAATCGAGCATGGATTGCTCATCCATTCAGCTTTTTCCTCACGCTGGCAACTTTATCGGCCATGCTCTGCGTCCGATCGACGCGTGTGCCAACCTTGATATCGGTGTGGATGCGCGGTACGCCCATCTGGTGCAGTGTTTCGTGGCAGCGCCGGATGGCCGCAAAAACGGCCTCCCATTCGCCTTCCACGTTGGTACCGTTGGCGTGCAGTTCGTAGGTCAGGCCGGATTCCTGCAAAATGCGTTCGCACGCGGCGATATATTCTGACAGGGAAACGCCGACGCCAACCGGTACGATGGTGAAATCCACTATTACATGCATATCAACCTGTCCCAAACTGGCGATCGCCCGCATCGCCCAGGCCTGGCAGGATGTAGCCGTGCTCGTTCAGTCGGTCATCCACGGCGGCCAGGTAAATGGGCACATCCGGATGGGCTGTTTGCATGGCGGCGATGCCTTCCGGCGCGCCGATCAGGCCGACGAACTTGATCTTCTTCACCCCCCAATGCTTGACGATGCCGGTGGTGGCAACCGCCGAACCGCCGGTGGCCAGCATCGGGTCCAGGATGAGGCAGACCGAGACGGTCGGCTCGATCGGGAGTTTATTGTAGTACTGCACGGGTTGGAGGGTTTTCTCGTCGCGATATAAGCCAATGTGCCAAACTTCGGCTGTTGGCATCAGTTCCCAGAATCCCTCCACCATGCCGAGACCGGCGCGCAGGATTGGGACGAGGCCGATCTTCTCCTTCAGTTCTGCGCCGGTCATTACGGTAAGCGGGGTTTCGATCTGGCGAGGCACCGTCAGAAGGTCGGCGGTGGCTTCATAGGCCAACAAGGCGGCAATTTCACGCACCAGTTCACGGAATTTTTTGGGATCGGTGTTCCGGTCACGCAGCCGGGATAATTTATGGGCCACGAGTGGGTGTGCGGATGCAAAGACATTTGGCATGCTTCCTCCAATCTGACCCATTATAGCCGACCTGAAGATTTTAGAGTGTAGGCTCTCTGAAGATTGCCATGATCTGGGAGAAGATATGGGATGTTGGGAGGGTTTTTTGCTCGCCCAACACCCCATGTTTGCTTCCTCACCACGGCGATTCGCATTGAATTGATGTATATAAAAGACTTGACAATTCAACCCATCTTCGAGTATTCTAGTGGGAGTATTCCGGTGGTAGCTCAAGGTGGTGAAAATATGCCCTATACTATTCTCGTTGTTGATGATAATGACATGAACCTTTCGTTGATTGCCAAGATTCTTGAATTGGAAGGCTACCGGGTGACCGGCGCTCGCAATGGGATGGAGGCGATCCAATCGGTGCTGAACCATATGCCCGACTTGGCTGTTCTGGATGTGATGATGCCGGACATGGATGGCTATGAACTGTGCCGGAAATTGCGCCAGCCGCCTTTGAACACGAAGGGGCCGATCGTCATGCTGACGGCAATGAACTCCGAGATAGAGAGGAAGCAAGCGCTGGAAGCTGGGGCAAATGATATCTGGTCCAAGCCGTTTGACTTGGACTTGTTCCGCAAGCGCATAGGCGAACTGCTGAATCCGGCTTTAGCCTCCGGCGGCCGGTGAACGGAATGGCCGTCCTGATTATCACTTTTGGGGTGTGCGGGTTGGCCTTGGTGGCAGTTTCCGTGCCTCTTATCCGTGGCTGGATCCCCCAAATCATTGGTATGGTTTCCGGGTTAGAAAAACGCTCGAGCATCCTGAAATCTGGTACCCGGTGAATAAATATGGTGGGGAGAGGCTGCTATTGTCCGGTGTGCTGCTGGTGCTGACAGCGGTCGGTTATAGCTTTATCCCGGGCATCGGCCCGGATGTTTACGCGTACGCCGTCCTGGTCACCTGGGTGATCGGGAGCAGCATTGCCATTGTGGGCGCTTTCCGGTATATGAATAGCCTGTAAAAGGGCTAAAAAGAGTTCTGTATTTTATTCCTCGAAGAGCAGGCTGACAATTTCGTGAGGGCGCACGGGCAGGGTAATACTGCCGGTCCGATCGGGTCTCAGGGCAGACGTTTTATCCTCCGCCAGATTGACCAGATGGGCTTGTTTGAATGGCCTCCACGGCTGGATGGTCACTGTGATGGCCTCGGCGGTGATGTTGTAGCCGCGCACCAGCCAGCCGTGCCCGGCCACGGCCTGTTTGATCGCTGAGATTACAAAGGTTTCAGGAGTGGTCTTTACGAAGGAAATAGAAGAGGGCAAATCCCCGTCATGTAAACCCGTGACCAATGCCCGCAGCGGTGTCTCAAATGCGTAGGCATGCCGGAAGACCGTCTGCCAGTTGCCGGGGTGGGGAATAATGGAATAATCGAAGGCCGATTGGCCGGGAATCTGGGCGGCCGGTGTCTCCATGAAAGGCCCGGCGTGCCCCTTGCGGGTGGAGAGATCGTCACGCGAAAGCCAGCCGACACAACGCAGGAGGGTCAGGGCTATTTCGGCATTGCCTTGCAGGTTTTTCAGCACCTCAACCTCCGGCAAGCCCCGGTTGGCAACCATCAAACCGCTTTTACCGTCCGAGATATCCGTGAAAGCACGCTGCGGAACCTCAGGTCGGGGCTGCTCCACCCAGGTGTCATCGAAAGCCGGGAGGCCCAGTTCACGTTCGACGACTTCAAAATGCCCATCCTGGCTGCCGATAGCAGTGGCGAAGGGGGCGGGAAAATGGACCCGCAGGCGGTGATCTTTGGCCTTGTTATCAAGCGTTGTAAGTATATCCACACGCGGGATACCTTTTGAAAGGGTAATGACGGTTTTGATGGGAACTACGATCTGTTCTCTCGCGCGCGCCTTTCGGCCAGGGGCGAGGCTAATGGGGGTTTTGAGTTCCAGCTCGAGCTCAATGGATTGCTGGACGGGGCCATTCGTCAGGGTGACATTTTTTAGATGCGGGGTAGTGAAGCGGTCCGCGGCGGGCGGGGAATAGTTATATTCGTCACCGCAATCGCCACCATCCAGGAATCGGTTCAGGCCAGGATAACTGAAACCGGCCCGTTTATCCAGCAAAGTCAGCGTGCCGTCCTTTTTTGCCTCCACAACAAAGAATTCATTTTCAATCCGGCACGGTGGCCTGGCGTGAACTCTTGCGGGTGGCTAGTTCCTGAAGCAGGTGTAGTCTTGCTAGAGGAAGCAGGGTTTTAACCAGTGGATTAATCCGCAGGGGGGCTTTCTCATGCATGGGCCGTGCCTGCACCCACAGGGTGCGGTAGCCTAGGCCGGGAACCTCCGGGATGGTCAGGACGATCTGCGTTGAGGAGACGGAGCAGGCGCGCACGTGATAGGCGTTAATGGACGAGTCGGCGAGGAATTCGTCAATCTGTTTGCGGCCGGCATTCCAGGCGGACAGGTTCGGTTCGCCTTCGTTTGCCATGCTGCTATCAATATTCACCTGCGGGCCTTCCCGACGTATCTTGATATCCTGGATGACCATACCGGCGGCGCGCCCATCACTGATCGATCCGAAAGCAGATTTAAGCCCCTTCGCATCCAAGCTCATGTTAATGATCTCGCGGCTGCCGAGACCGCGCCTCTGGTATGGCAGGCTGGCGCCGTTCTCATCCAGTAGGTCGAAATCGCCAATGCCAGCAGGCAGGTCGAGCGTGGCGTTGACAACATCCGTACGCATGACAGAAGTTGGGTTGAAGACGATCACAGCCGATTTCAGGACTTCGCTGGATGATTTTGGATTGGCAGAGGTGTTGACTGCCCCGGCGATGGTTTCCAGGCTTTGCCGGGCCAGTTCCTCGCCGATCTGATCCAATTGGTCGAAGCGGACTTTCATCTCTGCATGGACCTGGTCAATCGAGCAACCACAAATGGAATCGTGCGGGTGGTTTTCCATGAGCAAGCGCCAGGCCTGGTGGAGGATTTCTGATTTTTGGTTGAGGATGCTGGCTTGGTCACCGGTTACGAGTTCTTGCCAGGCGGTGAAGGGTTCGACCCATTTGGTGAGCAGGTTCTCACTGGCATGATTGCGCTGCTTGATCCATATGCGGGTGGAAAGCACACCCGACAGGAGTGGAGAGCGCCGGCAGGCGCGCAGTTCGCCCGTCACGCTGGGTATCTCGATCTTTTGCCTTTCGATGGCAGAATGGATGGCAGCCACATATTGTGGCAGGGTGGAGTGGATGACGTGAGTGTTGCGCAGCATTTCGTCGGCATAGGCGATGGCCTCGGATGTACCGGTAGGCGGTTCCATGTGGTCAGTGCCGAACATGATGAGGTAGTCTGAGACGGCTGAGTGGGCTGCCAAAGTATCGGCTGCGGTTGTGAGCGCAGTGCTAAAAGCGGGCAGGTCATCGGCTGGGAGCGCGGCCCCGTTGGAGTAACTTTCGCGCAGGTAAGCCATCAAGACGCGCGAGCCGTCCGGGCTTTGCCACCAGAATTCGGCCGGTTCTTCATCCAATCCCCGCCACAGGCAGGCTGTTTCGATGCCGAAGCCGCGCAGGATCTGGGGAACTTGTCCGGGGTGGCCGAAAGGATCAGGTATATAGCCGATCATCATTTTCGGGCCGAACTTGCGGGCCGTCTCGTCGCCTTGCAACAGGTTGCGGATATGCGATTCAGGTCCCACCAGGAACATGTCCGGTAGGATATGCCAGGGGCCGATCAGGATGCGGCCGGCCTGGATGTGCTTGCGCAGAGTGGCTTCCTTATCCGGGCGCATGGCCAGGTAATCATCCAGTACGATGGTCTGGCCGTCGAGCATGAAATATTTGAACTGGGCGTCTTTTTCGAGCAGGTCGAGCAGCTCGTCAACTAAATGGACGAGCTTGAGGCGGAAGGATTGGTACGGACGGTACCACTCACGATCCCAGTGAGTATGGGAAATGATGTGTAGTGTACGCATGATCACTCCGTGATAAGCTACGTTAGATATCCTGCCTATGCAGAAAGAGCAATAAATGCCCTTCGCTTTTATAGAAGGTAGCCTGACAAGTGGGAATCTGGCTGGTTACATAGCGCCCCATAGAGATGGGTACCTCGTAATTGTCGCCGCCACGCCAGAGATTCATCTATATTTTAATCCTTTTCGGCCAGAATCCCTAGGGCCTTTATTCCTGGATGAGCGGGGTTTCAGGCCGCCGGCCAAGCAGGAAACCAGCGATGATCGTCAATATTGTTCCGGTAAGGATAAAAAATACCGAAATGGAACTAGGAGGCGCCAGAGCAAAGATGAAAAAGTATACCAGGACCGGGCAGATCTGGATGGGCACCTGGGCGACCGGGATGATATTGCTGGCCTGAGCATATTTGAAGGCAACCTGGTTCTGCCAGGTGATCACACTGGCTGTGAAAGCCAGTATCACGGCTGCCATTGTGAAGAAAAATGACTGGATGGATGTGGCATATCCCGCCAGGACGAACATAACCAAAGCCAGTAATGGGTTGATCCAGAAATCCGAAAGGCAGGCCAGAAAGCCGTTCCCAAGCACAATCAATAATCCCTTGCGGTTCTTACTACGAAGCGCCAGGCTGCGACTGAACAAGCAGCAGAAAAACAAGCTGGCTGTGAACAAGATAATCCGGATCTGGGAGGCGTGGTCGGCCAGCGTGGTTCTTACCTGCACGGCATTGATGCTCAGTTCGCTCAAGCCGAGGCACAGGATGCCAATGATCATAAGGATAATCCCGGTCACCTCAGCCCGGTTCAACTCCTCATGGTTGAGCCAGACCGAGCCAATCGAAAGCAGGATCAACCCGGAGGCCATCAGACCCGGACTCAAGGCCGGACCGATCAGACTCTGGGCCAGCATATAACCGACCGTCCCGCCGCCCAACCCGACCACGAACCCGAATATCCACAACGGGCTGCGCACCAACCGGCGCATGAACCCTTTACCGGGATCATCGTGGCGGATATCGTTGACAACCTTCTTTTGCAGGAGCTGGCCGCCCTGGTTGAGCAGGCCGCCGATTATCCCGCAGGCGACACCGAACAGGTAGTGAGGTGTCATTTAATATTCAAAGCCATCTTCCTGGATTACTTTGGCAAACCAGCGGCCGCTGTCTTTGATGGTGCGCTGGAGGGTTTTGTAATCCACGTAGATCAGGCCAAAGCGTGGAGCGTAGCCCAAGGCCCATTCGAAGTTATCCATGAGCGACCAGTGGAAATACCCTTTTAACGGGACACCCTCATCCATGGCGCGCTGGACCTGGACAAGATGATTGCGCAAATAACGGATGCGGCGTTCATCCCGGACGCGCCCATCGAAATCGAGACCGTCTGGCACCGGGACGCCGTTCTCGGTGACCATGATTTCGCACTGTGGCTGATACTCTTTCCAGATGCGCATAAGGATTTCATACAACCCTTCGGGATAGATCTCCCACATGCTGGAATATTCGTTCCCATGCGGCTGAACTTGTACGGCGGCCACCACTGGGGCTTTGGGATCATATTTGGCCACCGTGCGCGTGTAATAATTCACGCCGAGCAGATCCAGCGTGTGCATTTTCTCCAGGTCGCCGGGCTTGACAATATTTTGACTGAGCAGCTTGCCCAGTGTGAATTCATGCATGGGGGAGGTACCCTTGAGAAAAGGATCAAGCTGCAGGCGGTTGAGGATGGTATCCATTCGCTCGGCGGCATCCCGATCCCTTTTGGCGTTAGAAGCCGGATATACTGGATTCAGGTTAAGTGTGATTCCAACCTTGACCGGTTGTTTGGCGGAGGCACGAATGGCTTCAGCGGCCAACCCATGCGAGAGAAAAAGATGGTGAATGGCATTGAAACCGGCCACCGGATCCTTCACCCCCGGAGCATGGTCACCGGAAAAGTACCCGGCCATGGCGGATACCCAGGGTTCATTGTGTGTCATCCAGACCTTGACGCGGTCACTCAAGTGCCCGGCCAGGATTTTTGCATATTCAGCAAAAGCGTAGGCGGTGGCTCGGTTGGGCCAGCCGCCTTTATCCTGGAGTGCCTGCGGCAGATCGTAATGGAACAGGCAGACGTATGGTTCTATGTTCTGCTTGAGCAACTCATCCACCAGACGGTCGTAGAAATCCAGTCCGGCCTGGTTAACAGCCCCGGTGCCCTCCGGCAGGATGCGGGTCCAGGAAATGGAGAAGCGATAGGCATCCAGGCCGAGTTCTTTCATCAAGGCAACATCTTCCTTGTAGCGATGGTAATGATCCACGCTTGTGTCGCCGGTCTCGGCGTTGGCGATTTTACCGGGGGTGTGCACAAAGGTGTCCCAGATCGACGGGCCCTTGCCGGACTCGTTCCAAGCGCCTTCCACCTGATAAGCAGAAGATGCGCAGCCCCAAACGAAATCTTTAGGGAATGAAATTTTTGGCATTGTGTTCCTTGAATTATTAGCCTCGAATTAGAATAAGAAAAAGTGCATCGAATGAGGTGAATTTAGTCTAAGGATACTGGAAAACTGTTGGAAGCGCAAGCGAAACCCTCGAGCATTTTCTTGGTGATACAATCAAGACATTATTTTATGGAGATTCTATGAAAAATTCGCTATTACGCGCCCGTTACCGGCGTATCATGATTTTCTTTACTGGAGTCGCCCTAAATTTCATCTTTTGGGAAATTGTCCTGCCGCGAATTGGCATGCGTGCCCTCTCCAGGCGGACGCGTTCCAACCGCTACCGGCGTGTCGCTGCACAATTCCGCAGCCTGGCAATTCGAATGGGCGGGGTGATGATCAAGGTGGGGCAGTTCCTGTCGGCGCGTCTGGATGTCCTTCCGCCTGAAATCACTGCAGAGCTGGCCGGCTTGCAGGATGAAGTGCCGGCTGAGAAGTTCGAAGACATTCACAAACAGGCTGAAGCGGATCTCGGTGCACCCTTGCTTGAAAAGTACGAATCTTTTGAGGAAATACCGCTGGCGGCGGCTTCCTTGGGACAGGTACACCGGGCCCGGCTGTGCGTGCCCAGTGCCGGCGGAGGCTTTTGTGACGTGGTTGTCAAGATCCAGCGTCCGTTCATTGACCAGTTGATCGAAGTCGACCTGTCTGCTTTACGGCAGGTGGGAGGCTGGTTGCAAAAGTATCCACCGATTTCCAAGCGAGTGGATGTGCCGAGCTTGGTGGAAGAATTTTCCACAAGTATCCGTGAAGAAGTGGATTATCTTGCCGAAGGCCGCAATGCCGAGATTTTTAGCGAAAACTTCAAGGATGTCGTCCGTGTGCATGTTCCACGCGTGGTCTGGACTCATACCACGCGGCGGGTACTGACGTTGGAAGATGTGTTCGCCATCAAGATTACCGATTACGAGTCCATCAGCGCGGCTGGAATTGACCGGGCCGAAGTCGCGCGTCAATTGCTCGATACCTATCTAAAGCAGATCTTCGAGGATGGATTCTTCCACGCCGATCCGCATCCCGGCAATTTGTTTGTGACGCCACTGGCCGGCGCGATGGAGGCTGGTAAACCGGCCTGGCGCCTCACTTTCGTGGATTTTGGGATGGTCGGGCATGTCCCCGACAGCCTGCGAGTCGGCCTGCGTGAGGCGTTGATCGCCATGGGAACCCAGGATGCCGCCCGCATGGTGCGTTCCTTCCAGACCCTGAATGTGCTGTTACCTGATACGGATTTGAAGCAGCTTGAGCAGATGAGCGCCTCGATGTTTGACATGTTCTGGGGCAAAAGCATGGACGAATTGCGCCAGCTCAGCCCGGAAGAAATGTTCCGTTTTGCGGACCGGTTCCGTGATTTGATGTATAACATGCCGTTCCAACTTCCGCAAAACCTGCTGCTGTTGGGACGGACCGGGGCGATCCTATCGGGAATGTGCACCGGCCTTGACCCGGAATTCAACTTGTGGAATCAGGTTTCACCGTACGCGACCAAACTGATCTCCCAGGAAGTCGGTTCCAACTGGCGCGTCTGGCTGGATGAGGCCGGGAATATTCTCAAGGAATTGATTGCAATCCCTTCGAAAATGGGACGGGTTCTGAGCCAGATCGAACGCGGCGATCTGACGGTACAGGTGCCGGCAGTTAGCCGGCAAATGGTTCATCTTGAACGGGCTGTGAATCGGTTGACAGCCGGCCTTGTTTTTACAGCATTTCTGATAGGTAGTGTGATGCTCTACAACGACGGAAAGGATTTGTTTGCTGGCATTCTGGTTGGAGGAGCCGGGCTAACATTGATCTGGCTTATTTTTTACGGTCGTGGCGGGCCGCGACAATTCCACCCTTAATAGCATAAAGATGCCGCCCCGTTTCAGGCGGGGCGGCGTTAGCTGCTAGGCTTTCTTTTTCGGTTCTTCCATATGTTCCAGTGATGCGTCTATCATGCTGCGCCAGGCCAGCAACATCTCTTTGCGAGCCTCGCGGCGGTGCTGCATGAATTCGGGCGGCAACATGCCCTCGATGCTCTTCTGGAGCTCCTCCCGGGCAGTGCGGAAATGCTGGCGGGTTTCTTCTGGAATCTTGCCTTCAAAATGTTTATGAGTATGTTCGGTCTGTTCTGCCATAGAGTTTCTCCTTAATCAAGGATGATTATAGCGCGGACTCGATTGCACGGCAATATCCCGACAATTAGAGTAAAATTAACATATTCGGAGCTGCTATGGATTATCAAGAATATCTAAATCGAACACAGCAGGCCTCTCAACTGGTGAAGTCTGCCCGCTTGCAGGAAGCCGTCGATTGCCTCTATGTTTTGTTTTTAAGTGACATTTCGGACATTGATAAGGTTAGCATATGTGCCGACTTGGCGACCGTTTATGACCGGATGGGGCAAACGGAAGAGGCGATCTCCTGGTATGAAAAAGGCGTTGATATCGAGCAGAACTATAGCCGTTTTGATATATTGGAGAAAAAAGCCCAGTACCTGTCACTGATCGGGCGCAGCATAGATGCCGTGCCGATTTACGAATCTCTGATCAAACAGCCTTTTGTAAGCGAAACCGATAAAGAACGCATGCGGAAAACCATCCAGACTTTTTTGGGCCAGGCAATGCACCAATGGAAGTGACCTCAATGGGAGAAGCTTTATGGAGTATCGTGCGCTGGGTTTGACCGGACTAAAAGTTTCCACGCTTTGCCTGGGTACGATGCAATTTGGCTGGACAGCCGATGAAACGGCGGCGCAGCGTGTTTTATCAGCGGCATATGAGGCGGGGGTAAACTTTGTTGATACGGCCGACATTTATTCCCGCTGGGCTGACGGCAACCCGGGTGGAGTGGCTGAACAAATTATAGGGCGGTGGATAAAGCAGAATGCCATCCCGCGCGACCGGATCATTATTGCAACAAAAGTACGCGGCAACATGGGCGGCGGGCCGGAAGATGAGGGCCTTTCACGCCGGCATGTCCTTAAATCCGTGGAGGATTCCCTGCGGCGTTTGCAGACGGACTACTTGGATCTGTATCAAGCACACTGGCCGGATGAAAAAACACCCATCGAAGAAACCTTGCGCGCTTTCGATGAATTGATCAAGCAGGGCAAGGTACGCCATATCGGCGCATCCAACTACACGGCATGGGAATTGATGCAGGCGTTTTGGAGTTCGGACCGGAGTGGATTGGCTCGATTTGACAGTCTCCAGCCGCACTATAACCTGGTTCATCGTGATGAATTTGAACGCGAACTGGCTTTGGTATGTAAAACGTATACTATCGGTGTAATTCCTTACAGCCCGCTCGCGGGCGGCTTCCTGACCGGAAAATACCGCCGCAACCTTGTGGCGAACAGTGCCCGTGCCAGCGGGGTAAAACGCTATTTCATCGAGCGCAATTGGACCTTGCTCACGCAGATGGATGCACTGGCAAAAGGAAAAGGGGCCAGCGTTTCCCAAGTGGCGCTGGCCTGGCTGCTGGCAGACCCGCTTATTACCAGTCCGATCATCGGGGCGAACTCACCTGAACAATTAAAGGAAAACCTAGGCGCGGTGGATATGCGCCTGGCACCTGAAGAAAAATCTGCCCTCGACCAGGCATCTGCTTGGAAGGAAGAAAAAGACTGATACCAGTCGGGGCGGATGAAAATCCGCTCTTTTTTATGCGCATCAAAGCTGACCTCACATTGCTGTTCGTGACCGTTTTATGGGGGAGCGCCTTTGTCGCCATGCGCCTGGCGGCCGGGTATGGTAGCGTTTTTTTCCTGAATGGTTTGCGCTTTCTTTTGGGGGCGCTACTTCTCTTGCCATTTGCCAGATTGCGCGGGGCGTTCAACCGTTCCAATCTGGTTTTTGTTGGATTGGCAGGGATCGCTTTGTACGCGGCGGCCGCTCTTCAACAGGCTGGACTGGTGACAACAACCGCTGGAAACGGTGGTTTTATCACCAGCCTGTATGTTGTCATTGTGCCTTTATTGTTATGGAGCATATGGAAGGAAATTCCCTCCCCGCTAACATGGGTAGCCGTCCTGATGGCGATCACCGGCGGATTCCTGCTTAGCACTGCTGGCAGTTTCCAAGTACGCCCGGGGGATGTCTTGATTTTCATCGGCGCGTTTTTTTGGGCCCTGCACGTTATCATTGTGGGCAAGGTGCAGGGGAAAATTGAGGCGCTCCCGTTTGCAATAGGACAATTTGTTATCTGCGCAGCGATTAATCTTATTTGCGGTATTTTTTTTGAACACCCGTCGCAGGCGGATCTGCTGGCTATCCTGCCGGCCATTCTCTACACAGGGGTATTTTCAGTCGCTGTTGGTTTTACGCTCCAGGTGGTTGCCCAGAAGCATACCCCAGCAAATGATGCGGCGCTGATAATGAGCCTGGAATCTGTTTTTTCGGTGTTTTTTGGCTGGCTAATCCTGCACGAAACCTTGCGGCCGGTTCAAATCACAGGCTGTATTTTGATCCTATCGGCAGTGGTACTCGTCCAAGTCAGAAATGGTAAAATAAAGGCCACATGACCGCAAAAGTAATCCTCAACCCCTATTCCAATCGTTGGAATGCGCGGGCGCGCTGGCCGGAAGCCGAGGACGCCCTCAAGAACGCCGGTGTGGACTTTGAACTGGTTATCTCTGAACGCCCGCATCATATTATTGAGCTGGCCGAACAGGCTGTCTATCAGGGCTTTTCACCGATTATTGCGGCTGGAGGAGATGGGACGATCGGCGAAGCCGTGAATGGATTGGCGCGTGCGGCGAAAAACGATCTGGCGCTTCTTGGCCCATTTGGCATCCTGCCGCTTGGGTCCGCCAATGACTTGGTGGATAATTTGGGGTTGCCGAAGGATCTTGCAACGGCTGCCCGGGTCATTGCGGCCGGGAAAACGCGTAACATGGATATCGGTTCTGTTAATGGCCTTTATTTTGCCAATAACTCTGCCATCGGACTGGAGCCTTACATCTCTTTGGTGCAACAGCGCATTACCTGGATCAAAGGCATGCTGCGCTACTTGGTGGCGGCGGTGCGCGGAATCATGGATATGCCGCTCTGGTCGGCCGAGATCGAATGGGAGGGCGGGCATTATAGAGGTGCGGTCCTCCTGGTCACGGTTGGGAATGGACCCCGCACCGGGGGTGTGTTCTACATGGCTCCTCATGCTGATCTCTTTGATGGAAAATTAACCTTTGTTTACGGCCTCCGGCGGACTCGCCGTTCAACATTTGCTCTCTTGCCGAAAACGATGAAGCGGGCTGATGGGAGTTATGTGGAGACGGTTGATATTCACGAAGAGAATTCCTCCTGGATTAATATCCATGTTGACAGCCCTACGCCTGCGCATATTGATGGGGAGATTTTTTCAGAATCAATCCAGGATCTGGAATATCGCATTTACCCCGGTCGGTTGCAAATTCTAATGCCATAAAATTCAGAATGTAGGGGCTCGTTCATTATTTTTTTTGGTGGGCGCGAAGAGGCTCGAACTCCCCACCTGTACATCCCCTTTCGGGGGCTTCACGGTGACGCGAAAAGAGACCCGTGAAGGTCTCTAGGTGGGCGCGAAGAGGCTCGAACTCCCGACCTCATCAATGTGAGTGATGCGCTCTAACCGACTGAGCTACGCGCCCGAAGTGTCGGGATTATAGCCGAGGGTTTCGGCTTTGGCAAGGCTGCACTTTATAAATAAGACGATAATTGTCACTTTTTGTACCTGAGTGCATCTGATAAAATGAGTGATGGAATTTTATTTGCGAGGTGGTGAATGGCTGATTTAACCGAAGTTCCTGTTTCTTCCCCTGCATCTGAGACACGGCAGGTCAAATTACTCATATTGGGATCCGGCCCGGCGGGATTGGCGGCGGCGCTTTACGCGGCGCGCGCCGAGCTTGCTCCGCTGGTACTCACTGGGACTGAACTGGGCGGCCAAGCAGCCCTGACATTCAGCATCGAAAACTACCCGGGTTTCCCGGAGGGTGTCGGCGGAGCGACACTGGGCGACCTGTTCCAGAAACAGGCTGAACGCTTCGGGGCGCAGGTCGAATTCGACTCGGCTTATAGTGTGGATCTATCCAGGCGCCCTTTCAAAGTGGTTGCGGATAGCGGTGAGGTGCAGGCCAGTGCGCTGGTTATCGCCACAGGTGCCAGTCCAATCCATTTGAATATCCCTGGGGAAACCGGGTTAACCGGCAAGGGCGTCTCGTATTGTGCCACCTGTGACGGCTGGTTCTTTAAAGATAAAAAGGTGTTTGTGGTGGGCGGCGGGGATTCGGCGCTGGAGGAAGGGCTATTCCTGACGCGTTTTGCCACCTCGGTTACGGTCTTCCACAGGCGCGACAGCCTGCGGGCCGGGGCGGTTTTGCAGAAACGCGCCCTCGAACACCCAAAAATGAAGTTTATCTGGAACACCGTTCTGACCGAAGTGGTCGGTACCGAGAAAGTCGAAGCGGTCCGGACGAAAAATGTGCAAACTGGAGAAGAGAGCCTTTTTCAGACCGATGGCTTGTTCATTTTTATTGGCCATACACCCAATACGCAGATGTTCGCCGGGCAGGTTGCGATGGAAAACGGTTATATCAAGGTGGATGAGCGCATGCATACCAGCCTGCCGGGCGTGTACGCCGCCGGCGAGGCGGCCGATTCGCACTTCCGCCAGGTTATCACTTCTGCGGGGATGGGTGCGGCGGCTGCCATTGAAGCGACTCATTTCCTCGAGGAGGAAGCGGGCTAGATGTTCATGAGAATCGCCGGGGCACGCAACTGTGTGTCCCGGCTTGTCATAATTTTATAAAATTCTACTTGTCAAATCTACCTTATAAACCTAAAATGCAGTATAAAGGTTCATCCATGAAACGGGAGACCCTATGAACTCAAAAATTTCAATCGTTGGTGCTGGAATGACCGGTTCGACCACCGCCCACTGGCTGGCCGAACGCGAGCTTGCTGACCTGGTGCTGGTTGACATTCTCGAGGGAATGCCGCAGGGCAAAGCGCTCGATTTGCAGGAGGCCCTGCCCGTGATCGGGAAGGATGTGTCGGTTGTGGGCAGCAATGACTATGCCGCCACGGAAGGCTCCGATATCGTCGTTATCACGGCGGGTGTGGCGCGCAAGCCGGGCATGAGTTGAGAAGACCTGCTGACCATCAATGCCAGGATCGTCAGCGACGCCACAACGAACGCCCTTAAGTATTCCCCAGAGGCTATCTTCATCGTTTTGACCAACCCTCTCGACACAATGGCGTACTTGGCGATGAAGATTGGAAAACTACCGCACGAACGTATTGTGGGGCAGGCAGGCATCCTGGATTCGGCCCGTATGCGGGCGTTCGTGGCGCTCGAGACCGGCGTCAGCGTGGAAAATATTGCCTGTTACGTGATGGGCGGGCATGGTGACGAAATGGTACCCCTCACGCGCCACTCGAATGTAGCCGGCGTGTCCTTGCGCGAATATCTGC
This sequence comes from uncultured Chloroflexia bacterium, assembly GCA_963837875.1. Lineage (GTDB taxonomy): Bacteria > Chloroflexota > Anaerolineae > Anaerolineales > Villigracilaceae > UBA877. The sequence continues at coordinate 74,472 of CAWIOV010000006.1, forward strand.
CGGCGGACAAGCTGGAAGCAATTGTCAACCGCACCCGCAAAGGTGGCGGGGAGATCGTCAATTTGCTTAAGACCGGCTCGGCCTATTATGCCCCGGCGGTGGCGGTGGCGCAGATGGCAGAAGCTATCTTGAAAGATAAGCACTTGATCGTCCCGGCTTCGGCTTTCATGCAGGGCGAGTATGGCTTGAAGGATATGTTCTTTGGCGTACCGGTGCAGTTGGGACACAGCGGAATTGAAAAGATCATTGAATATACACTGGATGCAGGGGAAAGTGCTGCGCTGGAGAAATCCGCCGCGGCGGTGAAAGATAGCATCAACGTTATGCAGGGCCTGGTGAAGATCTGATTTGGCCGGAGCGTATGATCCTGCGCTCCCGAATAATTCTTTGTGGAGGCTTACTATGATTCTGCATGAAAAGATGGCTGCACAACTTCCCGCATGGCGCGAACGTGTCAAGACTTTACTCAAAGAGCACGGGGAAACGGTTATAGACCAGGTGACCATAGGCCAGGTTTACGGGGGTATGCGCGATATAAAATCCTTGGTGACTGATGTTTCTTTTGTAGATCCAGCCACCGGTATTAAGTTCCGCGACATGGCTATCCCCGAGGTATTGGCGAAACTCCCCAAGCCGCGCGGGGCTGAAATACCCTTCGTAGGCAGCTTATATTACCTGTTGATAACAGGCGAAACCCCTACACGCGCCCAGGCCGAAGAGGTGGAAAAGGAATGGGCTGGCCGGGCAGCCGTGCCGGATTACGTTTTTAGAATGATCCGTTCAATGCCGAAGGAAACCCATCCGATGGTGCTGTTTTCACAGGCAGTTCTTGCATTAGAGAGCGGATCGAAATTTGCCAAAGCCTACCACGCCGGCGTTAAAAAGGATGCCTACTGGGAGTCGACCCTGGAAGACTCGCTGGACCTGACCGCCAAACTGCCGGTCATTGCAGCTTTTATTTACCGTCTCAAATATTTCAACGAGGCCCGGAAACCCAAATATAATGCGCACCAGGATTATGGGACAAATTTCGCGCGAATGCTGGGGGTTGCTGATCGTAAGGGTTATGCCGAATTGGCCCGTCTGTACTTCATTCTGCACTCCGATCACGAATCCGGGAATGTCTCGGCCCACGCCACGCATTTGGTGGGTTCATCGCTTTCGGATGTGTATTATGCCTTCTCAGGCGGCCTTAACGGTCTGGCAGGACCATTGCATGGACTTGCAAATCAGGAGTGCTTGTGTTGGCTTATGGATGTGCGGGACAAGTTCGGCGGTGTGCCGAGCCGCGAAGATTTGTATAAATTTGCTTGGGATACGTTGAACGATGGCAAGGTTATTCCCGGTTACGGACATGCCGTCTTGCGTGTAACCGACCCGCGCTTCATCGCGCAACTGAAATTTGCCAAGGAACGGTTTCCGGAAGATACGCTCATCCGGTTGGCTGAACTGGTTTATGATGTTGTTCCAGCCGTGCTCAAGGAGCAAGGCAAGGCCAAGAATCCGGCTCCTAACGTGGATGCCATCTCCGGCGCGCTGCAATATTATTACGGCGTGCATGAGTTTGATTTTTATACCGTGATATTTGGCATCGGGCGCGCCTTGGGGGTGACCGCCAACCTGGTCTGGGCGCGTGCCCTCGGCCAGCCAATTGAGCGTCCCAAATCTCTTTCGACGGCCATGCTGGAAGAGGCAGCCAAGAAATAACTGGCCAGCTCACACCAAGATTTATAAAGGACTTCCAAAGTTTCTTTTTGGGAGCCCTTTTTAAATTTCTGCGTTACCCCAAGGTTGCATTTTCACAGCCCAACCTGTGTAGGGCTTCCAGCCAGGCTTGTTTGGTTGATTCTGGGGTTGTTTTCAGATTGGGGATGGGATTTTCCAACCCGTAGCGTTCATACTTGGCGTTGCCCACGTTGTGGTAGGCCATCAGGTCTATTCCATCTAGTCCCGGATAGCGACGGTGAAGGCTGGCAATCCCTTTGATGTGTTCGATTGAATCGTTAATGCCCGGCACGAGCGGGCAGCGCAGGCGGATGATAGCGCCGTGCTGTGCTAGGAAAGCGAGGTTGGAGAGGATCAGTTCGTTCGAAACCCCGGTCAGTTTTTTGTGGATTTCTGCATTGGTAGCCTTGTAATCGAACAGAAACAGGTCAACGAAGGGTAGAACCTGTTCATAGGCGCGCTGGCTGGTCCAGCCGCAGGTATCCAGACAGGTGTGGAGGCCCTCGGCCTTGGCGGCTTTCAGCAATGCCAGGGTGAACTCCGGCTGGAGCATGGGTTCTCCGCCGCTGATCGTCAGCCCGCCACCGGATTGCTCGTAGAAGAGCCGGTCTCGCAGGACAACCGCCATGACCTGTTCCACCGTCTGTTCTTGCCCGGCCAACTTGAGGGCTTCATAGAGGCAGGTTCCCACACAATCCCCACAGGCTTCACATAGCGAGCGATCGTAAATGTGGACGCCATCCAGGATGCGGTGAGCGCCGTGCTGGCAGGTTGTAATACACTCCCCACAAACAGCGCAAGATTCCGGGCGGAAGGAAATTTCCTTCGTTTTTGACTGAGACTCGGGATTGTGGCACCACAAGCAATGCAGCGGACAGCCTTTAAGGAAGACGGCAGTACGGATACCGGGCCCATCGTGCAGGGAGGTCCGCTGGATATCGAAGATCGTTCCAGTAAGGGTCATATTTAATTCACCGCAGAGAACGCTGAGAGCCCAGAGTCTTTTTTGTTGCTTTCTGTGAGTGATCGGCGGGGATAATTAATATAAAGTTCTAGCAATTAGATCCCGCTGGATCTCGGGGGTTAGTTCCACGAAGCGGGCGCTAAAGCCACCAACGCGAACGATAAGGGACCGGTATTTTTCCGGTTCAAGCAAGGCTGCTTCCAGATCACCACGCCCGACCACAGTAATCATAGCCTGGGCACCGCCATTGGCGAAATAGGTGTTGAGTAAAGCTTCCACTTTGAGGCGTTTCTCCTGGAAGGTAGATTTGCTGAACTTCATATTATGCGTATAACCGGCATGCAGACCAACATCCGGCTTGACAATCGAGTTCAGGAAGGCCGTCACGCCTTGGGTGTCATTACCGGCGGTTGGGGTATTGCCATTGGCCAAAGGCGCTTTGGAACGGCGACCTTCGGCAGATGCCCCTGTTTGAGCACCCAAACCGATGTTCATGTGATTATTGATGTTAACGACCAGGAAGTAATCCAACCCGACGCGTTCCGCCTGAGCATGGGTGTGTGCGGCGACATGATCGCTTACAGCACACAGCATGTTGTCAGCAGCCGCGTCATCGTTGCCATACTTGGGCGCTAGGCGCATCAGGCGATATTCCTTCTCGAAGCCGGCAAAGTCGGCATCCAGGGCCGAAACTATTTGCTTGAGGGTCATGATTTTTCGGTCATAGACGAGCGTTTTGATGGCGGTCAGGCTGTCGGCCGCATTGACCATCCCGTAGGTTTCGATTAAGCCACCCTGGATGCGTACCCCGCCGCCGACCAAGGATTTGCCGAGTGCAATGCAGTCATCGTACAGCATGGAGGCAAACAGGAAGGCGGCTGCCTCATCTTCGACTTCATACTCGATCCAGTGCCGGTTGGCCAGCGCCTCGATCGAGTACTCGACTTGGTGCCTGTAGGCCGCGAAGAGATCGGCAAAAGTAGGGAATAATGCATCCAAGGAGATTGTTTCGATTTCCGGTGAAGCGTTCGCAGGATCAAGGCCGATTTTCTCCCCGGTCAATACATCCTTACCGTGATGGAGAGCGCCTTCGAGAGCTTTCAGCAGGTTGAGGGAGCAATTCGGGGAGCCGAAGCTGATATGGTCCAGGCAATATTCTCCGCAGCCATAAGGCAGATACTGTTCGGCAAAGGGGAGTGGAACGCCGAAACCGTGTCGGACGGCCGGAACATTGACATCGTCGTTGAAGAGCATCGGGAAGGTACGCCCTTCCCCAAGCATATCCAAGGCTTTGGTCATCAGAGCCGGGTTCATGCCTTGATAGAAGCGCAGAGTCAATTGTGGCTCGATCTCGATGACGGTGCGGGTGGCCTCCATCGCCAGGATGGCGAAGCGGTCGGCGCTGGCTTCGTCAGGACGGCCACGTCCGCCGATGAAGACGCGCCCGTTGTAGGTGGTTCTACGATCGGCGATCAACTGCCAGAGCGATTGCATCAGTCGCAAGGCCTCAGCCTCGCTCAATCGACCGCTGTCCACATCCGCAGAGTAGAATGGGCCGAGGTATACATCCATGCGGCCGTAATTAACCGTGCCGGAAATCATGCTATACAACCAAGTGAGCTGGGTAGCCTCCCGCAGTGTTTGGGGTGGGCTGGTGACAACGGCTTCCAAGGCCGCCGCCATTTCAAGGTAATCCTGTTCGCTCCGTTCGTCGCGGGCTGCGGTTGCCAGGAGGTGGGCTTGCCTTGCGTAGGATTTTATGATCTCGGCCAGCAGGTTGATGGCCATTTCCATGGCAGTGTAAAGAGGCAGATCGCCGTTCTGATCCCGCCCGGCCTGGATCTCCTCCCTCAGCCCTGGTAGGCCGATCCTGGTCAATTTTTCATAATTTAGTAGGGTACCGGAGAGACGGCCCATCATCTCAGCGATGTGGTTGGATGTGGCTTGTAAGGTTTCGGGAGGCAGGCGCTGGATCAATTTCCCGGCTATGGTGGCTTCAGTCTTCCAGAAATCAATCATTTCCAGGATGGGCTGTCGCTCTTCTTCTGAAAGAGACTCAAGATCGGGCAGGATACGGGCGGCGTAGCAGTAGTAAACCGGCCCCCCGGCGGCATCCTCCAAACCAAAGCCAACCGGCAGGTAATGCGTCCGCCCAGCGAATAGGTCACCGGGTCGGATTGGATCGAACAGGTGTTTGAACTGCGCCCGTAGGCAATGCGCTTCCCGAATGGCGGGATGGTCGTGGATGTGCTGCCTATAGGTTTCGGTGAAAGCCAGTTCCAGCGCAAATTTATCGGTGTGGGTACGGGTGAGGGCTTCGAGTGATTCGAATAGAGCCATGAGTTACCTTTCCAGAATACGAATTATGCCGGTACGTTAAGTTTTGTTTTCTGACGGTAGGAACGTGGGGATGCCATGTATTTCGCGTGGAAAGCGCGCTCGAAATGGGCCAGGTTGCCAAAACCGCTGGCAAAGCAGATCTCGGTGACTGGCAGGTCGGAGGCCAGCAGGAGGGAGGCCGCAAAACGCAGGCGCAGGGTTTGCAAGTATTTCCGGAACTGGGTGCCGGTCTCTTTGTGAAAAAGTTCGCTGAAATAGGTGGGGGTCAAGTTGGCTTGGGCGGCGACCTGTTCGAGGCTCATATCCGTGCGGAATTCATGCCCTAGGTGCAACAGGGCGTTCTGGATAGCGGGATTGGAGATACCCGCGACCGGCAGGGAAGATTTTACGGAAGAAAGGCGGGCCAGCTCGAGCAGGATGCGTTCCAAAGCACTCCGGATGATGCGCTGTCGGCCCAACTGTTGGCTCTGATGCTCACTCCAAATCTGCTCGTACTCGTCCAGGATCACCCTGGCAGCCGTCTGGGGTAATTGGATGTGCCGGAAACACTGGTCCCAGAATAGCCACTGGCGTAACTCATCGTCCAGGAAATCACCTGAGAAGATGATGTTGAAAACTTCGAGAACCTGTTCTGGAGCTGGTGCCAACTGGTGGAAGTCCACCGGCGTGAGCAGGAACAGAACGCCCGGGGCGAGTGTATGGGCCTGCCCGTTGACGGTGTGGCTACCTGTGCCGGAGATAATAAAGGTTAGTTCGTAGAATTCGTGCCAGTGCAGCGGGTAGGGCTCGTTCAGGCTGGTGCGAAAGACTTGGAACGAGGCGGAATTGCCGATCAATTCGGATTCGCTTAAGCGTTGTGGTTCCATAGACAGGGAGAAAGTGTACCGGAACAGGCTTTTACAGACACTGCGTATCTTCGGATATTATATTGTGTTCTGCCCGGCAGCAGAAAAATCCAACCGGAGATACCCTACGGGTACGTTGGAACAGGTCAGCCAAAATTTAAATCTATAACCGCCGCGCCGGTGAATTGGCCGTGGCGCAGTTGTTCAAGCGCATCGCCGGCTTGCTCCAGCGGGAAAATCGTCACATCCGTCTTGACAGGCACCTGCGGGGCCAACGCCAGGAATTCCTCGCCATCCCGCCGGGTGAGATTGGCTACCGAACGTATTACACGTTCTTCCCAGAGCAGGGAGTAGGGGAAGGCGGGGATATCGCTCATGTGAATGCCGCCGCAAACTACCACGCCGCCTTTGTGGGTAGCCTGCAGTGCCGTCACCACCAGCGAACCAACTGGGGCGAAAATGAGCGCAGCGTCCAGCTTTTCGGGCGGCAGTTGGGTCGAATCCCCGGCCCAGTCCGCACCCTGGCGCAGGGCGAACTCCTGGGCGGCGGTATCGCCGGGACGGGTGAAGGCGTATACTTTTTTACCCTCCCATTTCGCCACTTGCGTGATGATGTGGGCAGCCGCACCGAAGCCGTAAATACCTAACGTTTCCAGGTTCTCTCCGCCCATTCGGTACGTGCGATAGCCGATCAGGCCGGCGCATAACAGCGGAGCGACTTCCAAGTCGGAATAGGCGGCCGGAAGATGGAAGCAGAAACGCTCGTCAGCGACTGTGTATTCGGCAAAGCCTCCGTCTATTTGATAACCGGTGAAGATAGGAGCCTCGCACAGGTTTTCCTGTCCACGCGCACAGTAGCTGCAGGTGCCATCCGTGCCACCCAGCCAGGGCAGGCCAACTCGTTCCCCGCTGCGGAAACGCACCGCATCTGGTCCGGATTCCACGATTGTCCCGACAATCTGGTGACCGAGTACTAAAGGTAGTTTTGCCTGGGACAGTTCGCCATCCAGAATGTGCAGGTCGGTGTGGCAGACCCCGCAGGCGTGCACTTTAAGCAGCACTTGCCCTGCCCCAGGGGTTGGGATGGTGAGTTCAGCCAAACGCAGGCGGTTATGGGGAGCGTCGAGCAACATGGCGCGCATAGTAGGCATATTACCTCCTCAGGGTGTAGGTGTGAGTGTGAAGGTGGACGTGGGCAGGGACGGCGTGATGGCTTCACCGTTCCGCCAGGCGGTAAGGAGAGGAAACGGATCTATCTTGGTAAAGGGAGAGTTCGGGATCGAAACCTCGAAATGTACGTGAGGATCAGTAAAGCGGGCATCACCGGTATTTCCAACCAAACCAAGCAACGTTCCCGCGGCCACCCAAACTCCCGGCCGGATGCCATAGGTGATGCTGGAGAGATGCGCGCCGTAGTAGTGGAAGCCGTCATCGCCGAGGATGCGGACGGACAAGCCGCCGGCATCGGCGTTGGTGACCGGGTTAAACGTATTCACGTAGGTGACCGCATCCACCGTGCCGTTCGTGACCGCGACGAATTTTGTTCCGATTGGGGCGAAGATGTCTGTGGCCGGGAAGGGATGCCCGCCTTTGGCAAACCCGGCCAGATTCGATGGCTGGACGGGGAACACGTAGGGGAACAGGTCCGGCGTATGGCTGGGTGTTTCAGTGATTGTAAAGGTGGGCGTTTGGGTGACAGTGAACGTCAGCGTGAATGTTTCGGTGAGAGTAGCAGTACTGGTTGGGGACGGCGTCAGTGTGGCTGTGGGAGGCAGCGGAGAGAAGGTAAAGGTTGGCAACGGTGTGGATGTGGAAGGCGCCAGCAGGGGTATGGAGCCGGATCCGAAATCACATGCGAGCAGTAGCAGGAAGGGCAGGAGCAGAAGCAGTTTCCGTTGCATGGTTTTGTTTTTACCTGGTTCTTTTTGGAAAAGACAACCTAGCTGCGCTTGAGCAGGTCTTCTAGATCGGGAATGTCCTGGGCGGCCTGGCGCAGGATATCGAAGGCGGCCTCCGTCAGGAGTTCCAGGCGTTCCGTGGAGACTTCCTGTCCGGAATCGGCTTCTTCGAGCACCTTTACGATATTGCCGCGTAGTCCACTGGCACGCCGGGCCCAATGGGAGTCCACCGAGAGGCGTTCCAGGCGGGAAACGAGCAGGTGTAGAAGTTGGGTTTGATCGAGATAAGTGGAAGTCACGCCCGTATTATACCGTTGGAACTTGCTGAGGGCGGGCCATGGCTTGCAGGATGAGCCAGGCCAGCAAACATCCGCCCAATCCAATCACATAGAGCCAGTATGGTCCGATCAGGTCGAACAAAAGCCCTGCCAGCGGCGCGGCCACTAGGCTGACGCCGTTGCGCAGGGTTACGTCGAAAAGGGTAACCACTGTGCCACCCTGTCCTTGCGGAGCGCTTTCCACCAGATAGCTGTAATAGGCCGGCACGTTCAGGCTTAAGGCAATACTGGACATGATTCGCAGGATGAAGAAGCTTGGAATGGCGGGAAAAAGAATCACCGGCAGAAAAGAAGCTGCCTGTGCCAGCAGGGAAATCCGCAGGATGCGCCCGGAGCCGTGCCGCCGGATCAGGCGGTCACCCAGCAGCATGAAAGGCACCTCGAAGATGGCGCCAACCGTATTGGCTAAGCCGATGAGACTGGTGCTTGCTCCCAACTGGTTCATGTAAAGAGTCTCGAACTGGGAACGGCCCATGGTAGCGATCCATACCACAGTGAAGGCAAGTGCCATGCCGATCATGCTGCGGTTGTGCACCAATGTACTCAGCATCTGGCGGAGCGGCAATCGGGCGTTTTTTTTTGTGACTGGCTTTGGCTTGGCTTGGCCACGCACGAAAAACAGCACAAGAACGGCTGCCGCCAACATGAAGGCATATCCGGCGAATGGGATGTAAAGTCCAAATCGTTCGATCAGCAAGCCAGCCAGTGGGGTGACGACTGCCCAGCCCAGCGATCCCCACAAGCGCACAGACCCGAATCCGGATTTTTCTCCGTTGGCAGCTGCAACCGCCTGGACATTCGAAAGTGAACCCGCCCCGCTCCCGATTATCCCATCCAGGACGACGAAAAGGGTTATTGTCCAGAACAGGCTTTGGATGCCTTGCAGTAGGGCAAAGACGGCCGAGGCTAGCAAGGCCAGCATGATCAGGCGGCGCGGATGTTTCGAAGCGTCACCCCAACGACCCCAGACCGGGGCGGCCAGCATCCCTACGAGGGCGTCAAAAGTGCCGATCAGGCCGATCTCGGTACCGCTTAATCCTCGGGATTTGTAGAATAGGGTGATAAATGGGTTAGGAATTCGCCGGCACCGATCCACAGGAAATAATATATGCGGAGGATGCGCAGGTCACGCGCAGAAGAGGAAATTTGCATCGAGGAACCTGGATAAGGCTCCGCCGGAGACAGAGGTCTCCGGCGGATGTTTTTTTACTCTTTTTTCAGGATTTCATTCGTCGTACCGATGAGTTTATCACGCATGGCATAACCGTTCAAGCCGGCTTCTTCCATGCCGAGCAGAACCCCGCCTGCCACCGGGGGGACGCTGAGACGGACAAATTGGGCGGATGCAGCAGTTTCGAGAATGGTTGTTCGTAGGGCTTGGTCCAGGATGGGGGAACCGCCGTGCAGGCTGCCTACCAACACCACTTCGAAGGACTCTGTTTGGAATTCAAGCTGGTTGATCACACCGACCGCCATCTTGCCGAGTTCACCTCCAGCCCAGCGCATGACCGCCTGGGCTTGCGGATCGCCCTGCCTGGCAGCCTCGAATACTTTCAAGACCAGCGCTGCTTCGAATGGATAGCGTTGTAGGTACACACCTTCGATCAGATCGCCCAAGTCATTTGTGCCTGTATGTTCCAGGAAAACCTGGGTTAGGGCAGTGGTAGGCCCGCGCTTGAGCCACTCGAAGGTGACGGCTTGCATGGCCCGTGCGACAATATCAAAGCCCCCGGCGTATTCCCCGGACCAGGTACTGCCGCCCCCGACGGCGCGTCCCTGGCGTTTGTGGTCCCGGCTCCAACCGCGCGCATTGCAGCCCGTCCCGGCCACCACAGAGACGCCCCAACCTTCAGATGCCCCGGCCAGGATTCCCAAGGTGGCATCGTTGACGATTTCCAATGGACAGTTCAGCCCTATCGGGCGGATGGCGTCCAGGTGATCCTGGCGTTCGGACGGCCAGTCGTACCCGCCAATGCCGAAGCCGGCTCCGGAGATCTGGTTCACCTTGATTTTGGCGTGCTGGATTGCCTGCCCGGTCACTTCCAGCAGGACACGCGTCAAACCAGCGTAGCCAACGCCTTCCCAGTTTCCGGGTCCGCCGGTGGCAAAACCAATCGCCTGGCCGGTCTCGTCTGCGATCAGGGCGTGAGTCTTGGTCCCGCCTACGTCTATTCCGAGGAAATATTTCATATTTCAGAGGGGAATTATCCTTTTCGGATGATATCGCGCAAGTGCCGGTACCCGATCACCTGGATACCCTGATCCTGGATGAATCTCTTGATCTCAGGCTTCATGAAAGTCTGGTAGTTGGCCACCCGGCTGGGCCAATCGGGGGCGATGGCGCGCAGTTCAGGAGTATCCGTGGATGGATGGAACAGGAAATGGGTAACACCGGCCGGGAGTTCACTCAGCAGTTTTTTGGCGATCTCCAACTGCCCGTAAGGTTGGTCAAGCGGCATCATAGCCATACCATCCACGAGCGGCAGGCCCTGTTCTTCCAGTTGCATGGTGAAGGCGGCAGCCCCGGTGGCGGTTTCGGCATCCATCCCCATAAACGTGAACATGGATGCGTCCCCGCGCGGCAGCATGGCCGGAACCCGTGCTTTTTGGGCAGCTTGAAGATAGGACTGCATAAACTTGGGATGGAGAACAGTGCCCATGTGGCTATCCACATGGGTAAGATCCACACCCCACTCGAGCGCTTTTTGAACCTGGAACTGGAGTTCTGTCGCGACCGCCGCGGGATTGGCATGTTCCTGGGCCTCCTGCGAAGTCTGCCAGAGGAAGCCATCCTTGTCCAACAGGCCGGAGGCGGGATCACGCGTCGACATGGCTGGCCAGCGGTATTCGTCCCACTCGGCGTTGAGGGTGGCGTGCAGACCCATATCCACGCCGGGATGAGTCCGGCAGTATTCGGCGGCCGGTTTGGCCCAGGGGCAGGGCAACATGATTGCCCCGGAGGAGATTCCGCCGAACTCCCACAAATCTATAAAAGCGGAAAGGGAGGCTTGGCACATGCCGATATCGTCGGTATGCAGGATAACGACTTTATCGGTATCGGAAAAGCCCAGTTTCTTGAGAACGGGATTCGGATTCATGACAGCTCCTATTTGAAAAACTGTGGAAGGTAAGGTTGGTTGGTTTCCAACAGATCGTCTAGCACCGCCTGAACCTGGTCTGCTTTGGGGCCGAGCGGGTGGACGAGCAGAGCTTGGTAGGCGGCTTCCCGGTCTCCATGTACAGCCGCTTCGACGGTTAGCAGTTCGTAGGCTTTGACATGTGCCAGTAAGCCAAAACAAGCGGGCGGGAGGGGTTCGGCCGGCAGCGGGTGAATGCCTTGTTTATCTACCTTGGCGGGCATTTCCAATACCCAGTCGGCCGGCCAACCCGGCACGGCCCCATTATGGCGCACATTGACAACGTGTGTTTCGCCCATATCGTTGTAGTGGGCGTTGAGCAATTGCGTTGCAACGGTGGAATAATAGGCCCCGCCGCGCAGCATCAGGCCATCCGGCGGTTCGTTGAGGGCGGGATCGGCATATTCTTTGAGCAGGTTCTTCTCGATCTCAATAACCTGTTCGCCGCGCGATGGCGGCCATTTTTCCTGCGCCTCCAGCTTGTGATCGGTATGGTAATAGTATTGCAGGTAGCTGTTCGGGATCATGCCAAGCGACTCGATCGTGCGCACAGCCCATTCGGGTTCGGCTGCTGTCTTTAGTTTTGCCATATAGGCCGTCAGCACTTGCGGCCAGACCTCCTCGCCATCCACGCTGAAGCCGCGGTGCCAGGAGAGGTGGTTCAGGCCGAGGGTGTTCAGTTCAGCGTGTTCCAGCGGGATATGCTTGCCGGTGGCTAGCTCGAGCTCCTTGATGATTTGCATCTTCATCCCAATGGGTGCATTGCAGACACCCACCGAGGGGACTGCCGGGGCGTACCGCTGGAGTGCCTCGGTCACCAGGCCGGATGGGTTGGTGAAATTGACCAGCATGGCGCCGGGAGCCAGTTCTTCCATATCCTTTGCCAGTTGCAGTAGCACCGGGATCGTGCGCATGGCTTTGGCCATTCCGCCGATACCGGTGGTCTCCTGGCCGATCAGGCCATGCCGCCGGCCGAGGTATTCATCTGCAACGCGCGCCGGCATGTGTCCGACACGGATCTGCGTGGTGACGTATGTGGCCCCTTTGACGGCGGCGCGCCGATCAGTGGTCAGCACCACCTTGAATGGGTTGCCTTTAGCCGCCACCATGCGCTGGGCGAACCCACCGACGATCTCCAGCCGCTGGGTGTCTATATCCATCAACCACAGTTCGGTCAGGGGCAGGCTCCGGATGCGCTCCAGGAATCCGTTCACCAGTTCAGGGGTATAGGTGGAACCCCCGCCGATCACTGCTATTTTCATGAGGTTCTCCTTTCACTTTCTGACATTGTACCCTCAAACTTGCATTACAATTGCCCCATGCCATCCCTTTCCGAAAAGCTGAAATCCCTGGGAGTCAAGATCGGCGCAACGGATCTTCCCATGCCCGAGCCGGCCGGGCGGTACGAGATCGACAAGGTTGTAGAGGGATCATACCGGCCCACCTCAGCAGGGGAAACATTTGTCGCCTCGCAGCCATTCGGGGCGGAGTACCGGCATGGACAGGCAGCCATCCGGCCGGAAGCCTCCTTCGAGGTGCTGGCTGCCTGGGCGCGCGAGCCGCGCTTCCTGGATCTGCCACTCGAAGCCTATGCCTTCCTGGATACAGAGACCAGCGGCCTGGCGGGCGGGACGGGCACTTATGCGTTCCTGGTGGGCGTGGGTCGTTTTCGCACGGCAGAATTTCAACTGGAACAATTCTTTATGCGTGACCCGGCCGAGGAAGCCGGCATGTTGAATGCCTTGGCGGAATTTCTTGCGCCCTGCAAGGCGCTGGTGACCTTCAACGGCAAAGCATTCGATGCTCCATTGCTGATGGCGCGTTACACTTTGCACAGCTTGCCCAATCCCATGGATGGTTTTGCCCACCTGGACCTGCTCCCATTGGCCCGGCGCTTATGGCGTGACCGCCTGCCCAGCCGGGCGTTGAAGTATCTCGAAGAGAATGTGCTCTATGCGCCACGTAATAGCGAGGAAGTGCCCGGTTATGAGATCCCCTATCTTTACTTTGATTACCTGCGCAGCCGGGATGGCCGCCCTTTGAAGGGTGTGTTCTACCATAATGCCATGGACGTGGTGGCTATGGCGGCGCTACTTTCGCACGTGACGGCCATCCTGGCGGATCCTTTCGGTGAAAAGGTGGAACACGGCCTGGATGTGGTGGCCCTGGCGAAGCTGTTCGAGGATTTAGGCCGCTGGGATACGGCCGCACGGCTTTTCGAACGCGGCTTGGAGATGGAACTGCCTGAGGCGGATTTCTGGTTGGCCATCCAGCGCCTTTCGCACCTGCAGAAGCGCCGCGGTGACCTGGAGACTGCCATCGGTTTGTGGGAACGCGCTGCCAGCCAGGGGCACGTTTACGCCCACGTGGAACTGGCAAAATACCACGAACACCAGCGCCGTGACTACGCTGAAGCGTTGAAGTGGACGCACAGCGCCGTGGAACTGGTCAGTACGCGGGATATGCCACGTTACATGGTTAATCACTGGATGGAAGAATTGCAGCACCGCCAGGAAAGACTGGCTGGGAAGATCCGGACACTCTCTGGTATTGGTTGAAAGGAATATATAAGCATGAAATCAAGCACACGCAGGATCATTCCGGAGTTTGTTTTGGGTATTTTCCTGGCGACCATGCTGGCGTGTGGAAGTACGCCTATCCCGCCCCCGGCGACTGCCACGGCCAGCCTGCCGCCGCCTACACAGATCAGGTTGCCGACGCAGACCTCTATTCCGCTCTACCGGGTGGTGACCCTGACATCCATTTCCCGGAATGAGACGAGCGCAACACCGGAATATACGGAGATGGCCCAAATTCCGGCCTTGCAGGGCAGCAGCGATGTACGCGTAACGAATTTTAATAACGAGATGGTCCTGCTTACGCAGGAAGAGTTCGCCAAATTCAAAGATAATGCAGCTGAGACACGGCCTACTCCCGGCATGGCGGGTAATTCCTATGACCAGCAATATAAGCTGCTTTCGCCTCCCGGCAACCTGCTCAGCCTGCGTTTCCAGATCAAAACTTACATATACGAGACGGCCCACCCTAATACCCATAACCGGACGGTCACCTATGACCTGGAAGCCGGCGCGGATATTCAGTTGGAGCAACTCTTCCTGCCCGGTTCGGATTATCTCGGGATGATTGCCAACTATTGCATTGCACAGTTGAAAACGCGCAATATCGGTTTTGATGCCTTCGCGAGCGGGGCTCAACCCAACCCGGAGAACTATGGGAATTGGAATATCACCCAAACCGGCCTGCTGATCACTTTTAACGAAAGCCAGGTGGCCCCCTTTGCCGCAGGGGCGCAGGAAGTGACCGTCCCGTATGCGCAATTGCAATCTGTCATAGACCCGCATGGGCCGCTGGCAGGCTTCCTGCCATAATAATTATTTCGGATAATATTGCTGGTAGAGCGGCTCGCTCACGTAGATCAGCGCAAAATTGTCGCGATAGACTAAGTGGAAGCCGGTGACCGTCCCATTGCTCGCGTCCCGGTAGAATTGCTGGTTGCGGGCGAACAGGGCCGGGTTGATCCCAACCGCATTCGGATTCAGGTAATCACGGATGCGCTGGTTGAGCAGCAAGAGCACATCGAAATGGTTTTTCTGGATGTACCCGTACTCCAGCAAGTCAAAGTTGGTATTCGTCACCCAGCCAGGTTTTCCCGGCACGTACATGCGATAGTCATAATAAACGTGCAATTTTTTGTCTGGCAGTGGGCTAAGCTCGGTCAGGATCTTGCTGTAGAATGGGATACTGGAGTTGTGTTGCTCGCGCAGCAGGCTGGTATGGAAGGATTGAACGTCGGCGTATACAAACAGGATAAATTGGACGAATACCACCAGCAGCAGTGCCAGCCGGGCGAACCGTGCCAGCCAGGCCGGGCCGGGTTTGTGCATCGCTTCAGGCAGTAGGAGTACCAGGCTGGAAATGACTGGCAGCACCGCTGGCATCCAGTACTGGAACTTGAAGTGGGTCAGGAAGAAGACGGTCACGCTGAGCGGCAGGAACCAGGCCAGGATCAAGCTGTATAGCAGTCGCTGCGGCCCCGCCAGGCCCCCCAGATGGTTGCGGCCAAGGCGATCAGGATAAAGGGCACCTCCCCAAAAGAAACGCGCACCAGCGGCCAGGATTCCACCAGCCCTTTGGCGTAGATCACCCCGTATCCATCCTCAAGCAGCCCGCCCTGTTTCTGCTCAATTGCGATATAGGCGGTACGCGCCCAGTGGGAGAATAGGAATGGATTGGCGAACAAGTAGGCCAGTCCCATTGCCAGGATGAAGGCGCCTGCCATCAGGATCAGTTTTTTCCAGGAAGCCTTTTTGAGCAGCAGGCCCAGTAGCAGTGTCAAGCCGACTGCCAGGAAAAAATATACCCCCACCAGCTTGGCGGCGGTGGCGATCCCGCACAGGACCGCCGCCAGCAGGAAATTCCACCCAAAGCGCAAATTATCACGCTTGAGCAGGAACAGGGTCAGCACCACCATCAGGAAGATCATCCCATCCGGGTGGTACCATAAATTGTTTTGCACCACTGCCGGCACACTCAGCACAAGCAGAAACAATACCGGCGAACGGTAGGTGCGGAAGCCATCCTGCATGTAGACCAGGAGCAGCAGGCCAGCCAGCATGGGCAGCACGCTGATGCACTGGCGCAGCGCCAGCATGACCAGCGGCATATCGCCCAGAAGCCCCAGCCATTTCAAGGGCAGCAGCACCACGGCGGATGCGGCGAAGAACGGGAAACCGTAAAAGTAGTAATTGTAAAAGATGAATTGCCGCACGGCCTGGTTGAACGAAGCCGCCGGGGCGATCATTTGGAATATGTAAGGCAGGGGTGCGGACTCGTCCGGCTGGAAGATCTGCACCATGGCCAGATTCTTGGATGCGACTGCGTTGGGCAGGCCAAACAGGATGAAGACGGCGGCTGAAATGACAAGCAGCAGGGCGAAGATGCGTTTCTGGGTGATGCTCATGGGGCTATTATACTTTGTCGGTCAGTTTTGAAAATATTCGTTACCCGTTCTTAGTGACACACGCATCTGCACCCGTTTTCTTGGGTGTTCGTTGTTTGACAAAGGACAGCTTTACTGAAGCGGGCAAATACTTTCCGGCTCATAGTCCAGGCTTTGGTCACCATGTTCGATGTAATTGGGATTTGAAACATCTGTCAGATTGCCAAGATAGGGTAAGAGTACATCCTGATGAAGCTCGGCATAGGCGCTGGCTTTTTGGCAGGCGGATACCAGGTTTTGCGTGGCCGTATATTCATCCCAAAATGTCGCCGCTATTTCTGCAAACGCTTTCCCGTAAGGATTGTCCAGGAAACGTGTTTGGGTGAGTTCATAGTCAGAGCGCGCGGCGGCAACCTGGCCCTGGATGAGATGGATGAGCATGATACGGAAATAGGAATAGGCCGAAAGCGCGATGTACTCGTTCCTGTCTTCGGCTGGCGGGGGTGGCACCTCTAAAGCCTGCACCCAGCCGCGTTCATAGCCTGATTTTTGTTGATAAAAAAACTGCAACTCTGGCGACCACCATTTAAGTCTATCGCTTGTGATGGCATACTGGTAAAGCGCCAAGGCGCGTTCATACTCGCCATCCTTGAAGAGACGGTCCGCATCCTGAACAGCCTGGAAGCGGTATTCCGGAGGAGCCCATTCTTCACGAGTAAAAATGTATTGGTTGCCATTCCATTGGTAAATGCTATTCACGTTGCGCCAGGGGCCAACGGGTAAATAGCTCATCATATCCTCCACCCCGCTATGGGCAATGAATTCCGGCAGGCCATCTCTATTAGCATCATCGAAAGAAATATAACCGGTTGCATTCACAATTACAGAATCAGAGACGTTTTCAAAACTGGTATTGGTGATACAACTCTTTAACTGGCTCCCATCCCACTCATATATCATGTAAGAATGGATACCATCTATGGCATAACCGGTATTAAAAACCAATTCAGGGATACCATCGTGGTTTACATCTTTTATGAGGGTAATTCCACCCGGAGCACTGCCCATGAATGGATAAAGAAGAAGCACTTGGAATTTGTTCTGCCAACAGCCGAATACCATCAGAAAAGCGGTGGATTGATAAATAATTTCGTTCAGGCCATCATTGATGAGATCTGCAAAAACAAAGCGTCTGGTTAAGGCTTCTTGCTGCATAAAAGCAGTGAGACCGTAATTATTCAGATAATCCAGAATGATGATTCGAAATAATGGGGAATCGTCCAATGCCCAATCTATATTCAACGATGGAGGTTTTACATTGGCATCAAGGATGGGACACATTGCCGGCGGGGCCAGAGTGGCCGTTTGGATGTGACGCGGGTCGAAAACAGGTGTGTTGGTTGGGGTTGGCGTGTCCGTGCCGGTGGCGGTGGGCATGCTTACGATGGTCGGCGTGGCTGTAGGGGCGGTCGAAGGCTGTGGCAAAGTCAGGGTTGGAATGGCTGTTGGAACCGGCGGTGTGGCAGCCGGTGCTTTAGCCGCGCAGGCTGCCAGGAACAGGCAAAGAAGCAGTACCGCGCCCCATTTGTGCGGCATTAGAACCTCTGTAAAGCCTGGTGGATCGCCGCCACGCCGAAATCCAGCGCGGCTGCCGGCACCCGCTCGTCCGCCGCGTGGATGCTGCTGCCGAAATCGAATCCTTCCGGCAGTTGCAGCGGGGTGAAGCCGTAGGTCTGGATGCCCAGCCTGGAAAGGAAACGTGCGTCTGTTACAGCCGACAGGACATACGGCAGAGGGATGCCGGCCGGGTCGAGGCCGTGCAGGATGTCACCCAGGGTGTCGAACAACCCCATATCCGGCGCGGCCGGGCCGGGGTCAGCCTTGGTTACTTCCAATGGAATATCCTGCCCCAGCAGGTCGTGCAGTTCGCACAGGAGCTCATCCGGTTTGGCACCCGGCACCAGCCGGCCATCCATGCCGAGGCTGACCTGCCCTGGGATGACGTTGGTCTGGGCGCTGGCCGTCAGCATGGTCGGGCTGACCGTATTATGCAGGATCGGTGAGAACAGGCGGCCCTGCTCGCCGAGCACCTTCAGGAGCGGATCGGCCAGGGCCGGGTTGAGCAGACTGCGCATTACCAGGCCGGAAGCGCTGCCCAGGTTTTTTGCCAGGCATTCAATCATCATGCGCACCGCCGGCGTGACGTGGACGGGCAGGCTGTGTGTATCCAGCAACTGCAATGCCCGCGCCAGCTTGGCCATGGCTCCGCCGTGGATCGGCATGGCGCCGTGCCCGGCCGGGCCGCTGAAGGTGGCGTGCACCCAGCAGATCTGTTTTTCGGCCACCATGATGGGATAGAAGCGTTTCCCTTGGATCGAAAGGTTGAAGCCGCCGAACTCGCCCAGGCCAAAGCGGACGCCCTCGAACAAGCCGGGATGTTCCTCCACCAGGTAGCGCACCCCGAAACCCTCACTGGCTTCCTCATCCGCCACCGCTGCGAAGAGCACATCCCCGGGCAGGGATAGCTTCTCGGCCTTGGCCTTCAGGAAAGCCGCCAGGAGCATGGCCACGCCGCCCTTCATATCCAGGGCACCCCGGCCCCAGATGAATCCATCCACGAGCTTGCCCTCGAAGGGCGGGTGAGTCCATTTCTGGCCCTGGGTGCTGACCACGTCCACGTGCCCGTAGAGCAGCAGCGGCGAGGCCTTGCCATCCCCTTTCAGCCGGGCGATCAAGTTGGGGCGTTCGGGCGTGCGCGCCACGATGGTGGTCTCGATCCCGGCTTCTTTGAGCAGTCCGTTGATGTACTCGATGCAGGCGCGCTCGTTGCCGGGCGGGTTGGTGGTGTCGAAGCGGATCAGGGCTTGCAGGAGTTCGGTTGGACGTTCGTAGATGGGGCTGGGGTCGTTAGGCATGGAATACTCCTATGGGAAGCGGAAAATAAAAACGCCACGGGATCTGCTCCATGATATTGCAGAAACCACGTGGCGTCAAAGGGAATTCAGGTAAAGTGTCACTGCGAGGCGGATGTTCTTTCCGCCGGAGCAGTCCCCTCTTCATTATGCCTTTATCTTATTCCCCTCGGGGATGCGGCGGAAGCGGTCGGTCACTTTCCGGCGCGTCCCGCTGACCCATCTGCGCACGGCCGGCAGGCGGAAAGCCAGTAGAAAAACTGTTAATACTCCCCAGAGGAAGGGCTGGAGGATGTTGCCGCGCAGGGTGAAGATATCCCCTTTTTGGGCCAGGCCATAATGCAGGATGGCGATCAGTACTGCTGGGTAGACCAACCAGTGCAGCCGCTTCCAATTCTTACCCATTTTCCGGATGAAATAATCGAAGGAAGTGATGGCCAGCGGAATGAGCAGGAGCACCGCTGCCACCCCAACCAGCAGATACACTTTGCCGGTCACCAGGTCCCAGACTTGAGCCCAGTTGAAGCCGTAATCCAGTCCCAAGAAGATCAACACGTGCAGGCAGACATACATGAAGGCGTATAGTCCGATGGCGCGCCGGCGCTTGGGCAGGTCCCGGTAGCCGGTCAGGGTATACAGTGGCGTAACCGCTAGCGCGGCGACCAGCCAGTAGATGGCAATACGTCCCAACTCCTGTTCCAGGTATTGGACAGGGTTGATGGTCAGTCCGTTGGTAAAGAACGCATAGGTCAGGTAGACCAACGGCAACCAGGCCAGCAGGTGGATGGCGATGCGCAGCCAGGGGAAGGAACGTTTTTTTACCATAGTTTATTGTTTCCATTAAATGTCCCGAAGGTTCGCATTAAAATGCGCTTGCTTGAAAAAACCTTCGGGACGATATCGCAACTAATAATTTGTTCTCAAATTCATCCCCGCATACAGGGAGGCTACTTCATCGTTATACCCGTTGAACATCAGGGTGGGGATGCGGCTGAGTTGGCCGATGCGCCGTTCGGTGGCCTGCGACCAACGGGGGTGGTCCACGTTCGGGTTGACGTTGGAATAGAACCCGTATTCGTTGGGTGCCAGGGTGTTCCAGAAGGTCACCGGCTGGGTATCGGTCAGCTCGATCTTGACGATGGCCTTGATGCCCTTGAAGCCGTATTTCCAGGGCACCACCAGGCGGATCGGAGCGCCGTCCACGTTGGGCAGCGGGTGCCCGTACAGGCCGGTCGCCAGGATGGTCAGCCGGTGCATGGCTTCGTCCAGGCGCAGGCCTTCGGTGTAGGGCCAGGAATAAAGCGAACTCTGCTGGCCGGGCATCTCGTCCGGGTCTAGGACGCTGGTGAAGGCCACGTACTTGGCGCTGGCCATAGGCTGGGCTTGGTTCAGCAGGTCGCTCAGTTGAAAGCCGGTCCACGGGATGACCATGCTCCAGGCTTCCACGCAGCGCAGGCGGTAGATGCGTTCCTTCTGCTCGAACTTTAGCAGGTCATCCATGCTGTAGGTCTTCGGGTTCTGCACCAGCCCGGTCACCTGCACCGACCAGGGGCTGGTCTTGAAATCCTTGGAGAGGATGGATGGGGCGGTTTTATCCTCGGAAAACTCGTAGTAATTGTTGTAGGTTGTGATATCGGTAAACGAGTTGAGCGGATCGCCCAGTTCATCTGTGGTCTGGCCCTGGGCGTTATCCGGCACTTTTGGGCTGGGAGTGGGGGTAAGGACGCTCCAGCCTGGGATGGGGGTGGGTGCTCCGGGTGGCAGGGTTGGCCCGGTGGCGACCCCGCAGGCGGCCAGGAAAGCCGTGGCGCTGACGATCCCGGCGACTTTCAAAAAGTCCCGGCGTGACAGATAGAGATGTTCTGGTGTGATCTCAGAAGAGGGGATGGCGACATCATTGAGTTTACGTTCCATGGTTTTCCTTTTCCTTTCTACGAAATCTTTTCGGCCAGTAATTCCTGGATGGCGGCCTCGGTGATGGCGTAAGCGCCTTCGCCGATCTGGATATAGCGGATATGGCCGGATTTGTCGATCAAATAGATGGTGGGCCAGTAACTGTTTTTATAGGCGTTCCAGGTGACACCCTGGTTATCTTGGTCAACCGGGTATTGGATCCCCAGCTCTTGAACGGCCTGTTTAAGATTACCCAGGTCTGCTTCATAAGCAAATTCCGGGAAATGGTTTCCGATGATGACCAAGCCCTGGCTGGAATAGGTTTTATACCAGGCGTTCAGTTGGGGAATGGTATGGCGGCAATTGATGCAGTCGAACGTCCACATTTCGAGCAGGACCACTTTGCCGCGCAGGTCCGCCAGGCGCAGCGGCTTGGGTGTGTTGAGCCAGACCGTGTTGGTCAGTTCGGGAGCCGGCCCCAGGTCACGCAAAGCCGGCTGCACACCGCCCTGCTGCGAGATGGTGGCGGTAGGCTGGACTGTGGCTACACAGCCGGTCAAAAACAGGAGTAGCATCGGTAAGATGATTTTCATACCCCTAGTATAGTCAAAAGAGATTACAAAAACCTTACAAAAAAGGGAAAGAAAGATTAATCTTTTTTGGGCAGCCAGAAATGGAAGCTGGCCCCTTCGCCTGGCGTGCTCTCCACGCCGATCTCCCCGCCGTGCGCTTCGACGATCCCTTTGGCGATCGCCAGCCCCAGCCCGGACCCGCCTGTCGCCTGGTTACGGGATTTTTCGCCCCGGTAGAAGCGGTCGAACACGTGCGGCAGGTCGGCGGGCGAAATACCCTCGCCACTGTCCTGGACGGTCACCCGCACGTGCCCGGGCATTCCTTCCGCGTGGATGGAAACGGTTCCCCCGGCGCGGCTGTAGCGCAAGGCGTTGCCCACCAGGTTGTTGAGCACCCGCCCGATCCGTTGCACATCCATGCTTACCGGGTCGATGCCGGGAGAGGCGCTGCCGGTCAGGCGGATCTCCTGCTGAGCGGCCAGGCCCGAGAAAGTTTCCAGGGTATCCGAAATGAGATCGGCTAGCGAGGCCGGTTCGAGGGTTAACGAAAGGCCGCCTGCGTCTAATTGGGAAACCTGGAACAGATCGTCGATCAGCAGCGAGAGCTGGTCAATTTGTTTGCGAGCCTGCTGGAGATAGCGCCGCGCGGTGTCGGGATCGTCAATAATGCCATCCGCCAGCGCCTCCACCAGCACGCGTACGCCTGCCAGGGGGGTGCGCAGGTCGTGCCCTGCCCAGGCCACCAGGTCGCGCCGCAGGGCTTCGAGGGCGTGCTGGTTGGCATTGGCTTCCTGCAGTTGGGCGGCCATCTGGTTGAAGGTGCGCGCCAGGCCGGCCACCTCGTCGCTCCCGCTGACCGGGACGCGCACGCTCAGGTCTCCCGCCTGGATCTTTTTGGCAGCCTGGTCGAGACGGCGGATGCGCTCGCTCACCGCGCTGGAGAGAAAATATCCCAATACCATTGCGATCCCGCCCGCGAACAGGAGCAGGATGGTCGCCAGCCGCAGGTCGTGCTGGCTGGCGAACATCAGGCGGGCTGTGATCCAGTACATTAAGAAAGGTCAACAGGCTGGCCAGGGCGTAGCCGCCCAGCAGGCTCCAGCGCAGCGCCGGGGCGCGCTCCAGCCAGCGGAAACGGTAGGCGGCGTATCCGGCCAGCCCGGAGATCAGCGCCGTGATGGTCAGGAACTGGGCCATGTAGCCCAGGTCGCTCATCGGCGGCTGCATGATGTAGTAGAAAATGCCCAGGGAAAGCAGGACGATGACCAGGATTCCGCCCAGCAGGCGCAGGACGGAACCGGGCGAAGAAGAACCGCGTGTATTCATGGATTATGGCTCGAACTTATATCCCACGCCCCAGACGGTTTGCAGGTGGGCCGGGCAAGCCGGGTCGGTTTCGATCTTCTCACGCAGGCGGCGGATATGCACGGTCACGGTGCTTGGGTCGATGTATTCCGACAGGCCCCAGATGCTTTCGAGCAGTTGGTCGCGCGAGAATACTTGGCGGGGATGGCGGAGCAGGTGGTAAAGCAGGTCGAATTCTTTGGCTGTCAGCGAGACGGACTGCTCGTGGGCAACCACCTGGCGGGTCTGGGGGTCCATGCTCAGGCCGGGAAAATTGACTGGCGCATCGGTACTGTTTTTCTCCTCCTTCGAGATGCGCCGAAGCACCGCCCGCACCCGGCTGACCAGTTCCTGCGGGCTGAAAGGCTTGACCACGTAATCGTCCGCCCCCAGTTCCAGTCCGGCGATGCGGTCGCTCTCTTCCCGCCGGGAGGTCAGCAGGATGATGGGGACGTCCGACCGGTCGCGCAGGCTGCGCGTGAGGGCAAATCCATCCATGCCGGGCAGCATCACATCCAGGATGACCAGGTCGGGGATCTGCTGGGTGAAGGCCGCCTCGGCCAAAAGGCCATCCGCGTAAACCTGCACGCGATAGCCGGCCCGCTTAAGGTACAGGCTGACCACTTCCGAAATACTGGGTTCATCTTCGACGATCGCGATCAGGGTCATGCCATTCTTTTCATCCATGCAGCCATTCTAGGAGAAAATGATTAACTGCTGCTAACCGAATTATTACACAAATCTTAACGCCTTTCAATACGCGCTTTCCGCCTGCGCCATTTCCCAGCCCAGGATGGCTTTTTTGCGGGCCGACCCGTAGCGATAATTCCCGAAATGGCCGCTCTTCTGCAACACCCGGTGACACGGGATCAGGTACGCCAGGGGGTTGTGCGCCACGGCGTTCCCGACCGCACGGGCTGCGTCGGGGTCGCCTATCCCTTCCGCCAGGGCCTGGTAGCTGGTCGCTTCTCCTGACGGCATGCGCAGGAGCGCCTCCCAGACCTTGATCTGGAAGTTGGTGCCGCGCAAGTGTACGGGGATGTGCGCCGCCGGGCTTTGTTGGAAGATCTGTTCAACAAATGCCTCTGTGCGGGCCGGATCTTCCGATAATGTCGCCTTGGGCCACTCTTTCCGCAGGCTTTCCAGTGCCGGGGCGCGATCCGTTTCCACGAAAGCCAGGCGGCAGATGCCGCGCCCGGTCAGCGCCAATAGACATTCGCCGAACGGGCTGGGGTGGAAGCCGTAGAAGATCTCCATCCCGGCGCCTTGGGATTTGTACTCCCCGGGCGTGACGGCCTCGGTCTGCACGAACAGGTCGTACAGCCGCCCCGGGCTGGAGAGACCGGCTGCGTAGGTGGCCTCCAGCAGGTTACCGGAACGCGCCAGCAGGCGCTTGGCGTGTTCCCTGGTCAGGAACTGCAGGAAGCGCTTGGGGCTGATCCCGGCCCAGCGCGTGAACAAGCGCTGGAAGTGGTATTCGCTCAGCCCCACTTGCGCGGCCAGTTCGCTCAAGTCCGGCTGGCGCCGGGCATTTGCCTCGATGTAGCGGATGGCCTGCTCGATGCGGGCGTAATCTTCGGAAAGTTGGGTTAGGTCATTCATGGGCTTATTGTACCGGTTCCCCGGGGGAAATCCACCCAATTCTTGCGGTTGGGGAGAGCGACGGATGGCCGATGACGAGTACTTAGACGGTGGGCTGGCGAAACTGGAAGATGGCCGGGGCAGGGGCCAAATCCCCTAACGGGGACAAATGCCCGAAAAAACGGGTTCCGCGCGCGCGTTGGTTCAAAACAACGAGGAACAATCCTGAAAAGTGGTAAAAATGTGCACAGGGGTGGTAAGAAATGGGCTATCCGGCGATTTTTTGCCATATCTGGGAAAATTGTTCCTCGGGAATCGGGGTAAAAAATGATTGTTTTTCGCAAAAAATCGGCACTTTTTGACAGAAAATGTGTATAATATGATCGATTGTTATGGTGGTTGCTCCTCTTGGGTTTCAGTAACCTAAGCAGGCCTGATGACTAAGCTTTTCCTTCAATCCATACGTTCGAGAAATATTATTTCCTTATTAATAGTTCTAGGGAGGTCGCCATGAATCGTTCGGTGCGGATTGTCCTGATTGTCAGTTTGATCGCCATGGCATCCATGCTCGCCCCAGCGGTGGTGTCCGCGCAAATAGGGACGGATATTCTGGTCAACCAGATCACTACCCTGGAAACCCCCAGTAGCATGACCCTCAAGGTCTACTTTAATATTTTCGATCCAAAAACCGGGTCGCCTGTCTGGGATGCAGAACCCACCAGCGCTCAAGTTACGCTTTTAAACACCAACGTGATATCCCAGGCGCAGATATTACAACCGGATGTTCCCATCTACATCACCTTGCTCCTGGATTCGGGTGGCAGGATGGGCTGGGCCGCCCCTGCACTCAGGCAGGCTGCCAAGTTGGCGCTGAATAACACGCCGAACAATTCTTTTTTTTCAGTGGTCCAGTTCGATGAATCGGTCCAATTGCTGCAAGACTTCACTCAAAATATCAGTGCTGTCAGTTATGCCATCGATCATTATAAGGTCAATCCAAAAGGCACCTGCCTGTATGATGGCGCCTATACTGCCGTGCAGAGCTTAAGCAAAGTCCCCTCAGGCCGCCGGGCAATCATTCTGTTCACAGACGGCCATGACGAAACATTATACGGCACCCCATGTAGCAAACACACTTTCCAGGATCTGAACACATTTGCCAACCAAGAGGGGGTGCCGATCAGCACCATCGGACTTTCAAATTCCTTATCACAGATCAATTCGGCGGAATTGCATGATATGGCTACCATTACAGGCGGATTCTCGGCCGTTGGCGGTCAGTCTGATCTCTCAAACTCATTTGGGTTTATCATGAATGCGCTCAAAGAGCAATGGATGGCCGAAGCGGTGATCTATCCAAAACAGGGGACGAATAATGCCAACATCACAGTTACATTGAAAGATAATACCACCATAAGCAAGGCTATCAGCATCACATCCAATACCGATTACCCCGGCCCGCCCAGCCCCGTGACAGCAGATTTTTCCGGTTTACTGTTCCATCCGGAGAATAACACCTATGATATCCAGCTCAACCTCACCTCGCCCGCCTTGGTCAGCTCAGTCAATGTGGCCATATGGGATAATAAGAGCGGTTCGAAGGTTGCGGAATATGATTTCAAAGATCCGGTGGCTAATAATACCTTCAACTTCCCGACTGACCAGTTGATCGTTGGAGGTGACTACATATTGCACATCACCGCGGTAAGCCGCAGTGATAACACGACATTCAACCTGGGTCAGAATAGCCAGGGAACACCGACTCCGGAGATACAACATGAGTTTACATATGATCCGACTGCCCTCTCCCCGAGTATCGCCATCCAGTCGGTGGCCCAGCAGGGCAATGATCTGGCCGTCACCGTCACAACCACCAATATAGGCTTAATCGGGGGGTTTGACGGCTGGATGATAGATGAGAATACCAATACCCGGGTTGTGAACTCAGATTTCAAACTCCCAGCTTTGGGGAACAGCAACGGTACGTTGGTGATCCCGGCAGGCGCCAACAAGATCCCGGATGGCAAATATACTTGTGTCATACAGGTGTTGGGGAAGAACGACCAGGTCTACTCTACTGCGCAATACTCCGATGTGGTATACACGGCCACTCAACCTTCGATCTTCCAGGTTACCTGGGGGGCCCTGGTTGCAGCACCTGTTTTATTCGGCCTGATTGTTGCCATCCTGCTGGGGGTGGTTGGCTTCTTAATTTTTACGTCCATGCGCTCAAAATCCATCACTGGAACACCGGTTTTGCAGGGACGCTTGGGTGAAAAATTACCCGGAAATCGTAGCGGTGGGCCGGTCCTCCCACTGGCAGACAGCGAGCCTATCCCCATACGCGGTCAATCACCGGCAGCGGGCAAGCCTGCAACTCCGCCATACAGCCCTCAGCCACCCACCCAGTCGATGCCCTCTCAGAATAATATGGGCAATCGGGATGGCCTTGCCATGACCTCCGCCGGAGAAGAGAACGCCACCTTGATCGCCTCTCATCCTGTCGTCATGACAGCCAGCCTGACGATAGTAACAAGCCCGGAAGATGCCTCTTCACATGGCCGGCAGGTACCTTTGACGGTATTTCCCTTTATCATTGGGCGGACGGAAGGGAACTTGCTTATTAAGGATGCCAGTATTTCACGCCGGCATGCCCAGATAACGTATGACGGAGCGAATCGGATCTACTTTATCACCGACTTGAACAGCAGCAACGGTACGCGTGTGAATGAACAGCGCATTTTGGCAGGGCAGGCCGTACTACTCACCCGCGCTGCCATGATCGGGCTGGGTCCCAATGTGACCCTCCGCTTTGATCTGAGCTAAGCTGTGACAATCTATGGGATATAAAGCACAACTGGAATATGCTGAATTAGACACGATCGTCAAGAAATTCCGTGACGAGGGTGAGGATATTGTTCAGATGCGCGCAAGCATGCACGAGCGAGTCCTCGACTTGCAAAAGGACTGGGTCGGCGCGGGCGCGGATAAATTCTTCAGCGAAATGGAAAACGACCTTCTGCCCGCGCTTGCGCGTCTGGCCGGTGCCTTGTTCTTGGCACAGGATGTGCTGCTTAAGATCATAAAAACCATCCAGACTTCTGATGAGGAAACAGCCGGGTATTTTAAAGGCGATCTCGGCCAATTTGATCCGGCCAACCCGGGTGCCACCCTCGGGACAGGTGAGACATTCTCTGCGTCACAAGCCGGCTCTGGCCAGACCAGCCGCGGCGATCAAATTCCCGGGGCAGGTGGATGATCAGCATGCGCGCCTGCCTGGGCTTGGTCAAGCGGAACATGTTTCTTCTTCCAGTTGCCCTTTTTTCCTAATCTTTGAACAGATACTTGACTCCCAAATTCTTTTATGATAGAGTAAAAAATCAATTCTTTTTCCAGGAGGTGCCGGTTCTATATAAAAAAGCAACCCCATCCACACAACAACCTAGCTTAACAATGTAGCAAAATAATGTAATGGCAGTCGTAGCCAGAAACGCAAGAATTTGCCTGGCCGGACAAACATAATCGGATGTATGAGAAAGGGTGAGTTATGGCCAACGTTAGAAAGCTTAATTATGATGATCTACAAAACATTGTAAACAGGTTCAGAAGCGAAGCGCAGGAAATCGATGGGATGCTCAAGCAAACCCAGGGCAAGGTCGAAAGCCTGCACAATAACCAGTGGATCGGGCAGGGAGCGGATAAGTTTTTCAACGACATGGAGCAAACTGTTCTGCCTGCAACATCCAGGCTGGTTATCGCATTAGGAACCGCGGGTGATGTCGTCCAGAAGATCGAAACCACCATCCGCTCGGCCGATGAATCGACCAAGAGCTACTTCAACAATTTGATTTAGACCAGGAGGATAAAATGGCCGATAAAATTCTTGTAAACTACCCTGCGTTGGATGATATGGCAAAAAACTGCGATCAATTCGCCCAACGTCTGCGGCAGACGGTAAGCATGGCAAGTCAAACCGCCCAGCAGATGCAGGGGGGCGCGATGCAAGGTGAATTCGGGGACGTATTTGTAGAGGCTTTGGGCGTATTCCAAGCAAAAGTAAATAAACTCGCAGATAAATTCGCTGAGATAGCCGGAGACATCCGCGGTGCGGAGTCTGACATGCAGGCAGCCGATAACACTGCCGGTAGTAAATTCTAGGAGGTGAACCATGTTTTCTTTTTTAGAAGATGCGGTCGGTGGGATCATTAGCTCAATTCTGTCACAATTTAACTTTCTCCAAGACGCAGTCACATCCCCGCTGCGTGCCCTGGTGAACCAGGTTATGGCAGGCATGTGGGTCGGGAATGGAGCCAATAAGTTTGTGTCAGAAATGACCGACGAGGTTATCCCGATGGTTGCGAGCATCCTGACCGGCACCCAGAATTATGCCAACGGCATCAAGCAAGCGCAGGATACAATGCTGTCGGCATTTCAGCAGGCCACTTCCATAGCGCAGAGCCTGTTCGATCCGTTCAATAGTATCTTTTAGAAAAAGGAGAGAACATGTCTACGAATGAAGTCTTCATGGATATTCCGCAAGTTCAGAACATGGCCAAGAGCTTTAATACATTTGGCGATGTACTGGATGCGGCAGCGAAAGCATTGGAAGCGATCAGCATCTCTCTTAAAGCAACCGCGTGGATATCCTTTGGCGCTACGGCCGCGGCTGCACAGTATATAGATATGATCCAACCGAACGTGCAGAAAGCTGCAAATAAGATGAAGGAACTCAACGGCGATATCACGAGCGCCATCAACGCGTATCAGAACGGCGACACCTCCGGATCCAACAGATTTATATAGGTCAAGTGTAATTCGCATGGTGTTGTGAGAAAAAGAGCAGCTTAGTATTACTCAACCCCGTGCATCACGGCAACGGGACTTCGGGAGTGTCGTAGAATCCGCGCTTTAAAGAGTGGCCAGCTCTGCAAGCGCGGATTTGCTTTCATGGATGAGGTGAGTTCATCTGGCTCGGTACCGGGCCCTACCAGGAGTATTTTAAGATGAGTTCTTGTCCACGGTCAACTGGATTACGCGAGGATCTATGAAGCGCATCTGTCAACACTGCAATGTGATCTCCCAGGATTCCAACCTATGGTGTCAGGAAGAGTACTGCCCGGCCGAAAATGCCACCGAGATCTTCGACAACGGCGAATGGTTCGGCCCGATCGAGATTGTCCAACCCATTGTCATCACCCGCTCCGCCATCGTCTACCAGGCGCGTCGCGGTGAAGAGGAAATCCTGCTCAAGGTGGCCAATGTGGGCTGTGAGGAAAAACTGCGGCTGGAAGCCAAGGCCTTTCTTAAGCTCGCCAAAGCCGGCCAGCACCCACTTCTGCCGGTCCTGCTGCCGGCGCACCCACTGGGCACAATTGAATATCATCCCTATGGTTGGACCGTGATCAAGGGCCGTGTCAAATATTACGAGGTCTTTAAATTTGTCGATGGCACCATCCTGCGCAACCTGCTGCTCAAAAACCCCCAGCCCTGGTACCAGCACGTTGGCTGGATCATTTTGAGCGTTGCCGATTGCGTCTATTACTTGCACCGGGCCGGCAGTCTACACCTGTGTCTCAACCCCGACGTGATCCTTGTGAGATTCGATAAGCAAGGCATCCCGCGCCCGGTTCTGCTCGATCTCGGCGTAGCCGATCCGGGCCAATCCATCCACGAATTATGGAATGAGAATTACAACCTGGCGGCCTATACCGCCCCTGAAATTGCCGACGGGCGCACTGGTGTGAGCCCGGCTACGGATGTTTACGGCTTGGGATTGTTGTTGTACGAAATGCTGGCCGGCCACCCTGCTTATGAATACCACCTCAAAAAGGACCCGGCCGTATTGAAAAATGTCATGGAGGGGGAGTTCAAGCCCAGCGGACGCATCGACCTGAAGGGAATCCCTGAGATCGCCGAAAAGTCCATCGCCTACCAGCCCAACCAGCGCTTCCCGGATGTGCTGGCTTTCGTGAATGCCTTGCAGCCAAATTTTCCGCCCATTCCTGCTGAACGCCGCTCGTTTCACGTGAACTGGCGGCTTATATTTATCATCCTGGGAGCATTGCTGGTGATCTCGCTGCTCCTGTTATTCGCATTATCCTCCGCGTCCGGTACATTGGGGAGATAACGTATGCCCGAAAAAATCTTTATTGACCGTCCGCCCCGCATCGAACCCCAGCTTCCATCCGGGATGTTCACTGTTCCCGACCCGCCGGATACGAAAGAGTTTACCGGCCAGTTGCTACAACAGGCTTTTTTGCCTGCAGTAATGATCATGGGCTATATCCTGGCTTCGGTTTTCGGAGGGCAGCAAGGTGGCATGATCATGATGATCCCCATGGGCTTATCGGTGATCGCCACCATTTGTCTGGCATTGTATAGCGCCATGAGGGATCGTAAACAGCGCGAGGAGGCGGAAGCTGCCTACAAACGCCGCATCAGCGAACTGCGCTTCAAAATGGAAAGTGAACACGAGCAGCAGCGTATTTATTATTACTATAATTATCCCAACCCGGAAAAGACACTCGGTATCGCCGCCGACCTTAACCGCCCCAGCGCAGAGAGCGAGGAGAATATCCGCTCGGGTACGCGCCTGTGGGAGCGCCGTCCGCAAGACCACGATTTCATGAATCTGCGCGTGGGGATCAGCACGCGTCAGTCCACAGTGATCTACAAGATCTCCGAGAACGAGAAAACCGAAAATCCGCTCATGCGCGAGGCGATGCGCCTGGCCGAGGACTCGCGTCTGCTATACAACGTGCCGGTAACTGTCCCAATCTTGCTGCAGGCGGATGAAACCGAAAAGAAAAAGGTCGAAGAAAAGAAACAGGATGAGGAAGGCAAAGAGGAGCAATCGCAGGAATCCAAAGGAGTCACCATCCGGCACTCCATCGGTATTACGGGAAAATCCCCAGAAAAAGTGCATAGTTATATACGGACGATGCTGGTGGATTATGCCGCCTTCCAATCGCCTCAGGATACCACCCTCTATGTGGCCGGAACATTCGAGGCGCGCCAGTTCTGGCGTTGGGCCTACGCATTACCTCACTGTGTTGGATCGGACCGGGCAGAAACACTTTTGTTTGAAAACGATCAGAAACCTGGCGAGAACGAAGCTGACTATATGCGACTGTTCTGGAAGAACATCCGCACTATCTTGGAGCGCCGCCGTATGCGCCTGCAGGATAAGGAAAGCGGCGCGGATGTTAAACTGCCATTCTTACTGGTGGTAGTGGATGCCATCAACCCTGCCCCGGAATGGTCCTGCCTGCACGATCTGGAGAGCGAGGCAGCCATCTCCACCATCCTAATGGATGGACAATTGCTGGGCGCCGGAATCCTTTTCTTGGTTCCGGACCGCTCCAAGATCCCCAGCCGCTGCCTGTCGGTGATCGAAGTGGACGATGACCCGCTGGATGAGGATGCCGCCGTTTTTCGCTATGCTGAGACAGGCTTTAACTCCATTCTGTATGTTGGCAACACCAAACTGGTTTCCACCCAGGAAAAGGCGCGCGAATTCTCCCGTAATCTTGAAATGGTCGACGTGCGCCGCGGTTACGGTTCTAGCCTGGCATCCACCGTCACCCTGATGGAAATGCTGAATGTCACTACCATTGACCAGCTGCAGAAAATGGCCCAGGAGAACTGGCGCCGCAGTATGGATCCCAAGATGGCAGACTGGCTTTACACAGCCGTCGGCCTGCTCTCAGGGAACGAACCGCGCGTGCTGACCTTCTCTGCCAAAGCGGACGGTGTGCATGGCATCATCGCCGGATCAACCGGTTCCGGCAAGTCAGAACTGCTCATGACCCTGATCATCGGTATGGCCCTTAATTTCAGTCCGGATGTGCTCAACTTCGTCCTGGTGGACTACAAGGGCGGTTCGGCCTTTGAACCATTCAAACGTCTGCCGCATAAGGTGGATATTGTCACCAATCTCGACCAGTCCGCCACTGCGCGCGTGTTCGCTTCCATCATCGCTGAGCTCGACCGGCGCCAGCGGCTCAATACCTATACAAATTCTAAAGACATCGTGCACTACCGCCGCAAGGGCTTGAACCTGCAACCCGACCATCCCCCATACCCGCACCTTTTCATCATCATTGACGAGTTCGCAGAAATGATCTCCGGCAACGCCGAATACAAGGCGCAGTTGGAAAGTATCACCCGCTTGGGCCGCGCCTTGGGCGTGACCCTGATCCTGGCTGCCCAGCGGCCCGTGGGTGTCACCGACCAGATGCGCGCCAATATCAAGTTCCGGATCAGCCTGCGCGTGGAAACGCCGGATGACAGCCGCGAGGTACTGCGGCGTGCCGACGCAGCCTTCCTGCCACCCGGCATTCCCGGACGCGGCTACCTGCAGATAGGCAATGAGAACATCGAATTGATTCAGACCGCTTACACTGGCGGCGATTACAAGGGCCCCCAGGAGGAGAACGCCGTACCGGATGTCATTTGGGTCGACCGCCCGCGCAAATCTGCTGCCCAGAAGGCCAGCGAGCCTCCCAAGCTCTACGATGTGATCGTAGAGATGCTGGCTAAGCTGGCAGAGCAGGAGTCGCGCCCACAGTGGCGCCCGTGGCCGGAGTTCCTCCCGATGCAGACTGGCACCAATGTACTCAGCCTGCAGACCCCACTGGATACAGCCTACATGAAGGATGCAGACATCGAAGTGCTGCGGATGTATAACCAGGAAGATGCAACTTCCCTGTCCCTTAACGAAAAAACCACCACGTTCTGGAATGATGGGTTTGCTTGGCAAGGAGTTCAATGGGGCAGGAATTCAATGCGTCCGCTCATCGGTGTGGTTGACAATCCATATCAGGCCAGCCAACGGCCTCTGAGCATCAATTTCCCCAACGGACATGCGGTTGTGTTTGGAGCATCCGGGCGTGGGAAAACAACCTTCTTACGGACTGTGATCACCAGCCTGGCGCTCACCCATTCGCCCGATGAACTGCAGGTCTATATCTTGGATTTCGGCGGGCGGGCGTTGAGCGGCCTGATCGATCTACCGCACGTCGGCGCAGTAGTAACCTCCGAGGAGGAGGAACGCGTGCTGCGGGCGCTGCGCAAGATCAATGACATTATTGATCAGCGGCAGGTGCTCTTCAGCGAAGCCAGGGCAAACAGCCTGGATTCTTACAACCTAGCTCACCCCGATAAGACCCTGCCTGCGATCTTGGTTGTAATAGACAACTTTGCCGAGTTCAAGGAATACTACGAAAGCTTGATGGCACCACTGATCTCCCTGGTGCGAGAGTCGCGTGCTTATGGCGTGCACTTCCTGTTCTCGGCCGACACACCTAACTCGCTGACTGGGAAGCTGTATAACCTTTTCACCGAACGCTTCACGCTCAAACTTTCAGATCCCTCCGAGTACGCCGACATTGTCGGACGGGGTGTTCCAGCCGATCTGAGCGCGGTACCCGGCCGTGGTTATGTGCGGGTCGGCAACATGCCGCTCGAGTTCCAGACGGCGCTGACCTTTACACCTGAGGATGGCGACCCGGGCGGGGGCAACAAGATCAGCAAAATGTGCATACGCATGAAAGAATTGTGGAATGAAAAATGGAAGGGTGAGAAACCCTCCACCATCGAGACGCTGCCACTGCGTTATTCACTTGACAACCTATTGAAACAGGTGACACTGCCTCAGGGGCGGCATATCCAGGCTGTGATGGGCATTGACGACCGCACTCTGGGACCCTTATTAATTGACATCGAACGCCAGGGGCCGCACATGGTGGTTATCGGTCAGCCGTTCTCCGGTAAAACAACAACTTTGCGCACTATTTTGCTATCCGTGGCTACCAACTACTCGCCCGATGAAATCATGCTGGTCCTGATCGACTTCTCGCGGAAGCTGTGGAAGGCCAGCCAAACCTCGCTGGCCAATATCCCGCACGTGGTCCAGACCATCGATGACATTGGACAACTGGATGATTTCCTGGAGAATATGAAGGTCGAGTGCGCGGAGTTTGAGACGAAACCCAGGCGGCGCAAAATCATGATCCTCATTGACAACTACGATGGCTTCACCGAAGAAGCGAGCCGCAAGAAGATGTCATTCTTCGAAAACCTCTCGATGCTCGTCCGTAAATACCAGACCGCGGGCGTATTCCTGATCGTCGCTGGCTCGCTGGGCATCATGAGCTCGTCAGACGATCTGCGTAAGGTCTTTACAGCGCCCAACTTCGGCATAGCACTGAGAAGCCCCGACGCGGTCAACCGGCTAAATGGCAAATTCCCGCGCAGCCTGGCAGATGCTGAATTGCCCATGGGACGCGCCTTCACCGTTCGTTCAGGCATCACCTCTATGCTGCAGATCGCCACGCCTTACGCCAACGACGAGGATGTTGAAGGCTCGCTGGATCTTTGGGTGAACCGCATCAGGGAACGCTATCCGCAAGAGAACGTCACCTGGTTGTCCGGCGGCAAGGCCGGGAACCCTTCTAGCCAGCCAGAACATGCCAGCGTTCCTGCGACCCCTGCAAAACCCGACTTGTCCAAGTACAACATCCCAGACCTCAAGAAGCGGCTGATAGCTGCCGGACTGCCGGAATCGCTGACCAACCTATTCGGCGACAGCGACATCATCGAGAACGCGCGGGCAATGGGCCTGTTGGATGCCAAAGCGGATGAAAAACAGGAAGACAAGGCGAATGCCAAAGGCAAGGAGATGGCAGGTTGAAATGAGCGATTATATTGACGTCAAGATCAATGTTTTTGAGCACACCGATCAGCGGGCACGCCTCCTTGAAAGTCTGACGCCCGCTGGCTTGATCAAGGAGATCTTAAAGGAGTTCGACGATATAGTTGGCGATGCGCCGGAGAAATATGCCATCTACTTGCAGGGCATGGATAGACCGCTCACCCCCACTTCCACGATGGCGGAACTGGATATCCAACCGCATGACACACTAGTTTTCGATTATGTCCGGCAGCCCATCCGGAAAATGCTGGAGCCGGAGGATTATGCCTATCTGCGTGAGGAAACTACCGGAAAAGTTTTTGATATCCAATGGCAACCAGCCGTGATAGGCCGCCCTGATTCGGATGCCGGCCATAACCTCATCCTTGCAGTGAATGTTCAGTCGCTGCCGAATGCCAGGTCGGTTTCGCGCAAGCATGCCCAGATCACCTTTTCTGAAGGCCGTTATTATATTGAACCGCTGGCTGAGCACAATCCGGCCTTCCTTAACGGGAAAGAGATTCCGCTGAATAGTAAGCGTGAAATAAAGAACAACGATAAGCTTACCATCGGACACGCGAAGCTCACCATGGCTTTTGAGACAAAAAGGTTAAGCACTTCCGCAGCAGTAAAGCCGAAATCTCAACCAGTTAAAATTGTATCGCCACCTCCGAACCCAGTTCCGGCTGGGCAGGCAGTGATTGTACCCCCTGAGTCGAATGGTGAAATGAATATGCCACCAACACCAGCGCCGGTCCCGGTTGGGCAGGCGGTGGTTGAGCCCTCGAACCTAAGCGCCACCGTTCTATCACTTGGTAAGAACCCCATAACTTCCCTGGTTATTGAAAATAGTTCCACACCAGAAAAAGTTGGTCAGAAATTGACCATGCTTGAATATCCATTTCTGTTGGGGCGTACACTCCCCCTGTTAAGCAATGAAAACGGGATCTCACGCAGGCATGCTGAGATCACTTATGACGCAAATAATAATAAATTCTACATAACCGATTTGAAGAGCACCAACGGTGTAACAGTGGACGAGGTTCCTATTCAGCCGGAAGAACCTGTCGAGATCAAGCCTGGTTCCAAGCTTGGTTTTGGTATTGGGTTCGTTCTAAAGTTCGAAATAGTCAGTACCGTAACTTGATTAAGGTGAAGGGTGTGAATAAAACAGGCGACATGGAAAAACATGAACTCGCACTTATGCCGCACGAGAAAAAGAAACTGAAGGTAATCATTTCAACTGAAAAATAATCAGCCAGTTCTGTTGTTTTTAGAAACGAAACCTCTCCTCAACCGTAAATATAAAGTGCTGACTTGTCGTATAATCCCATTGCTTGCGCCAGGAAAATGCTGGCAAAAAGCGATAAGGCAAGTTATCGCACATCATAAAAAGAAAGGAAGAAAGCATGGAACTTGGACCCCTTGAATATGTAGTCATTGGCGTGTCCGACCAACAGCTCCAGGGCACACTCATTGCGGAACTGAATGCAATCCAGGAAGCCGATAAGATTCGTGTGGTGGATCTGCTCTTTGTTAAAAAATCCGCCGAGGGCGGCGTGGCATTGCAGGAAGTCAGCGAGCTGGTGGAAGAGGAACTGGCGGCGTACGGCGATATTGCGGTCAACCTGATGGGATTGTTGACGTCGGAAGATATCGATCAATTGACCGCCCAGGTTCCACCCGATACCTCCGCGCTCGTTATTCTTTTCGAGCACGCCTGGGTGATCGGGCTGACGGAAGCGGTCCGGCAGAGCGGCGGAATGGTTTTTGCCGGAGGCATGGTTTCACATGATGTATTGGCGCATGTCAGTGCTGAACTGGCAGCCGGAAAGGATGGCGAGAATGCCTAGAGGTTTTGGCGGTGGTTTTAGAGGCGGTGGATTCAGGGGCGGATGGGGTATGCGCAGGGGCGGTTTCCCCTTGATCGGGATGGGCATGGGGATGGGCGGCCCATTGATGACCGGCCTGATGGCCGGCGGGCTGGGCTACCTGCTGGGCAGCAACACGAACCAGCAGCAGCCCCCGCAGGTCATGCAGGTACCCTACCAGGGGCAGCCGGCCGCGCCGGCCTCCCCCTCGGGCGAGGATAAACTTACCCAGCTAAAACTGCTGGGCGAGTTGCACGACCGGGGTGTCCTGACCGATGAAGAGTTCACGCGCGAGAAGAACCAGATTTTGGGCCGGTAGGTACCGGAAACGGGTGGGGGCTCTCCAAGCCTCCACCCGTTTGTTTTATTTTTCATTATTCTCTTGCTTGAGTGAAAGTCCAAGTAAAGCGTATGTCCGCCATTATTTCCCTGTTATCCGGCCTGCTGTGTGTGTTTGTTTTCGCCATCCTGGTGGCCGGCTTGGTCATTGTCTTATTCGTTAATAGAAAAGTGCCTGAGAATGAAAATTGGGTGGTCACCCGTTCGGGCCAGACTACGGTGAAAGGCCCGGGCCGGGTCAGGCAGATCCCGTTGGTTGACCAGGTCACCAAAGTGGATATGCGGGAAATTTCCATCAAGATCCAGGACCAATCCTGCGTCACGAAAGACCTGGCGCCGGTCTTGATCTATATGATCGTCACCAGCCGGGTCGTTGACCCGCTGAAATACGCCTCCCGGGCGCAGCCGCCGAGTGCGGATTTCACCCGGCTGGCTTCGAGCACGCTCAAGGATTCGGTCGGCACGCGCCTGCTCAACCAAATCTTATCTGCCCGGGATGAACTGGGTTCGGCGGTGTGCGACCAACTGAACGGCCGGCTTGATCCCGCCCTGGGGCTGAGGATCGAAAGGGTCGAGATCGTCGAAATTTACGTCTCCAAGGAGGTCCTGGCCCGGACCACACCCCAGGCGAATGCCCCGTCCGAATGCCCGGCCTGTGGCGCTCCGGTTAATGCCCCGGTGGGAAAGAACCCGACCAAATGTGAATACTGCGGTTTCTCGTTCAAAGTTTAAAAGACAAGGGAAAAAAATAACCTGGTTTTTACACCAGGTTATCTCCAGCGGACCCGACGAGATTTGGACTCGCGATCTCGGCCTTGACAGGGCCGCATGTTTGGCCGCTACACCACGGGTCCAGTAGCGGCCTGAATATACCATAGCCATTTTCAGACGTCAAGGCGCTCCGTTCCCGAAAAGCGCCGGGTCGGTGGGCGTCTTGCCGGATGGGTCGTAAACGTAAACAGAATCACCGACGTTGGCCCAATTGTAGAGCCAGTGTGCATCGCCCACCGACAGGTTGACACAACCGTGGCTGAACACATACCCGAAGAAATTATGCCAGTAGGCGCCATGCAGGGCGCGTGCCTGGTCAAAATACATCGTCCAGGGAACATCTTCCAGGTAGTAAAAATCGTCCTGTACACTGTTGGCCATGGTGGTCTCAACCAGTTTTTGCTGGATCTGGAAAAGCCCCGGACGTGTCCAGAAACGGTCTACGCCGGTGGAAGCCATGGTGGCAAAAATAAGCCGGTCATCCTGGTAGACGCTGACGGTCTGTTCGGCCAGGTTGACTTCGATCCAGCGGTTGGCCGTTACCCCTGGCGGCGGGGTTGTGTGAGGGTCCACGCGTCTGACGTTGCGGGCATCCAGCCACTCATCCGGAGCCACCAGATCCCAGGTGATGCCATCCACGCTTTGGCTTCCGTAGATCTCGACGACATTGAACCGGTACCAGGTGTTGCCTGTCTCCGGGCTATGCAACCCCGGAGCGGTATAGGACTTGACGGTGCCAAGAACCCATCCGAAAGAGTTGGACGGCTGGGAGCTAAACAGTAGTCCCTGGAAGGGCGGGTCGAACTTGCCCAACCGCCCGCCATCACCGGCGTAAACCCAGTACTGGGAGGTTAGCGGGTAAAAGTCGCCCTGGCTGGTTGATACTGCTGCCCCGGTATAGGAAACGTATAGATCGTTACTCGGGTACAAAGTCTTGGAGGGTTGATTTGCAACGGCGGCGCTCAGGGAAGAGAACAACGGTGCCCCTTTATTGGTCACCTTAAAGTATTGATAAGGGGTGTCATTCAAGCTTTTATCGGGGGCGTAGACCGGCAGGGGCAGAATGGGGTAGGGTATTCCCTCTGCGGCGGAGTGGGCAATATATACCGATGGGCCGAGTGGCAGACAGTCGGATGGCGCGGCGGTATATAGCCCGGGCGGGCATACCACCGCTCCGGCATCCGGCTCGGAGGATGGGGCAGGGCTCTGGGCACTTGCATCCAGACTCCAGAGCGGTAACAGACTAAACAGGAAAAGAAGGGTAATTAATTTACGGCGCATGAGTGTACTATCCACAAACTGAGCAAAGATTATAGCATGTTTCCAGGTTCGCCAATTTGTAATGGAACTAAACTGGAAGGCAACTTGACACTTATTGCTGCCTGTGCTACATTTGTAAGACCTTATCTTTTTTATCGAAAGTCAACTGACGTTAGGAGGCAACTTGACCAAGAATCGCTCTCAATTGATGGTTGATCGCCTGCGCGAACTTCAGGCTTCCTCGCCTGATACGGAGGCATCGGCAGTTGTCAGCGTTGACGGATTGAGCATTGCCTCGGCCCTGCCGCAAGGGGTGGAAGAAGACCGGGTTTCGGCAATGTCGGCTGCCATGCTATCGCTGGGGGAACGGATCGCCTCGGAGCTTGGGCGTGGATCGCTTGAGCAAGTGTATATTAAAGGGGAAAAGGGCTATGTCGTTCTAATGTCGGTCGGCCAGGAGGCGGTCCTGACCGCATTGGCGCGCGAGCAAGCCAAACTTGGCCTTATTCTTCTTGATATGCGGCGCGCAGCCGCAGACTTGGCGAAATTGATCTGAGACGGCGGAGATTATGGAACATATCCCAAAAAGTGGTTTCTATT
>CAWIOV010000007.1:0-115387 GCA_963837875.1 uncultured Chloroflexia bacterium
TAAGCCTAAGAACTGTTTATTCCTACTCCCACTTCCACTTCTTCATGGTTTCCACCGCCTCGCGTGCGGTTAAATCCAGTTGCAGCGGAGTGATGGAGACGTAGCCGGCGTGGATAGCGCCAAAATCGGTGCCGGCCTTATCCACAGCAGTAGGGGCCTGGCCGCCGATCCAGTAATAGGGACGGCCGCGCGGGTCATTACGAGCATCCAGGGCATCCCGGTAGAGGCGCAATCCCTGGCGAGTGATCATAAAGCCTTTCAGTTCATCTTCTTTCAAGTAAGGGACATTAACGTTCAAGAACACGCCTTCCGGCAGGCACTCGGACAGCAGCCGGTCAGCCACGCGCCGCCCAACCCTGGCAGCCGTGCTGTAATCGAGCGCGCCGCGGAAATCTTCGGGGGCATGCAGTGAGACTGCCATGCCCGGCAGGCCGCTAATAACCGCCTCCATGGCAGCCGTGACCGTTCCGGAATAGGTAACATCGTCACCAATATTCTCGCGTGGATTAATGCCAGAGACCACCAGGTCGATCTTTTCCTTAACCACTCCCAAGATGGCCAGCGCCACACTATCTGAGGGAGACCCATCGGTGGAGAGGGCGGAGGAGCCATCTGCCAGGATCTCGGAGTGCACCCGCAGCGGGCGGTCCATCGTCTTAACGTGCCCGGAAGCCGACCAGTTGCGATCAGGGGCGAAAACCGTCACATCGCCCAACCTGCGCATCTCCTGCGCCAGCGCCAGCAATCCGGGCGCCTGCACCCCGTCGTCATTGGTAACCAAAATATGCATAGGAAGAACCTCGGCCCAAATTGTACCGCAGATGGAAACAAATTTTACACAGCGCTTTTTTACACTTCATCCACTTATGATTCATATGAGGTGCAGGGATGGCATTCGTTCCTCGAAAAAAAAACGAATGAGGAACGAATACCCTGCCCGAAATCTGGAGGAATTCTCCCTACCATCCCCCAGTACCTGGGGTTTGAATAGGGGCAAAGAGAGAATGGGGCATTCGTTCCGCGTATCGAAAAAAAAACGAATAGCGAGCGGAAAGGATGAAGATGGCATTTGTTTCCAGGAACAAAGGAGGAATAAATAAGGTGCGGCGATGCGCAGGGGAAAGGATGGAAATGGAATGGGAAAGAGAGGACATATCCATATTTTTGCACACAAAACACGATACCGCTTGACGATATGGGGCTATTATAGAACATATTTTCTAATTTTGCAAGTTCAGAGGATGAACAGGAAGACCAGATCGTTCACATTCGTCCCGGTCGGGCCGGGTTTAAGGAGATCATCCAACTTGGCAAAAAAAGTATAGGAATCATTCCGGGCGAGGAAATCGTCCGGGTGCAAAGCCAATCCGGCAGCGCGGCGGAAAGTATCCCCCGTCACCACCGCCCCGGCAGCGTCAGTAGGACCATCCTCGCCATCCGTAGCCAGCGTGACCAGCATCACGCCGGGAAAATCCGCCAGTTCGGTCACGGCAGCCAGGGCCAGTTCGGTGTTGCGCCCGCCTTTGCCTTTCCCGGTTAATGTGACGGTCGTCTCACCGCCCACCAAGATACAGGCAGGGCGCGGGACCGGGTCGCCGGTCAGCTTGGCCTGCCGGAGGCAGGTGGCCAGTTCAAAGGCAGCCTGACGCGCCTCGCCTTGCTGGTCAATACGCAGGAGATATGGGTGGAAACCCTCCGTATTCGCCTGGGCCAGCGCAGCCTGGGCGGCCAGCAAGCCGCTCCCCACAATAACGTTCCGGACCTTCCCAAAAAGAGGGTCGCCCGGTTTGGGAGTTTCCGGAGCCTGTTCCAACACGGCCGGAATGGAATGGGGGACCTTGCCACGCAATTCATATTTATCCAGCACCTTCAATACCTCGGCGCGCGTGACCGGATCAGGGGTAGTCGGGCCGGAGGCGATCGCTTCGAGCGGGCTGCCGACCACATCCGAGAGAATCAGACTGATAATGGTGGCCCCATTGGATGCCCGGACAAGCCCACCGCCTTTGAGCCGTTCCAGGCGGCGGCGCAAACTATTCATTTCGTTTATCGGGGCCCCGCAGGCCAGCAGTGCGCGCGTGAGCGCCTGCAGATCATCCAACGAGGTGCCCTCCAGCGGGGTACTGACGAGCGCCGAGCCACCACCGGAAATCAGGCAGAATAGCAGATCGTTCGGGCCAAGCGCGGAGACAAATTCCAGGGCTTGTCTCCCAGCCTTTAAGCTGCCCGGGCCAGGAATGGGATGGTCACCCTGAAGGATGGTGAGTGGGGAAGGGGCAACGGTTGCAGCCTGCTTGGTAATGACCAGCCCGCCATCCAGGCGCGTCCCGAGAATCTCGGCCAGGCGTGTACTCATCGCAAGCGCAGCTTTGCCAATCCCCAACAGGCGCACGCTGCGAAAATCTGCCAGGCGATATTCCCGCCCAGAAATATTCAGCGTGTCACCAGCGCGGCGGACAAAGCGTTCCAGCGCGTCGCCCGGTTCCACGGCACGGACGGAGGCAGCCAGGATGCGGGTGATGGATTTCCCTTCCGGGGCATGCCGCAGGCTAAATGTTTGGAAAGACTCGGCAGAAAGCATGGTCGTATGATAGCATTAAAATATGTCGAAACCCAGAGTTTTTGTCACCCGTATCATCCTGGAAAGCGGCCTGAACCTGATAAGGGATTTTTGCGAAGCAGATATTTGGCCGGAGGAACTCCCGCCTGACAGGGAGGCGCTCCTGGCACATGTGCGCGGCGTGGAGGGCCTGCTGTGCCTGCTGACCGACCGGATCGACGCCGAAATCATGCAGGCGGCCGGGCCAGAGTTAAAGATCATCAGCAACCACGCCGTCGGTGTGGATAACGTGGATGTGGCGGCGGCCAGTGCGCGCGGCATCCCGGTGGGCAACACGCCCGGCATTTTGACGGATGCCACTGCCGATATGGCCTTTGCCCTCCTGCTGGCAGCCGCCCGGCGCGTGGCCGAAGGCGACCGGCTGGTGAAAGCGGGCGGCTGGAAGACCTGGGGGCCAGGCTTCCTGCTGGGCGCGGACCTGGCGGGGGCTACATTGGGAATTGTGGGGTTCGGACGGATCGGGCGCGCCGTGGCCCGGCGCGCCACAGGGTTTGGCATGAAGATCCTTTTCACCGACCCAGCGCTTGCGCCCCCCGAACCGGGCGTAGCGGCAGCCCAGGCGGATCTCGATACGCTCCTGCGAGAGTCGGATTTCATCAGCCTACATACGCCGTTGACAGACGAGACACGCGGCTTGATCAACGCCGATACGCTCGGTCGCATGAAAGCAAGCGCGGTGCTGGTCAATACCTCGCGCGGCGCGGTGGTGGATCAAGAAGCACTATACGAAGCCCTGTATGCAAAACGCCTCTTCGCGGCGGCATTGGATGTAACCGTTCCCGAGCCCCTCCCGACGGAGCATGCCCTGCTGAGGTTGGAAAACTGCCTGATCGTGCCACACATCGCCAGCGCCAGTTGGCGGACGCGCCAGCGCATGTCCTGGATGGCGGCGGAAAATCTGATCGCCGGGCTGAAGGGGGAAAGGCTGCCGAACTGCGCCAACCCGGAAGTATATTCCCGATAAATATTAGTGTCACCGCAAAGGAGTGAAGGAAACGAAGAACCAATTAAAAAACTTGGCGTTCTTCGTTCCTTTGCGGTTCATCTACACTGTCACGGGCCGGCCGGATTTGGCCGATTCCAACAGCGCCA
This sequence comes from uncultured Chloroflexia bacterium, assembly GCA_963837875.1. GTDB lineage: Bacteria > Chloroflexota > Anaerolineae > Anaerolineales > Villigracilaceae > UBA877. The sequence goes on from CAWIOV010000007.1 coordinate 3,713, forward strand.
GGATCGCGGCGGTGTCGGCGCGGCTATCAGCCAGGCTGACCACGGGCGGACGGCCGAGCAGGATGGTGTCAGCGAAGTCTTCCACTTGGGCGGCGTAAGGGTCAGGGCCCTTGACCACGATAGTCGAGATCTTGCCGGCGCGGGTAAGGTAAAGCTTTTTTCGGAAGGCGCTATTAAACGGTTTGGGAATGGTCAAGGTGGCCTGATCGCCGACGATCTCCATGAATTCATGGATGGGGATTTTGAAACTGCAATCCAACTGGGCGTAGATATCCCCAGGGAAGCGCAACTGGGCTGCAAAGGTCTCGTCAATACCGCTGGGGCTGGTGACCTGCCAGCCAAAGACCTCCAGCGGCTCTGCGCCGAGCAGGCCGCGCATAAAGCTCAACGGGTAACAACCAATATCCCATAGGCTGCCGCCACCCATGAGCGGGTCCCAGCGGATGTCTTCCAGATTGGTCATCACGAAGGTGAAGGAACCGTGCATCATTTTGACTTTGCCCAGCTTGCCGCCCGAAACGAGTTCCTTGACCTTGCGCATGTGCGGGTGGGAACGGTAGGCAAAGGCTTCGGCAACGATCTTGCCGTATTTTTCGGACGCGGCGGCGATGGCATCCACCTCGGCCAAGCTGAGCGCCAAGGGTTTCTCACACAGGACATGCTTGCCGGCTTCCAGCGCCTGAATGGTCCATTCGGCATGCAGGTGGTTCGGGAGCGGGTTATAGATAACGTCTATCTCCGGGTCGGCCAGCAGGGCCTCGTAGGAGCCATAGGCACGCTTGATATTCTTCTCACGCGCGTAGGAATCCGCCTTTTCCTGGGAACGGCTGGCAACTGCCAGCAGCTTGTTACGCTTCGAGAGTTGCAACGGCGGAATGAGGGCCTTGTTGATGCGGGCGGTGCTGAGCAAGCCCCAGCGGAGGGTTTGGGTAGTCATGGGAGGCCAGCCTTTCTTTATAGGGAATATATGTACCTTTTTTACCACAGAGGCTGCGGGATGCACAGAGTATTTAAGCCGCGGGTATAATCCGCCCATGTTTGAACCGGCCAAACGGCCCTCCTTTTTGCGACAACTCCTGGCCTTGTTCGGCTGGAGGCGCTCGAGCAGCGTTTTGCTGGGGGGGTTCTTCCTTCTATGCGGTCTGATCGTATACGTGTGGTGGCCGCTGGCGCAGGCAGCCCTGGCAACTATCAACTGGAAGGGGGCGTGGTGGCTGGAGTTGGACTGGCTGCTGCTGGGCATTTTTGCCTTCATGAGCCTGACCATCATGGCACGCGCCGACCTGCGCCGGGATACGCTGATCGTCTTCGTCGGTATGATCGGCGGGCTGGTAATAGAGGCATGGGGCACACAGACGAACCTTTGGCACTATTACACCGCCGAGCGCCCGCCGCTGTGGATCATCCCGGCCTGGCCGATCGCCAGTCTTTCGATCAACCGGATCACAAGAATGCTTAACTGGGGAGTGAATAAATTAACCACGAAGGTCACCAAGGATCACGAAGGAAAAATTTTTGGCACCTTTGTGCCCAACGTGTTTATATTTTTGTATTGGGCCATCTTCATCGGTTTCTTCGCGCTGATGCTGTATTTCGTGGCGCCGACATTCGGGAAATCCTTTACGGTCATGGCGCTGGCGCTGGTGGCACTGCTGATCCTGACGCCCACGGATAGCCGGTACGCCGTGCTGACCTTCCTGGCCGGGACGGGGCTCGGTTACTTCCTGGAAGTATGGGGCACGACGCGGCAGTGCTGGACGTATTACACGGCCCAGACGCCACCGTTCTTTGCGGTGCTGGCGCACGGCATGGCGGCAGTGGCTTTCTGGCGGGCGGGGTTGGTGGTGAAATGGATGTGGGGGAAATGGAGAAAGGCAATTGGAAAGAATTGACCAGCATTAACAGCGCCGAGCAATCAACCCACACAGAATCAACACCCCCGGCAACATTGCCGGGGGTTATTAGAATTATGGGGCTTGCGTCTTGAAGTGCACCAGCTTGCCGTTGGTGGCATCTGTGACCCAAAAGCCACCCGAGCCATCCGAGACAACGCCGATGGGCAACTGGAAGGCCGAACCGGAGGTGCAGCCATCCCAAACGTGGGTCGGCTTGCCGGTGGCGGCAGAGAACGAGATCACGCGGCACATGCTCGGGTCGGTAACGGAGACAGTGCCGGAGGCATCCACCGTGATGAAGGGTTTGTTGTCCAGCCCATTCCCAGCCCAGCCATCCACCGGCCACTGGGCCGTGGCAGTGTAGACCAGGCGGGTGGCATCCGGGGTAAAGACCTGCACACGCTGGTTCCAGGTATCCGTCACATAAACAATTCCCTGCGCATCAATGGCAATATCCACCGGTTCATCCAGTTGGCCCAGATCCGAGCCAGGCGAACCGAATTCGTTCAAATAATTCCCATCGGCATCGTAAATGACAATGCGCTTGTTGCCGGTATCGGCCACAAAGAGATGCCCGAGGCTATCCACTGCCAGGCCGCGCGGGCCATAGAACTGAGTATTCCCAAGCGCCGGGCCGGTGCCCCACATCAGCAGGAATTTTCCATCGGAAGTGAATTTCTGGATGCGGTAGTTCCAAGTGTCAGCCACATAGACGCTGCCATCCGGGGCAACCGCCACACCCCAGGGTTCGTTAAAGGTACCGCCAGGCGCGGCGCCTTTGGATACATCCGCAAAGGAGCCCCAGACCTGAAGCACATTCCCATCCGGGCTGAGATGTTGGATGCGGTTATTGAGCGAATCGGCTACATACAGGCTGCCATCCGGAGCCAAGGCAACCGCACGCGGCGACTGGAACTGGCCGGAGGCGGTACCGGCTGTCCCCACTGAGAAGTCCGGTTTAACCGGCGTCGTGATAGCCGCATACGGGTCAACCGGTTGGGCAACCGGCTGGGGAGCCGCGCCATAGGGCCAGAGTTTGGAAGCAATATCCTTGCGAACATAAAAGTGCATCCCTTCGGAAGTGCCCCAATTGACCAGGGTATAGGCATCGCTTTTCTGCAAGGCAGCCCAGGCTGTGTAATCCCGGTTGTACCAGATCTGCCAAACCGCATTGCGGAAGGCCGGATCCGTAAAGAAAGGCTGAATATGCGGCCAGACATATTTCAGGTAATCGAACACGGACATGGGCGGTATTTTGGCAGTAGTGAGCCCCTGCTTCGAGAGATCCGTAATGCGCTCCGAGGCGATGTTGTCCCACTTGATGCTCCAGTAATCCATGGTCGGCCACCACAGGCGCTTGTAGGCAAAATCGTAATAATTATCCCGGACGATGGGGGCAAGCTTGGCAACATTTTCATCCCCAACGGCAATGACCAAGGCATTCTGCAACTCTTCCCGGGTGGGGTTCTGGTCAAAATCTATCTTGTTGGGGTAACTGCGCATGTACCACCAGTACGGGTAGCGGACGTTATTGTCATACGCCACCACCATATCCAAGCCGCCGGTGGTACGCAGGGAGAGGTCCTCGATCTGGTTCATCAACGCCTTGGGGTAAGGCGTGCCATGCGCATACACCAAGTATTCAAAGGGGTAGTCGTAGTTAATGTAAGCCGCCTTGAAAGCCGTCCGAGCGGTCACCACCGCGAGGAGAGCGAAAAAGGCCAGGGCCGCCACACGAACATAATTGCGAGCACCCCAGGCCGCCACTTGGCCCCACGGCACCGCCTCGATCAACCAGCCGAAGGCCCAGGCGGCTGCTAAAATCATCGGCATGGAAATATGGATGGTCAGCCAGGGCATCTTTTCCCCGGCGTACGTGAACAAGGCCAGACTGCTGACCGACCAGTAGACCAGCAGGGCTGCCACCGGGACAGGCGGCTGAGGCTGCGTTACCGACGAAGCAACTTCCGGTATGGGGCGTGTATACGGCTGACCAGATTGAGATTCCCACAACCGCTTGGTCGAGGCGATCACTGCTGCAGCCACCGTTCCCAAGGCCGGCAAGAACTCGTAGATGGGAATCAGGAGGAACGCATAATAATAGAGCGGCTGGCCGCCGCGCGCCACATCCTGCTGGACGGTCCAGTAACTAAGCAACCCCACCAACCCACCCACGATCCCGGCCGGGGCGGTGAAAAATGTGCTGTAGAGTAAGACAAAGGGAATGTAGAAGAGCGCGGCATGCAACAGCCATTTGCGGCCAAACCACCATAAGCCCAGCGCGACGGCAATGGCTCCCAGGACCAGCACGGCCACGATCACCCGCTCCACGCCGGCAGCGCTGTAATCGAGCGGCGTTTTCCCCAGCAAAGCGATCGGGATCGCTCCCACCAGCGGCAAGATAAGCGTACCGAGCATTATTAATAGATCAAGAGAACGCTCGGTTCTCAAGCTGGCCCAGCCAAAACTCCGTACCAACACCACCCCCGACCAGACCAGCGCAGCAACCCCGCCAGCCCCAAGCACAACCAGGCCGGCTTTAATTGCCAAACTATCCGGGGCTATGTGGGTAAGGTACAATCCGGCAGCCCCGGCAAACAAGACAATCGCCAGTGCAAGCCCAGACAGGAAAGATGTACGACGGTTGGCCTGCGTCCATTCGCGGCGCGCCATCCGATCCACAAAATACGCCGCCAGGAAGATGAACGCCTCCCCGGCAAACATATAAGCAGTGGCTTTGTCGGTAAAATGGAGTGCATTGGCCGCAGTGAACAGGAACAGGGCCCAAGCGTGGCCGTGTTCAAGGTAGCGCAGGATGGCATACAGGGTCAACAATGCCCACACGACAATATAGGCTTCGTTGCGGGCGTAGCGTCCATAGAAAAGCATAATAGGCGAAATCAGGAACATCAGGCCTGCCAGGATGGCACCCACCCGCCCCAGGTAGCGCCGGAAGAGCAGCATGGCCAGGATGATCGTAGCCACGCTGCACAGGGCGGCTGGGATGCGGGTGGTGAAATCGTTATCGCCAAAGAGCGCATAGGAGAGGGCGATCATATGGAACTGGAGCGGCCCGTGGCTCAAGGGGTCAAATTGATAACCGTTCCCCGTATACAGGCTGTAAGAGGGCACGACGTGGTTGACCTCATCATGGCTTACCGCGCGTGCTCCCAAATCGTAGAAGCGCGAGACTATCGCCGCCAGCAGCAACAGAACCACCAGCAAGGTTTCCAGAGTGGCCGGGAACCAGCGCTTGAGTGGTATATCAAGAATGGATTGTTTTTGGGTCGTGGGTATCATTCCCGCTATTGTACCAAAGATGAAAGGATTTTTTATTTTTTATTGGGTATTTGGGATTGGGTATTTGAGATGCAGTTTTCCATTCCAATCCGGTTAGGGTTGTTTACCGGATTCCCACCTAGCATAGACAGCGTGGGAAAGGAGTCGACCGGCGCTCTTTTCCTGCGTCACCAGTTCGCCGCACTCCAGGTTGCCCCCCAACCCTTTCAGCATTTCCGCCAGCGCCGCATAGGCATGGACAGCCGGCAACTTGACGGCATACATCGTTAGAACCACAAACAGTGGCATTTCATTTAAAACAGCCCGGCAGGCTTGCAGGATTTCCGGTAAAGACTGGTAGACCTCCCAAACCTCACCTTTCGGCCCGCGTCCGAACTTGGGCGGGTCGAGCAGGATACCAGCATACTTCACACCCCGGCGGCCTTCGCGCTCGACAAACTTAAGGGCATCTTCCACAATCCAGCGGATGGGTTTCTCACTCAGCCCGGAAAGGGCCTGGTTCGCGCGCGCCCACGTGACGGACTTCTTCGAGGCATCCACGTGGGTGACCTTCGCCCCGGCCGCGGCGGCCGCCAATGTAGCCAGCCCGGTATAGCCAAACAGGTTTAGCACATTCACCTGCTCATTTTTATTTTTTGTGCTTTGGGTTATTTTCTCCGCCATCCAATCCCAATGGGCAGCGCATTCAGGGAAGACTCCCAAATGGCGACCGGGGGTTGTCATCGCCGAGAAGCGCAGGGAGCTTTGCCCGAAAAGGGGATAACTCATTTCCCATTTTTGGGCGACCGGTTTCCTGAAATCCCAGTGCCCGCCACTCTCTTCCCCACTGGGTACAAAAATAGCATCGGCGGCCTGCCATATCTTAGCCGGGAGCGCCTTCATCCACAACGCCTGGACTTCCGGGCGCGCGAAGGTGTAGGGGCCGAAACGTTCCAGTTTCTGACCGTCGCCACTGTCAAGTAATTCGTAGTCGCTCCAAAGGGGAGAAAAGAGCAGATCGATTTTCGGGGTCATGCCGGATGTTTGGGGAGGAACTTTTTCCCCATCATTAACAGTAGGAATCTGTAAAGTATGGGATGCAATACTGGTCAAAAGTACTACTTGCATATGAATCAAGAATCGTGCTAAAATAAGCTTGTCCGTGGGATGAAGTGGGACGAAGTGGGACGCCGGTATTCCCCGGCGTTCCGGTTTAATAAGGAAGAAAGAACAAATGTTCTTGAATCAGTACCATCACACCTTCGATGATAAAGGCCGACTGACAATCCCGGCGAAATTTCGGGAACTGCCAGCAGAGGGCGCTTTTGTCGTCCAAGGCCTGGATCGCAACCTGATGGTATTGCCTCCGGCGGTCTTCCAGATCCTGTATGACCGCCTTATGACAATGAGCCTGACCGATCCGGACGCCCGTATGCTGCGTCAAATCATTCTAGGAAACGCACTACAGGTGGTTCCGGATGGAGCCGGACGCATCCTGCTTTCCCAAAACCTGCGCGATTACGCCGGACTGAAGGCCGAAGTCGTTTTCGTCGGTCAGGGTGATTGGTTCGAAATCTGGGCTGCCGAACCCTGGCAACAACAGCAGGACCAGATCAACAATGTAGAGTTGAATGCCAAGCGCTTTGCTACCCTTGACATCAAGATGCGCTGATATGAGTTTGCCGCACCAACCTGTACTTTACCAAGAGATTATACACGCTTTATGCCCGAAAAGCACGGGGTGTTACGTGGATGGGACGCTAGGTGCCGGTGGCCATGCTGCCGGCTTGCTGGCAGGGAGTGAGCCTGGGGGCCGACTGCTCGGATTGGATGTGGACCCACAAGCGCTCGAGCTAGCCCGCCAGACCCTCGCTCCCTTCGGGGAGCGCGCTTGCTTAAAGAGGGCTCCCTACACCAGCCTGCCCGCCCAACTGGCCGCTCTTGGCTGGGATAGCGTAGATGGCATCCTGCTCGACCTGGGCGCATCCTCGATGCAGTTCGATACTCCCGAACGAGGTTTCTCCTTCCTGGCGGATGGCCCATTAGATATGCGTTTCGATCCATCCAACCCGTTGACCGCCGCTGAAATCGTCAACACCTGGCCGGAAGACGAACTGGTGGATGTACTCTTCCGATTTGGCGAGGAACGCGCTGCCAGGCGCATCGCCCGGGCCATCCTGCAAGCTCGGCCACTAAGCGGAACCCGGCAACTGGCAGCCACTATCGAGAAAGCCATCGGCCGACACGGCCCCCACCACCCCGCTACGCAGACCTTCCAGGCCCTGCGCATTGCCGTCAACAGCGAGATGGAGGCGATCGAGCAGGTCCTTCCAATGGCGGTGCAGGCACTTGCTCCGGGTGGCAGGCTGGCAATCATCAGCTTCCACTCGCTGGAGGACCGGCTGGTAAAAGAGTTCTTCCGCCTGGAAAGCAGGGATTGCATCTGCCCACCCCGCCAGCCGGTCTGCACTTGCGGGCATAAAGCAAGCATCTTGGAAATTACCCGCCGGCCCATCACACCGACCGGAGAAGAAATCGAAAGTAATTCACGCTCTCGCAGCGCCAAGCTGCGGGTGGCTGAGAAGCTAAAAAGTATGTAAGCCAATGGGTGTTGGCTGAGAACGGAAGTGCAACTGTTACCGGTAAGGAATGGATCAATCAAATGGAAAATGTCACGCAGATCGTCCAACAAGTTCGGCAGGCCCACTGGCGTGTTCAACGCCAGTGGATCGGCCTGTTTTTGCTTGGGCTGGTGGCAGCCTCCATGGTGGCCGGCTTATATCTGAATGTTACTGTCCGTGCCAACCTAGCAGGGCGGGAGATTCAAGATATCCAATCCGAGATCTCCGACGAACAACCGGTAAATTCTGACCTGGAGACACAACTAGCCGGGTTAACCTCGGTCGAATCCAGGGAACAACGAGTTGAAGACATGGGGTTTCACCCAGCCGAACTGGGAGATATCACTTATGTTGTTGTTCCCGGGTATACACCTCCGACTTCCGTGGATATGTCCCAACCAGCGGCAGACAGCCAAAGCCAATCGCAGGCGCCCGCTCTCCTGCCAGAGTATACAGAATCCTTATTCGATTGGATCACCCGCCAGCTTACGACTTCTGCCTCCGTAGGAGGTCAACAATGAGGCCATTAGCTTTCTGGCGTTATATAACCGTTGCCATCCTGGTGGCGGTAGTCGGTTTTGCCATCCTAGGACAAATCGTCCGTATCCAAGCCAGCCCGGAAGTTGCCGGGGTGATCGGGCAGGGCACATATATTCAGAAAACCTTCTACCCTGCGCGCGGGGAAATTTACGACCGAAATGGCAACCTATTGGCCGGCAACAAGATGGTCTATGAAGTAGATGTGGACTTAAGCGCCAAGCCTGATATACAGACCATCGCTTTGGCTGCGCAAATGGCGCTGGGCATGGACCCGGCCACTGCAGTGGATCGAATGACAAATAACACCCAGAATGTCAATACCATCATGCTCGAAGATTACGTTCCTGTTGATCAAGCTCAGCAACTCATGCAACTCCAGAAGCAGGACCATGGTGATCCCAGTGGACACAACATAGATGCCATGCATTTCCAGGCACACCTGGTGCGCAGTTACCCGGAAAACGAGGTGGGATCCACCGTGCTCGGCTATGTGACACACGATAATCACGGTTATATGGGTGTGGAAGAAAAATATGACAACATCCTGGCCGGCATCCCGGTGACTTTGCTTGTCCCGGCTGATCCACGCCGCGCCCCGGAATATCCCCAGGTTGAACCAGGTCAAACCCTCATTCTCACCATTGATCGCGACATCCAGGCGGCTGTGGAAAAAATCCTGGACGACGCCCTGACGAACACGGGGGCCACATCCGGGACCATTATCGTAATGGATCCGAAAACCGGTGAAATCCTGGCCATGTCTTCCACCCCACGCATGAACCCGAACAACTATACAGAGGTGGATCAAATTTTTACTAACGAAACACCTTACAACCGGGCCATCAGTGAAGCCTATGAACCCGGTTCGGTTGCCAAGATTTTTACGATGTCTGCCGCCCTGGATACCGGCACCGTCAAGCCAGACACAGTCTACCTTGATACCGGTACCATCGTAGTTGGCGGTGTTGCCATTCATGACTGGAATAACGCGGCCTGGGGCAATCAAGATATGACCGGCTGCCTGGCAAACAGCCTAAACGTCTGCCTGGCCTGGGTCTCCACGCAGATGGGCGCTACTACCTTCTATTCTTACATGCAACGCTTCGGCCTCGGTCACCTGACCGGTATTGATCTGGCCGGTGAGACCCCCGGGCGTCTGAAACTCCCGGGCGATAGTGACTGGTTTCCGGTGGAGCTGGGCACGAATGCATTCGGCCAGGGTGTTGCCATCACCCCCATCCAGATGGTTATGGCAGCTTCTGCGCTTGCCAACAACGGACAAATGGTTTACCCGCACGTGGTTCTAGCCATGGTTCGAGACGGTCACCAAAGTACCATGAGCCCGCAGATCGTTGGCACCCCCATCAAAGCCGAGACCGCCCAAACCATTAGCACCATGCTGGCCAATTCTCTGAAGATGGAAAGCTCCGGCGCACTTCTCGACGGCTATACCATCGCTGGAAAAACCGGCACGGCCCAGATCCCTGTGCCTGGTGGATATGATCCCGATAACATCAATGCATCGTTCATCGGTTGGGGACCAGTGAATGATCCCCGCTTCCTGGTTTACGTGTGGCTTGAGAAACCACAGAGTAATAAGGCTGCCTCGGTTGTGGCCGCCCCGATCTTCAAACAGGTTATCGAAAAACTGGTTATTTTGATGGGCATTCCGCCCGACAATGGACAGTTACAAAATGCAGGTCAATGAGGTTCCATGCTGACTCTGGCTGATGTAATTGAGGCCTTAACGAACATCCGTCCGACCCAGGCGAATGATGTGATCACTGAGGCGGCGGTGGATTCGCGTCAGGTCATCCCTGGCGGGCTGTTTGTGGCGATTCCCGGCGAACACGTGGATGGCCACGACTTTGTCGCGGATGCTTTCCAGCGCGGAGCCTCATTTGCTTTAATCCAGCATGAAATCAGCGGTACGTACCGTACCTTTCGACTGGCTCAGGGCATCGCTATCAATCTGGACGGTTCGGAAATCTCTTCCGCAGCCGAGATGGGGCGATCCATCACGCGGGCACACCGGGTCCCTAAGCTACGCGGGCAGGCGAATCTGAGCAGGCAGGCTGACACGGTCCGTGTTCCATTACAAAGTGAAGACGCGCCCGTATGCCTGCTGGTCGATAATACACTCCTGGCATTGCAGCAAATTGCCCGTTTCTGGAGGAGCAAACTGGATTTAGGCGTGGTGGGTATCACCGGTAGCGTAGGCAAATCCACTACCAAAGAAGTTGTTTTTGAAGTGCTCAGCCAGCGTTATCGCACTTTGAAAAGCCCCGGCAACATGAATAACGAAATTGGCTTGCCACTGACCATCCTCAAACTCGGTTCAGGTTACGAGCGGGCTGTTCTGGAAATGGGTTTTTATGTTCCAGGAGAAATCGCCCTATTGTGCGAGATCGCCCGGCCGCGCATCGGTGTAGTGACCAACATTGGCACTGTCCATGCCGAACGGGCTGGGTCGCAGGAAGCCATCTTTCGTGGAAAATCCGAACTGGCCCAGGCCCTGCCCACCGACGGTATTGCCATCCTGAACCTGGATGATCCATGGGTATCAAAAATGGCCGAACTTACCCAGGCCCACACCTTCTTCTACGGCCTTGACCCAAAAGCCGATCTATGGGCAGATAATGTGGAAGGGCTCGGGCTAGAAGGTATCCGTTTTCGCATGCATTACCGGAATGAAACCCTGCATGTGCACATCCCGATGATAGGACAGCATTCCGTCCATACCGCTTTACGCGCCGCTGCAGTTGGCCTGGCCGATGGACTGACCTGGCAAGAAATCATTTTCGGTCTGCGCCAGGTGCACACCCAACTGCGTCTGACGGTTGTTCGAAGCGAAAATGGCGCGTTGCTACTTGATGACACATACAACGCCTCACCAGAGTCCATGCTGGCAGCACTCAACCTGCTAGCCGAATTGGATGGTCACAAAGTGGCTGTGCTGGGTGATATGCTTGAACTCGGACAATATGAAAAACAAGGGCATGAGATGGTGGGTGTGCGAGCATCTGAAGTAGCCGATACGCTGATTACGATAGGAACACTCGGACACATGATCGCTGCCGCAGCGCGCCGGGCAGGCATGCGCTCCGGGAAGATCATCGAATTTGAGAACACGGACGAAGCCATTTCCCACCTACAGAATTCCTTAACCGGGAAAGATGTTGTGTTAGTCAAGGGGTCCCACGGCATTCGCATGGATCGCATCGTTACCGCCTTGGAGGTTCCTTCATGAACAACAACAACACTGCCCTTGCTTTAAGCCTGGCCGGTTTGGTTTTCATGATGACCATCATTTGGGGCGGGCCGGTTCTGCGCATCCTGCGTCATTTCAGGATTGGCAAACAGATCCGCGTGGATGAACCGGATAAGCATTTCACCAAGATGGGTACACCCACCATGGGCGGCATCATGATCATTATTCCAGTGGCGCTTATCACGGTGTTACTGAATGCTGCCAGCCTGATCGGCATGAAAATCCTGGGCCAATCGGTACTTGTGCCATTACTTGCCATGCTCAGCTTTGCCGTGCTGGGCGCGATCGATGATTGGGAAGGCATCCGGGGTAAACGCAAAGGGGAAGGAATGCGTGCCCGCACTAAATTCATCGCACAGTTGATCCTCGCCATCGGGTTTGCGCTGGTACTGAAGTACATGCTTAAAGTTCCTGAAATGTATCTGCCAGGAATAAACTTCGAGATAAAGCTGGGCTGGTTGTATATTCCGATTGCAGCCTTCGTTATCGTAGCCATGTCCAACGCGGTCAATTTCACCGATGGGTTGGATGGTTTGGCCGGGTTGATCTCGGCCACCATCTTCGCAACATACGGCGGGGTCGCCTTAATACAAGGACAAGTCTTTATCAGCAGGTTTTGTTTTACGATGGTAGGAGCATTGTTTGGCTTTTTGTGGTTCAACGTCCACCCCGCCCAACTTTTCATGGGTGATACCGGTTCTCTTTCGCTGGGCGCAACCATTGGTGTCATTGCCCTGATGACCGGCCAATGGGCCCTGCTCCCGGTAATCGCAGTGATCCCAGTCAGTGAAGCTTTGAGTGACATTATCCAGATCGGTTATTTCAAATTAACGCATGGGCGTCGGTTCTTCAAAATGGCGCCCATCCACCTGCATTTCGAGTTGCTTGGCTGGTCAGAGATGCAAATTGTCCAGCGTTTCTGGTTGATTGGTCTGATCGCAGCCATGCTCGGTATTGGACTGGTTCTCGTGTAACGAATATGGAACAAAAAACGGACTGGAACGGCAAACGTGTGCTCATTCTGGGAGTCGCCCGCCAGGGACTGGCGGCGGCGCGCTGGTTGGCGCGCCACGGCGCAAAGGTGAGCGTGAACGACCGTCGCGAGGCCGATGAAATGGCTGAAGCCCGTTCTGCCCTGGCTGACACGCCCGTCACATGGGTGCTTGGCAGCCATCCCGTTGAGATTCTCGACACAACGGATATATTGTGCGTTTCCGGAGGCGTTCCGCTGGATAACCCGCTGGTCGTAACAGCCACCCAGCGCGGCATTCCCCTGACCAACGATACACAGATATTTATGGAAGTAGCTCCCTGCCGGACTATCGGAATCACAGGCTCAGCCGGCAAGACCACCACGACCACACTGGTTGGACAGATGGCAATAAACGCTGTTGCCCAAAATATGGGCGCTACTGAAAGTAAGGTTTTCATTGGCGGCAATACCGGCGACCCCTTGCTGAACCACGCGGATGAAATGACCCCCAAGGATCTGGCAATCCTTGAAATTTCCAGCTTCCAACTGGAACAGATGACGATTTCACCAAATGTGGCGGCCATCCTGAATATCACTCCCAACCACCTTGACCGGCACGGCACAATGGAAGCCTACACCGCTGCCAAACGTCGCATCCTTGAATTCCAACATGCGGATGATACCGCCGTTCTGAACCGTGAAGATGCGGGTTCGTGGAACCTGCACACGCAAGTACTCGGGCGGCTGGTCTCTTTCGGGTTTAGTACGTTCTCCGGCAATTCGCAAGCACAAAACGGCACTTTCCTGGCGGACGGCACCTTATATTTGCGCTTGCGCAGCGTTGAAATACCACTGCTGCGGCGCGATCAAATCAGGTTGCGCGGTGAGCATAATGTATCAAATGTCCTAGCAGCATTCGCCATCGGCTACGCGGCCAGTCTTCCTCTGGATGCCATGCTTTCCGCTGCCGAAGAGTTTCACGGCGTGGCCCACCGGCTGGAATTCGTCCGCGAGTGGAACGGTGTTCAATGGTACAACGATTCCATTGCCACTGCACCCGAACGGACGATGGCAGCCATCCATTCATTCACGGAACCGATTGTCCTGCTCCTGGGTGGACGCGATAAGAACCTGCCCTGGGAAGAACTGGCCGCCCTGGTACGCCAGCGTGTGGAGCACGTAGTACTCTTTGGCGAAGCAGCCGGAAAAATTGTCACAGCATTGGATCAGGCTTCAGGTCCGCTCCCGCTGACACTGGATCGCTGCGAGGGCCTGGAAGAAGCTGTGCAAGCCGCCGCCAAGGTGGCCACGCCAGGCAGTATCGTCCTGCTTTCACCGGGTGGTACCAGCTTTGATCAATTCCGTGATTTCGATGAACGTGGAAAGGCTTTTCAGAAATGGGTATCGGAACTTTCGTAAACCAGTCTTCCAGGCCAGTCACAACACCGGTTCGCCGCTCTCGCACCAACGCGGGCGACCTGCTCTTGATCGCTGTGGTGATCGCCTTGGGCCTCTTCGGCCTGTTAATGGTGTATTCAGCCAGCGCGGATTTCTCCCTTCTGAATTACGGCTCAGCAAATTTGATGTTTAATAAGCAGCTGTTCTTCATGGGGGCCGGGATCATATTTGCCTTTGTTGCATCCCGTATCGACTACCACCAATATCGGCGCTATGCTCTCCCGCTCATGGTCTTGACCATAGCTGCCCTGGTCGCGATCCTTTTAGTCCACGATGTTCGCAATAATGCGACCCGTACCTTCTTTAGTGGTTCGATCCAACCTTCGGAAATAGCCAAGCTGGTCACGATCCTTTACCTGTCAGTCTGGCTTTACAGCAAGCAGGAGTACCTGCAAAGCATCCAACTTGGTCTAATACCACTGGCTGTCATCCTGGGTGTGATCGCCGGTTTGATCGTAATTGAACCCGACCTGAGCGCAGCCATTACCATCTTCCTTCTAGGCGGGCTGCTCTTCTTCCTGGCTGGCGGGGATTTGCGGCAGATCATCCTGTTTTGCCTGGTAGCCCTGGTCGCCGGTTGGTTGGTAGTGCAAATGAGTCCCACCGGCCAGAGCCGCATAGCTTCCTACCTGGCCGGTCTCAAGGATCCGCTCAAATCCAGTGACCACGTGGTGTGGGCGTTGGAGGCTGTCTACAAAGGCAAATGGTTCGGGGTAGGCATCGGGAATGCCACAACGAAATTGATCGGCCTGCCTTTCGCGGCCACCGACAGCATCTTTGCCGTGATCGTAGAAGAACTGGGTTTGTTCGGAGCGCTTTGTCTGATCGGGTTGTATGGCCTCCTGCTTTGGCGTGGCCTGGTTATCGCATCCAGGGCTCCCGACCTGCTGGGTTCGATGATGGCGGCCGGATTGGCTTTCTGGATCATTATAGAAGCTCTTATCAATATGACCATGATCATTGGCCTGATCCCGGTGGCAGGCGATGCTTTACCATTCATCACTGCCGGTGGCTCGAACTTGATTTCAACTCTGGTAGCAATTGGCATTATTCTAAACATTTCGCGCCAGTCCGGACAAAAAGTCCCGGCTGAGAGCAAAGAACGGAGGTCGTATAGTGCGTCTGTTGATCTGCGCGGGCGGGACCGGAGGCGGGGTGTATCCCGCACTAGCCGTCCTGCAAGCCATCCAAGGTAATGTCGAGGCTCTCTGGGTAGGCGGAGAAGGCGGAATGGAAGCCCAACTCGTCGAGAGAAGCGGTATTTCCTTTAAGGCCATCCCGGCTGCCGGAGTGCATGGCATTAGCCTGCGAACTCTGCCGCGTAACCTGTGGCAGTTGAGTCGCGGTGTCTTCGCGTCCCGGCGCATCCTGCGCACTTTCAAGCCAGACGTGCTGTTCTTCACCGGCGGATACGTGGCCGTCCCCATGGCGCTGGCCGGGTGGAGAATCCCCAGCCTGCTCTTCGTTCCGGATATCGAACCGGGACTGGCATTGAGCACCCTGGCCCGCTTCGCCGATACGATTGCCATTACAGCCGAGGACTCGTCCCGCTATTTCAAGCATTCCAAGCGCATTACCCTGACCGGCTACCCAACGCGCGCTGATCTCACCAAGTGGACACGCCCGGATGCCCGCCGAAGTCTCAACCTGACCGATGAGAGTCCCGTCCTGCTGGTGCTTGGCGGAAGCAAAGGCGCCCATTCCATTAATAATGCCGTGCTAGCAAACCTACCGGCTCTGGTTGAAATGGCACAGGTTATTCACATCACCGGCGAACTGGATTGGCCGAACATCGCTGGAATTCAATCTGCCCGCTATCATGCTTTCCCTTACCTGCATGAACAAATGGGCGCAGCCCTGGCTGCCGCCGACCTGGTGGTTAGCCGCGCCGGAGCTTCCACGTTGGGCGAATATCCACTCTTTGGTCTGCCGGCAGTCCTGGTGCCTTACCCACACGCCTGGCGCTACCAACAAGTTAACGCCAATTACCTCACCCAGCGCGGGGCGGCAGTCATGCTTGATGATGGCAAAATCTCTGAGCAATTTCTGCCAACTGTGGTGGATTTGCTCAACCAGCCGCAGAAATTAGCTTCGATGCGAGCAGCCATGCAGCGCCTATGCCATCCAGAGGCCGCCGCAGAGATCAGCCGGCAACTACTCGCCCTTTGCCCGGGAGAGGAGTCGAGGTCGTGATGAGCCTGACGGCTGTCTTCTGGATGTACGTTATCTTGTTCGCGATTATCGGCGGGATGCGCGGCTGGGCCAAGGAAATCCTGGTCAGTTTTAGCGTCATCCTGGCTTTGGCTTTTACAGCCCTTTTGGAACGGTATGTTCCTTTTATCAGTCAAATACTCGTGCCAGAACAGAGCTCCGTCCTTTTTTGGCTGCGCACAAGCATATTGATCATTTTGGTCTTTTTCGGCTACCAAACGCCCAACATCCAGCGCTTTTCGGCCAAGATGACTCGTGAAAAATTGGAGCATACCATTCTCGGTACCGTCATCGGCGGCATCAACGGATACCTGATTGCCGGGACCATCTGGTTCTATATGGCCGACGCCAAGTACCCCTTCGCAAACATCGTTTCTGCTCCGACTGGCGATTTTGCCAAGATGGCGGATACCATGCTCCATTACATGCCGCCAAAACTCCTGGGTGTTCCCGGCATTTACTTTGCCGTAGTGATTTCATTTATTTTTGTGATTGTGGTCTTCGTGTAAATATGACTCGCATCCATTTGATCGGCATCGGCGGTACTGGAATCTCGGCCATCGCGCGCGTTCTGCTCGAAATGGGGCACACGGTGAGCGGGTCTGATCGCGTTGAATCCCCGTTCACGCGCGACCTGCAATCTGCGGGTGTGACCATCCACATCGGCCACAGACCGGAGAATGTTGTCGGCGTTGACCTAGTGGTACGTTCCTCTGCCATCCCCGATAACAATCCCGAAGTGAGCGCTGCCCGCGCCGCCAGAATCCCGGTGCTAAAGCGAGCCAACTTCCTTGGCAGTCTGATGGAAGGCAAGACCGGCATTGCCATCGCTGGGACACACGGTAAGACCACTACCACGGCCATGCTTGCCTGGATGCTGACCGCACTGAACCAGGATCCTTCCTTTATTGTCGGTGGTGTGCTGACGAACCTGGGTGTCAACGCCCGAGCCGGGAAAGGCAATGCTTTCGTCATCGAGGCGGATGAATACGACCGTATGTTCCTGGGCCTCAAACCCGCCATTGAGGTGGTAACCAACATTGAGCACGATCACCCGGACTGTTATCCCACCCTGGCAGATTTACAGGCAGCCTTTATGGAATTCGTCCAACGTCTCCCCGCGAATGGGACGTTGATCGCCTGCTCCGAGGATCCAGGGGCGTTTGCCTTACTGAACAAAGCGGAAAAAATTGGTGAAGCTGTCCTGACCTACGGGTTGAAGCCTAGATCCAGCGATGGACGGGAGATAGATACATACACCAGTCTGATCTCGGTTAACGGAAAAGGCGGCTTCACTTTCAGCGCCTGTGTGCTCGGCGACTCGGTAACGGTTGAATTGCAAGTCCCGGGCAAGCACAATATTCTTAATGCCCTGGCAGCCTTGACAGTGGTCAAACTGCTTGGTCTGCCGCTCGCAGGTGCTGCCGAGGCACTCAACCAGTTCGCCGGTACCGGACGCCGGTTCGAGGTGCGAGGCGAAGTGAACGGGATCACCGTTATTGACGACTACGCACATCACCCAACCGAGATCCAGGCTACCCTGGCAGCTGCGCGTTACCGCTATCCGCGTTCCACTCTTTGGGTCGTCTGGCAACCACATACCTACTCACGCACGCAGGCACTCCTGGATGATTTCGCCAATTCTTTCGGCAATGCAGACGAAGTCATCGTAACCGAAATTTACGCGGCACGTGAGCCAAAACGGGATTTTTCGTCCAGACAGGTTGTGGATGCCATGCCCCGTCTGGCACAATTTATTGCCAGCCTATCGGAAGTGAGCAATTATCTAATCTCACATCTTCGCCCCGGTGATGTGCTACTGGTCCTCTCCGCCGGGGATGCAGACCAAATCAGTACAAACGTGCTGACCCATTTGAAGGAGGTTCAGAATGGATGAGAAGAAATATGTTGTCTACGATTCGGATGTAATGGCCTTGCCGCCCCTGCGCCTGGTACTTGGTGATGTTCCTTCACCTGACCCAGACAGGCGCAACCAATCCAATCAGCAGCCGTTCACCCGAAGAACGGGGACGAGTAAATCTAATTTCGAAAAGCAAGGCACGGTAAAGCGCATCATTGCCCGCCTGGAAAAGGATTAGTCGCGTCGATGAACCCCACCAGCCTTTCCGAATTGCGCGCCACCTTTGGCGACCGGATGCAGGAGAATGCGCCCCTCTCCAGCTATACCGCTGCGCGCATCGGCGGCCCGGCGGACGCATTGATATTCGTCCGCAACGCGGCCGAGTTGGTGGAAGGTGCTGCGAAGTTATGGAAGATGAATATTCCCTTCATCGTGTTGGGCGGCGGCTCGAACGTTCTGGTCAGCGACCAGGGTGTGCGTGGTGTGGTGATCATCAATCGGGCCCGGCTGTTAAAGTTTAACTCACAGGCTGAACCGCCCACCGTCCACGCCGAAACGGGTGTCACTCCCAATGACATTGCACAGCGGGCTGCCCGCCTGGGGTTGGCCGGTTTCGAATGGGCAGCAGCCATTCCCGGATCTCTGGGAGGTGCATTATATGGCAATGCCGGGGCCTTTGGTGGAGACATGGCCGGAACCGTGATCTCGGTGGAGGTATACCACCGCCAAGACGGAATCCAGGCCTGGCCGGTGGGCAAGCTGGAATATGGTTACCGCACCAGTCTGCTAAAGCGCGAACGTCCACCTATCGTACTCCTCTCGGCTGAGCTGGCATTGAGTCACGCAGACAAACAAACCATCCTGAACAGAATGGAACAATTCTCTGCCCAGCGGCGATCCACGCAGCCACCTGGTGCGAGCATGGGTTCCATGTTCAAAAATCCGCCAGGTGACAAAGCCGGGCGATTGATCGAAGCAGCCGGTCTGAAAGGAAAGTGCATCGGCAGTGCCACCATCAGCGACCAGCACGCCAACTTTTTCATCAACGCCACCCATGCGAATGCCCAAAGAACAGGTACAGGAGCTGCCGACATGCGTGCATTGATCGAATTGGCCCAAAAGACTGTGTTGGATCGATTTGGGATTAACCTTGAACTTGAAGTGGAATGTATTGGTGAATGGTGAGTTGGAAATGATGAATTTGAATGCTGGCACAAACCGCAAGATGAAAATCGCCGTCCTGTTCGGTGGACGATCCGGCGAGCATGAAGTCTCGCTGGATTCAGCGCGGTCGGTGCTAGGCGTACTTGATCCACAAAAATACGATGTTTTCCAGGTCGGCATCACTCACGCAGGCGATTGGCTGACCGGAGCGGATGCCCGCTTGGCACTGGAAAACGGGGATACCGGAAAACTTGTCCCTTGCACCATCCTAGCCGATCCATCCAAACCAGGCCTCTATGTTTTAAAGTCCACGAATGACAAGCAGACCCTTGGATACGAGAAGCTTACCGATCTTGACGTGGTCTTTCCCATCCTGCATGGCACCTATGGCGAAGATGGCACCCTGCAGGGCCTGCTCGAAATGGCGGACCTGGCTTACGTAGGTGCGGGGGTGACCGGCTCTTCCGTTGGAATGGACAAGGGTATTTTCAAGGATGTAATGCGCGCCATCGGTATCCCGACAGTTGAGTCGATCATCGTTCTGCGAAGCGAGATTGAAAAGGATATCGAAGAAGTTATCCGCCGCGCTGAAACTGTGGCGGCCTATCCGTTGTTCGTCAAACCAGCCAACCTGGGTTCCTCGGTCGGCATCACCAAATGCAACCGCCGCGCCGACTTAGGTGAGGGTCTGATGGAAGCCGCCGCTTATGACCGGCGTGTGCTGGTGGAGCGCGGCGTGGACGCCCGTGAAATAGAAGTTTCCGTGCTCGGCAACGACGATCCCTACGCTTCTGTCCCGGGGGAAGTGTTGCCCAGCCGTGAGTTTTATTCTTATGAATCCAAGTATGTGGACGGCACCTCCGGTTTGCTCATCCCGGCTCCCCTGCCCGCCGATATGGCTGAGAAAATCCGCCAGATGGCCGTACACGCCTACAAGGCCATTGATTGCGCCGGAATGGCCCGGGTTGATTTTTTCGTCGAGAAGAGCGCTACCCAACACTCACGATACCCCAACCACACTGAGGCAAGTGATGGCAGGCAAGTGAGTATAGGTGGAGGTATTTATCTGAACGAACTTAACACCATCCCTGGCTTCACGAGCATCAGCATGTATCCCAAGCTATGGGAAGCTACCGGATTGCCCTACGCCGGGTTGGTTGACCGCCTGATCGAACTGGCCCTTGAGCGCAAAACCGACCGTAACCGCACCGAGCGCCGATTTCGGAGAACACCATGACCACTCAGCAGAAAAAATCCCGCGCCGATTCCGTCCGCCAGCGCCGCTCATCGCAACAGCCATCGAAGCCGGCTACCCAGCGGAATACAGGTACCACCAAACAGGCCGACCATCCTGGGACGGTTTACCTACCTGTGGAACCGCAGATGCGCCGCACCCTTCGGCAAGCTCAGGACAGCGTCCTTCGATCCCCTTCCCACGGCAGGCAGTCCCAAGGCAAAATATCCAACCGGATGACAAATACCCAACTCCCAAAGTCCCCCAAAAATACCGGGGCACGCGGAGGCAAACAAACGGGTCCACGGAATCTACCCCGCAATAGCTATGATTTTGCTTTTGCCTTGAAAACAAACTCACGCAGCCTCAGTCGTACTGCCGTTCATGCACCGGCGTTGAACCTTCCCGCACTGGGGCCGCGTTGGATCTCCGCCGGGTTGACCCTGCTCTTGGGCCTGCTACTTTACACCATGTGGACCGCCAACACATTCAAAGTGTCAGGAGCCGAAGTGAGCGGCAACCAACGCCTGGATACCGCAGCTATCAACAATGCGCTCGGCTTAGTTGGACAGCCTATCTTCACAGCCCTGCCGTCTCAAATTGAGAAGAACCTGCGCACTACCTTCCCGGACCTAGCCAGCGTTAGTGTGCAGATTGGCTTGCCCAACCACGTCCGCGTGACCGTGACAGAACGAACGCCCGTCCTGATCTGGTACCAGGATAACATTACGACCTGGATTGATTCCAACGGTGTGGCTTTTACGCCGCGCGGCAATGTTCAGGGTCTGATCCCGGTTGCTTCGAACGGGGATCCGCCCAAGCTCCCGAATGATCCAACAAAGTCCACTTACGATCAAGCCTTCCTGTCACCCGATATGGTGCAGGCGATTGTCACGCTGTACCCGCAAGTTCCCGATAGAGCACCGATGATCTATGACCCAAAATACGGTTTGGGCTGGCAGGATCCGCGCGGTTGGTCAGTTTATTTCGGCCAGAATGCACAGGATATTGAGATGAAACTAAAAGTATACCAGGCCATCCTGGATAAAATCACCCAACAGGGCATCCAGCCCACGCTGATCAGCATGGAATACCTGGATGCACCATTCTACAAGTAAACAAATATGGATGAAATTGTCGTTGGAATTGACGTAGGTACTACAAAAGTCTGCACCCTGGTAGGGCGGGTGGAAGGAGATATCATCCGCATCCTGGGATCGGGCATTGAACCTTCGGAAGGCATCAAGAAGGGCGTTATCGTGGACCTGGCAGCCGCCGCGCAGTCCATTTCACGCTCGGTGGATAAAGCCGAGCAGGTGTCGGGCGTGGAAATCACCGGAGCGCTGGTCAGCCTGGCCGGGGCGCATGTATCGTCCATCAACAGCCGTGGCGTGGCCGAGGTCTCCGGAGAAACGATTGATGAGGATGATGTTCTTCGGGCACTGGAAGCCGCTCGCGTGGTTGCCATACCGCATAACCGGGAGATTATCCACATCATCCAGCGTGGCTTTACCGTAGATGGGCAGGATGGCGTCACAATGCCGATCGGAATGCACGGTTACCGTTTGGAGGTGGAGGCGCATATCATCACCGCCGCCCAAGCCACCGTCGAAAACCTGCGCCAATGCGTTGGAGCATCCGGCGTGGAAGTACTTCAATTCGTACTGAATCCGCTCGCATCCGGCGATGTGGTACTCACTGACGGAGAACGCCAGATGGGCGTGGCTGTTTGCGATATCGGCGGCGGGACAACCGACCTGGCCATCTACGTGGATGGGCATGTCTGGCACACCATGGTGCTGGCAGTCGGCGGCAACCATATCACCAACGATATTGCCACTGGCCTGCGTCTGCCGCTTGCCCAGGCCGAGGAGATTAAGAAAAAGCACGGCTATGCCTTAAAATCCGGCGTAGGCGCAGAGGAGTTTTTAACTGTGAACGCTTACGGCGAAGATGCCCCGATCCAGATTAGCCGCCAGGATCTGGCACACATCATCGAAGCCAGGGTCGAAGAGATATTTATCCTGACCCTGCAGGAGATCAAGCGTTCCGGCTATGATGGGCTGCTGCCGGCTGGCATGGTGCTCACCGGCGGAACGAGCGCCCTGCCCGGCATCCGCCAATTGGCCAGTCAGGTGCTCGGGCTACCCGTTCGTACAGCCGGGCCGGAGAAGCTGGTGGGCATGGTGGACCAGTTGAAAAGCCCCGCATATTCCACAGGATTCGGTTTGCTGAATTGGGCTGCCGCTCTCACTGAGGAAGATATTTCGGCAAGCCGTCCAGACCGGCGAAATTCCACAAAGAAAGAGTATCCGGTGAATCTTGACCCCGTTAAGGGTTGGCTCAAGCGGTTGCTCCCATAATTATTATTACTCAACCAGAAACATCGAACCTTTTTTATGAGCTCAAGGAGGCTTAGCATGGATACAAAGAAAACACAATCAGAAGCATTTGCCCGCATCAAAGTCGTTGGCGTGGGCGGTGGTGGCTGCAACGCCGTAAACCGGATGATCGAAGAAGGCATCCAGGGTGTGGAATTCATCGCCATCAACACCGACGCACAGGCATTGATGCTATCCAAGGCCAACACCCGGGTACGCATCGGCAACAAGCTGGCGCGTGGCCTGGGTGCAGGCGGCGACCCGGAGATTGGGCGTAAGTCGGCCGAGGAATCATCCGAGGACCTGTTCAATGTGCTTAAAGGCGCAGACATGGTCTTTGTCACAGCCGGCCTGGGCGGCGGCACTGGCACCGGGGCAGCCCCCATCGTGGCGCAAATTGCCAAAGAGAACGATGCACTGACCATCGGCGTGGTCACCCGTCCGTTCACCTTCGAGGGGAATAAACGTATGCAGTCATGTGAGACAGGCATGGCCAACCTCAAAGACCATGCCGATACGCTCATCGTTATCCCGAATGATCGCCTGCTGCAAATCATGGACAAACGCGCCAGCCTGAACGATGCTTTCAAGGCTGCCGATGAAGTTCTGCGCCAGGGCATCCAGGGCATCTCGGAACTGATCACTGTCCCCGGTTTGATCAACCTGGACTTCGCAGATGTGCGCGCCATCATGAGCGAAGGCGGTGCGGCGTTGATGGCAGTCGGTAAGGCCTCCGGCGAAGACCGCGCCCGCATTGCCGCCGAACAGGCCATATCAAGCCAACTGCTTGACATTACGATCGATGGGGCCAGGGGCGTGCTCTTCAACGTCACCGGCGGGCCAAACCTGACCCTGTTCGAGGTCAACCAAGCCGCGGCTCTGATCCGCGAGACTGCTCACCCGGATGTGAACATGATATTCGGCGCTGTGATCGACCCGAACATGAGTGATGAGATTCGCGTCACTGTCATTGCCACCGGTTTCGACCGTTCCGGCATGCCGCGCCGCATCACCCCCCGCCCGGTTACCCGCACCATTGACGGAAAACTGATCAACCACCCAATGGAAAATGCCGTTGTCCCTGTGCAGCAGAACAACCCGGCTCCCGAGTTCAAGCCGCAGACTTTCCGCACTGAAGATCTGGATATCCCAACCTTCCTGCGTAATCGCAAGTAAAGTTTAGATCTAACCGTATATAGTTCATTCCCGGCCTCGCTTGAGGCCGGGAATGGTCGGTTTGCCGGCTTCCAGACCGGCTACTACCACCTGGTCATCCATCTTGCATTCCCACATGAGTGCATCTATTTCGAAGGGGGGTATCTTATCAGCTCCCCGCCCGGATGCGCAGTTCGTCCGGATTTAGCTCCACATCCACCCGATCTCCATAGGCAATGTCTGGGATACGCATGCAGATTATTTCGAGAATGGACGAATTTTCAAAATGTCGCTTCTTTGTCTCCGGGTGAGGGTAATAAACATAGCCGGCATACCTGCCAGCCTTGAACCTGACCGTGCAGCGCGAAAAAGAAAAATCTTCCGGCGGGTGCAGATCGGTCCAGGCCACCCGCTGGAAGGTATATCCAGGCTGTACCATTTCGAAGACGGCCGGGGCGATGGATATGTTCAACGTACCATAATAAAACTGCTCCAGGTCGAGGCCACGTTGCTTGAACAGCGGTATTTGTTTCTCGAGCGTGCCATAGGGATAATCCTGCGATGGCCCAGAAGCCACCCGATATCCTTGCACAACCACACCGCTGACAACCGTCTGCATGCTAGGGGCGCCTGGCCGCTCAACCGGCGGTGATCTGATCTATCAGGGCCAGCATCTCGGCATTCGCCGGGATGTCGGTCATATCGTGTCCGTAGTGGATAAAGCGCGCCAACCCGGATTTGTCCACCAGCACCTGGGCCGGCATACGCCCAAATTTGAACAAATTGATCTTCTGGCCATACAACTTCAGTACGGTATGAGCCGGGTCCGGCAGGCCGGTGAAGGGCAGGTCATTTTCTTTGAAATAGCGGGTGAAATCGGCGGCGTTCTCCGGGCCGATCACCAGGATCGTGGTTCCGCGCTTCTCAAACTCTGCAAAGTCCTGGCGCAACTGTGCCATGTGCGCTTGGCAGAACGGTCACATAAAGCCGCGGTTGAAGACCAGCAGCACAGCGTGGCCGCGCAACTCAGCAAGCCGCACAGCTTTGCCGCTGATATCGGCCAGTTCAAAATCGGGCGCAGGGGTATTTATAGCAACTTTAGGCATGGAGACCTGCATTATCTACTGGCTTCCGCTTGAAAAGGAGCGCCGCGACCAACGTGGTAGCCACCAGGCCGAAGGTAACCCAAGTGGCGCTAGTGACGATGCCTTCCTGGGGGAACTTGGCCCCGATGCCGGCCAGTGCCCACAGCAGCACAGCCGCATAGGCAATGTCACGGCGCAGGAAATTCATCAACCCGGCGATCACCAGGACTGCCGCCAGGATGATCACCATCCAGGCTGCTGCACTGAGGCCAAACTGGTTCCACTTCAGATACCACAAAACATCACTGACATTGGCAACCGTGGCAACGGTAATCCAGCCGAGATAAATACTGAAGGGAATGCGCACCGCCCAAGTCTCACCAGCCGAGGCTTTGGTCTGGCCGATGCCCAGGCGCTGATAAACCGCGATGAGGGTCGCCAGCAGGATCAGCATGGCGCCCAGCGTCCCGACGAACTGCTCGTAATGCCACAGGAAGATCCAGGCACAGTTGGCCAGCCCGCCCAGGACAACCCACCAGCCAGTAGCCTGCATGCGCGGGTTCTCACGCTGGGCCGGAAGGGCCTGGTAGACCGCGTAGGCAATCATACCGATATAGATGATGCCCCAGATGGCAAAGACATACCCGGCCGGGACAAAATAAACCTGGAAAGAATTCGAGATATTGGCGGTATTCAGCCCATTGATGGGAAGGGCATCCGCCAGAATATTGATGGCTATGGTGATAAGCATGACCAGGGCAACTACTATTTGTCGAAATGTGTTTTTCATACTATTCTCCTATTCAGTAATTTTGATTTCCAGAATGGTATCTTTTACACCCTGGCGGGCTCTTTGCCTTTCGAACATTTTTGTGAGCAGGCCATATTTTTTGCCCAACAGGCCATTCACCAGCGTGCTTATTTCCGGATCGGTGACCTCGCGCGCTTGCGCCGGCCTCCAGGTTCCGGTCGGTTTTCCATTCATCTTGCAGGGCACGATATTGACCCTGGCATTGTTGCGGATACGTTTGACTTTGCCCGCATTGGCCCCCGTGCGAACGTAGATAATCTGCCCAACTTGGGTAAACCATACCGGCGTCTTCATGCTTTCACCACTTCTGCGAAAGGTCTCCAGGTTGAGATAATGCTTTTTATTAAACTGTTCCAAAGGATTCATTTTGATCTCTCCATATCCATCAGATGATTCACAGGCTCAATTCGTTCCATTTGTATCTTTCAATCCGGAATGACCAAATGCTGGCAATGGCGCAAACGCGGATGGGATGACTTTTACGTTCATTTCAACCGAACGGGCAGACAGGTGGAGCAGGTTTCGCAACCCCTCACGCAGGAAACCGATCGTAACCTTAAAGCTCGAGCTGGCAGTTACATCCAGGCCGGTCTTTCCATCCGTGGCAGAAGACGCCAGCCAGAGCGCTTTGCGGGCAGCCACTTCGGGTTTCTTTCCTCCTGCCCGCACCAGGAAGGGCATAAAACTGCGCAGGCGCTGGGCGTGTTCCTCGAAGGTGACCAGTTCCGTCAGCAGGTCGGTATCCATCAGGCCGGGCTGCAGGGCAAAAACACCCACGCCGCTGCCCTGGTATTCTTTCGCCAGAGCCAGCGTGAAGACCCTGATCCAGGCTTTGGTCGAACCATAGGCATTCTGGTTGGGAGCCGGTTTCTTCGATCCGGCGCCCAGGATATTGATCAGCTTCCCAGATTTGCGCGGCAGGAAGTGGCGCATGGCCTGCATGGATCCGTTATAAACGCCAAACATGTTCGTTCGCAGGACTCCCAGGAACTGCTCCGGCGACAGATCGAAGGTTGCACCGTAGGGGCCGGCAACCCCGGCATTGTTGACCCAGATATCAAAATGTCCGAAAGTCTGGATGGCAAATTGTGCCAATGCCTCAACCTGCTGCAGATCCGAAACGTCGCAGACGAAAGGCACGGCGGCGTATCCTTCGGCGAGTAGTTCGGCCGCGTTCTGTGCAATAGCCTGCTCTGAACGGGCGGCCAGCACCACCTTTGCGCCCTGGCTTGCAAAGAGTACCGCGATGGCCTTCCCCAGTCCGCGGCTGGCCCCGGTGACGATAGCAACTCGCCCAGTAAGTTTGTTCATGTTATCCTTTCTTCCGTGGGAACCACGGGATGAACGCGCTGGTAGTCTTAATATATACCTCATAACCAGGGCGTTTGGATAGGGTCTTTTCCAATAAAGTCACGCCGGAGACTCGCAGCAGGAAGAGCGTCATCAGCACCGGGCTGAAGATCGTCCACCAGCCCGAGGCAGAGGCGGCGATCAGGTAGTAGCCCCACCACTGGGCCGAGTCACCAAAGTAGTTGGGATGGCGGGTATAGCGCCAGACGCCACGATCCATCACTTTACCCCGGTTGGCTGGATCTGCTTTGAAACGTGCCAGTTGCAGGTCGCCGGCAGCCTCGAAGAAAAAGCCCATCAGCCAGAACGCCGCGCCGATGAAATCGAGAGCAGTCAACCGGTCCGGGCCGGAGTGGAACTGGGCTGCTAGCAACGGAGCGGAGATGACCCACATCAGAATTCCTTGGAGCAGGAAAACCTTGAAGAAACTCCGCCACCACCATGCAGCCCCGGCTTCCTCGAGCCAAGCCTGATAACGGTAATCTTCACCCTTGCCGGCATTGCGCCACAGGATGTAGAGCGAAAGACGCAGCCCCCAGATGGTGGTCAGGAGCATGACCAACACCTTGCGCAATAGGAAACCATCTGGCGTCAAGGCAAAGTATACCCAGCCGGAAATGACAAAACCTGTTCCCCAAAAAATATCCACGATGCTCGCATTTTTGAGGGCTAGGCTAAGCAGCCATAAAATAATCATCAAGCCCAGGATTACCAGCAGGGCAATACCGTAAATGGAAATGAATGACATGGCGTCTACCTCCAGATTATTATTTCGAAATACAGGCAAAACCGACCACGCCCGGGCCGATATGGGCGCCCAGCACGGGGTTGATCTCCTCGACCAAGGTATCCCCAGCCGGTAATATATGTTTCACTCGTTGCAAGAGCACCTCCGCCCGGTCCAATGCCTGCGAATGGAGCACGGCTACTTTTTCCAGGGGAGAAGCTTCCTCAAGCAGCTCCACCAGCCGATTCATGGCAGCATTGCGCGTGCGAACGCGTTCGGCGGTCGGTTTGCCGGCATACATCTTAAGAAAGGGTTTGATCTGCAGAATACCGCCGAGGAACGCTACGGCAAA
Organism: uncultured Chloroflexia bacterium; assembly: GCA_963837875.1. Classification (GTDB taxonomy): domain Bacteria; phylum Chloroflexota; class Anaerolineae; order Anaerolineales; family Villigracilaceae; genus UBA877. Next base: position 32,081 of record CAWIOV010000007.1, read on the forward strand.
GTTCATTCGCCCGCTGCGACGCAAGAACTCAAGCGTATCCAGGGCAGCAAAAACGTGTGTGTGGGTGATTTGATCTTCCAGCCTGGCCAGGATTTCCTGCATCGAACAGCCGGCTTCGGCAGCCTGCGCAGCTGCCAATACCTGGAAACCGGTTCCCAGGCTGAGCTGGCGTGAGTCGAAAACCGTCACCGGGAGGCTGGTTTTCTCCCGGACCGCCTGCGAGGCGATCCCGAAGACGGAGCTCAACCTGGTCGAGATGTGAATGGATAGAATCTGCGAGGCGCCTTCAGTGGCCAATCGTTCGTAAGTCAGGCGAAAGACTTCCGGGCTAGGCGCTGCGGTGGTGGGCACCTGCCTGAAATCAGGCAGGCGCGTGTAGAACTCCTGCCGGCTTAGGTCAATCCCATCCCGGTATTCTTGCAATCCAACGTTGATATAAAGCGGTATGACCGTTATATTATGCTTCCGAACCAATTCTTGCGGCAGGTCGCAACTACTGTCTGTCACGATACGGATACTCATATTGCCTCCAAGGTTTCCACCCTGGCTTTTCGAAGGATTATTTGGCGAAATAAATGTTTTTGATTCTGCATTACAATCTAATTTAGATAAAATACATCTATATTATATAAATATGTACCGATTTTGTCAAGGTTTACCATAAAATATCTTGACAAAATTGGTGCAAATTGGTAATATATATACATGAAAGGTTATAAAATGGATAATCAAGCACTCACGAACACGGCGGAAGCCATCTTTAATATCGGCGCGGTCACCCGCATGACTGGCATTCCCATCGCGACGCTACACGCCTGGGAAAGGCGTTACGGCTTCCCCCACTCCTCGGCGCGCACGCTCGGCGGCCACCGCCTGTATTCGGAGAAAGATGTCACCCTGCTGCGCTCGGTTAAGGCGCAGATCGAGCAGGGCATCACAGCACGCCAGGCAGTCACAGCAGTTCAGAAGATGGATATCGAAGGCCGCCTGCCGCTGGAGCATCCTATCCAAGCATACCGGAGCGTAGAACCTCTGCCAGCCTCCCCGGCCCGCGGCGAACAACTGGCCGAGGCGCTCTTCCAGCACGACCTGCGGCGCGCTGACCAGGTGATGAGCGACATGCTGGCCTTTTCCTCGCCTGAAGAAATCATCCTGAACGTCATCAGTCCGGTGTTGGCCGAACTCGGCGAGGCATGGGCGGATGGACGCATTACGGTTACCGATGAACACCTGGCAAGCAATTACTTGCGCCAGCGTTTGTTAATGTGGATGGTCAGTGGGCCGCCTGCGTACACAACCAGCCCGATCGTGCTGGCCTGTGCCCCAGGGGAATGGCACGAGGGCAGCCTGCTCATGCTGGGTGTATTGTTACGCCGACAGGGCTGGCCGGTGGCTTACCTGGGCCAGGATGTTCCCTTTGCAGACCTTTCCATTTTTGTCCAACAAATTCAACCAGCTGCAGTAGTGCTGGTAGCCATGCGAACAGAGTCGGCGCGCCAGTTGGTAGATTGGCCGCAATGGATCCGGCAAATTGCCAACCAGCCACTGATCGCTTTTGCCGGGCGGGCCTTTGTCATCCAGCCGGAATTGCAAAGCCAAGTACAAGGTTTATACCTGGGGGATACTATCCAGGTGGGATTGGCGCGCTTGGAAGAGCAGTTGCGTGGATGAAATTCTCCCGTGCAGTTTGTACAATCTGCCTGGAACAAGATGTTTATTCCGATTCCTGAAGAACTGCCCGTCAAAGAAAATTGGTATAATTCCTTTTCAATAACTTTAGGTGCTAAAGTGATCTTGGCTATTGGCTGAAGCCCACGGTACTATTGCTTAATACTTGATGCGGTAGACCTGGTATGGAGGAAAAACTGCTCACTTTAAAAAATCCGAATGGCTCCTTTCATGCAGGGAAATTTAGGCAAAATTCATCTTGATCCAGGGAAGATAAATTTGGAAACAATTGCATTGCCCTTCACCGAACAGGATCTGAACGCCACCATAGCCGAACGTTTTATAAAAATTGCCGGGCAGTTTCCCGAGCAGGTGGCTGCAAAGTCAGAGCACCAAGCGATCACCTATCGCGCCCTTGACCAACGCTCAAGTCGTCAGGGGCGCTTCCTGGCCGATTCGCTTGGAGCCGGGCAGTTACCGGTGGCTCTTTTGATCGAGGACCAAGTTGATATGGTCGTTGCGATCTTGGCAATTATCCGTGCCGGTCATTTCTATTGTGCCCTGCGTTCCGCAGACCCGCCGGGACGCCTTACAGAAGCTCTCGAAGACCTGGGTTCACCGATCCTTCTTGCCAGCGCAGGCATGCTCCCGCTGGCTCGCCAGGTTGCTCCGGCAGGTTGCCGGGTAATAGCAACCGCTGAGGCAGTTCTCGCGGACAATTCTCCTTTCCTGGTATCTGTTGCGCCCAAATCATTCGCAGCGATCTTTTATACATCTGGCTCCACGGGGGAGCCGAAGGGGGCTCCGTATACCCACCAGAACCTTCTTCATCGAGGTCATTTTTCGGCAATTCATTTCATGCTTGTGCCTACGGATCATTTCTTGCTGCTCTATCCGTTTAGTAGCGCAGCTTCTATGCATTATATTTTCGACGCCTTGTTTAATGGGGCTACATTAGTGTTTTTTGAAGCTGAGAAGGGTTTGGGCTCTTTGGCTGAAACCTTGCAAGAAGAGCACATTACCGCTTTGGGAATGCCAACCCAGCTTATGCGCTCTTTTCTGGATAATCTTCCGGCAGGTTCGGTCTTTCCTTATATCCGCTTCGTAATTATTGGCGCAAGTGTGGTCTATCCCCATGATGTGGAACGCATCCGTTCCATCCTCTCACGGGAGGCGATGGTCATCCACGTGTTGGCTTCCAGTGAGGTCGGGTTGTTGGCATGCAATATCATTCACCAGGATACACTCATGGACAGTTCCATACTGTCAGCTGGTTTTCCAATCCCTGGAAAGGAATCTCTCATCTTGGATGAGCATCACCATACCTTACCGCCCGGTGAGGTCGGCGAGATTGCCATCCGCACAGAGATGCTTTTCCCCGGCTACTGGCACCGTCCCGACCTGAACAGCCAAATATTCGCCCCCGATCCAGCCAACCCATCCCGCCAGATATTTTTGACCGGAGATATGGGGCGATTTCGTCCGGATGGACAGTTGGAATTTATCGGCCGGAAAGATTCCCACGTAAAGATCCGCGAGTTCACTGTGGATCTATCTGCCATCGAGAGCGTCTTGATGTCCATTCCAGAGGTCAAGCATGCTGTGGTTTTGGCCTGGCCAGACCTGGAAGGCAACAAACGCCTGGCGGCTTATGTTGTTTGGAGGCCAAAAGCCCGCCTCTCTCCCACTGAATTGCGCAAACATATCGCCCAACGTCTGCCGGATTACATGCAACCCGCGGCCTTTATCACAATGGACAGATTTCCCCTCACCACAACCGGCAAGGTGGACCCTAAAGCCCTGGCTGCCCCAGATTGGAATCAGCTCCAACAAGAGACTGCCTACATGGCTCCACGTGACAAGATAGAAAAACAGCTGGCTGCCATATGGCAAAAGGCTCTCAAGCTGGAAAAGGTCGGGGTCCGCGACGGTTTCATTGACCTGGGAGGGGACTCCCTGATAGCTGCAGCTTTATTCATGGAAATCGGACGAACTTTGGGAATGCGATTGCCCATCTCAGCCATCTTTGAATACGATACCGTTGAGAAGCTTGCAGAAGTGCTGCGCAATCCAGGCTCTTTTGGGATCCGCTTGCTGATTCCGCTCAGGGCCACAGGCACCAAGCCTCCCCTCTTTCTTTTCCCGGGAGGCCTGGGGGATGCAATGGCCTGGCGCCATTTGGTTCCTTATATGGGGGAAGATCAGCCTCTCTATAGTATCCAGGCTTTGCAGAATAACGGATCAACCCTTTACGGAACAAATATTAATGATATAGCTGCACGCTTCCTGCAGGCCATCCGTGCGCTCCAACCATATGGGCCCTATTACCTGGCTGGGTATTCGTTTGGTGGGGTCGTTGCATTGGAAACAGCCAAACAGCTCTCAGAAATTGGTGAAAAAGTTGCGTTTCTGGGAATTATCGATACCAATGCTCTGGTGCTAGGAAAGCGCCGAACCTTCTCCGAACGGGTACGCTGGCATATAAAAAAAATGGAAGATAAATCCTGGCAGGCACGGTTCCGTTACATCGCCAGGTCTCTCCTTCCCAGACTCTCCCGCAATAAAACCATTTTGGACACTTTACCGGTTATTAAAAGACATATTGCAAAAAATAACCGGGAGACCATGAATTTCGCCATTCGACTCTATCGTCCGGGCCATTACTCTGGTCCCGCGACTGTTTTTAAAGTCCCGGAACGGCCAATGGAAAAGATGGAAGGGTGGAAAGAGATTATTCAAAAGGATTTGCAAATCGTAAACATCTCAGGCAATCATATGACTTTACTTGAAGATCCTTACGTTCGCGACCTGGCATCCAAGCTTAACGCTTGTATCGAACAAGCACAATCCAACAAACTACAATCAATGGCAAAAACGCCGTAGGGAGCCACAGAAAAAAATTCCCGCAGGGTTGAAGCCTGCGGGAATTATCTTTTACTTCACTTCTATCTATTTCTACTGCGATTACAACGGTGTATCAGCCAGCACACTGGAGATTGCTGAAGTCATGGATTCGTCAGGCAATATCATCCACACGAGCTTTGCAACATTCGTGAGTGAAAAGTTAACGCTGGCTGCGCCTGCTGCGCTGGCAGTCACAATGTATGGCCCACCTGCGATGCTATTTGCACTGACTCCGACGGTGATGTAGCCTTTTGAAATTGTTGTTATATAGACAATTTTATGTGTACTCGGACCACTTGACGGGGCGGTGAAAGTAACCTGCCCGCCGTTCACCGGCTCGTGATACAGACTGGTCACTTTCAATTTAAGCGGTTGGGCGAACGACTTATTGACCACTGCTTTCTGATTGTTGCCGCCAGTTATGGTGAATGTAAACCCGCGCGACTCAAACGCACCAATATCGCAATGCGCGCCCTGCGGACGGCTTACGCCGCGCTGGTCGGCGGTGGCGCAGGTGGTATCGTTCCCTGCATCAATCGCCGAGGAGCCTGGCAGGAGCGGGATGGTGATCTGGTTGTTGTTTCCATAGCTGCCGGGCGTGCCGAGCTTTGGATCGGCAGTTATGATGTTAATGCAAGTGGTGTTTGCATCAGGACATCCATCCTGCACTACACTGTCGCTCACGCTGGTAGCACTGTTGTTATTGTAGATTTGCTTTCCACTCTTGCGGGCGTTGTTGCCCCAGAAGATCGTGTCGTTAATTTGCAGGTCGCTATCGCTGTTGTTCACTCCGCCGCCGTAGGCCGCCGAGTTGTCGCTGAAGGTGGTATTTTTCAACGTAGGACTGCTGTTGTTTTCATTGTCCATTCCCCCGCCGAGTCCACCCGTCGAGTTGGCACTAAAGGTCACGTTCGTTAATGCCGGATTGCTGGAATCGTCATATATCCCGGCGCCGGCGGTGCCTGTTGAGTTGGTTCTGAAGGTCACATCTATCAGCGTTGGACTGCTGGCTTCGTTGTACAACCCGCCGCCGCTCTTGCTCGAATTACTGCTGAAGGTGACATTTGTCAACGCCGGATTGCTGCCGGAATCGTTGTCCATCCCGCCACCCGCCAGAGTTGCAGAGTTGCTACTGAAGGTAACATTCATCAGCGTTGGGCCGCTTGCTTCGTTGTACATTCCACCACCACTATTGCTTGCCTTGTTGCTGGTAAAGGATGTACCATCCGTCAGCGTCGGATGGCTGGCGTTGTTGTACATCCCGCCACCCCATGCGCCCGCCGAGTTGTTTTTGAAAGCCACGTTATCTAGCGTTGGATTGCTGGAGTTGTTACCCATCCCGCCGCCGTTTTCAGTTACCGAATTATTGCTGAAAGTAACAGTTGTTAGCACCGGACTACTGCCAGCCAAATTATTCATTCCGCCACCGGATAGAGTTGCCCAGTTGGCGTTGAAAGTGACATTCGTTAACGTCGGGCTGCTGGAATTATTGTTCATCCCACCGCCGCTATTGTTCGAATCGCTGCTGAAAGCGCTGTACACCGCACTGGCAGATAAAGTTGCCGAGTTGCCGCTGAAATCGACTTTTGATAACGTTGGGTTGCTGGAATCGTTTTCCATCCCGCCGCCGAGGTTGCTCCAATTGTTGCTGAAGGTGACATATGCCAACGTCGGATTGCTACCAGAGTCGTTGTCCATCCCACCGCCAATGCCCGCCGAATTACTGCTGAAGGTGACATACGACAGCGTCGTGCTGCCGTTCAGTGTCGGGCTACTGGCTTCATTGTACATCCCACCGCCCTTATTGCTCGCCCTGTTGCCGGTGAAAGAGGTGTTCCCGTTCTTCACCGTCGTTAGCGTCGGATTGCTGGCGTTGTTGTACATACCGCCACCCAATCCGCCCGCCAAGTTGTCGAGGAAGCTCACATCATTGAGCGTTGGGCTGCTAGACTGGTTAGCCATACCGCCACCGTTTTCAATTACCGAGTTATCCTTGAAGGTAACGTTTGTCAACGACGGATTACTGCCGGATTCGTTGTTCATCCCGCCGCCCGATAAAGTTGCCGAGTTGCTGCTAAAGGTGCTATTCGTTATCATCGGGGTGCTGGAATCATCGTTTTCCATCCCACCACCGCTCTTGCTCGAATTGCCACTGAAGGTAGGAGATGTCAATACCGGATTGCTGGAATCAACGTACATCCCGCCGCCTGATATAGTTGCCGAGTTATTGCTGAATGCAACGGATTTCAATGTCGCGCTGCTGGAATCAACCTCTCCTATCCCGCCGCCGCTAACTGCCGCAGAGTCGCCACTAAAGGTGACGTTTGACAAAGTCGGGCTGCTGAAATCATCGTACATCCCGCCGCCATAACTACCCGCCGCGTTGACGCGGAAGGTAACATTTGTCAACGTCGGATTGCTGCCAGCTTCATCGTACATTCCACCACCGGCGAATCCCGCCGTATTGCCATTGAATATAATATTCGACAACGTCGGATTGCTACCGGAGGTATTGTACATTCCGCCGCCACAATCGTTACCAGAAGAGCAATCCCCGCTGTTGTCATAGGCATTGCCATCTTTAATGGTGAAGCCATCCAGGGTCGCACCGCTCGCACCGGTGACCACATGGTACGAATTATCGGCCCGGGTCGGTTCGTCATATTTTACATTTCCGTTGTCATTTCCCAACAGATCGCCGCTCAGAACGGTGGCGTTCGCCGTCCAATTGCGCTGGCTGAGGCCCGTCTCCGTTCCGGCAAAGCCGCCGTAGATCGCCACACCGCTCAAAAGTTGGAAAGTGGCCGTTTGATCAGCAATAGTTTTTGGTGAGGGCGTGTACGTTCCCGCCCTTACCCAAATCTGATTGACGGTGCCGAGTTCATTCGCCTCAATCAATGCTGTCTGCAGCGGGCAGGCATTCGCCCAATCGAAGCAATCGGCCGCGCCGGTACCATCGGGCGTGACATAGAGAACAACAGTCGCCGCGGATACACCCGCGATGGGGTTGGCCGCGTATGCCAGCGCAACGATCAGCAATACGCGGAAAATAAACCTTGGATTAAATATTTTGTGTTTCATACTATCTCCTAAAAAAAAATTTCCCCGCCAGACCGGTGCAGCCTGGTGAGAAATAAGCAGATTATCAGGCAGCAGAATAGTTCCGACTGTGCGGTGTTGTGAATTCAGCTACATTATAGAGATATTATCTGGATTCAGCAAGCGTTTCGGCAGCCAGTCTTATGGCAATTTCATCCAGGGTCGCAATCAGAATACTCTGAAATAGTGTAAAAGCCACAACAAGGCCAATATTCCCAAAATAGTCACGCAGCCATGCAACAGGTATCTCAGGATATGCCGCCAGAAGAAGCGGATAACGGCAAATGCCACGACAATTACCAGGATGGCCACTATGATCCAAATGTAGAGGGGAATTTGCAACATATTAATGTTCATGATCAAACTCCTGAAGTGAATAACCGCTTCCCACCCGGTAAACCTTGCCACGCTTGACAACCTGTTTGACCAGGTTAGTTCCAAAGCGATAGGCGAGTTGACGGTAATCCGGCACGGAGAGCACCAGCAAATCGGCCTGCTTGCCGGGTTCGATGGAGCCGATCCGGTCGGCGCGTTGGAGAGCCTGGGCAGCATTGAGGGTAGCGGCGACGATGGCCTGTGCAGGGGTAAGTCGCAGGGTCCGGCAAGCCAGGGCAATGACAAACTGCATGGACTCACACCAAGCTGTGCCGGGGTTACAGTCCGTTGCCAGGGCCACCAAGCCATCCGCAGCAATGATTTTCTGTGCAGGAGTATACTCTTTTTCCGCCAGGCCGAAGGGTGTGCAAGGCAGGCAGACGGCCACCGTTTCAGACTGCGCCAGTGCGGCGATATCCGCAGCAGAGATCCTTACCAGGTGATCGGCGGAAGCAGCGCCAAGTCCGGCCGCCAGGCTGGCCCCACCCAAGTTGTCGAATTCATCCGCATGGATTTTCAAGGGAAAGCCCAGTTCTTTGGCTTTTGTCAGTATCTGGCGGGATTGAGCCAGATCAAAGGCGCCGGTTTCGCAGAAAACATCCACGAACAGGGTTCGAGGGACAGGGGGTAGCGATTGACGGTTCGCTGTTGGCAGTTGAGCATGCGCATGATCGAAGGATTGGTTATTCCACCACGCACACACAGTCGGGAGCATTTCGTTGCAGAGATAGTCAGTGTAGCCCTGCGGGTTATCCTTGAATTCGGGTGGGATGGCATGCGCGCCCAGGAAAGTGGGTACAAGTTCGAGCGGACCCTCCGCATCCAGCCTGAGCAGGGATTCAAGCAACTTGAGCTCGCTTTCGGTCTGCAGGCCGTAGCCGGTCTTGGCTTCAGCGGTGGTCGTACCATGGGCGAACATGCGTTCCAGGCGCGGGCGGGTTTCGTCCATCAACCTTTCCGTGGGAGCCGCACGCGTCTTGCGAACGGTGGAGAGTATCCCGCCGCCGGCGGCCAGGATCTCCAGATAATGCGCCCCGGCCATCTTCAACTCGAATTCGGCGGCGCGCTCCCCGGCCCAAATGACGTGTGTGTGTGGATCCACGAAGCCGGGCAGGACGGCGCAGCCGCAGGCATCCAGGCAGCGCTCGTTGGGATAGGCCGCCAGCAGATCCTGCGTCGACCCAACAGCCAGGATGGTCTCATCCCGCACCAGGACAGCCCCGTTTTCAAGGATGCCCAGACGACCGAGGGCATGCCCACGCTGCGGGCCACCACTCAGGGTAAGGAGTTGGGAGGCGGAGTGGATCAGCATAGGTCCTTCATTTTCATCAAGTCATTTCTGGCGAATAAGATAATTTTCCAGTTCTTCGTAGCGGCCAGCAGAGCCACAGCCAGGGCGATTAAACTTAATCTGCGGGCTGTGGAATGATTCCCTTTCATAAAATCCTCCGGCAATAATTTGCGCAAAACCTACTTGTTCAGTTGCGCCATTTTCTGTGCGAAATTGGTGATGATTGCCAGCGTTGTGCTGTCCGTATCATAAACAGAATACCAGCCGGGAGTCTCATGTGGCGGATCGCCGATCCACAGGTACCCTGGGCGGGCCGCGCCCGCCCAGGCCCAGAAGTTGGCGCCTCCCACCGGTTCGCCCATGGAAATGGCCGAACTGACCTGCTGGAAGATGGCGGTGTAAAACTGGTCCCGGTAAGTGGTCGGCGAATTCGGGTTGTAAATATCCTGCAAAGGTTCGTTATCACGGGCGAGGCCGAATTCCTCCAGCACCAACGGCTTCCCCAACGAGGATGCTTCCACCGCATGAGTCTGGAAATATTGGATTGAGAGTTGCTCGGCGGTAGCATATGAACTGGGATTGGTTGGATCGTACCAGCCCCAGTTCTGCGGCCAGATGTGAATGGTAGCATAGTCAATGCTGGCGCTCTGGTGGGTCAGGATAAAATTCTGGCTCTCGCCCGGCGGGGTGCCTTCCGAACCGGTGGTGACCATGTGGTTAGGATCGAGCGATTTTATATAGGCGGCCGTATCGTTGATCCATGCAACCGGGTAGCGGCGCGGTTCATTTGCCAATTCCCATGAAAAGATGGTCGGATCATCCCGATATTTTAGCCCGGTGTACGGGTTGGTATGGTTGATGATCATCTTGATATGGTTTCTATACCAGGTCTGACATTCATCACAGGTATAGAAGTTTGCCACGTAGGACATGAAGATGGCATAGTCACCCGGATAGGGGATGGGAGTCTTTTCATACCAGGAGACATACTGGCCCATGCCGCCAGACCACTGCCAGAAATTATTAAGCACCATGACGGCTTTCATGCCATGTTTACTCATCTGAGCGATAAAATAATCCAATCCATCTAAAACACTCTGGTCATACACTCCCGGTGCATCCATCAGGGCTGGCACCATGCGGTGCGGTTCGGTGTTGGGGCCCTCGGAGGATGCCATGACACGCAAATTGGTTACTCCGAGTTGCTGCAACTGGTCCAAATCCTGATTCAGCAAGGCTCGGTTGCCGCTTGGGCCATCCACGCCCAGGTTCATGCCCTGCCAGAAATTAGCACCGGCATAATAATAGGGATGGCCGGCAAGCATGAACTTGCCCCCCCTGGCCATCACAAACTTGCTACTGACTGGATTGCTTTTTGGTGTAGATGTGGAGATGGGTGTGGTGATGATCGTCTGTCGTGGCTGGCAGCTTGAGACTAGCAAACACACCAACAAGGTAAGCAGTGCCCATCTCTGTTGTTTGGGATTCATCCTTCTCCTGTGCAATTGGGGATATGCCCGCTGAAAACTTTAATACGATGAATTGGAATGCGAGATCTCCAGGCCGTTCACCTGCATGAAATGTGGGACGAACATGGCAGTTGGGTTGCGGGATCCATAACTTTGGGTGGTGTTATATGGGCGGCCGGATTTTGAAACCCAGGCAACCTTGTCGCCGAAGATATCCAGCAGGCTCTGGGTCAGGCGGACGTTGTACGGAACTACCACCGAACCGTCCTTCTTGAGCAGCAAAGCACCGAAGCGCGAGCTGCCCGTGATAATTCCCTTGCTCGGGTTGACAATATTCATATAATGCAGGAACGGGATGTAAAGCAAATCCTTTTCGCGTGGCAGTTTGACCAATTCCTCCAGAGATCCGGCTTCCATATCGCCGCCGCTCAGAACCAAACTCTGATGCGTGACGGTATGGCCGGTCGGTTTGGCACCAAACTCGTCCGCGTCATCCTGATACCAGATAAAACCCTGGAAAACCCCTTTTTCGAAGAGCGGCCAGGCTTTGCGCTCCAGGCCGGTTAGGTCGCGTTTGAAGGGATAGGTTTCAAGCCGGTCCGGGTCATCGGTAAGGGTAAAATGCTCCGAAAGGACTTTCTTACCAACCTGGTCTTCCGCGATACAGGAAAAGCCGCGCTTCAGCGAGCCGCCGTTGAAGGCGATCCAGTTCATAAAATTAAGCATTTCGGCGATTGCGGCTGAACCAAAGATAATCTCATAGCTACCCTGCGGGATCTGCTGCGGAGTGTCGTTCTGATAGTGTTCTACCAGGAAAGCCAGGTCCCGCTGCAAAGCGAATGGATCCAGATCAGATTTTTTCTGGGCTGACTGCTCGGCAGTGACTTCCCATTTAAGTTTGCCGTGCGACAGGACCAGCGTCACCTGGGCATCCGAGGTTTTGAAATACTGGGTGTACTCTGACCTGGTTGTGATCTGGGCAATCGTATTGGTTCCGTTGGAAAAAATGCCCGACAACTTGATTTCCCCGCTCTCCAACCCTTTTACAGCCTGATTGAAATAGACCAGTTTCTCCGCGTTGCTTATCCCCCCCAACGCCGAATTATAGCCGCTCTCATCTGAAAAGGATTCGGCAAATGTCGGGATAGTCGGCTGGTATGTAAGCGGCTGGGCATGTTCAACCATGGCAGCCGCCGTGTCAATGCCATGTTTCATTTCATCGACCTTTTCCAGATTGGTAATGAGGGCATAGCTGGCGCGCTTCGTGCCGGAATAAGCTGTGATATCCAGGCGGATCAAGTGCTCGTTGGTATTCAGTGAGATGGCCGAGTTGGCGAAGCGCATGAGATAGCTATCTTCTTCATGGTAGAACAACTCGATCTCGAAACCTTTCCCAAGCGCATAATTCCGCAAATCCTGCAGAGTTTGGATGATCTGTTCTTTCATGGCTATTCTCCGATCCGGACATTATCAAAACGGCAGACTGGCACACCGTGTCCCAATTGCATGATCTGGTTGGGCTGGCCTTTACCGCAATTATCTACATATCTCACTTCCCAAGTGGAAGAGTCGCCCACGGCGGAAAGTGAGTTCCAAAACTTAAGCGTGTCGCCCTTGTAGGTGGAATTCTTTACCGGTTTCGTGACCTTGCCATCCTCCACCAGCCAGCCGATCTCCGTACCGAAGTGGAACTGCTCGCGGTTCGAGCCAATCGACCAACTGCGGTCGCCGTCCATCAGGATACCCTTGCCGGTCTGGCTGATGATATCGTCCAGGCTGCCATCCTGGCCCGGATCAATATTGATGTTGGTCATGCGTTCAATCGGGACGCGGTAGAAAGCGGTGGCGCGGTTGGCCCCGCCACTACCGGAGAAAATCGTGCGCCGGGCGGTGGCGTTGGCTTCCTCCACCATTTGGCGGCCAGTAATGGCGCCCACCAGGATGCCCTTATCAATCAATAACATGTTGCGGGCAGGCACGCCATCATCGTCGAACCCGAAGCTCCCGGGGCTGTTGGTCAAGGTGGCATCCGCGCGCGCCGTCAATTTCTCGGAGCCGTAGCGCAGCTTGCCGAAATCGTTCAGGGTCACGAATGATCCGCCTGCGAAGGCCAGTTCGTAGCCCAGGATGCGATCCAACTCCAGGGCATGGCCGATGGTTTCGTGAGTTTGCAGGTACATAATGCCCGGCAGCAGGATGACCGAGCGATCCTCTTTCGGGCATTCTTCCGCGGCCAGGACCTGGTTCAGTTCCCGGGTGATCCGCTCGGCATTTTCAGCAAAGAAGGTCCGGTCAATCAACTCCCAGCCGCGGCTTTCCCCGCGCCGGCCCAATTTGAAACTGCGCCCGAAGGATTCCCCGTGTTCATCCAGACCGGATACTTCCAACCCGGCAAACACCTCGGTAATGAGCTTTTCGATCTGGCTGCCTTCCGAATCGAGGAACACGATCTGCTTGCGGATGAAGGTAAGGCTGCTGACGCGCTGGAATACGCCCTTCTGATCCAGTTTCCCATCCATTTCCTTCAGGAAGGCAACCTTGTCCGCCAACGGGACCTCGAAGGGATTGATACGGGAAGGACTCTCGAATTTGGCCTGGACGGCATCCTTTTCGGCCAGGCGCACCGGGAAGGTGACCCGTTCGGCCGCTGCGCTGGCATTGTCGAAGGCTTTATCGAACAGGCCAGCCAAGTCACCCAAATCCGAAGATGCCGAAAAGCCCCAAGCACCCTTATAGAGCACCCGGATGCCGATCCCACTCTCCCGGCTGGAACTGGCATTCTTGAGGTTGCCGTTCCACATCATCAATTGATTCAATTCTTCGAAGGGGTACCAGCGGGCATCCACGTAAGCGGCCCCCTGGCGCTGCAGTCGTTCGATCTGCTGTTTGATTTGATTTTGCATTCCGTTTTTCCTTCTTTCTCTCTCTGACGGTTTGGTTTCTGATCATAGATTATATTGCAGATAAATACTGCCGTGCGTTTAACATTCTTTTAGATACTCATCAACATGCTCCAATGTTTCTGGGAAATTCCAGCGCCCCAGCCCGATCCTGAAATGGTTTCCCGGAAAACCAAACAGGCTGCCCGGAACGATCATGACACCTTGATTTTCAAGTATATCCTGGCAGAATTGCTCCACCGGTCCCTTCCCCAACCATTCCGGGAAAGCCACGGAACCGGCCAATGGGTGGAACCAGGAGAATCTGTCAGTGTGTTCGCTGAAAAAATGTTCCGCGCTTTCCAGATTCGATTGAATGATATCGAGGTTGCGGCGGAGGATGCGCTCCTTGTTCTGCAGGGCGATTATGGCCAGTATCTCACCCGGGGCGCTGTTGCAGATAGTTGTGTAATCTTTGTAGGCAAGCCAGCGTTCCATAAATTCGCTCTCTTGCGTCGCCAACCAGCCCATGCGCAGTCCTGGCAAGGCAAAGGATTTCGACAATCCGGATAGGGAAATGCCTTTTTCGTAAAGGTCGCAAACCGCCGGCAGACGTGCAGCCGGCTCATATTCCAGCAGCCGATACATTTCGTCCGAGAAAATGGTTATGCCACGCTTGCGCGCCAGCCCAATGAGTGTGTCCAGTTCGCCAAGTGCAAGCATATAGCCGGTGGGATTATGCGGAAAGTTGATCACAATCAGGCGCGTGCGCACACTCAGGCTGTCTTCCAATTTGCCGAGATCCAGGTGCCAGTTGCCATCCGAACCGGCTTCCAGTGCCCAATTTACCACCTCACAACCGATGGCACGAGCGATCTCATGCAGCGATTGGTAGGCAGGGGAAATAGCCATAACCTCATCCCCCGGTCTCAGCAGGGTTTGCATGGCGATGAAAATGGCTTCTTCAGGCGCCGCGATGACGACATTCTCGGGAGTGATCTGCTGGTAGAGCCGGGCCACCTCTGCGCGCAGCAAAGGATGCCCCTGGCTCTCGGTATAGGCCAGTTTCAGCCCCTGCCACAGTTCCATACTGTCTGGAGAGCCCATTTCAAGCAGTTCAGCCATCGAAAGAGCTTCGCAATCCGATGGGCTCAGCAGGTATTTCAGCTTGAATTCGTACAAGGCAAAGTAGCGTTCCAATTGAAAAGGTTTTATGGGCATATGTGTACTCCAATCTGTTGTTTTTCGAATGTTTGAATTCGATCCATCTTTGTCAAGACTCGGCAGGCGCACCGCGGGCCAATCCCCACAGGCACAGGCCAAAAACAACCAGGGGGACCACCACGTTTAATATCTCTACCTGCAACAATACGTCAAAAATTAATAAAAACACTACGAGTACATCAATCCCCAGGAAAATGGAAGCGGTCAATGGGAAAGGCAGCCTCTTCCTATCCATGGAAAGGATAACGGCGGTGATGGGAAGTATCAACAACACTTGGTCATATGTCCAGGTATAAGGGGTGATGAGTAGGGTGACTGTGACCGCTAAGGCAAGCAAGTTTAACACTGGCAGGGTGTCACGCGGGATCAAAATAGCTCGGAAAAACCCAATCAGGATGAACAGGCCAGTCAGGCCGCCAATAATCATCGTAACACTGGTTTGATTGTGGCTGATCAGCGCGCCCAGCCCCCAAACTGTAGGGGAACCACCGAAAGTCTCAGCGAGCTTATTACCGCCAACGTGCCAGTACTGGATAACCCAGCCAGGGTCATAAATCAGCCCAGCAATGAGAATAAATATTGTAGAGACGAAAATGCCAAGGATGGCTCTCCAGCGTTTCTGGAGCAAAAGCCAGGCGGCCAGCAGAAGGATGACAATAAAGCCCAGGTTGGGTTTGAGCGCCAGCAACCCCAGTAGGAGTCCGCCCCGGAACCATTGTCCTTTTTGCCATAAATATGTAATCCAAACAAGTACAAACAGGAATAATCCGCTCACTTGGCCCTGGGTCAGGGTCAGGATGGTTGGGCGGAAGAGCACAATCCCGGCTAAAAGAGGTACAAAGAAGAGTCTGGCACGCGGGTAGGTTTCCAGCGATAGCAGGATGACCAGCGAGGCGATAATCATCAACTGAGTCAGCGTAACCCAGATGATATAGGCGCTGTACAAGGGAAGCATACCGAGCGGAACCAGGAGCAGGGCAAGTGGTAAGGGGTACAGGAAAGCCGGGTTGGGAATGAAGCCGATAGCAAACTGATGATAGCCTGCCACCCATTGGGCTGTGTCATATGGGCTGCCATCTTGTGCCACCAGGTGCCCAGCCAGCCAGAAGGTGAAAAAATCGTTATCGTTGTGGTGGTAATCCATGGAACCGACAATCCGGACCGCCAGGAGTACCAGAATTGGTGCAAGGATAAGAGGCCAATACTTCTTTAGGAAAACCATCTCAGATATATTCCTTTCTGAGCCGGTTAGCGGCCAGAAGAGCCAATAGGTTGAAGAAGACTGCTCCCAGAACAACGGCCAGGAAGCTCAGACCATACAATCGCGGAGCCAGGAAGTCGCCCATGGCACGCCCAAAGGAAAGTGCGGCCACATTAAAAGCCATCATGGTGGCCCGCGCCGCCGGCAGCAGTTCAGTCATAAGGGGGATGCTGCTGACAATGGTAAATTCGAAAGAGAGGTAAAAGAAAAACAGGCCGGCCAATGCCCCCAATTCCGTCCGTCCGATCCAGGGTAGCGCCAAGGCCGCCAGCGAATTGACTATCAACCCGAGGGAAATCGAGCGCAGCTTGCCCAGCCGGTCAACGAAGGCCGCTACCAGGCCCTCCGCTCCGAATTCGGAAATACCGATCACAGCAGAGGCGACCCCCAGTGCGGCGATCTTTAGGCCAAAGGAATCCTGCAACCAGACACCAAAGACCAGGTTGACCTGTTCGTTGGCAGCGGAGGCAAACATCCCAATGGCCAAACCAGTCAGGGCGGGTAGACAGGTCAGGACCAGGCGGTAGTTGTCGCGTAATCGCTTTGCGTCAGCAGACATGGCCTCTTTTGGCAGCATCCAGGCCAGCCCGGCAACGATAAACGCTCCCAACAAGGCCAGCAGGGGGAAAGGTGCCATCCAACCGCTGCGGGCGATCAGGAGACCCATTAACGGAACTCCGACCACAAAAGCCAACGACCAGCCAAATTCGCTGATGGCAATCGTCCGGCCGCGCCGCTCGTAGGGGACTCGGTCACCCAGGTAAGCCTGCATGCCCGGGTCGAAGATATACTTGCCAAGAGTCGCCAGAACCAGCGAAATGGTAAAGCCGGGAAAGCTCGGCCAGAAAACCACCACGGCCGCCCCGAGCATGAATAGCCCGGCACCCAGGAGCATGCCGAAACGCCGTCCCTGCCGGTCGGCCACCGCCGCCGCAAATGGGCCTACGCTCCCAACCACGCTGCGGGCGGTCAGGGCGTAGGAAATGGTGGTCAGGTCCACGCCTAGGCCGCGCGCAAATATTGTCAGGAAGGGATAGACCATCCGGTGCAGGGTATTGAAGATCATCCGGATGACTGTGAAGGCAGCCAGTTGCCAGCGCAAAGGAGTCTGCCTGTCGGTGTCGTTCCTGCTAGACTGTGCTACGAGACCCAAATCATCACCTTCTGGTCAATACTCCAGGCTCCGCCCACTTTTTTTAGCAAAATGTAATAGCCCGCACCGACCAGCCAGTTGCTTTGCGTGCCAATGTAAACCAGCGCCTGATCAAGTGTGGCATTGAACCCGACACGTGAGAGCGTAGTGATGCCGGGCGCCCGTGGATACCGGTTGTAGAAAACGTCCCAGCCACTCTGGTTTTGGCCGAAAATCTGATCCTTGCCAGACCGTCTTAGCAGGGTATAAGGCCCGCCGATGGCCATGTCAGGGCGGATGGAGTAGGCCATATCGTTACGATTCCGGAAACTGTCCACCGTTCCAGGATCCACAGAATGCATGTTCTGCAACACATAATTCAGGGTCTGGGCAGTATTATCCACGCCGGTGGCGCTTGTGGCAGTGGTGCTCATAATGACGAAGCCCCAATTGTGGTACATCGTATGGAGTAGGAAATCGTAGACGGCCTGTTCCTCCACGTCAACCTGGCCCACCGGCGGAGTGGGGGTCAGCGTAGGTTTTGCTGTACAGCCAGTAAGGAAAAGGACAATAACGAGGAGAAGCTGCTTCTTGAACATGGCAGTCTCCATTATACAATTGCTTTTGATAGTTCTGGTACAATTGCTGAACAAACAACCCTTTTATTTCCTCATCAGGGCAATTCCCAGATAGTTATTCCCTTGGTTCATTTGGAGTCACCGGGATATAGGTGAAGGTATGGGCGAGTTGGGTGGGCGTGTCCCATCCAACTCGCCCATTTTCCCATAGCTCAGGCAATTCCCAGAGAGCTTTTCCCTTGATAGGCCGGTAAAAGGTAGGCGTATGTTATACTTTTGCGAATAATTCTTATGAACGAGATTATGGCCAATCCGAGTCGCAGAACTCTTATTCTGTTCCTGGTCATCTTTCTGCTCTCCACCGGCTTGCGGTTGGGACTGGTAAGCGTTAACCGTCAATCCAATGACAATCATTTCACGGTTATCCAGCTCATTCTGGAAACAGGCCGCCTGCCCGAAAAACCGGACTGCTGGGAATGCTACCAGCCAAAACTTTTCCACTATACAGCCGCAAAGCTCCTGCAACTAACCGGCCTGGAAAACGCGGGCCAGGATACTATGATCCTGGCTATCGAGATGATGAATTTCACAGCCGGATTGACCACATTGGCGGTCATTGGACTTTTTCTCTACCGCTTGCCCGTGAAGAGCGAATTTCTCAAAGTGCTCGCATTTGGTCTCCTGGCACTGAATCCGGAATTGATCGGGATCAGCTCCCAGGCCACGAATGATACTTTCGAAATTCTTTTTTCCACCCTGGCGCTCTATTTTACGTATGAATTCTTGAAGAAAAAAACGCCTGTCTCTTTTTTACTGATCGTGCTTTTTACCGTTTTGGGAATTTCATCCAAAACAAACGGCTGGATCACGGCGACCGTCATCCTCATGGCATTGCTCATCAATGCGTGGACGGAAAGACGACAAGTTGTACAAAAGGTTCTAATAGCTTATCTATTTGGGGCACTTACACTGGTTTTGTCGATCATCAATCCCCTCAACCAATACATTTCAAATTATCGTGAATATGGCTCACCGGTGCTGTTGAACATCGGCAAACAACCCTTTCCGCACTTCTTTGAACAGACAATTGCGGATCCAAATCGACCTGGAATCGTGTCCATCCAGGATGGTTTCTTAACCTTCAAATTCATCGACTTGCTACGCCACCCGCGTATTGAAATAAACAAACCTTTTCCCGCACACATGACCTCCCTTTGGACAGAATTATATGGCCGAGCTTATTCCATCCAATTTAACAATGTAGAAACATCCTGGTACACTACCGGTGACCAAGGCTTTGCACTCAGCCGGGCGATCTATATCCTCGCTCTTCTACCCACTGCCCTGCTCTTGGCCGGGGCAGTGATGGAAATTTCTTTGGCCCTGAAAAGCATTATTAAACGCAACAAGGTGCTTGCAACATCAACCCATTTTGGCCTGACGGCCTGCGCCTTTGCGGGCTATATGGTCTTCATTGTCCTTTACACACTGGAGTATCGGGATTACTCGGTTATGAAAGGCATCTTTCTTTACCCGGCCATAATTACTTTTCCACTTTTATTCTTGCGGGCAGGTGAGGCGGTCATAGCGCGTCTAGGCAGGTGGCTTCGCTGGATACAGGTTGGCTTTGGGTTGTGGATTGTGGCAATATTTATCCTTTACAGTGCAGATATCATTACGATGACCATGCTCATCGCCTCGCGCAGGTAAAGCTGTAAATCCCTTTTATTAATTCTCGTTCAGCCGTTCCACTCTTTTTCGTACCAACCAGGGCGGCAGGATGGTGCAGGCTCCGCTCACAGCAATCCCCGCGATACCGCCGATCAGGTAACCGAAAGCCGGTGGTAAGTTGAAAAGCGAGGCCAGCAGCAGCGGCCCGATGAACATCCCAAACGAAACCGGCAGGAATAGGGCAGTCAGGAACTGACCAAGGCAGCCGATGGCCCCGGCATTCATGCGGCGCGGGTCGGTCCAGTTGAAATTGGCGCCCGCCACGCCGAAGGCCAGCAGGATGCCATTCATCCCGGCCAGGCACGTGGCAGTTGCCAGCAAACCATAGAAGAAGATAGCGAGGGAGGCTTTTTGCATGATCGAGACTGCCACCATGAAGATCACGCCCAACGCCAACGTCGGCAGGTAGGCTACCAGGAACTTGGCTGCCAGCAAATGCCCGGCGCGCACGGGGGAGGCTTTAACATCCAGTAATTTTTACCCTCCGACGAAAAAGCCATCCCCGAAAGCCGGCTGAGCAACATCCAGCCCACCAGCAACGACATGCCGATGTTCCCATACGTGGTGATAAAGTGGGATATTGTTGTGAAGATTCCCGGCATATCCGGGCTTTCGGGGAACAGAGGGTTTTCGGGGTTCAGGAACAGGAATGTATAGAATACGCCGAAGATTAACGGGGTAACCAACTGGGATAAATTACGGATATCCCGGCGGAGCAGTAGGAAATCTTTTTGGAGGATTGCCCGGACCGGTGCAGGCACCAACCGGTTTACCTGCACTACGGTTGCATTCGCCTGCGTGGGAGCAGATTGTGCGGTTCCGGCAGACGCACGCAAGGTGCGGACTGGCCTCTTCTTATTGGTCACCACCTGCATACCGGCCCAACCAGTGTAATACCAGCGTTCGGCGGTGACCAAAGCAAACGTAAAAGCCAGCGCCGAAAGCCCCAGAGTCAGCGCAACCAGGCCAAGCCCCGGCAGCCAACGGCCCTCGCCCAACGCCACCAAGCCGCCTCCGGCCCAATCCAGCGGGTTCCAGGGCGTATTGAAACGCATCAACAGGCCAACGAGACCGTTGACCTGCGACCCCGAGATATCCACATTATAATTGTGTGTTGCATTATACAAATTGCCGCTCTGCGAACAGAGGATGCCAAGGGTGGCTGTCAGGAACCCCAATACTTCTGCCACCCGCCGGGGTGGGAACAGGCGCACCACCAGCATGACCAGCAAGGCCGAGAGACCGGACGCAGCCAGCGCCAGGGCGACCATGGTCAGCAGTACCAGCGGGTAATAAAGAACGTTATAATGCACGGAGAGACCCAATCCGAATAGGACTGGCAGGCCGAACAGGGCGATCAGCCCAAAGTTGGGCAGCACAGCCTGCAGCAGCTTGGTGACGAAGACCGCCCGGATGGGCACCGGCGATGTCAGCAGGAAATCCATATCGCCCGAAAGGTACAGAGCTTGTAGTAGGACGCCGAAGCTGGAGAATAAAATTCCCAGGAACAGGGTCGCAAATATCAGCACCGGCACGGCTTGCAGGAAGGCCGCTACGTCAAAACCAACGTATTGGGTCAGTGAAGGGGAATGTAAAAAGCCCAGCAGTAGCCAGCTCAGGAACAGGAGGAATCCGGCCAAGCCAACCACCAATACCGCAATTGCGATCGTACCGATCTTCCTGCCGATCTTGGCATGCTTGAAGGCATTCCAGGCGAGCAGCAGGCGGAGGCGCAGCAATTTCCAGATGGATGGGAATAGAAGCCCGGATGGGTTGGCAGACAGGCTGGTGGTCATTTCAATATCTCGGCGATCTCGGCTTCCTCGGCCCCGCCGGTCAGGCCCAGGAAGATATCCTCCAGGCTAACCTCGCCGGCCTTGCCGAGCGAGCGCAGTTCACTCATGCTGCCAACTGCCACCAGTTCGCCTTTGTCAATGATGCCAATGCGGTCGCACATGCGCTCGGCGATCTCCAGGATATGGGTGGAAAGGAATACCGCCGCGCCACGGTTGGCCATCTGGCGCAGAATATCCTTGATCAGCCGGGCCGACTTAGGATCGAGCCCCACGGTCGGTTCATCCAGCACCAGTACCTTGGGATCGTGCATCAGTGCTGCCGCCAGGGAGGCTTTCTGTTGCATGCCATGGCTGTATGAGTCAATAGTATTGTCGGCCACATCGGCCAGATCAAGCACGCGCAACAGTTCTTCAGTTCGCTGGGCCACGCGCGGCCGCTCCAGGCTGTACAGTTCGCCCACGAAGCGCAGTAACTCCCGCCCAGTCAACTTGGCGTACAGGTTGGGCGTATCCGGGACGTAGCCACTGGCAGCCTTGGCCTGAAGGGGCTGGGCCTGGACATCATACCCTGCCACCCTGACCGTCCCGGAGGTTGGCCGCAGCAGCCCGACAATTATCTTGATGGTGGTGGTCTTCCCGGCCCCATTCGGGCCCAAGAAGCCGAAAACCTCGCCGGCCTGCACATTGAAGCTGACGTTGTTGACAGCAACTTTGTCGCCGTAGCGTTTGACCAAGGCATTTGTTTCGATCAAGGTCATAATGTCTCCTCAGGGAGCTTCCGTTGGACAGGAATATCCACTATAGTATACGGATAAGTCTCTACAAATATTCGGTTTTGGGTTCATTCGGGATCTTTGGCATAATTCATCCAATGTTCATCTCCCGGTGCTATCATGGGACCTGTATTAAGCATGAACATTTTTCTTCTCTCCTCCCCTTTAAAACGACCCGGCCATCCCGTCGGGTCGTTTTACTTGAGATGGGCTCCTTCCATCTTTCCCCGCTTTGCGCAGGCTTCCAGAGAACCGGCCTGGTTTCATATGTTGTTCATGATCGCGTATTATCATAATGGTTGGAAGCCGCGTAAGAAGGTGCGCGTTTCCTCCTCGCTTACGACCCGGTCCAGTAAACCGGGTCGTTTTGGGTCTATGCAATCAGCGTTTCAACGTCCTGTACTTCACCCGGTGCGGCTGCACATCCTTCCCGTACATTTCGCGCATGTTCGCCTCGTAATCCGTCCAATTTCCCAGGAATAGGCGCGCCTGGCTGTCGCCTTCGAAGGCCAGGATGTGCGTAGCAATGCGATCCAAGAACCAGCGGTCATGGCTGATCACGATGGCGCAGCCGGCGAAGTCTTCCAAGGCTTCCTCTAGTGCACGCAGGGTGTTGATATCCAGGTCATTGGTTGGTTCATCCAGCAGGATCACGTTGGCGCCCTGCGTGAGCGTCTTGGCCAGATGGACGCGGTTACGTTCTCCCCCCGACAGAACGCCGACTTTTTTCTGCTGGTCGGGGCCCATAAAATTGAACGAAGAGACGTAGCCGCGCGAGTTCATCGTGCGGGCGCCTAGTGTGAGCGTTTCGGATCCACCGGTAATCTCCTCCCAGACGGTCTTCTCCGGGTCAAGTGTGCGGGTCTGGTCGGCGTAAGCCCACTTGACCGTCTCTCCGATCCGGATGGAGCCGCGGTCGGGATTTTCCTGACCAGTGATCATTTTTAACAGGGTGGTTTTGCCGGCACCGTTTGGCCCTATTACGCCGACAATCGAGCCGGGCGGGATCTTGGCGCTGAAATTATCCAGCAGCAGGCGCTCGCCATAGGCCTTGCTGACCCCATCCAGTTCGATGACAATATCTCCCAGCCGGGGACCGGGTGGAATATAGATTTCCAACTCTTCACGCCGCTTCTCCGACTCCTGGCTCAAAAGCCGTTCGTAGGCGGTCAAACGGGCCTGGCCTTTGGCCTGGCGCGCTTTTGGGCTCATGCGCACCCATTCCAGTTCCCGCTCGAGCGTCTTCTGGCGTTTGGATTCGGTTTTTTCCTCCAGGGCCAGCCGGTTTTTCTTCTGTTCCAACCAGGAGGAATAATTGCCCTTCCATGGAATGCCGTAGCCGCGGTCGAGTTCCAGGATCCAGCCCGCCACATTATCCAGAAAGTAGCGATCATGCGTGACGGCGATGACCGTGCCTCTGTATTCACGCAGGTGGTGCTCCAGCCAAGCCACCGACTCGGCATCCAAGTGATTGGTCGGTTCATCCAGCAGCAGGATGTCTGGTTCGGTCAGCAGCAGCCGGGTCAGTGCCACCCGCCGGCGTTCGCCACCAGAGAGCACCCTGACCGGTGTTTCGGCGGGCGGACAACGCAGGGCCTCCATGGCCAATTCCAGGTGCGAGTTTAGGTTCCAGGCATCGTGCTTGTCGAGTTCGTCCTGCAGCCTGGCCTGCTCGGCGATCAGCACATCAAAATCCGCCTCCGGTTCGGCGAACTTGGCGTTGACATCCTCGAACCTGGCCAGCATCTCGGTGATCGGGCGGACGGATTCCCGCACCACTTCAATCACAGTTTTGTCCGGATCGAGCTGCGGCTCCTGCTCGAGCAGGCCAACGCTGTAGCCTTTGCTTATGCTGATCTCGCCAACGTATTCCTTATCTACGCCTGCCATGATACGTAGCAGGGTGGATTTTCCCGCCCCGTTTAACCCAAGCACACCGATCTTGGCGCCGTAGTAGAAACCGAGCGAAATATCCCGCAGAACCTGCTTATTGGGGGGGTGGATGCGACCAACGCGCATCATGGAATAGATGACTTGGGTATCGGATGGCATGATATTGAGAAAGAGAGAAGAGAAAACAGAGAATAAGGATTAGTGTGGGAATTGTACCGTAAAAGCAGGCTCTGGGCAGCTTGTTCCATCGCCTTAATGGGTATTTATGTAGTGCCCCGTAAATCCTTTGGTGTAAACGCCCCAGGTAGCAGCCCGCCAACGCTTGTCTCCTGCAACAAATGACCCTGATTATCGGCAATCAAGACGAGCGTGTCGAGGCCGAATTCTGCCAGTACCTGGCGGCAGCCCCCGCACGGTGAACCACCGTTGGATGTGGCAACTGCAATAGCTTCAAATTCACGTTCCCCTTCCGAGATCGCCTTGAAGATAGCCACCCGTTCCGCGCACATACCAGCCGGGTAGGCTGCATTCTCGACATTGCAGCCAGTAAAAATACGCCCGCTTTTTGCCTGTAAGGCTGCGCCGACGTAGTAATTGGAGTACGGTGCATAGGCCCGCTGCCGGGCTTCATTTGCCAGTTCGATCAAGGTGCGGCGTTGCTCATCACTCAGATTACTCATTTTTAGCCTCGTTCAGCTTACGTATCGGCCGCGCCGGAACGCCCACTACTAGCATATTTGCTTCTACGTCTTTTATAACCACGGCTCCGGCACCGGTTTTGGCGTGTGCGCCAACTTTCACAGGCGCGACCAGCATTGTATCCGAACCAATAAACGCCCCCTCTCCAATCTCAGTTGGGTTCTTGTTCACACCATCGTAGTTACAGGTGATGGTCCCCGCCCCGATGTTAACATCCGCGCCAACAGTGGCGTTACCTAAGTACGAGAAATGGCCCATCTTGGTGCCCGGGCCAAGTGTGGAATCTTTTACTTCTCCAAAGTTGCCCATATGTACGCCCTCGCATAGGTGGGCACCATTGCGCAGACGGGCAAACGGGCCGATGCTGACATTATCTTCAACGATTGCCTTTTCCATCACAGCAGCCAGGATTTCACAACCAGAACCGATGGTGGTATCTTGCGCAATGGTGTTTGGCCCGATGGTACAACCTTCGCCTATGGTGGTTTTCCCACGCAGATACGTATTCGGCCAGATGATCGTGTCCCGGCCAATGATCACATTGGGTTCGATGTACGTTACACGGGGATCCACGATCGTTACCCCTGCCAACATGTGCAACCGGTTGATGCGCATCCGCATGGCAGCTTCCGCCTCTGCCAGATGAACACGCGTGTTGATTCCGATCATCTCTGCCAAATCGTCGCTGACCAGCGCCTTCACCGGCAGCCCGGCTTTTACCGCCAGTTCAACCGTATCCGTCAGGTAATATTCTCCTTTTTTGGAAAGAGGAATCTGGTGCAGCGCATCCCACAGCCAGTCTGCAGAAAAACAATACGCGCCAACATTCAACTCCCGGATACCCAACTGCTCCGGTGTGGCAGCCGCTTCCTCGACGATGGCACGCACACTACCATCCGGGCTCCGGACAACCCGCCCAAAACCACGCGGGTCATCAGCGATGACACTCAGCATAGTCATCGGGCCGGGATTTCTCTTCTGAGCCTCAATGAGCCTGGCAAGAGTCTCAGGCCGCAGAAGCGGCATATCGGCATAGGTAACCAGTACCAAGTCCGTTTTGCCGCGCAGGCTGGATTCGGCTTGCTGGACAGCATGCCCGGTGCCCAGGGGCGGATCTTGGAGGATACAACAAGCTGCATCCCCAAGGAAGGTTTGCAGGGCCTCTCCGTCCGTTCCAACCACAACTACCGGTTTCTCGGTACTGGCGGAGCAGGCGACCTCCAAAGCATAGGCAAGCATGGGTTTCCCACAGACAGCGTGCAGCACTTTCGGCAAGCTGGATTTCATACGGGTACCCTGGCCTGCAGCTAGAAGAACAGCAGTGACTTTCATTTGCATCTCCTGCCTCACCCTGCGCTTTCCTTCTGTGAAACCTGGCCAGCGAATTTTAGCGAATTGGGGATCGCCGTGATATAAGGGAAGATTTAGGGGGCCGGCCGACCATTTTAATTCCACATCACGACAATTCCCAGGCAGCCTAAGTTTTAGGGAATAGTCAAGGGAGAGGGTAAAATAAAATGAGCCTCTGCCACCAGCAAAGCGGCACGAGGCCCATTCTTGGGAAAAAAGCCCCGCTTGCAAGCGGGAAATTCAGGCTGGGGCGCCTGGATTCGAACCAAGATAATCAGCTCCAAAGGCTGACGTGCTGCCATTGCACAACGCCCCAAAGCGGCCCCCATTGTATCACAGGCCATACGGTGGGGCAATCCCTGCGTGCTTCCTTTAGTTTTCATCCTCTGGGGCCAGACCGAGTTGTTTGGCCTGCTCATAAGAAAGCATGTCTGGTTTGGTTGGTGCCTTATGCTTATCCGCAGCCTTATCCCAAAAATCGTTCACGTCAGCAGGTTTAAGTTTCTTTTTGGCTTCTTTGAACAACGGTGCCATTTCCCGCATACTCTGCTCAACAACTTCCAGAGGCGTCGTTAGGGCTTCCTGAGTTGCGGGAATGCCCGGAATAATTTCACCAAGCGCCGGTTCAATCTGCTTGCGCGCCGCCGAGAAAATATCAACCGTTCTCAGCACATGCTTTTCATCGGCCAGTCCTTTCCCAATAACCAACATGACATGTGTCATACCAACCGGGGCACAGATTAAATCGTATTGGCCTCCGTCAAAGACATGCCAGTTCGAAGTGGTTTTCTGACCAATCAGCCGCGAGATCTTCTGGCCAGCGCTATGAATTGAGAGCAAGGAGGAAACCAAGGATATTTCATTGTTACTATCGGGCAGATCCCCGGCGCGCGCCAGGATACGTCCATTATCGTTCAATAAAAGAACGGCAACTGCCTCCAATTCCTGGCGCAGGTGTACCAGAAGGTCAGGCAAATCACGCTGGAATTCCACGTCCTCATCGGTCGCGATTGGTTCGGGTGGAAGGATGGTTTCCACAAGACCCAGATGCCGTTCAACCGCATCCAAAAAATCGGCAATGGGAACAGGTTTGATAAAGAAAGCATCCGCCCCTGCCTCGGCCACTTCCTTACGGACTTTTGGATCTGTTTGGCCAGTAATGAGGATTACTTTCATGTTGGGATTGTGCTTGCGCACCTTGCGCATCAACTCGATGCCTGAAATCCCCGGCAAACGATAATCGCTGACCAGCAAGTCAATTGGGTTTCGGGAACTGTCCAGGATCGCCTCCTCGCCGGAGGGAATCTCGACAATCCCCATTTTATATTCCAAAGTATCCAGCGCCGAATGCAACAGGCGGCTGACTTCACGCTGGTCCTCAACTATGACGATCCGATAAGGTGACATTAGCATCCAAAAAACTACTGGCAGACAAAGAGGTTGGGGGAAGAAACGGTATTATGATAACATGACTTTTCACCAAACCCAGACCGACTTTCAATCTCTTCAGGGTTGCAAAAACGGACCGGATTTTTTTTCACGGGAAGAAGATTGTTGCGGCGGTTTTTTCAATCTTACATAAAAGACCGCTCCAGTCATGCCGAGGAACAGCCCTGCGAGCGATACAGCGTAAAAAAAGATGGGTATGAGGAAAGCAAGAGCCGTATTTAACCTGTCAAGTGGAATAACCCCGACCCCGGGCAGCATCAGGAACGGCATCACGATCCCGCCCACCAGCACCATCACGAACCCGATCAGAATCATCCACACCGGACGGGTCATTTTACCTACTGGAACAACCAGCATTTAACCAAGTGGCCCGCTTCTGGCTCGAAGTCCGGCGGTTCTTTCACATCGCAGGTTCCTGCAATCATCTTCGAGCACCTGGGATGGAAACGACAGCCAGCCGGTGGTTTCACCAAACTGGGGGGCTCTCCCGGCGGGACTTCCTTGAATGTCTTGGCATTATTGGCATCCGGATCGGAGGTACCGGCCAGCAACGCCAGGGTATAGGGATGGCAGGGGTTATACAACAGCCGTTCGACCCTGGCCTTTTCCACCACCTGCCCGGCATACATGACGAAAATCCGCTCCGAGAAATAGCTGACTGTTGACAAGTCGTGCGTGATATAGATCACTGAAAGATGGTGCGTCTCCTGCAAACCGCGCAGTAGCTTGAGAATCTCTACCCGCACCGAGGCATCCAGCATGGACACCGGCTCATCGGCCACCATTAGATTGGGGCCCATGATCATCGCCCGGGCGATTACGGTGCGCTGCTGCTGGCCTCCCGAAAGCATGTGAGGATATTTGCCCAGGAAATCCTCCACCGGGAACATTTTGACTTCTTCCATGACCTTCTCGATACGCTCTATGCGTTCTGCCTTGCTCTTCACGCCCCCGATGATCAACGGCTCTTCGAGGATCTTCTGGACACTCATAAAGGGAGCCAGGGCGCCATAGGGATCCTGCTGCACATAACCTACATGCGAGCGGTACCAGCGAAGCCCCTTGGCATTCAGGCTATGCAGGTCCTGGCCTTGCATGATCACCTTCCCACTGGTAGGTTTGTAGAGTCCCAGGATGGTTTTCATCAGGCTGGATTTTCCGCAACCGCTCTCACCCACAATCGCGATTGCCTCACCTTTGCCCAAATCGAAAGACACCCCGTCCACCGCGCGCACATACCCGGCATGCCCAAACCCGAAGCGGCGCAGTTCGAACCACACATGTAGATCCTGGATGGAGAGTAAGGCCTCGTTTTCTCCGGAGTATTTCGAAATCGCATTATCTTGTGTTTTCGTGTCAGCAGACATGCCTTGCTCCTGTCATCCTTATTGATATAACCAGCATTTCACCATGCGCCCGTCCTTTTTCACCTCGGACGGCTCCTCAGCGCACTTCTCAAAGCGCTGTGGGCAGCGCTCCGCAAACCGGCAGCCTTTCGGCAGATCCACCAGGCTGGGCGGCTGGCCCGTGATGAACTCCAGTTCTTTGGTTCCACGCAATCTAGGCACGCTGGCCATTAGCTTCTGTGAGTATGGGTGCAGAGGCGCCGAGAAGAAGCGAGCTGCATCCCCCGTTTCCACGATCTGTCCGGCGTACATCACCACCACTTCATCCGCCAACTCGCTCGACGTGGCGATATCATGCGTGATTAAAATGAAGCTTGTACCAAGTTCCTTCTTGATGCGCTTCAGCACGTTGAAGATATTGGCCTGCGTGAGCACATCCAGCGCCGAGGTCGGCTCATCCAGGATGATCAGGCTTGGCGAGGTTACCAACGCCATGGCAATTGCCACGCGTTGGCGCATCCCGCCCGACAGCTCAAATGGGTAGCGACTTAGAAAGTCCCCCGGCACCCCGACATGCTGAAACATCTTCAGCGCCGTCTGGGTGGCTTCATCTTTCTTCATCCCCAAGTGGATCATGGCGGGTTCCGCCACCTGCTCACCCACCCGCAGGACCGGGTTCAGAGCATTCATGGCCGCCTGCGGCACCATAGACATGCCCACCCAGCGCACATTCAGCCGGAATTCTTCCTCCCCCAACTTCATCACATCCTGCCCATCCAAGCTCACTTCGCCGCTATACTTCTCCACATTTCTCGGTAGCAGCCGCAGGATGGCTTTCGCGAGCGAACTCTTCCCACAGCCACTCTCGCCCAAGACCACCACCGCCCGGTTGTGATCCAGGCTAAAGTTCACATCGTCAACTGCCTGGACAGTCCCGTGGGTGGTGCGAAAATACAGCACCAGATCTTTCACATTTAACAGTCTATCGTCTGCCATAGTCTAGGCCTCCCTTAGCCGCGGGTTGAAGATGCGGTCAAGCGCAAACCCCAGCAGGGCGAACGCCAGCCCGGTCAGCATTAGCAGCACAGCCGGTTCCATGATCCAGTAATACTGGCCTTTATATAGCGCGCCATTGGTGAAAGCATCATCAATCATCTTTCCCCAAGTCGGCAGGGTGGGATCGCCCAGGCCAAGCACTGCCAGCGAAGCCTCCAAAAATACAAAGGATGGCACCGAAAGCACCAGGCTTGGGATGAGGGTTGGGATCATGCGCGGGATCAGGTAAAGCGTAATGATGCGCCAATTGCTGGCGCCATAGGCTCTAGCGGCCTCAATATAGGTGGCCTCTTTCACCTGCATGAATATGGCGCGATAGGCTTTGACCTGTCCGGTGAAGATGCTCAAGGCAACCGTGGCGCCCAGGATAATCCAGATGCTGCGACTGAAAAGGGTCCCGATCATGATCAGGATGGGCAGGAAGGGCAGCACCAGGTTGACCTCGGTGACGCGCTGGATCAATCCATCCACCCAGCCGCCATACCAGGCGCCTATAGCAGAAATGACCATGGTCAGGACAGTAGTCCCGACCGCCGCGATCAGGCCGAAAGCCAGGGCGACCGGCACGCCCCACAGCAGCGACACCATAAGATCACGCCGGTAGATGTCCGTTCCAGCCAATCCGGCCAACTGACCCAGAAAAACGAATTCTGCGTTGATATCCGAATTCTTTTCCCAGGCAATCCCGGTGATGACCAATTGATAAGTGCCTTTGACTGGAATGGGATTGTTCGGATCGGGAGACTTTGGATCGGCGAACAAAGCGATCTCAGGGGCGACCCCTCCTAATTTGGTCTGCAGGACAGAGTCTTCTGAGACGCGATAGGTATACTGGCTGGCAACCCCAAAATTCGCCACTTGAATTTTTCGGCCATCCGGGGTGATCCACTCGAGGGAAGCAAAAGGTAGCTTTTTTAGAAACTTGGTATTGAAATACAACTCCATATCCTGGGGGAAGCCATCATATTGATAGTCGAACGTATAGGTAAGCGTGATGGTGCTGCTGCCATCGCTATGGGTCTTGACGACCCTGGTCATGTTCCCTTTTTGGGCATTGATGACAAAAGAGATGGGTTGCTTTTTACTGGTAAAAAGGTTATACCATTCCGGCGGGACGGTTTTTGGGTTTTGGTACCAAACATCTTCTCCCCCACGCCATAAATTAATCGCCGTTTGATAAGGAATGGCAATCATGGTATAGATGGCTACGCCAATCAATACCAAGATCACCAACCCACCGATAATTGCTGAAGGATAGCGGGCCATTTCAACGAGGGCATTCTTGATATTTTTCATGGTCATTCACCTACTTTGACTCTGGGATCCACCAGGGCATACACAAAGTCGAGCACGAATACCGTGAGAGCCAGGAGATAAGCGTAAATGATGG
Organism: uncultured Chloroflexia bacterium; assembly: GCA_963837875.1. Taxonomy (GTDB): domain Bacteria; phylum Chloroflexota; class Anaerolineae; order Anaerolineales; family Villigracilaceae; genus UBA877. The sequence goes on from CAWIOV010000007.1 coordinate 63,444, forward strand.
TTTCGCCTACGATGACCGGTGTGTCATAAAACCCAATGGCAGTATACAAAGTGCGTCCCAGCCCGGGCCACAGGAAAACCGTTTCCGTAATGATGGCCCCTTGCCAGACGCCGATCAGCAGGAGGGCAAACTGGGTAATAATGGTAGGCAGGGTCGGGCGCAGGATATAACGGCGCTCGATATTGCGCGAGGTCAAGCCCTTGGCCTTGGCCATATCCACGTAATCTTCGCTGGAATAGATCAGGAAAAAGGTGCGCCAGTTGTAAATGCTTAAAAAGAACGAAGCCAAAACTAACGAAGCAGCCGGAAGCGCCAGATGCTTGAGCACACTCCAGGCATATAAAAACGGGTTGGTAGGGACGGGTGTGTCAACCAGCCCGCCGAATGGCAGCAGATGTAGTACCGCTGCAAATATCAGGATCATGAAAATGCCATAAAACCAGGGCGGGACGGTTGAAGATGGGGAAAGGGCAATGACGACCTTATCCCAGAAGCTGCCATAATGCCGGGATAAAGCCAGGGCCAGGAAAAGGGTGCTGAAGAACAGGAATAATTCCGAGGTGCCCATCAGCAGCAAGGTGGCGGGCAGGCGTTCCAGGATAATCAGGCGCACCTGCTTGGAGCCGTTATCGCTGGTCATACTCTGGGCATCCCCGAGATTCAATGTGAGTGCACTCCCAAGGTAGTCGAAGCTCCGGACCAGGAAGGGTGTATTCAGCCCCATGCGGTTTTCTTCCAGGGTGATTTGGGCTTCCAAAAGCTTTGTGCGCGTATCGTGACTCATCTGCTGGACGCCTTTATTACTCATGAAAGCCATGGTTGTATTTGCACGGATCTCCGATCTCATGATCTTATCAACATATCCGCCCATGTTGGCGATCAGAATGGTCAAATAAATACCCACCACCGTGGTCAAGAACAAGGTCACCAGTCGCGTGAGCGTGTAGCGGCCCACCCGCCCGAAAGTGGTGCTCGAAGAACTTTTTTTCTTGGCACCGGAAGCAGCCGGAGCTTCTACAGCCATGGTCTCACCTCGTAACAATCTCGTTAATGATAGGGGCAAGGTTGCCCTTGCCCCTATCTTTATGGAAATCTTATTCGGAGCCGATTAAGGTGCGACGGTCACGAATTGTTGGGTAAAGAAGGTCGGAATGGCAACCGGAATGGTTACCACGATGATCTCAAGCTTGTCCGAACCAGCCGTCAGTTTAGTGGTGATGTCGCTGGTCAAAGCAATCTTGTACGAGCCATCGGTAACCAGGCTTGCGGTGCCTTTGTTAACAATCGTATTGGTGGCGTCGAAGAGCAGGTATTCAACCTGTTGGATATCGGCGGAAGGATACGGCGCCTTGTTATAGGTCACGCTCACATTGAAATCGCCTTCCTGGCCGGTTGTCACCGAGGCGGGGCCATCCACGGCCACCGTTGCGATCATGGGCGTGCTGAGCTTATCCCACTCATTCGCCGGATAGGGGAAAGCCGTGTAGCGAGTCATGGTCGCGGTCTTCGCCGTCGGATCGGCCTTATCCAGATAGTACGGGCCGGTGCCAACCCAGAAGTTGTTATGTGCAGTGTACCAGTTCTTCAGGTTGGTATAGGCTGCCACTGCGTCATCGGCCGTAATATACTGACCGAGAGTGGGGGCATACGGGATGTACTTCTGGGAGATCGCCTGGTCCAGGTACTTGGCCATGATAGCCAGGCTCGGGCCACCGACGTAGTTCGTCCACTCGACTTTGTTGGCGGTGGCTTTATCATCGGAGTAAGCCAGTTCGCCGGCGGCTTCGGCCAAGTTGGAGATTGCCAGCACATGCCAGGAACCTTCGCCGTATGTATACCACGGGTACAGGGTGGTCACATCCAGTTCGGCGTCTGCACCGTACACATTGGCATAGTATTCGACGGTCAGCGGGCTGGTGGAGGTGATCCGGAAGGCTGCGAAACCTTGCTGGAAGGACTGGAAGTTCGGAACATCCGCAGCATCATAGATGGCGCTGTTCTTATCGGCACGATCGAAGGTCATGATCATGCTCATCAGGAAGTCGGCCACAGACAACTTGGTGCCGTCATGCCAGGTCACCTTGTCGAACAGGTCGGGCTGGAAGGTCACCGAGCTCATGATCTGGGAAGTTTTCTGGTAATAACCGCCGGTGGCGGTGCCGACAAAGTTCATGATGAACGTGGCAATTTCAGACTGTTGCGCCGAGGCGGGGCTCATACCAGCCACATTGGCAACTTCTGCTTCCAGGGCGGGTCCACTGGATGCCAAAGCACTGGAGATCTGGGAATCGACATTGCCACCAGAGTTCGAGTCATAGAAGGTGCCCAGGCTCGTGATTGCAGCCGACAAAGCTTTCGCACCTGCAGACAGAGGCGCCTGGGTGGGCGTAGCGACTGGGGTTGCTTTGGGGGCAGGTGTCGCGGGAGGCGCAACCATCGTAGTCAGGTCAACCGAGCCTGCTATGGTTGCCGCCTGTTTTGTAACCGCAGCCTGGTCAGCCCGGCCCTTTTCATAATCAGCCTCGGTGATGAATTTCTGTGCCTTGGCATCCCAACTCACAAAGGCATCATCCGGGATGCTGATGCTGGGGGCGGTGTTCAACGTGACCCAGTCGAGGGACTTGCCGATAGGCAGGCCCTGCGTGGCGGTCACAGTCGCTTTATCAAAGACGATTGGCCAATACAACCCGGTATACGGATCGGGCATCATACCCTGGTAACCCATGGCTGTGAAGTTGTGGTTGGCCTGGTCCCAGGCCCAGTTGCTGCCGGCGATCGGGTTCCATGGATCAGTGAACAGGTCAGAGTTGGCCCACTTCATCGTACCACCTTCCTGCCCGGTGAAGCGCAGGGTGAAAGGAGCCACATAGGCGCCTTCGACACCGGCGGCCAGGTCATAACTCACCTGGACCTTGGGATTCTCCGGGACGAAGTTCTTGCCGTTGATCAGGAAGACCATCAGGGAATCCTGCAGGGAGAGCGGCAGAGCCTGCTCCATCAACTGGTTGCGCTGGTCGAGCGAGGAGTAAGTGGCATTCGCCAGTTCATCGCAGAGTTTTGCGAAAGTGGGGTCGATGCCCGTGTTGGACAGGAAAGGTTCCGTCCCCTGGATGCTGTCCGGGGCGTAGTATTCCTGGAAGTTGACTCTTTCCTCGCGGTCGATCACGGTGGCGCTGTAAGCCGCAGTGTACAGGTTCCAGGCGCCCGTGGTGGGATCGCCCTGCCAGATCGGGCTGGCCTCAGAGGATTTCTTGTACTCGCTGTTGACCGTGAAGCCAACGCTTGCCAACTGGGTGGCGACATAATCGCCGATCGGCTTGCGGGTGCCGTCGCTGTCGGTACGGATGAGGAAATTCAGGGTGACAGGTTTGCCCTTATACTGGAATTTGCCGTTCGCGTCCGTGGTGGCTCCCAAGCTGGCCATTTCAGTGGCGATGATGGATTTGGCCTTATCGGGGTTGTACGCATACTGGGCTTCGAGGCCGGCAGCTACATCCGCCACGCGTGCATAGGCCGGGAACTGGGGCGTAATGGCGAAGAACATCGGCAGGTTCGCGCCGGCGTATACTTCCTGGTTGATATAGTTGCGGTCATACAGGTAGTTGGTCGCCTCGCGGATCTTCTTATCCGAGAAGGGGTTGAGAACGGTCTTATCCGTGAAGGTGACCGGGTTGTACATGATCGAGTACTGCAGGCCATTCAACTCGGCGTAGGCGAGGTTGGCACTCTTGATGGTCGGAAAATCAGCCGCAGCCAGACCGCCGGCATAGATATCGATGGCACCTGCAGAAATCTGGGTAACGGCCGAAGCCTTATCCACTACCGAGAAGACTACCTGATCCAGCCAACCGCCGTTGCGGACGGGCTTGGGGGTAGCAGTGGGCGGTACCGCGGTCGGTGCGGCTGCAGTCGCCGGTACGGTAGTAGGAGCAACTGTGGTTGCTGGCGTGCATGCGGCCAAGATCATGGCTAGCGCAATGATGACGCCAAAAACCGTCATTAAGCGATTTCGAGACATTGTATTTCTCCTCCGATCTAAATTGAATAGGATAGGATAGGTCAATAGGCGATGGAACAGAACATTGGATGGGTATTAGCCCTAAAAATCACCTCCTTTATCAAGGTTTATCATTCTGGAATCTGGATGAGATTTTAGGTTCATCTCCATAAACCGGAGCACAGTTTTAAATGCGAAAAAATCCGCCCCCACCCCGGCGACTTCTTTTTTATATTCGAACGCATCCGGCCGCGCTAGCAGGAGGCGGTTGTCTTCACACTGATCTTCGACAATCCCTTTATGATAAGAGGACATTTGCCTCCAGGAACCAGCCTTTCTGATCCATCAATGAACTGACAGTATTACGCATATTATAGCAAAAATCCTGTTTCATCTTTGGCAGCTCGGTTTCGTTTTCCCGGCAGGCGGGAATCAAACACATCATACCACTTGTCTAACAATGTCAAGACAAAGGCATTGAGATTATACACGATTTTAGGCGCTAGGTCTTCTCGAGATTGTCATACCGGTGAGAGGAAAATCTTCACTCTTTACATGGTAAAACGCCATTTGTTCACGGACCGCAAGAGATCCCGAAATCGAACCTCCCGATATTCCATAAGCTGCTGGATGCAGTTGGGTCGAGAGCGAAATGGCATAGATCCAGGCGCCCCGCCGCCACAGTAGCACGCCAGTACAAAGGAAGGACTGGCAGATCCTCCGTAAAAATGGACTGGGCCTGGCGGTAAGCCTGCCCATGCGCAGGCTCATCGGCCAGGGATTGCTGGGCTGCCTGGCAAGCCGCATCGAAATTCGGATTGTTATACCCGCTGACGTTCGTCCCTACCCAATGATTGGCCGCATTCGGTATCTCGGAACTTGTGAACCATTCACAAGGCGGTTCCGTTCCTGTGCTGCCCATTGCGAACTCGGCCAGGTCAAAATTGCGCCCAAAGAGTGGGCCATCCGGCCCAGCAGCATATAGAGCCGTCTGATCGAGGTAATCGATATCCACTTTGATGCCGCACTGTGCCAGCGAATCGGCCACAATGCTGCTGACCTGCACCCGTTGGGCTGCATTGGTGGTAATGTATTGCAACTCCAAGCGGGTGCCATCCGGCACATCTTTTACTCCAACGGCCCGGCGCGGCGCTACCGGGTTATTATCCACCTCCCGCCAACCGGCCTGCTCGAGCAGCGCGTTGGCGGCAGCCACGTCATAGGAATATGTAGTCACACCAGGATTGTAAAGGGGATCGTCCGCCGGGACAAAAGAAGCCGGCACCTTCGAAAGCCCCTGCAGTACCGAATCCACAACCTTCTGGCGATCAATGCACATGGCAACTGCCTGTCGGACGCGTGCATCGCCAAGATAGTCCGGGCGGTCAGAACCGGCGTTGTAGCCATTATCATAAGCAGCCGGGTGGATGCCAAACGCCAATTGCTCCATGACCGGTGGCGTAGTGTAGGATATCTGAAGTTGCTTCTGCGCAGCCATGGAACGTAACAGGGTTACCTGTCCATCCAGGTCAATGCTTGGGTCAAGGATGTCACAACTGCCGGCGATCAAATCGCTGACAGCCGTTGCGGGGTCGGGGACAAAGCGGAAAGTCAACTTGGTAAATTTTGGCAGTCCTTCACCGGCGCGGAAATAATGGGGGTTCTTCACCAGGGTGATGTGATCCCCAGCCACCCATTCCTGGATAACGTACGGACCCCAGCCGACCGGAGCACGCGAGGCTCCGGGATCATCGGCAAGTTGGCCAGCCGGGATCTGGCCCCAAAGGTGTTGGGGTAGAGGCGGCCAGAAGTTTGCCAGGTAGGTTGTGTCAATAAAGCCGGGCTTGCCCCACCATTGAACCGTCGTCTTGTCGGTAGCCTCATAGGATTTGGTGCGATTCACAAGATACTTGGACCCGGCTACCATCGGATCGGCAGCCAGGCTGTATGCAAAGACAGAATCTGCAGAAGTCAACGGTTGCCCATCCGACCAGGTCAGACCGGGAAGCAGGCGAAAGGTAACCTCCATCTGGTCCATCTGGATGGTGCTGGTACCATCATATATTACTGCACAGGTGTCGCTGCGGCAACCGGCCGGCCGGACCTTCGTTCCAACTGCCAGTGTGACCGGGGTATCACTAGCATCCACTACCTCGTCACCAATATAAACCGATTTCGGAAAGAGTTGCGCATCTCCATTTGCCAGGCTGGGCAAGTCCTTCAAAATAACCGGCTGGTAGCCGTAAGAATTGGTATCGATCGGGCCATCATACACAGCCGCCAGGATTGAACGCGCCGCCGAGGAAAGATTATCAACTGGGAACAGGCTGGTGGGTTCCTGGCCCAGGCAAACGTTGAGAGCACGCGGCGGAAGGGGTGTTGGCGAAGGAGTGATGAGTTGTGCGGGTGTCACCGTTGCCGGTGCAGCAGTTGGGGTTGGCTTCCTGCTACACGCAGCCAAAAACACAATTAATATTAATAGTCCGGAAAGGCTGAGAATGGATCGGCGCAAAAACATAACGGTGCTCCCTGGAATAGGACTCTTAAATGCGATTATACAACACACCCACCGAGTGGATAAGATTAGCTTCTTTTGGGATCACAGGCCTTCCCAAAGCCCGGCCGGCGGATTTTTAAGCCAAACATACGTGCTATAATCTTGTTGTCCCGCCTACCTTCTTATCCTGAACGCATACCCTGCCAGCGGATTAACCCAATAACGATTCCTATGTCCTTCGCCCACCTGCACGTCCACACAGAATATTCCATGCTGGACGGCTTCTCGAATATCAAGAAGCTGGTCAAGCGCGCCAAGGAAATGGAGATGCCCGCACTGGCCATCACCGATCACGGCACCATGTTCGGCGTGATCGAGTTCTACCACGCTGCCAAGGAAGCAGGCATTAAACCTATCATAGGCCTGGAAGCCTATCTTTCCGCCCGTTCGATGAAAGAACATGATCCCAAGGAGGATCGCCGCTCTTCCCACCTGCTGCTTCTGGCGCAGAACGAGACCGGCTATAAGAACCTGCTCCAGATTGCATCCGCCGCCCAGTTGGAAGGGTTTTACTATTATCCCCGCATAGACAAGGATTTCCTGGCCCAACACACGGAAGGCCTGATCTGCACTTCCGGCTGCATGTCAGCCGAGGTGCCGCGCCTGATCCGCCAGGATCAAGTGGAGGCCGCCCGCCGGTCACTGGATTGGTACTACGAATTGTTCGGAAAGGAAAATTTCTTTTTCGAGCTTCAGCAACACGATGTGCCCGACCTGGAAAAGATCAATCGCACGCTGTTGGAGCTGGGGCCGCGTTATCAGGCCCGTTATGTGGCCACCAACGATGCCCATTACATCAACCCCGAAGACGCCAAATACCAGGATATTCTGCTCGCCATCCAGACCGGTACGCTGCTCTCGGACCCCGACCGGATGCGCATGACCGATCCATCCTACTACCTGCGCTCCCCGGATGAGATGGCGCGCCTGTTCGCCGAGGTACCCGAGTCCCTCTCAAATACCCTGCTGATTGCCGAACGTTGCAACGTGGCCCTGGATGTCAAGGATTACCGCCTGCCCCTTTTCGAGGTGCCGCCCGGGCAAACAGCCGAAACCTATCTGCGCAGCCTGTGTGACGAGGGGGCTAGAAGGCGGTATGGGGAACGTGCCACCAGCGCCGAGGTCCAGACCCGCCTCAACTATGAGCTGGGCGTCATCCATAAGATGGGCTTCGACGCCTACTTCCTGATTGTCTGGGACCTGTGCAGGTATGCCCGCCAGCAGGATATCTGGTATAACGCCCGCGGCTCAGCGGCCGGTTCGATCGTCGCGTACACGTTGGATATCACCATGGTGGACCCGATCCGGCATGAATTGCTCTTCGAGCAATTCCTCAACCCGGGCCGCATTTCCATGCCCGATATTGACCTGGACTTCCGGGATGACTGCCGGGCGGATGTGCTCGAATATACGGTCAAGAAGTATGGGCAGGACAAGGTGGCCCAGATCATAACCTTCGGCACCCTGGGGGCACGCGCAGCCCTGCGGGATGTTGGGCGTGTGATGGATATTCCGCTCCCTGAAGTGGACCGGGTGGCCAAGACTGTTCCAAACGTTCCATCTAAAGCCGTCCCGCTTCGTGACATCATTGCCGGGGGCTTCGAAGGCTTGCCGGACCTGAAGGAAGCCTACCAATCCGAAGATCACCTGCGCGAACTGATCGACACCGCTGCCAAAATGGAAGGGGTGGTACGCAACGCCGGGACGCATGCCGCCGGGGTTGTCATCTCGGATCGCCCTCTGATTGAATACCTTCCGCTGCACCGTCCCACCAGCAACTCCGAAGAAACGCCCATCAAGACCGTCACACAGTTCGAAATGGGCATTCTAGAAAAGCTAAAAATGCTCAAGGTGGATTTCCTGGGCTTGGCCACCCTGACAATTATGGCGCGCGCTTGCGACCTGATCAAGCAACGTCATGGCGTGAAATACACCCTCGTGGACATTCCTACGGATGATGCGGAGACGTACCAGTTCCTGGGCGAGGGCAACACCCTGGGCGTCTTCCAGTTGGAAGGTTCGGGGATGACCAAGTGGCTGGTGCAGATGAAACCCAAGACCCTCGACAACATCATCGCCATGGTGGCGCTCTTCCGCCCTGGCCCGATGGAGTTCATCCCCGATTACATTAGCCGCATGCACGGGGAATCGGAAGTGGAATACCGCCACCCTGCCATGCAACCGATCTTTCAGGATACCTACGGCATCCCGATCTACCAGGAACAGATCATGCGCGCGGCGGTTGATCTGGCCGGTTACACCCCCTCCGAGGCGGATGATTTGCGCAAGGCGATTTCCAAGAAGAAAAAAGAGGAAATCGAGAAGCATCATCACAAATTCGTGGAAGGGGCGGTCAGCAAGGGCATCCCGCGTGAGACTGGTGAGGCCATCTTCACCGACTGGGAAGAGTTTGCCCGCTACGGCTTCAACAAGTCCCACGCGGCCGACTACGGTGTGCTGGCCGTCCAGACCGGTTTCCTGAAGTTGCACTATCCGGCTGAATATATGACCGCTCTGCTCTCGGTGACCAAGCACGAGACCGACAAGCTGGCCCTGTATGCCAGCGACGCCCGCAGTATGGGCGTGGAAGTCCTGCCGCCGGATGTGAATGCCAGTGTCTGGGATTTTGCCATTGAAGACCGGGATGGGCAGAAACCTGCCATCCGCTTTGGGCTGGGGGCTATCAAAAACGTCGGCCAGGGGCCGGTGGAAATCATCTGCCAGGCGCGTGAAAAGGGCGGCCCCTTTGCAAATTTGAACGAATTCGCTACGCGAGTGGATCTGCGGGCAGCCGGCAAGCGTGCCCTGGAAAGCCTGATCAAAGTGGGTGCGATGGATGAGTTCGGCTCACGTGCTGCCATGCTCGAAGCCCTCGACCGGCTCGTGGCAGTCAGTTCGTCCAACTTCCGCGCCGCTGAGGCCGGGCAGTTGTCGCTCTTTGGGGCGCACACAGGCGTCACCGAGAGTGTCAGCCTGCCGCTGGTACCGGATGCCGACCGGCGTGAAACCCTGGCTTGGGAGCGCGAGCTGATCGGCATGTACATGGGCGAACATCCGCTCATGCCCTATATGAATGATATCCGCAGAGTGGTAAGTTATTTTTCCAGCAATCTCGGCGAGGCCGAGCACGAAGAGAAAGTGCGCGTGGCCGGCATGGTCACCGGCATCCGCCCGCACCAGACCAAGACTGGCAAGATGATGGCTTGGGTCACGCTCGAGGATCTGACCGGCACGCTCGAGCTGGTGGTCTTTCCGCGCACCTGGGAGAAATTCCAGTTTACCCTGGAAGTCGGTGGGGTGATCCTGGCTGAAGGCAAGGTGGATGCCCAGTCCAGCCCGCCCAAGGTGCTGGTGGATAACGTACGCACAGAGATCAAGCTGACCGAACCCGCCCAGGCCGGAGCGCCAACGCAATTGGTGTTGCAGCCGCAGAGCCGCCCGGCGGAAAACAAAAAAACTGTTCCGCCCCAAAAGCGCGTTGCGGAAACCAATCCGGCCTACTCCCCTAAGGACGGGGAAAAGCAGAACCCCAAATCCCCCCGGCCCACACCCGGTTTTGAGGCGGTACCGCCCCCGCCCGAGGACCCACCGGATTGGGAAAATTATATACCCGGCGAGAGTCAATTCGCGGTTGGCGATCCACTGTCAGCAATCAGCGGTCAGCCATCCGTGGATAAGGATCCACTGGGAGACGCTCCATCCAAAATACCCTCCAGGTACGATGTTGTCAATCCGCAAGGCTCAATCAACAATGTCCCAACGGTTATTTCGCCGCCCGTGATCATGACGCCGAAACTGCCGGTTGCAAGCGTTCCTGCCAAAATGAGCGAAGATCACCCGCCGCAGATGCTGACGGTCATCCTGCGCCCAACGGGAGATTCTCAGCGGGACATCCGGCGCATCAGCCGCCTGCACGGCACTTTCATCTCTTATCCCGGCAAGGACCGCTTCGCCTTCCACATTTTTGAAGAGGGGCGCGGGCACCTGATCGAGTTCCCGAATGACACCACACACTTGTGCAACGAACTATTGATCACGATTAAGGATGCAGTGGGGGAGGAGAACCTGCGCGTGGAACCAATTCTATATCAATAATTCCCTGCTGCCTGATCTCACCGCACCTCTCGCAATCCTCCTGCTGGCATAATAACGCCAGCGGGTCTTTTTTTATCTGGGCAATCGCTATCCTGAACAACATCGCCAGTGGCACCGCCTGGATGACAGCATTGCCAACCTGCGACCTGCGTGTGAACTTTTCCATTTCCGGGGCAATGGCCTGGAAGCCAGCCGAACAGTCCGGAAAACCCGGACACTCCACCACGCCTTTGGGCGTCAGCGCCCAGCGCACGAACTGCCGGCGCCCGGCCAGTTTTTCGGCATAGTGGATGCTGGTGTTGACGGTATGATCCACCCCCAGCAGCACAGCCCAACCGTCCGCTTTTTCCAGTGCGTTGAGCGGCCCCAGCGGATCATCCAGACGCTGCGCCTGCAGGAACTTACCGGCATTCATCCCGGCGAAGGACTGGATCGGATGACTCGAGCGTTCCGCGCGCGGGTGCTTCCGGAATGTCTCCGGAATGATGCCCATCAACGGGTCGGCGGGCATCTTTGGAGTGAAGAATTCGGCCATGCGGTTCTGGCTATCGCCGGAGCCGTAAGTGATGGCGTTGTGTTCAGGCCCGGTCTTCGGTATAAGCATGGTTCGATAAGTAAATGTCGGTACGAGCAAAGTGGGAAAAACGCGCGCCAGTGCACTCACCACCGTTTGTGCACCCCCATCCACCTCCCCAAAAGACTTCAGCGATGAATGAACGATGACCGGCGCATCCCCCAGGTGTAAGTCGCTTAGGCCCGCCAACAAGTCACGCAGGTACACTGCCATCTAGGCGCATAGCTCCAGGACGTGCCTGATTACGTCGCCCGTCTCTTCCGGCCGGATGTGATAAACGCGGATGCCATACTCGGATAACTCATAGGCTGCCAGCGCGGAGAGCGCCGCCAGTCCGGCTTTGCTCGTAAAGTAAGCTGCGCGTCTTTCCGGGCCTTTGGCGCGTTCGCCCACGTGCAGGATGGTGCCGCCACCTTTTTCTTTCATGATCCGCCCGGCCGATTGGGTCAATAGGAAGGCTCCGTTCAGGTTCACATCCAGGGTACGCTGCCAGTCCCAGTCATCCATTTCGAGCACGCTTTTCTGCGGTTCCACTTCGGCGCAGTTGGCCAGGATATCGATCCGCCCGAAATCATCCAGTACGGCGTTGAGTAGCGTCTGGATCGGCATCTTCTTGGCGATGTCTTCCACGTAGGCTTTGGCCTGCCCACCTGCTGCCAAAATATGCGCCATAGTCTCATCCAGGTTAACCGGCGATATATCATTGGCGGCCACCCTGGCGCCCTCTGCCGCGAACGCTTCCGCCAAGCCGCGGCCCGTCCCTTTTCCTGCGCCCGTCACCAGAATGACTTTGTCATCAAAATTGCCCATACAGGTATTATAACTCTCCTTTCAGCCTCCTTGCTCCTATCCCTTTTCACCCTCTGCCCATTTTCTCTAATACAAAACCTACCTTACTTTTTCACTTTTCTTATACACATCCACTATCATAAGCATTATTCAACCTTACCGTATCCAAAAGGAGTTCCAAATGACATACTTTATTGCCCCCAATCCCTATCGCATGGCCCGCCGCTGGGCGCACATGGCCGGTTATGATGAATCTTCCCGTGATTTCAGCCTTTCCGTTGATGTCCATGAAGAAGAGGCTGCCTATATCCTGAATGCTCTCGTGCCCGGCCTGAAAGCCGATGACCTGAATATCCAGGTGCTGGATAACGTCGTGACGATCACAGGCGAGTTTAAAGCCGCGGATGAGTTTGAATACCTGGTGCGCGAACTGCCGCACGGCTCCTTCCGCCGCACCCTGCGGTTACCGGCTGCCCTCGATTCCGGCAAGGCCGAAGCCAGTATCACCGATGGAGTTTTGACCCTGCGTCTGGCCAAGGCCGAATCGGCCCGCCCCAAGACCATCAAGGTCGCAGTCAAGGAATAAGTCGGTCAGGTCTCACAAGTCGAATAGGACAAGCTAAGATAGTTTGCAGGAACATTCTGCTCCTCCGTGCCATCAGAGCGCCCAAAAGGCGCTCTGAAACTTTAATATCAGGTAAAATACTTGCATCCTTTTCCGGAGAATTCTTGTGCGAACGAAACACATTCTTCTGCTGCTTATCTGTATCCTGCTGGCCGCCTGCGGCGGGCATGCCACGCCTACGTCAGTTCCGGCAACTCCCACAGCCACCCCGAACCCAACCACCAGCCCAACCGCATCCATGCCCCTCGCCATATTGGTTTTGCCCGCCGACATGCCGCAGGCCGATGCAGACAGTTACCAGACAATCGTCTATGGTCTGACCCAGACGAACGGGATGCGTTTCCAGTTGCTGAATACGCTCACCGCCGCTGATTTGGCGCTCGCCGGCCCGGCCTTGAAAATCGTTATCGTCTTACCGCCGGACCCCGGCCTGGCCGTGCTGACGGCGGAGCAAAAGAATGTTCAGTTCCTGGCCGTCGGCATCCCCAACCTGGCGGCTGCCCCCAACCTTTCCAGTATTGGGGCCAGCGGCTTCCCAATAGACCAGCAGGCCTTCTTGGCAGGGTACATTGCTGGGTTGGTTGCGCCGGAGTGGAAGGTCGGCATCCTATCCCAGAAGGACACTCCCGGCGGGGAGGCGGCCCGGACGGCCTTCTCGAACGGGTTTATGTTCTACTGCGGGGACTGTCGCAACCCGCTCTTCCCACAGCCGTCCGGCATCTACCCGGTCGTTGTCCGCATCCCTACGGATGCCAAGCCCAGCGATTACACCGCCTATGCCGATCTTCTCATTCATAACGTCGTCAAGGTAGCTTATGTCTATCCGGCTGTTGCCACGCCGGAGATCCTGACCTACCTGAGCCAGAACGGTGTTCTGTTGGTCGGCCAGAATTTACCCAGCCAGGCTGTGCAGCCCAATTGGATCGCCAGTATACAGCCGGATCTTGTCACCGCCATTAAAAATATCTTCCCGGACCTGATTGCCGGTAAGGGCGGCCAGGTTGTCCCCACCCCGCTTTTCCTGACGGATGTCAACTCCAGCCTGCTCAGCCCTGGGAAATTGCGCCTGGCGCAGGCTGTGCTGGACGGCCTGCAAAATGGCACCATCGGGACGGGTGTTAACCCATGATGCTATAATGTACTTCATCCTCTCGAACCTCTCCTGACAAATGTCCATGCTCAATTCCCCTCACCGCCGTTTCAATCCGCTCACGCGTGACTGGGTGCTCGTCTCTCCCCACCGCGCCAAACGACCCTGGCTGGGGCAGGTTGAAAAGACGCCTTCAGAGGCCCTGCCACCGTACGACCCAGCCTGTTATCTCTGTCCCGGCAACGAACGCGCCGGCGGGATTAACAATCCACCCTACGCCAGTACCTTCGTCTTCGATAACGATTTTGCTTCGTTGCTGCCAGATGCGACCGGGGAAAGCACTGCACCTTCCCACCCATTGCTATCCTACCGCCCCGAGCGCGGATTGTGCCGGGTGGTGTGTTTCTCACCCCGGCATGACCTGACCCTGCCTGAACTGGAATCCCTGGATATTGAGAACGTGTTGGCGGCTTGGGCCCGCGAATGCGCCGCCCTGGGCGCCAGGGATTTTATCCGCTATGCGCAGGTCTTCGAGAACAAGGGTGCGCTGATGGGTTGTTCCAACCCACACCCGCACAGTCAGATCTGGGCGCAGTCTGAACTGCCCAATGAGGTCGCCAAGGAACTTGCCTCCCAGGCCGCCTACTTTGCAGAGCGGCGCCGGCCTCTGCTGGCCGATTACCTGGCTGAGGAACAACACCGGGCGGAACGCATCGTCTTTCAAAATGCGCATTTCACCGCCCTGGTGCCATTCTGGGCGGTCTGGCCGTTCGAAATACTGCTGGTGGCGCACCGTCACTCCGCACACCTGGCTGAATTATCCTCGGCCGAAATGACCGCCCTTGCGGAAGCGCTCAAGCAGATCACGACACGCTACGATAATCTATTCGAGATCTCATTCCCCTATTCGATGGGCTTCCACCAGGCCCCCAACGATGGGGAGGCGCATCCCGAATGGGTGCTGCACGCCCATTTCTACCCGCCCTTGCTGCGCTCGGCCACGGTGCGCAAGTTTATGGTCGGTTATGAAATGCTGGCCATGCCCCAGCGCGACATCACTCCCGAAAGTGCGGCCGGGCGATTGCAAGCGTTATCTGCCATACATTACAAACACCGAGGTTTAGCATGAAGCCACGCGACACCGCCATCCAAGCCTTTCAAAATCGTTTTACACAGGCACCCCTTTACATAGCGCGCGCCCCCGGACGGGTGAACCTGCTCGGGGAACACGTGGACTATAACGATGGTTTCGTCCTGCCGGCCGCGATTAACCGGGCCACCTACATCGCCTTCTCTCCTTCTTCCACGGAGGTTAGCACGCTCGTGGCGGCGGATTTCAACGCTGAGGCGCAGTTCACACCGGAAACGCTCCCTGCCAAGGCGCAACCGGATGGCTCAGCCCTGCCCGAGTGGGCGCTCTATCCGGCCGGAACGGCCTGGGCGCTGGCAGAAGCCGGATTGGCCACCCCGGCCATGCAGGCGGCTTTCTCATCTGATATTCCGCGTGGATCGGGCCTGAGTTCCTCCGCTTCGATCGAGATGGCCTTTGGGGTGGCCTGGAGCACGCTCGGGGCCTGGAGCCTGCCCCCCATGCAGGTCGCATTGTTGGGTCAGAAGGCCGAGAACTGCTACGTGGGTGTCAACTGTGGCATCATGGACCAGTTTACCTCCGCCTGCGGGGAAGCAGACCGGATCATGCTGCTGGACTGCCGTTCGCTGGAATATCGCAGCCTGCCCCTGCCTGAAAACACGGTTATCGTGGTGGCGGACACCACCGTGCGGCGGAAATTAACCTCCGGCGGCTATAACGACCGCCGGGCGGCCTGTGAAGAGGCAGTGCGCCTGCTTTCATGCGACCTGCCGGGAATTAAAGCCCTCCGGGATGTCAGCGTGGAAACATTCAACCGCTTGAGCAGCCGGCTGCCCGTCACCGTAGAGAAGCGCGCCCGCCACATCGTGGAAGAGATCGAGCGCACTCGCCAGGCCATACCACTGCTGGAGCAGGGCCAAACGCGTGCATTTGGCTTGCTGATGAATGCTTGTCACGTCAGCCTGCGGGACTTGTACGATGTTTCTGTCCCCGAATTGGACACGATGGTACAGATCGCCCAATCCCTGCCGGCCTGCCTGGGGGCGCGTCTCACCGGGGGCGGTTTTGGCGGCTGCACGGTCAACCTGGTGGCAAGAGACCAGGCCGGCGACTTCGCACAATCCCTCGGTCCTGAATACGAGCGCCGCACCGGCCTGCATCCCGAGATCTACATTTGCCACGCCTCCCGCGGCGCCGGGCTGCTGTAAGGGCAATTTGCAATAAGCCATTTGTGCATATAGATCACTCTTGCCGGACTATTCCGCTATATTCTGTTTTATTTTCGCGATGCAAAAGCGTGTTTATATTTGATCAACAAGTTATCAAGTGCTTCACGAAGAAGGACAGCTTCGCCCACGCCCTGCTCTTTTGCCAATTCAGAGAGTCGTTCCAATTGTGTCAGTGTGTAATGGGATGTTTTTGGGGCCATCTTTTCTTCATAAGCAAGCACGATCTTGTTTCTCCCGGTAGCTTTTCCGCGGTATAACGCCTGATCCACTTTCCGGAACAGTTCATTTTCATCCTGCGCATCAATCGGGAAAGAGGCAATCCCGCCGCTGATGGTCAATCGTGCGCTAACCTCCTTCTTTCCATCCGAGAAACTTGTTTGTCGTTCGATTTCTCCTCGTATGCCTTCCATGACGAGAAACGCCTGCTCGCGTTCTGTATCGGCAAAGATCAGGGTGTACTCTTCGCCTCCATACCGGCAAACAATGGCTTTTCCTCCACTCACGCGCTGAA
The DNA here is from genome assembly GCA_963837875.1 of uncultured Chloroflexia bacterium. Taxonomy (GTDB): domain Bacteria; phylum Chloroflexota; class Anaerolineae; order Anaerolineales; family Villigracilaceae; genus UBA877. The sequence goes on from CAWIOV010000007.1 coordinate 80,001, forward strand.
TGATATCCCCGACAGCTTTGATGATCACATCTCCTGCTTCATGTCCCAGGCTATCATTCAGTCGCTTGAAATGATCTATATCGAAGAATCCCAGCGATAGGGGGCGGTCATTTTCCAGTGCATTAAACACAGCCGCTTTTAGCATTTCTTCAAAACCCTTGCGGTTTATGAAACCTGTTAGCGCATCAATGACAGAATTATCGGATGACATACGACCTCCTTAATAGTATATTTTTATATTATATCAATATAATATATCAATATAATATATCAACATATTATTTATGTCAATGTTTTTTCTGGATTCAGTTGTGAGCCATCCAGTATAGATGGTTTCCTTTATTTTGTCCGAACTCTTGTCCGAAGAACACGGCCAACCTGTTGACAAGTTGTGTACCGAATGGTACACTAAACCCATGAGCAACCGGGAAAAACTGCTGACCTGCGCCCTGGACCTGTTTTCAAAGCGTGGTTTCGACGCAGTCGGCGTACAGGAAGTGGCCAGCTTGGCCGGGCTCAAAAAGCCGACCCTCTACCATTACTTTGGCAGCAAGAGCGGGCTGTTGCGAACCCTGCTCACCGAAAACTTTGCGGCCTTGTTCGATGAAGTCGAAAAAGCAGCCGATTATCACGGCGATGTGACCATGACCCTGCGCAGTGTTGCCAGTGTCTATTTTGAATATGCTCGCCAGAACCCCAAACTTTACCGGCTGCAGCTTTCGATGTGGTTCGCTCCGTCTGACAGTGAGGCCTTCAAGATTGCTGCAGGCCTCAACCTGCGGCAGCAGGAGATTATCGAGAACATGTTCCTCCGCGCTTCTGCCGATCATGGCAACATGAAAGGCCGCCACCGGGCCTACGCGGCTACATTCCTGGGCCTAATCAATACCTATGCATCCCTGGGTCTGAACGGCTTTACCAAACTTAACCAGGCGTTGGTCAACAACGCTGTCCACCAGTTCATGCACGGTATTTTTTCGTAATTTTTTTAAATCATCTCAAAAACTTAGGAAGTGGGTGTGTGCGGGCGGCTTCGCCGCCCGCACACACCCTATCTTCCCCTTCTTTTTGAGAAGATACGTTTTTACCTATTTTCTATACCAACCGGTAGGTATATTCCAATCAGGAGAATTTTTAGCATGGATACTGCACCACATCATTGGGCCTCTGAGGCGTTTTTTTACCACATTTATCCGCTGGGTTTCTGCGGCGCTCCGGTACGCAACGATTTCTGCTCTGCGCCTGTTGCCCGACTGGACCAGGTCAAAGAATGGATTCCGCACATGCGTTCCATGGGCGTCAACGCGCTCTACCTCGGGCCGGTCTTCGAATCCTCCGTGCACGGCTACGATACCGTTGACTACTATCACGTTGACCGGCGTTTGGGCGAAGATCAAACCCTTAGTCAGCTGAGCGCCGATCTTCACCGTAACGACATCCGGGTTATTCTTGATGGGGTTTTCAACCACGTTGGGCGGGATTTCTGGGCTTTTTACGATGTCCGGCAGCATGGCCCATCCTCCCCGTACTGTAATTGGTTCCAGGGATTACGTTTTGGGAGTCAAAGCCCCTATGGAGATCCGTTCGTATACGACGGCTGGAATGGGCACTACGATCTGGTCAAGCTTAACCTGGCCAACCCGGAAGTCAAGACCCATCTCTTCGAGGCTGTCCGGAGGTGGATGCAGTCCTTTGATATTGACGGCCTGCGCCTGGATGCTGCCGATTGCATTGATATTGCTTTTTTGCAGGAACTGCGTTCTTTCACCCACAGCCTGCGCCCGGATTTTTGGCTGATGGGCGAAGTGATCCACGGCGATTACCGCCGCTGGATCAACCCCGCAACGCTTGCCTCCGTTACCAATTACGAATGTTACAAGGGCCTGTATTCCAGCCATGTGGACAAGAATTACTTTGAGATCGCTTACTCGCTCGACCGCCAGTTCGGACCGGCCGGCATGTACCGCGGGGCGCCGCTCTATAATTTCGCCGATAACCACGATGTCAACCGGGTCGCCAGCCAGGTTGGCAACCCGGCCCACCTGGTTCCACTCTACTCTCTGTTGTTTACCATGCCCGGGATCCCGTCCATTTATTACGGCAGCGAGTGGGGGCTGGCAGCCCGGCGCACGGCGAATGATGACTCGCCGCTACGCCCATATTTGAATCTATCCGATGTGGTCGCCCACGCGCCCCAACCGCACCTGCCCGGCGTCATTGCCCGGTTGGCTGCCATTCGCCAGGGTTCTTCCGCGCTGAAATACGGGGATTATCGTCAACTGTACGTAGCGCCTGAGCAATTTGCTTTTACACGCCGGAGCGAGCAGGAATATGTCCTGGTAGCCGTGAATGCCGCCTCCGGCCCAGCGCGTCTCGAACTTGCCCTGCCTTTCCCGGCTAGCCAGGCAACTGATCTTCTAGATCCTGGTTCCGTATTCTTTGCCTCAAATGGAAAGTTGATTCTTGACCCCGTTCCGCCTGGCTGGGCGCGTATCCTCAAATTGATTTGACGGTAGGGTTGGAACTTCCCCAGACTTCCGGGGTTTTGAAAAACTTAGATGTCTGGCGTTTATATCCGCGAATCCCTTGAAGGAAATTTGTTGTAAAATGCTGCATTCCTTCTTCCACTCCTGCCTGGCCAACATGGCGGTCGGCCCTCCGACCTCATTGCTATCACTCCTTCAAAAAAAATTCCTCACTATCCAATGCTTGCAGCCCATTTGTTCAGGGAAAAATAGGTAAAAAGGTACTTTAATTCCCTTTTCCGCCTTCCCCCGTTCTCTTAGACCTGACAGGTTTTGGATGGCAACCTAGCCAAGCCAACCAACTCGACTTCCCTGCCCAATGGACATGCAAACCAATCGGTAAAACCTGTCTGGTCTCGCTTTACGGTATAATTCCTTTGCTTTTCTAATCCTCAATCACAGATCCTCAATCTGAAATCCAAAATGTCCTCTTCCCTCCAAAATATCATCCTCACCCTTCAGCAGTTCTGGGCCGAGAAAGGTTGCCTGATCGGGCAGCCCTACTACACCCAGGTCGGTGCCGGCACCATGAACCCGGCCACCTTTTTGCGCGTACTCGGTCCCGAACCCTGGCACGTCGCCTACGTCGAGCCCTCCGTCCGCCCGGACGATGGGCGCTACGGTGAGAACCCCAACCGCTTCCAACTGCATTACCAGTTCCAGGTCATCCTAAAACCCGATCCCGGCAACCCGGTCGAGCTTTACCTGCAATCCCTCGAAGCCATCGGGATCAATCCCAGGGAACACGACATCCGCCTGGTCGAGGATAACTGGGAGCAACCCGCCATCTCGGCCTGGGGTTTGGGCTGGGAGATCTGGCTGGATGGGCAGGAGATCACCCAGTTCACTTACTTCCAGCAGGTCGGCGGGCAGAGCCTCGACCCGGTCTCGGTCGAGATCACCTACGGCCTGGACCGCATCCTGATCGCCATTAACAACGCCGCTGCCATCTGGGATGAGCCCTGGAACGACACCGTCAAATACGGGGATGTCCGCCGCCAGGAGGAGTTCGAACACAGCAAGTATTATTTCGAGATCGGCGACGTGGAGCGCCTGCGCCAGATGTACGACCTCTACAAGGCCGAAGCCGAGGCCTGCATTGCAGCCGGCCTGGTGCTTCCGGCGCACGATTACGTATTGAAATGTTCACACACCTTCAACGCCCTGGACTGCCGCGGTGCCATCGGCGTGACCGAGCGCCAGGTCTTTTACGGCCAGATGCGCGCCATGGCCCGACAGGTGGCGGAACGCTATCTGGAGCAGCGCAAGGAATTGGAATATCCCCTGATGAAGCAGGCAGATAACAGAGAAAAGCCATCCGGAAAAACGGTTTTTCCTGCTCAACTTCTGCCATCTTCCTTCTTGCTTGAGATCGGCGTTGAAGAACTGCCAGTCTCTGATCTCGACTCAGCCATTGCACAGTTGAAGGTTAACCTGCCCAGGTACTTGGATGAAGAACTTCATCTAGGGCATGGTTCCGTGCGCGTCTGCGGAACACCCCGCCGGCTGGCCGTTTATGTGGAAACGCTCGCACCGCGCCAGCCCGACCGGGAGGATCTGGTCAAGGGACCGTCTGCCGAGCGCGCCATTGGGCCGGATGGCCTCCCCACTCCTGCCGCGATAGGCTTCGCCCGGGGTAAGGGTCTAACCCCCAAGGACCTGGAAGTGCGTGAATTTGACGGCGGCAAATACGTGGTTGCGCTGGTGAAACGGACCGGTCGCCCGGCCGCCGAGGTGCTGGTCGAGTCCCTGCCAGGGTTGGTAGCGGGTCTTAAATTCGACAAGTCCATGCGCTGGCTGCCTGCCTCTGGTGTGGCTTTCTCGCGCCCGCTGCGCTGGTTCGTGGCGCTGCTGGGCGAGACCGTCATCCCGTTCGAGTACGCCGGGTTGACGGCCGGGCGCGTCACGCGCGGCCTGCGCCCGTACAACTCCCCCGAAATACCTATTCCTGCGGCGGATGGATACTTTACCATCCTAAAAAAGAACGGCATCATTTTGGAAATGGATGAGCGTATGGCTGCCATCGTCGAGGGGGTCAAGCAACTGGCCGCTTTGGTTGGTGGCGCAGCCATCCTGCCGGATGAACTGCTGGCGGAAGTGGCCAACTTGGTCGAATTGCCCACACCCCTGTTAGGCAGTTTCGATAAGGAATTCCTGGCCCTGCCGGAGGACGTGCTCATCTCCGTGATGAAAAAACACCAAAGATATTTTCCAGTCACAACTTCCGTGGCACGTGGCACGGAAACTCATGACACTGAAACACGTGTTGGCACGCTCCTGCCCTATTTCGTGATCGTCCGCAACGGCGACGAGCAGGGTATTGACCTGGTGCGCCAGGGCAACGAGCACGTGGTGCGCGCCCGTTTTGCGGATGCCAATTTCTTCGTGCGTGAAGACCTAAAACACAAATTGGAAGATTTCCGCCCGCGCCTGGCCACGTTGATCTTCCAGAAGAAACTCGGCTCGATGCTGGATAAATCCGAGCGCATGCTCAACTTGGTGAAAGAGCTTGCACCCATGCTTGGCCTGACGGAGGCGGAACGGTTCCAGGCGGAACGGGCCACCTTTTTATCGAAAGCCGATCTGGTCACCAAGATGGTGGTCGAGATGACCTCGCTGCAAGGCAGCATGGGGCGCGAGTATGCCCTGCGGGATGGCGAGGAGGCCGCCGTGGCAACTGCCATCGGGGAGCAATACCAGCCCATCCCAAAGACGAGACCCGGTCTGGCGCTGGCACTGGCCGATCGGCTGGATTCGCTTACCGGCCTGTTCGCGGCCGGGCTGGCCCCCACCGGCACTAAGGATCCCTTCGGATTGCGCCGGGCAGCCATTGGTATTGTCCAGCCGCTTATGGAGCATGACATTGACCTGGACTTGCGTGAAGCCGTCCAGGCCTCCACCCGCCTCCAGCCGGTAGAAGTCAAGGTCGAAGTACAGAAACAGGTGCTCGATTTTATTACCGGGCGACTGGGAGTTGTCCTGAAGGACAGCGGCCATAAATATGATGTGGTGGAGGCCGTCCTGGCCGAGCAGTCCGGCCATCCCGCCGCGGCTGCCAAAGCGGTCAGGCAGTTGACTGCATGGGTAACCCGCCCGGACTGGGGCATGATCCTGCCGGGCTATGCTCGTTGTGTGCGCATCACACGTGACCAGAAGGAGAAATTCGCCGTCAGGCCGGAGGCGTTTGTGGAAGAGGCCGAGCAGAATTTGTATGATGCCGTTAGCGCCCAGCCTTCCGCCTTCGGTGGGGATGTGGAGGCTTTGTTGAACACCGTTCTGGTGCTCATTCCATCCATTAACACCTTCTTCGACAAGGTGCTGGTGATGGCAGACGACCCCGCCATCCGGGAAAACCGCCTGGGACTACTGCAAAAAATTGCCGCTTTGGCGGATGGAGTGGCGGATTTGAGTAAATTGGAAGGGTTTTAGCCAAGGATAGAGGTCGGGAGACAGACGACCGATAACCGATGACCGGAGGCTAAGCGTATCCCCGGTCTTTTTTCTATCTCTCCTGATCATCCAAGCCGCTTGCGTCGCCTGCCAACCGAGTCTATAATGCAATCAGGCTTTCTTCATAATTCTGCCTTCACAATTCTGAATTTACAAAATGTCCCAACTCGACGAGATCAAAGCCCGTATTGACATCGTGGACCTGATCGGGGAAACCGTGAAACTGCGCCGAACCGGAAAGAACTATTCCGGCCTGTGCCCGTTCCACAACGAAAAAACCCCCTCGTTTATCGTCACGCCTGACCGGCAGACTTGGCATTGTTTTGGGCAGTGTAACGAGGGCGGCGATATCTTCCGGTTTGTGATGAAAAAGGAAGGCTGGGATTTCAAGGAGGCCCTGCGCTTCCTGGCGGAACGCGCCGGTGTCAAGCTTGAAGCCTATAAGGTGGAAAAACCGGAGGAAAAAGAAGCCCATGAACGACTGCGCGGGCTGCTGGAAGAAGCCCTGACCTTCTACCGCTACCACCTGTCCACGCCGGCTGGAAAATTTGCCCTGGACTATATCCATGAGAAGCGCCACCTGAGCGATGCCACCATTGAGACCTTTGGCTTGGGCTACGCGCCCAGGGCTGGGATACTGCCCTCAAACATTTCATCGCCAAAGGCTACACCGAACAGGAACTACTTGATGTTGGCCTGGTCATCATCCACGAAGAGGAAGCCGCCACGGGAACACCCGAACGCCGGCGTGCTTTTGACCGCTTCCGCAACCGCCTGATGATCCCGATCCGCGATGAAAATGGCCGGATGACCGGCTTCGGAGCGCGCATCCTTGACCCGAATGATTTCCCCAAGTTCATGAACTCACCCGAGACGCCCCTCTTCAGCAAGAGCCGCCTGCTCTACGGGCTGGACCGGGCACGCAAGCCCATCCGGGCGGCCAACCAGGCCGTCATCGTGGAAGGATACCTGGATGTGATCGCCGTTCACCAGGCCGGCTACGAAAACGTCGTCTCACCGATGGGGACCGCCCTGACCGAAGAGCAATTGCGCCTGCTCAAGCGCTTCTCGCCCCGCATCGTGCTGGCGCTCGACCCGGATGCCGCCGGGAAAAAGGCCGTCCTGAGCGGGCTGGAAGCGGCCCGTCAGAGTCTCGATCACGCCGATGAATTGCGTTTCGATGCCCGCGGCTTGCTGCGCCACGAAGCCCGCCTGCAGGCTGACCTGAGGGTGGCCTCCATGCCGGATGGACTCGACCCGGATGAAATCGTCCAACGCGACCCGCAGCAGTGGAAAAGCCTGATCGAAAACGCCCAGCCCATCGTTGTTCATGTAATGGGGGCACTGGCTGCCGGGCGCGATCTGGAGGACGCCCGGGTCAAATCCGAAATTGCCGCCCAGGTGTTGCCATTGATCGAAGACCTGCCCAACCCGGTGGAACGCGATACCTACCGCCAGCGGTTGGCACGCTTCTTGAAAGTGGATGAACGTGCCTTGGTCGGTGCGCAGAGTGCGTCTCCAAAAACACGCCGGCCGCGTCCCAGGGCCGGGACAGGCACCCAGGCACAGGAAGTTCCACCACCAACCACCGCGACCATCTCCCCCTCACACAGGCTTGAGGCGCATATCTTGAGTCTGCTTATCCGCCGGCCCGATTTGCTCTACCGTCTCGACCGGGCTTTGTTGGAAGCCGCCCTGGGCCGCATGACAGCCGAAGATTTCGGATATACCGACCATCAAGTGCTCTTCCGGCTGGTGCGCCAATCCATCGAACAGGATGCTGACGAAGCCGACCAGTATCTGCGCCAGAACCTTCCGCAGGCCTTGGGAGCCCTGGCCGATGAGCTGGCCGCGCAGGTCGGCGAACTCAACCCCGTGGACGACCGCCTGCTCGAAGACCTGTTCCGCGGCGTGGTTAAAATTCGCCACATGGCCCTGAACGAGAGTGTCAATCAGTTGCGATTTTTACAAGAAGAAGCCCAGCAATCCGGCCAGGACGACCTGCGGGCCGCCTCGTATCGTGAGATGGTTCAGCAGTATACGATGCTCTTGCGTAGTCTTGACCAGGCACAAATGAAACAGAACGGACGCCGAAAAGAGGGATAATGCTCACCAAAACCAAACCAATGCCGCGTTACCCGCGCCACCCGGGCAGCCTGCCATCTCCCCGGCCAACGGGGCGCAAGTCACGGGCAGCGAACGTCAAAGATCCTGATCTGGAAGAAGAGGCTGACCTTTCGATGGAACCGGAAGAAAGCCAGGTCGAGGGAGAAGACCTAAACGAACTGGAGCCAGGGGAACCGCTCGAACTGGATCGGGCCGAACTGGCGGCCGAACTGTCCGAGGATCCGGTGCGTTTATACTTGCGCGAGATTGGCCAGGTAAAACTGCTGGATTCCGCAGGTGAATTCCATCTAGCCGCCATGCTCGAGGGCCGGCGAGTGGTACTTTTAACTATGCGCCGCCACCGCATGGGGAAACAGGATCCGGATGCGCCTACCAAAGCTGCTTATCATTCCCTGCTCAGCGACCTGTTGATCGCCTGGGCACGCCTGGGCGAAGACGCCGAACGGCTTGGGCATGCCATTCCGGATGCTGGGTTGTTGCTGGCCGAGGCGCAGAGTCTGCACCGTGGCTGGGAGAGCATCTCTCCTTCGTACTTGCATAGCTACATGGAACATGAGGCGTGGGGCACCGACCCGGTTTGGGACAGCCTGGTGACCCATGCTTACAATGTTTTTGTGATTTTTTATATCCTGCCAGAGTCCTACGCAGGCTGGCTGTTGAAGCATATCCAGGCGCACCACGATCTGCCTGCCCAGCGTACCCTCTTCCACAACCTGCCGCCCGAATCCGAACTGATCCGGGAAGTTGAACTCATCCGCAGCCGCGCCGACGAGGCCAACGCGGCAGTCATCCGCGCCAACCTACGGCTGGTGGTCAGCGTGGCGAAGCGCTACCTGGGACGCGGCATCTCGCTTTTGGACCTGATTCAGGAGGGCAATCTTGGCTTGCTGCGGGCGGTCAACAAGTTCGACCCTCGCCGCGGCTTCAAGTTCAGCACGTATGCCACCTGGTGGATCCGCCAGTCCATCAATCGCTCGATCGCCGAGCAGGCCCGCACCATCCGCATCCCGGTGCATCTGTTCGAAGCGATCACTCGCCTGTTGAGCGTCCAGCGTACCCTGGTACAACAACTTGGGCGCAATCCCACCAATGAGGAACTGGCCCTCGAATCCGGTTACCTCTCCCCGGCGGATGTCCAGGCCGTCCTGCGGGCTCATGCCGAAGATGTGCCGCTCGTACCGGAGCTGCAGCGACGCTGGGAATTGGCAACCACCAAAGTGGATCGAATCCTGCGCTCCGCTGAGGAGCCGGTCTCGCTGGATGGGCCAGCCAGCGGCGACGAAGATTCCAGCCAACTGGGTGATTTTATCGAAGATGTGGATGCCCTCGAACCACTGGATGCTGCCTCCCGTGAAATGCTGCGCGAGCAGGTCCAGCACGCCTTGGCGGGTCTCTCCGAGCGCGAGCGCCAGGTCCTGGAACTGCGCTTCGGTTTGGTTGATGGCAAGGACCACACACTCGAAGAGGTCAGCCGCTACTTCAAGGTGACCCGCGAGCGCATCCGCCAGATAGAGGCCAAGGCTCTGCGCAAGCTACGCCATCCCACCCGCAGCCGGCTGCTGAGGGATTATCTGGGGTAAGGTCTTAATTTCCCAAAGCCTGCAGCAATACCTGGCGGATGGCATCCGGGCGCGGCAGGAGCACATCCGCTCCACCAGATGTAACAAAGGGCGTTACCTGTTCAATGCCGATGGTGTAACGCTGGACCTTATTCGGGTCCACCGGCTCGAGCACTGGCAAAAGCGTGGACACGTTCTGAGGGGTCAGGTCAGTAACGACGACACTGTGGAAATCCGCATAAAATACCGCGATGCGGGCCAGGCTGTTCAAGGTTAATAGCTTCTTCCCGATCGCAAGGATCACTTCCTGAGCCCGCCTCAGCCTGTCCAGATCGCTGGTGGTTTTACGGGCGCGCACGTACCACAGGGCAGTCTCACTGTCCATGTGCACCAGGCCCGGCTTGACTGTAAATCCCTTCCGATAGCCGGCACGCGCATCCGTCAAAGTCTGGCCTACCTGCACGTCAATGCCTCCCAGGCTATCCACAATGGTCCGGAAGCCGTTGAAAGTGGTCAGGATGTACGACTGTGGAGTAAATCCGAAGTTGTACTGAAAGGTTGACTGGACCAGCTTGAACCCGCCATCTTCCTGGGCGGCGTTGATGCGGTCCATGGACCGGCCAGGCAGGTAAACCCAAAGATCCCGCGGGAAGGAGATCAGGCCGGCCGAACCGTCCGGCTTGAGAACCACCAGAAGGATAGTGTCAGTGCGGAAATCCTGTGCACCCGGACGCTGGTCGGATCCCATCAGGAGGATGGTCACCTCCCCGGCTGGCTGTGGGATCGGGGCAGCTTCCGCGGTAAGACTGACACTCGGAGTAGCCGTCAGGGTGAAAGTGGGCAGAGGGGTGAAAGGTGGGGCGAGGGTCGGGCTTAACCAGGGAAGACGGGGGGTACTCGCATAGGCGGTCAATGTGCCGGCCACGATGGTACTGAGCTGGGGAGAAGCGGGTGTGCGCCCCTGCGAAGAGAACTGGCAGGCCAGCAAAAGGAAGAGCAGGACCACCAACGGAAGGGCTGAACGAAAACGCATAAGGTCTAGTCTACTCTAAAAGCGCCAGGCCGTTCTATGGATTTTGTGTGGGTTGCAGCGCTCCTTTCTCACACGTACCTTCTTTCATAAATTTGTGTTACATTAAAGCACTTCCGGCTGCGCAAATGCCCGTTCAATTTTCTAAAAGGCAGCAGCTTTGCCCTGATTTTTACTCCGCTTGTGATTTATGATATACTTTCGCGCCAGTAAGACAACCCAAAAGTTGTAAGAGGAGTCGCCATGCTTCTCCAATATGCTGCAATTGCTGCGTTTGTGATCATCACCGCCCTGATTGGGTTTATCGCCATCGGCATGGGCATGTTGTTCGGCCCCAAAAAATCCACGGATAAAAAGGCCATGCCTTATGAATCGGGTATGAACCCCATCGGCCCCGGCACACGCCGGATACCGGTGCGGTTCTATATGGTCGCCGTCTTGTTCATCTTGTTCGACATTGAAACCATTTTCTTTCTGCCTTGGGCAATTGTTTTCCGCAAGCTGGGTGGGTTTGGCTTGGCGGAAATGGTTGTTTTTATCGCCATTTTATTGGTAGGGTATTTCTACGCCTGGAAAAAAGGAGCCCTTGAATGGGAATAGAGCAAAAACTCGGCAATATGGGCGTGGTCACCACCTCGCTGGAACAGGCGGTGGCTTGGAGCCGCACAAACGCCATGTGGCCGATGCTATTCGGACTGGCCTGCTGCGCCATTGAGATGATGTCGGCCCAGGCTTCTCATTACGATATGTCCCGTTTTGGAATGGAGCTGATGCGGCCTTCGCCGCGCCAATCCGACCTGATGATTGTGGCCGGGCGCGTCACCCGCAAGATGGCCCCGGTGCTGCGCCGCCTGTACGACCAGATGGCCGAACCCAAGTGGGTGATCTCGATGGGCGACTGTGCTTCGTGCGGTGGCGTTTTCAATAATTACGCCGTTGTTCAGGGCGTGGACGAAGTTGTTCCGGTGGATGTCTATGTGGCAGGCTGCCCGCCGCGGCCCGAAGCGCTCATCCATGGTGTGCTCACACTGTTCGAAAAAGTGCAGGCCATCAAGTTCGCAGAAGAAAAAAAAGATTAACCACGAAGGACGCAAAGTATCCCCGTGTTCTTTGGAAAGAAAAATAATAACCGTGCCTTTGAATGTGCAGAGTGCCTATGGATACAAAACTGCAACCCATCGTTGAAGAATTGGAAAAAGAATTCGGGGCCACCGTTACCGAATATCGCGGGGATGCCAGCCTGGTGCTCGCGGCGGAGAAAATCGCCGCGGCCTGCCGGAAGGTACAAGGCTTGGGTTTTGAACTTCTCTCCGCCCTTACCGCAGTGGATTACTGGCCGGAAGAACAGCCGCGCTTTCACGTTATCTACGAGTTCACCTCGGTCTCCAAAAGCTTGCGTCTGGAGATACGCGTCCCCGTGCCGGGCATTGATCCGACCTTGCCGACCGTCTCACCTATTTACCGCAACGCCAACTGGCGTGAGCGCGAACTGTGGGACATGTTTGGTATAAAGATCGAAGGCCATCCTGATCTGCGCCGCATCCTGATGCCGGCTGACTGGGAAGGTCATCCGCTACGCAAGGATTACCCGCTGGGCTACGAGGAACCTCAGTTCACCTTTAACTTTGATGAGATCAATTTACGCAAACCGTATGCGAAAGAGTAGGAGCCGCCTGTACCGGTTATGAATGCCAACGAGGCTGGTGAACCGTTGGAGCTTTCCCTTGGGTTCGAGCAAAATGCCCGGGATCTCTATAAAAACTTGAACAGGCTTTTTAGTATGCCAACATGATCGAACATTCCGAGATCAATCCCCTGCTCGAAGTCATCATGTCTACCTTCCAAACAAATGAAAAAGCGATCGCTTTATCACGAACGCAGCTTAATGAACACATTGGCAAACTCACCTACAAATTCCCGCAGTGGTTTTCATGCCCCGAGCTGCGCCAGGCTATCAAGGTGCAATCATGAGTGACATCCAGGAAGTAACCGTAGACGATCTAAAACACTTGGTCTCTGAGCGCGCTATTCAGGGCGAAACCATGTTATTGAACATGGGCCCTCAGCACCCATCCACACACGGCGTATTACGCCTGCTGCTCGAACTGGACGGCGAAACAGTGGTTAACTGCATTCCCGACATCGGTTTCCTGCACACCGGCGTCGAGAAGAACATGGAAGCCAAAACCTACCAGAAGGCCGAGGTCATGTCTGACCGCCTGGATTACATGAACACGGTTGGCAACAACCTGGCCTTTTCGATGGCGGTCGAGAAACTGGTGGACCTGGATGTGCCGGCGCGTGCCCAGGCCATCCGTGTCATCCTCTCAGAATTGACCCGTTTCCAATCGCACCTGGTCTGGCTGGGCACTTCTGCTCTGGATCTGGCTGCCATGTCCATGTTCCTGTATTGCTTCCGCGAACGGGAGTACATCCTGGATATCATGGAGATGTGCTCCGGTCAGCGTATGATGACCACTTATATCCGACCCGGTGGGGTTTGGCGGGATGTGCCGGTGGAATTCGAAGCAGCCGTCCGGAATATTCTCAAGACATTTCCGAAACGGATTGACCAGTACGAGGCGCTTCTAACCCGTAACCCGCTCATGCTCGACCGGACGCTCGGCATCGGCAAACTGACCGGGGAAGAATGCCTGAACTTTGGTGTGACCGGCCCGATGCTGCGCGCCAGCGGCATCAAGTGGGATTTACGCAAAACACAGCCCTACTGCGGGTATGAGCAATATGATTTCGATGTACCGATCCGTACAGAAGGGGATGTGTACGCACGCTTCCTGGTCCGTCTGGAGGAGATGCGCCAGTCGCTGAAGATTATCGGGCAGGCGCTCGATAAACTCCCGCTAGGCCCAGTGCGCTCGAATAACTACAAGTTTGTCCCCCCGCCGCGCTCGGAAATCGGCGTCAGCATGGAATCGCTCATCCACCATTTCAAGCTGTGGACAGAGGGTTTTAATGCCCCGAAAGGCTCGATCTACCATGCAGTTGAATCACCGCGTGGCGAACTGGGTATTTATCTTGAATCGAATGGAGGCCCAAAACCATACCGAATCCACTGGCGCACGCCCTCCTTCGATAATTTGCAGGCCATTCCATTGATGGCAAAAGGCGTTCTGGTGGCCGACCTGGTCGCCATTATCGGCAGCATTGATATTGTTCTGGGAGATGTGGATCGGTAGGGCTGTTTTGTAAGCCCCACTTAGGTTCCTACCGGCCCCGTTCGGGAGAAGCTGATCGATGAATTTACTTGAAAAATACCCCGATGATGTAAAAAGAATTCTGGCGAAATACCCGCCGGAGCAGAAACGCTCGGCGGTCATGCCGCTGCTTTATCTGGCCCAACGCCAGGACGGCTACGTAACCAAAGCCGCGCTGGAAGACATCGCCAAAATGCTGGAGATCACCTCCACCGATGTGGCTGAGATCGTCGGTTTTTACACACTTTACCACGATGAGAAAGCCGGTAAATACCGCATGCAGGTTTGCACGGACCTGCCCTGCGCTCTGCGCGGCGCGGACAAGTTCATGCAAGAGCTGTGCGCCAATCTGGGCGTGAAAGTCGGCGAGACCACCGCAGATGGCCTGATTACCCTCGAGACGGTTACCTGCCTGGCCGCCTGCGACCGGGCACCCATGTTTCAGATCCAGTCCGGGAATGGGCTGGAATATCACGAGAATATGACTGTGGATAAGACCATGGAACTGGTTGAAGCACTCAAAAAGAGCAGCCAGGAGGTGAAATAATGGCAGCCCTTCTTCTGCGTCATCGAGAAATACCGGATATCAACCAAATTGATATCTACCAAAAGAACGGCGGGTTCGCGGCTTTCAAGAAGGTCGTTACCCAAATGAAACCTCAGGAAGTAACCGACACGGTCAAGGCCTCCGGTTTGCGTGGCCGCGGCGGTGCGGGCTTCCCCACCGGCATCAAGTGGTCGTTCATTCCCAATACTATCTGGCCGCATTACGTGGTAGCCAACGCGGACGAGTTTGAACCTGGCACCTTCAAAGACCGCGAGATCATGGAAGGTAATCCCTTGCAGTTTCTGGAAGGCGTCGCCATTGCTTGCTACGCGGTGGGTGCCAACGCAGCCTACGTTTACCTGCGCGGGGAATTCTGGCCAGTGGCCGCCATCTTGGATGAGAAGATCGCCAGGATGGAGCAAGCCGGTTTCTTGGGCGACAAACTCTTCGGCACGCAGTACTCATTGCACATTTACACCCACCTGGGAGCCGGCGCTTACATCTGCGGCGAGGAAACCGCCCTGCTCGAATCCATCGAAGGCAAACGCGGCCAGCCGCGCATCCGCCCGCCTTTCCCGGCGGTCTACGGCCTGTACGGTAAGCCGACCGTGGTCAATAATGTAGAGACACTCACCAACCTCCCTTTGATTATCGAAAAAGGTGCGGATTGGTATAAATCGCTGGGCACGGCCGACAGCGCCGGGGTCAAGATCTCTCTCTCTCCGGCCACGTTAACAAGCCCGGTAACTACGAACTGCCTTTCGGCACCACCTACCGTGAGCTAATATATAAATACGGCGGCGGCGTGACGGAGGATCGCCCGGTCAAGGCCATCATGTCAGCCGGGGCTTCGTCCGCCATGATCGTGGCGGATGACAAGGCTCTCGATACTCCCATGGACTATGCCTCGGTGCGCACACTCGGCGCGGACCTTGGCTCCGCCTCTGTGATCGTCATCAACGACAGTGTGGATGTGGGTTGGGTAATCAACAAGACCATCCATTTTTTCAATCATGAATCCTGCGGTAAGTGCACCCCCTGCCGGGATGGTACCTACTGGATGTTGCACCTGATCGAGCGCATCGAGCGCGGCGAGGCTGTGGAAGCCAATACCCACCTTTTGTGCACGGTTGCCAAACAGATGCAGAACAAGTGCCTGTGCCCGCTGGGCGAGTTTTCCACCATGGCAGTGACAACCGCCATTGAGCGCTTCCCGGCCGACTTTGAAATAAAAAGGTAAGCGTAAAACGCAATTACGGATTTCGTTTTACGACGGAGTATTTATGGCGAAACAAGTCACATTGAGCATAGATGGCGTGCAAGTGAGCGTGCCAGAAGGCACCCTGATCGTGAACGCTGCCAAGCAGATCGGCATTGACATCCCGGTTTTCTGTTTTCATCCCAAGATGGAGCCGGTCGGCATGTGCCGTCAGTGTTTGGTCGAAGTCGGGCGCCCGGTGATCGATCGCGCCACCGGCCAGCCTGTGATGGAAGGCGGCCAGCCAAAGATCCAATTTGGGCCCAAACTAGAAACCGCCTGCTCCACACCGGTTTCTGCAGGGATGCAGGTAATGAGCCAGTCCGAAAAGGCCAGTGCCGCCCAGAAGGAAATCCTCGAGTTCCTGCTTACCTCGCACCCACTGGATTGCCCGGTTTGCGATAAGGGCGGCGAGTGCCCACTCCAGAACCTGACCATGGCACATGCTTCCCCGCAGAGCCGCTTTATCTATGCTGAGAAAAATCATGCTGCCAAGCATGTACCACTGGGCGACCTGATCTGGCTTGACCGTGAACGCTGCATCCAATGCGCCCGCTGCATCCGCTTCCAGGATGAAATTGCTGGCGACTCGGTGCTGGGCTTCTACCAACGCGGGCGTGCTACCGATATCTTCACCAACTCCGAGCCGGGCTTTGACTCGGTCTTTTCCGGCAACACCAGCGACATTTGCCCGGTCGGCGCGCTGACCACTTCGGACTTCCGCTTTGGGGCACGCCCTTGGGAGTTGAAAGCGGCAGCCTCGCTGTGTGCACACTGCCCGGTGGGTTGCAACATTACCTTCAATACCCGCCGCGAGGCTATGGCGGACGGCAGGATCGCCATCAAGCGGGTCATGCCGCGCCAGAATGAACAGATCAACGAGATCTGGATCTGCGACAAGGGACGTTTTGGTTATCACTTCACCGAGAGCGAGCAGCGCCTTACTCAACCACTGGTGAAAACGAATGGAAAGCTCGAAACGACTTCCTGGAAAAACGCCATAGAAGAAACCGGCAATAAGGTACTCGGTAATAAGGGAGAAGTGGTCGTTTTGGCGGGCGGGCGCTTGAGCAACGAAGACCTGTTTAACCTGAAGCAGATGGCAGATGGCTTGGGCGGGCAAGCCCTGTTGTACACATCCATGGGCGGCGGGGAGCACACAACTTCCTATGGCGTCTCAGCAGGTACGAATTTCTCCGCCATGGGTCCGGGAACTACCATCCTGGTTGTAGCCTCCGACCTGTACAATGAGGCACCGATCTGGCATTTGCGCATCCAGCAGGCCGCCAAACGCGGTGCCACGCTTATTGTTGTCAATGCGCGCGCAACGAAACTGGAACGATCCGCGAAATTCGTTGTCCGGTATGCGTACGGCGATGAGGTGGAAACCGTCAATGCTCTTACGAACAAGCCCAAGATCGGTGAGGCGATTACCGGCGCAGAAAACCTGGTAGTCCTGTATGGTTCGGATGGCTTGGGGCTGGACGGTTCATCTACCCTCGCGGCAGCCTGTGCAGAACTGGTCAAAGCCCGTGCCGGCAAGCCGAACAATGGCCTGATCGGTGTCTGGCCGCATGCCAATGATCAGGCTGCCTGGGAGTTGGGTTTCCAGCCCGCCTCTGATCTGGTTGAAACCCTGAAAGGCAAGATCGTCTATATTGTGGCAGCCGACCCTGCTGGCGACGATCCCGCGTTGGCGGGAGCGCTTAAGAGCGCCAAAACTGTTATCGTCCAGGAACTGTTCCTAACGGAAACTGCCAAGCTGGCGGACGTTGTCCTGCCCGCCCAGGCGTATACCGAACGGGATGGTTCCTTCACGTCCGGCGAACGGCGCGTTCAGCGCTTCTATCCGGCCGTCCCGCCGCGCCCGGAGGCACGTCCCGATTTTGCCATCATTGCCCAGGTTGCCGCTGGACTCGGCCTCGAAATCGAAGGCCGTTCCGCTGCATTGGTGATGGACCGACTGGCATCCTCGGTCAAGGCATTCTCAGGTATCTCTTACCTTAAGCTGGCCGAAGTGGCTCCGCAGTGGCCCATCGTTGGGCGTGGCGACTTGTATTACGGCGGCACAACCTATGAAAACAGGCAGGGATTGGGCGTGCAATTGGCACTGACAATTCTCGCTCCCGCCCAATCCACCCTGACGGGCAGAGAATGGCTACGCCCGAATGAAAACCAGTGGCTGGCCGTCCCGGTTACGCACATCTACGACCGTGGCATCACGGTGGCAACCTCGCAACTGCTCCAACCGCATATCGGCCCGGCTTCCGTCATCCTGCACCCTGAATCTGTCAAATCTCTTGGCCTCCAGCCCGGCGATCTGCTAAAGGTCAACGGTGTAGAAGCAAAGGCCGTGTTGGATGAAACCGTGCCGGTTGGTGTCGTTCTGGTACCGCGCAGTTCCGGCATTCCCATCACCGCGCCGGTCGTATTGCCGTTGGCTGCTGATCTTTGATAGCTTAATGGTATTACTTTCTGTCTTCTGAAGTATCCATGAAACATGGAACTTGAAACATGAGTTGCAATAGGAAGGTTCTCAATGACATGGGCTCTTATAATTGAGTGGATCGTCAAAGCAACTGTCTTGGTATTACTCCTGCTTGGCGGCTTTGCCTACCTAACGCTCTATGAGCGCAAGGTACTGGCTTGGATGCAGATGCGCGTTGGCCCCAACCGTGCAGGTCCGTGGGGAATTCTGCAACCCATCGCTGATGCCGTCAAATTGATCTTCAAGGAAGAACTGATGCCGGCCAAAGCCGACAAGTTGCTTTTCTTCCTGGCTCCAGTCGTGACGCTGGTTCCGGCACTCGTCATCACTGCTGTGGTGCCCTGGGGACCCACCCTGCACATTTTTGGGTATAACCTCACCCTCTACATTGCCGATATCAATGTGGGTGTTTTGTATATCATGTCGGTGGCTTCCATTGCAGTCTACGGGATTGTGCTGGCTGGCTGGTCCTCCAACAACAAGTACGCCATGATGGGCGGGCTACGCTCCACCGCGCAGATGATCAGTTACGAGATCGCCCTTGGCCTCTCGTTTGTCGGCGTGATCCTGCTGGCTGGTTCGGCCCAGATGACCGAGATCGTCAATATGCAGAAATCCGTCTGGTTTGTGGTTCTTCAGCCGGTTGGGACGGTCATCTTTCTGATTGCCACCCTGGCCGAGGTAAACCGCGCACCCTTCGATATGCCCGAAGCCGAACAGGAACTGACCGCCGGATACCATACCGAGTACTCCGGCATGAAGTTCGCCTTGCTGTTCATGGCCGAATACGACAAGATGATCGCCATCTGCTCCATCGGGGCAACCCTCTTCTTCGGCGGTTACCGCGAATTCCCTTTCCTATCGAATACTGTCTTGAGCGTGGATCGGACGCCCTGGCTGGGTCCGGTCTACATCTTCCTGAAGATTTTCGTCCTGCTCTTTGGGATGATCTGGGTGCGAGCAACCTTCCCGCGCATCCGTTACGACCGGCTGATGGCTTTCGGCTGGAAGGTGCTGCTGCCGCTCTCGCTCATGCTCATCTTCATAACCGCCTGCGGTATTTTACTCGGACAGCAGGTCAGCATGGGTTTCTATTACTGGGGCATCCCGTTGGCTTCTTTACTGGTAGGTGGTTTGGCAATTGCGCTGGTGTCCCGCATGTTGAGGAGAAAAGAATATGCGCGTGCTTGAACCTTTGATCGAACTGGTGCGCGGCCTGTGGACAACGCTCCGGTTTATGTTCGAAAAGCCCGTGACGGTCCAGTATCCGGAGCACAAGAAACCGGTCAAAGCGCGCTTCCGCGGGCGGCATGTGCTGCACCGGTACGAGAACGGACTGGAAAAGTGCATCGGCTGTTCGCTGTGTGCAGCGGCCTGTCCTTCGGATGCCATCTTCGTTGAATCGGCCGAGAACACCGATGAAAAACGCTTCTCGCCTGGCGAACGCTACGCCAGTACTTACCAGATCAACATGCTGCGCTGCATTTACTGCGGCTTTTGCGAAGATGCCTGCCCGACCGAGGCCATCACCCTGGGCGACCAGTACGAACTGACCTTCACCGACCGCCGCCAGGCCATTTATCCGAAGGAAATGCTGATCGAACCTGTCCCGGCAGGGGGACAGCCTACTCCACAAAAAACCGAACCGGGAAAATTTACCCGCTCGGTTCCTGAAATGAAAGATCCCAAGGATTGAGAAGCCTATGAACTTGACACTCATCCTCTTCTATGTGCTGGCAGTTACCGCGGTTGCCACTGCCGCCGGGCTGCTGCTCAGCCGGAACTCGGTTTACGCCGCCCTGTTCCTCGTTTTGAACTTCGCCACAGTGGCGGTTTTTTATTTGCTTCTGGGTGCGCCCTTTATCGCCCTGGTGCAGGTAACTGTCTATGCCGGTGCCATTATGGTGCTGTTCCTGTTCGTGATCATGCTGCTGGGTGCCGAGAAACTCCCCAAAGGCCAGGTGCTGCCCTGGCAGCGTCCGCTGGCGATTGGCCTGGCCGCGCTCCTATTAGTCGAGGCCGGCTTCCTGCTCTTCCAGCGCCTGCGCACCACTGCAATGATTTCCGCACCTGGCGCGGATCTCAACACCACGGCAACGCTCCAAAACCTCGGCCTTGCATTATTCAACCAATATCTCCTGCCTTTTGAAGTCACCTCCATCCTGCTGCTGGTGGCGATGGTGGGGGCGATTGTCCTGACCAAACAGGTGAAAGGAGAGCAGGGCTGATGGGTGAACTCGGTGGAATTCCTCTCTCCGGCTTTCTGACAGTTTCAGTCATTTTGTTTGCGCTGGGCGCACTGGGCGTGCTGGTCAGGCGCAATGCCATCATTATCTTCATGTCGGTCGAGTTGATGCTGAACGCGGCCAACCTGGCTTTCGTGGCCTTTGCCCGCTCCTTCGAACTGGCCAGTGGCCACCCTGTCCTCAGCGGGCAGTTGTTCGTCTTCTTCGTGATGACGGTCTCTGCCGCGGAAGTGGCGGTTGGCCTGGCGTTGATTGTGGCCATCTTCCGTTCCAAGCATAGCATCGACGTGGATCAGATGAGCAGCCTGAAAGGATAACACTATGCCGACACTGTTCACGCTGGTTCCCCTGATTGTCTTCCTACCCATCCTTGGCCTGCTGGTCAATATTATTTTCGGCGGCAAGATGGGTGAAAAAGCCATCGGTGCGGTGGCAAGTACTGCTGCCGGGCTGGCTTTTGTTGTCTCAGTGCTGTTGGGCGTTACCCTGTGGACCAACGGCGGGGTTGCGCAAGTTATCCCGTTCGCCGATTGGATCCACATAGGTACGTTCAACGTTCCCTGGCACTTTCGCGTGGATACCCTTTCGGTTACGATGATGCTGGTCGTCTCCGGCGTGGGCACGCTCATTCACATCTATGCCATCGGATACATGCACGAAGACGTACGCTTCAAGCACGATGTTGCCCGCTACCGCCGCTTCTTCGTCTTCCTGAACCTGTTCATCGCCATGATGATGATACTGGTCAGCGGGGACTCGTACCTGATGCTGTTCGTCGGCTGGGAGGGTGTGGGTCTGTGCTCGTTCCTGCTGATCGGCTTCTGGTATGAAATGGATACGCTAGGGCGGCCTTCCTGGGCCAACTCGAACGCTGCCAAAAAGGCCATGATCGTCAACCGCGTCGGCGATTTTGGCTTCCTATTGGCGGCATTCACCATGTTCTGGGCCTTCGGCAGTCTCCAATTTGGGGATGTTTTCGCAAAAGCTCCCCAGATTGCCGCCGCTACGCCAGGCGTGATCATGTTCATCACCCTATTCCTGCTGATTGGCGTCGCAGGCAAATCCGCCCAGATCCCGTTGTATGTCTGGCTGCCGGATGCCATGGCCGGTCCGACCCCGGTCTCAGCCCTTATCCATGCGGCCACTATGGTCACGGCGGGTGTCTATTTGGTGGCGCGTTCCTGGCCGCTCTATTCACTTGTCCCGAACGCCCAGTATGTTGTCGCGCTGGTCGGCGCGGTCACTGCGCTTTTCGCCGCCACGATTGCCGTCGGGCAATATGACATCAAGAAGGTCCTGGCCTATTCGACCATCTCACAGTTGGGCTTCATGGTGGCGGCGGTCGGCATGGGTGCATACGTGGCAGGCATGTTCCACCTGATCATGCACGCCTTCTTCAAGGCGCTGCTCTTCCTTTCGGCCGGTTCGGTCATCCTCGGCATGGAGCGCGGGCACCATCACCTTGCTCACGCTAGCCACGCTGATCAGCATGAAGAAGTCTTCGACCCGGGCGACATGCGCAACATGGGCGGCCTGCGCAAGCAGATGCCGGTCACGTTCTGGTTGTATATCATCGGCGCATTGGCGCTGGCGGGCATCTTCCCATTTGCTGGTTTCTGGTCTAAGGATGAGATCCTGCTGGAAGCGATGAAGAACTTCCCGGTGGTTTTTGCGCTGCTTATCCTGGCGGCGTTCCTGACCGCCTTCTATATGGGCCGGCAGATCTGGATGGTCTTTTTTGGCACACCCCGTCACGCCGCGGCCGAACAAGCCGAGGAAAGCCCGAAGGTGATGACTGTGCCCCTGATGGTGCTGGCAGCTCTTTCGGTGCTCGGCGGGCTGCTCAACTTTCCGGGTATTAATACGCTGGAGGGCTGGCTGGGGCATACCATACAGGCCGCCGAAAACGAGGCCGCAGTAGCACCCTGGCTGCAAGTATCCTGGGGAGGGCTGAATCCGTGGGTGGCTCTGATATCCCTGGTCTTGGCGCTGGCAGCCATCTACATCTCCTGGCTGATCTATGGGCGCAAGCCGCTCGAAACCGGTCAGAAGGATCCACTCAAACGGTCGCTTGGCTTTTTCTTCACCGGCATGGAAAACAAGTGGTTCGTGGATGAGTTTTATGCGGCTGTGATACTTAAGCCCTACACCGCCACCTCCCGCTTCCTGGCAGACGTGATCGATGGGCGCTTCTGGCACGATTGGTTCCATGAGAAGGTCATCGCCGGGACGTATAACTTTGTCTCTAAGACTGTTCTGGACCTGCGCGTTGACCAGCAATTTATTGACGCCATCGCTAACGGCCTGGGCAGCCTTACCCGGCGCGCTTCTGCCAGCCTGCGCCGCCTGCAGAATGGCTTTGTGCGTTCGTATGCGTTGGCAGTTCTATTCGGTGTTGTCGTTATTCTCGGCTATCTCTTGCTTAAATAATGTCAAAGGTCAAAATGCCCAATGTCTGGCCTGTGACATGCGCCGTTTGACCTGACAGGAGAAAATATGGACTTTATCACCAATCCTCTGAACATCGTGATTTTCTTCCCGCTGGTGGGCGTGCTGGTTTTGCTTTTCCTGCCCGCTGAGAGGAAGAACCTGCTGCGCTGGACCGCGCTGGCGACCACCTTGGTGACCTTCGGCCTGTCCATCTGGATGCTGGTCCTGTTCCGTGCCGCCGAGGTAGTCGCACCGGGGGACCTGCACATGACCCTGACCCTGCCCTGGATCCAGGTGGCCGGCTGGAACATCTCCTACGCTGTCGGCGTGGATGGGTTGTCCATCCTGCTCGTTCTCCTGACAACCTTCCTGACCCCCATTGCCATCCTGTCAACCTGGACGGCAGTCGAGGAGCGCGTCAAGGACTTTATGCTGTTCTTCCTCCTGTTGGAAGTGGGCATGCTTGGTGTCTTCATGGCGCAGGACCTGTTCCTGTTCTACATCTTCTGGGAATTCACGCTTGTCCCAATGTACTTCCTGATCGGCATTTGGGGTGGTCCGCGCCGTATCTATGCCGCCATCAAGTTCTTCCTATACACCATGGCTGGCTCGATCCTGATGCTGTTGGCCATCCTGTGGCTCGGCATCCACCAGGGCACCTTCTCGGTGCCTGCACTGATGGCTAAGGGCGGCATTGATCCCCACACACAGCTCTGGCTGTTCATCGCTTTCGCAGCGGCTTTTGCCATCAAAGTCCCTATGTGGCCGCTCCATTCCTGGCTGCCGGATGCACATGTGGAAGCCCCCACAGCCGGTTCCATCATCCTGGCAGGTGTCCTGCTGAAAATGGGCACGTACGGCTTTCTCCGCTTCAATATCCCGCTCTTTCCGGATGCGGCCGTCAAGGCCGCCCCGTGGATGGCTTTGCTGGCAGTCATTGGCATCATCTATGGCGCAGCCGTTTCTTACGCTCAAAAAGATATCAAGAAACTGGTCGCCTACTCCTCCGTCAGCCACCTGGGTTTCGTCATGCTCGGCTTGTTCGCACTAAATGCCCAGGGCGTGGAAGGTGGCATCCTGCAGATCGATTAACCACGGTCTCAGCACGGGTGCGTTGTTTCTCCTGGTCGGCATGGTTTATGAACAAACTCATACGCGTGAGTTCAGCGTTTACGGTGGCCTGTGGAAGCTCATGCCGGTCTTCGCCGTCTTCATGTTGATCGTTTCCATGTCTTCGATGGGCCTGCCCGGCCTGAACGGATTCGTCGGTGAGTTCACCATACTGCTGGGCGCTTTTGGCTCCAAGGCCATTGGCTCCCCCTGGTTCGCCGGGGTGGCCGCCTTGGGAGTCATCATGGCCGCCGTTTACATCCTGTATATGTTCCAGAAGATCTTCCTCGGACCTGAAGGCTCCATCGTGGAAGAAGTTAAGAAGCACGGGCATGCCTTGCGTGACCTGAATGCGCGCGAGATTGTCACGACTGTCCCACTGCTGGTCTTCATCTTTTGGATCGGCCTGTACCCCAAGCCGTTCTTTGACCTGATGGCCCCGGCGGTAAGCAAACTGCTCGCGG
Source organism: uncultured Chloroflexia bacterium (assembly GCA_963837875.1). Classification (GTDB taxonomy): domain Bacteria; phylum Chloroflexota; class Anaerolineae; order Anaerolineales; family Villigracilaceae; genus UBA877. Next base: position 104,450 of record CAWIOV010000007.1, read on the forward strand.
CGGTAATACACTAGCGGTCAGCCCTCAGCACCCAGCTTTCAGCCCCCGCTGACAGCTGACAGCTGATTGCTGATCGCTCGAAAGAGCGACTATGACATATTCTGACCTGAAAACGCTTCTTCCGCTCATCTTCCTGATCGTCTGGGCTTGTGCGCTCCTGCTGGTGGATTTGTTCATCCCAAAGGGGCGCAAAGGTTGGACGGCCCTGCTGGCTGTTGTCGGGCTGGGCGTGACCATGGGATTGACCGGCATCTACGCCGGACAGGTTATATCCGCTTTCAGCGGGATGGTGGTGCTGGATGGTTTTTCCTCCTTTCTGGACATGCTCTTCCTGGGGACCGGCTTGCTCGGCGTTGCCCTGGCCTATGGATACTTGAAGCGCATGGGCCTCGAACGGGGGGAATACTATGTTCTGCTGCTCTTTAGCGTGGCGGGGATGATGCTGATGGCCCAGGCGGCTGACCTGATCGTCATTTTCCTGGCGTTGGAACTCCTCTCCATCCCGCTCTATGTTCTTTCCGCCTTCGCCCGCCCACACTTGGACTCGGAGGAAGCCGGCCTCAAGTACTTCCTGCTCGGTGCATTCTCGACCGGGTTCGTCGTCTACGGCATTGCCCTGGTTTTCGGAGCCAGTGGTACCACGCGGCTGGCAGAGATCGTTTCGGCCGCCGCTGGCGCTGGCTCCGTTCCTGCACTGAACCTACCCTTGCTGGGAGTTGGCGCGGCGCTCATCCTGGTCGGCTTTGGCTTCAAGGTTGCGGCCGTTCCCTTCCACATGTGGACACCGGATGTCTACCAAGGCGCGCCCACCCCCGTAACAAGTTTCATGGCGGTCGGCGCCAAGGCAGCCGGCTTTGCCGCCTTGCTGCGTATCTTCGTGACGGCCTTTCCGGCCATCCACGTGAACATGGTGCCGGTGCTGTGGGGCCTGGCCGCGCTGACCATGCTGGTCGGCAACCTGCTAGCCATCTCTCAGACCAACATCAAGCGCATGTTGGCATATTCGAGCATTGCCCACGCCGGCTATATCCTGATGGCGCTGACAGCCTATGGTCAGCCGCAGGTGGCCGGGGACGCGGTCGCCTCCGCGCTCTTTTACCTGGTAACCTATGCCATCACATCCTTCGGCACTTGGGCGGTTGTCATTGCACTGGAAAAGCCCTCTGGCAAAGGCCTGGAGATCGCCGACTATGCCGGCTTGGGACGCAAGCGCCCGTTGCTGGCAGCCGCCATGACGATCTTCATGCTCTCGCTGACGGGTATGCCGCCCACGCTGGGATTGGTGGGCAAGTTTTACCTGTTCCGTACGGCCATCCAGGGCGGCTTCATCGGGTTGGCAGTCATCGGTGTGCTGGCCTCGCTCATCTCGGCCTACTACTACCTGCGCGTGATCGTGATGATGTACATGAAAGACGGCGTGCCGGAGACAACCTCCGAATTTTGGCTGGACTTCACTTGGGGCTTGACCGCCCTGGCAACCGTTATCCTGTCCTTCCTGCCGATGGCGCTCTTCACCTGGGCCAGTGGAGCCGTGTTGAAGTTGTTCTAGAGAATAGGGAAAAGTTCAGCCCCGTCCTTTTACCGGATGGGGCTGTTTTTTAAATGGTAACCAATTCGCTTTTTCAGACGCTGCAAAAGTCGAGTAAAACTTGTAGCTGGGAAAAAAACCAAACCGTTTCAGCAAATCGGTAGATGTTATGCTACAATTATTTTACAAGGTCCCTTATACGCTGCTAGACTGGCAGCACCTTGCGTCCAAAGGAGAACAATTATGAGTATTCCTGATCTTCCAACCATCCCAGAGGTAAGCGCACAATCTAAGAGTGGTTTGAAGTACCATATCCTGGGAACAGTGCAACAAACGCTGGTCGTGGAATTGCAACCCAACCAGGTCGTTTATTCGGATGCCGGCGCCATGTCGTGGATGACCAACACGGTAAATATGAGCACGAAGACCGGCGGCGGACTGGGCGGCATGCTCAAGCGCGCTGTCTCCGGGGCTACTGTATTCGTCATTGATTTCGCTGCGACCGGCACGGCTGGGCAGGCTGCATTCAGCACGGATTTTCCGGGCAAGATTCTGCCAGTCGAGCTGGATGCAGGGCAATCAGTCATCATGCACAAGCATGCCTTCCTGTGCGCTGAGAAGAGCGTCGGGCTGGATGTTTTCTTCACCCGCAAGCTGGGAGCAGGCTTCTTCGGTGGGGAAGGCTTCATCCTGCAGAAATTAACCGGGCCGGGCATTACCTATGCCGAACTCGACGGGGATGCGGTGGAATACAATTTGAAAGCCGGCGAGGTTATGCGAGTCGAGCCGGGCCATGTGGCCATGTTCGAGGCGAGCGTCTCTTTTGACATCCAGATGGTCAAGGGCATCGCAAACATCTTGGCTGGTGGAGAAGGTCTCTTCCTGGCCACGCTCACGGGACCGGGCCGCATCTGGTTGCACTCGATGACTGTCAGCAAGATGGCCCATCGGTTGATGGAATACATTCCCACCAAAACAAGTTCGTAGAGCCTGATCATAAATCAGTATGTTGATGATTTAATCCAAAATCCCGAGGCCGGACACTTTTTTGTTCGGCCTTATCTCTTAAGAAAATTAAAGGTTAAAGAAGCGTTCGCTTATCAATTGGGAGCGTTTGCCTATATTGATGCAGAAGCCACCGATACTGGCGCGGAATTAAAGAAACTAGGCGGGGCGCACCTCGTCCTGGCGATTGCGCCCAACAGCAAGGCGGTTTCCGCGTTGATAAACGCCCTTGCCACGGACGGCCAGGATATCATTGTCACCTGGTCAAACGAGCCGGTGCAAATTTCCTCTTGGCAGTTGTTAGGGAACCGGCGTTCGGTGACAGGCTGGACTGGCTGTCCCGCCCGCAATTCCTCCGAGGAAACGCTCCAGTTCAGCGTGATCGCGGGGATCGTTCCCTTGGTCGAAGTTTTCCCGTTGGAACAGGCTGCCCTGGCCTTTGAAAAAAAGGTTTCAGCAATAATGCATTTCCGGTCCGTGCTAAAGATGGATGGGAATGCTTGAATTTTTTCAAATCTCTCCACCCTAGGAAGGAGGCTTTTATGCAGGATATCTTAAAACTCATCCAGGAAAGGCATTCTACCCGGATGCCCTTCGACCCGGAACAACCGGTTGCCAAACAAGACTTGCGCCAGATCTTGGAAGCCGGCCGCTGGGCCCCCACCGCCCACAATATGCAGAATTTCGATATCGTCATCGTGGATGATAAAAAGGTTTTGGAAGACATCGGCAACATCAAAAGCCCGCTCTCCGAGGTCTTCATCCAGGAAAATTACCAGCAACTGTCTTTCTCAGAAGAAGAACTGCTTCAGAAGAAAGTCGGCCTGCTCGGAACCATGTTTCCTCCTTCCTGGAGGACGCCCGGAGTCAAGCCGGTTGCTGAAGAAGGGCGCTCACGTCCTTTCCCGGTCTGCCCGACCCTGCTGATTGTGCTTTACGATCCCACAAAAAGGGCCCCCGCCTCGGAGGGGGATTTCTTGGGCATCCTCAGCCTGGGCTGCATGATGGAGAACCTCTGGTTGGAGGCCAATTCGTTGGGCATAGATTTTCAAATCATCAGTGCTCTGGCCAATGGCCTGGCTGAAAAAGAGGTCAAGCATATCCTGGCGATTCCCGAGCCTCTCAAAATTGCCTTCACCGCCCGCCTGGGCTATGCGGCTGCATCGCCGTCGCATTATTTGCGAGTGCGCCGGGATATCGAAGATTTCAGCCACCATAACCGCTTCGGGGACAAGGGCATTGATTGATAAAGGGGATTAAAGAAAGAGTCGCGGCGCTACTCTCTTTTTTTTGTTCCTGCTTTCCTTATCAGGCCAGTTTTACGTCGACCGGCTGCTGGCGGATGCGATAATCTCCGGTTTTCGCCAGCACTTGCTCCGCCAATGTCTCCGGCACATCCACCAGGGAATGTTTTTCCTGGATGAAGATCTTGCCGATGGCTGAACCCGGGATGTCAGCATGATAGGCGATCGTCCCAACAATGTCGTTCGGGCGGATGCCGTGTTTTTTGCCCATATTGAGCATCAGGCGCACCATCCCGCTTTCGTGTGATTGGTTGCCAGGTTCTTCAAAACGGCCTCCGGTCCGGTAGGAACCGCGTGCCTGTCCTCGTCCATTCCGCTCCCGGGCGGGTCGCTCGGAACGAGGATCCGCCACGATGCTGATTGGGGCAATCGAACGCTGCTTTTCCTCGCCGCGCGCCATTTTCAGCGTAACTGCGGCAACCTCGAGCGGGTCATACCCGGCCGCAACCAGGCTTTCGACCAGTTCCCGCTCGCGCTTGCAGCGACCGCGTTGCAGCCAGACCTTCACCAAGTTCATCAGTCGTTCCTCACGGTGGACCAGGATGTCATCCTCGCTCGGCAGCTCAACCCGTTTAATAGATTGGTGGGTAAAGGCCTCCACCTGGCGTAAAAGACGCTTTTCAGGCGGCGCGACCAGGGAAATGGCAATGCCGGTTTTCCCGGCCCGGCCCGTCCGTCCAATGCGGTGGACGTACAGTTCGGGGTCATCCGGCAGGTCGAAGTTGAAAACGTGCGAAATATCATCAATATCCAGACCGCGCGCCGCCACATCCGTGGCTACCAATACTTTGATCTGGGCATTCCGGAAGCGGCCCAGTGTCCGTTCACGCGCATCCTGGTTCAGGTCGCCGTTCAAGGCTTCGGCGGCAAATCCACGCGTGGTCAGCGCGTTGGCCAGTTCCCCGGTGGCGGCGCGTGTGCGCACAAAGATCAGGGCACTGGTGACCTCTTCCATCTCGAAAATGCGGGTCAGGGCGGCTAGCTTGTCCTTCCCATTGACAATATAACAGCGCTGCTGGATGGCAGCTACCGTCACCTGCTCGCGCTGGATGGTGACTGACTGCGGGTTGTGCATGTAATGGTCCGCCAGGCGGCGGATGGGGGTGGGCAGGGTGGCGGAGAAAAGCGCGGTTTGGCGCTCAGGCGGGGTTCCGGCCAGGATGGTTTCGATGTCGTCGATGAAGCCCATCGATAGCATTTCGTCGGCTTCATCGAGCACCACGCTCTGGACGCGGCTCAGGTTGAGACAGTTGCGTTCCAGCAGGTCCAACATGCGCCCAGGGGTGCCGACTACTACGTCCACGCCTTTGTTAAGCCGGGTGATCTGTGGACCATAGGGTTGGCCGCCGTAGACTGCCAGGACGCGCACGTCGCAGAACTGGCCGTACTCGCTGAAGGCCTGCGAGACTTGCAAAGCCAGTTCGCGCGTCGGGCACATCACCAACGCCTGGATATATTTCTGGCCGGGTTTGAGATTGTTCAATATGGGCAGGGCAAAGGCTGCCGTCTTGCCGGTGCCGGTTTGCGCCTGGCCGATCACATCTGCCCCGCCCAGCATGAGCGGGATGATGGCGGACTGGATTGGGGTGGGCTCAATATAGCCAAGCTCAGAGACAGCCCGCATCAACTCGGGACGCAGGTTAAGGCTGATAAATTCTTCGGTCATCAAAACTCCTATTGCAGTTGTGCCATTACGAAGAACCATGCAAAGCCAAGCAATCTCCTCCAGATGGGAGGCATCGCTTAACCTGCTATGTTCTTATCGCGATAACACCTAAAAGGCTGTTTTGATGACTCCGTCCCCCTGTCCCATTGCCGTCTTGCAACGCGGGCTTCCTCGCGGAAACGCCGCCCCTGGCAACAAAAAAGCCCGACCTGGTTTCCTTCGGGCATGCTTCGGTAGTGATCAAAACAATTCCCTGAAACGTTGTGCTCCGTTTCGAGCGCGGCGGGTAGTATACCACAGTTTGGGGAGTTATAGTGTAGCGATTGCCGGAATACAATGACAAGACAAAAAAAGCATCCCCTCGCCTCAACCAAGGAAAGGGGATGCCAAGTTGCATTGTTCTATACTATTTTCTTCCTACTACTTCTTCCCGAACTTCTTCTTTAAAACATCTTCCAGAGTAGGCTGGCCGATTTCCTGCAATTCATAGCGCACGCGCAAGGCGGGTTTGTCTATTTTTAGCACGCGCGTCAGGTCGATCGGCGTACCGATGATCACCAGGTCCACGTCCGCCTTATTGATTGTGGCTTCCAGGTCTTTCACCTGGGCCGCGCCGTAACCCATGGCTGGCAGGATTGGGCCGGTCTTGGGGTATTTCTTGTACGTGGCAGCAATGGATTTGACCGCGAACGGGCGCGGGTCCACGATCTCGGCCGCGCCGAAGCGTTTAGCCGCTACATAACCGGCCCCGTAAGCCATCTCGCCATGCGTCAGGGTCGGGCCATCTTCGATCACCAGGACACGCTTGCCCGCAATCTTGGATGGTTTATCCACGAAGAGCGGGGAAGCTGCCTCGATCACGATCGCTTCCGGGTTGAGCATACGCAGGTTCTCGCGCACTCGCATAACCGCCTGCGGGTCTGCCGTATCCACCTTGTTTATCACGATAACGTCCGCATCCCGGGCATTGACCTCACCCGGATGGTAGCTGCTCTCGTGCCCGGGGCGGTGCGGGTCGGCCACCACGATCTTCAAGTCTGAAACGTAGAACGAGAAATCATTGTTGCCGCCGTCCCACAGGACGATATCCACTTCCTGCTCGGCTTGGCGCAGGATCTTTTCATAGTCTACGCCCGCATAGACGATTACGCCGTTGTCAATGTGCGGTTCATATTCCTCGCGCTCCTCGATGGTGCACTCCTGGGTATCCAGATCGGCGTAGGTGGCGAAACGCTGTACTTCCTGTTTGACCAGGTTGCCGTAGGGCATGGGGTGGCGGATGGCCGCCACCTTATAACCCATCTCACGTAGGATAAGCGCAACGCGCCGGGTGGTCTGGCTCTTGCCCGAGCCTGTGCGCACGGCGCAGACCGAGACGACCGGCTTGGTGGATTTGACCTGGGTGAGCTTCTCACCCATCAGGCGGAAGTCCGCCCCGGCTGCCAGCACCATCGAAGCCTTGTGCATCACCACTTCGTGCGGCACATCCGAGTAAGCAAAGATAACCTGTTCTACCTTTAATTTCTTGATCAGCTTGAGCAGGTCGCTCTCGGCGTAAATGGGTATACCTTTTGGGTACATCTTCCCGGCCAGTTGCTTGGGATACGTGCGGCCTTCGATGTCGGGGATCTGGGTCGCAGTGAATGCCACAACTTCATAATCCGGATTGTCCCGGAAGAAGACGTTGAAGTTGTGGAAGTCGCGCCCGGCGGCGCCCATGATGAGAGTACGGACAGGGGACATAAGGGAACTCCTTGACAGAAAAGATGAATTTCAGCTTGGTTCCTCTTTTCACCGCAGGCGCCATTGCTATGCAACGGCGGGGGAGTCTCCTGCGCTTTTTCGGAGCTCCCGTATCTGCTATGGTATCCTGCGGAAATGCAGGCACCCGCTGATTTTCGCGCTGACCATCGGTCAGCACGTCACATCACTTCTGGGGCTGTGATGCCCAAAAGCGCCAAGGCATTGGCAAGTGTATATTTGGTCGCCGCCACCAATCGCAGCCGGGCCTCCCGAACCTGCGGCTCGGCCTGCACGACCGGACAGGCATCGTAGAAACCCGCGAAGGCTTTGGCGATGTCATAGGCAATACTGGCGATCACCAACGGCTTATACTCCGCCGCCGCCCGCTGCACTTCGCTCGGGAAACGTGAGATCAAGTCAATCAATTCGATCTCGGCAGGATGCAGTGCATAAGCAAAGCTTGCCGGGCCAGGTTCAGATGGCTGGCCTTGTCTTTTTGACTTCTTTAAGATCGAGTTGCAGCGCACATGTGCGTATTGAATGTAAGGGGCTGCCTGCCCATTGAAATCCAGTGCGGCCTGCCAGTCGAAGGTCACTAGCTTGGTATTCTCGCGTGCCACGATCGGATATTTCAAAGCTCCTAGTCCAACCGCTCTCGCCACACTCTCGAGTTGCTCCCCCTGTAAGGCGGGGTTTTTCTTTTGGGCTTCTTCTTTTGCCCGTGCGATCGCCTCACGCAGCAGATCCTCCAACAGCACCACCGTCCCCTCACGTGAGGAGACTACCACATTCCCGGGCAGGGTCACCAACTCGTAGGCCACATGGACGCATTTCCTGGCCTGCTCATAACCGGCAATCTCCATGATCTTGAATATCTGCGTGAAATGCAAGGACTGGCGTACATCCACCACGTAAACAGAGCGCGCCAGGTCCGGGTAATCCCGAAATTTATGCAGCATCAGCGCCAGGTCTTCCGTGGCATACAGGGCGGTACCATCCGAGCGAAGGATAACCGTGGTGCGGTACTGCTCTTTCGTCAGTCCCAACACCTCGTCAATCTTGACCAGTACCGCCCCACCCTGCTGGCGCTCATCCGTGGCGATGCCGTTTCTAACCAGTTCCTCTACGATTTCCTTGCCCGGTTCCTCTTCCTCGCTATTGAAATAATACTTGTCAAAATGGATATCGAGCGCTGCATACATCTGGCGAAAGCCTTCCAGCGACCATTCGCGCGTTTTCTGCCACAGCGCCACGATCTCAGGATCACGTTTATCCCAGCGGGCATATACGGCCCGCACTTCCGCTTCCAGGTCGGGATTCTCTTCCAGGCGGCGGCTGGCATCTGCATAGACCTTGCCCATCCACTGGGTGATATCGATCTCAGGCTCCTCACCGGCGTGGTATTTCAAATACGCCCACAGCCACTTGATCACATGCAAGCCCATGTCGCCTGGATAATTGGCGCGCACCACTTCATATCCGGAAAATGCCAGCATCCGCGCTAGCGCATCCCCCAGGATGGCCGAACGCAGGTGTCCAACGTGAAAAGCCTTGTGTGTATTCGGCTGGGAAAATTCCACCATCACGCGCTGCCCGGTTGCAGGGCCGGCCCCGAAGCGCTCCTTTTGCTCAAGCACTGTCTCCACCACCCGCCGGGCATATTCCGCCGTATCAAAATACAGGTTGAGATACCCCTTCACTGCCTCAACATGGCTGATATCGGCCGCCGTGCCTAGCGCACCCCTGATTTGTTCGGCGATTTCCTGGGCTCGCTGCCCCACGACAACTTTTCTACCTGCGCGCGCTTCGGCCGCCGCAGTAGCAAAAAACGAAGTGGAAATGCCCCATTCCCCACTGAAAGGGATCGGCTTCCACTCCAGTGCTGCTAGTGCGATCCCATTCGCAGCGCAGAAGGTTTGGATGGTTGCTTCGATGGCGTGTTGTTCGTTCTCGAACATACTCACCTGCTATCGAGATTATATCATTCGGGTCAAGCCGAAAAAGCGGGAGGCCCATCGTTCCGGGCGCTCCCGCTCAAGGTTTTTGCAAGCCACGTACTAGGCGTTCTTTTTTGCAGCTGTCTTCTTAGGGATGACTGGTTATTCTGTGGCCTTGGCAGCCCGCCCACGCCGGGTAGCCTTCTTCGGTTCGGTTTCGGCTACTGGCTCGACCACGGCCACTTCAGCTTCCACCTTGGCTGGTTCCATCTTGGCGAAGGCCTTCATCAGGCGGCTCTTGCGACGGGCCGCATTGTTCTTATGTAGAACGCCCTGCTCGGCCGCCTTATCTAGCGCGCTGATCGCGCTGAGCAAAGCAGTCTTCGATTCGGGCACGCCCGCATCCATGGCAGTCCGGGCATTCTTGACCGCTATACGGGCAGTTCCGCGGTAAACGCGGTTGCGCAAACGCCGCTTGTCGTTCTGGCGATTACGCTTGATTTGGGACTTGATATTAGCCACTTGCTTCCTCCATAAATGATCCGCTTGCACGGCGGTTAACACACACAGCCATCCAGCCGCTTGCTTATCTCAAATTGGTACATGCTAAAAAAGTCACTTACAAAGAGCAGTATTTTACTTGAGGCCGGGGAATCTGTCCAGATTTTTCACGGATGGGTTTTAAATTGCCTTAAGCGATCTTCTCGAACTTCTCAGCCGGCGTATTGCAAATCGGGCATCTGCCTTCCATCTTGCCTGCGTGGGTGTAGCCGCAGATCGGGCAAACATAATACTCCGTCTCAGGCATGTCTTTGCCTTTCCTAAAAAACTCGGCCGCCTTGCGGTAGAGCATTTCGTGGATCTTTTCAACTTCCAACGCATAATTAAAGGATAGGGCTGCGCGCTTATCACCTTCTGCCTGGGCCTCCGCCAACATGGGCGGGTACATCGAGACCACCTCGTCATTTTCTCCGGCAATGGCGGCTTCCAGGTTCTCATCCGTACCCTTCACGCCATCCATGGCCCGCAAATGGTTTTGTGCATGCACAGCCTCCGCCGCTGCCGCTGCCCTGAAAAGTTTGGCGATCTGCGGAAAGCCGGTTTCATCCGCTTTTTTCGCAAAGGCCAGATACTTGCGGTTCGCCTGGCTCTCGCCTGCAAAGGCGGTTTTTAAATTATCAATGCTCTTGGTCATTTATCCTCCATTTGGATGATTTTATAATGCTCCCCATTAAAGCATATTCCGCCTGTTCCTTGGTGTAAATAGGTCATCTTTCCAAAGTGATAAATCTCCTCAATTTCCACTCGTCTCTTACTCTTTACTTCTTACTTCTCCTCATTTCCTGCCCATTCCCCCGGAATTGATTGACTCACACACGCAGAGACGGTATGATACCTTCATCTTCAGGCTGGCCGGGCGGTCGCGGCCCGGTGCACCGCACCGGGTCGAGGAAAGTCCGCACTCCATAGGGCACGACGCCGGGGAAACCCCGGGACGGGGCAACCTGCCGGATCAGGGCCACAGAAACAAACAGCCTTTGCCAAGTGCAAAGGTCATGGTGAAAAGGTGGTGTAAGAGACCACCGGCGTCCGCAGCAATGCGGGCGGCCAGGTAACCCCCGCCGGGAGCAAGGCCAAGCAGGGACGAGAGGCGGCCCGCCTCACTTGAGTCCTGGGTAGGCTGCACAGAGAGATGATCGCACAGGCGTATAACAACCGCCGGACAGAATGCGGCTTATAGGCCAGCCTGAAGAT